>OZ242346.1:0-1430000 GCA_965208595.1 Nitrospirales bacterium
TTCATCTATCGCTCCTTTGCTGAATGCAAAAACCCGCGACGCCGTTACCACGGTATCATGAGTGAACTCGAGGGAGCAAAACCGGATGAATTTCCGATTCAGCCCATTGAGGCCAAACTTGGGAACGTCGCGTGCCTTTGGTACAATGCCTGAATTGACGATTCAACCAAATACGTAAGCAGGGAGGTCAAGGGAGAATGAAGGTCATTAATTTGGCGGATTTTCAGACATTTTCCAGCGAAAAGATGAAAAAACATAACGTGTTTGAAACGCCGCGATTCTTTTGCGACGTCTACTGCTTTGAACCGGATCAGATGCAGAAAGGGCACGTTCATGCCAACGAAGACAAAATCTACATGGTGTTGGAGGGACACGGCACCTTTCGCGTCGGCGATCAGGAACAAGTCCTGGGATCCGGGCAGGGGACGTTAGCGCCGGCCGGCGAAGAACACGCCGTCACCAATCATTCCGGCGCCAGGCTGCGCGTGCTCGTCTTCATGGCTCCCAATCCTTCGTAAGCATTACTGGACCAGCAGCGTTTCGGGAGAAGGGATCTGCCCGAGTATCAGGGAGCGGGTTTGGTAAATGCCGGGTAGGCCGGCTCCAGTGGCATAGACCAAGCCTTTCTCACGCGTTCCCAATGTCAGGTGTCCGCGGGGCCGGCCTTTTTGGTCAATGCCTGCGATTTCAATAGTGGGTAATGTCAGACCGTATTGATCCAAATGATCGTTCGTTTCACTAACGGGCAGTTCCGCGGGAAGGTCAACGAGACGGCTGACGAACAATTTGACTTGTTGCTGGTCGATTGACTCCGCTTCCTTTCCTTCGAGATACCATTCCTCGTGCTGTTGAATCAGGGTGTATTGCGAGTCGTTGGTTTTGACGGTTAAGAGCGCGACTTCCCTCATTTCCATGCCGAATAAGCGTTTGTCCTGTAAGTGAAACGTTTCACGCGGCAGATCCTGAAGCACATGGGCGGGTATCCGATAGATGGGATCCGTGGAGGACGTGACGGCGTACGCTTCTTCACCGGGAGCAACCGGTTTGAAGAAGGCCACGTGATGGCCTCGTTGTGTTGTATGAACGGTTGCCGTCAAGGACGGGGTGTCGAGTTTTTTCAGGAGGGCCTCTTTCTCGACCTGTGAATCGATAAATCCCGTTGCCGTCAGATCATCGAGCGTCATCAGCAAAATGCCGACGGCGGTTTTATCGGCCGGGGCGTTCACCGGAGACGTAAAATTCCATTCGGAAACAGGACCATGGAACCCGGCTCCACGCTGGAGGGTGATGCTTTGGCCGGGTGTTTGCAGTTGAATGCGTTCGGCGCGCGTCCGGTCGAAGAAAAGGATGTCTTTCAGGCGAAAGGTGTCTAGAGTTTTCGCCCGAAAATCGCCAACCATGAGCGTGGTCAGGAGAATTTTTTGATCCGATCCCCGTTGAGCGTACAGGGTGGACGATAAGGGACCCGTGTTGCCCAGGGCCAATGATTCGGTGTGCTCCCGCGTGGTCAGGTCTATTGTTACGTACGGGGATCGCAACCCGTATTGTTCAACGGCCGCTTCTTTCTCCTGCCCTTCCTCTTGAATCACGCGAGAGATCTTGCCGATTTCCAGGGCACGCAGAACGCTTTCAATCTCACGCGCATCGCCTCGGGCTTTCAACGGTTCGACGATCAGCCAACGATTGCGTTTGTCACGCCTCATCAGGATCCGTTCGGTTCGCGTGGCATACGCCAGATGCGTCACGTCGCGGTAATCAAAAGGTAGGAGCCGCTGCGTCTCGGTTTTTTGAAGCACGTCGTGTTCCATGGTGGGAACTTCGATGGTATAGACGTAGACTCCAAGCATTGCAAAGATGACGGCCAGGAGAAGCGTGGTGCGAAACGGCGTCATGGCAGGATCAGAGGCGACTGCGACGCCGCCACACCGTCAGGCCCGACAAGAGCATCAGGAACGGCACCGAAAAGACTTGCACGGCGAACAGCATGTGTTCCTGGGTGGGATTCGGAATAAACGGCGGGAACGCCGATTCTTTGGGGCTGACCGAAATCAACGTGTCTTCATCCGCCAACCAGGCAATGGCATTGGACAGAAAATCGGTGTTTCCCGGAAACTGTAAATAGGTGTTGCTGGCAAACGCCGAATTGCCGATGACCACCATCGCCGGGGTCGAGTCCGAGCCGGTGCTTTTCCGGCCCACTGCGCCGGCGAGGGAAAACGGGCCTTTCTCGTCGGAACCTTCTTCAAATTCCGGAGTGGTCTGCTCGAAGTTCGTTTCGGCCCAGCTTTGTTCCGATGATTGTAGCAGAGACGTGAAATCCAGATGGATGTCAGGGGGGGACTCGAACGACACCGGTTGCAGCACGGGCAATAAAATCGGAGAGGTAAAGCCTTTGGTGATGTGATGGTTGGTGAAGCGACGGACGAGTAGGGCCGTCGGGCTGCCTTGGGCCACGCGATCCTCGGGATCGACGACGATCCCCGGACCGAGTGTTAATCCCCATTGCGAAATCCATTCTTCGAGACCGCTGGTAACTTGCGGGTCGAGGAGCAACAGGAGCCGTCCGCCCTCGGCTGTGAAGTTCGTGATGCGTGTCAATTCTTTTTGTTCAACGGCTTCGCGAGGCCCGGGAATAATGAGGACGTCCGTATCCTCGAGCAGGGACGGGTTTTTCCGGATTGAGCCTCGGGCGACCCGATACCCTTGTGCTTCGAGATTTTGCCTGGCCAATGACAACCCGCCGCGTTCCTGGTCCGTGATTTGGCGTTCGCCGTGCCCTTCCAAAAACACGAGGCGCTTGGCTTCTCCTTTCGTCACGCGGATCAACGCGCTTGTCAGGTTCGATTCACTGGGTTTGGGGACGTGGATGGTCTGCTCGCCGCTTTCAAAGACGGCCGTGTCGATTTTGGAAATCTCATATTCGCGAGCCATGCCCGGTTCTTTTTCGGGATCGACGTAGGTCACGGAAATTCGCGGGTTGGTATAGGTGTAGCCTTCCAACAGGTCGCGATACGTGCGAAATCCGGGACTTCGCTCATGAGAAAACACCAGGACCCGAACGTCTTGCTCGAGTTGCCCGAGCACTTGCAGGGTTTGCGGGGCCAATGAAAAGTTTTGTGTTTCGGACAAGTCCCACCGGCCGCCGTGCCGGATCACCAAAAAATTGATGATGGTCAGGATGCCGGCCATGAGGAGGATGGCCAGAATGCCGTTGAATCCGAGTCTCGTCGCTCGTGAGCCTGAAAACGTTTTGAGTCGTGTCCAGTTTCCTGCGAGATAGATCACGAGACACACCAACGCGATCCCTTCCAACAGGACGATCGTGTTTTGGGCCGCGGTTCGGGAAAGGAGCAGCCCGCCAACTCCGGCTCCGACTCCCAGAATGCCCAGAATGGGTAATAGATGCTTTATGACCATCGGTGTGAATCAACGACGCGATGCGCAATGAATAACATCAGCACGATTCCGGACAAGTAGTACACAATGTCTTTCGCCTCCAGGAGGCCGCGAACGAGCCGGTCATAATGTTCGCTGAAGGACAAATAGGACAGGACGTTGCCGATCGTCGTATCGCCCAATAATGAACCCAGCCCGCCGAGCAACCAGATGAGCAGGATCATCCCGAAACTCAAAAACGCCGCGATTACCTGATTTTCGGTCGTGGCGGAGGCCAGGAGGCCGAAGGCAAGGAACAAGCCGCCTTGGAACGCCAGGGCGAGGTACCCGGTCAGAATGGGATGCCAATGAAAGCTGCTTTGAAAGGACAGGATGATAGGGGTCAGGCTCGTCAGGGAGAGCAATCCCAAATAGATGAAGAGCACGCTGATGTACTTGGCCGAAATCAGTTCATTGATTCCGATAGGCGAAGTGAGCAGGAGTTCAAACGTGTGCAATTTCCGTTCTTCCGCAAACAGCCGCATCGTCAGAATCGGGAGGAGAAACATGAGGACGAAATCCAAACTGTAAAACAGTGAACGAAAGACCAACTCATTCAGGTTCAGTTGGGCGTAGGTGTTTTGCATCTGCAAAAATCGAACGGCTTGCTGCCCCGCGTTGGCCGTCATCAGGTGGGCGATCAAGCCGGAGATAAAAAGAAAGACGGCTCCGACGACGTACAAAATGGGTGAGACGAAAAAACACCGTAATTCTTTCGCGAGTATGGTTTGGAACGGCGTCATGCAGGCGGTTGCTCCCTTCGGCTTGATTGCCCGCCTGCATTGAGGTGGTCGGGTTCACCCATCCCGGCGTCCTCTTCCTGGTGCGTGAGTTGGAGAAAGACCTCTTCCAGGGAAAGGGAGAGGGGTTTGAGTTCAAGCAGTCCGTACCCCTGGCTAACGACAAATTGCGAGAGCTTTTCTCGGAGGTCCTGGCCCAGTTGACAGTCGATGGTACAGGTATTCGGGGTGTCGGTCGGCAGGACGTCGAGTACGCCGGGAAGAGTTCGGAGACGTTCCAGCCATTCGGGTTCCGCTTGTTTGACGGTGAGGCTCATTTTCTCGGATTGGCGCAATCGGCTGGACAGCCGATTGGGAGCATCCTCCGCGACAATGCGACCCTGGTGAATAATCACGACCCGATCACAGATGGCCATGGCCTCAGGGAGAATATGGGTGCTCAGGATAATGGTATGTGATCCGGCAAGACTTTTAATGAGTTCACGTATCTCGATGATTTGTTTGGGGTCGAGCCCTACGGTGGGCTCATCCAGAATCAGCACGGGCGGATCGTGGATCAGGGCTTGCGCCAGACCGACACGCTGGCGATACCCTTTTGACAGATGACCGATCACGCGGTGATGTACGGAGCCCAGTCCTACCTGATCGATCACGTGGGCTCTTCGTGCAGTCAAGCGTTGTGGCGTTAATCTCTTTAGCCGGCCTACAAACGTCAAATATTCGTCAACGGTGAGTTCCGGGTAGAGAGGCGGTGTTTCAGGTAAGTAGCCGAGATGTCGTTTGACGTCCATCGGCTGATTCAGACAATCAAATCCTGCAACTGTTGCCGTGCCTTCACTTTGGGGCATAAAACAGGCTAAAATGCGCATCGTGGTGGTTTTCCCGGCTCCGTTTGGCCCCAGGAAAGCCAAAATTTCGCCATTCTTGACGTGAAACGTCACGTCATCTAGGGCCATATGGTGACCATAGTGTTTTGAAACGTGTTGTACGGCAATCATGAAGCCACAGAAGACGAAAAATTAGGTATTTTCAAGGATGAAACGTCAACCAAGTCGAGTGTCGGGATACCAAGTACGGCAGGGTAGAAGAGCATACTGGCAGGACAAATCTTCGTCAAGGCGACCCTACGCACAGGAGAAATAAGAAATAGTGCTTGATTTTTGTGTTGACAAGTCTGATAGAGTATCTTTTAATGAATAAATTTTCCAGTCTTGAGATAGACTTCAAACTTTCTCTTCTTCCAGTTGTTACTATCCCTGTTTCAGCAAGCGCCGAGACATGAAAGACCGACAATTTCGGGAGGTTCTATCAATTTGTGCCGGTAAGGAAAAAGTGTGATGAAAGGAGATTCCAATATGGGAACGGTTAAGGGTTTTGTTGCCCTTATTTTTGGCGCGTTGCTTCTGGTGACGTTGTCGGCATGTGAGGGATCGAGACATGCCGAAATCATGAGCACGGAAGATCTACGTGCCAAGGCTGAGGTGGCCACAGCCCCTGAACCAGATGTCTTGGCTTCGAAACCAGCACCCACTCCGGCGCCACCCGCGCCTGAACCGAAGCCGGCGCCACCCGCGCCCGAGCCGAAGCCGGCGCCACCCGCGCCCGAGCCGAAGCCGGCGCCACCCGCGCCCGAGCCGAAACCGGCGCCACCCGCGCCCGAGCCGAAACCGGCGCCACCCGCGCCTGAACCGAAGCCGGCGCCACCCGCGCCTGAACCGAAGCCGGCGCCGCCCGCGCCTGAACCGAAGCCGGCGCCACCCGCGCCTGAGCCGAAGCCGGCGCCACCCGCGCCTGAGCCGAAGCCGGCGCCGCCCGCGCCTGAACCGAAGCCGGCGCCACCCGCGCCTGAGCCGAAGCCGGCGCCACCCGCGCCTGAGCCGAAGCCGGCGCCACCCGCGCCTGAACCGAAGCCGGTGCCACCCGCGCCTGAGCCCGAGATCGCCAAACTTGAGCCGTCCGATTTTGTTCCTGAAGAGCCCGAACCAGAGCCCGAGCCTGAGCCCGCGCCGGCTCAAGCAGTCGATTCAGGGTTGGCCGACGTCTTTTTTGATTTTGATCAATATGCAATTCGTCCTGATGCCGTACCCGTGTTGGAGAAAGATGCCGAACTCCTCAATGGTACGTATAAAGATTCCAGCGTGGTGATCGAAGGTCATTGTGACGAACGCGGGACGGTGGAGTACAACCTGGAGTTAGGGAAACGGCGGGCCCAGGCTGTGAAGGATTATCTAGTGGATTTGGGCGTTGAAGAATCCAGGCTTCGCATTGTCAGCTATGGGAAAGAAAGACCGTTTTGTACGGAATCCGAACCGAGTTGCTGGAAGCAAAATCGGCGCGGGCATTTTGTGCGACAGGAGTAGAGGTTTCAAGAAGGCGGCCTTGTTCGAAAAGGCAGGCCGCCTGACGCTTCGATAGAGGATGTAAGGCTGCTAGCGTTTTATATCCCCCTCCTACCTCCCTTCATCATTCCGGTTTCCGTTCATTCTTCCAACGTTGAAATATCTCCGGGATCCTGCCCGAGTTCCTTGGCTTTCAGGACGCGGCGCATGATTTTGCCCGACCGGGTTTTGGGAAGCGAAGTCACGACTTCTATTTCTCGAGGGACCGCGATTTTGCCCAACTCCGTTTGGACGTGAGTTTTGAGTGTTTTGAGTAGGTCCGCGCTTTCGCTTTCCCCCTGTTTCAAAATGACGAAGGCTTTGATCATCTCACCTGCGGTTTTATGCGGTTTGCCGATGACCGCCGCTTCCACCACCGCGTCGTGACTGACCAGCGCGCTCTCCACCTCAGCGGTGCCGATACGATTGCCTGCGACTTTGACCACGTCATCGGCCCGGCCCATGAACCAGAAATAGCCGTCTTCATCTTTGTGACACACGTCGCCTGCGGTGTAACAGCCGGGAATGTTGTTCCAGTACCCCAGGTAACGATCAGGATCTTTGTGGATGGTCCGCATCATGGACGGCCACGGTTTCTTGATGACCGCGAACCCCCCGCCGGTGCCGATACTCCTTCCGCTTTTATCCACGACGTCCGCTTCGATTCCTAAAAACGGACGTGTGGCTGACCCCGGTTTGAGGGGCACACAGGGGAGGGGAGTTACCAGAATCGCGCCGGTTTCCGTTTGCCACCAGGTATCCATAATCGGTTTATCTCCGCCGGTGACGCGGTGAAACCATTCCCATGCTTCGGGGTTGATGGGCTCGCCCACCGAACCCAAGACGCGCAGCGTGGAGAGATCATATTTCCCCGGCCAGTCTTCACCGTATTTCATAAGGAGGCGGATGGCCGTTGGGGTGGTATAGAAAATCGACACCCCATACTTCTGGATAAGATCCCACCAACGGCCCGGGTTGGGGTAGTCGGGTTTGCCTTCAGCCGTGAGGATTGTCGCGCCATTGAGAAGCGGGCCGTACACGATGTAACTGTGTCCTGTGACCCAGCCGGGATCGGCGACGCAAAAATACACGTCTTCGTCCTTCAAATCGAACACGTATTTGGCGGTGATGTAGGTTCCCACCATGTATCCGCCGTGAACGTGCACCACGCCTTTGGGTTTGCCCGTGGTACCTGAAGTGTAGAGAAAATAGAGCGGGGTTTCGGCGTCGAGCTGCTCGGCTTCACAGGTTGTGGATTGTCCGTCCAGCCACTGCTCCCAATCGAGTTCTTTGCCGGCGTCCAGGTCAATACCGGGTTGTTCACGTCGCACCACAATCGTCTTCTCTATGGTCGGACAGTTGGCAATTGCGGCGTCCACCACCGTTTTGAGGGGCACATGTTTGCCTCGATCGTACCCATAGTCCGCCGTGATGACGAGCCGGGCTTCCGCATCGTTGATCCGGGATTCCAGCGCGGGCGCACTGAAGCCCGAATACACCACGGAATGAATCAGACCCAGACGCGCACAGGCCAGCATGGCCACGATTTGTTCAGGAATTTTCGGAAGATAAATCGTGACGCGGTCACCTTTGTTCATGCCGAGGGCTTTGAGGGCATTGGCACAACGGTTGACTTGGCGGTACAACTCGGCATAGGTGAAGATCCGTTCTTCGTTGTGCTCTCCCACCCAAATGACCGCGACCTTGTTCCTTCGCCACGAATTCACGTGGCGGTCCAAACAGTTATATGAAATATTACAGCGCCCTCCCAAAAACCATTTCGCCCAGGGATAATTCCATTCCAGCACCGTGTTCCACGGAGCGAACCATTCCAAATCCTTGGCCACTCCTGCCCAAAATCTTTCAGGGTCGGCGATGGACTCTTTGTAGGCAGTTTCATAATCTTTGATATGTGCCTGCTCAAGGGTCTTGCCGGTTGGGTGATACACGGTCGACGTTTTTAATAACGTTTCAATTTGTTCTGCCATGGATGAATCCTCTTAACGGGTCAATCGTGGAAGAAAAACGCGCACATTGCCGATGATGCATGCATTATGCGCAGGTCCGAATGCCGGTGCAAGATTCTTTCTTCAGGGACGTTCCGGCGGTTGGTGTTCGGGTAAGAGCAGGTCCAATATGGTTTTGACCGGATTGAACGTCTCACGTGGCACCTCGACAAACACGGAATGCCATTTGGCCATACCTCCGTTCCACAAACCGGGCAGTTCCAAGGCCTTCAACTCTCTGCCTTCGTAGGATTTTTGAGCAATGAACCCTGCATCGGGATCGACGAACTGCTCGAGGTTGAAAGGCTTACCCTGATAGTCCCGAATGCCGCACACCATATCCACCGGGTTAAAGTGGGTTGACGACGCGAAAATGTCTTGTTGAGTTGGAGAATCGGGATCGACTTGGGAGGATTCCACAATTTGCAACGAGATGGTGCCATCGTCCTGTTCGACCCAGAAAGGCCCACCGCCGGGATGGTTCACGTTCGGGACCATGCCGCAGACTCTGAGGGGCCGGTTCAGCCATTTGAACAGCCACTGTGTTTGTTGTGCATTGGTGCGCGTGCTCCACTCATCGGGTAACGTCAGCGCAAATGAATCCCGGGCCCATTCCATCATGTGTTCGAGGGAAGCCGATGAGACCGTGTCGGATTCCAGTTGAGCCAAAAATGAAAACACTGTGTCTTGCAAACTGACGAGCAGGCCCCCAAGTATCTCCTTATATTTGGAGGAGGTTCCTTTCAGGTGATCGGGCAAGACGTTGTCGATGTTCTTGATGAACACGACGTCACCGTGAAGTTCGCGAAGATTCGAGAGCAACGCTCCATGGCCCGCCGGTCGAAACAGGAGATTGCCGTCGGAATCGCGGAAGAGACTGTTGTCCATGGCAACGGCTATGGTATCCGTCGAGGGTTTTTGAACGGAACAGCCGATGATCCACGTGACGGCCGGTCGGCCAAGTTTGCGGCGAGCTTCCTCGATATGTTGTTGGACAGCGCGTTGATGGGCCGGTGAAACCGTGAAATGGACACGGGCACGGCCTTCATCGTCTTTGGCATAGTTTGCGGCTTCTTCCAGATGTTCTTCGATCGGGGTCCGTGTCGTGTCGGTATATCGGTGGAATGCGAGCAGTCCTTTCGGCAGCTTGGCATAGTTCAGGGAATCCAGAAGAGCATCGACAACGGGGCGGTACTTTTTCTCAGCAAGCAATTGGTCGAGTTGGAGCCCCTGACCTGATAGCGTGTTTTTCAGGTCATGGTAAAAGGCAAGCTTCGGAAGACCGGAAAAGAAGTGCTCCAACTCGCGTTGCTCTGCCGCTGCGATACGGCCGGATTCTCTCCGAAGACGAACAACCTCCAGGAACTTGAACATCCGCGTGCCGGCTCCCGAAGCCGGCACAAACTTTGTGACACGGCCGGCGGCTTTGGCCCGTTCGAAAGTTCGTGTCATGGCGGGCAAATCCAAAGAACTGAAGGGACGAATCCCATCGTCCAGCCGGCAAGGGTTTTTCAGCTTTGTAAAGGGAATCCCGTGTTGAAACGTTGTCAGTTGGTGCTCGAGCGTTTGAAGGGAAATGCCACGTTCCTTGAGTCGCCGCCGGTCTTGTGGTGTCAGTGTCGCTTCGATTTCGACTTGCAGTGACATGTTGGTGGTACTCCGGTGTACGGTGCGGGTTGGCACCTCTTCTCGCATCTTCTTCAAGGAAGAGGCCTTTGTCTTGCACGGCGAGATTTTAGTCCTGGGCTCCTCCCTGCAAATATCCGAGCCCGATCTTAATGGCGCGGCGCGTGATTTCACACCAACGGTTGGGTGGATATTCTTCCAAAATTTTTACGACCCGAGGATCCTGAACGTCCAGTTCCCTCACCTTGAGTATCCCATCTTGAATTTTGACTTCCGCCACGGGTTCTTCTCCTTTTGGTATTCCAAACAGTTAGTAATGATTCCTTAAAACCTTCCATCGAGCGGTTTCGTTGCTCCTACTCATGGGGCTTTGCCGCATGATTTTGTAACATGAATGTTATGATGCTGGCCGGGTAGCTGTTTCTCTGCTAGGATGCGCCAGTTTTTGCCAACGTTGCAAGCGAACCTCTATTTTCTTCTTGTCCTGCCAACCCTGCATTGTACCCGTCGTGAGGATGCCATGGAACAGTTGAATGCGTTCATCAATGAAGTTAATGCGTTTGCATGGGGTCCGCCCATGCTTGGTATTTTGGGTGGCACGGGTGTGTTGCTGACCCTGGGCTTGGTCTTTGTGCCGTGGCGAAAGGTCGGTTACGGCTTCAGGTTACTGTTTGAAAAAACCGATCCGGGCGACAAAGGCGAGGTCAAACCCTTCAACGCCCTCATGACGGCATTATCCGCCACGGTCGGGACCGGAAACATTGCCGGCGTTGCCACAGCCATCGCCCTCGGCGGGCCCGGTGCGATTTTTTATATGTGGCTCATCGCGTTGTTCGGCATGGCTACCAAGTATGCCGAGGCAGTCTGTGCCGTGGCCTATCGTGAAGTGGACAAGAAAGGGAAATACGTGGGTGGTCCGATGTACTACCTGCGTAACGGCGTGGGTGCATTTGCCCCCGAGTTGGGTAAATGGTTAGGGCTGGCTTTTGCCGCGTTCGGGGCCGTGGCTGCTTTTGGTATCGGGAACGCGGTACAGGTGAATTCAATGGCGGTTGCTCTGGGAAAGAGCTTTAGTGTGCCCACGTTCGTGACGGGAATCATTGTGGCTGCGCTGGTGGGGTTTGTTATCATCGGGGGCATCAGAAGAATCGCCGAAGTCGCCGGCAAGCTGGTCCCGGCCATGATCGTGCTCTACGTCGGGTCTGCGCTACTGGTCATTCTCATCAATATCGCCGAAGTGCCGCAGGCCATTGCCCTGATTTTCAAATACGCGTTTACGCCTGCCGCGGCCACGGGCGGTTTTGCCGGGGCGGCCGTGGCCGCCGCCGTCCGGTTCGGGGTGGCCCGCGGGGTGTTTTCCAACGAGTCCGGGTTGGGGTCCGCCGCCATCGCTCATGCCGCGGCCAAGACGAATAACCCCGTGCGGCAGGGCATTGTCGCCATGCTGGGGACCTTTATCGATACCATCATCGTCTGTACCATGACATCGCTGGTGATTCTGACCTCCGGCGCCTGGACCGTCGTGGGTGACGACGGTGCGGGCCTGACCGGCGCGGCCCTCACGTCCACGGCCTTTCATACGTCCATGGTCGGTGGACAATACATCGTGACTATCGCGTTGACTGTCTTTGCGTTCACCACCATTCTCGGGTGGTCCTACTACGGCGAGCGGTGCTGGCAATACTTATTCAGCGAAAAGAGCCTGATCGTTTACCGCGTGTTGTGGATCGCCGCGGCATTAGGTTTTGCCAACGTGAAGGTGGCGTTCGTCTGGAATTTGTCCGATACCCTCAATGGTTTGATGGCGGTGCCCAACTTAGTGGGCCTTTTGTTGCTGGCGCCGATGGTTTTCAAGGTGACGCGCGAATATTTTGACGCGCAGAAGAAGTCTGCCTAAGTGAAGGGAACATTAACCAATCCTTCCGTCGATTTCCGGATCGGAGTGGGGGGGGAGATGTTAGCGGCTTCTCCCATTATGACGCCCGTTTCACGGGCCAAACGAGATTTTGGCGGTGAGGAAGAACGTACGTCCTCTGGCGGAATCCTGCGTAAGGTCTACTTCCTGTTGGGTGGCCGTGGACGGACCGCGATTACCGATATTGAGAATGCCGCCGGCCAGGTCCATCCCGTTCACGCCCAACGCATTCCGCCATTGAAGCGTGAGATTGTGTCCCATCCATGCCTTGTAGCGTGCGGTTTCAAGTACGTTTGAATACCCTGAAACCGCAATGACGCTCCAGTTCGCGGTGACGTTACCCCTGTTTGCGCGAAGCAACGCATGGACGCGATTGCGCGGGTAGTCTCCAGGCTGTACCTCCCCGGCCACCCGGCCTTCGTTTTCGGTCAGGTGCGACCAGTAGGCGGCAAAGACCACGTCCGCCCAATCGGTTTTCCAGTCCATACTGCCTTGAACGTTGAATCCGGCCACGTCGCTTTCCCCGCCGTTGACCAACGGGCTTTCGATCAGTTCAATGAAATCTCCGTCGCGTCTAACCGTGACACCTGAGGGCAACCGGCCCTCCGCTTCCAGATCGATGATGGACTGTGCAGACAATCTGGTTGGCACGTCGGACAGTCCGATCCTGAACCAGTCCGCGCTCAAGGAAAAAGGGCCCAGGCTCATCACGGCCCCGAGGCTGAAACTCTCGGCGTTGTCCGGCTTCAGGTTCGGATTCCCCCCGAACGTGCGCTCCACCTGGTATCTGGGGCAATCTTCCAGGTTGCCGGTGAACGTTTTTCTGTCGCAAATGTATGGATGGCTGGTTGCTTGGAGTTGGTGCAACGCATTCAGGCCGGGTGCCCTGGATGCCCGGTTCCAGGACCCGCGGAGCGCAAGCGACTTGTGCAAGCGGTATCGGCTCGTGATCTGGTGGGAGAAAGCCGTACCCACGTCGTCGTGTTCATCGAGCCGTCCCGCGAGGACAAGATCCCAATCGTCGCGCACGGAGAGGGACACTTCCGTAAACGCGGACCAGCGTTGGCGCTCGCCCGAGAACGAGTTGCCGGCGGACCCGAGTACGTCCGAGGCTTGATAGGATCTGTTCTCGACGTCCCGATAATCGTAAACGTTCCTCTGTTCCTCATGGGCGAACGCGGCGCCCGCGGCCCATTTCACGTTGCCTCCACCGAGTGCGAACGCCTGACCGTCGAGTGATACGCGGGCCGTTTTGTGATCCGTGACCTGATCGCGGGTCAGTATGAGTCCGGTATCGCGAATGGCTGCCAGATGTGCGGGATTCGTCGAAAACGGGTTCTCGATGTCATAGCGACCTTCTTCGATGGCTTGTTGGGCCAGAGTCGCGCTCACGAACGTATCGCCGATTTCCACGGCGTCGTGACGATAGTACCGAACGTAGGTGTTATAGTTGATATCGTCCAAGAAGCGGCCCCGGAAACCCAGTGTAACATCGTATTCATCCGTGTCCGTCCGCCAATCACGATTGCCGTGGCCGACGAATCGATGGGCGACACGGACCTTGTCCGGGAGTGAGTCAATTTCGGGATCCTGTCGTAATGTCTGCTTGAGTGCCTCCGAGGGCGTGAAGGAGAAGTCGCCGACCGATGGAGCGTAGCGCTCTGCGGTATCAGCCCACGCGGCCCGGAAGTCAAGGTATAGGTCCACGTTCTTGCCGAGTGGGTGATCGAAATTGAGAAACAGGCTTTCCCGCTCATAGCGAGCATTCGGTTGCAGGTGCCACGAGATGTCAGTAAAAGCAAAGCCGCAGCCTTCCCCGGAGATGCCGCGTGGTGTGGTGAGCGCGCCGGTGTATGTGCTGCTCTCGCAGTCACCCAGGGAACGTGCGACCGTTCTTCGGTTATCACCGGTGTCGGTGGTGATGAAGAGGGTGTTGCCGCCCGTCGAAACACCGGCCGTGTCGGCGAACGATCCACCCGGTGTCCACGAAGCGCGGCTGTAGCCCCGGTCCCTGTCGCGGATCTCCTCTCTCCGGAACAGGTCCGCCCCGATCGTGAGGTGCCCGCGTCCCAGATCGCTTCCCCACAAGACGCTTCCTTGACCGAAGTCGCCGCCCGCTTTTGTCGTCCACGCAGGACTTGCCTGGACTTGCAGGCCTTCAAGGTCGCGTTTGAGTACGATGTTGACCGCGCCGCCGATGGCGTGCCCGCCACGCAAGGCCGCGGCACTGTCCCCCAGGATCTCGATGCGTTCGACACCCGATATCGGCAGGGTGTGTAGATCGACGATCGAGTCCGAAATGCGGCGCCCGTTAATGAGGACCGCGACGCGGCTGGATCCGGCCACGAACGGCCGGAAGATGCCGAAGTTGTTGAAGTACCCTCGCCCGTATCCCGAATTCAACAGGTCATAGATGTTTCTCATCCCCGACAGTTGAATATCTTCCCTGTCGATCACGGTAAGGGGGCGCACCGTATCCGCCGGAGCGGTGGGAATATTGCCGGCCACGGACGGCACCCAGTCGGCCGCCTTGACTTGCGGCGTCGTTGCCGCAACGACCGTCAAAGCGATGACGAGTGTAGCATTGGCGATACGTTCGCGGAACAGCAGACGTAAAAGTCGAGTGTGCGGCGATCCGCCCATCTGAAATCCCCCCGATTTCTATTTAAGATAGAATTAGGACGGAATTATATTTATGACGCCTGTTACCTGCAATCCCAGTCTTCTTGCAATTCCTGAACGATGTCCAGCCATTCCATGGTTTGTTGGTGAAGGGGTTCGTGGACGGCCTGGTCCGCGGCCGTAACGGAGTGGTTCTTCAGTGCCCGGGCGGCATGTTGCCTGCCTAGGGAGAGTAGCGAGCAGATTCCCGACGAGACAGGGGTCCGTTCTCCACTCTGTTGAAACAGTGCCATGGCGCGATACACCTGCTCCTGGGTTCGAAACAGATCGACCATGAGCCGGTAAGGCGGTTGATCCGTTTGAGGCACTTCTTGTTTACCGAGTTGAGAAGCCAGCAAGGCGGCTCGTCCAATACTGATAGCCGCGCCCTGAGGATCGCCTTGAGCCATGGCATCTTCCGCCTGCGTCTGGAGCCGCGCGAGTTTTCGCTCGACATCGGTTGTTTCGGCTGGACCGGAAGGAATAACGACAACGAGTATCAGGAGAGTAACCGCGCAGGTCATCCTGAGCGAAGCGAAGGATCTGATATGACAAGCATTCCGTTGTTGCACTGACGAAATTCTTTCCTTCGCTTCACTCAGGACAGGCGTCTCGGCTCAGAGCTTGTCCTGAGTCTGTCGAAGGATGACGATTATGGTGTGCCCTTATTTTGTCAGCAAATCTGTGAACATTTATCGGAATCGTCGTTCTGAGTGGACCGCCACAAAAGGGGCTACATGATCTGATAATCGAGGTCCACCATTTTCGTGGCAACGTTGGCGGCTTCCCGCAGTTTTCTCATTTCATCCGATGTGTCCCGGATGAGCCAGATCTTGATGTTGAGTTGTTCGATCGGCTCGATGGATTTTTCGTTTCGGAGTTTGGCTATCGACCAGACGACCTCGGTGAGGACCGGAAAGTCGATGTCGGATGACTCGTCCATGTCTTCCAAATTCTTGTTGAGATAGTCGAGTAACGGCGGGGTGATGTTGGGGTCGCCCGAGTGAGCGCCGACCAATCCCAGGCCCTTGGCCGCGGCGGCTTGAATTTTCGAGTTCTTTGTCGTGACAAAAATATCCGTGAGTATGGGCGTGGCCGAACTGCCGAGTCCGGCCAAGGCGATGATCGCTTCTTCGGCATACTCGGTATTTTCGTCTCTGGCCAATTTTACCAAATGGGAAAAGGCCTGCTTTGATTGAACCCGTGAAAGCGTAGCCAGTATTCTCAATTTGCGGCGTTTATCCGTATCCGGGTTCTCCAAGAGTTGAGCCAAACGGTCGGTATGTCTCCATTCTGTGGCTATCATGATTGGAAAATCGAATTTCTGCAGTTTCAGGTTCAATTGTTCCAAGGCGTACTGTCCGGAGCTCTTGGCTTTGGCTTTTTTCGCTGCGGCATAGGCGTCCACGAAATCAGTCCGTGTTTCTTTATACCAACCCAAGTCCCGGCCCTCGAGGCGATAATTGAAGAGACAGGCGGGTCCCGTCCAGAGTCTGGCAGGGGCGTCGGCTAATTCCGCATCTCCACCTGAGCGAGTTGTCCCCGTCCACCGTTTTCGTTCTTCGCATTTGACCCGGAATTCCACGTCATGGGGTTCTTTTCTATTGGTCACAACTTTGTATCCGATGGCCTCCAACCGCGCCTTTGCCGTTGCCTGCAGATCAGCCGGCGGTACCCGCCCGTTTTCCGTCAGGGCAAGGACGTTGAGGTATATGGTGTTGACCTTGGCTAATTGTGCCCTTTGCTCGTTTGTTATGTGGGTTCGGCGTGCCATGCTTTCGGTCGTGACCGCTAAAAGCAATAAACAGACGAGTATTCCCGATACGTATCTCATTATGAATCCTCCTGACAGGGATCAGGGTGAACCTGGAAAACCGGTGACTGGGATATGAATACTACCGAATAATGGGTGTGCATGGAAAGAGGGGGGGATTCTTATCTTAAGGGCGCTCTCATGGCCGGGCTTCGTGGCACCATGCCCTGCATGATGCGAATTGTCGGTGCGACGCGTGGTTGCAGGACTTGGCGTGTTAACTGATGTGTCCATCCAGGTCGAGCTGCTTATACGTCCAATTCGCTGCCTCTCGCAGGTTTGCCATTTCTTTTGAGTTATCTCTGATTAACCAGACTTTCTGATTCAACTCGTCCACGGGTTCGAGAGAGTTCTCGTCTCTCAGTTTGCCGAGGCTCCAGACGACTTCGGTCAACACGGGGAAATTAATATCGTCAGAGGTATTGAAGTTCTTCAGGGCGACTTTCAGGTATTCAAGAAGCGGGGGAATCGCCGTGGGATTCCCGCTGCTTCCGGCCACGTCACCCAAGGCCTTGGCGGCTGCGGCTTGAATCTCGGGTTGCGTTGAAGATTGAAATAAATTGGTGAGAAAAGGGATGGAATTTTCTCCCACGCCGGTGAGCGCCTCCACGGCTTCTTGAGCCAGATCTTTATCTTGCATCAGCTTTGTCAAACGAGGCAGTGCCGCTTCGGCTTCTATTTCGCTCAACGTAGACAGGATAAACAGTTTGCGAATTTTTGGCGTATCCGGCGTGTCCAGCAGTTTGATGAGCCGGTCGGGTTGCCCCCATTCCGCTGCCAACAGCACCGGAAAATCGTATTGCTCCACACGTTCGGCCAATTTGGTGAGGGCATAATCCCCCGCATCTTTGGCTCCTGCCTCTTTGGCGGCTTCCATGGCATCCTGGAAGGCAGTCCGGACTTCCTTATACCATCCGAGGTTTTTCCCATCGACCAGATAGGTCAACAGACATGCCGGCCCTTTCCAGAGCCGCGCCGGGGCATCGAGCAGTTCGGCATCGCCTCCTTCTGCGGTGGTGCCGGTCCACGTTTTTCGCTCTTCACATTTTACCTTCAATTCGACGTCGTGGGCTTGTTTGCGATCGGCAGTCACGGAAAATCCGACTTCCGCGAGCCGCTGCGAGACGAGAGTCTGAAGTTGTTCGGAGTCGGTTCGTCCTTTTTCGGTCAATGCCAGCGCGTTCACGAATACGGTTTGAGCCTTCTGGATCTGTTGTTTTTGCTCCGGAGTCAAGTGGGTTCGGCGAGCAGAACTTAGAGGGACAAAAACGGTTGAAACGCTGAAGATCGTACAGATTATGAGAACTATCGGCCAATTTTTCATAAGAAGCCTCCTTTCGCATGGGTTTGGCATTCCATGAGGGTGGCTACTTGATCGTGCTTTTTACTATACTCCCGCTTCGCAAAAAATCAACATGTCTTATAAAAATCGAGCGGTCAAGGTCAATAAGTTGAATGGTCTTACAATCCAAGATATACTTACCGACATCATGTTGAAGAAAAAGCAAATAGCTCTCATCGGGGCGGGGAACATGTCAGAAGCCATTGTCTCCGGTTTGTTGAAAAAGGGCATCGTCGATGCCGGTCAGATTTGTGCCACGGACGTGGATGCCCAACGGCTGGCGCATTTCCGAAAGACCTTTAAGGTTCGAATCTCTCACGATAACCAGGAAGCTGCTGAATCCAGCGATATCATTATGTTGTCCATAAAACCTCAAGTTATGAATAAAGTTCTGGATGGGCTGGACCTGTCTCGCGGTTCCGGTCAACTCATTATAACCGTGGCGGCGGGGGTGTCTATCGCCACCATCATTTCCGGATTGCATTCCAGGGCTCGTGTAGTCCGGGCCATGCCCAATACTCCGGCTGTGGTGCTGGAAGGCGCGACGGCTCTGGCGAGGGGGCCCGGGGTAACGAACGACCAAATGAAGGTGGCCCGGGCGGTGTTTGAGGCCATGGGAGAAGTGATTGTGGTTGATGAACCCCTCCTGGATGCGGTGACCGGTCTGAGCGGAGGCGGACCGGCATATGTGTACCTGTTTATCGAGGCCTTGGCCGATGGAGGCGTGAAAATGGGGCTGTCCCGCGCTCATGCCCAACTCCTGGCGGCACAAACGGTGTTGGGTGCGGCAAAGATGGTCGTCGAGACGAAGGCCCATCCCGGAGCGTTAAAAGATCAGGTGGCTTCCCCCGGCGGGACGACCATTGCCGGATTGCACCGGCTCGAAAAAGGACAACTGCGGGGAACGGTGATCAGCGCCGTTGAAGCGGCGACGCTTCGTTGTCAGGAGTTACGACAACAGGCTATTGTCTCGCGAGAATCATCTGCTCCGTCTCGGACTGTGAAGCGGACTGTGACGTGATCGTGTCGGCAAGGCACGTGACGGAGAACCGTCCTGGTAACGTACCATTCAAGCGGGCGCGAAGAGAAGAAAGGAGTCCATTGTGCAGTATTGGGTCAAAGTGGTGTTTACCGATAACCAGGAACTCATGGTCAGTGACGCTCTTCGTCATACGATCAGCGATGATATGGAAATCCTGGAAATTGACACTCCCAAGGAGGTCATCATCATTCCCCTCAAACAATTGAAGTATTTTTCGTGTGATGCCGCGGTCTTCAGTAATAAGAAGTAGCCGTAGCCATATCTGGAACCGTCATCGACGTGTTTTCTCGATGTCTCATGCAAAAGATCGTGTTGTGAGGATACCGTAGGGCACAGATATGGAAAGACGAGTCACATCCCATACCGAGGAAGAGGAAATGAATCAGCGCCGGCACTTGCTGGCGCTGGCACGGAAAGGGGACCAAAAGGCAGTCAATCAACTCATGGAGTTGTATCAGGTCCGGGTGTACAGCGGTGATAGTCTCAAATCTCTGAAGATTCGCAAATCGCTTCCGGTTCTGAGTCCTCCCAAGCCTAAGGAAACGAATTCTTCTTCCAAGGCAAAGCCTGTCAAAAAACCTAAAGTTGCGGCAAAACAACCTAAAGTCGCAGCGAAAGCTACGCGTCCCGCGGCTTCGAAGGCCAAAGCTTCATCATCGAAGCCGGCTCGATCGAAACCAAAAGTTTCTCCTAAAATTCAGACCAAGCGTCCTAAACCCGTTCGCAAAGCAAAAACGGCACAACCTGCCCGGAAAAAGGTTTCGCGCGAGGTTTCTTCTAAAGGTGTGGCGAAGAAAAGCGTGGTGAAAAAGGGGAGCACCCGCAAACCCGCCTCCAAGCCGCTGGTGCAGCTTCGCACTCCGGCGAAATCCAAGGCGAAGGCCCCAACCAAAGTGAAGGCAAGAACCAAGGCGCCGAGAAAGGCAACTTCCGCACCAGTCAAGAAAGCGAAACGGTCTCGTTGATCGAAGAGTTTGATCAACCTCCAACAGAGCACAGCTCATTTTGCATGCAGGGAAAACGAAACCGGTCGTCGCACGAGCATGCGACGCGAGTAACAATTGTTTAGCGAACGGCCACTCGTAACCCGCCGGCTGCAAGTTTCTGGGCGATTTTTTCAGCCGTTTTTTGCGTCCCCTGGTAGACCTGGGCGTTTCCCTGATGGTCGATCCGCCAAGCCAATTCAAAGGCTTTGGATGAAGTCATACCGGGAATATGCCGGCAAAACAGGTCGATGACCTGTTGATACGTGTGACAATCGCAATTATAAACGATTACTTCGGCTTCAAAGTCCCGGCCGGCGCCCAGATCGGTTTCCTGTTCCGTGACTTCCGTCACTTCTGTCGTGGGAAGCGTGCTCATACGGTGTTTAAGGAATGCAGCATTGTACCCATGGGTATAACATCACACAATATAAAGAACGTCGTTTTGAACGTTACGTCATTTGTATGTTGCTTTCACCTCGCAAATTGGCCAATTTGTGAGGTGGGCGTGAGGGGCGCGTCGCTTGTCATAAGGTGAGCCCTAGGGTGGCACCGTGCGAGAGTAGGACACCCCTCATGCCAGTTTGTCGCTCCGAACAGATACAGGGGGCTCACAGCCCCGCATGACAAGTGGGGAGAACAAACGCCATTCATCCGCAGCAGGGAGAGGGACATGAACAAACTCGTGGCAGGGATTGATGTGGGGAAACAAGACTTAGTGGTGTCCGTGGCGCGTGGGCCGGTCCGCCGCTTTGCCAACACGGGCGTCGGGATCACGGCATTGCTGGCGTGGGTGCGGGAGCAAGCGGTCACCCAAGTGGTGTGTGAAGCCACCGGGGGGTACGAACACTTGCTGGTGCAGCGGGTCCGGCCTACCGCCCTGACCGTGGCGGTGGCGCATCCGACGAAGGTGCGGGCGTTTGCCCGGGCCGTGGGGCAGGGCGCCAAGACCGATCCGCTGGATGCGCAGATCCTGGCCCACTATGGCGAGGTGTTGGAACTCCCGGTGGAAGCCGCGCAAGAGGAGGCCAGTGCGGAGGTGCGGGCGCTACTGGGGCGGCGGCAGCAACTGCTCGATCAACGGACCCAGGAACAGAATCGCTTGGAGAAAGGGTTGCAGGGCCGGGTCAAAAAATCGTGTCAGCGGCATCTGGCGTGGTTGGACAAAGAGTTGAAGCAACTGGAGGAGGAGTACCAGCAGGCCATCCAAGCCCGGCCGGAGTTGGCCGAGCGCGCGGCCTTGTATCAGAGTGTGCGCGGGGTGGGGGTGCTCACGGCAGCGACGTTGCTGGCCTATGTGCCGGAATTGGGCCAGGGCTCGGGGAAGGCGCTGACGGCCTTGGTCGGCGTGGTGCCGTGGGCGCAGGACAGTGGGAGCCATCGGGGGTATCGGGCCATTCGCGGCGGCCGGGGGCTGGTGCGCCGCGCCCTCTACATGGCCGCCTTGTCGGTGATCCGCACGCACACGGATCTGGGGCAGTTTTATCAGCGGTTACGGCGGCGCGGCAAGCCGGGCAAAGTGGCGTTGGTGGCAGTCATGCGGAAGCTGCTGTTGCGGCTGCATGCGATTGCGCACCGGGGAACACCGTGGGTCGCCGAGGGGACGCCGGCATCGTAAAAAAGGCTTGACTGGAAACACAGATACTCTTGCATGACGGAAGGGAGAGGAGGCTTGAGTAGAACCATATTGGTGACGGGGGCAGCGGGGTTTATCGGAAGCCACACCGTCCAGGCGTTGGCGACCAGAGGCGATCTAGTCGTGGGTCTGGATAACCTCAACGACTATTATGAGCCCGCCAGGAAACGCGCCAATTTGGACGAAGTCCGCCAGGCCTTGCGTCAAAGCGGCTCCGGAGAACCCTTTACGTTTATCCAGGGTGACATTCGAAACCGGCAAACCGTCGAGGAGATTTTCTCATCCCATGCGATTGATGGAATAGTCCACCTGGCGGCGATGGCCGGCGTTCGAGTTTCGATTGAGAATCCCCATCTCTACTGCGACGTGAATATCAACGGTACGCTCAATTTGCTGGATGCCGCCGTCGGAAGGATTGGGAGACAGGTCCGGCGTGCCTCGTTCCCCACCTTCGTGTTTGCTTCCACCTCATCCGTGTACGGCAATACGCAAGTCATCCCATTTCAGGAAAACGATCCCTGCGACCGCCCGCTGGCGCCGTATGCCGCCAGCAAGAAAGCCGGGGAATTGTTGGGCTATTCGTATCATCACGTGTATGGGTTGCCGTTTACGGCCGTCAGGTTTTTCACGGTGTACGGGCCTAGAGGACGTCCGGATATGATGGCCTACAAGGTGCTGGACAATATCTTTTTCGGGCATGAAGTCCCGCTCTATAACTCGGGCAACATGCACCGGGACTGGACGTTTGTGAACGATATCGTCCAGGGCGTGGTCAGTGCCGTCGACCGGCCATTTGGTTACGAAGTCATCAATCTCGGACGAGGAGAGCCTCTTTCATTGGCAGAGTTTGTTCACGTGATTGAAGAATGCGTCGGACAAAAGGCCAACGTCGTTTCCGTTCCCATGCCGGAGGCCGACATCGTCTCGACCTGTGCCGATATTTCCAAGGCGCGAGAGTTATTGGGGTATGATCCGGAAGTGTCGGTGCGCGAAGGGATCAGTCTGTTTTGGGCGTGGTATCAAAAGAGCGTGCTGGACCGGTGAAGACTGCGGCACGCGCGCGCATTCTTGCCACTCCAGTAGTGTGATGATAGAGTAAATTCCCTGTGCTGGAGTGGTGAAACAGGCAGACACCCGGGACTTAAAATCCCGTGCTTCGCAAGAAGCGTGCCGGTTCAAGTCCGGCCTCCAGCACCACATTCTCAAAATAGACTCCTGCGAATTCCCCGTCCTACCGCACCCTATCCCGCAAACAGCCCTACGTAATATCTAACAAATATCAATAAACATAGGCATTTATTAAAATTTGTCAATAGCATATCGTTCTATTTCCCCCTCTCTGCCTGTCAATTCACAGACACGAATTTTGAGAAATTTTCTTGCATAATGTGGGGATAAATGTTAGGATAGAAGCTAGGTGATTCTTTATCTAACATGTTCGAGGGAGGAATTATGGGTCTTACGAAGTTGAAGATTGAAAAGCTCACTAGGGGAATGAAACGGGATGATCGCACATTATATTTGCGCGTTTCCCCAAGTGGTTCAAAAAGCTGGATTCAAAGGTTGGTGATTAAGGGACGGAGGCGTGATCTTGGCTTGGGTCCGTGGCCGATAGTTTCCATTGAGGAAGCACGGGAGAAAGCCTTTGATAATCGGCGCAAGGTATACAGGGGCGAACCTATCTTGAAGGAAAAGATAGAAGAGGTTCCGACATTTTCAGAGTTACTTGAAGAAGTCATTAAGATTAATCGGCCTACCTGGAAAGACGGAGGGAAGACAGAAAAACATTGGAGGGCATGTTTAGAGCAACATGCCGAGGGAATCATGCATAAGGAGGTAGACGCAATTACAAGTAATGACGTGTTAGGAATAGTCGAAAAGTTGTGGACTACCAAGCATGAAATGGGCCAGAAGGTGAAACGGCGCATTGGGGCTGTCTTAGAACGGGCTAAAACGAAAGGTTTCCGTTCCGACAATCCGGTAGACTCTATATCGACAAGACACCTACCGAACGCGACAAAGTTGAAAGGCCATTTCAAAACTATTCCCTATGAAGAAGTCGGAGCAGCTATTCAAATGATTCGTGATAGCACGGCTTTCATATCTACCAAGTTAGCGTTTGAGTTTTTGATATTGACTGCTACACGAAGTCAAGAGGTACGAAAAGCGGACTGGTCCGAGATTGATATGGAAAAGAATCATTGGAACCTACCTGGGCCACGAACCAAAACAGGGGAATCATTATGTATCCCTCTGTCTTCTCGTGCGCTAGAAATCCTGGAAGCATCGAAAGAGTATTTTGGAGATACCGGATTGATCTTTCCGGCAAAGCGGGGAGGCGTCATGAGTGACGCAACAATTAGTAAGGCCGTCAAGGATAACGGGATTCCGGCTGTACCTCATGCCATTAGTCGAGCCTGTTTCAAAACATGGTGCGAAGAAAAGGGAATTGCTAGGGCGGTATCAGAGGCAGCCCTAGGCCATAAATTACAGGGTCTTGATGCAGCCTATTTGCGGTCTGATTTATTGGAGCAGAGGAAGGAAGTCATGCAACGATGGAGTGACTTCTTGCAAGGGAAGACGTTAGCCAAGGTGGTGAATCTTCACTAACCTAAACCGAAGGAGGTTTTATGACAAACGAGCAAAGAAAACAAGCACTGGAACATTTAAGAGAAGCAAGACACCTTTTAGGAGACATCGCTTATAATCCTATACCAGATGAGCAATATATCTCCATCGTCAAAACCATAGCATCAATACTAGAGGCAGAGGATAAATTACGGAACTTTAAATAGGCCAATAGAGGAATAGTGAAAATACGTAATAGAGTCAACTACTTATGCACCAAACTTCAAGTAGATCGGATAAAACTTCAAGTATAACGTACAACTGACTAGGGTATTACACCTAGATATTTTTCTCAAAATATGCTACCCTTCGGGTATTCCCTCAGGTTCGCATCTGCATATGCCATAGCCTACTAGTCCTTTGTGATTCCTATGGCTATTTATACAAATACTTATCGAAACAAAAGAAACAAAGTTTCAATCGCAAGTCCCCAAAGACTGGGGACGCGCAGTGATTCCGTCTTCGGAATCAGGTTGATACTTCGCGTAAGCAATCACAAGTTGATGCTCTGTTATTCTGAGTGAATGACTATGCAGCACACCTGCTATGAGTCATCTACTCAATAACATGGTGTAACACATAATGTCGGCTGGAAGTTTGCCTTTGACCTTCCCCCCATAAAACGGTCCACTTCGAGGGTGAGTTTTCTGGTACAGCAACCCAGGAGGACTCATCATGAAGCGGAAACGATTCAGCGAAGCCCAGATCATCGGGGTGTTACAAGAAGCCGAGGCCGGGGTCAAGAAACAAGACCTCTGCCGGAAACATGGGATCACCGAGCAAACGTTCTATCGGTGGCGAGCCAAGTATGGGGGCCTGCGGGTCTCCGACGTCACACGGCTGAAGCAGCTTGAGGCCGAGAATCGGCAGTTGAAGCAGCTGTTGGCCGACGCGCACCTGGATCAGGCGGCGCTCAAGGAACTCCTGTCAAAAAACTGGTAAGGCCCGCGGCACGGCGCCAAGCGGTGGCTCATCTGGTCACGCTGGGGCTGATGAGTCAGCGGCGGGCCTGTCACTTGGTAGGCATCCACCGCTCGGTAGTGCGCCATCAGTCCGGCCGTCCCGACGCAGCCGCCCTCCGGGTCCGGCTGTGCGAACTGGCGGCGGCGTTTCCGCGCTATGGCTACAAGCTGTTGCATGAGTTACTCAAACGGGAGGGCTTGGTGGTGAACGCGAAGAAGACGTATCGGCTGTATCGCGAAGAGCGTCTGCAGGTCCGGCGCAAGCGGCGTAAACGTCTCCCGGCCCGTGACCGTGGGCCGTTCCCGCATCTAGACGGCCCGAATCAGCGCTGGTCGATGGACTTCATGTCGGATCAATTGGCCACAGGGCGGCGCTTCCGCATTTTGAACGTCGTGGACGATTACAGCCGGGAATGTATCGGCCAGCTCGTGGACGTTTCGATCTCTGGAGAGCGAGTCAGTCGGCTCTTGGATCACCTGGCTGTCCAGCGGGCTCGGCCCGTAGCGATCGTGCTGGATAACGGACCGGAATTCACGAGCAAGGCGCTGTGCTTGTGGGCCCAACGCACGGGGGTGCGCCTGCGCTTCATCCAGCCGGGGAAGCCGTGTCAGAATGCCTTCGTAGAGAGTTTTAACGGCAAATTCCGGGATGCCTGCCTGAATGAACAATGGTTCGTTGATTTGGCCGAGGCCCGGCGTCGTATCGAAGCGTGGCGCCTCCACTATAACACCGTCCGGCCCCACAGTTCGCTAGGGTTTCTCAGTCCGGAAGAGTTTCGTCTGGCAGGCGAACGTGACGTGGACAAAGCCGGTCGCTCGGCAAGCTTGACAAAAACGGCAAATGGCCCACTTTCCCCCAGCCATCCCGAGGGCTATAATTCGGTCATTGCCTCACTTTCGACTTGGACCTAAATTGGGGGGAAGGTCACTGGCCCGAATACGATTACAACCGCAAGACAAGCAAGATCACCGCGCGCAACACCACCTTCAACCCAGACACTGTTCCCAAGTTACGCCAATGCTTTGTCTTCACCCTGGAAAACGCGGTCACGCCGGCTCCCAACTCGGCTCGACCCCCTGAGGCCATAGATCCGGCTTCTCGCGAGCGTCCGTCTGCGGCCTGCGGCGAGGAACAGGACTCATCGCAGGAATCCTGAGGCCTCAGGGGGTCTCAGCCCCGAGGAAAGGAGGTCATCTCATGCGCATAGAGCACCGTGACCCCACCCTGACCTATCCGCAGGCCATCTATCATGAAAAACGTCGCTTGGTGCTGGACTGGCTGCTCGAATTCGGCTTCTCTTCCTACGAATTACTTGTCCGTCGCATCGAAAGCACTCCGGCCAATGCCTATCCGTTTTTCCGCTCCTTGAAGCGAAAGGGCATCGTCCATGAATTCTTCAATGACTATACCGGACCGCAGCGTTTCTTTATGCTCACCAGGACCGGAGTCGGAGCTCTGGATCTCGCCCGCCGGGATACCTCCAAAGCCATGACGCACCCCCATCGTCTTGAACGCCACGCTCACATCCTGCATGACCTCGCCGTGCAAGCGGCCATCCTCACTCGCCTGGATCGCTATGACGAAGTCATCTGGGATCAACACATCACTATTCCGGAGCAGTTTGAAAAACCGGACGCCCTCTTGCATGCACCGAACGGGTATTGGGTGGCGCTCGAGTATGAACGCTCCCGGAAGGCACGCAAGCGCATTTATATTTCCTTGCTCACCCATGCCCGGGCCATCATCAACCGACACTACAGTGGCGTCTACTACCTCTTTGACCGGGAGTCTGATTGCTCGTATTATCAGACGCTCTTCGCGGCCCCGGAGTGGCCCGAGTACAAGTTCAATCGCAAGTCCGCGAAGATGACGTTCACCGGCAGTCATTTCAAGCCGGACTCCGTCACGAATTTGCGCCGCGTCTTTCGTTTCCTGCACGAGCCGTACCCCCACACCCTGGCCGCCCCGTAAAGAAAGCAGGATAGAGGAAATAAGCGTCGGTCTGTCACGCGGAAGATCGGGCGTGCTCAGCGACTTAGGGGCTAGCGTCTTTGTCTACTGTGAGCGGAACCCTGACCGAGCGGCCTAGGCGCGCCACTCCTCGTGGACGCCGTGGATGTCGCGGACCCACGGCTGCGTGCCCGCGAGGATCCACCGCGCAACGGTTCGCTGCCTGTTCGAGTTAGGAGGGGTCGTCGAAGCCCCGGGTTTGGCGGCGTCGGCGTTTTTCCGCCGTGGCCGCTTCATCCTTTTCCGGAAGATCCTGGAACTCCGCCGGGACAGGGACGGCCTGGATCGCGGGCGGCGGTCGTGAGACCGTCGACGCGATCGGCGGCACTAGCGCCTGGACTGCTGCGGCCAAGTCGCGCATTGGCGGCCGTGCCAGCAACCACACGGCGGCACACACGACGCCTAAGGGGATCACCAGGAGCAGCGCAGGCGTTTCGAAGAACAGGAACACGGCCAGCGGCACCCCACATGCCACGGCGCAGAAGATGCCCAATCCTGTGGCCTCCCAATCGCGTTGTGTTGCTGGCCCTAATGGTCTCATGCGATCGTGGGAGCCTTACAGGTTCGTGGGTGGCCAGCCGGGTGGCCGCAGGTGGGCCGGCAAGCGCCTGTAGCGTTTCACGAAGTGGAACGCGAAGTACCAGGCCACAAGAAATTTGATCAGCCCGACGAGCGCGGCGATGAGGGAGGCGACGATTAAGAGGACGACGACGGTGTGGGCCAGGGTCCAGGTCGTCATGAGTCCCTCGATTGGATTCGACCGGGCCGGTGCGGGTTGTGGTCGTCCTCGCGCTCAAGCAAGTCGGCCAACTTGTTCCCGAAGATGTAGGACAGCCACCAGAACCCGATCGCGCCGATGATCTTGATGGTCAAGACCAAGCCGATGAGGAGCCCAATGAGCGTGCCGAGGGAGATGTCAGGGGGGGGCGGGTTCATGGTGTATCCCTACGAGGCTGCGAGCGGAGGACCGGCCGGATCGGTGGCTTCACCTCCTCCGCAATTCCCTCACCTCGTGGCCGTGGTGTCTTGCAGATCGGCCACTGTGCGCTCGAGCGCGCCGAGCCGGGCCTCAAGCTTCATCTTGAGCCGCTCGATTGCCTCCTCGCGCTCCGTGTGGATTGTCACGGCGAGGAGCACCGTGGCGGCGGCGAGGAAGATATAGGCGAGGGTGAGTTTCCAGTTCCACCAAGCGGGTAGCATGTGGATTCCTCTTGCTGTTGCCGGCGACCTGGGGTACGGTCCGCCGAAAAAAAGAAAGCCCTCTGACCCATCATGAGGCGCTCCAGGACAGGTGGGAGCCCCTCGCGCGAACACGGGCATCCGGGATGTCCCGCTAGAAGTCAACCTACCAAGGACCCCACAGCCCGTCAAGATCGAATCGGCCGGCCGGCATTCCCACCGGACGCCCCCCCCCACAAGTTCGTTTCGCTGGAGCGTCCCGGCCATCAATCTGATGATCGAGCGTGAAGTCCTCGAGCGAGACTCTCAGGCGCTGGAGGTCCGCTCACGTGGCGGGGCTGCTTGGTTTGGGCCTGTTCGCTTCTGTCTTTTCATGGCTCAGTGAGGGCCGCCCGCGCCGGCTGCGCGCCGTGGATGAAGGGCGAGGCGGCCGCCAGTGTTTCGACGATGGCGTCGGCGACGGGCCGAGCGAAGCCCGCACCAGTCAAGCGGTTGCGAGACGCCGCTTGGTCCAACGGGACGCCCACTTGGAGGAGTCTGCACTCCTCAATGACGGCTTCGGCTGCGGGAGCCGCGAGACCCGTCTCGATCAGGCGCTTGACGGCCAGGTCTTTATCACACTTACGCGAGTAGTTCATGACTTTTCCTTCCCCAACCAAGGCCTGGCCTTCCAATCCAGGCCCCGGATTGCACCGTCATCAGAACAGGCCGGCCAGGACGCGCGTCAGGCCGGCATTTAATTTCGGCGCGGCCTCGGCGTATTCCAAATTCACCTGATTCGCCGTACTCATAACCCGAGTGCGGTACTTCTTTTCTTTCGAAACTTCATTAAACGATTGTTCGACTTGTGTGCCGGTGCCCTGGGCGATATCGA
The DNA here is from genome assembly GCA_965208595.1 of Nitrospirales bacterium. GTDB lineage: Bacteria > Nitrospirota > Nitrospiria > Nitrospirales > UBA8639 > Bin75. The sequence continues at coordinate 29,232 of OZ242346.1, forward strand.
CCTTCGTCTTGGTGGTGCCGGAGACGCCCGATTTCGTCTTTTGCGAGATCTGGACGTCGGTGATGGCCACGAAGGTCACGTCTTTCACCATGGCATTGGCAATCGTGCCGGCGAGGCCGCCGGCAAGGGCGCCGGCCCCGGCGCCGATCCCGGCTCCACGTAAGCCGTCGACCATTCCGCCGATCGTCCCACCGACGGCCGCGCCACCGAGGGCCCCGCCGTATCCGGCACTGAGGGCATTAGCGGCCGCGGAGGGATCCGTCTTCGCGACGCTGAGAATTTGGGCTTGCAGTTTGAAGTGGGCCCTGTCCGGATCGTCCATGATCCGGTAGCCCTTGGCCGCGATCGCGGCCTTGATGGGCTGCTCCAGATCGAAGTTGGGTTTATCGGAGGTGTTCCGGACTTGGACAAAGATGGTCCGTTTGTCTTTCCGGACCGGGTCGAGAAAGACGGCATCACTCATTTTGGTTTGCACGTCGAGATTTGCTTTGGCGATGGACGTATGCACGGCGGCGCAGCCGTGGAGGAGGGCGACGAAGGGGAGGATCACGGCGAAGAGAAGAACCGGGATCCAGCAGAGCCCTCGGCGAGAACTGGGGGTTGCGGTGGTGAACATTAGGTCAACTCCTTCTGCTGGAATGGGTGAATAGCGAGTGCGTGGTGCTGTGCGGTCAAACGACATGCGGAGGGGAGGCTACAGTCCGTGGGACCGAGAACTCCGGCTGGATGGTCACATGGTGACCGTCTCGAAGCGTAGACGTACTCCGATTCCTGCCCGGAATGGGTGGGGACGCATTCGATCAACCCGTGAGTGTCAGCAACGCTAGGACGCATCAATCCCTCTTACTGGAGAAGCGTGCACGACGCATAGGTCGGGCCTTGTCGCATCCTCCAGGAATTGGAAGATCCTGCGTATTTACCGTGGGTGAAACAATCTGGCGAGCGCGGGAGCAAACCGCGATCCCAGATCAGGCTCTTGTATTGGCAGGAGACCCGACAAAGGGTCTCCTGGAGAATGCGACAGGAAAACCGTAACAAGTAATGGGGAGAGGGTCAAGAGAAAAGAGGCGACCGGATCGGACCCGCTCTACCCCAGCCCGGGCTGTGCCGGGGTTCCCACACGTGCTGGTTGCTTATAGTCAGCCGCCGGATGAGGAAGGAGACGGCGGTGGGAACAAGCGCGATGCGCAGAGCTGCCGCCAGCCTCTCCTCTCTCTTGGGTCTGGCCACTGTGCGGAGCGCGTCATGATGCCGGCTCGCGACAGGCCACACGGTCTCTCAGGCCTCGCTCCCGTCAATCACACCCACCGGACTCACGGCGGGCGTCGCGTCTGCCGGGAAGGGGGCCCTCCTCCATGGGCGTGCTGTCTCAAGCTGACGTGCCGGGTGGGGCACCACGATGCATGGGTGTGGCCATGATCGCTTGCTTGAGAGCAGACACGCAGTCGCCTGGCCCGTGGCTTTCGCCCAGAGGCGTTCCGTTCCTAGGCTGTGTCTCCTCCGCCTGCTCCTGAACCGACTGCGTCGTTCTCTGGGATCCGCGGCCGGCTGTTCCTTGGCTCTGAAGCGCAAGTTCCCTGGACGAGCGGCCGTCACGTCGCGGCGACAGTTCGTTCCCATGGCACGCGACCTAGCCGCTTCAACGCCTTGGTTTTCTCACGTTCTTCCTTCCGGCTGAACCCATCAATTAGCCGCTCAATGAACCGTTCAATTCACCCCTCCCGACAATGAGCGGTGAATCAAGGGGTCAATGCAGGGGTGAATTGAACGGTGAAAGACGCGAGAAACAGCGGTGGCTGCACGAGAGACCGGGCGGGGCCATGACCGGGTCCTGGGAGGGCAGGGCGGCGGGAACGCCGCGGCCCTGCCGAGGCGTCGCCTCTTGGCCAAGTGCGCGTTTGCACAACGCTTTTTGGCCAATTCACCGTCGCGGCCTGGGAGCGCCAGGCCCCGACGAGGGGTGCCCCCTCTGGCTCCACGTCGCCCGCTGGACGCCGGCGACGTGGGCCATTCACCCGCTGCGCTGTCCCGGCTTGGACGAGGGGTCGTCAGCCGTGACCAACCCCCAGAAGCGCCCTCGTTTGTTGACTCGGACTTTCGCCGCTGGACGCGGCTTGAATTTCTGGGGGTTGGTCACGGCTCACTCCCGTGGCCCGTGACAGCGCAGCAGACCAAACAGGGAGGCGTCGCTGGGGCTCAGCCTCCCGTCGGCTCTGCCTGGGGGCAGACCCGTTGGTCTTTCGGTCGCCCGTCACATCGTCTGGGGCCGATGGTGCCGGGCTCGTTCACGTCGCATCTGTCGATGCACGTGAACCGCATCGGCGGTCGGTTCGCTGGGGCGCACCAGTCCACCTGACTCGCTTTGGGAATCGAGTCTGCGCCGGGGGCCATGTCGGCGACGTCAGCCGCGACAGTCGCCTCACATATCGGGGCGTCTCAGGCATGTGATGGCCCGATGAGGTTGGGGGCAGGCTGAGTCGCTCTCTTACGTGGCACAAGAACTGTTTCAGGCCGTGACCGTGGGCCACCCTGCATCCACATTGATATGGCAATGCTGAGACAACAGAATGATCAGTGTTCAATCATGCGTGGACGGATGGACACGTTGATCCGAGTCAACAGGGAGGGGGGGCATGAGGCGGTGGTTGTTCGGGGTCGTACTGGTCGTTGTGGCGCTAGGCGGGCGTGAAGCGATACACGCAGATTATGAGGAAGGACAACGGGCGTGGGAGGCCGGGCGGCATAGCGAGGCGTTGCGCGAGTGGCAGGCCGCGGCGAATGCCGGCGACGCTGTCCTTGGGGCGTCTGTACGTGCAGGGGTTGGGGGTCCCGCAGAATTACGTGCACGCGCATCTGTGGTTCAGCCTGGCGGCAAGCCGGGGTGAAGCGAAAGCAGCCATCGAGCGGGACGCGCTGGCTGGGCGCATGTCCTCTGAACACATAGCCAAGGCGCAAGAACAGGCAGCGGCCTGGCGGCCGCAACCGGCCTCGACGAGAAAACCGGCCGGGCCACCCCCGCCGACATTCATTCGAGAGGCACAGGAACTTCTGGCCGCGTTGGGCTATGAGCCGGACCCACCGGACAGGAACGTGGTCCGCGCCTGGTCCACCAAGCTGGCCACCTCCGAGGACTCGGGCGACACCGAGAGCGTGCCCGCTTCAATGCGTCCGGCATCAAGCAGGTCGCTATCAGACGGTCCATGTGATCGGCCTGCTCGTCGATGATGCGGAAGAACTGGCGCACCTCGGTGGGATCCAGCGCCCGCGCGGGCCCGAGCACCGTGGCGGACGAGCCTTTGATGGCGGTCAACGGGGCGCGCAGTTCGTGGCTCACCATGCTGAGGAACTCGGTCCGCATCCGCTCCCACTCCTCGAACGGGGCCAGATCCTGCATCGTGACCACGACCGACGCCACCGCCCCGTCCTCGGTCTGGATCGGGGTTGCGTTGACCAGCACCGACACGTGGCGCCCGTCGGGGACGGAGAACTCAACCTCTGCGGCACGCAGCGGCTCGGCACGCTTCAGATGGTCGAGGGTGACCTCGCGGCCGTCGGCGAGCCGCGCGGTGAGCACCTCCAGCAGATCTTCGACAGGGCGCCCTGGCAGGCGCAACGCCTCGACGATCCGCCTTGCCTCGTGGTTCAGGGAGACCAGATGGCCGGTCGGGGCATCGAACACGACCACCCCCACCGGTGAGGTCTCCACCAGGGCGTGCAGGCCGGCGCGGGCGCGTCGCTCGTCGCGGTACGCGCGCGCATGGGCGATCGCCGCAGCCGCCTGCGCCCCAAACAACAGCAACACCTCCTCGTCTCGGTCCGTGAACGCCGCCCCGCCTTCTTTCTCGACCAGATAGAAATTGCCGACGTGGACGCCGTGATGGCGCATCGGCGTGCCTTGGAAGGTCTTTGACGGCAAGCGGTCGCTGGCGAAGCCGAGCGAGCGGACATAGGCGGGCACGTCGGGGATGCGGAGCGGCCCGTCAAGGTCGCGAAAGAACTCGAAGAGCTTCGGCCCATCGGGCCATTCCGCCATGGCCCGGTGCTCCTCGTCGGTGAAGCCGGAGGTGACGAAGTCCTGGGGCCGGCCGGCCTCGTCGATGGTGGCGATGGCGCCGTAGCGCGCCCCGGTGAGCGTGCGGGCACTTTCCACCACCTCTCGCAGGACGTTCTCCAGATCAAGACTCGCGCTAATGCGTAGTACCGCCGCAATCAGGCCTGCCTCGCCCAACGCCGATGCCTCGGGTGCGCTTTCGAACTTATCGTGACTCGTCAACCGTTGCCCATCCTTGCGCCGGCTCTGTGGGCCGCACGCCAGCGGCCATGTCCCGAATCATGCGAGAAATTCACCGAATATTTATATCAATAACTGCTTTTTTCTCACAAAAATCACTTTATTTTATGTATTTATAGTTCCGTTTTAACCTTCTAGTCAACAAAGAATCCCAAAAGGACGCTTTTTGTGGCGAAGCCGAGCGTGGGATAAGTCTGCCTTCCCTTGCGTTTTATCTTTCATCACCAATCCTCTCGTCGTTTCAGGATGTTTGTCACGGTCGCAGTCAGAGAAGGCGCGAGGTTCCGGCAACAAGAAAGCGAGGCGATATATCAATGGCACGATTTCTTAAAGAGAGAAGACAGTCGGCAACTTGGGCGCCCCGCCGGGCTGTGGCGACAGCGATGAGCCGTCTCGACGCCTCGCGGTCCGCGCGCCGCCGAGGGTTTCCGCACCGGCTTTCCGACCGCCCGGTCCGGTTACGAATATTGACAAGCGTGCTTGCTCTGCTTGCCGTGCTCATCCTGGGTATACCCACGGCGAACACGCAGACCCCCCCCGTGTGCAGCAACACGCCCACGTCCTCGCAACGAATCGAATGCACGGAAGATGCGACCTCGACCACTGCCATCGACATCGACGCGGCAGGGGTGGACATCGACATGACGGAGCCAGATGAGTCCGCCATCAAGGCCACGCATGCGGGCAACGCGGATATCGACATCCACGTCACGTATAAGATTAGCGATCAATCAGAGGTCATTCAAAGCGACATCGATACCACGGGTAGCGGGGCCCACGGCATCGAGGCGAAGCACACCGGCGACGGGACAATCGACATCACCACCACACTAGGCGAGATCACGACGACGGGTATCTCGGCCCACGGCATTACCGCGGCACATACGGGCACAACAGGGGACGTCTTCATCAACGCCACCGGTACGATGATTTGGACGGAGGGGACCACTTCCAACGGAATCTATGCCGAAACGGACACCCCCGGGGGAATCGTCATAAATACCAACTCAACGGACATCAACACGCAGGGTGCTGTCAGCAGGGGCATCGTTGCCAGCCATAAGGGGACGACCGGCAACGTCACCGTCACCCTCCAGGGAGACGTCATTGAGACTGTGGGACGAAGTTCAAGGGGCGTCTATGCCGAGCAAGTCATGGGCAGCGGCAATGCAGACATCTACTTCAGGGACGTGGATTACACGGCACGCGGCCTAGGTGGCGCCGCTCTGTTTGCCGTGCGGGGGGTTGAGGCAACTGCGGGAGACATCCGCATCGAATCGCTGCCAAGTTCGACACCCTCCCGCTTCAAACTGATGGGAGGTGCAAACACCGACGATACAAGTGCAACCTTCGCCATCCGCGCCCGCAATATAGCCACCGTCGGCAACGTCCTCATTGACGTGGACAACATCATCATCAACTCCCTAGGCAGACAGGACAGAGGCGTCGAAGGCGAGGTCAGGGGCAACGGCATCGTGGCTATAAACGTCAGGAATGCCCAGATGACGTTTGAAAACAATCTTGGCATTGGCATCTATGGCAGAAATGAAAAAACAGACAGCACTATCGACGGAATCAACCTCGACGTTGACGTCGAAGACACCACTATCATCACGAAGGGGTATCGGGGTTGGGGCGTTTTTGCCAGCAACCGCTCCCCCGGATCCACCCGGATTGCACTTGACAACGTCCATATCGAAACACAGGGCACCGAACCTGATCCACAGTTAAACGACACGTATGCTTATGGCGTCGCAGCCTACCATCGTGGTGCAGGAGGAGGGCAATCCGTCGATTTTGGCAGTTCTTCCACCATCATGACTCAAGGCTCCAACTCCCACGGCATCGTGGCGTATCATTTCGGAAGTGGCGATTCCCGGTCGATGGACATCACTGTCGGGGGCACCATCGAGACGAGCGGCGCAGGGGCGCAGGGGGTCAGGGTGGGTACGCTCACAGACGGAGCTCCGGTTCGCGTGGCCCCCATCGGACAAGACGGCTATCGTCAGCAGACCGTGACGGTGAATGGTTCCATTATGGCGCAGGCGGAGGGCGTGTTTCTCGCGGGCGGTGGCAACGTCGTCATCGGGCCTGGTGGTAGCATCGCCTCGGAACTGGGTATCGCGATCCTCGCGACGGGCGACACGCCGGGCACCGACCCCGCCAATGATCCGCCGATCAAACCCAGACTCCGGGTGGACCTGAGCCTCGACGGCCGCCGGGTGGAGGACGTCATCGGCGACGATTGGATCCTCAACGACGGGGGCGAAACCACCATCGTGGTCAACGAGGTGATGTTGCACGACGGCGCCACGGGGGTCACGAACAACACTGCAGCGAACGGGGCGTGGAATGTCGCGATGCGAGCGGAGGGTGTGAAAGTCGAGGACCGTAGCACCGACCCGTGGACGATAAGCACGCCGGCGGCGAACGTCATCGTCGACCGGGATTTTTCGGCGTCGGATTTCAACCAGATGTGTTCGGAAGGCCAAGTGGGCACCCCTCCAAACTGTGCTGAACCCGAGCCCGCACCCGGACCCGAGCCCGCACCCGCACCCGAGCCCGCACCCGGACCCGAGCCCGCACCCGCACCCGAGCCCGCACCCGGACCCGAGCCCGCACCCGGACCCGAGCCCGCACCCGCACCCGAGCCCGCACCCGGACCCGAGCCCGCACCCGCACCCGAGCCCGCACCCGCACCCGAGCCCGCACCCGGACCCGAGCCCGCACCCGCACCCGAGCCGCTCATGATGCCCGACCGATCTAGGTCCATGGGATCTAGGTCCATGGGATCTATGTTCATGGAGGAGTACGCCCCGCGCGCGGCGGTCTACGAAGCATTGCCGGATTTCCTCCTGCGCCTGACGGGCCCGGGTCCGAACCGGAAATGCCGCACGACCCCGGCCGAACCCGTCTGGGTGCGGTTCGCGGGCGGGCAAGGGGCCTACAAGGCCGACCGCTCGACCACCGGGGCCACCTATGACCTGGACCGCTTCGAGACCGAAGGCGGCTTCAGTGCGGCCCTGAACGACCGGGTCCGGGGGTGGGTCTCGGTGCGGCACGTCTGGGGCACGGCCGGTGTCGGCTCGCCGACGGGGGACGGGACGATCGACGTGCGAGGGCTGGGCACCTCGGTGGGCGGCACGTGGCAGAGCCCGACCGGGGCTTATGCCCTGGGCTGCTTCGCCTACATGCGCTACAACGTGGATTTTGTATCGAACCAACGGGGTCTGCTGCAGGCAGGCACCGATGGCCGGGCGTATACTCTGGACTTCGAGACGGGGTGGCGGGTCGCGCTGACCGAGCAGATGCAACTGACCCCGCGGGCGTGGGTGGTAGGCTCCCGGGTGGCCGTGGACCGTTTCACGGACGCGGTGGACGCGCGGGTGTCGTATGCCGATGCGGACCGCGTCCAGGTTGGGCTGGGGGTCCTGGCCGACACCACGCTCCCGTGGCTAGCGGGCGAGGTCACCCTGCGGGGCTCCATGGACTACGAGCGGATTGTAAGGGGGGCGAAGACCACCACGACGATCTCGGGTGAGCGGCTAAGCGCGCAGGCCACGGAGAACAGCCTGCTGGTGGGGCTCAATGGGGTGTATCGTCAAGGCCGCTTTTCCATCGGGGCGGAAATCGCGGCCCGGCAGGAGTTGGGCTCTGACGACCGCGAATATGCGAGCTTCCTCAACTTCGGCGTGCGGTTTTGACTTTCTTGGGTGGCGTGACCAATGAACCCGTGGCGGAAAGAGGTCATATGGGTGAAGGATAACGTCTTGCTCCTGCTTGGCATCCTCTTCCGCTTGGGTGTGCCCATCGCGCGCGTCGTCCATTACACCTGGCAGTATGGTGGCGCATGGAGGGCACGAGGCGCCGAGGTTTTCCCCACAGTCTTTCCCCACAGTCTTTCCTACCGCCCGGTCCGGTTACGAATATTGACAAGCGTGCTTGCTCTGCTTGCCGCGCTCATCTTGGGTATACCCACGGCGAACACGCAGACCCCCCCCGCCACAAGCACTCAGCAACGAACCGACAAGGAAAAACAAACCCAAGACCGCAAGCGATTGCCGCTCGGGGACACCACCACGGTCACGGCCGAGACGGTGACGTCGAGGATTGTAAAGGTTCAGTCATTCGTGTATGTGCTCAGAAATTCATTGACAGAATGCCGGAAACGAAGTGTCCGCCCGGCGTGGGTTTCCTTCTCTTGTTCCCTCCCCTTGGTCATGTGAACATATTCAATCCTACCCCCTGGGCTCTGGCCCTGCCATGAAGAAAGGATTGGGTGAAGAGGACAAGACTACGCCAGACAGGATGCGCTCTTCCCTCCAAGCCAAACCGGCAGGACAACTGTCGTACTTGTTCTATTTCTTGGGCATCATGACGGCATGCGCATGGCCTGTTCACTGCGAACGAAAATCAAGACAGTTAGGTATAAATACGACACGAAAGATCCTGCTTTCAGGCATTGAGTTCGTGACAGATCGCTCGGCGTTTAATCGGAACGAGCGTTCTGTTTTACGCGTATTGACTATTAGGAAGAAACAATTAAGTTGCCCCTTGACTGATAACATGAAATGAACGGAGGACCGGCAGATACTCTAAAACTCGACAAGAGCGCCCCCCCCCCCCCCCGGCGTAGCCGACTTCGCTCATCATTGCGAGAATGCGATGAGGTGGCGGCCGCGTGTACTGGGTGGATCCGTGCTTGGGGCAAACATGAGAAGGCGAGGTGCGGGGCCTGCTGGCACACGAAGACCGCGACGGTCGGGCATGGGGCGCGCCGGGAACACTGCACGGCACTCAAGGCACTGCGGGCCGGGGTCTGTCTCTGATCCTGGCGCCGACTGGGGGCGCGGGTACGAGCGTCGCAGGCCTGTGGTTTCAGCAGACCACCTCCGGCCCAGCGCCGACAGGTTACACCCGCGCTCCGGCCGGTCGGCTGGCTGCAGAAGTGGGCTACGGGCTGCCCCCGACATCGGCGCTGGGCTGCTGACGCAGTACGCGGGCACGGTCATGGCCGAGGGAGCGGACGGCACCGACCGAGTGGGCATACGGTGGCTCCGCCCGAGAGGCTCACACTGAACGTGGAGGGAATACGCATTGTCATCAGGCCAACAAACCCGTTACCCAAGGCTTCAGTCTCCAAGCCACTTGGCCCTTCTGAGTTCGTCTATTCGTTGACAGCAACAAGAAGAAAGACATGAAACCAGAAGTGGACAAGTTGGCGCAAAAAAAACTTCTGTCCCAGAGATGAGATTATGTCAAGAGAAGCTTGGTCTACTTTGGAAAAACTAATGGACGAGTCAGATGACCGTCTAAGCCCGCTGGAAACCATTTTGCCTCTTGCCCAATCCGCTATTGAGATAGGTAGAGCAATCCGAGAACTCTGGGCATCGCCGAGAGTTCATAGGCGTGTGGCGGCAGTTGGTGTCAAGCGAACCGAGATGAGATTATTCTATGCCTGAAATAAGCCTCCCTACATTTGTGGATTTCGTTCTTGCCAGCAACAGCGAAAGAGTGACGGTCGTGCGGGAGGCAAAGGGCCAGATTACACAAGGGGCCCATGCCGCGACAGACTTGTACAGACCTCTGAGAGAGAGCATCATCTCCGCCGCGAGACAGAACTTGACCAGCCAGGAAACGCGCGACTCGCTCCATCAGGTTCCGCTCCATCTGAACGAGGACCACGCAGCCTCCTGTGATGAGTGCATCATCGGCTACGAGCGATGGCGGACGCGAAAGCAACTCGCCTGGGATAAGAAGATGGCGTCAAGAACGTCGACTTGGAAACAGGGCCGTATGACCATACGGATCGCCCCGGAACTCGGTGTGGTGATGAACGGTGTTCCGCATATGGTACAGCTGTACTTCGGGGAGGCAATTTCCTCAACGCGCCGACTACGGCCGATCTTTCATCTGCTACTAAGGCACGCCACGAAATACCCCCAGACCATCGTCGGCGTCTTGGACGTGCGTCGTGGAGAGTTCCACAGAGACCGGCGGGAGGTTCCGGAGGGGGACCTGCTCCTGGCAGCCGACGCGGCAGCATTCCAAACCATTTGGGACAAACTCTGACCCCGGGAGACAGCGAGCGACGTCACAGCCTTCATGTCTGGCAGTGAGGGGCGTCGCGCATGAGCCTCTTTTCTTGTGCGAACTTCCCTTGCCGTGTAGGCCCTCGTCTTTATTCGCTCAATACAGGGTAGCCTCGTGGGAAAACCCGCTCAGAGTGTTCTTTTCTCGCGTGCTTTAGTCGACACTAACCCCTGACGCCCGCTCCACCATTCCTACATCAAGTTTCTTGCATAACTCCCCGAGCTCTATTCTTGAAAATTTCCCATCGACTACACCTGGCTAGCATTCCGTATACGTCCCCTTTCTGAGGATTCGGCCTTTACGTAGATTTCTGGAATAACCATTCCATTCTCGTCTGGAATGAGCGTTCTGTTTCATACGTATTGACAGGTAGGATAAAGAACGCTAGGTAAGCGCCACTTTTACCACAAAAGTGGGCCACTCGAGGCGACGGCGTCGATAACAGAGAGTGGAACAGGACTCGGGGGGCGGGCTTTCGCGATGATGAATCAATGAACAAAGCACACGCAGCCAAAGTGGAGAATCCGAGCAGTGTCCCTGTGCTGGTCCTGCTGGTGACCTTGAGTGTTCTGCCGGTCACTCACGCCGATGCCTCCCCGCCCTCGCATGATCCGGAAAATTCTGATTTCGAAAGAATCGGTTCAAACCGTTTAGTATCCGGTGCGCTTGCCTGTGGTCCCTCATTCGAGCAAAGCGGCTCCAACGGGTCCCGATGCTTCATGGAACAGATGGTCAATGGCATCCTCCTGGACGAGACCACGCAATTCGCCAATACGTACGGCAAAAGGCTTTTCGGTGAACATTTTTCCCTCGCCAACCGATTGACCTATTCCCGGACGGGTGGAGGTTTCAGCGGCGAAGTGGACACGGTGGTTCCCTTGTCGGCGTTAGCCGGCTTCGCCGGCTTGGGCGGGCAGGACGATGACGCAGACACCGGCGCGTTGTTCTTCCAGCAGGGCGTGACCAGTTGGACCGATAGCCAGGGCCTGCGCCGGTATGACATGCGCTACGGCGTGGTGCGTCGCTTCAACGTGTCCGATGAACCGGGAGCCAGTGTTGTCGGCCTATCGACCTTTTTTCAACAAAATCTGGAATACGGCCACGGTCGGATCGTCAGCGGCTTTGACTATGATGGGAACTGGGGACGAGGGACCTTCAATTACTTTCTGCCGACCACCGGCTGGCGCGACTCCCGAAGCCGGGCAGGCCACGAAGAACGCGCCTTGGCCGGCATGGAGCTCGGCATGCACCTGCAACCCACCTCCACGCTGGACGTGGAGACCGCGCTGACGCGCTGGGAAGTGCGAGACGGTGCCGGGCGGTGGGAAACCGGGGCGCGGGTAGGCGTGTCCTGGCAACCCCATGCCTGGGTGAAAATCCGGACCGCGTGGGACGGCATCGGGACGAGTACGCCAAACCCGTCGGCTTCCGTCTTTCTGACATTCTCCTTGGGCAGCAGGCAGCCTGCTCCCGAATGGCAGGGGCTGGATTTAGGGAGTTTGGGACAACATGCCGCAACCATGGACATCTGGCGTCCCATTGACAACATCGGCCAAATTCGTGTCGCTGAGCGAGAGGCAACGTCGCGCTCGTTCGATGAAGGACTACGTGGCCTGACGGTGCGTTTTCTCCAAGACAGTGCTGGGAGCGGCGAGGCCATCAAGGTGCAGGTGACGCTGAGCGCGCCGGCGAGTGAAGATATTCCCCTGCTGGTGCGTCTCGTCCCGGGCAAGGGCGATCAGCCTGCGGTGCCGGGCGAGGATTATCACGACGAGCCCGTTGAGATCACGATTCGCCGGGGCGACGCCGGCGGCGTGGCCACGTTTCAATTGCTGCACAATGCGGGCATGACCGAAGCCCGCTCCCTGGGTGTGACCGTGTCTCGGGTCGAGGCGTGATCCACACGCATGCCGTGCTCTTGATTCAAATCACCTCCGGACTGGCGATGTGACCACTCGTTTCCACAGCTTGAAGGAGATCGCGGCTCACGGGTTGATCGTGCTGGCTTGCGCCGGACTGGCGAGTTGCGGCGGTGGTGACGGTTCCGGCCCGGTCTCCGGAGGAGCAGGTTCCATAAGCGGGGACCAGATGGCAATCCAGCCGCGACCTTCGGCGGGCACACCGGACTTGGCGGTGGGGTCGCTTTCGGTGAGTGATAGTGCCCCGTTCATTGGGGAACAGTTCACCCTGTCGACAACGGTGCGGAACGACGGGGACGGAGCATCTCCCGCGACGACCGTGCGCTACTACCGGTCGACGGACTCGACGATCACGACGTCCGACACGGCCGTGGGGACGGACGCGGTGGCGGCGCTGGCGGCCTCGGAAAACGGCAACGAATCCGTGGAACTGACGGCGCCGTCAAGTGCTAGCACCTACTACTACGGCGCGTGCGTGGATGCGGTGCCGGATGAGTCCGACGCGACAAACAACTGCTCAGCGTCGGTGCAGGTGGACGTGGCGGAGAGGCAGCCGCAGTCGACGGGCGGGCAGAACTCGGCGGAGACGCAGCCGCAGTCGACAGGCAGGCAGAACCTGGCGGAGAGGCAGCCGCAGTCGACGGGCCACCCGGACCTGGTGGCGGCGGCGCCTACGGTGAGCGATGGCGGCCCGGCTGCCGGGGCGCGTTTCACCCTGTCGACAACGGTGCGGAACGACGGGGACGGAGCATCTCCCGCGACGACCGTGCGCTACTACCGGTCGACGGACTCGACGATCACGACGTCCGACACGGCCGTGGGGACGGACGCGGTGGCGGCACTGGCGGCCTCGGAAAACGGCAACGAATCCGTGGAACTGACGGCGCCGTCAAGTGCCAGCACCTACTACTACGGCGCGTGCGTGGATGCGGTGCCGGATGAGTCCGACGCGACAAACAACTGCTCAGCGTCGGTGCAGGTGGACGTGGCGGAGAGGCAGCCGCAGTCGACGGGCGGGCAGAACTCGGCGGAGACGCAGCCGCAGTCGACAGGCCACCCGGACCTGGTGGCGGCGGCGCCTACGGTGAGCGATGGCGGCCCGGCTGCCGGGGCGCGTTTCACCCTGTCGACAACGGTGCGGAACGACGGGGACGGAGCATCTCCCGCGACGACGTTGCGCTACTACCGGTCGACGGACTCGACGATCACGACGTCCGACACGGCCGTGGGGACGGACGCGGTGGCGGCACTGGCGGCCTCGGGGAGCGCAGGCGCGTCGGTGGAGCTGACGGCGCCGTCGAACTCCGGCACGTACTACTACGGCGCGTGCGTGGATGTAGTGATGGAGGAGTCCGACACGACGAACAACTGCTCGGCCTCGGTGCCGGTCACCGTCTCTGATGGCGGCGAACCGGCGACCGAGGTTCACCTTTACAGGCTGGATAGAGTCGAGGAAGGTCGTGCCTCGAGCATCGTCGTGGTGGCGTGGACCAGCGGCGCTCGTCCGCCGTCAGTGTCCATACCCGTGCGGGTATCGTTGGTCGAGGGAACCGCGACAAAGGGGGTCGATTTCGCTCCCTTCGCCCAATCCGTGGTGATCAACCCGTCGGATTTCACATTCAAAAATTCAAGGTACGAATCTTCCTTTGTCATCTTGCCCATTAGCATTCTGGATGACACGGAGACGGAGGGTGACGAGACGTTTGGCGGGACCATGATGCTCGAGGGCGACCTGCCGTTTGTCACGCTGAATCCCAAGGCCCCCGATTGGCTCAGCATCACCATTGTCGACAACGACTAGGACACTGTCGTCCTTGGTGTTTTCCCCAAAAACTGAGCCACGACAAACGCGATTTCTGGCAGGTGTGGTTGGCGGAAGGCCGGCCTGGGCCGACATGGCCCGGGCCACGGGCCGCACCAGAGACGCCATCTCTGAGTACCTGAAGCAGATCTACCAGAAATTTCACATCGCCCGGCAGGCGGACCTAGTGCGGCTCGTCCGGTCGATCACCGAGTTGGGCTAGCGGCCCGCGTCCTTGGACGTGCGTCGTGGAGAGTTCCACACATACAGGGGAGAGGTTCTTGATGGGGAACTGCTCTTGGCAGGCGAGGCGGCAGCATTCCAAACCATTTGGGACAAACTGTGACCCCGGTAGACAGCGGGCGACATTACAGCCTTCTTTTCTGGCAGTGAGGTGGAAGCGCGTCGCAAATGAGCCCCTTTCCGTGTGCGAATTTCCAGGAAATCGGCCGGTGAGCGAGACTGCTCGACGTGAGTAACTGTGCGCAATAGGGTTGCGCCTCGGGACCGGTGCGTCTACAGGCGTGTCCAATTCGACACACAAGAAAGAGAAGGAATTTTGGGGGCGTCTATGCGTGCTCTAATATTAAATGCGCAATTCGAGGTGGGTATAGTTTGCAACGAGGTTAGTCTGTCAATCGGCGTTTCAGGATGAGTATCGCTGGGGCTTGACGGGGAGAAGGCACCCTGCCACAAGTCTCCTACGGTGATGTCACCCGGACAGGTTTCGGCGGACGAGTCAGGGGCCGATAGCAGGTGAGGGGGCAGGTCGGCAGAAGGCGTATCATAACCGTTGACTACTGTTTACTGCCCGCAAACAGCCCTTCGAAATCCGCTGAGGTTATCTGAGCACCCACCACATTCCCATTCTTAATGACTGATCGTTCGGCGTTTAATCGGAACGAGCGTTCTGTTTTACGCGTATTGACTATTAGGAAGAAACAATTAACATCCCGTCAACATTATGCTCGTCCCACTCGTCAACTTGATTCACGCAGGACCGGGCAAGGGCCACCCCGTTTTCGCTGGTGCACGGTGAAGCTCAGTTGCCCCTTGACTGATAACATGAACGGAGGACAGACAGATACCTGAGAACTCGACAAGCGCGCACACCCGCGGCGGAACTGACTTCGCTCATCATTGCAAGAAAGGCGTAGAGGATGTGCAGTTCACGATCAGGAGGTGGCCGCGTGTACTAGACGGACCCGTGCTTGGGTCAAACATGAGAAGGCGAGGTGCGGGGCCTGCTGGCACACGGAGACCGCGACGGTCGGGCATGGGGCGCGCCGGGAACACTGCACAGCACTCAGGGGACTGCGGGCCGGGGTCTGTCTCTGATCTTGGGCACAGGGCTGGCCGCCCGCTCCCGCCAACTGCGCACCACCGATGCGCTCCATCTTGGCGAAACAAAACAGGCACGACAATTGGACTAAGCGTCCCGTTTGCCATGTAGTGTTCTGTAATAATTTGTCAATATCGAACTGGAATAAGCGTTCTGTATAATACGTATTGGCAATTAGTAATAAAAACTCTACTTTCCCTCGCTTGTGTTGCCACGTTCCTCTTGCATAGGAGGCAAGTTTTTTAATGAAACGAGACTCCGAACATCTCACGAATTTGCACGAAGACATGGGCCTGAGGGTATTGCGTGTGGTGCCTCGGCGGCGTCTTGGGGTAGCGGCCCTGGGTGCCGTGGTTGCGGCACTGGCCCTGTTTACGCCGCGGTTCGTTCCCGCGGTCGAGGCCCAGACGCTGGCCAACAATGCGGCGACGTTTGTGGTGTCTGCGACGCCGTCGGCGATCTCCGAGGGGGAGGTCGCAACGGTAACGGTGGCGACCTCCAACGGGGTGACGTTCGAGGCAGACCAGACCATCACGCTGGCCTTGTCGGGCACGGCGTCTTCGGATGACTACGAGGTGAAGCCCAAATCGCTTAGGCTGACCCTGCCAGCGGGGGAGTTCTCGGCGACGGTCTCGATGGAGGGGCTGAAGGACGACGAGGAGGAAGAGGCCGAAACGGTGACAATCTCGGCCTCCCATGGCGGCGTGTTGATCGGCTCGGCGACGGTGACGATCACGTCCATTTCGCACGATGCGACGCTGAGCGCCCTAAGCTTGTCTGGCATCGACATCGGCACATTCTCGGGCGCGGAGACGTCGTATTCGGTGTTCGTGGAAGAAGCCGTCGAGACGGCCACGGTGACGGCGACGGCGAGCCATCCGGAGGCAGCGGTATCGATTAAGCCGGGGGCCGAGGTGAGCTTGGCGGAAGGCGACAACGAGATTGCGGTCACGGTCACGGCCGCGGACGGGTTTACGACGGAGACCTACACGGTAACGGTCTCACGGCACGTTCGGCCTCTGACGGCCTCTTTTATGTACCCTCCAGTATCCCATGTGGGCTCGGGGACTTTCTCACTGAAGGTTATCTTCAGCGAGCCGGTTTCGACCATTTCGACCAGTTTCCAGACACTAAAGGAGCAGTATTTTCAGGTGATGAATGGCGAGCTGCGCAACTTCCGCAGCAACTTCCGCAGGGTGTCTGGCAACTACCTGTGGGATATCGAAGTTGCGCCATCTTCTACCGCAGACGTGGCTGTGATGCTGCCTCCGACGACAGATTGCGCCGCGGCGGGGGCGGTGTGCACGGCGAGCGGCAAGCCGCTGTCGAACCGCCTGACAGTGCTCATACCCGGTCCTGCGAATACATCTGCGACTGGTTTGCCGTCCATCTCCGGTACGGCCCGGGTGGGGCAGACCCTAACCGCCGATACAAGTGACATTACCGACCCGGACGGCCTGCCGAACAGTTTCACTTACCACTGGCAGCGGTTCGCCGCCAATGGCACCACGTTCGAGGCTAACATTGGCACGGACGCGAACACCTACACGCTGACTTCGGCCGAGGTGGGCAAGCGAATCAAGGTACGGGTGACCTTTACCGACGGCGGCGGGACTGAAGAGACCCTCCTCAGTGGGGCGACGGTGATGGTAGCTGAGTCGCTGACCGCAAGCTTCAGCAATATGCCCGAGAGCCACGACGCGACCGCATTCACCTTCGAGCTTGGCTTGAGCGAAGACCTCGAGGGCCTGAGCTACTGGACGCTCCGCGATAGCACCTTCACGGTGACGGAGGGCAACGTGACCAGGGCGCGGCGTTTGGTGCAGGGTAGCAACCAACGCTGGGAGCTCACGGTCGCGCCGGGTTCGCTTGAGGCGGTGACGATCGCCCTGTCCGCCGGCGCGGTGTGCGACGGCAGCGGCACACACTGCACGTCCAACACGCTGACAGCGAGAGTGCTTGCCCCCCCGGTGGCGCTCTCGGTGGCGGATGCGGAGGTGCGCGAAGGGCCCGATGCAACACTCGATTTCACGGTGAATCTGAGCCGCACGACGAACAAACAGATTACGGTCTACTATCGCACCTATGACGGCACGGCAAGGGCGGGCGTCGACTATGAGGCGGCGTATGGGACCGTTGTGTTTGCTCCGGGCGAGACCGAAAAGACGGTTTCCGTTGCCGTGCTTGACGACGCGCATGACGAAGGCACGGAAACCATGGATATGTGGCTGTTGGCTGTGGGCGGCCTTTCCTCCGTGAAGCAGGTGACGGACCGTCACGCCACCGGCACGATCGTGAACTCAGACCCGTTGCAACGGGCGTGGCTGGCGCGGTTCGGCCGGACCGTGGGGACCCACGTGACGGACGCGGTGGGGGAACGGCTGCGCGTGTCGCCGGGGCAAGGCTCCCACCTGACCGTGGGTGGCCACCGGCTGCCGCTGGGCAAGCAACAGGCTGGTCAGAGCCGCTCCCCTGGCGGAAGCGAGCTGGCCCGGAAACCCTTCTCCCCTGGTGGGAGAGGAGAGGGTGAGGGGGGTGAATCCGTCTCGGCCCTGCTGCAAGGCTTCGCCGGCGTGCTGGGTCTGGGACTGGGGGGTGGCGAGGCCACACCTGATTCCCCGTGGCTGAACGGGCCGGGTTCGGATCCCCGGCTGGGGGAGAGCAGAACACTCGCGGTCGATCTCCGCCAGGTGTTGCAAGGCAGTTCCTTCCGGCTCTCGCTCAACGCGGCAGACGCCGGCGCCGCGGCCCCGCGTCTGACGGCCTGGGGCCGGTTCGCGGGCACCACGTTCACGGGCCAGGACAGCGACCTCGCCCTGGATGGGGACGTGTTCACGGGCACCGTGGGCGTGGACGGCGAATGGGATCGGCTGCTGATCGGCGTAGCGGTCGCCCACAGCCGGGGTGAGGGGTCGTTCACCATGCCTGGGACAGCCGATCGCGGCCAAGGCGACTTGGAGCAGACCATGACGACTATCCATCCCTACTTGCGCTATGCCGTCACCGACCGGCTGGACGTCTGGGGCCTGGTCGGCTACGGGTGGGGCGAGTTGGATCTGGAGACGGACCAGGGCATGACCCTGGAGACGGACACGAATTTGGTCATGGGGGCGTTCGGGGGCCGGGGCATCCTGCTGGCCGCCGAAGACAGCGGCGGGTTCCAACTGGCCACGCGCACGGACGCCATGCTCACGCGGACGAGTTCAGATGCGGTGACCGGGCTGGCGGAAACGGAGGCCGACGCGCACCGGGTGCGGGTGGTCCTGGAAGGCAGCCGGGGGGTGACGTGGGCTGACGGGCGGAGCCTGACGCCGACGGTGGAACTGGGCCTGCGGCATGATGCGGGGGACGCCGAGACGGGCTTCGGTCTGGAAGTGGGGGGCCGGGTGCAATACGCGGACCCGACCCTGGGCTTGACCATCGAGGGCACCGTGCGCGGCCTCCTGGCGCACGAAGATGAGGACTATCAGGAATGGGGGGCGAGCGGGCATGTGCGCCTCGTGCCAGGTCCGGATGGCCGGGGCCTGGCACTGGCCCTGGCCCCCACCTGGGGCGCGGCCCAGAGCGGCATAGCCGGCCTGTGGTCGCGGCAGACCACAGCCGGCCTGGCGCCGCAGGGGACCCAGGGTGCTCAGACCGGCCGGCTGGCCGTGGACGTGGGGTATGGCCTGCCGGCGCCGTTCGGGCGCGGCCTGCTGACGCCCTATGTGGGCACGGTGCTGACGGAGGGTGCAGCGCGGACCTACCGAGTGGGCACGCGCGTGCAAGTGGACACCCGTTGGGCCACGGGGCTGACGCTCAACCTCGAAGGCCAGCGCCAGGAACCCGCAGGCCCCCAGCCCGTGAATCAGGGGCTCCGCCTCCACGCCGCCTGGACCTTCTGATCGTCCGTGTCCGGCATCCTTTTGCCGAGCGGACGATGCTGTTTACCGCCCCGGTGACGGGCACCGCGGCCTACGCCGGACCGTCACCGGGGCATTTCTACCATACGGTCGGGCCTGATCTCAATGGGCAGTCTTATGCCAAGGCCCAACTTTCCGTCAATTTCGATCAGATGATGATTGAAGGTTGGGAATTAATCTGTCCATGGATCCTCCGCAGTTGTGCATAGCAGCCCTTGGTGCTCCCGCCCTAAAGTCGATGAATCCCTATCCAAGGGGATTGATAACCGTAACGGCGCGCATGGGACTTCTGTCGGTTAATACAGAAAATTCGCAAATTATTCACCCATTTCATATCACTATGAGCACTAACTTCACATGGTTACGTGTATAAAGCAAGCGGTATTTTCTAGTCTGTTTTGACTAATTCCTATCAGGAGTGTTGGTCAAGGAGCCAGTCCTTTGGCCTCCCGTGAATCCTTGGGTGGAGGCGAGCAGACGGCGTGCGGACCAGCACGGGACGCGGGGGACACCCCGACACCGGCCCCGGCTGGCTTGGGACTCGCCCTCAGCGTGCAGTCGGCCAGCGGGGTGCGCCGGGGGTGGGAGACCGGCATGAGCCAGGGCGGGGTCCCGGCTAACCAAGCGGCCGGGCGCGCGAACGCGACTCGCCTAGGGGATCGGCACCACGTGGGCGGCCAATGGGTCCTGACGCCCTCCCCGACGTGTCACGGTCTGGGGAAGGCTCCCGGCGGCTGAGTCTCGGTGGACAATTCAAGATCGGGGGTTCCGTGCGAATGAGCCTGGAAGGCGTGGCAAGCCAGCCGATGTGCGGCCTGACCATCCACGGCCTCATGCTGTGCGGCGGCCTGACCTGGTAGGCGTTCCGGGGTTTAATGTGTGGGGGCCGGTGCGCTTGCTGGGCCCCGTGTAAGTGAGTGTGCAGCACGGTGAGATACATTTTATTGCGTTCGTAAATGTTCATGAGCGTTCCATCCCAATCAGGAGAACTCCCAAGATGAGAACGGGAACCTTTAGGCCCAGAACCTCCCTAGTTCTTGTTGTTGTCCTGCTCGTGCTGGCCAGCGTGTTTTCCGATACGAGCCCTGTCTTGGCGCAGACAGCGCAATCCTGCCCACTCCAGCCGGGAGTCACGCCGTTGTCGCCCCCAGCGGTGACGGCGCAACAGGCGGCAAACGACCCCGCACTTCTGGACGACTTTGCGCTGGCCGTCAGAGCGCAATACCACGAGAACTCCCTGACCACACCCGGCGCCTTATACATGGGCTGTCGCATCCGGGAAGAGGGGGATCATTGGCGGTCCGGCTCGACGTATCTGGTAACCCTGACAGACGATAGCCGGGTATTCGTCCACGCGAAGGATATGTCGTTGTCGGGCTTCAAACTCCACCCCACGATTTATCGCGCAATCCTGCAGGCCTTGGGCATCGACCCGGCCGATGCGGCCGATCGTGCGGCCTTCCGTGCCGCCTTCGCCACGGCTATCGCGGGGAATGGCGGCCAGTTCGAGGTCCCTGAGATCTCAGGCGCGTCCGGCTATGCCGCCGCCTACTTCGCCACCAATCTCGGGAGGCCGATCGTGCTGCTCGCCGGGTTCGACCTCGTGCAGGCTCACCTGGTGCCCGTGAGTGAAGACGATATCGACTATGGGGACCCGGCCATTACGGCCAGGGAGGTAGTGGATCGAGACACCCTCAAGGCCTTCGTCACGGAAGCGGGCAAGTACGTGCTGGCCCTCCAGGCGAGCGGGGATCCGGCACGTCCCTCGAAAATCAGGATCGCCTTCCGGGATCCGAACGGGCCTTGGCGACACGGGCCCGTGTACCTCTACATGCTGGTGCTGAGCAGCAACACCATCGCCTTTCACGGGGCGTTTCCGGACCGATACGAGCTTCGCCCTCTGGTGGCCACGGTCAGGGACGTCGTGACCGGTGAGCTCATTCTGCCGCAGGTCCTTGAGGCGGCGAAAAGCAGTCCCGAAGGCGGGTTTGTGGAGTATTTCTTCGACGATCCCGCTGACGACACCGACAGCGCTGATGTGCCCAAGGTGGGCTATGCGCGACAGTTCGCCGGCCGCATCTTGCGGGCGGACGGCAGTTTCCTCCCCCTCGACTTCATCCTCGGGTCGGGCTTTTATCAGAGTTCCGCCAACGTGGTCGCCGCGCGCCAAACCAATGCCGTCAAAGCCGTGCTGCCTCAGGTCATGCGGGCCATGACCGCCAGCACCGTTGATGCCGTCTCCGGCCGCATCCAGCAGGCCACCGCCGGCACCCCGCCGGCCAAAGGCTTCAGCCTCGGCGGCGCCTCCACGCTCTCGGATGCCCTCCTGGCCAACGGCCGGGCCCTGGGGAACGGCTCCTTCGACCTCAGCCGGCTCCTCGCGAATTCCTCCTTCACCCTGCCGCTCACCGCGGCCGGCACCGGGGGCAGCGGCCCGCTCGGAAACCTCACCCTCTGGGGCAGCGGCGACTACCGCAACTTCGCCGGCGGCAACAGCAATACGATGTCCTACGACGGCGACGTGGTGAGCACCAACCTCGGGGTCGATACTAAGCTGAGCGCGGACCTGCTGGCCGGAGTCTCGGTCGGGTGGGCGCGCGGCGCGGTGGATTACTCGGCTTCCGGGGCCACGGGCGACTCCACCACCACCCTGACGAGCATCAATCCCTACGTGGGGTGGCAGGCCCCAAGCGGCCTGAACCTGTGGGCCACGGCCGGCTATGGCTGGGGCGAGGTGGAGATCGACGATCAAGCGGCGGACGCGCAAGCCGGCGACTTGGCCCAGCAGATGGTCGCGGCGGGCGTGAGCGGGCCGCTGGTGTCCAGCGATCAGGTGATCCCAGGCGGCACCACGAGCCTGCGACTCAAGGGCGAGACCGCCTTCACCTGGGCCGATATCGAGGGCGCCGGGTCCATCGACGCCGTGAACTTGAATGCCAGCCGACACCGGGTGATGTTCGAAGGGCTCCACGCCCACAAACTCGCTTCGGGGGCCACCCTCACCCCCTCGGTCGAGATGGGCATGCGGTATGACGGCGGGGACGGCGACACCGGCCACAGCCTCGAAATCGGCGGCGGCCTGCGCTATGCCGACCCGGCCACCGGGCTGACGGTCGAAGGCCGGGCCCGCACCGTGCCGATCCATAGCGGCGAGTACCGGGAGTGGGGTGTGAGCGGGCTGGTGCGGCTCGATCCGGGCGCGGCCGGCATGGGACTCGCGCTCAGCGTGCAGCCGGCCTGGGGCCAGACGGCCAGCGGCGTCCAACGGTTGTGGGAGACCGGTATGAGCCGGGGGGCGGTTCCGGCCAATCAGGCGGCCGGGCGCGTGAACGCGCGGCTCGCCTACGGCATCGGCACCACGTGGGGCGGTCCGGGCGTGTTGACGCCCTATACCGACGTGTCGCTGTCCGGGGAAGGGTCCCGGCTCCTGAGTCTGGGCGGGCAATTCCATATCGGGTCGGCAGTACGGATGAGTCTGGAAGGCGTGGAGAGCCGGCCGGTGCGCGGCCTCACCGACCATGGTGTCATGCTGCGGAGCGACCTCACCTGGTAGGCGTCCCAGTCTTCCCTCCAAGTCGGTCTTGGCCTCCGGATCCCTATGCGGCTATGCGGGCATGGTGCTGGAGGCAGGTGCGGATCGGACTTGCCACCTGGCCATGCCGAGCCGCGGCCCCGCCGCGTTGCAGTTGACCCTAGAAGGTACGCGCCAAGCCCCCGCGGGCCAACAGCCGGTGAATTAAAAGACCTCCGTCTCCAGGCCGGTTGGGGCTGACGTTGGGATTTTAAGCCTGATGCCGCATGGACCAGGCCAGTCCTGCGGACCTAGCCATCGGGGTGTCGTCTCCCCTCGACAGGATCCCCCGGGGCGCGGTAGGCGCCTAGGGCGTCTCGGGGGTGGCTGGGTGTGTTCGGTCATTGATTGACACTTTTCCCGCTTCCTGTTGGGCCTCAGTGCCCTGTCTTGGGAAGACAGCCCCTTCAATCTCCCTTCTCAGGGGGACGGCAGACCCGCTCTCCCCTGAGCAGAGAGGTGGCAGCAAGCCTTTCCTCCCTGACAGGGTGTTCAGACTGAAGTCAAGGGTTACAGATGGACCCGATACAGAGGTCACGCGGTTCCTCAGTCGTGTTCTGTGGTGTCAGGCGTCGCCCGGCCGTTTCATGCAGTACCCGACTCCACGCACGGTCTCGATGTAGGCGGGGGTGACCGTGTGGTCGCCGAGCTTCTGGCGCACCTGCTTGACAAAAGCCCGCACGAGTTTCTTCGGCTCGCCGTAAGAGCGCCCGCCCCAGACCTGGCGCAGCAGGGCGTCGTAGGCCACGACCCGGCCGGAGTTGCGCGAGAGCACGCGGAGCAGCTCGTACTCGTGAGCGGTGAGTTTGACCTCGCGTCCGGCCACGCGGACCCGGCGTCGGTCGTAGTCGATGGCGAGGTCGCCCAGTACGAACGGGTCGGGCTCAGCGCGACGACGGAGCACCGCCCGCACCCGCGCGGTCAGTTCCGTCGGCGAGAAGGGCTTGACGATGTAGTCCTCGGCCCCAGCCTCGAAGGCCCGCGCGATGGTGTCGTCATGGCCGTACCCGGAGATGAAGATGACCGGCAGGTCGGCGAGCGCCGGGACGGTCATCAGCAGCTCGATGCCGTCGGTCCCGGGCAGGACGAGGTCAAGCAGGACCAGCGCGGGGTGCTCCGTTTGGATGATGTGCGCGAGATCCGTGTGGTCGCTCGTGACCAGCGCCGCGTAGCCCGCGTCCGAGAGCGTTTCGCGGGCGAAGCGCAACGCCTGCGGGTCGTCGTCCACCACGAGGATGCGCGGGCGGTCCCCGGCCGGGCGGAGGGCCCCGGGGTGGCCTGAAGCGGCGCCGGCTGCGGATCCACTTGCCTCCTCGGCCACGGGGATCGTGAAGGTGATGCACGTGCCTTGGCCGACCCCGCCGCTCTCGGCGCGGATGCGTCCGCCCTGGGCTTCCACGAGCCCCTTACAGATGGCGAGGCCCAACCCGCTCCCCACCCTGTGCGCACCGCCTTCGGCGTGCGAGCCGGCGTACTTGCGGAACAGATGGGGCAGCTGCTCCGGCGCGATCCCGCGGCCCTCGTCGGAGACCGAGACGGCGACGTGCGCCTCGGCGCGCGCCGCCACGATACAGATGGGCGACGACGGTGGCGAATGCCGCGCCGCGTTGGTGAGCAGATTGTTCAGCACCTGGACGATCCGTTGCCGATCGGCCAGCACTCGCGGCAGGTCCGGCGGCAGGTCGATGAGGACGCGGTGCTGACGACAGCCGGACAGGAACGTGGTCCGCGCCTGGTCCACCAAGCTGGCCACCTCCGAGGACTCGGGCGACACCGAGAGCGTGCCCGCTTCAATGCGTCCGGCATCAAGCAGGTCGCTGATCAGACGGTCCATGTGATCGGCCTGCTCGTCGATGATGCGGAAGAACTGGCGCACCTCGGTGGGATCCAGCGCCCGCGCGGGCCCGAGCACCGTGGCGGACGAGCCTTTGATGGCGGTCAACGGGGCGCGCAGTTCGTGGCTCACCATGCTGAGGAACTCGGTCCGCATCCGCTCCCACTCCTCGAACGGGGCCAGATCCTGCATCGTGACCACGACTGACGCCACCGCCCCGTCCTCGGTCTGGATCGGGGTTGCGTTGACCAGCACCGACACGTGGCGCCCGTCGGGGACGGAGAGCTCGACCTCTGCGGCACGCAGCGTCTCGGCACGCTCCAGATGGTCGAGGGTGACCTCGCGGCCGTCGGCGAGCCGCGCGGTGAGCACCTCCAGCAGATCTTCGACAGGGCGCCCTGACAGGCGCAACGCCTCGACGATCCGCCTTGCCTCGTGGTTCAGGGAGACCAGATGGCCGGTCGGGGCATCGAACACGACCACCCCCACCGGTGAGGTCTCCACCAGGGCGTGCAGGCCGGCGCGGGCGCGTCGCTCGTCGCGGTACGCGCGCGCATGGGCGATCGCCGCAGCCGCCTGCGCCCCAAACAACAGCAACACCTCCTCGTCTCGGTCCGTGAACGCCGCCCCGCCTTCTTTCTCGACCAGATAGAAATTGCCGACGTGGACGCCGTGATGGCGCATCGGCGTGCCTTGGAAGGTCTTTGACGGCAAGCGGTCGCTGGCGAAGCCGAGCGAGCGGACATAGGCGGGCACGTCGGGGATGCGGAGCGGCCCGTCAAGGTCGCGAAAGAACTCGAAGAGCTTCGGCCCATCGGGCCATTCCGCCATGGCCCGGTGTTCCTCGTCGGTGAAGCCGGAGGTGACGAAGTCCTGGGGCCGGCCGGCCTCGTCGATGGTGGCGATGGCGCCGTAGCGCGCCCCGGTGAGCGTGCGGGCACTTTCCACCACCTCTCGCAGGACGTTCTCCAGATCAAGACTCGCGCTAATGCGTAGTACCGCCGCAATCAGGCCTGCCTCGCCCAACGCCGATGCCTCGGGTGCGCTTTCGAACTTATCGTGACTCGTCAACCCCAGATACTCCCACCGCCGCTGGCCCGCCGCCGCTTTCCTGCAAAAGGCATATGTTCACAAAATATTCATGTAAATGAGGCAATAATGTTCCCTATTTTCGTCTTTCATTGTTTATAAATCAACTAGTTTTCCCATGTGCAGTGACAGAGTGTCGCCTCGTCCGGCGGACCCGCCGGACGGGTAATGGGGTGAGCGCACGGCCCAACCGATCAGGCCTGTGTGCGGGATGCGAATCTGCCGTAACGGACAGGCTGACCCCGGCTGCGCTCAAGGCCATGCGCACCAGGGCGCGGCAAGTCGGGGTGGGGTCGGCCTCCAAGCCCAACGCGGCAGGGCCACCGGATGCGTTGAACCGGGCCTATGACCAAGAACGCGGCTTGGTGAAGATCGTGGAGGGCGACCTGTTCGATCCGGTCCACGGCCACACGGGCCATCAAGAACTTCGGCACGGGCTTGCGAGTGACGAGTCCGAGGTCCATACCGAACGGGGCAAACTGGGCCGGGCCATCCAGGTCGATGCCGGGAAAGTTTTCGCACTCGTTACGCCTGGATTTTGTGGGACGTGCCACGACGTCAATTTGCTCAACGGCTTCCGTCTCCAGGAAGCCTTCAGCGCAGACAAGACGGCGCCGGAGGCCAGGCAGGACATCACGTGTCAGGACGGTTACAGGGGAACGGAGCCGGGTTGACCGTCGGAATACGCCGGATTCCTCCATCTCTGGGCGGTGTCGTTCTAGGGGGGATTCAGAGGGCTTTCACGACGAAGACCGCCTCGGGAGGAACCAGGCAACACCCTAGCGTCGAAGTTCCGCATGTCCGATGATCAGGCCGATGCGACTCAAGACTCCGCAGCTCTCTAAATTCCCGTCGTTCAGGAAGGGGACGGGAGGAACGGCATGGCTGCATCCCTGAGCGCGTCCGTGTGCGTCAGAACCCGCCTGTCACGGTCAACCGGGATGGCCCACACAAGCCACGGCATCGTGACGGTGGCCGCCGCCATGGTGCTGGCCGCCGTCGGCATGCTCACCGCCCCGGAGGCCTGGGCCGAAAACGAATGCGGTTCGCCCGAAACGGGACAGGAGGTTGTCTGCTCGCCGTCCACCTACGATCCCGCAGAGGGCAACATCTTCTACAGCTTCGATGAGAACGGCAGGGACGAGACGAGCGGGGACTTCACCATCCGGCTCACCGAAGACCTCTCGATCAGCTACGACCGCGAGGTGCCGGGCGACGACACGTGGGGCGCTGCATTCAGTGGCACGAGTGCCTCCGGCGCCGTCTGGATCTCGCCGGGGAACCCCGGGGACTATACGGGCGACGTTACGCTCTACTCCTCTGCCGACGTGACCTCAAACGGCCGGGGCATCTTCATCGGCCACTACGGGCAGTCGGGCATGCTACGCATGGCAATATCGGGAAGCGACATGATGACCACGGGCGAGGGAGGCCACGCGGTCCGCGGGTATCGTTTTGACCGCAGCGACGGCGCGCTTGAACTCATCGTTCGTAGCGTGACCATCGACACGACGGGACCCCGCGCTTACGGCGTCTCGGCTGTCCATTTGGGCGAGGGCGTCTTGAACCTCACCGCGCAGGGCCTCGCCGTCACCACGGCAGGAGTGGGCGCCAACGGCTTTGTTGCGCAGCGTTCGGGCGTCGGCGACGGTAACCTCGTCACGTCGGATGTCGTCGTCACGACGGCGGGAGCGGACGCCTACGGCGTCTACGCCGATCACTGGGGAACGGGCGACGTGAACCTCACCACGCAGGACAGCGCCGTCACGACGACGGGAGAGTTCGCCCCCGGCATCATCGGCTTTCATCTAAACGAGGGCGACCTGAACATCACGGCGCGGGGCACTGCCATCACGACGGCGGGAGCGGACGCCGACGGCGTCTATGCCGAGCACCGGGGAACGGGCGATGTGAACTTCACCGCCGAGGACCTCGTCATCGACACGACGGGAACCAACTCCTACGGTGTCTACGTCGAGCACCACGGAACGGGCGGTTTGAACCTCGCTACGCAGGACGTCGACATCACCACGACAGGAGCGGACGCCGACGGCGTCTTCGCCATACACACCGGCGCGGGATTGCTGGAGATCGACCTGCGCGATACGGCAATCGCCGCGACGGGAGCGGGGGCGGACGGCATCGTGAGCGACCACGGGGGCTCGGGTTTGGCCCACATTATGGTGGAGGGCGGTTTCGTTCACGCCGCAGGAGCGGGGGCCAGCGGCGTGCGGATGGGCCGCCTGGCGGAGGATGGAACCGTCTCGTTCGCCGCACTCGTGGGCGAGGACGGCTATCGTCGGCAAACCGTCACGGTGAACGCCCCGGTCACGGGCGGTACGGGCGAGCACGCGGCGGGTGTGTTTCTGGCGGGCGGCGGCCGGGTGGCCATTGGCCCCCGGGGCAGTGTCGGGGCGGCGTCGGGAATCGCGATTCACGCGGCGGGCGGGGTGCCCCAGCTCCATGTGGACCTGGACTTGGCCGGCCGTCGCGTCGGCACTGTCCTGCAGGGGGGCGAGATCCGCAACGATGGGGGCGCCACCACCCTGCGTGTCAACGACGTGCTGCTCCACGACGAGGCCGCGGGCGCCACCGGGCACACCGTGCTGAACGGGGCCTGGGATCTCACCCTGCGGGCCAGTGACACCGTCGCCGGCCGGGCCTTCTCCGCCCAGGATTTTACCGAGACGTACGCCCCGCGCGCGGCGGTCTACGAGGCCTTGCCCGGGCTGCTGCTGCGGCTGCACAGCCGGGGCCCGGCCGGGGAGCGGCTGACCGTGCCGGGCTCGCCCGCCTGGGTGCGGGTTGCCGGGGGCGGGGGACGGTATACGCCGGTGCAAGCCAGCGTGGGCGCCGCGTACAACTTCCGGCGCCTTGAAGTGGAAGCCGGGCTGGAGGTGGAGTTGGGGCCACGGCTTACGGGGATGCTGTCGGTGCGGCACGTCTACGGCTGGGGGGACGTGTCCTCCCTGACCGGCGGCGGGACGATTACCGCGCAGGGCCTGGGCGGGGCCGTCGGCGTCGCCTGGACAGGTCCTCGCGGCTATTACGTCCGGGGCCGGGTCTCGGTGATGGACTACGACGTAGACCTCACCGCGGACGGGCGGGGGACGTTGATCAAGGAGGCCAGCGCGGTGGGGCATTCCCTGGGCTTCGAGACGGGCCGGCGCTTCACCCTCAGCGAGCGGCTCCATCTGACGCCGCGGGTGTGGGTGACGCGCTCGAAGATTGACCTGGGTTTTACGGACGCGGTGCCGTCGCGGCTGTGGGCTCAGGATTCGGATCGCTTGATGGCCGGCACCGGGGTGGTGGCCGAGACCGCGTGTAGCTGGGATGACGGGGCGCAGGCGTTCGCCGTGCGGGGATCGCTGGATTTGTGGCGGACGTTGGGGGACGGCACGGCTGTCAACGTGTCGCAGGGGGCGCCGCTGCAATCGGTGTCCGACAAGACCCGGGTGCTGCTCAGTCTGGGCGGGGTCTATCGCTGGGGCCGGTTTTCGGTCAGTAGCGACGTCGCCGCGGGCGGCCCGGGGTCGCGCGATCAGGAATACGCCGGCTTCCTCAATCTCGGGGTACGGTTCTGACCTCCTGGGGGCGGGGCACTCATGCACCATTCCGCAGCCATCGCGTGGGTGAAGGAGTCCATCTGGAGCATGCTGGGCATCTTCGTCCTCATAGGCGTGCCCATCGCGCTCATCGTTCATTCCACTTGGCAGCATGGATGGGCATGGGTGGCGCGCCGGCTTTCATGATACTGAGACACCGTCCCTGAAGGGGCGGGAAAGGGAGCGCGGATCGCCAATGCCTCGTGCGGTTTCTTGACTACGGCGGGCCTGATGAATCGCTGTCTGGGCCTTCCAGTATTCGTCGGATTCCCAGATGTGGTGATGGTGCCGGTGGGGCGGGTGACCCGCCAAGCGGGGGCTTGACCCGCTCAGCGGTACGCTGGGTGTGACAACGGGAAGAGGAGACCCGGCGCTGAACCTGATGGTGGCGTTCATGGGCAATCCGATGCAACCAAGTGCCATGGCAGGCTCTTTTGCGGCTACCCAAGATGAAGGGATGAGATCGAGAATCTTGCTGTGCGAGGTGTCCATGAGAGGATTCCCCCCCCCCCTGAACGTGACCGTGGATAGTCGTTCTCACTCTTCCACATCCGCTCGACTTCCTGTTGCGGAAATCGACGTTCATGGTGATGAGGACGTAACCAGAACAGCACTGCCGCTGGCACATGGGCTCGGTGCAGGCGACGCTCACGTGCCCGTTGAATCAACCGCGTCACGATCGCGCGATTTTGTCCCAGTTTTTTTCGGTGCGGTTCTCGTTTCGCGAACTGTGGGAGCACTCGAGAGCATTCATTCTCAGCCGGTCCGCTTCGGGGTGCCTGCCGATCAGTTGCACAACGAGCCGCATCACGATGATACCGGGTCGGGTCGTGGAAGGAGCATCGCCGAATGAAGGGACCTCCTCAGGTTACAGACATGAGTCTCCAGTCATCCCCTGCCGCGATACGTGACTCCTCCCGC
Source organism: Nitrospirales bacterium (assembly GCA_965208595.1). Classification (GTDB taxonomy): domain Bacteria; phylum Nitrospirota; class Nitrospiria; order Nitrospirales; family UBA8639; genus Bin75. The sequence goes on from OZ242346.1 coordinate 59,600, forward strand.
TCGCCCGTCCCCAACCACCACTCGGCGTATGGCGAGGCATCTCCTGATGCCTTAGCTCTTCGCTTGTCTGTCAATGTCGATGAGTTGCCAAAGGGACGGAGGATGCGGCAGCAGGGATTCGTGCCCGCCATGGTGCTTTCAGCCCTCTTGGTGTTCAGTGGCTGTGGCGGGGGCGGGGGAGGAGGGGGATCGGTACCCAGGCCGGAGCCGGGTCCGCCTGTACAGGAACCGATGCCGGAGTTGCCCGCGCCGGAAGAGCCTGCGCCATCCCCGCCAGAGCCGGAAGATCCGCCACCACCACCACCACCACCGCCACCACCGCCACCACCGCCACCACCGCCACCACCGCCACCACCACCACCACCGCCACCACCACCGCCACCACCACCACCACCGCCACCACCGCCGCCACCACCGCCACCACCGCCACCACCGCCGCCACCACCGCCACCACCGCCACCACCGCCGCCACCACCGCCGCCCCCACCGCCCCCACCACCGCCCCCACCACCGCCACCACCGCCGCCACCACCGTGTATCCAAACCCACGAAGACGGGTGTCTGTCCGGGACAGATTTTCAGACCGAGGCATCGGAGCTTGCCCAGGAGTATCGCGATGACGACGTAAGCTTTGACAACCAATGGGGGCTGGAGACCATCAATGCCGACTGGGCGTATGCCAATGTCGAACTGCTGAAAGGGGAGGATGCCAAGCCGGGCGCCGGGGTCACGATCGGGTTCCTCGACAGCGGCATCGATACAAGCCATCCGTCGTTCGCCGGCAAGACGGTGACCGAGCAGTTCCTGTCTGGCGAGACCGATGAAACCGGCGATGAGTTGTCCCATGGCACCGCGGTCGCGAGCGTGGCGGCCGGCGTCCGAGCCCCGTCCCTGACGAATTCCGCGAATGGAGTAGCCTGGGGCGCCGACATCGCCATGTTTGCCATCCCCACCACTTCAAGAAGCGGTCTGTACAAGCCGATCTCGCTTGCCGGGCTGGCCAGCGCGGACTCCAGTTTTGCGGGTCTGATCACATCCGTGCTCAATTGGCGGGCTGGCGCGCGGAAGGTAGATTTCCTGAACCTGAGCATCGGCTTCGCAGGCATTATCGACTCCTACAGCGAACAGGACCTGCGGGCCAACTTCGGCACGGCCATTGCCGCCATGGCGCAGGCGGGTGCCAGTGAGAAGATGATTCTGATCTGGTCCGCGGGCAATGCTCATCAAGACCCCTGTGCCCCGGCCGACCTGGAGCAATGCGAGAACGAAGCCGTCAATGCCGTCTCCGTGCAGGTGATGGAGGGTTTGCCAGTGCGCATCGAGGAACTTCGAGGCCATTCCCTCGCCGTCGTGGCGCTGAAATCAAGCGATTCGACCATCGCCAGCTTTTCCAATCGCTGCGGCATCGCCGCCGACTATTGCCTGGCAGCTCCCGGACAAGGGATGACGGTCGCCTATTACGGACCCTTTGGGGGGAACAACGGAGTTCGAAGGATCGCGACGGGTATCAACGGGACTTCGTTCGCCGCGCCCATGGTGGCCGGCGGGCTGGCGATCATGAAACAACTCTTCCGCGAACAACTTTCGAACACGGCGCTGGTCACCCGACTGCTGGACACCGCCGACGATACCGGCGTGTATGCGACCCGGAGCATCTACGGTCGGGGCAAAATGGATCTCAAGGCCGCTACCTCGCCGGTGGGGGTGCTGGAGATCGTGCCCGACACGCAAGTGGACGGCCCGGGTGTCGACTTGCACACGACCGGGGTGCGGCTGGGTGCGGCGTTCGGGGACGGGCTCCGGCGCTCGTTCGCCGGCCGGGAACTCGTGGCTTTCGACCGGCTGGGTGCCCCATTCTGGTTCCGGCTCGATGGATTCGCCGCGACCGCTGCCGGGCCGTCGACCACAGGGCGACTGCAGGACTTCCTAACCACGGATGCGTGGGGCGCCCCGGCCCAAGGCATCGACTTGACGGGCAGTGCGTTCCGGTCTAGCCGCGGCACCCCGCCCGCGTCATGGCACCTGGGCTTGGCCGCGAGGACCGCGGGCGCCCGGGTCAGCCATCTGGCGTGGGCCGAACGCACCCTGACCCTGACCCTGGCTCCCCGGGCCAGTCTGACTGCGGCCGCCTTTACCACGGAGGGGGTGTTCGGGCAGCGGCCGGCCACGGGCGCCACGCTGGCGTGGCGGCCGAACGGTTTCCCGCTGGGCCTGCGCGCGGGTTGGCTGGGAGAGCGGCAAACCCTCCTGGGCGGGACGGCCCGGGGCGCGTTCGGCGGCCTCGCGGCCGGGACCGCGTTTGTTGGGATCGAAGCGGAGACGGTACTCGGCGGTTGGCGCCTGGGGGCCACGGCGGAAAGCGGGACTGTCAGCCCCATGGCGCGCGGGGGCGTGATCGACGACATCTCGACCCTGACCACCAGCACATTCACATTGCAGGCGAGTCGCCTGGTGGCGGATACAGGGCTGCTTCGCTTCTCTCTTTCGCAACCCCTGCGCGTGGAGCAGGGGCGCGCTGCGCTCATGGTGCCCGTGGGCCGGACCAAGGCCGGGGGGGTGGTACGTCTACCGGTGGCGGCCCGGTTGGCGCCGAGCGGCCGTCAGCTCGACGTGGCCATGCACTGGTATCAGCCCCTGGCCCTGGGCGAGTTGCGCCTCGGCGCCGTGGTCACGCACCAGCCGGGCCACCGCGCCACCGCGGGTCCGGCATTGACCCTGCTCACGGGCTGGCGCTGGACGTTCTGAGCGTTGGGATCGTGTCACGTGGGCTGGGAGGGTGTGCTCCTGATGCCTTTTGCCCTTTTTTCTCGCTCTCCCCTGCGGGAAAAAGATTGGGAGCACAAACGTCGTCGTCTGTGTCTTTAGCCGCCGTCGCGCTGCCCCTTATCGCGCTGGCGCCTTCGTTTCGGCAGGGAGGAACCGAGACGGCTATGCTTTCACTCTTCTTTCGCGTTCCGGGAGGAGCGCAAGCTGACTTCGTACCCCTCTGTTGAAGGGGATTGATATCGGTCATTTGATGTCTCGTTCTTCTGGGGTCTCTGGCGTGGTTCGAGACGGGCTAGGCGTCTCGTCACGTAGGCTCGGTCGAGGGTAAACAGCCCTCGCTTGACCGCGCTGGGAAAAAGAAGACCTGCCTCTTGCCATTCCTGTAAGACAAACTCTTCAAGCTGAAGATTCTGGGTTTGGGACGTGAGAGGAAGCAGCAGCAGATCAACGGAAGGATGGGGAACACTGACGACGATCGCAGGGCGTTTTTTTATGCCGGACAGGTCGGAGAAAGGCAAGGTGGCGAGAACGACGTCCCCCTGATTGCATCATGACGGCCTGGGCGCAGGCCGCCGGCCGGAACGTAGACAACGCCCAAACTCACACCTCCCGCTTGAACCGCTACGCGCACCTCATACACGACCTGGCCGTGCAACACGCCGTGCTCAAGCGGCTCGATCACTACGACGAAGTCATTTGGGACAGACACATCACGTGACCCGATCACGACGACAAGCCTGACGCCTCTTGATTGCAACTCACAGGAAGGGATGATAAAAAAATGAAGTCACCGAGCAGTCTGTCGGTGGCTTCCTAATAACTTTGCCTCTCAGCCTTTTGAGGTGAAAGGAGCGACGCTATGAACGCTGTACGTCTCGGTGTAATCCTTGTTCTTGTGGCTTTCAATCCCTATACAAGGGGATTGATAGCCTTAACGGCATAATGGGACTTCTGTCGGTTAATTCGGAAAATTCGCGAATTATTCACCAATTTCATAATAATATGAGCACTAATTTCACCTAGTTTTGTGTACAAAGCAAGCTGTATTCTCTAGTCTGTTTTGACTAATTCCTATCAGGAGTGTTGGTCAAGGAGCCAGTCCTTTGGCCTCGCGTGAATCCTTGGGTGGAGGCGAGCAGACGGCGTGCGGACCAGCACGGGACGCGGGGGACACCCCGACACCGGCCACGGCTGGCTTGGGACTCGCCCTCAGCGTGCAGTCGGCCAGCGGGGTGCACCGGGGGTGGGAGACCGGCATAAGCCAGGGCGGGGTCCAGGCTAACCAAGCGGCCGGGCGCGCGAACACGACTCGCCTAGGCGATCGGCACCACGTGGGCGGCCAAGGGGGCCTGACGCCCTACACCGACGTGTCACTGTCTGGGGAAGGCTCCCGGCGGCTGAGTCTCGGTGGACAATTCAAGATCGGGGGTTCCGTGCGAATGAGCCTGGAAGGCGTGGAGAACCGGCCGAGGCGCGGCCTGACCATCCACGGCCTCATGCTGTGCAGCGACCTGACTTGGTAGGCGTTCCGGGGTTTAATGTGTGGGGGCCGGTGCGCTTGCTGGGCCTCGTGTAAGGGGATTTCTGTAGTTAAATTGCTGTCTCGTTCTTCTGGGGTCTCTGGCGTGTTACGAGAGGGGCTAGGATGTTCTGCGACCCGAACATTGATCCAACATGGAGGTGATGGGTCTGGCACAATGAGCCTGAACGACGCTAGAGATCGGCTCGAACGTTGAAAACCGGACGGCATGCCCTCTCGGCCATGCTCAGCACTCGGCAACGTACCGCCGAGAGCCTTTGCGCGCCAAGCTCAAGAGGCCAGAAAAATCGCATAGCAGCTGGATCAACTTCGGGGGCAGGTCCAGAGGCCAGAACAACCGCAGAGAAGCTGGCCCAACTTCGGGGGCAGGTCCAACTCGTCTTAGGTTTGACCTTCGATGTGGACCGAAATTGGGGAGAAGGTCAAAGTCACGATCGTTGTTATGGCGCAATTGACAAGAAACAACCTTTTTTCTTTTGGTTACCTGTGTTATGCCCCCCTTTTTTAGCTCTCCATTTTTCGCCCCACTCTGTTTGAGAACTGCTTACGGAAGCCAGTAAGCAGTACTGTTGGGCAGGAGGAGATGATGTTTATTCTAAGAACACATGAATCGGCATCACGAGACATGCCAAATATTCGCAAAGTGAGGCATCGGAGCAGGGTCGTCATGCTACTCCTAGGGTTGACTTTGGGTGTCCTGTCCGTCAACCACGTCGAGGCCGCCACGCCCTCTCATGCTCTCGAAAATGCGGATTCCCGCAGTCTCGGTGCAAACCGTTTATTGTCCGGTGCGCTGGCCTGTGGCAACTCCTTCGAACAAAACGTCTCCAGCGGGTACCGCTGCTTCATGGAGCAGATGGTCAATGACATTCTGCTGGACGAGACCACGCAATTCGCCAATGCGTACGGCAAAAGGCTTTTCGGTGACCATTTTTCCTTCGCCAACCGAATGACCTATTCCCAACTCGGCGGCGGGTTCAGTGGGGAAGTGGACACGGTGGTGCCCCTGTCGGCGTTAGCCGGCTTCGCGGGCTTCGGTGGGCAGGAAGACGGCGCCGACACCGGGGCGTTGTTCTTCCAGCAGGGCGTGACCAGTTGGACCGATCGCCAAGGCCTGCGGCGGTATGACATGCGCTACGGCGTGGTGCGACGGTTCAACGTGTCCGAGGAGCCGGGGACCAACGTCGTCGGCCTGTCCTCTTTTTTTCAACACAACATGGAGTACGGCCACGGCCGGCTCGTCACCGGCGTGGACTATGATGGCGCCTGGGGTCGAGGCACCTTCACTTACTTTCAGCCGACCACCGGCTGGCGCTCCACCCGCAGCCGGGCCGGTTCTGAAGAACGCGCCCTGGCGGGCATGGAACTGAGCCTGCAACTCCAACCCACCTCCACGCTGGGCCTGGAGACCGCGCTGACCCGCTGGGAAGCGCGCGACGGGGCCGGGCGGTGGGAAACCGGGGCGCGAGTGGGCGTCTCCTGGCAACCTCATGCCTGGGTGAAAATCCGGACCGCATGGGATGGCATCGGGACCAGGACTCCCAATCCGTCAGCTTCGGCCTTCCTGACGTTTCCCTTGGGTGGCAAGTCGCCCGTCCCCAGTTGGAAAGGGCTGGACTTAGCGGGTGGCCTGGCCCAACACCATAGCGCCGTCAACATCTGGAGCCCTCTTGAGAACATCGGTCAAATTCGGGTGGCTGAACGAGAGATAACGTCGCTTTCGTCCGATGAAGTCCTGCGTGGCCTGACGGTGCGGTTTCTCCAGGGCCATGCCGACAGCGGCGCAGCCATCAAGGTGCAGGTGTCACTCAGTGCGCCGGCGAGTGCAGAGATCCGTCTTCAAGTGCGTCTCGTGCCGGGCGACGGCGAGCATCCTGCGGTGTCCGGTGAGGATTATGTTGACGAGCCCGTGGAGGTGACGATTAGCCAAGGCAGCACCAGCACCGTGGCGACACTCCAACTGTTGGGCAATGGTTTCATGACCGACGCGCGGTCTCTGGGCGTGACCGTGTCGCAAGTCGAGGCTTGATCCCAACGCAGGCCGTGCAGTCTTTGAAGAAGTCCCCAACTGGATGACGACATGAACAGCCGTGCACACAGCTTGACGAGGCTTGCGTCTCTAGGGTTGGTCCTGATGTGTTGTACAGCCCTTGCTCGTTGCGGCGGTGGCGGCGGTGGTTCTGGACCGGCTCCAACAGGCAGCATGGATCAGATGACGATCCGGCCCCAGCCCTCGTCGCCGGGCGCACCGGATTTGTCGGTGGAGTCTCCTGCCGTGAGCAACAACGCTCCAGTGATCGGAGAGAATTTCGACCTGTCAACGACGGTGACGAATCAGGGTGACGGGGAGTCGGGTCCAACGACGCTACGATACTACCGTTCGACGGATCCGACAATTACGACAGAGGATGTCCCCGTAGGCACCATGCCCGTGGCACCACTAACCGAGGTCGGGAGCCGCAGTGATACCGTGCCGTTGACTGCACCGCCCGACCCAGGAACGTACTACTACGGGGCCTGCGTCGAGGCCGTCACCGGGGAATCGAAGACGAACAACAACTGTTCGCCAGCCGTCGAAGTGATGGTGTTGCGAACGGCGCGTCAGCAGTCAGGCCAACCCAATCTGCAGGTCGGAACACCGACGGTGGACGACGCGAGCCCAGACACATCGGCGCCCTTCACGCTGTCCGCCACGGTGAGTAACACGGGCGACGGCGAGGCGCCCGCGACGACGCTTCGCTACTACCGCTCGACGGACGCCACGATCACGACCTCGGATACGGCGGTGGGGACGGACGCGGTTGGAGGGCTTGTCGCGTCGGGGAGCCGCGGGCTGTCGATCTCTCTCGTGGCGCCTTCGTCGGCGGGGACGTACTACTACGGGGCGTGTGTCGAGGCTGTGACGGACGAGTCCGACACGACGGACAACTGCTCCTCGGCCGTCCGGGTCACGGTGTCGGTACGACACGACCTGACGGTGTCCGTCTCATTCGTGAACGAGCAAACCCCGGATACGCAAACGCGGTTCGCCGTTTTCATAGACGTGTACAACCATGGCAGCGTGGCGACGCCGGCCACGACCGTACGTCTGTACCGGTCCCTGGGTAGTTGGAGTGGGAGAAGTGGCATGCAGGTGAGCAGCCATCCCATTGGCTCACTCGGCCCGGATGGGATCCTGAGGATTCCTACCTCGACTCGGACGCCGTCAGACCCGGGAACATACTATTTCGGCGCGTGCGTGGACGCGGTGCCCGGCGAGTCGGACACCACCAACAACTGCTCGGGAGCCATTGAGAAAACGGTATCGGTCACGTCGGACCAAGCGTCTGGCGTGCCTGATCTGGTGGTCGAGACGCCGAAGGCAAGCAACACGACACTCGGGACGGAGGCAGCGTTCACTCTGCGGGTCACGGTGCGCAACACGGGCCTCGGCGAGTCGGCGACGACGACGCTCCGCTATTACCGCTCGACGGACGCGACGATCACGACGTCGGACACGGCGGTCGGGACGGCCCCGATAGTCGCTTTGCCGCCACGGGGCGGTCGGCTTCCGGCAATCACCGTGACGGCGCCATCGTCCGTCGGCACGTATTACTACGGCGGGTGCGTGGACGCGGTCGCGGACGAGTCCGACACGGCGAACAACTGCTCCTCGTCCGTGCAGGTCATTGTTTCGGTACGACAGATCGACTTGGCGGTGTCTGTCTCATTGGTAAACGAGGAAACCGCGGGTCAAGGTCGGGGGGTCGCGATTTTGATGCAGGTGGACAACAATGGTAACGTGGCGACGCCGACCACGACCTTACGGTTGTACCGGTCCATGGGCAGTTGGAATGGGGAAAGTGGCCGGCAGGTGGCCAGTCATCCTGTTGCTGCTCTAGCCCCCGGCAGTAAACTGAGGCGGATTACCTCGACTCGTACGCCGTCAAGCCCGGGGACCTACTACTACGGCGCGTGCGTGGACGCGCTGCCCGACGAGTCGGACACCACCAACAACTGCTCGGCGTCCGTGAGTCTGGTCGTCAACTGAAGCTATTGGAGAGGCTCTTGTGCGCGCGGCCTTACTCAGGGCCCACTTTCAGAATCGCAGAACAGGCTGGCTTTGCTTCGTTGCGGATTGCAGGGGCTTATGGCCGTGTGCCGAAGATGCCGTGCTGCTTCTGGCTTCCTATGCGGATGCCTGGAGCCCGCGCGGCGGTTCGGACGTTCTCCCGCAAATGCGTGGCGGGCGTTGCTGCTCAAGCACCGCTCGAGTTGAAGGCCATTGACAAAACGGCGCTCGTCGCCCGAGCAGTGGAGCGGCCTGGAGGCGCAAGGTGAACTCCTTCGACGGTTGGGTCTCACACCTAAACGCATAGGCACATTCTAATGCATTGAGGCGTCGTCCCCTGATTTATGACCGACTTTCCCTTCGTCTCCATACAGGGCAGTCTCGTGGGAAAAAGCGTGGGGCGTGTGGACGACGCTTGAATGAACACCCCATGAATAGAGGCGATGCATAGGCGTGTGGCTCATGCCCGGGAGACCACAGACAAGAGTGAGGCGTTTAATGCGTGCCTTCGACAAGAATCTTTGAATCAACATTGGTTTCTGTCGCTCACCGAGGCGTGTGCTAAGATTGGCCAATCGCGGGAAATGTAAAATCGTGAATGCACCTACGGCAGATAGGGATTCATATACTTAAATACATGTAGCGTGTTGGCGAGACTTCGGCACGGAGTCGGAGGCCTACCGAGCGCAGCCCCCAATCACGATCCGACAGGATGAACGGGAATCCTGCAGACTCACACGACAGTCGTTTAACGCTTCACGTTTCGCGCTTGACAGGGTGTCGTGGGCTCGTAGAGACGGATACGCGTTGACGATGCGGTATGTTGTGCCAAAACCGCTATGAGTCATGGTAAACCGGCCCTTTGCCACGGCGATACACTGGGATTGCCAAGCCGTCGTGGAACTGGAGTCAGCCTCGCACGTACCGCCCTCCTTCTGGCAGTACCGAGCTGCCTCCAATTTCGCCTCCTGTTCGCTGGAAGCTCCCCAGGCTGCTCCAAAATGCAGGGAGCCTACGTTCGTGGGGTTCCCGCTACGCCCCGTTCGTGTCACGGCATAGCCAACCCACGACCCCTCTCCTGCCTGCGGCCTCTCGTCGGCCCGAGACGGGGCGGATGGGTTCCGCTTTTGAGGATAGCGGTTGAACAGTTGAACCAAAGTCGAGTCGCCATATTGCCGTTGAAGCTGAAGGGCGCCATTCCGTGCTGAGGGACGATGTCCAAGTTGTAAATCAGGATCAGCTCCAGCTTGCAACAGCAAACGAGCCATTTCAAGCCTAGATTGATACCGTACTAGGTCCGCGGGGTCCGTGCTCCGAAACTGATGGTAAATTTCAATCCCGATCACAACGGTTTGTAGCGGTGTGACTCCAGCTGGAGGGGTCGGATTATTCGGATCGGCCCCACCTGCTAACAGAGATTTAAGGTTAGCCATGTCGTTGAAGGAAATCGCGTCATTGAGACTTTGTGGATTACGAGCCCCCAATGCACTACTTGTGAGGGGAAAAACAACAAGCATGCATCCAAACAACAGGTTGAAAAACTTCATGAGGAAGCTCCTTTCATCGGATTGAGGAGATTGTGCAACTCGCCAATGAAGCCCATCCGAAGCCTGGACCACGGGGCTCATACAAGACGAGGATTTCAAACTGAGTCAATTGGCTGCCTGATCAGCAGACGGTCTGCGATGATGGTAAAAGCCGTTCTCAACTTCCGTTCGAATCAGTTTGATGGCCTCATCCTCCAACTCCTTCAACCGCTTGAGATAGCAGACCCCGCAAAATTTACCGTCTTTGTTGAAGAGTAAGCCGTTCATATAGGCTTGGCACAACTGAAAGGCACTGTCTCGATAGAATTGGAGCCCTTGGGACCGTGTGAATGTCGTCTCTACATTTGTCACGAGGTGACGGCTGATCTCTTTGAGTACTTTCATCAATTCAGCACCATTCTCCGGGATTTCCCCCGACATTTTGGAGCGGCTGTTCAAGGACTGTGTGGCTTCGGCATGAGGTTCGGCGCACGGTGAACCAATACTCCCCCTCCTTCTTCGGGTCAGGCTGTCGATTCATCAACACCAAGCGTCGTTCGATCTTCGTACTGAGAGCTCTAACACCCGAGTCCTCAATCGGTGAAAAGTACACATGCTCATCCACGACGGCGTCCTCTTCGGGCGGGACAAAGAACGACATCCCACAGCCTTGCAACAGACAGACGGCCACGTACAGGTTCAGGACCAAGGAACGGTTCATCGCGTCGTCTATCTTCTCCAAGGGTCTCTCAGATCAGTAAGGTGGCTGACCCCCAACATAGGTTTCGTCAATTTCAATGATCCCACTCAATGGGACTTGATCGCCACCACAGGCTTCTTTGATCCGATGAAGCAGGTGCCACGTCGACTTTTGGGTGATCCCCAGTTCCTTGGAGAGTTGTAAGGAAGAGTTGCCTTTTCGTGCGACACCTTGTACATCGTGACCTTCCCCCCATAAAACGGTCCACTTCGAGGGTGAGTTTTCTGGTACAACAACCCAGGAGGACTCATCATGAAGCGGAAACGATTCAGCGAAGCCCAGATCATCGGGGTGTTACAAGAAGCCGAGGCCGGGGTCAAGAAACAAGACCTCTGCCGGAAACATGGGATCACCGAGCAAACGTTCTATCGGTGGCGAGCCAAGTATGGGGGCCTGCGGGTCTCCGACGTCACACGGCTGAAGCAGCTTGAGGCCGAGAATCGGCAGTTGAAGCAGCTGTTGGCCGACGCGCACCTGGATCAGGCGGCGCTCAAGGAACTCCTGTCAAAAAACTGGTAAGGCCCGCGGCACGGCGCCAAGCGGTGGCTCATCTGGTCACGCTGGGGCTGATGAGTCAGCGGCGGGCCTGTCACTTGGTAGGCATCCACCGCTCGGTAGTGCGCCATCAGTCCGGCCGTCCCGACGCAGCCGCCCTCCGGGTCCGGCTGTGCGAACTGGCGGCGGCGTTTCCGCGCTATGGCTACAAGCTGTTGCATGAGTTACTCAAACGGGAGGGCTTGGTGGTGAACGCGAAGAAGACGTATCGGCTGTATCGCGAAGAGCGTCTGCAGGTCCGGCGCAAGCGGCGTAAACGTCTCCCGGCCCGTGACCGTGGGCCGTTCCCGCATCTAGACGGCCCGAATCAGCGCTGGTCGATGGACTTCATGTCGGATCAATTGGCCACAGGGCGGCGCTTCCGCATTTTGAACGTCGTGGACGATTACAGCCGGGAATGTATCGGCCAGCTCGTGGACGTTTCGATCTCTGGAGAGCGAGTCAGTCGGCTCTTGGATCACCTGGCTGTCCAGCGGGCTCGGCCCGTAGCGATCGTGCTGGATAACGGACCGGAATTCACGAGCAAGGCGCTGTGCTTGTGGGCCCAACGCACGGGGGTGCGCCTGCGCTTCATCCAGCCGGGGAAGCCGTGTCAGAATGCCTTCGTAGAGAGTTTTAACGGCAAATTCCGGGATGCCTGCCTGAATGAACAATGGTTCGTTGATTTGGCCGAGGCCCGGCGTCGTATCGAAGCGTGGCGCCTCCACTATAACACCGTCCGGCCCCACAGTTCGCTAGGGTTTCTCAGTCCGGAAGAGTTTCGTCTGGCAGGCGAACGTGACGTGGACAAAGCCGGTCGCTCGGCAAGCTTGACAAAAACGGCAAATGGCCCACTTTCCCCCAGCCATCCCGAGGGCTATAATTCGGTCATTGCCTCACTTTCGACTTGGACCTAAATTGGGGGGAAGGTCAATCGCATACAGCCACATCTTCACGGGAAGCGGACCGGCAGGCACGACAGTGTTCACTTTGCAAGTGAACTGTGTCCGATACCCTCGGCAATGGTAAAAGAATTGACGAGTATTATACGGATCGGCATTCTGATTGTTGCAACGAGGGCAGGTCCGACCATTCTTCGATCGGACAAATTCAAAATACTCTACGGCTTTGGCTTCGGTCTCAAACGTGGAGGAAAATTGAAACTAGCTGATCGTAACTCTGCGCATAACCCTCACCCTTTCTTTTCATTGACGATGAACGGAGTGTACTAAAAAAGTAAGGTAATTAGGGCGTTTCGTAACCAATGTGTGGTAGAAACCCCTCATCGTTACTGGACGCCAGACGGTATTTGTTGTGCGGCCAACTTTTTGCGCGACCGCAAGTGCATTTTCTGCGGCTCCTTTCAGGTGCTCCACACCCAACGCGGCTTTGTGAAATGTATGCGGTGTGGGAAAAGCAAAAGCCTCCAGCGGATGCGCTACGCATATTAGCATCCTCCAAGGCTTCTATCAATTGCAACCCGTCTATCAGTTGGGCCAGGATCTGGGCCTGGATGTCAAAGTGGTCACCTGCATCTATCGGTGGCTCCGCGAAGCGTTGTATCATGTCACCGAAGTGGAAGCCGGGAAACTGAAGGGCGAAATCGAACTGGATGAGGCCTATTTCGAGGGCCGCTGGTCCTCCCCCAAAAACTAGGTCACGGGTTCTGCGAAATTAAAAACTTTATCAAAGTTGGCGGGCAGGAGCGCGTCGAGTTTGAGGGTGATTTGCAAGGCGAATCATCGGCCAGTTGCTCAAGATTTCCCTCTGAATAATCGTTCCATCAATTCGTCTCTGTTCATGTCAAAGTGATTGGCCACGTCAGTAAGGATGGAATGGAGTGTCCCGACGCGTAACGGATTATGCTGGGGAATGGTGAGATGGTGCTCGTCGTGTTGGCGCGTCGTGAGGCGAAGATGACTTCCTGTTTGTCTGGTGACCTGATAGCCGAGGACTTTCAGGGCTGCGACAAGCTCGTCAGCCGAGAGGTCACGGGGCAGCCTCATACGGCGATAACTTCTTCTTTGACGTGGTGGAGCCGGAGGATCTTCGGCTGTTGCCCCTCTTCAAAATGACACCGAACCGCATCGCGGACGTTGGCATGGAGCTCGTTGAGCGATTCGGCCTCCGTGAAAATGGATTCGCCGAGTGCGCGGGCCACATAGCCTCCTTCGGCCGCTTCTTCAACGATAAAAATAATTTCGTTCATGGTTTGGCCTCCAGCATGTTTTGGATTTCTTGCATACTTTCCATGATCCTTGCTTCTTTGGCAAGGATCATTTCCGCTGGTTGCTGCCGGTGGCAGGTTGTAGTTAGAACACCCTCGTCCTGAGGGGTGAGGGCAGGGTGAGGGGCGCTTCGCCAAGACAACCGACCTGCAATGGCTCTGCAGCCTTGATGTGAGAGGGGAAGGCCATGGTGAGCGAAAGAACGTTCAGGCTCAATCGGCTTCAGCCCCGCTTCCCCGCTGAGGGTTCTTCACCATCCCCGGACGCGGGGGTTCGACCACGTAAATTATTGCTCTCTTCGACAGAGGATGTGGTGATTGGATCAGGATCCCTCCAAAGCTCCCACTTTGTGCCGTTCCAACGCAGCAACACGACCTTTGTCTCGTCGCCCCACGGTCCGTCCTGGCGGATCAGTTCCCGCAGGCGATAGAGGCGATTGTTCGGGCCGCTATTGGTCTGCTCTGTTCGGTCCGGGTCCCGTGATAATGGCATGAAGTCCTCCTCACTGCAGCATTGAGATAACGTATTGGTACGCCGCGATTACCTCGCGGTTACCGCCGATTTTGGCATCTAGATCGTGAAGCCGATGCCGATGGCGCTCCAACTGTGTCGCAAGTGTCGTCAATTCGTTGTCCCAATCTGGGCTGGTGATCGGACCGTCATTCTTGATAAGCGTTACGGATGACCGGTCGGTTTTCACCTGTTTAATAGCCTCACTGGTGTACCGTACAGTGTCGCTGAGAGTCCGCCAATAACGTAGTGCGCTACCGAATCTATTGGGATCGAATAGTTTAGGCTCCTTACTGCAGTCGTCCCAGATCTTGAGTGCATTCCCCGAGGCAGAGCCCGTGTAAACGATGTACTTCAAGCCCGGCTTGCCGGTGAAGTAACACTTTGGGATCCCGAAGTTCTTGGTGGCCGCATTGAGTCGTTTGAGGTGCTCTGCCGCTATCGGGTCGGACGGCTTCAGGGCTCGCAACGTGTCAGCGATAATGCTGAGCAACCGAGTGGCCACATGTTTGCGATCAGTTGGAAGTTTTCCGCCTAGCGTCATGACCTTTTCCCGATTCGGGTCAAGGCGGGCGATCATTGCCTTGCGCACCTCCTGCCGCATCGCCATGAGCGTGGCTGCTTTTCCGGTCGCAAAATACTGGAGATAATCGAGATCGACACATTGGGAGGTCTTGGCACCCTCCTTACCGCACATTGGCTGCGACTTAACGTTCGAGTCGACAGTGGCGAGGAGTGAAGCTGCCCTCACGCGATGCTTGTTTTCTTTTTCCTGGTATGAGATGGGGACTAACGCCAACTCTTTACGGACATACCCAAGTCTGGCCGTGTCAGGGTATTGCGCAGTGAGACCAGACCATCCGAGCGTCAGTCCGAACGACGTCTCAGTGCCGAAGAATACGGGAGACACCTCGCCAGGTCCAGGAAAATCAAGATTAGGAATCTTACTCTTTGGTGCTTGGGTGAGTTCGAGGGTACTGTTAAAGCTCTGAGCTTCGAGTAGCTTTTCGCGGTCCTTGTAGCCGCCGTTTGGGGTCGGGTCGTTGTATAGGTTTGCCATTGCCATCGCAGCATCGCCGACTGCAAAAGCAGAGCCGAGGTGCGGCGCAAGCATTTCCTGGTTTTCAAACTTGAAGCTCGCGAGCGTTGGGATTTTCTGGCCTCCTTCGAACTGTGGGCTGAACTCGCCCTCAATGCGTCCGATGCCGAACACGGCGGTAGGCGGGGGATTATCGATCTCAAGCGAGGCATTGGTCTTCGTTACGAACAATATCTGATTATGCCCAACTCCACAGCTTGCGAACATCACCCAGGCAAGCAGGATCGACGTATAAGCACCGATCGCTTTTAACATGGCGCCGTCCTTTCTTTCTTCAAGCATGTCAGCTTCAGTCAGCCTTTCCCGGACGTAGTTTCTTCAAGTCAGTGCACTCAAAGCCACGGCCGACCTTCGAGGTATCATCGACCATCGGCGGAAAGTTCGTGCCGATCCGAACTTTGGCAAAGTCTGAACTCGGCCACTCGAAACGCAGACAGGTGTTGTCTGCAATAGCATCAAGACGCTGAGTGCGATGCCAGCCAGCGGTCAGATAGTACTGTTGAGCAAGGCGCCCGACCGAGAAACCAATCACGCCATTTCCGCGTACGACTGCCTGAACCCCCTCTTCAGCATCGGCGATGCGCAGTTTCATATGTCCGATACCCCAAATGTGCTCGGTATTGGTATCGGAGTCGAAATAGTGCACAGCGCAACCCACTTGTAGGCTGCAAGCCAGAACAATGGCAGCCTTAGAACTCGTTCGCATTTTCTTGCTCGCTCCGGAAGCTTCCCCTGATTTGAGACATGCTGAAGTTGGAGTTTTCTGGTAGGATCACCCTGGCGGCGAGCCGGTTCGAAGCAGAGGCGGTGCCGGAGCGAGACGCGCTGGCGGCGCGCATGTCTGCTGAACAGGTGGCCAAGGCGCAAGACCTAGCCGCGGCCTGGCAGTCGTTGGATGACAGCACGACAAGCATCATGACGATGCTTAGATTCTCTACATTGCGTTTGGTGGCGCGTTCATTGCTTTAGCGAGCGTTGCAGTATGTTTTAGATTCACCGTTCAGGCCTCTCGAATAGAACGCCGCACGAGAGTAAGTAGATCTAAAAAGGGCTTCAGCTTCATGTCCACTGTCTCCGAATACCAAGGTGGGCGGTGATCCTTCCTCCTCATGATACATGAACACGCACCTCATACGAAGGGTAACAAGGCCTACATCGCCAATGTCAGTCGGATTCACAAACGGTCCCCCCCATCGGTCCCTCCAGTCCTCTCGAGACGACGTTGAAAAAATCGCCTGTGTCACTCTTCGAGAGTTGCTCGATTCCGTATCGCAATAGCCTGACGGCTCTCTTTTGCCGCACTCGTTACGAGCCCTCTCGTAAGCTTCTCGCGCGCTCGGATAGTTCCAGGCAGCGCCATGTGAGAAAACTTCATTGCCGCCTCTAAAGTTCTCATTGATGACAATGGCGCCCCACAATTCATTCGTTTGTGCTCCCACATTGGAACTTATAAAACACGCTGAAAAAGCCACAATGGCGAACATTTTCTTCATTATGTGCCTCCAAGATTCTTAGATACGACATGTCAGTGGCATGGAGTTTTGAGTTTGATGGCGGCCATAGCGTGTTAACGACTGATAGCCCCGGAAGGCATCGGTAAAATACACTGAGCCTTTCCGGCTATACGCCTGAAAAGCTTTCCCGTGCCTGAGAGATGCAATTTTCCCGCCATGCAGGGGCCAAGTGGTGGGTTTCGCTCGAAAACGTAGGGCCAAATATAGGCTCGAACAGACCTTTGTCAATAGTCAGAAACAGAACGTTCGTTCCTGAAAATGTCCCTGGACAATGAGACCAAGTATTGTGGTCCCCCTTCAACCAGCCCGCTCCCTATTTCCCGCTTAAATCAGAAAATAGGGGAGAGGGAAAAAAGCGCCATGAGATGGCGCCGCTACAACTGCGGAGAGGCCGCCAAACGGCTTTCGCAAGGCTTGTAAAGCATTGCTCATTCGTTGACAGAATCAAGGGTTGACCATACCATCATTGTCATTCCGAGTTTAGGCAAAAGAGAACTCCCTCTCCCTACGGTGGGAGGAGGCTGGGGTGAGGGGAATTGTCAACAAGTGTGGAGACGATTATGATACGTGTATAAGGAAGGGGAAAATAGAGATTGATTGGGGGTTGGTGGGAGTACGTATGGAACCTAGACAATAATTTTCCAGGAATTCCATGCCTGAAATTTGCCGATTTTTTGGCATCATCATACGAATGTATACCGAGCCGCTCGCTCCGCATCACCGACCGCATTTTCATGCGTATTACCAAGATAGCGTTGGTGTCTATGCGATTGATTCCATTGAGCTGCTGGCCGGCGAACTACCGCGGCGCCAACAGCGCTTGGTTGAGGCTTGGGCAGAGTTGCATCAAGAAGAATTACTGGCCGATTGGGAACGATCGCAAGCGGGTCGAGTGCTTTTCAAAATCGAGCCGCTTCAGTAAAGGAGCACAACGTGAGTCATCCCATCCATCATGTGATTGCTTTTGAAATGCAGGCGCCCTATACGCTTCGCGTGTGTTTCGACGATGAGACGGAACAGGTGATTGATTTCCACCCCATCTTAGAGGGAGAGGTATTCGGCCCCCTGCGGGATGCCGTCTTCTTCAGCCAAGTTCGGATTGATCCCGAGGTCCATACGTTGGTCTGGCCGAACGGGGCTGATTTTGATCCGGCGACCTTGCATGACTGGCCGGACCATCTCCCTGAACTGAAGCGAATGGCCAAACGCTGGTCTCTGGCGGGAGCAAAGCCCTAACCGGTTCTTTTGAGTAGAGCAGACTCGACTCGAGAATTGTCGCTGTGCGATCTCATCGCGTTTCCTTGTAGGCGGTCGCGCTGGGCATCATAAGATGGCGCCGCGACGACTACTGCGAGGCCGCATCATTCGGCATAAACGAAGAGGTCAAAAAATGATGCAATGGATACTCGGGATAGCATTGGTAGCTGCGACGTTGGGCGGGCTCAGCGCGGCGCAGGCGGATTATGAGGCCGGGCAGCGGGCGTGGGACGCGGGGCGGCATAGCGAAGCGCTACAAGAGTGGCAGGCGTCGGCGAATGCGGGGGATGCCAAGGCGATGCTGGCGTTGGGGCGGCTCTACGTGCAGGGCCTGGGCGCGCCGCAGAATTATGTCAAAGCGCATATGTGGTTCAGCCTGGCGGCGAGCCGGTTTGAAACAGAGGCGGTGAAGGAGCGGGATGCCCTGGCTGAGAAAATGGCGCCCGAGCAGATAGCTGAGGCCCAAAAACTAGCGGCGGCCTGGCAGCCGGGTGAAACACAACCGGCCGCGTCCGCGACGAGAAAGCCGGCGGGGCCGCCCCCGCCGAAAGCCATCCGGGAGGCGCAGGAACTCTTGACCGCCTTGGGCTATGAGCCGGACCCGCCGGATGGGCAATGGGGTGCGCGCACGGCCCAAGCCTATCAGGCCTTCGCGCGGGACGCGAACCTGCCAATGACGGACACCTTGACCCCGGCCGCGCTCAAGGCCATGCGTGCTAGGGCACGGCAGGTTGGGGCGGTATCCACACCCGAACCCGAGGCCGCGCTGCCACCGGATGCGCTGCACCGGGCCGCCAAGGCCGGTAATCTGAAAGGGCTGAAAGCGGCCTTGGCCGCCGGCATGGACTTGAACGCGCGAGACGACAAGGGGTGGACCGCGTTGATGTACGTGGTGGACAAGGGCTACGTGTTGCTGGTGGAGCCGTTGGTGCAAGCCAAGGCCGACCCCGACGTGCGCGCGCCGGATGGGGCCACGGCCCTGTTCATGGCCGTGGCGCACGGCCATGGAGAGATCATCCCGCTGCTGATGAAGGCTGGGGCCGATCCTATGATCAAGGGGCCGAAGGGGAAGACGGCAACGGAGATCGCGCAGGCGCGATACGGGGATCTCAGGACGGCGCTGAAGAAGGGCGAGCCGCCTGCGGTCATCGCGTTGCTGGCTGGCAAGACTTTTGCGGAAGGGGAGGAATTGGTCCGAGAATGGCAAGCGGGGCCGCAGCCCGGGGCGATCTTTCGTGATTGCGACCAGTGCCCGGAAATGGTCGTGGTACCGGCGGGCCGGTTCCGGATGGGTGATCTGTCCGGCGGGGGTGACAGCGATGAAAGACCGGTGCATGACGTGACGATCGATTATTCATTTGCGGTTGGGAAATACGAAGTGACGTTTGCGGAATGGGAGTCATGCGTAAATGACGGCGGCTGCACGCATCGGCCGGATGATAAAGGCTGGGGCCGTGGAACTCGGCCCGTCATCAACGTTTCGTGGGATGACGCGCAGGAGTACGTGGCATGGCTGTCACGCAAGACGGGCAGGGCCTATCGGCTCTTGAGCGAAGCGGAGTGGGAGTACGTGGCGCGGGCGGGCACGACAACGAAGTATTGGTGGGGTAACCGAGCCAGTCATGATTATGCGAATTATGGGACAGATGAGTGCTGTGCCGGCGTGGCTGTCGGCAAGGATCGCTGGGAGTATACGGCCCCCGTGGGGAGTTTCGAGGCGAACACTTTTGGTGTGTTTGATACGGCGGGCAACGTGTGGGAATGGGTGGAGGATTGCTGGCATTCCAGCTATAAAAGTGCGCCGGTTGTTGGGAGTGCCTGGACGACCGGGGATTGTGACATGCGCGTGTTGCGCGGCGGCACCTGGATCCTCTACCCGGGGGGCCTCCGTTCGGCCATTCGCGGCAGGGTCGGCACTGGGGTCCGCACCGTCGGCAGCGGCTTCCGTGTGGCCAGGACGCTGGATCAGGTCTTGGCTCTGCACCTCTTGTTGGGGTGTGTGGGCTGCGCCCCCGGCGAAAATGTTTCATGGCGTCGAGCGAAGCGTGAAGAAGGTGACGTGACGGGCCTTCGCTATCTGTCATTCGGCTGGGCCCAGAGATTGTCGTGTATGGGAACATGAATGCAATGCTGAATATGGGAGGATGAAGGACCAATGATCTTTTCTCAAGAGACGACGAATAGAATTGTAGCCTGGTCAGCCATTCTCACCGCGACGTCGATTGTGGGCGCGTTCTTGTGGGCGTTGATTGGTGTGGGGGCTTCCTCAGCAGTCGGACAGCAGATTGGGCAGAACCATGGACTCATTGAGAAAAACCGCGAACAGATTGAACAACTCACTCATGAGCTGGATGAAGCTCAGCGTCAGATTGAGGATCTGCGCAACCAGTTTCGGGCGCACCAGGAAATACCGATTGAGTAAGTGTGCTTGTTCGTTATCGTCGATGGACACAAAAATCACGCCGGTACTCGGCCAGGAGTTCTCGCAGGAGGTGTCCCCGCGGCCACATATCAGGCGGTTGGCTATCACCTATTGGCGCTCTGCCCGTTACAATCAAAGTCGGGCATTGCGCATTGTAGCGGAGGCACCCCGATCAAGCCCGGGAGAGGCCTATAGGACAGAAGGGGGTCAGGGCCGCGATGATGCTAACCAGAAAGGCCGAACCACAAGCGAAGCGCTTGCTCCAGTTTGAGCAGATCGGCGGAGGCAACACGGCCCAGGCGTCTCGTCACGTAGGCTCGGTCGAGGGTAAGCAGCCCTCGCTTGACCGCGCTGGGAAAGAGAAGTCCCGCTTCTTGCCATTCGTGCAACACAAATTCTCCAAGCTGAAGATTCTAGGTTTGGGACGTGAGAGGAAACAGCAGCAGATCAACGGAAGGATGTGGAACACTGACGACGATCGCAGGACGTTTTTTTTATGCCGGACAGGTCGGAGAAGGGTAAGGTGGCGAGAACGACGTCCCCCTGCTCATAGCTTGTCATATTCCGCATCCGCGGAGTTCGTCCAGATCCTGGTCAAAACCGGCAAGGACGCGAGAAAGGTTCCTTCCCTGAGTTGTGTACCCTCTTCCGGGGAATCAGGAATCACCACTTCAAGGGGTGTGTTGACGGGAAGCGCGATGGGTTCGTCCAGAACCACTTGTGTGCCATCGTAGTGAGCAGGAACGTGTTTCATTTTCCATCCTCCACTGGGTCGATCGGTCGATTCAGAGGGCTCATCATAGCATAAAATACCAACGTGGTCATCCTGAGTCATGCGGACCTCTGGGGCAAAATCTGCAAGCGTGAAAATTTTCTGCCGGTTCAGTTTGAACCATTGAGACTCAAGATGCATTCGCGAACTTTCGTGCCACGTCTTACTCGACAAAAAGAACTGAATCCCCGATTAAGAATGTTAGGGGCAAGCGTCGGGAACGGATTCAGAGTCTTTGTCTTTGCATTTGTCGCCGAGCGATCCCGGGTCAAGGCCCGGGACATGGCTCATGGCGCTTTCCTCCCTCGCCCTCCGGGAGAGGGCTGGGGTGAGGGCATTCCTGGTGGCCTCTCCAAGCGTCATGAGATGGCGTGGCTACAACTGCGGAGAAGCCACCTAGTGGCTTTCGCGGAGATTGTAAATGTTCAGGCATTCCCTTCGACTTCGCTCAGGGCAGGCATTGACAGACTCAAGGGCTGACCATACCATTATCGGTGTTCCAGGAATAAAGGCCGAAAAGTATTCGGCGCAAACGAGGAGGACAGGCAATGACGCGGTGGATGCTGGGTGTAGTACTGGTCGTAGGGGCGCTAGGCGGGGGCGGCATAGTATACGCGGATTACGCGGCCGGGCAGCGGGCGTGGGATGCGGGGCGGCATAGCGGGGCCCTGCGTGAATGGAAGGCGTCGGCCGACGCCGGCGATGCCAAGGCGATGCTGGCGCTGGGGCGGCTGTACGTGCAGGGCCTGGGGGTCCCGCAGAATTACGTGCAAGCGCATATGTGGTTCAGCCTGGCGGCGAGCCGGTTCGAAGCGGAGGCGGTGAAGGAGCGCGACGCGTTGGAGGCGCGCATGGCGCCTGAAAGAGTGGCTGAAGCGCAAGATCTGGCGGCGACCTGGCAGGCTGGCAAAACGCAACCGGCTGCCTCCGCTGCGGGGAAGACAGCCGGCCCGCCCCCGCCGAAAGCCATTCGAGAGGCGCAGGAACTCCTGGCCGCCTTGGGCTATGAACCGGACCCGCCGGACGGGCAGTGGGGCGAGCGCACGGCCCAAGCCTATCGGGCCTTCGTGCGGG
Source organism: Nitrospirales bacterium (assembly GCA_965208595.1). GTDB lineage: Bacteria > Nitrospirota > Nitrospiria > Nitrospirales > UBA8639 > Bin75. The sequence goes on from OZ242346.1 coordinate 81,653, forward strand.
ACGCCAATTTGCCGGTTACGGAAACCTTAACCCCGGCGTCGCTTAAGGCCATGCGCACCAAGGCGCGGCAGGCGGGGGCCGTGTCCACACCCACGGCCAAGGCCTTGCTACCACCTGATGCGCTGCACCGGACCGCCAAGGCCGGGAATCTCAAAGGGCTGGAAGCGGCCCTGGCTGCCGGTGCAGACGTGAACGCGCGGGACGACAAAGGCTGGACCGCGCTGATGTACGTGGTGGACAAGGGCTACGTGCTGCTGGTGGAACCCTTGCTGACGGCGAAGGCCGATCCCGACGTGCGAGCGCCGGACGGCGCCACGGCCCTGTTTATGGCTGCAGCGCACGGGCATAAGGAGATCATTCGGGTTTTGATGAAGGCCGGGGCCGATCCCATGATCAAGGGGCCAAAGGAAAAGACGGCGACGGATGTCGCCCAAGCGCGATACGGGGATCTCCCCACGGCGCTGAAGAAGGATGAGCCTCCCGCAATCGTCGCGTTGCTGGCCGGCAAGACTTTTGCGGAAGGGGAGGAACTGGTACGAGAATGGCAAGCGCGGCCGCAGCCCGGGGCGATCTTTCGCGATTGCGACCAATGCCCGGAGATGGTGGTGGTACCGGCGGGCCGGTTCCGGATGGGCGATCTGGCAGGAGTTGGCGATAGTGACGAACGACCGGTGCATGAGGTGGCGATTGAGTATCCGTTCGCGGTCGGTAAGTATGAGGTGACGTTTGCGGAATGGGACGCGTGTGTGGCTGCTGGCGGCTGCACGCATCTGCCGAAAGATGTAGGCTGGGGCCGTGGCACCCGGCCGGTCATCAACGTCTCATGGAACGATGCGCAGCAGTACGTGCGTTGGCTGTCGCGCGAGACGGGCAAGTCCTATCGTCTCTTGAGCGAGGCGGAGTGGGAGTACATGGCGCGGGCAGGCACGACGACGAAGTACCCGTGGGGCAACGAGATCGGCGCTAACAAGGCGAACTGCGATGGCTGTGGCAGTCAGTGGGACGTTGAGAGCACAGCCCCCGTAGGGAGTTTCGAGACGAATGCCTTTGGCCTGTACGATACGGCGGGTAACGTGTGGGAATGGGTAGAGGATTGCGGGCACGACGGCTATGGCGGAGCCCCGGCTGATGGCAGCGCCTGGGTGAGCGGGAACTGTGATATCCGCGTGTGGCGCGGCGGTTCCTGGGACGGCCCCCCGAGGGACCTCCGCTCGACCAACCGCTACATGAAGGCCTCTGGATACCGGAGCGACAACGATGGCGGATTCCGAGTCGCCAGGACGCTGGATTAGATTTTACCTCTTTATCTCTTAATCGAGCGGCTGGGGACAGCGCCTCCAGCGATTTTTCTGTTTTAGAAAATGGCTGAAGGGGGTGACGTGACGCAGACGCGACGAACAGGACAGGCAATGACGCGCTAGGTCGGCTTGACCAGCGTGGACAGCCCTGCATCTCATCGACTTTGTGGGGCGGGACAGGACACCTCGCAAGAGTCCGGCCGTTCGCACGCCGATGACCGTTTCACCGGAGTAACGATGACGTTCGCCTCTCCGCTGTTCGGTCCCTCCGACCAGAAATAGGGCCAAGCCCAATATGGATCGGGCAGGAAGCCGATAACGGCATCGTTGACATAGAGATACAGTTCCCCGTCCGATCTGGCCGTATAACAGGCCTCCGAGCCGATAGTGAAGATCTCTCGCCCCGAATGGCCGATGCGTCCCGTCAACTCGAACCAAGGTTGCGCGATGTGGCGACGAAAGGGCGTGAAGACATGCATCTCCAGCGGAGGGTCGTTCTCAAGGCCATCTGGCCCCGCCGGAAGTGTTCCATCTGTCCAAGTCGACGTAGCGCGCACTTCGAACCGATAGGTCTTTCCGGCTTCTAAAATCACCTTGGTTGGCAGACAAGACTCCTCCGCGTCGAAATTGATCAATGTCCAGCCCGTCGTCGGATTCGTTGCACTCGAAGGCTGGCACAGACATCCCGCGCTGTCGCGAATGTGAAACAACACGCGTGACGAGACCACGAAGACAACGGCCAGGATGAACACGAAAACGGTCATCAACCAGACACGTCGGAACCGTTTACGCCCTTCGCTCTTTAAAAAAATCCGAAGCTTTGCCGTTCTGGTCGGCGACCATGGTGGTGGTTCCATCTTGTTCTTCACGGCGGACCATGCCTTTGTAGCCCGATCCAAGGTTTTCGCCAATGTGCGGAGCCTTAGACAACGCAAGATCAGGTAAAGAAATGCGAAGATCAGTAGCCATAGCCATACGGAATTTTGCCGAAAGGCCTCGATGCAACAGGCGGCGAAGTCTGGAAGTAGGTCCCTGACAGAAACGAACAAGGGATCCAACGAACAAACAACACCTCGACAAGGAGCATCGGCGACCCACTCGAGGAAGAAAGGCGATATGATCAGCATCAGCGTCGTCAACAGAAAGGCCCGGTAGAGCCAGCGTCGCCAATAAATGACATCCAAGGCGCCGTCCATGGCGGCCACTCGCGCCTTTTTCTCGTCTTCGCCCTCGAACTTCGGTGCTGGGCCACGGGTTGATACGATCTCGTAAGTCACGGGCAGCCCTGTCGGTGCATAAGGCACAATGTTGCCCTTGATCCGTTCAAAGACGCCACGGTGGATCTTGGGCACAGCAATCTTGACTCCATGCGTTCCGGCATCGGGGTCATTACAGAGCCGGTCGATATTTCTGGGCTTGTAGCGGTAGTAGGCGGCAAATCCCGCGCGTGAATTGTGCTGGCGGCCGTGCCAGTCGCTACGGCGAAGATATTCGTCTCGCAAGGCGCCAATAAAATGCAACCCATGTTGATTGCTCTCGTTGGCCTCCACCTTGGAAATCATCCAGTCGAGGGAGACCAAGGAGAGAGCTTCGTGGGGATAACCGCCACCCACGTCGGCATGAACGCCTGAGAACCATACCTGCTCAATGCGGTTGGGCTCGGATTCCTTGCTTTCGTCCCACAAGACGGGATGAAAGCTGTGCCGCTCATCGTCGATCGAAACGGCATGGCAGGCTTTCAAGACCGTGCCAGACAATTGCTGGTCCGGGAAACGGATTGGGTAAATGAACTTGTCCCATAGTTCCGCTAGTTCATCGATGGGGAAGCCGTAGGCATCGACCGTGTCCCAAACACCGATGAATTCAATTGTGGGCCGGATTGTGGTATACGCCTGTCGATGACGGTTGCAAGCAAACAGACCGAAGATTGTCCACCGCCTGAATCTGTTTCGATATACGGAATAGTTATGACGCACTTTTTTGTCCAAGTCCCGTTCCGACACGTTATCTGTACATAGCCCGCACTCGGCGATGAGGCCAGCGAGTATGCGGACCGTGAAGGCGCCACGACTAAAGCCAAAAAGATAGATCTTGTCGGAACCCTCGTCGGTACGGTCGGTCTTGTAGGTGCGGCACAGGAATTTGTAGAGTTCGATCACGTTTTGTTTCAGCCCCCAGCCGAATCCGCCGCCAAGAATTTTGAAAATGAGAAACTTCTGCGACCCGACACCGTCGTCGTACATCGCGATCTGATCAGGCCGGTGCAGGTCCAAGGCCCTGTACAACCGCCAAACGTTGGTTTTATTCTTTTTCGCCGCGCTATTGCCCGTGCCGTCCGACAATAAAACGATCTTTTTCATGACGCGCCGTCCTCCTTTGTTTTGACTAAGGTGGCCTTGGGCTCTTGAACAGCCTGACGGGCTTGGTTAAGGTGGGTTTCCGATTTGGCTCATACAGAACTCATTGAATAATGAATGCTCGTTTAGGGACGTCCAATAGGCGCTATATGGCTTCTTTAGGCTACTTGTCTTGGACAGCCAAAGAATCGGAGGGTATTCGGGAAGAAGATAACGAACATAAATAGGCCGATGATGATATAGGTCCACGGACTACTCCCGGTTCCGAAAAGGAGGATGAGTATCTTTGGCATCCAATTTGTGAAACCGGTGGAACCTAAGAGAAGTTTTATGATACCAAACACACTAAGGAGGATTTGGTTCAATTTATCCGAGGTGGTGCCAACTCTATCGGTTGCAAAGGTGAACAGATAAACATAGCCAATCAGAAATACGCCAAAAATAATAAGATTATAAATGAATAAAGGATCCTTCTCTATATCGTCAATGTCATATTTCTCCACCATGAATGTGATTCGCATCAGCGCCCAAAATGAAGCGAAAATAAGAGCATACGTTAACTGGTGCATCATGCGTTGCCCGACTTCACCAGCCGTGACTGCGACGAAGATCGTCATAAACAGAATCATGAATAAAGCGAATCTCGATACGAATCCGAAGTGGTACGCAATGTTTGTCGACGAGTGTATTTTTTTCCACTCGGAGGTCTTGTCCCACCACCATAGCTCTGCCCACGGGGGGCTGCGCACTTCCTCTTCTAAGTTCTCCAGAAGTTCACTGAAGGATAATTCATTCAGATAAACGTTGTAGGGGTCTTCCGCCGCTAAGGCATCCGGATAAGCGGAGGACGGTTCGGTAAGGTTTCTTCTAGTTGCCTGGCATCGATTTTCGAGAATGTCGCGGGCTCTTATTCCCGATGGCGTGTCCTGTAGCGCTTCAGGTGAGAACGCCCAGATTGACTCGGTAGCCCGGCAAAATTCCAGCGCGCATGCGATCAAGAGTATGAGAAGAATGGAGGCTACAACGACAGCGAATTGTTTCTTGCGCCCATAGAAAAGATAGTCGACGGCTTCAACAAAGGGGCGAGTTAGGAATAATGTCGAGGCGATGCCAAAGGTGACGGGGTAAATAAACATGTGTGAGTACAGCCGAGCGTAATACCATGCCTCATAGTCACAATCTCCGAGATCAAGGCCCCAGAATTCGATGGCAAGTACAACAGGCGGCAACGCACCCAACCCCCAGAGACACCATAAAACCCAGGCAGCGCACTTTCGATTTCTCGCCCATGTGAGCATGTTCATTCAGCGGCGAGACCTCCGGGGGTGCACCTTTGAAATCTCTGGTCATTCATGATCATGATAGGGATTGGCGATTTGAGAACGACAAGTTTGCATTGCGCACCCCATTTCCTGCGCTGCCATGGCCGAAACAACAGTATGTCCATCTTGGGGTAGTGTCAACATACGCTATGGGTCCACCACTCGCTCATGGCAATTTTCAGGGACAGGCATTGGGGAGGATAAGAATGGAAAAGCACTATGAACAGACACCTCCCGCTGAACAAGGATATCTAAACGCGCTTCTTGGAAGGTGCACTCTAGGCAGCACGAGGCATGTCCTGGGCTTTGTCCCGGGTGCCGCTGCTACAACTAATTTATAAAGACACGGAGGTCTGCGTTCGTGAAAATGACGTCTTGAGAGTGTCGTTGGCCCTTGATGTCCATTGTCAGCAGAGAAGTGACCGTCTAAAATTCTATGTGATTTAATCTTGAAGGAACGCTGCTTTTCTTGGCACAAGCAGGGCAGGCTGAGGATGATAGATAGTGTGCGCTGTTCGGACTAAACGAGGAGGTTAAAAAATGAGGCAGTGGATACTCGGGATACTACTGGTGACTCCGCTGCTGGGCGGGTTCCTGACGGCGCAGGCGGATTATGCAGACGGACAGCGGGCGTGGGATGCCGGGCGGCATAGCGAGGCCCTGCGCGAGTGGCAGGCGGCGGCGAATGCGGGCGACGCCAAGGCGATGCTGGCGTTGGGGCGACTCTACGTGCAGGGCTTGGGCGTCCCGCAAAATTACGTGCACGCGCATATGTGGTTCCGTAAGCTTCCCCGTCAAGGAGACAGTTCTAAAGTAGAGTGTCTGGCTTGTTCGACCTGCCGTCTGAACATGGCAGGGGGTATGCTGCCCAAGCTGTGATGAGGGCGGTCCTCATTGTATGCCGTGATCCAGTGGCGAGTGATTTCTCGGACTTCCCGGAGCGACGAGAATACATAGGCATCCAGCACCTCATGGCGGAAGGTGCGATTGAAGCGTTCGATGTAGGCGTTCTGATTCGGCTTGCCGGGCTGGATGTAGTGGAGCGTCACCCCCTGTTCCTGACACCAGGCGATCAAGACCTGGGATAGATACTCGGGGCCGTTGTCGACACGGATCGCGTCCGGTTTGCCCCGCCACTGCACGAGGCGATCCAGCGTGCGCACCACGCGCGCCCCGGGGATCGAGGTGTCGATGACGATCGCTAAGGCTTCGCGGACCCCCTCATCGAGGATATTCAGCGTGCGAAACCGGCGCCCCTGATACAGCGTATCGGCCATGAAGTCCATCGACCATTCGGCGTTGGCCCGAGCCGCCACCGCCATCGGGTGTTGCACCCGTTGCGGTAGGCGCCGTTTCGCGCGTCGGGGTAGATTGAGCTTCATGGCCTTATAGACACGATACACGCGTTTGTGGTTCCACTCCTGGCCCAGCAGCCGGAGGCGGTGGTAACACATCCAAAATCCCCAGCGGGGGTGTTGTTCCACGACGCCGTTCAACGCCTCCATCACGGCACCATCCCGGGAGCCAGTCGTGCGTCTCGGCCGGTACCAACTCGAGCGCGAGAAGTGCACCGCGGCACAGGCCCGGGCCTTGCTCAGTCCCCAGTGGGCCACCAGGTAGTGCGCGGCGTCGCGCTTCGCCGGTGGCCTCAGAGCTTTTTTGCAATTAACGCCTTCAGGGCGTCGTTCTCACGAGCCAGTTCCGCATACATCCGCTTGTACTGCGCGAGTTCCCCCTCGGTCTCCTTCAAGCGCTTGAGGTCCGAGGCGCTCATCCCGCCGTATTTCGCTTTCCAGTGATAGTACGTCGCATCGCTGATGCCATGCTGGCGACAGATCTCTCGTGTCTTCTTTCCAGTTTCCGCTTCTTTCAGAATCGATACAATTTGCGTCTCGGTGAATCGGCTTCGTCTCATGGGCGTCTCCTTACAGGGTGATCCTGCCAGAAAACTCCACTTATCACATGTCTCAAATTAGGGGAAGCTTACGGTTCAGCCTGGCAGCGAGCCGGTTCGAAGCGGAGGCGGTGAAGGAACGGGATGCCCTGGCTGCACGGATGTCGCCCGAACAAGCGGCCAAGGCGCAAGACCTGGCGGCGGCCTGGCAGCCTGGTAAAACGCAGCCGGCCGCGTCCGCGACGAGAAAACCGGCCGGGCCGCCGTCGGATTAGCCAGGGTTGCGATACGCCGGTCTGACCTGTAGTGTCATCGCTCGTCACTTGGTCTTCGCAATGCGCGGTAGGAACCCTCCTTGTCTCTCGCCTCACCGCGCCGACCTACGAGCTATTCAGAATTCCTCATCGTCCAGGATTGTCTCATCCCGCTCCCGCAAAACCCTACGTGGCTCGCCTATTTTTTCCCTCGCTTTCTTCAGATCCTGCGCGTGTTGAGCCAAGCTTCGCTCTTGCGCTTGAATTGTCTCATCCCGCTCCCGCAAAACCCTACGTAGCTCGCCTATTTTTCCCCTCGCTTTCTTCAGATCCTGCGCGTGTTGAGCCAGGCTTCGCTCTTGCGCTTGAATTGTCTCATCCCGCTCCCGCAAAACCCGCTTTAGCTCGCCTAAAGCTACCTCACGACTGCCGATAATTTCTTCCTTAACGCTCAAGATACCTAGCATCCCGATCAACGCCACAATTGTAAAAAATAAGGCAACGGGTATAACGACACGCGTCTTCATCTCCACACGCATTGTACGCCGCTTAACGGTCCGTCAACGAGATCGGCCATTCAACCATCGGATTTTGTGTCCTGCGTTTGTTCGCCGGATTAATATGCGTTAGAGCTACCGTCACGGACGGGCACGTCTATTGTTTTCCCGTCAGATACAGCACCTGCAGTCCGGGCGAGAACAAGAATAATAAAACTTGTAAAAAACGCAACCAATGTTGTGACAAGCATAAATATCTCCGCCAACTCGTTCATAGTCTTTTCCCATGCATCGGGCTGTTTTACGAGAACGGTAAGTGTTAACAGAGTGGCAAAGTCTAAAGCGAGTGCAACCAGTAGAATGGAAATCCAAGCCGGCGCAGATTCTCGTAAGTAATGAACATAAGAAAACTCTAGCGTGATTAATACTACAATGACGGCTAAGCAAATGAAATATTCTACAGGCACGCGCGGCACTATAAATTTTGCAGGCAGTTCTGAAGGCTTTCCATCTGCCAAAGAAGAGCTTTCCGGATGCGAGGTCTTATTATTAAGCTTATCAATGAAAGGGAGAGTGTCGGCCATAGACGCCAAAAATACGGGAAAAAATATTGCCAATATAAAGAATACCCACAGGTTCCGATATCCGCCATCGAAATATAGTGTAGCCTGAAATAGGTTTGTTTCAGTCTGCTTTTCATCGGGTCGTTTCACAGCAAGAGGCAGTTTAGCTCGTTGAATGGCCAAAAAGCCTTGCACCAGATACAACAGAGTGAGAGCAAAAAAGACAGCCACGGTCAAATAACTGATAAAAAATTCTTGTTGGTCGGTCATGATTACCTCCCTATCGTCAACCATATGGCTGTGGCAGATGTCTACAGTTGAGATGGAAGATACATGGGTTTTTGCCAAAAGTCGAACTTCAGATAATTGCACATCTCACAACACGTGCAACGTGATGTACCACTTGAAATCAATAAGTCAGGTTCGAATTAGAAAACGCTACGGATCGTCGCATGGCCCACACCACGATGGTTGACAAACCTCACTTCGGGATCGGAACGCTCGACACCTTTGGGGAGCGGATCAACATTCAACCCACCCACGAAATCCAAGAGCCCTAAGCTGAAAAAAGTTACAGGTCGGATTAGCCATTCGACTACGCTCAGAACAGGCAGGGCTAACCCGACCTGCCCGAAAGAGCTTTTCCAAATAGCCCTTGTAGGTGGGTTGAGCTAAGGCTGAGAGCACGGCGTCCGTGTTCCTGATGATCTTGCTGGGAGGTCCGTGTTCGTTTATATAAGATGCGATCTCGTCGGCCAGTTCCCGCCGGGCCGGCGACGGTGTGGAATCCTCAAAATATTTTCGTAGTTGCTGAAAATATTCCTTGAGCGCATCTTTTCCACGTTTTCCAAAGACCACGTTATAATTGCACGAGCCATACCTCGTGATAGCTTCAATGGTCTCTTTGGACAGACCAACTTCAATATCGGTCTGCTCGGGGTCATCGGCCGCGGCAAAGACCGCGGCAGCCAGCGGGGAGGTCAGGTGCTGGTCGTTGGAATCCCCGTGCGAGAATCGATAGGCGTCGACTAATTGTGAGGCGACGAAGGCATAGCACATGTTGCTTCCATCCTGATCTAAAACGGGAATATGCTCGAGGGGACCACCCGGTTGATCGAGGCGCATGGGCTCGCATGGGGACGCGAGTGCCGGGCTAGCGACCAACAAGCAAGCGAGCAGAACGATGATCCCCATACACACCTCTTTGAGAGTCAGTAGGTTGAACAGGAGGATACGTTGTACGATAGTTCTATACTAAACTTGTCAGACAAAGTAAATGATTCGTGACGGACCTTCTCGACAATCCTGGACAGACGGGCTGACGTTCGCCCGGTACCCCCTTTGGCATTGATATGAGGGAAGTGGGTTGTGAGTTGTCAGCCCCGACAAAAAGAACTGGATCCCCGATCAGATCCCTGATTAAGAATGTCAGGGGCAAGCGTTGGGGACGGCTCCAGGGTGTTTCTCTTTGCATGTGTCGCTACGCGATCCCGGGTCAAAGCCCCGGGACATGCCTTATCGCGCATTCTCTGGTCGGCCTAAGGCTTGGCCCTTGGTCTGCGACCCGAAAATTGATCCAGTATGGAGGTGATGGTTCTGGCAAAATGGGCCTGAAGGGAGGAGGGGGATTTTGCGGGTTTCAGACCACTCCCCCCAAAAGCCCGCCACCGTGGAAATCATGACGGGCTTTTCAGACACCAACGAGCGAAACTGTCACCGAATGGCAATCACCTTGGCTTGCTTCTGTTCGAGAAAGTCAGCCCACTGCTGCATGAGGATTCTTCGTTTCTCGTACAAATCAGAATGCGCATACGATCGTTCAACCGTGTTCCCCACCGCATGCGCGAGACTTAATTCCATGGTGGCATAGTCCGCATTTGTCTTCTCACTCGCCCAATCACGAAAACATGATCGAAGCCCGTGGACGGTCGCTTTTTCTGCCAGCCCCACACGTTTCAACACGGCTGAAACCGCCATATCGGTTATTGAAACGCCGCGCTTTATGGTGGATGGAAAAATGAGGCCGCTGGAATCTCGCAACGTCGCGGCCTGTTCCAGGACGGCAAGCGCCGCCGTGGATAAGGGCACCCGAAAATCATGTTTCATTTTCATGCGTTCTTTCGGGATGTTCCACATTCGATTGGTAAAGTCCATCTCTGTCCATCTTGCCTGCCGCGCTTCACCAGACCGGCACGCCGTGAGCGCGATGAATCGAAAACATAACCGAGCCGAAAATGATGAGGGTGACTCGTCGATCATCCTGAGCGCGGTGGGGAGATCAGCATAGGGTAACGCTCGATGGTGTTCTTTCACCGCCGGCATGGTCGGTAACCCTCCCTCGATACACTCTCCTGCCACATTGTCCATGACCAACCCATGGGCCTGCGCCCATTCCAGGATCGATCGGATCCGTTGCCGAAGGACCCGAGCCTGTGCCGAGCGTTTCGAGGCGACCGACACAAGCAGATTGATCACCGCTTGTGCCGTGATGTGATCGACAGGGACATGGCCCAACCGTGGCATGGCATATTTGTAGAGCGCGCTGCCCCACTTTTTTCTATAATTCTCTCTCCATCCCTCTTGATTCTCGTCATAGTATCGTTTGGTCGCCTGTTCAAAGGTCAACATGGCGTGTTGCTTTCGACGTTCGGAAAGAATGTCTTTGCCATTGAGCACCGCGGCCTTGTTCGCAAAAGCTCGTTCACGTGCCTGCTGTAAGGACACATGCGGAAAGCTGCCCAACCCCAGATCATGCTGTTTGCGGTTGACCCGAATTCGTTGAATCCATTGTTTGCTCCCACCCGGCGCCACCCGGAGATACAGGGTGCCCCCATCGGCATGGAGTCCAACTTTCGTCATGGCCTTGACCTTGAGTGCCGTCAATTTTCCCATGATGGTTTCCTTCCGCGGTCACCTTATTTGCCCCATAATTTGCCCCAACATTTGAGTGGCATTGTATGAAATGGTCTGAAACGTGTCAACATCATAAAAACACAGAAAAGCCTCATAAACACTGGAGTTTATGAGGCCTCCTGACACGTCTTGACACTTAATGAAACTACTGGACTGGTTCTTCGATCAGGAACCAGCCATGCTTTTTCATGCAGACCTGGTAACTTGCGTAACCTTTGAGCCCGGTCATGCCCGGGTCGTTTTCACACTCGGCGCTCACGCGTTCGAATTCACCCGGCGCGGCGCCGGGTTTGGACCATGATCTATTGATTTGCGTCGCGCACCCGCTCATGAGAGCGAGGACGGCCAGAGTGCAGGCCAATAGTCTGATTAGGTTCCCAATTTTCACAGAAGACCTCCTTGTCAGGTACATATGGTCGTAGGGGCAGGCCCCTGTGCCTGCCCGGACTCCGGTCGGCAACGTCAGGGTGCCGGGGTTGGGGTGATTCGTTCGACTCCGTTCATGTACGGACGTAACGCTTCGGGAATGATGACTGAGCCATCTTCTTGTTGATAGTTTTCCAGAATGGCGACGATCGTCCGACCCACGGCCACGCCGGATCCATTGAGCGTATGAAGATAGGCCGTCTTGCCACCTTTGGGCCGAAACCGGATATTGGCTCTCCGCGCCTGAAATGCTTCGAAATTACTGCAAGAGGAGATTTCCCGGTACGCCTGTTGCGAGGGGACCCAGACTTCGAGGTCATAGGTTTTGGCGGCGGCAAATCCCAGGTCGCCGCGGCACAAGCTGACAACACGGTAGGGTAATTCGAGCGTTTGCAGAATCGCTTCGGCCGCGTTGGTGAGGCGCTCAAGCTCGGCATACGATTCCTCCGGGGCGGTAAATGCCACGAGTTCGACTTTATGGAACTGGTGGACGCGAATCAGGCCACGGGTATCCTGTCCGTAGGAGCCGGCTTCTCGGCGGAAACAGGGTGTCGAAGCCACGTGCCGAATCGGCAAGGCAGTATCCGGAAGGATTTCATCCCGGTACATATTGGTGACCGGCACCTCGGCTGTTGGGATGAGGAGGTACTCATCGTCGCGGAGGTGAAACAGGTCGCTTTCGAATTTCGGAAGCTGTCCCGTGCCGGTCATAGCCTCCCGATTGACGAGATAGGGTGGAAGCACTTCGGTATAGTCGTGCGTTCGTGTATGGATATCGAGCATCAACGCGGTTAACGCGCGTTCAAGTTGGGCGCCTGCGCCCAGGGCAAGGGAAAATCGGGCGCCTGCGATTTTGCCGGCTCGTTTAAAGTCCAAAATGCCCAGGGATTCTCCTATGTCCCAGTGCGATTTCGGTGGAAAGGCAAAGGAGGGCGTCTGACCCCATTGACGAATTTCGACGTTCTGCGACGGATCAGTTCCTTGAGGAACCGTGGCGTGCGGGACATTGGGAATGCCCAGCACATGTTCTTCGAGTTGGGCCTCAAGCGTTCGCAATTGTTCTTCATGAATGGCAATGTTGTCCCCCAGTGCCCGCATGGCGGCAACGGCTTCTTCTGCCGGCTGCTTCGCACGCTTCAACCGGGCAACGTCCTCGGAGCCTTTTTTGAGTTGATGCCGGAGGGTTTCGACCTGAGAGAGCCGGTCGCGGCGGTCCTGTAGCAGCTTTGCGATTTCTTCCCAGGCCACGTCTGCGCCACGGGGCCCGAGTTGGTTGCGAATGGCGGGTAACTGGTCTCTGAGCGTTCGAAGATCATACATGGAGTAAACCCAACTCATTGAAAATGCGGGTAAAAGTTAGCATGTGTCTCTGAGGCAGTCAACGAAGACGCGACGAGATGTGACACTTGCAGCGGCATGAGGTTTCTCCTACTCTGTGGCGATGCCGTATCTGTTTCCTTACGAAGATTTTTTTGTCGCGGGTGTGGTATGCATGATTCTAGGGCTGTTGCTCGTCCGAGTGGTCGTTGCCAAAAAGCAGAAGGGAAAAGGAAGAGAAGCCGATGAATGAAACGTCAGGATTGCGACGAAGTGATGGCCGCCGGCCCGATGAAATTCGTTCGGTCAAGGTGACCCGGCCGTTTATCAAGTATGCGGATGGCTCCGTTCTCATGGAAATGGGTGAAACCAAGGTCATCTGCACAGCGTCGGTCGAAGAAAAAGTCCCGCCGTTTCTGCGGGACAAGGGACAAGGCTGGGTCACGGCCGAATACGCCATGTTGCCGCGGGCCACGCATGATCGCATGCCCCGCGAAGCGGCGCGGGGAAAGCAAAGCGGCCGGACCCTGGAGATTCAACGACTCGTGGGTCGGGCGCTCCGCGCGGTAACGGATACGTCGGCGATGGGGGAGAGGACGGTGTGGATCGATTGTGACGTCATTCAAGCCGACGGCGGCACGCGGACGGCCTCGATTACCGGAGCCTTTATCGCGCTGGCCGATGCGTTTGCGACGTTGAAAGAGAAAAAAATGCTGAAGAAGACGCCGCTGGTTGATTATCTGGCCGCAATCAGCGTCGGCAGGGTCGGCGGCGTTGCTTTGGCGGACTTGTGCTACGAAGAAGATTCCAGGGCGGAAGTGGACATGAATCTCGTGATGACCGGCAGGGGGCGATTGGTCGAAGTACAAGGGACGGCCGAACGCGGTTCCTTCGGAAAAGAGGAATTGGACCGATTCCTGGAGTTGGGGTGGAACGGGATCCAGCAATTGATCACGTTGCAAAAGGATTGCGTGGGAAATCTCGCTTAGCACGTCATGGAGCTTGTGTTGGCGACGGGGAATCGGGATAAGCAGCAGGAGATGAAAGCATTCCTGCAGGACCTTGGTTTAACCATCCGGACGCTGGACGAGTTTCCATCGGCTCCGGTCGTAATTGAAGACGGCAAGACGTGCCAGGCAAATGCCGGCAAGAAGGCCAGCGAGATTGCCCGCTTTACAGGCGCGTTGACCCTCGCCGATGACACCGGATTGGAAGTCGACGCCTTGGGAGGTCGCCCAGGCGCGTTTGCCGCCCGGTATGCCGGAGCCCATGCCACGTATGCGGAGAATTGTCGAAAATTGTTGGACGAACTGACGGGTGTCCCGGCGGATCAACGAGGGGCTCGATTTTTGACGGTGGTGGCTATCGCCGATCCGGCTTCGTCCGTCGAGTTCGTGGAAGGGGTCTTGCAGGGACGGATCGCGGACCACTGCTCCGGGATGTATGGGTTTGGGTACGATCCGGTGTTTATGGTCCCTGAACTGGGCAAAACCCTGGCGGAATTGACGCTTGACCAGAAGAACCAAATCAGTCATCGTGGACAAGCATTGGCCAAAGCCAAAGACGTTTTGAAACAGATACTTAGGAGAAGAGTCGGGGCGTAGCGCAGCCCGGTAGCGCGCCTGCTTTGGGAGCAGGATGTCGGAGGTTCAAATCCTCTCGCCCCGACCAGTTTCCCGACGCGTCACCTTGCCTCGCTAATCGAAGAATAAGGTCGAGCGCCCGTAGCTCAGTGGATAGAGCATCGGCCTTCTAAGCCGAGGGTCGCAGGTTCGACCCCTGCCGGGCGCGCCAACCTGCTTTTTATAATAATTTCAGCAAAAACGAGCGAAGACCCCAGGGGGCAATGCGGGAGCAGAAATTATACCAAGAGTCTCACAATGGCGAAGGTCAGGCCGGCATTGGCGATCACAATGCCGATGGCCACCTTCAACATATCGGCCTTCACCTCGGCAATGGCGGCGCTGAGATCACTTTTTGTGACTAGTTCCGCGTTTCCGCTGTCGAACACAGTGACAATCGCTTCGGCCTGGGCCTCGGCGAACCCGGCGTCCTTTAGGGCTTTCACGGCCTTATGGGTGTCGAAGGCGAGGGTGGTCATGTGCCAGATCGTACCATACGGTATTTCAATGAACAAGGGAGGTAAGTCTGTTGCCCACCGTAAAAGTCCATAAAGCCGGCGATTATCTCAAAACCCCGGAAGATATTGCGGCCTATCTGAACGCGGTGATTGAAGAATTCGACGGCGACACTCGATTGTTGATGAAGGCGTTTCGTAACGTGGCGGCGGCGCAGGGCGGCGTTTCTGAACTCGCACGTCGGGCCGACAAGAGGCTGGAGTTGTGATGGCGCATAGTCCCGGATTCGAACGACTGGTTGAGCAAAGAAAAAGTCAAGTTCGTGAATGCAGGCCGAGTGAAGTCATGGCTCGGTTCGAACGCGGTGAAGTCTTTCATTTCATCGATGTTCGGGAGGATCATGAGGTTGCTCAGGGTTATGCCCAAGGGGCTATTCACAAAGGCCGGGGGATTCTGGAGCGTGACATTGAGGAGATGATTCCTGATAAAAACGCGGAAATCATTCTCTATTGCGGTGGAGGCTATCGGTCGGCTTTGTCGGCCGCCAACTTGCAGGAGATGGGCTACACGCAGGTCTTGTCTATGGCAGGTGGAATCAAGGCATGGCGGCAGGCAGGTTATCCTCTGGGGCCAGGCCCTGATGCTCGACACTAGAAGGCAAACGTTCCGTCCCTCGCATGAAGGGTGCGCCCTCTATTTGTGGGTTTTATTAAACTCCTTGACGACCTCGTCGGTAATATCCATCCCCTTGGCGGAGTAGATCACGATCTGCATGATGGCTTCATTGCCCTTATCAATGACCAGCGAAAAGCCACGCCGTTCGGCGACAACCTTGGTCGCGCCTTCGATTTTCTTCATGTAATCCACCATCAACGTCTTTTGCTTTTCCTGAACTTCCTGCTGGAACGTTTGGCGCCGACGTTGGTAATCCTGGATTTTGCTCTGTAGCTGTTCCCTTAAGACTTGCGTTTCGGTTTCACTGCGACCCGTACCGCCTTGAAGCTGCTGTTCGAGTTTCTGTATTTCTACTTCGTCCGTTTCCAGCAGTTTTTGACGAACCATCACGTGTTCTTTTAAGGTCGCCAGCGCCTTTTGTCCTGCGTTGGAATTTTCCAAAACCGCTTGAGGATCAATGATGGCTATTGAAAGCGATTCTTCTGCAAAGGCGGAGGGGAGGCCGCAAAACAGGATTTGGATCATGAACCATCCGAGCAGGGAGAGGACCACGTTGCCGCGTGTATGTGAAGTAAGTTGATGACGTCCTTGCATAAGACAGAACTCCTTCCTCAAAACAGGTGATGGTCGGTAACGGAAAACGAATGTAGTTCTGGAAATGGATTGCCTCGATCGGTCTATCTTTAGAATTCTAAGGCTATTCATTGAGGCTGTACGATGTCAAGAGGAGGATTTCCGGCAATGCCTGTAAATTTCAGGTCGCAAACTGATCCGTCTCCGCTACTTGTGTGTTTCGGTGATAGTCTCACCGCGGGGTATCAGGTGCAGGTTGAAACGGGGATGCCGTTGCCTGATAGTCCCTATGGTGAATTTCTTCAAGAATGGTTGGGCGCACGAGGACGGGTCTCCATTAAAGGAATTTGTGGCGAAATCACCTCCGACATGGTGACGCGATTTTCCCGTGACGTTCTTGACGTGGTCCCTTCTCATACCGTGATTTTAGGCGGAACGAACGATTTGGGATGGGGCGTCACCCCTTCCACGATTATCACAAATTTGGAGCGTTGCTACACGTTGGCATTGGCAGCCGAAATCCAGCCCGTTGGTGTGACAGTTCCTTCCATCAGAGCCGAGGGGTACGACGCCGGCGCATTGCCGGCTTGGCTTCACTCACATCTCCATTCTCGGTTGGAATTGAATCGCCTGATTGCAGAACGTTGTGAACGTCATCACATGCCGTGTGTGGATTTGTTTCAGGCGACTTCGGATAACCCGTCTTCTCTCCTGGCCGCACGCTTTTCCAGTGACGGATTGCATCTCAATACCGCGGGTTACCTGATGTTTGCCCGGTTGGTGTGGAACGAAATCTTTGCGGAGCGTTTCGGAGCCTGCCCCGCTTTGCCTTCAGAGGCTACCGACTGAGAGGTATCAGGTCGTGGAACCCGAAGAGGAACCGGAAGACGAACCTGAGGAAGCGGAACTGGATGGAGGAGACGCAGGTGACGATGACGACGTATCGGCCGTGGAACCGGATTCGCTTTTGGCCGGGGCTTTCTCCGATTCGCCGCTGGGTTTGTCTTTGGCTTCCTTGGCCTGGCCGTCACCTTGTTTTGTTTGGCTGGGATCTTTCAACTTGTTTGAATAATCCGTCACGTACCAGCCGCTCCCTTTGAACATGATGCCGGGAGCCGATATGAGTTTTCGGACCCCTTTGCCGCACCGGATGCATGTATCGATCACCGGATCGGAAAATTTTTGCTGGACCTCGAATTGATGGTGACAGGTCTTACATTCATATTCGTAAAGTGGCATCTTTATCCTCTCGTTTCACGATTCTTCTCTTTTCAATAATATTTATATGGGCGAAGTCAAGGATCTTCGGAGATCACGTTAGGGCCCGAATGGCCTTTTCGACCCTGTTGAGTCCTCGTTCGATTGCATCGAGCGTTGGGGTATAGGTCAACCGTAGATGGTGCGGGCTTCCGAACGGTTCACCGGGCACACAGGCCACATGAGCTTCGTGTAACAAGTAGGTGGCCAGGTCCGCCGAGGTCGTGATGGTTCCATTGGCATGTCGTTTACCCAATACGCCCGAAACGTTCGGGAACGCGTAAAAGGCTCCGGCAGGTGTAGGGCATGTGATGCCGGGGATGGTGTTCAACGCGTCAATCATAAGGCGACGCTTGGGGGTGAGGTCTGTCAGCAATTCCTTGAAAAATGGGGTCCCGTCCCTGAGGGCGGCCACCGCGGCTTTTTGCGAAATCGACGTGGGATTGGATGTGCTTTGGCTTTGAATTATCGACATTGCGGAGACTAATGTCTTCGGCCCCCCTGCGTAGCCGATACGCCATCCCGTCATGGAAAACGCTTTAGACACGCCATTTACCACCAGCGTTTGATCGGCAATCTCGGGTGCGGCGGACACGATACTCAGGAACGGGGTGTCTCCATAGACGAGTTGTTCGTAGATTTCGTCGGAGATCACGAGAAAGCCGTGCCGTTTGGCCACGTCGGCCACGGCTTCAAGCGTTTCCCGTGCATACAACGTCCCCGTCGGGTTGGACGGGCTGTTCAGGATCAGCGCCTTGGTCCGGGGCGTGACCCTGGCTTCCAATTGTTTAGGATCGATAGCATATCCATCGCTTTCCTTGGTTTCCAGGATAATGGGTTGCCCATAGGCCAATCGCACGATATCCGGGTAAGACACCCAATATGGAGCGGGGATGATGACTTCGTCGCCGGGGTCAAGCAGGGCTTGTGCAACGTTATACAGGGTGTGTTTGGCGCCGCAGGATACCAGGATTTGCGATGTCTCGTAGTGGATGCCCTGATCTCGTGAAAATTTTTCAACGATCGCTTGTTTGAGTTCGTCAATGCCCGAGGCCGGCGTATATTTGGTAAATCCGTCCGTGATGGCCGCCTTCGCAGCCGCTTTCACAACCTCCGGTGTGTCGGGGGCCGGTTCTCCAGCGGAAAAATTCACGACGTCCACGCCTTGGCTCGCCATGGATTTGGCTGTCGCTGAAATGTTCAAGGTCGCGGACGGGACGATGCGAGTGGTACGGGCGGCCAGTTTCATGGTGATGGATGCCCGTACTTCTTACGAAGATGTTTGGCCACCTCAGGAATGAGAAAGGCTTCCAATTCGCCTCCGAACAGGGCCAGTTCTTTGACGATACTGGACGTCAAATACGAATATTCTTCGCTTGGCATGAGAAAGACCGTTTCCAGGCGTTCATCGAGCTTACGGTTGAGTAACGCCATTTGAAACTCGTGTTCAAAGTCGGACACCGCTCGTAATCCACGGATAATGGCATGGGCGCCCCGCTGTCGCACGTATTCCACCAGCAGGCCGCTGAACGACTCCACTTCCACGTTGGGAAAGTCCTTCGTTGCGATCTTTGCCAGTTCGACCCGTTCTTCGATAGACAGCAGCGCTCCTTTGCGCGGGTTGGGAGCCACGGCCACGACCAGCCGGTCGAAGATACTGAGACTACGACTGACAATGTCCGTGTGCCCACGGGTAATGGGATCGAAGGTGCCTGGATAGACGGCTAATCGCATGTCTCCTCCGCGGCACGTTGATAGAAGGTGAGCATGGTGTCGCCGTATCGCGACTGACGCGTTTGTGTGAGGGCTCCGACCTGGTTCGGGACGGTGTGTTTGAAAAAATGTTCAAGAATGACCATCCCCTGAGCGGCGATTTTCTCACTCAGGCTCAGACGTTCGAGCAACCTGGCCAGGTCGGTCGTGTGATAGGGCGGATCCACAAAGACAACATCGAACGCCGGTGGTTCACCAAATGATGGGGCTGAGGTTAAAAATGCCTCAACGTCCTGCGTGATGACGACGCATCGTTCGTCTTGATCGCACCGGGTAACGTTTTCCCGAAGGATTCGTGCGGCGGCGGGGTGGTTGTCCACAAAGACGACCTGGCTGGCCCCACGACTCAAAGACTCAAGGCCCAATGCCCCGGTTCCCGCATAGAGATCCAGCACGCGTGCACCTTCTATGCGATGGGCCAGGATCGACAATAAGGCTTCGCGGACCCGGGCCGGGGTTGGACGAAGGTCGTACCCTTCGGGTTCCTTGAGACGACGCCCCTTTTGTATGCCGGTAACGACTCGCATTGTGTGCTCCTTCTAAACGAGAAAAAGTAGCATACTGGTTCTTGAGCGGCAAGATAAGCTCAGTTGGCCCGTATTGATGGTATGTGAATGTTCGGTCAAATTTGGTGTATACTCGCGGCGAGTGTCGTCGAAGGCTTCCGGTCAGTGACGACGAAGGCGAGATGGAAGAAAAACCTTCCAAAACGATCCTGCATTGGCCAAAAGGCGAGCGGCCGCGCGAGCGACTCTTGGAAGAAGGGCCAGAATCTCTGACGGACGCGCAACTGCTGGCTATCATACTTCGGGTGGGTCGGCATAAGACCTCGGCCGTCGAGGTCGGCATGGATCTTCTGGATCGCTTGGGCGGTTTACAGGGCTTAGCCAATCGAAGCGTACAGGAACTATGTGCCGTCCCGGGCAT
Source organism: Nitrospirales bacterium (assembly GCA_965208595.1). Lineage (GTDB taxonomy): Bacteria > Nitrospirota > Nitrospiria > Nitrospirales > UBA8639 > Bin75. The sequence continues at coordinate 101,777 of OZ242346.1, forward strand.
TGGCCCGGCCAAGGTGGCACAGATCAAGGCGGCCATTGAGCTGGGGAAACGCGCGTTGTCGACTCCGCTGACGAGCGGAACGGTCATTGCCCACAGTCAAACGGTTTTTGAGCATTACTATCCGCTGTTGCGGGATTTACGGCGGGAAATTTTTAAAGTGATCCTTCTCAATGCCAAACATGCGGTCATCAGGGAAAAGACCGTCTCCGAAGGGAGTCTGACGAGCAGCCTGGTGCATCCGAGGGAGGTGTTCAATGAAGCCGTTCGCGAGTCCGCGGCAGCCGTGATTTTCCTGCATAATCATCCGAGTGGGGACCCCAAGCCCAGTAAGGAAGATCGGGCGCTGACGGCACGCTTGCAGGAAGCCGGCGAGATTCTGGGCGTGCAGGTTCTTGACCACGTCATCATTGGTGACGGACGCTATGTCTCCTTCGCCGATGAGGGGTGGATGTCGCCGCCCGCGTTATCGAACAAATCTCTGCGTTGAGGAAACGTCGTTCTTGCGAGAAATCCCTCGCTTGGTCAAGGTCTTTCGTAGCTTTCCAAGCTTCCGTCATGATAGAATCACAGACTCTTTGTAGTATGTCATCCCTAGTGGTATAATCCTTTTCCCGGAGGAACAGGAATACTCGACCCGGAGAGGTGAAGGGTTTCGTCGATGAGTATCGAGATAAGTCAAGTGGAACACGTGGCGGATCTTGCGCGACTTCAGTTGAGCCGTGAGGAACTGGAGCGATTGAGCACCCAACTGAGTCGCATTTTGACCTATATGGAAGAACTGAACGCCGTTGATACGGTGGGGATTCCCGGGACAACGTCGGTGGTCGCGGGTGATGACAACGTGTTGCGTGAAGATGAGGTCCAACCCTCGCTATCGCAAGATCACGCGTTGAGCAACGCACCGGAAGCGGTCAATGGCTTGTTTCAGGTGCCGCAAATTATAAGCGATCGGTAAAACGGAGAAAGTCGAGGACACAATGTTACGGCAGATGTTACGGGCGAAGATCCACCGGGCGATAGTCACGGATGCCTGTCTGGAATATGAGGGCAGTCTGACGGTCGATGAAGATTTGTTGGATGCGGCCGGCATTTTACCCTATGAACTCGTCATGGTCTCGAATTTGAACAATGGGGAGCGGTTCACGACCTATGCCATCAACGGAAAACGGGGATCAGGCGAAGTCGTGCTCAATGGCCCCACGGCCAGAAAGGGCGTGATTGGAGATCGGGTCATCATTTTTTGTTATGAATATTACAATGACGACGAAGCCAAGCATCATAGCCCTCGAATCATTCAAGTCGACGACGGTAATCGAATCGCCAATTGTTCCTGATGCCGGACGCGGCTGCCGGTCTTCGCTTCTTCCTTCACTCGTAAACCCGTTTCAAAATCATGTCACTTGTTAAATGTACTCTGAAAGAGCTTCAGGATCGCTTTACGCGCGGGGATATCAGTGCCGTGGAGATTGTCCGCGCCTACTTTCTGCGGATCAGCGTCGTGGAGTCGAAGGTCAAAGCCTATATCACGCTGAATGACAAAGAGACCATGTTGTCTCAGGCCGAAGCGCTGGATGAGGCGTTGGGCGCCTGGAGAAAAACCGAGCCCATGATGGCGATGCCGATTGCCGTCAAGGATAACATCTGCACGGAAGCCCTTCCGACGACGTGCGGGTCCCGCATTCTCGGCGGCTTCGTCCCGCCGTACTCCGCCACCGCGGTGGACTCGTTACGATCGCAGCAGTGTTTTCTGATCGGCAAAACCAATCTGGATGAATTCGGGATGGGTTCCTCCACGGAATATTCGGCTTTTGGCGCCAGTCGAAATCCTTGGAAATTGGCCCATGTGCCCGGCGGCTCGAGTGGCGGCTCGGCAGCGGCCGTGGCTGCCGATGAATGCGTGGCCGCGTTGGGCACGGATACCGGTGGGTCGATCCGCCAACCGGCCGCGTGTTGCGGGGTCGTCGGGCTGAAACCAACGTATGGACGCGTGTCCCGGTATGGACTCATAGCGTTTGCTTCTTCGTTGGATCAAATCGGGCCTATTACCAAGGACGTCATGGACGCCGCATTGATGTTGAACGTGCTTGCCGGGCACGATCCACGGGATTCGACTTCCGCGGACAAATCCGTTCCCGATTTTACGAGGGTGTTCAAGAAAAAGGACGTCAAAAAACTGAAAATCGGAGTCCCGCTGGAGTTTTTTGCGGAAGGTCTGGACTCGGAAGTCTACGACGCCGTGGGCGAAGCCCTCGCCGTGCTGGAAGATTTGGGTGGGACGATCGAAGAGGTCTCGCTCCCGCACACGGGAGTGGCGGTGGCGACCTATTATATCGTAGCGACGGCGGAGGCGAGTTCCAACCTGGCCCGCTATGATGGCGTCAAATATGGATTTCGGGCCAAGGAAAGCTCCGATCTCCTGGAGATGTATCGGCTCACGAGGCAGGAAGGGTTTGGTCCGGAGGTGAAACGACGGATCATGCTGGGCACCTATGCGTTGAGTAGCGGTTATTATGATGCCTATTACGCCAAGGCCCAGGCCGTGCGGACCCTGATTCGAGAAGATTTCGACCGGGTTTTTCAGGACATGGATTTGCTCGTGACCCCCGTGATGCCGACCCCGGCGTTTCAACTCGGTGAAAAAATCGAAGATCCTTTGCAAATGTATTTGTCGGATCTGTATACCATCTCCGCGAGTTTAGCCGGGATTCCGGCGATTTCCTTGCCTTGCGGGTTCAGTCGGAAGGGGTTGCCGATCGGCATGCAAATCCTGGGTCGTCCCTTTGAAGAAGACGTCGTTCTTCGGGCTGCACGTGCGTATGAATTGGCAACGGATTGGCGTAAAAAACGACCACTTATTCGATAAGGAAGGTGACGTATGATTGAGTTGGCTGCCGTGATCATTGCTGTAGCCCTCGTGGTACTTGTGGGCTTCATTGTTCCGACCGTGATTCAGGTACGCAAGACCGCGACGCAAGCCGAACAATTACTGTCACAGGTCAATGCCGAATTGCCGGGAATTCTGAACGAGATCAAGCAGACGAATGAGAACGTCCGGGCCATGTCCGCTCAAGCGCGCGAAGGCATGGACCGGGCATCGGTGTTGATGTATGCCATTGGCGACGTGGGTGAGACGGTCAATCAAGTTCATGGAATGATCCGTGGACAGAGTGCATCACTCGCGAAGAACATGTTCAAACTATTGGCGGGTGTGCGGGCCGTCGTACTCAGCATCAAGGAGCGCGCACAACAAAGGGAGGATAGGTGAATGGGAAACAGAAATCAGGAGGCCGGCAACGTGGCCGTGGCTTTTTTGAGTGGGCTGGCGTCAGCCGGTGGCGTGGCAATGGCTTTTCTTGGCGGGCTGACGATTGGGGCCGTGGCGGGCTTGTTGTTGGCTCCGCAAAGCGGCAGGGAATCACGGGAGACCGTGCGTCGCGTGGCCCGTCAGGTGAGTGATGACGTGCGCGATTTTTCGGATAAAGCCTCCGACACCTGGGGCGACGTGGTGACCAAAGGCCGGGATTTCTTGAATGAGGCGGAGACGGTCGTCAAAGACGCAGTGGACGCGGGGCGGGAGTCGGTACAGCAAATGCGGCGTCCTTCGTCGGAAGAATCCGATCCGTCACGGTGATGTTCGAAACCGTCATCGGGTTGGAGGTTCACGCCCAACTCCGAACGCAGTCGAAAATGTTTTGCGGTTGTGCGACGGAGTTCGGGGCGCCCGCCAACACCCGGACCTGTCCCGTGTGCCTGGGATTGCCGGGTTCCCTGCCGGTCGTGAATAAACGTGCCGTGGAAATGGCGATTCGGACGGGTTTGGCGTTGCATTGTACCGTTCAGCCGACGAACCAATTTGCCCGAAAAAATTATTTTTACCCGGATCTGCCGAAAGGCTACCAAATCTCCCAGTATGACCGGCCCATTTGCGAGAATGGCTGGCTGGAGTGCCAGGCCAACGGGACTTCCAAAAAGGTCAGAATCCGTCGGGCGCATTTGGAAGAAGACGCGGGGAAAAATATTCACGCGGATACCGGTAGCCGCGTCGATCTCAATCGAGCGGGCACGCCGTTGATCGAAATTGTGACCGAGCCCGATATGCGTTCGGCGGAGGAAGTCGTTTCTTATTTGAAGTCCCTGCGCGACGTGTTGATGTATATCGACGTCTGCGACGGAAACATGGAACAGGGCAGCCTGCGATGTGAACCCAACCTTTCCCTGAGGCCTGTCGGGTCCGATGAATTGGGCACCAAGGTGGAACTCAAAAATATCAACTCGTTCAAGTTCGTCAAAGACGCCATTGAGTATGAAATCAAACGGCAGACCAAAGTCCTCAGCGAGGGCGGAACCATCCATCAGGAAACCCGATTATGGGATATCGAACGGAACCAGACCGCGGTCATGAGAGGTAAAGAAGAAGCCCATGATTACCGCTATTTTCCCGATCCGGATCTCGTTCCGCTGGTCATTCCCGACGAGTGGGTGGAGGAATTGCGAGCCACGATTCAGGAGCTACCCAAGGATCGCCACGCGCGATTTCTCACGGACTATGGGTTGCCGGACTACGATGCCGGTGTGCTCACGAGTTCTCGTGCCTTGGCGGATTATTTCGAGGCCTGCGTCAAGTTGTTTGCCGAACCCAAACTCATCGGCAACTTTCTCATGAGTGAATTCCTGCGCGAATTGCATCAATCCGGGACGACCGTGGAATCCTCTCCCGTGTCTCCGGAGCGGATGGTGGGATTATTGCAGTTGGTGCACGATGACACCATCAGTTTGAAAGTCGCCAAGGAGATTTTTCCCGAACTCTACGCCGGAGAAAAATCGGCAGCGCAACTCGTGGAAGAAAAGGGGCTCCGGCAACTGTCTGATGAAGGGGAATTGCTGGCCCTGATCGACGCCGTCATCGAGCAGCATCCTGCACAGGTGGCTCAGTATCAAGGAGGAAAAGAGACGGTGATCGGGTTCCTGGTCGGCCAGGCCATGAAACGCTCCGGAGGCAAAGCCAATCCCCAAAAAGTGAATGCCCTGTTCAAGACGCGGCTTTCGCCATAACATTCGAAGCGTTCCACTCTGCAAAAAAGCGACACGTGAATGAGCAAGATCAAGGACATCAAGGGGAGAGCCGTACTCGATTCCCGCGGGACGCCCACGGTCGAGGTGGACGTCCTGTTGACCAGTGGGGCGTGGGGACGGGCAGCCGTGCCGTCCGGTGCCTCGACAGGGACTCGAGAAGCGCTCGAATTACGGGACAATGATCCTCAACGGTGGATGGGCAAGGGGGTTACGAAAGCCATTCGGAACATTACAAAGACCTTGGCCCCCAAACTTCGGGGGATGAACGCCCTGGATCAACCGTTGATCGATTCCACTATGCTCGCGTTGGACGGCACTCCGGGAAAGTCGCGGCTCGGGGCGAATGCCGTATTGGGGGTCTCGCTGGCCGTGGCCCGTGCTGCGTCCGTGGAAACGCGGCAGCCCCTCTATCGGTACATTGGCGGGGCCAAGGCCCGTGAATTACCGGTTCCCATGATGAATATCATCAATGGCGGCGTCCACGCGAATAACAGCTTGGACCTGCAAGAGTTCATGATCATGCCGGTCGGCGCTCCACGGTTTCGTGAAGGTCTGCGAATGGGGACGGAGGTGTTTCACCAGTTACGGGCCGTATTGAAGGCCAAGGGATTGAGCACGGCCGTGGGCGACGAGGGCGGATTTGCGCCGGCCTTGCAGTCGAACGAAGAGGCGTTGGCCGTGATCAGTCAAGCCGTTCGCAAGGCAGGATACCGTCTTGGTTCGGACATCGTGTTGGCGATTGATGCGGCAGCCAGTGAATTTTACGGCAAAAAGGGGTATGTTCTCCGTGCCGAAAAGCGTGGGGCGCGGAGTGCCGCCCGGATGATTGATTTTTACGAAGGGTTGGTCGAGCGGTATCCTATTGTCTCGATTGAAGATGGACTCCATGAGGACGACTGGAAAGGCTGGAAGCTCCTGACCGACCGGCTCGGCACACGGATTCAGTTGGTTGGAGACGACTTGTTCGTCACCAACGTCGATTATTTGTCGAGGGGTATTCAAGAAGGCGTCGGAACTGCTATTCTGATAAAAGTCAACCAGATCGGCACGTTGACCGAAACCCTGGAGACGGTAGAACTGGCCAGGCGTGCGGGTTTCGGCGTCGTGATCTCCCATCGTTCAGGTGAGACGGAAGATACGACCATTGCCGACTTGGCCGTGGCGGTGAACGCCGGGCAGATCAAGACGGGTTCGTTGTCTCGAACGGATCGTTTGGCCAAGTACAATCAACTCCTCAGAATCGAAGAAGAGTTGGGGAAAGCGGCGGTCTATAAAGGAAGAAAGGTGCTCCGAATCCGAAAGGCGTAACGTGGTCCGCCAGAACCGAAAACTGAAGAAGCCGAGTCGATGGTCCGTCCCACGTCTGGGTTACCCTTTGGGTCTCAGCATCGGGATCGTGCTGTGCGTGGTGTGGACATTGCAGGGAACGGGGTTGCCACAGTATTGGATGATGACTCAGGAACTTGATAGGACGCAGGAGGAGATTGTCTCGTTGGAGCACGCGAATACCGCTCTTCGAGAGGAAATCCATAGTCTGGAATCCGATCTCTTTACCTTGGAAGAATTGGCTCGGGAGCGGTTAGGGTACGTGAAGGAAGGAGAGACGGTCTATCAATTCGTGGAGTCGCCGTAGATGAATCTCCTTGAAAAAAGGGAATCAAGGTAGGGGAGGTGACCGGCAATGAGTGAATGACCAGCGAGATTTTCCTGTCCGGACTTCTCTCCTGTCTGTCCCTTCCGTTTGGGTTGAATCATGAAATTCGGTACGATGGCTGTCGTGGGCTGTTCCAACGTGGGGAAATCCACCCTCGTCAACACGTTGGTCAATCAAAAAATTGCCATTGTTTCCGACAAACCCCAGACCACGCGCTCCCGGATTCTCGGGGTCGCGCATCTCCCACAAGGTCAATTGGCGCTGTTGGACACGCCCGGGCTGCATCGGCCTTGGCATCGACTCAATAAACTCATGGTGCGCACGGCGTTGGATGCCATGCACGATGCCGACGTGCTGGCGGTCATGGTGGATGGACGAAATTTACCTGGTTCTCCCGATCGATTTGTGGTAGATCAAATATTCTCGAGAAACGGACGACCCGCGGGGTTACCGGTGTTTTTGTTGGTGAATAAAATCGATGTAATTCGGAAACGTCACGTCCTGCCCGTGATCGAGGCCTATCGGCAGTTAGGGGATTGGACGGAGATCGTGCCCTTATCGGCCAAGACCGGCCTGAACGTCGACCGGTTGGCGTCCCTGGTGTTTGAGCGAGTGGATGAACAGGAAGATGCCTTTGACGAAGATTTTGTGACGGACCAGTCATGGCGTCATCTGGCGGCGGAGACCATACGGGAAAAGGTCATTGAATCAACCAAGGCGGAACTGCCTTATGCCGTTGCCGTGAAGGTGGACGAGTTTCAGGAAGAAGGGCGCCTCACCGCCATTGCGGCAACTATTTTCGTCGAGAAATCAGGCCAGAAGGCGATTGTGATCGGAAAATCAGGGGAACGGTTAAAAGCGATCGGCACCGCCGCCAGGGTGGAGCTGGAGGCGTCCTTGGCTCGTAAGGTTTTTTTGAACCTTCACGTGAAAGTGAAAGACGCCTGGCGCGATGATGATCGTTTGTTGGTAGAATTGGGGTACTCAACACAGTCATGACGGAACCGGTCAAAACAATGACTCCCAGCGCCCCCCTGGCTGACAAGGATCAGACGGCGTCGGCGTCTACCAATAGTCAAAGCAAATTCGACGTGGTGCGGCTCTCGACGCGCCGTCTCTTGAAGCGTGGCGCGATTTCGAACCTGACCAATCTGATTACCCGGTTGCATCCCGCGGACGTGGCTCGGGTGATTATGAATTTGGATACCCCTCAAGAACGACGGACGGTTTTTGAGTTGGTCGAAGGCGTAGCAGGGCAAGGCAAGGTCGTGAGCGAGTTGAGCGACGAGATGATTCTGGAACTGCTTGAAGATCGAAACGTTGCTGATATCGCGTGGATGTTACGGACAGTCCCGGCCGACGACGCCGCGGATATCTTAGGCGTGCTTCCTGAAGAGGTGGCACAGAATATCTTGCCGCTGATGAAAGCCGAGGAATCTCAGGAAGTCGCCAATCTCATGGCGTATCCCAAGGGCACGGCCGGCAGTATCATGACGACGGAGTTCTTCTCGTTGCCCGAGGAGACCACGGCCCGTGAAGCCATCCAGCGCCTTCAACAGGCCACCAAGGCCGAGACCGTGTTTTATATTTACGCGACGGACCGGGAGGGCCGGCTCACGGGCGTGGTCTCGTTGCGCGAATTGCTGGTCGTGGCTCCGACGGCTCCCCTGAAAAGCATGCTGTTCCGCGACGTCATCAGTGTCAGCGTGGAAACCGCGCAAAAAGAAGTCGCCAGTCAGGTGGCGAATTACAACCTGTTGGCGATTCCGGTCGTGGATGCGGAACACCGGCTTGTGGGGATCATTACGGTAGATGACGTGGTGGATGTCATTCGGGATGAAGACACCAAGGATATGCTGAAGATGGCCGGGGCCACCGAAGAAGATGCTCAGATGAGCACCCCCAGTCTTTTGGCCGCGGGCCTGCGGTTTCCCTGGTTGTTTACCAATTTGGCCGGAAGCCTCGTGTCGGGACTCATCCTGTGGTGGTTCCGGTTTACGATTCAGGAGGTCGTGGCCGTCGTGACCTTCATTCCCGTGATTGCGGCGATGGGCGGAAATCTGGGGATCCAATCTTCGACCCTGATCATTCGGGGACTGGCGACAGGCCGCGTCGAACACAGTGATATTTGGAAGGTCGTATTTCGGGAACTGCGTATCGGGTTGCTCCTGGGCGTGATCTGCGGCGTGTTGCTCTTTCTGACGGGTTGGGTGTGGCAGGGAAACGGGTATCTGGGCATGGTCGTTGGCGGGGCCATACTGATTACGTTTCTGATTTCGTCCAGTATGGCTACGGTCACTCCCTTGCTCTTACGAAAGTTCCACATTGATCCGGCCGTGGCGGCAGGGCCGTTTATCACCACGGCCATGGACATCACGGGCGTCAGCATCTACCTCGGATTCGCAACGATGATGTTGGAATATCTGAGGTAATCGTGCCATCTCCACGCACCCTCTCCCTTGGTGGGAGAGGGCTGGGGTGAGGGGGGAATGGGTTCTTGGTCATCCCACTCTGAATTTGCCGGGTTTTTCGCGCGTCTTTTCTTCATATGGCCCTAGTCACCACACAAGCGATCGTGCTGAAAAGCATGCGCTGGGGCGAAGCCGATCGTATTCTCACGTTTTTTTCACTTCGGCTTGGCAAGGTTCGAGGAATCGCGCGCGGTGCGCGGCGGATGAAAAGCCGATTCGGCGGTATGCTTGAACCGTTTTCGTCGATCAATCTCACGTTCTTTAACAAACGCAACGACAGCCTGGCATCGATCAGCCACGTCGATAGCCTCGAATTCTTCAGTTCATTGCGAGAGAGTTTGCCCCTGATCTGTGCGGCTTCCCGTATGGTGGCCCTGGTCGACGGCGTGACCGCGGACCGTGATCCGAATCCCACGATTTATCAAACGTTGCTGGAAGGGTTACGAACGCTGGTCCGAACGGGTGATCCGGAATTACTCACGTTGATTTTTCAGATTCATATCCTGAGCCATTCGGGGTTTCAACCACAGGTTGATCGCTGTGCGTCCTGTAGCCGGGATTTGGGAGAGCAACGTTCCCGGTTTTCGCCGTCGGCCGGAGGGCGTTTGTGCGGATCGTGTGATCGGGGCAGTTGGGATTATTGTTTGCCGATGTCTCAAGGGAGCACGGCGTTTCTTCGTCAAGCCGGGCGGATATCATTTGCACGGGCGACGCGTCTGAAAGCAACGGGGCAAGTGAGGCGAGAAGTGGAAAACATAGTCGAAACCTATGCAAGATCCGTTGTCGGGAAACGGTTGCCGGAAAAAGACCTCTTGGTCGCGGAACCGGTCCCGGTTCCGTATGGCCTCCCGCAAAAAGACGTGCTGGCAAGAAAGTAAACGATCCATGCACACGAAGGTCATTCATCAATCAGCAATCCACAATCAGAAATTCAAAATCGATTGAGCCATGAGTACGGAGACTGTTCATCCTAAAGACATGAAGTGGATCGAGAAGGGCGTGTTCGGCATCACGTGGAGCGATGGGCACCAGGGCGTCTATCCAATCCGGTATCTGCGGTTACACTGTCCCTGTGCGGCCTGTACGGATGAATGGACCGGAGAACTGAAACTGAAACCCGATGACGTGCCGATGCTGATCATGCTGAAGGACATTCAACCGGTTGGACATTATGCCCTGCGCCTGGTTTGGAGTGACGGGCATGATACCGGGTTGTATGCGTTCGGACAGCTTCGTCGGATGTGTCAATGCGACGTCTGCCAGCCCCATAAAGATCCGGCCGCGGATAAGAAAACTTCTCGCCGGCTCCTGTGAACACGTTCTCTGAATACGTTCACCGCACTCTCCATTTGGCCGTCCGGCAAATACCATGTTGGCTGGTTAGCACGCTATTGCTGATATGGGTGCCCGTTCCGGGTATTGCCGACGACCGGACTTTCACTCTGGCCACCTGGAATATTGAACACCTGGCTGCTGATGATGGCAAGGGTTGCCAGCCACGGGACGCATCGCAGTATGAGGATATCAGGAAGTACTTGAACCGGACCAAGGCGGACGTAGTTGCGTTCCAGGAAGTAGAGAACCTGAGCGCGGCAAAGAGAATATTTCCGGTTGCGGATTATGATATTCACATATCGGAAAGATCCAGCCGTGAATTTGCAGCCTGTTCTAAATCCGCTAATTCCGTCAACAAAAGGTTGATGCAACGTACGGGATTTGCCGTTCGCAAAGACATGAGTGAGCGCCTGGGGCTACGGGCGGTTCGACAACCCGACGTCAGGGAACTGGAAGACGCTTATGATGCGGGACGCAGGGGTGTCTATCTCGTCTTGGAGCACGTTGACGAGGGAAACAAGGCAGCAACCGGCGCGCCATTGCACCTGCTTTCCATACACCTGAAATCGAAATGTACGTACCAAGCCGTGGAGGGCAAAAAACTCAATCAGTGCGGTATCCTCAATAAGCAGATTGACGTATTGTCTGCCTGGATCAATGCTCGCGACCGCTCAGGACAGAATTTTATCATTGCCGGTGACTTCAATAGGCAGCTTGACTGGTTGAGCGACGCAGTGTGGTTACGACTGGAAGCCGGTGGCAAGACCGGAACATATGTTGACTTGGAAGAAGCGCTGCACGGGGTCAAACATCCGAAGTCCGATATAATTAATCCGAAATACCCTTACGCCATCGATCACGTCATTTACAACCAGACCCTGGATAGCCTGATAGTGGAAGCAAAAACATCTTTTCGTATCGAGGCGGACGAGTATTCGGACCACCTGCCGCTTTTTGCTGTTTTTGATCTGTCGCGTTTCGAGGAAAGAAAGCATTAGTGTGAAAGGATTCCCCGCTCACATAGGCTCCCCCTCACCCCAGCCCCTTCGACAAGCTTCCTTCGACTTCAGGCGTGTTGCGCCTTACGCTCAGGATGAACGGTTTCTCTTCCGTTCGTTCTGAGCGTAGCGACAGCAAAGTCGAAGAATGCTCAGGACAGGCGTTGACAGAATATCGAGCCTGCGTCGGGCGCGACCGTGTCCTGTTCCTCCCCGTTCTCTGCCCGCTTTGCGGAACATAGCAAAATCATAGCATTACATGGCAGGAAACATAGCAAGTCGTAGCACATTCATAGCAAAACATAGCAACATCACAGAAAAACATAGCAACATCACAGAAAAACATAGCACAATCATAGCATGACATAGCAAAACTATAGCAAGCATAGCAATGCGATGTTTGCACGAGCAGCGCCCAACCCCCTCTCCCTCAAGGGGAGAGGGAGTGGTTTGTAGGGGCCGCGCACGGCCTGCCCTGCCTGTCCTGAGCGTCGCGCGGCAGCGCGAAGTCGAAGGAAGCGAAGCCGAAGGGTGCCGTCCGCCTGAACTTCAGCGTTTGTAGCGCGGGCCGAGGGTGTGATCTTCGTAGTTCGCAAACAGGCGTTTGGTCTCGGGATGGAGGGTATAGCCTCGACCGCGGGCAATGTCCCGCGTGCGGAAGAAGGGGGCGAGTTTCCCTGAGGGATCGAGATACGCCGCGCGAAGTGGGACGGAGCGATTGCGATGTTGGATCAGGTGACAGGACCTGGATCGAATGGAACTGATCCATGCGGCGATTTCGTCAGGGTTCCCGATAGAGGCCGACAGCAGCAGCAGTCGCGCTTGCGCAGGACAGAAAATAATCGTTTCTTCCCAGACCACTCCCCGTTCTCGATCGGCCAGAAACTGCGATTCATCCAGAATGATCAACCCCAAGGTATCCAAGCGCATGTCGATTTCACCGCTGGCGGCATCGTACAGTAAATTCCGCAGGATCTCCGTGGTCATGATCAGAATCGGCGCTTGCGGATTGTCGCGACGATCGCCCGTGAGAATGCCGACCTGATCGGCACCGAAGATCTGCGAAAACTCCGTGAGTTTTGTATTTGAGAGTGCCTTCAGGGGGGACGTGTAGATGACCATCCGGTCGGCCTCAATGGCCCGCCGCATGGCTTCGACAGCCACGTAGGTTTTGCCGCTGCCGGTGGGCACGCTCAAGATCACGTCGTTGGTTGCCAACCGGTCGATCGCTTCCTGTTGCCAGACGTCAGGCTTGAAAGGTTGAGGCGGAGGCACGCCGATCCCTTCAAACAGCGCTTGTATGCTGATAGCCGGTCTTGCCGGTACGCCGTGCGGCTGGTCGGATGGAGCAGGCCGGGACACTACCTCGGACGGGCGTTTCGTCTTGGCGACTTTGTCGGGCTTGGGCGGTTGCGGAGGGCGTGCGGGTGCTTGCAGGAGCGACGCGAGGGCTGTTTCCACTTCCGCTCGCTGCTCGGGTGGCAACTCCAGGAGTGTTTGAATCAGCCGGTTCTTTCCCATTCGGAAATGTCGCGGCACCCGGTTCTTCCCCAGCCGGTGAAGCAGCCTGACGGACAGACCGGCTAGTTGGTTTGCCAAGGCGTCCTTCGTCATACATCTACCCGGTTCATGTGTTCTCTTCTTTGTTTCTCACGGCAATTCCTGCAACACGTCCCGGCGCATGACGTCCATCGCGTCCCTCGCGATATCAGCCAGCCCGGGATGCGTCGAACGTAAGCCATGCAGTTGCGAGAGATATTCCATGGTTCTGGCCAGGAGTCGATAGATATCACCTTCCGCCATGGTGGTCGTTCGAATGAGTTCGTTCCATGGCATGGTGGGTTCGGCGATCCACCGGTCGACGATCGCTGCGACATCCAGCCGAAGCAGGGGTGGCTCTTCATAGGCCGACAACGAGTGAGCCACTTTCCGAACTTGTCCGAGGGTAGAAATTAAGGCCTGAGAGCGTCCGGCAAAAGAGGCCGGCCGGTCGTCGTCATGGGCGATGCTGGCCAACACGCCGGCCAGGAGTGAGGCGTTGATTCCTTCAAACGCTCCCATTCTGATCAGTTCCGTAATGAGCAGCGAATGATTGATGCGAATGAGGCGAGCCCAGTCGCCCTCGGACGTAAGTTGGCACGTCGGGGTCAGGTAGCCGAACTTCTGCAACACTTCGATGTGTTGCTGAAAGCGATGCCAGAGTTCGGTGCGCAAGGCATGAATGGTCTTCGTCAGTCGATGCTCTTCCTGCCGCAGCTTCAGGGCCTGCGGATGATCCTTTTGACACGCGGGACGGGCCGGACAGGTCGGACATGGAAACTCGTCCCTGAGCGTTTCGGTCAGGATCGGGTTGTCAGCGCCGTCCTGGTCCACGCGAATGGGGAGACGTCGCAAGCGAGCGGGAAATTGTTCCAATGTTTCGACGGCGTGATCTAGGCTCTGCGGTGTGCACCAGGGAAACCTGCGGGCTTCCGTGACGTCGATTACTTCATCGATCACGGCGGTCACCGCGCTTGCGGGATATTCCACAATACGTCCGCCGTTTCGCATGACGGTCAACATGGGAGCTCCTTGTCCACGGCTTCGATATTGACGCAGGACGATGGCGTGATTCTTGGAGAGTTCGATCGCGCGACCCGGCGTCAGGAACGCCAATTGGGCCGAGACTTCCGGCGGGTCGTGCTGCGTTTTCCGGCGATGATGCGAGCGGCGTTTCTTGGCAAGACTGAAGGACTGCCACTGCGCAATCCAGTCGGCGCATTCCCGCTGGCCATAGGCTTCCAGGTGCGCTTCTACGTCATCCAGTTTCGTTTCATACGTATCGGCGCGATGATTGAGCTGGAATTGCGCAAAACTCTTTTCTAGAATGGGTTGAATATGGTCGATCGAATGGGCTTTCAAGAGATTCAGGACCATGGGATAGGACACGACAAATTGACTGTCGATCGGTTCCGGGTGGTTCGTGAGCCCGTTGGCGATGGGGCCGAGGTCGATGTACGGCGACGGCGTGACCACGACGAAACCCACGTAATCTTTCCCTCGTCTTCCGCCGCGGCCGGCGAGTTGCTGGATTTCGTTGACGGTCAATTCCATGATATCGCGATCCTTGCGAACACTCGATTGGGTAATCACGACGGTGCGGGCGGGAAAGTCCACACCGGCGGCCAGAGTGGTGGTGGCGAAGACCGCATCGAGACATCCCTGACGCATGAGTTCTTCGATGGCAATCTTCCAGGACGGCAAATGCCCGGCGTGATGGGCCGCCACCCCATAGCGTTGAACCGTGGGGATGAGGGGGTGGTCGGCGATACTGGGATATTCGGCAATCATTTGGTCCAGTACCTGCGTGATGGCCGCCGATCGCGTCGGCGGAATGGGGAGTTGGCGGTGCTCGAAGCTCCCGATGGCTTCGTCGCAGGCGCGCCGGGACGTCAAAAAGACAATGGCCGGGGTCAGACGTTGGTGCCGAAGGACGCGGAGCAGTTCGACTGGGTGTATGGCAGGCGGCATGAATGCAGAAAAGTGTAACAGGATCTTGCCGGGAGCACAAAGAAGGCCGCCGCTTGACGAGGCCTGGTGCGAGACGGTTACTCGTCAGACGATTTGGGGGAAGACCGTTTACCGAAGAAAAGTTTTGTGAACGTCGTGTGTCGGGATTTGATGGCCAACGTGACCCTTTCGATTTCCTGTTGAGACGCGAGCGCAAACGACGGGGACTTGGATTCGTGCAGCAGTTGCGTGGGAATGACGCTTCGATGGCCCGTGAGCAGGTAACTCATGGCGCATGTCGTGGCCGCGTACGGCGCAATGCCGGGTCCGAACAATTCCATGGCCAGGACAATGGCGGCAATGGGCGTATTGGTGGCGCCGGCCAACACGCTGACGAGTCCCAGCGCGGCAAAGGTGGCGGGGTCCAACCCCAATCCGTGGGCCAGGGTCGACCCCAGGGTGGCCCCGTAAAAACAGAGCGGAAGCAGAATGCCCCCGCTGCCGCCGAAGTTCAGCGTCACGCTGGTCGTGACGGCCTTGACGGCAAAGGCGTACCAGGGAAGGTCGTCGCCGTTGAGCGCTTGAGCAACCGTCGTCCAGCCCAGACCGAGATACTCGTCTGAAAAAAGAAATGTCACGGCGATGAGGATCGAACCGCCGATCACGCCGGTCAGCACGGAGGACGTCTTGGTCGAAATTGCGAGCCGTTTTCCGAGTCCCATAGTTTCCACGAAGATAAAGGCCGCCATGCCGAACGTGACTCCCGCCAATCCTACGCTGAGAAAAAAGGGAATATTCAACGACGGAATCGATGGTGTTACGGGCGGGAGATACGCAATTCCCAGGTTTGCGGCAACCTGATGTCCCACAAACGCCGAAACCAGTGAAGGAAACAGTGCCCCGTAGGAAAGTCGCCCGATCCAGAGTGCCTCAATGGCGAACAGGGCCCCGGCGACCGGGGTGCCGAACACCGCGGCGAAGCCCGCACTGATACCGCAAACGACGAGTCGTACTCGATCTATGTCCTCCAGGCGAATAAATTGTCCGAATGCCGAGCACAACGCTCCGCCGATTTGTGCGCAGGGTCCGACGTTGCCTGCGGAACCTCCACTCGCGATCGTGACGATCGTGGCGATGAATTTGACGGGAATCACGCGAGGGTGGATTTTGCCACCCTCTTGATGAATGGCACGAATAACTTGCTCCGTGCCGTACCCTCGAGCTCTGAAAGCAAATTTGGTCGTCATGACCCCGGAGAGCGCGAGGCTGACCGGCAGGAGAAGAAATATGTAGGGGAATGATTGCGTGAGAGCGATGCTGTTCTGGAGCAGGATGAGAAACAGGGTGGAGGAGAGACCGACGAGCAGGCCCACGACACTGGCCAGGAGAAACCACTTGGCCACGCTGAAAAATAGAATGGACAGTTCAGTAAAGCGCGTCGTCATGGGTCACTAGGAATCCGGAAAGGTTGCGGGTGCCGGGCTGCAAAGGTCTATAGTACATCTTGAATGTGAAAACAACAAAAGCCTGTAAGGGCTTGTTGCGCTTGTCGTTTTCGTTTTGACAGACTGAACAAATTTAATGCTGAAAAACCGAAGTTATTTTGATACGTTTCTTGTGAGCGAATAGCTTTTTTTTCGAGCGGTAGCAAAGGAAGGATTGTCTTTTTGAGACGTGCGGAAAGGAGTCATTGGTGGATACCTTTGAACAGGCGTTCAGTGATACGGAAAAAGCTGCGGATTCGGCTCTCAATGCTGTAAAAGGCATGGAAAAACTGGCTAAGGCATTACAAAAGGCGGCGAAGGAAGGAAACATCAGCGCAATCAAAAAGGCTTGTTCAAACCTCAAGGATGCGCGGGGCTCTCTCAGTCAAACTGTTACAAACGCGGTTGAAACTTGGTCTTTCAAGGATGAGGAAGAAGATGCATACCTCAGAGAATACTATACAAAGGAACTCCGTGATGCTGCCGCAGAAAAAGGATTAGACATCCATGAAAGAGACGGCAAGTTGATTTCTTATCCGTCCATAGTTCATGTCCTGCCTGGTGACCGAACCGTGAGAATTGATAGAAAGAAGGTGGCAACTTTAAGACCGTCCCACCTTACGGAAATTCTGAAAGAGAACCAGAAAAAGCCGCCTCGATTCAAGCCGGGTGTTTTTCTGGAAGCCCTGTATAAGAGGTATTTGCTCGTATCGAGGGAACAGGCCTCTGTCGTACTGTTAGCCAGGATATATGAGCAATTTACCTCTTTGCCCGGAAGCGAACGTGAATATAGTCAAATCGAATTTGCCAGGGATCTCTATGTCTTGGAAGGCAGTGGAATTCTATCCACCAAATCGGGAGCACGTGTATCTTTCCCGTCCTCTACGGGCACGAAAAGAGCGAAAGATACTTTCCACTTCGTAGGTCCTGATGGACAAAGAGTGACGTACTACGGCATCCAATTTTTCGGAGGTGCATAATGGCGAACACCATACCACTTCACGATTGGCTGCGGCATATTGACTCCGAATACTTATCGACTTTCATCAAAGATGGCGGTTCGTCCATCAAGTTTGCCGTGACGAAAGATGACTTGAAACCGGAGTTGTCTAAAGCCGTAGAGAGCAAAAGCCGGGGCTTAGATTACCTTGTTATCAAGCTTGATGCTGCGGATCTCAGGGTTCATATGCCGCAGGACATCTTCTTCGGGATGGCGAGACAGGTGAACTGGCGACTCTTGGCTCGACGCTTTATTTTGCGCTTAGCAAAAGAGTATGGATATAGAGTCGATGACATTGACCCGGGTGATGCGGAAAATATTTTTAAGGCCATAGGCAGGAAAAATAAGAATCTCGATTTAGAGTCTGTTCTCCGTGAGTTGCGCCCTGAATTAGAAGCCAAAGTCGCCACGGAATATCAAATGGCTAAGGATTTCAGAGTAGCTATGAGTCACCTGTGCCTGCGCGAAAATGTTCATCCAAATCAAGAATACATAGCTCAACCATTGATTAATTGGTTGACGGGAGAAAATACGAGAATAAGCAGTGTGAGGCCATTTTCAATCTATACGGCCATAAACCGGACGACGGCAAGACATTTCCTTGAATCAGGCCTTTTCTGGTCCAAACACGTGGGGTATGCGGGGACGGTGATACTGCTCGACAACTCCCGTATCACACTGTCTTCCGATCCGAAGGATGGTCACAGATATTATACAAAAGCAATGGTCATGGACCACTACGAGATTCTGAGAGAGTTTGTCGATGGAATAGACCGGTTGAGCGGAACGTTGCTGGTGATCGTGACGAATAGCGTGTTCCTGGATGAAGACGCTCGTTCCAGAGGTTTTGGTCTCTATGAAGCCCTTATGACAAGAATCATGGATGATGTCCGGGATAAAAATCTGGTAAACCCCATAGCTTCCCTGGTTCGACTTTCCTGAAGAAAGGATCGACCCCATGACTATCGCTACAGACGAGAACAATTCGCTGACTTGTAGACGGGCGTTGGAAGGGTTGCGGAACGGTGTCCCGAACGAAGCAGCCGTCAAGATCCTGGGCTGTCACCAACCGAAGGCGGAAAGTCAATTTCAGGAACTACTGTCCCGAGCAATGAAACAGGACAAGCCTCCTTCTGGTGCCTTGGGTATGCTAGTTGCTGGTGATTTTGGAACGGGGAAATCTCATCTGCTTTCATACCTAGAACATCAAGCGTTATCGCAAGGTTTTGTGTGCAGCAAATTAACGATCAGTAAAGAAACCCCCTTCTATAACTTGAATAAGGTGTTCAAGTCCGCAGTAGACTATGGACGGATGCCGGACGGGACCGGGCAGCTAATGGAAGAACTCGGGCTCAGACTTGAGGGGTCTTCAGGAGCATACGCTCGTTTTTTTCAGTGGGCCAATTTCGGGCAGAATGGACTGCACCGTATATTCCCTGCGACCTTGATGGTCCATGAAAGGGTACGCGATCTTGAACTTATGAGCGACATCAGGTCGTTCTGGTCTGGAGAAAGAATCAAGGTTTCCACAGTCAAGGATGGTCTCAGACAAATAGGTCAGTTGCCTAACTATTCTTTCAAAGCACCGAAAGCGAAGGAATTGCCCCCACAACGGTTACGTTTTGCAACGGAGTTGATAAAGGGTGCCGGGTATAAAGGATGGGTTGTTTTGTTGGATGAGCTTGAATTAGTTGGCTCTTACACTCTGCCGCAGAGAGCCAAATCCTATGCAGAGCTTGCCCGCTGGTTGGGAAAAGTCGAAGATGAAGCGTGTCCGGGGCTTGTCGTCGTTGGTACGGTGACAAGCGACTTTACAGCGGCTGTTCTGGATGATGCCGGCAAGCGGGACCGTCACAAGGCCGCCCAATGGTTGCGTTCGCGTGGAGAGGATGCCGTGGCAGCCAGGGCTGAAACGGGCATGAATATTCTTCAACGGGAAACGATTCCATTAATCTCTCCGACCGACGAAGACGTGAACGCAACCGTCGAGAAACTGAGAGAGATCTACAGCGTTGCGTATGGCTGGGATGCACCGCGAAAAGAGGGAAAGGCGGGCGGGGCGGGTTTTCAAGGCAGAATGAGGTACAAGGTGCGATCTGCTATCAATGAATGGGATTTGTTACGCCTGTACCCGAATGCGCGCCCTGAAACAGAGGGAACAGAGTTTAGCTCCAGATATGAAGAAGTTCCCGAGCTGGAGCAAGAGACCATGGATCAAGTTGACGAGGGTGACAACAGATAATTTCTGAAATGTTGTCATCGTAAAAGACTTCTCAGGGGATTTTCTTCCTTCAGTAATTCATCTTACAAAGCATCTTTTGCGAGTCAGTAGTTCTGTTGCTTTCAATTCTTTTTATCATTGTATTTTGTCCATATTATGGATAAAATTCAATGATGATAAAAAGACTTATTGCACGAGACATCGAAGACGCACTTCGCCGTCAAGCCGCTGTGGCCCTGATTGGGCCGCGGCAAGTGGGCAAGACCACGTTGGCGTTGGAGATTGGTCGCCAGCGCAATGCGCTCTATCTTGATCTCGAAGATCGAGATGATCGTAACCGGCTTGGTGAACCCGTGCTGTTCTTCGACAACGCGGAAGATCGGCTCGTCATCCTCGACGAAATCCACCGGATGCCCGAATTGTTTCAGGTCCTGCGTGGCGTGATCGATAGGGGCCGGCGTAAAGGAAAGGGCAAGGGGCGGTTCCTGATCCTGGGGTCCGCCTCGATCGACTTGCTGAGCCAATCCGGCGAAACCCTGGCCGGGCGTATCGCATACATCGACATGGCACCTTTTTCCGCACTTGAGATCGAGGACGCACGCCTGTCGCGTGAGCGGCTGTGGTTGCGTGGCGGGTTCCCTGACAGCTATCTGGCCGACAGCGACCGGGACAGTTTGGCCTTACGCAAGGACTTTATCCGTACTTACCTGGAGCGTGACGTGGCGTCGTTCGGTTCGCGCGTCCCGGCCACGACCCTGGATCGGCTGTGGATGATGCTTGCCCACCGTCAGGGAGCGATCCTGAATGCTTCGGATCTTGCCAGGGCGCTGGAGGTGAGCGCGCAATCGGTCACCCGCTACGTTGATCTATTGACTGATTTGCTGTTGGTGCGCCGGTTACCGCCCTTCCGGATCAATATAGGCAAGCGTCTCGTGAAGTCACCGAAGGTATACGTGCGGGACAGCGGTCTGGTGCATGCCCTGTTGGGCATTGCGTCGCTGGAGCAACTCGCGGGGCATCCGGTGGTCGGCAGGAGTTGGGAAGGGTTCGTGCTCGAGACACTGCTTGCCGTCCTGCCGCGATCGGTGAAACCGTTCTTCTATCGAACGACTGTCGGGGCTGAAATCGATCTCGTGATCGAGCATGATGACGGCGCACGGTGGGCGGTTGAAGTCAAACGTTCCCTGTCTGCGAGCGTCGAGCGGGGATTCCACTTCGCGTGCGCGGACGTTGAGCCGTCGCGGGCTTTTGTCGTCCATGCCGGTGACGACCGCTACCCGATTTCGAGCACCCTGGAAGCTGTCGGTGTCCGCGAATTCGCCGCCGAATTGCACGCCCGATACTGTTCTCCAACCCCCTCTTCCCGCGGGAGAGGGCCGAGGTGAAGGGGGAATCGTCAACGCATGAGTGAACACGTACACGAATGACTGTCGTGCCGATTTTTCTTTTGTTGTGTGGCGTAGGATTTTGTTCCTTTGTCAGCTACAACCTCGTCCGCATGCCGGCTTTGGCGCCGTTTGCCGAATCGTTGGGCGCGGGACCGGTCACGGTGGGGTTTATCGTCGCAGCCTCCACCATGACGGGTATCGTTCTGAAGCTCCCGGTCGGCACGTTGTCCGATTTGGTGAACCGTTCACGCTTGATGCTGGTCGGCGTCCTGGCTTTTGCGTTACCCCCCTTTGTCTATCCGTTGGTATCGAATTTGGAAGTCCTGACGGTATTGCGCGTAGTTCATGGATTGGCCACGGCCGTGTTTACGCCGTTGGCCCTTGCGATGGTAGCGGATTTATATCCCGCGACAAGAGGCGCGGCATTGGGCTGGTACACCTCCGCCGCACAGGGTGGAGCCTTGTTAGGGCCGATGCTGGGTGGATGGATTATCGACACGGCCGGCTATACGGAAACGTTTCTCACCGGCGGCGCGTTCGGACTGGTCGGGCTCATATTGTACCTGGTGCTTTGGTGGTGCTGTCCGGCCCCGGCGCGTCCCGTGAAACTGGAAGCCAAAGTGCTTTTCTCGAACGTGCTGCATGGGTTGCGGGCCGTGTTGCGACATCTCGGCATGGTGGCGGCAAGTGTCGCGGAGGCCTCCAAGATGATGGCCAACGGCATCCTGATGGCGTTTCTGCCGTTATACGGGCTTTCCATCGGATTGAGTCTGGCAGAAAGCGGAATCCTCTTTGGCATACAGGGGTTCATATCGTTCCTCTCCAAGCCGGTGATGGGACGCGTATCGGATCGCGTTGGACGACGGCCGTTGATTGCGCTGGGCCTGTTGGTTTGCGGGCTTGCCATCATGGCCGTTCCGCAAACGACTCAGTTGGGCTGGTTGGCCCTGTGCGCGGCGGGGTTCGGATTTGGTGAAGCGATCATTACGTCATCATCGGCCGCGATGATCGCGGACTTGGGAAAGGCCGAGAACGTTGGAGCCGGCATGGGGCTGCGTGGCACCATCATGGATATCGGACATGCGAGCGGACCGATCGTAGCAGGTGTGCTCGTCGCCGCAATCAGTTATACTGGGGCCTTCACGATTATCGGATGCCTGCAATTGATGACGGCAGCAGGGTTTTGGGTGGCGACCTGCCGGCGGTCGGGTGTGTAATGGCTCTCCCGTGATCGCCGGAACTCGACGGAAAGGATAACCGGGCATGGAAGAAGCGATGACAACGGGCGACGTCGTCATTGGCGTGTTGGCCGCGGCGGGCGTCGTCGTCTTGATCGTGGTGTTTATCCTCGTGTTTCGCAGTGTTTTTCTGAGTGACGACAAGGACAAGTAACGTGTTCAGCGGGATTGTCGAAGAAATGGGCGTGGTCAAATCCCTGGCGCGCGGATTGGCCGGTGCGCGTTTATCGATTTTAGCAGGTGCCGTTCTCAAGGATCTCCAGCTTGGTGAAAGCGTGAGTGTCTCGGGGGCCTGCCTGACGGCCGCTGAGGTCGGCGAAACGGACTTTGCTGTCGACGTTTCGGTCGAAACTTTGGGTGTCACCACGCTGGGCACGCTCACGGCAGGTGCGGCGGTAAATCTCGAGCGAGCGTTGAAACTGAATGACCGTCTGGGTGGACATCTCGTGACGGGGCACGTGGATGGAAAGGGCATCCTCCGAGAACGAACGCAAACGGGAAACACCTTACTGCTGACGCTTGAGGTGCCGGAGCCCATTCTCCGGTATTGTATCTCCAAGGGATCGCTTACCGTGGATGGCGTCAGTCTGACAATCAACAGCGTGTCGGAGAACGGTGTGTCCGTGGCGATTATTCCCCACACGGCCAAGGTCACCACCTTGGGCATGAAGCAACCCGGAGATGCCGTCAACCTGGAATCGGACCTGATCGGCAAATACGTCGAGCGGCTGCTTCAAGCCAGCGGCAGACTGCCGGAAAAAGCAACTCCGGTCATCGACCGCGACTATCTGCAAAAACGCGGGCTGACGTAGGGCTGCGTGACTCGATGGTTTCCACGCTGATAAAAAAACTTCCGGTGCCCGTTCGCGTCCTGCTCTTTGCCATGCTCGTGGCGGTTGCGATCCCCTTGCTGTTGTGGCTGATCGTGCAATTCTATGTGTGGAGTTGTGAAACCTGGATCACGTGCCAGCCCATGGGAAAACAGCGCTGATTTTCTTCCGTAGATTCCAGAACATCCTTCGTCCGTCATTGATACAACAATAGCCCAAATGGGTCATTCTTGTATGTGTTTAGTCATTCGTTACCAGGTTTTGTTGCTTCCTTTTGTGCCCTGGTTCCCCTCCTTTGTAAGCAACTGTCTGGGTGGGGATTAAGGAGTTACATGCCTCTGTTCTTGCCAAGACGTTCGATGTTTGAGCATCGCGTTCAGAATCGTCAACAATTTGCGCATACAGGCGACCAACGCCACCTTGCGTTTTTTGCCCCGGGCACACAGGCTCTGATACGTGTGCCGGATGACCGGGTTACAGCGGGTGGCCACCAAGGTCGCCATATACAGGGCCGTCCGAACGGGGGCGCGGCCGCCCCAACACGTGCGCGGCCCTCGGACCGTGCCACTATCGCGGTTGAGGGGGGCGACGCCCACCAGCGCGGCGATCTGGCGCCGCGTCAAGGTGCCCAATTCCGACAACTCCGCCACGAGGGTGCGGCTCAGGACGGGGCCGACGCCGGGCACACTTTGGAGCAAATCGGTCTGCTCCTGCCACACGGGGCTGTGCCGAATGCGGGTGGTGAGGTCCTCGTCCAAGGTGGTCAATTGCTGGGTCAACCAAGCCACGTGCGCCTGAATCCCCGGGCGGAGGGCCGCCGCGGCTCGCCCCAAGCGGTGGCGTTCGGCGGTGAGCATCTCGATCACTTGCCGGCGCCGGGCCAGCAGCGCCGCCAATTCCATGGTGGCGGCATCCGGCTGGGGCCGGACCGGGGGCTGCACCCGCGCGGCAAACAAGGCCAGGATCTGCGCATCCAAGGTATCCGTCTTCGCCAACTGGCCGGTCGCTTTGGCGAAATCCCGCACTTGCCGCGGATTCACTACGATGACGGGCAGCGCTGCTTCCACCAACGCGCGGACCACGGGCAGTTCATACCCGCCCGTGGCTTCCACCACGATCCGCTCGGGCGCCAGCGCCTGCAATTGAGGCACCAACGCCTGAATCCCCGCCTCGGTATTCGGGGCGGTCGTGGTCACGCGTGGGGGAACGCTGGCGACATCCAACGTCGCTTTGGCCACATCAATGCCGACATAAGTCTGAGTCGAGTCCATAACTGGCTCCTTGTTCTGAGGCGCCTCTCCCACGTCGCCCTACCTTGCCAACTGATCCGGGCTCACACGGCCCAGGCAACTGTGCGGGCTGCCGAGAGGCCGAGCCGAACGCACCGTGCTTACAAGCGGGCTTGGGCGCCCGTAGGAGGGTCGGGCTGTTCGGCTCTATCGGTGAATAAAATAGCATGCAGTATACACCCTTTCTTAGATACAAGGAGGGGTGTATAGACCGGGGACATGGGTAACACCTGTTCGGAGACATAGGTAACACCTGTACAGTGCATGGTTCACCCCAATCGAAAGGGAGATCGACCATGCCATGGAAAGAGGTGTCCACTATGTCGCAACGCAAAGAGTTCATCATGTTAGCCACGCAACCAGCCCGCAACGTCCGCGCCCTGTGTCGCGCGTTCTCCATCAGCCCCAAGACCGGGTATAAATGGCTGGCCCGGTATGAGGCCGAAGGCGAGCCAGGGTTGCAGGCCCGCTCCCGCCGCCCGCAACACATGCCCCAGCGCACCCCTGACGGCTTGGAGCACGCAATTCTCCAACTCCGCACCGCTCATCCGGCGTGGGGCGGCCGAAAGCTGCACGCCCGCTTGCAGACCCTGGGCTATGCGTCGGTCCCGGCCCCCAGTACCATTACCGCAATTTTGCGCCGGCAGGGGTGCCTGCCCCCCACGCCACCCGGCCCGGCCGCTTGGCAGCGGTTCGAACACGCCACGCCCAATGCCTTGTGGCAAATGGATTTCAAAGGCCATTTCCCCGTGGGGCCCGGCCGCTGTCACCCCCTGACCATCTTGGATGACTGTTCCCGCTTTGCCCTGTGTCTCCAAGCCTGTGCCAACGAACAGACGGCCACGGTGCAGGCGCACCTGATCGCGACCTTCCGGCGCTATGGCCTGCCCGTCCGCCTGCTGATGGATAACGGCGCGCCGTGGGGTGATCGGGCGGGCCGTCCCTTCACCCCGCTGACCGTCTGGTGCATCCGCCTGGGGATCGGGATTAGCCATGCGCGCCCTGCGCATCCGCAGACCTTGGGCAAGGATGAACGCTTTCATCGGACCCTCAAAACCGAATTGCTGCATCACCGCACCTTTCTCGATCTGACCCATTGCCAACACCACTTTGACCGCTGGCGGGCCCTCTATAACTTGGACCGCCCCCATGAAGCCCTCGCCCTGGCCGTCCCCGCGTCGCGCTATCAGCCCAGTCCCCGCCCGTTTCCCGAAACCCTGCCGCCCATTGAGTATGGCGCTACGGATCTCGTGCGGAAGGTGCAGGCTCAAGGCGAAGTGTCGTTCCGGGGGCGGCTCTTTCGGCTGAGCAAAGCGTTTCGGGGCTACCCGGTCGCGCTCCGCCCGACGCCGCACGATGGGCGCTGGCGGGTGTATTTTTGTCATCAACATGTGGCGGATCTCGATTTACACCGCTCCGCTCCATAAGGCACAATGTGTTACCCATGTCCCCGAACACCTGTTACCTATCTCTCCGGTCCGTACAGAGGGAGAGGGCCGGGGTGAGGGGCATTTGCAATCTCTACAAAAGACAAAAGCCAAGACCCTAGCTCCTCGAACGGCATGGTGGATTTGGAATTGGAGATTGCGGATTGGAAGAGGGAGACCATGTCCGCCTGCTTTGCAGAACATAGCAGAAAACATAGCAATTTATAGCAACATCGCAACAAAACATCTCAAGAACATAGCAAACATCGCAAGATCATAGCAAAACATAGCAAGGGCATAGCACAAGCCCTTTGTCACCTTCGGCCATTCCCGCAGGAGACGGAAAACGGCCTTTGCAGTTTCTGTCATGCCCGGCTCGATCGGGCATCCAGTGTCTTTGGCTTTTCTTTCCCTCTCCCACTGGGAGAGGGGGGATTGAATATAGTGAGTTTATATTGATAGGCCGGGAAAACCTGAAAGGTAACGTCAAGAAAAATGGATCTGGCCTCCGAGCACCACCTTCCTGCTCCATATCAGTCACGTTGCCGACGCTGCTCTGGTCGGATTTCCAGTGATCCCTGATGCGTTACGCGTGCAAAACGTTTGCCGATTTCGATCTGCGTGTCCTGATCGGATGAACCCTGACCTCAACTCGATGATTGAAGGTTGCCAGGATTTTTATCATTCGGTCCATGGAAAAGCCCTTGAGGTCGGCATTTCGGATGCGGGTGACGTCCGCCGGATCAATCCCCGTGATAGAAGCGGCCTTTCGTTTTGAGAGGTTTTGCTGATTGAGAATCCCAATAATTTCTGCTGCCAGTGTGGCGCGGGCATTTTCCAGTTCAGGATTGGGAAGGCCGGCGTCCCGGAAGGGATTATCACTACCGCGTACAACTTCGAGTCGTTCTTTTCTCATCGTATATTCTCCTTCAGCCATTTTATCCTGTCTTTAATCACGTCGATATCTTGTTTGGCGTTGAAGTGCCCCTCCTTGATTTTTTCTGAAAGGCATGAACCATCCATAGGTCAGCACCCATCTGCGAATAGGTGGTATATTTACCACTCTTTGTCAAGTGGCTGTAGCAGCCGTAGGTCGGACCAGCCCTCCGACAACGCTTCCTTCGACTTCGCTCCGCTACGCTCAGGACGAATGGAGCGAGAACCCGTGTATCCTGAGCGTAGGCCTCTTGAGGCCGGAGTCGAAGGATCAGGACAGGCGTCATCCGACAATCACATAACCCGACAGGGTAAGTTGCCAGAAAAAGCTGTTGGAGGGTCGGTGGGTGTTGGCTCTGATCTCACGAGAAGTGGCCGAAACCTGTTTGGCCCATGTCGTCAAGGGAGTTGAGGCGTCCTATCAACGCTCCGATCTGTTCGAGCAACGGCGATCGGTGATGCAAAAATGGGCCGACTACATCACCGGGGCGCCACGTGCCGATGTGATCCCGTTGCATGGGTGATTCTGACCTGCCCATCTTCCTTCACAGTTTAGACACTTCTTGCTTCACGCCCCCTAGGCATATGCCAACAAAATCACGCTGGAATTCTCACGGCCGGGCAAGCCGACCGATCATGCTTCCAGTGAATCGAACAACGGGAGCTTGCGGGAAGAGTGCGTGAACGTGCATTGGTTTGAGGATTTGACGGATGCTCTGGCGAAGATGCAGGCTTAGCAACAGAACTTCAATGGGCAACGGCCTCACCAGGTTCTCAAGAACCTGACGTTCTTGCAGGACACGCCCAGTGGCACACACAGAGGTCAGAAAATCGCTGATCCCGTGACCCAAAGATCAGGGTCCCCTCAAAAGTCATCATCATTGATGGTTTACTCCTGATCTAGGGCATCCGCAATTAAAAGAACATTTAGCCGCTGTCAATGCACTAATGAAAGTCTCGCCAAACTGGGCAAGTTTTGAGCGGAATATCAATCGAGCGTTTCCTATTTTTAAGGATCAAATACCCTTACCGATTGAGGAGGAGTGCGGGCTCTCGATGTCCAGAAAGCGAAAGGGGTGTTATGCGCGTTATTTCATTCTCAACAAGCGACCATAAGTATCTCGCTATTAAGCATCGAGACGATGATTCAGATATTCGAATTCCTGTTTATAAGGAAGAACTGGATGGTGTGTATCGACAGACACCGATCTTTTTTCCATCATGTTTGAAATTTTTCTACAGCGTCAATATCAAATTCGACAAGCAAATGACGCCCGAAGAAATCTCGAAACAATTCGGTGAAATCAGCTACCCGATGAATGGACATGGATTGAACCGGATTTGTTATTCGGCTCTCAATCACAAGCAGCGGGAAGTGTACCACTACCATAAAGTGTCCGCGATCCTGGCGGACTACGGATTTCAGTGTACGTGGCTGATCGACGATTGGCGTGGCGCCGATTTTGTCGCGGTTGGCGTTGACGGCACTGCCAGGCTGATACAGTTGAAAAGCGGGGGCTATGAGATCAATAAGAAATTTTGTGAGTACAAAGATTTGTGGATGCTGTTTCAACAGCGTGAGGACTGGTATCTTATCAAGCATTGCGATTTGGTCAAGAAGGCTGACGAGACGACAAACCAGTTGAATGGCAAGGCTTGGAAGGAAGATGGAAGGTTCGTGATTCCTCGCGCGAACCCTCTACCGAGCCCGCTTGAGGAAGCGCTGAGGAACTATAAGATTACCTAATACCTAAAACTAGGAAATTGCGGGGAGTTGAGCCGACCGGTAACTGTTTGGTAAGCTATCTCCTCTTCTCACAAACAAGGGGGATCGGGGCACAACGCAGGAAAACACATACGCAGGTCAGGCCACAGGATGGTCGCCTTCGGGATGGGAGAGAGAGAAAGAAATGGTTTGGTCTCGGTGTGGCGTATCCATTCTTACAGAGAACAGATCATATGACTAGGTCAATCACCATCGACTACACCGACGATGTCCTGCTGGCCCTAGGGTTGACGCCCGAACAGTTCAGCCAGGAAGCAAGAACGCTGCTGGCGGTCAAGCTCTTCGAAATGGGCAGGTTGTCATCGGGGGCAGCAGCGAAATTCGCCAACGTCCCTAAAGCCTTGTTTTTGACGAAGTTGGCAGACTACGGCGTGGACACGTTCCACTTCACGAGTGCTGAACTACGCCGAGACCTGACTGATGCCCGCCGTCATCTGTAATACCTCACCGCTTCAATACCTGTATCAGTCTGACGGGCTGGAACTCCTCGCGGAACTCTTTGGCCAGGTACAGATTCCCGAGGCTGTAGCCGTGGAGTTGAATGAAGGGCGGCGTCGGAACGTTCATCTGCCTGACCCGACGGCCCTGCCGTGGCTCACCATCCGCTCCGTGCGAGACAGAACGTTGATGCCCCTTGTTACAAACATGGGCGATGGTGAAATGGAAGTGCTTGCATTGGGACTCGAAACCCTGGATGCTTTGCTCATCCTGGACGATCGACGTGCGCGGCAACATGCTCTCGCCCTTGGCCTGAAGTTTTCCGGCACGTTGGGACTCATGCTACTGGCTAAGGAACGCGGCGTTCTTGAAGCGGTTAAACCAGTTATGGATCGGCTTGAGGCTTTGGGTTTTCGCCTCGGCACTGAAACGCGACAATCCGTCCTTGAATTAGCCGGCGAAATCGCTTGACCACCCAGTTTCTCTAGAGAAACTGCGCGGTCCATGTCGTCAACCCGCCGTCGCCTTGCGGGGCACCATGATCGTGCCAGTTCACTCGCCATTTTCTCTAACCAGGCATGATTCGAACTCCGCAGCAGGGGCCGTGTCTCGCCTATTCTACCCCTGTAGCGCGTCCCAGAATCGTGGTCCCTTCACAGAAGTCAGAAAATCGCTGAACCCGTAGACCACAGATCGGGGGCCCCCTCATTGCCGAGTCCGGTCACTCTGCTGGCACTCTATCAGCACGGCTACGAGGTTGGTCGCTACATCAGCTTGGAACGCCTCATTGAGGATTCTCGGGAGGACTGCTACGAATGCCTCCGGCTCAGTTCCTCAGGCTGGCACGAGGGCAAACACGAACCGACGCCTTGGCTCAATTTTATGCTCGGGATCATCCGCCGCGCGTACGTCGAGTTGGAACAACGCGCCGGCCAGATCAAGGCCCCGCGGGGGACCAAATCCGAGCGGGTACTCGATGCCATTCGTGCACAACCGGACGAATTTCGCCTAAGCGACCTGGAACGCGCCTGTCCCGGCGTCGGCCGCGAATGGATTCGTACCCTCTTGGCCGAGTTGAAGAAATCCGGCGACGTGGCATGCAGGGGCCGGGGGCACGCTGGCGTTTCCGCAAGAATAAGGGTAGTAACGCTTAAATAAGGGTAGCAATGAGGGTATTGTCCGCGCACGAGTTCAGACCGAGGAAAGTTCTGTTATCCAGCACCATCTTCCCGCAAGGGCGCTACTTCGTGCCGATAACCATGGATTCGGGGCCGGCCAGGTGTTCGACCCGCGTTTCCCGAAAGCCGGCCTCTTTCATCCAGCCGCAGCAATCCGCGCCCGTATAGTCGAACCCGCCCGGGGTTTCAATGAGCATCGTGAGACTCAACAGCAACCCGAACGCATTCTTGCGGCGTTCGTCGTCGATGATCCCTTCGAAGACCAGGAGGACCCCACCGTCGGGCAGGGCGTTGTAGGCTTTTTTGAGCAGCGTCTTTTTCTGCTCCAAATCCCAATCGTGCAGTATATGCCCCATGGAAAGCACGTCGGCGGAGGGCAGTTCATCGGCAAAGAAGTCTCCGGGTATAAATTTGAATCGATCGCTCAATCCGAATGACGCCACGTATTCTTCAAAGATAGGTCCGGTGACAGGGAGGTCGAAGCCTCCGCCGGTCAGATGCGGATGCGCCTTGCCGACTTCGGCGATCAACCCGCCTTGAGCCGAGCCAATGTCAATCACGGTGCGATAATCCTGCCATGGAAATTTTCGGGCAATGGCTTTGCTGGTGCCCATGCTGACGCCGGTCATGGCTTGCAGGAAATTCGCCAGTTTGGCCGGATCGCTATAGAGGGTGTCAAAAATGTTTTTCCCGTCTTTGGCTTCGTTTTGAGGGAGGCCGGTTTTCAAACCCTCGGTCAGGGAGCCCCAAAATCCATACAGCCGGTCGTTCATCATTGCCAGGAATCCGCCGATATACGACGGCTTGGCTTTATCAAGATACAAGTCCGTCTCCGGGGTATTGGAGTAGAGCCCGTCATGCCGGTCCAGCATGCCCAAGGCCACCAACGCATCAAAAAAATCCAAAGCGCTTCGCTCGTGCAGGCCCAGTTGCTTTTGCAGGGTTGAGGAATCCATCGGTTCTTTTGCCAAAACCGTGAATACTTCAAGTTCGACGGCGCTCAATAAGGTCTTGGATCCCCAAAATGCCGTGCCCAAGTGCATGATTTTTTCGGGCGTCGGGTGTTGATTCATGTGTGTGCCTCCGAATGGCTGATGGTTGATTCGACGTGGTGAGCAGAAATGTACTGTGAGGAATTCGGTTCCGCGATGACGTGACGTTGTATCGTGAATGAGTGGCAATGATCAAGAATCCTCCGGTTGGCCAGAAAGATGGTTGCCGAGGGAGAGGTGCCGGGTGTCGTTGAGTGCCGGATGATTCGGCGTTACACTTCCGGAAGGAAGGACTCGGGCCGATGACGACAGTAACCGATTTCAACAAGACCCTTGGGCGGATTCATGCGGAGAATCTGGGCATCTACGTGCACGTCCCTTTTTGTCGAGCACGCTGCCGGTTCTGCGCGTTTTATATGGAGATATCCAGGGAGGACCGCGTTCAAACGTTCCTGGACGGGTTGGAGCATGAACTCCGCCTGTATGCGCATGACCTGGGGCTCCGCAAGATACCGGTTCACACGATCTATTTTGGTGGAGGAACCCCGACGACTCTGACTTCGCCGCAACTCATCAGGATTTTGACTGCCATCCGGTATTGGTTCGCGGTGGACGGCGATGCCGAGGTTTCCATAGAAGTGCATCCGGGAACGGTCAGCCCCGAGAGTCTTGGCACTCTCCGGCAAGCCGGGTTTACGCGGTTGAGTGTCGGAGGGCAATCGTTTGATCAGACCGAACTTCGGGACTTGGGAGGACGAGCTTTTGGGGGAGGGGTGCGGCAAGCCATCTCCTGGGCTCGCTCCGCGGGCTTTACGAACATTTCGCTTGATCTGATGTTCGGATTTCCCGGGCAGTCGATGGAATCGTGGCAACGGACTCTGGACGAAGCCGTTGCCCTCTCACCCACGCATCTCTCCTGTTATGCCTACACGTTGGAAGAAGGTTCACCTTTTTATCGGGAAGTTATGCAGGGAAAGGGCTCAGAGCCTGACCAGGAATTTCAAGTCGCATTGGAAGAGAGAGCCGTCGAACGTTTGGTTGCCGCAGGATTCGAGCGATACGAAATCTCCAATTTTTGCCGGACCGGCTATGAATGTCGCCATAATATGCGGTATTGGCAAGTCCAGCCGTATCTCGGACTTGGTCCGAGTGCGCAATCCTGCCTTGGCCAAGCCCGGTTTGGAAACGTGGCCGATTTGGAAGGGTATGCTGATTCCTTGAAAAGGGGAACGTTGCCGTTGGATGAGGTCACGAGTTTATCGCCTGACCGGGTAGACCGTGAACGCATGGTGTGGGGGTTGCGGATGTTATCCGGAGTGTCGGTCAAGGTGAAAGCGATGGAACAGAAAGTGACCTTGCTTCACACGATTCGTCAATTGAGCGAAGAAGGGCTATTGCAAGTGGAAAAGCAGGGACGAGTGAGATTGACTGATTTGGGTCTGCGCTTTATTGATAGCGTGGCTGTGGCTTTGCTGTAAAAAGCAGGCGGGTCGGAGTAGGTCTGATGAGCCCTTCGACTTCGCTTCGCTACGCTCAGGACGAACGGGTGCCTCTCCGGTCACCCTGAGCGTAAGGCGCCACGCGCCTGGAGTCGAAGGGCGCTCAGGACGAACGGAGCGAGAAACCGTGCATCCTGAGCGTAGGCCGCTTGAGGGCGGAGTCGAAGGATCAGGACAGGCCCTTCGACAGGCTCAGGACAGGCCTAGCGTAATCCGAAACGGAACCTTCATTCAGATTGCACAAAAAATAGGCAATTTGCTTGATGGTCCATGGTTTGCGAGGGGATGGGTCTTTTCAACATGGTAGTCCACACGTAATTAAGGAAATTTGTGGACAGAGTTAACCGTTTTTCAATGATTATGTCATCCTGAATAAAACTGACGTATCAGTTTAATTTAAATAACAAAAGCCTGATGTGGAAAGATGATCAGTTATGTAGTATATGAAAACCATTGCAGGCAGGGCAGATCGGAGTCCAGGCAGTTTTAACGACAGCAGTGAAGCGGCTATCGAGATTTTGAGAACGTTATCCACAGTATTGAAAGGAGTGTTCGGCACCATGCTGGTTCAGGAAAACGGGTTCACGAGTTCAATAACGTCTTGAATCCCCACAGGATCAGAACAAACGTTCCGATGGCGATGCCAAACGTCCCGACCAGCAATCCAATGACGAACAGCCAGTCCCCGGGAGTCGCGCGGGTTGTTCGTTTACTGGTATAACGCCGTAACAACCGGGCATTTTTCAGGTTGCTTCGAAACCAAATTGAAAACACGTCGCCGAGACCCGGGATGGTGCCGATGAGGGTGTTGATCCCCAGGTTGAACGCCATCCGGACGATCACGATTTTAGGCACTTCGAGTTTGACGGCGAGGAACAGAATCGTGGTCCCGATTAAATTGGCGATCCAATCGCCCAGCCCCGGGATCAAGCCCAATAGGGCATCCAATCCGACACGGATGGAAGTCCCGGGAATTTGTACGACTGAATCGAGAAGGCGAGCTATGGAATCAGCGGAATCGCGTAGGGCTTCCCGTTGCCGTTCCTGCTCGTCGTCGAGAACGGGTTCCAAGGGGCGTTGAGAAAAATCAGGGTCGTCAGCCATGGAATCTCAAGAACAATTTATGAAGGGGCTGTCCTAGCTAAGAGTTAATGGTGTGCGTGTTTATACCAGGCCCGAAGCTGTCTCAGCAGGACTTGGTGATTGGCGCCATTGAAGCGCCATTCGCACTCCTTCAAAAACCAGTAAAAATTCTCCGGTTTGATCCCGTTGAACTTCCGCAAGTGCCGCTTCGCCTGGTTCCAGAAGTTCTCAATGCCGTTGATATGTTTGTCGTGATCGGCAAAGCGGCTGGAATGGTTGATGCGCAGATGATGAAAATCGCTGACGTCCAGCGCATTATAAGCCCGAAAGGCATCGGTGTACACGATACTGTCCGGCTGCACATGCTGCCGGATAATCGGCAAGAGGCTGTCCGTGTGGGCGGTAGGGACAATCGCGGTGTAGACCTTTCCGCCCCGCTTCAACAGCCCGAAAACCACGACTTTGCCCGCGGCGCCACGCCCACGACGGCCCTTGCGGCTTCCACCAAAATAACTCTCGTCGGCCTCGACTTCCCCCGCCAGGCGATAGCTCGGCAATTTGCCCGCGATGAGCTTGCGCAGCCGGAGGTAAAACCCGGCCGCCGTGTTGCGATGGACCCCAATGATCTCCGCAGCCGCCCGTGCTGTGGCCCCGGCAACGAACAACTTCAGGAGGGCACCTTGTTTATGAGGACTTAACCGAGTGCGCCGGATATACATCTGGCCATCCTAACCGTTTTGCTTAGCTAGGACAGCCCCTTTATGAATTGAAGAGATTGTTTTAACAAAGAAGGTTTTTTGTCAAGGCTCGAAGAGATCATGTCATCCTGGTATTCACCGAACATGCAAGGCTATCCTCGAAGAACGTTCATTCATGCCAAGTCCTCGTGACCCCACGCGTCTTTCCAAATCCAGGTTTCTTTCCGGTCTCCAATGCCATAAACGGTTGTATTTGGAGATCCATGCCCCCCAATTGGCCGCCGATGTTGATGACCGGCGTCAAATGATGCTGGACATGGGGAAAGAGATCAATGAAATCGCGCACCGGTATTTTCCCGGCGGCGTGTTGGTTGCCGAGGATTATCGTCATTCGACTGCAGCCTTGGAAAAAACGGCTGCCCTGATGGCCGATCCAAACGTGGCCACTATTTTTGAAGGGGCCTTTCGATTTGAAGGAACCTTGGTTCGGGTGGACGTGCTTGAACGCGTCAATGGTAGCTGGAGGTTGATTGAAGTGAAGGCGGCCTCACGCGTGAAATCCGTGCATCTTGAGGATCTGGCGGTGCAAACCCACGTGGTCCGAGGAAACGGGCTTGACCTGAGCGGGGTGTTCCTGATGCACGTGAATCGACAATACGCCTATCCCGGCGGGGACGTGGATTTGCAACAATTATTCGTGCTCGAAGACCTTACCGGGGCGATTCATGAAAAGCTGCCTGATATTCCCCCTCGCCTGGATGAGATGCGTGCGATGCTCGGTCAAAGCCGGGCTCCCGACGTTGAGCCGGACCATCATTGTCACTCTCCCTATGAATGCCCGTTCTGGCAGCATTGCACGGCTTCCAAACCGGCGCGATGGATCTACTATCTGCCCGGTCGTAAAGATCTCGTCCGTCGTTTTCGTCAACAGGGGATCGAGACCATCGACGAGATTCCTGTTCAGGTTACTCTGCCTCATTTGCCGCAACGCGTACGAGAAAACGTGGAATGGATGTCGCCGAAGTTGGCTGAGAAGCTTCACTCGATCCGGTACCCGGTTCATCATTTGGATTTCGAAACGGTGATGCCCGCCGTTCCCTTGTATGCGAACACCCATCCGTATCAGCCCATACCGATTCAGTGGTCGAATCATACGGAGGCGGCAGACGGTACTTTGCGGCATACTGCCTATTTGTCCACCGAACAGAAAGATCCGCGTGAAGAAATCGCCATGAGCCTCCTGGAATCCGTCGGGGAAGAAGGCAGTATCTGCGTCTACTCCGAGTATGAACAGTACATTGTGAAGGCGTTGGCCGAAGCGGTGCCTCACCTGCGGAAAGACTTGCTTCGAGTCGTGGAGCGCCTCTGGGACCTCCTGGAGGTGTTGCAAACCCATTATTACCATCCGGACTTTCAGGGTTCGTTTTCCATCAAATCCGTGCTGCCGGCCCTCGTACCGTCCTTGGATTATGGAGACCTGGAAATCAAGGACGGCGCAACCGCATCGGCCATGTACCATCGAATGATGTTTGTCGTGACCGATTGGGTCGAGCGTCAACGTCTGGAATCAGCGCTTCTTGCCTATTGCGCGCGTGACACGTTGGGAATGGTGGAACTCCGGCGCGTCCTTTCTCAAAAAGTGCGATTGGCTGCCACGTCGTAGGCGGCCGTAGGTCGGATTAGCTCAGCGTAATCCGACAATAGCGTCATGCGACAATTCCGGCTACGAATGAGAGAACGTAGACCTTTCGTTGACCCACTGCCCCCACCTTGTTAGAATCTCTTTTTATGTCAATCACTTGAGCGTACCAAGGGGATTGAGTTTTGGCATGACCGTCCCTTCCTCCTTCCCTCAAACATGCTTCCTTACTCACG
The DNA here is from genome assembly GCA_965208595.1 of Nitrospirales bacterium. Lineage (GTDB taxonomy): Bacteria > Nitrospirota > Nitrospiria > Nitrospirales > UBA8639 > Bin75. The sequence continues at coordinate 138,159 of OZ242346.1, forward strand.
CGGTAAGGGCACTCTTTGATGATGCGAATCTTAGTGTTGCATGGGCCTAATCTGAATATGCTCGGAGTACGTGAGCAGGAGACGTACGGGGATCAGACCCTTCAAGCCATCAACGATCGACTCGTGGAATTGGCGGAGGCCGAAGGGGTCGCCCTTGAGGCAAGACATTCGAACGTCGAAGGGGAATTGGTCTCGTGGATTCAAGAAGCCCGAGGCCATTTTGATGCGATCGTGATCAATCCCGCGGCCTATACGCATACCAGCGTGGCTCTTCGGGATGCCGTCTTGAGTGTTACCGTGCCGACGGTTGAAGTGCATCTGTCAAACATTCACCAACGTGAGGAATTTCGCCAACGTTCTTATCTGGCCGGAGTGGCCATCGGCCAGATCAGTGGCTTTGGGGCATTCAGCTATGAACTCGGGGTTCGGGCGGCCATTGACCATGTCAGAAGGGCCCTGGACAAACAGTCGGGGTAAGCTGGTTAGGTCGGATTAGCGAAGTGTAATCCGACAATAGCGTCACCCGACAATCCTGGCCACGAATGAGAGCACATCTGAATATTGTCGTAAGAGAAAGGATACGTAGATCGTGATTTCAACAGCAGAGTTTCGAAATGGTGCCCGGATGGAGTTGGAGGGCACGCCGTACTATATCGTGGAATTTCAACACGTGAAACCCGGCAAGGGCGGCGCGTTTGTTCGGACCAAGTTGAAGAATTTGAAAACCGGTCAGGTGTTGGAAAAGACGTTTCGGTCAGGTGAAAAGTTCGACGAACCGGATTTGGAGGAATGCGAGATGCAATTCCTCTATTCGGCCGGTGAGTCCTATACGTTTATGGATACCTCGTCCTATGAGCAGTTTACGTATCAAAAAGATCAACTCGGCGACGATACCGATATGCTCAAAGAAAACACGACCGTGGAAATCCTGCTCTACGAAGACAGCCCCATCTCCATGTTGTTACCGATGTTCATGGAGTTGAAAGTCGTGGAAACCGACCCGGGTGTTCGAGGAGATACCGCTTCGGGGGGGGCGAAGCCCGCGATGGTTGAGACGGGAGCGACCATTAAGGTGCCGCTATATCTGGAGAACGGTGAGGTGATTAAAGTCGATACTCGGACCAGGGCATACGTCGAACGCGTCCGGTCGTGAAGGATGAACAGCGAACAACGCAAAGAAATTCAAGACCTGGTTGAAATTCTGAACAAGCAGAATTTGAACGAGATCGAGGTCCAACGCGGGGATGTGCGTATCCGGATACGACGTGAATCCATGACCACGGCGAATGTTCCTGCGCCCTCTTCCACGGAATCCGGTTTGGCGCCCGACAAGGACATCGGCTTCATGGAGGAAAGGGAGTCGTCCCGGTTATTGACGGTCACGTCGCCCGTTGTCGGAACGTTCTACCGGTCTTCGTCCCCGGACGTCGAGCGTTATGTGGAAGAAGGGGACCTGGTGAGCCGGGGGCAAGTCCTGTGCATTGTCGAAGCCATGAAACTGATGAATGAAATCGAATCCGAAGTCGATGGGCGAGTCGTCAAGATCCTGGTCGAAAATGAGGCGGGCGTGGAATATGGACAACCCTTGTTTGTCATCGATCCTCTTCCGTAAACCCCGTTTGCTCCACGAGGAAAATCCGTGTTCAAGAAAATTCTGATTGCGAATCGCGGAGAAATCGCCCTTCGCATTATTCGTGCCTGTCGAGAGCTGGGAATCAAGACGGTCGCCGTCTTCTCCGAAGTCGATGCGCCGTCGCTCTACGCGCGTCAGGCGGACGAGAGCATGTGCATCGGCCCGGCCGACAGTGCCTTGAGCTACCTGAACGTTCCCAACGTGTTGAGCGCGGCGGAGATCACCGGGGCCGATGCCATCCATCCAGGATACGGGTTCCTGGCGGAGAATGCGCATTTTGCCGAGATTTGCGAATCCGTCGGCATCACGTTTATCGGTCCGACCTCCGAGCATATCGCCCTGCTGGGCGACAAGTCGAAGGCGCGAGAAACCATGCTCCGCCATGGGATTCCCGTGATGCCGGGCAGCGAAGGTGAACTGCGTAACCTGGATCATGCCGTGCAGGTTGCGAACGAGCTCGGCTACCCCGTGATGGTGAAGGCTTCAGCCGGAGGAGGCGGACGAGGCATGCGGGTCGTCAGTCGTGAAGCCGAACTGGGAAAGGCTATTTTGTCGGCCCAGGTGGAAGCGAGAACGGGATTTGCCCACGACGGCGTCTATCTTGAAAAGTTTTTTCCCGAACCCCGGCACGTCGAAATTCAGGTGTTGGCCGATGAACACGGGCATGCGGTTCACCTGGGAGAACGGGACTGCTCGATCCAGCGTCGCTACCAGAAATTGGTGGAGGAATCCCCGTCTCCGGTTGTCGATGACTCGTTGAGAAAAGAGATGGGCAACGTGGCCCTCAAGGTTGTCAAAGCCGTGAATTATCGGAACGCGGGAACCGTAGAGTTTTTGCTTGATCAAAATCGCAAGTTCTATTTGATGGAAGTCAATACCCGGATTCAGGTCGAACACCCGGTTACCGAGATGGTCACCGGTATCGATCTCATCAAGGAACAAATTCGCGTGGCTGCCGGGCTGCCGTTACGTTTTCGACAAAAAGACGTTCAGTTGCAGGGCCACAGTATCGAATGTCGAATCAATGCGGAATGTCCGGAAACCTTTGTCCCGAGTCCCGGTGTCGTCTCGCGTTTTCACGTGCCCGGAGGAGCGGGCATTCGAGTGGATACGGCCTTGGAAGCGATGGAGCACGTTCATCCCCACTACGATTCCCTGATCGCCAAGTTGATTACGCATGGCCAGGATCGTGCGGATGCCCTTGCCCGGGCGCAACGCGCACTCGATGAGTTTGCCGTGGAAGGGATCAAGACGACGATCCCGTTGCAAAGGCTCATCTTGCGCGATCCCGACTTTCAGAAAGGTGGCGTGTCCACCAATTTTCTCGATCGGTTGTTAGCCGGCCGTATGCTGTAGGGTGTCAATTCGTGTCGCGGCCCTCCCTTTCCGGCGTCTATCTGTTGTTGGATGAGCAATGGGCTCCCCGGCATAATCTATCGGCCGTCCTGGAATTGGCAGCCGGGTGCGGTATCCGGTTGTTTCAATACCGAAACAAGACCGGGTCCCCGCAAGAAGTATTCACCAAGGCCAGGGAATTGCGGGAGGTTGCCGCTCGCTTGAGTGCCTTGTTCATCGTGAATGACCGGTGCGACCTCGCCCTGGCGGTGAAGGCTGACGGGGTGCACTTGGGTCAGGATGATCTCCCCCTGGAGTTGGCGAGAAGCATCCTGGGGCGCCACAAGATCATCGGCATCTCCACGCATCGGCCCGAAGAGGTGACGCAAGCAGCCCAGGGAGGCGCGGACTATATCGGATACGGCCCTCTCTTTCCCACGACGACCAAGGCGGCTCAGGAAGCGCCGGTGGGACTGGCCGGGTTACGGAACCTTCGTTCGCTGACCACGTTGCCAATGTTCGCGATCGGAGGGATTACCCTGGATTACCTCGAAGAGGTCGTTGTCTCAGGAGTGAATGGCGTTGCCGTCGCCTCTGCCGTGCTTGATGCACCGCAAATCGAGCAGGCTATGCGTGACTTTGTCAGTTACTTTCGGAACCTCTGATTTATTGCACTATCGGGCGCATGACGGCGTTGTGTCCTCGCTCAACCCTCGCCTATCTAATTTGATAAGCCTCGGGTTTCGCTCCGGGACGCCTTGCCCTGCATCCCGCTATCAAAATAAATCAGAGGTTCCTTTCCCGCATCATCCGCGCCACTTCACGAATAGCTGTATGGTTTGCGAGCGTCCTGATGCCGCTTTCCCACTGCGAATTCATGTGGGGTTGAAAGGGGAGAGGGCCCAGGACCGGCACGTCGCTGAGTTCGCGGATCAGATTCACGGTAGATTCTTGCTGATCTTCCGAAGTGCTTTCCGTGTGATTGAGCAGAATTCCTAAAACCGGAATGCCTGCCCCTTGGAGTCCCATGAGGGTGAGGCGCGTGTGGTTGATCGAACCCAAGCCGGTTCGACTCACGATCAGGCACGGAAGGCCCAGAAGCGCGATCAGGTCACGAACGTCTCGTATTTGAGTCAGAGGCACGAGAACGCCGCCGGCGCCTTCTACGAGCATATAAGCACGGTGCACGGCAAAGCTTCGGTAGGCGTCGAGGATTGTTTCAACGTCGATGAGTTGTTGAGCGGTGCGCGCGGCTTCGAGCGGAGCCACGGGTGAGGGAAAGCGATAGAGGCTCTGCACGTCCACGTTCTTGTATGATGCGAATAGTTCCCTGAATCGGTGCCCGTCCGAATTTGTGTCATCCGGCGTGGCACCCGTCTCAACGGGCTTCATGATCCCGATCATGTCGCCGGTTTGTTGCAGTGCCAAGCCCAAAGCGGCCGTCACCGCGGTTTTTCCCACGTTCGTATCCGTTCCGGTAATGAAGACTCCCGGTTTCAGTGGTTGGTCGGGCATGGTTTTACCAAATCCTGTTGTCCATGTTGTAGATCTGGCCGGAGATATCCCGAGTCGTAGTCAAATGATAGATGAAATCGCTGACGTCCTCGAGCGAGGAGGTGCGTCCCAGCACGTGCGCGAGGAGTTGATCCGGACCCGGAAACGCGTCTCCGGCGAGAGGCGATTGCTGCCAGCCGGGAAAGACCGCGTTGATGCGGACGTTGACTTTGCCCAATTCCTGCGCCGCCGACTTGACCAATCCCAATGCCCCGGCTTTACAAGCCGCATAGGCCGCCTGGCCCGCTCCACCCCGGGCGCTGCTCAGGGAACTCATGATGGTGACGGCACCGCCGCGTTGTTCAGGAAATAGCCGCAGCCCTCTTTGCAAACAGAGAAACAGGCCGGTGAGGTTGACGTGCAACATACGTTCCCATTCGGCCGGCGTGATGCGGATGGTGAGTCGATTGACGGTTGTACCCACAGACCACACGACCGCATCGAGTTCAGGCCAGACGGCTTGAACCTGATCGAAGAATTCGTGGATTTGACGTGAGTCACTCATGTCCGCGTGAAAAGCGCGGCCCTTTCGGCCAAGTTGTTCGATCTTTTGAACAGTGTCATCGGCTGAGTGGTGTTGGGCATGATAATGGACGCCGACGTTCCACCCATTCTGCGCGAAGCGAAGACAGACCGCTGAGCCGATGACCCCGGAGCCTCCGAGGACAAGCACCGTTGAAGGATTCGTGGAACCTTGATCCTGATGCCGGACTGATTGCTTTGATGCTGAGGGCATGCTGATGCAATTATCCCGAACGAAATCCCGCAAGGCAAACCTGAACAAAGGATACTGCAGCCTCTGTCTTGCCGTGCTGAGGGGGCTATGGTACGGTGAAAAGAAGCTATGGTTTTCATGTAACAAGGGCAAAACGGGGGGAACCGTGGTCAGATTCGTCGGGTTGAACGCGCTGGTGGTCTTGGGTCTTGTTCTACTCTGGAGCGGTCATGGGTTCGGGCAGGTCACGCCGGTCGTCATCAAGGATGCGGGCGTCTATTTTCCGGATCAAACGGGAAATGAGTGGAAGTACCAGGGCCGTATCGCCGAAGGGTTCGTCAATCAGATCGAAGATAAAACCTTTGTTAACGTGTCGAAGGTCACGGGAAAAGAGAAAAAGGACGGCATTATGGTCACGGTATTTCACGATACAAATCCCGGAGACCAGGGGCCGACCGACAGTTATTATCTGCGTGATGCTGCGGGCATTCGTTATTATGGATCCAAACCCGGGACCATCCTGGAACGGCAGTTGATTCCCTATCAAATCGTGCGGTTTCCTCTTGAACTCCCAAGTGCCTTTCATCAATTGGATCGAAAAAATCTCAACCTGGGTTTGGATCTGGATCGTGATGGACGGACGGAAACGGTGGACGTGCAGGCTACGGTGCGCATTGAGAGGCAGGAATCCGTGACGGTGCCCATCGGGACGTATGAAAAGGCGATTCGCATGGAAGCGCATATGAATTTGTTGGTGCATGTGTCCGGAGACGGCACGCGCATCTCCGGGTTCGACACGATGACGCTGTGGTTGGTGAAAGGCGTGGGATTGGTCAAATATATCGAGCGTCAGATGGTGCCGATGGTTGGTGCGGGCAAGGACCGGTTGATTGAAATTACCGAGGAATTGGAAGAAGCCAGTTTACAGGGTGGGACGGTCCGACTCAGCCGGCGCAAACCCGCGACGCATGGTGTTCTCGCACGTCAGCCGTTGAACCATAAATTGTTCCAGGTACCCGTCTCCTCCGGCCTTGACGCCCACCCCTGACAGTCGATGCCCGCCAAAAGGTTGTCGTCCGACCAGCGATCCGGTGATGGGGCGATTAATATACATATTACCCACGTCGAAGGCTTCACGAGCTTGGTGAATATTCGCGGGGCTTCGAGAGTAAAGCCCACCGGTCAGCGCAAACTCCGATTGCATGGCGACGTGCAGGGCTTCAGTGAACGTGGCGCAACGGAGCACGGCGACCACGGGACCGAAAATTTCTTCCCGTGCCAAACGATGGTGCGGTTCAATCCCGGTCACGATGACCGGGCCTTGGAACCAACCCTCACCGGTCATCCGTCGGTCCAGCAGGACCGTTCCTTCTTGCCTGGCGATATCCACGTAGGCCCGAACCTTCAGGAGGGCGCGTTCGTCAATCATCGGTCCCATGTGATGGGCCGGATTCTCCGGCGGCCCGACGTGTACGCTTTGCGCGGCTTCCGTCAAACGCGCGACAAACTCTTCATACACCCCTTCCAGGACGATGACCCGAGAACAGGCGGAGCATTTTTGTCCTTGATACCCGGTGAAAGACGAGAGGACCCCGCTCACGGCTTCATCGAGGTCCGCGGTGTCATCGACGATGATGGCGTTTTTTCCACCCATTTCAGCAATGGCGCGTTTGATGTGCGATTGACCGGGTGACACCTGTGCGGCTTGCTGGATAATCCGGAGTCCGGCTTCTTTTGACCCGGTAAAGGCGATCACGTGAATGCGGGGATGGGCGACGAGTGCTTGTCCCACGTCGGGCCCGCCCGGGAGCAGGTGCAGCACGCCTTCAGGAAGCCCGGCTTCCTTGTAGAGATCGAACAAGTGGTAGCCCATCATGGGTGAGCGTTCCGAAGGCTTGAACAACACGGTGTTGCCCGTCACCAGCGCCGCCGAGACCATCCCCGTTGGAATGGCCAATGAAAGATTCCACGGGGAAATGACAACGGCTATCCCGCGTGGCAGCCATTCGAGGTGATTCAATTCACCCGGTTCCTGCCCCAGGAGTTGCGGCCGTCCCAGGTGGCGCATTTGGCTGGCGTAAAATTCGAGAAAGTCGATGGCCTCGGCCACGTCGGCATCCGCCTCTCTCCAGGGCTTTCCGGTTTCGAGAATCTCCCACGCGGCCAGGTCGAACCGGCGTTTCCTCATCAGTTCCGCCACGGTTCGGAGATAGTCGGCGCGCGTGCCGGCTGGCGTGGCGCGCCAGGTTTGAAACGCTTCAAGCGCGGACTGAATCACCGGTTCCAATTCAGCCGGGGAATAACACGGAACCCGTGCAATGATTTCATCCGGCCGGCTGGGATTGGTCGAAACCAGTTCGTCTTTCAGTTGGACTGCCGCCGTCGGCACCGGGAAGAACGGTGATTGGCCAAGTTGTTGTTTGATTCGGTCAATGGCTTGCGTCATCGCGTGACGAGAAGCTTCTCGTGAGAAATCCGTGTGAGGTTCATTGTGAAAACGTGAGCCGGCGTCCGGTTGAGAGAGAGAATTCGCTTGGGCAATCGCTGCCTCCGGTGGGGCGAGTAGCACCTCAAGAGGCGTGTCCTGTTTCCGTTGTTGTGAGAGAAAGGATTCGTTGGAGGTGTTTTCCAGCAACCGTCGAACGAGATAGGCCATGCCGGGCAGAAGTTGTCCGATTGGCGTGTACACTCTCACGCGACGCCCGTATCGGACAATGGCGCGTTGCAACGAATCAGCCATACCGTACAGCGACTGGTATTCGCAGGTCTCCGCGGAAAGGCCTTGGGATTGAGCGACGGCTTCGGCATGGGCCAGGCTTCGCACATTATGCGTGCCAAAGGCCGGACGGAGCAGCGCCAGGTGGGCCAGCAACTTCTTGCTGAGATATTCAAAGTTGGCGTCTGTTTCGGTTTTCCGTCTCAACACGGGGACGGGCCAACCTCGTTGCGTGTTGTGAATGTTCTCCGCATCCCAGTACGCGCCTTTGACTAGGCGAATGATGATGGGTGAGCCGCGTTGTCGAGTCCAGTCCACGAGACGATCGAGTGTGCGGTCGGTATCCCGAAGATAGGCCTGGAGGGCGATGCCCGCCCACGGGTAGTCCCGATACGCGGGTTCGGAGAACATCCGCATGAAAATTTCGTACGTCAAATCCTTGAGTTCATAGTGTTCCATGTCAAACGTCAGGGACGCCGGCAGGTGCAATGCCAGATCCAGAATAGGCCGGAGCCGTGAAGCCACACCTTCGAAACTTCCATCGGGATCAGCCGGGTCCAATTGTGAATACAGGGCGGAAATTTTCACCGACAGGTTCACGCGCGGAATCAACCCGAGGTGATCCCGTTCGAGCAACGACTTGCCGGGCCAACGTTGGGCCTGTTCATGATATCCGCGAAGGGCATCCAAACACCGGTCCCGGTATTGATCGGCTTCTGTTTCGCTGACAATGGCTTCACCCAACAGGTCAATGGACGCACCACGTCCCGATCGCCACAGATGCTTCAGGACTGGCATCGCGTTGTGTATGGAGTCTCCGGCGATGAACGTATAGGCCATGCGCGTGAACTGCCTGCGCAGCACGAGGGCGCCGACGTGGGCGCCGATCCAGGTGGCGGGAAGCTGCTGCAGGGACCACTTGAGGCCTCGTGGAAGAATGGGCGTGTGACTGAAGTATTCGGCGAGGAGCCGGGTGAATTGTTCATCCGTTTTGAGAGTGGGAAGCACGTCCACAAAGCGGAAGAGTTGGACCTTGAATTCCTCATCCTGCATGCCCCAGTCCATGAGGAGGTCGTTCCACCAGCGCTGACTCAGGACCACAGGGGTACCGGTTTTACAATGCTCGGCCAACGTCCGGCCGATATGCCGAATGGAGGGTTCGAGAAACTTTTCCGCGTGCATGGCAGCCTTCCACCTTCATTGTACTCCTTTCCCGACCGGATTCGGTAGACCGGCAGGTTGCTAAACCCTCTCCCCTTGCGGGAGAGGGCAGGGTGAGGGGGGGGCTGTCCTTCTCTCTGCGGCCGGTGATGCCTTCGGCTAACCCGACCTACGGGGGCACCTATTTATATGAACGCTTAAAGATGGTGTGCGCCTAGTGGGCTTATTTCACCAAATCTTCTCAATCCTCATCATAATTTCCACTCGTAATTCGCTTTACACTCCACTCCTGATTCCTCTAAAGTTTTCCTATTCCGTTCTCCGAGGGGCAGCCCCTGTGTTGGGCTAGTCTCGCTCAAACAAGGAGAGTCTTATGAAGTTTTCTATACAGCTACTATTTGGGATTTTGTTGTGTAATGGAGTTTTCTTTCTTACTCAGGGAGAAGCCCAAACACCCCTGAGAGAACAACTAAGGGAAGAGTTACGGAAAGAATTGCGAGAGGAGTTGAGAGAAGAAGTGAGAAAAGAAGAGGGTATTCGACAAGAAGTTAGAGAACTTGTCATGCCCTCTTGTCGTAACGTGTTACTCAAAAAATGTTCGTTTGTTCCAAATATGCCCAACTGTGAGGCTAAAGTAAAAGAAGTGTTTCAGGGAATAGAGGATATAACAGTCAAAAAAATGTTAAAGGATTATCCAAACGATAAAGACATGAGAATGGGACTATACCTTGTACTTCGACGAAAATGTGAGAAGGTAGATAGTGTTCAATAGTGCGGGAGTCTACATCATGAAAGTCTTTATTCTCAGTGTCGGTTTTATCTTCTCAATCGGATCTGTGCATGCAGTCATGCTTCCCGATCATCCAGAAGAAAAAGACGCGATTATTTCTCAATGCCGGTCTATGATGGGACAATTCGGATCGTTTATGGTGAAAAGCTGCGTCGATCAAAATATTGAAGCATTTAAGACACTTCAAGATTATTCGACACAACATCAAGATGTCATTGAGCGGTGCACCAGACAGATGAAATCACTTGGAGGCTAGTTTATGGTGAAAAGCTGTGTCGATTACGATATTGAAGCTGAGGGAGCTTTGAAAAACTACTGAGTAAACTAAATGGATAGGTGCCCTCATAGCTTAATGGAAAAAGCACCCGATTTACGCACGGGGAGATGTGAGTTCAATTCCCGTTGAGGGCATGCTATCGTTTCAATCTTTTAATTCTTTCCTTTGGGCAAAGAAGTATATAAGTCCCGCTCCTTTTCCTTGTTTTTTTGTACAGGTCGGAGTAGCGTAGCGTAATAGCGTAATCCGACAATCAGGCTACAGCACGGAACTCAATTATGGCGAATCAAAGTCAATTCAAAGTCGAGCTTGAACAAGAAGAAGATGGCCGGTGGATTGGAGAAGTTCCGTCTCTTCCCGGTGTGCTGGCTTATGGCGCCACTCGGTCTGATGCACAAGCTGCGGTTCAAGCACTAGCCCTTCGAGTCTTGGCCGACAGGCTGGAGCATGGGGAAGCCCTGCCTGACACGCTACTCAACTTATCCTTCCACGCGGCATGAGCCGCTGGCCCTCTACGCCGGCTTCTCGTGTTCTCTCTGCATTACTTCGTATTGGTTGGTCGATTAAGAGAACCACAGGTTCTCACAGGGTCTTACAACGACAGGGATGGGCAGACGTGGTCTTTGCCTTCCACGATAGAGTTGAAATCGGCCCCAAAATGCTTGCCAAGTTGGCGAAAGCAACCGGGTTGAAGCCGGAAGATCTCTAGATTCTCTGAGCGTAACCCAACAATTTAACTGGCACCTTTCCTCAAGGTGGGAGAGGGTTTGGGGGAAGGTCGGGTGACCTGATCAGGTTTAATTTTTGAGGTATTGTAGCTTATGACTGCCACTAAGGCCCTCCACACACTAAATGCACGAGACCATGTCATGCTCAAGGTCATACGTGACTATTTCAATCTCGGATCGAAGGAGATGTTTCGCGAAATTCAGGGAATGCGCAGCCTTGTCGAGAACGCATTGAGTAAGAAGGGAATCAACTACGATGAATTGAAAACTGCGCTTATACCTGACAGGAAGCGCCGGGAGATCGCGCTTGTTTTTGACAGGACTGTAATTGATTCAGGTTGGTACGGATTTGAAGTCATGAGGCGGGTTATTCCGCTTTTCAACAAAGACAGCAAACACAGCGTATTGCTGGGCGATTATCTTGATTCACCTGGCCGTGAGAAACAACTGTTCGAGGCGTTCCAACAAGCAGTAGAACCCCGGCGTGGCGTGAATTTTCAGCACCCCACGCAGTTTTTTATTGTGTATATCAATAACCTTACGGACAGCATGGTCCAGTGTTTCGACCAAGGCCTTTCGCAATATTGCGGTTATGCTGGTATCGCTGATACGACATACGGCTCTCTGTTCAAGACCTATTTGTCAACTATGCTTGCGAATTCCTTTATCAAACACGAGAAAATTATCCTGCAAGGCCACGAACCGGACCGCGACGTTGATGATGACGTCAATATGAGTGGGTATCCGTTTGAGGAGAACGGCTACGTCTGCCGCAGTATTTCAAGCGATTTGATGGGCGTTTTATTATCCTACAAGATTGAGCGCGAAGTTTACTCTGGATTCGAGGAAGATACCGAGTTTGCGTTGAATGCCATCGGAAGTATACCAATGAACATTTATGCGTTCGAGATTGAGGTTGCGGAAGAGAAGCTCGAACATTTGAAGAAGGACAAATTGGGATCGTTTAAGCGTGCAGATCTTCTGGACATAACTAAAGAGCAATTAGAGGCCTTGATCAGGGCGAAGATTCAGGAGAGTTATATGTATAATCTGTGTTTCAATAAACACAATGTAATGAAGTTCAACATTATTATCGAACTCTCGATGAATGCGAACCGTCCAGCAACCCGTCTCCTTGCTGCGCTCGAATATCAACCCGACCGTAGGAAGCTTCGTCTACTCACATTATATTGAGACATGAGAATAATGCAGGCGAGATCACGCGGACTGGCCGACATAGCGTTGGACGACGATCGTCGTGGATGGGGTGCTCTGACGTTTTCGGGATTCGGATTGAATGCTGCGAACGGCATGTGTAGAGCGGCCGATATGCCGGATGGAAGGAAAAGCAAAGACCCTGGATCCTCGATTAAAGATGTCGAGGATGACAAAGAAAGGCAAAGCGGTCATGCCAAAGGAGGGAACAACGATCGTTGTTCCCTCCTTCCCTGGGTATCCCAGGCCTGGATTCTTGACAGAAAAGGACCAAATTATGACACTAAACAGGTTTTTGCTGACATTATTTATTTTTGTGTCAGCATTCCGTCTTTTTCTGTCATTTTTTGTGCCCGCGAGGATCAAGGTTTGACGGACAACCACGAGGGGTTGTCCCTACATCATAATCATATTTGTAGGGGACGGCCCCTGTGCCGTCCCGCATGAACCCCGCGCCTACGGGCGGACACGCCGGTCCGCCCCTACGGAATCATGATGCCTGCGCGTAGGGAACAACGATCGTTGTTCTCTACACCCGTCGGATTACGCGACGCTACTCCGACCTACAGCAAGGACTTACTGGTCCTGGCACGGCTTCACGCGGCGGCCGGTGATGTTGCCGTTGGGTCCCAGGTTGTTCACGAAGGAGCCTGAGAGGAGTTGGTCTTTTTCACTCAGCAGAAGGCTTTCTTCCTGCACGATTCCTCGTGGAAATTCCCACCTGATGTAGACGGTATCCCCTTGGACCCGGATCATGGCCGGTTGGGGGTCCATCCGGTGGTACTGTGAGGGGGGAGGGTAGACCATGATTGTTTTATGGTCGCCATGGTTTTGATGATTGTGAATGAGCCATTTCCACGTCCCGCATAGCCGTCGAAGACCTTTTTCGTATTTTTTGTCGTTGCTCCATTTTTGAATCGCCCGCCATATGGTCCATGCTTGCTGTTCGTTCCTGACCTGTAATTGCAGGAGGGCAGCTCGGGTATATGCCGTGGCAATCGGCAGAAAGGATTGACGGAGAAATCGAGCGATGGATGGAGCCGGGTCAGGCTTTTCGTGCTGACTATCCTGCGCAGGCCCGCGGTCCCAGGAATGCCGTAGCCGTTTTTGCACCCCTGCCGCTCCTTTGGTTTGGGCCAGTGTCAGCCAGCTATTCGGAGTGCCGGTCCAGTCCGGGTATTGTTCGTGGAGAAATCGTATGAAGACGGCATCGTGTGGAGAGAGTGGTTGCGTGGATGGTTCCGGTGGCTGTAATTGGGCGATGGTCCTGATCAGGGCCAGGAGATCGGTCAGATCCGATTGCGATTGCTTGAGCCACTCGATCTGCTGTTGTCGCTCGTCGAGAATGGATTGAATCACGGAGGTTTTTCCCTGATCGATGGCAGTCAGGAACTCATGCGTGAGATGCCACGTTGCGAGATTGGCCACAAAGGGTGACAGGTGTTGCGTCAATCCTTTTGGGAGGGGTGGGGGAGTCCGCCTGCGTTGGAGCAGTTCCTTGGGTAATTCGAGGGAAGGTTCGAACGTTTTCAGGAAAAAGGCCGTGGCGTCTGTATCGGAAGTAACGGCGTGAGGATTATTTTCTTGCAGGAAATTTGCAAAATCGGCTGCGGACAGACCGTGCGGCCATATCAGAAAAACCGCGACAAGAAAAACCCTGCATCGCGTGAAACGTCTCAAGGCAGGCCGTTTAAGGCCCCGGACGCGAGGAACTTTGGGAATGCCATTGAATGCACACATGCTCAAGGTGCGCGTGGCTTCAATTGAGCCCTGGGAGGCGTTACACGGGCAATTGTTTTTTGAGAAAAGCGATGGTGTCGTCCCAAGCCTGCTTGGCCGCGGATTCATTGTAGCGGTCAGGCTGCACCTGGTCACAAAATCCGATACCCATGCCGGGATATTGACGTACTTCTACGGTTTTTCCAGATTCCTGGGCGATTTTCGTCATTTGTGCAAGTTCCTCGGCCGTCGCGGCATTATCCGTTTCAGCCGCATGGTACAGGAGCGGGCAATACATGTTCTTGATCGAATCCAGCGGGTCGGGAAGTTTCCCGTAGAAGGAGACGGCCGCGCGCAACCGCTTTCGTTTGAGGGCAAAGAGAAGGGCCAGGGTGCCGCCCAAGCCCAACCCGACCGCGGCATGCGCGTTCCGCACCGTAAATTCCAGGTTGGGGTCTTCCGAGAGATTCGCGTTCAAAAATTCGCATGAGGCATTAATGTCCTGAAGGGCCATTGTGAGATCGATTCTTTCCGCGAGAGCATCAGCCACTTCGGCGTCGGCCGTGACCATACCGCCCTGCCGGCCGTACACGTTCGGAAGCATGACCATGTATCCCTCACAGGCCAGTCGTATGGCCAGATCTTTTGCGTCCGGTGTCAACCCCCATTTGTCATGGAGCAGGAGGATGGACGGGAATTTGCCTTGTTCTTGGGGCCAAAATTGAAAGCCTTGCACTTGATGCTCTTTGGGAATTTTTGTGGCGGCATAGGGATCTACCATCTGGTCTTTATGGGTATCGAAAATGCCTTTACTGGAAAAGCGAACGGCTCTGTAGCCGATTTGATTTGCCGTAAACGGTGTGACGTGATCCGACATGACGGGTTTGATCCTTGGGTTATGCTGGGATTGTCGGATTACGCCTGTCCTGAGCGAAGTCGAAGGGCTATGCAAATCCGACCTCCGGACTATATCGACCAGGTTGAAGGCTTGTCAACGAAGCCATCACGTGCCTGCCGGGCTAGGAGGCGTGAAAAGAAAATTCGGCGATTTCGGCGGTTTTCATCCCTTCTTGAACCATCTCTTGGATAGGCAACGAATGTTCAGCTTGTTGAATGGCGTCGAGCCTGCAGCGCGTATTCGGATGAGGTGGGACAAACAACGTACAACAATCCTGGTCCGGTTCGATGGACGTCTCAAACGTTCCGATGTGTTGAGCTTCATTGGTGATTTCGATTTTGTCCATACCGATCAATGGGCGGAGAATAGGCAGATGAGTCACTTGGCTCACGATTTGGAGGTTCTCTGCGGTTTGGGAGGCGACTTGTCCGAGACTGTCACCGGTGACCAAGCCCCAGCAGCGTTCATTTTCGGCCAGTTGTTCCGCAATGCGCATCATCATGCGCCGGTACAGGACGACGCGAATCGGCGCGGAAGAGCCCACGACGATTTGGCGTTGAATCTCTCCAAACGGAACGAGGTAGCCACGAGCCGCCAATTGATAGCGCGTGAGCAGGGCGATGAGGTCGCGGACTTTTTCTTCGGAGGCTCGTGAAAGGTAGGGTCGTCCGTGGAAATGAACGAAGACGACCTTACAGCCCCGTTTCATCATCCGGTAGGCGGCGACCGGCGAGTCGATGCCTCCTGAGATGAGGCACAGCACGTTGCGACTGATGCCGGTGGGGAGTCCGCCCGGCCCGGGGTATTTGAGGAGCGAGAAATACGCGGTGTGATCGACAATTTCTACGACCACGTTGACATCGGCTCCGTTCAACCGTACCCGCTTCCCTGTTGCGGCGCACAGGTACGCGCCTATGTCCCTGTTCAGTTCAACGGAGGTCCTGGCAAACCGTTTATCCGCGCGTTTGGTTGTGACGCGAAAGGTCTCAAACGTTATAGATCGAAGTGCGGTTTCAATGGCTTCGAACAGCGGCTTGAGATCCGGCGCTTCGTAGTCGATCGGCAGGGAATGGGCCAAGGAATAATTCGCCACCCCGAACGTATGGCGGATGCGATCCTGTACGTTTTTCCAGGATGACTCGTTCGTGAAGGTGATCCGGATACGACCGGAAAGCGATTTGACTTCGGTGACGTCCGTCTTTTTCAGTGAGTTTTGGAGGTGCTGAATCAATCGTTGTTCGAAAAATCCACGGTTGCGGCCCTTGAGTGCCAACTCGTGATAGTGAACCAGGGCATAGGGCATTACCCTTCAGCCTCCAAAAACCGTTCGGCGTCCATTGCGGCCATGCAGCCGGTACCGGCGGCCGTGATCGCTTGTCGATAGTGAGGATCCTGCACGTCGCCGGCGGCGAAGACGCCTGGCACGTTGGTTGCCGTCCTATGCGACGTTTGAATGTAGCCATTGGCATCCGTCTCGATTTGTCCCCTGAAGAGTTGGGTGTTCGGCGTATGCCCGATGGCCACGAATACTCCCTTGCAATCCAGCGTGGCCGTGTCATTGGTGACGGCGTCCCGCAGGCGGAGTCCCGTGACCACGTCGTCCCCCAAGACTTCTTCCACCATGGAATTCCAGCGGAACGAAATCTTGTCATTCTTCATGGCCTTGTCCTGCATGATCTTGGACGCCCGAAGTTTGTCTCGACGATGGATGATGGTCACTTGGGAGGCGAATTTCGTCAAAAACGTGGCTTCTTCCATGGCGCTGTCGCCGCCTCCGATGACGACAATAGGTTGACCCCGGAAAAAAAACCCGTCACAGGTTGCGCAGGTCGAGACGCCGTGGCCGAGGAGCCGGCTTTCCGAGTCCAGGCCCAAAAGGTTGGCCGAAGCGCCGGTGGAAATTATCAGCGATTGGGCGTGAATCGTTTCTTCGTCGTTAATCGTGACCGCAAAGGGCCTGCGGCTGAGGTCGACCTTGGTCACATCGGCCGTCTGAAACACCGTGCCGAAGCGTTCTGCCTGGGCACGCATGTCCTGAATCAGTTGCGGCCCCATGATACCCTGGGGAAAACCGGGAAAATTTTCCACGTCAGTCGTTAACGTGAGTTGCCCGCCGGCTTGCGAGCCTTCGATCATGAGCGGCGAAAGATTGGCCCGGGCCGTGTAAATAGCGGCCGTGAGGCCGGCGGGACCCGATCCGATAATGACAACGTTGTGCATGACGTTCTATCCCTCGTGCGAAAAGTTAAAATGGTCAGGCGTGACGCGGGTTACCTGGTCGCTACGGCAAAGCCGCTTCTTGAAGGAACTCCTGATACAGTTGTCGCACCTGTGGTCGGAGCCGGATAACCGGCAACGTGCCGTTCAGGACATAATCCGCAAATCGACGTTTGGTGCGCAAGGGCAGTTGCCCGCGAATGCGTCCCAATGCCTCTTTTCTCGTGAGTCCGTCCCGTTGCCGGGCTCGGTGAACTTGTATGGCCTGGTTGGCGGTCACCACGATGATACGATCCATTCGTTCATGTGCCTGCGCTTCAATCAAGAGTGCCGCATCGTAAATAATAACGGCATGAGGATGTTGCCTGGCAATGGCGTTTGTCTGCCGGACCTGTTCGCGTGCCACGCGAGGATGCACAATGCGATTCAAAGCCGAGAGTTTCCGGGGATGATGAAAGACCAATTTGGCCAAAGCGACCCGGTCCAACGTGCGGTCGGCTTGAAGAACGCGGGGCCCGAAGGTTTTGACAATCTCTTTCCAGGCTGTTTTGCCGGGCGCCACCACGGTGCGGGCCAATTGGTCAGCTTGAATGACGAACGCGCCGCATTCCTGAAACAGGCCTGCCACCGTTGATTTTCCCGAAGCGAGCCCGCCTGTGATGCCTATCAATATCATAATGTTTTCCAGTATAGGAAATTTTTCCGATCTCCGAAAGTCGCGTATCAGTCATTTCTGCGGTAGGGGACGGCCCTTCGACAGGCTCAGGACAGGCCTGCGTGCCGTCCCACGCCTTCGTAGACGAAGAAAAACAGACTCTGGATCCTCGCTTGACCGGGAAACGACTCTTCCTGTATGTCCGCTCTGTGTCAGAATCCTGGATGAATCAGAGACGGAAAAAGACGACATGCAGTCGACAATAAAGAGCCGAACCTGATGACGAGGTCTTGGGTGCAATTCATCGTGGTGATCGGTGCGTGGCTTGTGTTGTGCACCCCGAGCGCATTGCTCGCTCAAGAGTCAAGCGGTTCTCGCGAAGAATCGTCCGATTCAGGATCGACCTGGTACGTGGCCCTGGATGGGTCCGGGCATTTCATGTCCATTCAAGAAGCGATCGATCAAGCGCAGGATGGGGATACCGTCTTTATCAAGGCCGGGCGCTATGCCGAGGACGTCACGGTCCACAGTAAGGAAGGGTTAAAGGTGCTTGGCGAAGGTCCGGAACACGTCTTTCTCGCGGGTCTGAAACGGGTCGGCACGTTGCATATCGGAAAATGGCCTTATGGGGCCACGAACGTGGAAATTCACGGAATGACCGTTCAACAACACGGCGGGTTGGGCGTCGGCATTTTCAATGGTGCAGGCGTGACCCTCAAGAATCTGAAAGTCAATGGTTTCGTCTTTGGGCAACAAGTCCAAAACGTCCACATCGAGGATTGCGTCATAGGCGGCAGTGAAACCACGGGCATCGCGTTTGCGGATTCTCAAGCCACGCTGGTGAACAACCTGATTCACGATAACGACCATGGCGTGTCGGTCGGGGGAACGTCGATCGTGCATCTGGAACGGAACGTCATTACGCGAAGCCTGTTTGAAGGCGTCCTCGTGGCCGATCAGGGCAAAGTCACGTTGATTCAGAATACCCTCGTCAAGAATCAGGGCGGGGTCAGGTTTCAGGACGAGGCCACCGGCAGGGTTGCAGGCAATATTATTGACGAAGCCCGGGTGGGCATCGCGTGGTCAGTCAAGAATAAGGTTGGTATCGCGCATAATGGATTGCATGATATCGACGTGAAATATCAGGTTGATGGTCAAGCCGAGTCTTCAGAGTCGCAGGCCCTTTCGGACGTGTATGTGCCCCCCAAGTTTGTCGCGCCGGATCGTGGGGATTATCGCTTGCAGGCCGACTCCCCCTTGCTGCACGTCGGTGAGTTTTCCTACCTGGGCGCACTTGGTCCCCTGTCTGAGTAAGCCAAGGAAGCCTTCAGAAAAGGCTGAGTGAGTCGTCGATCCTCAGACCGGCCATTGTTCTTCTCGCCAGGCCATGTCCCAAAACATCCATTCATAGCGCGAACTGGTCAGAAACGCCTCACTCATCCGCTCTTTTTCCGCCTTTCCAGCCCGTTTGGCTTCTCTGTCGACCAGTGCGCGCATCCATCGGGTGACTTCGGCGAATTCCGGCGATCCGTATAACAGCAGCCAGTCCCGATAGGGATGCTTGGAGGACGGTGGGCCCTTTTGCAACAGATGTTGGCCCACGACACAATAAATCCACGCGCAGGGAAGGGCCACGACCGTGAGTTCGGCCAGGGTGCCGGTTTGGGCCGTGCTTCGCATGTGCCGGCAGTAGGCATAGTTCGTGGGGGCGAGAGGCGTGTTGCGCATGTCAGTGGCGGTGAGTTTCCATTGCTTGCCGTAGGTTTCGTGCAACCCGCGTTCGACGACGATGGTTTCTTCAACGAGTTTGGCAAAGCGAAGAGCCGTATCAGGGTCTTGGGCTCGTTGGGCGCCCAAGGCGAATATCCGTGCGAGTTCTTCGAGATACCGCGCATCCTGCAGGATATAATACCGGAACTTGCGTTGGGGGAGGGTCCCTTTCCCAAGGGCTTTCACGAAGGGATGCTTGAATTGCGCGTCCCAAATCGGCTTGGCCAACTGTTGTAGACGTTTGGTGAAACTCACAATGTCTCCGGCGCGTTAGAGTAAGGCTCGTGCGGCAGCGAAGGCAGCCTCCATGTCCGGCATGTTCGCAAGGTTTGGCGTAATTTGCAGATAGCGAATAATGTTGTTCTTATCCACCACCATCACTGCACGGGCCAGTAAGTGCGGGCCATTCAATAGAAGGCCATGGGTACGCCCGAATTCTCCGCCCCGGTAGTCGGAAAAAAACGTGACGTTGTTGATTTTTGCTTCCTTGGCAAAGCGGCCTTGAGCAAACGGGGTATCGACGCTGACGGTAAAGAGGTTCACCTTCGCATCGAGGCCGTTGTTCTTTTCGCTGAGGTAATGGGTTTGCTGTTCACACACTTTCGTATCGAGGGAGGGGACCACGCTGATGATGCGTATGTTGCCTTTCGTCTCGGTAATATCCTGGAGGGACAAATCCCCTTTGGCCAGTTTCACGGAACGGAGCGCTTCACCAGTGGAGATCCCGGGGCCGGCCAATGCGAGGGAGGAATCCCGAAAGGCAATGGTGGAGCCTGTGCCGGCAGCGGCTGTGTCTTTGGCGACTGGAAAGGATTGGTAAGAGAAGCTTGAATCAACCTGGGATGAGGCACATCCACTGAACGTCAGTAAAGCAATGAGGCTAACGAGAATGCGCAGGCATCGCATGAAACTTCCCATGAGCAATTCCTCCCTTTAATGTGGATCGATCGACCGGCGAATCGGGAGATTGTCGGCTGAAAAATTTTATACTGCAGGATTAAGGGGCTGTCAAGAAATGGAGACTTTGAGAAATGTTTCGTCGGAACGGCATAAGGAATCCCGGCATGAAGGTGAGACGCGGAGGATTCATCATGACAGGCTAGGTTTCGTTGTCAGCCAGAAACTTCAGGAGGGCAGGGTTGACGAAGCCGGGGTTTTCCCACTGGGGCAGATGCCCGGAATCCGGCACCAGGAGGAAGGAACTGCCGGGAATGGTCGCGTGCAGGGTTTGCCCTACCGAAGGGGAAAAGATCTTGTCATAGGCTCCCCAAATGATGAGCGTGGAATGTGCAATGTCCGTTAATCGCGGAGCAAACGTCGTTTCCCATTCCGGGATCTGATCCAGTTGTGAATATATGGCATGGAAGAATCCCGGCTGGGCGCGGAGGTTCTGAGCCCGTTCCACGACCATCGGGGAAATCAGGGCATGATCGTGAATGATTTCTTGCAGAATGAGTCTGATGGACCATCGGCCGGTTACCCAACTTCCCAATTTGGACAACCAAAGTGCCGGCCGGTGCGTGATGAACTGCCTGGTTCTTGACAATTGCAGATTGTCGAGAATTCCGGAGGGAAATCCTCCGATCAGTACCATCTTGGCGACGCGATCCGGATGCTCCAGGCTCATCCCCATTGCGAGACCGGCGCCCATGGAACTGCCGATCAATATGGCTTTTTGAATGCCGAGGTTATCCATAAACGCGCGGAAGGTATCGAGGAGGAAGGCTGGAGAATACAGGCGTTCAGGTTTCTCGGACAGTCCCGAGCCCAACAAATCAGGCGTAATAATCCGGCATGATCGGACGAGCGCGACTTGCTGGTGTTCCCAATGCCACATGGAGCCTCCCAGCCCATGAATCAGGATAACGGGCGGACCTTCCCCGTTGTCCAGATAGGCCATGCGATGTCCGTTGATCGTCGCGGTGTGAACGGCGTGGCGATGGAGCAGATCAACGTGGGAGGGAATGCGAAAAGGAGAAGAGGTTGTCACAACGACAGGCTAACATTACGGCAGAGAACTTGAATGGAGGGCAACGATCCCTCCTTATTCGAGTCGGATCAGGGTTTCATCGCAATTGACGAGATCGCCTTCGTTGACGTAGATGGCCTTCACCGTGCCTTCAATCGGCGCGGTGACCCGGTTTTCCATTTTCATCGCTTCAATTACGATAACCGGATCTTCGGCAGCGACCTTGGCGCCTTCCGTAACGAGGACTTTCACGACGCGACCGGGCATGGGCGTCGTGACGTCTCCCGGACCACCGGGTTTAGGACGCTCGCCTTTGGCCGTACCGGTCGAGACGGGCGTCTCGGGCCCGCTGGCCAACACTTCTTGCAGTGGTTCCAGGTAGACTTCTTCGAGTTTGTCATCGACCTTGATGTAATAGGGCTTTTTCCCGTCGATGGATCGCCCGGAGCCTGAAACCCGTACGTGATACGATTCACAGTGGAGAGTCACGTTAAATTCGATCGGGGCAAGGTGTAAATCATGGGTTGACGGGCTTCCTTGTCCGCCTCCCGGTGGTTCGAGGACTTCGGGGCGAAGGTCCCCGCTTGCGCGTTCGTGAATAAACTGTAACGCCACAGAAGGAAACAGGGCATACGACAACACGTCTTCTTCCGATACGTCGTGCTCACTCAAATCGTTTTTGACGGTTTCCAGTTCAGGGGCCAGGTTGTCCGCGGGTCTGTTTGAAATGGGGACGTCGTCGGCAATGGCTTTTTGTTGCGTGGTTGAATCCAATGAGCCGGGCGGTTCACCGTACAGTCCCAAAAAGTAGTTCTTGGCTTCGTTGGTGATGACTTTGTACCTCTCGCCGGTCATCACGTTCAGCGTGGCTTGCGTGCCGACGATTTGACTGGTGGGGGTCACCAACGGGGGGTAGCCCATATCTTTGCGAACCAGCGGGATCTCCTCCAGCACTTCTTTCATTTTTTCTATGGCGTTCTGTTCCGCCAATTGGGACGCCAGGTTCGAAATCATGCCGCCCGGCACCTGTGACAACAGGACGTCCGTATCGACACCCGTGAAATCACTCTCAAATTGGTGATATTTCTTTCTTGCCTCCCGCAGTTGTGCCGTGATGGGAGCGAACCGGGACAAATCCAACCCTGTGTCATAGGGGGTCTTTCTGAGGGCCGCAATAAAGGTTTCCGTGGGGGGGTGGGACGTGCCGCCCGCGAGCGGAGACAGGGCCGTATCCAAAACGTCGAGACCGCCGAGGACCGCCATGAGTGACGACATCGAAGCCATGCCCGACGTATAGTGCGTATGAAGATGGATGGGAACCCGAACCGCTTCCTTCAACCGTTTGACGAGCGCATAGGCTTCGAAAGGCGGTAGGAGCCCGGCCATGTCCTTGATGCAGATGCTGTCGGTGCCGAGATCTTCCAGTCGTTTGGCTTGTTCCACAAAATGATGCAGGCTGTGCACCGGGCTGACCGTATAGCAAATCGTGGCTTGCACGTGTTTGTTGCACTGCCGGACCACCCTGATGGCGGATTGCAGGTTTCGAATGTCGTTCAGGGCGTCGAAAATACGAAAGACGTCAATGCCGTGTTCCGCGGATTTGACAATGAACTGTTCCAGGACGTCGTCCGCGTAATGCCGGTATCCGACGAGATTTTGCCCCCGGAGCAGCATTTGCAGCCTGGTGTTGGGAGCGGCTTGGCGGAAGGCTCTTAACCGTTCCCAGGGATCTTCTTTCAGAAACCGCAAGCAGGCGTCGAACGTGGCTCCTCCCCAGACTTCCATGGACCACAACCCTACTGCGTCCAGTTGTTCCGCGGTCGGGATCAGGTCTTCCGTGCGCATCCGCGTCGCCAGCAACGATTGATGCCCGTCTCGCAGGGATACGTCCGTGAGGTGTATTTTTCGTCCCGGCGAGGCTTCCAGTTCGAACGTGTCCGGACGTTTGCCTTTCCGGCGCTTTTTGGGTGAGGCGCGTCTTTTGAACTTGTCCCAGAATGTCGGTTTCTTTGCCATAAAATGCCTTTGCGTTAAAGATACCCGAGGCCTTACAGCCCTTCATACGCCGCAATGGCAGCAGCGAGAGTCACCACAAGATCTTCCGAGACCAAGGCCTGCTCGTAGTTATACAGGTCCGGGTGAGAATCGAGGTACGACGTGTCGAATGCGCCGTTCCGGAAATCGAATTCTTCCATAATGTTCTTCAAAAAGGGAATAGTTGTTTTGACTCCCCGCAACAAAAATTCTTCCAGCGAGCGGTGCGTCCGCCGGACGGCTTCGTCCCAAGTCCGGCCTTGTACCGTCATTTTGGCCAATAGCGCGTCATAGTAGGGGGGAACGGTGTAGTCCTTGTAGACGACGCCGTCGATTCGCACCCCGATGCCGCCGGGAGACAGGTACGCCGTGATTTTGCCCGATGAAGGGCGAAACCCGTTCTGCGGGTCTTCGGCGTTGATCCGGCATTGAATCGCATAACCTTGAAGATTCACTTCATGTTGCCCAAACGCGAGCGGCTGTCCCGCGGCAATCCAGATTTGAGCCTGCACGATATCGATGGTGGTGATCTGTTCCGTGACCGTATGTTCCACCTGAATTCTGGGGTTCATCTCCATGAAATAGTAGCGGCCATCCTGATCCAACAGGAATTCAACGGTGCCGGCGTTCTCAAACTCGGCGGCTTGAGCCAAGGCAATCGCCGCATCGCCCATTTGGTTTCTCAGTTCCGGGGTCAGGATCAAGGACGGGGCAATCTCGATGATCTTTTGATGGCGACGCTGGATTGAACAATCGCGTTCGCCCAGATGGATGACCTGGCCGTCCTTGTCTGCAAGAAGCTGAAATTCAATATGATGCGGTCGTTCAATGTACTTTTCAAGAAAAAGATCGGCATTGCCGAAAGCCGCCAATGCTTCCCGGGCACCGGACTCCATGGCCTCTTTCAATTCTTCATCGGAACGGACCACGCGGAGTCCGCGCCCCCCCCCACCGGCACTGGCCTTGACCATCACCGGATAGCCGGCGGATCGGGCAAAGTTCAGCCCGTCTTCCACGGTTTGAATACAGCCTTCCGTGCCTGGAACCACGGGGACCCCGATTCGTTTAGCGAGTTCTCTGGCTTGTACTTTGTCGCCCAGCAGTTCCAGGGCCTCGGGAGTCGGCCCGATAAAGGTGACGCCTGCATCGCGACAGAAGTGGGCAAACTGGGCGTTTTCTGCCAGGAACCCGTAACCGGGGTGAATCGCATCGGCTCCGATGCGTTTGGCCAAGCTGACGATTTGTCGGGCGTCCAGGAATCCTTTGACCGGACCGGGGCCTACCAAATAGGCTTCATGGGCCTTTTTGACGTAAATCGCCGTGGCTTCGCATTCGGCATAAATGGCAGCGGTGGCGATATCGAGTTCGCGACAGGCCCGGATGACCCGCATTGCGATTTCACCACGATTTGCGACGAGGATTTTTTTGAACATGGCCTGCCCTGAAAGGTATCAGAGGAAGGGTCGTTCCTTTGGTTTAGGACAACCACAGGGGGTTGTCCCTACGAATTCCCTCCTGGGAGATGAATTGCCGGAGGGAGCTTCGAGGTCCGTAGGGCGAGGGCTTATGTATCATGGATGGTCAGGCTCCTTCAAGAGAGTGCCCGAGGGTGTGACGGCCGTCAATCGGGACTATTCCCCTTCGAGAGGGTAATATTTGATGACCGAACTGGTTTTGTCCTGGAAAAGACCGCTGGCGCCTATCTTGATGGCTCGTTGTCCCTGCGGCGACAGCACGTACTCCAAAAAGGCCTTGGCCACCGGAGAGGCATTGGGGTTCATGACGAAGACTACGGGTCGGCGAAGGGGATAGGTGCCGTCCAGGACCGTTTGGTATTCGGGTTCAATGTCGTCAACAAACAGGAGCGTCACGCCATATCCGTCTTTACGTGCTTGCAAAGCGGGTCCCATTGAGACATAGGAAATGGAATAGATGTCGCCATTGATGGCCTTGAAGGTTTCATTCTCTTTTTCGACGACTGTTGCCCGGATGTTTTTGTGGTTTTCAAGGCCGAGGAATTTTTCAAATGGCTGGCGAATATTTTGATTCCAAGTGCGATGAATCAGTGAAATTCTGGCTTCCGGACCCTCTTCGTACACTTGCGCCCAGAATTTGATTTCGCCCGAGAAAATTTTTGCCAATTCTTCCCGGGTGATGTCTTCGATGGCATTGGAAAAATTTGTGACCACGGCGATACCGTCCCAGGCCACGGTGGTTGACGGGAGGTCTTCTTCCGCTTGCCCTGTAATGGCGATGTCTGCGCCATTTTCCCGAACTTCTTCGACGGGCCGGGCGTTCTGGTGCCAGAAGAAATCAATGGAGGTTTTGGGATGCAACTCTTCAAAGTTCTTGGCCAGGGCCTCGATCGCGTATCGTTCCGGTCCGTTACCTACGATCAAGGCGGCGCCGGTCAATTCTTCGGTGGCGCCAATCACCGGCCATGCGAACGGCAGCAAGGCCATCAGCCAGAACGCCACCAGAGCGAGGGTTTTCGGCAACATGGCATTTTCCTGAGCGTTTTGCATAGAAGGTCTCTTATTCAGTGGAATCGGTGTTTCCTGAACGATGAAGCGATCTCATCACAACGATGGGACGGGATAGCCGACGAGTTTCACGATCGTTTAGGGAATCGACGGGAGTGGTGAGCGCTAACTTTCTCCTGAATCTGCGCCTGAGCCTGAATCCGTCGGCTGCGTCATCATGGGCGTACCGGGAGCCTCACGGGCCACCCCCATGAGGGGCGGAAGTTTCTTAAATTTATCCATCCGCTCATTGTACATGTCGTAGGCCTTCATTTCACCGAATCCGGGTTTGTGGTCGCCTTTGATTTGGGAAGCGAACGCGGACATGAGTCGTTGAGCATTGACTTCGTTGCATTGGGGACAGGACGTGTCTTCCGGCCTGGCGTTCACGGATTGAAGCAGTTCAAATTTATGGTCACAGGTGTTGCATTGATATTCATAAACAGGCATGGATCGAATCACTCCCTTGTTACGGATTCATGTACGTGTCGTGACGTTGGGCCCATTATACAGGAATGAAAATGCCCTTGACTATGACTCAATGAAATTATTCTGCGGGTTACGGGAGAGCGGTTGCATGAGATTCATGCCGGAAGTTGAGGCAGGGAGATGCCCTTGACGCCCGGATGTTTTCTTCTTTAGATTCTTATAGTTCTGATTGTTTTGTTCATCCTAACGGGTTGGAGGGTTGCAGATGTCTGTCTTGGTGAGAACGTATCGGTTAGCGAGTGGCTTGCAACAGGTCGAACGGATTGATGATCCGGATCGTATTGAACGGTATATGAAGCTGTTTGATCGCGAAGACGTGAAAAAAATCCAGACCGGGGCAAAGGTCAAGATTGAAAAAGATGAATGGCAGCTTCTTGAAGACTAAACGTTTTCATACCTGAGGAGGAGCCTATGGCTCTTTGGGTCAATATTCGAAGATCCGTGGATGAGGCCGTTCTGCATAAGGAGCGGTGCATCGAAGTCCCATCCGTTCCCACGCGCTCTGATTTTTGGGAAGGTGGATGGTTTGAATATCCCGACAAAGATACGGCCCTGGACGCTCTGGAACAGTCGGGAGTTGTGCGTCAAGTGAAGTGTCGTCTGTGTAAGCCCTGAGATTGATAGCACTATCGGGCGCATGGCGGCGTTGTGTCCTGGCTCAACTCTTTTGATGCGTTATGGTGAACATCCGGAGGCGTGAAATCGCCCATGGCGGAAAAATTCGGCGGGTATCGATGGGTCAAGGAAGGGTATCTGGATAATCGCACGCAGGGTGTCGTAGTCGGGGCGATGACCTTTGCTTCCCTGGGGCCGATAGAATTTTATTTGAACGGGGATTTCAAACCCGACATCGCCGGCCGGATTTTTTCCTTTAAGAACTCTCAATTCGCTGATGATCCGAACGCCGCGTCGCGCCTGCTCGATTTGGCCGATCCCCAGATCGGCACCGTGAGTTCGATTTCCTTTGACCCGCATCCTCTGCTTGCGCCGCATCCCTATATCGAGTGGTTTTCGCTCAGCGGCGAGCATTATCGTATTGAATTACAGGATGGCGATGCCTGGCTTCTCGAACCTGCCGAGGCCTCATCCTATGAAGAGCAAAGCCGAAAGATCAGGGAAGCCTATGCCGGTCAATCCGTTCAGCCTTCCGAGGAAACCAGATCCGCCGACCAGGAGTGGTTCTAGCCTCGTGTGGCCGGCACCCTTGCCTCGGCACCTGGTTCTCTTGCATTGACAGTCTTTTCCTTCCATCCGTACAATTTCTCCTCTTATGATCAATGATCGTTTTTTGAAAGCCTGCCGCCGGGAACCCGTGGATCGAACGCCGGTCTGGTTCATGCGACAAGCGGGGCGCTACATGGCGGAATATCAGCGAATCCGGGCGAAGCATAGTATTCTCGACGTCTGCAAAATCCCGGATTTGGCCGCGGAAGTGACGCTCCAACCCATCGAAC
Source organism: Nitrospirales bacterium (assembly GCA_965208595.1). Taxonomy (GTDB): domain Bacteria; phylum Nitrospirota; class Nitrospiria; order Nitrospirales; family UBA8639; genus Bin75. The sequence goes on from OZ242346.1 coordinate 166,010, forward strand.
GCTTTGATCTGGACGCGGCCATCATTTTTGCGGACATCCTTTTGCCCTTGGAGCCGATGGGGTTGCAGTTGACCTTCATGGAAGAACGGGGGCCGGTCATTTTCAATCCGGTCAGACATCAGGACGACGTGGCGCGGTTAAGCCAAGTAGAGCCCGACGCCTTTCGGTTTTCCTTCGATGCCGTCAGTTTGACGAAAAAAGCGTTGGATGGACGCGTACCCCTCATCGGTTTTGCCGGCGCTCCGTTCACCCTGGCGAGTTATGCGATCGAGGGAGGCAGTTCGCGAAACTATCTCAATACCAAACAGATGATGTTCAGCCGACCTGATCAGTGGCATGCGTTACTGCACAAACTTTCGGACGTGGTCGTTACGTATTTGGAAAACCAAATCAGGGCGGGCGTTGACGTCGTTCAAATTTTCGACAGTTGGGTGGGATGCCTTTCTCCGGCCGACTATGGCGAATACGTCTTGCCGCACGTGAAATCGGTCATCGAGCGGTTGAGGCCTCATGGGATTCCGATCATCTATTTCGGAACGGGTACGTCAACGCTCCTGCCGCTCATGCGCAGTGCCGGCAGCGACGTCCTGGGGTTGGATTGGCACGTTGAACTCGATGAAGCATGGGAGCGGGTCGGGTTCGACGTTGCCGTACAGGGTAACCTCGATCCCGTGGTTTTGTTTGCGCCTTTGCCGGAGATCGAGCGCCGCATCAAAGATATCCTGAACAAGGCCGGGAACAGGGCCGGACACATTTTCAATCTCGGTCATGGCATTCTTCCCAAGACTCCCGTGGAGCACGTCGAGTCCGCTATTGAGTGCGTTCACAAATATAGTACTCGATGAGCCGCCCCGGTGTGCTTCACATTCCTTTCCCGTAGCGCGTGATCCATCATGGCAGTTCCCAAAGGAGTGGTGATTGTCGGCGGAGGTATTTCCGGGCTTTCCGCTGCGTTTGCCTTGCTGGAACAAGCGGGGAGCCGAGGTGCGCCCCTTCAGTGTACGGTGGTGGAGAGGCAGGATTATTTCGGTGGAAAGATCATTACGAATCGTCGAGATGGATTGGTAACGGAAGGGGGTCCTGATTCGTTTCTCACGACAAAACCGGCGGCTCTGGCACTCTGTGAAAAACTGGGGCTGTCTTCGCAATTGATCAACACCAATAAAGAAAACGCGCAAACGTTTACCTATTCGAAAGGGCGATTGCGGCAATTCCCGCAAGGTCTGATTTCAATGGTCCCGACGAAGGTAGGCCCCTTGTTTCACAGCGGGGTGCTTTCCTGGGCCGGTATCATGCGAATGGGAGCCGATTGGATCATCCCTCGCCGGGCCCGAACGAAAGACGAGGAAACGTTGGCCGAGTTTTTCAGCCGGCGTCTGGGGTCCGAAGCCTTTGATCGCCTGATCGAGCCGCTGGTTTCGGGGATTTATGCCGGTGACGCGAATGAATTGAGCGTGGATGCGACCTTTCCTCAACTCGTGGAATTGGAGCGCAAGCACGGCAGTCTGATCAAAGGAGCGTTGGCCATGCAGCGGGCCCGACCTTCGCATAAGCCGGATACGACTGCCCGTACCCTGTTCACGACCTTACGGGGTGGCCTGGGTGATTTGATTGTGAGTCTGGCAGACAGATTGTCCGGTGCGGGAGCGTCCCTTCGGCGAGGCACGAACGTGCGTGCGGTGCAGGCAGCCGGTTCTCAAACCGACCCGTTGTACCGGGTAGAGTTGGAAGGGGGAGACAGATTGGATGCGGATGCCGTGATTTTTGCGACTCCCGCGTATGTGTCCTCGGGCTTTTTTCGTTCTTTCGACGATGAAGCCGCAACGGCCTTGGACGGCATTCCCTATGCCTCGACGATGACGATCTCGATGGTCTTTTCGGAGCCGGCCGTCAAGTCTCAGATTCGTGGCTATGGGTTTGTGGTCCCGCGCGTTGAAAATCGTTCATTGATCGCCGCGACGTGGTCGTCGATGAAGTGGGCGGAACGCGCGCCTGCGGGGCAATGTCTGATTCGGTGCTATCTCGGCGGGCGTGGGCGAGAGCATTTGCTGGATTTGGATGATACGGAATTGACGGGACGAGCCTGCCGTGAGTTGGAATCGATGGCCGGCATTCAAAGCCCGCCCCTTCACGTAGAAGTCTATCGCTGGCCACGCGCCATACCCCAATACACCTGCGGGCATCGCGAGCGTGTGCAACGAATTCGCGACCGTGTCGCCCGGCATCCCGGACTATACGTGACCGGGGCGGCCTATGACGGCATAGGAATCCCGGACTGTATCCGGGACGCGGAAAATACGTCGGCAAAGCTGAGTGCGTATTTATGGGATCGGGCTTCGTAACGCGCTTTGTATTGGTTGTGATAAGATAGTGGATGGAGAGAGCGGAGACAATCGTGTTCGGGCTCATATCGTGGCCCAAGGTCGAGTGCAGGGCGTCGGTTTTCGGGCGTTTCTCCAATCTCAGGCGACCAGGCGCGGGTTGAGCGGATGGGTCAGGAACTTGCCGGATGGTCGAATAGAAACGGAAGTTGAAGGGTCTCCCGTTCTCGTCGAGGAATTCATTCAGGCCGTCAAACGCGGGCCATCCTTAGCGCACGTTCAAGATAGTCACGTGAAATGGATCAACCCGAATACCCAGGGTTCATCCGATTTTATTATCATCCCCGGCAGTGTCTAGAAAGGCTTCTCGCTGAGGCCCGGCCGGAAAGGATTGATCTATGGATTACAAATCATTCATTCGTGAGATTCCGGATTTTCCCAAACCCGGTATTCTGTTTTACGACATCACCACGTTGTTGAAGGATCCTCAAGGATATCTGGCAGTTATTGACGACCTCACCGCGCGTTACCGGGATGACAAGATCAGTAAAGTCGTTGGCATTGAGTCTCGAGGGTTCATTTTGGGAGCGCCGCTGGCGTACAACCTGGGCGCGGGGTTTGTGCCGGTTCGCAAAGCCGGCAAGCTTCCCGCGGACGTGTTTGAGGTGAAATACAACCTGGAGTACGGGGCAAGTTCGTTGGCAATCCATCGAGATGCCGTGGCGATGCAAGAACGAGTGCTGGTGGTGGATGATCTCCTGGCCACCGGTGGGACCGCGGCGGCAACGGTGGATTTATTGCGGAAATTAGGCGCGGAAATTGTCGGGTGCGCCTTTATGATTGAATTGCGGTTTTTGCAGGGACGTCAGAAAATTGAAGATTGCGAGATTCATTCCTTGATGACTTATGACTGAACTGCTATCTTTTGCAACTTCGGCGTTGTGAACCGATGAGAATCGGCGTTCATATTAGTCGGAGAAAGAAGTCAAGTATTGCGGTTGCGTGAGAAAAGGAGACCGGGTATGGCAGGGAAATCTACGAAGAAAAGTTCAACTGCAGTCGCCAAGCCTTCATCCAAAACGTCCAAGACGAAATCGTCTTCCCAGAGCAAAGCGATGAAAGTCACTGCCAAAGCCGCGTCCCCTTCGGTCAAACGCAAAGCCGCTGCTCCTTCGGGCAAAAGCAAAGCCGGTGAACGGGAAGCCGTTAAAAAAAGGACCCCGGCGACAGCTAAAGCTCCCAAACGGCTGCCTTCTTCACGATCGACGACGTTGCGGAAAATTATGCTGGAAAAACGGGTCCAGCTCATGAAAGAAATTCAAAGCCAGTTGGGCCAATCATTGACGGAAGAGCAGCAACGGCGGTTTGAATCGGCCATGGACAGTGGCGACCAGGCTTTATTGGACCTGGAACGTGAAATGGGTATTTCCCTTCAGGAAAAACGAAACCGGGAACGGCAAATGATTGATGAAGCGTTGGTGAGCCTGGAAGAAGGGACGTATGGTATTTGCGTGGAGTGTGATACGGAAATCAGTGCAAAACGACTGGCCGTCATGCCGTTCGCCAGGCTCTGCGTCGAATGCCAGGAAAAAATCGAGTTGCTCGAAAAAATTGAACGAGGAGAGCAACGGATCTGACCTGACGAATCACGCGTTCCTGACTCCTGCCTTTTTTGACTTTTCTGCCGATCCCGTTTTTTTGAATCGATTCTCCGACTCAGTCACCTTATGATGACGTATTCCGGGTCGATCAAGGCACGATGAAAGCCGTCGTACTGGCCAGTGGAGGGCTTGATTCAACCGTGGCAGCCGCAATGGCTCGTCATGAGGGGTATGCCCTGTATTTGCTGACGATCGGGTATGGCCAACGCCATCACGTTGAAATCCAAAAAGCGCAAGCAATTGCAGCGTGGCTGGGGGCCGTGGAACATAAAATTCTTCCATTGGATCTGCACGAATTCGGTGGTTCGGCTTTGGTCGGTTCCGGAGACGTCCCGAAGGATCGGTCGGACGAGGAACGACAGACCGGCATCCCATCCACGTATGTGCCGGCACGAAATACGATATTCCTGTCGTTGGCATTGGCCTATGCTGAGGTCATCGAGGCTTCCTGTATTTTCATTGGAGCCAATGTCTTGGATTATTCCGGATACCCGGATTGTCGCCCGGAGTTTTTGCACGCGTTTGAAGAGGTGGCCAGGCTCGGCACGAAAAAAGGAGTCCATGGCGACACGGTTCAGATTAAGGCTCCGCTCTTGCTTTTGAGTAAAACTCAGATTATTCAACAAGGCCGGATCCTGGGCGTGCCCTTTGAACTGACGCACAGTTGTTATGATCCTCGTGAGGATGGTTCGGCATGTGGACAATGTGACAGTTGCCTGATCCGGTTACAGGGGTTTCGGGATGCCGGCCTCCAGGATCCGGCTCCCTATGCGGCAAACGTCTCCGGTTCGTCGGAAGATCGGTGAGGGCAGTTGATACGACGCTTTGACATGAAATCGGTGTGGCTCGGCACCATCACGTTGTTCTGTTTTGTCGGTTGCTCGGATGGGCAAGGTGAAACGAGTTCAAAACATGCCTCTCATGAGGGTACCGTGCAGGAAATTGTCGTGTCTCGGGAAGTATTGAAACCGGTGCCTGATGAATTTAAGGCAGGGGAAGAACGGTTCAATGATCTATGTGCGCGCTGTCATGGCATGGCGGGCCGGGGGACGAACATGGGACCGCCGTTGGTGCATAAAATTTATGAGCCTTCCCATCATGCGGACTTTGCATTCATGCGGGCGCGGCCATGCAGGGCGTCCGGGCTCACCACTGGAAATTCGGAAACATGCCCAAAGTTTCCGAAGCCACGCCTGACGACGTTACGCAGATCATCCCCTACGTCCGGTGGTTACAACGACAGGCGGGCATTTATTGAAGAACACGCGAAGGTGATTATTCGTGGAGCGTGTAGACCAGGTGGGTATCGGTTTGGGCGACCCCTTCTATGGCATGGATTTTGGTGAGGACCAATTGGGTCAAGGCTTCCTGGCTTGCCACTTCCACTTTGACGAAAATATCGGGCTTTCCCCAACAGGCGTCAATCGTTGTAATTTCCTCAATTTGCGCCAATAAATTCTTCACGTTTGCAGTTTGTCCAGGTAGCACGTTGATGAGAACATAAGCGCTTTCCGGCATTAGTCAAACTCCCTTTTTCAAAATCCTGCCCTTTGAGGGCATCCGGTAACGAACAAAATAAGCTAACTCAACTGGCATCTTTAAATCAAGGTAAGATGCCGGATGCATGGAAGCAAATGAGTCGCCCGTTTTCTTGCCAGGGTTACTTGTCCACGGTTTTTTCGAGAGATTCTACGAGTTCCCGGATACGGTTAAACCCGGCTTGCCAAAACGATTTTTTGCAGAGATCTATCCCCAGAGGTTTCAGCATGTCCTGAGGGCTTTGGGAACCCCCGTGGCTCAATAGTTCGAGATACTGTGGGATGAAAGGTTTTCCCTCTTCTTTATAGCGTTGAAAGAGGGCGAGAACCAGCAAATTTCCGAAGCTGTATGCATAGCAGTAAAACGGGCTTCGGAAAATATGAGGGATGGTCAACCATTCCCATTGAAAAGCCTTGGAGATGGTCACGGTACGCCCGAATTGTTCTCTGAGGAGGTGAGCATAGGTTTGAGCAAGACCGTCAATGGTCGTCCCTTCGGCGATGAGTTGATGGGCCTGGTTTTCGAATTCTACAAAATACGCTTGCCGGAGAATCGTGGCATACAGGTCATCGAGCTGGCTCAACAAGAGTCGTTGCTTCACTTTGGCTCCGGAGGCATCCGCGAGCAGGGCGTCGGAGAGAAGCTGTTCCCCGAACACGGAAGCGGTTTCAGCGAGAGGCAACGTGGAGTGGAACGTGAAAACCGAATGGTGCCTGGCCATCATGCTGTGCACGGCATGACCGAGTTCATGGGCTAAGGTGGCGACGTCTCTGGCGTCGCCGGAGTAGTTCAATAAGACGTACGGCGTGAGAGACGGCAACACGCTGTAGCAAAAGGCTCCCCCCATTTTCCCTGCGGCTGGAGCCGCGTCGATATGTCGTTCGGCGAAGACTCGGCGCGCGTGATCCACGAGGGTCGGAGAGAATTGTTGGTACGCGTCAAATACGAGTTTGACGGCCTGTTCAAAGGGATAAAAGACTTTCTTGGTTTTCGGCGGCGCATAGACGTCGTAACGCGTCATTTGCGGGAGCCCGCAGATTCTGGCCTTGATCCGAAAATATTCCTGGAATACGTGCCGGTTGTCGCGACAGGTTTGAAGCAGGGTCGAGACTGCTCCATCGGGGATGTCGTTGTGGAGGTTCCGGACGGCAATCGGGCTGGCATAGCCGCGAAGATCCAACCCTTCGTTTTTCCAATCCAGCACGAGGGCCTTGTAGATGTCCCCAAGGGAATTAGCCTGTTTCGAATATACCTGAAAAAGTTGGTCGTAAGCCTGCCGGCGTACGCGAGCGGAAGGATCCCTGAAATGTCCGGTCAATTGTTCGCGCGACAATGGTTGTGAGCCCTTGCGCGAATCCAATCGGAACGTCAACCCATTGGTGATCACATCGTAGAGGCTGTCGAGGGCCTCCCGTCCGGTCGTGTTTTTGACGTTGATGACTTGTTCTTCGGCTTCCGACAAGGTGTGTTGTTTGACTCGCCGGAGCGATTCCAAATGGTAGCGGTATGATCCCGCGTGACGCAGAAGCCGTTGTGCCGTCCGGTCACCCAACCGCTGCCACCACAAATCAAAAAAAAGCGTTCGGTTGGAAAAAGGAAGCAATTGTTTTCTGACTTGAGTTTCGAATGCCCTGGCTCGCTGGCTTTGGGTATTTTGAGCGAACCATAACTGGGCATAAGCCGTCAGCCTGGAAGATTCCGCCGCAATCATTTCCCGTAGCTGCAGGCCTTTGAGAAAAGTACGAGGCGTGAGGGTAGAGGAAAGTCGGTTGCGAAGGTGTTCCAGCGATCGTACGTGCTCGTCGAGCGTTCGAGAACGGGTTTCGAGATCCTTGTCCGGATGCCGGAGTAGGTCTTTCAGGTTCCATCGGGGGAGGCTGTTTGGTGTCCGGCTCGACTTCGTCTGTGCAAACAATTGTGGCATGTTTAGCTCCTTATTGACTCATCGGCGTTTCGCGGAATGGGCGTGGACCAGGGATTTGCATCAGGCCGGGTGCGATGTCGGTCAAATTGCCGTCCTGTGAAAAGGCTCTTGTCACGACATATTAAATATACTATTATACATGACATATGTCACTTATTAATTTCGTTTAGTCTGCGCGATGCCTATGTCCAAGCTCCAACAACGAGTGACGAACCGTTTGCGTGAAACGCGGATCGCCGCCGGTCTGTCCCAAGGTGATCTGGCGCAAAGTGCAGGCATTACGCGACAGGCTCTCTATGCCATGGAAAAGGATCAGTATCTCCCGGGCACGGAAGTCGCGTTGCAACTCGCCCATACGTTGGGAGCGTCGGTTGAGGATCTGTTCTCTTTGCGTGATGGCCGGGAAATTCTTGAGGCGGAATTGCCTGCGGATCATTCAGGAGTCTTGAAATCCACCAGGGTCAAATTGGCGACGGTAGGCAATCGTCTGGTGGCCAAGCCCGTGACGGAACTGGGAGACGTCCTGAATTATACGGTTCCCGCGGATGCCCTGATTTTGGGATCGGCTTCCAGGAGAAAACGTTCTGTTTACGTGCAGCTCTTGAAAAGTCAGAAGGACGTGGAACGGCAGATTCTCGTGGCGGGGTGCGACCCGGCCATTTATCTGGCCGGGGAGCACGTTCGCCAGCAAGCAGGAAACGCGTCGGTCGTAGGGTGGAACATGACGAGCCTTGCCGCCTTGCGTGCGTTAAAACGGGGAGACGTCCACATTGCGGGAATTCATATGAGGGACCCTCGTTCCGGGGAGTACAATCTTCCGTTCTTGAAAAGGTATTTGCACGGTCAGGCCGTGACCGTCGTCCGGTTTGCCACGTGGCAGGAAGGGTTGTTGTTGAAAGAGGGGAATCCCAAGCAGGTCCGTGGCCTCGAAGATCTGAGCAGGCCTGACGTACGAATGGTCAACCGTGAGAAGGGGGCGGGTGCTCGCCTGCTTTTGGATCATTTGCTGTCCCGTCATCGTATTCCGAGTCAAATGGTGAGGGGCTATGGGGCCATTGCTTTTTCTCAGATCGGCCTTGGGCGATATATTTCCGAAGGAAAGGCCGACGTGGGTATCGGTGCACAGGCCGTGGCCCAATTGTACAATTTCGATTTCATTCCTTTGCAGGAAGAACGGTATGACTTGGTCATTCCAACGGCGTACATGGACTCGCATCCCGGAATGAAGGTATTTCTGGACACCTTGGTCACGCGCAAGTTTCAACAGGAAATTGAAGCCCTGGGAGGGTATGACGCCAAAGAGAGCGGGAAGATCATCCGGCAATAACGTACTTCGACGGCAACTTGTCGGGTTACGCCTTCGGCTAACCCGACCTACAGCTAGCTGTCATCCTCGACATTTTTAATCGAGGATCCAGGGTCTTTTCCCAGGGTTCTTTCTTTTTCCTGCGTCCGTAAAAGAGAACAACTCTGGATTCCCGCTTTCGCGGAAATGACAGATTTTGTTTTGGCCGTGCCCGGTCTGTTTTGGCGATTTCATGAAGTAAAGTATTATTGACAATAAGAAATGTAAAAATTACTATTGTTTTTATGATACGCGTCGGCGGATGGAACGGAGGATTGGTTCTTGTCCTGTTGGGCAGTTTACTCTGCATTGCTTGGGGCGGTATGGCATACGCCTCCCCGGATGTTTCTCCACGAACGGCCGTTGGGGTGATTGAACGGGCATCGAGGATGCCGGCAACGGAACCTGCGGATGCCGTACTCATTCAAACTCAAACGAGGGAATGGAAGTGGAATCGTTACCTCAAGGCCGCCCTGCATCTCCCTGATTGGCTGGATCTTGGACTCGAACACCGGACGCGTTTTGAAACGTATGACCATCCATGGCGAAGCAGCCAACCTGCGGGTCAAACGGACTCTCAAATTCAACAACGGTCCCGCGTTCGGGTGGGGCTGAACGGAAAGTATTTCAAATTGTTGTTTGAAGGGCAGGATTCCAGGGTCTATCTCGATGGGGTTGAGAGCTACGTGACCACGGCTATCAGGAATGAAATGGACGTTCTGCAGGTCCTGGCATCCGTCACGGTGCACAACGTGTTGGAAACCGGTCTCCGTACCGACCTGCACGTTGGACGGCTCACAATGGACTTCGGCCGGGGCCGCCTGATCATCAGGAATGACTTTCGTAACACGTCGAATGCGTTTGACGGGGTGCATTGGCAACTGGGACGTGATCGGAGTTGGCGTGTCCGTCTGTTTCTGGTGGAGCCGGTCCTGCGGGACGTTGTACAGCCTGACGAACAGTCGAAACGGAGCGTCTTTTGGGGGACATCTATTGAAACCGATCACGTGCCGCGGTTGCGTCTCAATGCCTATTATTTCGGATTGAACGATCAACGGAGCGCCGTCGTCGACAGGCAAAGAACCTATTCGACTTTCGGAACGCGCCTCTATGATCTACCGAAAACGGGAAGAATCGATTATGAAATCGAAAGCGTCTGGCAGACGGGCAAAAAAGGCAACGTCGATCATTTTGCCCATTTCCAGCATATTGACATCGGCTACACGCTGGTTCTTCCTTGGACGCCGCGATTTCTGATTCATTATGACTACGCCAGTGGGGACCGGAACGCGCGGGACAGCCAGCATTCGGCATTTGATACGCTGTTTGGCGCACGACGCTTCGATTGCATGCCCACCGGCAATTTCGGACCGTTTTTTCGGTCGAACTTCAGTTCGCCGGGGTGGCGGGTGATTGCGGTTCCGTGCCGTGGTTGTGAAGTGCAACTCAAGCATCGGGTGTGGTATCTCGCCACCGCACGGGGTGCGTTTGGCCGTAACGGATTGCATGACGCTACCGGCGGATCCGGAAACTTTCTCGGTCATGATCTTGAACTGCGGGCTCAGTGGAGAACCAACGACAACCTGGAATTCGAATTGGGTTACACGCATTGGTTCAAAGGCAGTTATCTTGACAGGCTTCCCGATTCGGCGGGGCTACCCCCCGGCGGAAACAAGGATAGTGATTATTTTTACATACAGACGAAGTTCAGGCTGTAAAAGTTTGTGGGTCATGAGGAACCGCCGGTGTTTCAGGAAGTCCGTCGTGATCGCCAACGTACATGGTTTTCTGTTTTTTCTTTCTTTTATGATTTTTCCAGCCATGGGTGCCGCCGAAGAGGTACGCGTGGCAGTCGCAACCAATTTTCTGGCGACCCTCAATGAAATCGTGACCAATTTTGAACGAGACACGGGACACACCACCCTTGTCAGTTCTGGTTCGAGCGGCAAACTCTATGCACAGATCAAGAACGGCGCCCCGTTCGACGTGTTCTTTTCCGCCGACGTTAAACGTCCGAGATTGCTGGAAGAGGAAAGTGTCGCGGTTCAAGGGAGCCGGTTTACATACGCGGTGGGACGGCTGACGTTGTGGAGTTCGGGGCCCACCATGATGGAAGGGAATGGTAAAGCCGTGCTGTTGAGCGATGACGTGGAGCACGTGGCCATTGCCAATCCCCAGACTGCGCCGTACGGCGCCGCTGCCAAGGAAGCCTTGCAGGCACTGGGACTTTGGGGACAGGTTCAGGATCGCTTGGTCCGGGGAGAAAATATCGGACAAACCTTCCACTTTGTATTTTCGAGGAATGCCCAACTGGGATTCGTCGCGCTTTCACAGGTGTTGGCTCCAAAAGTCAACGGGACCGGAAGCCGGTGGGACGTGCCGACGCACTTGTATGCCCCGATCTGGCAACAAGCGGTGCTGTTGCGCACAGGTCAACACCACGAAGTCGCACGCGCGTTCCTGGACTACGTGAAAGAGGCCGGGTCCCGGGACATCATTGAACGATTTGGCTATGGCTTGGAATGATTTACGCCTGGGATTAACAGGATGAACGTCCCGGAAATGGATTGGGCCCCGTTGTGGCTGACCATGCAACTGGCAGGGGTAACCGTTGTCGTGTTGTTGCTGGTCGGCACCCCGGTGGCATGGTGGTTGGCGTTCACGCGTTCGCGCTTCAGGACCTTGGTCGAGGCCGTCGTGGCGCTTCCCATCGTGCTGCCGCCGACCGTGCTCGGATTTTATCTGTTGGTGGCACTCGGGCCCCATGGATTGATCGGCGGGCCATGGAAGGACCTGACCGGTTCGGCACTCTCGTTTACGTTTACGGGACTGGTGATCGCCTCGACGTTCTATTCGCTCCCTTTTGTCGTGCAACCCCTGCACGGAGCGTTCGAGTCCGTCGGCAAAAAGCCTTTGGAAGCCGCCTGGTCACTGGGAGCCTCAAAGCTTGATGCCTTTTTTACCGTAGCGTCGCCCATGGCGGTTCGAGGGTACCTGAGCGCCGTCGTCCTGGGTTTTGCTCATACGCTTGGCGAGTTCGGCGTAGTCTTGATGGTCGGCGGCAATATCCCCGGGGTGACCAAGGTCCTCTCCATTGCCATCTATGATCACGTCGAGGTGCTTGAATATACGCAAGCCCATTTTCTTTCGGCCATGCTCCTCGCATTCAGTTTTCTCATTCTTGCGATCGTGTATACGGTCAACCGGCGTTTGCCCATTCACGTCTCATGAGTCGACTCGACGCACAATTCCGCATCGACTATCCCGGGTTTTGCTTTGACGTGGCTTGCACGGTCCCGCTTGACGGGACGATTGCGGTGTTTGGATCGTCCGGGAGCGGCAAGACCACGCTGTTGCGGTGCATAGCCGGGTTAACCCGTGCCCCGTCGGGGTTTCTTCAATTCGACCAGGCGGTTTGGCAGGACGACGCTCACGGGATTTTTCTACCGGTCGAGCAGCGACGCGTGGGGGTCGTGTTTCAAGAGGCACGGCTGTTTCCGCATCTCACTGTAACGCAAAACCTCAAGTATGGGATGAAGCGCAGCAAACCATCCCTGCGGCGCATTGAATTTGATCACGTCAGTGAGTTGTTGGACCTTGAGAGGCTTTTTCAGCGCCGGGTGTCTCACTTGTCCGGTGGAGAGCAGCAACGCGTGGCAATAGGAAGAGCTTTGTTAACCAGCCCGCAACTCTTGTTGATGGATGAACCCCTGGCCTCTCTCGACCGACAACGAAAAAAAGAAATCCTTCCCTTCCTTCAGCGGCTGAACCGGGAATTGAGCATCCCCGTCCTATACGTGAGCCACGATCTTCACGAAATTCTACAACTCGCCAATTCCATGGTCCTGATAAAAGAGGGAAGGGTGGCGGCGACCGGGCCGATTCAGGAAGTTTTTGCCCGCTTGGATCTGCCGGGATTGGTCGAATCAAACGTGGTTGGGGCTATTCTTGAAACGCGGATTGCCGAGCATGAACCTCAATTCGGGCTTACACGGGTTGAATTTTTGGGACAATCCCTGTTTCTGCCCCAACAGGCGCTGCCGCCCGGTGCCCCGTTGAGAGTGCAAATTCTGTCACGTGACGTGAGCTTGGCCGTAGGTGCTCCTCCGGCGACGAGCAGCGTGTTGAATGCCCTGGAGGCGACGATTGTCGATGTCAGCGAGTCACCGGGCGATCAGCATGCCGTCGAAGTGAAGCTTGACGTGGGTTGCCCGTTGTTGGCCATGATTACGAGAAAATCCTTGCATCAACTCCGGCTGCGACCCGGCCAAAAAGTTCATGCCTCTTTCAAGGCCGTGGCATTAAACTAGCCCGCGCCTCCCGGTGGTACATCACCCATGGATCTTATTTCTTCTTTGCCGGCGGCACGCATTGTTTTCCGTCAAACACGGGGCAGGTGGAATCACCGCTCGCCAATTTCCATAACCTGATGATCGGCGGGTTGGGTTTTCCTTGAAAGTCGACCACAACGTCAATCAGCCCGCCGACGGGCAGCTTTGAAAGATGCGGCATTGCCGCCTCGCTGGCTTTGAGCCAAAGAATGCCGCTCCCGCTGGTGATCAGGATAAAGCCTTTATCCGGGACCACACGGATGATCGGGCTGTAAAAACTTCCTTCTTTGCCGGGTTCATCGGTAAAAGCCCAGCTCAGTGTGAACGTCAACATCAAAAAAACGATAACGAGGATGAATGTAAAAGGACGGAACATGATGAATCTCCTTGCTATAAGGGAGAAAAGAGTTTACGCATTATTGCAACTTGGATACGGGATGTCTAGAACCGTGTGCCATAAAGTGATTATCGGCGTTCGACGGGAACTTCGGTAGCCGTCGAATTCTGAATGCGATACGCGCGGATGACGGGATTCATTTTATCCTCGAGGGAAATAATGACGTGGACGGGTTCCGGAATATTGAGTTTTTCCCTGTAGCTCTCAAATTCCATGGCGATTTTAATATCCGTGATGGATGGGCGGGCAGGGCTGAACGTATGCGAATGATAAAAGGCCGTCAGCGTGATGCCTTTTTGACGGATATCCTTTTGCGCTTGTGACATTTCCTGTGCGTCCATTTGGAAGGCAATGTCGGCCCGTTCTTCAGGAGAAAGTTGCTTCAGGTCGGACAGCTTGGCCTGGTCGAAACGGGCCAGTTCGGTTTCACTCATCTTGGCCAGGATGTTGGTGATTCGATAATGCCGGGTAATGGCGTGGTCCCGACCGGCTAAAATGCCACAGCATTCATGAGGGTCCAGGGCCCGTGCGTGTTCGATCATGTCTTCCCAGATGTCTGAAGGAATCGAAAGCATGGTGATCAAAAACCGGTCAGTATGTATATGGTTGTGCCGTCCCGGATGTTGGGGACGCTACGACCAGGCCGCGGACGATACAGGGCTTGGCTCGATCCATTGCCGTTACACGCTGCACGAGACGTGATGTTCTTCCAGTGCGGTGATCGTTGGGGTGGCGCTGCAGAGCGGGCAGCGCGGATCTTTGGGGCGTCCGACGCTACGAAACTTCATTTCGAGGGCATCGTAGATCAGTAAACGGTCTGCGAGGGTGTCGCCTATTTCCAGGATTTCTTTCACGGCTTCATTGGCCTGCAAAATCCCGATGGTGCCCGCGAGGACGCCTAATACTCCGGCTTCCTGGCAATTGGGGACCAATCCGGCAGGCGGCGGTTCAGGGTAAAGACAGCGATAGCAGGGGTAGCCCTCATGCGGTTTGATCGTGGCGAGTTGTCCTTCAAAACGAAAGATGCTTCCCGAGATCAGGGGTTTTTTCGCAAAGAAGCAGGCGTCATTCACCAGGAACCGTGTGCCGAAGTTATCCGAGCCATCCAGCACCAGGTCGTAATCCGGCAACAGGGTCATGATGTTTTCGGCGCTGATGTGCTCCTGATACGTTTGTACGTGCACGTCGGGATTCAACGCCTCCAGAAGCCGGCGGCCGGATTCCACCTTGGGGACGCCCACGTGGGGCGTGGTGTGGAGCACTTGCCGTTGCAGGTTCGAGAGATCGACCACGTCGCCGTCAATCAATCCGATCGTGCCGATACCCGCGGCTCCCAGGTACAGGGCGATTGGTGATCCCAGACCTCCGGCGCCGATCACGAGAACCTTGGCCCGGCTCAGTTTTTGTTGGCCCTTGCCGCCGACCTGCTCGAGGATGATCTGTCGGCTGTACCGTTCGATTTGTTCTTCGGTAAAATCCATTTGCAGCCTCTATTCGACCACGTTGAGTTCAATGGGGTCGACGAGTACGCCTTTCTCACGCAAGCCTGCAATCGCGCGTTCGATTTCTTCGGTTTCACCGGAAAATTCCACGTCCATCCAGCCGGTGGTTTCGCGGACGTCGGCCCGGCGGATGCTGGTGACCACCTGGTATTCATGCCCGATCTGATAAATGACGGGCTCGGGAATCTTTTCTTCGGGAAACCTGATGTGAAATCGCAGTCTAGTCATGGCAGCCCCCGGCAATGGCGGGAACGATCGACACTTCGTCGCCGTCCTTGACGGGCGTGTCTTTTCCCGTCAGGAACCGGATGTCTTCCTCGTTCAGGTAAATATTGATAAACCGCCGAATCTCTCCCTGTTCGTCGCAGATCCGGTCTTTCAATCCCGGATGCGCGTTGTTCAATTGCTCGATCAATTCGCCGATACTGCTGCCTGTTCCTTCCACTTCACTCTTGCCTCCGGTCATCGGCCGGAGGGGAGTGGGTATACGTACGGTGATCATGCCGCCCCCTGTTGTCCAAACGTTTGTTCAAATTTGACCAGGCTCGGTGGAATGCGGTACGGACGCCCGACAGAATCCACAACGGCTTCCTGGGTTTTTAATCCATTACCGGTGATGTAGGCGACGGTCACGTCGTGCTTCTTGATGGCGCCCTGTTTCACGAGCTTGCGCAGGGTGCCGATGGTTACGCCTCCTGCGGTTTCCGCAAAAATGCCTTCCGTTTGAGCCAGGAGCTTAATGCCTTCGATGATCTCGTCGTCGGTGACCGCGTCCATGGCCCCGCCGCTTTCCGCGACGGTTTTCAAGGCATAGTAGCCGTCCGCGGGGTTGCCGATAGCCAGGGATTTGGCAATGGTGTTCGGCTTGACCGGTTTGAAGAAGTCACGTCCGTCTTTAAACGCCGTGGCAATCGGGGAACACCCTTCGGCTTGGGCACCGTTCACCTTCGTGGCTACCTCCTTGAGAAGACCGATTTTCTGGAATTCGTTGAGGCCCTTCCAAATTTTGGTTAACAACGACCCCGACGCCATGGGCACGACGACTTGGTCGGGAGCACGCCACCCCAGTTGCTCCGCGACTTCAAATGCCAGGGTCTTAGAGCCTTCGGCATAATAAGGACGGATATTCACGTTCACGAAAGCCCATCGTCGTTCACCGGCAATTTCGCTGCATAAACGATTCACGTCGTCATAGTTGCCTTCGATTTCCACGACTTTCGGCCGGTAGATCAGGTTGCCGAGAACTTTGGCCGCTTCCAGGTCGCCGGGGATGAATACGTAACATTGCATGCCGGCCTGCGCCGCATGAGCGGCCACGGAATTGGCTAAATTGCCGGTGGAGGCACAGGCTGCAGTTTCATAGCCCAGTTCCCTGGCGCGCGTCAGGGCAACGGCAACGACCCGGTCCTTAAACGACAGGGTTGGGTGGTTGACGCAGTCGTTTTTAATGTAGAGTTCATCGAGTCCCAAAAAGGAGCCCAGATTCTTTGCGTGCACGAGCGGCGTCATGCCGGCGTGCAGACCGACGGTCGGGCCGCCTTCAATCGGGAGCAATTCCTTGTATCGCCACAGTGACTTGGGCCCGGCTTCGATCGATGTTCGGGACATCGCCTCCTTGATTTCGTCGTAATTATATTTGACTTCCAAAGGCCCAAAGCACAGTTCACAGACGTGAAGGGCTTCCGTGGGATATTCCTTCCCACATTCCCGGCATATGAGGGCTTTCATCTTTGCCATGGTTCAACCTCCTTCCGCATCCGGCCGGGAAACTAGGAAATACCGAGTGCCCCGGGTGCCTGCAGTTGGCACGCCTCCTGTTCGTGCTCAAACAGTTCGGCAATGTCCGGATGGTCCCCACACAAGGGACACCTGGGATTTCGTTTCGTCTTTATTTCACGAAATGCGGTTTTTCGAGCATCAAAGTCGAGAATGCGGTCGGTGAGCGGATCACCGATCCCAAGGATCAATTTCAATGCTTCCGTAGCTTGAATGGTTCCGATGATACCGGCTACGACGCCGATGATACCGGCCTCCTGGCAACTCGGTACCAGCCCGGGCGGCGGTGGATGTTGGAAAATACACCGGTAGCAGGCGGATTGCTTGGGCACAATCGAGAACACCCGGCCTTCGAACCTGAGGATCCCGCCGTGGACCAGGGGTTTGCCCGAAAAATAGCACGCATCATTGATGAGAAACTTCGCCGGAAACGTATCTACGCCATCAATCACCACGTCGTAGGGCGTGATGTAATCCATCGCATTGGAAGCGGTGAATCGATCTTCGTACGTTTCAACGTTCACGTCGGGATTCAGGAGAAAGATTTTTTCTTTCGCCGATTGCACTTTGGATCGTCCGACGTCGGGCGTATGGTGCAGCACCTGTCGTTGAAGATTGGACCGATCGACGACGTCGCTGTCGATCAAGCCAATCGTTCCGACGCCGGCCGCGGCCAAATATAAGGCTACTGGCGATCCGAGCCCTCCGGCCCCGACTACAAACACTTTCGCCCGGGCAATTTTCTTCTGCCCCTTCCCGCCGACTTCGGGTAACAGGATGTGCCGGCTATACCGGGTGATTTGTTCTTCAGAGAAACTCATCTCGTTCGACTCAACTAGATATTAAAATATTTTTCGATGCTCAGATACCGTTCGCCCGTGTCGCACAACACCGTGACCACGTTTTGGTCCGGTCTCAGGTCTTTTGCAACCTGCTGGGCCGCAAAGACGTTGGCTCCGGCGGAAATCCCCACGAGCAGCCCTTCTTTTTTCGCCAATAGTTTGGTGGTCTGATAGGCTTGGTCGTCGGTGACCCGAATAATATCATCAATGATGGAACGATTGAGGACCTTGGGCACAAAACCGGCGCCGATGCCTTGAATCTTATGTGGTCCGGGCGCTCCTCCGGAAAGCACCGGGGACCCCGCCGGTTCCACGGCAACGATTTTGGTATCCGGCGCACGTTCTTTCAAGACCTCTCCGCAACCGGTAATCGTCCCGCCCGTGCCGACGGCCGCCACAAACGCATCGATCTTGCCGTCCATGGCGTCCCAGATCTCAACCGCCGTCGTCGCCCGGTGAATCGCGGGATTCGCCGGGTTGGAAAATTGGTCAGGCATAAAATATTCCGGATTTTGGGCTATAATGTTCTCGGCTTCTCGAATTGAACCCTGCATACCCTCCCACGCCGGGGTCAAAATCAATTGCGCGCCGTAGGATGATAACAGGCTTGCCCGTTCAAGGCTCATGCTCTCCGGCATGACCAGAATCAATTTGTACCCGCGAACCGCAGAAATTAACGCAAGCCCGATTCCCGTGTTCCCGCTGGTCGGTTCGACAATGGTTCCCCCGGGTTGGAGCGCGCCGGTACGTTCCGCCTCATCGATCATATTGAGGCAGATCCGATCTTTGACGCTCCCGCCGGGGTTGGCGAACTCCACTTTCCCGAAAATGGCGGCGCCGCCTTCCTCGGAAAGGCGATTCAACCGAACTAAGGGTGTCTTGCCGATTCCCTCCGTAATCTTTGATAAATATCGGGTGGTCACGCCCCTCCACCCATATAGAACAGGAATTCTACCTTATCGCCGTCTTGCACGTTCGTGGTGTCAAGCCGGTCTCGTTCGACGATTTGCGTATTGAGTTCGACGGCCACCATATGCGGGTCGATTTCTTTCTGTTTCAGGACGTCCATGACGGTGTCGGCCTGCATCTCTTCGGGTTTACCATTAATGGTGATTTGCATTATTTACTCCGCCGTATGAGCTATGACTACAAATATGTAACGATAACAGACTCATAACAATTTCGTCAAGAAAATGTGAAATTACAAGGGGTTACGAAATAAGTTGAGGCACCAGGTCTTTGGCGTGACCCTGGATGGCCACGTCCACCAGATCGGAATTGGGCGTCGGATCCAGATTCAATTCCGCCACAAAGGCCCCATTCTCTTTGGCAACAGGCCCGAAAGAGGCGGCCGGATAGACCACCCCGGACGTTCCGATGATCAGGAGTACTTCGCAATTCCGTAATGCGTCGAAGCTCTTTTGCAAATCTTCAGGAGCCAGGGATTCTCCAAACCAGACGATGTGAGGCCGGAGCAGACCCCGGCACGTTGAACATTCCGGTAAGATGGCGATGGGAACGTCGCGGTTGACGGTGATCCCTCCGCATTGCGTGCAACGCACCTTCCAGATATTGCCGTGAATTTCCGACAGGCGTTGAGAGCCGGCTAAAGGGTGGAGCCCATCCACGTTTTGCGTGATGAGCCAATAATTATGAACCTTGTGCTCCAGATCCACCAGGGCAGCATGGGCCGGGTTCGGGTGTTTGGTCGCAAGGAGCTCGCGGCGCCAATTGTACCATTCCCAGACAAGTTTGGGATTGCGGGCAAAGGCCTCGGGTGAAGCCAGTTCTTCGGGCCGGTGATCCTTCCACAGCCCTTCGGCACCTCGAAACGTCGGTACGCCGCTGTCCGCGGAAATGCCGGCTCCGGTCAGGACCGTCACCGCGGTGGCCTTGGCGAGCCTCGCCTTCAGTTCCTGGATTGTGGAGGAAACGTTCATGGCCTATCAAAAACGTTTTGAAGCAGTTGAGGTATCCTGCGTGAAAGACTCACGAAGAGGGGGCAAGGTCAGACTTCGCGGAGGAATTGCTCCAGCAATGAATGGTAGGCGCGGATGCGTTTCACGTATCGGACGGGTTCCCACCCGCGAGCATATCCGTACTGCAAGGTTTCGTAGTAGGATTTTTGCGTCAGAAGGGGCAGCATGGTTTTGAGGTCATCCCAGGAATTGGGATTCTTGCCCATCCGGCGGGCCAGGATTTGTGCGTCCTTGATGTGACCCATGCCCACGTTGTAGGCCGCCAGGGCAATCGAGATTCGATCGGTTCGTCCGATATGGCGGGGAAGTCGTTTCTCCAGATTCCGAAAATACCGGGCTCCACCTACGATGCTTTTGGTCGGGTCTTCCCGGTTTTGGATGCCCAAGGACGAAGCGGTATCGCGGGTCAGCATCATGATGCCTCGAACGCCCGTGGGACTGACGGCATGTGGATCCCAGCGTGATTCCTGATACGCTTGGGCCGCGAGTAACGTCCATGAAATATTGTAGGCCTTTGCGACTCCTTCAAACTGCCGCCGATATTGTGGTAAGCGGGTTTCCATATGACGACGGAAACGGACTCTTTCCCATAAGGGGAGATCGGAGGTGACCTGACCCGAAGCGCGCTGGATGGTTTTGGGTTCGGAATTGGACGGAGGAACCGGCTGGGTGACAGGAACGTTCCACCACACCCCTGCAATGAGAATAAGGAGAGCCGAACAAGCAGCCAGACTTTTCCCAGTGATAGCTGCCGCCTGTAAAAACTCCGGCTTTTCTAGACGGTATTTCAACAAGAATGCAATCATAGCACTTCTCGTTGCCCAAGAAGACTTGAGCCCCAAGACATATTTGGATTTTTATCCTTACACGGATCAGGTGTCGATCGCAAGCCTCTTTTTTCGACGTGAGCGGTTTGGAGGATGCCGATTGAACTTAGCCGGAACACGTTCAGCGTCATCTATAGCGACCATTTGAAGTTGGAAACAACGGACGTTATTGGCCGCGCGTTGGTGTTCTTCTTCTGGAACGTGCTAGTCTATGCGAAGTTCCGGATGAGTATGAATGTGTGCCATTGCCAACAGGTTTCGAATGAGTCGATGAAGAAAGGATGAGTAGGGATGGTCGAACGAACGTTAGCGATTATTAAACCCGACGCCGTTAAAATGCGGGTTATCGGCGATGTTATTCAGAGATATGAAGCTGCGGGGCTTCACCCGATTGCCATGAAAATGATGAGTCTGTCCAAACCGATTGCCGAAGGATTTTACGCCGTACACCGTGAACGTCCGTTTTTTCATGAGTTGACCGCGTTCATGTCCTCGGGGCCTTCAGTCGTCCTTGTCCTCGAAGGGAAAAACGCAATCCAAACAAACCGGGACCTTATGGGAGCGACCGATCCGCAAAAAGCAGAGTCCGGAACGATTCGAGCGGCCCATGGGGCCTCAATCGAGGCCAATGCGGTTCACGGATCGGATTCCCCTGAAACAGCCGCGTTCGAAATAGGATATTTTTTCCCTGGCATGGATTTGCAAGCCGTTTGCTGAACGTTGCCACAAGCAGGGAACAACGATCATTGTTCCCTGCTTTTCGTCATATGCCTGTCCCTTTTCCGTATCTACGTTTCATCGTCGTCACGTTTTCCGCCCTCCTTTTGTTAAGCGGGTGTTTCCGGTCCGCGAGCCCGGACTTGGGGGTCCCGGAATTGCGTGATGAAACCGAGAAGCTCTCATTGCAACAGGCTCAACGCGCCTTTCTTCGAGCCGATTATTCGACGGCGGTTCAGTTACTGAACCGGTTTTTTCATACGCACCCACAATCGCCTCGATTGCCGGAAGTCCGCTGGTGGTTGGCCCGGGCGTATCAGAAAACGGGCAAACTGTCTTCTGCAGTCGAACACTTTCGCATTTTAGCCAACGCGCGGACTTGGAATTTGTATCAGACAGATGCCCGATTCCGGGCGGCGCAACTTGAGGAACGGCTGGGCAAATCAATGGCGAGTGGGGCCAGAAAGGGAATGCTGCTCTCTCTCGGCTCCGTTCAAACGCCCGGTCACGTGGATCTCGCGCTCTCGGCAAGCCGGGAAATCGCAGGAGATACGATTCTTTTGGATGTCCCGTGCCGTGTCAACGGAGTCGCGTCGGACAGCCGACAACCGTTTTCTTTTGATGCGATGCGCTCCGTTGTTCAGCATATGCGTTCTCAAGAGCAAGCCGTCTATCTTGGGGTGACTCTCAGGTGCCTGGGACAGTTCGCTCGGGAACGAGAATTGGACAATTGGAAGGACTGGGCCTATGACCCAGCATCCGGAACGTTGCGTCGCTCATCCTATTATTCGTTGCATTTTGGGGGCTACCGGGCCTTTCTCGTGGATTGGCTCGCTCGACTCCGTGACCTGCCGCTGACGGGGCTGGTGATTCGCAACGAGGTTCCCGTGGGCCTGTATGAAGGGTTCAGTCCCTTGGCCGTACAGTTATTTGCCCGGGAATTCGGTGTGGATTTCGATCCGGTTCGCATGTTCAACGACGACCGGGTCGTGCTCGCGACTGATTCCGAGCCCGGCGTTCACCTGCCGGCGGTCTTCTGGAAATGGGCCGGATGGAAAGCCCGGGAACGGTACCGAATCATCCAAAGCCTGGTTCAGACATTGCGCGTTCGTCTCCCTCATCTCGAATTCGGTGTCACACTGCAACCGCAAAGCGTGACTGCCCCCGTACGAGGATTGATTCATTTCGCCGAAGATTGGGGAGACGTGGCACGTGGGCCGTTTGATATGTTTTTGATAAGGATTGAAGGATTGGACCCGGCAGTCGTCCAACCGATTGCTCAAGGTTCGTCCCAGGGATTTTCAGCAAGCAACGATGGTGTCGCCGCTGTCGCGGAGATGGCTCAACATCTCGGCAAGCCTGAAAAAATCTGGACCATTCTTGTCCGCCGGTCCGGTTCCGCACGCATACAATCGACCATGTTACCCAAAGAAGTCCACCGTATCTATGATCGCCGCGGGGTTCCTTGACAAACAACCGTCCCTCATTTAAGAAAAGTTTTGCTAAGACGGCTTGTGGGAGTAGAAGATGTCGGGAATGATTCCTGAAGATTTACGGTATCACAAAGAACATGAATGGGTACGGCTCGACGGGCAAAAGGTCACGTTGGGGATCAGCGATTTTGCGCAAGATGCCTTGGGTGACGTGGTGTTTGTGGAATTGCCGAAGGTCGATACCGAATTGACCGCGAACCAGGAAATCGGCGAGGTGGAATCGACCAAAGCCACGTCCAGCCTGTACTCGCCGGTCAGCGGAAAAATCCTGCAAGTGAACGACGAATTGCAGGACCATCCTGAATACCTGAACCAGGACCCTTATGGGAAGGGATGGATCGCCGTGATCGAATTGACCAATCCCGCCGACGTTGAAGCCTTAATGACGGCCTCGCAGTACGAGGAATTTCTTTCCTCGCAAGCTTAATGCCTTCCCCTCGACATATTGCCATTCTCGGTGCGGGTCCCGGTGGATACGTAGCGGCTATTCGGGCAGCCCAACGTGGAGCCAAGGTGACGGTGATTGACAACCAGTCATTGGGCGGCGCTTGCCTGAATTGGGGTTGTATCCCCAGCAAGGCCCTGCTGTCGGTCATCGAGTTGGGCGAAAAACTAGAAAAGGCGCATGAGCTTGGTTTGCAACTCTCCCAGCCGCCGGCCTATGTCCCGGCGCAAATGGTAGAGAGAAAAAATCGGGTCGTCGGTGGACTGGTCAAGGGCATTGCCACGTTGTTTAAACATTGGGGCGTATCGCACGTTCAAGGAACGGGACGCCTGGTGAATGACCGGACCATGCAAGTGTCCCTTGCCGATGGTACTGAAACGTCCATCCAAGCGAATGCTCTTGTCATTGCAACAGGTTCATCGGCACTGCCACTCCCAATGTTTCCCGTGGATGGGTATGACATCATGACGAGTCAGGAAGCTCTGGAGATCCCACGAGTACCCGAGCGATTGCTGATCATCGGTGGGGGAGTCGAAGGGTGCGAATTCGCTTCCCTGTACGCCGGATTGGGGTCGCAAGTAACGGTGGTGGAAATGCTGCCCCGCTTGTTGCCGTTGGAAGATGAAGAGATTTCGGCTTTTATCGAACGTGAGTTAAAGAAGCGCAAAGTACGAATCATGGTCGGAAACTCGGTGCAGTCCGTTGACAAGACGGACGCGGGAATGGCCTTGGAGTTGGCTGGTGGAGAACGACTGGTTTGTGATGCGGTTTTGGTCTCGGTAGGACGGCGCTGTCATACACAAGGAATCGGCCTGGAAGACGTCGGGGTGAAACTCGGAACCAAAGGGGAGATTGAAGTTGACGATCGTCTGGAAACGAACGTGCCGGGCGTGTATGCCATCGGTGACGTCGTGGGGAAGGCTATGTTGGCGCATGTCGCGTCGGCACAGGGCAAAGTGGCAGTGGACAACATTATGGGGAATGCGAAAACCATAAACTATGACGTGATCCCGGGAGGCATCTTTACGCTTCCGGAGATCGGGCGGGTTGGCTTGACCGAAGGGCAAATTCGTGAACGGGGAATTGCCCCCAAAATCGGACGCTATCGGTACAGTGCCTTGGGCAAGGCCCATGCCGTCGGCGACACGGTGGGGTTGGTGAAGATCCTGGCCGATCCGCAAACGGATCGCGTGCTGGGGGCACATTTGGTTGGAGCCCATGCAGTGGATTTGGTTCATGAAGCGGCATTGGCCATGCAGTTGAATGCCAAAGCCTGTGACGTTGCCGACATGATCCATGCCCATCCTACTCATGCCGAAGCCTTGATGGAAGCATTCGAAGACGTCGAAGGTATAGCCGTTCACCTGGCCAGGAAACGATCCTGATGAAAGGCTGGTCGATCAATAAATGTCCAATGGCATGCTCCTTCGGAGTCAAACTCCTGCTCCTTGCCGGAACGGTGGGGTTTTTCTCTCTGGCGGGCTTGTTGCATGGGTCTCCACAATTCGAGGCTGTACCCGTGCAACAAGCAGGCCAGTCGTCGGCCCGACTCCCGGATATACAGCCCGTGGCGGTTGCTGACGTTGGTCACGTCGACATTAATCGCGGTTCGGCTGAAGAGCTACGGCGTTTGCCGGGGATCGGACCGGTTTTGGCTGAGCGCGTCATTCAATATCGCCGGGAGCATGGAAAATTCGCATCCATTCGTGATATTCAAAACGTGAAGGGCATAGGCGTGAAACGGTTTGCGCAACTGGAGCCGTACATTCGTATTGATGGTAAAACCCTTGCGTCCGACAAATAATTTGTTGCTGTAGGACACCGGAATCTGATGCCAGATAAAGAATTGAAACGACAGCTTGATCTTATCACGCGCGGCACCGTTGACGTGATCCAACAGCGTGAACTCGAGGATCGGCTCAAAATGTCACTCAAGGAGGGGAGACCGTTACGGGTGAAGGCCGGGTTCGATCCCACCGCACCAGACCTGCACCTCGGCCATATCGTGCTCATCCAGAAGCTGCGTCATTTTCAAGAGCTTGGGCACGAGGTCATCTTCCTGATCGGGGATTTCACCGGCATGATCGGTGACCCGACCGGTGTCTCCGAAACGAGGAAGGTTCTGAGCAAGGATCAGGTTCTGGCCAACGCCAAGACCTATGAACGGCAAATTTTCAAAACGCTGGATCCCGAGAAAACACGCATTGAATTCAACAGCCGTTGGATGCAGGACATGCGGGCCCAGGAAGTCATCGAATTGTGTTCGCACTATAATCTGGCGCGCATGTTGGAACGCGACGACTTTTCCAAACGCTACCGGGATCAGAAACCCATCGGCGTTCATGAATTTTTATATCCGTTGGTCCAGGGCTATGATTCCGTGGCACTCAAAGCCGACGTCGAACTGGGCGGTACGGACCAGACGTTCAATTTGCTCGTGGGACGTGATCTCCAGCGCAATTGGGGCCAAGTCCCTCAAATCGTCATCACGGTGCCGTTATTGGAAGGGACGGACGGCGTGCGAAAGATGAGTAAGAGTTTCGGCAACTCCATTGCCCTGGAAGACGAGCCCTCGGATATGTTCGGCAAGATCATGTCGATCAGCGACGATCTGATGTTCCGGTACTATGAGTTGCTGACCTCCGATGACCTCGATGCGGTTAAGCAACGCCATCCCAAGGAGGCGAAACTTGACTTGGCGGAAGCCATGGTGACGCGGTATCACGGGGCGGATGCCGGGCGACAAGCCAAGGAAGATTTTGAGCAGAAGTTTCGGAAACGGGAATTTCCCGAACAGCCTGATGTCACGGTCACGTTGACCACAGCGGATTTTGCAGATCCGGCAAAGCCTTCGATCGGGTTGGTGGATCTCCTCATGCGAACGGGATTGCTGCCCAGTAAAGCTGAAGCGCGTCGCTTGATCGCGCAAGGCGCCGTGACCATGAACCAGGAACGCTGTCAGGACAGCAATGCGGTTCTGCCGTTACAGGCGAACGAGTCGTACCAAATGAAAATCGGCAAACGGAAATATGCTCTGGTGCAGGTGCGGATCTAGTTAGGGAGGGCCTTAGCCCGATTCTTGACTTGCTTTCCGTGCCCTGCCTAGAATGAATTCTTTTCCAGAATCATGAGCGGGTGTAGCGCAGTGGTAGCGCATCGGCTTCCCAAGCCGTTGGTCGGGAGTTCGAATCTCCTCACCCGCTCCAATCTTGCCGCGTTTTCTACGGGTAATAATGGCGATTCGCAGGAGAGGAGAAACCGGATGATACAAGCCATCGCAGAACGGACGACCGAACTGGAGCAATTGTGCCGCCGCTACCACGTCCTGCGGCTGGAGGTGTTCGGCTCTGCCACTGACAGTCAGCGCTTCCAGTCGGACAGCGACCTTGACTTTCTCGTGGAGTTTCAGCCTTCTCCTCCCTGCGGGCATGCCAACGCCTACTTTGGCCTGCTTGAAGATCTGCAAGAAGTGTTTGGTCGGCCCGTTGACTTGGTTAGCGCCTCAGCCATCAAGAATCCGTACTTCCGGGAATCCGTAGAGGAGACCAAGGAACTGCTGTATGCAGCGTGAAGCCAGAAAGTATCTGTCTGACATACAGCAAGCTATAACATTACTGGCTGAGTTTACTACCGGAAAACAATTTTCTGATTACGAAGGTGATGCCATGCTGCGCGCAGCGGTGGAGCGCGAGTTCGAAATTATTGGTGTCGCTCTCTCGGAACTTGCGAATCTGGACAAAGCGCTCGCGTCCCGCATCAGCGAATACCCCCGCATCATTGCTTTTCGGAACATCATCGCGCACGGATATGCTTACGTGGACAGTAAGACGGTATGGGACATCGTCCACACCAAAATTCCTGTGCTTGCACGTGAGATCGAAGCGATTCTGGAAGAAGCATGAGTGACTCGCAATCATCCCCTTCGCACTTAAAGACAAGTTTTGGGGTCGTTTCCATCTCTACATTGTTGTAGCAGCGCAGGTCGGATTAGTGAAGCGTAATCCGACGGACTGACCGATTGCCGGGTTACGCCCTTCGACAAGTTCATGGCTAACCCGACCGACTTCGCTGGGGCCTTTTCTTTTGGGATTCCGGATTCCCTAGTTTTGTTGGACACTCTTTCTGTTGAATGGGAAAAAAGAGTTGATCCAGTTGATCAAGTCTTGCCACCAGTTTTCTGGCAACTTGCCTTGCACATATTCCAAGTCTCTAATCCACCGTATGATTTCGGAAATCCACTTGAAGCGTGAGGGTGGGTCTGGCGATGGTGGAGGATGGTTTTCAAATCTCTGAATGTATTCTGACTGATGGATGTTACAGATTGGCGAAAATCCGAAGTTAGGGTCACCCTGGTATTTGGGGAAACTCCAATACCATCTATCTGATCCAGAATCGAGAAAAGGCTCAGGGTTCGCCCCTCTGTCTATTCCCATTTGGTACATATCGCACGCAAGGCACCGGTCCGGTGATTTGTTCATGCTAGTAACGTCTCCTTTCTCTGTTGATGACTCACTGGTGGCTTCCTTCTATCTGCTTTCCCTCAAATGGGGATGAACAGGAAAAAGAACAGCCGGAATGCGAAGCAGCACGTCCCGGTCGTTCATCAATAAGAGTAGCCTTCAACGGCAGCGAGTTGTTCATTCTGCAAGCAGGGGAGGCAGATCTTGCGTCGTTTTCCTCTTCCAGACTTTGGCTTTGAGTAATCGGGCTTTCCTTCCCTGGTGCAAAACCCCGGATTGTGATCGCAAAACTCAGTGCTAGGACATTCGCATTTCATCAGAGCTGGACCTTTCTTTTGTTGGAGTGAACATTAACGCACATCAGGATGGGCGCTACGATCTACGGAGTATCTTCATCTACCAGTTCTCGTCTCCATTGTCAACAGTCATTATGTTAAATCATATAATAAAGTATATACCACAAGTAATTGACAATATAAATATATATACCTGTTGATAATCTATATGTAGTGGCTGTGAATTATGTTGATAACACTATTTTTAGTAGATATTATTTACTAGTAATTATACACTAGGTTATTAATCTGTTGATAAATCCAGCGTTAAGAATCGAACCAGCCACGAAAGATGCAGATTTATTTGGAGAAAAAGCGTGGGGAAATTGGTCGGAAATCGTCTAAAACCAGCGTGAATACAGGTCGTTGCAAGCTCCTCACCCGCTCCATTCTTATCTCACGGCAGACAAAGCATTTTGCAAGAATTCCAGACAAAATCTTCATTAGCTTCATGTCGGATTACGCTACGCTAATCCGACCTACGTAGAACTGTCAGAATGGAGTCGGGAGGTCCCGATGACAAAGTCACGATTTACGGAGACGGGGATTGTCTCGATTTTAATGTAGGCGGAGACGGGTGGCTTAGGGAGTCAGGCATGGCCTACTTGTCCGTCATGACCGTCTGGGGGAAGTCCTATGGACTGGTCGGTTAATGAATTGCCGCCAAATTCTTGCGCCATGAGGGAGCCGATCACTTGATGGAGTCTGGAGTTCACCTCTTCCTCCGAGACGTGATCCGGGACTTGAATGTTGAAAACAATTTGGACGTTTTTCATGGATGTATAAATTCCTTCCTCATTGCGTGAAGTGACGATTCGCTTTATATGGCATTTCCCTTGGATTTGTACACTGCTCCATGGTGGATTTGCAATGGTGCTGACTAAGGATACAGGGAGGTCGTCATGAATCGGAGGGTGTTGCCTCCTTCTTTCGTTGAGAAATGTATGGCTCTTCTGTTTCCTTGACTGTGGCGTCCTGATATACTTTTTTCATGACAACGTCATGTCCCGGCTGCCGATCTTTCACGTCAGAAAGTTGCAAGTTTTATCCGTTTTGCTCGGAACGGTGTCGACTCGTTGATCTGGGTGCTTGGTTCAACGCCGACTACCGGGTTCCTGAAGATTCCCAACAATCCGTTCCCATTTCAGTCGAAGGCGCTCCTTCGAGCGATCCCTAAATTTTTTCTTCTAAGCAGAACATTCCATGGGAAAAATTATCACGGCCCAGCGAAAGGAAAATGAGGCGCAACTCGCCGAGAACTATATCCGCACCTATATTTTGTTTCCGTCGGGGCTACTGGGCTTGTTGGCCATGATCATCGGCATTCTCGCCTTGGTGTATCAGTTGTTTGTCGAGACCTATGATGAGTGGACGTTTCTCAAGAGTTCGGGGCTGATGCTGGCCGGTATTCTGCTCGGATGGGGGCAAACGCGCTACCACCGTTATCTGTTTCGAGTGTTTCCTGAATTTTGGGCGAGTCGCATGAAGTCGTCCCAGAGCCGGGGCGTGCAACGACTCAAGAAAGCAGCCAAAGCGTCGACTGAAGTGGAATTGCAGCATGCCGGCCGGAGTTTGGTGCCGGTAGCCTACGTACTGGGGATCGGGGGATTGATCGGGTTTTCAACGTGGAGCTTCAGTTCCGGTTCCTTGGACTATATGGCAGCCTTTGCCTTGCCGTGGGCGGGGTTTTTTTGGGGCAAGTTGTTTACCTGGCGGTCGGTCATACCTCCTTTGACGGCTAAAAAGCATGCCCCCGACGTTCGTAATCGGGGGTAACCGGTCCTTCTTCGCCGGTACTTTTGTTCAAGTCGACTTTTTGGTCTTGTTGGTTCGGGGTTTCTTGTTTTCAATGGCGGCAAGACGTTTTTCCAGATTCGAGATCTGTTTTTTCAGTTCCGGGAGTTGTTGCACGAGGACGTGGGTGCGGAAGAAGGCCGTACTTTGTACCGCGGGTCGTCCGGACATCCTGCTCCCGGGTTCCACGTCTTTTTCGATTCCCGCTCCTGCCGCAATCATGGCCTGATCCCCGATCGTGAGATGATCGATCAGGCCGGCTTGCCCTCCAATCATGACCCCTTTGCCGATCGTCGTACTGCCCGCGATGCCGACCTGGGCCACGATGATACCGTGTTCTCCCACGGTTACGTTGTGGGCGATTTGGACGAGGTTGTCGATTTTGGTGCCTTGCTTGACGTGGGTGGCTCCGAACGTGGCCCGGTCGATGGTCACGTTGGCTCCGATTTCGACGTCATCCTCGACGACCACAATTCCCCGTTGAGGGATCTTGTGATGGCGGCCTTCGTGTTGAACGTACCCGAATCCATCACTCCCGATGACGGTTCCGGCGTGGATAATGACCCTGGCGCCTATCCGGCATCCGTCCAGAATGCTCGCGTTTGGATGCAGCACGGTGTCGTCACCGATCGTAACCCCATCCCCCAAAAAGACCCCCGGATAGATCGTGACCCGGTCCCCGATGGTCGTGCGATGGCCGATCGTGACGAATGGTCCGATTGAAACATCGCGGCCCAGGTTCACGTTCGAGCCTTTCACGACGTTTTCGGCGATTCCCGTGGGAGCAGGTGTTTTCATGAAAAACCTGGTGATTAACCGGACAAAATCAAACTGAGGCTGCGCCGAGACTAATTGGGCGCCGTTCAAATCAGGAAAGTACTGAGGGACGATGAAAGCCGAGGCCTTAGATTGAAGGGCCTTGTCCATCAACCGATGACTGGCCATGAAAGCCAGGTCGCCCGGCTCGGCCTGCTCGAGACTGTTGACGCCGGTAATACGAAGATCAGCTTGGCCATGAAGTTGTGCATTGATGGCACGAGCTATATCGGTTAATGGATAGCCGTCAGAGATTTGGGGAGTCATGGCGTTTTCTTTTCGGAGTTGGCAAGCCTTGTGAAGTGTTTCTCAGTATCTCACTTTCAGAAAAATGTTGAGGCTGACGATGAGAAACATCACGCACGCGATCCAAGCCGCGACCAGGGGAAGTAACGCCCCGCTTTTTCCTAAAGTCAGGCCAACGGAATTCGTCGCCCAGAACAGGAAGCTGATGCTTAAAGCCTGACCAATGCCTTTTCCCACACTGACCGTTCGGGTGCCGATTTCGAGGAGTCCGATGGACACGCCGAGAATAGTCATGATCAAAGGGACAAAAGCAAATGCCACTCGCCTCCAATAGTCAATGAGAAATTTTGTCACACTGATTTTTTCCTGCCGTAAGTGTTCGATGTGTGTGCTGAGTTGGTTCAACGTCATGTGTTCGGGCTCAAAAGCGTTCCAGGTCATCAGATCATCTGACGTTAAGGACAACTTCAAGGGGAGGGTCATCCAGTGAATGATCTCGACACTCCCGTCCGGGTCGATCACCCGTTGCGCCACGTCGTGTAAGGACCACCCACCATCCGAGAAAGCGGCACCGTCCGCCGTGAGCAATACCTCCAACGTGAATTGGTCGTTCAATCGATAGAGTGTAACGTTGTGGAGGTGGGTGCCCGTGGGATCGACTCGTTGAACGTGCATGAGCGCGTTGTCATGAGTGTACAGCCACAGATTCTCGCTGGTAAACGCAAGCGGTTGCGGTTTTTTCTGGATCTCGACGGTTCGAATGTATTCCGCCTTGGCATTAGCCAACGGAATCACGACTGCCGTCGAGCCCAACAGGACGATCGTGACGAGGCCCGCGACGGCCAGGAACGGCATGGTAACGTGAAGAAGGCTGACCCCACAACTTCGCATGGCCGTGATTTCGTGGGTTTTGTTCAGGAGTCCGATGGCGAGCAGGGAGGCCATCAAGACGGCGAAGGGCACGAGTTGAAAGGATATGTCAGGGATTCTCAGGATGAAATACATCAACATGGAGGTCAATTCCGCGTCATGTCGCAGGAACCTGCGCAGCTTTTCGAAAAAGTCGATCACCAGGTAAATGGTGACAAGACCGGTCAGACACAGGATCAGGATGCCGAGGTAGTGACGGACGATGTACCAGAACAAAATACTCATGCTTGTCCTGAGAGAAGTCGAAGGATCAGCTTCGGCTCGCTTGGTAAAAGAGTATCCACGTGATCAGGAGTAAGAGGACGTTGGGGAGCCATGCTCCGGCTAACGGATGAAGAAGCAAGGCCGTGACGGAAAACTCTCCCAGCACGTTGAGCAAATAATATCCCACCATAATGAAAATTCCCAAAACAAATCCTCTCATGCGCCCGGTTCGTTTTGAGACAATTCCGACCGGCATGCCCAGGATACCCAGGATGAGCGTGGCCACGGGAAACCCCAGGTCTTTGTAGTATTCCATGAGGCGGCGAAGCATCCGGGTGTCCCGCCAGCTTGACTTTTCCAATTCGGCCATCATGTGTTCGTAGGCCGGCCGTTTGGGTGTTTCGACGGTGAGAGCCGGGGACAGATTCATCTTGAGATCATAGGTGGAGAACGCCAACTGATGATGTTGAGTGCCGACCTTGGGAACATGATGAATTTCACCTTCATATAGTCGAATGCCAAACTGCTTGCGTTGCGGATTTCTGAGCATTTGAAAAGTGTGAGCGGTGATGATGATCTCCTGGTCCGGGTCGCGCTGATCCAGGATGAAAATGCCCATGGCTTTCTCCCCGGGCTCGGGTGTAGGAACGAAGATCATCATGTCTTCCGTTGGTTCATTAAAGACGCCTCGCTCCAACGCCAAGTTCAACTGGTCCTGGATCAAGCTGATGGCCAGTTTCTTCAGGGAGATCGAGGACCAGGGCTGTCCCCATTGTGAGAGGAACAAGGTGCCCAGGAACACGAGAAATGAAAAGACAAACACGGGGACCGCGATCCTCAACAAGCTGAGCCCGGCTGCTCTCATGGCGATCAGTTCCTTGTCGAAAGAAAATCGACTAAAAGTGGTGATCGAGGAGATCAGGCAGGCCATGGGAAGCGTCAGCACCAAAAAAGACGGCATGAGATTGACGATAATCTTGAGAACGGACAGCAGGCTCACCCCGTTGGTGACCAACAGTTCAACCAGCCGCAACATCTCCTTGGTCAGGACGATAAAGCAAAGGATGCAGAGACTGATGATAAAGGGAACGAGTAGCTCTTTGAATATGTAGCGATCGAGAATCGTCATCGTGGTCTGCGTTCGCACATGTTCGTCGATCAGAATCGGGAGGGCAGATGGATCATCATGATGTGGGCAGCCCCGGTTTTTGTCAACGAATGCGCGAACATTTACAATTGTCCGGGCGACAGGTTGTACGCGATCCGGAAACTCAGGGAGACGTAAGATTTCTTTCCTTACATGATAGAGTGTGGTTTAATTTCGGTTCATTCCGTTGAGAAAACATGGCGATGAAAGCTCGATCCGGACATATGCCTGCGCGTCCTCGTCGGTTGACCGGGATACTGAAAAGAATTCGGTTGGTCGCGACTGACGTCGATGGAGTCCTCACCGATGGCGGCCTCTATTATTCGGACTCGGGTGAGCAGACCAAGAAGTTTAACGCTTGGGATGGCCTGGGGTTGGTGCTGTTAAAGCAAGCCGGGCTTGTGACGGCTATCATTACCATGGATCAAACACCGTTGGTGAAGATCCGGGCGGCCAAACTCGGCATTTCCGACGTTCACCAGGGCGTAAAAGACAAACTGGCCGTATTGAAAGAACTTTCCTTGAAGTATGGAATCCCGCTCGAGGAAATCGCATACGTGGGAGACGATATCACTGATTTGCCGGCTCTTCGGGCGGTCGGATTTTCCGCTGCTCCCGCGAACGGACGTGAACCCGTTCGGAAAAAGGTACGGTACGTGTGCAAAGCCAAGGGCGGTGAAGGTGCGGTCAGGGAAGTGGCCGATCTGATTATGGCCGCACAAGGCGTCAAACCCGACAAAGATGGTCCTTCATGAGTATCTTTCGGGAATATGACGTTCGCGGGATTGTCGGGAAAGATCTGACATTCGACGTGGCGGAATCCGTTGGCCGTGCCTATGGAACCATGGCCCGGCAACGCGGCTGTCGAACGGTGGCCCTGGGACGGGATGGCCGCCTGACTTCGCCGGATCTCCGGGACCGGGTGCTCGCCGGCATCATGGCCGCGGGTATGAACGTCGTGGACATCGGGGTTTGTCCGACGCCGTTACTCTACTTTGCCCTATATGAGTTGCCCGTCGACGGTGGTGTGATGGTCACCGGGAGCCACAACGCAGCCGAATATAACGGCTTCAAAATGTGTCTGGAAAAAATGGCACTGCATGGCGAGGAAATTCAGGACCTCAAGCACCTGATCGACACCGGAGTGTATGCGTCCGGATTAGGGACCGTTTCCACAGCCTCGGTAATTCCTCCCTATTTGCGATATCTCAAAGAACACTTTGCGGGCATCGACGGAACAGGCATGCACGTGGTGGTCGATTGCGGAAACGGCGCCGGGAGTCTGGTGGCGAAAGCGGCGTTGGAGCAATTGGGGTGTCGCGTCACGGGGTTGTATGACGACCTAGACGGCCGGTTCCCCAACCATCATCCCGATCCCACCGTCGTCGAGAATCTCCAGGATCTCATCCAGGCCGTCAAGCATCATCAAGCGGACGTGGGTATCGCGTACGACGGTGACGCGGACCGCATCGGAACCATCGACGAACAGGGGAACATTGTGTGGGGAGATCGCCTGCTCCTGATTTTTGCGCGGGATCTTTTGAAGGACAGACCCGGGAGCACGGTGGTTTCAGAAGTCAAGGCTTCCCAATGCCTGTACGAAGACATTCGGAAACGGGGCGGGAACGGAGTCATGTGGAAGGCGGGCCATTCCGTGATGAAAGCCAAGATGAAGGAAGAAAATGCTCCCCTGGCCGGGGAAATGTCGGGCCATATGTTCTTTGCCGATCGCTATTTCGGGTACGACGATGCCATTTATGCCTCGTGCCGGCTGATTGAAATCCTGTCGAAAACGAAGGCGCCGTTCTCGTCCCTCCTGGCGGATCTACCGCCCACGCAGGTCACCCCCGAGATTCGCATGGAGTGTCCGGACGACGTGAAGTTCCAGGTGGTCGAGGAGATACGAAACCGGCTGGTCGAAGCCGCTGGGCAGCCGCGTGCGCACAAAGCTCATCCTGCCGGTTCTGCAATCCGGGAAGTCGTCACGATTGACGGAGTGCGCGTCAGTTTCGATGACGGCTGGGGACTCATTCGTGCCTCCAATACGCAACCCGCGTTGGTCCTTCGTTTCGAAGCAACCACGGGCGAGCGGTTGCAGGCCATCCGCACCTACCTGGAAGGGGAGTTGGAAGCCTGTTGTCGCGACACCAACTCGGTGGCTGCCCGTTTTCGCTAGAGCCCGCAACGATCTTCCAAATCAAACTTTCTTATGCGCCATCCGTTCCGGAAATCATGAAGAAGACTAAAAACAGTTAAATAGTGTCACATTAGTGTCAATAAATTGGCAGTAAATTGTTTGGTAATTAGGGCGTTTCGTAACCAATGTGTGGTAGAAAACGCGCATGGTTACTGGACGACATACGGTTTTTAGTTGTGCGGCCAACTTTCTGCGGGGCCGCAAATGCATTTTCTGTGGCTCCTTTCAGCTCCTGCATACGCGCCGCGGCTATGTGAAATGTGGGCGCTGTGGGAAAAGCAAGAGTCTCCGGCGGTTGCGCCGGGAGATCCGGATCCTGCAAGGCTTCTATCAATTGCAACCCGCCTATCGGTTGAGCCAGGATCTGGGCCTGGATGTCAAAGTGGTGACCCGCATCTATCACCGACTCCGCGAAGCGTTGTTTCATGTGACCGAACTGGAAGCGGGGAAACTGAAGGGCGAGATCGAATTGGATGAGGCCTATTTCGGGGGCAAGCGCAAAGGGCAACGCGGGCGCGCCACGGCGGGCAAGAGCGTCGTGTTCGGGCTCCTGGAGCGGGACGGGCGCGTGTACACCAAGGTGGTTGAATCGGTCAGTGCGGACGAATTGCTGCGGCATATTCAAGCCCACACCCGGAAAGGCTCGGTCTATTTCACCGATGCCTTTCGGGGCTATCAATCCTTAAAACGCTATGGCCACCATCATACCGTGAATCATGCGAAAACCTTCGTGAGTCGGCGGACGAAGAATCACATTAATGGCATTGAAGGGTTTTGGAGTTATGCCAAACATATTTTGTATCAATATCGCGGGGTCTCGAAGTATCATTTCCCGCTGTATCTGAAAGAAATCGAGTATCGCTTTAATCACCGCCAGGAGAATGTGTTCAAACAGTTTCTCAAGATCTATTTTGGTTACGTTTCGCCCTAATTACCAATTGTTTTATGTCATTTCTTGTGCATTTTGTGCCATCTGCGAGCCTGCAAGACCTGAACTTTTCTGTGGTGTCGGTGTTTGACCGGCTTCCGATCAACTTGTTTTGAATTGCCGTCTGGTGCGCCTTTGGCTGACCTGACCTACAGCACTGCTTAAAGAAAGCGCCATGAGATGGCGCGGCTACAAAGAAAAGACGCTGAATTCCCGATCGGGGCCTGTCCTTGACGTTTGTAATCGAGGATCGGGAATTGTATGTGTTCAGTAATTCGTTGACACATTTCGTTTGTTTGTTTAGGGGTTTTCCCTTCCAATGCCTGATGCGGTCTGACCTCATTGTAGTAGAGTAAGTATTGCTCCAATTCGTCCCGAAATGCTGCCAGGGACGCAAACGTGGTCCCGTCGATCAGGTCGTCGTTCAACGTCCGCCAGAACCGTTCCACCTTGCCGTTCGTCTGCGGCCGGTAGGGTCGGGTATACCGATGTTTGATCCCCAACTCCAGCAGCATCCGTTCAAAGGGGTGCGTCGCGGGCTGGGTCGGGGCCGCAAACTCCGAGCCATTGTCCGTTAAGACCTCCGCAAATTGGAGCTGGTAACGCTGGTGGAGCAGATTGAAGCTCTTCAGGGCACTGAACATCACCGTCAGGCTCTTCAGATCGGTCACCACCTCCGCCCACGCCAGGCGGGTACAAGCGTCGATCACGCACACCAGATAATACCGGGTGGGATCGGTCGCAATGAGATCCTTACTCAAGTGATGGCAGTCCAAATGCCCCAATTCGCCCGCTTTCTGCTTCACAATCCGCCGTTTCTCCTCTTTCAGCTTGAGCGTTAACCGGTTCAGCCCGTACCGGTGCGTAATCCGATACACCGTACTCGGCGAGGGCGTCAGGTGCTTCAGTTTCGGGGTCAGGAGCTGGCAAATCTCATAGCGATTGACGCCCTGCTGCCGGTGGAGGAGCACTTGCTGCTCAATATACCCGTAGACCCGCCGACTTTTCCACTTCGGGCCACGTGTCTGAGGGACCAAGGCTTGGTCCGCGCCCCGCTGGCGAAAGCGGTGATAATACTTGAAGAAGGTCTGCCGGTGGGTCTGATGAAACCGGTAGAAATCAGCGGCAAAGCGGAACTTGGGGTGCCGTTTCTGTTTGACCAACTCGTATTCCCGGATCAGGAATTTCCACTTCTGGACATAGTTGCGGTAGAGGGTCTTGTCTTCCGTATTTTTACGCATAGGTTCGCCTCCAGATGATTGGGTGTGAGTCACCCTACATTCTGTCAACGAATTAGTGAACATCTACAGGAATGACCGAAAGAATGTGTCCGCCTCCTCTAAGTAGTGTACAATCTCAACTGAAATTTATGCGTGCCGGATTGATTCGACATAGAATGTTCGTGATTGGGGTAGGGGGCCTGCTCCTGGGATTCCTGTGTGGAGTCTCTCTTTTACCTGGTGCTCTCGCCGTTCAGGACAAAGAAGATTATCGCTATGGCATTTCCTTGTGGGGCATTCCCGCGGGGCATGCGTACATGAAAACGGAAAAATTGACGTCTGTCGACGGGCGTCCGGCCCGACGCCTGGTGACCACGATTCGATCGAATGATTTTATTTCCGTCTTTTTTCCCGTCAAGAACCACGTGGATTCGCTTGTCGATTCAGAGACCCTGCTTCCCCGCCATTTATTTTTTCAACGTCGAGAGGGCGGCCGTCATGAACAGTTTGACGTCACGTTTGATCGCACGACCAACCAGGTCACGGTGATGAAAGACGGTACTCCCTCGGTCCATGACATTCCTCCCGGTACGCATGGTCCCTTATCGTGCTTGTATTTTCTGCGCACGATGCCGAATCTCGAACCGGGTTCTTCGGTGTATATGAATATTCATCACGACCGGAAGAACTACAAGGTCGAGGTCAAGGTCGAAGCCATCGAATCGATCAGTGGGCCCTGGGGCGAGGTCGAAGCGATTCGCCTGTTGGCCGTTATGCCGTTTCGGGGGATTTTTTTGAATGAAGGCAATATCAGAATTTGGGTAACCAATACGGAAGAACGGGTTCCCGTCATGATGGAAGCTCAAGTCATTGTCGGGTCGGCCACGGCGTTGATTGAGAGATGGAGGCCGTCACCGAAATGAGCCTCGACTTTTTTTGGAAAAATCCTATAATGATTTCTTTAATCTGCGGAATTCGGTTATGGTCTCCCTCACCCGCCATATTTTAGAACAGCCCCGATTACAGGGCGGTGGTGTGGAAGAATTCTCCTCGATTATGAATGGGATTGTCTCGGGCGGAAAAAGGATTGCCCGGGACCTGAGAGTAGCGGGACTGACGGATAGTCTGGGCGCGACCAACGAAAGGAACGTCCATGGTGAGCAGGTGCAGCGAATGGATGCACGGGCCAACGAGCTGTTTGTGGAGGCCTTTCAGGATAGTACGATCGTGCAAATCGTGGTGTCCGAAGAAATGGACGAACCGTTTGTCGTGGCGCATGCCGAGGGAGCCTGTCCTGAGCCCGTCGAAGGATCGGGAAAATATGCCGTGTTTTTCGATCCGTTGGACGGTTCTTCGAATATAGACGTCAACGCGCCCCTCGGATCGATTTTTTCCATCCATCGATTGGACCCCGTCGGAAATTTTCTGATGATGGGGTGTGAGCAAGTGGCCGCCGGGTATCTGTTGTATGGAGCCGGCACGATTCTCGTGTATACGTGCGGAGAGGGCGTCCATCAATTTACGCTTGATCCCGAGAGCGGTGAATTTGTCCTATCTGCGTCGAATATACAAATTCCTGCGAGCGGGAAAATTTGCAGTGTCAATGAAGGAAATAGACATAACTGGTTTAAAAATATGAGAAATGTCGTAGAGTATTTTCAAGGTCACGACAAGGAAACTAGACGCCCGTACTCTTCCCGGTACACGGGGTGTCTCGTGGCGGACGTCCATCGGATTCTTTTGAAGGGCGGGCTGTATCTGTATCCCGGTGAGGTGCAGAAGCCTGAGGGAAAACTGCGTTTGATGTATGAAGCCGCTCCGTTGAGTTTCGTGGTAGAGCAGGCCGGGGGAATTGGAAGCACGGGCGTGGAACGGATTGCCGGCATTCACCCCAAGACACCCCACCAGTGCGTGCCGCTGATCATCGGCAGTCGTGAAGACGTCGAAATCGCAGAACAATTTTTAAGTCGAGAGTAGCACCGCTTTGGATCGTTTAGGCAGTAACTGCCTGGAATAAGAGTACCGTTGATGTCCAGGCATGCACCACGCAAGAGGAGACCGTATGGCTCTGCGAGCCGGTTTTCTTGTCATCAGCATTCTGTTTGGGCTCACGCTGGGATTCCTTGCGGGCAACGGCACGATGTTCCATGCGGCAGTCGGCGCCGGATTCGCGGCCTTGCTCAGCGGGGTGCTGGTATTCATAGAGATTGCCTTCATGGAACCGCTCCCTGCCCGCACCCTCGTGTATGGCGGGATCGGCTTCAGCCTGGGGATGCTCCTCTCGGGGATGTGCATTTTCTTAACCCTCTTCCTGGCACCACACCTCATTATCCGGTTGGTCTCATTCGCCACGCTTCTGATGTTTCCGTATCTCGGCCTCACGGTGGGCGTTCGTTATGGCAGGGAGTACGATAGTCCCGACAAGACCGCGACCGGGGTAAAGCCCGAGGGACGGTTTCGCACTCCCAAATTGCTGGATACGAGCGTGATTATCGACGGCCGTATTGCCGACTTGTGTGAAACCGGCTTCATGGAGGGAGAGTTCGTCATTCCTCAATTTATTTTGCAGGAACTGCAACATATTTCCGATTCGACAGACTCGCTAAAACGCGCACGAGGTCGACGGGGTCTGGATATTCTGAATCATATTCAAAAGAATGACGACGTCGCGGTGGAGATCGTTGAAGATGATTTCCCCAACATCAAGGAAGTGGACGCCAAGTTGGTGGAATTGGGCAAGAAGCTGGATGCCAAAATTCTGACCAATGATCTGAACCTGAACAAGGTTGCCGAACTTCAGGGCGTGCAGGTCCTGAACATCAACGAATTATCCAATGCGCTCAAGCCGGTCGTCCTTCCCGGCGAAACGATGCGGGTCTTCGTGTTGAAGGAGGGCAAGGAAGCCGGGCAGGGCGTGGCGTATCTGGACGATGGAACGATGGTCGTCGTCGATAATGCCAAACGCTGTATCGGCAAGAACGTGGACGTGGTCGTCACGAGCATCCTCCAAACGAGTGCGGGCAGGATGATCTTTACTCGTCTGCGTGAAGAAACTGATCGGGATGTGTTGAGTTTTGCACGTGGATGACTGGGTTGCCGCGGTGGTGCCGGCCGGAGGGTACGGCACGCGAATGGGGAACGGGACCCCCAAGCAGTTTCTTCAATTGGGTGACGTTCCGCTTCTCATCCATGCTCTTCGGGTATTCGAGTCGAGCCGGACGATTACTGAAATCGTCGTGGTCGTTCCCCAGGACGCGGTGGAGTATTGTCAACAAGAACTCCTGCCGCAATTCGCCCTTTCCAAAGTTAGCACGGTCATTGCGGGCGGAGCACGCCGACAGGATTCGGTATGGAACGGATTGCAAGCCGTTGATGAACGCGCGAAGATTGTCGTGGTTCATGATGCCGTACGGCCGTTCGTGACGGGTGCCATGGTCGAACAAGTGGTTGAGAGTGCCGGGACCCATGGCGCGGCTATCGCGGCGATTCCCCTTCACGATACCGTGAAGCGGGTGGCCCCGGACGGCATGATCGAAACCACCCTCGACCGGCAGCGGCTCTGGTCGGCCCAAACCCCGCAAGCCTTCAAAATCGAGTTGTTGCGTGAAGCGCATCAATCAAGCCGGCAAACCGGCGTGGAGGCAACGGATGACGCGTTCCTGGTCGAACAAATCGGGTATCGAGTAGCCATCGTCAATGGCAGTCCGGACAACATCAAAATCACTCGCCCGGAAGACCTGGTCATGGGAGAAGCAATCCTGGCCGCCCAAAGGAGCCGTCCCTTTTCCGACTGACATGACAGGACAAGCCTCATTTCCATCCTTTTCACTTACTGCTTTTTTCCTGTATCCTTATGGGTTTGAGAGTCCGGATAGCAAAGGATGAGTATGCGGGTTGGCATTGGGTACGATATTCATCAATTGAAGGAAGAGCGGCCGCTCATCCTGGGGGGAGTGCAGGTTCCGCATACGCATGGCTTGGATGGTCACTCCGATGCGGATGCGCTTACGCATGCGGTGTGTGATGCGTTGTTGGGAGCCATGGGAGAAGGGGATTTGGGTAGCCACTATCCCAGCAGTGACCCTCGATGGAAGGACATGAACAGTCTGGATATGCTGGAAGGTGTTTGCGCCAAACTCGAGGAGCGGGGTTTGTGTCTCGTCAATTTGGATGCGGTCATCCTGGCGCAGGCTCCCCGGCTGGGAAACTATTTGGTTGAAATGAGCAAGCAGTTGGCCCGGGTCTTACGTGTCGATCCGTCGCTCGTCAACGTGAAAGTCAAAAGCCATGATCGTCTCGGGACGCTTGGCAGGCAGGAAGGGATCGCCGCCCAGGCCGTCTGTCTTTTGGCGCAGGTGCCGTCTGAGAAAAC
Organism: Nitrospirales bacterium; assembly: GCA_965208595.1. GTDB lineage: Bacteria > Nitrospirota > Nitrospiria > Nitrospirales > UBA8639 > Bin75. The sequence goes on from OZ242346.1 coordinate 207,758, forward strand.
GAGTTGAACGATGTTCAGCGTAATTCGACAAGATCTTCGAGCCGTGTTTGATCGCGACCCTGCTGCCAGGACCACGCTTGAAGTGTTTCTGACTTATGCCGGATTTCAGGCGTTGCTGGCCTATCGGTTTGCTCACCGGTTGTGGAAGATGCGGCTTCGTCTCTTGGGCCGGTTGGTTTCGCAAGGCGCTCGTTGGGTCACGGGTGTGGAAATTCATCCCGGTGCGTCAATCGGACATGGGTTTTTCATCGATCACGGCATGGGCGTGGTGATCGGCGAGACCTCGGAAATCGGCGATTACGTCACGTTGTTTCAAGGGGTCACGTTGGGCGGAACGGGAAAAGAAAAAGGGAAACGACATCCCACGTTGGGCAATCACGTGGTGGTGGGGTCGGGCGCCAAGGTGTTGGGCAACATTCGAATCGGGGATTCGGTAAAAATCGGGGCCAACTCGGTGGTCTTACGTTCAGTCCCCTCCAATTCCACGGTTACCGGCATTCCCGGACGCGTCGTCAAGTCGATTGGGGAGCGGGTTCCGGAAGAAGCCATGGATCATGCGAATATTCCCGACCCGATCGCCGAACGGTTTGATCTCATGGAGCGGGAACTGATTGATCTGCGGAAAAAATTGGAAAACGCGGAAGATTGATAGTCTTCTACCTCCCCTTGCCCCTCCTTACAAAGGAGGAGGAATAGAGGAGCGCCCCTCACCCCAGCCCTCTCCCGCCAGGGGAGAGGGGGTTGTACTTGTATAGCAGAGGAGGAAAGGCTTGTGAGTGAAGGTCCAAGAATTACCAAACGCGTACAAGAAATCCTCGGATATTATCAAAGCGACGCCCCGAGCATTCGGGCGAATTTGGCCAGATTGTTGATGAGCGGGCGATTGGCGGGAACCGGCAAACTTCTGATCCTGCCGGTGGATCAAGGATTTGAACATGGTCCTGCGCGCAGCTTTGCCCCGAATCCTTCAGGGTATGATCCCCTGTACCACTTCGAATTGGCGATTGACGCCGGCTGCAATGCCTACGCGGCTCCGTTGGGGTTTCTGGAAGCCGGCGCTGCGGAATATGCCGGGCACATTCCGTTGATCCTCAAGCTCAATAACAGCGACTCCCTTTTCGGCGGCGATGACTATAGTCAGGCTGTCACGGCTAGCGTGCAGGACGCGCTTCGTTTGGGGTGTTGTGCGGTTGGGTACACTATCTATCCCGGGTCGTCCTACAGCCAGGAGATGTACGAAAATTTGCAGGAGATTGCCGAGGAAGCCAAGTCGGTCGGGCTGGCCGTGGTGGTCTGGTCGTATCCCCGCGGCGGGAAATTACCCAAGGCCGGAGAAACGGCGATTGACGTGGTGTGTTATGCCGCCCAGATCGCGGCTCAATTGGGGGCCCATATCATCAAGGTCAAGGTGCCGACGGATCATATTGAACAAGCGGAAGCCAAAAAGGTCTATGAAGCCGAAAACATTCCCATTGGCACTCCGATCGAGCGAATTCGTCACGTGGTACAAAGTGCGTTCAATGGGCGGCGCATCGTCATTTTCTCGGGCGGAGCCAAGGGCACTGACAAGGCCATTTTTGACGAAGTGCGGGCCATTCGCGATGGAGGCGGGTTCGGATCGATCATTGGCCGGAATTCATTCCAGCGCTCCAAACCCGATGCCCTGACGTTTTTGGAGACCTGCATGAAAATTTATGCCGGGGAAGTGGCATAAGCCTGTCTTGTCAAGGATAAAGCCCGCGGGCGGTATGGGCTTGCGCAACCTGATCGATGCCGTTCATGAGGGCGGCAATCCGCATCGTGGTTTTCTTCTCTTCCGCAAAACAGAGGGTTCGATGAAAGGCCGTGGTGATGAGTTCATGCAGGCGTTGCCGGATGTCGCGCTCATTCCAGAAAAAACGTTGGACGTCCTGGACCCACTCGAAGTATGAGACGATCACGCCGCCCGAATTGGCTAGAATGTCGGGAATAATGAAGACGTCCCGATCGTTTAAAATCGCGTCCGCCTCCAGCGTCGTCGGCCCATTGGCGGCTTCCGTCAGGATACGGCAGCGAAGTTGCCCGGCATTTTTTTCGGTAATTTGTTCCGAGAGTGCGGCGGGCACCAATACCGTACAATCGAGGGTTAATAGTTCGTCGTTGGTCAGGCGATCCCCGACCTTCATGTCCTGAAGAGGCACGCCGAGCCGATGTTGTTGAAAAATTTCATCTATCGGCAACCCCTGGGGATTGTAGACGCCGCCCGATACGTCACTGACGCCGATCACTCGCGCCCCGGCTTCGTTAAAAATTTTAGCGGCGTGTGACCCGACGTTTCCAAATCCCTGGATGACGACGCTCGTGTTCTCCACGCCCATGCCTTTATGACGGAGAGCTTCCAGCGTGACGTTGACCACGCCGCGTCCGGTGGCTTCTTCGCGACCCAGACTCCCTCCGATAGAAAGAGGTTTTCCCGTGATCGCGCTGGGGACGGCGAATCCCACCTGCTGGCTGTAGGTGTCCATGAACCAGGCCATGACTTGCTGGTTCGTGCCGATGTCCGTGGCGGGAATATCTTTGTCCGGGCCGATCAGCGGAAAGATTTCAGCCGCATACCGTCGGGTGAGACGTTCCAGTTCGGAAAGCGATAATTGGCGAGGATTGACTTGAATGCCGCCCTTGGCTCCTCCATACGGAAGCCCGGCCAATGCAGTTTTCCAGGTCATCCACATGGCTAGTGCCGCCACCTCTCCCAAGGTCACGTCCTGGTGGTACCGGAGGCCACCCTTGGATGGCCCGCGGGCGGAATCATGTTGGACCCGGTATCCTTGAAAGACGCGAACGGTGCCGTCGTCCATTTTGATCGGGAGCGCCACCAGCAACGATCGCTGTGGAATTTTCAGGCGTTCCCGCAAGTTCGTGTCCAGGTTCATGGCTTCCGCCACGTGGTCGAATTGAGCAACGGCAAGACGAAAGGTTGGGTGGTCGAATTCGGAGATCATGGTCTCGGTTTCATGTGACAATAGGGGAGCCTGCCTTCTGCTAAAATTCTACTCCCGGAGCATTGTAATGTCACTTGGGAAACATATTGTGAGATGGCGGGAACTGGGCGTGCGCCATGCGGTCATCAAGATCATTTACTCGACGTCCATCAGCTTGTATGATGAAATGCGGCGGACGATAAAGGCGGCCTTTATGTCATACTTGGAAAAGGGAGCCGTGCGTTGAAACGATTGTCTTATTTTTGTTGCCTCGGCTTGATGCTTGTCCTGTCGGCGGGCTTGAGCCAGGCAGGGAATTCTCAAATTATCCTTTTGGATCGAATGCCGTTTTATGCGCCTTCGACGATGACGATTCTCCCCGGGCAGTCGGTCCAGTGGTACAACCGGTCGATGCAGCCCCATACCGTGACGCACGATGGTTGCGGGCGTGGCAGGAAATGCGCCTTTGCCTCCGAACATCTTCATCCCGGTGAGCGGTTCAGCGTGAGCGGATTGCCTCCGGGAACGTATTCCTATCATTGCGAGATCCATCCGTTCATGCGCGGTCGCATTCAGGTCAAACGGATCGTGCAAACCCCCGGCGTTACGGAATTGTAAATATCCTCCTGATGTACGTAGGAACCAACAATCGTTGGTCCCTACATTCGTAAATCAGGTTTCAAGCATTGAATGTAGGCTTAGTCGCCGTCCGTCCGGTAATGGACGCGAAGGAGATAGAGCCCTTGAGGAGGGGCCGTAAGTCCTGCCTCGCGGCGATCCTTGGCTTCAAGAATTGTTGTCAAGGCATCGGTGCTCCTTTTCCCGTGGCCGATTTCAACGAAGGTTCCGACCAATGCCCGGACCATTTGTTTCAAAAACCGGTCGGCTTGGATCGTGAAACGAATCAAGGGGCCGTCGCATAACCAGTCAATCTGGTGGATGGTGCAGACGGGATTTTTCGTGCCGGCATTCGGGCCTTGAAACGACGTACAGTCGTGTTGCCCCAGGACGTGCCGTGAAGCCTCGCGCATGAGGTTCACATCAAGAGGTTTGGCAACCTGCCACACGCGGAGACAATCCAACGCCGGCCGCGTCGGCTGGTTGAGAATGCGATACTCGTACGTTTTAGCGTACGCGTCGTAGCGTGCATGGAAATCGTCGGCCGCTACCTCCGTTTGGCGGACGCTGATTGTTTTCGGCAGCACCCCGTTCAAGGCGCGAGTCCATTCATGGGGCAAGAGCGGGCGATCCGATTGAAAGCAAACGACTTGTCCGAGCGCGTGCACGCCCGCGTCCGTTCGACTGGCCGTGATGGTTGAGATCGAGCATTGGGCAATCTGGCGTAGCGCGTCTTCAAGCGCCATTTGGATGGTCGGCCGGTCGGGTTGCCGTTGCCATCCGGCATACGTGGTCCCGTCATATTCAAGCAGCAGCTTGTAAGTAGTCATAACCCGGTGCCGGATTGGGTGGGTTCACGCATGGCGTCGATCATTCCCAGTCTTTCTTCTGCCCGCGAATGAATGAACGCTTACAGTTCCTTCAGGTATGATTGAATGCCTCGGTAAATGCCTTCGGCCAGCTTTTGCTGAAACGCTTTCGTCCTCAGCCGTTTTTCTTCCCCCGAATTGGAGATAAAGCCCACTTCAGCCAGGATGCTCGGCATTGTCGTGAAGCGTAAGACGTAAAAGGGCGCGGTCTTCACGCCATGATTTTTGATTTTGTAATGCTTGCGCAACGACTTGATGAGCGTGTCACTGGTGGTCTCGGCAAGAGTTTGGGATTGTTGGATCTTATGGTCATTCAAACTATCGGTAATGATGAACTGCCAGGGCGGGGTATCACTTTCCAACCTCATGCCGTTTTCGCGCGCGGCCACCTCCAGGGCGCGAGGATCACTGGCCTTTCCAAAATGATAAATCTCCAGTCCTTGAATGGATTTCCGGGGATGAGAGTTGACGTGAATGGAAATGAACAAACAGGTCCGCGACTTTTTCGTTGTATCCACGTTTGAGCCCATGTCTTTCCCACACCATTCCCGCTTTTTGGTATTGGCAAATTTTACGCGCTTTTCCAGATCGAGAAATACGTCTTTTGTTCGAGTCAACAGGACTCTGGCCTTGTGACGCTTTTGAATCAGTTCGCGTAAATATTTCGAAATTCGCAGGACGATGGCTTTCTCCTTGGTGCCTTTTCGTCCAACGGTTCCGGGATCTCTTCCGCCGTGACCGGGATCAATGACAACCAGGACGCCTTCCTGCGTTTTCAAAGAAGAGGGGGGCGCCTGCACGACACGAGGAGCTTTTCGGGAAGGTTTGTTGGCCCTGATTTCAGGTCGTGCCGGGGCTGTTTGTTTTGCATAGAAGAGATCCACCGCCACGCGGTCGGGGCGATCGAGGGTAAGGACTCGGTACGTTCGAAGGGCTTGTAAGTCCAGAATGATATGAACGGTTCGAGCATCTCCCGGGGCTATGGAGAGGGCTCGAGGGAAATTGTGTCCCTTGATGTGTTGCTGAGCCTGTTTACTCAGCCGCGTATTCGTCAGGGAAATCGTCGCCTTGCGCGAGTTTTTGGTTTCCTTAACGCCAACCCTGCCGGTCAGGTCCAGCACGATACGAGTATATTGTCGATGCGCGTGATGTCGGACTTTCGTGACGGTGCGCGGAGCGGTGGTGCGACCGGGCGCGGGTCCTTTTTTGGCCAAGAGAACCTGCGCCGGGAATATCGTATCGGACAGGACGGTATGGGGGGGCGATGCGGATGCCGGTATCGATCCGGTTACAGCCCCCCAGACCACCGCGTAACATATCAGGGTAAGGGCAAATGCGTTTTTCATGAGAGTTGACGACTGAAAGATGACGTCGTCTCAGAATACCAAATTCTTCACGTTCTGTCATTGACAGTATCAAGGAACCTCTGCTTTATTGTGATAGCGGGATGCAGGGCAAGGCGTCCCGGAGCGAACCCCGAAGCTTATCAGAGAGATAGGTGAGGGTTGAGCGAGGACACAACGCAGCCATGCGCCCGATAGTGCAATAAAGCAGAGGTTCCTCAAGACACTGGGCTAGCATGTCTCGCCATATGCCACTCACTATCCTCATAGATGGATACAATGTATTGGGCGCCCTCGGCAAGGGAAAGCCGGAACAGGCACTCTCCGGTGCGCGGGAAACCCTCATCAACCGGCTTTCGTTGTACAGCCAACGTAAAGGACATCCCGTAACCGTGGTGTTCGATGCCTGGCGAGAGCCGACCGGATTTGAGCATCATGAAAATCGGACAGGGGTGCAGGTGGTGTACACCAAACGGGGAGAACGCGCCGACCAGGTTATTCAACGGTTGACCAGGGAGTATGGGCGAGCCTGCGCCGTGGTGTCGTCGGATCTGGAGATCATACAGACAGCCAAATCCCATGGGGCCTTTGTGATGAAGTCTCAAGAGTTTCAAGTAAAACTTGAGTCTTTGGGTGGTGCAAAACCCCTGGCAGGGAAAACCGTTTCCCCGTCGCAGCCCTGGATCAAGCTCGAAGAAGAGGGGCCTCAAGGGCGCCCCGCCAAAAAAGGCAATCCCCGGAAGTTACCCAAAGCCGTCCGCAACCGGAAACGCCAACTCAGGGGATTCTGAAGACCCGTTTGGTATTGTCCACTGTGGCTTGTGCAATCGATTCAACGGACCCGTTCCCGCGGACTTCCGCCAGGGTTTCCGCCACGTATTGCACGTAGGCGGGTTCATTCCGTTTCCCGCGATAGGGAACAGGCGCCAGATAGGGACAATCCGTTTCGACCATGAGACGGTCCAGGGGAACGGTCTTCGCGATGTCCCGCAGCATCGTCGCGTTCTTGAACGTCAGCACGCCGGAAAAGGATAGATAAAAGCCCAGGTCCAGGGCGTCCTTGGCGAGCCACGCGTCTCCTGAAAAACAATGGAAGACGCCGCCCACGTCACCCGCGCCTTCTTCCCGGAGGATCGTCACGGTATCTTCCTGGGCTTCACGCGTGTGAATGATCAGGGGCAGGGCCAGTTCGCGCGCCAGGTGAATCTGTTCACGAAACCGTTGGCGTTGGACCTCCCGTGGAGAATGATCATAATGATAGTCCAACCCGATTTCGCCGTAGGCCACGACTTTCGGTTGCCGGGCCAGGGACCGGAACGACTCATACCAGCCCTCTTTGATTTCCTTGGCTTCGTGCGGGTGCACGCCGATGGTGGCGAAGATCTGGGGATGGGCTTGGGCCAAGGCCACGGCCGCCCGGCTGGTCGACAGGTCACAGCCGATCGTGACCATGGCTTCAATCCCGGCGGCTTCGGCACGTTGAAGGACGGTGTCCCTATCGGTATCGTATCGTAGATCATCCAAATGCACATGGCTGTCGATGAGCATAAACTTTCTCCGTGTTCGTCATAGCGGGGCATCCTAGCATATCATTCGTCACCAAAGAAGCCGGGAGAGACAATGGATTGGGATACGGCAGTGTTTTACGCCGTCAACGGCTGGGCGGGGCAGTCGGCCGCCTTGGATTGGTTCATGCGGCAATGTTCATCGGCGACAAATTTCGTCGTGCTGGTCGTGGCGTTTCTGGCCTGGCGCGTGTGGTTCGATTGGCGTCACGGCCTGCTGGTTACCTCAGTCCTGGGTGTCTCGATCGGGGTAGGGGATTTTCTGGGAACGCTGATCAAGTCTTGGGTTGCCCGTCCGCGGCCGTGCCAGATGCTGCTGGACGTCCATGAACTGACCGGATGCGGGAAAATGTTCAGCCTGCCTTCGAATCATGCGGTCAATGCGGCCACGGCCGCGGCGTTGCTTGGGGTGCTGTTCCCCAAGGCTCGCTGGCCCGTGGGGGTGCTTGTCGCGGTTGGAGGACTTTCCCGCGTCTACCTCGGCGCCCATTACCCGACCGACGTACTTGCAGGCTGGTGCCTCGGCGGCCTCCTGGGCGCGACGGCTGGTTATCTTGTCGCACAAAGTCCTTGGCAGGGTCTAGTCAAATAGAATCCTCTTCAGAGGGCGAGGGCAGAATCAAGGTAGGTTTGTTTAGAGTAGCGTAACCCGACAGTTAGAAAGAGCGTTAGATGGCAAAGAACGACTCCTGGCAATCATGCGTGCCGTGAATTGCTCAGATAGAATCATTTGGAAGGTGCTTAATTGGTTTTAGAATTACTGATCTTCAAGATATCCTTGCAGATTTTCTTAATAGCCTCGATTTCCTGAATTTTCTCAACTGTCTGTTTATAAATTGGATCATTTTTTACGTTGTCCTGATCTGAAGTTGAGGGGAAAGACTGAATTGCAGCAATTACGTTTGGGTTAATTCCTTCAGCGTTAACTCCTTGTTCTTTAATTTTCTTGATTTTCTTGTCCGAACTGATCAGGTAACTCAAGCACACGTCCGACGTATAGGACTTATCAAGAACGGCTTTAACCATGTTCTCAACGGCGTTGGCGACTGACGTGGCGGCTTGATCGCTCAATTGATTGCGTTGAACTAGGGAAGAGAATTGACCTGTATTACTGGTTTCCGCTGTGGCCTTTGTAAATGCTGCATCACGCAAAGCCTTGATCGCGTCCCGCACTTCTTGGGCTTTTTTTAGGCGTTCTTGGGCAGCATTGAGATTCTCCTCTGCTGTCTTAACTTGTTCTTTCGTTTCGGAAAGTGTCTTCTTGATTTGTTCCTTCTTGGAATCATTTGCTTCATTCAGTTTCAATTGCGCGGTATTAGCAGCCGCCTTCTTTTCTTCGACTACCTTCTTTTTTCCTTCAACAACCTTCTCTTTTTCCTTAACGTCCTTTTCCATCTGGTCCAATAACTGATGGTTCGACACAAGATTGGCCGACGCCTAGGCCTTTGCGGAAGGAGTCAGGATGACTTGGTTGGCTGCGACCGTTCCAGTTAATTGTTCGATGGCCAGAACCACGGCGGTCAGATCCTGACTGCGGCGCAGAAATGCCGCGACTTCCGTATCATTAAGACGACCGTTATTGCTCGCCTCACACATGCGATAAAGGGCGTCGCGCATCAACGTGATAGACTGGGTACGCAACCCGATGCTGGCGGCGTCGCTCTTCAATGCCTGCGCCAGAGAACCTGAACTTTGACTAAAAATGTCCAAGTCAAAGCCTAAAGACGCCGCATAGGATGCCAGTGCGTCCGGGCTGGGTTCCGCACAATAGCCTTGGGCTGTGGCCAAGACGAGACGTTGCTGAGCGTCGAGATGAATTGCCCTCGCATTTATCCTGGTCTTGTCACCTCTGTTGGGAATTTCAGTTACTTCTTGAACAGTAAACAGATTGGCACAGGCTGTCAGGGTCAGTCCCATGCCCAGTACAGCGATCAGTTTTCGGACAGGCATCTTCGCCTCCTTTGGTCATTTGCGCGCTCGGTTGTTGAAGCACAAGGAAGCACAGCGACGAAATTATGCCTGATTCGCCAGTTTGTGCCAAGAAGCTGTATGGGACCACCTGGTCTGCGACCCGAACATTGATCCAGTATGGAGGTGATGGTTCTGGCAAAATGAGCCTGCAGGAAGGAGGGGGATTTTGCCATGAAAAGGAAGCAGTACACGGAGGAACAGATCGGGTTTGTCTTGCGCCAGGCCGAAGCCGGCACGCCGGTCGGGGAAGTGTGCCGCAAGGCGGGGATCTCGGAGCAGACCTTCTATCGCTGGAAAAAGAAGTTTGCCGGGATGGGCGTGGCCGAGATTCGGCGCCTGAAGCAATTGGAAGACGAGAACCGGCGGCTGAAGACGTTGGTCGCCGATCTGACGCTGGATAAGACGATGTTGCAGGAGGTGGTGCGCCGAAAGTGGTGAGGCCCTCCCGCCGCCGGAGCCTGATGGCCTGGCTACGGAGGGCCTATCAGGTGAGCGAACGCCGGGTGTGCGGCGTGACCGGCTTTGCCCGCTCGTCGCACCGCTACCGGTCCACGGCCGATCCACAGCCCGAGTTGCGGCTCCGGCTCAAGGAGTTGGCGGCGGCCCGCGTGCGGTACGGGTATCGGCGCCTGCATGTGCTGCTACGGCGGGAGGGCTGGCCGATCAATGCCAAGCGGGTCTATCGACTGTACAAAGAAGAAGGCTTGAGCATCCGCCCCAAGACACCGCGCCGCCGGCGTTCGAGCCGTTACCGTGCTGGTCGGCCAGAGATTACGCGTCCGAATGACTGTTGGGCGATGGACTTCATGGCGGACAGCCTGTACGACGGGCGAACATTTCGGATCCTGACGATAGTGGATTGTCATAGTCGTGAGAGCCTAGCCACGGTCCCGCGCCCGAACTTCCGGGCGCAGCAGGTGGTGGAGATCCTGAATGGCCTCATTCAGACCCGGGGCAAGCCCCATGCCATCCGGTGTGACAATGGCCCGGAGTTTGCCGGGCGGGTCTTGGATCAATGGGCATACTGGCACGATGTCGAGCTCGACTTCTCGCGACCCGGCAAACCCACGGATAATGCCTATATCGAGGCATTCAATGCACGGCTGCGTGCCGAATGCTTGAATGCCTCCTGGTTCTTATCGATGCACGACGCCAGAGATCGAATCGAAAGTTGGAGGCACGACTACAATACCGCTCGGCCGCACTCGGCGCTCGGCAATTTGACGCCGAGGGCCTTTGCGCGCCAAGCTCACGAGGCCAGAAAAATCGCATAGAAGCTGGACCAACTTCGGGGGCAGGTCCACACCTGCCAGAAATCGCATAGAAGCTGGACCAACTTCGGGGGCAGGTCCAATTCGGTCATTGCCTCACTTTCGACTTGGACCTAAATTGGGGGGAAGGTCACACCACCGTCAGCATTTCCATTTACTTACGAGGAAAACCCCAATAGTGAAAGCCCCATGCCTTGAGTTGACAGACTAGCAAAGACCATTACCGTTCGGGAAAATACTATGGTATTAATCTTACTTTGTCTGACTGCTGTGAGACGTATGGGTAACGAGTTTAATGGGCTATGGCAGCCACATTTTTTGCAGGGAGCTAAAACCATGGACATGTCCTGTCTCTTCCAAGTTTGCCCGAAATCTATCTTGAAATTGGCAGTACTCATTCTTGTGAGCCTTCTTGCGATGCCGCTGGTTGTCGTCGCCAATGACGACCACATGTACTGTCTTTTTAAAGAATCGAGTATTGTTGCTGCCGAGCAACGTCGCGTGTTTTATACGGCGGTGTTTTTAGGTGATTACTCCGCAAGGGTTGGATACGAGAACGCGTTTGGAAGTTTCCTTAAGGACCAATACGGCGACGGTCTTATCTTTCATGAGTATTGCTTTTTTGAAGACACGCCGCAGGCCGCTTCCCGTGACTTTGAACGTGATATTGAGGAAGACCGTCGGAGTTCCCTGTATGGAGGCGGCGTCATCAAGACAGGTTGGGCGCCAGACGACTTTTCCAACCAGGACATTCAGGATTTTCGAATGAAGATCAGCGGCGACTCCGCCGATCTCCAGATTTGCGTCCGCGACCACGAATGCGAGGATGGCGACAGAATTCGTGTTGCCGTTGAGGGTCGTAGAGTTTTTTCCGGCGAGATCGACAACGACTGGGCTTGCGACACGTTTCACGTCAAGGCTGGCCAATGCTATGCGGTGGAACTGACGGCAATCAACGGCACCGGGCACAAAGGCAACTGCAATTTCGCTGACGTGAACACGGGCGAGATCCGGGTCAGCGGCGACAACGTGCAGACGCAGTCCTGGCGGCATAGGGGCGGCGCGGGCTCGAAGGCGGAGATCATAGTGGAGGCTCGTTGACTAAGCCCTTGGTGGAAAAGTGTCGTAGCCGGACCCACCCCAACCAAACCAACAGGAGAATACTCATGACTCGGTTTAGAGGGTTTGAGAAGATTGCAGAACATTTGCATGTCGGAACAGCGATCCCCCCTGTCGGCTGGCGATACACAGGTGGGCAATCGGTTGTGAGTGCTCGCCGGGGAAAAAGGGGAAACAGGCCGTTGTTATTTGTCTCGTGCTCCATGAGCTTTGTCTTGTTTTTCGCCTTATCTGCAGGACAAATTTATGCTGCGGAACCGACGTTGAAGGAGACCATTGAATTCATCGACGCAAAATTTTCCGGATGCGGATGGGTCACTTCGTTACAAGAACAAGAAACAGATTTTCCTGGTGGTATTGCTACAAAGACCTCTACACAAGAGGATATAAAGACAAATGTCAGACTATTGGAATCCGATAAAATTCTTTTCGAAGAGAGTGTGTCTAGGAAGGAAACAACATACGCTGCTAGCAGGAAGGGAGATAGCGGCAGAGTTTTCTTGACAGAAAACTATATGTATACAGGAAAGGTGAGTCTGCGAGATCTAACGTCTGACATTGACATAGATGGCCAAAATGTTATTGTCAGATGCTCTAGAAAAGACTGTATGCAAGTGACAAAGAAAGGCCGTAGAATAATCCAAAGCGACGGAATTATAAAACATGAAAGTGATAGCGGAGAGACGGAAATCAACGAAAAAATGAGTGCGTCAGTAAACTATTTTTCGGTTTGCGATGACTCCCGCGAGAAAATTGCGAAAGCGTTAGCCCATGCAATCAAGATATCCGGGGGAAAAAAGGAATTATTTTAGCCATGTTTTCAGGTGCTACCATCACGTGGAACAAGACACATGGGAAATCTCGTCTGAGCGGAGAGAGAGTTTTACAAATGACTCTTAGTCTAGAATAAGAAAGGGAGGACATGACAATGCGGGTTCACACAGTTTTCGATTTAAGAAAATTACATTACTCTGTTGGTTTGCTTATTGCATTTGCTATTGTTTTTGCCGGCGGAGAATCATTGGCAGCCGACAAGCAATGCGATCCATCGTTAGTTTGCCCGCAAGCATTGACTTGTATCGACGGCAAGAAGTATCCCACTGCCTGCGGCCCCAGAAATTGCGATGACCCTATTGGGATGTGCAGCGGGGAAAGTCAGGAAGAAGGATTGTCGACCGACAAGAAATGTGATCCATCTTTAGCTTGTCTTCAAGTATTAACTTGTGTTGACGGCAAGTTGTACCCAACTGCCTGCGGCCCCAGAAACTGTGACAAGCCTATCAAGGAGGTATGTAGCAATGAAGGTGGAGAAAAAAACAAGTGAAGTAGGTCTCGCACCCCTACCTACTCTGACTTTCTCCTCACCCTGCCCATCCCGATTAAAAAAGCGTCAAAAGACATACTTCTGTCTTCGAGCAGGCATGGCGTGGCTACAAAGAGGCTGGATTCCCGCTAAAAAGCTGCGGGAGTATCTGTGTTTCCAGTCAAGTCTTTTTTACGATACCAGCGCCCCCTCAGCGACCCATGGCGTTCCCCGGTGCGCAATCGCATGCAGCCGCAACAGCAGCTTCCGCATCACCGCCACCAAGGCTACTTTGCCGGGCTTCCCCCGCCGCCGTAACCCCTGATAAAACCGGCCTAGGTCCGTGTTCGTGCGGATCACCGATAAGGCCGCCATGTATAACGCCCGGCGCACGAGCCCCCGGCCGCCGCGAATCGCCCGGTATCCCCGGTGCGTCCCACTGTCCTGTGCCCACGGCACCAGCCCCACCAAGGCCGTCAGCGCCTTCCCCGAGCCCTGGCCCAATTCCGGCACATACGCCAGCAACGTGGCCGCTGTGAGGACCCCGACCCCGCGCACACTCTGATACAAGGCCGCGCGCTCGGCCAACTCCGGCCGCGCTTGGATCGCCTGCTGGTACTCCTCCTCCAGCTGCTTCAGTTCCTTGTCTAACCAGGCCAGATGCCGCTGACACGATTTCTTGACCCGGCCCTGCAACCCTTTCTCCAACCGATTCTGTTCCTGGGTTCGTTGGTCGAGCAGTTGCTGCCGTCGCCCCAGCAGCGCCCGGACCTCCGCACTGGCTTCTTCTTGCGCGGCTTCCACGGGAAGTGCAAAGACCTCGCCATAGTGCGCCAAGATCTGCGCATCCAGCGGATCGGTTTTGGCCCCTTGGCCTACCGCCCGGGCAAACGCCCGCACCTTCGTCGGATGCGCCACCGCCACCGTGAGCGCCGTCCCCCGGACCCGTTGGACCAGCAAGCGTTCATACCCGCCCGTGGCTTCACACACCACTTGGGTGACCGCTTGCCCCCGCACCCAGGTCAGCAAGGCTGTGAGTCCAGCGCCAGTGTTCGGAAACCGGCGGACTGGCCCGCGCGCCACGGACACGACCAATTCCTGTTTCCCGACATCAATCCCTGCGACCGTTTTGTTCATGTCCCCCTCCCTGCTGCGGATGAATGGCGTTTGTTCTCCCCACTTGTCATGCGGGGCTTGAGCCCCCTGTATCTGTTCGGAGCGACAAACTGGCAATGAGGGGTGTCCTACTCCCGCACGGTGCCACCCTAGGGCTCACCTTATGACAAGCGACGCGCCCCTCACGCCCACCTCACAAATTGGCCGATTTGCAAGGTGAAAGCAACATACAAATGACAGGAGGGGACATCGGGAATCGTCAGCAAATGAGTCACACCTTGTCAACTAATGGGTGGTGCACGTTACAGCTTCCGCAAGGCGGCGACGCGGTCTTCGATGGGGGGATGCGTCGAGAAGATTTGCATGAAACTTCGCGATTGTCCTGAAATTTTCATGGTCGCCAGGGCGTCTTCCGTCTGATACTGGTATTCGACCCGTTTGACCCATCGATCAATGGCTTGCAGCGCCGAGATCATGTGCTCCTTACCGACCGCATTGGCTGCAAACTTGTCCGCGGAAAATTCCCGGCGACGTGACCACCAACTGATGGGAATCATCGCGAGGATCGACAGAACGATTTGGAGAAAAAAGTAGACACCGAGGCCCAACATGGGATTGCGTTCGGCGACCTGACGATAGACGATTCGGCTGATGAAATAGACGAAGGTATTCATCAGGCCAGCCAGGATCGTGGTCGTAAACATATCGCCGTTATACACGTGCCCCATTTCATGGGCCAAGACGGCCCGGACTTCGCCTTCGTTCAGGTTGTTCAACAAGCCGGTCGACACGGCTACCATCGAGTTGTTCTTCGACGGCCCCGTGGCAAAGGCATTGGGGTCCGGCGAGTCGTACAGCCACACTTCCGGCGTTTTGATGTTCAGCCGGTTGGCGATCTTCTGCACCGTTTCATAGACAAGCAGTTCGGCGGGGTGTTGGGGTTGGGTAATCTGCCTGCAATCCAGCATCATGCGTGCCATTTGCTTGGAAAACGCCAAGCTGGCGAAGGCGCCGCCGAATCCGATGACAAAGGCCCACAAGAGGTCCTGCTGCATGAACGAGCCGCGGAGGTCGATCCCGAACGCGGGCAGGACCATTTCCATGAGAATCGTGAAGGTGATAGACAGGGTGATAAAGATCAGAATATTGGACAACAGCAGCAAGCCAATGCCTTTCAGCTTTTTCATGCATTCCTCCTCTACGAAAACACTTTGCTCAGGTGATACGTGGTGAACTTCGTTTGATGAACCGCCGCTACCGGGCCGTTCGAGACGGGGTTCCTTGAAACCCTCAAGCCTCCCGCCTATAGTCAGCGTACCATGATATAGTAATACCATATTTTTGTGAGTCAAGGTAGGAGGCTCGCGTAGATACGTCCTGTGCTTTGCCCCTCTCACCCCAGCCCTTTCCCTCTGTACGGACCGGAGAGATAGGTAACAGGTGTTCGGGGACATGGGTAACACATTGTGCCTTATGGAGCGGAGCGGTGTAAATCGAGATCCGCCACATGTTGATGACAAAAATACACCCGCCAGCGCCCATCGTGCGGCGTCGGGCGGAGCGCGACCGGGTAGCCCCGAAACGCTTTGCTCAGCCGAAAGAGCCGCCCCCGGAACGACACTTCGCCTTGAGCCTGCACCTTCCGCACGAGATCCGTAGCGCCATACTCAATGGGCGGCAGGGTTTCGGGAAACGGGCGGGGACTGGGCTGATAGCGCGACGCGGGGACGGCCAGGGCGAGGGCTTCATGGGGGCGGTCCAAGTTATAGAGGGCCCGCCAGCGGTCAAAGTGGTGTTGGCAATGGGTCAGATCGAGAAAGGTGCGGTGATGCAGCAATTCGGTTTTGAGGGTCCGATGAAAGCGTTCATCCTTGCCCAAGGTCTGCGGATGCGCAGGGCGCGCATGGCTAATCCCGATCCCCAGGCGGATGCACCAGACGGTCAGCGGGGTGAAGGGACGGCCCGCCCGATCACCCCACGGCGCGCCGTTATCCATCAGCAGGCGGACGGGCAGGCCATAGCGCCGGAAGGTCGCGATCAGGTGCGCCTGCACCGTGGCCGTCTGTTCGTTGGCACAGGCTTGGAGACACAGGGCAAAGCGGGAACAGTCATCCAAGATGGTCAGGGGGTGACAGCGGCCGGGCCCCACGGGGAAATGGCCTTTGAAATCCATTTGCCACAAGGCATTGGGCGTGGCGTGTTCGAACCGCTGCCAAGCGGCCGGGCCGGGTGGCGTGGGGGGCAGGCACCCCTGCCGGCGCAAAATTGCGGTAATGGTACTGGGGGCCGGGACCGACGCATAGCCCAGGGTCTGCAAGCGGGCGTGCAGCTTTCGGCCGCCCCACGCCGGATGAGCGGTGCGGAGTTGGAGAATTGCGTGCTCCAAGCCGTCAGGGGTGCGCTGGGGCATGTGTTGCGGGCGGCGGGAGCGGGCCTGCAACCCTGGCTCGCCTTCGGCCTCATACCGGGCCAGCCATTTATACCCGGTCTTGGGGCTGATGGAGAACGCGCGACACAGGGCGCGGACGTTGCGGGCTGGTTGCGTGGCTAACATGATGAACTCTTTGCGTTGCGACATAGTGGACACCTCTTTCCATGGCATGGTCGATCTCCCTTTCGATTGGGGTGAACCATGCACTGTACAGGTGTTACCTATGTCTCCGAACAGGTGTTACCCATGTCCCCGGTCTATACACCCGCCAGGGGAGAGGGTGCTGTAGGGAATTGTCAACGAATGAGTGAACACATAGAGGGATGACTGATGAGCAATAAACCTTGGGGAGTCGTGTTTTTGTGTTGTGTGGTGCTGATTGTTTCCTGCGGCGTTGCCCTTGGGGAGGGCAACGAAGAGGTTCTGGTTCTTGAACCGGATGCCGAGGGGATACAGCGGGCCTTCATTGTGCTGGACAGTTATGCGTATACGCCACCGCATATCAGTGTTCAGGCGGGTGTGCCGATCGAATTCCAGCTTGAAAACCAGAGTTTTCTGACTCCGCACAATTTCATCATCGATTATCCGGACGCGGGTCTCCAGCACAACGTCAGCGTGGATGCCGGAGACAGCATCACGCTCCGGTTCGTGGCGCAGACCCCCGGAACGTACACCTTTTATTGCGACAAACAATTGCTGTTTTTCCCTAGTCACCGCGAAGAGGGGATGGAAGGCCTTCTTGAGGTCCGGCCGTAAAGTGGATGATGAGTGCGCAACCCGTTGAGCGGTATTTGCTGTATGATGTTTTGAAGCAGGTGTCGCGATCGTTTTATCTGACTCTGGCCGTGTTGCCCGGGTGTGTGGCCAAACAGGTGGGGCTGGCGTATCTGTTCGCGCGGGCGGCCGATACCATTGCGGATGCAGGACGGCTGGACCGGACCACCAGGGCTACCTTGTTGAGGCAGCTCAAACTCCAGTTCGTGCAGGAATCCTGCAATTGGGAGGAGATCAAGGCCATTCAAGCCATGACGGCTCCGCAACAGGAGCATCCCGGTGAACGGACCTTACTCGAACACCTCGACTGCTGTTTTCACGTGTACGAACGCTTGGCGTCCGAGGATCGGGCGGAGATCTGTCATGTTCTGCCGATTCTCATCAGTGGCATGGAAATGGACCTGGATCGTTTCCCCGGTGAATCCGAGACCGATCTCGTTGCGCTTTCTTCGCTGGAGGATCTCGACGAATACACGTATAGGATTGCGGGCTGCGTCGGGGAGTTTTGGACCAATATCATATATGCCCATTTACCGCGCATCGGCCGAACGTGGGATAGGGAAGCCAAGATTCGTACGGGCATCAGGTTCGGGAAAGGGCTGCAATTGACGAATATTTTGAAGGATTTGTCCACGGACCTGCGCCGTGGGCGGTGCTACATTCCCCTGGAGTTGCTGGAACCAGCTGGCCTGGAACCGCGGGATTTATTGGATACGCGTACGATGGACGGCTTCAGCCCGGTCCTGCACAGGTTGGTACAGACGGCGCTGACCCATCTGGATCAGGGATGGCTGTATGCTACGTCGATCCCGCGACGCGACGTTCGTCTTCGCCTGGCCTGCATGTGGCCGATTCTCATCGCCTTGAAAACGCTGCATCTCCTGACCACGTGCGACAATCTCCTGGACCCCGCCAGGAAATTGAAGATTTCCAGGTTGGAGGTCTACCGGATCATTGCCACGTCCACGCTGACCGGAACCACGTCCGCGGGCACGGCCTATTGGGGCCACCTGCGAAAGGCCGTCGGGTAGAAGCGATTACTCGGGCTGGGGCACGAGCAGTTTTTCGCCTTTGCGAAACACCGCGTAAATCGCTTGTGAGGGACAGGCATCGAGGCACATCCGGCACGCTTCCATGCACCGCGATTCGTCGAATTTATACGGGGGGGTGGATAACCATGCCCCGGTGGGACAGACTGGAATACAGACGGCCTTATGTGTGCAGCGGTCCGGATGACGAACCAAATGATCTCGAGTTACCATCATGGGTTTCACTCCTTCGAATAGACCCCCGGAGAACATATCCAACATGTTTTCGGGACGCCGCATGTTAAGAATTCCATTGCTTCACGAGCGAACGAATCCGGTCCTTTAACTCAGGGATGTCGTCCAGGTTGTTGTTAATGGCGCCCAGGATGTTTTCCAGGCGTGCCGTCCGGGTCGCTTCCCTGTCCCGTTGGGCGAGTGCTTCATATTCGCGATAGGCGTCGGGGTAGAGGGCGCGAAGATGGGTTTCCACTGCCTCGATCCCGTCCCGGAGCTGCTTCGGTTCCGGTGTCAGGGGTGGTACAATGGCAAACGTCCCATTGTCGAGCATGAGCACTTTGGCGTCGCTTTGTTCAATGGCGGTTACTGACGTGACGGTGCGACCAGCCATCTCATCCCAGGACCGGAGTAGACCGGGAAAGTGTTTGAGGAACGCGACTTTTTCCTGATTCGCTTTCCATTTGCTTTCGTTGGCTGACATGTAAGGCTCGCGTACTTCGGTTGTTACGGTTGAGATTGAGTCTGATCACGTCATGGGACTCAACGTCTAAGAGGCAATGGAGGTGGCGCGGGATTCAAGACAGAGCGGCGGAACGTCGTGCCCGGGCATGAGCAGGCGTTCGACTAATTCGCCCTTGACCACGTGACGTTCCATAATTTCCGTGACGTCGGCTTCGGTTCCGACCCAATACCAGACGCCCTCCGGATAAATGACGACGCTGGGGCCATATTCACAATGATCCAGACATCCTGCCTTATTGGCCCGGACGATGCCCTTGAGCCCGAGTCGCTGAACTTCCTGTTTGAAGAAAGCGTGCAGTTCCGCGGACCGGTTATCGGCACAGCACCCCCTCGGGTCGCCTTTGGGCCGTTGATTAATGCAAATGAAAATATGATGCTTGAATCCACTCATGGTTGCCTCTCTTAGCAGATTTTGCCGCGGAGCACAAACTAGTACAGGAGCGTTCTTTCTCGTGTCCAGTCATATGCGATAATGGAGAGAGATGAAGATTGGAATTCCCAAAGAGGTCAAAGATCATGAATTCCGGGTGGCCTTGACACCGGAAGGGGTGGATGAACTCGTCCGGAACGGCCATGAGGTCCGGGTCGAGACCACTGCCGGTCAGGGTGCGGATTTTTCCGATGACTCGTATCACGCGGTGGGAGCGCGCATTGCCTCGTCCGCGGAAGAACTTTTCGATTGGGCTGAATTGATCCTGAAGGTCAAGGAGCCGCTCGCGTCGGAGATGGCGTACTTGCAGCCACGCCATACGTTGTTCACGTTTCTCCACTTGGCGTCGTCAAAGCCCTTGACCGAGGCTTTGATGAAATCCGGGTGCACGGCCATTGCGTACGAAACCATGGAAGATGAGCAAGGGCACCTGCCCATGTTGCAGCCCATGAGTCTGATTGCCGGGAAACTGGCGGTGCAGATCGGGGCACATTTCCTTGAGCGGACGCACGGGGGGAAGGGGATTCTCTTGGGTGGCCTACCGGGGGTGTCGCGGGGACAGGTCGTGATTCTGGGTGCCGGTGGGGTCGGTGCGTCCGCCGTGGAAGTCGCGCTCGGGATCGGGGCGCGAGTCACCGTCATCGGCAATGACATGAGTCAATTGAAAAGATTACAGGAGCGTTTCGGGAACAACCTGACGACTTTGGCCTCCCAAAGACTCGTGATCGCGGAAACCGTGAAAAGCGCGGATTTGTTGATTGGGGCCGTGATGGTCAGGGGGGCGAAAAGCCCGGTTTTGGTTTCCCGGTCCATGGTGGCGACGATGAAAAAAGGCGCGTTGATCATGGATATTGCGGTTGACCAGGGAGGTTGCGTTGAAACCACGAGGCCGACCACGCACGCAGATCCGATTTTTGAAGTGGATGGGGTCCGGCATTATGGCGTGACAAATATTCCCGGAATTGTGCCACAAACTTCCACCTATGCCTTGACCCACGCAACCCTACCTTTTATAGTCCGGTTGGCCAACAGGGGAGTCGACGCGGCTCTGCGTGATCCGCGTATGGCCCAAGGCGTGAACGTTCGGCACGGGGCGGTCACGTACCAGGCAGTCGCCGAGGCGCATGGATTATCCTGTGAGCCGCTTGTCCGGAAAGAGTAAATGGAAGCAAGGTCGTCGGGGCGTAGCGCAGTTCGGTAGCGCACCGCGTTCGGGACGCGGGGGTCGGAGGTTCAAATCCTCTCGCCCCGACCAGCCATGGCTTCACTCCTTCCCCCTTTCCTGATGACTTACCTGATCTTCATCGGGCTCGGAATCGTAGCCGGAGGTATCGCCCTGATCTGGTGGCGTCTCCGGTCTCTGACTCACACAGTTCAAGACGTCGTGCGCCAACAGTATGACGACCGGAACGACTTGAGGGAGACGGCCCGGCAACAGTCGGAGGCGTTGGCCATTCTGAGGTTGCAGCTCGCCCAGTTGGCATCGGGGCAGGAACTGGACGGCGCCCTGGTTCGGATGGGGACCCTGTATCACCAGGCGGATGCGGATGAGGCTCGGCAACTGGTGGAGCGCCATGCGGCCAGTTCTAACCTGATTGTCGTGGACGTTCGGAGTCAGAAAGAATTTCTCCAAAGTCACGTCCCGGGGGCCAAACATATTCCGTTTGAATTCCTGGAAACACGTTTTCGGGCCGAAGTTCCCAAAGAGACGAAAAACATTTTAGTGTACTGTTCTCAGGGTGAACGCAGTCGTCTGGCGTGTGATTTTCTGAGCCGGGAGGGCTATACGACCCTTGTGAATATGCGGGATGGTTTTCAAAAGTGGACGGGCCCGGTTCTCGGCACGGGTAGTCCGGACCTGGTGCAAATTCAACGCAGGCTTTCGGACAGTCACGTCGTTGAGGAAAGGGCTGAGTCGTAATGGCTGAACCGTACACGATCCTGAAGGTGATGGGGCCGTATCGTGAGCCCAGAGAGTCTGCCTTGTCGTTTGATTATTCAGTCCAGCGCCCGAATTGGGCGACTCCACAGGGCGTTCGGGTCAAGATCGGTCTCGAAGAAGAATTGGACCTGCTCAAGACAAAGATTTTGCAGCTTTCCGGAGGGACGGTTGGCCAGCAACTTCGCATCAATCAACTGCTCGGACGCGCCATCGCAGACCGTAAACTTGAAATCGCCAATGAGGAAAGCCTGTTCAACGACCGCCGGGACGTCATGCTCGACCCCTTTACGGGCACATGGTCCCATCTCTTTCCCCGTCTTGAAGCCTGGATGCACCAGGAACGCGACAGCCTCCGACAAGAAATTCAGGAGAAGGTCGGCCTGTAATCTTAGAACAAGGGTTGATACCGGCGCGAGTACAGACCCGTCTCCTTTTCTCCAAATCCCAAGGAGGCGTGTTCAGGTTGGGTTTTCTGATTGAGATTGACGGCGTAATGGCCCCGGACTTTTTCCATGGCTATTTCGTACGGAATGGTGCTCTGGTAAAAATCTCCCGGCGCATGGGCTCCCACGGATAAAATTTCAACCGCCTCCGGTAGGGCGTATTTCGGATCGGAAAAAACATAAATATCGGCCACGGCAAATTCACCCAAGGCGTTCCCCGGCGTGGTTGGAGGAATCTGTGAAGCCAGAGAGCCATTCATTCGTGACCGTCTCAGGTGATTGAGTAACGCCACGACCTGGCTGTCGGTGGTCTGTTGGGGAACGAGCAGGCTCAGGGCATTCATCCCTTGCACGTGAGCCGTGACTTTAATATGGGGCACCGGCGCCGATTCGGCTTCCTTCAGCAACAGGGCCAGTTGTTCCGATCGAACTTCATTTCCTTGTGGGGGCTGAATATTCTTGGACTTTGGAATAATCGCCTGGATAAATAACCACAGCCCGATAATAACCCCAAAGAGGACGATCGCCGGATGCAGGCCGACGCGCTTGCCTTGTTCTTGAGGTTCTGAGTCATTCATGGTCCTGGTCCCGGGTTTCGAGCGTTACGGAAGCTTGGGGCGCTTCGGTTGCACGTTTGGCGGCTTCCCACAACGTATCCCATTCCTGGGCCGTCATTTCCCTGAGGTCTTTTTCTTCTTGAGCCCCATGACGTTCCATGTGCCGGAAACGTGCGGTGAAACGGTTGTTCGCTTTGCGAAGGGCTTCCTCGGGATTGATTCGCAGGAAACGCGCCAGGTTGACGATGGTGAATAACACGTCCCCCAACTCATGTTCAACGGCCGCATTCGTTTCAGGTTCCCGGACGGAAGGCTCGGAGCCTGGGAGGTGGGAGGCTGCCGCTTGCAGTTCTTCCAATTCTTCATCCAGTTTTTCCAACACTTGTTCGGGAGTCTCCCAGTCAAAGCCAACGCGTGCCGCTCGTTTCTGAATTTGATGGGCCCGTAACAGGGAAGGAAGCGAAGAAGGAATTCCCGCTAAAACCGAGTCGGACTCCGTCGCACGCTCGACTCGTTTAATCTCCTCCCATTGAGTGACGACCTGCTCGGAATCGAGTTTTGTAGCCTCATCGGACGTGGCTGCAAAGACGTGGGGATGCCGCCGGATGAGTTTATGCGTCAAATCGGTGATTACGTCTTCAATATTGAACGTCTGCTTTTCGGACTCGATGTGGGCATGGAGTAGAATTTGGAGCAGAAGATCCCCAAGCTCTTCTCGCAGGTGTCGGGGGTCTCGCGAATCGAGCGCTTCGAGGACTTCATACGCTTCCTCCAATAGAAACGGCTTGAGTGATTCATGGGTCTGCTTGATATCCCATGGACATCCTTCGGGAGCACGAAGTCGGGTTACCACTCCGACCAGATCGCGAAAAGTTTGAGACATGCTGTTTTCCATTGTTGCGCCTCGCATTTGTGTAGTGATTAAGATAGCCGGTTTTTTCGATAGCTTCAATCGGCTTCTTCTCTTGCGAGGCTGTTTGGGTTGTGCTAATTTTATTTTGGCATAGAGGTGCGAGAGGCTATGGCTGACAATCAAGAATCAGGATTCGTGATCCGCGACAAACGCGGTCAGTCGAAAGAAGAACCGGAGCCCTTTGAATCAACGGTTTCTTCCGCGGCCACGGCGCCTTCCCAATCATCCCCAAAGTCTTCCCACGAGGAACCTCCGCTTTCCTTATCCACGTTTATTCTTTCGTTGGGCACGTCAGCACTCATGTTGATGGGCGAGCAGTTGTCGCCCGAGAACCCCGCCCTTCCGGTCAACCTGCCACAAGCCAAAGAAATTATCGATATTCTTCGCATACTGGAAGAAAAAACCAAAGGCAATCTTACGGAAGAAGAGACGAGTGTGCTTCATGACATGTTGTACACGTTGCAGATGAAGTACGTTGAGTTGGCTTCGGGATCCCCGTAATCGAATTTTCGTTGTTCCTGCCTGTTCTTTGCCGTACACTTGGGCATAGCCGTGCCCGTTCAATCCGTGGGATCCTGCTGGCAATGAGAAACAGAGCCACGTTTCCCTCCGTTCATGAATGCACGACGCGTGCCGTCTCCGTTGTGAGATAGCGTTCCGGTCACATCATGGCGACTTCTAAATTGCCCTCACGTCTCTTTCCTTCCTCGAAATTGAAGGAACGGCTTATCCTCGAGGATGAGCCGAGCTCCAAAGCCCGAAGCCTTCATTTGAAACCGATCTTGATTGTCCTGTTTCTCCTGATTCCCTGTTTGTTCTTGACGATGTACTACGCACAGTATGGAGGATTCGGGGGAAGGCCGGTAGACTCGGTCCTTCCAACCCCCAGTTACGCCTTGGTTCTACTTCTCGTCTATCTGGATCTCGTCGGGCTGGTTGTCTTGACCCTCTTGTTGTCCCGTAATTTGATCAAAGCCTACTTCGAACGACGACACCGGCTGTGGGGGTCGGGGTTTCGCACGAAATTGATCGCCGCATTCATCGGGTTTTCATTGATCCCGACTGTGTTGTTGGCGGTGATGGCCAGTGGAGTGATCAATGAGGTGATGAAAGTCTGGTTTAATAAGCAGATCGAAGAAGTTCTGAAAGATTCCCAAGAATTATCCAGAATGTATCATGAAGGACATCTGGCTTTGGCCGTGCAGAGTGCCAGGGCCATCAGTACCGAAATTTATCGAGAAGATTTCTTGCAGCCGGACCACCGTGATTTACTGACGGCATCCATGGCCCGGAAACGCGAAGAATTCAACGTCACGGGTGTGGAAGTCTTTTCGTCCAAATTGGAATTGCTCGTCCGCATGACCGCCCCGGAGGCCACCGACAGGATGTTCCAGTTGCCGGTGGGGCAACTCGTTCGCCGGGTCTTGGATTCACAAGACGAGGTCACGTCGGTGCAAGTCGCCCAAGCCGGGCGATTGATCCGTGCGGCGGTGCCGGTCGCATCCAGCACCAAACCCGCAGGGATTGACGGCGTGGTGGTCGTCAATACCTACGTCTCGGAATCGATTTTGGCGAAAATGCAGGGGATTGCCAAACAATATACTGACTTCCGGCAGATGAAGGCGATGGAAAATCCCATTAAAACCGGAGCCTACTTATTCGTTGCGGTCGTGACGGTCCTGTTGTTGTTCAGCGCCACCTGGTTTGGATTTTACGTGGCGAGAGGCATTACCGTGCCTATTCAGAAATTGGCTGAGGGAACCAAGGCCGTAGCTCGTGGGGACCTCAACGTGAGAATTAAGGTCAATGCCACTGATGAAATTGGGACATTGATCGACTCGTTTAATCGAATGACCGGAGATTTGTCAAACAGCAAGGTTGAACTTGAAGAAGTCAACCAATCTCTCAAGCAATCGAATGTCGAGGCCGATCGCCGGCGGGCGTATACGGAAGCCGTCGTGGATACGATTGCTTCAGGTGTGATGTCCATTGATACTCAGCACACGGTTACCACGTTCAACCGTTCGGCTGAGCGGATCTTGGGGGTCAGGGGTGACGCCGTCCGCAGGCGCTTGGCGTTTGACGTCTTCAAAACTCATCAATTTCCGTTGTTCCAAGAAGCCTACGACCGAATTTTACACGACCAGGAGGATAGCCTCACCCTTGAAGGGCAAATGGTGGTGCAGGGGAAGCTCCTTACCATGGGGTTGAATCTTTCCCGTATGAGAAACGAGGCAGGCCAGAATTTGGGGTTTGTGTTTGTTTTCGAGGATCGGACCGAATTGATCAAGGCACAAAAAACCGCGGCATGGCAGGAAGTGGCGCAACGGGTTGCGCACGAGATCAAGAATCCCCTGACGCCTATTCAATTGGCAGCTCAACGGTTGCGCAAGAAATATTTTGAAAGGTCGGCTGATTTTAAAGCCATTTTCGATGAATCCACGAACGTGATTGTGAACGAAGTGGGCAGCTTAAAACGAATGGTTGACGAGTTTTCGAAATTTGCCAGGTTGCCCGCTCCGCACATGGCCAAAGAATCGTTGCACGACATCATTGAAAAGGTGAGTGCCCTGTATCGGGGAGGACACCACGACGTTGAATTTGTTCAGGATTTCGACTTCTCGGTCCCGGATATTAACGTCGACCGGGAACAGGTGCGTCGCGTCTTCGTCAATTTGTTTGACAATGCCATCCAGGCCATGAAGCAAAAAGGCTGCATTTGGGTTTCGACGAAAATGGATTGGAAGCGCCACCGGGTTCAAATTACGGTGGCCGACGAAGGGCCGGGCATTCCTCAAGAAGATCAGGAACAATTGTTTGTCCCGTATTTTTCACGAAAACGAATGGGAACCGGACTCGGGCTTGCGATTGTTCATCGAATCGTGACGGATCACAACGGGATGATCCAAGCCTCCAATCGTCATCCTCACGGGGCCTTGTTTCTGATCGAACTTCCCGTCGCCTGACAGCCGGAGATGATGGATGACGCAATAAGACCTCGGTTGGTCTATTCACGAATAAGGTTTGATGACGTTCCAGCTTTTGATCTCACATAACTTGGAGGAATAGGCATGTCCGGTACCATCTGTATCGTCGATGATGAGCCATCCATCTTGAATACCCTGAGCAGTATTTTGGAAGACGAGGGCTATCAAGTGACGCTCGCGAAAAACGGTGGAGAGGCGCTGAAAGTCATTCAAATGGAGCCGCCGGATGTTGTGATTCTTGATATTTGGATGCCGGAGTTGGACGGCCTGGAGGTGTTAACGCGCGTACGTGAGCTGTTTCCCAACATGATGGTCATCATGATGTCCGGACACGGCTCCGTTGAAACCGCGGTGAAAGCCACGAAATTGGGGGCCTATGACTACCTGGAAAAGCCATTGGACCTTGAAAAGGTCACGATTCTGGTCCGGAATGCCTTAAACCAACGCAAACTGGAAGAAGAAAATATCAACCTTCGTGTCAAGGTTGAGCGTCATTCGAAACTCATCGGGGCCTCTGCCGTCATGGAGAAGCTTCGCCAGCAAATCGCGGCTGCGGCGCCGACTCACAGCCGCGTTCTGATTTCCGGGGAAAACGGAACGGGTAAGGAACTGGTGGCGCGGGCCATCCATCTGCAAAGCCCCCGCCATAATCGTCCGTTTGTCGAAGTCAATTGTGCGGCGATCCCCGAGACGTTGATTGAAACGGAACTGTTCGGACATGAACGCGGTGCGTTTACGGGAGCCGTTGCTCAAAAACGCGGGAAATTTGATTTTGCGGACGGCGGTACCCTGTTCCTCGACGAAATCGGGGATATGAGTCTGGCTACTCAAGCGAAAGTGCTTCGCGTCCTGGAGGAACAACAGTTTACCCGGGTCGGAGGCGGAAAACTGATTAAGGTCAACGTCCGCGTCATCGCGGCATCCAATAAGGATTTTCAGCAGGAAATTGAGAAAGGCAACTTTCGCGAAGACCTGTTTTACCGGTTGAACGTGTTGCCGATCGAAATCCCGCCGCTTCGTGCACGACGTGAGGATATTCCGTCTCTCACCCGGCATTTTTTGAACATTCACGCGGAAGAGCAGGGAGTGAAGTTAAAAGACATTGCCCCGGAGGCATTGGACGTCCTGGCGCGGCATGATTGGCCGGGCAACATTCGGGAACTTCGGAATCAAATCGAGCGCCTGATGATTATGGTCCCGAAAAACACCATAGAGGTTGGCGACGTCTTGCCATTTATGCCCAGAGGCTTTAACCGGATCAGTCCCATGGACGCGTACGATTCCCTGAAAGAGGCCCGGCATGCGTTTGAACGCGAGTATATTGGAATCCGTTTGCGGGAAAACCGCGGGAACGTCTCAAAGACCGCCGACGACCTGAAGATCGAACGCAGTCACCTGCATCGCAAGATAAAAGATCTGCACGTGGAATTTCGTTCGGAACACTGATGCCTGAGCCGCTCACCATCGAACGCGTGGTTGCCGGTGGATGGGGCCTCTCCCGGTCAGGGTCGATGGTGACGTTCGTCCGGGGCGGGCTGCCCGGCGAGGTGGTCACGGTGAACCCCGGAGAACGGCATTCCGATTACCAGTTCGCGGCCCTCGATGAAATTCGCGTGTCGTCACCCCATCGCGTTCAGGCTCCATGTCCCGTCTACGAAGACTGTGGGGGGTGCCAGTTTCAGCATGTTCGCTATGAAGCACAATTGCAGTATAAACAGGACATGTTGGAAGAAGCGTTTTCGCGTATCGGCCGGATCGGGCAGGTGACCCTCGAAGATCCCGTTCCTTCTCCCTTGCCCTATGAATACCGGCGAAGAGTTCGCTTCAGGGTGTTTCAACATCACGGGACGTTTCACCTGGGATTCGTTCGAGAACGAACGCACAGCCCGGTCAAGGGAGCGGGGTGCCTATTGGTTTCAAAGCCCATGGAACAGGTGATCGAACACGTTGAAGAACGGTTGGCCCACCTGCGCAAGCTGCCTGCGTTTCTCTCACACGTGGAAATTCGATCCTCGGACGCGTTCGGGACGCACCTGATCCTTTGCACGGTGCCTCGTGCGTCACAAAACCAGGCACATGGCCTGTTGGCATTGTTTGAAGATATTCCGACCGTGGTCGGGTGCGTCCTGACTTCCTCATCCGTGACCACGTCTCAAAGAAGACACGTGCGGCGAGTCGTCAAGGGAGAACCGCATCTGTTTGAACGGTTTCAGGATCTGGTCATTCGAATCAGCGACCGGTCCTTTATGCAGGCGAATTGGGCGGTTTATTCGATCATCTTCCAAACGGTGGCCGATTGGCTCAATGTAGAGGATGGACAAATTCGCGTGCTTGAACTCTATGCCGGGGTCGGATGCATGGGATTGGGTTTGGCGAAAAACGGTGCGCTGGTCACGGAAGTCGAAGAAAATCCTTACGCCGTGGCCGATGCCAAGCGATCGGCCTCTCAGAATCATATCGGTCGTTATCGTCTGCGGGCGGCAAAAGTCGAGGATTTTTTGGAGCCGGTGGCAGCGGACGAATATGACGTGATCGTGATGGATCCGCCGCGCACGGGATTGAGTCGGCGTTGCGTCGAGTCTCTGGAGCGTATCCGAACGCCCCGCATGCTGT
The DNA here is from genome assembly GCA_965208595.1 of Nitrospirales bacterium. Taxonomy (GTDB): domain Bacteria; phylum Nitrospirota; class Nitrospiria; order Nitrospirales; family UBA8639; genus Bin75. The sequence continues at coordinate 236,770 of OZ242346.1, forward strand.
ATCTGTCGTGTGACCCTTCCTCCTTGGCGAGGGACCTCAACCGGCTGTGCGCGAGCCAATACCACGTCCGGCGAGTGCAGGCGTTTGACATGTTCCCTCAGACCGCGCAGATCGAAACCCTGGTGGAACTCGTTCGTGCGTAGGGCAAAGTTTTCGAACTAACGATCCGTAAAACGTGGAGAGGCTACTATGAATGTGCTCCGGCTGGGCGTTCTTGTTTCAGGCAGGGGGTCCAATCTTCAAGCTATCATCGATGAGATTGAAGCCGGAACTCTCAAGGCTGAGATTGCGGTCGTGGTCAGTAATAAACAAGGGGTTCCGGCGTTGGAGCGCGCAGAACGCCATGGGCTCACAAGCGTTTTTCTCGATCCGAAGTCGGTGACGGGTACGCCGGATCCCCGGCAAGCCTATGACCAAAAATTGCAGGAGACGTTGCAGCACCACCAGGTCAAGTTGGTGGTGCTGGCGGGATACATGAAAATTGTCACGTCGGTGCTCATCAAGTCGTATGAATCGCAAATCATAAACATTCATCCTTCACTGCTTCCGAGTTTTCCCGGTTTGCACGCTCAACGGCAGGCCTTGGACCATGGAGTGAAAGTCGCCGGCTGCACCGTTCATTTCGTGACCGAAGGTATGGATACGGGTCCCATCATCCTGCAACAAGCTGTACCCGTGGAAGAAGGCGATACCGAGGAGACGTTGTCGGACCGAATCCTGAAGGTGGAGCATGGCCTGTTACCCAGGGCCATCCGGTTGTTTGCGGAGGGACGATTGAGTGTGACGGGCCGGACCGTCCAGATACGCGATGCTTGATTGGATTGCAGGGCGCCAGTCCTTTTGGTAGAGTGCAAGACGTGGGGGGGCTAGCTCAGTTGGGAGAGCACAACGTTCGCAACGTTGGGGTCGGGGGTTCAAGTCCCCTGCCCTCCACCAAACCGTGTTTACGGCTCCTTCGTGCGGTGGCATGACACCGCAACAGGGTTGAAAAAGGAAGAAATTTTTTTTCGATAATTGTTAATAAATATTCTAAACATTCTTAAGAATATGAAGCTTTCCAGGAAAAGCGAATACGGATTGCGGGCCTTGATTGAATTGACCAAGGCTTATGGTCAGGCTGCGTTGCGACGATCCGACATTGCAGAAATCCAACAAATTCCCGTGGGCTTTTTGGAAACCATTCTGTTGGAATTGAAGCGGGCGGGTATCCTGGGGAGTCGTCCAGGTGTGCAAGGTGGTTACCGGTTGATTAAACCGCCGGAAGACGTGTCCGTCGGGCAGGTGATTCGTATTTTAGACGGTCCGTTGGCTCCGATCCCCTGCGTAAGCCAGACCGCCTATCAAACGTGTCAGGATTGTCCGTATACCGAGGCCCGGGACTGTCCGATACAAAGCGTCATGTTTGACGTCAGGAACGCCATTGCCAACGTATTGGACGGATATACGTTGAGAGCATTGTACGACCGAGGTCGAAGGCGTCGCTTCAGGAAATCTCCGAAACGTCGAAGCAACAATGCCCTGAGCAAGACTCAATAAGGAGTGGGTTATGGATACACATCTTCGGAGCGTGGTGAAAGGCATCAGTTGGAGGGTCTTGGCAACCATGGTGACCACAATCGTCGTTTATCTATATTCAGGTGAGTTGATGGCAGCGGCGATTGTTGGGAGTTTCGATGCTTTGGCGAAAATTGTCCTGTACTGGGGACACGAACGAATCTGGCAACGCATCACGTGGGGCCGTATCCTGCCCACGGTCTTCTCGCCCTAAGGAAGGCAGCCGGATGCCTAATGGGCTTGAACTATCCTGACCGGATCTTTCCCTATAATGTCGTTAGTCCCGCCTGCATCTTTTGAATTTTTGTTCCCTACCTCGACCGTTTTCGGTAGATAGCTTCTCTTTCTTGTGATTTTTGCGGTGCTATCGCCCAATCTCTCCCAAGGGCTGTTCCGTGACAATACAGGCTCCTCGTGGGTTTTGATTCAGGGCGTTGCAGGACAGGAGTTGCTCAAGTTCCGGCGTTAATTTGGAGTCGGGCGTCATGACGAGTCCCCAATGGCAGTTGTCGCGGCATTCATTTTCCAGGATCAACGCTTGAGCTCCGTGGAACAGGAGTATGCCGCTGAGCATGTTGTGGTGGCAGATATTTTTGAGAAAATCCGGTCGCGTTCCATCATCCCGAACCGCCAAGCCGAAATGGTGATTGTCAAAACAGACGTTTTTGGCCAGGTAGGGTTGTGCCCCGGCGAAACAGAAAATGCCTGATTCACGATTCCGGCACACCTCGTTGTCGATCAGGGACGGCCGGCAGTTCGGACCATAAATTACGATTCCAGAGAGAAGTCCTTCGGTTGCCCGGCATTGGGTAAACGTGCAGGTGGAATCGAAGATATTGATTGCGGAATGCTGGTCGCTTCCTACGTAACGAAACGTTATGCCGGCAATGCGCCCGCTGGGAACCTGTTGCAGATACAGGGGGCCGCTCCGGCGGCTGAAGATTTGGACGTGGTCCCGTCCGGCCCCGATTAGATGAATGGGTTGTTGCGTGCCGAACAAACGGTCTTCATAGATCCCCGGACGAACAAAGATCTGGTCCTCCGGTCCCGCATCTTTAAGGGCCGCACTCGGGCGGGGATAGCAGGCGGGGTCGGCGTGATCCACAATAAGGGTTTTGCCACCCTCGGGATTCGGAGGAGGTTCCTTAAGCACGGGCGGGTTCCCCAAGGGATCCGAAGGTGAGGAGGGGTCTTCAGGCATATTTCAAGAAAATTTTTCCGGCAACCATCTTCCTCGGCTACTCTGTGTCATAAGACTTTTCTAAAAGAGGAAGATCGCTTCTGCCGCCAGAGTTGACTGATTATTGCCAACACCGCTGCCGTCCTGAAACGCAAGTTTGTCGGATTTGTCGTAGCGGAATTCCGCTCTGGTGATGATATTGGGAACCGGTTTGTATTGAAGCGTCCAGGTCGTTTCCCACAATGTCTGTCCGCACGTGACAGCCAGATTCCCATCCGGATAGGCTCCACAGATCAAGGCGTTGCCCGCCACACCAGGTTCTCCCGCGCACGCAAAATAAAGTTCCTTGTCTTCGAAGATTTCTCCTCTGACGCGGATTCCCCACTGGTCGTTAAAGTCATAGATCACATATCCTGCAACCCCGTTCCATCGGGCGTTGTCGCCGGGCGCGAGTCCATCATGCGGATCATCCACCGTTCTTCTGGCATTCGCCTGATTCCCGTAATAGCCCTCCAACACGAGTTCCAGTTGATCGGTCGCCTGTACGTCGATAATCCCACCCACCTGCATGCGGTCCGTACCTTTTTGTCCCCGACCGCCCTCCGGTCCCCAGAAGCCGAACAACGAAAATCCCACATTGTCCATGGGCGTGAGAGACAGAAGCGCTTCGATGGATTTGCTGTTATTATCATCAACTTGTAGCCCGGTAAATGAATTGATGGCGCTCATGGCAAACGAGACGGATTCCGAAAAATCAACCGAGGCGCGAAATCCCGTCACGGTGAAGGGTTCGCCCATGCCAAAGAGAAACGAACGGGAGAAATTGGGGTTGAGCGGGCTTTCGATCACTTCATACCCGATCAGCGTGTTCATCCGGCCTGCCTGGAACGTGAGATTATCTGCCGGCATGTATTGGACGTAGGCTTCCTGGAAGTCAAAATCGTCGCTACCCGTCCCACCGGTAAACTTGGCATCTTCCCCGAAGTTCAGCTTCAGGCGGAATCCCGCCCGGTCAGCCAAGGCTCCTGTCGGACTCGCGGCTTTTTCCAGAACGAGTTGCGCCAGATTGGGCCGAAAGGAATTCGCATCAGCGTCAAAACTCCGATTGTTGTTTACGCCGGTGGAGGGGTTGTTGAAATTCTGCGTATACGACGTTTCCACGTAGCCATACAGCGAAAGGTTGAGTTTATTCTCCAACGTGTCCTCTCCAGCCAGAGCCACGGAACTCAAGGGTGGTGCGGACAGCGACCCCACAATCGCCATGGAGAAAATAAACACGAACAGGCGAGTCCTCATCCGTTTCACCATTATCGGTCCTCTTTATGCAACATTCATTGTTAGGGAACTCATGGACACTGCCTCGTGTAGACCTTGTCGAAAACAGGCTCTTGCATTATAGAAGGAAAATGACTTTGAATCGAATGCGTTTTAAGAGCCTTTGTTTATGCTGGGTAGGGCAATTTTGTCTTGACTGTTATGTAGATCTGATGTAAAAGTTACAAATCTCCGAGCCACCGGTGTCTCGGTTTACAGTGTTTATATTCGAAGGACGACGGAGTCCTCAACCATGTAAGGATGGGTTGAGGACTTTTTTTTTGTCGGACGGGAGCAGCAAGACTCTATGGATTCATGACAAGGCGCATACAAGGGAGTGCGCCGTATTGGTTATCAATAACCAATTTTGCATAAGGAGAACCCACAATGACCAAACCGATGATAACTCGCTTGTTTTTGTTTGTTTTCAGTCTTGCGGTCGTTGGGTGGCTTCCCATGCCACTTTTGAGTTCCGTGGCGCTCGCAGAAGATGATTCGTTGGCGAACAAACTGAATCTGTCTCTGTACGGCTACGTGGAAACGTCGTATACGCAGAATTTCAACAACCCCTCCACGGGCGTGAACAATAACCGGAGTTTCGACGGCGAGTCGAATTCCTTCCGGCCCAACATGGCGCAACTTGTCCTGGAAAAAGCCGCGAGTCCGGGAGGGGTGTTGACCGACCGGGCGGGATTTCGACTCAAGCTGAATTTCGGGGAAGACGCCAAGTTTACCGGTGGGACGGGTAGCGACGATTTTGACTTCCAGGAAGCCTACGTCCAATACATGCCGGCAGATAATCTCACGTTCCAGGCAGGCCGGATGAACACGCTGATCGGGTATGAAGTGATCGAAAGTCCGCTCAACCCCAATTTCTCCCGTTCGTTTCTGTTCGGCATCGGGGAACCGTTCACGGTGACGGGGTTCCGCGCCTCGTTCGATTTCTCGGATTCCGCCTCGCTGGCCGTTAGCGCCATCAATTCATTTACCGGGCTGCAAGCGGATGATAATAACAGCAAATCCATCGAAGCGCTTCTGTCTCTCGCGCCCACGGACAACCTGGGGGTGTCGATATTCGGGTTTTGGGGTCCGGAGGGCAACACGCGAGGACAGGCAACTGCGGACCGCATGCAGGTGGGTGGGATCATCGACGTGCAGGCGACCGATCAACTGGAACTCGTGGTGGAGGGTTACTATGGGAACCAGGCGCGTCCGGGCATGAACAACGCCCGATGGAACGGCGTGGCCGGCTATGCCATCTATGACTTCAACGATCAATGGGGACTGCATGTCCGGGCGGAAGTCTTTGAGGATGCGGCCGGTGCATTCTCGTGCTTCGGATCAGATGGCAGTGAGGATGATGGTGGTAATTATGGCGAACTAGGCAATGCCCATTTGTGTCCTGGCTGGGTCTCAGGCGCGCAAGATGCAGGCACTTTCAATCAGACATTGTGGGAAACCACCTGGACCCTACAATACAAGCCGGTCCCCAATCTCATTACGCGGGCGGAGTTCCGGTACGATAAGTCCGACAGAAACACGTTCAGCGATGGGAACGGTGCAAGTGACAGCCAATCAACCTTGGCCGGAGAAATGATCTTCCTCTTTTAGGGAAGTTCTGAACCGCATATGCGGAGGAATAAAATGGAAAAGAAGAGAATTCTATCAAGGTATATAAGTATATTATGCTCAGTGTTACTACCTCTATTCATTGCCGGATCGGCCTTGGCTGACGATGCAAGCGCGGCGATCAGCGCGGGGGACACGGGATGGCTCCTGACTTCTTCCGCATTGGTGCTGGCCATGATCATTCCGGGTCTGGCCCTCTTTTACGGAGGAATGGTGCGCGACAAGAACGTGTTGAGCACCATGATGTACAGTTTCATTTCCGTATGCGTAGTCAGCGTGGTTTGGGTGTTGTGGGGCTATACCATTGCCTTCGGCACGGACGTGGGTGGCATCGTGGGCAATTTCGAGTTTTTGTGGTCGAACGGCGTCGGGCCGGAAGCCTTTCCCGGCACGGCCGTCCCACATCTTGCCTTCATGGTTTTTCAGCTCATGTTCGCAGGAATTACAGTGGCGCTGATCAGCGGGGCCATTGCGGAACGCATGAAATTCATGGGTTACGTGCTGTTTGCAATCCTGTGGGTTACCCTGATCTATGCACCCCTGGCCCATTGGGTCTGGGGCGGCGGATGGTTGGGCGAATTGGGAGCCCTGGATTTTGCCGGCGGCACCGTCGTGCACATCAGTTCGGGCGTGGCGGCCTTGGCAGCGGCATTGGTCTTGGGAAAACGGCACGGCTACGGAGCCGAAAAGATAACTCCCCATAACCTGCCCTTCACCGTGGTTGGAGCAGCTTTATTATGGGTGGGATGGTTCGGGTTCAACGCGGGAAGCGCCCTTGCAGCCGATGGGATTGCCGCAGGGGCGTTTGTGGCCACCCAAGTAGCCACGTCTGCCGGTGTCTTGGGATGGCTCGTGATGGAATGGATGTATAGTGGCAAACCAACGGCCTTGGGCGGGGCCAGCGGCGCCATTGCCGGTTTGGTGGCGATTACTCCCGCGGCGGGTTTTGTCGGCCCGATTTCCTCGATTTGGATCGGTCTCGGCGCCGGGGTCGTGTGTTATTTAGCCGTGGTATGGAAATCCAAATTCGGCTATGATGATGCCCTTGACGTCCTGGGCATTCACGGCATCGGAGGAACGTGGGGGGCGATCGCCACGGGACTCTTTGCCAGCGTAGGGGCAACCGGTTTGTTTTTTGGAAATCCGGGGCAAGTCTTCATTCAGGCCGTGGGTGTCGGAGCCACCTGGGTGTTTTCGTTTGTCGGAACCTATATTATTTTGAAAGTGTTGGATGCGGTGATAGGTCTTCGCGTAGACAAGGAAGAGGAGATCATTGGACTGGATCTGAGTGAGCATAGCGAACGAGCATATACTTAGATTGTCAGATCGATTCATGAGATTGCATTACGTCAGGCATGAACGACCCGGGTTGTTTATGCGTTTCCGCAGACACTTTCAATGTTGAAAGGGGAAAGCCCATGAAACTTGTGACAGCCATAATCAAGCCCTTTAAACTCGATGAAGTGAAAGACGCCCTGACTGAACTAGGCGTTCAGGGAATGACGGTCACGGAAGTCAAAGGGTTTGGCCGGCAAAAAGGCCATAAAGAAACCTATCGTGGCACGGAGTATCAAATCGATTTTGTGCCGAAAGTCAAACTCGAACTCGCGATTGCCGATGATCTGGAAGAAAAGGTCATTGAAACCCTGGGTAAAGCCGCCAAAACGGGCAGTATCGGCGATGGCAAGATTTTCATTTCAGGTTTGAGCAACGTGATTCGTATCCGTACCGGAGAGACGGGTGACGGCGCAGTATAGCCGGTATATTCAAAGCCATTTGAACGCCCCCGCCGTAGGGTAGGGGCAGTTGTCGGAATGACCGGGGGTGAGGTCAGGCGTGAGTCCCCCGGCAAGTGATTGTTTGTGACGGTTTGCATGTCCGGCCGCGCTGGTTCATATAACTCTTAACCCGAGGTGGAACCGTGAAGCACTCGACCTTCTCATTCATGTGGCTATTGGTTGTGATTCTGAGCGTATCGTGCGGGCTGGCAACCGGATGGGCCCAGGACGGGACTGCAGGAGCCATCGACACCGGTGATACGGCATGGATTCTGGTGTCGTCCGCATTCGTCTTATGTATGACCTTGCCCGGGTTGGCGCTTTTTTACGGCGGGCTTGTCAGGAGCAAAAACGTACTCGGGACGCTGGCGCATACCGCCGTCATCCTGTGCATGATCAGCATTGTGTGGGTCCTGCTTGGCTATACATTGGCATTCGGCACGGACGTGGGCGGAGTGATCGGCAGCCTGGAATTTCTCGGCTCGCTGGGCGTAGGACAGGACGCCTATCCCGGCACGGGCATTCCACATTTGGTTTTCATGGTGTTCCAACTCATGTTCGCGGCCATCACCGTGGCCCTGATTACAGGCAGCTTTGCCGAGCGAATGAAATTTACGGCGTTGCTGCTGTTTGCCGTGCTCTGGTCAGTCCTGATTTATTCGCCGCTTGCCCATTGGGTCTGGGGAGGCGGATGGCTGGGAGAGATGGGCGCATTGGACTTTGCCGGAGGGGCCGTGGTGCACATCAGTTCGGGCTTTGCGGCACTCGTCTGTGCCTTGGTGTTAGGACAACGGAAAGGCTACGGGGTTGAATCCATGTTGCCGCACAACCTGCCGATGACGGTCCTCGGAACGGGCCTGTTGTGGTTCGGGTGGTTCGGATTCAACGCGGGGAGCGCCTTGGGTGCCAACGGGGGCGCGGCTACGGCTTTTGTGGCCACCCATATTGCGGCGTGCGCCGGCGGGATCAGTTGGATGGGGGCAGAATGGTTTCGGACCGGCAAACCCACCATGCTCGGGGTAGCAAGCGGAATCATCGCGGGCCTGGCGACCATCACGCCCGGCGCCGGATTTGTTTCGCCCCTGTCCGCGTTACTGATCGGACTCGTGGCAGGCGTCCTCTGTTACGCCGGCGTTGTCTTGAAAATCAGACTTGGGTACGATGATTCACTCGACGTGGTGGCCATCCACGGTGTGGGTGGCTTTACCGGAATCCTGGCAACCGGGTTATTTGCTTCCGTGGGAGCCCAGGGGTTATTTTTCGGAAATCCGGGCCAATTTGTGATTCAAGTTGTGTTAGCCGTTTCCACGCTCGTGTTTGTCGTGGTGGGAACGTTTGTCATTTTGAAAATCGTCGACCTCTTGGTCGGCCTTCGGGTTTCGCCCGAAGACGAAGAAACCGGGCTCGATTTGAGCCAGCATAGTGAGCGCGCCTATTCCTAAGTATTGATATCGGCGTCGAACAACAAAACCTATTGTGTGAAGAAGGAGGTACGGAATGACTCCGCGTGAAGTATTGGATTTTGCCAAAAAGAACAAAGTGGAAATGGTAGATCTCAAGTTTGTGGACCTGGTCGGGACATGGCAGCATTTTTCCATCCCGACCTCGGAACTGAACCTCGATTTGTTCAAGGATGGAGCGGGCTTTGACGGGTCATCCATCCGCGGGTGGAAAGCGATTCAGAACAGCGACATGCTGGTATTCCCGGATCCGAACTCCGCCCGGATGGACCCGTTTACCGAGCTGCCCACTCTCAGCATGGTGTGTAACGTGCAAGATCCGATCACGCGCGCCGTATACGAACGTGACCCGCGAGGCGTGGCTCAACGGGCAGAGCAATACCTGAAGAGCACCAGAATCGGCGACGTCTCCTTTTGGGGACCTGAAGCCGAGTTCTTCGTGTTTGATCACGCGAGTTATGACCAGACCAGCAATTCGGGCTATTATTTTATCGACTCCGAAGAGGGTATTTGGAATTCGGGCGACGACGGTCACAATTTGGGATCGCGCCCCCGGCACAAGGAAGGCTATTTCCCCGTTCCCCCGACGGATACGCAACAGGACATCCGTACCGAAATGGTCAGGGAAATGGAAAAGGCCGGGATTCGCGTTGAAAAACATCACCATGAAGTGGCCACGGCAGGACAAGCCGAAATCGATCTGCGTTTTGACAGCTTGCTGAGCATGGCCGACAAGATGATGATGTATAAATACATCGTCAAAAACGTGGCCCGGCGGCACGGCAAAACCGCGACGTTTATGCCGAAACCGTTGTTCCAGGATAACGGGACAGGCATGCACACGCATCAAAGTATCTGGAAGGACGGGAAACCGACGTTCGCCGGTAAAGAATACGCTGGCGTATCCAAAACGTGTCTACATTACATCGGCGGCGTCCTGAAACATGCTGCGGCCCTGGCGGCGTTCACGAACCCGACGACCAATTCCTACAAACGGTTGACACCGGGATTCGAGGCTCCCGTGTTGTTGGCGTATTCCAGCCGGAACCGGTCGGCCGGCATTCGAATTCCGATGTATTCGACGAACCCGAAAGCCAAACGGATCGAAGTCAGGTTTCCCGATCCTTCGGCCAATTTCTATCTGGCGTTCAGTGCGATGCTGATGGCGGGACTCGACGGAATTCAAAACAAGATCGACCCGGGCGAAGCCATGGATAAAAACCTCTACGATTTGGCACCGGAGGAAGCATCCAATATTCCAACCGTGCCATCGAGTCTGGATGAAGCCCTCAACAACCTCGAAAACGACTACCAGTTTCTGCTCAAAGGCGGCGTCTTCAGTGAGGACCTGGTGGAAGCCTGGATCAGCTACAAACGGGAAAACGAAGCCGATGAGGTTCGCATTCGTCCTCATCCGCATGAATTCTTTTTGTATTACGATATTTAGTACGACGGGGCTCAAGAGACCTGTTTCTACAGAAAGGCGTCTTTTCGATTCAACCGGAAAGACGCCTTTTTTCTCTGCCGTGCTTCCGTTGCTGTTCCCTACCGATGCTTCCTTTTTCCGGATGGTTTTGGGCAAAAAAGTTTGACGAATATGGCGTGCGTCCGGTTCATGCGTTGTTGCAACTCGCGTTCAAATGCCTGGGTCCCTTCTTGCCAGACGTTGGTTATATACCCCAATCTTCTTGCCAGGTACGTCATGTCGTCGGAACCGGATTCCGGCAGCACCAGATCCTTGGCATTGCCTCGAACGATCCGCAAACCATCAATCACTTTTCTCAGAAACAGATAATCTTCCGTCAGGATCGTTGCGTCGTCATTTGAGAGCAGCGTCGTCGTGTGAAGGGCCTTGAGTGCTTGCAGGGTGTTGGGCGTCCGGAGCGAGGACTCCCGGTGGCCGTACTGTACTTGGAGATACTGAACGGCGTATTCAACGTCGATGAGCCCCCCCGGACTGTATTTCACGTGAATGGCGCCAGGAGAGACCAATTCCCGAATCTGCCTGCGGCGCAAGTGCAACGCCGTGTCCAACGGCCATGGAGTTGGACTGTACACGAAGTCGTTACGAAAACGTTCGATGCGACGGCCCAAGGCGGCCTTTCCCGCGACGTGTCGCAGCTTGATCAAGGCCTGTCGTTCAAAAGGCGCAGCGGCTCCTCCCGTCCGGTAGTACCGTTTGACGTCGTCGAACGAATTAGCCAGCAACCCTTTTTCTCCATGAGGTCGCAAGCGGATGTCGAGTTGAAAAATGCCTTCCTGTTTTGTCTCGATCCAGTGAAGAAATTCCTGGACGAGCCGCTCGAAATATTCGCCGATGACGGGGTTGGGACTAACGGAGGCATCTGTCCCATAGACGAAGAGCAACTCGATATCGGAGGCGTAGCCCATCTCACGACCACCCAATTTGCCCAATCCACAAATACTGAACGACAGGGGACTCTTTTTCAGGGTGGAAGGCGGCGGATGTTTACGGTTGACCACTGACTGGGCCTCGACGAGAGCTTGTGCTAAGATCACTTCGGCCAAGGTGGTGAGCGACTTGGAGAACGAAGGAAGGGACGTTTCGTTGAGAATATGATGCATGTCGATGCGGAACAATTCCTGATCTTTAAACTGATTCAAGATTGTTTTTCGGATGTCAGGATTTCGATTCTTTCCGAGTTTGGACTCCAACGTCTTGGCGAGAGCGGTTTTTGATGAACGGACCTGAGGTTGATGGAACGTTTCAACGATGGGCAGGAGGTTGACGTGTTGCCGGCGAAGGAAGTCTTCCCACAAAAAATCGCTCGTGCCGAATAGCCGGGCGAGGTTGGTCAACGAATCTTTTTTGGTGAGCCAGTTGATCCGTTTTTTGCTGAGACGATGTTCCAGCAATTGATCGAGAAAATGACTGAAATGATTCAACGCCTTGCCGGGGTCAGCGGCCCACGTGAGGTAATGGGTAAATTCCTTGATGAGGGCCGCGGCAACGGTCAGTTCCTGTTGTTCTCGTGTGGAGACAATTTTCTTGCCGTGTCGATCCCTGACAAAGAGCCGGTTATGGACTCTGATTCCATCTCCGTCGATCGTAGCTTTTGCCAAATAGAGCCCTCTCATGGCCAACGCGTTCGTAAAGGCATATAGAAAGGCCGGAGAATCCGTGCCCCTGATATCGACGACTGTTTCGCGTACGGAAAGTGCATTGTTAAAGACAATTTCTGCCGGATGCACGAGAGCGGAAGCTGCCGTTCTTCTTTGGCCAAGCGTTTCCACTAATTTTCGGTTTACTCGATTGCGGGCCTCCTGGATGTTCCGTGACTCGAGCAATCGAATCATGTTCGTCAATTCCAGCCGCAGTTCTTGTTCAAATGTTGCATCGAATACAGGCCCCGGGAGAAGGTGAACCTGAAAGACGTCCACAACTTTTCTCCTTGAGAGCCCGGGTCGTTGGCGGGGTTGCCGGATCGGCCATTTGCGTATGTGCATGGGACGTGAGGATTGTTTCACAGGAGCGGGGTCGTCCTGATAGGTAAAAACAAGGGCTTCGCGTATATCGAAGCCATAGGCAGACAGCACCCCGCAAATTATGGCAAATTCAGCAAAATAGTCGTAAGCGACGATCGTAAGCCGGTACCGGCCCTCATCAGCTGCCAGTTGAACGTGGAGCGTACAGGGATCTTCCGGGGTTAGGGTGTTGGCCAAAGCCATGTGTTCCGCCACGGTCTGCGGTGGAAATTGTGAAAAATAATCCGGATCCATGCGATCCAGAAAATCTTTGATAATCGTCGGGTCGATATGGGGGGACAGCTTTTCTACTTCCGTCGAGTCGAACGTCTCTTTCATGGCCGGGCAGTATACCTTAACGTGAGATCATTGTAAGGGCCATTGAGCCTCAGAATTCGTCCCAATGCCGAGCATAAGCAACTCACCCTCAGGCTTCGATCCGCGTCCGCTGCTCCTTTCTCCGATTTTACCCCCTTCGGAAGCTGAACGGCTGTTGGCTCCGTATGGCATCCGGGATTGGAAGGAAGCCGATGCCAACCTTCAACTCATGGCCGGCGAGCCTAAAAGCCGGGAACAACTCGCAGTCATCCTCCCTGATCTTTTGCGCGCCGTTGCAGTCACGGCCGATCCCGATCAAGCGTTACGTGAATGGGAACGCTACCTTGAGGCTGGTCATGCAAGAACCCAAGTGTTCGATTTTTTAGCTCAAGTACCACACGTCCTGCAATTGCTTTGCGTCCTGTTCGGGAACAGCCCAGCAATGGCGGAAACGCTCATTCGAGACCCCCTGCTGATTTATTGGTTTGAAGACGAACGTGTCCTCAAAGGTGTTCCGACTCTCAAACGCCTGCAAGCGACCTTAGACGAGACCCTTGCTCTTGTGCATACCTACGAACGGAAACTCGACGCAATTCGACGCTTTCATCGGCGGGAAATGCTGCGGATAGGCGCACGTGACCTCTTTCACGCTGCCTCCGTCGAGGAGACCGTCCAATCCATGTCGCGACTTGCGGAAATCGTGATTCATGCCACCTATCAACTGGTGAACGAAGAACTGCAAAAAAAATGTGGGATTCCCCAAAATCAAAATTCCGGCAAAACAACGCGAGAACCGGGATTCGTGGTGTTGGGAATGGGAAAGTTGGGCGGGCGTGAACTGAATTACAGTTCAGACGTCGATCTCGTCTATATCTATGCATCGAGCCAGGGGGAGACAAAAACCGCAAAAGAGCCGATCAGTAATGAAGCATTTTTTCAGCTCATCGCCAGAGAGCTGACTCGTGTCCTGTCGGCGTCCACTTCGGAAGGACGTCTATTTCGAGTGGATTTGCGATTGCGACCAGAGGGGGGCGCCGGACCTTTGGCCTGGTCGAGCGCTGAAGCTGTCAAGTATTATCAAACACGCGGGAGAACTTGGGAACGGCTGGCATTATTAAAGGCTCGTCCTGTAGCAGGGCAACGATCCCTGGGCCAGGCCTTTCTTAGGAAAATCCGTCCGTTTATCGTAGGGTCGGAAAAACGGGGATCCCGAAACGTCATCGAGACGGTTTCTAAACTCAGGACGCAGATTCATCGAAAGGTCCAGAGGAAAAAGGAGGAGGGGCGAAACGTCAAACTGAGCCCCGGAGGCATTCGCGACATTGAGTTCGTGGTCCAGACGCTTCAATTACTGCATCTTGCCACGCATCCATCGTTGCTTGAATCGAATACGGTCACGGTTCTTCAGCATCTTCGCGCCCTCAATCTGTTACAAACCGCTGACGGGAAATTCCTTGAGGAAGCCTATCTGTTTTTACGTGACGTCGAGCATAAGCTGCAAATGGTTCATGAATTGCAAACCCATACCTTGCCACATAACCCTTTCGAATTGACCAAATGTGCCATCCGCATGGGTTACGCAGCCCCGTATTCTTCTTCTGCGACCACAAGATTCCTCACCCGCTACGAATCCATCAAGGCCAATGTTCAAGCCATCTTCGAACGACTCCTGTCTTTATCCATCTGATTGTTGTTCCCTGCTTGATTTTTTTGAGGATGTGGTTATCTGATGTGAAATGGCCGTTGATCGAGAATCCTTGAAAGGGAATCGGAAATTATGGACATGAATCGTATGACGCTCAAAGTGCAGGAGGCGCTTCAATCCGCGTCTGCTCTTGCCATGAGCCGGAATCATCAGGGGATCGACGTCGAGCACGTGCTCGTGGCGTTACTGGGGCAACCTGACGGGTCCGCCGGTCCGGTCTTGGAACAGAGTGGAATATCCGGTTCCGCCGTGAAAGCCAAGGCTGAGCAACGACTCGCAAAACTTCCCCAAGTCCGCGGGACCGGAGCGGCGCCCGGGCAGCTTCATTTGACTCAACGAACGGCCACGCTTCTTGCTCGTGCCAAGGATGAAAAACAATCCTTGAAAGACGAGTACATCAGCGTCGAGCATCTCCTGCTGGCCATGGCAGCCGATAAGGGCGTGTTAAAGGACCTGGGAGTGACGCGCGATAAATTGTTGGCCGGGCTGCAACACGTTCGCGGCAATCAACGGGTCACCAGTCAGGATCCCGAAGGGACGTTTCAGGTGCTGGAAAAATATGGCCGGGATTTGACCCGGTTGGCGGGACAGGGAAAGCTGGATCCGGTGATCGGGCGTGACGAAGAAATCCGGCGGACGATTCAGATTCTGTCGAGACGGACAAAAAACAATCCCGTGCTCATTGGTGAACCCGGCGTCGGGAAAACAGCCATTGTCGAAGGGCTGGCCCAACGGATTATCAAGGGGGATGTTCCGGAAGGATTGAAACAGAAACGCGTGGTCGTCCTCGACATGGGGGCCTTGGTGGCCGGGGCCAAATTCCGGGGAGAGTTCGAGGAACGGTTGAAGGCCGTATTGAAAGAAATTCAGTCGTCGCAAGGAGACATCCTCCTGTTTATCGACGAGTTGCACACCGTGGTGGGCACGGGAGCGGCAGAAGGGGCAATGGATGCCGCCAATCTGCTGAAGCCGATGCTGGCGAGGGGAGAACTTCATTTGATCGGGGCAACGACTCTGGATGAGTATCGCAAGCACATTGAAAAAGACGCGGCGCTCGAACGCCGGTTCCAGCCCGTGCTCGTGGAACAACCATCGGTGGCCAACACGATTTCGATTCTGCGGGGACTCAAGGAGCGGTATGAGGTGCATCATGGGGTCCGGATCAAGGACGCGGCCCTGGTTGCCGCCGCACGCCTCTCCCATCGCTATATCGGCGACCGGTTTCTTCCGGACAAGGCCATCGATCTCGTCGATGAATCCGCTGCGCGACTGCGTACGGAGATCGACAGCATGCCCGCGGAATTAGACGAAGTCTCCCGAAAAGTTCTGCAACTCGAAATCGAACGGGAAGCCCTCAAAAAGGAAGAGGATCCGGCCAGTCAGGCACGGCTCGAAATGTTGGAAAATGAACTCGAGTCCAAGCGCGGGGAACTTACCGAATTGAAACAGCAATGGGAATCGGAAAAAGCCGCTGTCGGGCGTTTGCAACAGATTCGGCAACGGCTTGAAGACTTGAAACACCAAATTGAAAAGGCCGAACGCGAATATGATCTCAATCGTGTTGCGGAACTCCGCTATGGAACGATGCCCAGGTTGGAGAGGGAACTCCAGGCGGAAGAAGCCCATCTCGATCGCCAAGAAGGGGAAGCTCGTCTTTTGAAAGAGGAAGTGGATGAAGAAGACATTGCGGAAGTGGTCAGTCGTTGGACGGGCATTCCAATGAGCCGGCTTCTCCAGGGAGAAACGGAAAAACTGTTGCAATTGGGAACATTGATCCATCAACGCGTGGTCGGCCAGGATGAAGGGATTCGAGCCGTGGCTGATGCCGTTCTCCGGGCACGATCAGGCATCAAGGATCCCAACCGGCCGATCGGCTCGTTTTTGTTTCTTGGGCCAACCGGCGTCGGGAAGACCGAACTGGCACGAGCCCTGGCGCACGTCCTTTTTGACGACGAAGCCAATCTCATACGGATTGATCTGTCGGAATACATGGAAAAACACGCCGTGGCGCGACTCATCGGCGCCCCACCGGGCTACGTTGGTTATGAAGAGGGCGGGCAATTAACCGAGGCCGTCAGGCGTCGTCCTTTTTGTGTAATTCTGTTGGACGAGATTGAAAAAGCCCATCATGACGTATTCAATGTTCTGCTTCAGGTTCTCGATGACGGCCGGTTGACCGATTCCCAAGGCCGCACTGTGGATTTCAAAAATACGGTCTTGATCATGACGTCGAATATCGGCAGTCAGGAAATTCTGGAGGCGCAGGAACGTGAACGAACCTATGATGAATTGCAGAAGCTGGTTTTGCATGCAGTCAAACGGCATTTCCGTCCGGAATTTTTGAACCGCATTGATGAAACCGTCGTGTTTCATCCGCTGAGCGCGGATGAAGTCGGTCGAATTGCAGACATTCAACTGGCGCGCTTAAAGGCAAGGCTGGAAGAGCGGAGAATCCGTTTAGAGGTAACCGCAGAGGCGTTGTCGAATTTGGGAGCAGAAGGCTACAGTCCCACATACGGTGCTCGACCGTTGAAACGGCTGATTCAACGTGACGTGGAAACGCCCTTGTCGAAACTGCTGGTCAAAGGAGAGGTGAAAGACGGCGACGCGGTGACGGTCGATTGTAAAGACGGGCAGTTGGTGCTCGTCCCCACCATTCGGGAAAGAGCGTGACTTTATCCTCAATTCGCCCGTGGCTTATTCTCCTATAAGAATGAGCGTTTATTTGGTTGCCGTCACAATGGCTTGGCGAAGACCGGACGAATGTTCATTCTTGACGGATTTGACCACGAGAATATCCACAGGCCGCACTTTTTTTCCGTAATAGGCTTCATTGGAATCATCATTTGTGTAGATGATCGATCCTTCCAATGAGATACCTGCATAGACGCCTTTTGAACGCGAAAACGAAAGAAAATCAGCGTTCAGATTTGCCGAGGTAGCGCCCTCGACTCCGGCTCCATAGGGTCCGGCTGCAATGGAGGCATCCCCGCCAAGTTTAAAGGATGAGGCATAAAGTTTTTCAACTGCCCCTTGGGTCATGGCCATGATGATGACTTCCGAGGCTTCACCACCGAATTGGAATCCAAAGCTGAGTCCGCCCAAAATGTAAAAGGCCGGTTCGCTCCACTCTCCCGTCTGTTCGTCACGGGTAAGCAAAACCCCGCTTCCTCCATCCGCACCAAAAAAGAAGGCAGCCTTCAATTGTTGCGGGATAATCAAGAGGGCTTTGGCGTCTTTGACGTGATCCTGGAACCAGGTGAAATTCGGATCGCCCATAAAACTTTCAATGGTGTGCTGGGATTTTTCGACGAGTTGTTGCTCATCCAGGCCGTCAGCCCAGGCAGGAGTCCAACACAAGCAAGAAAAAAGAAGGGCCATCATCCATAGGAACAACGGTTTTTTGAGTCGTTGTCTGTCGACTTGACTTTGTTGTGTCATGGATTTTCTCCTCCGCGAAACCACAATGAAATGAGCTCCTTTATCTTTCGTCCTCTATTTTATTGTCTCCTATTTTTTAAAAAAAGCAAGAAAGATCTATCAGCCCGGGGAAACTCGGGATTCAGAAGCAGTTGGTCGAAAAACAAGTAAAACCCCAAAAGTTGCCTAAAATTTATTCAGTCTTACTCGCCCATCACTTGGACTATGATCTCCCGAGAGCGTGCCCGTGTGTCAAAATCAAGAATAACGATTTCCTGCCAAGTTCCCAAAAGCAAATGGTTATCGGCAAAAGGAATCGTGAGGGATTGTCCCTGGATTTGGCCTCGCAAGTGACTGTGCCCGTTATTTTCCCCGGGGTTCCTGACGTTATGCTGCCAGCTAGGGTCTGCCGGAATCAGTTTGTCCCAGACGGTTTTGGTGTCGGCGCGTAAACCGGGCTCATCCTCGATGATAAGAACCGAGGCAGTGGTATGTTTCACAAATATTGTGACAATACCGGCTTCCATGGCCGTGGTAGCAAGAAATTGCCGAACCGGCTCGGAGATATTCTCGATCTGCGAATGGCCTTGCATCGCAACCGAAAAATGATGAGTGAAGACGGGCATCGGATTTTGTCTACCGGAGGGACCGAAGAAATTGTTGTTCGGATCGCGACAAGGTTCCTCCCCGGGCTGCTTTGAGGATGGAATCAAAGATTCCGGAAGCTGTCAATTGTCGAACCGCTGTTATGACTCTTGCCCGCAATCGACCCTGTCGTTTTAAGGAGTCGAGGTAGTCAAAGGCCTCGCGAAAGCTTTCCTTCGAACGCACGTAGTAGTCTGTTCCGCGTCGGCGATTGCTGTAGGCTTCCAACTGTTCGCAAGCGACAAGAATTTCTCCGAGTTCCCTCACCCAGTCCGGAGACTTGGCCAGTTTTTCAGGATAATAATAGTATAACGTCACCTGCTCCATCCACGGCAACCAACGGATATCCAGGTTTTCCAGGATGGGTTTCACTCTTTTGAGTTGCCGGCGATGGCGACGTGCAAATCCCAATCGCATTTCGATTTGCTCACATGCCCACTCGGTGAGCGGCAATCCTTCTTCGGCCAATGCCTGTCCGTACGTCTCCACAAACGCTTCGGTCTCCCTGCCATATTTCGAATCGGGGTAGCGCGACCGCCATTCGGCGGGTCTTGTGGGAATTTTCCGGCTGCGCGCCCAAGACCATATTTTGCCGAAAAGCCGACGATCAAGACCGGCCCTTCCCAAATCATGCAGCAGACAGGCAATTTGAAATTGACGGATCCGTGAGCGTTCATAAGAAAGGTGCTGGGCAACGACCGCACACATTTTCGCCGTTCGAAAGGCATGAGCCTTGTCGTATCCTCTGATCATGGCATGCGGTTTATGCGGGTGAGGGTAGTCATAGCATTTCAGCAATGTCGCGGCTACGGATCGCGACACCAGAAGAGGCGCGTATGAAGATTGCAAAGGGGACGTTGCTCGGGAAGCCAATCTCATGGTCAGGAAACTGCCGATAGAATAACGAGTGCACTTTCGTTAGAATGGGGGTGGACCATAACGGTGAAATCCTCAGACTGTCAAGAAATCGCTAATGTGGCGATCCAAACGCCGAAGCGAACCTCAGCGAAACACCAGTTGGTCTAATCCTCAAGATTTGTGACCATCAGGGCCGGGAATGAATACATGGCTTCCAAGCGCAAAAGTCTGATTTCCATCCTTTTTCTGATCATGATCCTCTGCGTGGTCGGTGTCGTATATATTGCGACGTTCCATATGGAGGACATGCAACGTGTCGTTCGAAATCTTGTCACGAGATCATTTGGAGAGCACGTCGTTATCGAACAAATGAAGGTGAGGGTTCTCCCTTATCCACATTTGGAATTGACGGATGTCAGGATTCAAGACCCGGCTCGGGGCACCCCGGTTTTTCAGGCGTCGCATATCCAACTGGATTTGAGTTTTTTGTCCTTGGTGCAGGATACACCTATGCCGCATGCCCTGATCATCGAAGATGCCTTTCTTGATATCGAACGAAATGAAGACGGGCAATGGAACTATCGAAACGTTCTTCAAGAGGAGACATCTGATCAGGTGGGGATAGGGGCATGGCTCTTGGGGCGTTCATTAAAATTGACCAATGGATCAGTCCATCTGGAGGATCGATATCGCCGCGAATCCGCGTTTATCATCCACGCGGAAAACGTAGAACTGCAAGTGGAGCAACTCGTGCTGGATGGTCCCACGGAAATGTTTCTCTCCGCGCGACTTTCCGAAAGGGACACGGGATCCGTGCTCTCTTCTTATGGGACGCTCCAGGATATCGGCGGGTTTCTCGGAGAGGGAACAACGGTACGGCATGGCGCGTCGCCTCAATTCGATCTCCATACCCGCATGGACTTTGATCGGGAAGGTCTCGTACGGTTGGCCGATCTTTTCGAAGTAGGTGAAGTGCCGGTCGGGTTGCAAGGTCGAACGAAGGTCCAAGGACATCTCCATTTTGCTCCTGGCATTGAAGGCTATGATTTGTTCGTATCCGATTTTGTGGTTCTAACCGACAGCATTGATCTCAACTCGGAAGTGAGCGTGACGGGTTTATGGCGACCTGAACCTCCAACCGTCTCGGGGCAATGGACCAGTGCGCCTGTAGCCATTCAACATTTACCTCAATTGCTCCCCGAAGGATTTATTCCGTCCGTATTGTCTGATGCCATTCATCGTCAGTCCGTCAGTGGCAAGATTCAAGCGCTTTCAGCAACGTTTGCCGGTTCTTCCCACAAAGAAGTGGGGTATGCGTTAACGGGAAAGTTTCAGCTTTCGGAAGGAGCTGTGAACTTAGGTCCTCAGTTGGGACAAGCCACAGAGATCACCTGCACCATCGATATCCGGCCTGATGAGATTCGATTCTTGGACCTTCATGGCCAATATGAGGACATTCCCGTCACTCAAGGCGAAGGGACGATTGTTTTTGCCGAACAAGGGCCTTGGTTGACAACGGAATTCGGAGGGCAGGTCGCAGCTAAGAAGATTGTCGGCGTCATGCAAACCATTGCCGGACAGAGCGTGCCACAACGGTCCGTAGAAGCCTTGCAGGGCAAGGCCGGGAGTGGTTTGTTGACCGTACGATTTGCCGGCCCCCTCAACGATCCTCAATCCATCGAGTTCGAAAGCGCCGAATATCATCCTGAACGGATCGCCATGCAATTGCCCGGGCTACGCACACCTCTTACCCAAGTGGAGGGTATGCTTGCCCTTTCGAAAAAACATCTTCGCTTCGAAAACGTCACGGGACTCTATGGAGAAAGCGATTTTCAAATCCAAGGTAGGATCGCTCTTAATGATCAATCCTATGTTGATGACTTGAGAATTCAGGGTCGTTTCAGTACCAACGATCTACCGAGTCTTGTGGCCGCCCCAATGCTTCCGTCGCAAGAGACGATTTCAGGCAAGACACGTTATCTCGTGATGGTGTCAGGGCAACTGCGAAACCCTGCCGTGAAAGGGAGGGTTGCCCTACAAGGATTGGAAATTGTTATGCCGGGCATTCTCTATAAACCCGCGAGCCTCGCCGGCAATCTGGATTTTCGCGTTCAAGTAGGCAAAAGGCATCAATTCACGTTTGAACGCATGGTCCTGAGCCTTCCTTCGGTTCGCTTCGCTGGGAAAGGAAAATTTCATTTCGACAAAACATTGACCTTCAATGCCTCGCTGACGGCCGAACCGATACATTTCGAGTCATTACCGCCGGACCTTGAATTATTTGAGAAGACCATTTCCTCCGGGATTATGGAGGGATTCGTCAATGTTCGGGGAACGGGGGATGATTGGAGATCATGGAGCAAATCGGGACGGGTAACCTTGACGAATGGAGTCGTCAACATCGAAGGAGTCAGGTCGCCGATTTCTCAAGTGGCGTTTCAAGTGAAACTGCACGGCCACACCGCCCAACTGAAAAAGCTACAATGGAATCTTGAGAACAGTCAAACTCAGGCTCAGGGAATCATTCGAACGTGGGACAGTAAACCGAACATGAATTTGGCGCTGACTGCATCTCAATTCAACATCGACCTCTTGCTGCCGAAAGACAAACAACGTTCTCCTCTTCGGGAGTTTTTGGAAAAAATTGCCAAAACAGCCAAAATCTCCGGGAAATTGCGGTTCCATCGTGCCTCGTACCACAACTTGAATGTTCAGAACTTGTCCGGTCAATTGAAAATCGAGAACGGCATCATCCGCTTCGACCGCATTTGGGGGAAAGCCGACGGGGGGACGTTTCGAGGGCGTCTATTAGTCGATCTGCCCGTGCAACAACCAGCCACGATGAAAACGTGGTTTAAGATTGACTCGATTCCTTTGTTAACCCTGGAACGAACCTTTTTTGATAAGGAAACACTCGATAAACAATTGATGACGGGCCTGATGTCCGCGGAAGGCACGTTACAAGGACATGGCAAAAATCCTCGTGGCGTGCTTCCGACCCTCAAAGGAACGATGAAATTGTTGATCGTGGATGGCCGCATCAAGAGAGGCATCGTGATCCCCAAAATATTGGCCCTTATGAACTTGCCGAGTATGTTGCAGGGAACGGTTGACCTTGAGAAAGATGGCTATCCCTTTGACCGGCAATCAGCAACCCTGGACGTCGCCAATGGTTGGGTTGTCTCGAAAGATATTGTCATGGACGGACCGATTTTGAAAATGACGGCTGCGGGCCAATACGACATGGCAAACAAAGAACTGGACTTTGTCACCGCAGCCAATCCTTTAGGTCCGTATTTTGACCTTCTTCAAGAAATTCCATTAATGCATCTGCTACTTGACGATGACCGAGGGGTTGATTTGGCCATGTTCTCGGTCAAGGGCCCTCTTCATGCTCCGACGATCGAGCCATTGGCCGCGGAATCCGTGGCATCCGGCGTGACGGGTTTTGCCAATTTAGCACTGTCGATCTTGAAAAATACGCTCACTTTGCCACAGAAACTATTGTTCCCTGAGGACAATAATGCACCCGATTCCCCATTGCACGAGCCCAAAGAGCAAGAATCCGAGGACACGTCCATGGAAACGTACTGAACGATGTTCATGACGGCACGTTCCAGTTCTTGAGTAACCGGGTTTTTATCGTGTTCCTGTCCTCTTTCTTCCGAAAAGGCTGAAAGGCGAAGAAGCTTTTTTCTGATCTTCATTGGCGGATGATATGGGGAAAGCACACCGGTTTCTCGATGAGATTGTCTTGGGGGATGTCGCTTATGAAGCCACCGGCGATTCGGTGTCAGAGTTGTTTGTCACGGCGGCATTGGCCTTGATTGAAACCATGGCGGACCCACTGACCGTAGGGACGAATTGGACACGGGAGTGTCGATTGTCAGAAAGTGAAATAGAGGATTTGTTCTTCGAATGGCTGAACACCATCGTGTTTATCAAAGATGCCGAAGGGGTTGTCTTCAATGACGTCCTCGCCACGGTAAGACTTGATTCGGAGAATAACCTGTGGCATCTCGATGCTACACTCACCGGTGATCGGGTTAATGCAACTCGCCAGGATCTACGAACCGACGTGAAAGCGGTGACCAAGCATTTATATGAAATCAGGCCAAACGAAGGTGGCTGGTATGCGCGTGTGGTGCTGGACGTATGACGTGATTAAGATTGATTTTGAACTCATTTTCTACAATAAGTTATGGCAATAATTTGAAGGTATAATTTAGGTTTCTGAATTGAAGTGCTCTACCGCCATGCAAGTCAATCGGCTTGCCGACGCTGTCTGGGAAATTCCCGAAACGGAAAAATCGGGCATGCTGGTTCCTGCCAGAATTTATGGAACGGAAAAGATTCTCAGGGCCATGGACGCCGGCGTATTTGAGCAAGTGACGAACGTGGCGTGTTTGCCCGGCATTCAACGGTATGCCCTGTGTATGCCTGACGGGCATTGGGGCTATGGATTTCCTATTGGGGGCGTTGCGGCCTTCGACGTTCGGAACGGTATTATTTCTCCTGGAGGCGTGGGGTATGATATCAATTGCGGGATGCGGTTGATCCGTACGGATTTAACGTTAGCCGACGTGAAGCCGCGATTGGAGGCCCTGATGACGGAATTGTTTCGCACGGTTCCTGCAGGAGTTGGATCGAAAGGCTTCGTGAAGCTGTCCCGGCGGACCTTTCAGGACGTCATGCGGAAAGGAGCAAGATGGAGCGTGGAACAAGGGTATGGATGGGACAGTGATCTCACCCATACGGAAGAGCAGGGCTGCCTGGCCGGAGCCGACCCTGAACACGTTTCCGAACATGCTTGCCAACGGGGAATGGGGCAATTGGGAACGTTGGGCTCCGGAAACCACTACCTCGAAGTCCAGGTAGTCCGGAATGATCGCGTGTACGACCGGCACGTGGCTGGACATTTCGGTATTCATGGACACGACCAGATCGTGATCATGGTGCACTGTGGGTCTCGAGGTCTCGGACACCAAGTCGGCACCGACTACGTTCGGATCTTTGAAAAGGCCATGAAACGTTTTGGCATTACCGTTAAGGATCAACAATTGGCCTGTGCGCCGTATCAAGCGCCGGAGGGGCGGCACTATTTTTCGGCCATGAACTGTGCGGCCAATACGGCCTTTGCCAATCGGCAGGTCATTGCCCATCAAATTCGTGAAGCCTTTTGTCGAGTGTTTCAGGAATCCCCTGAGAGGCTCGGCATGCGCCAAGTCTATGATGTGGCCCATAATATCGCCAAAGTCGAACGATACGAGAAGCAGGATCTCCTGGTCCATCGCAAAGGCGCGACCCGGGCATTCGGTCCGGGGAATCCCGATGTTCCGGAACCGTTCCGAACGGTCGGCCAACCGGTGATCTGCGGCGGGTCCATGGAGACCGGTTCGTACCTGCTGGTGGGGACAGTGCAGGCCAATACGGAATCCTTTGGGTCGACGATGCATGGTGCCGGCCGGACGATGTCACGGGCTCAGGCCAAGCGAACGGTGCGTGGGGCGGCGCTTCAGCAATCCATGGCCCAACGGGGCATCCTGGTGAAAGCGGTCTCGATGTCGGGATTGGCCGAAGAAGCCGGAATCGCGTATAAAAATATTTCCGACGTGGTAGAGTCGGTGGAAACTGCCGGGATCACCAGAAAAGTGGCCGAACTATTGCCGATAGGTAACATCAAGGGGTGAGAACGCCTTGAGTCATCGCTAAGAGGTTTTGGATATGATTCCCACAGTGGAATGGAAAGAAGGGAGCGTGTGGCTCCTCGATCAAAGCCGGCTGCCCGGCCAGACCGAACTGCTCGAGTGCAAAGACGTTGATGCCGTGGCATCAGCCATTCAAGAGCTGAAGGTACGAGGCGCACCGGCCATTGGCGTGACCGCTGCCATGGGGGTTGCGTTGGGCGCTCAATCCGTTTCTGAGACCGATATTTCGACGTTTGAACAAAAGATTCTGGCCATTTGCCATCAATTGGCCGCAACTCGACCCACGGCCGTAAATCTTTTTTGGGCACTTGCGCGCATGAAAAATGTCGTAGAGGAAAACCGTGATCGCGAGGTGCCCGAGATCCAATCCCGGCTGGTCCAAGAAGCGTTGGCGATTCAACGGGAAGATATTGCGATGTGTAAGGCCATGGGCCAACAAGGAGCCGGCCTGATCAAAGATGGGCACAAGGTCTTAACGCACTGTAATGCAGGGGCGTTGGCAACCGCCGGATATGGCACGGCCTTGGGAGTGGTCAGGGCGGCGTCGGAGCAGGGGAAAAGGGTGCACGTTTTTGCGAATGAAACCCGTCCCGTTCTTCAGGGCGCCAGGTTGACGGCATGGGAGTTGATGGAAGACGGCATTCCCGTCACCCTGATCACGGACAGCATGGCCGCAGTCGTCATGCGACAAGGCAAAATTGATCTGTGTGTGGTCGGTGCCGACCGGATCGCGGCCAACGGGGACGTGGCCAATAAAATCGGGACGTATGCCGTCGCGGTTCTCGCCAAAGCCCATGACATCCCTTTTTACGTGGCGGCGCCTTCTTCCACCATCGACGTTTCAACGCCATCGGGTTCAGCCATTCCTATTGAAGAACGCCCCGGTCATGAAGTGACCAATATCAATGGGGAGGCACGAATCGCTCCTCAAGGCGTGGCCGTCTTTAACCCGGCCTTTGACGTGACGCCTGCGGAATACGTCACCGGGATCATTACGGAGCAGGGAGTCGTGACCCCGGACCGGATTGCACACACGTTTAAAAGCTAGGCGAACTGTCCGGGGCCCAGGATGGAACATGAGCAACGAAGTTCCAGATCAGTCGCGGTCCGGATGCCTGATTTATGACTCCCATTGTCGTCTTTGCGTGGCCATGAAACGAAAATTGGAGCAGCGTTCCGAACACGTTCAGTTTCTCCCCTATGAGAGTCAAAAGGCTGCCGAATATCTGGGAAATCGCCATCAGCCGGACTGCCGGCCTCCCATGGCCTATTGGATTGATGAAAAGGGGACTGTTGTCGGTGGGTTGGAAGCGTTTTTCCCGTTCCTTCACGGCCTGACGAGCGGAAAAATCTTCATCTTTTTCTGGAAGTTTCGTCCGTTCCGACAGGCCATGATCGCCGTCTACGAATTTGTCGCAAGATATCGCTATCGTTGGTTTGGTGCGAGTTAAGAACCCTAGTTAGAGGCTTTGTCCAAGTCCGGTCTCAGGAGGCTTTCTCAGGAAGACGAAACTTGAGGGCCTGACCTTGGACTTCGACCTTTTCCAGAAATTCCTCGAAGCC
Source organism: Nitrospirales bacterium (assembly GCA_965208595.1). GTDB lineage: Bacteria > Nitrospirota > Nitrospiria > Nitrospirales > UBA8639 > Bin75. The sequence continues at coordinate 263,388 of OZ242346.1, forward strand.
CTCCGTGAGCACTTCCCCGATCAGTTTTTCCAGATCCTTTTCACTGAAGAACACGTCATGATCCGTTCCGCCGACTCCGACTGCAATCCGAACGGTGCTTTCGTCGGCTGCGTTATGGACCGTAAATGCCATAATCGTGTCAACTTCGAAGAAAGTCGCCAACACTTTATCGGTCGCCTGCACTTTGAACTTTTGGATGGTCGGCTCAATCCTGACATTGGGGGATCCGCCATTGGCCGGTGCCGCAGAAAATCCCGCCTGGTTCAAGAACTCGATAAAAGAACTCGTGACACGTTGACTGAGAGTGCCGCCCATCGCGTCAAAATAGGTTCCGCCTCCTCCCCCGCGAGTCCGCATGCCTAAGTGCTCTGATGCTTGTCGTTTATCATCGAATGGAGACACTGCGACTGTAAGGGACGAGCCTTTGGACTCAGCTGCGGATCCGTCGTGCTGGATACGTAATTTGGTAATTTGTCCAGACCCTTGACATCCGGCAATGAACAGAACGGCCAAGAGAAATCCAATGAGACGCCGTGGTTTCATGGGGCGAGACTCCTTTTTTCTATGTGGTTTGATATGTGCTGCACATCTCATGAGCGCCTTCTACATAGCAATCCCGGCACTCAATATTTCACGAGAGGTTTATCCGATAACACTATGACAAGCTGACAAGAAAATACAAGGGTTATCTTGCGCGAGAAGCGCATTTGACTTTCATGGCGGAGCCTTGCCACTATGAGGTCACTTTTTTCACCCCTTGACCTTTCCTCATGTGGAATCGAAATTTTCTCTTTCGGGCTCATGAAGCCGTTCCGTTGCCTCAAACGGAGAACGACGTGTTTCATGAAACGGACCCGGCGATGGACAGCTCGGGATTAACCATGGACAAGTACCTTTCGGTCTGGCTCCAAGGGGAGGGAGAAGATGATGACCCCTCGGCTTATACGAATATCTACGTAAGGACCGCCACGCTCGACCCCGTCAAAAAGGTCGGGTTTTTACAACCCTTGCAAGGCCGTTCCCACCAGATCAAACAAATGCTCTCCCCTGAGCAGAAAACTTTCTTGAAAGATTGGCTGAAAAATACGAACCCCACCGCGTGGGAAGAAGCCGACGAGCACTTTCAAAAAATATTTGAATAGGCCGTTTGTCCGGTACTTCGTTTCCGAGCCGTTCGTTTCGCTCCTTTCGTCTTGTCTCGTATGGACATACAAGTTGACGTCGTTGTGGTCGGTGCCGGAGGCGGAGGAGCGGTCCTGGGCCTTTTGCTCGCCAAGAAAGGCATCCGGACCCTCGTCCTCGAACAAGCCGCAGGTCCTCCTTCCGGCATACGAGGAGAAATTCTCCAGCCAAACGGGCAGAAAATCCTGGACGATTTAGGGCTGTTGGATCAATTGCCGCAACACGCGGTACAGCCTGTTCGGCATTTTCACTTTCGGCAAATTGGAGGGGAACGGCTGTGTTCGATCGACTACGATGAACTGCCTCCTCCTTATAATCGCGCCCTCGTCACCTTGCCGCACGTTGCGCACAGGACTGTACTCGAAACCCTGGAGAAACAGAATCCCGGAGGTTTGTGGTACAACGCGTCTTTCACCAAGGTCTTGAAAAAAGACAAACAAATCATCGGGGTCGAGGCAGATGTTCAAGGCAAGACTGTACGCATTTCCGCCAAATTAGTTGTTGGGGCCGATGGCCCGGCCTCCAAAGTTCGTGGCGCACTCGACATTCCCACCAAGCTGTATCGGTATCCCGAAAGCTATTTGGTTGCCATTTTGGACTGTCCCGAGAAGTTGGATGAAGCGCAGTACTTTCTCGGCAAAAAAGAAATTCTGGGCTTATTCCCGGCCGCGAAAGAGAAAATTTATCTCGTCTACTTGATCCACTCCACGGCACGGGACGCGATGCACGCGGCCGGGGTCGAACCACTTCAAGAACGCTGGTCCGCCATTTATCCTGAACTTTCGGCCACGTTTCACGGGTTCACGGGCTGGGAGCAAACAGCCGTGATGCCCACGGGGCGAACCCGCGTGCAAACGTGGGTGATGGATGGGGCCGTGCTGATCGGGGACGCCGCCCATGGAATGAATCCCCATGCTTCGCAAGGACGCATGCAGGCCATGGTCGATGCCACGGTGTTGGCGGATTTGATTCCGGCGTGTCTGGCAGAAGACAATTTTCAGTCACCGCGCTTGAAAGCGTTCGAAAAGCAGCGTCGCCCGAAAGTCGAAATGCTGCAACGGCTTGCCGATGAAGAAGCCTTTTTTTGGAATACCGGGAATCCGGCGCTCGCGTGGTTGCGCAACCGGGTTTTTTCCACCATTGATCAAAACCGGCGGCTAAAATATCAAGTCTTGACTGCGACCGCCGGACTTCGTGAGACTCCACCATTCGGGCTTCTGGATCGCTTTCTGGCCTTGGGCTTGATTCCTGATCCATGGGCCGATCGACGAACACCTCATGCGCAGTCGTAAGGTCAAATATCACGACGCGTCATAGACGAGGTTATGAGAATGTCCGCCAATCCACCCTGGTCCCAATTGCAGGAAGACACGCACGCTCCTTTACGCGGTTTTCTCCGTTCCATAACAAAACAAAAACACCTGGAGTTTGAATCCGTCCTCGTCTATGGGAGCGCAGCGCGCGGCGAGTTCCTGCAAGGCTACTCCAACATCAACGTCCTGATCATGCTCGAACAGATCACGCAACCCGTTCTTCAACAGTGGAGCGGCATTCACAAACAATGGGCCAGGGAAAAGATCGTCGCCCCGTTGTTTCTCACGCACAAGGACCTCCAACAGTCCGCGGACGCGTTTCCATTGGAATTTCTGGACATCAAGGAACGACACGTCCTGCTTGAAGGACGTGATCCGTTCCCTGAACTGCACGTGAATACCGCGCACCTGTTTCTCCAGTGCCGGCAGGAAATACATGCGAACCTCCTGCGTGTCCGCCAATGCTACGTCGAAGGGTGGGGCAGGATTGAAGCCATTCAAACCCTATTGCCTCTCTCATTAACCTCGCTCCTCCCGTGTCTCCGCGGCCTATACCGCCTGCTGGACCGTCCATCGAACGTGAAATCCCCGGAAGTGTTGGATGAACTCAACACCACGTTGGGCGTGGATCCTTCAGTGTTCATCGAAGCCTGGCGCCTCAAACGCGGCCTCAGTACACCAGGGAAACATGAGCTGCCCAAGTTGTTGGAGCGTTACCTCACCGGGTTGGGCCAAGTGGTGGACCGGATCGACTCGATGAAACATGGGGGGCGATTTCAATGATGAATTTATGGCGTTCAGTGCCTATATTTTTTCTCTTGGCTCTATTCGTCTGGGTGTTTCCTGAAGGAGCTAACGCTGCCGGAGGAGAAAAGAAACCTATTTTTCCGACGCCGCTCGGGTATGTCAGCGATTATGCTGAGTTGATTGAACCCGACTGGCAAAACCGAATCCGGCAAGTCTGCAAGGAACTGGAAGATCGTACGGGCATCGAAATGATTGTCGTCGCGATTGAGACAGCCAGTCCTCATTCGCATACGCGGGAATATGCAGAGGGATTGTATAAGGAATGGCATATTGGCTCGGCCCAACAGGAGCGAGGCATGTTGTTGCTCGCTTCGTTGAAAGAGCGACAAGCCGTGGTGGTCCTTGGCCGCAGCTTGCTCTCGGCGGTCGGAAAACCGACATTGGATGAATTATCCGAGCAGTATCTCATCCCCATGTTCGAAAATGCCCGGTACGGAGAATCCCTGTATCGGACAGCAGTAGGCTTGGCCTCGGCTTCGGGCAGTGCGATCCAGGCGGCCGCCAAAACCAAACGCTCTTCGAGCGCGGGGTTCTGGATGAACGTGGCCGTGGCGCTGGCCATGCTGTTTGCCCTCTGGCGCTTTACCCGGCCGGAACGAAGACATCCGTTTCAGCGCTGGAGACAGGGCGGGTATTGGAGTACCGGCCAGGGTGGATTTGGGGGGAACTTCGGAGGATTTGGTGGGAGCACGAAAGGGCAGGGGTTATCGTAACGGAGACTGAAGATCCGGGAGATCCCCTCTACCTCCCCTTCACCCCTCCTTACAAAGGAGGTGAAAGGAAAGGAGACGGCAACTTCAATGGATCGTCTTCAATGACGATTGCCATAGCCCTGCATAACAACTGCTACGCTTACAACGGCTTATGGTTTTCGAACGTCATGGTTCGCGTCACTGTGGCGCCTTTTTCATACGAAATAATACGGCGGGTAGCCGGGAGGTCCGCATTGCCTACCCTGGCGTGAGAATCCGAAAAGCTCTCCACGTTTGCCAGTGAGCTATCTTTCGGCGAGTAATAATACACGGTATAGCGGGTCGTCAGATATTTCTCGTCCTTCGTCAATGCACTGTCTTCGACGTTAATTGTAAAGGCCACGTGCGGCATCTTTCGATTGATCTGCGTGATGCGATCGTCTTTGATGCGATAGGAAGAGCCCATGGAATCACCCAGGCCGATACGGGGCCCCTGCGGATGATTTTCTTCCCCCTCGAACGATAGATTGTATTTCCCATCGGATTCCTCGAAGTTTCGCGGACCCCGATGCGCGGCGATCATGGAAATTTGACCTTGAGCCCACTTTTGAAGCTCTTCATTCGGAAGAGAAACTTCGACTTCTTTTGAGGACTTTACCGTGACTTTCCCGGTGGTTTCTTCACCATTCACGTTGATGCGCAGGTCGGCTTCAAAGCCTCCGAAGGTCTCGGGCCACCGTGCGGTTTTCGTAAATGCACATCGTAACAGCTCGCGGGCCTTGGCATCATCGGTGGTTTCGGTTTTGCCCTCTTCGCGTGTATACGTTTCCATTCTTGTGACGCTCCTTCCTCATAAAAACTCGAACGTGGATAAGTAGAAAACAATCGTTGTCATATCATAGAAAATTTGCCGGAACAGGACAACTCAGGCTCACCGGCAGGTGTTCTCGTCTCATCGCAGGCAAATCGCATCGGATATTGCGTGAAAAGTCTCCTTGCCCCTAGCGGTAAGCTCTGTCTTTCCCTTATGATATAGATTTGTCCTCATGGACACAGCCTGCGACCCGGTGGGCCACGACCAATCAATTCGATAGAAGCAAAGGATTCGTTTGATGAAAAGAGCACGTAAGCAGGCCAGGAAACGTCCGTCCATGGCTGATCGGGCCGATCCCCACGTTCTGTATCAAAAAAGCGTCCAAAGTCCGGATTTTGACGTTCCATTCTTTGCCGAATATTTCGAGAACTATACCGGCCGTCCTTTACGCTCATTGCGTGAGGACTTCTGCGGCACCGCCGCCTTGTCCGCGTATTTCGTGACGCAACACCCTGAAAATCACGCCGTGGGTATCGATCTGGATTGGCCGACGCTCAATTGGGGCATAAAACATAACGTGTCTCCCTTGACCGTGGATCAGCAAAACCGCCTGACGCTCATCCATGGGAACGTGTTGGACGCTCATGCCTCGCAAGTGCAATTGGCTATGGCGTTGAATTTCAGCTACATGATCTTTAAGGACCGCCCCACGCTCCTGCAATATTTCAAGAGAGCGAAAGAAGCGCTTCAGCCTGGCGGCATGTTTATTTTGGACATTTGGGGAGGCAGCGAAAGCCAGGTGTTGCAGGAAGAACCACGTGACATCGACAACCCCGAGGATGACGAAATCGGTGATTTTACCTTCATTTGGGACCAGGACGCCTTTGATCCTGCGACATACCTCTGTACGATGCGCATGCATTTTGCCTTTGAGGATGGCAGCGAAATGCGTGATGCCTTCGTCTATGACTGGCGACTTTGGACCATGCCTGAAGTCATGGAATTGATGAACGAGGCCGGGTTCCGGGACGTGCATTTCCTGTGGGAAGGCACCAATCGAAAGACCAATGAAGGGACCGGCACCTATCATCGAGCAGAAAGCGGTGAACCCGATACGGCATGGATAACGTATATCCTGGGCGTCAATCCAGATTAGGATTGATGATATCTCTGTGTATATATAATGTTTAATTTTAAATAGTTAACGATTATTATTGAAGTTTCAATTTAATTTCATGAAGCCATCATCGACCCATATTACGCACGAGGTGATTCAACGGCACGGCCTGACGGACGAGGAGTATGAACAGATCCTCAAACACCTGGGCCGGGAACCAAATCTGACGGAACTCGGAATCTTTTCGGTGATGTGGAGCGAGCATTGTTCGTATAAGAGTTCCCGTGTCCATTTGAAACGATTTCCTACCGAAGGGGAACGGGTGATCCAAGGACCGGGCGAGAACGCCGGGGCTGTGGATATCGGCGACGGGCTCTCCGCTGTCTTCAAAATGGAGTCCCATAATCATCCGTCGTTTATCGAACCATTTCAGGGCGCGGCGACCGGGGTCGGTGGGATTTTGCGCGACATTTTCACGATGGGCGCACGGCCCATTGCCTTGCTGGACTCCCTCAGGTTCGGCGAACTGGACCTTCCGAAGAATCGTCATTTGTTGAAAGGCGTGGTTTCCGGCATTTCCTGGTACGGAAACTGTATTGGCGTCCCCACGGTCGGCGGCGAAATCACCTTCAACGACATCTATGCCAAGAATCCTCTGGTGAACGTCTTTTGCCTGGGCATCGTGAAAACCGGTCAATTGCTGCGGGGCCGGGCAGGTGGCGTGGGCAATCCGGTCTTGTATATCGGCGCAAAAACCGGCCGTGACGGTATCCACGGGGCCACCATGGCTTCGGACAGTTTCGACGATGCCTCGGAACAGAAGCGGCCCAACGTACAAGTCGGCGATCCTTTTCTGGAAAAATTGCTCCTGGAAGCCTGCCTGGAATTCCTGGACCAGCAACTTCTGGTCGGTATTCAGGACATGGGCGCGGCCGGTCTCACGAGTTCATCCTGTGAAATGGCCGCACGGGCGGGAACGGGCATTGAATTGGAACTAGCCAACGTGCCCAGCCGGGAGCCGAACATGACGCCCTATGAGTTGATGCTGTCGGAATCCCAGGAACGCATGTTACTCGTGGCCGACGCCGGCAAAGAAGAGCAGGTGATTGCCGTTTGCCGAAAATGGGGGATTGACGCGGCGGTGATCGGGAATGTCACGGATGACGGGTTGATCCGTATCAAGGAACAGGGAACCGTAGTGGCGGAGATTCCCGCCAAAGCCCTGGTCGATGAAAGTCCCAAGTATGAGCGCCCGGCCAAACCCCCTGAATACCAGGATCTTCTGCAATCCCTGACAATTGAAAATATGCCCGATGTTGAGGATGCGGAGGACGTCCTTCTCCGGTTACTGGATTCGCCGACGATTGCCAGCAAGGCCTGGGTCTATCGACAATACGACCACATGGTGGGCATCGATACCATTGTGCGTCCGGGTTCGGATGCAGCCGTGATGCGCATCAAAGACACGAACAAGGCCTTGGCTGTCACAACGGACGGCAACAGCCGGTACTGCCTCTTGAACCCCTACGTGGGCGGCACGTTGGCCGTGGCCGAAGCAGCCAGAAATCTCGTGTGCTCGGGGGCAAAACCCATTGGAGTCACGGATTGCCTGAATTTCGGCAACCCCGAGCGACAGGACGTCATGTGGCAATTTGTTCTGGCCGTCGAAGGCATTGCCGATGCCTGCCGGGCCTTCGGCATCCCCGTTGTCAGCGGCAACGTCAGCCTGTATAACGAAACTAATGGGCTGTCCATTTATCCCACGCCCATTATCGGCATGGTCGGGCTCATCGAGCCGGCCGACCGCATGACCACACAATGGTTTCAAAATCCCGGAGATCGGGTTATTCTTTTGGGGGAGACCCAGGAAGAATTAGGTGGAACCGAATACCTGAAAGTCGTACATTACCGGGAGCAGGGGACTCCTCCGTGGCTCAACCTGGAGACGGAAAAAACGTTGCACGATTGCACGCTCCGTTTGATGGCGGAAGGCTTGGTGCAATCGGCGCATGACTGTTCGGACGGTGGCTTGGCCGTGACGCTGGCGGAATGCTGTTTTTCTCCTCAGGCGGCTCAAGGCAACCCGTTGGGCGCGACAATTCTGCTTGATTCGAACGGCCTGCGTACGGACGTTTTGCTCTTTGGGGAAAGTCCCTCACGGATCATTCTCTCGGTATCGCCGGCGCACGTCGAGCGCGTCATGGCCATTGCCCGTGAGCATGAAGTCCCCGCCATAGATATTGGCACGGTGGGCGACGACCGTTTGATCGTCCAAGTCAATGAACAACCGACGATCGATATGCCGGTTACCACCTTATTTGAACAATGGAGCCAAAGCCTCGAATCCAAACTGTCGGTCTGAGCAAGACATCGGATTGGTCATCCTGAGCAACGCGAAGGATCTGCTTTTAGGCTATGAATAACTTGTCAAAACGAACTCCCACGCCTTTGCCTTTGATTAACCCTGACAAATTTCAGGATGAGTGTGCAGTATTCGGCATTTACGGGCATCGGGAAGCCTCGAATTTCACCTACCTGGGGTTGTATGCGTTACAGCATCGCGGGCAGGAAGGTTCCGGAATCGTCTCGTCGGATGAGCGGAATTTTTACATGGAAAAGGGCATAGGGCTGGTCTCGGATATTTTTACAAAAAAAGAGATTCGCCGTCTGCGCGGGAACAAAGCCATCGGACACAACCGGTATTCCACCGCCGGAGAAAGCCATGTTCGCAACGTCCAACCGCTCACCGTCAACTTTGCATTCGGCAACCTGGCCGTGGCGCATAACGGTAACCTCACCAACGCCTGGATGCTGCGGAGCGAACTCGAAGCCTATGGCGCCATCTTTCAATCGGATTCCGATACGGAAGTCATCATCCACCTCATCGCCCATTCCAAGGGCGATACTTTACTCGACCGATTGACCGAAGCGCTCTCCCTGGTCCGGGGGGCCTATTCGCTGGTGTTGTTGACCGATCACGACCTGATCGCCGTGCGAGACCCCTATGGTTTCCGGCCATTGTGTCTGGGAAAGTTCAAAGACGCCTGGGTGGTCGCGTCGGAGACCTGCGCGTTCGATCTGATGGGAGGCGAGTTCGTGCGGGAAGTCGAGCCCGGAGAACTCATTGTCATAAACGACAATGGGTTGGCCTCGCATCATCCATTCATCCTTCCCGAAAAGCCTGCAAAATGCGTTTTTGAATACGTCTATTTTGCCAGACCGGATTCCAAAATATTCGGCGACCATGCCGTCTATCCGATTCGAAAAGCCTTGGGCCGGCAACTGGCCAAGGAAGCGCACGTGCCTGCCGACGTGGTCATCCCGGTCCCGGACTCCGGTGTGCCGGCGGCCCTGGGATATGCGGAAGGGTCGGGCATTCCGTTTGAAATCGGGCTCACCCGCAACCATTACATCGGCCGGACGTTTATCGAACCCGAACAATCCATCCGGCATTTCGGCGTGAAGTTGAAACTGAACGTGGTGCCCGAGGTGCTGAAAGGGCGTCGTGTCGTGGTGGTGGACGATTCCATCGTGCGTGGCACAACGAGCCGGAAAATCATCAAGATGATCCGCAATGCCGGGGTCAAGGAAGTGCACGTGCGCATCAGTTCTCCGCCGACGATTGCTCCGTGCTTTTACGGTATTGACACGCCCACCCAAAAGGAACTGATCGGTTCGAGTCATTCCATAGAGGAAATTCGAAAATACATAACCGCCGACAGCCTCCAATACCTGAGTCTGGAGGGCATGCTGAACGCGGCACCGGGTCGAAACGACCACTACTGCCATGCCTGCTTCACCGAACAATACCCCATCGCCTTTACCAAAGCCGAAGAACAGCAACTCGGCTTGTTTGACGCGAGTACTTCCAGGTAGTTGACGGCTCTTCTTTGGAGTTTTTCGTGCAGGCGTCCAGGCTCTATACAACTGCAGGCTCTCCATTTATTGCCCGCCTGAAAAATCGTGTGTTAAGATTTTTGTATTCGTTGTTCGCATTGACCGCTGCTTAGCAAAGTGGAGGATGCCATGAAGCGCCAACTCTTTTTCATGATTACGCTTTCCCTCGCCATGGTAACGATGGCTTGGGCCGGTGGGTTCTTTAAAGTCGGTGAGCCGGCGCCGTCGTTCTCGCTCACCTCGGTCACGGGGGAACCCGTTTCGCTGAAAGACTACCAAGGTAAAGTCGTTGTGCTTGGTCTCTTTCACATTTGTGAACCGTGTTTGATTCAAGGCACGAATTTGCAAAAAGTGTATGAGGCCACGCGCGGGCAAAACGTCGCGGTGATCGGCGTGAATTCCTCGGGCGATTCCCAAGCCGACATCCTGGAATTTCTCAGCGTCTTTCCCGTGAAAGTCACGTATCCGTATCTCACGGACCCTGACCAGATTACCGATAAACTGTATGGCGGAGGACGATTTATTCCGAACGTGTATATTCTGGATCAGAACGGCGTGATTCGCTGGCAACGAGTCGGCAACATGGATTTGGCGAATCATGAAGCGATTCTGGCTGAAGTCAATAAATTGTTGGGAGCATCCACGGGATCAACCGCCTTATAAGATTTTGGCGCACGCGGTCTCTCGGAATCCGGCAGACCAACAGACCCGATCGTGACGTTTATTCGGCATATCAGTTCATTGTTCTCCCATTTGAGCGAAAGGATTCAATAACGCAATGGATGAGTTTGAAGAGGGGAAAACAAAATTCCTTGAATTGGTCCAAGGCATCGAGAGTACGGTCGAGGTGGTCATTCCGACCACGCCTTCCAATGGCCGGTTCTTGATTTCTCTGACCAAGGAAGGCAATCGTAAATTCATCATGGTGCCGGAAGACGATATTCTCGATCTGCCTTCGGAAGACGATATTTTATCCAAAACGACAGCCATGCTACAGGAGGCGATTGCCGAGCTATGAAACCGATTCTGCAGGGGATAGCCACCTGGTCGTGGTTTTCCGAGGAAAAACAGATTAATTTTAACGGCCACCTGTTGGACGTGGGCGAACATCGAATCCTGGTCGATCCTCCGCCTCTCTCCGACGCCGATTTGTCGAACCTGACCAGCGCCGGTCAGGTCGATTACATTCTGCTCACCAACCGGGATCATGAGCGTGAAAGCGCGAGGTACAAAGACGCATTGAACACCCGCGTGTACGTGCCGCAGGCTGATGCCCAGGAAATGTCCGTCACCCCGGACAAGATGTTTGTTGACGGAGAATTGCTACCCGGCGGGATTTGGGTCGTACACCTCTCCGATCAAAAGTCACCGGGCGAATCGGCCCTGTTCCTCCAACAAGGACGAGGCATTCTGATTGTCGGCGACGCCTTGCTGGGCAAACCCGAAGGATCGGTAAGTATGCTGCCGGCTGAAAAGTACGCTGATCCCGCCAAAGCGCGTGAAGGCCTGCGCCGCTTGCTCAAGTACAATTTCGATTCGCTTCTGGTCGGGGACGGGACCTCGATTTTGACCGGAGCCAAAGCCGTTGTGACGCAGGCCCTGGAATAGTCGGGACCCATGACCTGTCTGCCATAAAATTGACGGAAACCGTGCTCTGTCTGACATAAAATCGTTTTGTGTCATTCCGGATGACAGTAAACGGGGATTGTGGATGACAGAAGAAGAGGTCATTGACGACCGTGCGCCAGTCTCATTCAGCACAACTCAATCAACGAGGCAATGTCCATTTTTCCCGGGGTTTTTACACGGAGGCTTACCAGTGTTACGCCAAGGCGTTGGAAGCCGACCGGCAAAGCGGCGACCCCAGGGCCTTGGTGGCGACGTTGGGAAATCTCGGAAACATCTGCGCCGTCAGCGGCAAACGCCCACAAGCCCAGGAATATTATCAGGAGGTCCTGGAACTCCAGAAGACACTCGGAGACAACCGCGGGATCAGCGCGACGCTTGCCAACCTGGGCAACCTGCACGTGGACGCCGGTGAATGGGAACGGGGCCGGGCCTATTATCTCGAGGCTTTGGACAGAATGGAACTGTTTGAAGATGATGCAGCCAAGGCAGTGTTACTCTCTGATTTAGGCTTGGTGGCCAAGGAAACCCGGCACTTTGAGCAGGCCATGAACTACTATTCAGAGTCCATTGCTCTAATGAGGCGGGTGGAGAATCACGCCGGTCAGGCCGACGTGTTCAAGATGATGGCACGGATGTATCTGGCATGGGAACGTTATGATGATGCCATGGCCTGTGCGCAAACGAGTTTGGCCATCGCCGAGCGGATTCGAGACGAATTGCGCATGGGTGGGGCCTGGTACGTGATGGCCGATTGCCACAAAGCAACGGGTTGTGAGGAAAAGGAAGCCCAATTCCTGCATCGCGTGGTTCGCGTGGACCGAAAATACGAATTGCCCAAGCTGGAAGAAAACACCCAACGACTCGAAGCGCTTCGTGCGCGGCTGCATAACCGCATGAAAGCCGGAGCAGGGGAGGGCGCCTCATGAGTGACGGATCCCATCCGGGTTGGCAACACGTCCAGGACCATCTGAAGGAAGCCAACTCGGACTTCATCCAATTTGAGCCCGGTGGGGCCTTGACCCTCGAATTGGATGATGAAGATTGGCAACTTGAAATCACGCCGGCCGGATTGTTTGTCTGTCAGGCCGGGTATGCCCTGGAAGACATGCAAAGCCTGCTGTCGGACGGCACGGCCGAAGACCTTGGAAGCGACGAATTGGCCAAACAGGCCAAGTTCTACATTCAACAAGTCGTGTCGAAATATCGTGACTGTCTCGTCGAGGACGGATTCAGCGAACGCGTTGAAATGAATGACGAGTACGTCGCGGTGTTTTTCGAGCGTCCCGTTGATTTCGACAACCTGTCGGAACTCGAGCAGTTGATCACACGATACCGCCGGCAATTCGCCGCCACTTGAAATTCTTCTCACCTCAGCTTCAAAAGGGATTGTTATGAATACGCAACTTCCGGTTCGTACCATGGATGACTTTCGTGACGTCGTCTATACCTTTCGGTTGTCACGGGTATTCGCCACCGCACTGGATCTCGACCTTTTTACCCATATGGGAAACCGGTTCTGGACACCCAAGACCTTGGCCGGGACGTTGAAGACCAGTGAGCGGGGAATCGAAATTATCCTTCGCAACCTGAAAACCGCCGGCCTGCTGACCCAGCGGGGAGCAACGTATGGCGTAGAGAAACTCGGCCGCATGTTTCTGAATCGGAACAGCCCGTCTTATCAAGGGGCCTATTTGGAACTGGTCCATCGCCAGTGGGAAAATTGGGCACAGCTTACCGATTCCGTCCGTACGGGCAAGCCGATTGAAAACGACGGGCCGGACGATCCGGAATACCGGCGATCGTTTACCTGGGCGATGCATCAGCGTTCCATAAGACCCGCAAAACAAGTGGCCGCACAACTCAATTTGGCCAATGCACAAACGCTGTTGGACGTTGGTGGAGGGCCCGGCACGTATGCATTGGAATTCCTGAAAAAACATCCCACGCTACGGGCGGGCATCTGGGATCGCCAGCCGGCGCTTGAAGTCGCCGGGGAAATCGCCCAACCCGTACGACACGGCAAACGACTGTCCTATTACCCGGGAGATCTTTTTGACAATCCGGTTCCCGGAAAATTTGACGTGATGTGGATATCGAACGTGCTTCACATTTTTTCGCCGGCAGAAAACAAAACCCTGTTCCGAAAACTCAAACGCGCACTCAATCCCGGTGGACGCATTCTGATTCAAGACACGTTCCTTATGAACAAACCGGGGTGCGATGCCCTGGAAACCAACCTGTTTGCGGTCACGATGCTTTTATTTACCCCGACGGGCAATACCTACAGCGCCCAAGACGTCCAACAATGGCTCAAAACCTCCGGACTCAAGAAGACCAAGTGTCTTCAGTTAAAAAAAGGAACCGGCGATTGGGACGGCGTCATTATCGAGGGAAGGGTGTAGAACCGTTATACGGTTAACACCTGTCGTCCACCGATGACAATGAGTAGAAAATTGAAGAGGGCGGTCAAGAGAATCAGGCCGACATAATGGAGTGAGTCCGTTCCGGAAGTCATGCTCTGGACAAACGTGGCAAGATCCAGGGCCAAGCCGATCGTTCCGTAGATCACCCCAACCATGGCACTCCATCGTTTGCCGATCAGACAAATCCCACCAACGAGCAGCGGCAGGCCGAATTGAAACCCGTACCAGATGCCTTGATGAAAACCCGAGGCAAATGTTTTCTCGGGTTGCAGGCCATCGAAAGCCATGGCGCTGACGAAAAGGCCGAAACACACGGCCGCCATCAGGCGAGGCATCAGGTTTCCGGCACTGGTCATGAGTAGTCCATAACTGCGTAGTGAAATTTGTTCGTTTCTGCAGGCCTCATCACCAGCAGGCCCTGCCCTGATCCGAAAACATTTTCCAAGCATAAAGTCAAGCATATTTGTCCCGAATGATTTGTAGGGGCAGGCCCCCGTGCCTGCCTTCTTCTACCCTTCTCCCGTCCTTCACCTGCCTTTCATTGACACCCCAATTTAGCCAAGCCTAGAATGGCCCAACTTACAAGGGGAGGGCGTATGACACATTCTCAATCTATTCGAAATGTCGTTGTGACGTCGTATGTCGGTGCGGGAAAGACTTCTCTCGTCGAGGCTCTGCTGTTTTCTTCCGGCGTGACGTCGTCGATGGGGACGAACGCCAACGGAAACACCGTGGCCGATTTCGAGGCGGAAGAGATTCAGCACCATCATTCCATGAGTACAGCCCTTCTTCAATACGAGCACAAGGATACCTTCATGAACCTACTCGACACGCCGGGTTCATTGGATTTCTTTGCCGACACTAAAAATACGATCCACGTGGCGGACGGTGCGGTGTTGGTCGTCGGGACTTCGGGCATACGCTCGGAATTGGATCGAATCTGGGAATATATTCAAACGCGCGAACTGCCGTGCCTGATTTATATCAACGAACTGGATAAAGAGCGGGCGAAGTTCGAAACCACTTTGGCGGAGATTCAGGAAGCGCTCGAAACCAAATGCCTGCCGATTGCCTATCCGATTGGGGAAGAAGCAAACCTTCGGGGCGTGGTTGACCTGGTGACACAAAGAGCCGTGATCCCCGTTCCCAACAGTCATAAGGTGCAGGAAGAAGACATCCCGGCGGATCTGAAAGACAAAATTTCCGAGTTGCGGAAACAATTGGTTGAGACCGTGGCTGAGACCAACGACGACCTGGTGGAAAAATATCTGAGTGAAGGTGACCTGACACAGGAAGAGGTTCTGCAAGGGCTGATCCTGGGTACGAAAACATGCCAATTCATTCCAGTCTTGTGCGGTTCGGCGCTCATGAATCTAGGCACTACGTTGCTGCAAAATGCCATCATTCAATGCCTGCCTGCTCCCGGAGAACGCGCCGAAGCCGTGCCGTCGGCCGGATCTCATCCTCAAACGAGTGAAGAAGTCGTGCGACCCATGGACGCCAAAGAACCGTTTTCCGGTTATGTGTTCAAAACCACCATCGATCCCTTTATGGGCCGACTCACGTATCTCAAGATCTGTTCAGGCGTGCTCGAAGCCGATTCAACCTTTTTCAATTCCGTGAGAAACATCAAAGAAAAAGGGGGACATTTGTATTACATGCAAGGGAAGAAGAGCACGCAGACGCAGCAAGCCGCGGCAGGCGAGATCGTGGTCATGGGAAAATTAAAGGAAACGCAAACGGGTGACACGATTTGTACAGACAAGGCGCCGATTGTTTTTCCGGCGGTGCCGCTCCGCCGGCCCGTGATGTCGTTTGCGCTGGAACCGAAATCCAAGGGTGACATCGATAAAGTCAGCCTGGGGCTTCATAAGCTCGTCGAAGAAGACGCCTCATTGGAATTTATCCGGAATGACGAGACCAAGGAAATGTTGTTGAGCGGAGTCGGGCAGACACATATCGAGCTGACCCTGGAAAAACTCCGTCGCAAATACGGAGTAGACGTCAACCTGCATACGCCGAAAGTCGCCTACCGCGAGACCATTCAAAAAATGTCCCAAGCCCAGGGAAAATACAAGAAACAAACTGGTGGCCACGGGCAATACGGCGACTGCTGGCTTCAAATCGACCCCTTGCCGCGCAACGGCGGATTTGAATTTCTCAATAAAATCGTGGGCGGCGTCATTCCGAGGAATTTCATCCCCGCGGTGGAAAAGGGTGTGGTCGAGGCCATGCACGAAGGCATTCTCGCCGGCTTCCCAGTCGTGGACGTGCAAGTGAGAGTCTATGACGGGTCTCATCATCCCGTGGACTCATCGGAAATGGCCTTCAAGGTCGCGGCCTCGATGGGATTCAGAAAAGCCATGGAATCGGCACAGCCCGTGCTTCTCGAACCAATCATGAACGTCGAAGTGACGGCCCCGGACGACATGGTGGGAGCAGTGATCGGCGATCTGAACAGCCGGCGAGGCCGCATTCTGGGCATGGATACCAAGGGGCACAATCAAATCGTGAAAGCCGTGGTCCCATTGGCGGAAATCCTGAAGTATGCACCCGTCCTGACCTCCATTACCGCGGGAAAAGGTTCGTATGCCATGGAATTTTCCGGCTACGAGCAGGCCCCCCGTGAAGTCGTCAATAAAGTCGTCGAAGAACACAAAGCCGCAAAAGCCGCAGCTTCGTCTTAGCAAAGTCTCCTCTCCCTTGATGGGAGAGGATTAAGGTGAGGGTGAGCATCTGAAACCCTCTCCCCCGGTGGGAGAGGGCAGGGTGAGGGGGAAAGGCTGATCGCTAAGGTTTCAACACTACAAAAAACGCCTTCGACTCTCGCAGGATCCGGAGGAGGATCGTCTCGCCGGGTTGAATCTCTTTGAGAATGCGCCGGAATTCCCTCATGGTGGGCACTTCGGCGCGATTCACTTCCTGAATGACATCTCCCTTTCGCAAGCCCTCCGCATACGCCACGCCTCCCTGAACGACTCGAACCACCAGGATGCCCATCCTTTGGTCGAGGGAAAACTGTTCGGCCAATTCCTCGGTAATGGGCGACACGTCGATTCCCAAATCCACTTCGGCCGTGGTTGGGGGCAAAGAAACCACAATCGGCTTCTCTTGCTTCGCGCCCAACAAAACGGGGAAGTCGAGCGATTTTCCATCACGAATGACCTGGACTGATACTGTTTCACCCGGAGAAAACCCTGCAACCACCCGGGATAACTGATTGGGTGACTCCAGGCGTTCATTGCCGATGCTGGTAATGATGTCCCCGGATTTGAGACCTGCCTGATCCGCGGGATCGTCCGCAAACACTTCATTGAGCAGCACGCCTTTGCCGTCGGGAACACCGAATTTCTCCGCAAGTTGGGGCGTCAGTGGCTGAATCCCGACCCCAAGCCAACCTCGAACCACTTTCCCGCCCGTTTTGAGTTGCTCGATAATCCGGCTCGCCATGTTGGATGGAATCGCAAAGCCGATTCCTTGCGCGAAATTAATAATGGCCGTATTGATCCCGATAACCTCGCCTCGTAAATTGAAAAGCGGGCCCCCGGAATTTCCCGGATTGATCGACGCATCGGTTTGAATGAAGTTTTCATACCGGGACAGATTCATATTTTCCCGGCCGATTCCACTCACGACCCCCAAGGTCACGGTGCGGTCCAATCCGAATGGATTCCCCACGGCCAGGACCCATTGTCCAACCTTGACCGAACTCGAATCCCCGAACGTCGCACTCGGCAGTTTCCGGTCCGTCTCGACTTTCAGAAGCGCCAGATCGGTATCGGGATCCTGCGCTACGATTTTGGCAACAAAGGTCGATTGATCGGAAAAATGAACCTCGGCCTCCACACTATCATTGATGACGTGGTGATTGGTCACAATATAGCCATCTTCATGAATCACCACACCCGAACCGGCCCCCGGCACCTTAAAGCGATTCTGACTCGGGATTTTTCCAGATGAAGAAAGTTGCCGGATCGCGGACACACCCACCACGGTCGGCGTGACGTGTTCGGCCAGATGCGAAATAGCCTCCTGGATCTCTTCCAGGAGCCGAAGCCCCTTGGATTCCAGAGGAGCGGAAGCAAAGGCCGGGGCACTAACTGAAAGAATTACGGCCGTGATGACGATGAGCAGAAGACGAGATGGAAAGACCCGATGGAAAAGCATAACTGGCCGGCGGAACATTTGTTGTCGGTGAAACAAAGGCTCACCGAAGGTATGCTCATAAGTGTCGAACTGTCAACTGGATGTATTGACTACGCTGCAAATGCCAAATAAAGTGTTGTTGATTATTTTCTCTTCTACAAAACCAATGTAGCTTGAAATACTCTCGATCGAAGGCTTTCAGACTTAAAAATTACAATTGAAGGAGAAAAATATATGGCAAAGTACTGGCTTGTAGGAGCAGCATTTGGTGGCGTGGACCACCAAGATAAGCGCTTTGTAAAGGAAGGTATATGGATGCTTGGTTGGGAGGATGGAAAACAGCCAGAGCGGGCGTCCGAGATACAGCCGGGTGACCGAATTGCTATTAAACGACTGAAAGGTAAAAGCCAGACCGGCATTCGCATCCTTCATCTCGGAATCGTCAAGGGGGTCATCCTTGATACGAGCAATGTCATCTGCACCGTCGACTGGGTGGCGACAAATCTGAATAGAAATATTGACGAGAGTCGAGGCTGCTTTCAGTCAGTTCACGGTCCTTTTGAGCACGACTCATGGATTCAGGAAATTTTTTGCCTTTGAACGGATTCACCAACTCTCGTCGTCAGAGGAGGGATCATGAAACATTTAGGACTTGCAGCCATGGGCGCGGGCGCGATTGGGCTCGTTCTTCTGATTTCAACAAGTAGTCAGGCTATTACCCGTGCAGAAATTCTCGAGGGATACAAAGCAGAATTGAAGCGAGCCTATAACGTCCCTTCGTTGAACCCTGCCGTTACCGCCCTCTGTCAGTTAATAACGAGACGCCTTCACCCGATCTTACCGGACACCTCGCAACTGGATTACGACCTTGACGAAAAGCAAAACGAGTACTTTGAGAAGATAGCCATCCAACTTGACCTGGACAGGAAAACAAGAGGGCTTGTCGCGTGGCGAATTTTCAGAGACGTTTGCAAGGCCGAAGTCGGTTTCTATCAGGAAGCAACGAGATGGAATCGGTATAGAGATGATGTCTGGAGTAAAGCCCCTACAGAACAACTAAGAGCGCGTCATCGAGTATATCGAGCATGTAAATCTGAAATCGTCCCTAAGGGTAGATCCGAGTTTTATTATGAGAGAGAGATAAATAAAGTTTGCGGTCCAGAACCTCGAGGGTACGCGTTATTCTATCACCTCCAGGGCATGGATTCTTCTAAGTAGATTCCCCTTGCGTGCGATAAAAAGACGGGACAGTTGACAGAAGAGCAGGTTAATGTTGTCGGGACAGTGACCAGGTACAGGGAGATAAGGGGTGAGACGGAGCCAAAGACAGGGCTAGGCTCCATCCGAGCGGGACATTATTCCTTGTTTTAAAGTTTTTTGAGTAGAAGGCCCGCTATAATTATCGGTATTACGTCCGCTATCAACCCGAGAGGGCCGCCAATGAGCGGTAACGCAATTATGACCAATAGCAACACAAGCAACACAACAAATTTTGACATGGAGCCTCCATAGACTTGAAACGTCGCATAAGAATGATTATGTCAAATTATGAATTATTGTCATGAACGTCTTATAGACGGCTCGGTTCCAGTACGCAATCGGCTGATATTCCCCCTGTGTTTCCAGAAGATAAGGGAACTCAGGAGCAGGCTAAAAATCGTAAATTGCAGATCAAAGGTTATGAACCAACCAACGACCGGCAGTGCTCCGAAGGCCATGAGTGCGCCGCCTGATGAATATTTCCAGATTCCGACGGTGGCCGCCCAGAGCCCAACCAGCACGAGTCCCATGGGAAAATGAATCCCCAAGATTCCTCCCAAACCCGTGGCCACGCCTTTTCCGCCCTGAAACTTTAAAAAAATCGGAAAGAGATGCCCCAGCACGACCGAGAGTACGGCCAACAGACCCAACAGGTTCGGGATCAGCCCTAAACTGGCAAACCACCCAACCAGCCACCCTTTTCCCAAGTCACCAGCTAACGTGAGAATTCCTACTTTTGTCCCGCATACCCGTAAGACGTTCGTAAAGCCGATGTTTCGACTGCCTGCTTGCCTGGGGTCCGGCGCTCCCAGCATATGTGAACAAACAAGTCCGAATGGAATCGAGCCGAGCAAATAGGCTCCCAGACAAAAAAGTAGCCCGAGTACGTCAGGAGACATGGCCTGCGATAACCCTATGCTTGCCACCCTTTTTTGGAAAACTCGGTCCAGGCTTCAAATATGTATTGTCCACCAGAGATCAGGGAAAAAATCAGGGCCACTTGTAGAGTCACTGTTCCCACGAGATGCAGGTTCAGGATGGACATGGAAACCGCTCCCTCAAGAGTCAAGAGAATGATGGCAACAATTTGCAGCACTACTTTATATTTCCCTAATGTTCCTGCTGCAATGATAATGCTTCGACTTGCCGAAACGAATCGGACTCCCGTCACGGCCAGGTCGCGAACAATCAGCGCGATCGCCAGCCAGGCCGCAACCCGTTGAAATTGCACAAGCAACACCAAGCCGGAAATCACGAGAAATTTATCCGCAATGGGGTCGAAAAGGCGTCCGATTTTGGTGACTTGACCACGATGTCGCGCAATATAACCGTCCAGTAAGTCCGTCAGAGCTGCTAAGCCGAAGACTGCCGCAGCCCACATGGATCGTACGGTCGTGGGTGTTGAAAAGAGCCCGATGTACACCGGCACCAATAAGATTCGTATAAACGTGAGCGTATTCGGCAGATTGAATGTCCGCTCAGTCTGTTCGTTTACAGGGACGGATTTCGGTTGACCTTTGGCGACGTGAGCTTGTGACATGGTTAGAGTGAGACGTTTGAGCCTTTTCCTGCTACCTGACAAATCTGCTTCAATTCTTCCAGTAACACTTTTATTTTGTTGAGCGGAACCATTGTCGGTCCGTCTGAGAGCGCATTGTCCGGATTCGGGTGGACTTCCATAAAAAAACCATCACAGCCGGCTGCCGCGGCTGCCCGGGCCAAAGGCGCAATAAATTCACGCTGTCCGGATGAATGCGTTCCTCCTCCTCCGGGAAGTTGCACGCTGTGTGTGACGTCGAAAACCACGGGATACCCCAAACCCTTCAGGACCGGAAGCGCTCGCATATCGACGGCCAAATTATTATAGCCGAACGAAAACCCTCTTTCAGTGAGGACGATCCGGCGCGTTCCGCTTTCTTCCAATTTCTTGACCACATTGCTCATATCCCATGGAGAAAGAAACTGTCCTTTTTTGACGTTGACGGTTTTGCCTGTTTGCGCCGCCGCCACCAGCAGGTCGGTCTGCCTGCACAGAAACGCGGGAATCTGCACCACGTCCACAACCTGCGCGGCTTGCCGGATTTCCTCGACGCTGTGGACGTCCGTCAGAACCGGTACGCGGACCTGTTCTTTCACTTTCTGGAGGATAGCCAGGCCTTCCTGAATCCCGGGTCCCCGGTAAGAATGGATGGAACTCCGGTTTGCTTTGTCGTAGGACGATTTGAAGAGATAGGGAAATCCGACCGACCGGGCAATCTCAGCCAACTGAAACGCCGTGTCCAGAACGATTTGCTCGCTCTCGATCACGCAAGGGCCTGCAATCAGGAAATGAGGATGTCCTGCCCCGCCTGGAAAATCGCCTAACGGAACATCCAGCATCGTGGTGTCCTTTGCCATTCAAAACCTTTACAAGATCGTCGCTCCTCACCCATCGAGGGAGAGGATATTTGTTATATCGACTACCCGTTATCGGCCAAACTTGCGTTTCAGCGCCGCTTGAATGAACGCTTGGAGTACGGGATGCGGGGCATGCGGTCGAGATCGGTATTCAGGATGAAATTGGGTCCCCAAAAACCAGGGATGGTCTTGCAATTCGATGATTTCGACGAGGCGCCCGTCGGGTGACGTTCCACTCAGCACCAGACCTTTTGAAGTGAGGATCTCGCGAAAATCATTGTTGAATTCGTACCGGTGCCGGTGTCGTTCCTGAATCTCTGCCGTCCCATAGATTTGTCGGGCAAGGGAACCCTCCTGCAGACGGCAGACATAACTGCCGAGTCGCATGGACCCGCCTTTGTCTTCCACTGTCCGTTGTTCCGGAAGCAGGTCAATCACCTTATGGTCCGTTGCCGAATCGAATTCACCGCTGTTGGCTCCTTCCAGCCCGGCAACGTGACGGGCAAACTCCATGACCGCACACTGCATACCCAAACAGAGTCCAAGAAACGGAATGCCTTTTTCCCTCGCGTATCGAATCGTCGTGACTTTACCCTCGATTCCCCTTGTGCCGAACCCGCCCGGAATCAAAATGCCATCGGCGTCACTCAAAAATTGCTCGGGGTTGCCCCGTTCAAGGTCCTCCGATTCGATCAATCGGATATTGACGCCGGCGTCGTTGGGAAGGCCGCCGTGGACGAGCGCCTCAGACAAACTCTTATACGATTCCTTGAACGCCATGTATTTGCCGACCATCCCAATGGTCACTTCATGCGTCGGGCGTTTGAGTTTTTGTACCATGGCGTCCCAATCACGGAGGTTGGGCGGACCGGATTCCAACCGCAGGGAGCGCACGATCAATTCATCAAGTCCTTCTTTTCGCAACACGATCGGCACTTCGTACACGGTATCGACGTTTTTCGCCGTGACAACCGCACCCTTATCCACGTTGCAAAACAACGCGATCTTGTCCTTCAACGACGGCGCCAGGAACCGGTCGGTGCGACACAACAGGATGTGAGGTTGAATGCCGATTTCGCGCAATTTATTGACGGAGTGCTGCGTGGGCTTGGTTTTCAACTCACCCGCGGTTTCAATAAACGGCACCAGGGTGAGATGAATATAGAGGACGTTTTCGCGGCCCACGTCGAAGGGCATTTGTCGGATGGCTTCGAGAAACGGCAAACTTTCGATGTCACCGACCGTCCCCCCGATTTCCACGATCACCACGTCCGTGCCGTGCGCCACGCGGAGAATCGTTTCTTTAATCTCGTCGGTAATATGCGGAACCACCTGCACCGTGCTTCCCAGGTATTCGCCCCGGCGCTCTTTCTTGATGACCGAGTCGTAAATCCGGCCCGTGGTGCAATTATTACTTTGTGAGAGCGTGAGGTTGGTAAATCGTTCGTAGTGCCCGAGATCGAGATCGGTCTCGGCTCCGTCGTCCGTGACGTAAACTTCACCATGCTGGTAGGGATTCATGGTACCGGGGTCGACGTTGATGTAGGGGTCCAGCTTGAGGAAGGAAATCCGTAACCCCCGGCTTTCCAGGAGATGCCCGATGGAAGCCGAAGCCAAGCCCTTCCCCAATGAAGACACCACGCCGCCGGTCACGAAAATGAATTTACTCATTGCGATCTCTCATCATGATTTGCGAACTATTCCCCCCTCACCCCAACCCTCTCCCTATTTCCCGCTTAATGCAGGAAATCGGAGAGGGAGTTCGAGCGGATCAGTTCGTCCCATGATGCGTTGGCTTTTGCCAAATCCTCTTCGGTATCGATCCTAAGTGAAGCATGGGTCGTCTCCCATACGTGAATGGGAATCCCATGTTCCAGTGCCCGCAACTGTTCGAGTTTTTCCGCCTCCTCCAACTCTCCGCTCGGCAATGAGGCAAATCGATTCAAGGTGTGTCTGCGAAAAATATACACTCCTAAATGGACCGAGGCAAAGGGTGAATCCTCCTGCACGTGATCACGGACGTGCGGAATCATGGCTCGGGAAAAATACAGGGCCCTCCCCTGCCGGTCCGTGACCACCTTCACCACGGAGGATTGCACAAATTCTTCCCTGCGCGCGAGCGGGCGACACAAGGTGCCCATTTCCGTGTCTCCGGCGAGAAACGGCAAGATTAAATCCAATAAGAGGTCAGGCGACAACAGGATCTCGTCAGCCTGGAGGTTCACGACAATGTCACATGAAAGGTGTTTGATCGCCTCGGCCACACGATCGGTCCCCGTGCGGCAGGGCGTGGTCACCATCAGGGAGCGGCCGCCGAATTGTTCCACGCTTTCGTGAATGCGAACGTCATCCGTTGCCACCAGAACCTCGGCAACTTTCGGAACGCGGACGGCTTGTTCGTAGACGTGACGAATTAAGGGCTTGCCCGCCAGGAGCGCCAGGGGTTTACCGGGAAATCTGGATGATGCATATCGAGCCGGAATGACGATCGTGACATGGGGACTATCCACCGGCATAACGAAGGGCCTTTTTCAATCGTGTTCTGGTAATCGAAGGCGGCGCGGTCTCAGACGAGGTCATAACCCGCCCTTTCATGCGTGTCATTCAATCACTTTCCCGATGCGATTCCATCGAACCCATTCCATCACCGAACCTTGCCCGTGCCAGGACCAATAGACGAGGAAGGCCCGGCCCTTGATTTTATGTTCTTGCACGTATCCCCAAAAACGACTGTCCAGACTTTGGTCGCGATTGTCACCCATGACAAAATAGGAGTCCGGGGGAACGGTCACCGGCCCGAAAGTATCGCGGGGATTGATGCGGCCATCGATCATGCCGGGATCCACGCGCTGGGTAAACGGTTCGTCCTGAAATCGCTTACCATTGATGTAGACGACTTTTTCCTGAATTCGAATAGTGTCGCCGGGCAGGCCGACGATACGTTTGATAAAATCCTTATGCTCATCTTCCGGGTATCGAAACACGATGATATCTCCCCGCTCGGGCTTTTCAAACTCGAAGAGCATGGAAGAGGAATAGCACGTGACCGGAAGCAGGGCGGCCTCAAATTCGCAATCCTGGGGAATCTGTAACCCATACGCGAGTTTATTGACCAGAATATGATCGCCGATCTGCAGACTGGGAATCATGGAGCCCGAAGGAATCTTGAATGCCTGAACGAGAAACACGCGGATGGTCAGCGCCAGGACCAACGCAATGATAATGGCCTCGGTGTATTCCCGCCACACGGACTTGGTACGGGTCGTCTCCGGCCGGCTCTCTTCATGGGAGGAAGAGAACTCGGGATCACCGGATGAGGAGTCCGGGGGCAGCATCGACTTATAATCGGTCATTATTCATCCTTTACCTTCAAGAGAGCCAGAAAGGCTTCTTGCGGAACTTCCACGCGCCCCAGTTGCTTCATCCGTTTCTTGCCTTCTTTTTGTTTCTCCCACAGCTTGCGTTTTCGCGTGATGTCCCCTCCGTAACATTTGGCGGTGACGTTTTTCTTGATGGCAGAAACCGTTTCGCGCGCAATCACGCGTTTGCCGATCGCGGCTTGAATCGCAACCTCGAACATTTGCTTGGGGATCAACTCCTTCATTTTTTCGGCCAGTTGGCGGCCGCGATGATAGGCTTTCTCCTTGTGAGTGATAAACGACAGCGCATCGATGGTTTCGCCGTTCAGCAACAGGTCGAGTTTTACCAGTTCCGATTCCCGATAGTCCGTCAATTCGTAATCCAATGAGGCATAGCCCTGGGTGCGGGACTTCAACTTGTCGTAAAAATCCAGCACCATTTCGTTCAACGGCAAGGCATAGACCAGCATGATTCGCGTTGTATCCAGATACTGCAAGCTTTCCTGGACGCCCCGCCGCTCCTGGCACAAGGCGAGGATATTCCCGGCGTATCGTTCCGGTGCAATGATCGTGGCTTTGATAAACGGTTCTTCCATAGTCTCGATGGCTTCGGGCTCGGGCAATTTCGAGGGATTTTCAATGTCCATCACCTCCCCGGTCAGCGTC
The DNA here is from genome assembly GCA_965208595.1 of Nitrospirales bacterium. Taxonomy (GTDB): domain Bacteria; phylum Nitrospirota; class Nitrospiria; order Nitrospirales; family UBA8639; genus Bin75. The sequence continues at coordinate 289,090 of OZ242346.1, forward strand.
CGGACCCGGTAAATTACGGTGGGAGCCGTGCTGATGAGACTCAGCCCGTATTCGCGATGCAAGCGTTCACGAATGATTTCCATGTGCAGGAGACCCAGGAACCCGCACCGGAAGCCGAAGCCCAGGGCCAATGATGTCTCAGGTTCATAGACGAACGAAGAATCATTGAGGCGGAGCTTGTCGAGCGAGTCCCGCAGGTCCTCGTAATCCGCGTTGTCCATGGTATAGAGCCCGCAAAAGACCAGCGGTTTCACTTCACGATAGCCGGGGAGCGGAGTGGCCGTGGGCCGATCGGCATCAGTGATCGTGTCGCCGATTTTTGTGTCCGACACGTCCTTCATGCCGGCGACGACGTAGCCGACCGCACCGGCTTTCAGCTCCTTGGTCTTGGTGCGTTTGGGAGAAAAAATACCCACTTCGGAGACTTCAAAGACCCGTCCCGTCGATATGAGCCTGATCTTCATGCCCGGTTTGACCACGCCGTCGAAAATGCGAACCAGCACGATCGCACCCTGGTAACTATCAAACCAGGAATCAAAAATCAGGGCCTTCAAAGAGGCATCCGCGGACCCTTGGGGCGGCGGTACTTGCCGGACCATGGCATCCAGAACGTCATCGACCCCAATTCCCTGTTTGGCACTGATCAGGAGAGCGTCGTCCACCGGCAGGCCCAGGACCTCTTCGATCTGATGCTTCACGCCGTCGATATCCGCGCTGGGCAGGTCGATCTTGTTGATCACGGGAAGGATCACGAGATCGTTGGCCATGGCAAGATACACGTTGGCAATGGTCTGCGCTTCCACGCCTTGCGTGGCATCCACCAACAACAATGCGCCTTCACAAGCGGCCAAACTGCGGGAGACCTCATAGGTGAAATCCACGTGCCCGGGAGTATCGATGAGGTTCAATTGATAGGCATGCCCGTCATGCGCCTTGTACGACGTCGTGACGGCATGGGCCTTAATGGTAATCCCACGTTCGCGTTCCAGGTCCATATCATCCAGGATCTGCTCACGAAACTCCCTGGGCGTGATCGCTCCGGTCAGTTCCAGCAGCCGATCAGCGAGGGTGGATTTTCCGTGGTCGATATGGGCGATTATGCAAAAATTGCGGATAGAGGAGAGTGTCTTCATTGCAAATGCACAATTTATTGATTCTATTAGGGTTTCCTCATCTTGTCAAAGAAAGAATGCATTCCTATAATCCTGTTGCTCACTTCAAGGCGTTTGTCCGGGAAGAACGGACCTTATCGTCCATGCCTGACAATTGAAAATTTAAGTTTTACTATAATTTACAAGATGAAGCAGTTTAAGCAAAAAGAGAAAAACAAGACGTCGCCATCTCCAGCAACGCTCTCGAAATGGGACCGGCAATACGTCTGGCACCCGTTCACCCAAATGCAAGAATGGGAACAGGAAGACCCGCTGATCATTGAAAGAGGCGACGGTGTCTACGTCTACGACGTACACGGCAACAAATACCTGGATGGCTCCTCATCTATTTGGGTAAACCTGCACGGGCATCGACACCATGCGCTGGATACGGCCATTCAACACCAACTCGGCAAAATTGCCCACAGCACGTTGTTGGGCGCAGCCAGTCCTCCGTCCATTATCCTGGCCAGAGAACTCGTCAAAATCGCCCCGAAAGGCCTGACGCGCGTCTTCTATTCGGACGACGGCGCCACGGCCGTGGAAGTAGCCTTGAAAATGGCGATTCAATATTGGCAACAGCAGAGTCCCCCGCAAAAAAAGAAGAAGACGTTCGTTCGCTTGGATGCCGCCTATCACGGCGATACCATAGGCAGCATGAGCGTGGGTGGCGTCGCCCGGTTTCACGAACGCTTTCGTTCTCTTCTGTTTTCGACCATTGCTCTCGATGCTCCCTATTGTTATCGATGCCCGCTTCAATTACGCTTCCCTTCGTGCCGGACCGCGTGTCTCGATCCCCTGGAAGACGTTTTGAGTAAGCGACACGAACAAATCGCCGGAGTCATCATCGAGCCCATGGTTCAGGCCGTTGCAGGGATGATCACTCAACCTCCCGGGTATCTCTCCCGCGTTCGAGCCTTATGCACACAATACAACGTGCTGCTGATCGCCGATGAAGTGGCCACCGGCTTTGGTCGAACCGGAAAAATGTTTGCCTGCAATCATGAACGCGTGACGCCCGATCTCCTGTGCGCGGCCAAAGGATTGACCGGCGGATATTTACCTCTCGCCGCCACCCTTACCACGAAAAACATTTATGAAGCGTTTCTGGGAGAACCCGAGAAAACGTTTTTTCACGGCCACAGCTACACGGGCAACTCGCTCGGTTGTGCCGCGGCCCTCGCAAATCTGGAGATTTTCAAGAAGAAAAAAACGCTCGGCCACGTCAGGAAAGGTTCCCGGTTACTGCAAACCCTACTCAAACCATTGGCCGAATTACCGATCGTGGGAAACGTCCGTCAATGTGGAATGATGGCCGGCATCGAATTGGTTAAAGACAAGGAAACCCGTGAGCCGTTCCCATTGGCGGAACGCATGGGCCACAAGGTTGCGGCCGAGTGTCGTCGTCGCGGACTCCTCATCCGGCCGATCGGCAATATTGTCGTCCTCGTTCCCCCTTTGGCAGCCACCGAACGCAACCTGCGGAAAATGTCGAGTATTGTCACAAAGGCCTGTCGCCTTGCATGCCAGTCAATTGCTACGTGAGAAACAACGATGAATTTTGATCCTGCCATCACTGCACAGGAGGCCCTGGCCCGGGCATATGCCGACGATGACCTCGGTGATTCTCAGCCGGATATTGAAGAAGCGGAGGACACGTTTTCTTCAGAAACGGGTTCGGAAGCCAAACGTGCCTATGAAACCCTGATTGCCATCGGTGAAACCCTGCCTCAGGCACAGGCTTTTCAGGAATTTTTGATTTTCATCACCTGGCAGCAAGTCACGGAGGAAACAATTCCCCGCCATTTCCACAAGGGGGTTCAGCTCACCGAGCAATTTCTTGCCCGTTTCGGTCCTCAAATTAGAGGGACCGATGTATACGAACGTGTTTTCGCGATACGTCAGTCTTTTAGACAGGGGTTAGGGCACCACGTTGAATCCATGCAGGACGAGTACGATCGGGATACGTTTCACGGCGGCGATTGACCGCGCACAATTCCTTTCCCCTCCTTTGTAAGGAGGGGTGAAGGGGAGGTAGAGGGTGCGGCTAGTATTGCGGACTCAAAGAAAGAACCCTCCGATTGTGTTCGTTGTCCGTGCTTCATGTATACGACTCTACCCCACCTGGCCTCCCCTTACAAAGGGGAGGGAACGAGGAGACCGTAGCTCTGGTTAGCCCTTCGACTACGTTCAGGACAGGCGTAGCGTAACCCGTCAACTGGAGCTATTGGATTTCGAGAGGCGTTCCGGTCTTAATCCCCAGTTTTTCCGCGGCGTTGCTTTCCTTCATAAACACTTCGAGATAGCCGTTGCTGTTAATCAGGGCATCCGGTTTTTCCGATGAGCCTTGCTCGTAATGCGTTTTGAGAGTGTCGATGGTGATGCCGCCGATTTCAAACGCAATGTTCTTGCGTTTGGTAACCGTCTGGAGGGCCTGAATGTCGGCGGGAGTTACGTCGGTGATAATATTTCCGAACCGGTCGACGTAGGCAACACGACCGTGGAGGGCCCCATCCCGCACCTCGGGCTTATGAATCTGTAATTTTTCGTAATCGGCCACCAGGCGTCCGTAGGCTCCTGGTGTTTGCCCTCGCGTCAACCACGCGGCGGCCGGCGCAAATAAATCCCGGCCCTCGAACGTGGCGCCTTCGGAATCCAGGCGAAATTGGCGATTTTCGATTTGGCGGACCTCCACGGAGTGTTCGTTTTCAAAAATATAGGTCAACACGCCATTGTCGGGTGCGACAAAGAAAAACCTCGAAGTCGAGACGAGTAAGCCTCGACGTGCCGACCCGACTCCCGGATCGACGACCACGACGTGTACGGTTCCGTCGGGGTAATAGTGATAACAGGAGTTCAGCAGGAAAGCGGCTTCTTCAACGGAATATGGTTTGACGTGATGCGAGACATCGATGATCCGGGCCTGGTTATTAATGCCAAGGATCACCCCTTTCATGCTGGCGACAAAATGATCTTGGGCGCCGAAGTCGGTGAGTAACGTCAGAACGGATATGGCTGATGGCATGGGGTTACTCCGGAAAAAAGATTTCTTGAATTTCGTACTCGATCATGCCCGCCGGTCGATTCACTTGCACCACGTCCCCGACGCGGTGACCGATTAATGCGCGTCCGATCGGCGATTGCACGGAAATCGAGCCGTTTTTGAGGTCGGCTTCTTCCTGGCCGACAAGGGTGTAGGCTTTTTCTTCCTCCGAATCAATTTCCAGGAGACGGACCGTGGTCCCGAACACCACGGTCTCACTGGGGCCGGTACCGGACTCGATGATCTGTGCATCGCCTAATTTATGTTCGATCTCACTCATCCGCGTGTCGATATATTGCTGTCGCTCCTTCGCCGCCTTGAATTCGGCATTTTCACGCAAATCGCCATGTTCACGAGCTTCGGCGATGTCCTGAATGTTTTGCGGACGCTCGACTTTCCGCAACCGGTCCAATTCCGCCTTGAGCGCCTCATATCCTTTTTTTGTCATTGGAACACGCATCATTCTTCTACTTGTAGACTTCCACTATTCTTTCTCAGGTGAATCTCTTTGTACCCGTTTTGCCAATTTCCAGTGCATGACAAACGCGATCCCGTACACTCCAAACATTATCAACGAATGTATGATGGTCCGCACACCCATACGTTGCTGGACTTTCAAGTAAGCTTGATAACTTTCCTTGCGTAATTCGGTCACCTGCTGGTTGTCCCGGTAGTCCTTTCCATCAATTCCAGTGTCGGTCTTTTCCTCCGATGGGTAGACGCCTCTGAAATACATGGTGCGCATGAATGCATTATTCGTTTGGTGTATCTCATAAATGGAACGCTCCAGGGTGATTTCAGGAAACTGTGTTTGCACAATCCCATGAAGGGCAAATGTCAAACTGACGAAAAAACCCACCACCACCACAAAACACACGACATATGCATAAACGACCAGGATCTTCTTCATGAGGCCCTCCAACCAATAAGTAAAAACACCCTGCCTGCCCAAGTCATGGCGATTGTATCACGAAATCTGAAGGGGCAAAATATGTAGAGTCACTGCCCTGCAACGTTGATTCCCCGCCGCTTGACGCCACAAAGGCGTGCAACGGAAAAACCCTGCCATAGAAAATCCAAGAGCAGGTGCACCTCGATCGATTGAGGCAAGCGCCAACAAAAATTTCTGGAGATCAAGCTGGATGATAGTCCTGCAACGGTTTGATCGTGAGTGACGCTTTTCGCATGGCCTCAATGGCCGTCACCGCGGCCTGGATGCCTTGGATCGTGGTGAAATACGGAATGTTCTGTTGGAGTGCTTCCCGTCGAATAGGCAAGGAATCACCTTGTGAGGACGTGGTGCCCACGGTATTGACGACCAACTGTGCTTGCCGGTTCTTAATGTGATCCACAAGATGGGGACGTCCTTCTTTCACCTTATTCACGGGTTCCACTTCGAGACCGCGTTCTCGTAGATACGCGGCCGTTCCCCTCGTGGCTTGAAGCTTGAACCCCAACGTTTGCAAACGATTGGCAACATCGACCGTCCCGGGTTTGTCACCGTCTTTCACGCTCATGATGATGGTGCCCATCTGAGGCAGACTCAAACTCGCCGCGGCCTGAGATTTTGCAAAGGCCCATCCGAAATCCTGATCGATCCCCATCACTTCCCCGGTTGAACGCATTTCAGGCCCCAAGAGCACGTCAACGTTTCCCAGTTTCGTAAAGGGGAAAACCGATTCCTTGACCGCGATATGCCGCGTGACCGGAACCTCGGTGAAATTCAGGTCCCTGAGTGAATGTCCGACCATGGTCTTCATTGCAAGTTTGGCCAAGGGAACTCCAATGGTTTTGCTCACGAACGGGACCGTTCGGGAAGCCCTGGGGTTGACTTCCAGAACAAACACCTCATTCCCCTGAACGGCAAATTGCACGTTCATGAGACCGACCACGTGAAGATCACGCGCCAAGGCCACGGTTTGGACGCGAATCCGATCGATCAAGCTTTCCGACAATGAATGCGGAGGGAGGGAACAGGCGGAATCCCCCGAATGAATGCCGGCTTCTTCCACGTGTTCCATGATACCGGCCACGACAACGTCGACCCCGTCGCAAATCGCATCCACGTCAACCTCAATGGCATCGGTCAAATACTGGTCTACTAAGAGTGGATATTGGTCCGTACTCATGACGGTATTTTCGATGTACAACTGAAGTGACTGTTCGTCGTAGACGATCTGCATCGCCCGTCCGCCCAAAACGTACGATGGGCGAACAATGACCGGGTACCCGATCCGTGAAGCCACGGCGAACGCTTCTTCGCCGGAGCGTGCCACACCGTTTCGAGGTTGCCGCAGCCCCAACGTGGTGATCAATTCACTGAATCGCTCACGATCTTCCGCCCGGTCGATGGCGTCCGGACTGGTGCCTAAAATCGGAATCCCCGCCCGCGCCAAAGGAAGTGCCAACTTGAGCGGCGTTTGCCCACCGAATTGCACGACGACTCCCATGGGCCGTTCCACTTCCATGATGTTCAACACGTCTTCCTCGACGAGCGGTTCGAAATAGAGTCGATCGGAGGTGTCGTAATCCGTGCTCACCGTTTCGGGATTGCAATTCACCATGATGGTTTCAATACCCAGTTCCCGTAAGGCCAAAGTGGCATGAACACAGCAATAGTCGAATTCGATCCCCTGCCCGATCCGATTCGGCCCGCCGCCCAAAATAACGACTTTTTCCCGGTCCGTCGGGCGTGCTTCACATTCCTGGCCGTAGGTGGAATACAGATAGGGGGTGAGAGCTTCGAATTCCGCGGCGCAAGTATCGACTCTTGAATACGTGACGTGAGGCAGATGAGCGGTTCGAAACGACCGCACTGCTGCGGCCATCACGCCGAGCAATTGGGCCAATCGTTGGTCCGAAAACCCTAAACGCTTTGCCTCCTTGAGCAGCTCAAGCTCCTCCGAGCTATTGAACAGCGCGTCCAGTATCGACTCACCTCTTGATTCTTGAGCACGGGCACGGGCCAGCAGTCGTTGTTCAAACAGCACAAGTTCCTCGATTTGATCCAGAAACCACGGATCAACGTGCGTGGCCGCAAAGATTTCGTCTTTGGACATGCCGGTACGCAGGCCATCCGCGATGTGCCAGGGACGATCCGGATGGGCGACTTGAATGGCCATGTGTTCCGAAACGGATGGGCTGAGTTCGTCTCCAGGAAGGTAATGGTCCAACCCGTTGAGGGAGATCAAGCCACAGCGGTCGGTTTCCAGGGACCGTAAGGCTTTTTGAAACGCTTCTTTAAAGGTTCTGCCCAATGCCATCGCCTCACCCACGGATTTCATCTGGGTCGTGAGCGTGGGATTGGAACCATGAAATTTTTCAAACGCAAATCGCGGAATCTTGACGACGACGTAGTCGATCGTGGGTTCAAAAGAAGCTTGCGTCACCTTGGTAATATCGTTGGCAATTTCATCCAGGGTATACCCGACGGCCAATTTCGCCGCGATTTTCGCAATCGGAAATCCGGTAGCCTTGGAGGCCAGGGCCGAACTCCGCGACACGCGCGGGTTCATTTCAATCACGATCATCTCCCCATTTTCGGGATTGAGGGCGAATTGAATATTCGACCCACCGGTATCAACGCCGATCTCCTGGATAATGCGAATCGCGGCGTCCCGCATGCGTTGATATTCCTTATCCGTCAGGGTCATGGCCGGAGCCACCGTGATGCTGTCACCGGTATGAATTCCCATGGCGTCGAAGTTTTCTATGGGACAGACAATCACGACGTTGTCTTTCAGGTCCCGCATGACTTCGAGTTCATATTCCTTCCATCCGATCAATGAGCGTTCGATCAACGCCTCACCGACAGGACTGCTCAGTAACGCCCAATCAACGTATTGTTCGAACTCTTCACGATTATAGGCGATGTTCCCTCCGGTTCCTCCCAACGTAAAGGAAGGGCGAACAATGGCCGGAAATCCGACGATTTCCAGAAAACTCATGGCCTCTTCCCGGTTCCGAATCAAGCGGCTCAGCGGCGTGTCCACGCCGATGTTTTGCATGGCCCGTTTGAAAGCCTCGCGATCTTCAGCTTTGTTGATGGCTTCGTAATTGGCCCCGATGAGTTGCACGTTGTATTTTTCAAGCAAGCCCCGTTCATGAAGGCTCATGGTCACGTTCAATGCCGTTTGACCGCCCATCGTGGGGAGCAAGGCATCGGGACGTTCGTGTTCGAGGATCCGTTCCACCACCTCGACCGTAATGGGTTCGATATAGGTTCGATCCGCCAGGTCGGGATCGGTCATAATCGTGGCGGGATTACTGTTGATGAGCACCACTTCATACCCTTCCTGTTTCAAGGTCTTGCAGGCTTGGGTACCGGAATAATCGAATTCACAGGCTTGGCCGATCACAATGGGGCCGGAGCCGATGAGTAAAATGCGGCGCAAATCGTTCCGTTTCGGCATGAAGTATCAGCTCTTTGAATTTGAAGTCTGCGCTGGGGGTTCGGGGGTGCTTGTGGTCGAGTCGACATCATCTTTGTGCGGTCGATAATGTCGCATGGCCTCGGGAATCCAGGCCTCGATTTGTCGAATCCGCGTGACGTCCGACGGGTGAGTCGAAAGAAATTCAGGGACGGCCGCATTTGATCGGAAACAAAACTTTCCGATCATCTGCCTCGGACATCCACTCATGCGCTCCCAGAAACCAATAGCTTCACGCGGGTCATATCCGGCCTTCGCCATGAGTTTGAGACCAACATAGTCGGCTTCCGATTCCTGTTTTCGGTTGTGCGGAAGCGTGACGCCCACGCCGTACGCGCTCATGGCGCCCATGGCAAGCTGAGGGTTGACGGCGCCACTGGCAGCCCCGGCAAGGATGCCAATTTGGGCGATTTGATCGAGAATGCCACGACTCATGCGTTCAGCGCCATGGCGCTGGAGAGCATGCGCGACTTCATGGGCCATGACCGTGGCCAACCCGTCTTCGTTTTTCGCGTGTTTCAGGATACCCGTAAAAATGGCAACTTTTCCTCCCGGAAGGGCAAAGGCATTAACCATGCTGTCGTCTTGAATCACCGCAAATTCCCAATTGTATTCGGGTTTATTGGCTGCGGCTGCTATGCGCCGGCCCACACGGTTGACCATTTCGTTGATTTCGGGATTGGCGCTGAGCCTGGCCTGTCGCAGTACGTCGCGAAAGGCACTGACTCCCAATGCAATTTCCTTTTCCTCGGAAAGAAAGATAACCTGGTCGCGCGCGGTCCCCGGAGCTTTGATACAGCCGGCCAACAGCAGGAGCCCGCAGAGGGCGACAATCTTCCGAAGCTTGGGCATGGAGAAATTCATGTCATCACCAGTCAATTCGATCTGTTCAGTTCCTTCTATGGAAGCCAAAGGTACATGAACGCAGGCGTGCCTCCCGTCAACAGCAGAGAAACCGGATCGAGCTTGGGAAACGTCCCAGCGGTCCGACTGAGCCCCCCGGGTCCTTGGGCATAGATATTCGGGTGATAGCCGCCGGAACGCTGGTACATGACAACCTGCGCTTCTTCAATTCCGGCTTCCTTCTTGGCGAGTTCAAGCGCATCATCCAAATAGCCTATCACATCAACCAGACCATGGTCTTTGGCTTGGGTCGCCGAATAAATTCGACCATCGGCCAAATGACGAATGGTCTCGGGTTTCAGATCCGGTCTCCCCTGTTCAATGACCTGAAGAAACCGGGCATAAAAATTATCGATCACGCCCTGAAAAATGGCACGATCCTGATCGGTCATGGTGCGGAATGGCGACCCCATGTCTTTATGAGGTCCTGACACGACGGCATTGGCCCGGACACCGATTTTTTCCATCAGCCCCGACGCATTGAGCGTCAGCATAATGACACCCAAACTCCCCGTCACCGACGATGGATGCGCCACGACCCGGTCCGCGGCCATCGCCACGTAATAGCCGCCCGAGGTGCCCAGGTCCATGATGGAGGCGATGACCGGGACTTTCCGGGTTTTCTTTAATTCTTCAATCTCATGATACAGGATATCCGAAGCCGTGACGGTCCCTCCCGGCGTGTTGATCCGCAACACGATCGCCTTGACGTCCTCGTCCTCCGCGGCCTTGGTGAGTACTTCCTTGAATCGCGCGGGAAGGCTCAGCCGGTCAAAGAACCGGTCGAGCACGCCGCCGGGTTTGGCCGAAGTCAAAACTCCCGAAATCTCGACCAGCAGAACTTTATCCCGTGCCTCGCCTGAAAGGACGACTTCTTCCAGCGGGCTCGTTTTGGGGAACAATGACGAGGTGCAGCCCGTCACTGCCAGCAGCACGAGGCCGAGAAAGAAAACCTTAGGCATGGGTTTGTTCCATCATGGTTCGAAATTGCCCGAACAGGTAAGAGGAATCATGCGGACCCGGAGAGGCCTCCGGATGATACTGGACCGAAAGAACCGGCGCTGTTTTGCCGACAAGCCCCTCCAAACATTCATCATTGAGACTCACGTGCGTTGCTTCGAATTGCCCCCAGGGCGTCTCCAACAGACCCTTCGTTTGCTCGGCTGAAGACAGACGAACCGCGAAGTTGTGATTTTGTGAGGTAATCTCGACTTTTCGGGATCGTAGGTCCATTACGGGATGGTTGGCGCCATGGTGTCCGAACTTCAATTTATACGAGGAGAGCCCCAACGCCAGCCCCAATATCTGGTGACCGAGACAGATGCCCATGATGGGCCGCCATCCGATCAAATCCTGGATATGGGGAACCGCATACGACGCCCCCTCGGGGTCACCGGGGCCATTGGACAAGAATATACCGTCCGGATTCATGGTGCGAACCGTCTCTGCCGTGGCAGATGCGGGAACCACGCTCACCGTACACCCTTCGTCCACCAGCCGCCGCAAAATATTCTGTTTCACCCCAAAGTCGTAAACCACGACGTGGAAGCGTCTCGCCGGAGTCGGATCGACTTGCCCATGTGCATTCAAACGCTGCGGCCACGCCCCGGTGCCTTCGTTCCATTGATACGCGGAATCGCAGGTCACGGTTCCAACCAGATCCTGTTGGGAAATGGAAGGAAGCGCCTTCGCTTTTGCCACCAGATCGTCATGGGAACCCTTCCCGCCGGCGATGTGCGCGACGATTCCTGCTTGCGAACCGTGCGTGCGTAGATGGCGCGTCAGATACCTGGTGTCGATTCCTTCAATGCCCACGATTCGATGATGCACCAAATACTCGTGCAATGAAAGCTCCGAGCGCCAATTGCTGGGACGACGGGACGCTTCAGTCACGATAAATCCTTCGGCCCACGTGCGCCGGGATTCATTATCTTCCGGCGAAATTCCATAATTGCCGATATGCGGACAGGTCATCAGCACCATCTGTCCTTTGTATGAGGGATCCGTGAGGATTTCCTGATACCCGGTCATAGCGGTATTGAAGACCACCTCACCGGACGTTTCGCCCTCAAATCCCAAAGCCCGTCCTTCAAGAACGGTCCCATCGGCTAATGCAAGAATCGCTTTTTTCATTCAAACCCAAACGCGCCTTGGTTCCGAACCCAGTGCCGGAATTTGACGACGAGCAAACTGATGGCCAGCCCGGCATTGATCAGATGAAGGGCCCGTACAATCATATGCATTCGAAAGAAAGCCTCAAGGGCCGTTTTCTTGGCCTCCGGCGAGTCCGCGTCAAACGCGATCTCCTGTAAGGCAACAGCCTTTGGTCCCAAGACCGCGACCACCAAACACGTCACAAGCGTCAGCGCCACCAACAGGCCGACCTCGGATCGTTTCACCGGCAGACTCCCCTCCGGCTTCCGCCGGTGTTTCCAATATCGAAAAAGCGCCGTGCCGATCAGCACCATGACGACGCCTCCGACCACGGCATTATACCCGTCAAAGACGCGACGTAAGAACCGGCCGCCCGTTTCCATCCCCAGGGTATTGAACACAGCGGGGATCACCATCGTCAGAAGGGCGGTCAGGCTTCCGATCCACATCATGAGCCCCAGCAATTCCAGCAGGGAACAGGAAAGTTGCCAGCCTGAAATGCGTCGGGCCATTCATCGCTCCTGCCGGACAAGCCTGCCTTAATAAAGCAGGCTCTTCATTTTGTGCTCATTCTTTTTCATCCCGATCATACACCACGTTCCCGTTGACCAACGTCTTGACGACCCTCCCTTTCATGGTCCAACCGGCAAACGGCGTATTGCGGCTGAGGGAATGCAGCCGCGAGGTATCCACAACCCACGTGGCAGCCGGGTCGATCAACGTGACATCAGCCTCGCTTCCCGGTACAAGGGCGCCATGGGGCAAACCGAACACGCGAGCCGGTTCCCGCGTCAATTTGGTAATGGCCTGCTCCAGCGACAGGACTCCTTCTTCTACAAGATTCAGAGTGAGAGGAAGAGCCGTTTCCAATCCGATGATGCCGAACGGAGCCGCGTCGAATTCCAATTGTTTCTCCTGGACGGCGTGCGGAGCGTGATCGGTGGCCACGATGTCAATGGTATTGTCGCGCAACCCTTCCTTAACGGCCTGCACGTCCTCATCCGTCCGCAACGGAGGATTCATTTTGGCGTTGGCGTCATATGAACGAACGGCCTCATCCGTGAGCGAAAAATGATGTGGGCAGGCTTCCGCGGTGACGGGAATCCCGCGTTCCTTGGCTTCCCGCACCATCCTGACCGAGCCCAACGTGCTGACGTGAGGCAAATGCAACCGTGCTCCGGTCAATTCGGCCAGGGCAATGTTCCGGGCCACCATGACTTCTTCCGCGGCTTTCGGGATTCCGGGAATACCCAGTTCGGTGGACACCGCGCCTTCATGCATACTGCCGCCGCGGGAGAGGAGCGAGTCTTCGCAGTGATCGATAACCGGAAGATGAAAGGCCGAGGCATATTCCATGGCTCGACGCATGACCAGGCTGTTCATGACCGGAAACCCATCATCGGAAATGGCCACGCAACCGGCATCGAACAATTCCCCGATTTCCGCGAGTTCCTCACCTTTCGAGCCCTTGGTAATGGCTCCGATGGGGAAAACCCTGGCTTTCCCGGCAGCCGAGGCCTGGGCAAGGATAAATTCCGTGACCGATCGGGAGTCGTTGATCGGATGGGTATTGGGCATGCAACACACCGAGGTGAAGCCGCCGGCCACGGCCGCGGCACTGCCCGTGGCAATCGTTTCCTTATATTCGAATCCCGGTTCCCGAAAATGAACGTGCAAATCCACGAATCCCGGACATACGAGCAGCCCCTTTGCGTCGATGATCGTCAGCCCTTTGACCTTCTGCAATTTTTGTTGCAGGTTCGGCTCCACCGCGCTGATTTTTCCCTCTTCGATCAGCACGTCGGCCACGCCGTTCCATTGACCGGGATCGACAACCTGCCCGCCGGCGATAAGAATTTTCATGTCATTTGCCATGCAGGTTACTGCCTGAATACGAAGTGATTAAAAGAGTCGCCTCTTTCCAGTCTGTCATCTTCGACTCTCGCCCTGTCATCCTCGACATTTTTTAGTCGGGGATCCAGGGCCTTTTCTTCTTCTTTTGTTCGCAAGGACAACGACTCTGGATTCCCGCGTTCGCGGGAATGACAGTCAAAGGGGTTGCCGGTTGCCTTTATACTCATCACCGTTAATTTTGTTGCGACAGCAGATACATAAGTCCCATTCGCACGGCCACGCCGTTCGCGACCTGGTCCAGGATCACGGCGGAACTGCCGTCAACCACGTCATGGGCGATTTCAACGCCTCGATTGACCGGCCCGGGATGCATGACGAGCACGTCGTTGGCCGCCCGTTGGACCCGTTCCGAAGTCAGGCCGTACAATCGGGCGTATTCCCTGATGGAAGGAAAGAGTGAACGCCCTTGTCGTTCGAGTTGGAGTCGCAACATGATCACGACGTCGATTCCGGAAATCGCTTCGTCAAAGTCGTGATAGACCTCAACCCCAAGCCGATGCAAATACAGCGGGATCATGGTCGGAGGGCCCACAGCACGCACTTTCGCTCCCATTTTCGTCAACGCGTGAATATTGGATCGCGCCACCCGGCTGTGAGCCAGGTCTCCCACAATGGCCACTTGCAGATCCTGAACCTGCCCTTTCTTCTCTTTGATCGTCAGCAAGTCCGAAAGGGCTTGCGTGGGATGCTCGTGCCATCCGTCGCCGGCATTGATGACCGACAACCGGCTGTTCCTGGCCAGGATCTCAGCGGATCCCGCGGACGAGTGCCGGAGCACCAGAATGTCGGCCTGCATGAACTCGATATTTCGCGCGGTATCGAGTAACGTTTCCCCTTTCACCACGCTGCTCGAGGAGGGTGAAAAATTCACCACGTCGGCGCTCAGCCGTTTGGCCGCCAACTCGAAAGACGTGCGGGTCCGCGTGCTGGGTTCAAAGAACAAATTGACCACGGTCTTACCTCGGAGAGCCGGAACTTTTTTAATCTCTCGTCCACTGACTTCCTTAAAAGGTTCCGCCGCTTCCAGAATCAGGGCTATTTCTTCAGGCGACAGTCCGGCGAGACCAAGGAGATCTTTCCGTTTGAAGCTCATGCCATACCCTCTCCGTTGATGAGCTTGGCCACGCGATCTTCTTCGCCTAATTCCTCAAGGAATACTCGAATATTTTCATCTTTGGCCGTGGGAATATTTTTACCCACGTAATTGGCTCTAATGGGCAGTTGCCGGTGTCCCCGATCAACCAACACCGCCAGTTGAATTTCTACCGGCCGGCCCAAATCCATGAGGCCGTCCATGGCGGCACGAATGGTTCTTCCCGTGAACAACACGTCATCGACCAGGATAATTTTGAAATCCGAAATGTGAAACGGGATGTCTGTTTTCTTGAGAACGGGCTGATCTCTACGAAGAGACAAATCATCCCGATAGAGCGTAATATCCAGTTCCCCCAGGGCCACGTCCGTTTGCTCGATTTGCGCGACCAGTCGCTGTAACCGCTGGGCCAGATGGACTCCGCCGGTGCGAATGCCCACCAGGCCGACGTCGTGACAGCCCTTGTTCCGCTCCAAAATTTCATGGGCGATCCTGGTCAAGGCACGGGTCATTTCATGGCTGTCCATGATAACGGATTCGTGGCAGGGTTTCGGATTCGTCTGGGACATAACCCTCACGTATGCAAAAAAAAACCTCCCTCTCGCTAAACGAGAAGAAGGTTAATCGAATGTGGGGCAGCATTTGCCCAAGCACGTGATCATGACTGAACTCCTTCCTCACCTCTCAGGATGAGCATTAAAGGTGGAGATATCCTAAAAGGTCAGGAGGGTTTAGTCAAGAGCTCGAATAAATCCGCCACGCCCGCAGGCGACGGGATAAAGACAGAGAAGGGTACGGCTGACTGTCGGGTGCGGGTTACGATTTTTTGAGAATCCAGACGGACAGACAAGAATTCAGTATCGCTTTAGGCAAAATCGATCGATGCATGTGAAAAGGCTGCAAATTCGAGACAAGGTCGCAAAATACGATTTCCAGCGGAAGCCTGGAGATTATGGAGGACAGCGAATCCGGACCGGCAAGAAACACCAAGGCGTTGGGCCGGAGTACCTCGTTAATCCGGTGCAGATGGCCTTGTAACGCCGGCGCGTCGTCATACAAAGCAAACGGCAGCCAGTCGTACATGAGGTCATACGTGAAAGCGTCACGGTGAAACGCGTCTTCGCTCAGGAAACGATAGGACGTTTGCCGGTCCAACCGGTTGTTCCGGGCCAATTGGTTCCATGCCGCCTGCGCATGTTTTTGGGCATAGGCTGCCTGCGAATAGACGATGGTCGTGGCTTCCGGCCGGTCAAAATCCAGCAAGGAACCGATGACCCCGTCAAATCCGCGAATGAGGATTTGGCGGGACTGTTGGACTTGAACGGCCAGAGCCTGATCCTGCTCGATGAAATCGCTCAAGAAATCAGCCACAAAGGGTTGGCTCGGGAGTTCACCGATCGGCACATCATCTACAGGATACAGCAGCACGGCCGAATAGGCTTCCCGTGCCGAAACTATGGGAACTCCGTCGGGAAAAAATCCTTCCCAGGAATTCTTCTCGTTTACGGTAGCCGGATCGCTTGCCTGATGCTGTTGCGTGATGCCCCAGGTCTGCCGCAAAGGAATTTGATGTGAGGTCTTGTGGGAAGATAAACACAGCCGGTCGGAGGTTACGGCCACCCGTTTCTCACAGGGAGCGAACCCTTGCTGATTCGGGGGCACAAACGGAAGGCCGCTCGCGTCATCCATTTTCGTCACCTTTTGCACGTTTCCCTGTTTGACCGTCAGGCAAATCCGATGGCTTACATCGACGTAACGCACGGGCGGATGCGGATTCGGCATCCAATCGACTTCATGCGACCGGGGAGGATCCATGAAGACGGTAAAAGGATTTTCCCCGGCCTGGTGCGTTGCCGTAAAGAAATTGCTGAATAGCCCGAAAGCCGCTGCCGATGGATAAGTTGGAATGCCCCGGTATTGCAGGGGTCGCGGGTTCTGAGGGTTCTGATCGTCATACAGCCCGCGGATCAGTTCAAACGCGGCGCTGCCCGTTCCCGGCAACAATGACTTGAACAATTCCACGACCGGCAAGTAATCGATAGTTGCCCAATGCATGGCACTCATGCAGGACATAAATCGCGCCCGGTTCCAGGTGCCGTCTTCCAACACATAGAAGGCATCCTTCCGTTGGCGAATCGTGGCCTGTCCGGTAGTCTGATCGAGCTCGAGATCATCATCGACATAAAAGAAGCGGACTTCTTCGATGGGCACTCCCATGACCCGGGAAGCCATCATGCGAAGAGCTTCCCGGGTCAAGGACTGCCAATCAGGCCGGGTTGTCAGATCCAGCTTCATGGCATTCACCAGCCCGGCAGGTTTCAGGCCGACCCATTGTCCCCAGTCCAAGTAAAGCCGGGCCGAGACCAGATGGACCGTGCCGTCGGCCTGTTCCGCCCATTCACATTCATGAAGGGGATGACCTTCGGGATCGGTCATCAAAATTCTCCGTCCCAACGGGCCATGCACCACGAGGTGGCCGGTGATCAACTGTTTGCACATCATGCTGTCCGACGACGCGTTAGCAACGAGCGCCCGGTTGCCTTCAAGTCCGAAACTCGCCGGGTTTTGAATAATGGCAGATAGAATTGTGGAATGGCTCTTCAAATTCTCACTCGTGCAAAAGGACTGCTTGTTGGAGCAATGGTGGAAGTAACGTCCACATCATAACGAAGACCTCGACAGAAATCGACTTCCTCGTTTCGCCTGCCATCCTTATTTCTTGACCTTCCCGAACATCGTGGCTTCACTCTCGTGATGCCTGAACGCATCCCTATCGGACACGCTGAGAAAAGGGTCTTATAAATCGAACAGTATAAAATCGGTTTTTTTGACCCCAATTTTTTCTTGACAGGTGACTTCCGCTTTTCCAATATGAGATTGGGGTTTCAACTTGTTTCCTGGAATTTGAAAGTATGCCGGATTCCCTACGCTTTTCATTCACCTCGTCTTTTAGTCATTGAGGGACAATCATTATGAACACGAAAGGACTTTTCTTCGGTTTCGTGATGGCTTGTACGGCGGTGTTGCCCGGTTGCGGCGGTGGCGGCGGAAGCAGTCCAATGATGCCAGCTTGCTTCGAAACCGCCGAGTTCGGGTGCATTTCGGCATCACGATACGAGGAGGAATTGAAAAAGGTCACGGAGACTCACAGAACCCAAATTTCCAATCAATGGGAGCTGGGGGCGATCCGGGCAGATCAAGCCTATGCCAATCTCGAACTCTCCCAGGGACCGGATGTAGAACCTGGGGCGGGTGTGACCATTGGCCTGATGGATACCGGGATTGATACAGAGCATTACGTATTCTCAGGCGCAACCATATCGGAAGAATTCCTGGCTGGTGCCGTCGATGAACAGGGTGATAGGTATTCACACGGGACTGCGGTTGCCAGCGTGATTGGGGCCAGACCCCAATCAATTATATATATTAACGGCCTTCCTTTCCATTCTGACACCACCTCTCACGGCGTCGCCTGGGGCGCCGACCTGAAGATGTTCGCCGTTCGGCTCGGGGAAGTCCCGCCTCGGGGGACTCTCTATAGACCGATCACGCTGAGCGCCCTGGAAAATCGCGACAGGTACGATGCCGAACTCTATCAGTATGTTTTGGGACAGGACATGGATATCCTGAATTTGAGTTTCGGTGCATATGGACTCATCGAAAACTATGCCGCACAAGACATCCGCTCCCATTATGGCCGGACAACCACGGCCTTGGCGCAGACGGGCGTTCAAGACAAAACCATCCTGGTCTGGGCTGCGGGCAATTCGCACGGCTTTGCCTGTACCCCGGACACTGACAATTGTGACGGAAATGATCAACTGGATATTCAGGGAAACCCTGCCGGATCTCTTAGTGCAAGCTCGCCGAGTATATTCGCCGGTTTGGCCGCACGAATCGAAGAACTGCGAGGCCATTCCATTGCCGTTGTCGCGCTGGAGCAAGACGGTGCTATCACCCATTTTTCCAACCGCTGCGGCATTGCGGCCGACTGGTGCCTCGCTGCCCCGGGTGAGGAGTTTACCGCAGCCTATTTTGGCCCCTCCCGTGAGGGTCTCCCCGGAATCAGGTGGGCCGCATACGTTGCCGGCACGTCCGTTGCCGCGCCGCTGGTCTCGGGCGGGCTCGCGCTCATGAAACAGCTTTTTCGCGATCAACTTCCGAATACGGCACTGGTGACGAGGCTTTTCGCCACCGCGGACAAAAGCGGCAAGTATGCCGACCGGGAGATTTATGGCCAAGGCCTGATAAATTTGGGGGCGGCGACGTTGCCCGTGGGCATAACCGGTATCACCTTCGGCAACACGGTAGGCAGTCCCGGAGTCAATATTCAATCGACCGACCTCCGGCTCGGCGGCGCGCTGGGTGATGGATTGGGGCGGTCGCTGGCGGGGCAGGAAATCGCCGCGTTCGATAGTCTGGGAGCCCCGTTCTGGTTCAAACTTTCCAATTTCACCGGTGTTGCCAGAGGGCCATCTTCACTGATGCGGCTCCGTGAGTTGACCGCGCAGTCCCCTGTCACGCGACGTATCGCCGGGCGACTGACGACGTTCACGCCAGCCCGAGCCGGTGGTGCGGTCGAACAGGATCTAGGATACGGCATGCTGCGGTTCGGCTACCGGGAGAGACCCGCCGGTGCCAACGGCGGGCATTTTACATTGGCGGACAACGCCACGACGTTGACCTTTACCGGGAACAACGGCATGTCGTTCTCGACATTTACCGCGTCCGGGTTTGCGGGCAGACAGCCGACCTCGGGCGTGGCGCTCGCATGGCGGCCGTTTGACGTGCCGGTCGGCTTCCGCGCCGGGTGGCTGGCAGAGCAGGCAACTTTGTTGGGGACTATGGCAACCGGGGCTTTTGGACGATTGTCGGCTGATGCCGCTGTTACGGGTATTGAGACGGAATTCGAGATCGGGCAATGGCGACTTGGCGCTGATGCTGAAATCGGCACGGCCCGCCCGCGGCTTCACGGTGGAATGATTGACCGTATGTCCTCCTTGATGACCAGCGCGTTTGCCGTCAATGCAACGCGAAGGCTGGGGAATGATGGCTTGATACGGCTTTCACTCTCGCAGCCCCTGCGAGTGGAGGACGGCCGGGCGGCACTCTCCGTTCCTATCGGCCGTACCAAGGACGGCGCCGTCCTGCAGCAGCCGGTGACGGCCAATCTTGTACCGTCCGGCCGGCAAATCGATCTATCGGCGCAATGGTACCACGCGCTCGCCGATGGCAACGAACTGCGTTTTGATGCCACCTGGATACATAACTTCGGGCACAATGCGCGCGCAAAACCTGCCTTGAGCTTACTGGCCGGTTGGCGATTCGAATTTTAAGCGGGAAATACAGAAGCCGGATGGTTGGAACCCTCCAGCCACGCTCACACCTCCTGAAGGCAACGCGGTCAATACGAACTGAACTTCGCCCCGTACGGTCTAAAACACACCTTGTCTCTGCCTGAACTTCGTTCACGCACACCTTCCACATGCTCGACGTGACGCCGGCTCTACTCCCCATCGCGTGCTGTCCTTTGCGTGACACCATACCAACAAAATTTGCCGGAAGATTTATATTTTAGGCCGGAAGGCATAAAAATAGTCTGTAACCGTCCTTTCCGCCTTGACAAATAATTTCTACCGTTTCAGCATTGAGATCAGTTCTCAACTTTCCCCCTAATCCTCGAAAGTGTGTCCGATTGCCTAACCCTTCCATCCCCTTCATTCTTCAGTCATTGAGGAGCAGTCATTCATGAACACGACAAGACTTTTCTTTTGCCTGGCGACGGCTTTCACCGTAGCCTTGTCCGGCTGCGGTGGTGGAGGCGGAGGGAGCAGACCAATGATGCCGACCTGCATCGACACTGCTGAGTTCGGGTGCATCGAGTCATCACGGTACAGTGAGGAACTGGAAAAGATCCGGCAAATCCATGGCGCCTCAACTGATTTTTCCAATCAATGGGGCCTGGGCGCCATCAACGCGGATCGAGCGTATGCGCACCTCGAACTGGCTAAAGGCGCAGACGTGGCACCCGGCCAGGGCGTGACCGTCGGGTTGATTGATACGGGCATTGATACGGAGCATTTCTTATTCGCAGACAAAACCATATCGGAGGAATTTCTTGCCGGCGCGGTCGATGAATCGGGTATAGAAAAACCCTCTCATGGTACGGCAGTTGCCAGTGTCATCGGGGCAAACCCGGAAAATGTCCGACCTGATTTCCGCGAACACGGTTTCTACGGTGTCGCTTGGGGCGCTGACCTGAAGATGTTCGCGAGGCCGCTTTCAGATCCACCGCCTCCGGGGACCCTTCATGCACCGATAACATTAACAGCCTTGGAAAGAGTCGATGCAGAAGATGCCATGCTTTATGAGCATGTCCTGGGACAGGATCTGGACATCCTGAATTTGAGTTTTGGCTATCTCGGAATCATCGAAAACTATACCGCACCGGACCTCCGCTCCTCTTATGACCGCACGCTTGCCGCCTTGGCGCAGACGGGCGCTCAGGACAAAACGATTCTAGTCTGGGCTACCGGCAATTGGCACGGCTTCACCTGTACCCCGGGCACTGCCAATTGTGACGGAAACGATCAAACGGATATTAGAGGAAACCCGGCCGGGTCGCTGAACGCCAGTTCGCCATCTATATTAGCCGGCATGGTCGCGCGGATCGAAGAATTGCAAGGACATTCAATTGCGGTCGCTGCCGTGGACCAAGAAGGTGATATCGCTCGCTTTTCCAACCGCTGTGGCATTTCGGCCGAGTGGTGCATCGCGGCGCCCGGGGTCGATGTTTCGGTGGCCTATTTCGGTCCCAATCAACAAGGTGGACCCGCAAGGGGTTTTTGGTCCGTGCCCGGAACATCCGTCGCCGCACCGATGGTATCCGGTTCGCTAGCGGTGATGAAACAACTTTTTCGCGATCAACTTCCGAATACGGCACTCGTGACGAGGCTTTTCGCCACTGCCGACAAAGATGGAAAATTTTCCGACCGGGCAATCTATGGTCAGGGCATGCTGGATCTTGGAGCGGCGACGTCGCCCGTGGGTGCAACAGGGATCACATTCGGCAACACGGTGGGCAGTCCGGGCGTCGACGTCCACACGACCAGTCTCCGACTCGGCGGCGCACTCGGCGACGGACTGGGACAGTCACTGGCGGGGCAGGAAATTGCCGCGTTCGACAGTCTGGGTGCGCCGTTCTGGTTCAAACTTTCCAATTTCACCGGTGCGTCCAGAGGGCCGTCTTCCCTGGTACGGCTTCGCGAGTTGACGGCGCAGTCCCCTATCACGCGACGCACCCCTGGACGCCTGGCGACGTTCACGCCGGCCCGAGCCGGCGGTTCGGTCGAACAGGATCTGGGGTATGGGATGCTGCGATTCGGCTACAGGGAGAGACTCGCCGGTGCCAACGGCGGGCATTTTATGTTGGCGGACAACGCCACGACCTTGACCTTCACCGGATCCAACGGCATGTCGCTCTCGACATTTACTGCATCCGGGTTTGCGGGCAGATCGCCGACCTCGGGCGTTGCGCTCGCGTGGCGGCCGTTTGACGTTCCGGTCGGCTTCCGGGCTGGCTGGCTGGCAGAGCAGGCAACCTTGTTGGGGACTATGGCAACCGGTGCTTTCGGGCAACTCTCGGCAGATGCCGCGGTGACAGGTCTTGAGACAAGTTTCGAGATCGGAAGTTGGCATCTTGCCGCTGATGCCGAAATCGGCAAGGCACACCCGCAGGTTCGCAATGGCATCATTACCCGTATGTCCTCTTTGACCACCAGCGCATTTGCCTTGAATGCCACGCGTCGATTGGCCAATGGTGGCTTGATACGGATTGTGCTCTCACAGCCTCTGCGCGTGGAAGGAGGCCGGGCGGCCCTCTCCGTTCCCATCGGACGTACCAGGGATGGGGCCGTGCTCCGACAACCGGTATCGGCTTCGATTGCACCATCCGGCCGGCAGATCGATGTTTCCGCGCAATGGTATTACCCGCTGGTCAATGGTGAATTGCGCTTCGATGCTGCCTGGATGCACAACCCGGGGCATAATGCGAATGCGGACCCGGCAGTGCGTCTACTGGCCGGTTGGCGATTCGAGTTTTAAGAAACCCCTGCCTTATTGCACTATCGGGCGCATGGCTGCGTTGTGTCCTCGCTCAACCTTCGCCTATCTAGGTTGATAAGCCTCAGATTTCGCTGCAGGTCGCCTTGCCCTGCATCCCGCTCTCACAATAAATCAGAGATTCCTTAGGCGGGATCTGCGGAATTTACTCGCGAAGCTGTCCCGAGCCATACACGACATATTTGGAGCAGGTCAGATCTTCGAGCCCCATGGGGCCGCGGGCATGAATCCGCGTCGTGCTGATGCCGATTTCCGCGCCAAGACCGAATTGATAGCCGTCATTGAGTCGCGATGAGGCATTGACCATCACCGCTCCGGCATCGACTTCCTGCAGGAATCTCATGGCACGACTGTAGTCCTTGGTCACAATGACTTCGGTATGCCGGGATCCATACGTCCGGATATGATCCATGGCCTCATCCATGTCCTTGACGACTTTGACGGCCAACGTCAGCGAGAGAAACTCCTGACCATAATCGTCTTCCGTCGCAATCTGAGCTTCGGGAAGATGTTGACGGGTCTTGTCGCAACCCCGTATTTCCACGTCGGCCTTCGTCAGGGCCTTGCCCAGCTTCGGCAAAACTTTTTTGGCAATACCCTGGTGGACCAGTAAGGTCTCCATGGCATTGCACGTCGAAGGCCGTTGGACCTTGGCATTCACGCTAATGGCCTCGGCCATCGCAAGATCGGCATCGGCATCGATATAGGTATGGCAGACGCCTTTATCATGCTTGATCACCGGGATGGTCGAGTGCTCGGTCACGAGTTTCATCAAGGACTCCCCGCCCCGCGGAATAATCAGGTCAATGAATCCATCCTGTTTCAGCAATTCCAGCACCGCTTCCCGTTCAGTGCGTTCCACCAGGGAAATGGCCCCTTCGGGAATGCCGACTTTTTCGCCGGCTTCGGATAACACGCGGGCGATGGCCATATTGGAATGAATGGCTTCCGAGCCCCCTCGCAGCACGCAGACATTCCCTGATTTGAGGCACAACGCCGCGGCATCGGCCGTGACGTTCGGCCGGGACTCGTAAATGATCCCGATGACTCCAATGGGTACGCGGACCCGTCCAACCCTCATGCCGTTGGGCCGTTCCTGCATGCCTGCTGATTGACCCACGGGATCACGCAACCTGGCAATTTGCCGGAGCCCGTCCGCCATGTCACGGACGCGTTCGGGAGTCAGCCGAAGCCGGTCGGCCATGGCCTCACGGCCATTACTCGTGTCAAAGGCTTCAATATCCTTTTCATTTTCTTCCAGAAGCGCGTCGGTGGCTTCTTCCAGCCCCTCGGCCATAGCCACCAAGGCCTCATTCTTGGCTGAAGCGGCCAGGCGGCTCAATTGGGGAGCGGCCGCGCGTGCCTGTTCCAAAAGGTTACGAAGGTACGTCGGGGTATCGACTATCTCTTCCTCGACAACCTCTTCTTGGGGAGTCTCAATATCTGTTGAGGATTCTTCCGGGTCTTCCACTTTCGATTCTTCTTCGATTTCTGTTTCTTCGGTGCTCATATTCTCCAGTCCTTTAAATATGACGATTGTCTCCTCTCGAGGATACGCATGCGTCACAAACCTGGTCAAGATCAGTCAAAAGCGCGTTCCTTGATTTTCCGCATTCAATCCTGCTAAACATGGTGCCGCTGTTACTCCAGCAAACAGAAAATTACCGCATCTCTTATCGCCATCTTGCCTTGTGCCGAGGTAGCTCAGTTGGCAGAGCACAGCCCTGAAAAGGCTGGTGTCGGCAGTTCGATTCTGCCCCTCGGCACCATATTTCTCTCTCCCGCACACTCAGCCATTTCATTCCCTGCGCGACCCCGGTCCTGAATCGATCTCGACTGCACAGGGAGCGTGACAGATTCTTCTCAGAAGCCTCGCCTCATTTCCTGGCGATTGACACAAAACGCCACAACGCACTGATTTCATGGCTTAAAATACCGTCACATAGTTGACATTATTTAATTTTATGTCATATTTACAGGAGTTAACGTCAATTTAAAGTCAACCTCACGAAAGATTATGGATAAATTAAGGTAATTAGGGCGAAACGTAACCAAAATAGATCTTCAGAAACTGTTTGAAGACATTCTCCTGTCGGTGATTAAAGCGATACTCGACTTCCTTCAGATACATCGGGAAATGATACTTCGAAACCCCGCGATATTGATACAAGATATGTTTGGCATAACTCCAAAACCCTTCAATGCCATTGATGTGATTCTTCGTCCGCCAGCTCACCAACGTTTTCGCATGATTCACGGTATGATGGTGGCCATAGCGTTTCAATGATTGATAGCCCCGAAAGGCATCGGTGAAATAGACCGAGCCTTTCCGGGTGTGGGCTTGAATATGGTGCAGCAATTCGTCCGCACTGACCGACTCGACGACTTTCGTGTACACGCGCCCGTCCCGCTCCAGGAGCCCGAACACGACGCTCTTCCCCGCCGTCGCCCGCCCCCGCTGGCCTTTCCGGCGGCCGCCGAAATAGGCCTCATCCAGTTCGATCTCCCCCTTCAGTTTCCCGGCTTCCAGTTCGGTGACATGATACAACGCTTCGCGGAGCCGGTGGTAGATACGAGTCACCACTTTGACATCCAGGCCCAGATCCTGGCTCAACCGATAGGCCGGTTGCAATTGATAGAAGCCTTGCAGGATCCGGATCTCCCGGCGCAACCGCTGGAGGCTTTTGCTTTTCCCACACCGCGTACATTTCACATAGCCGCGGCGGGTGTGCAGCACCTGAAAGGAACCGCAAAAAATGCACTTCCGACCGCGCAGAAAGTTGGCCGCACAACTAAAAACCGTATGTCGTCCTGTAACCATGCGTGTTTTCTACCACACATTGGTTACGAAACGCCCTAATTACCTAAATTAAAGCTTCGCGTAAAAGCCTCTGATTACGAGCTTGAAGCCGAAGGCTCCCGGGATTTCCTTAACGAGCAATATGAGGCATTTAAGCAACTCCTTGAAGGGGTGACAGAAAATCAGGTTTTGTCACAATCAAGGCAGAAAATTGATTTTCCGTCATCGAGTGAATCGCAAGCCTCTCCCCTCTCCGGCGAGAACACGGTTGTTCCCGAAACTTCCCAGGCCAAGTCTTTTCAGAAATTGCTGGTTTGGAATGACCGGACCCAACGGGTGAAAAGCACGGTCCTCCCGGATGGCCCTATGAGAATAGCCGATACGGTCCTGTTGCTCTTATTGGGGTACCGCGAACTTCGAGGGCTAGGTCAGATTTCCGCGCTGGTTCTGAATCAAGGCCTGGAATCCGCAGGCTTCGACGATTATCGCTTGGACCGGGAAATGGCGCCCTACCTGAAGGCCAGGCTGATCCTGCGCTCCGGAGTCGGAAAAGGCAGCCGATATCGACTCACCACCCGCGGAGTCAAAAGAGCCCAAGAACTCATCCAATCCCTATCCGCGCTTATTCCCGATCCCCTACCCTAATTTGCCTGGTGGTAATCCCCGCGGCGGTCTTTAATGGCTGTCGCCCACTGGCCCACGTGGTTAGACGTTGTCCCACATCGTTTCAAATGCTGCCACCTCGCCGGCCAGGAGCTGTTCCAGGTCAGGCACTTCCCGTGTCGGACGGTAAAAACGCCCGCGACGCATATCCAGAATGCCGAAGGTTACCTGCGGTTGTTCGGCGTGAACAGACTGTTTCAGCAGATGAAACATCGTCGCCAGTCGTTCCTTTGAAGGCTGATCTTCCTCGAAGTACAGCTTGATGATGTGCGGTCTCTCGTTAATCGACACGCGGAGTTCTGGGTTGACCCGTATCACCAGACGACCGCGAGTCCATCCCGGCGATTTCGACCCGAGCTCGTGACGCCAGACGATAGTCTTTCGGCCCTGCCATTTCTTGTACCCCGCGATGCACGCTTCATACACTTTCAATTTCCGCACATGTCGATTCCCAAGGGCCGAACGAATCGAGGCGAGCGTGGCCCTGCTATTCAAATTTTGCTGCACTGCAGCGATAATGGATTTGCGGAGGGAGTTGTAAAAGTCGTGATCAAGGCCGTACACGTCTTGATACCGGGCTTTCGCAGTTCTCACCACCGTCACTCGCGAGGTACCGTTGGCCACCGCGAAATCCACAAATGTGGTCATGGGCATGTGTATTTTCGACAACTCAAACCTCCTAAACTCCTCGCCCTGGCTCCCTTCCGCAGGAGGTGCGGAAGAGAGCGAGAGCCCGAATCCGGCATGGCGTTGCGCCAGGACGCAATCCGGGGGGGGGGCGGGCGTCATTGCAAAACGATCATGGCTTTCCTGTTACACGACGGGACGACTGTCGGCACCGTAGTGCCGCCATACAAAGAGGTAAGCAAAAACAATGCCAGTTCTTTACTTAATCAGGCATTGCCTGTTAGTGAAATTGCACGGAATGGACAGTGC
Organism: Nitrospirales bacterium; assembly: GCA_965208595.1. Taxonomy (GTDB): domain Bacteria; phylum Nitrospirota; class Nitrospiria; order Nitrospirales; family UBA8639; genus Bin75. The sequence continues at coordinate 316,298 of OZ242346.1, forward strand.
ACATTTTTGTCAGAGACACGACATCCTCGTCCGAATCCGACAATTTTGTCAGGCCTTCAGTAGGACGACGTCGCAAGCAATCGGACGTCGCGGAAAGAATAGTGCCGACGGTGAGGAATCAAAGAAGCGGTTGTGGGGTTTCGTCCCCACACGACGAGGTCCTTTTGTTTCGGCAAAAGGACCCAAAACCATTGGCGCCCGTGCGTGGCCCCATGGGTGTCTTTGCCCCAGTCCCTCTTGCTTGGGCTGCGGAACTCGCTTCGCTCAGACAGTCCTTGAGGCTCACTAAGTTTCGGGCCTAAGGCGCAACTCCTCTCACAGGCACGAAGTTTTCGCACGATGGTAGCAGACGGCATCGAAGGTATTGGCGGGAGGGTTGACTTGGGGTCTTGAGATGAAAGGAAGCATTAGGGGAAATGAGAAACCCATCAGACTGTCCAAGAGACTGGAACCATAGGAACCATATAATTAACCGCCTTGCCGAGAACCATGTAGGTATCCTGCAAATGTTCCGCCAGTGATAAACGCGCAATGAGTATACAGCAAGAAATCAACGGAATGTCTTATTTCGCCAATGTCTCTGTACTCGATTCGACACTCGAGGGGCGGAATGTCATCAATTTGGAATACACGAGGTCGATCGGTCTCGCGATTTTCGTGAGCATTTCGACTGGTGGCAAAGTGATAGAAAGCAGAGACTAGAAATATATAAACGAGAGGAACCTCTAAAACAGTATGAGTTTGGTCGGTAGAGGACGGCAAAACAAAATCGATATGTGATTCACGCTCCCATCGGATGGTCCATCGGTCATCTGATATTTAGGAGAACCAGTCATTCTTGAACTCAAAATACACAGGTACTAGAGATTCTTGCGCGAGGCGATTGACTGTTGCAATAAACGTGAGGATTGGGAAATCCCAAATAACTCTTATTTCCCTCGCCGCGCCAAGCCCAACATTGACTAATGGAATCGAGAAGCGGTCATTCCGGGCATCATTTGTCCAGTGGGGAAGATCTCCCGTAGCGTTAGTTTCGAATATTTTGGACTTAACTGAGGTACGGACAAGAACAAAGTCTGGCCTGTAAGATGCCGCTCTCTGTTTGTCGTTTTGTCGCACAACCACGAAAGCCGCCACAGCCGACATGCATGCGGCTATGGCGGTGACCAGTGCGGCAATGCTGGCAACGAACGAAATCGACTCGCCCACTTCTGAAACCTCTAGCAAACAGTTTGGCATGAAATGTCCTCGGATGCTGATAAGCCCATGGCTTTGACCTTCCCCCCAATTTAGGTCCACGGCGAAAGTGAGGAAATACCCGAATTATAGCCTCCGGAATGGTTGGGTGAAAGGGGGCCATTTGCCGGCTGTTCCGAACCCGCAACGCGACCAGTTGTGTCAGGAGTATGCGTACGGGCCAGCCGAAACTGTTCCGGACTGAGAAACCCCAGTGCGCTGTGGGGCCGCACCGTGTTGTAGTGGATCCGCCAAGCTTCGATCCGGTGCCGGGCCTCGGCGAGATCGACGAACCACTGTTCATTTAGGCAGGCATCCCGAAATTTGCCGTTAAAACTCTCCACGAAGGCGTTCTGGCACGGCTTCCCTGGCTGAATGAAGCGCAGACGCACCCCCATGCGCTGGGCCCACACAAACAACGCCTTACTCGTGAACTCCGGTCCGTTATCCACCACAATGGCTGCGGGACGAGCCCGCTCGTCGGCCAAGCGTTCCAAGAGCCGACTGACTCGCTCCCCAGAAATCGACACGTCCACGAGTTGGCCGATGCATTCCCGGCTATAATCGTCCACGACGTTCAGAATGCGCACCCGCCGTCCCGTAGCCAGCTGATCCGACATGAAGTCCATCGACCAGCGCTGATTCGGGCCGTCCAGACTCGGGAGCGGCACCCGGTCACGAGCGGGGAAGCGTTTGCGCCGCTTGCGCCGGACTTGCAGGTGCTCTTCGCGATATAGCCGATAGGTCTTCTTCGCGTTCACGACGAGGCCCTCTCGTTTCAGCAACTCATGCAACAGCTTGTACCCATAGCGAGGAAACGCGGCCGCCAGTTCCCGCAGCCGCGCGCGGAGGGCTGGCTCGTTCCCCTGACCCGGCTGATGGCGTGCCACCGATCGGTGGATGCCCACGAGGTGACAGGCCCGCCGCTGACTCACTAGCCCTTGCATGACCAGATGGGCCACTGCTTGGCGCCGTGCTGCGGGCCTTACCAGTTTTTTGACAGGAGTTCCTTCAGGGCCGCTTGGTCCAGGTGCGCGTCGGCCAACAACTGCTTCAACTGCCGGTTCTCCGCCTCAAGCTGCCTCAGCCGCGTGACGTCGGACACCTGCAGGCCCCCGTACTTGGACCGCCACCGGTAGAACGTCTGCTCGGTGATCCCATGCTTGCGGCAGAGATCCTGTTTCTTGACCCCGGCCTCGGCTTCCTTCAGCACCCCGATGATCTGTGCTTCGCTGAATCGTTTCCGCTTCATGATGAGTCCTCCTTGGTGTTTGTACCAGAAAACTCACTCTCGAAGTGGACCGTTTTATGGGGGGAAGGTCAGCTTGAAGAACTTCCGCGGCTTGTCTTTTGGTCTCGCTCGCGATCCGAGCGCGTACGACGGTATCGGCATTCATCTTGGGCATTCTGCTGGTTGCAGTTAGATTGTAGCTAGATGACCTTGTCCTGGCAAAGGATTTGCCTGGCAGACGCTGAATCCCCGATCGCAAATTTAGCGAATGACACAAGGAGGCAGTGCAGCCTCGACTGCAGGTGCAAGGACCTGCCGATCGCTGAAATCTGTGACTACTGCTTTATTGACATGTATACCGGAACGCGATACAGTTTCGCATGATTCGGACGCTCCGACATCGTGGGCTCAAGCGGCTTTATGAACGCGGAGACCCTCGTCAGTTGCGTGCCGACCAAGCGGAACGCATCGCCCTTGCTTTGGCTGACCTCGATGACGCCGGGCAGCCTTCGGACCTCAATCTGCCGGGGTATCATCTTCACCCTCTGAAGGGCGCTCTGAAAGGTTTCTGGAGCATCTCGATATCCGCCAACTGGCGCATCATTTTCCGTTTTGAAGACGGTGACGCATACGACGTCGATTTGGTTGATTATCACTAACATGGGGGAGACGCCATGGCTATGAAAAACCCGCCGCATCCCGGTCACAGCATCAAGACGAATTGTCTGAACCCGCTTGGTCTGAATGTCACTGAGGCAGCGAAGTTCTTGGGTGTGGCACGTCACACCCTTTCACGTGTCCTGAACGGCCACGCGGCTGTTTCCCCGGAGATGGCTATTCGTCTGGAGAAAGCCGGATGGTCCACCGCCGAGTTTTGGTTGCGCCGCCAGACCACCTACAATCTGGCGCAGGCGCGCCGGAGCGAAGACCAGATCAAAGTTCACCGCTACCAGCCGCAGGCGGTGTAATGAAGATGAAAAAATGCCAATGCTTCTACCGCCCCTACCCGCTCATGCTAAAGGCGAGGGTCGGAAGCGCCATGAGATGGGGCGGCTACAACTACTAAAGGAAACAGCTCTGGATCCCCGATCAGGTCGGGGATGACAGCAGGAGAGGGACTCTCACCTCACCTTCTCCCGGCGGGATGAGGGAGTGAGCCGGCGCTCGCTTGGGGGCTCACCGTTTGCCGCCGAAGCCGGCGCTGAGGTCAGCGCGTTGGAGTACCCCGCCCATGCCTTCGTGCGCGGGGCCGAAGAAGGCGCCGGTTACCGTTCCTGCATCGCCTCCCGTGCGAATGAAGGCATTGCCCTCCACTTCGATCTGATAGCTTAGATCCCCATCGAGCCACATGGTTCCGGTTCCGATCATGCCCGGTGCGGTGTTTTCCGCCCAATGCTCGAGATCGGCAAAGTCCATTGTGCCAGTCAGCGTGGCCAGTTCGAGGGTTAGGTTGGCGCCGCCGCTGACGGTTTCGGCGGCCGGCGTGAGCCCCAGGAGTCGCCCGCGCCAGCTGACGCTTCCGGAAAGCGCGCTGTTGTCCGCGAGATCCATCTGCGGCGTCGGCCCGACGGCCCACGGCTGGGACAGGCCATTTCTCAGCGCGGCGCCGAACGCAACGTCGCCGCCCGGGATGCCGAGTTCGCCGCGCACGTGCAGCGAGGTGTCGGCCCAGGGTCCCAACGCTTCGGCGATTTTGGCCGGCGCGCCCCCCGGTTCCAGGTGGCTGTACACGGCAAGCAGCGCTTCGCGATCAAGCGGGTGGAGTATGTCCGCGGGGACCGTTTCGCTGCCGCCGGCCACCATGAGGGTTCTCGGGAACCGCCCGGCGTCCACGTGGTTGCGGCCGAGTACATGGATGATCTCATGCGCGATGACGCCCAGCCGCTCTTGTCCCACGGTTTGCGACGGGTCCACCCAGACCCTGCCCGCAATGCTCTCGATTCTCAACGGCACGCCCGGGTCGGTGGAGGGTATGAGGGCGTAGCGCGACTCCGCGAGCCCGATGGTTTCGTCGATCATGGCTTCTTCCGGCCATGCTGCCTGCGGGGCGAAGGTGACCAGAATCTCGCCGTCCGGCGGGCGGGACGCCCCGGCGGGGGCGGTTTCAGCCGCGACCTCCAGTTGCCAAGCCCGGGGCAGTGCGGCGTTGATGGCTTGCACGACGCGTAGCGTCTCGTCGATGAATGCCGTCGACATACCCGCGGCAAGGCGAATGGTCGGCGGCGTCATCCCGAAGCGCAGGACCAGCCCGTCGGGAAGGAGTTGGACATCCGTGGTGTCTTGGCCGGCGTCCTGGAAGGCGGCCGCGTCCGCCTGGAGATAGGCCGTCAGCTCCTGTGTGCCGACGCCGTCCCGCACCATTCCATAGGCTACGCGGGTCTCGCCGTGATCGGGGCCCGGCGTGAGCAGGCCAGCCGGCGCCGCGACATCCGCTCCGATCCGCATCCTGCCGTTGAGGTCCACGCGCGGCGCCTGGTGCGCAATGCGGGGTATCTGCAGTGGAAGGTCTGGCCCCTCAGGGATCGCCGGGCCGGATTTGCCGCCCCCGCATGCCGCCAGCATCAGTGCGAGTCCGATGCCCAGGCCTGTCCGTGCACCTTTCATGGCTGCTCTTGGTCCACCCGCGCTCTGCGCCGGACGTTATTGGCGCTTCGCCCCAAATGCACCGATGATCTGGTTGCGTTCAAAGATCCCGCCGACTTCTTCATGGTTGGGGCCGTAGAACCGGCCTTCGAGCGTCGGGTCGTCAAAGTCCGCCCCGAATCGGCCATTTCTGACCGGCAGGTTCTGCCACGTCAAATTCGGATAGATCTGTCGTCCATCAACTGCGGCATTGGCATTTTGGATGTTGGAGAGGAACACATCGATGTCCTCATTGGCGAAATCATAGGTAAGCCTGGCATGGCCCCGTACGCCTATGCCGACGTCGGCGGTCCGGGTGATTCTCCCCCCCACCATGACCCCCGTCCAAGTGGCGCTACCGTCCACCGGATTGGTGTCCGTCGCCAAACCGGAGGAACTGGCATAGCCATATTGCTGCCCGGTCAGCACTCGCTCATACGGCCCATAGCGAATGACCCCATGCGTGACGGAATTGAGTTCCGCGGCAAATTCACTGTACTGCATCCAGCCTCTATACGACAGCATATCCGTGTCCACGGTCACGTGCTCCGTCCGGAGGCGGTCCGTGCGGAAAAACGCGCCGAGGGACACACCCCGGTAGCGTTCCAGCGCGCTGATGACCTCCTCCCCGGCGAAGAACCCTTCAGCCTCGGCGTCGGCTCTGCTGCCCACCAAGCTGTACCGGAAAAACGGGCGACCTAAGACGTTGGTGCGACAGGTCGTCCGGCCACAGGACGTGTGGCCACGGATTCGTTCTTCCGCGTCGTCGCCGGGCGTGAACACGAGATCGCTGACCAGTATCGTATTGCGGCGCAACGCACTCAACTCCATGAGCGCCGTCTCCCGGTCCAGTGGTTCCCCCATCCAAGGCACCGTGCCGCTCCCGCCGCAGCCGCTCAGGCCGATCACCACGCCTAACATTGCCATGACCGCACGACGTTGTTGCATCAAGGTGGTTCCTTTCGTTTCATGATTTGTCCGGATCCAAGGGCTCGCGCTTTTCCTTCTACATGGGATTGGTGCCTTTATAGAATAATACTTATTGTTAAGCAAGCTCTATGGATGGGTTTGTGGGGCTTCGTCCCCATACGACGAGGTTCCTTCGAGATGACGACTGGAACCCGGGGTTAGGGGGTTGTCTGCTTCTTGGCCTGCTGGGTCATGGCCGCGTTGATCATGGAGCGAAAGAGGAGTTGGCCGTCTTCGTTGCCCAGCACGGATTCGGCGCAGCGCTCGGGGTGCGGCATGAGACCCAACACGTTGCCGGCGGCGTTGCGGATGCCGGCGATGTTATCGAGGGAGCCGTTGGGATTGGCTAGTTCGGTCACGGTTCCGTCCGCCCGGCAATACCGGAACACGATCTGGGCATTGGCCTGAAGTGCGGCCAGGGTCACCGGGTCGGTGTGGTAATTGCCCTCGGCGTGGGCAATGGGAAATCGCATGACTTGTCCGGATTTATAGTACCGGGTGAACGGGGTGTCGGCATTTTCCACTTTCACCCAGACGTCTTCGCAAATGAAGGACAGGCCGATGTTGGGCAACATGGCGCCGGGCAACAAGCCCGCTTCGAGCAGGATTTGAAACCCGTTGCAGATGCCCAGGACCAACCCGCCAGTCCGGGCAAATTCCTTGACCGCGTGCATAATGGGCGATAGTTGGGCGATGGCGCCGGTGCGCAGGTAGTCCCCGTACGAGAAGCCTCCGGGCAGGATAACGGCATCCACTTCACCCAGGGACGTGTCACCGTGCCAGATGAGGCTGACGTCCTGCCCCAGCGCATCCGCCAGAACGTGCGCACAATCACGATCGCAATTGGATCCGGGAAAGACGATGACGCCCCATTTCATGCGGGGGGCCATGAGGGTTGGGGGTCCAGTTCGTACCGGTATTCTTCAATCACCGTGTTGGCGAGCAGGGTTTCACACATGGCCTTGAGTTGCGCTTCCGCCTGAGCCGGATCGTCCTGGTTCAATTCGATTTCCAGAAACTTGCCCACCCGGACGTCGTTCACGCCGGCAAACCCCAGGGTCTCCAACGATTGCCGGATGGCCCTGCCCTGCGGGTCCAGAATGCCCGATTTCAAGGTGACGTGAACCTTTGCCCTGATCATGGACGCGTCCTTTTTTTCTGCGAGCGTTTTTTTTTCGGAGGGATAGCTTTTTCGCCGAAGACCCGACGATACACTTCGTCGAGATGCCGCACGTACCATTCCGGGTCGAAGCAGGCTTCGATTTCGGATTTTGCCAACTTTTTCGAAATTAACGGATCTTCAGACACCAGATCCTGAAAGGGCTCCCACCCTTCCCAGGCTTCCATGGCATTGTGTTGAACCGCTTCGTAGGCGGCTTTGCGTTCGACGCCACGGTCCACCAACGCCAACAACAAACGTTGCGAGTACACCAACCCGCCTGTCCGGTTTAAATTTTCCAACATCCGTTCCGGATACACCATCAGGTTCTTGAGAAGTTGGGTCAAGCGCACGAGCATGTAATCGATCAGCATCGTGCTGTCCGGAAGTATAATCCGCTCGACCGACGAGTGGCTGATGTCACGTTCGTGCCACAGCGCGACGTTTTCCAACGCGGCGAGACTGTTGGCTCGAATGACCCGAGCCAGCCCGCAGAGATTTTCGGATCCCACCGGATTCCGTTTATGCGGCATCGCGGAGGACCCTTTTTGCCCGGCGCTGAAATATTCCTCGGCTTCCAGGACTTCGGTTCGTTGGAGATGGCGAATTTCCGTCGCCACTTTTTCGATGCTGGCGGCGATCAGGGCCAGGGCGCTCACAAACGCGGCGTGCCGGTCCCGTTGCACGACTTGATTAGAAACCGGAGCCGGTTTCAACCCTAGCTTCGCGCAGGTTATCTTTTCGATCCGTGGCGGCAAGTGGGCAAACGTCCCCATGGCCCCGGACAACTTCCCGACGGCAATATCCTCTCCGGCGGCGATTAGACGCGTGCGTTGCCGGTTGAATTCTTCGTACCAGATGGCAAACTTGAAGCCCAGGGAAATGGGTTCGCCGTGAATGCCGTGAGACCGTCCCACCATCATCGTCTTCCGGTATGCGAAGGCTTGATCCTGCAACACCTTCAACAAGGCGTCCAGGTCCTCAAGGATGATGCCCACCGCCTCGACCAATTGCATGGCCAGCCCGGTGTCGACCACGTCGGAGGACGTGAGCCCTACGTGCAAATGACGGGCGGGCGGTCCGGCCTGCTCGGCTACGGATTCCAAAAACGCGATCACGTCATGTTTGGTAATCCGTTCGATTTCCTCAATCCGGTTCGGATCGAGCGTGACCTTTCTTTTGACCCGTCGTGCCACACCCTTGGGGACGTCACCCGTTTCTTCACGCGCTTCGCACGCGGCCAACTCGACCTGTAGCCAGGTTTCATACTTCCGCTGCGGGGTCCAGATGGCCCCCATCCGGGGCAAGGTGTAGCGTTCAATCATCGGGGATCCTAGGTAAGTCCTTCTTCAGCTAACGCCTTTTCAAAAGCCGGGTCGAGTTTCGCGCACTCACGGGCCAAGCGTTTTCGCTTCAAACGTGACAATTTTTCTTGTACCGCCACTGCAATGGCCTGACTGCGGCTGGGCAATCCGGCCTCCGCACTAATCCCTCGATCCCTCGAAGCGCCTGGTGGGCGAGATTTAGGCATCGCCGTTACCGAGTCTGGTTCGTTGCATAATAGCACGGTCGATCAGCCCCTCGACCGTCGGGTCAACGTTGCGCATTTTGATTCGGGTCATGAAAGCCCGCGGCCCCATCTCCACGAACAGACGTCCAAACACTTCATCGGCGAAGCTGCTTGAGACCACCCCCACGCCGTCGAAGTCGAGAATAACTGGACGATGCTCACGCAGCAAATTATCGAGCATGCCGCGAATCCGCTTTCCGCCTTGGCGAGAGCCCGTGTCGCGTTGCGCCTCGTCCTTGACGTTGAAAACCAGTTCGCCCTCCTCGTTCTCGAATTTACGCTCAATGTAATCGTAGGGTGGATCGTGTGACCGGCCCTTGAATTGAAGAGCTTTCCCTAGTAATTCAGGGTCGCTGACATCGATCCCGCATCGCACCGATGTGCCACTATAAAGGACAAGGTTCCCGGGATTTACGATTTTTCCTTCATTTTCTTTGCAAAAAAGCGAACCTTTTAAGGAATTAATCTCGAATTGGCCACCTGAAAGAGTTGCGACCCGATAGCTTCCATAGAGCCCGTTACCGGCGTTTTGGGTCTTGTCTCTCGTGACGCCTTCGTCTATCGCTCGTCGAATTGCTTCCGCATGATCGGATATGTTCATGCTACCGGGGATGCCGATGCCAGCGTCAGCAACGACAAATTCAACTCGATTGGCGTTTTTATATGCCGTCGCCTGCACGAACCCACCGACCGGTGATTGAGAGTGATTGACCACATTATCCATAATCTCTCCCAGCGACCATTCAACGGCTTTCAAGGTCGCCCTGTCTGTTTCCAACTGCCCCAGGATCAGGTTCATGACCTTGGCGAGAATCTCATCCGCGGCACTCGTCTCATCGTCGCCGAAACGAAGGGCGGGCACATGGCCGCCTTCGCGTTGGTTTCGGTCATATTTGTCCGGGGCGATATAATGTGCCCAATTGGTATTGGAAAAAAGCCTTTGCAAATTGTCTTCTTGCGGCTCGATCAATTGGAAACCGGCACCCTTTTTTCGGTAATCCGCAATGATGGGCATCAGCGGCAGCATCACGGCTTCCGTAACTCCGTCGCACATGGAAAAATCCAGCATGACATCAGACAAGCCCTGCTCATTTATCGTCTTATCAAGCGTTGAGCATAAAATCCGCAAATCGCCGTGCCTCACATGCCCCTTGACGATAATCCGGTTGCCGTTCTTTTTAATTCCGTCTTTCATTCAAATATCCCGGAGTTCTTCGATCAATCCTGCCTGAAAGCTTATCTTAGCAGGCTAAAGAACCAATTCAACAGAAACTGACGTTGGGCTAGACGCTGTAAGCTTCCCTGTCAAGGCAAAAGGGATAATTGTCAACGCCTGTCCTGAGCCTGTCGAAGGGCATGAGTGAACCTACGGGCTGAAATTCTATGTTTGCGGCGTGTAGAGACAGGCATCCAGAATACTCAGAACTTCATCAAGCACGAATCCAGGTGCTTTTTCAATAAATTTCACCCGTCGCCTTGCACTGTCAACGGACTTGAGCTGTTCGACCATAATGTACCCCGTCAGGGACGATTGCTCGGGGACGGCCACGTGAAAGGGAATGTTCCCGAACGCCTTGGTGATAGGGCACACCATGGTAAGCCCCGTATGGCGGTTGAACAGCGTGTTACTGACGACCAAGGCGGGACGACGCCCTTTTTGTTCGTGTCCGGCCTGCGGATCGAAGGTCAGGATCACGAAATCCCCTTTTTTCGGAACATATGCCGGCACCTACCACACCTCTTTCCCCACGGGAGGTCCCCAGTCCTGTTCTTCAGGCTGATACCTTTTCGGCATTTTGGACACCAATGCCTTCAGAGCATATCTCCCCCGCACCTTGGCCACGGGTTCAACGATAATCCGTCCCTTCCTGATAGAGACGTTCACTTCGTCACCCACGTTAATCCGGGCTTCGTCCAACACCGCCTTCGTAAATCGAAGCCCCTGACTGTTTCCCCATTTTTGAACCCTGGTCACCATATAGCCGCCTCCTCACACGACCAACCGTATAGCCAAAGTATATCCTCAGATACGCCGAATTGCAATGGTTCACGAGAAAGACCGGAGCGGGTTGGATTACACTGAAGTTGTCGGATTACGCCTTCGGCTCCCCCGACCTGCGAGATCTATCACCCTCACCTTCATCCTCTCCCATTGTATAGACCGGGGACATGGGTAACACCTGTTCGGAGACATAGGTAACACCTGTACAGTGCATGGTTCACCCCAATCGAAAGGGAGATCGACCATGCCATGGAAAGAGGTGTCCACTATGTCGCAACGCAAAGAGTTCATCATGTTAGCCACGCAACCAGCCCGCAACGTCCGCGCCCTGTGTCGCGCGTTCTCCATCAGCCCCAAGACCGGGTATAAATGGCTGGCCCGGTATGAGGCCGAAGGCGAGCCAGGGTTGCAGGCCCGCTCCCGCCGCCCGCAACACATGCCCCAGCGCACCCCTGACGGCTTGGAGCACGCAATTCTCCAACTCCGCACCGCTCATCCGGCGTGGGGCGGCCGAAAGCTGCACGCCCGCTTGCAGACCCTGGGCTATGCGTCGGTCCCGGCCCCCAGTACCATTACCGCAATTTTGCGCCGGCAGGGGTGCCTGCCCCCCACGCCACCCGGCCCGGCCGCTTGGCAGCGGTTCGAACACGCCACGCCCAATGCCTTGTGGCAAATGGATTTCAAAGGCCATTTCCCCGTGGGGCCCGGCCGCTGTCACCCCCTGACCATCTTGGATGACTGTTCCCGCTTTGCCCTGTGTCTCCAAGCCTGTGCCAACGAACAGACGGCCACGGTGCAGGCGCACCTGATCGCGACCTTCCGGCGCTATGGCCTGCCCGTCCGCCTGCTGATGGATAACGGCGCGCCGTGGGGTGATCGGGCGGGCCGTCCCTTCACCCCGCTGACCGTCTGGTGCATCCGCCTGGGGATCGGGATTAGCCATGCGCGCCCTGCGCATCCGCAGACCTTGGGCAAGGATGAACGCTTTCATCGGACCCTCAAAACCGAATTGCTGCATCACCGCACCTTTCTCGATCTGACCCATTGCCAACACCACTTTGACCGCTGGCGGGCCCTCTATAACTTGGACCGCCCCCATGAAGCCCTCGCCCTGGCCGTCCCCGCGTCGCGCTATCAGCCCAGTCCCCGCCCGTTTCCCGAAACCCTGCCGCCCATTGAGTATGGCGCTACGGATCTCGTGCGGAAGGTGCAGGCTCAAGGCGAAGTGTCGTTCCGGGGGCGGCTCTTTCGGCTGAGCAAAGCGTTTCGGGGCTACCCGGTCGCGCTCCGCCCGACGCCGCACGATGGGCGCTGGCGGGTGTATTTTTGTCATCAACATGTGGCGGATCTCGATTTACACCGCTCCGCTCCATAAGGCACAATGTGTTACCCATGTCCCCGAACACCTGTTACCTATCTCTCCGGTCCGTACACCCTCAAGGGAGAGGACATGCTCTTCACTCCCTCGCCCCTTGCGGGAGAGGGCTGGGGTGAGGGGAAAAGCAGATTCCTTGTTTCACTCGGAACGACAGGAGGAGAAACTACTGGATGACTCCGCAGTCTCCAGAAATTGCTATTCAGGAAGCGAGAGCGTCGCGCTTGGGTTCCAGCCGTGCATCGTGTTTGATGAGTTGATCCAATATGCCATTGACGAATCGCCGGGTTTCGTCGTCCGCAAAGTTTTTGGCCAATTCGAGGGCTTCATCCACCGTCACTTTCGCCGGTACGTCGGGAACCCACAGCAATTCATACATTGCTTGTCGCAAGATATTCCGATCCACCACGGGCATGCGATCGATGGTCCAATTTCGTGCATACGCGGCAATCAAATCGTCGAGTTCGCCTTGATGGGTTTGGACGCCGGCGACCAATTCAGATGCGAATGCCCTGACCGATTCCGAGGTGTCCCGCTGAGCCCAGAATTGCTCCAGCCAAAATTCGGTCGATCCGTGAAAATCGCATTGAAAGAGAATCTGCAGGGCCAATTCACGCGCATCATGTCGCGTATAGCTGCGGTGAAGTTCGGGCGAAGAACCTTCTTCTTGTGTTGCGTTCGCGGACATGTGTGTTTATATGTGCCGGAAGCCGGTCGGCTTGCGATTGATGTCGTGCAATTCTTTCATCAAGGTCGCCATTTCAATGGCCGTACACGCGGCTTCCGCGCCGCGATTGACTTCCGTCGTGCCTGCCCGGGCCAATGCCTCTTCCGCGGTATTGGTGGTCAAAACTCCGAAGACCACGGGAATGCCCGTCTCCCAAGAGGCCCGGGCAATACCCTTGCTCATTTCCGCACTGATGAAATCGAAATGTGGGGTCTCGCCTCTGATGACGGCGCCCAAACAAATCACGGCGTCGAATTGTTTGGATTGAGCCAACTGCCTGGCCACTAACGGGATTTCAAATGCCCCGGGTACACGAACAAGGTGCAGGTGCTCCTCCAGCGCGCCATGCTTTTTCAGCGTCTCGAGCGCAGCGGCTTCCAAACGGCCGGTGACAAATTCATTGAATTTACTCACCACGATGCCGAATCGCAGGTCACCGGCATTCAAATTTCCTTCAGTGGGTTTCATGGGAATGGATGCCCCCTCACCCTACCCTCTCCCACGAGGGGAGAGGGTTTTAAAGGGCAGATAATGCGAAAAGGAGTGATCTCGTCAGACGTTGTTTAGGATGTGCCCCAGTTTGCTTTTTTTCGTTCGGAGGTAATGGACGTTTGTTTCCTGGGGGTCGATTTCTATGGGCACGCGCTCAACGACCGTCAAACCGTATCCTTCGATCCCGACGATCTTTCGTGGGTTGTTCGTCATGAGGCGGATCTGCTTGAGTCCCAAACTGACCAGGATCTGCGCGCCGATACCGTAATCACGCAAGTCCGGTTTGAACCCCAGCTTGAGGTTGGCCTCGACCGTATCACTGCCCTGATCCTGGAGCTGATAGGCTTTGATTTTGTTCAGCAACCCGATGCCTCGCCCCTCCTGGTTCAAATACAGCAGCACCCCTCTCCCCTCTTTCTCGATAAAGCTCATGGCGTGATGCAGTTGATCGCGACAATCGCACCGTAAGGAACCGAAGACGTCTGAGGTAAGACAGCCGGAATGCACGCGGACCAGCGTGGGGGATTCATCAATGCGGCCCTTGACCAGGGCGATATGCGTTCCGCTATCCAGCTCATTCTCGAAGACCCAGGCTTCAAAATTTCCAAAAATCGTGGGCAATTCCGCACTCACGGACTTCTTGACGAAGGTCTCACGCGACAGCCGATGTTGAATCAGATCCTTGATGGTAATGAGCTTGAGGCCGTGTCGCTTGGCAAAGGCCATGAGGTCGGGAATCCTGGCCATGGTTCCGTCGTCATTCATGATCTCGCAAATGACGCCGGCCGGATACCTGCCGGCCATGCGGGCCAGATCAACGGAGCCTTCGGTCTGACCGGCCCGTTTGAGTACGCCACCATTTTGAGCCCGCAGGGGGAAAATGTGTCCGGGTCTCGTAAAATCAGAGGGCTTGCAGGAAGGATCCACGGCCATCCGAATCGTGGTTGCCCGGTCGGCAGCCGAAATCCCCGTGGTCACGTCACGTGAGGCATCGATGGACACGGTAAACGCCGTACCGAACGGCGCGGTATTTTCCGTAGTCTGGGCATGCAAATTCAACTGGTCGGCCCGGCTGGACGTCAGGGTCAGACAAATGAGCCCCCGGGCATGTGTGGCCATGAAATTGATGGCTTCCGGGGTCACGGATTCGGCAGCGATCACCAGATCGCCCTCGTTTTCCCGGTCTTCATCGTCTACCAGGATCACGAATTTCCCGGCACGAATGTCTTCAAGGGCTTCGTCGATGGTATTGAAGTTGGTCGTCATGGATACAATCCGCTCGTCGAATGTGATGGAGAAAACTCAGCCTTTGCCTTTGTTTGTCATCCCCGACCCGATCGGGAATCCAGATGTTTTCTCTTTGTAGTTGTAGCCGCGCCATCTCATGGCGCGTTTCGTTGGCCGCATGAGATGCGGCCGCTACACATGTGCTGGATTCCCGCGTTCGCGGGAATGACAGATTCCGGTGTCGTTGACTATGTTGACCGTTGTTCTTGTGTTCTCCTGAACCACACAAACTCTACGTTATGGGGTTTTTACTCGCCTTGTCAATGGGGAGCATGTGTCGTGCTGCCCACGAAGACGGATTATGAAGCTTCCTCTTCGATCGAAAGGGACAGGGACCGTTGAATCCAGAGCACGCTCACGGTGGCGATCCCCGTCAGGACGACAAAAACCAGAAATCCGCTCGCATACGTTCCGGTCGCATCCTTTAATAACCCGAACCAGAACGGCAGAAAAAATCCGCCGAGCCCGCCGGCTGCTCCGATGAATCCCGAAGCCGTCCCCATCATGTTTCGGTAGCGCAATGACGCCACCTGAAAGACCACTCCGTTCCCGAAGCCCAACAGCAGCAGAGTCGTGACGGTCAAGAAAAAAGCCCACAACGGAGGCGGCAGCCAAGCCAGGAGAACACACAGCCCCCCGATCGCGGGAAATCCAACCTGCAGTAGATTGAGCCCTCCGACCCGGTCGGCCAAGTAGCCTCCGACCGGCCGGGCGATACTCCCCGCCAGCCCACAGAACGCGGTCAGGGTCCCGGCCATGACCATACCCAACCCATATTGATCATGAAAAAAAATCGGCAAAAAACTGGAAAACCCGACGAACCCGCCGAACGTCACCCCGTAGAAGAAACACAACCACTGCATGAACCGTTCGTGAAAGACCATGCGGAACGCAGCCGCCATACTCTTCTTGGGTGCGTGTGGCAAAGGAGGTTCATGGACGAACAGCGCAAACATCACGGCCGCGAGCAGGACCGGCACGAGCATCAGGCCGAACACCCCATGCCATCCGACGTGGGCGGCCAAACGCGGGGCAAAGAACGTGGCCAGCAGGACTCCACTGTTTCCGGTCGCGGCGATACCCATGGCCAAACCCTGATGCTCCGAGGGATAGGCGCGGCTCGCCACGGGGAGCGCCACGGCAAAACTGGCACCTGCCGTTCCCAGCAAAAACCCGATCCCGACCATTTGGGCATAGCTTTGCCCGAACAACCAGCCCAACGCCAGCGCCACCATTTCCATCCCGAGAATGCCGAGTCCCACGCGTTTCGCACCGAACTGGTCGGTAAACGGCCCGACCACGATGCGCAACAGGGCTCCGCCAAGCAAGGGTATGGCAACTAACAGCCCCTTCTGTGTGGCGCTTAAGGCGAAGTCCTGCGCAATGGCAATGCCCAATGCGCCGATCAACAGCCAGACGACGAAACTCACCTCGAAATGGAGCCATGCCCCCAATAATGACGGCCAGTGCCCGCTTTTCAAGGCGTTCTTGAGTACGTGCGGAGTCATGGGTCAAGGGAATCGAAACGATCACCCGAACAAACGGTTACGTTTTAAAAATGCGTGTGTCGTGACTATAGAGCACTGGAATGAACCGTCGCAATTGAAGTCTCCTTTTGTGATTCCTTTTCCCACGGTTTATAATTTTGGAGCAATTGCCCGAAGCGTAGGTGTTCTGTCATTCGTTGTTATTCCCCCCTCACCCCGGCCCTCTCCTCCAGATGAGAGGAAGAGCCGCTCGATAAGATCGTGCGGCTACAAAAACAAAGACCCTGGATTCCCGCGTTCGCGGGAATGACAGGAGGGGAAACGGGAGAAAATATAGATCAACAACCCGATGCCTTCTTCCAAGCAAGACGAGAACCGACTCGAAGCGGACGATCTTCCCGTCGAGGCTGAATTCGTATTGGATCCCGAGGACGAGGAAGATCAGTCCGAAGACGTGGCGGAACCCGGCGACGATTCCAAGCCGGAACAGGCCGAATCCACGGATCTTGTTCCCAGTACCGCATTGGGCCGGTACCTCGTTGAGGTCCGTCGCTACCCGTTTCTCTCCAAAGAAGAAGAATTACAACTTTTTCACGAATATCAGGTCATGGGCAGCCGGGACGCGGCGGTCAAACTGATCCTGTCCAACCTCCGCGTATCGGTGGCCATCGCTTCGGAATACACTCATACGGGTGCCGACCAAATGGACCTTATCCAGGAAGGGAACGTCGGTCTGATGCAGGCCATCAAAAAATTCGACGTATCCCGCAACGTCCGCTTTTACGCGTATGCCGCCTGGTGGGTCAGGGCTTATATCCTCCGGTACCTGTTGCAGTCGCATCGTTTGGTGAAAATCGGCACGACCCAGGAACAACGAAAACTTTTCTATAACCTGAAAAAAGAAAAGGCCAAACTCGAACGGGAGGGATTCGTGCCGGATGCCAAACTTCTGGCCGACCGGCTCCAGGTCAGAGAACGGGACGTGCTGGAAATGGACCAGCGACTGGGAAGCTGGGAACTCTCCCTCGACCAACCCATCAGCAAAGACAAAGAGGAAGGGACCTTCCTCGATTTGCTCCCCGCCCCCACGCCCCGGGTGGACGACGCTCTCGCGAAGAAGGAATTGATGCTGTTATTCCGGAAAAAGCTCGGGGAGTTTTCAAAGACCCTCGACGAGCGGGACGAAGATATCCTGCGGAACCGGCTACTTTCTGAAACGCCGCTGACGCTTGAGGAAATCGGCCGGAAGTATTCGATTACCAAAGAACGATCGAGACAACTGGAAGCCAAAATAATCAAGAAGTTACGCGAGTTCATGAAGGCCGAATTGCAAGATTTCGAAGCCCTGCGGAACTGAACGTCGTAGCGCCCCTCCCGGCCACCCACATTTTTTCACATTCAGCCTTGACTTTCGGAAAACAGGTCTTACCTGATGACCTAACCATTGCATGAAGTCCTCAAATTCAGGATTTCCAAACAAAATCGTCCAATTATCTAATATCGAGAGCCGATACTTTTAACCAAAGGAGGAAGTTGTCACATGGCCACACAAACAAAGGAAAAGGAAGAAACCAAGGGTACGGCGGCCAAAGGCTTTTTGCCCCTTGGCGACCGCATCTTCGTAACCTATACCGAAGAACTCGAACGCACGGCCGGCGGCATTTACGTGCCCGACTCCGCCAGGGAAAAACCCCAACGCGGAACGGTTGAAGGTGTCGGAAAAGACGTCAAAAGCCTGAAAATCGGCGATCAGGTCCTCTTCGACAAATATTCCGGAACCAAAATCAGAATCGAAAACGATGATTGCCTGATCCTGAGAGAAGAAGACATCCTGGGAGTCTTCGTCGATTCCTAACGATTGAACCAACCCTACAGAATAAACTTCAAGCATGACTTTAATTTGATGGAGGAACATTATGTCAAAGCAGCTATTGTATAGTGATCAAGCCAGGAGCGCGATTCTCCAAGGCGTGAACCAATTGGCCAATGCCGTGAAGGCCACGTTGGGCCCGAAGGGCCGGAACGCCATTCTGGACAAGAAATTCGGCGCCCCCACGATCACCAAAGACGGCGTGACCGTCGCCAAAGAAATCGATCTCAAGGACCCCTATCAAAACATGGGAGCCCAACTGGTCAAGGAAGTCGCCAGCAAAACCAGCGACGTGGCCGGTGACGGCACCACGACCGCCACGGTCTTGGCCCAGGCCATTTTCCGCGAAGGCGTGAAACACCTCAGCGCCGGCGCGAATCCCATGGAATTGAAGCGCGGGATCGAGAAAGCCGTTGAAACGGCCACCTCGGAACTGAAGAAGCTCAGCAAACCCTGTCAGGACAAGAAAGAGATCGGGCAAATCGGCGCCATTTCCGCCAACAACGACTCCACCATCGGCGACCTGATTGCCGAAGCCATGGACAAGGTCGGCAAAGACGGCGTCATTACCGTTGAAGAAGCCAAGTCCATGAGCACCTCGCTGGACGTGGTCGAAGGCATGCAATTCGACCGCGGGTACATTTCCCCCTACTTCGTCACCAACGCCGAACGCATGGAATCCTCTCTCGAAGATGCTTTCCTCTTGATCCACGAAAAGAAAATCAGCGCCATGAAGGACCTGCTCCCCATCCTGGAGCAAGTCGCCAAAATGGGCAAACCGCTCGTTATCGTGGCCGAGGACGTTGAGGGTGAAGCCCTGGCGACCCTGGTGGTGAACAAACTGCGTGGCACCTTGAATATCGCGGCGGTCAAAGCCCCGGGCTTCGGCGATCGCCGGAAAGCCATGCTGGAAGACATCGCCATCCTGACCGGCGGTCAGGTGATTTCCGAAGAAGTGGGCGTGAAACTGGAGAACGTGAAACTCACGGACCTCGGTCGCGCCAAGCGAGTGACCATCGACAAGGACAACACCACGATCGTGGAAGGCGCCGGCGACCCTAAGAAGATTGAAGCCCGGGTCAAGCAAATCAAGGCGCAAATCGAGGAAACCACGTCGGATTACGACCGCGAAAAACTGCAAGAGCGGTTGGCGAAAATCGTGGGCGGCGTGGCGGTCATCAACGTCGGGGCCGCAACGGAAACCGAAATGAAGGAAAAGAAAGCCCGCGTTGAAGACGCGTTGCACGCGACGAAAGCGGCCGTGGAGGAAGGGATTGTTCCCGGCGGCGGCGTGGCGTTGCTGCGGGCCGTTCCCGCCTTGGAAAAAATGGAGTTGGACGGCGATCAACAATTCGGCGTCAACATTGTTCGGCGGGCGTGCGAAGAGCCGATCCGGCTGATCGCGGAGAACGCCGGCGTCGAAGGATCGATCGTCGTGGATAAAGTACGCAATGCCAAGGCAGCCAGCGGGTACAACGCGGCCACTGACGAATACGTCAATCTGGTGGAGGCCGGAGTTATCGACCCGACCAAAGTGACGCGGTGCGCCTTACAAAACGCCGCGAGCGTCGCCGGGTTGATGCTGACTACCGAGGTGACCGTGACCGACTTGCCGGAAGAGAAGAAAGAACCGGCGGGCATGGGCGGCCATGACCACGGCATGGGCGGAATGGGCGGCATGATGTAAGAAAGCGAAACATTGCCTCTTCCTGTCGAAGGCCCGTGGGACTGTGTTCCCCCGGGCCTTCGTTTTTTTGACCCCCTCAGAGGTCCAAAGATCGTTGACCACATGGACTAGAAATCATGCACCTTCATGTTAGCCGGTATTTCGCAGAAACGGCGGCCTAGTTTTGGGGAAGAACTATGACGACCCGCAGCCAACATCATGTTTGGAGGTACTACCTTGAAGGATGGGCTGACGAAGACGGCCGGGTTTGGTGTTTAGGGAACACGAACGGAAAACCATTTCGAACTATCCCGAAGAGCATAATGCTTGAGAGAGATTTCTATCGCTTGATTCCGTTTCCCAAAGAGGACATAGATTTTTTCGACTATTGGCTAAACAAGATGTGTCCACCGGAAATGAAAGCCAATAATCGATCAACTTTTTCCAAGTTTGTTATGGTTGCTAACGGAAATAAAGCTATTCAGGGAATGAATAACGCCACCACTTCGGAAAAGGAACACGCCCTTAGGTTAGCCATAGAGCTTGAGGAAATCCTCCATGGAGATATAGAAAAAAGGGCAGTGCCGTTCTTGAATCAACTACGTCAAGAACGCCTCGATTTCCTTTGTGACGATGAGTCAACCATAAGCTTTTTCCAATTCCTAGCGCATCAACATTTCAGAACAAAACGAGTTCGGGAAAACACAAGACAGGTTCTGACTTCTTTGAGACCAGGAGTAAATCTTAGCCGACTTCATCACGTGTTCTGTTATTGCTTTGCAGACAATTTCGGCGGAAGTCTGTTTGTTGATCGGAACAGGTTGCAGATTGTATTTCTAAGGAATCAGAACAGTGGGTTTATTACAGGAGACCAGCCCGTAGTAAACTTAGCAGCTAACGATAATATGAAACATGACGATGTGGTTATGTATTACCCTTTATCTCCGCGACTTGCGGTATTGGTGGGCTTCACGAAATTCCAGCATCGATCTATTGAAATCTCGACAGAGATTGTGAAGAAACTAAATGAAACTATGGCGTTTTTCTCAAGTCAGTTTTTAGTTGCAAATTCAGAAACGCTTCTGATGGACTGGGTAAAAAAGCCTCAGAGACAACCGGATGTGCTGTCGTTGATTACCTAACGCACCGGAACTGGCGAGGCCGTTTGGTAAGACGGCTGTTAGACATGCTCAATCCTCGATGACATCCCCGATTCCAAACGTCGAGAGTACGCGTTGTGAATGACAGAAAGAGAAATGCAGATTCTTCGAGAGGTCCTTCGCTTCGTTCAGAATAAGCTCGGAATGACCTCTTACAAGACAGCGCCATGAGATGGCGCAGCTACAACTTCAAAAGGCAAAAACACTGGATCCTCGATTACAAATATGGGATTTACCCCTTTGTATTGTCTTTGGTAATTAGGGCGTTTCGTAACCAATGTGTGGTAGAAAACGCGCATGGTTACTGGACGACATACGGTTTTTAGTTGTGCGGCCAACTTTCTGCGGGGCCGCAAATGCATTTTCTGTGGCTCCTTTCAGCTCCTGCATACGCGCCGCGGCTATGTGAAATGTGGGCGCTGTGGGAAAAGCAAGAGTCTCCGGCGGTTGCGCCGGGAGATCCGGATCCTGCAAGGCTTCTATCAATTGCAACCCGCCTATCGGTTGAGCCAGGATCTGGGCCTGGATGTCAAAGTGGTGACCCGCATCTATCACCGACTCCGCGAAGCGTTGTTTCATGTCACCGAACTGGAAGCGGGGAAACTGAAGGGCGAGATCGAATTGGATGAGGCCTATTTCGGGGGCAAGCGCAAAGGGCAACGCGGGCGCGCCACGGCGGGCAAGAGCGTCGTGTTCGGGCTCCTGGAGCGGGACGGGCGCGTGTACACCAAGGTGGTTGAATCGGTCAGTGCGGACGAATTGCTGCGGCATATTCAAGCCCACACCCGGAAAGGCTCGGTCTATTTCACCGATGCCTTTCGGGGCTATCAATCCTTAAAACGCTATGGCCACCATCATACCGTGAATCATGCGAAAACCTTCGTGAGTCGGCGGACGAAGAATCACATTAATGGCATTGAAGGGTTTTGGAGTTATGCCAAACATATTTTGTATCAATATCGCGGGGTCTCGAAGTATCATTTCCCGCTGTATCTGAAAGAAATCGAGTATCGCTTTAATCACCGCCAGGAGAATGTGTTCAAACAGTTTCTCAAGATCTATTTTGGTTACGTTTCGCCCTAATTACCTTGTCTTTTAGAGACAATATTTGTAGTATAAACCTATGGCTTCTAAGCGCGCGATGGACATAGTGTGGGATGGACTGCTGGATGTGTCCCGATACGTTCGGTATGTGGATAAACTTTGCTCGCGATATCAAACACAGAGAAACATCGCCTACCTTTTACTGGGAATTTCTGGATCAAGTTCGGCATTGGCCTTTTTGGAGATTCTGCCAGGATATCTTACGACCATCAGCAATGCCTGTATTGCGATAAGCCTCATTTGGTTTCTGACTCTCAATCCAGGTGAAAAAGCATCAAAACTATCTACTATCAAACACGATATCGATTTGTTAGAACGCGACTATAGAACCATGTGGGAACGTTTGTATCGAGGAGCTATCGAAGAAGAAGAAGCTTTGCAAGAACATGAACTACTCTCACAAAACATTGGCCAGATTATGGCAAGATTAGACATCAAGACACACGAACGCCTCAATAAAAAGAGTACGGAGGAGGCTTTTCTACTTGAAGCAAAACGCTATTCATCGGCTGCCTAGTTCCTCCGCTCGTCAAAAAGATGGACCGCCTCCACGTCCAACAGGACCGGTTCGTCCTCCTGCGCCTGATCCGCCGAAACCTCGCGGAGAACCTGTTCCGCAACCACAACCAACACCGCCACCAAAACACCAAAGATAGTTCTCGAACGTCCAGCGTCTTTCCTGTCTTGCCGATTTGCATATAGTTCCTGTAGGTCGGATTAGCGGAGCCTAATCCGACGCCAGATGTCGCGTTACGCCTTCGGCTAACCCGATGACTCATTCCCATAAACACGTCTCATAGATCCGCTGCGGGTCTTCTCTGAGCCTCGCTCATCGCCTAAAACCGCCGAAACGATTCAATTCGCCGGGATGGGATAGACGAAGTTATCGTCCCACCCTTATTCTCAGACAATTCCTTTTGCAAGACTTCTTCGCGGTGCATGGCAAGCGAAAGATAGATCAGTGCTTCACGTGCTATTTTCAAAAGGCGTAGAGCTTTATCCTGAAAGTCTTTGATTGACATAAATCGGTGTGTTTCAGTGCTCTCTCCGTCTTCGACGTTTTGAAAGCTGAGGAAACGGTGTTCGACCTGCTGCCGCAATTTAGCAAGGTCGGCAGCATCCGGTTCTGAGACCTCTTTGAAGGTGTTGTCGAACAAATCTTTTGATAGGAAATACAAGCCCCGTAGAGGCCAGTTCTGACGGCCTTTGAACATCGGTCGAACCTCAAAAACTTGGCTGTTCGGCTTTTCAAACCACACGCCGCGAAAGCTAATCTTTCTGGCCTCCATTCCGATCTGAAAATAGTCGTTCAAGAACAGGCCGATCTTGTCGAATATGGCGTAAGAAGATCGAAACGCAGATCGAAGATCTTCGGTATGGTGACCCAAGGCTTGACCTTCGCCGCTGTCTAGCATGAGCACGTCTCGCATCAAAAATTCAGGATCGTCTTCATAGGTCGCGCGGTACAGTCGATACCGAGCGCTGACATATTCCTGTTTCATCAGATTGTAGTACAAAGGAAACCTTGGCGCATCTTCAATCCTGTACGTGTGACTGGGTAGATGCAATACATCCGTCGCAGCTACACTGTCCGTATATGCCTCGTTGAGCGGGTTCAGAAACAGTCTCTCGCGTAAGCACCAACGGCGATATGAGCGCTCTTCTTCGGTAGCGCCCAGCGACCACTGGTTCAAATCAAATTCCTCGTCATAGTGACTCTGAATAAGATAGTCAGCGATCTGTTTGCGTTTTACCAGCAGCGCAGGTGCAATGGAGTCACGGTCCCCGCTTTCCCAGAAAGCGTCTTTATCAAGTGCTGCGTCGAAAAGAGACCGCGCAGCCGCCAACAAAACTGGTTTATGGTTGTCGTCGTAAAGTATGCCTGCAAATGTCGCAACTCCCTTCGCTTGGTTAGCGAGCGCCTTGGCAAAGCGAGGATTAGTTTCCAGCACCTTCAGCCACTGTTCGTTTGCCGCGACGGGACGGCCCAGATTATTCAGTCGACTGGCGAGATTAGTGCGTATCTGGCAAGCGAAGATTGGATGGATGGTCTCAAAGTGAGGTTCGTTAATTGCCCGCCGAAGCAATAAAATATTCTGAATACCGTCCGGTTGCTCCCAATTCCAAATGTAGTCGGCGTCATGTTGTTTGGCTGTAATGATCGCGCTATATGTATTCGACTGATAATAGAGAAGATGGACTCGATCTACGCCCTCAGCGGTGTTCAGTCGGCTTTCACAGTCTCCGGCAAGTTTGCGTAGTGACGCTTCGTCACCTGCATCTGAAGCAAGATCTATTGCATGGGCGAGACCATTAAGGGTATGAGGATCGTTCATCGTCAACTCCCAATCTGAAATGAGTAACGCAATGCACGACCATCACTGCGCCGCATTACTCTTCTTTCGCCGCCCCCTCCCCCGTTTAGGTTTTTCCTGCATTGCGGCTTTTAGAGGGGCGCTCGTTTTCTCGTACAGCATGAAGAGATGCTCTACCCGCTCGCGTTCGGATGCGAACCCGGTACGGCGATAGAGCTTGTCCACGGCGCGGTCGAGGGTTTGGTGAGCCTTGCGGAGATCGGATGGCATGAGGTCGGGATCGTAGAGGTCGGCCAGCGTTGCGTCCTGATGTGCCGTACGGACGTCGAGGATGCCCTGTGCCAGCGGGCCCAGTTTTGACAAGTCGACATCTTTGGGCGGCATCGGGAAGGTGTTGTACACGACGCCGACAGAGTACATGTAATCGCTCTTCATCCGTCCAGTCACGGATCGCATCCAAGCCATGTGCATGGCAGAAGTGAGCAGGGCAAAGTCTGTGAGAGTGGCATTGGGAAGAATTCGCAGTTTCTGATTTGCAATTACCTCAGGCGTTAACCAGCCAATCGGGACGTAATCTCGCCGCTCCGAACTCGTATTGGGAAGAACGAGGAAGGGTTTAGAAAGCCTTTCGTCCACACCAACTCTCGTTGGGTAAGCTGCCATCTTAACCGTGCTTGGGCGGCGGCTGGAAGCTCGATACTCTCGTACTTGTCGAATACGTTCTCGGATATGAGGGAGATTTCGAAGATCCGACGGTAACGAATCTGCCAGATAGAGTATCCAGCGATGGAACCCGTTTATGTATTCGTCACCGCCGATATATCTTCGGAAAAACTTCTGCGATCCCGGTTCATCTGTAACGAAATCCTCATACTCGTTCTGCGTGAACGTCAGGATGCCATTGTCGATCATCTGGACGCCAGTTTTGAGTTGCTGCATCCCGTTGATCGGACTACTTTCCTCTCTCACTGTCAGATGCGGATCGGCGAGTCCGCCGGCGTCGAACAAATAGGGCGAAAGCGCGGCGTGCAGGGTTTCTTCCGGCTCGCCGTTGATGTCGGGATAGCTGAACAGGCGTTTGTCCGTCCGCTGGCGATCCCTGACGTCGAGCCCGATAATGACGACGTGCACGTGAGCCTTGCCGCGCGCGTCCGAGCCCCAGGCGAAGGTACGGTGCGCGAAGGCGATCTCCAAGCCGCAACGCTCGAACAGGAGCGGCCAGAGTTGCGCCACCTGCTCGCCTTGGGTGATCGAGTTGGTGGCCACGAAGCCGATTCGCGCCGTTCCTTTTTGAACGTATTGTCCGGCCTCGATGAACCAGGCGGTCACGTAGTCGAGTGTTCCGCCGTTCTTGCCCAGGGCGGCGATACGGCGTACTTGGGCTCGCTGCTCTTCGCTTTGGAATTTCGCCCCGGCGAAGGGTGGATTGCCGAACACGAAGGAGCAGTCTTCCGGCTGCAGCACGTCCGCCCAATCAGTTTCCAGCGCATCGCCGTTAAGGATGTGTGGTGCATCTTCAAGCGGAATGCGGACGTGGCTCTGCCCGAACTCCAGGCTCAACCGGTTGTTCATGATATGATCCATCATCCACAGGGCGGTCTCGGCGATGCGGGCCGGGAACTCGCCGATCTCGATGCCGTAAAACTGATCGACGTTGATCCGTGAGAGGTCGGCGGTATCCAGCACCCGTTGCGTTTCGTTAGCCCTGTCTCGGTGTACTTCCCGGATCAGTTCGATTTCCAATTCGCGCAATTCCCGGTAGGCGATGATCAGAAAGTTGCCGCACCCGCAGGCCGGATCGAAGAACTTCATTTTACCCAACCGCTGGTGAAAGGCTTCCAATGCCGTGCGGCGGCGATGATCTTTGCGCTTTTTGAGCCGTTGGAACTCCGCTCTCAGATCGTCGAGGAACAGCGGTTCGATCACCTTCAGGATGTTTTTCTCGGTGGTGTAATGGGCGCCCTGGGCCCGGCGCTCGGCGGGTTCCAGCACGGACTGAAAGAGTGCGCCAAAGATGGCAGGCGAGATTGCCGTCCAGTCGAAACGACAAGCGTCGAGCAGTACCGCGCGCATGTCCGCGTCGAAATCTGGAATTCTCAACTGAGCCGCGAACAGATTGCCGTTGACATAGGGAAAACGGGCAAGGTCTTCATCGAGCTTGGTTTGGCGCTGCTCTACGGGCGTATTCAGCACCTGAAACAGTCGTGCAAGCCAGCCGCCAAGGTCGGAGCCGTCTTCTCTCGTGCGGGTTTCCAGCAAATCCAGGAAGATGTCGCGTGGCTCGAAGATGCCTGTGTCATCGGCGAACAGGCAGAACACCGTCCGCACCAGGAACACTTCCAGATCATGGCCGTCGTACCCGGATGCCTTGAGCGCGTCATGCAGCCGCCCCACCAACTCCGAGGCTTTGATGTTGACCGGGTCCTGATCGCGGAAGGTGCGGCGTTGCACGCCCAGGATGAAGCCGAACTTCTCGACGTGGGTCGGCAACTCCGCCAGCGTGAACGTGGTCTGCTCGCGTTCGTCAAGGTCGTGAAGCTCGAAGTTCTGAAAATCGCTGACCAGGATGTAGCGCGGCCGGTCCTTCTCGGGCAGGACGTCGAAATACTCCCCTGCCTGCCCGTAGGCTTTCGCCAGGTCACGGCCGGCACTTTTCTGTTCGACAAGCAGGACGCCCGGCCAGAACAGGTCGATGAACCCGGACCGGTTGTCCAGCTTGCGCACGTGCTGCTCGTACCGTGCGACGGACCGGCGCCGGACTCCGAAAATCCCGAAGAAGTCGTTGTAGAAGCTCTGCGTCTCGCCTTTTTCGTAGGCCGCGTCCTTCCACTCATCGGCAAATTGAGCGGCACGGGTGCGAATTTCATTCCAGGACAGGCGCATGGGGATTACAGGGCTCCGGGTTGAGATAGGCCTCGTTGCTTTGTCCGACCGCGTGGATTATTCGTGAGCGTCGATCATTTATTTCCGAGGTTATGCAAGGCAGATCCGCTGGGATCTTCTGCTTCAAATCATGAGCCGTCACCATAGTCAACCATCCGGTATCCGTCAATCATGTCGGGAATGACCGTTTAAGAAATAGCGGCATGAGATGCCGCGGCTACATAAAAGAGAAAGGCAAAGACACTGGATCCCCGATCAAGTCGGGGATGACAGAAAAAGAAAAAACGCACCTCCTCTCTTTCGCACCGCCCGCCCTTTCATGTTGCTATTCTCGTCTTGTTCATTAAGAGGTCGGTGCGGTATCTTGCCGGTATGACCAAACCTCTCGTGTATATTGAAACTACGATTCCTAGCTTCTACTACGAGGAACGCACCGACCCTGGCATCGTGGCGCGCCGGAAATGGACCCAGCAGTGGTGGGATACTGCGCCAGCGCACTTCGAACTCGTCACCAGCCCGGCCGTGCTGGACGAACTCGCCGACGGCATACCCGAGCGTAGCGCGGAACGACTGGCTCTCGTTCGTGATCTGCCACTTCTCTCCGTTGAGTTGGCTATTGTTGAAATCGTCCAAGGGTATATTCGGCACAAAGTTATGCCAGCTGATCCTGGCGGTGATGCGCTGCACTTGGCCCTTGCCTCTTATCACAAGTGCGACTTTCTGGTAACCTGGAATTGTCGGCACCTTGCCAACGCCAATAAGTTCGGACACATCCGCAGGGTGAACGCCATGCTCGGTCTCTTTGTGCCAGCATTGGTGACTCCCCTGGAACTCCTTGGAGGTAGCGATGAAACAGAAACTGAGTGATCCGGTCATCGACGAGATTCGGGAAGTACGGCACCGCATCTCGGCACGATTTGAGCATGATCCCACACAACTGGTGACCTTTTACAGAGAGATGCAAAAACAGTATCAGGATCGCCTGATTAACCCCGCAAAAAATATTCGGCGCCGGGACCAACCAGACCAACCAACCGCCTTGTGAACATTCACGTATTCCTTGCCAATTCTCACTTTTGACCGTTCTCCAATTTAGGGTCAGACGTCGATCTGGTCGAGGCCGGCGTCATTGACCCGACCAAAGTGACGCGGTGCGCGTTACAGAACGCCGCGAGTGTCGCGGGCTTGATGCTGACCACCGAGGTCACCGTGACCAACTTGCCGGAGGAGAAGAAAGAAACAGCCGGCGGCATGGGTGGCCATGACCACGGCATGGGCGGTATGGGCGGCATGATGTAAGCAACCCGAAGCACTGCCGTTTCGTCTTGAAGGCCCGGGGGACTATTCCTCCGGGCCTTCTTTTTTTTGAGGCCTAAACATATAAAAAATCTGAGGAAATGCCTGCTGATACACAAGCTTTGGCGAAAAAAGGTGGAAAATTCATGAAACTGCAGCGGCGCACTTAAATTGATGAACAAAAAGATATTGCATGTGATCACTATATCTTGTATATTAAATAAATATACTACCATATTAGCAGTGCTTTTCAAAGAAATTCAGCATGGTTACAGCCAACGTGTTCCGGCAGGGCGTAAACGGGTTTCATTGTGCCCGCGAGAGCAGTTGGTTCCCACCTTTCGTCCCGATCACACAACACGTGCGAAACTCTGGTTGCGTGCCTGACAAGCACGTTTTCCAACCACAGCACCTGAACATGGACTATTCGTCATGGCTGAAATATATTGACTGATTGTTAAAAAATAATATACATGTTCGCGTGGCCTCGCCCCTTTTAAACCCACCGCCGTTAAAAGGGAAGGCGAGATCTGACGAACGAGCGTCACAGCGCCTACTCCTAGCAGGTACTCCTCAACAGGCTGTTCACTTGACATGATTCTGACATCCACCCAGAAACGATTCCTGCACCCCGGATTCCGCCTCCTGCATCTCGTCGGCTATGTCTTCGTCCTGCCGCTGCTTTTACCCTGTGTCGCGGGAGCACAACAGGCCCCGATCTTCAACTGGGACGGAACCGTGCAAGTGTCGCATGACGGCGTAAACCCCTCGTCGTCGTTCACGCTACGTCTCAAAGCGGGAGAGATAAAAACATATTACTTCAGACTGACGAAGCCACTGCCAAGAGAAGATCCAGAAGATCAGAACTCGGAGCGTCAAAGCGGGTGGTGGGTCAGGATTCATGTCGAAGGCGTGGTGCGTATAGATGGAGAGTACCCTCCCGAAGACCCCCAGATCAGTTGGGTGCCCTCCGTCGGATGGGAATTCGACTCGGGGGCCTGGGATAACCCGAATAACCCGGTGGGCCCAAGCAAATGGCGATCAGTCTCGATAAGGGCACTCAAGGATGTGACAACGCCGATAGCCTTTATGCACGATGTGCTGGATAAAAACAGCAATTGCCCGCCAGACCTGCATGGCGTGGGCAAATTCTCCGTTAGCAGCATTGGTACCACCACGCGGAATCCGCAGACCCCCGACAACACGCAAAATCCCGACAACACGCAAAATCCCGATAACACGCAAAACCCCGATAACACGCAAAACCCCGATAACACGCAAAACCCTGATAACACTCAAAACCCTGATAACACTCTAAACCCTGATAACACCGATCCGCCACCCCTGCCCGATGCCGAGGCTCCCACCGTGACCATCGCGGCCGTTAACTTTGTCGAAGACGATGCCACGCTCACGCTGTCGGCGTCGGTGTCCGGGGGCACGTACGACACGTTAACCTATGCTTGGTCGGTGCTCTCCGGCGGCGGATCGATTACGGGGTCCGGGGCCTCGGTGACTTACACGCCACCGGATGTTTCTAGCAATAGAGTCGTGGAGGTCAGCGTGACTGTGACTGCACGAGGAACGGGCACCAACGCCCGCGACGGAACCTCCGATACCGAGTCCGACACGGAACGCTTCACGGTCATCCCAGCCGGAGGCACTCCACCCCCCTTGCCCGATGCCGAGGCCCCGAACGTCGCGATCAGAGCGGTCGCCTCTGTCGAAGACGATGACACGCTCACGCTGTCGGCTACGGTGGCCGGGGGCACGTACGACACGTTAACCTATGCCTGGTCGATCATCTCAGGCGGGGGATCGATTACGGGATCCGGGGCCTCGGTGACCTACACCCCGCCAGATGTCTCTACCAATACAGTCGTGGAGGTCAGCGTGACTGTGACTGCACGAGGAACGGGCACCAACGCCCGCGACGGAACCTCCGATACCGAGTCCGACACGGAACGCTTCACGGTCATCCCAGCCGGAGGCACTCCACCCCCCTTGCCCGATGCCGAGGCCCCGAACGTCGCGATCAGAGCGGTCGCCTCTGTCGAAGACGATGACACGCTCACGCTGTCGGCAACGGTGGCCGGGGGCACGTACGACACGTTAACCTATGCCTGGTCGATCATCTCAGGCGGGGGATCGAATACGGGATCCGGGGCCTCGGTGACCTACACCCCGCCAGATGTCTCTACCAATACAGTCGTGGAGGTCAGCGTGACTGTGACTGCACGAGGAACGGGCACCATTGCTCGAACAGGGACCTCCGATACCGAGTCCGACACGGAACGCTTCACGGTCATCCCAGCCGGAGGCACTCCACCCCCCTTGCCCGATGCCGAGGCCCCGAACGTCGCGATCAGAGCGGTCGCCTCTGTCGAAGACGATGACACGCTCACGCTGTCGGCAACGGTGTCCGGGGGCACGTACGACACGTTAACCTATGCCTGGTCGATCATCTCAGGCGGGGGATCGAATACGGGATCCGGGGCCTCGGTGACCTACACCCCGCCAGATGTCTCTACCAATACAGTCGTGGAGGTCAGCGTGACTGTGACTGCACGAGGAACGGGCACCATTGCTCGAACAGGGACCTCCGATACCGAGTCCGACACGGAACGCTTCACGGTCATCCCAGCCGGAGGCACTCCACCCCCCTTGCCCGATGCCGAGGCCCCGAACGTCGCGATCCGGACGGTCTCCTTTGTCGAAGACGATGACACGCTTACGCTGTCGGCTACGGTGTCCGGCGGCACGTACGACGGCTCGTTAACCTATGCCTGGTCGATCATCTCAGGCGGGGGATCGAATACGGGATCCGGGGCCTCGGTGACTTACACGCCCCCGGATGTCTCGACCAATAGAGTCGTTGAGGTCAGCGTGACCGTCACCGCGCGGGGAACAGGCACCAACGCCCGCGACGGGACCTCCGATACCGAGACCGACACGGAACCCTTCACGGTTATCCCAGCCGGGACCGATCCGCTCGACATTGAAGGCCACGGTGGCAATAACTTTGTGGATGGGAACACCGGCAGGGACGAGAATGGTGGCATCCCTGGCGATGGAACAAAACCGCCCTCTGGGCCATCGTCAGATGCAACATTGAAACAGCTCGACCTGCGTCATGACAATCAGAGGGTGCCGTTGACGCCAAGTTTCCGGTCCGGGAGGAGGACTTACACGGCTGCGGTGGACAGTACCGTGACCCAGGTCATGGTGAGACCGGTGCCGAACCATCCGCGAGCAACATTCGTTTGCAAGGACGAGGACGACAGGACACTGCCTGTTTCGAGCGACATGAAGGATTGCCATGTCACGTTGGCCATGGACGACACCGTGATTACGGTCAAGGTCACGGCAGAAGACGGGACCACGATGCGCACTTACACGGTGACAGTGACGCGGGTGGAGGGATTGGCGCGAACCCGTCAGGGTCTTGGCCATCCGTGGCTCGCGCGGTTCGCGCGTACGGTGGGGACGCAGGTTGTGAACGTCGTCGGTGAGCGTTTCGTTGCCCCCCGGCAGCCGGGCTTGACCGGGCAGGTGGCTGGGCAGGACTTCAGCCGATTCCTTCGATCTTCCACATCACCCGACGAGGGACCCGCGGCGCGGGATTGGGGCCAAGACAACCCGGACGCGGGCTACACTCCAAGGCGACCGCAATCGACCATACTGACGGGCCGCGATTTCCTGACCAACACGGCTTTTTCGTACACCTTCGGCCAGAAAGACGGTCTCTCCGCGGCGCTCTGGGGCCGCGGGGCGGTGATGGAGTTCGACGGGCGCGACGGTGACCTGTTGCTCGACGGGAAGGTCTCGACCGGCATGCTCGGCGTCGATTACGCGCGTGGCGCCGTAACCGGCGGCCTCCTGGTTTCCCTCAACCACGGTGAAGGCGATTACCAGTCGCCCACGGGCGACGGTGAACTCAATTCCATGCTTGTCGGCGTGTACCCCTATGCCCGGGTCGAGGTCAACCAGCGGATCTCGGCCTGGGGCCTGTTCGGGCACGGCCGGGGCAGCGTGAGCCTGACCCAGGACCGTCTCGCTCCTGTCTCCACGGATCTGGGTCTGAACATGGGAGCGCTCGGTGTGGAGGGCCAACTTTCCGACGGCACGGGCACGAGCGGGGTCGGCTTGACGGTGAAGTCCGATGCGATGTGGGTCCGGATCGAGGCTGACGACACCCTGGGGTTGGACAGCACCCATGCCAAGGTAAGCCGCCTTCGGCTGATGGTCGAGGGTGTGCGGGTGTTCCACGTGACGCCCGATGCGACGCTTACACCTACGGGCCAAGTGGGGGTGCGGCACGACGAGGGCGACGCGGAGACCGGGTTCGGTCTCGATATGAGCGCGGGCATCCGTTACGCGGCCGGCCGTCTCACCATCGAGGGCACGGTGCGCACCCTTGTGGCGCACGAAGACAGCGACTATGAAGAATGGGGCGCGAGCGGCGCCATCCGCATGACGCCGGACCCCTCGGGCCGCGGGCTCTCGCTCACCCTTGCGCCTGCGTGGGGGAACACGGCGAGCAAGGCGGATCAGCTGTGGGCAGGCCAAGCCCCGGCGGGCTTGGCGACGGTCAACCCCACCCGTCCGGGGACGCGGCTTAATGCCGAGTTCGGCTACGGGATGGAGCCGGCAGACTTGCGAAACATCCTACCGGCTAACTTTCGCAAGAGCCTCCCGACGAACTATCAGGGCATCCTGACACCCTATGCCGGACTTTCGCTCGGAGGCAGCGCCAGCCAAACCTTCCGGACCGGGGCCCGCTGGCAGATGGCGCCGGAGTCAACGCTTTCGCTCGAAGCCGCTCACGGCACGGCTGCCGTCAGTCAATCGCCGGTGGACTCCGTCATGCTCCACGCGGCATGGCGCTGGTAGCCTAGCGCCCCGCGCCTTTTTCTTATTCCGGTCTCCATGGAAACGGACCCATCGAGTCATCCAAAAGAACGCGCCACACGTTCATAGGCAACCATTCTTCGTACATCCACCAATCTTTATATTGAGGAAGTTTCACGGCCTTCGGAATCATCATCCAGTTCGTTCCTTTCTTGAATTCCGCATAAATCGCGCCGCGTATATCCTGAAGGAATTGGATATAGTCTCGCACGTCCTGCTTGGTGCCTCCCAATAACGGTTCGGCTTTGCCGCTGTGCGCATAGATCGCCCTGTCGAACTCCATTTGTTCGACTTCTTTCAAGGACCGCTCCCATTCCTTGATATTGAAATCCGGCACGATGTTAAACAGGATCGCCTCCGGATCGACCAGGTCGGCAATATACGAGATTTTTTCTTTGGGCAGGAGAAAGACGGTCATGCCCATCCCATGGTTCATGCCCAAATAATGTAATTCGAGAACGGTGCCGCCCAAAGTGATGTCTTTTCGCTTCCCCTTCCAACTTGCGTCGGGAACCATCATGTCCGGCCCGGGATTCGCCTTCATCCATTGATAGGCCTCCTCATGGGCCATCACGGTCGCTCCGGCATAGTGAAACACTTGTCCGCCGCTCGCATGGTCCCAATGATTGTGGCTGTGAAAGAGATACCGAATGGGCTTGTCGGTGACGGCCCGGATGGCTAAGACAAATCCTTTCGCGTGGTTCGTGTTTACCGATTCAATCGCGATGACGCCTTCACTCGTCACCACGAACATGGAAAAATAGGCCTGCGCCGGGTTCCCATAGCTATAAACCCCCGTATCGATCTTGGCGGTATGCGGAGGTAAGGTTTCGGCAAGAGCGACACCGGAGCACACGATGGTCATGATGAACAGACAAAGAACACGTTTCATACTCCTGACTCCTTCCTGGAAGTTGTTGGTATCACGCTTGTCATGTTTCCGGACAAAGTCCGCGGGACGGATTAGCATAGCGTAATCAGACGCTTCCTGTCCTCGTCGAACGGCAAACATGACGTTTCGCCAACCTGTGAAGCTGGAAAAACTTGCTCCGACGCCTGAAGAGTTCTATGGTACGGAAAGCATCGGTTGTTATGAAAAGATTCAAAAAAGGACTCTGATGATGAAACACTTGGCACTCTCTCTGTTACTCGTTTTGAGCGGCGCCCTGTTTATGGGAAACGGAGTGGCCTCTGCCGAACCACGGACGGAATCGATTTGTAATCTGGGCATGGTCAAGGGAGAACAGGGGCGCACGTGCGAGGTGCCGATCCCGTCAGGATGCACGGTCGCCAACTTTCCAGGCTATGATGATCCGTGGGTCGACGTTTCCAAAGGCGGCAAGACAAGCTGCGCCATCGATGAGAAACAAACCGACTGGAAAACCAAGATCGTGGGCTCCTGTGGTCCCTGCGGCACGGACAATTGTTCGGCCCGGTTCAGCGTGATGTTTCAGTGCGGAGACAGCCAGCCCATGACCACTCAACCGAGAAAAGTTTATAAGGATTAGGCCGGGGCGGAAATGCCTCTACCTCCCCTAACCCCTCCTTACAAAGGAGGGGAAATCGTGTCTTCGACTACTCAGCTTCTCAAACAAGCTGCCCTTGAACAGGGGTTTCATGCCGTAGGCATCGCTCGCGTCCCGGTATCAACCTCAGACCGGGATTCATCTTCGGCCAGTCCTTCCCTACAAAACCTGCTTAACCACCTGCAACATTGGCTGGCCCAAGGCTACCACGGCACAATGGAGTGGATGGCACCCCGTCCCGAACGGCGTGCCGATCCCACGCAGGTATTGCCGAACTGCCGTTCGATTATTGCCTTCGGCCTCAATTATTGGACCGGCGCGGCTCCGGATGAGCGGCAAGGTAACGGCCGGATTGCCCGGTATGCCTGGGGTGAGGATTATCATCGCGTGTTCAAGAAAAAACTCAAGAATCTCGAACAGACACTCAAATCTCTGGAACCGGATTGTGCCACCCGCAGCTACGCGGATACGGGCCCAATCATGGAGAAGTTCTGGGCGCAACAAGCCGGCTTGGGGTGGATCGGCAAACATTCCAATCTCGTCTCCCCAACCTTTGGCTCATGGTTGTTGCTCGGAGAAATTTTAACCACCGCGGAGTTGGAGGCTGATGAGCCGGGCGCCGACCTGTGCGGGACCTGTACCCTGTGCGTGCGCGCCTGTCCGACCGGAGCCATAGTCGAACCCTACGTCGTGGATGCCACGAAATGCATTTCCTATCTCACCATCGAATATCGCGGAGACAGGCCTTCGCTGGACCGGGACCTGAAACGTCGCATGGGAAACAGGATCTTTGGATGCGATGATTGTCTGGACGTGTGTCCGTATAACGCTTTCGCCCCGGCCACGGACGAACCGAGCGTGCAGCCCACCGGCCTGACTCAGGGACCGAACCTGTCCCAACTCTCGACATTGAGCGAGGAAGATTTTTCCCGGACCTTTGCCCACTCCCCTATCCGGCGCGCTAAGCATTCGGGATTCCAACGCAACGTGGCCATCGCCCTGGCGAACGAACCTCAACCTCGAACGTCGTGAGAATCTAGGCTAACTCCGCCATCGTCACGCCATCCCCGCCTTCTTCCTGGCTCCCCGGTCGAAATGCCGTGACGTACGCCGACTGCGCCAGAAATTGCCAAATGGCGATCTTGAGTTTTCCCGTCCCATGTCCATGAATGATCCGGATGGATTTGGTATTGCGCAGCAAAGCTTGATCCAACTGAGCCGTTAATTGCTCAAGGGCTTCTTCCGCGGTTTGCCCTCGCAAGTCGATACCGGCGAAATTCGAAGCCGGTGAACCGGACCGCACACTCTCGTTGGACAAGGACGACAGAGCCGGTTTCGACGAACGTGGAGGGTTCCCTTGCGGGGCGGCGTCCGGCACACTCCCCGCTTTTCCGATCCCCACGAGCCGTTCCACGTGGACGGACAGTTCGGATGCCCCTACCTGCACACGGACGGATTTCTTGCCTTCGGGCTTTTCCAGCAACCGACCCAGTGTGTCCAGGTTGGCGATTTCCACCACATCGCCTTCTTCAAGCGATTCCACCGGAACAGTTTCCGACGCCGTATGTTGATTGATAGCCGCTTCCGCTTGTTGCAACTGTTGCTGCGCTTCCTGCGCGTGCGTCCACGTCCGTTGCCGTTGCAACGACTCGGTGATCCGGCGAATCTCCGCACGGGCCGCCGCCAACTCCTCCCGAAATTTCTTTTTCATCTTTTTGATTTCGTCGCGTTCGATGGAGCGCAATCGTTCCGCAATCGCCTGGGCCTCGGTTGCGTCCCGGCCGGCTATCTCGCGTTGGGTTCGGGCTTCTTCCAGTTCTTCCTTCAATTGCTGATGGGTGCGTTGCAGGTCCGTGAACACGTGATCGAGTTGCCGGTCTTCACGATGGACCAGATCCAGGGCGTGATCGAGAATCGACGGGTCCATGCCCAAACGACCGGCGATACCCAGCGCGGAAGACCCGCCGGGGATGCCGGGAATGAACCGATACGTCGGGGCCAGCGTGTTCACGTCGAATTCGAGGCTCGCGTTCAGAAATCCGGGCGTCGACAAGGCCAGGGTTTTTAACGAATTGTAATGCGTGGTCACGACGACCTTGAGGTTGAGTTCGGCAAACCGGCGGAGAAGCGCCTCGGCCAGGGCCGCGCCCTCGGCGGGATCGGTTGAACTGATGACCTCGTCCAGGAGCACAAGCGTTCGCGGAGACTCGCCGCCGGTCCGATGCTCAATGCTTTTGAGCAAGCCGATCAGCTTGCTGATGTGTGCGGAAAAACTGGACAGATCCTTGGTCAGGTCCTGCGCATCGCCGATGTCCGCGAATGTTTCCTCGAAAAACGCCATTTCCGATCCGTCCCTGCAAGGCAGGTGGAGCCCGCCCCGCACCATCAAGCTACAGAGACCCAGCAACTTCAGCAGCACGGTTTTCCCGCCGGTATTGGGGCCGGAAATCACCAACACCGCAGAATCCCTTTCAAACATGACGTCGTTCGGCACGACCTGCTCCTTGGGCAACGGCAACAGAGGATGCCGCGCGTTCCACAGGCGAACGTGTCCGTCCGTGTTGAGCCGGACCGGCGTCCCGTTCATGCGGGCGCTCAGGCGCGCCTTGGCTCCGATACAATCCAGGGTGGTCAGGACCTGCAAAAGGCCCCGCAAGTCGTCCAGGTGCTGCACGACCCGGCTCGTGAGTTCCAGAAGGATCCGGTTGATTTCCCGCGTGACCTGAAGCTCGGCGACCTTGATCTGATTGTTCAGGTCGATGAGTTCACGGGGCTCCATGAACACCGTGGCGCCGCTGGCCGAAATGTCATGCACGATTCCATGAAGATCATGCTGCCGCTCGGCTTTGATCGGCAGGACGTACCGGTTCTCCCGCTCGGCATAGTAGGGTTCCTGCAGCAGGTCCCGATACCGTGAGGACGCCACCATGTTCTCCATGCGTTGGCGTATACGGTGCTTCAATCCTTGAGCCAAGCGGAGCGCCTCGTACAGGGCCGGTGAGGCATGGTCGAGCATTTCGCCTTCCGGGCTCACGCACGCATCGATCTCCTCTCGCAGTTCGGAAAGGTCAGGCAGGGACCCATAGTAGGCAAACAGGGCCACTGCGGTCTGTTGATTCACCACGAGACAGCGACGCACCGCCCCGGCCACGTGGATGAGAACGGAAACATCCCTCAACGTGTGAAGGTCAAGGATCCCGCCCTTTTCAGCCTTATGCAGGGCCTGCGATGAGTCCTCGAACTGCACCGCGGGAAACGGCACCGCGGCATGCTGAAGCTCCAGCATATCCGTGGTTTCCTGCATGCGTTGCTGCGCAAGTTCGAGCGTGTCCTCCAATGGCAAACGCCGGCACAACTCGGCACCCAATGCCGAATGCGCCTCTGCCGCCAACACCTCCAACACCTGCGGCCATTCAAGGGCTTGTTGCGTTTCGGAAATAGCGGAAAGATCAGACACGAGGATGACGGAGTTGATTACGTAACAGGGTTTCCGCGCCAGACAAGGGGTTCACCGGTCTTGGAAGCAACGACATCTGTAAGCGTCGGCGGGCCGGCCATATGTGCACGTGCGTCATTAAGCTGCTCTTGGGTTAAGCCTTTACAACCTGACAAATTTACGCTGGTCAGATTCGTGTTGATCAAATTCGTATTCGTCAAATTCGCCTTAA
This sequence comes from Nitrospirales bacterium, assembly GCA_965208595.1. GTDB lineage: Bacteria > Nitrospirota > Nitrospiria > Nitrospirales > UBA8639 > Bin75. The sequence goes on from OZ242346.1 coordinate 354,854, forward strand.
ACAAATTTGCACAGGACAAATCTGCACCATCTAAATATGCATCAGTCAGATCTGTACGGGACAACCTCGCGTTGCTCAGAGTCGCATTATTCAGACTCGCACGAGACAGATCGGCACCGGTCAAATTTGCATTAACCAGATCCGTTCGAACCAAAATCGCACCAGACAGCTTTGCACCGAACAGAGTCGCGCGAGATAACTTCACACCAACCAGAGCAGCACGAGACAAAACGGCACCAGTCAAATTCGCACCAACTAAATTCGTATGAGACAAATCCAGAATATAAGGCTCCTCTGTTCTCTCTCTTTCTATTGCAATTTGTCCTTCACTACGTTTGCCGATCGCCGTTAAGATTGCCTGAACGTCCCCACGTAATGGTGCGGTTTGTTCCTCTTCATCCGCAGTAGCGTTTTCATCTACCTCCGGAGGGACACGGACAAAAGCGCAAAAGAGTTGCATGATCTGCGTGTGATATTCTTCGGGATGCTCACGAGCCAGACGGGCAAGCGCGTAGATACCGCCAAGACGAACCGAAAGGACTTCACTGCCCAGCATTTCCGCGCCTTTTTGGTAGCGTTCGTTCAGCAGGCTCCGTAGTGCTGTTTCGGCCTGACGTTGCGACGCGATGGCCTGACGTTCCACCACAATGCTGCGCCAAATGGCAAGAGGCAAAGCAATTATCGCGGCAATGACCAAACCAAGATTTCGGACTAGCTCGCTGCCCGATTTGCGGATCGTCTGACCGTTGGCTTCTCCGACACTCAACCAATCCCAGTACATAGTCGCCAAAAGATACGCGCCCAGCAACACAAATAGGACCCACGACATGACCAAAAACCAACCGAACCAACCGAACCAACCGGTCCGATCTTGTTTTGCATTCAGCTCACCAGCGAATTTGGCGGCACATGTACAAATTTCGTTCCAGGATAGACGCATGGGGCTTACAGGTCTTCCGACTCGAAATAGTCCTCGTCGATCCGTTTGATCTCGTACTGCGTCTTCGGTCGAACGCCGATATTATGCTCGACCATGAGACGTACTAGTTCTTCTCCATCGATGAGGACGATGCGCTTCGGACTCTTCTCTACGTAGACTTTGGCGGCTCTCGTAAAACTGGCTGTGGTGACGAACACCCCTTTGGTCGTACCCGCGGCATCGATTGCACCGGCAAAGTTGCGCAGAGCATTTTCACCCACGGTATTGCCAGCAGCATATCTCTTAGCCTGAAGATAGACCTCGTCAAGGCCGAGTGCGTCTTCCTTGATCTTGCCGTCAATTCCGCCATCGCCCGAACGCCCGGTCACTTGCCCCATTGTAGGGTCGCCTTTGCCATAGCCCATGGCACGTAGGAGGTCTACCACCAACCGTTCGAGAAACGCAGGTTCCGCCTTCCGAACACGTTCCAGTATTTCCGCCTCCAGTTCATTGCGCAATTCCCCAACAGCGCGCTCCAGTGCTTCCTCCGGCGTGACCGACGAATCTTCTGACAAGGCGAGTGCGGCATCATCGCTCGCCGTGGCCCTGCTTTTTCTAATCTGCCACTCAACATAAGCCGGATATTTTCGGAGGACCTTAAGGGTGATCCGCGTCGGAGATTGAGCCAACAGCCGCTCGCCGTCATCCGTCAACCGATAGACACCACGCCGAGCCTTTTCAACCAGTCCAGCACGGCTCAACGCCGTCACTGCGAAACGCATCCTCTTCGTAAATACAGGCTTGAGACTACTAGGAAATAGTTCCCGCAGATCATCGGGAGTCAATCCTTCGATATTAGCAACGTGGGTTCGCACCTTGGAGATCGGCATTTCCGCACCGCCGGAAAGCGACTTGAGGACCGGAAGCATAAGCGATTGAAAGTCGGGAATAGGCATGAGGGATCGGGGCTCCTTTGTTCGTAGTTTCCTGCAGAACCAATCGGACTTTTTCTGTTTCAGATTATGAAACGTCACCATAGTCAACCTGCCGGTATCCGTCAATTATGATGTTGACCTATGGTCCTCACCGTCGATCACTTGTATGGTGGCAGTTGGATCCTGTTTTCTCTCGGGCAACAGAAGGAAGAAACAGATTCCTCGCTTCGCTCGGAATGACCACGTTGGTGTATTGCTCGGAAGGCAGAGGAAGTTCCCTCACCCCAACCCTCTCCCAGAGGGAGAGGGAGCATAGAAACTCGTATTTTTCACCAAGGGGTTGAGTGAGATTGCGTCTTGTGCGATAAACGTTCGGGCTTAATCACTTATCAGCAAGGCGTGAAGACAACAACCAAGGGCGGCTCTGCCGCTTGCGGCCTCGCGGTTGCGATGGAGGATGGGATTGAACAACAACGATTTGAACATCACTCTTGGAGTCGAAGAAGAATTCTTTCTGGTCAATCCCGAGTCGCGGGATCTGATTGCCGACCCTGATCCCGCGATTTTCGAAGCCTGTGAGCAGGCCAGCGGTCCCCACACTGTAGTACATGAATTCCTGCGCTCTCAAATCGAAACCAATACCCGGGTCTGCGCGAATTTCGCCGACTTGCGCCAAGCGCTGACCGAGACGCGTCGACTCGTCATCGATGCCGCGCGGGAACATAAGGTCGCCGTGATTGCATCATCCACACATCCGTTTGCCGACTGGCGATTGCAACTGCCGACGCCGAAGGAGCGGTATCAGCGCTTCGCCATTACTTATCAGGAGCGACGATCTTTTCTCGTGAACGGCATGCACATTCACGCCGGGTTCGGCGACCCCGAGTCGCGTATCCGAGTCATGACCGCGCTCCGCCGTCACCTCCCCTTGCTGAACGCTTTGTCCGCGTCTTCGCCGTTCAGCGCGGGACGGGAGACCGGCTTCAAATCCTATCGTCTGAACCTCTTGAGTGTGGTGCCGCGGTTCGGTCTTCCGCCGGCGTTTTTCTCTCGACGCGACTATGATGACCTGCTCAAAGCATACCAGTCGCTCAAATTCATCACTGACGGCAGCGAGTTCTGGTGGGACCTTCGTCCGTCACCGAAATATCCCACGATCGAGTTGCGTATCTGTGACGTCTGTACCCGCCTTGACGACGCCCTTGCGGTGGCGGCGGTCTACGCCTCTCTTATTCGCAAACTGCTTCGCCAGGACGTCGAAGGCACTCTGCCACCGGAACCGCCATCCGAAATCATCGCCGAGAACCGGTGGTTGGCGGCACGCTACGGAGTATTGGCGTTTTTGGGCGATCCTGCCATTGCCGAGCGCATCGACATCAACGATCAACTGTCGGCGATTGTCGACGACCTCGCCGAAGATGCCCACGCACTTGGCTGCGAGGCGGACTTGCGTCACGCCCTGACGATTATCCGGGAAGGCGCCGGCGCCGACCGGCAACTCGACCACTTCCGGCTACGCCAGCTCGAAGGCGATAGCACGGAGCAAGCCTTGCGTGCCGTTACCGATCTGGTTATCCAAGAAACGATGGGCGACACGTAGCGAGATTTCTGTATCAAGCGAAGAATTCACCATGCTATAATGCCCATGACAATACAGTGACATAGGATTGAAATTTAATGTATAACATTATATTTATGGGGTCCGCTTCGTGAACAGCATTCTATTATTCGGGATTTTGATCGGCATGCAACATGCATTGGAGGCTGATCACGTGGCGGCTCTGTCGTCGATTAGCACAGGCACGCGATCTGTTCGCCGGATCGCCACCCATGGTGCGGTCTGGGGCCTGGGCCATTCGTTCACTTTGCTGATCTTTGCCGGAGCTGCCGTCTTTTTGGATCTACGCTTCGGTGACAACCTGGCACATGCCCTGGAGTGCGTTGTCGGCGTGATGTTGATCCTGTTGGGAGGACAAGTACTTTTTCGGCTGTGGCGTTCCCGCGTTCATGTCCATCGCCACCGGCATGCTGACGGCAAATTTCATTTTCACGTCCACAGTCATCGGGGGGAGGAGACCGGCCATGATCCCGACCGTCACGTTCATGCCCATGCCAACAAGCTGCCCGTGCGGACGCTGGTCGTTGGCATGGTACACGGGTTGGCCGGCTCAGCAGCCCTGGTGGTCCTGACCGCTTCGACGGTGCAGGACCCGGTCATGGGCCTGCTCTACGTTGCACTGTTCGGTCTTGGCTCGATTGCCGGCATGACGGTACTTTCTTCGTTACTCGCCGTACCGCTGGCCTGGACGGCTCAGGCTCTGACCTGGGCTCATCGTAGCCTTCAGGCTGCCGTGGGGTTTGCCACGATTGCGCTTGGTCTTCTGTTGCTGGTGGAAGCCGGAGGCGCTTTCCTTTTGCATGGTTGAGGTTGTGCCGTTCGAAAGAGATGAAGAGAATCTATTTAGTGTCATTTTAGTGTCATTTAGCATCCATTAATCACTTTTGTGGCGCCTGTTTGCGTCTTTTCGTCACTATTTTGCGCTGAGTCGGCGCCTGTTCAATCCGGCTCTCCCCTTCCGGCCCGGCCTGCTCACCGGCCCGGTCTTCCCCTTGTCCTGACAGACCCGGTTTCCTTAGAATTGCGGATGTTTGTTTGTCTATTGACATAAAGGGCTTGTCTGTTTTTTCCCTCTTTCGTAGCGGCGCCATCTCATGGCGCTTTTCGTTGGCGGCATAAGATGCCGCCCCTACACCTGAAATGGCGAAAGAAGGGCAATGGATGACTGAAGACATGCAGGCATGACCGAAAGTTCAAACCATGACCCAGGATGAAGCCCGTTCTTATCTCAATTACCTGCTGACCTTGGGACTCCGACGCGAAGAGGCGTTCGGTCCATTGGCGATCGCGTTTCTTCGTGAACAGGACCTGACGGCACTCGGCATCGCTCCGGAGGAACAGTTCAGTTTAATTATCGCAACGACCCAAGCCATTGCCGCGGAACCCAAACGCTATTCGCTCAAACTGGAACTGCTGCAAAAGGCCCGCCAGCTTCTCTCGACCACGCGGTTCTTCGATCCCGGCTTGGACAAGGACCTGGAGCATGACATTCAGAAGACCACCGCCGAATTGGCCATCTACAACGACGCCATGAAATCGTCCCGGAATGCGTCTGTCGACCGTCATACGCTGATTGTCGAGACAGATCTCCCAGACTATTTTCTGGACCTGGCGCAGAAACGCGCCGGCGCGTATTACCAAAACAAGTACCGGCTAACCAAGGAGGCGAAGACTGCTCAACATTTCGGCGGCACGCCCAAGCGATTTGAGCCTGAAAATGAAGCCCTACACAAAGAGTTTCCAGGCGCCTGTGCTCCGTTTATGGCCGTTCGAACGAACGGGTTTCATATGATGCTCCCCTTTGATCTGAAGATCAGCCGGCAGCCAGATGAGCCGCTCGATGCGGGCATTCGGATTTTTTACGCGAAGATGGGGTATTCCTATCCGCTCCGGTATGAGATGGGGAAACTGTGCAGTTACCATGACGGGCAGGTCTATGACATTGCGCTGGATGACCCGAACTTGTTGTTCGTATCCTTCTCCGGCATCAAGGATGCCGAGTTTCCCGCCACGTCCGTGCCTGCTTCCGGGGACGTGCCGCCGGAATACGCCTACCCGCTCGCCGTACTTGAACATACAGGCAGTCTGGGGCCGTTCATTCAAGTCAGTTGTAACTTCAAAGTCTGGTTCGACGCCTCTAAGGTGTCCGTCCTGATCCAGGGCGCGCCGGACTTGTACGAATACGGGCTACAGGGCGGAGCGGGGCTGATGACCCGTTCCTATGCCTCGGACAAGGTTCCCACCTATGCGGAAGCTCAATCCCAACCGTGGCAGGAAGGGTTGAGCTTTAATTTTGTCAATCTCCATCTGACCTTGAGCCCGGGAACGGACACGGGTTTCATTCCGCACAGCACGCCGATCTTTACGGTTTTTCCCGTTCTGAGCAAACAAAGCTACAAATTCGACAGGTTATCTGAAGAGTAGAGATGCCCCACCGCTCGAAGTTCTTGCTAAACCAGAGCTTTGGTTGCGTTGCTTTTCATAAGAAATTCAGCACTCCTGGTTGATACGTCGTGAATGCCTATGCTAATATGGCACTTCCAATGGATGACGACGGTCCCAGACGAAGTTTCCGTCACCAGTTCAAGAGTCTTCCCCCCCCCTCCCGGTTTTTCTTCGCCCGTTTTCCATCTCATGACCGCTACCAATCGAAAAGCTTGATTTCTCTATGCTTTCCGGGTCTTCTGCCCGGGATTAGGGTTTCACTCTGATCTGATCCCATGGAATATCTCGCCATTCTGATTTGTTTGGTGTTTTCCGGCTTGTTTTCGGGAGCCGAGATTGCGTTCTTTTCTCTTCCCGAAAGCCGGTTGCAAACCTTAAAGGAAGAAGGCCGCCGGGCAGGAGCCTTGGCGCTTTCTCTCAGACAGAATCCCCAGCGACTGCTGTCGACCATCCTGATCGGGAACAACGTCGTCAACCTGACGGCCGCCGCGTTGGTTTCCATGGTCGCCTTTGAACATTTCGGGTCCGAAGCGGTCGCGATTGCCACAGGAGCGCTGACAATTTTTGTGTTGATCTTCGGAGAAATCGTTCCCAAAACCCTGTGCGCCAAACACGCACCGGCCGCCGTCCAATTTTTCGCGTATATGATCTATTGGGCGTCAAAGCTCTTCGCTCCGGCTTTATTCCTGTTGGAACCCCTGATTCTGAAGTTGACCGGAGGACGAGGGCTGGCTGTCCCGTTCGTGACGAAAGAAGAACTGAAGATCATGATCGAGGCCGGAGGCAAAGCCGGGGTGCTCGATACTGAAAAAGTCGAGATGATCAAGAACCTCTTCGAGTTCACCGAGCTCACGGCCAGAGACGTGATGACGCCGAGAATCGATTCGGTCGTCATGGATAGCAGCCTCACGTTGGACGCGGCCAAAGAAGACTTGTTCAATACCAAACATTCACGGATTCCCGTCTATGAGGGCATCCGCGACAATATCACGGGCATTCTGTATCGCACACATGCCTTGATCGAACTGGCCCAGGGCAATCGCACCAGCAGGCTCAAGGATTTGGCCCTCCCGCCACTCTTCATTCCGATTTCCAAACCGGTCGGTGATCTGCTGAAACAGTTCCAGCAGGAGAAACGTCATATTGCGATGGTCGTGAATGAATTCGGCGGGATCATGGGGTTGGTCACTACGGAAGATCTGTTGGAAGAAGTTGTGGGTGATATTCTCGACGAGACGGACGTGACCGAAGAATTGATCAAACGGACCGGCAAGAATGAAATTTTGGTAAGCGGACGCACGGAAGTTCGCAAAATCAATGAATTTCTGAAAGTGGCATTGGATAAAGAAGAAGACGTCGTCTTCTACACCATCAGCGGCCTGATCCAGCAGCACCTCGGCCATATCCCCTCGGTCGGTGAGGAACTCCGGGTGGCCGATTGTTTGCTGACCATCCGGGATGCCGATACACGATCCATCAAGAGCGTCCAGATCCACAAACTGGAGGACGTGTCCCAGGTAGAACCAGAACCCGCTCGAGCCGGTTCTTCCCAATAGTGCCGGCCGTTTTTTTCTCAATCGCCTGCGGCGGTCCGAATCAGTTCAAGAAATCCGGCTTCGTCAAGCACGGCAATCCCCAAACGTTTGGCCTCGTCCGATTTCGACCCCGGGTCTTTTCCCACGACCACGTACGCGGTGTATTTGCTGACGCTGGAGGTAACCCGTCCGCCAATCGCTTGAAGGCGTTGCGTGGCTTGTTAGCGCCTATCGAGTGCGCGTTGCACGGCCGCCAACCAGTCGTCTTCTGCAAGTATGGAAGGTTTGCCGGTTTCCATTTTCAAGATCATGGCCTTCTCGATCTTGCGTCCGTGTGATCCTTGCGCCCAACTCTCACTACCCTCATTCCCGATAGTCAGGTAATCGGTGCTGTGATTGACGTCGTTTTGAGCGACCGCACCCAGTGCCGTGATTGCCTCTTGGCATTCCGCCCGAGTTCCCGCAACGAACTTTCCGGTGAACACGAACGAAGTGCCTGCAAAACTGATGTCGGGAACGGGATCGTCAAACGGGCTCCCTTCTCTGAGTATTTCCGCGATCAGTTCTCGCAAACGTTCTTGTTGCTTGCTGGGTTCGCGTGAGGTTCGCTTTGGTCTCCAATCATCAGGGATGACAACAGCACGCAATTCCTCAAGATCAAATGGCATCAGTTCTGTGTTGTCCTGAGATTCATCGCCCGTATGGTAGACGTACTTCTCCCAAAGTTTCTTATTTCCCTCGTCAAGGAATAAACGAGTGACTAGGCCTGATGCCACACCTTTGTTGGGTGGCACATTGACATGGAAAAACTTCAGAACCTTGATCTGTCGGTTCGTGGGCGGGTCGTAGAACCACTCTGGTTTGTCAAGTTTTTCGTCGAACTTGAGTTTGTAGATTCGTGCTGCGGTTCTTCTGGCCAGATCGCTTTTACTTTCACTGTATGTAGGTTCGCTACTCTGTGGATGGATGTCTAGCTCATCCAAGCGGTCGAGAGTTCTTTGGCCGAGTTTAGAGGCAAACCAATCCAGCGCACTCCGGGCCACTGATGGGCCGATTTCGGGAGGATATGTCCAGTTCTTTTGAGCCCTCCAAGTCCAGTTTGCCTCATTAATTATTACAAAATCTTGCTGTTTCAAATAGTTCAGCCGTTCGCGTATCTCTAAAACCAGCTTCGCAAGTTGCTTTTCCCTCTCACTTTTATCCTCAGCGGACTCAGTCGGATTCTTTTTTGAGCGCGGATTGATACGCATTGCCTCTTCGTGCTTTTCTTCTAGCTCGACAACATTGCGAAGCAACGGCGAATCGGCAACAGCTCGGAGATTTTCATGAAATTTGGCCAGACACTTGGCAGTGGTCTGCCCCATTTCAGGGATAGCTAGAGCGAACAGCCAGCGGTCGAGTCCCAGATCGCGCGCGCGTTCGAGCGACTGGACGAGCTTGGTGGCGTTCTTGTCACCAAACGTTCGCGGCTCTTCGTTAGTGCCGAGATTGAGTGTCCCCAACTGCGCAACCGTAAGACCAAACAAATCAACCGGCTCTTTGACCAAACCGCTTTCAATGAGTTTGTCGGAAACAATATTTCCGAGGCATTCTATATCGAGCGCCGTGCGAGCGCCAAAGTGATCTAGGCGCTGTGCCCTCTTCGCCGGGCACTCAGGATTGACGCAATACCAGGCAACAAGCTCATTATTCTTGTCTTTACCCGTATCGTCGTCCTTATTCTTGTCCTTGTCTTTGGAAATGTCGCCTCCACACGTAGGACATTGTTTTTCGGTGGCTGCAGACATATCGAATGGTTTGGCGTCTGCAGGACGTTTCCCAGGCACTACGCCAACGACTGCAGGAATAATTTCTCCGGCTTTTTCGACAAGAACGGTATCGCCGATGCGGATGTCCTTGCTTCTAATTTCACTTTCGTTGTGCAGCGTAGCCCGACTGACGGTGGTGCCACCGACAAAAACGGGTTCCAATTCGGCGACTGGGGTGAGGACGCCGGTACGGCCGACCTGGATTTTGATGTTTTTCAGTTTGGTTTCGGCTTGCTCGGCGGCGTATTTGTACGCCATTGCCCAACGTGGGGCTTTGTCGGTGGCGCCAATGCGTTCCCGAAGGGCAACGGAGTTGAGTTTGATAACGGCACCGTCGGTTTCGTAAGAGAAGGTTTTGGCCATGGGTTCCAGTTCACCGATACAAGCCAGCAAATCCTCAGCGGTCTTGCAGCGCCATATTTTTTCGGGTGTTTTGAAGCCTGCTTGTTGAAGGTAATCCAGGGTTTCAATCTGGGTTTGAGGCGGCTCGTCGTTTTCCTGTTCAAGGACGGCGATGCCATAAATAATGACATACAACGGGCGGGCTGCAACGAGTTTGGGATCCAACTGTTTCAGAGAACCGGCTGCTGAATTGCGAGGATTAACAAATTTGGGTTCGCCAGCCGCCTCGCGTTCAATGTTGAGTTTAGCGAAACCTTCTTTGGACATAAAAACTTCGCCGCGTACCTCAAGGACTTTGGGAATGGGATTCAAGTTCGAGGATAGAATTAGCGGGAGGCTGCGGATGGTGCGAAGATTCTCGGTGATGTCGTCGCCCCATTCACCGTCCCCTCGAGTGGCACCTAAGACAAACTTACTTTCTTCGTAGCGGAGGCTTATAGCAACACCATCAATCTTGGGCTCGACCGTCCAGTCGAGTTCTGTTTTAGGCAGGAGTTTGTGGACACGCAGGACAAACTCTCGCACTTCGTCTTGGGAGTAGGTATTGTCAAGGCTCATCATGCGAATCGAATGTCGAACGGAGACAAATTCGCTCAAAGGTTTGCCACCGACTCTTTGTGTGGGAGATTCGGGTATAATCAGTCGAGGAAAGGCAGTTTCAAGTTCGACCAGTTCCTGGTAAAGCCGGTCGTATTCCCGATCTGAAATAACGGGTTGCGCCAGGACATAATAGGCGTGGTCGTGCCGAAGAATCTGCTCGCGCAATTTGTCGATTCGAGCTTGAATGTGAGGGGGAACGTCAGGTAGGGACATGGCTGCACGCAAAAAGCCGGTACCGGCTTTCACTACCCTTGTATGAATTGACCGGCGAAACTCCGGATTTCATGCCCGTTGAGCACGTGAAAGCGACGCAGTCGAGCAACGGTTTGCCCCGAAAACCGCGACAGGGAAATCGGGATGAGCCTGCGCTCGAACTTTTTGGCAATATGTCTCCAGCGGGCCAGCGGCGGAACGGGGCTCACGAGCGTGATATGTTTTTCCGAGGAATGGAGGGCCGCACCGGCAATGAGGCGCTCCTCCAGGGTTTTCGCAAAATCGAGCCGCGGATCTTCCCAAATATCCGGAATCGGTCGTGGAGGAAACAAGAACAGCGTCCCTCCGTATTGAGACTGGCCGATCCCCGGTCCAACCATGTTTTCCAAAAACGGGCTGGCGTAAAAGCAGAGCGTGGATTCTTCGACGTGCTCCGCGTACCACGTGGCCTGCCATGAAAATTTCTCGCGGTCCGCAGGCACCTCGAAAATGAATACCACGATTTCCACGGTGCCGCGGGAGGGCGGGATTTCTTTCACGTACAGATCCGTCACCTTCTTCCGGGGATCCCAGTGGCGCAAGGTTTCCCGCATGTCGACGCCATCACGAATCGAGGTCGTGAATTTATCGACACGGGCCAGATCCTCCCCGAGCAACGCTTTGCTCTGTTCTCGAACGTGGGCCGTAAAGCCTTCGATGCGATTATCTTCCGGCGGCCAGGAACATTGGCCCAAGGGATTCCAGCGATAAGCCCATTCGCGTCGTTTGCCCGGGGCCTGTCGCGGTGTGAGCGACAACGTTCGCCACGCCCGTGGCGTACTCCCCAACCGGTTCTTCGCGGTGCATACGTGGCCGTCCGGAGATTCCAGCCGGCCAAGACCAATCGCGTACGGCGGCGATGCCGCGCGTAAGGCTTCGTCCGGTTCGTACGAGTAACTCTTTGTCGTTTCGAGCAGGGTCACCGCGAATTCGTCTCCGGCGAATTGTTTGGCTGCCAGGGCCAGGGTATACAAATCCGGCGTCAACCGGCGTTCACTCAACGCGAGATTCCTCACGTATTGCAGATACATCTGGAGCAACTGGGGCGTGACCCAATTGGATTCCTGTTGCAATTGCGCCGGTCTCGTGGCAATCCATCGCAGCCGGGTCTCCAGCAGTAGTTCCTTGATCCCGTCGACGGATAACTGATCGTCGGACCGGGCTTCGACTCGTCGCCGCTCGAACAGTTCCGTCAAAAAGGGCAATTCACAGAGCAGGAAATACAACGTACGGGGCTCGACAAGATGGAGCGACGGACGGCCTTCCAAGGTTTCGGGAACTTCGTATGGCCACCGGTTTTGATAGGCGTCGCGCAACCACGGCCAATCTTCCACTGAACATACACACAGAATGGAGCGATAATCCAATTCAAGCTCGTGCAGCTTGAACGCCATCCATTTAATGCGCGTCCAGCGTTGGCTGTGCGGTTTGGGATACGGAAGAAACGGCAGCGCGGCTCCGGAAAACGAGGCGAGGGACACGCTTTTCAGCGCATACGGATCTGGAGCGGGATAGTCCGTCGGGTCATACACGGTCACGTCCCGGTCGATATAAGCCCGATGGACTCCTTCCTCCATAGCCGTCCGGATCGCAGCAACGACGGGTTGGCAGGGATCAAGAGGAATGTAACTGCATTCGGGACGTTCGTGGCTGTCAGGTTCCGGTAGCACCACGACGCTGACGACGGGCAACTGCCTGATCCCTTCCTCAACCGGGTCCTCGACCGATGCCGGCAACGGGAGGGCCACACAATCAAACCTATGCTTCAGCCACAGATCGCGAACGGCCCTGGCCACGTCGGAACTGCCGTGACAAATCGGCACGACGTGTAAGCGGGAAGAAAGACGGAATACTGCATTGTCCTGTTGAGACAAAGGACTCATGGACGCTTATTTGTCGGGATGAAGCGGATCGTCGGGTTCAAAAAAGAAATCACCCAATCCCCGGGGAAATACCTGCTCGCCGACAGCGCGTTTTCGCTGTTGCGCGAGGGCATCCAAATCCAACGCCTCTTCACCAAGCACCTTGATTAGCGCTTCTCGCCAGATCTCGTCACGGGACAAGGGGTGTGACGGATCCTGCGCCAACCGTTTCAGCGCATACTGTACCAGGTGTATGCCGTCCCTTACCGAAAACCCGAGATCGAGTCGGTGCGCCCTTTGCAGAAAATCAACGGTGATGGTCAGAATTTCCTGCGGAGAAAACGGCAGATGATAGTGAAGAATGGCCAACTCGTGTTCACGAGCCGGAAACTCGAGTTTCAAACTGGGTTGGAGACGTGAAAGGATGTAATCCGGCACCTCATAGGTGGAGGCATCTTCATTCATGGTCACGCAACACCGGAAATCCGGATGAGCGTTGATTCGAATGCCGGCCACCACGGATTCCACCGACCGCCGGTGATCGAGCAACGGTGCGAGTGACCCCCAACTTTTTTCATTCATCCGATTGCCTTCATCCAACAAACAGACTCCGCCGGTCAACATCGCGGTGACCAACGAGGATGCCTGGTACTGAATGGTGTTCCCCTCGGCGATCACCGGAGTCACCAACAAATCCTCGGGCCTTGTATCGGCCGTACATTGATAAATGTAGAAGTCCTGTTTCCGCTCCCGCGCGGCGGACGTGGCCAGGGTCGTCTTTCCGATGCCGGGCTGGCCGATGATCCGCGGACACAGCGGAAGATCTTTTTCATCGACCACAAGCCAGCACGCCAGGAGTTGCTGGAGAACTTCACGATCGCCGATCCATTCCTGCTGCGACGTATCAGGCTGGGCCAAGCGCAGGGAAATCCCCTCGACTTCCATTATGCCATGTGACTCAGGGTGTGGTTGGGAGCTGTGAGACATAGGGTAACTTTATGGCAAAACTTAAAAGCAGGATCAAACACAAGCTAGCATAGGCATTTTCAAGGGTCAATGAAGCGGTTTTCCGTCCACCACGAGGTCTTGCTTCACGGGCCAGGTATGGCCCGGCAATGCCGGCATTTGACATCCCTGGGCGTCTCTCTCTATTCTGGCTTGCTAAGCTATTCATGAGTTTCTGCCGAGTTTCACCTCCAGACTGACATAAACATTCGAAAGAGAGCTTGCCGATGATTCCAAAACCGCGGTCCGAAGTCCGATGTCAACCTGCACCTTCCCTCTACTCGACCGGACGGATGTTTCGCATAGGCATACTTTGTCTGTTAGGCACCGTTCTGGCAGCGGGATGCGTCAGTTCCGAAAGACTCAAGGCGGAAAAAGTTCGAGGCTTGAACTTTCAACGCTTGTTGGCACAAGAAGAAAAACGCGCAAACACATTGAATGCCCAATTGGCGCAAAAAGACAAGGAAATCGACAAACTCAATGACCAATTGAAAGAGACGAAAGACAAAGTCGCGGCCTTGGAATTGGCAAACCGTAATCTGACTGGTGAACTCAACGCCCTTCAAGAACGCAGCCGGCAACCAGCGGAACCGGCTCCGGATTCCTCTGGCCTTTCGCAAGCCGCTGGCACGTCCAAAGGCGGGACGCCTTCGGAACCATCGCTATCTGATCCTTTTATGAGCGACGATGAATTGCTGAAAATTCTCGAGTAGGTCGGATCAGGAAACGCAACCTGACAGGTCAACCGCAATCCGCAAGGCCACTCGGCAGGATTGACATTTTCGGGCGCTCCTTTTATTCTACTTTTAGTATAGATGGTCGATATTTTTCTTCCAGCCCAACCATCTACAGATGCCTTTCCTCACAAACCTACACGGATAAAACCAGAAAGAGAGCCTGACGATGACCTTGAACCCTCAGCCCGGCGTACAGCACCTGCAAAACCTTGGCTTATCTTCAAACAGATTGGCGCCTCGGTTTGGAATGCTTTGCCTGATGAGCGTCGCCTTGTTATCGGGCTGTGTGAGTACCGGAGAATACGAGGCAGAAAAAGCTAAGGCCCTGAACTTCCAACGGCTATTGGCACAAGAGGAACAGCGGACAGACAAACTCGACGCCCGCTTGCAGGAAGTGCAACAGGAAGTCTCGTCGCTAGGATCTCAAAACCGTGAGCTGGCCGCTGAGCGTGATTCCCTGCAAGACCAGGTCGCACGCCAGCAAACAAGTGTTCAATCCGGCAACGTACCCGACCCTGCGAGCGACATGGACATCTCGCCGGACATGTCGTTCTCCGACCCCTCACTCTCAGAGTTCGACTTGAGTGATTTTTCGTTTGACGAGTCCAAGTTCAACGACTTGGGCATGGAGAAAGCCGATGCCACCGGCATGGGCACGCCGACCTATCACACGGTTGGCAAGAAAGAAGACGGTTCACCAGAAACCCTCTGGTACCTTTCGAAAAGATATGGTGTGAGTGTTGAGCAATTGACGGAGTGGAATAACCTGCCCAATCCTAATCTTATTCAGCCCGGCCAACGGTTAATCGTCAGCCAGCCATAACCGCCACTATACGGCCATTCCCGTTTCGAGAATCCTCGTGTTCTCGACGAATTCGTCGATTCCCTCGCTATCCGGAGTTTCGCGTCGGTTCTTTTTTGATTGAGATTATTCCGTTGAAAGGAGGATGATAAAAGCGAGTCACTCATAAGATTCTCATCAAAGGAGGTGTGCCATGAATAGATCGCTGACAGGAACACTCCTCGGAATCGCCTTCTTTGTGCTTCTCGTCTTTCCCCTCTACGGAAAATCCGGCGGTCAAGCCACCGGCGGCGTGCCTCCGCAAGTGGTGGCTGATTATATTCACGCCATCATTCAAGCCGATCGCACGCTCTATACGACCCACGTGGTCGAACGGATGGAAACGCATCAAGTCGTGACCTCCCAGGAATATTGGAAACAAACCAAATCATTACCGCTTCCCGCCCAAATGTTGTTGCTATCGGGATTGCACGTGAAGCAGCAGGGGTTGGGCCTTCAATTCCGGTTGGCCAGCCTGAACCCCATTTATGAGAAAAACGGACCAACCACGGATTTTGAGAAAGCCGGACTCGCTGCCGTACTGGAAGATCCGAGCCGGCCCTACACCGGCGTCATCCAGCGGGGAACGCAAAAATTTTTCAAAGCCATCTATGCGGACCATGCCGTATCGGTCTCCTGTATCAATTGCCACAATGGGCATCTGCTCACCTATAAGAAGGATTACAAACTGGGGGACGTCATGGGCGGGATCATGATTTCGTTTCCCATTGAGTGAAGCGGTGGCCGTTATCCGGCCAACGAAGACGGGCGTTCCTGAGCCGTGGGCAGGGAACCCTTGGTGCTGGAATGCTCAAACCGCAACCCGTTCACTGAAATGTTCCAATGCCAGTATTCTCCATTTTGGCTTGAAGACATTTCCACATCGATGCGGTGGCCGCGGTCCACGGAAACGGGGCGGTCGATGGGGAAAAAGGCGAGCCCCCAATGCGAGGCTTTATCCCGGGGGCCATTGGAGATACCGAGTCCCGGGACCAATTCGGCACTGAACCAACCTGCCAGTCCATGCAACCAGCCCTGCCGCCTGGCATTGACGGAGAAGCCGGCTTTGACTTCCGCCTGCGTCGTTGTTCCGAATTCAATTTCCTGTACGCGCAGAGGATCACCCAGAAACGTTCCTTCATGCAGTTTCAGCGGATGAAAATTATTCACCGTCAAATCGCGAACCGGTGAGAAGTCGAATCCCTGACACCGGTTCACCCAAAAATCGACCACGTGCTCGTAAAATTGCGGCAGTTCGACGGGAACGAGGAACAGGTCCACGCCGTGAGGAATGAGTTTTCCGCCTTTTTTGAGAAACCGATCCCGGGCATCGGTCAGCGATCCGAGGATCCCTTCTTCAAACCCGAATGTGCCCATTGTCTCCGTCACGATCACGTCCGCCGGTTCAGGTAACTTCACGTTGAACGACGAATCGTTGTAAAACGTGATCCGATCCTGAAATCCGTTTTTCGCCGCCACGAGTTCGGCAATGTTGATCACGGCTTCGCTCTCTATGGCGTGCACGTGACGCGCGCCGGCACGGCACGCGAAAAAAGAGAGAATGCCCGATCCGCAACCCACGTCCACGACCACGTCGCCCGGTTTCACGACGCGGGAAATCGCTTGGCTGTAGGTGCCCGTCCGCGTCTCATCAACCAACATCGACAGATGATAATTGATGAAATCCGTATACTTCGTCATCACTCCCTTTCTTCTGCTTCCTACGTCAACGTTGCCGCGAGGCACACACGCATTCTACTAAAAGACGCCTCATACTAGAGCATGGTACACTACCGGGCAAGGCCCTGACATCCGATTAGACTCGAACCTGGCCGGCATTTCAGGTTACCAGAAGGCAATGCAGACCACCTCGCACTCATGGCGGCAATCCTTGCGGTCGTTCGGGCACCCGCGCGTCGCCACGATGTTGTTTCTCGGCTTCTCGGCCGGGCTTCCTCTCCTGTTGATTTTTTCCTCGCTCTCGTTGTGGTTGCGTGAAGCCGGAGTCGAACGGGCAACCGTGACCTTTTTCAGTTGGGCTGCCTTGGGCTATTCCTTCAAGTTCGTCTGGGCGCCGCTCGTGGACACGTTACCCATCCCTCTCCTGACGTCGAGGTTGGGACGGCGGCGCGGGTGGATGCTGCTGGCGCAGGGATCCATTATTGCGGCAATAGCCGGCATGGCCTTCACCGATCCTGCCGGAGGACACCTGACCATGATGGCATTGGCCGCCGTGCTGCTGGGCTTTTCATCCGCCACGCAGGACATCGTGATCGACGCCTACCGCATCGAATCCGCAGACGTGTCGCTTCAAGCCCTGATGTCGTCCACCTATATCGCAGGGTATCGTATCGGCATGCTGGTGTCGGGAGCGGGGGCTCTGTTCCTCGCCAGTGCGTTCGGATCGGCCAAGGGCACCTATGACTATCAGGCTTGGCAGTGGGCCTATCTCATCATGGCTGCGGCCATGTCAGTGGGCGTGCTCACCACGCTCGTTATTTCCGAACCGGCCACTCGTGAAAGGCCTATGCCCTCCCGATCGACAAGAGATTACGCAGGGATCCTGTTCATGTTCGTCGCGGCCGTCACCGGATTTATTATGGTGTTTTATCTTTCATCCGAACCTGCAGCCGAACTCGGCCGCACGTTGACAGGCGTACTCGGGGCTCAAGCCGGTGCCAGGTTCATGGTCGAAACGGCCAGACTGGGCACAGGCGTGGCAACGGCATGGTTGATCGCCACACTCATGATTCGCGCCGGAGTGGTCAACCGGGAAATGATGCAGGATACCTATATCGCCCCGCTGAAAGACTTTTTCGGACGATACGAGTTGAAATCCGCGTTAGTGCTTCTGGTGCTGGTCGGAGTTTACCGGATTTCCGACATTGTGTTGGGAGTCATCGCCAACGTGTTCTACCAGGACGTGGGATTCACCAAGCCGGAAATTGCCGGCGTCGTCAAAACTTTCGGGTTGTTCATGACCATTGCCGGCGGGTTTCTGGGAGGTCTCCTCTCCGTCCGATACGGTGTAATCCGCATTCTCTTCCTCGGGGCCCTTTTGTCCGCGGCCACCAACCTTCTGTTTGTCGCGTTGGCCGCCGTGGGGCACGATCTCAATATGCTCTATCTGGTGATCTCCGTTGATAACCTTTCCGCGGGATTGGCCAGCGCCGCCTTTGTCGCCTTTCTCTCCAGCCTCACCAATATCCGATTTACCGCCATGCAATATGCCATCTTCAGCTCGCTCATGACTTTATTCCCCAAAATCCTGGGAGGTTACTCAGGCACCATCGTGGACAGCCTGGGCTATCCACACTTTTTCACTCTCACCGCCTTGCTGGGGCTCCCCGTGCTCATACTCGTTTGGCAGGCACGCAACTATTTGGATCAGCCCGCCGGAACGCACCGGCAATAAACAACGTTACACTTCCTCGAAAACGGAATTGACAAGCGCACCGATGCCTTCGATTTCAATGGTGACCTTGTCTCCCTTCTTCAGAAAGACAGGTGGGTTTCGTGCAAACCCGACGCCTTGCGGAGTCCCCGTCAGGATAACCGTCCCCGGCAGCAACGTCGTCCCTTCGCTCAAAAAACTGATCAGGGCCGGCACGTTGAAAATCATATCCGCGGTGGTCGAATCCTGCATGATCATGTCGTTCAATGTGGTTTTGATCTTGAGGGTATTGGGATCCGGGATCTCGTCAGGGGTGACCATGCAGGGGCCGAGAGGGCAGAACGTGTCAAAGGATTTTCCCCGACACCATTGTTTACCCCCACCCTCTTTTTGCCAACGACGGGCACTGACGTCGTTGGCGCAGGTGTACCCCAATACGTAGTCGAAGGCCTGGTGCCGTTCAATGTTCTTCGCAGGATTTCCAATAACTACGGCTAATTCACATTCGTAATCCACTTGGCCGGGGGCGATCTTGGGAATGACGATGCGATCACCGGGATGGGCCAGTGCATTCACCGCCTTGATAAACAGCACGGGAAATTCGGGAATCTTTGCGCCTGTTTCTTCCGCGTGCCGCCGGTAATTCAGCCCTATACAAAGAATGGACCGAGGTTCAACCGGAGCGAGAAGCTTTTCAATACGAACGACCCGGTCGCTTACCCTGTAGGTTTCAAATATCGTTCCCTCGATGAGTCGAGCCGATGCCTCGTCCACCCACTCACCGTAGTGAACGTCGCCCACACTGTCCTGAAACCGGATGATTTTCATTATGCTTCTGCAGGGGACGTGGCAACGACGATTTCAGATGCGCTGGCCCATTTGTTCAGTTCATGGCACAATTGCCTTACTGGAACAAGTAGTATACCATGCTCTCCGGAGAGAGTCTTCGGGCAAGCCTGACGCCGTACGCGAGTCCCTTGAGCACTCATGGAGCGTCCCCTCAAGACGATCCCGGGAAGGTGCAACCATGGATGATCTCGCTCTTCTGAAAACCGTTCCTCTTCTTTCCTTTCTTCCCGATGATACCCTCGAAGACATCAGGACGAAGCTGGTCGAACAGCAGTATGAGAAAGGCGAGTTCATTTTCCGGGAAGGCGATAAAGCCGAATGGTTTTATTTCCTGAAACAGGGAGCGATCAAATGCTTGAAGTACGCTCCGCAGGGGGATGAACTGATTCTCAAGATCCTGCTCCCCGGGGAAATGTTCTGCTGCGAATCGGTCACCTTTGAAGGCGATACGGTCCATCCCGGCAATGCCCAATCTCTTGGCCCAACCACCGTTCTGAAACTCAACAGAGCGATCTATTTCGAGTGCATGCACCAACACCCGCCCGTGACGATGCAAGTCATCAGCTATCTCGGGAACCGCCTCAAGGAATCGCAGGACCTCGCCAAGAGCCTTGCCCTCGACACGGCCGAGACCCGAGTGGCCGCGCTCTTATTGCGGCTTGCCGAAAAACTCGGCGAGGAGGAACCCAAAGGCGTCTATATCGGAATCCAGCTCACCCGTCAGGAAATCGCGCATATGATTGCCATCACCGAGGAGACCGCGGTCCGCATTTTGACCCGGTTGAAAGAACAGGGTATTCTCCTGGCTCAATCAGGAAAAAAACTCATCATTACCGACATGGATGCCTTGAAGCAGCTTGCTTCATGACCTACCCGATTCCTATTTTCATCGCTCCCTTCTCCTCTTTCGCGGATTCCTTCCGGTAAAATAGTTGTGGGAATTGATCTACATCAATTTTTTTGCCCGTAGACCTGATAGAATTTTTACCCCCTTACTAACGGATGTATCGTCACATGTGCTTCTGCCCTCTTTGCAACACCAGAAGGCATTCATACCGCAATCCGGAACGACCATCGGTAAGGCAGAACTTTTATCTACCAACTTAAGGAGGTTGTATGATGCAGAAGAAGTTTTCCCGTAAAGCAGGGGTTCGCAGCGCATGGGTCGTTGCCCTGTGCCTGGCCGGTTTTCCGGTTATGGCGTCCGCAGAAACAATGAAAGGTCAAGCGCCGGATGCAAAAAAACCTCCGCCGTACAGTTGGGAAGTAGTCGTAGCAGATTTAGCAACGGCGCCAAACGTTCCTCCCCCCATTACCCGGACCGAGCCGGTCAGGGTCGTGGTCAACATGGAAGCGAAAGAATACGTAGGCACGATCGCCGAAGGGAAGCAATATAAATTCTGGAGTTTCAACGGCACCGTGCCCGGTCCCATGATCCGGGTTCGGGTGGGCGATCGCGTGGAAATCCATTTGACGAACAGCAAGGACAGTACCGAAAGTCACAATATCGACTTCCATGCAGTCAACGGACCGGGTGGCGGCGCCGCGATGCTGAATACCGAACCCGGGGAGACAACCGGCTTGGTCTTCAAGGCGATCAATCCCGGTCTCTACGTGTACCATTGCGCCACTGCATCGCCGTCGATTCCGGCACACATTGCCAACGGCATGTACGGCATGATCCTGGTGGAACCGGAAGGCGGCCTGCCTCCCGTGGATAAGGAATTCTATCTTCTCCAGAGCGATTTCTACACCAAGGAAGGCAAGGGCGGCGTCCTGGAGTTCGATCATAAAAAAGGGGCGGCCGAACACCCCACCTACGTGGTCTTCAACGGGAGGGCCGGCTCCCTGATCAAAACGCCGCTCACGGCCAATGCCGGTGACAAGATTCGGATTTTCTTCGGTAATGCCGGTCCCAACCTGGTGTCGTCGTGGCACATCATCGGCGAAATCTTCGATAGGGTCTGGTCGGAAGGTTCGCTTACGACCGCACCCCTGGAAAACGTGCAAACCACGCTGGTGCCAGCTGCGGGGTCTACGATCGTGGAATTTACCGTGGAAGTACCCGGCACCTATATTTCAGTGGACCATTCGATCTTTCGCATCGAGAAAGGCGCACTGGGTCTGCTGAAGGTGAAAGGGAAAAAGAAACCCGAGATTTATAAGAGCATGCAATAAGCCGGTCCGACTACTCGCAATCACGTCGGAATCGACCTCTGAGTAATGAAGGCTTATTTCGGGGCAATCCATCATTCCTGCCCCACCCGGCCGGGATGCCTCCCCTATTGATTAAGGCGAGGGCGGTTCTCCTCCAAGCCCTCGCCGGCCGGGTTCACAAAATCACGTAAATTTGATTAGCCCTTCGACTACGCTCAGGACAGGCGTAGCGTAATCCAACAATTCCTTCAGCCCTTCCAGAATTGTTCATATTCACGCAAATGCGTGACCGTGCTCAGGTCAGGCAAACGATCCAAAAAGACCAGGCCATGCAAATGATCCACTTCATGCTGGATCACGCGAGCAAAAAACCCTTCGGCGTCCAATTCTACGGCTTGACCTTGACGATCAAGACCACTGACCTTAACCCTCGTCCAACGCGGCACAAGCCCGCGTAAATCCGGCACGCTCAAACATCCTTCCCAGCCCTCTACCATAGTCTCCCCGTGGTCCGTGATTGTGGGGTTGAGCAACACCATCAGCGGAACGGCTGGTTGGTTTGGATAACGCGGGTTTTCCGGCGACACTTCGATCACGATGATCTGTTTGGACACGTGGACCTGCGGTGCGGCAATTCCCACGCCATTGGCATCCCGCATGGTTTCGACCATGTCGTCAATGAGTCGCTGTATTTCCTGGGAGTGCAGTTCTTCCAAAGAAACTGGGTACGTTTCTCGTCGAATTGCCGGGTGCCCCAGCCTGGCGATTTTTAACAATGACACGCTCCGTTCTCCTTCGCCAAAACTCCCGCCTCCCAACCCCCTCTCCGATTTCCTGCATTAAGCGGGAAATCGGGAGAGAGCCTGCCCTGAGCTTGTCGAAGGGGCTGGGGTGAGGGGGCCTGAGCGACTTTTACAATTCTGTCGTTTGAGCATTTTCCTGTCAAAGGAAATCATGGACAGATATAACCTTTTTGTACCTCTTTCCCAGAACGATCATGAGGGAGAATCGGATCCTTGTCTTGAAGTACCGGTTGGACGAGCCTACAATTATTCTTTCAGTTTCACATTGGAGAAAATCGTTGAGAATATCGACTTTTTCAAGCATGACAGCGGCCGGAGCATCGGTCATCAGCGGCTCGGGAACCAACACCGGACACGGTGTCGTGCGATGGTTGGGCTCCACCGTGGTCGGCCTCACCATAGCAGTGATGCTTGGCGTCGTGGCCGACGCGGGTGCCGAACAGCCAGACCCGAAACGGTTTGCCGCGCAGGCGTTGGCGTTCCGGGCGGCGGCCATCGAGCGCAACGACGTGGCGACCAGAATCCTGGCCGCGATCCCGGGATCGGCACCAGCGGAAGTCCTGCCCGATTTGTGGCACGCGTTTTTCGAGAACGCCATCGTCAAGCTCGGCCGGCTGCGCGCCCCCACTCCGGTGGCCCTCTATTACAATCCCCTGCTCGATATCGCCCTCATCACCGACTGGGAGCGGAAAGACGGACACTATCGGGTCGCCGCGATCCGGGGGATGCCGGGAGAACGACTCGCCGATCCAAAGGCCACAGTACCGGACCAAGCGGCCTGGATGGTCGCCGATGATCCGATTACCACACTGGCCCGGGTCACAGCGACCCGGCTCGATACCTTTCGCCAAACCCATCCGGCCAACACACAAGACGCCGCCGGACGCAACGGCCTGACGTTCGCCGCAGCCGCCGCCAATATGCGCACGGCCCTGCCGCGCCTCTTGTGGAACGCAGGCATTCGAACGCAGTGGACAGCGGAGACGGAGCCCTGGTTGTTTCCGGCGCTGGCGCGGATCGACCAGGCCCTGGCGGCACGCAGCGCCGCCGCGCTGACCGCGGCCGCCCCCGACACCGACACGACGATCGCGGAGGCTATAGCCGACCTGCCCGCCGCCTTTGCCGCACGCCTGACCCTGGACATGATCCTCCCCGCCGGCAAGGAAAAGCGTCTACTGATCGGGTCCATGCCCGACGACGGCGACGTCTATCTCTTCATCCTGTGTCGCATGGAAGGCGCGGATTGTGCCCTTCGCCGCTTTATGGTAGCGTCCTTATCCGGACAGACAGAAAAGGAGAGCCCGCCATGACCAAGAGATCCTCCTCTTACCGTGTTGCCGTCCTGCTGGTCAGCCTGACCGTGACCACGGTGCCCGCCCAGGCCGGGTTGTTGGACAAAGCCAAGTCGATTGCTCCGCGCCTGGCAAGCGGCGGCTTGATCAAAGCCATCGGCGACTACGTCGGAAACGTCCAGGAAAAAGGTACGGCCCTCATTAAGGACGGCTTGAGCGGCACGGTTGATGCCGCAACCTATAACCGGCGAGCCGATGCGTTCTTTGACAAGGACCTCCACCTGGGCGTCAAGTCCTTCTTGAAGGACGCCAACCCATTGGCCGACGTGAAGGAAGCATTGGGGGACACGCGTCTGGGCCAACTCGTCTCCCGGGCACAGGAGAAAATCCGGGGAACGACAGCCGACGGCCCGGCGACCGGCGTCGCCAAGCCGGATGAGCCTTACGGCACGGTTGACCCTCGCATCGCGCTGGACATCAATCAGGAAGAGACCGAGTGGTACCGGGACGAAACCGGCATCATGGATGAGACGTCGTTAAGTGTCGCCTATCTGAATGAAGAAATCGATTCGCTGGACGATGCGCTGGAAAACTCCCAACGAGAGGTCGCGTATCAGGACGAAGCGGGGTGGGCCGATCAGACAGACGTAGCCCACAGGACAGACGACACGCAGGAAGGCTGGTCTGACCCGGATGACGGTGCAGACGCATGGAAGGACAGGGCCACGCCGGAATATTGCCGGAACGCGTGGATCGACATCGACGACGTCAGTAAATGCGACGACGGGTATCAAGGCCAGAGCCAGTCCGAGGAGACAGACGTGGCCGGCAAGTTTGACGAGGCGCAGGAAAGCACCTATCAGGAAGAATTGGACCAATTAGTGGGTGATGACACGGAATCGTACGCCGACGCCTACGCTGAATCAGACGGCGGCTATGAGGGGGCGCTGGCGCAACTTGAGGCCGAAGCGGCTGAACGCGAACGGCAAGCCCGCTTAGAGGCCGAAGCCGCCGAGCGGGAACGCGAAGCCCGCCTGGCCGCTGAGGTAGCCGAACGCGAGCGAGAAGCGCAACGAGCGGCAGCCGCCGCGGAACGGGAACGGCAAGCCCGGCTCGCCGCGAAAAGGGCCGAGCGGGAACGGCAAGAGCGCGAGTATTACGCCATGCTGGAACAACAGCGGCTGGAAGAGGAACTGTCACAGCAGCGCATGCAGCAAGACTACAATTCCAGTTTCCTGGGCCAGTTTAACAACATGATGAACGGGATCAGGGGGATGGCCCCCACGTTTCCCCGTGGCGGTGTGGCCTCTCAGCCATCCTCGCACTGTCAAGACATCGCCCCGCAACTGGGCAATGAGGTGGCTCGAGAATTGAATGCCATGAATCTTGAAGGAGGGGGCATGTGTCAAAGTGCCCGGAACTATATTCGCGTCCTGTCCCATGCCAAGAATCGCCTCAACCAACATGGCTGCTATAATGGCGAGTACGAGCAAGCCATCCAGCAAGCACAGCAGTCGGCACGGGCCGCGTGTTACTGATCGAGAAGTTGGCGATCGCACTTAGCGTTGGTGCTGAGCGGAGCAGAAACTGATACATCGTCTGCAAAGCCGTCCCCGTTCAGCGTGACTGCGTCACGTCACACCTGCGCGCTGCGCTCGACGTCATGAAACATTTTCGCTGTGGACTGCCCCGGACCCCCTCAAGAGGTAAAGAGGTGAGGAGGCAAGAGTTAATCCAACGTCCTGGCGACTCGGAAACCGAAGTTGTCGTACCGGTTTCCAGAACCATTCCAGATGCGATTGGCAGAGCGGAGGGTCCTCCGGAAGTAGTTCCAGGCACCGCCGCGCACCACGCGCATCTCACAAGCCCCGCGCGTCCACACACTGCCATCACTCGGCGCGCCCGAGTAATTCTCGTTCCAGCAATCCTCCACCCATTCGCATACGTTGCCCGCCGTATTAAACACGCCGAAAGCATTCGCCTCGAAACTCCCCACCGGCGCCGTACTCTTAGCATCCCACCGACTGCCGCAGCCACTGCAGTTCGCCTTGTTGGTACCAATCCAGTTGCCCCATGGGTATTTGGTTGTGCTTCCCGCCCGCGCCACGTATTCCCACTCCGCCTCGCTCAACAGACGATAGTTTTTGCCCGTCTCACCAGCCAGCCACCGCGCGTACTCCTGCGCGTCATCCCAGGAGACGTTGATGACAGGTCGTGAACCTCGACCCCACCCTTTGTCATCTGGGTTATGCGTGCAGCCACCAGCCACGACGCATGAGTCCCATTCCGCAAACGTCACTTCATACTTACCCACCGCGAATGGAGTAGCGATCGTGACGTCATGCACCGGTCGTTCATCGTTGTAACCATCGCCGGCCAAATCGCCCATCCCAAACCGACCCGCCGGTACCACCACCATTTCCGGACACTGGTCACAATCGCGGAAGATCGCCCCGGGCTGCGGCCCCGCTTGCCATTCTCGGACCAGTTCCTCCCCTTCCGCAAACGTCTTGCCGGCCAGCAACGCGACGATTGCGGGAGGTTCTCGCTTCTCAAGAGCCGACTTGAGATCTCCATATCGCGCCTGGGCGATTTCCTGCGCCGTCTTCCCTCTCGGCCCCTTGATCGTGGGGTCGGCGCCGGCTTGCATCAACATTGGAATGATTTCCGAGTCGCCGTGCGCCACGGCCATGAACAGGGCCGCGGCTCCGTCCGGCGCGCGCACGTCCAGATCGGCCTTGGCTTGCAACAAGGGCTCCACCAGCAACACGTAGCCCTTGTCCACCACGTACATCAACGCGGTCCAACCCTGGTCGTCCCGCGCATTGACATCCACCCCGGCGGCCAGGGCCGCTTCCAGGCCTTTCAGATTTCCGGCCTTGGCGGCCCGGTGCAACGCATCCGACGGCAGCCCTTTGGGCTTGGGTGGGGATACTGCCCCCGCTTGTTTGGCCTTGGCACGCATGGCCTTGAGGGCAGCGGGCGTCAAGGTGTCCGTCACCGGCAGGTTCGCGTCCCGCACGAACGCCTGATAGGCTGCGGCCGTGCGCTCGCCCCATTGCCCATCCGGCGGGTCCGGTTCATAACCCAGGGCGGCCAGGAGTTCCTGCGCCTCTCGAATGAATTTCGGCGGGGGCGGCCCGGCCGGTTTTCTCGTTGCGGACGCGGCTGGTTGCGTTGCACCCGGCTGCCAGGCCGCAGCTAATTTTTGAGCCTCGGCCACCTGTTCGGATGACATACGTGCAGCCAGCGCATCCCGCTCCTTCACCGCCTCGGCTTCAAACCGGCTCGCCGCCAGGCTGAACCACATATGCGCGTGCACGTAATTCTGCGGGACACCCAAGCCCTGCACGTAGAGACGCCCCAAGGCCAGCATCGCCTTGGCGTCTCCCGCATTCGCCGACGCCTGCCACTCGCGTAACGCCTCGCTATGCCGCCCGGCGTCCCACGCCCGTTGCCCAGCCTCATAATCTGCATACGCCACGTCGCCCACCACTGCCGATAACGGGAACAACACCAATAACCACAAGAAACGTCGAATCATTGCCCTTCCTCCTCGTTTACGCCGAATACTTTTCGGCCTTTATTCCCGGAACACCAATGATGGTATGGTCAGCCCTTGAGTCTGTCAATGCCTGTCCTGAGCGCCCTTCGACTCCAGGCGCGTGGCGCCTTACGCTCAGGGTGACCGGAGAGGCACCCGTTCGTCCTGAGCGTAGCGTTAGCGAAGTCGAAGGGAGCCTGTCGAAGGGGGCTGGGGTGAGGGAGGAACGCCATGAGATGGCGCGGCTACAACGACAAAGACCCTGGATCCCCGACAAAAGCTGTCGAGGATGACCTTCCCCTCCTGTCATTTGTATGTTGCTTTCACCTTGCAAATCGGCCAATTTGTGAGGTGGGCGTGAGGGGCGCGTCGCTTGTCATAAGGTGAGCCCTAGGGTGGCACCGTGCGGGAGTAGGACACCCCTCATTGCCAGTTTGTCGCTCCGAACAGATACAGGGGGCTCAAGCCCCGCATGACAAGTGGGGAGAACAAACGCCATTCATCCGCAGCAGGGAGGGGGACATGAACAAAACGGTCGCAGGGATTGATGTCGGGAAACAGGAATTGGTCGTGTCCGTGGCGCGCGGGCCAGTCCGCCGGTTTCCGAACACTGGCGCTGGACTCACAGCCTTGCTGACCTGGGTGCGGGGGCAAGCGGTCACCCAAGTGGTGTGTGAAGCCACGGGCGGGTATGAACGCTTGCTGGTCCAACGGGTCCGGGGGACGGCGCTCACGGTGGCGGTGGCGCATCCGACGAAGGTGCGGGCGTTTGCCCGGGCGGTAGGCCAAGGGGCCAAAACCGATCCGCTGGATGCGCAGATCTTGGCGCACTATGGCGAGGTCTTTGCACTTCCCGTGGAAGCCGCGCAAGAAGAAGCCAGTGCGGAGGTCCGGGCGCTGCTGGGGCGACGGCAGCAACTGCTCGACCAACGAACCCAGGAACAGAATCGGTTGGAGAAAGGGTTGCAGGGCCGGGTCAAGAAATCGTGTCAGCGGCATCTGGCCTGGTTAGACAAGGAACTGAAGCAGCTGGAGGAGGAGTACCAGCAGGCGATCCAAGCGCGGCCGGAGTTGGCCGAGCGCGCGGCCTTGTATCAGAGTGTGCGCGGGGTCGGGGTCCTCACAGCGGCCACGTTGCTGGCGTATGTGCCGGAATTGGGCCAGGGCTCGGGGAAGGCGCTGACGGCCTTGGTGGGGCTGGTGCCGTGGGCACAGGACAGTGGGACGCACCGGGGATACCGGGCGATTCGCGGCGGCCGGGGGCTCGTGCGCCGGGCGTTATACATGGCGGCCTTATCGGTGATCCGCACGAACACGGACCTAGGCCGGTTTTATCAGGGGTTACGGCGGCGGGGGAAGCCCGGCAAAGTAGCCTTGGTGGCGGTGATGCGGAAGCTGCTGTTGCGGCTGCATGCGATTGCGCACCGGGGAACGCCATGGGTCGCTGAGGGGGCGCTGGTATCGTAAAAAAGACTTGACTGGAAACACAGATACTCCCGCAAGATTTTAGCGGGAATCCAGGGTCTTTAGTCTTGGGAGCTAGGAAAAAGCAAAAACCCCTGGATTCCCGGTCAGCACTTGTCCCTCCTGCTCGTTGCTACGATCGTTGCAGGTGTCTGTCTCCAACGCCAAGGAATGGCCGTTCTATACGGCCCGAAAGAACAGGTCACTAAAAGCGCATAGAGAATCGATTTGGGGGAAATCAAAAAAGGGGAATGGGAACTGTTGTTCGCTCAATATATGCGGTGAGGCTGCTCCTTTGCGAGAGGGGCGGCACGGAGTTGCTTGATCGACTCTCTGATTTTCTCCGCCATGCGAACCTTCTCCGGCCACGGCAAGGTTTGTCTGGTCTTCTGCAGATCCGTCTGCCGCTCAAATCTTCGCAAAACCTTACTCATTGAGAAACCGTTCCTCGAAACGTTTCCAATGATTCGCTAACTCGTGCTTGGCCGCCAGAGCCCCAACCTCCTGTCGGGTCACGCTGCCTGTTTCGAGCAACGCCAGAACTCTCGTGAAATCCTTTGCCCGACCAACGCTGAGCGCGATCACGGCGAGATGCGCTGCCCGGACTACACGAAACGGCACGCCATCAAAGTCGGCGGTTTCGGCTTCCTCCAAGGCTTCTTTGGTGAGAACGGAAAAAACAGGAATGAATTGAACCGGCCAAGAGCCCACCTCAATGGTTTCGCCAGTCGGGTAAAAACCCTTCGTGGCGCAAAACTCGTAGATGGGATTCAGGACATCAAGCCGTTCTTCTCCGGGCACCAAAACCAGAACATCGGCATCCAGGGTGGCAACGGGCTCGGCGTACCGCATCTGTGCAACTGCCCCGAATAATGCATAATTCACAATGACGCCCGCCTCACGCATGTCATTGAGCAGCCGGGCCAATTCTTTCATTGCCTGAGCCTACCGTACTAGAGAGTACCCGTCAACGCAACGCACTCTGCAAGCAAAACATTCTCCACCTACAAAGTTGAGGAAAAGAACAGCAGTCTTCGGATCTCATCCTAGGCAGATCTCACACTCCCTTTGGACAGACACATAGGCCTGTCTCTACATCAAAAGAAGGGAACTCCCTGACTTGCACGTTCACCGTCCTCCAATCATCAGGCAAAAGGGAAAAAGGTCTCATCGGCTCCGTTTCATTGACTTGTTTTGAAACCGCATGATACCGTGCCGTTCATGAAAAAGCCTTGTTATTCAATAAGTTTCGCTCAATTCAGCCAGTTGGCCACGATGGGGAACCTGGTGCCGGTGTATCGCGAGATCCTGGCGGATCGGGAAACGCCCGTCAGCGCGTTTGCGAAAATCAATTCCGGCGACACGGCTTTCCTGTTTGAAAGTATCGAAGGCGGCGAGCGCTGGGCGCGATATTCCTTTTTGGGGAGTAGTGCCACGCAAGTGCTGTGGGAAGAGGACGGCACCCTCTACCTCAAAAAGGGCCGTAAAACCGAAACCCGTCCCTTGGGAGACAATCCGTTGGACCATATCCGGGCCATCTTGGACGAGTTTCAGCCCGTGCATGTGCCCGACCTCCCTCGCTTTGTCGGAGGAGCCGTTGGCTATCTGGGGTACGATGTGGTGCGGTTTTTCGAGCCGATTCCCGGGTTTCCCAAGGATTCAGCCCGTTTACCCCTGTTTGCTTTCTTTGTCACGGATACGCTTTTGATCTTCGATAACGTACGGCATACGATCAAAGTCGTGGCCAATGCTCATATTGCGTCTTCCAAACAATCGGACGTCAGATCCGCCTACGTGGATGCCACAACCCGGATCGAAAAAATGATTGCGAAGCTCAAGACCCCCTTACGGTACCGGCCTGCCTCCGCACGCCGGCACGTTCCACGGTTCACGTCCAATATGACCCAAGCCACCTTTGAAAAAATGGTGATGCGGACCAAAGAGTACATTCAGGCCGGCGATATCGTGCAGGCCGTGGTTTCCCAACGATGGCAGACCAGGATTCGGACGTCTCCGCTGGAAATCTATCGCGCGTTGCGAGTCGTCAATCCTTCACCGTACATGTTCTATCTCCGGGTGGCTGGAGTCGAATTGGTCGGATCTTCACCGGAAATCCTGGTCCGGTGCGAAGATGACCAGGTGGTCGTCCGGCCGATTGCCGGTACGCGAAAGCGCGGGACCACTGTGGCCGAAGACCAGGGATTGGCCGAAGAACTGTTGGCCGATGCCAAGGAACGCGCCGAACACGTCATGCTGGTCGATTTGGGACGGAACGACGTGGGCCGCGTGGCGCAAACGGGTACGGTCGCGCTTGATCCGTTCATGAAAATCGAACGATACTCTCACGTCATGCACATTGTCTCGCAGGTGACAGGCACCTTAAATCCGGGACAGGACGCGTATGACGTCATGAAGGCCTGCTTCCCGGCCGGCACGGTCTCGGGGGCGCCGAAAATTCGAGCCATGCAAATCATCGAAGAACTCGAACCCACGCAACGCGGACCCTATGCCGGCGCCGTGGGCTATTTCAGTTTCTCGGGCAACATGGATACCTGCATCAATATTCGTACCATTGTCTTTAAGGGCCGGGACGCCTTTGTTCAAGCAGGAGCCGGGATCGTCGCCGATTCGGACCCGACCAGGGAATACGAAGAAACGTGCAGCAAGGCCCGCGCCATGATGCGCAGCATCGAAATGGCCGAACAGGGGTTGGAATAATTGCATGTTACTCATGATCGACAATTATGACTCGTTTACGTACAACCTGGTCCAGTACCTGGGGGAACTGGGTGCGGATATTGAAGTGTATCGAAACGACAAAGTCACGGTGGATGAGATTACGGAATTGGATCCGAAACGGATTGTGATTTCTCCCGGGCCCTGCACGCCCAACGAGGCGGGCATTTCCGTTGAGGTAATCCGGCGTTTTGCCGGACGCATTCCGCTGTTGGGCGTCTGTCTCGGGCATCAATCCCTGGCCTTTGCCTTTGGCGGTGAAATCATTCGCGCCGATCGCCTGATGCACGGCAAAACCTCGTTGGTCAAACACGACAATCAAACGATTTTCCAAGGTCTGCCCAACCCGTTCGAAGCCACGCGGTATCATTCGTTGATCGTCAACAAGGAAACCTTGCCTGATGAGTTTGAAATTTCAGCGGTCACGGAAGAAGGCGAAATCATGGGCCTCCGGCATCTTCCGACCGGTGCGGAAGGCGTACAGTTCCATCCGGAATCCATCCTCACGAAATCCGGCATGGATCTGTTGCAGAACTTTCTTGAACCCGGGTCCGGGAATGGTAAAGGAAACACGGCATGATCAAAGAGGCTCTCACGAAATTGGTTGACGGCGTCAACCTCACGGAAAAAGAAGCCAATGACGTCATGCTTGAGATCATGCAGGGCGCGACCTCCGAATCCCAAATTGCCGCCTACCTCATGGGCCTTCGGATGAAGGGCGAGACCGTAGAAGAAATCACGGGCTCGGTCAAAGCCATGCGTGAAATGGCCGTGCGAATTCACGTGGGCAATCCCCAGGTCGTAGATACCTGTGGAACCGGCGGCGACCGATCCAATACCTTTAATATCTCCACCGCGACGGCGTTCGTGGTGGCCGGAGGCGACATCACCGTTGCCAAGCATGGGAACCGGTCGGTCTCTTCACGATCCGGGAGTGCGGACGTGTTGGCCGCCTTGGGCGTCAAGATCGACCTTCCGCCTGAACGAGTAGAAGCCTGCGTCAATGAAATCGGGGTCGGCTTTTTGTTCGCGCCGCTCTACCACGGGGCGATGAAGCATTGCGCCAAGCCTCGCTCCGAAATGGGCGTGCGAACGTTGATGAACATCATGGGACCGTTATCCAATCCCGCCGGGGCCGGCATCCAAATTTTAGGCGTGTATGATCAGGCCCTGACGGAAAAACTGGCCCAGGTCCTCATTCGCTTGGGCACGCAACATTGTTTCGTCCTGCACGGCAAAGACGGATTGGATGAAATCACGTTGACCGACTTCACCTACGTGTCCGAAGGCAAAGCCGGACGGGTTTCAAGTTATCACCTGACCCCGGAGGATTTCGGATTGACCCGGGTAAGTCCGAAAGACCTGCAAGGCGGAACTCCCGAAGACAACGCAGCTATCATCCAAGACATTCTCAAGGGACATCGTAGCGCGAAACGGGACGTGGTCCTCATGAATGCGGCGCCGGCGTTCGTGTCCTGCGGGAAAGCCAAAAATCTGAAAGACGGGTTTGCCCAAGCCGCGCGTGCACTGGATAGCGGTGCCGCGTACGAGAAGTTGCAGAAACTCATCCGGTTTTCGAATGAGGCCGCCGGATGATTCTGCAGCGTATTCTCGAACATAAGAAGGCGGAGCTGCGTCGAAAAAATAGCCGCGGGTACCTGGCCGAACTCAAAGGAAAAATAGCCGACCGCCCCGCGCCGTCGGGCTTTATCAAAGCGTTGGAAGAGTCCTGTACTTCAGACTCCCCTGCCCT
The DNA here is from genome assembly GCA_965208595.1 of Nitrospirales bacterium. Classification (GTDB taxonomy): domain Bacteria; phylum Nitrospirota; class Nitrospiria; order Nitrospirales; family UBA8639; genus Bin75. The sequence continues at coordinate 387,805 of OZ242346.1, forward strand.
GATTACGGAAGTCAAGAGGGCGTCACCCAGCCAAGGCTTGATGCGCCCGGAATTTGCAGACCGGTTCGATCCGGTCGAAATTGCCAACACGTATAGGGAACACGGGGCGGCGGCAATCTCAGTATTGACGGATGAGGAATTCTTTCAAGGGCATTTGGACCACCTGGCCAACGTCAAGGACCACGTGGGGCTGCCGGCGTTGAATAAGGAATTCATGATCGAAGATATCCAATTCTATGAAGCCCGGGCTTATGGAGCGGATGCCGTCCTGCTCATCGTAGCGGCCCTGGATCGGATTCAACTCGAAGATTTCCATTCGATGGCCAAAGGCCTGGCGCTCGACGTGCTGGTAGAAACGCACGACGAAGCGGAAATTGACAGGACATTGGAACGCATTCCCGACGCGGTCCTGATCGGCATCAATAACCGGGACCTGACCACCTTCTCAACCGATCTCTCGGTGACCCAACGACTGGCCCAACGGATTCCTTCCGGGAAAGTCATCGTCAGCGAAAGCGGAATCCACAAACGCGAGGACGTCGTGCAGATTCTGGAAGCCGGGGCCAAGGCCATGCTGGTAGGGGAATCCCTGGTTCGCGCCGATGATATCGGCGCCAAGATTCAAGACCTGCTGGGAACGGCCGGACAGGAAGATGAAGCCTCGCAGCCCGTCCAAGGAACCCGCTGGATTTAACAACCACTTCCCGATCCTCAAGTCATGGCTTTGCCGAAAATTAAAATCTGCGGCATCACAAACCCGATTGACGCCTTGCAGGCCGTCGACGCCGGGGCCGATGCGCTCGGCTTCGTCTTCTACAAGAAAAGCCCGCGCCACGTGAATCTGAACGTGGTCAAGTCCATTGTGCTCGATTTGCCGCCGTTCGTCTTGCCCGTCGGGGTGTTCGTGAATGAGGAACCCGAGAAGGTGCGCAAGACCATGGACGAATGCGGGTTGGCGCTTGCGCAGATTCATGGAGACGAATCAGCCGAGTATTGTGAATCGTTGGGGCGTCCCGTTATCCGGGGGATCAGGCTTCGTGACCGCAACACCCTGTTCGCCATGGCCGAATACAAGGGACGGTCGCGCGTTCGGGGATTCGTCCTGGATGCGTTTTCCACGACGGCTTACGGAGGAACCGGCAAAACCGCGGACTGGGACTTGGCCACGGAAGCCGCTCAATCGTTCTCCTTTTTGCTGGCAGGGGGGCTCACCGCGGATAACGTCCAAGAGGCGATCCGGAAAGTGCAACCGTACGGCGTGGACGTCAGCAGTGGCGTCGAATCCGGTCCGGGCAAGAAGGATCCGGCCAAAGTGACGGCCTTCATCCAAGCCGTCAAACTTGTCTCATCCTAAAATAAGCCGCTATATTTCGATCCAAAGTACGTCGCTCAGGAAACATCTCTACCTCCCCTACCCCCTGGGGAAGCAGAAAGGAAGGGCCTTCTTTCCCTCCCCTTTGTAAGGGGAGGTCAGGTGGGGTAGAGCCAAACGTACATAAAGCACGGGTAACAAACACAACAAGAAGGCTATTTCTCTGAAACGGCAATAAAATTCCATGGCACGCGTTCCCGTTAATCAAAGCCGGTTCGGCAAATATGGAGGGCAATACGTTCCCGAAACCCTCATGCCCGCCATCATGGAATTGGAACAGGTCTATGCGAAACTTCGGACAGACCGCAGTTTTCAAAGGGAATATCACGAATGCTTGAAACAATACGTGGGGCGCCCGACTCCCCTGTACTTCGCCAAACAGCTCACCAGGACGTTGGGTGGAGCCAAGATCTATCTCAAGCGGGAGGACCTCTGTCATACCGGCGCGCACAAGATCAACAATACCGTGGGCCAGGCATTGCTGACCAAGCGCATGAAGAAACCACGCATCATCGCGGAAACCGGCGCCGGACAACACGGCGTGGCAGTCGCGACCATCGCCGCCATGTTCGGACTGGAAGCCGAAGTGTACATGGGGACGGAAGACATGGCGCGCCAAGCGCTCAACGTGTTTCGTATGCGATTGCTCGGGGCGAAAGTCACTGCGGTGGACGCGGGCAGCCGAACGCTCAAGGACGCCATTAGCGAGGCCATGCGTGACTGGACCACGAACGTGCGGACCACGCATTACTTGCTGGGTTCCGTGCTGGGTGCGCATCCTTATCCGATGATGATCCGTGATTTTCAATCGGTGATCGGACGCGAAGCACGGCGACAAATCCTGGCCGCCGAGGGGAAACTCCCCCATTGCCTGGTGGCTTGCGTGGGAGGCGGGAGCAATAGCATCGGCCTGTTCTACCCGTTTATCAAGGATGCCAAGATTCAAATGGTCGGCGTGGAAGCCGGTGGAATGGGCCTGACCAGCGGCAAACACGCCGCTCGATTTGCCGGCGGTGTGCCTGGCGTACTGCATGGAACCATGACCTATCTGCTCCAGGACCGGCACGGTCAAGTCAACAGCACGCACTCGGTATCGGCCGGACTCGATTATCCCGCGGTCGGACCTGAACACGCCATGCACCATGACTCGGGTCGTGTTCAATACACCTCGGCGACCGATCAGGAAGCCCTGGAGGCCTTCGACCTGTTGTCTCAAGAAGAAGGGATTATTCCCGCCCTGGAAAGCGCGCATGCCGTCGCGGAAGTCATCAAACTGGCGCCAAAGATGAAGAAAAACCAAATCCTGATCATGAACCTCTCGGGACGCGGGGATAAAGACGTCAACCAGATCGCCCAGATGCGGGGCATTCAACTCTGATCATGGCATCTCCGTCCAATCGCATAACCGCCACATTCGACCGTCTTCACCGGCAAGGGGAAAAAGCGCTGATCCCCTATATCATGGCCGGGGATCCTTCATTGGCCGAGACCGAAGACCTGGTGGTGGCTTTGGAAAAAGCCGGGGCAGACCTGATTGAAATCGGCGTCCCGTTTTCCGATCCCATTGCCGACGGTCCCGTGATCCAAAAAGCAGCCGAACGGGCGTTGCGAACGGGCACCTCGCTACGCGGCATTTTACGAACCGTCAAATCCTTGCGAACCAAAACCCAGGTGCCGCTCATCTTGATGACCTACTACAATACCGTGATGGCCATGGGGGAGCAGGAATTCTGTGACGAAGCGGTCCGGGCCGGAGTCGATGGCGTGATTATTCCGGACATGCCGCCTGAAGAAGCCGACTCGTTACAACGCGCCTCCGCGGCGAAAGGCCCGTGCCTGATCTTTCTTCTCGCGCCGACGAGCACCACGACGCGAAAAGCCGAAGTGATCAAACGCACCAGCGGATTCATCTATTACGTGTCCATCACCGGAATCACCGGGGCGAAACTGCGGGATCAGGCTTCCATCGAACACAACGTACGAGCGCTCCAAAAGAAAGCCAAGAAACCCGTGGCCGTGGGATTCGGCATTGCCACCCCCGACGATGCCCGGCAAATCGCGGCCTTTTCCGACGGCGTCATCGTAGGCAGCGCCCTCGTCCGAAAAATAGAAGAATTCCAACATTCCACCGATTTGGTCCCGGAAATCAGCCGATTCGCGGCCAGCCTGAAAGCCGCCCTCTCCGATTCGTGTTGAGCCTCGATGACGTAAACGCCGTTTTGACCGAGATGGCACCGGCTTGCGCCGGCGGATTCATCCAAAAAATCCAGCAGCCGACACCAGATACGATCATCCTTTCTCTGCGCCGGCCAGGGCGCTCTCTATCGATTTTAGTTTCAACCCATTCCCAATACGGACGGCTGCATATCCTGAGTAAAAAAGTTCCATCAGTGCCAACGCCTCCATTGTTCTGCCAATACTCACGCGCCCATCTCCAGGGAGCACAAATTCATCGTCTTGCCCAAACGCCTGATGACCGCATCGTGTGGTTCGAGCTGAAAAAGGGCGAGCAGGTGTTCTTGCTGGTCATCGCATTGACCGGCCGTTCGGCCAACATCTTTGTCCTGGATGCACAAACCACGGTGCTCCGGTCTCTCAAACCGAGCCGACAGGCCGTTGGGCAACCGTTCACCCTCGCGCCTTGTCCTTGGGGCGGCGACAGTCCAGCGGAAGCGTTTCTCCCCATGAATGACGCCGAGAAAGGATCTTTTCCCGTTTCCGAACGAATCGAGGCGTCTCATTCCACGTCCGAATTGAACGCCTCTCTCGAGGACGAACGTCAGCGGCAAATCGCGTACTTGCGCAAGCACGTAAAAAGATTGCAGCGACGGATCACGAAATTGACGCAGGATTTTGAAAGAGTCGATGCTTATCGCGAATATGGACGGTACGGCGAACTCTTGAAGAGCCACGTCTCCGCTCTGAGAAAAGGGCAGAAACAAATTACAGTCGTTGATTACTTTGATGAAAAACTGCCCGAACTCACGCTTCCGTTAAACCCTGAAAAAGACGGACCCGGAAATCTGAAAGACTATTTCACAAAGCATGGTAAATTTACCGGAGCGCAAAAAAATCTCGTGCCCCGGCTGGACCAGGCCAAAACCGAAGTGACGAAATTGCAGCAAGAATTACAAATCCTGGAAAGTGGAAAAATAGTGGACCCACAGGGAACTGATCAAACGCCGGTGCCTTCGAACCGGCTGGTGCCGCGGCGGAACACCCAACCTGCCAAGCCCAAAAGACAACCGGCCGTCCCCTATCGTCAGTTTTCCTCTCAGGACGGGTACGCCATCCTGGTCGGAAAAACCGCCAAGGATAATGACGCCGTCACTTTCAAGGCATCCAAACCCGACGACCTTTGGCTGCACGCCAGGGGCACACCGGGGTCGCACGTGATCGTCAAATTGGAGAAGAAACAGCAGGTGCCTCCGGAAACCTTGAAGGACGCTGCAACCCTGGCCTTGTTTTACAGTGATTTGCGAAAGAGCGGAAAGGGCGAAGTCATCTATACCTTGAGAAAAAACGTCAGAAAACCCAAAGGCGCGAAATCCGGGTCGGTCATGGTGACCCAGGAAAAAAATCTGTGGGTCTTCGTGGACCAGGCACGTTTGGACCGACTGAAAGAATCCGGTTGATTTTCTTACTCCAGACAGGCAAGGGAAGAAAACAGAGGTGCGCGAAAGGAGCAGGACATGAATGATTCAATCACGGAAGAAGTACAAACACAGAGAAAGCCGAACTACGACGTGCATCCCCTCATTGTGAATCGATGGTCTCCCCGTTCGATGACCGGTGAGGAATTATCCGACGAAGAACTCATGCCGCTGTTTGAAGCGGCCCGCTGGGCGCCGTCGTCGAATAACGCGCAACTGTGGCGATTCGTCTATGCGAAACGGCAGACGCCGTTCTGGGAAACGTTCGTGGATTTGCTGGCCGAAGGCAATAGAGTATGGGCTCAGCAGGCTGCCGCGTTGGTCGTCGTCACGTCCAGGAAGCTCTTCGAACGGAATGACAAACCCGCGGTCACGTACGCCTTCGATGCCGGTGCGGCATGGGAAAATCTGGCATTGGAAGGCACGCGACGAGGATTGGTCGTACACGGCATGCAGGGATTCGATTATGAGAAGGCCAGGAGAGAGCTGCACGTCCCTGATAACTACGACGTACTGGCCATGATCGCCATTGGGAAGCGCGCGCCCAAGGAATCCCTGCCCGCTCATCTTCAAGAGAGGGAGCAGCCAAACGACCGGCGCCCGTTGGACGAAATCGTCGTGGCCGGCCGGTTTATTGAATTTTAGATTGTGAATTTTGGATTGCTAAATCCTCAATCAGAAATCTTCAATCAACAATTATTGCTTTTTATTCCCCGACCCGAACCAGCATGCCACGGTCTTTACACACCGAAAACGTGTATTGATAGACCGCGATCATGGCCATCAAATACAGGCCGTTCAGCCCCATCGCCCACCATAGGTGCGACCACGGCACGGTCTGATTCAATAGAACCTCCCGCATGCCTTCAAATACGTGCGCGGCGGGATTGGCCAGGGCCAATGGTTGCAGCCAGACCGGCAACACGGACAGCGGATAGAAGACACAGGAAATTGGCTGGAACAGAAAAACCAACCCCCAGGCGAGAACTTCGGCTTGCTGGCCGAATCGCATAATCACCGACGTGGTTAAAATCCCGATGAGCCACCCCGCGGCAATCAGGTTCAGAATGAACGGGATCAGGGTCAGCCCCATGATGAAGACGTTGTAGGAATAAAAGAACAGCGCGGCGAACGCCATGATGACGGATACGGCGGCGACCTTGAAGACGCTCATGGCCATCATCGCCGCCAGAAATTCCCCGGCAGTAAGAGGGCTCGCAAACAAATTCATGAGATTTCTGGACCAGATTTCTTCGAGAAAGGAGATGGTGATCCCCTGTTGCGCCCGAAAGAGAATATCCCAGAAAATAAGCGCCCCCAAAAAAAAGACGACGGCCCCGTGCAAGCCTTTCCCTTCCTCGGCCAGATACATGGTTATGAACCCCCACACCACCAGATCCAACAAAGGCCAGTAAAAGATCTCCAGCAACCGCGGAAAACTCCGGCGATAGAGGAAGAGATGCCTGGTTATCAGTGCAGAAATGCGGCCGAGGTTCATGTGGTGGTTATCCTAGACGGTCATTAATGCTCGCGGGCGATTTTGAGGAAGACTTGTTCGAGGTCGTCTTCGCCGTATTGGGCGATGACTTCTTGGGCCGTACCCTCGGCGATGACTTTCCCTCGTTGAAGGAACACGATCCGGTCGGACATTTCTTCTATCTCCCGCATGTTGTGCGAGGTGTACAACATGCTCAGGCCGGACGTGGCCCGGTATTCTTTCAAAAACCCCTTTACTTTATGGGCGATATCCGGGTCCAGACTGGCCGTGGGCTCGTCGAGAAAGAGGATCTTCGGTTCGGTCAGTACCGCCTTGGCCAACGTCAGCCGAGTCATTTGTCCGGACGACAATTTGCGGGTCACCTTATGACGCATGTCTTCCATTTCGAGCTTTTTGACCACGTCGTCGATTCGCCTGTCGATATCCGAGACGCCATACAACCGGCCCGTCACCCTGAGGTTTTCTTCCGCGGTCAGGGCGTACGGCATCGAGATGTAGGTGGAGGAAAAATTGACCTGCCGGAGAATCTCTTCCCGATGCTGCAAGAGATCAAGTCCCAACATCTCGATCGTTCCGTGTGTGGGGGTCACCACCCCCAGGAGCATTTGAAACGTCGTGGTTTTCCCCGCGCCGTTGGGCCCGAGCAGGCCGACGGTCTCTCCGGGTTTGATCTCGAACGACACATGATCCACCGCGGTGAAATCGCCGAACCGTTTGGTCAGATTGTGAACGCGAACGATCGGTATCGACATCGGTGCCGTCTACGTGGGGTTAGAATAAAAAATCGCCGATTTTGTCCGGCAGATGACAGACTTCACAATCTTTGCTGAGCACCGTGCCTTCGTATGAAGTCTTGTTGTCGTGGCACCGCACACAATCAGCCAATGACGATTTCCAGAGCGCCGAACCTTCGGGATGATCGGGATGGTACGGTTGCATATCCAACTTGACGTGACCCCGCGGCAGCACGATGGGATAGCCCTTGACGGGTTTGCCGTGCACCACGCGCGCGTGACAGGTGGTACACCCCTCCCCCTGCCCGCGCTTTTGAAAGGCTTCCATGTGTTTCCGGTGACTCATGATCAATCCAACATCCTTGACGGGTTTCGGGAGGTCTCTCGTGGAAACTTCCGACACCCTGAGTATCGCACGATGACACCCCAAACAGACGTTTGAATCGATGTGTGCTTGTAAGTCATGGGGTTCGGTCGGCGTTCCAAACCAAGTGATCGCCACGTCTTTCAAACCGGCGTACACTTTATCTTCGATAAACCCTTGGAGACCAGGTCGAACATGACACGCCACGCAGGTCACGTCCTTATGGGACGACGTTTTCCAACTGTCAACCGAGGGGCGAATCGTATGGCAGGACGCGCAAAACTCAGGATGATTGGTGACGGGAATGGCTGCTGTCCCGGCTAAGCCAAGGACCACGACAGCGACCAGGAGGACGATGACGGTCCTTTGGTTCATGTCAGGAGGAAGGCGGCTTGGGGTAATGCTGAATAATCAACTTGGCCAGTCCCGCGATGTCATCCCGATCGATGCACGGCACCGACGCTTCAATGGGTTTCATCGAGACGATGGCCAATAACCCGTCAACGGCGACGTTCACTTCTTCCAGTTGTTCACGGACGACGGCAATTTTCGGATAGCCCTCGCTTTTCCATCCCTCCGCAATAATGAGATCCGTTTGGCTGTCGAGAAACCGGTCGCGTACTTCTTCGACTTTCATTTCTTCGGAGACGTCGGCAAACATGGCAAGGCTTCCCTTGGAGATCACGATGACGGCATGCGCCCCCGCCTGTTTATGCCGCCAACTGTCCTTGCCTTCCGTGTCCAACTCGAACCCGTGTCCCGCGTGCTTTACGGTGGCCACCCGATACCCCGCGCGGGTCAGTTCGGGAATCACCCGTTCGATCAGCGTAGTTTTCCCGCTGTTCGACCGGCCGACAAAGGATAGGATAGGTGGCGCCATGGGTTAAAAATTCTTGCTGAGCACTTGTACGTGAACGGTATCGCCGGGATTGATCTTTTCCACTTCTTCCGGAATATCGATCAACCCGTTGGCCTTGACCATGGAGGTCAAGATACCCGAGCCCTGCGGCCCGGTGGTCCGAACGGTGAGCTTGCCGTTTTGTTGTTCCAGGATCCCCCGAAGGAAATGCCGGCGATCAGGATGCTTGGAAAACTTTTCCTGAAATTCGGCCTCGACCACCGGACGCTCCAGGTGCCGGCAGCCGCCCAGCTTCATGACCGCCAACCGGACCAACTGTTCAAACGTGACCATGGACGACACGGGATTCCCGGGCAACCCGAACGCCAATTTACCCTGGATCTTTCCGAAGGCCAGGGGTTGTCCAGGGCGTATCGCCAACTTCCAGAAATGCATGTCGGCTCCGAGTTCCGCGAACACGACCTTGGTGAAATCGTAATCGCCCATGGACACGCCGCCGGAGAGCACCAGAATGTCACACCCCAAACCCTGTGAGATCTTTTCCTTGAGGGATTCGGGCGTATCCTTGGCAATGCCCAGCAAAAGCGGAATTCCACCCGCTTCTTGAACCGCGGCCGCAATGCCATAGCTGTTCGAGTTGACGATCTTATTCTCGTCGAATTTTTCGTCGAGATCGGCGAGTTCATCACCCGTCGACAGGATGGCTACGCGGGGACGTTGATGCACCAGCACGAACGATTTCGCCAGAATCGCGAGCATGCCGATTTCCGCCGGGCGCAGTTGGGTGCCCTTGGGAATGATGCATTCGCCTTCCTTGACGTCCTCACCCTTCGGACGAATATTGGCACCTTGAGGCTCGGGCTGAAAAATCCGAACACTGGTGTCGGAGGGCTCCGTGAATTCGACACGCACCACCGTATCGGCACCATCCGGAACCGGCGCGCCGGTCATGATACGAATCGCTTCACCGGGCCCCACGGATTTCGCGGCAACCTGGCCGGCTGGCACGTCTTCGACAATGGTCAATTCCGCCGGCTTGGTGATTTCGTGCTCTTTCTTGATGTCTTGCCACCGGACGGCAAACCCGTCCATGGCCGAATTGTTCCACGGAGGATTATCCCGCGGCGCCACGATATCCTCACCCAACACCCGTCCCAGTGCATCCAGCAATCCGACTTTCTCGCACCCCAAAGTCGCTGCGGCGTCCAACACGATGCGTTGTGCTTGCGTGAGAGAAGTTAACCCGTCCATGCGTGTCTATTTTTTCTTGAATGGGCTCTTGGACGCGACTTGCACCAACGACCCTTTTTTCTTGCAAAAATCATCCACCTTATTGGCAATGCCATGATACGCGTCGGCCGTCGGCAAATCGGAATGGAACAAGGCATAGGGTTCGCCGTAATCGCTTTGCCGCACCACCTCGGGATCGAGTGGTATCCTGCCCAAGAACGGAACGTTCATGTCATGGGCCGACGCTTCTCCTCCACCCAGTCGAAAGACTTCGATATGCTGGTGGCAATGCGGACAATCCAGTCCGCTCATGTTCTCCACGATACCGATAATCGGCAATTCGCTGTCCCTTGCGAAGGTGACGGACTTCCGGGCATCGAGCAATGCCACTTCTTGCGGGGTCGAAACAATCACGCACCCGGTCACTTCCCCGATCAGGTCGATCGTCGTAACCGACTCGTTTCCCGTCCCTGGCGGCAAATCCACGATGAGAAAATTCAAATCCTGCCATTCGACGCCGCCGAGTAATTGATTGATGAATTCAAATTTGTAGGCGTCTCGCCAGATAATGGGATCGTCGGAATTCTGGAGCAGAAACGACATCGAGGCAATTTTCATGTTGTAGGCCTGATGGGGAATAATCCCGCCACCCGTGCTGATCTTGAGACGTTCGCCTTCGGCTCCGACCATTTTGGGAATATTGGGGCCGTGAATATCCATGTCGCAGATACCCACCTCATAGCCTTTCAAGGCCAAGCTGACGGCCAAATTCGTAGAGAGGGTGCTCTTCCCGACTCCGCCCTTGTTACTCATGACGAGGATCTTGTAGTCGATCCGCTCCATGCGTTTGGCCACCAACCACCGGCTATGGCCTTCCTTGTCTTTTTGACACGTTTCATTCTCGTCACAAATCGCGCATGCCCACATATACGTACAGGAATCGCCTTGTGTTGTCGGAGATTGAAACATTTTCAATTCAGCACTCATAAACGCTCCCCCCCTCTGCTGCTGCAATCAATACAGCTGTCATACTACGCGCCTCCGCGCTCCTCTTTAACGAAGGCACCTCCTCCTATTTTCCCAACGGTGTGATCGAGTATCGGGAGCAACGTTGCCAAATTTTCGATCACTCCTTTCGGACTGCCCGGAAGGTTGACCACCATGGTCTTCCCGCGAATCCCGGCTGTCCCCCTGGACAGCATGGCCGTCCTCATTTTTTTCAGGCTCTCAGCCCGCATGGCTTCCCCGATACCGGGGATTTCCTTCTCGACAACGTCCCGCGTCGCTTCCGGAGCCCAATCCGTGGGACGAACGCCGGTTCCTCCTACGGTGAAAATCACCCGGAGATCCTGCTCTTCACACAGGCTCACCAAATGTTTGCGAATGACCTCCCGATCATCCGGCACGACTTCATATCCGACCAGACGGAGGTCATGGTCTTGCAGGTATTGACATAGGCTTTCTTTCCCACGATCTTCCGCTTCTCCGGAACAGATTTTACTGTTGATGACCAAGACCGCAACGTCCATCATGTGACCAGACGTCAGGGCACACCCACGTACTCGTCATCGGAACCACTCGTGGCCGTTTGAGGTTGCAGCGCGCCGGAGCCCTTTGACGCAGGATCGGCGGCAGGCGTCTCTTCTTCGGTTACCTCCGGTTTCTTCTTGAAAAACCCGGCGCTGATAATGCCGATTTCATAGAAAAAGTACATCGGCAAGGCCATGAGACATTGATTAAAGGGATCGGGAGTTGGCGTGAGGAGTGCGGCAAAAAGGAACGCCCCCAAAAACGCCCATTTTCGGTACTTTTTGAGAAATGGCGCATCCACCCATCCCAATTTGGCCATCAGCGTGATTGCCAGTGGCACTTCAAACGTCAGGCCGAAGATCACCAGGAACCACAGCGCGAATCCCACGTAATTGGCAATCGATAATTGTGGAATGAAGCCCGCTTGGACGCCGTAGGAAATCAGAAAGTTCAGGGCAAACGGCAACACGAAGAAGAAACAGAATGCCAACCCCAAATAAAAAGCCACGGCGCTGGTCATGACAAACGGCGCCACGAACCGGCGTTCCTGCACGTGCAAGCCGGGAACCACAAACGACCAGATTTCCCAGAGGATATACGGCGTTGCGAGCACCAGGGCGAACAGGGCAGCCACTTTGAGGTTTTGCCACAGGGCTTCAGCCGGCGACAGAAAGATAAAAGGAATCTTCGGCAAGTCGGTCGGGACCCACTCCAGGTTTCCGGGAACGAACATGTTCTGCAATGGAATACGCAACCACTGCACCAAGGTATCGGCGTAGAAAAAGGTCCCGACAAAAAACAAGGCCACGATCACAACGATCTTGGTCAGCCTTGCCTGAAATTCAAACAAGTGCTGCATGACCGGCATCTTTTTATCCTCGAGAGGATTAAAGACCTTGTCCTGCAACCACTTGGTAATTTTCGATTGTTCCGCCATGACTCAGTAAGACTCTGCGCGTCCGCTTGTAGGCCCTGTCAACGACGATCGTAGCCCGGGCCACAACCCGGCGCAATGGAGACGTTATTCGGGATTGACCGCAACAAAAAGAGTATTCCCTCTCCGGCTCAAAAAAAGCACGACCAATTGCTCTTTTGAAATCGTCGGGGCAACCTGCTGGTAATCGGCCAGACTTTTCACGACTTCCCGATTCACTTCCTGAATGACGTCCCCTTGTTGTAAACCCGCGGCTTCCGCCGCACTTCCGGGCTTCACTTCATTCACCACGACACCGGCAACGTCTTCAGGGACGTTCAGTTGTTGCCGACGTTCATCCGTCAACGGGCCGACGTCCAAACCGGCAAGAACATTGTCGAGTTTGTCGACTGTCGCCGGAGGAGCAAAGCCTCTTCCGCTGGCCAGCATTTCATCCGTCGGCCGTTCTCCCACTTTCATGGTCAACGTCTTTTTTTCGCCATTGCGCAAGATGGTGAGTTCAACCTCGGAGTCGACCGGCGTCCGCGCCACGATATTGCGAAGATGATTGACGTCTCGAACTTTCTTGCCGCGATATTCGAGCAACACGTCTCCCCGTTGCAGGATTCCTCCCGCGGATGGGCCTTTTTCATTCACTTCACTGATCAGCACCCCACCCTGATGGGTTTCCGGCAACTGAAAAGACTGCGCCAGGGCCGGGCTCAACTCTTGAATCGCAATCCCCATCCATCCTCTCACGACTCGCCCGGTTTTGATCAAGCTACTCGTAATGTCCTGGACAATATCAACGGGAATGGCAAACCCAATCCCTTCCGAGCCACCTGTACGGGAAAAAATTGCGGTGTTGATGCCGACAATTTCACCCGCCATGTTCACGAGAGGTCCGCCGGAATTGCCGGGATTGATCGGCGCATCGGTCTGGATAAAATCCTCGTATTCCGTGATCCCGACGTTTCCCCGTCCCATGGCGCTGATAATACCCATCGTGACGGACGATGTCAGTCCAAAGGGACTCCCCACGGCCAGGACCAGATCGCCAACCCTGATCGACTCCTGAACGCTCCACGAAATGAACTGGAGACTTTCTCCTTCGATCTTGATGACGGCCAAGTCCGTTTTCGGATCAGTCCCCACGACTTTCGCGGGATATTCTTTGCCGTCAAACGTCGTCACCGTAATGTCCGAGGACTCTTCCACAACGTGGTTGTTGGTCACGATGTACCCTTCCTGACTGATGATGACGCCGGACCCGGCGCTCATGCCGGGAGGTCCGGGCGGCCGTCCTGGAGGACCCGGGGATGGCATCGGAGGTCCGGGAGGACCTGGGGGGCCACCAAAGGGGCCTGGGGGCAACCGTCTGGGGCCCCTGGATCTGGCTGGTTCTGCAACCGCGACGTTTACCACGGCGGGTTGCACTTTCGCGACGATGTCGGAGAATCCCCTGCTAAAGGCCTCTGGGACAGTGGCCGACGCCGGCTGGGGCGAAAATACGGCCATGAGCCCCGCGAAAACCAAGACCGTGAGACCGAAGACAAAATTCTCCTTGCGACACCCGTGTAAAGTTTCCATAATCATAAAAATTATCCTTTAAAGTTAATGGCTCAAGTCAGCATTAACGCGGGTCCGGGACCGAGTCGGACCCTCCTGGCAGTCTCCCGGGAAGAACATTGGGCCTAACTAACCGATTCTACACTAATCTCTTTCGGCTGTTCAAAGGCAAACAGGGCTCCTTCAAATACACCTTCTCCCCTTTTGGTGGGAAAGAGCCTGCCCCGGACTCAATCCGGGGGCCGGGATGAGGGAGAAATGAATCTGCAAGCAATTCGCCAACGCCTATTCCCTGACCACACATGCGAGCACTAACCCTACGTTCCGGCTTGGAATATTGCAGGGAGTACCCCACCCCGGCGCCAGCCAACGAAGAAGCCCTCGTTCGGGTCATCCAGGCGGGAATCTGCGCCACGGACCTGCAACTGGTCCAGGGCTACATGGGTTTTCAAGGAGTGCCGGGCCATGAATTCGTCGGAATCGTTGACGAGGCCCCGCGCCATCCGGACCTGGTCGGGAAGCGCGTCGTGGGTGAAATCAACGCAGCCTGCCGGGTCTGTCCGGTCTGTCAGGCCGGACGATTGACGCATTGCCCGCATCGAACCACTCTGGGCATCGACCGCCGGGACGGCGCCTTTGCCGACTATCTGGCCCTGCCTGCTGAAAATCTGCATCCCCTTCCCGACGAAATCACCAACGATCAAGCGGTCTTTACGGAGCCGCTCGCCGCGGCCTGTCAAATTCTCGAACAGGTTCCTATCGACATTACGGACCGGGTCATGGTCATCGGTGACGGGAAACTGGGGCTGTTATGCGCTCAAGTCCTTCATCGCACCGGATGCCGTTTAACGATCCTGGGACGTCATCCTGAAAAATTACAGATCCTTGCTTCTCGCGGCATTCACACGAGTCAGGATCCCGCATCGCTTTCTCCCGGATTCGATATCGTGGTCGAGGCCACCGGCACACCCGATGGATTCGCATTGGCCGGTCAACACGTGCGTCCCAGAGGAACCATCGTGCTCAAATCAACCTACCATGGACAACCCGCCGTGGACATGACCTCGCTCGTAGTTGATGAGATAACCGTCGTAGGCTCGCGGTGCGGCCCATTCCCAACGGCGATCGCGTTGCTGCGGGACAACGCCATCGACGTGCAATCGCTCATCCACAAACGCTTTCCGATTGAACAGGGAACGGAGGCCTTTGCCTGCGCGGCAACAAAGGGTGTGTTGAAGGTGCTCCTGGAAATGACGTAAGAGGGGCGTCGCAGCAAGCTCTCCAATCAAAGCAGCTTACTTCTTACCAGTATACCGCTTTGCAATGGATTCATCTCGTCCATAGAATTCATCCGCTGTGATGTCCATATTTTGGATAATCGTTTTCATGCGATCGATCGAATATTCTCCACTAATCAATTGGACTGTAATAACTCGCCGTTTTTCATTGGTCATTCCTTCCCACTGCTCATGATCTCCACGCGTACGTTTACGTATAAAGCCATACGCTTTGAGTATACGCCGGAGTTCGTCAGGCGTGAGGGGAAGATATTTTTTAGAACCCATTAAGAGGATAATGCAAGCCGGATGGGAACTGGCTCTTCAAAGGCATGAGAATTCACGATACTGTAAATTCTTGCGACATATTTGGCGAAATAATAGAAGAGTTGATGCGACAAAGAAGCCGGACGGCGCAAGAGTGCTTCAAAAGATAATCGATTGTCCGTGTCCGTCACGGTTTCCAGATACCCAAGAATGGCATCCTCCAAAGAATATTTCACTGCTTGAAGCGTCTCTGCTTCAGCATCAATATTGAGGTCAATACACATGGCGTACCATTGACCATTCGTCATCTGTTTAGCATAACATCGTAAAAAGAGCTGGTCCGTTCGCATGGCGAAACTCCTACAAAACCGACGCCGGCGAAGAATAAGGCTTCTTATCGAAACTTCTTCGGTAACGTCTCTTATCGAGATCTATACTGACAAGGACTCATTATCCCATCAGTGACAGCATTGAGCAAGCCGATGAATATTGATTTTTCATGTGTATATACAAATATATATCATTTTGCTATCATGAAACTCTGCCCCCTCCGATCAACGCTTGATATATGCACGAGAAAGAGGCTCGGAAATATGAAGAAGAAAGTTCCAAGATTTAAGACAGATCAGGAAGCCGAACAGTTTCTGGGCCGGGATCTGACGGATTACCTGAACCTGAAACAATTTACCCACGTCACGTTTGAGTTGCTGCCCAAAACCAAACAAGTCAACCTTCGGTTTTCCGAACCGCTGTTGAACGCCGTCCGGAAACAAGCGGAGCAGGAAGGCATTTCGTATCAGAAATTTATTCGACGGGCGGTGGAGGGTTCACTCAAGAAGAAGCCAAAAGCCATCGTATGACCAACTCTTGTCAAAGCGATCTCAGTACGCAACAATAGGCGTGAGGCTGGCGTAGCTCAATGGCAGAGCAGCGGTTTTGTAAACCGCTGGTTGGAGGTTCGATTCCTCTCGCCAGCTCCACCCATTCTTAGAAGTTCTTTTTGTATCCATTCATACATCACAGAGGAACCCGTATGATCAACCAAGGTGAGTATGATGACTTACAAAGCAAAGCCAAACCGGATGGTATTTTCTTTCAACCCTTGACGCGGCAACGTGACGGTGTAACGGAGCACGGCTATACGCCGCATGATTACGACCTCGACACAGAGCATGTGTCGGAACACCCGATAGTGACGGAAAAAGACGGAACCCCAAAGTTTTTCACGTATGACGACGCGTTGAGGTTTTTGGGAAGTCAATTCTAAGTGAAAGCCGGTGTCTGCCGGTGGTACAAGAAAACCCCCTCATGGTGTCGTTGATCATGAGGGGGTTCCTTTTACGGGATGCCACAACGCTAAAGACGCTGGATCCCCAATCGAGCCGGGCATGACAGAAACTGCGAGGGCCATTTCGGTCTCCTGCGAGAATGGCCGAAGGTGACAAAGGGCTTGTGCTATGCCCTTGCTATGTTTTGCTATGATCTTGCGATGTTTGCTATGTTCTTGAGATGTTTTGTTGCAATGTTGCTATAAATTGCTATGTTTCCTGCTATGTTCTGCAAAGCAGGCGGACTTGGTCTCCCTCTTCCAATCCGCAATCTCTAATTCCAAATCCACCATGCCGTTCCGGGCGCTAGGGCCTTGGCTTTTGTCTTTTGTAGAGATTGCAAATGCCCCTCACCCCGGCCCTCTCCCTATTTCCCGCTGAATGCGGGAAATAGGGAGAGCGAGTGGTCACGAAACCGTCACGGTCATTTCAATACGTTCCAAGGGGTTGTCACGGCCGTCGCGCTTGGCGGCGACGACGCGATCGACAAGATCCAGCCCGCTGACGACTTCTCCGAAGGCCGTGTATTGTCCATCCAGAAACAGCGCATCGGCTACGCAGATAAAAAACTGTGATCCCGCACTGTCGGGGTCCTGGGCCCGCGCCATCGAGAGCACGCCACGTTTGTGTTGGCTCTTGTTGAACTCGGCCTTAATGTGATAACCGGGCCCGCCCATCCCGTGATTGGAACGATCGGAGTTCTTGCTGTTCGGATCGCCGCCCTGGATCATGAATCCGGGGATGACTCGATGAAACGTGGTCCCATCGTAAAACTTTTCCCCCGCAAGTTTGCAGAAATTTTTGGCATGATTCGGCGCCACGTCCGGGTAAAATTTGAGAACAATCTCTCCCCAGGATTCCTCTTGTGACGACACGGCAATGGTGGCACGGGTTTCGGTGGTAACCTCGCTCATCTCGGACATACGTTCTCCTTTCAAAAATAAGGCCGGGGCATCGCGTAATGAATGCCCAGTGTTTCACTGATATTGACCCAATGGTTGCCGGCATCCTGACTGCGGAAGGCGCCCGCGTTGGTTCCGACGTATAACTCACCTTCCGAAGAAGCCATCAAAACCTGAGTCGACAATGCGGTTAACCCATTATTCACCGGCACCCATTCGGAATTTTGAAAATTGTTCTTGAAGATCCCTCGCCCCGTGGCGACGTACAAGGCCGCTCTCGTCACCACAATGCCACGAATCGAATCATTCGGTAGCGAACGGCCGATGGAATGCCAGGTCTTCCCTGCATCCTTACTTCGATAAATACCCCCATCCTGGGTGCCCACGTACACATGTTGTTGCGGGCTCACCGTCGTCACACGAATATGCGTATGGGTCAGATGTTCCTTGGGGTCCACCAGAGGATCACCCACTTTTTGCCATTTGACCGTGCCGTGTTTCGTCGCATCGATCCGATACAGGCCCTTGCCGGCGGTGCCGGCGAATAATTGCGACGTGTTCGTGATCGCCATGCTCGCGATGAGTGTTTGTTCGAGACCGGCTGCCACGGCAGACCATTGTTGAGCGGCTTCGTCCCACTGGTAGACGCCCTTCCCCGTGCCAGCATAAATTGTCCCGTAATGGGTCAGGAGAGATTTGACCTCCACCCGTCTCAAGCCGGCCTTGATCGATTCCCAGGTTTTTCCATCATCCTTGGTCCGAAAGATGCCCCCACGTACCGTCCCGGCATACACCGTTCCGTTCTCATCCGCACTCAAACAGAGAATAAAGCGATCCCCCAAACCATTGTTGATCGCTTCCCACGTTTCGCCGTAATCGTCACTGAAAAACACGCCGAACCCGAATGACCCGGCATAGAGCACTCCCCCAGCCGTCGAGGCCAAGGCTTGGATACTCGGCGGGACACCGCCGTCGCGTTGAAATGGATCGGGATGCCCCCGGTCTTCAGCGAAACCGGAAACTCCCCCACACGAAATGATGAGAGCGAGCAGGAACGCAACCAGGCGTAAGACGTGCGACGTCACGAGGCGACCCGGAACCGGTACGTTCGATCAGGACACACGATCACCTGCCGTTCCGGTCGGCATGGGCGGTTCTTCTTCCGGCTCGCCGTCGTCTTCCTCTTCAGGTTTGGGAGGGGTTCGGCCGAAGATCTTCGCACCCCACACGCCGACTTCATACAACACGATGAGTGGAATAGCCATGAGGAGCATCGTGTACATGGTGGCATCGGGGGTGATGACTGCCGACAGAATCAGCGCCAACATGGCGGCGTGCCGGCGATACTGCGCGAGCAGTGTGTGAGAAACCAGCCCCGCTCGGGCCAAGAGAGAAAGCGCCATAGGAATTTCAAACGCGAATCCAAACGCCAACAAAAACTTCACGTTGAAATCCACGTAGGTGCCCACGGCCAATTCGGGTTTGAGTTCGCGCTCCAGCCCGAATGACACGAAAAAATCGATAACCAGCGGGAGAATGACCAGATTGCAAAAGACCAGGCCCAGCACGAAAAATCCGGTGGCAAGCAGGAACAGGGGAATGCCCCAGCCTTGTTCGCCCGGCAATAGGGCCGGCTGAACAAATTTCCAGAATTGATACAGAATAACGGGCAGGCTGAGCACGATGCCGGCGAGAAACGAGATCTTGATCGACGCAAACAAGGCTTCGGCGGGGCCGTAAAACAGCAGATCATCCGCGAAGGGCCGCTTGAACCATTCAATCAGATCGGGCGAAACCGAAAACATCGCGACGAACGCCACCATGATCGTCGCCCCGACGATAATCAGCCGGCGTTTGACGTCACGGATATGGCGAGTCAGCGGATGAACGAGTGTGGCCATGGTCTGTTGCGGAACGTGAGCCCCAAACCGCGAGTTACGAGGCTGCGGTTTTTTGTTGCTCATTCCGGTATTCGCGGATGAGCCTTGCCATGTGGTCCTTCTTGCCCAGTTTCTCTTTTTGGATCTGTTTTTTCTGCACTTCCTCTTCAGGAGTCAGGATATGATTTTTCAATAATTCCTGGAGTTGGATGTCCAATTGATGATGGGCTTCTTGGAGTTCACGAAAATCGGCATTGGTGCTACGGAGGTGTTCTGCAATCTGGTCATCAGTCAACATGAGACCCCTCCTTTCTCAAGAAGTGAATCTTACGGGTGAATATTTTTCGTCAAGGGTAACTGCATAAGAATAGCATCCTCATTCGGGTTCGTATAGTAGGACCGGCGGGAGCCGTATTGCCGAAAACCCAAGGTCTCATACAGTTGCCGGCCCACGCGGTTGCCGGCCCGGACCTCCAGAAGGGCTCGTGTCGTTCCGTGAGTCATCCCCTCCCCCATGGCGTGCCGGACCAGCCCGCTCGCAATGCCCTGGCGACGGCAATCCGGCCGCACGGCCAAGTTCATCAGGCGCAACTCCTCAAAGACCATCCAGTAGCAGATATACCCGAGGAGCGGCTGCGCAGAAGATTCTTCACCGGCACGAAAAGCTCCGAGAAACCGGCCGAAGGGATTCCCTCGCAACTCCGCTTCAAACATCGCCCGGGTCCACGGTTCGGAGAACGATTCTTGCTCAATGGCAATAACGTCGTCCAGATCCCGGGAGTGGAACGGGTGAACGTCAAAATCGAGAGGGGCTGAGGTTCGGGCAACCATAATCGGATCATCACGGCGACGTACGTATTTTGAGATCCCATTGGACTTCCGCTTCCGAACGTTGAACGTAATGCGGCGAGATATGAGAGCCGGCTAATTTTCCGGATTGAAACGCTTCCAAACTCGTCAGCCCAACGTGGTAGGCGGACGGATTCATCGACTCCGGCGTCCCGCCAATTACCATATCACCCAACGTTTCCATGATCACGCGTTGGTGACGCAGCCACCCTTCTCCAAACAGGACCGTGGGTTGTCGAATCGAATCCATCATATCCCGAACCGTTCCGACCCGATCTTCCAGCAACCGAATCACGCGCCCGTCCTGCCATTGAAACTGCGCCCAATAGACTTCATTGGTTCGGGCAACCAGCATGGGACACACGGGGCGCCCGGAGGTCCTGTGACTCCAGGCCATCGCTTCCAACGTCGACACGGTGACCAGAGGCAACCCCGTGACCGTACGGAATCCTACCATAGTCGAAAGGCCTACGCGCAAACCGGTAAAGGACCCGGGACCCACGGACACCGCCAGTCCCTCAATGGCCGAAAACGGGCATGCCAACGAGGCCAGGAGGTCTTGAATGGCAGGGATCAGGGCACTGGCGTGCGAAGCACAGTTTTCCTGATTCTTTTCAGCCAACAGGACCGTCCCATCCATGAGAGCCACACTTTGATACCGTGTAGCCGTTTCAACAGCCAGTAGTTTCATCGTGGCTCCAATGATTTGCGACACCCCTCGGCATGACGCACCCGTATCACCGGAATTCGAACTCCTTCCCGGGCACGGGCACGTTCGGCACAAGCTCTGAAAATTTCAATCTGACAGATCCTGACGTCACGTATTCTTTTACCTCAATCGAAAAGGGCAGGACCATCGAACCCGGTTGATCGGGCGGTCCCACATTCCGATAATCCGAAGCCGTGAGGGTGACCAGTTTTTTTCCCTTAGTCGTATAATATTCGATGCCTTGAATCAGAGCCGAAGAGTGATCCACCCACACGTGTTGGAACATAGAGACATTCGGGGCATTTGCGGGAGTGAGGGATACGGTATACCGATAGGCCGTATTCGCCACCCGAACTTCGCGGAACTGCTCTGCGGTCCATCGCAGTCTGCCAAGAAGAACGTCAACGGCACGCAAACAGAGCTGAACCGGAAGCCCCAGATCCCCGAGAGGACGAAAATCCGGCACGCGTCCAACTATGGGGTACAGGCGATCGGCCGTATGCAGGGAATACGGCTGGCCATTCAACAGGAAATCGAAGAGCGTCCCACCGAATCGTGTAAACCCTTTAATGCGAATGGCTTGTGGCCGCTGGTAGAACAGGGTTCCTTGAATGCTGTGCGAAAAGGGAGAAAACGATCCTTCGACGTCGGCCTGAAACAGCCCCTTTACACTTGTGATGTTCGCTTCACGTGCGTGAAGGGCTGCAAGCACTTGTTGGGGGGTTAGCGCAGGGGCTCGTGCTGGAGCCGGCTCGACCGGCGGTGAAGGAGCACGGCCTGCGCATGCGCCAAGACTCAGGCACAACACCCCGCCGGCAACCCACGTGAAGAAAGGGTGCCTGAAATCCGACACGTACGTGTACCTCCACTACGGCTACGAAGCTGACGTCACCACGTGATCAAACACTTCTCCGACTTCGTGAACGCCATAGAGTTCCATCCCAGGATTACTCAAATGCTTGGTCAGATTCCCCTGAGGCAAGACGCACCGTTGAAAACCAAGTTTCATGGCCTCACGAATTCGCAAATCGACTTGACTGACGGGACGGATTTCCCCTCCCAAGCCGACTTCCCCGATGCAGCACGTCTGACCGTCAAACGCCTGGTCGCGAAAACTGGAGACGATGGCCGCGACGATTCCAACGTCAATCGCGGGCTCGTCGAGTCGAAGCCCGCCCACCACGTTGAGATAGACGTCGTATCCGGACAGGTGTAAGCCCAGTCGTTTCTCCACCACGGCCAGCAACAACGCCACACGATTCAGTTCGATGCCATTCGCCATCCGCTTGGGCATCGCATACCCCGTGGCCGTGACCAGCGCTTGGAGTTCGACCAGAATCGGGCGACTCCCTTCCAGGCTCGACACCACGACCGACCCCGTGCTTCGGGCGGGGCGCCCCGCCAAAAACAGTTCGGATGGATTGGCCACCTCCTGCAATCCTCCATCGTTCATTTCAAACACGCCGATTTCATTGGTCGCCCCGAACCGATTCTTCACGGCCCGCAGAATACGATAAGCGTGACTCTTGTCGCCTTCAAAATACAGCACGGTATCCACGATATGCTCCAGTAGTTTGGGACCGGCAATCATGCCTTCCTTCGTCACGTGGCCGATGAGGAAGACCGGCACGCCCGTTCGTTTGGCATACCACATGAGTTGGCATGCCACTTCCTGCACCTGGCTGATCGTGCCGGGAGCGGACGTCACCTGATCGGTGTAGACGGTCTGAACGGAATCCACGACCAAGGCCGTGGGGCAAAGGGTATCGGCAACCTTGAGCACACCTTCGAGAGAGGTTTCCGTCAGGATGTACAACGAAGAACTCAAGACGCCCAGACGATCCCCGCGCATTTTGATCTGTTGCGCGGATTCCTCACCCGTAACATAGAGCACCGGCGGGTGCCGCTGCTCCAATCCATGCAGGGCCTGAAGCAGCAAGGTGGTTTTTCCGATGCCGGGATCGCCGCCGACCAGGACGATCGATCCGGGAACGACGCCACCGCCCAGAACGCGGTCGAGTTCGGTCAAGCCGGTGGCAAAACGGAGTTCCTTGGTGACGGCAACTTCATTGATCGGCATCGCGGACTCTTTGTCGCTAATGGCCTGCCGGCCACGATGCCGAACGGTGCTTTCCTCTTTCAGGGAATTCCACTGCCCGCAATCCGGACAACGTCCGGCCCACCGCGGAGATTGACCGCCACATTCCTGGCAGATGAAAATCGTGCGAGGTTTACCGGTTTTCATAAGACGCGTGCGCCGCCGGAACACGGCCGGAGCTTATAATTGTTTCCGGACTTCTTTCCATGAATTGACGATCTTCGCACGTCGCGGATATTTCTTTTTTTCCCGGGGATCGGGAAAGATGACCGTCTTAACCCGGTTTTTCACCAACGTTCGGGCAAATTCCAGCGTTCGGCCGATAGCGGCTTCCAGGTTATCCCACCCGCCTTCCTTCAACTTTTCCATAAACGCCAACAAGGCCTTGGACTCCTGGGGAACCATTCTCGTAATCCCAACGGGAAATTCATGCTGCCTCAACCATTCACGAGTTTCGTGCAGGGCCGTGCCTTGGCGTTCATGCACATAGATCACGTTGTAATAAAATTCAGCCAATTTCGACAGCGCATGCGCCGCATTCTCCTGAGGCTTTCCCAAGGCGCCAAGGCTCCCGACAACGGGAAGGGTCGACAATGGATTCGAACCATCTCTTTGAACAAGGACGGCACAGTCCACCAATAAAATCGGACGCCGGCGTTCCCAGGATGCCAGATTCCCCTCCCCTGCCACGGACTCGACGCGCGGGCTGGATTCCACGGTGGCAACCACCTTGTGATTGCCCCGCATGTGGGTCTTGAATTCCAGGAATGCCCGGCCGTCTCCGCCGGTGAGCGCCGTCCCGGCATGCTGCCCCTGAACGGTAAACGTAATGGTTTCTCCGCCCAGGCCTTTGTTACCCAACAATCCTTTTTCAATAAACCAGGCCTTCAACCTCACGGAGGTCCCGGGTCGAGCAAGCACGTCCTCGACAATCAGGTGTCCTTTGACTTTATCCTGTGCCGCAATCGTGCCGGGAATGAGAAGGAGGCCGATGAAAATCGACCAGACGATTCGGAAGGGAAACTCTCGGTTCACGTAGGAATTCCTAAAGAGCGTCGCACCGTCGCAACCACTTTCAATGGAATACTCTAGCACGTCGATTTTGGATAGATCCAGCCAGCATGTTCACGTCGTCAGGCCTCGGCCGTACCGCGCGGAAAGCTCTCTGCCACTAGCCGAGTTGACGCTTGCGAAGTTCTTCCCGGTACGTCTTTTCATACAACACGTCCCATTCCGGGGAGCCCTCGGGAATCCGGCGGGAGTAGGAGTGCAGGCGGGCCTGGACCAATCGATGAATATCCTCTTCGACTTTCATCGAGTCCGCGAGGATGCGTTTAATTTCTTTCAACGCTTGAGCGGACGTTCCATGAAGCGTCCCTTCAGGAGTCCCTTGAAGAGCCTGAAGAATCACGTGGGAAAGATGTGCCTGCTTCTCGTCAGATAAGAGAGGACCCATACGGGACAGTATTTGCGCTTACAGGACCAGCCCGCGCTCTTTGACCAACTTGGTTTTCACCATCGTGAACATCTTCTGATAATCCAACCGACCGCTTTGAATTTCCGCGTCATACTGTTTCAACAGGGCCTGGATTTCAGCATGAAGCCGGTCTTCCACTGAAAGCTCATCGGTGACGGCTTTCCGGACGGCACGGATCAAACGCTCTTTTGACCCGGAAATCTCCAGTAGCTCTTGCTCTTGCAAACGGTCCACAACTGCCGTTGCCAGAGACTGAATGCGTTCTTCGGTGACTCGCATCCCGTTATGAAGCCACCTTTTCGACTTTCATCATCGTGGCGCCGACGGCGTCATGAAGCACCATCGGATCTCCAATCAATCGTCCCACGATGTTCACCCGATCGGCCGGGACCGGATCCTCTCCGATACTCATGGGGGTGCGTCCAAAAAAGACCGCCAACGCCCCACCAAGCCCCCAATACGCGACGTCGCCCACTTTCACGTTTGTTGTCGCGGTTTCACGGTGGTCCTTGACCCCGGGAAGCTGGCAATAAAATTCCTCCCCCCATTGATTCACCTTGGCTTCAACCGGCAAGGCGTCATAAATGGCCTGCGCCGTACGCGTCGGCTTCAACTCCGCTTCCACTGCCACGCCGCCTATCGTAATCTTAATCCGCTTTGATTTGTCGTCCATATCCGCATTTCACTCCTTATTCCAAGACCGCACAGGAATTTTCCTGGTCGCTCTCGATGTAAATTTCGACGTAATCAGACGCGCTCTGCAGGCTCCTCATACCACGCCCACAAAACCCTGGACGCAGATAGAAAGAACTCTTAATTGGTTACATCCGGTTTCATGAAAGGTATCGATCTATTTCCAACGCACCATGAAATACCCCGAGAATATCGATTGGTTTATTGGCCGCCAATAGATACGCAATTCTGTAATGCCCATAGAGCAATATACGAATCTCGCCTTCTGGTTCAGAACGGTACTGATAACCTATCTCCGGATAGCTCTTGAGCAATTGTGCTCTTTCATATATTCCTTCCACTACCCTAATGGCTGCACTTGGATTCTCCTGGGCGACATAGTCGTGGATGTCCTTCAGCCACGTTTCGGCCTCATTTGTCCACCTTATCTCTGCCACGATCGAATACGGTGCTCCATTTTCTCATTTGATATCACATGGCCTTCTCGGGAATCCGCAAGGCCACGCTCTACCATGCGTTCGAACGTAAGTTCGCGCAGGATTTCCTCATAAGTTGCATCATCCGGCTGCGACTCGATTACTTCCTTCATCTTCTCTTTCGCTATGGCCATAGGATCTCTCCTCTACTTAAGACATCATGTTGCAAATCAGACGCCGAAAAGTGAAGTGAACTGGGTTTGCCCGGTTAGCTGCTGCTTCTATCAAACTCCAGCCGACCAGCCTGTTGATAAAGTTCAGCTAAAGCCTCCTCGGCCTTTTCATACATGCCTTGCAGTGTTTTGTCTTTCCTGATAAGCGGGTGGCTGCCAAGAAATTGATACATATAATCCAATGCGACAGACGACCGATCCATGAGTTCGAAATAATGGCCATCATTGATGGCATCGTCCAGATCGTCAGGGAAAAGAGTTGGCTCTTTGTCCGTTTCTATTACTTCAAGTATCGGACGACGGAACGCATGGAGGAAAAAGCTGATGTCTTCTCTGAGTTCCTCAACCGTTTCACCCATAGGGGCGACTGGGGCTTGCGTCCAACCTTCTATGCCGCCGTCTTCTCGGTAATAAACCTCGTGGACATGATACGTCGCCGAGTCTGGTTCAAGATGATGCTTCCTGATGACTCTATAATTCCAGTGTGCCATTTCTTTTCAGCTAACGCTAAACTCAGCAGCGGCGTTGCCCATCCACCGAAGTGCTTTGTTCTGAGATGCAATACTTTTTTCTACTTGAGCACATGTGATTGTTAAGCCCTACTTTGCAATCATTGAGATTTCTGATGATTTGAAAGTGACCTTCCCCCCAATTTAGGTCCAAGTCGAAAGTGAGGCAATGACCGAATTATAGCCCTCGGGATGGCTGGGGGAAAGTGGGCCATTTGCCGTTTTTGTCAAGCTTGCCGAGCGACCGGCTTTGTCCACGTCACGTTCGCCTGCCAGACGAAACTCTTCCGGACTGAGAAACCCTAGCGAACTGTGGGGCCGGACGGTGTTATAGTGGAGGCGCCACGCTTCGATACGACGCCGGGCCTCGGCCAAATCAACGAACCATTGTTCATTCAGGCAGGCATCCCGGAATTTGCCGTTAAAACTCTCTACGAAGGCATTCTGACACGGCTTCCCCGGCTGGATGAAGCGCAGGCGCACCCCCGTGCGTTGGGCCCACAAGCACAGCGCCTTGCTCGTGAATTCCGGTCCGTTATCCAGCACGATCGCTACGGGCCGAGCCCGCTGGACAGCCAGGTGATCCAAGAGCCGACTGACTCGCTCTCCAGAGATCGAAACGTCCACGAGCTGGCCGATACATTCCCGGCTGTAATCGTCCACGACGTTCAAAATGCGGAAGCGCCGCCCTGTGGCCAATTGATCCGACATGAAGTCCATCGACCAGCGCTGATTCGGGCCGTCTAGATGCGGGAACGGCCCACGGTCACGGGCCGGGAGACGTTTACGCCGCTTGCGCCGGACCTGCAGACGCTCTTCGCGATACAGCCGATACGTCTTCTTCGCGTTCACCACCAAGCCCTCCCGTTTGAGTAACTCATGCAACAGCTTGTAGCCATAGCGCGGAAACGCCGCCGCCAGTTCGCACAGCCGGACCCGGAGGGCGGCTGCGTCGGGACGGCCGGACTGATGGCGCACTACCGAGCGGTGGATGCCTACCAAGTGACAGGCCCGCCGCTGACTCATCAGCCCCAGCGTGACCAGATGAGCCACCGCTTGGCGCCGTGCCGCGGGCCTTACCAGTTTTTTGACAGGAGTTCCTTGAGCGCCGCCTGATCCAGGTGCGCGTCGGCCAACAGCTGCTTCAACTGCCGATTCTCGGCCTCAAGCTGCTTCAGCCGTGTGACGTCGGAGACCCGCAGGCCCCCATACTTGGCTCGCCACCGATAGAACGTTTGCTCGGTGATCCCATGTTTCCGGCAGAGGTCTTGTTTCTTGACCCCGGCCTCGGCTTCTTGTAACACCCCGATGATCTGGGCTTCGCTGAATCGTTTCCGCTTCATGATGAGTCCTCCTGGGTTGTTGTACCAGAAAACTCACCCTCGAAGTGGACCGTTTTATGGGGGGAAGGTCAGCTCGGGCGGGGTGTATATACCAGGGGCTTCTTGGTAGAGAAAGCGATAGTCCAACCGATTGAAAACTGATTCCGGCGTACCTTTTTCCGTCCAAATGCCTTCGATAGTTTTGTATTTTAGGGGCTTTTTGTTTTGGTAATTAGGGCGAAACGTAACCAAAATAGATCTTGAGAAACTGTTTGAACACATTCTCCTGGCGGTGATTAAAGCGATACTCGATTTCTTTCAGATACAGCGGGAAATGATACTTCGAGACCCCGCGATATTGATACAAAATATGTTTGGCATAACTCCAAAACCCTTCAATGCCATTAATGTGATTCTTCGTCCGCCGACTCACGAAGGTTTTCGCATGATTCACGGTATGATGGTGGCCATAGCGTTTTAAGGATTGATAGCCCCGAAAGGCATCGGTGAAATAGACCGAGCCTTTCCGGGTGTGGGCTTGAATATGCCGCAGCAATTCGTCCGCACTGACCGATTCAACCACCTTGGTGTACACGCGCCCGTCCCGCTCCAGGAGCCCGAACACGACGCTCTTGCCCGCCGTGGCGCGCCCGCGTTGCCCTTTGCGCTTGCCCCCGAAATAGGCCTCATCCAATTCGATCTCGCCCTTCAGTTTCCCCGCTTCCAGTTCGGTCACATGAAACAACGCTTCGCGGAGTCGGTGATAGATGCGGGTGACCACTTTGACATCCAAGCCCAGATCCTGGCTCAACCGATAGGCGGGTTGCAATTGATAGAAGCCTTGCAGGATCCGGATCTCCCGGCGCAGCCGCCGGAGACTCTTGCTTTTCCCACAGCGCCCACATTTCACATAGCCGCGGCGCGTATGCAGGAGCTGAAAGGAGCCACAGAAAATGCATTTGCGGCCCCGCAGAAAGTTGGCCGCACAACTAAAAACCGTATATCGTCCAGTAACCATGCGCGTTTTCTACCACACAATGGTTACGAAACGCCCTAATTACCTTTGTTTTTGTAGTGCTTCCTCACAGCGATGCCTACAGCATCACAGGCAGATCCACCCTCCTAACAGCACTTCCTAGGACCACTCCAGTTTCGTGTCGCCTTCATGCCATGGGATGTCAGAAGCATGACGGCCATCACAATAGCGCGATTTCTTAAATCGTTAGTATGGCGACCTCTCCCTTGGGTTTTTGGTCTTTGTCGAGCCCCCGCCACCGCCGCAACAAGCCAGTCCGTCAGTTCATGCGGAAGTGGCCTTCCTCTCCGGCGGCAGTATCGCGCGATCACGACTAACGAGTCCCATGCCACCTTGCGTATTTCAGACTCGGCAATCAGAAGTTGGAGATAAATCTTTCGCTCTGCTACCGTCTGATATAAGTACACGCACAACGTTGATTCCGCTAATGTATCGCCAAACTCCTCGCGCTCTATCTGTATAAGGCGATAGGCGAAACCGACGTATTCGTCAAACGTGGCCCTATCCATGCAGTCTCACCACCTTTCCGCGAGTACCGGACACGTCCGCCCGGCGTCGCATAAGAGTTGTTGTCTTCGAACGCAGGTCTATTCTGGCATCCGCTTTCTCGCTCGTAGGCCCCACCGACGAGACGAACTGTTTTATTGGCAGCCACGATGGTGCTTCCATTGACGGGTGATGCGGCCCTGTCAGGAGTCGCCTCCCCCATTCAGCTGGTCGTCCTGGCAGCAGAGGCAAATGATTGACTCGTGGCTGGGAACCTGACAGAAGAAGAATGGCGTGAATGCTGTCAAAGACGCGATAGCGCCTTACCGCACAGACGCTAACCGAGAGAACAGAGTCCCAAGGAGTCGCCTCTATACCACACCCAGCGAAGAAGGACACTGCCGCGGCGCTTCGTGCCCCTTCCTCTACCACGTCTGAGCCGCTCGTTCGGCACTCGCATGTTGGTGAGCCGGCATGACGGGTCGCTGATCGGCAAGCGCCGGAGGGCCGGTGCAGCCGATCCCGAAGGGAAAGTGGGCTGCCTGGGAAGGGAGTACTGAGATGGGAATGGAAGGAAGCACAAGGGGAAGGCAGAAAGCCTCCCCCCAGGCTCGACTCGAAGGCCAGGGAATTCCTGCTGACACGTACCAATTGGTAAATGATTCTCCCCTAGCCGGAGAGAAAATAGGGCGTGGGGACAGGGAAGTCAAGAAAGAAAAAGGCGCTCTTGCCGGAGAATGCCGGCATGTGCGCGGGAAGGGAAAAGACGCCGGGGGTCCTCTTCCAGTTGCTTTAAACGTCGGATCTTGGCCACACCCAGCCCGGCAAACTTCTTCTTCCAGCGATCGTTGAAGTCAAATTAAATTTCTACATTTTCAATCGTCATTGATGCACTTTCCACGCGCTTGATTTTCCCCATTACTTCCAATGTTTTGCCTGCAGCAATCTGACGCCTCTTTGATTTCCAAATGTTGGCATCAATCTCGAATTCAACTCTCTTGTCGGCGTATGTTCCTTCATCGTCCCATTCAACGATAATGGAAATTTTCACTGTGGATGCGGTTGAAGGTGTGACAAGAACGTATTCGATGGGGCCGGTGGCTTCTATCCATAACCCTCTGTATGTATTTAAGTCACCATCCCCTCCGATAATTTCTGCCGGCGTCTTATCGAGTATGACCCGCTTAACTGCGTAAGCTTCCCCTAATTTGAGACATGTGATAAGTGGAGTTTTCTGGCAGGATCACCCTGTAAGGAGACGCCCATGAGACGAAGCCGATTCACCGAGACGCAAATTGTATCGATTCTGAAAGAAGCGGAAACTGGAAAGAAGACACGAGAGATCTGTCGCCAGCATGGCATCAGCGATGCGACGTACTATCACTGGAAAGCGAAATACGGCGGGATGAGCGCCTCGGACCTCAAGCGCTTGAAGGAGACCGAGGGGGAACTCGCGCAGTACAAGCGGATGTATGCGGAACTGGCTCGTGAGAACGACGCCCTGAAGGCGTTAATTGCAAAAAAGCTCTGAGGCCACCGGCGAAGCGCGACGCCGCGCACTACCTGGTGGCCCACTGGGGACTGAGCAAGGCCCGGGCCTGTGCCGCGGTGCACTTCTCGCGCTCGAGTTGGTACCGGCCGAGACGCACGACTGGCTCCCGGGATGGTGCCGTGATGGAGGCGTTGAACGGCGTCGTGGAACAACACCCCCGCTGGGGATTTTGGATGTGTTACCACCGCCTCCGGCTGCTGGGCCAGGAGTGGAACCACAAACGCGTGTATCGTGTCTATAAGGCCATGAAGCTCAATCTACCCCGACGCGCGAAACGGCGCCTACCGCAACGGGTGCAACACCCGATGGCGGTGGCGGCTCGGGCCAACGCCGAATGGTCGATGGACTTCATGGCCGATACGCTGTATCAGGGGCGCCGGTTTCGCACGCTGAATATCCTCGATGAGGGGGTCCGCGAAGCCTTAGCGATCGTCATCGACACCTCGATCCCCGGGGCGCGCGTGGTGCGCACGCTGGATCGCCTCGTGCAGTGGCGGGGCAAACCGGACGCGATCCGTGTCGACAACGGCCCCGAGTATCTATCCCAGGTCTTGATCGCCTGGTGTCAGGAACAGGGGGTGACGCTCCACTACATCCAGCCCGGCAAGCCGAATCAGAACGCCTACATCGAACGCTTCAATCGCACCTTCCGCCATGAGGTGCTGGATGCCTATGTATTCTCGTCGCTCCGGGAAGTCCGAGAAATCACTCGCCACTGGATCACGGCATACAATGAGGACCGCCCTCATCACAGCTTGGGCAGCATACCCCCTGCCATGTTCAGACGGCAGGTCGAACAAGCCAGACACTCTACTTTAGAACTGTCTCCTTGACGGGGAAGCTTACGCCTGTCCCTTCTTTGTGTTCGGCTGAAATTTGAGCCTTAATTGAAGGCAAAGTGGTAGGGTCGGCAATGCCTGTTTCCGCTACAATGAATCCGAATAGTATCGAAGAAATAAATCCCCAGATTATAACAGTAAATATCTTATGATATGAGGCAGTAAGCCATGTGGGGATGCTGGCTTCTTTGTTTTCTTCTTGGTCATTAGAGGTGGCTCGGGAAATCTGAACAAGAGGGATAAGTGACATTTCTGCTCACGAGCGGCATGATTGCCGTCAATGAGGAGGAATTATGATGAGACGACGCCGCCGAAACCATCGACCGGCGTTTAAGGCCAAGGTGGCGCTGGCGGCTATTCGCGGGGAACAGACGCTGTCGGAACTCGCCCAGCAGTTTGACGTCCATCCGAACCAGATCAAGCAGTGGAAGGAGCAACTCCTGGCCGGCGTGACCGAGGTCTTCGACAGTGGGGGGGAAGAAGACGGCCGCATCGGAGAGCGACGTGACCGCGTTGCATGCGAAGATTGGGCAACTGACCCTGGAGAATGATTTTTTAGCGGGGGCGCTCAGCAAGGCCGGTCTGTTGCCGAGCGCAAGACGATGATCGACCGCGAGCACCGCTTGAGTGTCAGCCGCCAAGCCCGACTGCTGGGGCTCAGTCGGGGCAGCCTCTATTACCAGCGCCGTCCCGCGTCCGTCGCCGATCTGCTGTTCATGCGTCGGATCGATGCGTTGCACTTGGAGTACCCCTTTGCCGGCAGCCGGATGCTGCGGGGCTTGCTGCGGCAGGAAGGCCATGTCGTTGGCCGGCTGCATGTCGCCACACTGATGAAGCGAATGGGGATCGTGGCCCTCTATCGCCGCCCCACGACCTCGCACCCGACGCCGGGGCATCAGATTTACCCGTATCTCTTAAGGAAGCTGGCCGTCACCCGCCCCAACCATGTGTGGGCCATGGATATCACCTATGTCCCGATGGCGCGGGGATTCGTGTATCTCGTGGCGGTCCTCGACTGGTTCAGCCACAAGGTCCTCGCCTGGCGGCTCTCGCTGACGCTGGAGACGGGGCCATGCGTGGAGGCGTTGCGCGACGCGCTGGCTTGGCACGGCACGCCCGAGATCATGAACACGGATCAGGGCAGCCAATTCACCTCCGTCGCCTTCCTCACGGCCTTGCAGGACGCCCAGATCGCCATCAGCATGGACGGCAAGGGCGCCTGGCGCGACAATGTCGTGGTCGAACGGCTCTGGCGGACGATCAAATACGAAGAAGTCTATCTGCGCGCCTATCGAAGTGTCTCGGAGGCGCGGCGCGGGCTGAGCCGCTATCTCGCCTTCTACAATCGGAGCAGACCGCATTCCTCGCTTGGCGGACAAACACCCGCCCAAGTCTATTTCAACCCGCCGCCGCCCATCCCGGCGGCGGCATAACCAGAGCGGAGAGCCACTTATCGATCGCTCACAAACTGTTCAAAATAACCGAGCCACTTCTGGATTCCGCTTTCTTCCAGTCCTTGGCGAAACAAAATAATCCTCTGTGTGATTAACGCGTAAACCTCTCCACGCGTCATGGGATCACTCCATGATTGACCAGGTTCCAAGTGCTGGTCTTGTGTTTCGGCTTGCTGTTTGTTTGCGATTTCGAGGACTTTCTACTCCTATCTTTCAACAAAAGACCATTCTCCTGTTGATTTAAGGTAGTAAGTCCCCCTGATATGCCATTGACTTTTTCACACCATCGCACGGCCCGCTCAGAAACTTTCAACGGCACCAGAAAGGTGCCGTCGCGCATTTTTCGGTACAGGGGACTGCGGCTGAGCCCCGTGCGTCGCTCAACCTCACGGCGGGTCAGTAGAACATCTTGATCTGTCGACATGGGCATCACCTCCTTTGTGATTCGCGGAGGATGCCAAAAAATGCGAGGGCTGTCGTCCTGATTATTTCGCTGTTTTAATCAGGACAAATCCCTGTTGTTCCGGGAGGGTGCTACAGTATCGGTCTATTTTGAACTCGAAACTCGTGAAGCATGCCAGACGACGGTAGACGAAAAGAGATCGTGCGCATTCTTATAATTTCAACGCCTCGGAATGGCGCTTGTTGACTTAAGGTGATAAGACCTTTTTGTTTTGGTGAAGTGGTGACATTGTGGTCGTTGAGGATTAGCCATAACATTCGGTATGGTATTGAAACAGAATATTGTAGGCCAGAAAAAGTTGGGCAAAATATGGGGAAAAATTTCAAGACAAGAAATAATCGCATATAAATCAATGCGTTATAGTCAATCTCAGTTTCTGATCGAGAGCCCGTCCAATAAGAGCCGCCACACGGAGGGGTGCTGGAGTGGACGAACAGGCCGGTCTTGAAAACCGGAGTCCTTCACGGGACCGTGGGTTCGAATCCCACCCCCTCCGCCACTGATAATTTGCCTACAAGAAATTTACCGGACACTTTTGCCATGGTCGTTCAAGGTCTAGTGGGATTCGAACGGGGGTTCTGAAGGGGGTGTGCCCCCTTCATTGGGTGACCGGCGCGACGCGACAGCGCGAGGGGGCTTGGCCCCCTAGCGGGAGCCCAAAGAGAATCCCCTGGGCGCCTTCGAATGCCCACCCCCTCCGCCATAGCATCAAAAGCCATACGCCTGCACGTGGAGACCCTGAATTGCTTAATTCCCACGATTAATAGGGCTACTAAATAGACCCTCCAGTTTAAACCTCTGGCTTTGCATCGGCATTCATTTCTGCTATCTTCTGTCGTCTTTTTCCGTTTTCTCATATCCAATGAAAGTCAAGGACAACGAGGCATGTCGTACAGAAATCTGTTGCTCAGCGTCTTGATTATTTGTGTGTTAGCGCCTGTCGTGTCAGCCCAGGAAACCGATCCCACTGAAGCAGTGACAAAACTTGAAGAAATCGTCGTTATCGGCAGTAGAATCGAGGGCCGAAGCATTACGGATTCCCCCGTGCCGGTGGACCTCATCAAAGCGGAAGATTTGCGCAACACGGGACAACTCGAAGTGGGCCGGGCCATTCAGCGATTGATCCCCTCGTTCAATTTCTCGAGTTCGTCGATCAGCGACGGAACAGACGCTCTGCGACCCGCAACGCTGAGAGGCATGGGACCGGACCAGGTACTCGTGCTCTTGAACGGAAAACGACGTCACGGCAGCGCGCTCATCCACGTCAACAGGTCAGTGGGACGCGGCACCGCGGGCACCGACATGAATGCGATACCCATGGGCGCGATCAAGCGTATCGAAGTCCTCCGGGACGGAGCCTCCGCACAGTACGGGTCGGACGCCATAGCCGGTGTCATCAACGTCATCCTCAAGGATGACTACGAGGGAGGCTTCCGGACAAACTATGGCACGACCTACAAGGGAGACGGCGATCAATTCGTTGCAAGCCTGGACAAGGGATTCAAGGTCGGAGATGACGGCAGGCTGCACGCGACGTTCGAATATCGCAACCGGCAGCGAACCAACCGGGCGGGCCTATTCGGAATCCCCAATTACCCCGGCACGACCTGTACCCTGAGTGACAGTAACTGTGCGTCCGGAGCATCCTGGAAGCAAGCCGCCTTGGATACATACGGAGGAGGCGTTAAAGTCATTACGAATGATCCCGGCGACAAAGAGAGGAATTTCAACCGTCGCAACTTCCGCGTCGGGGATTCCGACTCGGAACAATTCAGTGGCGCCCTAAACTTCGACAAATCACTCGGAAAAGGACTCGATTTCTACTCCTTTGCCGACGTGTCGAGGCGCGCGAACAAAAGCGGCGGTTTTTGGAGATAGGGCAATTCTGACAAAGACAACCCTCCTTTTGGGAACCCACCTGTCCGTGTCTATCCCGACGGATTTCTCCCGCTGATTGATTCGACGATCTGGGACTATTCCTTCGGCGCGGGCGTCGTCAAAGAGTTCAACAACGGCCTCAGGGCTGACCTGGGAGTGGTGCACGGAGGAAACACGTTCAATTTCAACATTTCCAACTCCCACAATGCTTCATGGGTTGCGGCCAATCAACAGCCTGGAACAACATCCGCGGATGCCGGAACCCTGGGACTCTACCTCACCACCGTGAACCTGGATTTCTCTTTGCCGATACCTGACAAGAACATGAACCTGGCTTGGGGAGCGGCATACAGGAGGGACAACTACCAGATCCAATCCGGAGAAGAATACTCGTACGCAGACTATGATGGGCCGGGAGGGGGCGACGCAGGCATTGAGGTTTTCACGGGATTCAAACCTGAAAACGAAGTCAACGAGTCACGACACGCATTTTCCTTCTACACGGACGCGGAGATGTTCGTGGACAATCTCGGTGTCTTCGATCAGATCATGGTCAGCCCCGCGGTACGGTACGAGCATTACAGCGACTTCGGCCATACCATCAACGGCAAACTTGCCACAAAACTGGATTTCTCCAGAGCACTGGCCGTCAGAGGCTCCATGAGCAGCGGATTCCGTGCGCCGTCCATGCAGCAACTCTACTTCAACAACATCAGCACACAGTTTGTCACTGGGCAGGCAGATTCTATACAAGTCGGGACATTCAGAAACGACAGCGCCGTCGCAAAGGCGATCGGCATCCCCGAACTCAAGCAGGAAATCGCAACCAACCTGAGCGTCGGTTTGGTGTATCAACCGACGTCCTCGTTCACTCTCACCGCGGACGTCTACCGCATCGAAGTAAAGGACAGGATCATCCTCAGCGGATTTCTTAAGCCAACGGACCCGGCGCTTTCAGACAGTGTCATTGCGGCGTTGAATAATGCGGGAGCCGGCAGCGCTCAGTTCTTCATGAATGCGGCGGACACCGAAACCCGAGGTGGAGAAATCGTTGCCTCATGGAACGTACCGTTCATCGACCGCGGAAACCTGGATCTGAATTTCTTGGGAGCCCTCATGCAAACCCAAATCAGGGACGTGAAACTTCCTGCCGGTCTTCCCTCTTCGCTGTTCGATGACCGGGAGCGCTCCATCATAGAAGAATGGCAGCCCAGGAGCCGCTTTACGTT
Source organism: Nitrospirales bacterium (assembly GCA_965208595.1). Classification (GTDB taxonomy): domain Bacteria; phylum Nitrospirota; class Nitrospiria; order Nitrospirales; family UBA8639; genus Bin75. The sequence goes on from OZ242346.1 coordinate 424,424, forward strand.
GTCCGGTTTGTATCAATTGGATCAATTGTCGGCCTCGGTCATGGTACACCGCTACGGCTCGTACACGGTGAGTGGCGACGGGAATAATCCCCCAAAACAGAAATTCGACTCCCAATACGTGACCGACGTTCAACTCAGCTACAACTTCGGACCATTCGGGATCCTCAAGCTGGGAGCCAACAACTTGTTTGACGTGACACCGGATGAAGACACGATTGATGGAGCTAGAGGTGGCACAATCATCGACAGCCAGGGTAATCTCATCGTGGATTCCCCGGACGTGTTCACGTACTCGCGTCGTTCAGCGCCATTTGGTTTCAACGGCGGGTTCTACTACGCAGCGTTTGAATATCGGTTTTAGTAGCTTAACGACACCCTCACCCCAACCCTCTCTCATACTAGGGAGAGGGAGGGCGATGAAATCTGCCCGCCACGGCGAGCAGGCTACCTCCGAACGTAAAGCAACTCGCAGGCTTCACAATAGCCGTCCACCCGGCCCCGGTGAAACGCCGCGGCCAATTGCCGTTTGACCCACTCCGCGCCTTCCTGACCACCCCGGCCGTCAACCCCTTGGGAGAGCATCATGTTTAAGGCGACGTCCAACAACCGTTCCTTGCGTTCCTCCATCTCAGGGGTCACGATTTTGTCAATCGCGTGCTTGGCATGCATTTTCACGATCTCTTCGTGAAATTTGTCATAGCCCAATTTGGCGACCGTGGCTTCCCGAATGTTGGCCAATTCCTGTTTTACCAACTGAAGCCCTTGCATCAATGCTCGAAAAATCTCCACGCGCCCTTCCTCCCACAACTTTTTCTCCATGGCTTCGAGGACAACCCCCGGGTCAATGGTTTCGGTGGATTGCTCGGCAAAATCCGATTTCCGGCCGTAACCGCCAAAACGCAGCCGTTCGTAGGATTTCCGGGTTTCAGGGTCACCGAGCACTTCATACGCAGCATTGATCTCCCGAATCTTGTCTTCGGCAGTCTTGTTACCCTGGTTGCGATCGGGATGATATTTGAGCGCAAGTTTCCGATAGGCCCGTTTGATTTCTTCATCCGAGGCCTGCGGCGTCACCTCCAGGATGGCGTAGTAGTCGAGATGGAATCGTGCCATTAGTTCTCCTCGTCCGGTTCGATCATAGCGGGCGACGGGTTTGTAGAACAAGCAGCGCCTTTTTCCCTTTGTGCGTTATGTTGTAACCTAAAGAATTCGTCATCCGTCTACCTGACTTTCACACAGTAGGACATCTATTCTTGTGTCACGAGTGCTTATTGCCAAGTTGATTTCAGGAGGTCAAACAGGCGTTGACCGGGCGGCCCTCGACGTTGCCCTGGCAGGAGAACTGCTAATCGGAGGGTGGTGCCCCAAGGGGCGTCTGGCTGAAGATGGGATCATCCCGATGATTTACCCGTTGCTGGAAACGCCGTCCCCGCATTATGCCCAACGGACACGGTGGAACGTCCGCGACGCGGATGCAACGTTAGTACTGATTCGCAACGTCCCCACGGGGGGCACGGCCCTGACGATCCATACCGCACGGCGCCTTCACAAGCCCTATCGAGTCATTGATTTGACGACGAAACCGGATCCCACTGCCGTCGCCTCGTGGATTTCCCAAGCGGGTATGATCGTTCTGAACGTGGCCGGACCCCGAGAAAGTACCTGCCCGGGTATTTATCGTGAAGCCTTCGACTGGTTACAAGAAATGTTGGGGATCCACGTCTGAGAAAGGATTGCCCGCATACCGCCGAGACAGCGTTTTGTTCGTTCCCCGGAAGGTGGGAAGCGCAGACGTGGCGGGCAGAAGAACGTAGCCCGGAAAGCCTGATCTCTCCTTCAGGCCGGACGGGATCGTCTGGTGAGAGGGGGACGACCCGGCCCACCTGGATGCCAGGGGCGACTGCCCTTACGCACCCGCATCAATGTCCGCCGTTTCTTCAAGTGAAGAGCACAGAACCACTGGCTGACGGCTTTTCTGGGACAATAAATGCACAGGCCGGCTTCCTTGTGACGCTGCTGATACCGTTCTTGCCGTGTCATAAACAATCCACCGACTTTGTGGTGTTTATATTGAGGAAAAAACTGAAATTCCCGCGTCTGGTCCATACGTCTTATTTGTACTATTCAGTCTTCAATATATCTCTGATTTAGTCTATACCCCAACCTGATTTCCTTCAAGATATCCCCTCTCTTGCCCTGGACAACCATACATGAGACAGTGCGTCAAATCCGTAAAGGTACAGTAAAACATGTGTATACTTTGGTTTGGACTCATCGTAACAGGTCTGTCAGGACAGTTCATCGATGGCTATTTCCCGTCTCAAGAATTTTCACAACACGTTGACAGTAAAGGATTTATTGAAATTGTCACCATTCCGCAACTCCTTCAGACCCCGAGCCAATACCATCAAAAACCCATTCGAATCCGGGGTACCGTGACGCGGCTGGAACTTCATCTCGACGACTCGAAACATTTCATCAATTTTGTTTTCTACCTCAAGACAGGATCGGATCGCGTATTGGTCTTCGGGCGACATGATCGGACCCGAGGAGACATCCAAATGACCACCGGTCGAAGCGTTGAGGTTGAGGGCATCTTCTGGAAGGAACGAGAGGCCAATGGCCACAGGTTATTGAACAATGTCGAAGCCCATCGAGTCACGTTTTATCCTCCACTCACCCCGGATCAAGCAGCCCGCCCTTCTCCCCTCCTGACAAGCCTTTGACGCAAACCCCTCACCACGTTTCGGACCGGAAACTGAGCGGAGCCAATTGTGCTTGCTGCAGCCCTAAGACGAGTTGATCCTTTGCTTGCGCGTTTCCACAAAACCGAACGTGACACTGTAGCAGATTCGGCTCCAACGCAAGGAGCGACGCCAAGTTCACGTGCGCTTCCTCTCCCTCGGTCCGGACCTGCATGATTCGTCCTTTCCCGTGAGCCCAATCCTCCGGCCATTCCCGGGTCAAGACGGGATGATACGAGAAGTGCTGCGGAAATTCCCGCGACAGAGCGAGCAAAGCCTGATGCTCCATCAACTGACGCGAATTCTTGACACTCACGATCAGGCTGAAATACCCCTCTGCCGTTCCTCCGAACGCTCTGGATTTCATATGCCGGACATACGCCAAAAACGGCGTAATGCCTGTCGAAAGCGCCACGGCCACAATCCGCATGGAGCACCATTCGTGATCGGCTTCCAAAATCAGGGTCGTCGGGTCAACCTCCTGACTGTTTTGAAACACCACCAGTTCCGAACGGGTTTCATCATAATTCACGCATACGTCGATTGAACCACCCGTGCGGTAACGCTGCACGAGATCATCGGTTTGCCACCATGGAGAGGTATCGGCCTTTTCCTTATGCGTGTCATTGACGATGGTTTCCAGCACGCGTGGGGTTTCATCCGAACAATTGGAGCGCGTATACATTCTGCGACGATACTTTTGCGTCCGAACACCGAACGGTTTCACCAAAAACGCCCCTCCGGGACGCATACGATCACAAACCGGAATAAGCCGTCCGTCGACCTCGAAGGTCTCCGGCAACGTGAAGGCGACCTTTCTCACTTCGCCCGGATCGTACGTCTTCATGTCGGTGATCCTGGCAGGCACAAAGAGTTCACGCGGTCGATTCATCAATTCACTCCTTTCCCTTTTGCCATTCCGGTTTCTTGAGCACTCTTGCCATCTTTATACCCTTTTCATTGTATGCCAGTACAGGACACAGCAGGGAACGTCGCCAACTGAGGTCGATCAAAACGAAAATCGCCGACACGGTTTCACCCCCTCGGCCTTGGCTGCCGCTACAACTTCTGCTTCAGAAGCAAACCCGAGCCCCAATGCGGCGCCCCTATACCATCCCTTGCGAGGAATCTTCATTTTCGCTAAGCTCTGCAGGCAATTGTACGAGCGTCATTTATTTATTTCTGGAGTCCTTCGCATTTCTCAAAAAGGTTGTGTTCATGAACGAACCTCTCAATAATCGATACGTCATTGAAATCAAAGAGCTCGTGACCCCCAGGCAGATCAAGGAACAACTGCCGGTCGCTACGGCCGCGGAGTCCACGGTCCTGGAAACCCGTCAGGCCATCAGAGATATCCTCTATGGACGAGACCAACACCGTCTCCTCGTGGTCATCGGGCCGTGCTCCATTCACGACCCTGAAGCAGCCTATGCCTACGGGACCTCACTTAAAAAAGTGAGCGAGGCTACGAAAGAACACCTGTTGATCGTCATGCGGACTTACTTCGAAAAACCTCGAACGACGGTCGGGTGGAAAGGACTGATCAATGATCCTCATCTGGACGGCAGTTGTGACATTGCTGAAGGATTTAAGCAGGCCCGAACTATTCTCCTGAACCTGAATAATCTCGGTGTGCCCTGCGCCACCGAATTGCTCGACCCGGTCACTCCCCAATATCTTTCCGACCTCATCAGTTGGTCAGCCATCGGCGCACGAACCACCGAAAGCCAAACCCATCGGGAAATGGCGAGTGGATTGTCTATGCCGGTGGGCTTCAAAAACGGAACGGATGGCAGTTTGCAAGTCGCACTCAATGCCATGGTGGCGGCCCGTCAGCCTCACAGTTTTGTCGGGATCAGCATCGATGGCGTCACCTCCATGATTAAGACCAACGGAAACCCCGACCGGCATGTCGTGTTACGCGGTGGCGGCGGTAAAACAAACTACAGCCGGGAACACATTCTTCAAGCCAGGGACGGGTTGGTGGATGAAGAAATCGCCAGACCCATAATGGTCGATTGCTCGCACGGAAACTCCGACAAAGATCACACGCGCCAGATTCCGGTCGCCCACTCAGTCGTAAAGCAATATTGCGAGGGGCAACGATACATTTTAGGGCTTTTATTGGAAAGCAACCTCAAACCAGGCAAGCAATCCTGGGGAACCGGCAAAACGTTGGAATATGGGGTTTCGATCACCGATGCCTGCATCGGGTGGGAAGATACCGAAACCCTGTTATATGAACTGGCGGAAACGTTAGCCAAACAATCCCCCATGCAGGTGGGCACCACTTAAAGGAGGTTCCGATGAGTCACCTCACGCATTCCCCACACGTCCATGTGCACAATGACACCTGCGGCCATACCAAGGTTCAACATGACGGCCACACCGACTTTCTGCACGACGGACACATGCACCATCCTCATGATGACCATATCGACGAGCACGTACTTCCGGTATCCGCACAAAACCCTGAGGCCTGTACACCTTCACATTCCTGTGAAGGACACGATGCGTCACATACCCATGGCCCGGATTGCGGCCACGAAGCCGTACCACATGGCGACCATACGGATTTTCTCGTGAATGGGCATCTGCATTTTGCCCATGATACGCACTGCGATGATCACGGCTTGGTGACGGTAGGATAAAACAAGATCAGGAACCCGTTGAAGCAGGAAACAGCTCGGGGGCTTCGGTCTTTCCGTCATGTTTATGACAAACATGACACCGACACAAAGACCGATTCACAAAACCACCCCAGGCGATCAAAGAAGCGCCAATCAAGCCCCCGGTGAGTTCCAAGCTCGAACCCTCTACCACGAACAAACGCACCAACAGCAACATCAAGAAGCCAGCCATCGTCAACGTTGCCGGGCGACGATCTCGATGCACGGGATAGGTCACGAGTACGCCGCCACCGGCAATCACCACGATGACACCCAAAAACACCCATTCCGTCGAATCCGAAAACACTGACCCCACGACGCCTTCAACGCCCACACCGTATTGGGCAGCCAACAACGGAAGTGCCAACAACGCCAATGGCGTTAAGGCGCAATGCACAGCGCACACCAGTGAAATGATCGAACCGGCACTGGAAAGCCTCACTCCTAACGTCGTCATGCTGAACCCGCCATTAAAGCTACTGACACTGGGGACACCAGCCACTGAATTCCAATGAATGATCACCCACCACAAACCGCGTTTCCTGCTGAATCGATGCCGTAAGTTTCTTAAGCGGACACAACAGCAAATCTTCAATTCTTCCGCAAATCCTGCACCGGATATGGTGGTGATGTTCACGACCATCTTTCATCTCATAACGACTCTGATCTTCTTGGTGAAGCTTAATTTGTCTGACCAACCCGATAGCCTTTAATGCATTCAAATTGCGATAAATAGTAACCTGATCGATGGCCACATTCTGTTTCTTCAAGCGGGCATACAACTCTGCCGGACTCAGCGGATATTTCGTTGATTCGAGCATGGACAACACTGCCAGTCGTGTCCGTGTCATTCGTTTGCCCGACTTGCGAATCTCATTTGTGATACTGGTCTTCACGAACTATCCTCATACAATAGACAATAGCCTGAACTCATTTATTGCAATTAAATTGCAAGTATCATAACTGACTGGAAATGTCAATTTTGACTTGAGAGGCATTTACTCTTTCGTTCCACTCAGACATGGCTTCACGAATTTTTCATCTAGTCTTTTGGCAAGGGAATCGCCATAGTTTAGAACGTTGTTACGCCCGCGAAACTCGATTAGTGTTCGATTTTCCTCTTTTTCATAGAAGATAACTGATGCCATCACCCCTTCAAACAAATTCCCCCAATCCTCAAACACTTCAATGGATCGCGGTGGTCGGCGTCGTTCGCGCACTCTGCTGGATCGAAAGGTCGGCTCATTGTCTAGTAAGTTTATCGTGCATTCAGCTAAGTCTCGATAATCCCCCTCGATCTCATAAGCGAGGTGGGGTTCCTGCTCTTTGAGTGCTTTTATTGAATAACACCCGGCCAGGAAACTCAGGAAAGATAGAATGAGAAATACGCCGAGAGTTTTTGCACGACAGCCTTTTTGGTTCATTGTAAAATTCTCGATCATAAGAATCTCCTCGTAAGGCCAACCCTACCAACTTCGGCCCAGTGCCATATTAGTCGTTCGATTCTCTATAACTCTTCATGCTCTTCGCTTGTCGGTGCTGTCTTTCATCGAAGTCAGTATTCGTTTTCGCCTTTCTTCAGGGAGATGCTGTAAAATTTTCGCCCAGTTTTCACGAGTCTCTGCGCTTCTCTTTTCGACAAGCTTGGTTTCATATTCATCCCACACCGGCTGATGCAAGGCGTGCAAAGTCGTATGGGTCTGTGGCTCACCCCAGGTCTCGACGAGCCATTTGCAATCCGTTTTATTAAGGAGAGCCAGTTTTGCATATCCGATCTGTTGATAGGAAAAGGGCAGCACCTGAATGCGTTCCGCCGGAATTGATTCAAAAACATTAAAGCCTGGTTGTTGTAACCGCGGCGCATAATCAAGCATAAATGAACGAGCGACAGCCAACCAATACAAAATCTCCATTTCCTTGGCATAATCTTCTTTTTGTTTGCGTTTCGCTCGAATTACCGCTCTGAGCGCAAGGATCGCTTCCTTGAATGCAGCAGGCAGTGGTAAATTGTCTAGAGCGATACGGAGTCGTTTCTGTGGCTCGTCTGAAAATTGCTTGAGGCGGTCAGCCCAAAAACCTTCCGTGTCAGGCACCTTATCAAGCGATTTCCAGTACGTTCTGACGCGAACCACGAGTTCACTGTCGGCCTCGTTTTCCAACCAAGGTGTATTTGTTGCCGACAAGAGGTTTTCTCGTTTCTGAAGAGCCAGTTCGAGGACTTCACTGGGAGGCGGATCAATGGTGGGAATGCCTTTGACTTCATATTCCCGCAAGGTCTCGCACTGTTGAATGATAACTTCACAACGGGATATTTTCGTCTGAACAGATGGGGATGTTTCAATCAAATCTCTGGATTCCTGAATAATCTCTACACAACGAGCAAGGTATGGTTGGAAGATCGCGTCGCATCCCCCGCAAAGCCCTCTTGTCCCTAACTTGGACTCGGGAAAGCGTTGCAAACAGTAAAGGCACTCTATCTCCTCCTTGCGCTGCCAAAATTTCCACATGCACGCCTCCTACAATTTGCTTTCTCTAGTCATCCTGAAACGGAAATGAGAGGGTTAATCACTTCCGCTGGACGCACATCCTCGTAGCTGGGATTTAGCGGGACTCTATTCATTGAACAGTCGTTAATACTCCTCTTATTGCTTTTAAGGTAGAAGATTCTTCACAACATGACAACACGAACAATTGTAGAAACACCAAATATATATTTCCACCGATCCTCAAAAGTCTCTCTTGACCGCCGAGCAATTCGGTCACTATGCTCCTTTGCGGTATGTTCAACTTCTTCATTGACGATACTGGTGACATAGGAACCGCACGGAGCAACTCATGACTGTTGGCCTTCCCTTTCGTGAACCACGGTTGGGGCAAGATTATTGGATCGAGGATGATGTTCTTCCCAATGCCCTGGAAGTGGCGCAAAGATGTATTGCCAACAGTACTTGGACCCTAGGCTCACCATGGCGCCCTGAACCCTGGCCCGGTATGAGGGCCCCTCATGCCCTTTTGCCCGAGGAAATACGTCGCATTGAAGAATGCGTGACACGACGGCTCGGCGTCCCGGCCCTGCAACCGCAAAGCGATTCGGACATGGGCATTTCCGGCCACAATCATATCCAATTGTGCGGCGGAGCTGAAGGCGTGGCCCGTCCTCACGTAGATTCCGCAGCCATCTGCGATTACGCGGCGGTCTTGTACCTTCACCCCAATCCTCCGACCCCTCATGCGGGAACGTCCTTTTACCGGCTTCACATGCCGGGAGAAGAACCCGGCGGCAACGTCTGTCCGCGGGAATATGAGAGTTTACGGGATGTTCCCGGCATACCCCAGGAAATGGACCCAACGCTCTTTGAAGAAATTCTGGAGGTACCTTACGTATTCAATCGACTCCTGGCCTATAAATCCGACCTGATCCATTCGGCTACTTCGTATTTCGGGTGGGGCACGGAACTCGCTTCAAAACGTATGGCCGTCGTGTTTTTCTGGAAAGTCCGGTAAGGTCGAGACGTAGGTAAATGAGGGATCGCTGGGTGGGAAAAATGTTTGCCTGCCTGTCAAGATTTATCTGTTGGTCGCCTTAAGCATTTCCCCGGCCGCCTTCCTGACCGTTTGCGTAATCGTCGCTCCTCCCAACATTCGCGCAATTTCTTCTTCCCGCTCCTCGGCTGGGAGACGTGCCACTGACGCAACCGTTCGCTTGTCCACGCTCTCTTTTTTTACCAGATAATGATCGTGGGCCTGGGCTGCAATTTGCGGGAGATGGGTGATACACATCACCTGGTGCGTTTGCCCCAATGCTTTGAGACGTTGCCCCATGGTTGAGGCCACGTTGCCGCCGATACCCGCGTCCACTTCATCGAAAATCAGCACCGGCACTTGATCCACGCTCGCTAATACCGTTTTCATCGCCAACATCAGCCGGGAGAGTTCCCCGCCTGAGGCCACCCGCGCCAAGGGGTGCAGGCTTTCCCCGGGATTCGCGCAAAACGTGAACTCGATCTGATCGAGGCCGTGTGGGCTGGCCTGTTCCAGTTGGGAAGCCGTCGTGAGCCCAACGTGGAATCGTGACTTGTCCATCATCAAATGCGCCAATTCGGCGGCGATGCGTTTTTCGAGTTTTTGGGCCACGGCTTGACGAGCCTCAGACAGCTTCTGTCCCAAGGCCCACGTGTCCTGACAGGCTTGCGAGACTTGTTGCTGAAGATCCTGCGTGCGTTCTTCAATGTTCGCCAATTCTTCCAGTTCGGATTGAATGCGCATTTGACGGGCCAACAAATCTTCCAGCGACTCGCGATATTTCTTTTTCAATCGCTGCAACAAGGCCAGGCGTTCGTCGATCTGCGCAAGTCTCGCCGGATCGTGGTCAAATCCATCTCTATAATTGCGGGTGGCCAAAACCAGTTCTTCAACCTGGGCAATACCGCCGTCGATTGACTCATTCCAATTTTTAACGTTTTCATCGATCGTCCCCAATTCATGCACCAGTTTCCTGACTTCCGTTAATTGGGACAGAACCGACACCTGATTGTCATACAACAGGTCATAGGCCTGATTGACGACTTCCAACAGTCGGCCGCTGTTCTGCAATTTCCGGTGTTCCCGCATGAGGGCCTCATCTTCGCCGGGAACTAATTCAGCCTTGCCTAATTCCTCGCACTGAAAACGTAAGAATTCCTCCCGTTCCTGCCGCTCCCTTGATCGTTGCGCAACGTCGGCCACGTCACGAACCAGATCCTGCCAGCGATGATAGTGCGTGGCGTACTCGTCGCGTAACGCCAGCAGGCCTCCGAAGGCATCGAGGGCGTGCAGTTGCACTTTTGACGAAAGCAGCGATTGTTGTTCATGCTGCCCGTGAATATCGACCAGCCAACCGCCCAATTCCACCATCTGGTGTAAGGGAACCAGCGTCCCATTCACGTACATCCGGCTCCGCCCTTCCCGGGAGAGCGTCCGGCGAAGCAGGAGATCCTGCGTGCCTTCGGGCAACAAATCCCATTCTTTCAATTTTTCGAGAATCTGTGGATGCCCCGATAGAGAGAACACCGCTTCCAACGTGGCTTCCTTGGCCCCGCTTCGAATATGTTCAGCGGACGCACGCCCACCCAGCAACAGGATCAGGGCGTCAACCAGCAGCGACTTCCCGGCGCCGGTCTCTCCCGTTAACACCTGGAAACCCGGCGAAAATTCAAGTTCGAGGCATTCGATGAGGGCAAAATGGGAAATGCGCAGTTCAGTGAGCATAACGACGGCGCATACTCACCACCCTAGGCCGGAGCGGAGTGTTGCGCGAGCAGCGAATCGATGACTTGTTTGAATTGGGGTTTGGGCCGTGCACCCACTATTTTTTCAACCGGCTGACCGTTCTTGAAAAAGAGAATCGTGGGAATGCTCATGATTTGAAACTTGCCTGCAATCTCGGGAACTTCATCGGTGTTGAGTTTCATGACCTTCAATTTGCCTTCATATTCTTTGGCCAGTTCCTCGACGATTGGGGCAACCATCTGACACGGGCCACACCAGACAGCCCAAAAATCAACCATCACCAATCCATCGATCTGACCGACCTCAGCTTCCCAATTGGCGGCCGTTGCTTGCGCGACGAGTTCGGACACGGCATCCTCCTTCTTCCAAAATAGTGACGAGACGATTTTCCTCTCCAGCGGAGAAGAGAATCCTAACCATGCATTCCAAAAGGTGTCAACTTCCTCCTGGCATTACCGCGTCGCGTTGCCCTCTGATTGCTCTTCTTCAAGCAGTTTCAAAGCCTCAGGGCTAAAACGAAAGGCGCCTTTCCTTTCCCATTGCCATGATTCAGGCACCCCTGCCCACCAATTCTCAGGATGAGCTTTTTCCCAAGCCCGGACTTCCAACCATAATTCGTCGGCACGAGCCTTATCGAGCCGGTTGGCCATGCCGGCCGCCACGTCATATTGCTGCCGGATCCCCTCATGCAGTATTTCTTTGGCCATCCGGGCCAGCATGTCGGGAGGATCGACAAGATCCATGGTTCCGCGGTTGACCATGGAGAGCGACAACTGCCCCACCTTGACCCATTCATCGCGTTTGGCCAACGACTCCAAATATCCATCCAGCGCATGATACACATAAATGAGGTACACGTAACTTTGAACGGACGGCGATTGATCGATGTTCAGTTGGCAGGCTTCGACCGCACGACGGTAATCCCCGGCAGCCAGATACACTTTGGCCCGCTCCAATGGATGTTGGACGTTCGGCATCGAGTTTTCCGCGACCGACACACTGCTTCCTGTCAGACACCATCCGAGAAACACGATTAGCAGACTCAGATGAAGCGTTCGAAACTGATCCGGGACGTTCATCTTACCCTCCTATGGTTGACGATTCACTACGCGATCTAAACCAGAATACCACGTCTTGATCCATGCGTGCATACAGCTTAACTTATTCACGGTGATGTGGTAAAAATCGTTCAGCCCTCCTTCGACAGGCTCAGGACAGATCTTGTGACATACAGGCGGAATTCACCCATGCATGCTTTGATACTGATTTTGGGATTGCTCCTGGCCTCCGCCCCCGTGCAAGCGGAAACGGAATCCTGGAAGACACTCAACACCGCCGGCATGTTGGCCTATAAGGAACGAAATTTTGCCCTGGCCAAAGGGATGTTTCACCGGGCTCTCAGCGTCCTGGAAGGATCAACCGAACACGATTCGCGAGCCGCCACAACCCTGAACAATCTGGGCGCGACCCACGAAGCCTTGGGAGAGTACGAACAAGCCGAGCTCCGGTATCGTCATGCGCTCACGATGATCGAAACGATCCAGGGCCCCGATCACCCCGACGTCGTGGTCGGATTAAACAATCTGGCCTCGTTATATTTTTCGCAACGAGCGTTCGATAAGGCAGAGCCGCTTTGGCAAAGAGGGCTTTCCATCAGTGAGAAGTTTTTGGGAGACGCGCACCCTCACCTTATCCAAACTCTTCTTACTCTGGGACTCGTCACGCAAGTGCAAAAAGAATTCAATCGTGCGGAGTCCTACTATCTTCGCGCCATTGAAATCGGCAAACGATCCTTGGGCGACGACCATCCCAGCATCATTCCCCTCTATGAACGATATGCGTCATTCCTGCGCCAAACCGGTCGTGACGAGGATGCGAAGACCGTTGATCGCCAGGCGGAAACCATTCGAGCCACAAATCAACGCCCCGCCGCCCCTGAGTAGACCGGCGGAAGGTTGACGGGACAGACCTACGATGGATTCACGACACGCCCTTTCCGATCCTCCCGACGCGTCGCTTTCGTCGTTCCATCCCATCATTGCCCGCTGGTTCCAAGAGACAATCGGCTCGCCCACCGACGTTCAAACCGCGAGTTGGCCTGCCATTTGTTCCGGCGAACACGCGCTCATTGCCGCGCCCACGGGGTCAGGTAAAACCCTGGCCGCCTTTTTGGCGTCGATCGATTCCTTATTCCAACAGGCGCTCTCCAACAATCTGGCCGACCACACGCAAATTCTCTACGTCTCGCCGCTCAAGGCCCTGAGCAACGACGTGCAGAAGAATCTCCGGCAGCCCCTGAATCAAATTTCGGAAAACGCATTGGCCACCGGCCTGCTCCTCCCGGAGATACGAGTCGAAGTCCGCACGGGCGACACGCCCACGAAGAATCGACAGGACATGCTTCGCCGCCCGCCCCATATTCTCATCACAACGCCCGAATCCCTTTTCCTGTTGCTGACGGCCCGCAAGAGCCGGGACATCCTTCGCACCGTCCGCACGGTCATCGTCGACGAGATCCACGCCCTGGCCGGCAACAAACGCGGGGCACACGTCGCGCTTTCCCTGGAACGCCTGGATACCATCACGCACGTGAAACCGAATCGCATCGGGCTGTCCGCCACGCAAAGACCGTTGGAAGCCATTGCGCAATTCCTGACAGGCGGCACCAGCCACGTGTCAGAAAACCAGGAACCCGTCTGGACGCCAACCCCCTGTCACATTGTTGACATGGGACAACGCCGGGAGATGGATCTGGCTATTGAAACACCCAAGGACGAACTCGGCGCGATCGCGACCAATGCCATTTGGGCGGACGTGTATGATCGTCTCACCGAGTTGGTCCGGACGCATCGCTCCACCCTGGTGTTCGTCAACACCAGGCGATTGGCGGAACGCATCGCCCACCAGTTGACCGATCGATTGGGCGAGGACCTCGTAGCCGCCCATCACGGCAGCCTGTCACGCAAGATACGATTGTCCGCGGAGGAACGCCTCAAGAAAGGGCAGACGCGCGTGGTGATTGCAACGGCGTCCCTGGAACTGGGCATCGACGTCGGGTTTGTGGACCTCGTGTGCCAAGTGGGTTCCCCGCGCGCCATTGCCACCTGTTTACAGCGAACCGGCCGGGCCGGTCACTGGGTGGGCGCGATTCCAAAAGGCCGTCTCTTGTGTACAACCCGTGACGAACTGGTGGAATGCGCCGCGCTCATTCGCGCGATCCATCGTGGCAACCTGGATCAGATTCTCATCCCGCAACACCCCAAAGATATTCTGGCCCAACAAATCATCGCGGAAGTTTCGGCTCAGGAATGGCTTGTGGATTCACTCTATCAACGCTACACCCAAGCCTATTCCTATCGACACCTGACCAGAACGGCATTCGACGAAATCGTCTCCTTGCTGACCCTTGGCTGGAACCCGAATCGCGGCAAGCAACAGGCGTTTCTCTTTCACGACCGCGCACAAAATCGATTGCGCGCTCGCAGGGGAGCGCGACTGGCCGCGATCACCTCCGGCGGCGCCATCCCGGACACCGCGACCTATGCGGTCATTGCCGAGCCTCAAGGCAACACGGTCGGGTCGGTGGATGAAGACTTCGCCGTGGAAAGCCTGGCCGGCGACATTATTTTGTTGGGCAATACGTCGTGGAGGATTCGCGGGGTCGAGACCGGCGTGATGCGCGTAGAAGACGCGCACGGCGCCCCTCCGACCATTCCCTTTTGGCGAGGAGAGGCCCCTTCACGAACACTTGAGTTGTCCCAGGAAGTGGCGGAGTTACGACAAGCCGTCGCGGATCGACTCATTCCACAAACCCCGACGGCCCCCGCATCGTCGGGACAGGACCCGCACCACAACGTCCGACTCTGGCTCCAATCCGAATGTGGAGCCGACCAACGCGCGGTCGAGCAAATTCTCGCCTACCACCAATCCGGGTTGCGGATGCTGGGGGCCGTCCCCACGCAACGAACCATTATTGCCGAACGCTTCTTCGATGAAGCCGGCGGCATGCAACTGGTGATTCATTCGCCGTTCGGCGGGCGCATCAACCGGGCCTGGGGGCTGGCTTTACGAAAGCGATTTTGCGTCAGTTTCGACTTTGAACTGCAAGCCGCCGCCACTGACGAAGGGCTGGTGCTGTCATTGGGCGAACGGCACAGCTTTCCACTGGAAACCGTGTGGTCCCTGCTCCGCTCCTCCACTGTCAAGGAGGTGCTCACGCAAGCCGTGCTGCAATCCCCCATGTTCATGGCCCGCTGGCGCTGGAACGTCTCACGCGCGCTGGCCGTGCTCCGTTTTCGCAACGGCAGGCGGGTGCCCCTCCACTTGCAGCGCATGCGGGCTGAAGACCTCCTGACGGCCGTGTTTCCCATGGCCACGGCCTGTCAGGACAACCGTCCTCCAGGCAACATCGAAGTACCTTCTCATCCTTTAGTGGAAGAGACGCTTCGGGATTGCCTGGAGGACGCCATGGACATCGAAGGACTCACGACCCTCCTGCAACGCATTGAACAGGGCGACGTGCAATGCCTGTCCATCGAGTCTCCGACACCGTCACCTTTCTCTCATGAAATCCTGAACGCAAACCCGTATGGATTCCTGGACGACGCCCCGCTCGAAGAACGACGCTCACGAGCCGTGAGCATGCGACACGTGCTGCCACCGGAAGAAGCCGCAACACTGGGCGCGCTGGATGCCGACGCGATTGCATCGGTTTGCCAGGAGGCTTGGCCACGGGTTCGGGATGCAGGTGAATTACAGGAAGCCCTCCATCTGCTGGCCTGGGTCCCGGAGGACCATGCGATGGAATGGCGCGCCTATCTTCCGGACCTGCTCGATTCAGGACGAGCTCTCGTGCTCTCCCACGCGGACCCGACAACAGGCGCGACGCTTCCCATTTGGACCACCCCCGATCATCTTTCTCTCCTGAGCGCGATCCGTCCTGATTCGGCCGTATCCACGGATACCCGACAGCATGAACACGAGCCGTCACCCGGTTTCTCCGGCGATGAGCAGGAAGCACGAGCCACGATCGTACGCAATTGGATGGAAGTTATCGGCCCTATCACGGCAAAGGAATTGTCAACAACGCTTCGATGGCCCATTCCAGCCACGCGAACGGCGCTCGAACAACTCGAAGCACAAGGCCAAGTCCTTCAAGGAACGTTTCGCCGGCGAGAGAGTCACGACACGAAACCCGAAATCGAATGGTGCGATCGTCGTTTGCTGGCTCGCATCCATCGCCGAACCGTGCTCACGCTTCGTCGAGAAATTCAAACCGTCTCCGCGTCGGACTTTATACGCTTTTTGTTCCGATGGCAGCACGTGGCTCCCACCGCCAGGCTGCATGGCGAACTCGGGCTCCAAACCATCCTCGAACAACTGGCGGGCTTTGAAGCCGCGGCGTCCGCCTGGGAACCCCACGTGCTTCGCAGCCGCTTGGCCGATTACAGGCCGGACACGTTGGACTATCTGTGTTTGCGCGGCATCATCACGTGGGGACGGCTGACTCCACCCGCCACGGACCATGACCTCATCAGCGCCAAACAGAAAAAACGTGTGATCCCCACGAGTCTGGCCCCGATCAGTCTCTTCCCTCGAAACGATGCGGACTGGTTGCTGGGCCTCGCTCGCAAAGGACCTAAGGGCCCGCACGCGTGGCTTCCGGAAAACCTGACCGCCGTTGCCCAAACCGTGTATCACTATCTCGCACAACGGGGCGCAAGTTTTTTTGCCGACGTCACGCGCGGCACGAACCAGCTCCAGGCGGAAGTCGAACAGGGATTGTGGGAACTGGCCAGTGTCGGGCTGGTCACTGCCGATGGATTCGACAATCTCCGCGCGTTGCTCGATCCGAAACGTCGTCGCGGGATCGGACGCCATCAGAAGCACCGGCCGCGACATACGATCGGGCGTTGGTCATTGCTCTTGACCGGCACGGACGAACCGGACGGGAAACCGGCGTCCAACTCCAACGAAGCCTGGGCCCATCAATTGTTACGCCGGTATGGAATCGTGTTCCGCGATCTGCTGAAACGAGAATCCCTGAACGTCGCGTGGCGCGATTTACTGGTGATCTATCGGCGGCTGGAGTTACGCGGTGAAATTCGCGGCGGGTATTTTGTCTCAGGCATGACGGGCGAACAATTCGGGCTGCCGGAGGCCGTGGAAGCCCTGCGGGCCGTGCGCAAGGACCCGCAGGCCGGAGCCCAGGAAATCCGGCTCTCCGGATCCGATCCTTTGAACCTCGTCGGCATCATTCTCCCGGGCGACCGGATCCCTTCCCTTCCCTCACGATGCGTGATCTACCACAACGGTTCTCCGGTCGCCTCGGAACCTCTCTCCAGCGTCTCAGCATGAACCTTCACCAACCTGACGTTGGCTGCATGGGAGGATCATCGTGGCTCCTCTCTTGACCGGGTGCGCTGCCCTGAGTAAGATCCGGCCATGGCACGCATTCCGTTTGATCCCCGCACTTTCGGGTCCCGGCGACCGGGCATGCGCCCCCAACCCGACCCGCCCCAGGCCGATCCCAACGCCCAATTTCGTTCGCTGAACGCCACCCTCCTGTTCTGTCCGACTTGCAGAGAGGCGACACCGGCACGTGAACGGCTTTTGCTCGTCCTGCCGTCAGGCAACAAATATGAATACGTGTGTTCCTACTGCGGGGCTTCAACCGGCGAAAAGGTCGACCAGGACCAACCTACGCTGTTCATTCCTTGACTTCTTTGAAACACTTCTCACGATCCTGACGTTCCTTCGGGAACCGGCAAACCTTCCATAGCCATGATGCGAAGCGCGTTGGTGGTGGGACAGGGTCCCGGACGGAGCCGGTAGTCGAACGTCAGTTCCTTATCACCGACCGTTTCCTGAAAATGCACGTTGACAAGATTGGACAATTCCTTATCCAGGTTGGCCAACTCCAGGTCATGCGTCGTGACGAGCCCCAAACCTCGTCCGGCGGTCAACTCGCGAATGAACGCTTCGCTTCCCAATAACCGTTCCCGGTTATTCGTGCCCTTGAAAATCTCGTCGATGAGAAACAACACCGGAGCTTCACGATGATCGCCCATCGCCACCAACAGATTTTTCAGGCGTTTGACTTCAACGTAAAAATACGACAAACCTTCTTCGAGAGTATCCCCGACTCTGATGCAGGTCTGCATCCGCAACCACGACCATTCCCAGGACCCGGCGCACACCGGCCCTCCGGCCTGTGCCAGACATAGGTTGATCCCCACCGTTCGTAAAAACGTGCTTTTCCCGGACATGTTGGAGCCGGTGACCAGCAAAACCCGGCCCAAGCCTTCCAGTGTCAAATCATTGTTAATCCGTTGTTCATGGGCAATCAGGGGATGCCCGATGCCCGTCCCGGAAATGCCGGTGTCGGCGACGTTCTCCTCCGGCCGTCTGTGAGGCCACGCGTAGGATGGATTCAGATAGGCAAACGTAGCAAGCGCCATGGCCGCGTCGATAATCGCCAATCGCAAAATCCAATCCGGCAGAACGGGCCGTAGCCGGTTGCAGACCTTCTGCAAATACCACGTCCACGCCAGGTCCCAGGGGATCACGACGTGCATGGCAATGTGGAAGATCGGGTTCCCTTTGAGACTGAGCCCACTACAGACTCTCGCGAGTTGTCTGATGGCAACCGAAGGGCGCCTGTCCTCGTATCGCCATGGATCGGTCATGGCCTGAAGCGCGGGAAAGCGTCGAAACGATCTCTTTTCGAAAATGCCGATCACCTCCGCGACTTTGTCCAACTCCAGGTGCAGATCGAGAGCCCGTCCAAACACGTGACTCACCCGCCCCCCGGTGACGAGCAGCAACAACGCGTAGAGCAGAAAAGAAACGATCCAATAACCCGGCCCGCCGAGCAACCAGAAGATAAAGAGGAGAATGTTGACGCTGGCCAGGACACTCGCCACCAGCAACAGCGGACCTAAGTGAGCCACGGACCCGGGGTTTTCCAACAAGCTCTCCAGACGATCGGTATTGATCGCGTTGGGACCCAGGCATTTCGCCACGAGTTGAATCCGGTCCCGCAAACCTCGCAATGGGGTCAGGGCCCGGACGAGTTTCTGCCGACTCTCCCATTGATCCAACGAAAATGGATGTTGACGAGTCATCCAGGCGACCAACAACGCCTGCCCGTCCCGTGTCACCGTCGTGTCCAACAAACGGAGTAAGGAATACTTCCCGAGGAGATCAAGATCAGTCGCATGCGGATGCTCGGAAGACAGACTCAGCGTGGTTTCCGGCATGCCTTCCCAATCCACACGAAGACGCGCCAGATTGCTTTCCTGAATCTCAAGCCACATTCCGAGACGACGCAACCGTCGTTCCAATCGGTTATGGACGTTTGCCACTCCCAGGAAGCCAAGAACAAATCCCAGCAGCGCCCAATTCCCCGCGACAAACCATCCCAGTTTGTACAACACGACGCAAACCAGAATCCCGACAAGCACGAGTCCCATGCGGCTCCGGCTCAATGCCAAACTGACGCGCCGGCCTTTCCGAAGAAGCCGCGCTCCTCGTTCGCTGCCGCGAGCAATCATGCGGTCGCGTTTAAGCCGTTTCTGATCCATGATAATGACGACTGACGATCAATTGAAAAAAAGGGACGTCCCCGCGCTAACCGAATGCGAGCGTCTTAACTCAAAGGGGAAGAGGTGCGTTAGTCGGAAGACAACCGCAGGTTCTCGGGCAGGCTTTCCAAATATTCCAGCAAGGCTCGATACGTCAATTCGCGGACTCTGGCTTTCGTCGCCGGCTCTCCATCCAAACTACGTTTCAGCCAGACCGTATCTTGAACTTGGGCGTTGGCATTGTTACACAACGTCCACATGTGATGAAGAAATTCTACCGATAATCCAACTTGCACGCCTTCCGATTCAATACGATCATCCAGGATGGCCAAAAGGTCCGAAATAGCCTGATCGGCCCGATACGGCTTGGAAGAATACCCGAATGCCTCAGTGGTGGCTTCCTCTTGTTTGGCCTGTTCCACCAAATCATGCATATATTCTTTCAAGAGTCCGATTTGTCGTCCTGAAAGCCGCATGCTCATATCGACGCCAATCTTGATGATATTCCAGCCGGAAGATGTACCTAACCTTATCTCAACTTCTTGAGATCGGCAAGCACCCTACAAACTTCATCATGCTAACACAGGAAGCCGTGAAGCGGGCGATGAATGACCGTTCAACCGTCATATGGTTCCGACCGGAGAGATTGCAACATTCTTGGCTTGCCATAACTGCCCCATTGGGCTATATTTATACAATGCAGACAGTCGTCGAGACCCCGACGTTCATGCGGCAGGCCGACAAGCTCTTCAGCGAGGATGAAAAACGAGAACTGATCGACTTTTTGGCGAAAAACCCTCTGGCGGGTGACAAAATTCCAGGCACGGGCGGTGTCCGCAAACTGCGCTTCTCGACTTCCGGACGAGGCAAGCGCGGCGGCGCACGGGTGATTTATTACTATCTCGACGAAGCCATGCCGGTCTATGCGCTACTCGCCTATACGAAGGCAACGAAAACCGATCTGACGTCAGACGAAAGACGTGTGGTTTCGGCCCTTGCAGCCGCGCTCAAGGCCACACGGAAGGAGGTCAAATGAATACTTTTGGCGACGATCTGATCCAATCACTCAATGAAGCCCTAGCCCATGCAAAGGGCGAAGGCCCAGCCATCGTCCACATCCCCGTGGCGCCGCGCGAGGTTCGCAAGCAAGCAAAGCTCACACAGGCGCAGATGGCCCCGTTGATGGGCATGAGCCTTTCCGGTTATCGGAAGTGGGAACAGGGAACGCGTCGGATCAGCGGCCCGGCCGCAACCCTTCTGCGCGTGATTGAAAGGGAACCGGAGGCCGTCAAGCGCGCATTGCTGTCCGCGGGACAGGGATGACGGGCGTCTCAGGATGTTGCCCTGGCAGTCTTATATATCGATTCCGTGTCGATGGATAAGACTTAACATCACTTTTCGGCCTCGGGGAAGGATGATGACAGATTCAAATTGTATACTCTAACTCGACCCTAACTATCTTGATGCCATTTCATCAAACATTGAGCCCACGATCCTTTGCCATCGGAGTTTTGACTGGCTATCGAGCCCCCAGTCAATTGAACCAATTGAAGCGTCTTGATATCATGTCACCGAGACTAGGGAGGACCTAGTGTTTGGCTTTTTTCGAAAAGGCAAAGAGGCACTTCGAGCACATGAGAAGATCACCCAACTCATCTACATGGTATCTAATGTTGGAAATCTCATGGGTAAAGAAAAAGCAATCGACGTGCTGCGTCACCATCCGTTAATTGCCAATTGGCATGAAGAGGAAAAACTACTTTCTGAGCCCTACACGACGCCAAACTACACGTTTAGATTTACGGAACCCGACTTAGATGACTTTACATTTTCGATTATGTGACCTTCCCCCCAATTTAGGTCCAAGTCGAAAGTGAGGCAATGACCGAATTATAGCCCTCGGGATGGCTGGGGGAAAGTGGGCCATTTGCCGTTTTTGTCAAGCTTGCCGAGCGACCGGCTTTGTCCACGTCACGTTCGCCTGCCAGACGAAACTCTTCCGGACTGAGAAACCCTAGCGAACTGTGGGGCCGGACGGTGTTATAGTGGAGGCGCCACGCTTCGATACGACGCCGGGCCTCGGCCAAATCAACGAACCATTGTTCATTCAGGCAGGCATCCCGGAATTTGCCGTTAAAACTCTCTACGAAGGCATTCTGACACGGCTTCCCCGGCTGGATGAAGCGCAGGCGCACCCCCGTGCGTTGGGCCCACAAGCACAGCGCCTTGCTCGTGAATTCCGGTCCGTTATCCAGCACGATCGCTACGGGCCGAGCCCGCTGGACAGCCAGGTGATCCAAGAGCCGACTGACTCGCTCTCCAGAGATCGAAACGTCCACGAGCTGGCCGATACATTCCCGGCTGTAATCGTCCACGACGTTCAAAATGCGGAAGCGCCGCCCTGTGGCCAATTGATCCGACATGAAGTCCATCGACCAGCGCTGATTCGGGCCGTCTAGATGCGGGAACGGCCCACGGTCACGGGCCGGGAGACGTTTACGCCGCTTGCGCCGGACCTGCAGACGCTCTTCGCGATACAGCCGATACGTCTTCTTCGCGTTCACCACCAAGCCCTCCCGTTTGAGTAACTCATGCAACAGCTTGTAGCCATAGCGCGGAAACGCCGCCGCCAGTTCGCACAGCCGGACCCGGAGGGCGGCTGCGTCGGGACGGCCGGACTGATGGCGCACTACCGAGCGGTGGATGCCTACCAAGTGACAGGCCCGCCGCTGACTCATCAGCCCCAGCGTGACCAGATGAGCCACCGCTTGGCGCCGTGCCGCGGGCCTTACCAGTTTTTTGACAGGAGTTCCTTGAGCGCCGCCTGATCCAGGTGCGCGTCGGCCAACAGCTGCTTCAACTGCCGATTCTCGGCCTCAAGCTGCTTCAGCCGTGTGACGTCGGAGACCCGCAGGCCCCCATACTTGGCTCGCCACCGATAGAACGTTTGCTCGGTGATCCCATGTTTCCGGCAGAGGTCTTGTTTCTTGACCCCGGCCTCGGCTTCTTGTAACACCCCGATGATCTGGGCTTCGCTGAATCGTTTCCGCTTCATGATGAGTCCTCCTGGGTTGTTGTACCAGAAAACTCACCCTCGAAGTGGACCGTTTTATGGGGGGAAGGTCATATGGGCGAAATTGGGCCTCAAAACGAAATGTTCGGCATCGATTTTTGGGGAGAAAGAAGGTTCACAGGCTTTTATGGGCGCGCCTCGATCCCCATCGTCAAAGTCGAGGATCTTCCCCAATACAGGGCTCTCGGTGATGTCAACTACAAAGCCACATGGGATGCGAGGCTTTTGGCAAGGGCATTTGTAACTCACAGCCATGCATTGGATACGTCCCGGTCCTGATTCATCGACAACACTTGCTGAACAAAAGTCGGCTGACGATCCGTGGGAAGGAAGATATATTACCGCACACGCATACCTCTTGATTCCACAGTGCGCGCTTCACCTTTGTGGATGTAAGCAGAGCGTCGGGTTACGCTCCGCTAACCCGACACCACTTTCCCCTTGCGCGGGGGAAGATTAGACGATCTCTTAAAGGGACGTCCCACTTAATTCGGAGAGAATCATAGTGCAACCAAATCGGTTAAGTTAACGGAGATGTTCAACTGTGTGAGGATTAGTCTTAGCCAATCCAATAACGTCTTTAAGCTGAACAGTAAACCTCTTGGGGCATTCTGACTTCCTTGTATCCTCAGGAATTTCACTGTACTGAATGATCTTGAACTTTGTTCTGTGCATGTTGCATAAAACAAGAAATTCTTCAGCCAGTGTAAGGAGGTTTTCCAAAACTACCTCTATGTCTGGATAGATACCCTTCGGTTCGTTGTTATCAAGGTTCCACGTCGGCAAGACGTAGCGTCCATCCTCACACTGTGAAAAATTGTGAATATGAAGTGTCCCAGAGTGACCAGCCGGATGCTCGATGGCATTTCGTCTGCGGATAACGTACTCTATCCATTCCTGCTCAGTTACCAGCATCTTCGTGAATGGGTCGTCTTT
The DNA here is from genome assembly GCA_965208595.1 of Nitrospirales bacterium. GTDB lineage: Bacteria > Nitrospirota > Nitrospiria > Nitrospirales > UBA8639 > Bin75. The sequence goes on from OZ242346.1 coordinate 447,699, forward strand.
TCCAAATCTCCCCGTTGCCCACTCAACTAAGCGGCTAGTTCCTTTACCCTTGGGTTTTGTGTATAGGTAGGCCGCTTCATTGCATTCGTAATCAAAGTAAATTTTCAAAATTCTGAGAAGATCGCGGAGGTAGTTCTTGGCTTCATAAAGAATCGTTTCAACCTCACCCTCCAATCCCATTATGTAAGGTGCGAGTTTCGACGAACCATCCTTTTGGAACTCACATTCCTCAATCGTTTTGTTCAGAGCCTTACACAAGCGGTTAAACGCCTCATGACATTTGAGAAGTCTGTCCTTAAGGCGATCATATACCTCCACTACCAAATTCCTCTCCTCATCAGAGAGGTCAGCCCATTGCAACAAATCATGGGTCTGTAGCAAGAGACGCGCCACCACAGGGTGGGAAGACCCGTAGTTTGATACTTTCGTCAACTTGAACTGTGATTTTTTGGCCATCATTCAAAGCGCTTTTTCATCAACGGCTTACGAAACCCTGACCGGTGAGCAGGCAGGATGGAAATGCGGACGCCAGTTGGCGGCTGGTTTTTACACCCTGCCCTACATTCAATCGCCATCATCTATCCGTGGCGGTCGTGGTCTGTTCCCCACAGGGTTGCCAGCCGGGCGTCTCTTCCACACGTGAAGCGGTAGAATTTATACCGGATGGGGTTCTTCATATAAAAATCCTGATGGTATTCCTCAGCCGGATAAAACGCCGCGGCCTGGGTTATTTCCGTCACCACCGGGGCGCTGAAGGTTTTGGTGCGTTCAATTTCTTCTTTCGTTGCCACCGCCAATTCACGCTGTTCATCGTTGTGAAAAAAGATCGCGGGGCGATACTGGTCGCCATGATCACAGAACTGGGCATTCGGCGTCGTGGGGTCCGTATTGGGCCAGTAGACGGCCAACAACTCCCGATAACTGATTTTCTGAGGATCGTACGTAATCTGAACAGCCTCGGCGTGTCCGGTTCCACCGGCGGAGACCTCTTCGTAAGTCGGATCGGCCGTCTGTCCACCGGTGTAGCCCGACGTGGTGGAAATCACTCCATCGAGTTCATCGAACGGGCCTTCCATACACCAGAAACACCCTCCGGCAAACGTGGCGACGGCATAATCGCCCTTGGCCATTTCACTGATCGATGGGCTGTTCAGACTGAAGAACAGCCCTCCCCCCAGCGCGACCAAGAGAATAATCTTGTAGATTTTCATGACGGCGGCTCCTTTCCTTCACTGAGTTCCTTCTCCACACACAGGACAAAAATCGATTGCGAGGGACTTTCTTTATTCTACTCCACAGTGAGAAGGCTATGCCGACACTTCTCCCGAACTTCCTTTAGGAACCTCTGATTTAATGCACTATCGGGCGCAGGGCTGCGTTGTGTCCTCGCTCAACCCTCACCTATCTCTCTGATAAGCCTCGGGTCTCGCTCCGGGACGCCTTGCCCTGCATCCCGCTATCACAACAAATCAGAGTTCCTTTATGGTACACCGGAATCTCATCTAAAAGCACGTCGGGACTTGAGTAATGGACGGTTCAAAGATAGCATTGAAATGCAACATACCCTGGTGGAGGCTAACTCTTAAATTGACCCATGCCTGGGCAACATAAGACTAGAAGAGAGGCGGAAACATCGAACATGCTCCTGACTCAAACATTGGTCAATCGGTCCATCATCCGCAAAAGGCACGCCATGCTGAAAAATATCACCATGGGCATGGCCTGGATCACGTGCCTGCTCATCCCATCGCTGCTTTCGGCCAACCCAGCCGACTTTGCCGAGGTTGTCGAACAAGCCAAGCACGGAACCGTGGGCATTCTCACCCAGTCGACTCAGCCCGACCGAAATTCTTTCTCCGTGAGAGGATCCGGTATTTACCTGGGAGACGGGTACATCCTGACCGCCCGCCACACCACGAAGCGCCATGGCGGTGGAACAATTGCAGACCCTCCGCACGTTTTTGTTATTTCGAGCACGTTGGAGGAAACGCCTGCCACGTTAATCGGCGTGAATCAATTTTTGGACGTTGCCCTGTATCGCATCTCTCAAGAGATGGTGCCTCACGGGCTCTCGGCCCGAACATTCAGTCAAGCCGAAGCCTTGCCGGGAGAGCGGGTCTTCACCGTCGGCTACCCGTTGGGTTGGGGACCCGCCATCAGCTACGGCCACATCGGCAATCCCGATACGTTCTTGCAAACGGTGCAATCACGTCTTATGCAAGTCGACCTTTCAGCATGCAGCGGTAATTCCGGCGGAGGGTTGTTCAACGCACGTGGAGAAATCGTCGGGCTTGTCCACGCGATCATTCAAACCGAAACGACCCGGGAGGAACGTCGTTGCAGCCGGTTTGCCTTCGCCGTGCCGGGACCACTGGTCCACAAAATCGTGACGGCCCTCAGGCAAGGAAAGCCTTTTCACTTCTCGAAACTCGGGCTTCAACTCACCTCCGTCAAAATTGAAAACCAATGGTACATGGCCGTGGCGCAGGCAACAGGACCGGCACGACGGGCTGGATTCAAAAAAGGCGACGTCCTGCTGTCGATCGACAACCAGTCGGTCGATTCGGCAAGCCAATTGAAAACCTATGTGATCGAACAAACGCGACCTTTTCAGCCGGTCAGCATCCGCATCCTGCGGAATCACAAAGAAAAAGTGATACGGGTGATTCTGGGAAAAGCTCTTCCTTCTTCTCTCGAGTGAGGTAAACCTTTGCGTCCTGCGCGGGGCAACGAGTATCATGCATCACGCTTCGACGTGATCAACGCGCACGCATGACAACCGGTTTCCGGTTGCAACGGACCTGACAATGGCAAAACATCGTAAAGGCCGAAAAGCCGCAAGCAGCGAACAGCGTCTCTCGCACTCTCCGACGCCTCACACGTCGAAGCCAAGCGCCCCGCTCACCATCGCCGTGCTTGTGCTGACGGCTTGTGGCATCGTGCTGACGACGTACCTCAGTTACACCGCCCTGTTCGAGGCGCACCCGGCTTTCTGCAGCGAAGGATCGGGATGCGACCTGGTTCAGAGCAGTCGTTGGGCGACGTTTCTGGGAATGCCCATGGCCACTTGGGGCTTGGTTACCTACCTGGTGATGGCTGCCTTAACGTGGCGAGCCAGGACGAAACCCAAGAGTTGGACTCCCCTGATATTCGTCGCAGTCGGCGGGTTCGGCGTCAGCGCCTATCTGACCGTGATCTCCATCGTGGAAATCGAAGCGACCTGTGCCTACTGTCTCGCCTCTTTCGGCACCATCACAGCTATCATGGTCCTGACCCTCGTCCGGCGCCCCCCAGATTGGTCAACGTCGTTGAAAGAAGCGAGCGTGGTTGCCCTGCTCATCATCGGCGGGCTCCATTTGCACTACAGCGGGGTGTTCGACGAGGCGGCCGGCCCCGAGGACCCGCAACTTCAGGCATTGGCCATCCATCTGACCGACACCGGAGCCAAGTTTTACGGCGCCTATTGGTGCCCCCGCTGCCAGGAACAGAAAGACCTGTTCAAGGCGTCCGCGGACCGGCTGCCCTACATTGAATGCAGTTCAGGCGGTCGCGGCAGTCCCCTCACCGCGCCGTGCGTGGCAAACGACATTCGCAGTTATCCGACCTGGATCATTGACGACCAACGATTTACCGGCTTGCAGACCCCCCGGACACTCGCGGGTGCCGCCGGCTTCACATGGAAAGAGTAACCACGAAGCCGAAACCTAGCGTGAAGCACCGATCACACTGAACGAAGAGCGGCATATGGAATTTAACGACAAAACCATTCAAGCCAAACAGAAAATGGCTCTGCACCGACGTGAGATCTCCGGGCGTGAGGTGGACGAGGAATATCAGGATGATCGCGTCCCCCCCGGACAGCATCTCGTCAACAATTGGCCCGTACTTGACCTTGGGCACAAACCTCAAGTTTCACTTGAAGAATGGACGCTCACGGTGGATGGGTTGGTTGAGCATCCCGTCACGTGGACCTGGGAGGATTATCAGGCTCAACCACAACAGCCGTTTGTATCCAATTTCCATTGCGTCACCTCCTGGAGCCAGCTTGAGATGGAATGGGTCGGGGTGAGTTTTCGGCACCTCCTCAGCCTGGTGCAGCCCAAGCCGGAAGCCAGATATGTGCTTTTTGAGTCGTATGACGACTATACAACCAACTTGCCTCTTTCAGTCTGCGACGATGAAGATGTCTTTCTGGTCCATACCTGGAACCACAGACCGCTGTCCAAAGATCACGGGGGACCCGTTCGCATGATTATCCCCAAACGGTATGCATGGAAGGGAGCCAAGTGGATCAGAACCATCACCTTCGCGGAAAAAGATCAGAAAGGGTTCTGGGAAGTGCGCGGGTATTCCAACACCGCCTTGCCGTGGGAAAATGATCGGTATGGGTGATTGATTGTTATAACCTTTCCCCCTCGAACCCTTATCCTTTTTCCCTATCGATTCATCTTCCGGAATGAGCGCCTCCTCCTTCACCATCACGAACGTCCAGTTCTGCCCACTGGATCTTCCCATCACCGATCCTTTTGTCGTGGCAACGGGCCAACTCCAGGTCGCGCAAAATGCCTTTGTACGGCTGACCCTGCATGATGGAACCATCGGATACGGTGAGATTGCCCCATTTCCCGCGATTACGGGTGAGGACCGCGAGACCAGCCTGAAGAACGCCCGGATATTGGGAGAAGACCTTCTCGGACAATCAACGCTTCACTATCAACGCCTCGGCCACGAACTGTCCGAACGCGCACCCGACGCTCCCGCAGCCCGGTGTGGATTGGAAACCGCGCTCCTCGATGCCTTGACGCGCGCGCTTCACGTCCCCCTGTGGGCTTTATGGGGTGGAGCGGACGTGCGTGCGCGTGAAACGGATGTCACCATTCCCATCGCCTCTTTGGAGCGAACCAGGGAACTCGCGCGACAATGGTATGAGCGGGGCTTTCGTCTCTTCAAAATGAAGGTCGGCCATGACGTGGATGAGGACATTCGCCGGGTGGAAGCCCTGCATCGTGATTGTGCCGGAGTGGCGTTCGTGATCGACGCCAATCAGGGATACACGCGCGAGGAAGCCTCCACCTTGATACAAGGCGTCAACCGGTTTGGCGGCACGATCCTCCTCCTTGAACAACCACTGGCCAAGGATGATCTCGAAGGCCACGCCGGACTCAAACGCGATTTCCACGTCCCTATCGCGGCGGATGAATCGGCACAGTCGCCGTGCGACCTCCAAGCCGTTATCCGGCACCGGGCAGCGGACTACGTCAATATTAAGATTACCAAAAGCGGGTTGCTGGACGGGGTCCTCATGGCAACCGTGGCGAAAGCCGCCGGTCTTCACGTGATGCTGGGGGGCATGATGGAAACCCGGGTCGCCATGGGGTGTTCCTACGGCCTCGCCATGGGCATCGGCGGCTGTCCCGTCCTGGATCTCGATACGCCTTTGTTGCTGGAAACCGATCCGATTGACGGCGGATATACGTACGATGGGCCACGACTTCAACCATGGCACGGTCCCGGACTCGACCTCAATATCCCTTCTTTTCAGGCTTCCACGTCCGACCGCCTTTAAAACAAAAACCGGCAAACCACCTTGGTTCTTTCTGCCACACCAAGTTCCTTGAGGCTGATGTTTTTTTCCACAAGGCGGTGCCCATTCATTCAGTCAGTTCCTTTTAGATTCAACGAGTTGCATGAATGACCTCAAATATATCTTGTAGCATCATCTTTGCTTATTCTTAAACTAATTGTACTGTTCCGATGTGATCGACCTGTCTGGGGTATCATTCACGTATTTTTGTAAGAAGGCCTGACTATGGGTACGCAGCGGGATTCATGTCGCTTCCATCGCGTTCTTTCAGCATACTTGAAATTTTTGTTGTAATTCAGCTAACATTGCGCCCAAATTCGGTAATTTCAACCATGCCAAGAAAAAAACAATTTGTCATTGATGAGGTCAAAGAGAAAGCGATGATCGCTTTTTGGGGCCAGGGCTATAATGCGACGTCCTTACAGGATCTCGTGGAATGCATGGGGGTCAACCGGGCCAGTCTGTATGACACGTTCGGCGATAAATATTCCCTCTTCCTCGATAGTCTATACACCTACAAAATGATCTACATTAAGTCCTACTTGGCGCAGCAAGCGAAAAAATATACGCCTCGCGAAGCCATCATCAACTATTTTCTGGATATGATAATGAAGGCAGAGGACCGAAACGGGTGTTTGATGGTCAATACGGCTTTGGAGTTATCGCCGCATGACCAGAAGGTGGCAACGATCGTGAATCAGGCCTTTGCTTATATAGAAAAAAACTTTTTCCGGAAAATGATCAAAAAGGGTCAAGTCATCGGAGAAATTTCCGAGGCGGTGGTTTCCACCACGACCGCACAGACCTTGCTGAGTCTGCTCATCGGTTTGTGTGTCCTTTCCCGGAGCGAAACGAACAAACCGGTGATGCAGGCAATCGTGTCCCAGGTGAAGGCGCTTTTACCGCCGGCCGATACCAGGGTCTTTTCCTACCCAGCCTCCCGTACCCCCAAGCACTACAGCCGGAAAATCCAGTCCAGCATCGCTCATGTAGCCTGACAAAACGAAGGCTGGTTGCACGTGACTCCACCGTGATGTTGTTGCCTCCGGCTTTACTTCTTGAATCTCGACACGCCGTTGTTGTTGAAAACCAATCCCACTGATGGCGGGTATAAGTACGAAGGACCACGGCTTCAACCGTGGCACGGCGCCGGACTCGACCTCTATATCCCTTCCTTTCAGGCTGCCACATCTGACCGCCTTTAACACAAGAATGTGCTGATCACGTCGTATCGCAGCCAAATCCTTGCTGCGGAGCTGCGATGCGGCTTAAGGGGAGAGAGGTCAAAATGTTAGCATGCTACTGAAATAATATTAAGTATTGCATATTTTGATGTAATTGAGATAGAATGTAGCCACCGCCGTAAAAAACCCATGCGGTATTCGACCTGGCGATGCCAAGAAAAAAACAATTTGGTGTTGATGATGTCATGCAGAAGGCGATGGTGACCTTCTGGGATCATGGCTATAGGGGAACGTCCCTTCAGGATCTCGTGGAATCCATGGGCATCAACCGGGCCAGTCTGTATGACACGTTCGGCGACAAATACACCCTCTTTATTGAAACCTTACACAACTACAATCGCACCTTCGTCAAGCCCCTACTAACAGAGCGAATCAAGACGTATTCGCCCCGCCAAGCCATCACCGGTTTATTCGATGAGATCTGTGGCGGGATAGAGAAAGGTGAGGAACGAAACGGATGTTTTATCATCAATACGGCCTTGGAGTTATCGCCGCATGATGAAAAGATTTCAAAAATCGTCAATAGGACCTTCTCCTATGTCGAAAGAAATTTCTTCCGCAAACTGATCGAACGGGGCCAAGCCAGTGGAGAGATTTCCAAATCGGTGGTTCCGAGCACAACCTCACGCACCTTATTGAATGTGTTGATCGGGTTGCGGGTGCTTTCCCGCAACCGACCGGAAAAAGCGTTGCTGAACTCAATCAAGTACCAGGTCGAGGCGCTTTTGCCCCCCGGTGAAAATGCAGCGCCTCCCTTCCCCATCTCCCAAGCCCGCAAGAGTCGGGGTCGTAGTAAGATTCTTCCCACCGTCGCTCACGTAGCATGACAAAACGAAGGCTGGTTGCACGTGACTCCGCCGTGATGGCGGCAGCGCCTGTATTCCTGCTCATCGCGTCCTCTCCCATCTGATCGTTCGATTTTTTCGGATGATGTGCCGTTAACTTGCAAGGCCTTATTGAACTGGTTAGGATATCAGAAAGAACTCTTGCGCAAACCTGCCTATGCTTTGGATTCCCGCACAGCAAACGCCACGACGCCTTTTCATCCTGCTCCTGTTTTGCATTTTCTGTTTTCCGTCCGCTTCGCAAGGAATAGACCTCGCGTCTTTCGAGCAGAAAGTCACGGAATACACCGTCAAGAACGGCTGGAAGTTCATTCTCGTCGAACGTCCCGTAGCCCCGGTTTTTGCCTTTATGACGGCCGTGAACGTAGGGTCGGCGCAAGAAGACACGGGACGGACCGGGCTTGCGCACATGTTCGAACACATGGCCTTTAAAGGCACGCCGCGCCTCGGCACGAAAAACTACGAAGAAGAGAAAAAAGCCCTGGAGGAATTGGAACAGGCGTATCTGGCATACCAGGAAGCCAGGTTGAGTCCCACGTCCGACGCCCAACGCATCGAAGACTTATCGAACGTCTTTAAAGGCAAGCAACAAGCCGCCGCGAAATTCGTGCAGAAAAACGCATTCGGGGACATCGTTGAACGAGAAGGCGGAGTCGCCTTAAACGCCTTTACGGGTGCCGACGTCACCGGCTATTTTTATGCGCTCCCGGCCAACAAGATCGAACTCTTCTGTTATCTGGAATCGGAACGGTTTCTACACCCGGTGTTTCGTGAGTTCTACGAAGAACGGGACGTGGTCATGGAAGAGCGCCGGATGCGCACGGAAAGCCGGCCCGTTGGCCGGCTCTTTGAACAATTCGTGGTTACGGCCTTCACGGCCCACCCCTACCACCATCCGGTGATCGGCTACGCCAGCGACATTCAATCCTATACCATGACCGATGCCAAAGAGTTTTTCGAAACCTATTACGTCCCATCCAATATGGTCACGGCGATCGTCGGAGACATTGACCCGAAGACCCTGATTCCCCTACTCGAAACCTATTTCGGCCGGATTCCCGGCAGGCCGGCGCCTCCGCCCTTGAGAACCGTGGAACCCCCGTCGATTTCAGAAAAAGTGGTGACGATCAAAGATCCGGCTCAGCCCTTTTATATGGAGGGGTACCATAAACCCGCGGCAACGGGTCCCGATCAACCCGTGTTCGACGCCATCGACGACATTTTGACGAACGGACGGACCTCGCGATTCTACCGCTCCTTGGTCCGGGACAAACAAATCGCCGTCGACGCCGGGGCCTATGGGGCGTACCCGGGCGAAAAATATCCGCACCTGTGGGTGGCGTACGCGGTGCCCGCGCGCGGGGTCGCCAATGAAACCGTTCAGCAAGCCATCCGCGAAGAGCTGAATCGCCTGAAGACCGAAGACGTCACGGACGAGGAATTGGCCAAATTCCGGACGAGGGCGAAAGCCAATCTGATTTATTCCTTGAAGAGCAACCTCGGTTTGGCCATGAGCCTGACGGATTACCATACTCTCTTCGGTGATTGGCGAGAACTGTTTCGCTATATCCAACGCTTTGACCGCGTGACGAAAGCCGACATCCGGCGTATTGCCCGGCAAACGTTCACAGCCTCAAATCGGGTCGTGGCACAAATCGAGACCATGTCCCCACCTGCCGCTCCCACACCAACGGCCCGCCAGAAAGAATCATGACGTGAGAGAATACCTCCGGCAAAACCCACGACGCTTTCTGCCATGCTTGATCACATGCGCTGCTATCGTTCTTGCGCTGAGCACGCAAGCACTTGGTCAGGCGAACACGGTTGAGCAACTGACGTATCCTCCTCTGCCGGATCTGCATATTCCCCAACCGACCCGGGTCGTCCTGGATAACGGCATGGTGGTATTTCTCCTGGAAGATCACGAACTCCCGATCGTCCAGGTTTCGGCGCGCATCCGGACCGGCTCCCGACTGGAACCGGCCGACAAGGTGGGGCTGGCCGGGCTCACGGGGACCGTCATGCGAAGCGGAGGCACGACGACGTGGACCGGCGATCGGCTCGATGATTACCTGGAACGCAAAGCCGCTTCCATTGAAACCGGCATCGGCACCACCGCGGGCTCGGCCTCGATGACGTGTTTGATCGAAGACTTCTCCGAGGTCTTTGGGGTGTTCGGCGACGTCCTGCGAAACCCGAGCTTCGATCCGGGAAAACTGGCCCTCGCCAAAAGGAAGATCATGGCGGGGATCGCCAGGCAAAACGACAATCCCGGCGGCATCCTGTCCAGGGAATTTGCAAAGTTGGTGTACGGCAAGGATTCACCCTATGCCCGGGTCGAGACCTATGCCGCCATCAACAATATTTCTCAACAGGATCTCATCGATTGGCATGCGAAATATTTTGTCCCGAATCGTGTCATCCTGGGCATGGTCGGCGATTTCCAAACGGAGAAGGCGTTGGATCTGGTCAAACGCACGTTCGGGAAATGGCCGCGAGGGAAAACCTTCGATGATCCGATCGTCCCGTACCAGACCTCCACCACGAAAAGAGTTTATTACGTTGAAAAAGACGACATGACCCAGGCCAAGATCATCATCGGCCATTTGGGACTCACGCGAAAACACCCGGACTACCATCCGGTGGTCATCATCAACCAAATCGTCTCCGGGTCTTTCGGGGCCCGGCTCTTTTCAAGTATCCGTTCGCAAAAAGGGTTGGCCTATGACGTGGATGGCGGAATCGGATTCGGGTGGGACTATCCGGCCACCGCCAGTTTTTCCATGTCCACCAAAACGGATACCACGCAAGCGGGTATCGACGCCTTACTGGAGGAAGCCCATAAGATCAAGGAGACGGAACCCCCGACTGAAGAGGAAATACACAAGGCCAAGGCCAGTCTCCTGAATTCATTTGTCTTTTCGGTCGATTCTCCCGGAAAACTTCTCGGGAAATTTCTCACCTATGAATATTTCGGGTACCCTGCCGATTGGCTGAGCCGATTCAGAACGGGTATCGAACAAGCAACGGTACACCAAGTCCAAAAAGCGGCTCGCACGCACATCAAACCGGATCAGTTTGTTATCCTGATCATAGGACCGCGACCGGAAACGGCGCCGGCCATGGCGAGATATGAAACCGTCGAAGAACTCGACATTTCCATCCCCGAATCGTAATAATAAGAGAAGTCTTCACGAATCAAAGAATCACGCGCAGGAAAAGTGACTCTGATGCACGTCCGAAAAATCATTAAACACGCGGCCCCAACGCTGACCCTGTTTCTTGTCCTCCTCAGCGTTGCAGGGTGTACGACTAACCCTTACACGGACCGGTCACAGTTTCTGCTCATCCCTGAAAGCCAGGAAGTCCATATGGGCAACAAAGCCTACGCCCAAGCCATCAATGATCCAAGAGTCGTCATCTCCAAAAACCCGGCCGAAGTCGAGCCCGTGAACCGCGTGGCCGAACGGATTATTGCAGCGGCCAAGCAATCCAAATACGCCGAACGCGCGAAGTCGTTTCAATGGGAAGTCACGGTGATCAAAAACGACAAGACCAAGAATGCCTGGGCCCTGCCCGGCGGCAAAATCGCCTTCTACACAGGCATTTTCCCTGAGGCAAAAAACGAAAACGGATTGGCGGCGATCATGGGGCATGAAGTGGTTCACGCCCTGGCCCGGCACGGGGCCGAACGAGTCAGCCAGCACACGGCAGCCGATCTGGGGATGCGAATCGCTGCAGCGGCTTTGGACCTGAAGCCACTCGCTCAAACATTGGCCATGCAGGCGTTGGGCATCGGCGTCTTACTGCCCTTCAGTCGAGGCCACGAATCGGAAGCGGACTACATCGGGTTACTCCTGGCCGCCGATGCCGGATACGATCCGAGAGAAGCCGTGCTCCTGTGGAAACGTATGGCGGAATCGTCCAAAGGCGGCCCTCCGGAATTTCTGTCTACTCATCCTGCCCACGACACGCGCATTGAAGACCTTCAGAAATGGATGCCCGAAGCCATGGCCCGCTATGAACGCGCCGCAAAAGCCCCCGTCTCCACCCTTCCCGCTATCGAGTAACCAGTTCGGGTTTCGCATAATTTCGATATGGCCTGGAGGATTTTCGATGAGCAAAATGGCACATGCTACGCTTGGAATAGCTTTTATGATGGTTGTCCTGCTCGTCAGCACGAACGCGGGCGCTTCCGGAACCAATGAACGCCAGGGATTTTACGTCGGCGCGGACATAGGGGTCTCCATACCGAACGATCTGGAGTCCACGCGCACGAATAACGGCATTGGGACAAACTGCGATCAATGGTTGGGAGCAGACACGTTGAACGACAACACCACGGTCCCGCTTCCATTGGGACAATGTTCACCCAGAGCCCTGCCGAAACGGACGACCAGTTTTGATCTTGGCACGGGGGTACTGGCCGGGATCAACCTCGGCTATGCTTTGCACGACTTTCGTCTTGAAGCTGAATACTTTCGTCGCGAGCAAAGCGGCGAACGTTCAGCACTCAACGTTCCCGGTGATCCCAAACAGGCGGAATTTGTCGAACGAAGTGAAAAAATCAGTGATTTCAGCGCAGATAATTTCGGTAATTAGGGCGAAACGTAACCAAAATAGATCTTCAGAAACTGTTTGAAGACATTCTCCTGTCGGTGATTAAAGCGATACTCGATTTCTTTCAGATACAGCGGGAAATGATACCTCGAGACCCCGCGATATTGATACAAGATATGTTTGGCATAACTCCAAAACCCTTCAATGCCATTGATGTGATTCTTCGTCCGCCAGCTCACCAACGTTTTCGCATGATTCACGGTATGATGGTGGCCATAGCGTTTCAATGATTGATAGCCCCGAAAGGCATCGGTGAAATAGACCGAGCCTTTCCGGGTGTGGGCTTGAATATGGTGCAGCAATTCTTCCGCACTGACCGACTCGACGACTTTCGTGTACACGCGCCCGTCCCGCTCCAGGAGCCCGAACACGACGCTCTTCCCCGCCGTCGCCCGCCCCCGCTGGCCTTTCCGGCGGCCGCCGAAATAGGCCGCATCCAGTTCGATCTCACCCTTGAGTTGCCCGGCTTCCAGTTCGGTCACATGAAACAACGCTTCGCGGAGTCGGTGATAGATGCGGGTGACCACTTTGACATCCAGGCCCAGATCCTGGCTCAACCGATAGGCGGGTTGCAATTGATAGAAGCCTTGCAGGATCCGGATCTCCCGGCGCAACCGCTGGAGGCTTTTGCTTTTCCCGCAGCGCCCACATTTCACATAGCCGCGGCGGGTGTGCAAGATCTGAAAGGAGCCACAGAAAATGCACTTCCGGCCGCGCAGAAAGTTGGCCGCACAACTAAAAACCGTATGTCGTCCTGTAACCATGCGTGTTTTCTACCACACATTGGTTACGAAACGCCCTAATTACCTAATTTCTTTGCAAACATCTACTATGATTTTCACAATATGCTCTCGGCCAAGGTGACCCCCTACATGGGTGTTGGATTAGGGGTGATGCGCGTGCAAATGGACTATTCGGGAGCATCGATCCGAACAAACGACAGAGACAGACTCCAGGAACTGGGGCGAAATCGCAACGCGGCAGGCCTGGCCTCCTTAGCCGACGAAGTGCTGTCCGATACGTTGTTCGGGTACCAGTGGATAGCGGGCATGGATTACGCGTGGAGTGAACGATTTTCCGTAGGATTGAAACTCCACTATGGCGATGCCTTTGGGGATTTCGAGGACGGCGATAATGCGTGGAAGCCGTTGAGAGGACACGCTTCCACGGTCGGGCCGCCCGGAACGCCCGGGAGCAATCTGCCCATTCGCTATGCCATTCAAGCCGATGATTTGAGCTTCTGGGGAATCTCTTTGAATCTCAAGTACTTCTTTGACATGTAAATCTCTTTAGCAGAATCTTTGGAGAAAGACCTTCTCATTCACACCCTTTCCTCTCCTTTCATCTTGAACGAAACGCCTCTTCTCAACCAATCGTCCGTATGATAGTGTGACTGGACGATCCATCCCCAATCGCGAATCCACGTTGACACGTCTTCCATCAATTCTCATTTTTTGTCTGACCCTTTCGGCTTGCGGCGGAAGCGGCGAACCGGTCGTCGAGATTGCGTTGCATCCGACCAAGCCAAACCTGCTCTATATCGCCACGAACGATTACATCTTCAAAACACGCGATGCCGGCAAAACCTGGAAGAATATTTCAAGAGGCATGACTCATTCGCGCGTGATTTCGCTTGCCATCGATCCTCTGCTTCCGGCCAACGTATACGCCGGCACCAAAGGTGATGCGGTCTTTAAAAGTTTTAACGGCGGCCACCAGTGGATCTCGCAACGCAAGGGGCTTGAAGGCGTGACGATTACCTCGGTGGTGCACGAAATCAAATTCGTTCCGGGATCGAGCCAACATATTTTTGCCGCCACGTCGATGGGCGTCTTTGAAACGGAAAACGCCGGAGCCACCTGGGCCAAACGCATGGACGGCATGATCGAAGTCCTCATGGTCGTCACGATCGACGTGGATCCCAACCAGCCGCAGACCCTGTATGCCGGTACCAGCGGAGGAGTTTATCGATCGCTCGACGGAGCCAAAACATGGACGAAGGTCAACAACGGCCTGGTGCCACCCGACGTATTGAAAGCGTCCCGCGCCCTCAGCGTGGTCAAAATCAAGATCGACCCGCATACACCCCAAACCGTGTATACGGCCACGTTGAAAGGACTCTACAAAACCACCGATGGCGGGGAATCCTGGCAACGTATCGGTGAAGCCCTGCCCGATCAATTTTTCAGCGACCTCATTCTCGACCCTGTGACCCCGGGAGTCGTTTTTGTGACCAGTCGAGCCGGAGTCCATATAAGCCGTGACGGGGGCCAAACCTGGGACGCGGTCAATGAGGGGCTGACCAATCTCAATATTCGGGCCTTGGTCATCAATCCGACGGACCCGTCGACCTTGTACGTCGGCACCAATCGAGCCGGCCTTTTCCGGACGCACAACGGGGGCCAGATATGGGAACCCGTTCCATTGGTCTTGGCTCAACAGCCTACATGAGAAAGCGCCATGAGGCTTGTCCCTGCCTCCGAGCAGGGATGGCACAGCGACAACAACCCTCTCCCTCTTGCAGAGGGTCCGTCACTGTACTATAGTGAATGCAAGGACTTGATCATCCTCAAACGTGCCTTCCTCACTCATGGACATCACCCGTCGCAAATTGTTTCAACTGGGCAGCCTGGGAACGCTTGTAGGCCTCGGCAGCCTCACCAGCGGGTGCGACCTGGGCAGCATGTTTGCCGTCCCCGCCCGTGAAACCCGGTATTTCACGCCCAACGAAAAATTTTATACCGTGAATTATATGGACTCGCCGTACAACTTATCGCGCGATCTCGACCAGGAGCAATGGCAAATGGTGATCAAAGGCGCAGTCACCAACCCCATGGTGCTCAAGTGGCGGGACGTCCTGAATCGCAAACCGTTCGACCAGGTATCCACGCTCATATGCATCGATACCCTCCCGGGAGGGACGAGTCTGGGCAATGCGATTTGGCGGGGGATTTCTTTGAAAGAGTTGCTCCTCGAAGCCGGGGCCGATCCCGAAACCGCACGGGACGTCATTTTCCGAGGAGCCGACGCCTATCATGACAGCATTCCCTTTGAACGGGCCATGCATGATGAAGTCATGTTGGCCTATCTCATGAACGGGGAAAAGCTCCCGAAGGCTCATGGCTTTCCGCTCCGTTTGATCGTCCCCGGGTTATACGGGATCAAAAACGTCAAATGGATTACGGAAATTGAAGTATACAACGGCGACTATCAGGGATATTGGCAACGCAAGGGGTGGACCGACGAGGGAACGATCCATATTTTTTCCCGAATCGACAGTCCGGGACATTATCAGGACATCCGCGGGCCCAACGTGCAGTTCCGCGGCATTGCCTTCGGCGGTCCCAACTCCATTTCGCAAGTGCAACTGAGTTTCGACCAGGAGAAAACGTGGCTCGACGCCACCATCGAACCGCCCCACTCCCCGTGGTCCTGGGTAGTCTGGAACTATCAGCGACCCGACATGCCGGACGGCAAGAGCATGGTCTCCGTACGCGCCATCGATACCACCGGCACCGTGCAAACCTCAACCATCACCCGTCCCCAACCCAACGGCGCCACGGGCCTGCACAGCATCGTGGTGAACGTGCAGAACGCCTGAGAAACCGGCTACACGCCGCTACAGCATCGAGGAACCTCAGATTTCAAGGTCGAGTTTGATGCCCAATTCCTTGAGTTGCGTCTGTCCAACGTCCGACGGGGCTTCGGTCATCAGACATTGCACTTTTTGCGTCTTGGGGAAGGGAATGACTTCTCGAATGGACTCGGCTTTTCCAAGCAGCATGAGCAGACGGTCCAAGCCCAGGGCAATTCCACCGTGGGGCGGCGCGCCATACTCCAACGCGTCCAGCAAAAACCCGAACTTCTCCTGAGCGGCTTCCTTGGAAATCCCCAGCAGGTTGAACACTTGTTGCTGCAACTCACTCCGGTGGATACGAATGCTGCCGCCGCCGATCTCGAAGCCGTTGAGAACCACGTCATAGGCTTGCGCGTGAACGTGCAACGGGTCGGAATCCAAGTTGGGAAGATGATCAATACGAGGCGACGTAAAAGGATGATGCAGCGCCACGTACCGTTGTTCCGTTGCATCGTATTCGAACATGGGAAAATCCGTCACCCATACCGGCTCCCACTTGTCGTGATCGATCAACTCCAATTCGACGCCAAGGTATGAGCGAAGCCGGCCCAACACGTCATACGTGACGGCAGGCTTGTCCGCGACAAACAGCAGGAGGTCACCGGGACCGGCATCCGGCAACGCGGCCTGAAACAGTCCGGCATCGAGAAATTTGGCAATCGCCGACTCGAATTGCCATTCTGGGGTAATCTTGACCCAAGCCAGGCCCTTAGCCCCGAACCCTTTGGCCATGTCGATGAGCCGGTCGATCTGGTTGCGCGCAATGTCCGCGCCGCCTTTGACCACCAGCCCGGAAACCTGTCCGCCTTTTTCCACCGTCTCCCGGAAGACTTTGAACTCGACCTGTTTGGCGACTTCGTTCAGGTCACAAAGCTCCAACCCGAACCGACGATCGGGCTTATCGGTCCCGTACCGTGATAGGGCTTCCTGATAGGTCAGACGCGGAAACGGAGACGGCAACGAAACGCCCGCGGCTTCCTTGCACACGAGCCTCAGCAGCTCTTCCGTCAGGTTCATGACGTCGTCGCGTTCCACAAACGACATCTCAAGGTCGATCTGAGTAAACTCGGGTTGCCGGTCGAGCCGCAGATCTTCGTCGCGGAAGCACCGGGCGATCTGAAAGTACCGGTCGGCACCGCCGACCATCAGAATCTGTTTGAACAATTGCGGCGATTGCGGCAGGGCAAAGAAGGCCCCCTGATTGACGCGGCTCGGCACCAGGTAGTCACGGGCTCCTTCGGGCGTACTTTTCGTGAGGATCGGGGTCTCGATTTCCAGAAACCGGCGTTCATGGAGAAACTGCCTGGTCCGGTAGGTCACGTCGTGCCGGAGCGTGAGTAATCGCTGCATGGGAGGCCGGCGTAAATCCAAATACCGATGCTTCAACCGCAGGGCTTCCGTGGCCTGACTGTCGTCTTCGATTAAAAAGGGCGGGGTATTGGCGCGGTTCAATACATCCAATGCGTCAACCTTGATTTCGATTTCCCCGGTCGTGATCTGTGGATTCACCGATTCCTCGGGTCTGAGCCGCACCTGTCCCGTGGCGGCGATCACAAACTCGTTGCGGAGTTCATTGGCCTGTTCATGAATGGCCTGATCGCTCTCTACGTCGAAAACGAGTTGCGTCACCCCGAACCTGTCACGCACGTCGATGAACAACACGCCCCCGTGATCACGCCGGCCATGCACCCATCCCATCAACGTGACGGTTTGACCATCCTGGTCACGCGTCAATTCTCCGCAATGGTGTGTACGCTTCACTCTGTTGCTCACCCTTTTCGAGTCCGTGTACGACCCCGGCCTTTTCCCACTGGCCCCGGTCGCCGGGCATTGCCGGAAGCCGGACGCGCCTTGCGGCCCGTGCCGCTCGAAGTCCTTTTTGCCGGAGCCTTCGTTCGACGCACGCGCGGCGGCACAGTATCCCTATCCAGCCTCGAACTTTGCAAGTCTGACGGCTCAACCGGTTCACGGACATTTCTGGTCCTGGTTGTTCGATGCACGATCGCGCGCAAGGCATTGGCTTCGGCATCGGTGGCAAAGCGGGAAACGCCCACGGGGAGGGTTCCCAATTCAAGCGGGCCGAAACGAATGCGTTTGATACGCACGACGCGATGGCCCAAGGCTTCGAGCATGCGCTTGACCTGATGTTTTCTGCCTTCGTGAATCGTCAGTTCCAGCCAGGAATTGGTTTTGGCCTTTCCGGATTTTCTGATGGTAGCCGGAGCAGTCATCCCGTCATCCAGAGCAACCCCGTCCTCAAGGTTTCGGATTTCCTCGTCCGTACACACGCCCGACACTTTGACCAAATACGTCTTCGGCACGTGATACCGGGGATGGACGCACGCTTGCGCCACCTTTCCGTTATTCGTCAACAACAACAGCCCTTCGGTGTCATAGTCCAGCCGGCCGACCGGAAACACGCGCACTTTCACCTTCGGCACCAGATCCGAGATCGTGGGCCGGCCTTGGGGGTCGTTCATCGTGGTGACGTATCCGGACGGCTTATGCAACAGAACGAACACTTCGGGCTCGGCCGGTTGCACGTGACGTCCATCGATCTTCACATGGTCTTTCGACGGATCAATACACGTTCCGAGCACACGCACGACTTTGCCGTTCACCGTGACGTGACCGTCTCGAATCATGGTTTCAGCCGCACGCCGGGACGCGACCCCACTGGCAGCAATGACTTTTTGCAATCGAACCATCATGGCTTTCAAAGGCCTCTACCGCGCACTGCAACTCCTTGTATCCATGAACAGAGGTAACATTGCTGTTCCCGATGCCATTTTATTCATCCCGTAGGTCAGGTTAGCGAAGCGTAAACTGACGTCCCCGCTGGTCGGCAAAAATAAAAAATGTCGGATTACGCTGTGCTAATCCGACCTACTCTTCTACCTTGAGACTTTTTAATCGTAGAAAGATTCAAAATGTTTTTCCCTTTCATCTTTTAGCATTCCAATTGTTTCATCCATAAACCTGTTCCTGTCTTTCCTAGTCCTGAATACCCAAATGCATACTGTATCTTTACTGTGATAGATCGCTTTTAACTCATCATCAATATCGCATATCTCTTGCGGTATTTCAGTTTTGATGCAAAGCATGCTCAATCCTGCAACATTGTTCTTTGTTTATAACTTATGGATTGTATGAAATGTCCATCACTCCCATTCGATCGTGCTCGGTGGTTTGGAACTGATATCGTACACGACACGATTCACACCCGGCACTTCGTTGATGATCCGGTTCGCCACGTGCGCCAGAAAGGCTTGCGGCAACGGCGCCCAGTCCGCGGTCATGCCGTCCACGCTGGTCACGGCCCGTAATCCAATGACGTGCTCGTACGTCCGTTGATCACCCATCACCCCCACGGTGCGCACCGGCAGCAACACGGCAAACGCCTGCCACGTCTGCCGGTACAATCCCTGCGCCTTTAATTCGTAAATAAACACGGCGTCGGCTTCACGGAGCATGGCCAAGCGAGCCGGCGTCACGGCGCCAAGAATACGAATGGCCAAGCCCGGACCCGGAAAAGGATGACGGTAAACGACATCATCCGGCAGGCCCAGTTCCTTGCCCAGCAGTCGGACTTCATCCTTAAACAGTTCCCGGAGCGGTTCGACCAAGCGGAGTTTCATCCGTGCGGGAAGCCCCCCGACGTTATGATGCGACTTGATCGTCGCGGAAGGTCCCTTGTGGCTGATACTTTCAATCACGTCGGGGTAGAGCGTGCCTTGGACAAGATATCGCACATTGCCGATGTTGCGCGCTTCGCGCTCGAACGCCTTGATGAACTGACGCCCGATGATCTTGCGCTTCTTTTCGGGATCGGTCGTTCGACCCAACGCTTGTAAAAATTCTCCGGAAGCATCGACCATCCGGACGTAGGGGCGGGCCGGAGCCTGCCCTGAGCGAAGCGAATGGGTGCCCGCCCTGAACGACCTGAACACCTGCTTGAGCTGCTTGGCTTCCTGTTTCCGCATCACACCATTATCGATAAATACACAGGTCAACTGCTTACCGATGGCCCGATGCGTCATGGCCGCGGCAACCGTGCTATCGACGCCTCCGCTCAGGGCACAGAGCACGCGCTCTTTGCCCACTTGCCCACGGATTTGGTCGATGGAATTGTGCAAAAACGACCCCATGGTCCAGGTCGGTTTCGCCCCGCAAATATGACGGACGAAGTTTTTGAGGATACGGGCGCCGTGCGTGGTATGGGCGACTTCGGGATGAAATTGCAGACCGTAGAAGCGCTGTCGCCTGTTGACTGATTTCATCGCGGCAATGGGAGAATTCGACGTCCGCGCAATGGGCTTGAAGCCTGGGGGCACTCTTTCAATCCGGTCTCCGTGCGACATCCAAACCGAAAAGGGACTCTTCCCAACCAGCCCCTTGAACAGATCCGATCCATCCTGAACCAGCAATTCAGCGCGACCGAATTCCCTCTGCTTCGCCCGGCCGACTCGCCCACCCATGGATTGCGCCATCAATTGCATGCCGTAGCAAATGCCGAGAATCGGCACCTCTTCCTTCATAATCGACTTCGACCATTCCGGCCGGCCGACGTTCGTCACACTGGCCGGTCCTCCGGACAGAATGATGCCTTTGGGTCTGTTCGCTTGAATGGTTTCCAGGGAAGCGGAAGAAGGAAGGATTACGGAGTGAACGTGGGATTCCCGAATCCTGCGAGCAATCAGTTGGGTGTATTGTGACCCGAAGTCCAGAACGACGATCGTATCGTGACAGGACGCCATGGATGAGGTTGTCAAAGTCGGGTCCTGCCTCACTTATTCGACGTCAGCCCTATAGTTGGGCGCCTCCTTGGTTATGACCACGTCATGCACGTGGCCTTCTCGCAATCCTGCGTTGGTGAGACGAATGAACCGGGCGTTTTGTTGCAAATCCGGAATGGAGCGGCATCCGCAATATCCCATTCCGGCTTTCAGCCCGCCGACCAATTGATACACCATATTGGACAACAAGCCTTTATAGGGGACACGGGCTTCAATTCCCTCCGGCACCAGCTTTGCCGCGACCTGCCCTTCCTGCCGGTAACGGTCGCGACCCCATCGTTCCAAGGCCCCGAGCGATCCCATGCCTCGATATTCCTTATAAGTACGGCCCTGATACAAGACGGTTTCCCCCGGTGATTCTTCGGTGCCGGCAAACAGGGACCCGATCATCACCGCGGAAGCTCCCGCAGCCAAGGCTTTAGAAATGTCGCCAGAATATTTGATGCCTCCGTCGGCAATCACCGGAACATTGGTTCCGCTCAGCGCTTCGGCACAATCGGCAATGGCGGTCAGTTGGGGAACCCCGGCTCCCGAGACGATCCGCGTCGTACAAATCGAGCCCGGCCCCACGCCCACCTTCACCGCATCAGCCCCCACGCTCACGAGTTCCTTGGCGCCTTCCGCCGTAGCGATGTTCCCGGCCACCACCTCCATGGACGCATAGCGTTGCTTGATCATTTTCACGGTATCCATGACGCTATGGGAATGCCCGTGCGCCGTATCCACGACGAGCATGTCCACACCGGCCTTGACCAGCCGCTCAACGCGTTCCGGCACGTCCTCTCCCACGCCGACGGCCGCGGCGACCCGCAGCCGGCCGTGAGTATCTTTGCAGGCATTCGGGTATTTGATCTGTTTTTGAATGTCCTTGATCGTGATGAGCCCCTTGAGCTCGAACTCGTCGTTGACCACGGGCAATTTTTCAATGCGATGCTCGTGCAGAATTTCACGGGCTTTAGTGAAACTCGTGCCCTCCGGCACCGTCACCAACCGTTCCTGCGTCATCACCTGAGAGACTTGCAGATCCAACCGGGACTCGAATCGCAGATCCCGATTGGTCAGAATCCCCACCAACTTCTTATCTCTCGTAACCGGAATACCGGAAATCCGATAGGTCGCCATGATTTCATGGGCATCACGAATGGTTTGATCAGGCGAGATCGTAATGGGATCCAGAATCATGCCGCTTTCTGATTTTTTGACCTTATCCACTTCCCTGGCCTGGTTCTCCGGCGACATAGCCCGATGGAGAACCCCGATTCCGCCTTCTCGCGCCAATGCGATGGCCAAGCGACCTTCCGTCACGGTATCCATGGCAGCGCTCAAAATCGGAATATTGATCGTAATGTGACGCGAGACGTGCGTGGCACAATCCACGTCGCTGGGCATCACTTCGGATTTGGCCGGCACCAACACCACGTCATCAAAGGTTAAGCCGATTCGCGTTTTGTCCCAGAGAGCCATCAGCACGTTCCCCAGAAAATGTGTATGCCCGATGACCGAATCATCAGAAGTGAATTTGCTACGTTGTCTTTGAACGCAAACGGTGAGAAAAACTGTGAAAGCAGCTTAGCAAGTTTTTCTAAAAAAATCGACGGTAAATAAAGAGCCCTTCAACGCCTTCATCGGCTCCACGGAGTCAGCATGTTGCATTCGATGATGTGACTGCTTAGAATTCCCCCATGAGTGACGCCATCGCATTCGACACCTATAAATTCGTCAAACACCTGACGGAGAAAGGCTTTACCGAAGAGCAGGCCGAAGCCCTTGCCATAGAGCAGGTCAATCTACTCAATAGCAATCTGGCCACCAAAACCGATATTGAAGCCCTGCGGCAATTTACCAAAAACACTATCGAAGGGATCAAATCCGACCTACTGAAATTCAAATGCGATATGGTGAAATGGCTGGTTGGTAGCCTGACTGTCCAAGGCGGGCTAATTGTCACTCTGATCAAGCTGTTATAGAGTTGCCTTCCTCAGGCATACTCCCCGTCGGTCTTTAGCCA
This sequence comes from Nitrospirales bacterium, assembly GCA_965208595.1. Taxonomy (GTDB): domain Bacteria; phylum Nitrospirota; class Nitrospiria; order Nitrospirales; family UBA8639; genus Bin75. The sequence goes on from OZ242346.1 coordinate 470,433, forward strand.
TCTCGCCCGGTCCGCCGCCCACGTACCGAAAGCAAGACAGCCATCAATAGGGCTTTAGCATCCCGCAGGAATACTCTGCTGGCAATTCTGTTCCACTAATTACCTCCCCCTCAATTTACCCCGAACAACTGCCTAAGCCGGGTAGCGATCAGTTCCTCGCGAGCTTCGATGAAATCATCGAACCGCTCCAGGGTCCAAAGCGTTGGATCATCGGGGATGAGATGGCGCGCCTTGAATCCTCCGTCCCGTGTAGAGATCCATCTATTAAATGGCTTGTCCAACTTCTGTTGGTTTTCGCGGGCGAGTAACAACTGTAGATTCCCGAGTCTGTTCATAAGTTCGCTTCGGTAACGATCTATCTGTTCCTGAGCGAATCCCGCATCCCTCAATTTGCTTGGCTCGAACATGCTCTGTGGGAAAATGTGGTCCACGTGGTAAGTCATCGTTCCCCAGCCGTTTTCCTCATAGAACAGTGTCAGCGCTAGGAAGGTGTGCCTTTCATTATATTTCAGCGAGAGAACGTCTTCCATCGCGTGTTCGTCGAAGGAAGCCTTGCGCCCTGAACGCTCGACGGTTTGGTTGATTCCACCGGCCGGAAAATTTGCCTCGGCCCCCTTGAGCTTCTGAAGAACTATACGGCAATCGCGAAGGATATTGTCGGAAGATCCACCAAAGACTCCATTCAAGAGTGCAACGCCTACCCATTTACGGACCAGACTGGAATTCCTCACGTCGAAAGGAGTACTGCCTATCAGCGTCAATTTTGGCCGATGGGACAGATAGTAGATCAATGGAATCAAGGCATTGGCGCTCGTCAGATTGTCCCTGTCGATGCCAAAGAAGTTTACCAAGTCCACGGCTCGCTCGATGGCACTCTTGATGTCATCCCATCGATCCCGAATCTTCTGGAGATTCTGATTATTGAAATTCTGAACCTTGTAGGCGACCGGAAGATCGGCCACGACCAGGCAGGTCTTCATGATGAAGTCCTTGTTAAAGTTATTCTTCCCTGTGAGTTCCTTATTGATCCTATCAACAAACCCTGAGATCTCCTCCCGAGCATTTATTCCGACCCAATTCGATGTGATCATCGAAAGTAAGAGGTCGGACTTACTCAGCTTCTTTCCGCCTTCGTTTGCACGCACGAAGATGTCCAAAACACGGTCATAATCCTGGTTCATTTCAGTGTAGAAGGCGACTACTTCATCCTTCCATACGGCACGATAAAGACGCTCTAAGTTTCTGCGAAAGACCTGGATCTGTTTCTTGGTCACATCGTCTGGAAGTTTTTCTTCCTCGTCGTCGAGAAATTTGTAGAAAACATCTTCACTATGAAAATCGAGTATTCTCCCGACCTTGAACCAATAACAATTGGTATCCGATTCCGGCGGGTTATCCATGAAAGAGAACTCGTAGTATATGCCTTCTTCAGCACCACGGTCTTCCTCAACGACACTCTGTGGATTCTTCAGTAAGTTGAGGTACAATCGCTTCTTGACCCAAGCCTTGGGATCATTCCACTTTCGATACTTGATCTTGATAGTGTAAGTTCCCTTCAATCCCACTAGCAGAGAGCTGAGCCTCTGTTGTCCATCAAGCACAAGCATCATCTGGCGAACGCCATCCGTATTAGCCAATTCGTTATGCGTACCTTCCTTGGCGTTCTCAATGAATCGATAGACTTCCCAATTGTCACGGTTCCTTTCCTCCAATTGCCAGAACAGAAATGAACTGATCGGATAACCTCGCATGAGCGAATCAAACAAAAGGATGATCTTCTCTGGTTCCCAGACGAATTCGCGCTGGATCGCGGGAAGGAAGTATTGATCATTCAGTGCTTTGATGGCTGCTGCAATTGACATTGATCCGTAACCCATCGTTCATCTCCTCTTTCAACAGTCATCCTCATGTTGCTTCTTAGGCGACCTATAATGGGACAAATCCTCTGTATCTCGCCGATTTTTGTCAGCCTTGATGTCCGTGCCAGACTGAACCTGACCGAGGTAAGTCTCAATCCTTAAAAACCAAGAAAATGAAGATTTTCTCGCTCTATGTCGGGCTTTGAAAAAAAATAAGGCCCCCTGACGGCACAGACGTCCGGGGGCCTCGCTCTGTACCGAGTCAGACGGCTATGCTTCTCCGCCTTCAGGGAGGGCGGCCACCGTTTCCGCTTCCTCGCGCAGGAACTCGTCGGCGTCTTCGGCCGGCATGAAGTGTTGCACGCGCATGTTCCCGCTATCCACCACGAAGACGTGCCCTCTATGATCCACCGCGAGTCCATAAGGAAAGTTGAATTGCCCTTCGGCATTGCCGAATCCACCCCATTGCGTGATGAAATTTCCGTCCCGATCGAATTTTTGGACCCGCTGGTTCCCCGTGTCCGAGACATAGACGTCGCCCGTACCGTCCACCGCAATCCCCCAAGGTGAACGAAATTGGCCGGGCTCCTGGGCTTGTGCGCTGCTCGCATGGCCAGGACCGATTCCACCGCCCCATTTGGCCACAAGCTGCGGGAGGACGTTCGTACTGGTATCGAACTTCTGGATACGGTGATTCCCCATATCCACGACGTACACCATCCCGTCATTCTGATCAACGGCAATGCCCCTTGCAAAATAGAATTGACCGTCGTTGTTTCCGAAACTGCCCCACTGCATGATGAACTCACCATCTTCATCGAATTTCTGAACGCGGAAATTGGCACTATCCACGACATACAAGTAGCCGCGCACCCGGTCAACGGCAACGGCCCAGGGAGCATTGAACTGGCCTTCCCCGTTCCCGCGACCACCAATTTTCATGAGGTATTGGCCCAGTTTTCCATCGAACTTCTGCACGCGATGGTTACTGGTATCGCACACGTATACGTCACCTTTTCCATCGCACGCGATTCCCGTGGGATTGTTGAAATTCCCATTGGCCGTACCGAAGTTCCCCCACAGCAGGATGAAGTTTCCATTACGGTCAAATTTTTGGACACGGGTGTTGCCGTTGTCGATCGCGAACAGGGATCCCTGGTTGTCAATGGTCAGCCCATAGAGCGGCGCCATGAATTCACCGCCGTGCAGTAGCGAGGCGCCGCGACCGGGTTTCCCCCATTTCCCCGTACACACGTACCCCGAGGTATTCAACAAAATATTCGCACTGGCCGGGATCGAGATGTTATTGCCGACGTCTTTGAACCAGGCGTAAACCGTTTTGGGCCCGTCACCAGGTGATAACGTCAGGGGAATCGTCGCCCCGAATTTGTGTTCCGGTTCGACTTCGATCCAGCCCGGCAAGGTTGCACCAGGAGTCATGGGATTTTCAGAAATGAAATATCCCGCTACGCCGGTATCTACGTCCCTGGCTGAAATGGTCGCCACCACGTCCAAGGAATTCGTCATGTACGCCCCGTGATTCAGGACGATATCCGGATTCTGCGGGGCGGCCACGTCGATCAACACGGGAATGATTTCCTGTTCTTCCGACAGAGGGCTCTCGACGTCATTCTCATCAACGCTCGTGAGCGCATAGAAATAGGCCGTATTGTTCGTCAATCCGGTATGGGTATAAGGACTCGTCACTCCTTCGATGAGCGTCGCCGTCTCTTTGGACACACCGGGGTCGGTACTGAAATAGAGGTTGTAGGACACGGCGCCGGGCACCTCCATCCAACTCAGCATCGCCTCCGTATCACCGGGTTTTCCCACCAACGGCACGGCAAGCGGAGCACTCACCGCCTCTGTGACCTTGTCGGCTTTTTCCCGGCCCCTGGCGAGTTCCTCTTCGGTGGGCGCGAACTTCAAGATCCGATAGTTCCCGCTATCCACCACGTAGACGTACCCTTCTTTGTCCACCGCGATGCCGGAAGGGAAATTCACCTGGGCTTCCGTGAGCCCGCGGTTCCCCCAGGAACACAGATACGTACCGTTTGAATCGAACTTTTGGATCCGGTGGTTTCCGCTGTCCACGACGTAGACGTTACCCAAGGCATCGCACGCCACGCCCCAGGGAGATTTAAACTGTCCGAGCCCCGTTCCTTCTCTTCCCCACTTCGCCAGGAAATTGCCACGGGAATCGAATTTCTGAATGCGATGATTGCCCTCATCAGCCACGTAAATATGGCCGGCAAAGTCCACCGTCAGCCCCCGAGGGAAGTAGAAGGCGCCGTCGAAACTTCCGTCCTTTCCCCATTTGATCAAGGGGGCGCCGTCAGACTGAAATTTTTGGATGCGAGAATTACTCGTGTCCGACACGTAAAGATTCCCCTGCTGGTCCGTGGCCACCCCCCAGGGCACGTCGAACTTTCCGGCCTCGGCGCCTCGCCACGCAAAGCCGAACTTGCCCCAGGCATTCAAAAAGTTCCCGTCGGGGTCAAACTTCTGGACGCGGTTGTTGCCGCTGTCCGCCACGTACACGTGTCCTTCGGGAGCGGTCGCCAATCCTCGGGGATAATAAAACGTGCCGTCTTCCGAATCGGCTTCCCCGCCCCAACGAGCTAAACAGTTGCCGTCCTTATCAAACCGTTGAATGGCATGATTGTCTGTATCCGCCACGTAGATGTTGCCGTCGCTGTCGAGGGCAATGCCGGTCGGTGAGCGAAACTCCCCGTCATCCACGCCTTCCTGCCCGAACTGCAGCACTGGCAAGTACGGCGACGGGATCGTCATGACTTCCTCCGATTCACGACTTTCTCCATCGGCGGTCACGACGGTGACGACGTAGTGGTAACACAACCCGTTGGCAAGATCGTTATGCGTGTAGGGACACGAAGGGCCTTCGATACAATTCCCTTTTTCCTTGGTGACCCCGATCACGGGGTTGAAATCGTCCTGGCTCGCAATCGGACGAGTCAGTTCATTCGGCTTGATACTGACCCCTTGAGAGGTCTGATAGTAGACGTTGTAATACATCGCATCGGGCACGGCATCCCAACTCAGGGCAATAAACCCGTTGCCCGCGACGGCCTTGACGCCGGCGGGCGGATCGGGAAGCTTTTCCTGATCAGCGTCTTCCCCTGCGCCCCAGTCCTCTTCAAAGCCTTCGGCCCTTAAGACGAGTCGTTGCAGAATCAAATCACAATCCAACTCAAAAAAATCCTTCATAGCACCCCTCTCAATATTCAAGTCATACTAAAGGTTTATTCCGTACTCACTTGAATTTACGTAATTCTATTGTCAGGCATTGAGAATTTTTCAAATAAAACCAAGAAGTTGGGAAAAAGTCTAGCAGGCCATTCTTTCCGAAGTCAAGGAAAGTGATAAGGCAGTACTGTGTTACCAAAATTTGTGAGATCAGCAGCCAAGAACGAGGGTCAGGGCAACAATCTCCCAAAATGTTTGTTCACCGTGCCATCCAAGGTATCGCCCATGGATACTTCTCAATTTCGTTGGCAGGTGGAGGCTCGTAAGGAAACGTCTCTTGATTCTTTTTAAGTACAGACCAAATATGGTCGGGCACTTCAAACGGCATCCAACTCGTGGAAACAACCTGTCCTGCCCTACCAGACGGGCGAATAATCCCTTTCGATATTAAGGGGGCAGCGTAGCCCCCATCCTGATCAGCCTGAAACATTTTCTGATTATGATATAGCAAGTATCCGATGATCTCACGATCCTTATCGGTCATATACGGAATGAACTCACGTACAACCTTTACCTCACGACGTTTTAGATACCATTGATTTATTCTATCTACTGGTTTGATAATTTTTGCTATCTCGTCGCCTACTGCGGCTATGAATAGCGACGCAAAAATCACCAAGAAAATGAATGGCAACGTGACCCATAAGGGACTGTCAGTCGTTGGGATGATTTTGCATTTCACCAACACAAGAATCAGCCCGCTGGCAGTCGCCAAGGCAGCTGTTTGCCAACCACGCGCCTTAAGAATTTCCAGCCACTTCGGGTCAGCAGGATTCATGGGCATTTGCCATGATTACCGAATAAATGGAAATCCTAATGAATGCCAACCAAAAGATAATCACTTTAAACTCATCAGTAACTTAGAGGATCGAATGCCCTGCATATTCCTAAGAATCTTCAAAAACAATCTTGACAATTAAAAAGAACCAAGCAACAAATACCACGTAAAAGAACCCAAAACTGAAAACCAAACCCGCCGTCTCCTCCCAATTTTCCTCCCCACGCTTCATCATCCAAATAGTTGCAGCTACCCACAGTAGATAGTACAGCGCAATTACAGTCAGCAAAATGGCAGGATCAGCGTGGGCCAATCTCTGCAACAATTCGATCATCAGTTATCGACCTGCTTAAAATCGCTTAGCGCACTTGCTCCGGCACCGTGCCCAGTTTGCTAGCATTCCATATAAATCCCATCCTACCGATGAGGTGTTATGACTGTCGAAGCATGCTTGGCAATTCACCAAGATCGGCGATACAGGGTGCTATTCGACCTCTTCCTGTCCCATCCCGATTAAGAAGGACCCCCGCCAAATTGGCATTGGTGGCCCCATCAAAGTCTTCCTTGGGATCATCTCCCACGTGCATGGCCTCTTCCGGCTCGACCACGTGTTGGTCCAAGGCATGCCGGAAAATTTTCTCAGCGGGTTTGGCCGACCCGGCGATGCTGGAAATGGTGATGGAATCAAAAAGATCATCCAACCCCAACGCCCGGACAATTTCAAAAAACCGCGTATCGAAATTGGAGATGACTCCCAGTTCATAGCCTTGCGCGCACAACTGCTGAAGAACCTCCGGCACTTCAGGATAGATTTCCCACGCCTCAGCCTGGCTGAAGGCTGCGTAGACTTCATCGAAGTAGTCGTCAAATCCCTCAAACATTCCCACGCGATAGAAGACCGCGTGCACGATGTCAAACCACCAAAGTCTTTCGCATTGTTTCAGCTTTTCCGGTTGCTCTACAGCAAAGATCGGCGGGGGCGCTTGACGAAAGGCGTCCTTGAACGCGTGATTTATCTTAGTCACCATATCAACAGAATGGGGTACGCCGTATTTTTCAGCATGTTGAAGATAGATCTCCCCAACGGAGCCCCTGACGTGAAACAGGGTCCCGACGGCATCGAAAAATACCACCTTTATGCGCGATATCGGCATATCGATGAGGTGATTGAAAGGAAAGGACAGACACGACCCCCTCCCAAGAAAAGGAATGGGCCGCTATAAGAGGCAGAAATACAGACGCTTATTTTTTGGTGCCGGCTTTGCGTTGTGCTTGTTCAAGCGCCTTCATGCGTCGTTGATTCTTTCGGTGTTTGCGACGAAGCTCTCGATCCTTTTCTCGTCCTCTAGGCATCAGAATGTCTCCCTGGTCCTGGTTGGCCGCACCTGTCAACAAATCAGTAGAATCCCCAAGCAATGCGTTGGGGACTTCTATCATATTCGTTCTCGTGAAGACAACCGGAGGTAGTGTCTCAGTTTGAATTTCACTCCTACGATTCTTTTTGACTAATTTCCCACCGGAGTATGTTAGGATATTGAATGAGCTTGGCACTTGCGCCAGGAGAAAGGGGCGATTCTCATGAAAGCCCTTTTGTATTGCCAGAAAAACCCCATGACGGGGATAACCACGGCCTGCTGGCAAAACGTCTGCTAGGGACGAAGAGCATTAGGACGTGAGTCCCGTGGTATCGTAGCATGGCGCGGCAAGGGTGACGTGATCGTCCTAGCCCGGTCAAAGTCATCAGAGAAAGCCCTCAGTCGAGACATTCTCTGCTGAGGGCTTTCTCTTTATTGAATGCCAGTAAGGAGCGCTTATGTACCCAAAGGCCCAACAGGATAGAAACGACTTGGTGACGTGATCGGTGTCGCTATCAAAGTCGCCAAGATGCCACATAGGAGCTTGAAGACGAGAGCGCAACGCCTGACCGCCGAGGAACGCCGCACCATCGCCCAAGGCGTAACGCGGGCCAGGTGGCAAAAACGGCTCCCTTCTCGCTGACGTTCTTTGCTCCCCTTGGGAGGGAGGGCCAAGACTACTCTTTCCTGGCCTCCTCTCTGGCTGCCTCCTTCAGCCCGGTGCGGAATTGACCAGTGCTCGTTAAACAGCCTCAAAACACTCTCGACACACGCCAAGCTCAAACCACAGGTGATTAAATCCTTCTGAGCGCGTCGCATAGCCGACAAAGACCATATCTGACGCATGCTTCGTCGTCCAGTGCGTATAATCGTTGCGAGCGACGCAGAGATACCGCGTGTCGAGGCTTGGGTTTCCGAGGCTTCCTTTTTCGCAGAGGGCAAAGAGTTTTTTGAGAAGACGAGTCTGACCAGGACGGAAAAATCCGTTAAGATTTTGCATCGTCAGGTTCCTTTCATTGATCCGCTACGGGGGTAGCGGGTTAAAAAGGTACTAAGCGGATCTGCCGATCGGCTCATAAAAATTTTCTCCTTCTGCAAAACGGCTATTACAAAAAACCAAGCTCTGACCAGCTTGGTTTTTTGTTGCCTTCATTCTAGCCCAGGCTCTGCGTCGTCCCCAACTGCCTCCTTCGTTGTCACTGGGACGCCCGCCTTCACATCCTTAATCGCTGAAAGAATATGCGCAATGCGTCGGTCGTTGCTCGGATGCGTCTCAAGAAATCCGATTTTGCTCGTCGAAAACCAGCCTGAGGATTTCGGCGGTTTAATGCGATGCAACCGGACGATGGAATCGTGCATCGCAGTGACGGGATACCGCGCTTCTTTCAATATGTAGATGGCGAGCCGATCTGCCTCAATCTCCATCTCCGGGCTGTAGGCACGGCTGCCTGCTAGCATGCCAAGTTGCATTGCTCCGCTCATGGCATCGGGGTTCGATTGCCCTCTGCTCGTAGCGGCCATCAACCCTCCAGCGAGGAGCATCCCCGTCAGGGCATTCGTCATTTTCTTCTCGACATGCCCCAACATGACATGGGCGTATTCGTGGGCGATCACCGCCGCGAGTTCGGATTCTTCCCGCATGTTGAAGAGTAAGCCCGTGAACACCCCGATGTTGTCGTTCTGGTCGGCAAAGGCGTTCACCTGTTTGTTGTTATAGAGCGTCGGCACCATGAACATGGCGTCGCACCGTACAGCATCGATGCGGGGCTTGAGTCGCTGGCAGACCCGTTGTGCCGCAAAGACGACTCGGCCGACCGCAGTTTTGAGCCCCTCCTTCAGGGGCGTTAGGGTTTCAGGGAATGGAGAATCAGGAAGCGTGGTGTTGTCGAGGCTCTCCTTGGCCGCGACCAGTTGTTGTTCCGTGGGTTCCTGAATGTCCAGCAACGGGGTCGCACATCCACCCACAAGGAGAGCCAGGATGAGAGATCGAGAGAGGAGACGGGTGTTCATAGGGCACCTCGTGACGGTAAAGATGGATAACGCCACCCGATCCACAAAGGTCGGGCCGGCCCATCCAGTCAGGCAAGAGACTTCCTGCGTATTTACTGTTGGTGGTCCCTCAGCGAGTCCGGAGATCAGCCCGGTCTCTCTGAGTCAGTTCTTGTATTTCACAGGCGACCCGACAAGGGGTAGCCTGACTGGATGAACAGCACCACTTTGCCGAAAAAACGTGTGTGGGTCAACGTGCAACATAAGCGGAAGCCGCCGCCGACCAAACGCGGCCCCTACATGAAGAGAATTTCAAACTGAACCACTACCCAACCAGCGCTTAGCTTGCGAGGGTATACCCCCCATGCTAAGATTTTTGGCTTTCTCAGCACGAGTTTCATCCCTATGGCGACCCAACAACTCAACAAAACCTATGAACCTCAAGCCGTTGAAGCCCGTTGGGGCCAATATTGGATCGACCAGGGCTATTTCGGCGCCACGCCCGATTCGACGGGCCAACCCTATACGATCGTTATTCCTCCCCCCAACGTCACGGGCTCGCTGCATATCGGCCACGCGCTGAACAATACGCTTCAGGATATTCTGATTCGCTGGCGCCGCATGCAAGGACGGAACACCCTCTGGCTTCCTGGAACCGACCATGCCGGCATCGCCACGCAAAACGTGGTGGAGCGGCAGCTTCTCGAAGAAGGCACCAGGCGGGAGGAACTCGGGCGCGACGCGTTCATTGAACGGGTCTGGTCTTGGAAACAGCAATCCGGCAATACGATCCTCGAGCAACTGAAACGACTCGGGGCTTCCTGCGATTGGTCCCGCCTGCGCTTCACTATGGACGAGGGATTGTCCGAAGCCGTTCGAGCCGTTTTCGTTCGCCTGCACCAAGAAGGCCTCATTTATCGGGGGCACAGGTTGATCAATTGGTGCCCACGCTGTCTCACCGCCCTGTCCGACGTTGAGGTCGAACACGAGCCGGTCCACGGCACCATGTACCACGTTTCCTATCCATTGGCCGATGATCCCGGCACGTCCCTCGTCATCGCCACCACGCGACCGGAGACCTTGCTCGGCGATACCGCGGTGGCCGTGCATCCCGAGGATCCCCGGTACAACCGGCATATTGGAAAAAGCATCAAGCTGCCGCTCACCAACCGGACCGTTCCGATCGTGGGCGATTCGATCCTGGTGGATCGGGAATTCGGAACCGGCGCCGTCAAAATCACCCCGGCCCATGACTTCAATGATTTCGAGGCGGGTGAACGGCACCAACTCCCCCGCATTGCCCTGCTGACGCATCAGGCCCTCTTGAATCCCGAGACGCTCCGGGACGCCGGAGTCGAACAAGACATTCTGGAGACCATAGCCAACCTCCCGGCGATCAAGGCCCGCCCCATTGTCGTTGACGCCCTGAAAGACCGAGAGCTTCTGGTCAAAACCAAAGATCATCAAATGGCCCTGGGGAAATGTTATCGCTGCAAAACCGTAGTGGAACCGTTCCTCTCGCCTCAATGGTTCGTCAAGATTCAACCGCTCGCCGACCCGGCGATTGCCGCGGTGGAGCAAGGGCACATTCGCATTATTCCGGAAGAATGGTCGAACAACTATTTGGGCTGGATGCGCGGGATCAAGGACTGGTGCATTTCCCGGCAGATCTGGTGGGGTCACCGCATCCCGGCTTGGTATTGCACCACGTGCCATCCTGAAGCCCACCTGATTCTCGAAGGCGGGGGAAGCCACCTGATTCCCACGCACGCTGCTCCCGTGGTCTCCGAGACGGCTCCGGCCGCCTGCGCCGCCTGCGGACAGGATCAGTTCATTCAGGACCCCGACGTGCTCGACACGTGGTTTTCATCGGCCCTCTGGCCCTTTTCCACCTTGGGCTGGCCTGCACACACCAAAGAGCTCGAAACCTTTTACCCGACCTCTACGTTGGTCACGGGGTTGGACATCCTGTTCTTCTGGGTGGCGCGCATGATCATGATGGGCCTCAAGTTTACCGGCAAGCCCCCATTCCGTGACGTGTACATTCACGCCTTGGTGCGCGACGCCGAGGGCGAGAAGATGAGCAAATCCAAGGGGAACGTCATCGACCCCCTGACCAAGATGTCGCAATACGGGACCGACGCACTCCGCTTTACCTTGGCCTCGATGGCCTCGCCCGGCCGCGACATCAAACTCTCGGAAAACCGGATCGAGGGCTATCGCAACTTTGCCAACAAGATCTGGAATGCCGCCCGTTTCATCCTGATGCACGCGGACGGACCGTCCGAATCGCGGCCAATTGACGACAGGCCGTTCGCGGATCAATGGATCTTGAGCCGGCTCAATCAGGTCACCGCCGCGGTGACGGCCCGTCTCGAAGAATACCGGTTCGATCAGGCCGCAGGGCAACTCTACCAGCACATCTGGCACGAATACTGCGATTGGTATCTGGAACTCATCAAACCCGCACTGCAAAGCGGGGACTCGCCCGCTGCCCGATCAACGCGCGCCACGATGCTGCAAACGTTCGAACATCTCCAGCGCCTGCTCCATCCCTTCATGCCGTTTTTGACCGAAGAAATCTGGCAAACCATGCCACACCAGGGCGAGAGCCTTGTTCGCCAGCCTTTTCCCATTGCAACCCAAGAATGGGAGAACGCCAAAGCGGAACAGACCTTCGCCACCATCGAACAAGTCGTCACTACCATCAGGACCGGACGTGCGCTCCTGGATTACGGGCCATCAAAATCCCTGACGATCCTGGCGACGGCAAGAGATCCGGACGAGCTCGTGCGTTTGAACGAAGCGCGAGACCACGTCGCGCACCTCTGTCGAGGAACCGTCTCCATTGCCGATCAGGAAACATGGCCGGCCGGCCGCATCCTGCATCTCGCGGTGGGAAGTTTTATGATCGGCATGACAATTGAAGGCGAGGTGGACCTCAACAAAGCCTTGACGCGCATCAACAAACAAATGCAAACCAAACAGAAGGAAGCCGCACGCCTCGAAGGACGCCTGGCGTCCCCGGACTTTGCAGCCAAGGCTTCGCCCGAAGTGATTCAAGAATCAAAGAATCGTCTGGCCTTGCTGACCGCCGAGATCTCGCTCTTTGCGAGCAGCGAACAACAACTCCGGAACATGGTGTCATGAAGTCGCAAGTCATTCAGCCGCCGTCTCCGTTTGAACTCGAAGCGCTGGTTACAGCGGCCTTGAAGGAAGACGCGCCCCACGGCGACATCACCACGCGTGCACTGCTTGATCCGGCCCTTCATGCTCAAGCCTACGTCGTGGCCAAACAGGACCTGACCCTGGCCGGTGTCGCGGTGCTTCACGCCGTGTTTCGGGTCCTGGACCCTGCCGTGGTGGTAACGTCAACGTTCGAAGACGGTGCAACGCTTGAAGCGGGACAGACGTTTGCGACCCTTCGAGGACCGGCACATTCCATCCTGAGCGGGGAACGGGTGGCGCTAAATTTTTTGCAACATCTTTCCGGTGTTGCCACCCTGACCGCACGATTCCGCGCCGAGATCCGGCAGTATCCCACCCTTCTCGTCGATACCAGAAAAACCCTTCCCGGCCTTCGACGTCTTGAAAAATGGGCGGTTGCCCTCGGCGGCGGGACCAACCATCGCATGACGCTGAGCGATGGAGTCCTTATCAAAGATAATCACCTGGTGCTGTTGGAAGCCCAAGGCACAACCCTCCGCGAAGCCTGCCGCAAAGCCAAGGAACGACTCTCCCGTCATTTCCAGATCTGCGTGGAAGTCGAGACCCTCGAACACATTGCACAGGCCCTGGACGGTGGCGCCGACGTGCTGCTCCTGGACAACATGTCCCCGGCTCTGGTCCGGGAAGCGCTGGACCTCATCAAAGGAAGGGCACACACCGAGGTTTCGGGGGGCATTACGCTCGCGAACGTCCGCGAATACGCCGCCACGGGTGTGGATTCCATTTCCATTGGGGCCCTCACCCATTCCGCACCCGCGGCCGACATCAGCCTGGACGTGCATCCCGTGTCCTCGCAATAGCCTGACTTGAGCATGGCGGATCCCTTGCAATCCACACCGCTGGAGACCGATAGCATTCAGCAGCGGTTGACGACGCGCAGCCTGGGTCGCCCGCTTCACCTGTTTACGGAACTCGCCTCTACCAATGCCACGGCCTTTACGCTGGCCGGCTCAGGCGCAGCCCACGGAACCGCGGTTCTGACCGAGGCTCAAACAGCCGGGAAAGGACGACTGGGACGGCAGTGGCTCTCGCCACCCCACCTCAATATCTATTGCTCCCTGATACTCAAGGATCCGAAACTTTCGCGTCACTTGTCATGGATCCCGCTTGTCACGGGACTCGCCCTGGCCGAAGCCACACGACGTGCCTGCGGTATTGAAATTTCGTTGAAATGGCCCAATGACCTGCTGCACGTCGAAAAAAAAATCGGGGGCATTTTATGCGAAAGCACGAGTCAGGGCTCGCAATTCTCGACGTGCGTCGTGGGGTTCGGCGTGAACGTCAATGGCCGGGAGACCGATTTCCCCGAAGAGCTTCGCTCGCTCGCCACCTCGTGTCTTCAGACAACGCGGCAAGTCCATGATCGGAACGGCCTGATCGCCGATATGTTCAACGAGTTGGAAAGTTGGTATGATTGCGTGGAATCGGAACAATTCGAACACGTTCGAAAATCGTATGAGGCGTCGTGTGTCACGCTCGGACGGGAAGTGGAGATTGTCTGCCTTACAGGACAAACCATTCGCGGAACAGCCACCAACATCGGGAATGACGGGGCGCTCATGGTGTCCACCGTGCGTGAAGGCAAGAGCCACACATTGGAAATTCGATCCGGGGACGTAAACCATCTACGATGACCCATCCTCCCTCTCCCCTGGTGTGAGAGGCTGGGGTGAGGGGGAAAAACTTTCCATGCTCCTGACAATTGACATCGGCAACACCCAAATCGTCTTCGGTGTGTTCGAGGGGCAGACCCTGCGAAGTTCCTGGCGTTTGGCCACGGATCACACGAAAACGGCTGACGAATACGGTATCGTCTTCGCGTCGCTCACTCGGGAATCCGGGATTCAGGCTCAAAATATCCACGGGACCATTATTTCCAGCGTGGTCCCTCCCCTGACCCCGACGATTGAATCCATGATCGAAACCTTTTTTCATCATTCCCCGCTTATCGTCTCCTCTGACTTTCCCTTTGGGCTGACACTCGAATATGCCAATCCCCAGGAAATCGGGACCGACCGATTGGTCAACGCGGCGGCAGCGTACGCATGCTATCGGACCCATCTCATCATCGTGGATTTCGGAACCGCCACAACGTTTTGCATCGTCACCAAAGACGGACGATATTTGGGGGGAGCGATCGCCCCAGGGATCAAAAACGCCGCCGACGCACTTCACAGTCATACGGCCAAATTACCCGAAGTCGAGCTGACCCGGCCGAAAAGCGTGATCGGAACCGATACGACGAGCAGTATCCAATCCGGGTTGATGTTCGGTTACGCGGGGCTGGTCGATGAAATGGTTGCCCGAATCGAACAGGAACTTGGGCACTCGACCAAAGTCGTCGCCACCGGCGGCCTGGCTTCGATTCTTGCGCCGATCTCCCGGACTATCCAGGAAATCCGGCCGTCGCTCACGCTGGAAGGTCTGGAATTACTCTATCGCCGTCAAACCGGACAGTAGACGCCTTTCAGCTAGACGTTCCGGCATAAACCGGAACCCTTTCTTTCTTTTGAATCTTTCCATCGTTTTTTTCACTTTTTCGGGTTGACTTGCCCGGCCTTGATGACTATCTGAGCAAGACACCCGAGCCGCGAAATGAACGATAATCTTCAACAATCAGATGAAGTACATGGCGAAGACGCAGTATCCACGCCACTTTCCGCTCATCAAAATTCAGAGCCAGCCGACACGGATGCAGAAGAGTACCCTGAAAATCATCAGGAAGGGGTAGAAGCTTCACATCCAACCGACCAACTTCTCGAAAAAGACGAGGAACTGCACGCCCTGCATGACAAATATCTGCGCCTGGCCGCAGAATTCGACAACTACAAGCGTCGGGTTCAACGCGACCAACAGGATACGATCCGGTTTGCGAACGAAAAATTGTTCAAGGACTTGCTACCCACCTTGGACAACCTGGAACGGGCCCTTCAAGCCGGCCGGGAGCAAGACAGGATAGAGGGCCTGATTGAAGGAGTCGATCTTACGTATAAGCATTTTCTCGATATCCTTCAAAAAATGGGTATCAAACAAGTTTCAAGCGTGGGAGAAGTCTTTGATCCGACCAAACATCAAGCCGTGGGGCAGGTCGAATCAAACACCATCCCTGAAAACGTTGTCGTCGATGAATATCAGAAAGGATATTTTCTTCACGATCGGATATTACGGCCGGCCATGGTGACCGTCGCCAAGGTCAAAACGGAACCAGATAATGGAGAGGAACAGCAGGAAGGAGCCGAAGCATGAGCAAGATTATTGGAATTGACCTTGGAACAACAAACTCGTGTATTGCGATCATGAGCGGGGCTGACCCGGAAGTGATTGCCAACTCGGAGGGCGGACGCACCACCCCGTCCGTGGTGGCGGTGACGGATAAGGAGGAACGGCTCGTCGGCCAAATTGCCAAACGTCAAGCCATCACGAACGCCGAAAACACCATTTTTTCCGTCAAACGCCTGATGGGCAGGAAGTTCAATACCAAGCAAGTCCAAACGGCCACCGAGCGGTTACCTTATAAAATTCTCGCCGCCTCGAATGGGGACACGCACGTGGAAATCCAAGGCAAACAATACAGCCCTCCTGAAGTGTCGGCGATGATTCTTCAAAAAATCAAACAGACGGCCGAAGACTTTTTAGGGGAAAAAGTCACGGAGGCGGTGATTACCGTCCCCGCGTATTTCGACGACAGCCAGCGCCAGGCCACGAAAGACGCGGGCCAGATCGCGGGGCTGAACGTCCTTCGGATCATCAACGAACCCACGGCGGCCTCATTGGCATACGGCCTGGAGAAAAAGAAAGAAGAACGAATCGCCGTGTACGATCTCGGCGGCGGAACCTTCGACATTTCGATCCTCGAAATCGGGGATGGGGTGTTCGAAGTGAAATCGACCAACGGCGACACCTTCCTGGGTGGCGACGACTTCGACCTTCGCATCATCGATTGGTTGGTGGACGAATTCAAGAAAGATCAGGGGATTGATCTGAAAAACGACCGCATGGCGCTGCAACGCCTGAAGGAAGCCGCGGAACGGGCCAAGATTGAACTGTCCTCGGCCCAGGAGACGGAAATCAATCTGCCCTTTATCACCGCCGACGCCAGCGGGCCCAAGCATCTGGTGCTCAAACTCTCCCGGTCCAAACTGGAACAACTCGTTGATGACCTGATCACCCGCTCCATCGAACCCTGCAAGAAAGCCTTGGCCGACGCCGGCGTTTCCGCCGGTGAGATCAATGAAGTGGTGCTCGTCGGCGGCATGACGCGGATGCCCAAAGTCATCGAACGAGTGAAGGCTTTCTTCGGCAAGGAGCCCCATAAAGGCGTGAATCCCGACGAAGTCGTGGCAATCGGCGCTGCCATCCAGGGCGGCGTCCTCAAGGGCGACGTCAAGGACGTGCTGCTGCTTGACGTGACTCCCCTGTCCCTGGGCATTGAAACGCTGGGTGGCGTCTTCACGAGGCTGATCGATCGCAACACCACGATTCCGACCAAGAAGAGCCAGATTTTCTCCACCGCCTCGGACAATCAGACCGCCGTGACCATTCGGGTCTTTCAAGGCGAACGGGAAATGGCCAATGATAATAAACTTCTCGGCCAGTTCGATCTGGTGGGGATCCCCCCGGCCCCGCGAGGAATGCCGCAAATCGAAGTCACGTTCGACATCGACGCGAACGGGATCGTCCACGTTTCGGCCAAGGACATGGCCACGCAAAAAGAACAGTCCATCAAGATCACGGCGTCGAGTGGCCTGAGCAAGGAAGAAGTCGAGCAATTGGTGAAAGACGCCGAGGCGCACTCCGAAGAGGATAAAAAACGTCGCGAAACCGTTGAAATCCGAAACCAGGCCGACTCCCTGGTTTATGGAACGGAAAAGAATCTCCAGGAACACGGAGACAAAATTCCCGAGGAGGAAAAAACCAAGATTCAGGAAGCGATCGACGGCATGAAGACGGCGATGGAGGGAGATGACGCGGAAGCCATGAAAGCGGCCATGCAGACCCTCACGACCGCGTCGCACAAGCTCGCGGAAGAAATGTATAAAAAGACATCGACTGAAACCGGAGACGGAAGTAACACCGGAGACGGCTCAAGCCCCAACGGTGAAGCCGCCAATGGAACGCAACAAGACGAAAAAGTCGTCGATGCCGAATTTGAAGAGGTCGATAAGGAAAAATAGTCGGGAATGACCGATTTGGAGTACGGACGGCTACTTTGATTTTACTGACAAGCAACGAACGGAAAAGATGGCTAGCGTGACCAAACGGGATTATTATGAAGTGCTCGGAGTCGATCGGGCGGCCTCTGATGACGAGATCAAGAAGGCCTTCCGGAAGCTCGCCCGCCAGCACCACCCCGACTTGCAGAATGACCCGCAGCTCAAGACAAAAGCCGAAGAAAAGTTCAAGGAAGCCAATGAAGCGTACGAAGTCCTGAGCAATCCGGAGTCGCGACAGCGATACGACATGTTCGGACATTCCGCGGGCCAGCAAGGGTTCGGCGGAGCCGAAGGGTTCGATTTTAATCGAGGATTCGGCGACGTGTTCGGGGACATTTTTGAAGACTTCTTTGGAGGGGGGAGAGGAGGTCGAAGCCGACCCGAACAGGGTAATGACCTGCAATACAACCTGGAACTCTCCTTTGAAGAAGCCATCGAGGGAAAAGAAGCCAAGCTTAAAATCCCGCGATGGGAAGGCTGCGACTCCTGCAAAGGAACGGGAGCCAAATCGGCTGATGCCGTCCAACAATGTCGCGGCTGCCAGGGCACCGGGCAAATTCGGCTGCAACAAGGCTTCTTCTCGATCAACCGGGCCTGCGGGCAGTGTCAGGGAACGGGGCAGATTATTACGGACCCCTGTCCTGCATGTCGCGGGCAAAAACGAGTGTACCGGGAACGGACCTTATCGGTCACCATTCCCGCGGGGATCGATACCGGCATGCGCTTTCGCTTGGCTCGCGAAGGTGAACACGGTATGAATGGCGGTCCGCCAGGTGACCTTTACGTGGCGGTCGCAGTCAAACCCCATCCGGTCTTTACCCGAAAAGCAAACGACATTCTCATCGAGTTGTCGCTCGATATGGTCACAGCCGCCTTGGGCGGCAAAGTGGACGTGCCGACCCTCAAAGGCAAAACCAGCGTCAAAATTCCAGAAGGCACCCAACACGATCACGTTCTTCGACTCAAGGGACTGGGCGCACCCGCGCTGAAAGGGCGCACCAACGGCGATCAACTCGTTCGGATCAACATCACCATTCCCACGAAACTGTCGGCAAAACAACGGGAACTGCTGACCACCTTTGCCGAAGAGAGCGGGACTGCGTTAAACGACCAGGGAGACGGCCTGCTCGGCAAGGTGAAGAACATGTTCGAATAGGCGACCGCCTTTAAACCTACCCTATTCTCTCCGCGTCCTTTTGCCACATGCCGGTCTTTTTCATTCAGTCAAACCGGATTTCCAACCACACTGTCACGATTGACGGTCCCCTCCTCTCTCACCTTTCAAAGAGCCTCCGCATTCGTGAAGGCGAGAACATGTGGGTCGGAGATGAGCACCGGTTTCGATACCGGGTTCGGATCGACCACCTGGATCCGAAATCGCTACAGGCCTCCATTCTTGAAACAATCGAAGGTCCACCCGCGCCATCGGCTCCGGTTGTCCTGGCTCAGGCCATTCTGAAAGGGGATCGCATGAACTGGGTGATTCAAAAAGCCACGGAGCTTGGAGTCACCGACATGATTCCATTACTCACGTTGAGAGTGATCGCCCGTCCGCCAGCAGGTCGGGTCCAAACCGTACGGGAGCGATGGCAACGGATCGCGGTTGATGCAGCCCAGCAATCGGAGCAATGGGCGTTCCCCGGCGTCACTCCACTCATGACATTGCCCGAATTATTCGGACATGTTCCCCATTCGGCGTTCCGGTGTGCGCTACTCGAACGTGAGACCGGGCAAGACAGCCTCGGAGCTCTTTCCATCGATCACACGTTCCAAGGGACCATCGTATTGGCCGTCGGCCCCGAAGGCGGATGGACGCCGGAAGAAATGCAGGAACTCCTCGACCAACGCTTTCAACCCATTTCGCTCGGCAAAAACATCTTACGCAGCGAAACCGCGCCATTGGTGGCGCTGAGCATCCTGCAACATAAATTGGGAAACTTGGGATAACCGGATCTGAAAAAATCAGGACGAAGCTGGCGCGATTTTCAGGATCGTTCCCCCCTCGCCTACGGCAAAGCCGACGTTGGAATCGGGGAAAGATAACCCATAGAGGCTGAAGGGTTTAGAGAGTTCCGGTTCGTTCCACGTGAAGCCGGCGTCGCTGGTTGACAGAAACGCGCCTCGCTCTCCAATGATCCACCCGGCAAGGAACCCGGTAAACTGGACCTTTAGAAAGTCGGGCGGTCTGATACAGGGAGACCCGCACGGCAGGGTGCGATCAACCCATTTTTCTCCGCCGGTAATCGTTTGAAAAATGGCGCCCTGGGAGCCCACGACCCACCCGCCCTCGGGATCCGTAAAGTACAGATCGAAGAACGTCGTGGCACTGTCGGTGGCCTGCTGAATCCAGTTTGCCCCCCCGTCCCGTGTGACGAGAATCGTCCCGATCGCGCCGACCGCCCACCCGTTTTGCGGATCGATAAACTGCACGCCGAACAAATCCACGGCCGTCGAACTGCTTTGATCCTCCCACGTCACGCCGCCGTCTGCAGTCCGCAGGATGGTGCCCCGGTCTCCGACGACCCAGCCCTGCGAGGGATTCAGGAAATACACGTCATAGAGTGCGGCGCCCACTCCGGCCACCTGCCGGCGCCACTGTTTCCCGTGGTCCTTTGTATGCAAAATAGTCCCGTTCTGGCCGACGATCCACCCGTGTTGAGGATCCGTAAAATAGACACTCGTCAGCAGGGCCGCCGTGCGACGTGTCACCGCCTGCCACGTCTCCCCCGCGTCCTCCGTCTTCAGAACCGTGCCCCCGGCGCCTACGGCCCAGCCGTGTTGCGGGCTCACGAAAAACGTCCCGAGCAGCGTGGATTTGGTCCCGCTGTTCTGGATGCTCGAAACTACGTTCTCCCCGGCGGGGACCTGACCGGCCAAGCCCGGGAGACAGACCAGCCCCACGACCATCAACCCAAGGAAAGCATGAAAAAAGGAAAAAACGGCTTTCACGGTGTCTGGTCAGTTCTCCAAGGCTCTTGCGTGTAATCGTAGAAAAATTCCTTGTGCGGCAATCCCCGCGGAAGAATCTTGAATTCGCCCGCCACGGCACTCAACCACTGCTTCCGTGAACAACACCGGCCGTTTTTGAGCACGTCCCAGGACCCGCGACGCACGACGATTTCCCCTTTGGTGGGATCCACGTAAAACCCTTCGGGATGCCCGAACCCGAATACGTGCCGCCGGGGCACCTGAACCTTGATTTCCTTATCCGTCCAGGAAACGACCACGGCCGCCACCCCGTTCACCAGCACTTCCGTTCGTGAGACGTCGGGTCCCAATCGATAGTTCTTCCAATCGTGGGCGTCGGTATTCAATTCCAAGCGCGTCGCCTCCGCGATTTTCAGAAATTCGCCGAACCCTTCGCCTTTCAACGTCACGATCTCATCGATCCCGGCTTCCTTTGGTGAATAGGACGTCACCTTCGGCATCTGCACGGTAAATGAGCCCACTTCCAATTCCACCACGCCCTGCTTGGCACAACAGGTTCCGTCGGGCTTGGGAATCGTGGCTCCCCGCTTCACGACAACGGGACCGGACTTCGCGCTATAAGGCACCCACACGTTGATTTCATCATCTTGCCACCGGTGAATAATGGCGGGCACTCCCCCGATTTCCACCCGGTTCTGGCCGGGATCGAAATCGAACGCGTACGCCGTACTCCCCGCTTCGGAAAACACCCCGAAATTTTTCCCCTTAATATAGACCAGGGTACCTATGGGCCCCTGAGTCGGAAACAACCCGTCGAATCCGGATTCGACCAACTCGAATTGGCCCAAGGTCCTCGTGCGCCCATTTTGTTGAAACGTCACGGGCCCACTGACGGCGTTTAACGGCACGTGGACCACGATGGTGCGCGGAGACCATTTGGCGATCGTGACCGGCTTGTCTCCAATGGTAACCGCATCATTCGGCCCTTTGGCATCGCCGAACTGTTGACCACTTAGTACGATCTTGGTCCCGACCGGCCCCTTATTCGGCGAGAACGAAATACTGGGGATCAGGGAAACCGGCATGGGATTACTCTCGGCATATTCAACCGGCGCGCAGCAGGACCCATCCGGCAGCGGATCGGAGGAAGCCAGTTGTACGACTACGTCACCGGACTGGGCATTGGCCGGAATCTTAACCTCGATCTTCCCGGGCCGCCATTTCAGGATTTCCGACAGAATGCCGTTGATCAACACCCGGTTCACGCCGAACATGGTATTGGGATCACGCGACCCTGCCGTATTGCCAAAATGCTCACCCTCGATCGCGAGCACCGAGCCGGGTTCTGCTTCCGGAGGCACCAGCTTCGTAATCTTTACCTGTTGAATAGCAAACCGGCCCGCAACCGCGCTTCCTTGAGATCCTGAAACCGTGACGTCGCCACTCTTGGCGCCCAGCGGCACCTTGACCATCACCAGGTCCGGCTCCCACAGCTGAATCAACGCGGGCACACCGTTGAAGTCCACCCGATTCTCCGCAGTCGAAACAAACTCCCCGAACGCGGCCCCGCCGATCGTCACCGTGGCTCCCGGTGGTCCCGAGTCCGGGAACAATTCAGCCTGAGTAAACGAAGCCGTTCCACACACAATCAGTAAAGCAAGAAACACGTGTCTCATACCGAACATACCTTTCTGTTGTTACCTGTCAGAACTGATACTTCATATTGAGGCTCACGCTCCCTCTCCCCTTGAGGGAGAGGGCTGGGGTGAGGGGAACTCCTACACGCCCCGAAGCCTGAAACGAAAAGTGGCCGCGCCACAGTAGATGACGCGGCCACTTTATACTTTATAACGAGGCCCTTTTTGCCGTCAACCAACGGCAAAATTCAGGAAATAGCTTGGTCGACCGAAAAACCGTCGAGAGCACAGCGCTTCCGGCCGTTCTATCGTTCCCGGTCAGAACTGGTACTTCATATTGAGGCTCACGCCCCAGAACTGAATGTCATCCGTGCTCATGATGTAGCGCACCGGATCGCCCGGACGCAGATTGGAGGAAGGGTGACTGCGGAGTTGATCCCACTCCCGCCCATCCTCGAATTCACCGAAATCCGCCCATCGGAACTTGAGTCCGATACTCACCGGCTCATTGATCCGGTAATCAACCCCGGCAATCACCTGATACCCGAACAGCGTATCCGAGAGTTTGCCCCTGCCAATGGTGGTCGTACCGGCAAGAACTCGGTTCAAATCGCTGGCCGTATGAGCATCTTCACCGCTCACTGTGTCATCGAATGTCTTAATCGCACTATAATCACTCTTCCGTTTAAACACGCCAAAATAATCCAGCGACACTCGCGCAAAACCCACACCAACCCCTACGTACGGCGTAAACTTCGAGCCCGAACGATAGTCATAATACAGGTTGGCAAAAAAATTGTGTGACAGCACGTCATCCACCGCGCCATCTATCTTATCGAGTTCCTCCTCAACCTTTCGAGTGGTTTCTTCATCTTGAACAATCGTATTGGAGGCGACGGAATCATAGGTCGTGCCGCGATAGAAATATTCCCCTTCGACCCTGAAGCTCCCCATGCGATACCCCAAGGCCGCACCCGCCAGGAAGCCGGCGCCTCCGTCAATACCATTATGCAACCATAACGTTCGTCTTTCCGTAGGAACATCGGAGCAATCTTTAGGACTCGCCAACCCACCAGGATTTTCCGTTGTCTGAAATCCGGTCGGATTGATGTGCCTGTCGCATGGGCTATCGTAGTCATTGTCATTGCCCTTCATGCTCATGTCCGGAGCGACCGCAATACCCAAGTCCCCTCCTATATAAAACCCATCCTTGGCCAATACTGCGCCTGGAGAGAACACCACCCCCATGACCATCAGCACAAATAAGATTTTTTTCATGATGTCACCTCTCTTTTTAAATCTACTGTCTGCTTCGGGCTCAGCATTTTCTAGTGCAATGGATTTTATAGTAGGGAATTTGTGTCGTCAATAAGTGCATTCGTTCGTCGCATACTAAACCTTTGGATCAAGATTTACCTTCGTTAGAAAGCTTGTGATTCGCGTTTCTTTGTCATCCCCGCAGTTTTTAGCGGAGATCCAGGGCCTTGTTCCAAGCGTGCATGCAAACTGTTAGGGCAGAAAAAAGATACTGGATTCCCGCGTGCACGGGAGTGACAGAAGGAGAAAAAGAGGAATGAGAGGTTCGAGATTTCGTTGGCTATTTTCATGCCAACGATGGGGCCAACCGGCGGTAATGAGTAAGGCAAAATTCCGGTCAGCCCCGAACAAACGTCGAAAACGTCGCGTTTACAACCGTTGGATCGTTGCCGGTCAGAACTGATACTTCATGTTGAGGCTCACGCCCCAGAATTGAATGTCATCCGTACTGATATAGTAGGTCGCGGGCTGTGTTGGGGGATTCCCGACCACACCGTCATGCCCACGGAGCCGCTTATATACCGACTCGTCCTCGAATTCACCGAACATCGCGTACCGGAACTTGAGCCCGATCGTGAAGGGCTCGCTGACCTTATAATCCAAGCCGGCCAATGCCTGATACCCGAACAGCGTATCCGACATGGTGGCCTCGTCATTCGACAACGCACCCGCTAATTTTGCATTCAACTCGCCTCCCGGCTGGCTTCTGTCGAAGACGTTGATATCGTCGGCGTTTCTGGTGCGATGCCACCGCGTTCGGTATTGGACTGACACCTGGGCGAATCCGATGCCAAAGCCCACATACGGAGTGAACTTCGAGTCCGTGCGATAATCGTAGTACAAGTTGGCAAAGAGGTTGTGCGACATCAGATTATCAACGGCATCCTCGACACCGCCTCCATATTCCTGCGAAGCACCGCCGCCTCCATATTCCCGCGAATCACTGGGTCGCCAGTCGTCGGCGGGAAAGTAGGGTTCATCCGTGCTGCCATACCGGGCGCCGCGATAGAAATATTCACCCTCGACCCTGAAGCTGCCCAAGCGATACCCCACGGCCAGTCCCGCCAGGATCCCCGAGCCGCCATCAAACGACTCCTTCGCTGGACCCCAGACGGCCGGTTCATTGGCACAGCCCCCCCCCTGCAATCGACCTGGGTTAATGGTAGCGTCGCATCGGGTGCCACTCCCCGAAGTTGACCAATCATCCAATCCCCCGGTGTCCACGTCCATGTCCGGGGCCACGGCCACGCCTATATCCATTCCCAGGTATAATCCGTCCTTGGCCCATGCTTGGCCCGAGGAGATCACTAACGCCATCCCCAAAAGCACGAATAAGAATTTTTTCATGATGTCATCTCTCCTTTAAAAAAGGTAATTAGGGCGAAACGTAACCAAAATAGATCTTCAGAAACTGTTTGAAGACATTCTCCTGTCGGTGATTAAAGCGATACTCGATTTCTTTCAGATACAGCGGGAAATGATACCTCGAGACCCCGCGATATTGATACAAGATATGTTTGGCATAACTCCAAAACCCTTCAATGCCATTGATGTGATTCTTCGTCCGCCAGCTCACCAACGTTTTCGCATGATTCACGGTATGATGGTGGCCATAGCGTTTCAATGATTGATAGCCCCGAAAGGCATCGGTGAAATAGACCGAGCCTTTCCGGGTGTGGGCTTGAATATGGTGCAGCAATTCTTCCGCACTGACCGACTCGACGACTTTCGTGTACACGCGCCCGTCCCGCTCCAGGAGCCCGAACACGACGCTCTTCCCCGCCGTCGCCCGCCCCCGCTGGCCTTTCCGGCGGCCGCCGAAATAGGCCGCATCCAGTTCGATCTCACCCTTGAGTTGCCCGGCTTCCAGTTCGGTCACATGAAACAACGCTTCGCGGAGTCGGTGATAGATGCGGGTGACCACTTTGACATCCAGGCCCAGATCCTGGCTCAACCGATAGGCGGGTTGCAATTGATAGAAGCCTTGCAGGATCCGGATCTCCCGGCGCAACCGCTGGAGGCTTTTGCTTTTCCCGCAGCGCCCACATTTCACATAGCCGCGGCGGGTGTGCAAGATCTGAAAGGAGCCACAGAAAATGCACTTCCGGCCGCGCAGAAAGTTGGCCGCACAACTAAAAACCGTATGTCGTCCTGTAACCATGCGTGTTTTCTACCACACATTGGTTACGAAACGCCCTAATTACCTTAAAAAATACAGCGCATTTTGACTTAGCTATTAATTAGTGCAACGCATTCTATAACATAGCGTTAATGTCGTCAATAGTGCTACTTAATCCTGACCCGTGAAGCAGGATATCGTCCTAACGTAGAAACAGGTGAACGGTTATCGCGAGGTTCCGGTCAGGCGAGAGATCGTTGCAGACGCGGCGTGTCTGACTTCAATCTCTTTTGCGTTCTTTTCGAGATCACGTAACAACGGAAGGGCCTCCATGACGCCAAAATCGCCGAAGGCCTGAACACTGCGGACCTTCACGTACACGTCGGGATGGTTCAGCAGATCCGGCAAGATGCCGACAATTCTGTCGTCCTTCGCCTGCACGAACTCCTCGATCGTGCGTCTGGCGGCCACCGGTTCATACAGCGTATGGGCTTGTTGCATGCTGTGTATACCTTCGGGCAGCCAGTCAGAATTGTCGGATACTTCTGGACCAACAACGTGAGCCACTTTGGCGCGCAACTCTTTCAGGAAGACGCGATGGGCGTCCTGGTTCCGATGAAGCTGCCCGTCCACGATTTCGCCGAGAAAATGATAATAGGGGTTGGTCAGGAAATTATGCAGGGAGTCCAGGTAGGGTAAAGTTCCCGAAGGCGTGAGCGTGGCTCGTTCCTGAATCGTGATTTCAAACAACGGGCCTTTCTCGTGGTGTTCGATACTGAACGTTCCCGTAAGCACCGTACCATATCGATTGATGCCAAACTGCCTGCCCCTGGTTTCTTCGTACGAACCGGTCAAGGTCAACGCATGCGGTTGAGTCTTCTCCCGCACGATCTCGAAACCCACCGCAATCAATTTGGTCCGAATGTCCGCCGGGGCATCCCACAACAGCCTGCCGCGCGTCTTCCAGGTCGAGACCTGCACGTCCACGTATATCGTATTGGCCGTCCGAAGAGTGGAGAAGACTGCCGGATCGGTCAAATACTCTACCTTCGCCTGAGCACGATCAGGCGCAAACCCGCAGACCATGACCAGCATGGCTATCGGGAACAGCCTATGCGCTTTCATGCGTATTCCGGGAAACAACGGTTACGAATCACCGGGCAACAGTTGGACAATCAATTCAAGCTCGACGGGAACGCCCAGGGGCAATTCGGCCACCCCCACGGCCGCGCGCGCGTGCCGGCCGGCCTCGCCGAAGATCTCCACCAGCAAATCGGACGCACCGTTGATCACGAAGGGCTGCTCCCTGAACCCCTCGTGAGAGGCCACGTACCCCGTCATCTTGACGATGCGTTGCACCCGGTCCAGCGAACCCGCGGCCTGACGGATATTGGCCAGGGCATTGAGTAACGATACCTGTGCCGCTTCGTAGCCTTCTTCCTTGGAAAGATCGCGCCCCACCTTTCCCTGAAACACGATCTGCCCGTCACGGCTGGGCACCACGCCGCTGATGAAGAGCAGGTCGCCGACTCGAACGGAGGGCACGTACGTGGCTACGGGTTTGGGTGGCGCCGGCAGGGTCAGACCCAAGGATGTGACGCGTTGTTCAAAAGACATGGCGGGGGAAGCTTACGAGGAACGCCGACGTTGACGCAACTGATATTTCCTCACGGCCCGGTTATGTTCGGCAAGCGTTGTCGAAAACTCATGGCTCCCGTCATTACGAGAGACGAAATACAGATATTCGGTCGTTTCAGGATAGAGCGCCGCGTGGATCGCGGCGCGCCCCGGGTTGGCAATCGGCCCCGGTGGCAACCCGACGACCCGGTAGGTATTGTAAGGACTGTCGATCGACAAATCTTTTTTGCGGAGGTTCCCGTCGAACTGATGCACGGCGTAGATGACGGTCGGGTCGCTTTGCAGCGGAATATCTTTTTGCAGTCGATTGTGAAACACGCCGGAAATCAAGGTGCGTTCATCAGGCCTGGCCGTTTCTTTTTCGATCACCGACGCCAATGTCACGACCTCGTGTAAAGACAAGTCCAATTCCTCGGCGCGTCCATGATCTTCCTCTCTCACGGTCTGCTTGAACTTAGCCACCATAGTCTCGATCAATCGTTCCGGACTCATATGACGGGCAAACCGATAGGTATCGGGAAACAGATAGCCTTCCAGGGTATCGACGGACAGCGACAAGGTTTGAATGAAGGCCTGATCCTTGGCGCATTGGAGAAACGCGTCGCGATCAGCCAGATCTTGCTCGTGCAACACTTCGGCAATCTGCCTCATCGAAAAGCCTTCGGGAATCGTGACCGTATGCTGGATCACCTCGCCCTTGATGATCTGCTCCAGAATGGTCGAAGGGGGCAGGCCGCCGTGAAATTCATACTCCCCGGGAATGACTTTCCGATCCAACCCTTCGAGGCGACCCATCCACACAAATGCCCAATCGCTCTTGATCAGCTTCTGCCGTTGTAGTCGTTCTGCCACGTCGGACAAGGAGGCGCCTTCGGCAATTTCCACAACAACCACCCGTGAGGAATTGCCAACCGGCTGCAATTGGTTCAGCACCGCGAAGCCGGCACCAAATCCCAGCAGCAGTAAGCCGGAAACGATGAGGAAAGCTTTTTTGAGCATCAATGATTCAATGAATCGATGTAGAGATCAACGATCGTTGGTCCCTACCATTGTATGAAAGAACGCGACGGGCTCAGGACTGGCCTGAGACCTGGGCTTCGACCAGGTGAAACACTTTTTCGAGAGCTTGACCCAATTTTTCCGGATGCTTCCCGCCGGCTTGGGCCATTTCGGGTCGCCCCCCGCCTGATCCGCCAACGTCGCGCGCCATTTCCTTGATCAATTTCCCGGCCTGCAACGTATGGGTCAGATCCGGAGACACGATCACCAATAAGGAGACTTTCTCATCAGCGACCGAGCCCAATGCAATTACGCCCTTGGGCACCTTGTTCCGCACTTTGTCGGAAAACAGCCGGAGTTCCTGCATGGATAGACCCTGGGCCTCCTGAACGTGCACGGGAATACCTCGAATCTCCCGAGTTTGGGCCTCGTCACCAACGGCGCTCCGGTCCATCAGTTTCAATTTGAGTTGTTCGAGTTCCCGTTCCTTTTCCTTCAACAGGGAGACGAGTTTCCGTGTTTTCGGCACGATTTCAGACGGGCTGCTCTTCAACAACTCCGCCAATTCCCTGATGTCGGATTCCAGTTTTTTCCCGTGATCCAACGCCCCTGTCCCGGTCAGCGCTTCGATGCGCCGCACGCCTGACGCGACCCCGCCTTCTGCAGTAATACGGAACGAACCGATCTCTCCCGTATGTAGGCAATGCGTGCCCCCGCACAGTTCCTTGCTGAACTCCCCGATCCCCACGACCCGGACCCGTTCCCCGTACTTATCACCGAAAAACGCCAGGGCACCGGCGTGAATGGCTTCCTGGATACCCATGAGATCGGTTTGGACGAGCGTATTGCCCAACACGTGAAAATTGACCATGGCTTCGATTTCTTCGAGGTCTCGGGTGCGCAACGGCTTGAAGTATGAAAAATCAAAACGCAACCGGTTCGGGGCGACCAGCGAGCCATATTGTTTCACGTGAGGCCCCAACACTTCACGAAGCGCCGCATGGAGGAGATGCGTGGCGGTATGATTCCGGGCCGCGCCGTGCCGGGTCGTCGAGTCCACCGACGCGGCCAATGACTCGCCCTTCCGCACGCGCCCGGCCACGACCTTTCCTTTGTGAAGCAGGAGCTTGCCGCCGACCTTGGTGGTTTCCCGAACCTGAATCCGGCCCTCCGAACCCGTCAACGTGCCCTGATCTCCAACCTGGCCGCCGCCTTCGGGATAGAAGGGGGTGGCATCCAGGACCAGTTCGACGTCATCCCCTTCCACGACTTCCTCCGCCAAGGCATCTCCCTTGAGCATCGTCTGCACCACGCTCTCGGATTGAAGCGCCAGATACCCGAGGAACTCAGTAGGACGAAGTTGTTGCGCGAGTTCGGTGATGAGCGGCATCTCCTGTTCCGCGACGAAGACGGCCGACTTGCGTGCCCTATCTCGTTGCTCTTCCAACGCTCGTTGAAAGCCTTCAAGATCGGTGACCAAGCCGTGTTCACGAGCGGCCTCTTCGATCAAATCCAAGGGAAAGCCATACGTGTCGTAGAGTCTGAAGACGCTCTCGCCGTCCAAAGACCCAGCCGTGGCTTCGCCGACCATGCGATTCAGGATGGGCAACCCCTGATCCAACGTTCCGATAAAGCGTTCTTCTTCACCCTCGACAACCGTGCGACACGTCTCACTCGCCCCGGCCAGTTCGGGATACGCTTCTTTCATTTCGGTCGCCACCGTGCCGGTCAATTCATGCAGAAAAGGTTCGGTCACGCCCAGGAGCCGGCCATGGCGGGACGCCCTCCGCAAAATGCGTCGCAACACGTATCCCCGGCCTTCGTTCGACGGAAGAATCCCGTCCGTGATCATAAAGATGATGGCCCGCAAATGATCCGCAATAACCCGCATGGAACGATCGGAAGCTTCGGCTTTGCCGTACTCGCAACCCGTCCGATCGGCAATCGCCGTGAGTAACGGCATGAACAGGTCGGTCACATAATTGCTGTTGACACCCTGAACCACCGCGGCAAGCCGCTCCAGACCCATGCCGGTATCGATACTGGGTTTCGGCAACGGATGCAGGTTGCCTTCGGCATCGCGGTCGAACTGCATGAACACGAGGTTCCAAATTTCCAGATACCGGTCGCAATCGCACCCCACCACACACGAGGCTCGTCCACATCCGAGGGCCTCGCCCTGATCGATATGAATTTCAGAACAAGGCCCGCAGGGCCCGGTCTCTCCCATTTGCCAAAAATTATCCTTGTACCCGAGCCGCACGATCCTGGCCGCGGGCACGCCCACGCTGTTCTCCCATAATTCAAAGGCCTCATCATCGTCCTGAAAGATCGTGACCCACAACTGATCGGCGGGCAGGCTCAGCGTCTTCGTCAAATAGTCCCAGCCGTAATGGACCGCGTCCTTTTTGAAATAGTCGCCGAATGAAAAATTGCCGAGCATTTCAAAGAACGTATGATGGCGTCGGGTATACCCGACGTTTTCCAAGTCATTGTGTTTGCCGCCAGCTCGCATGCACCGTTGAACGGACACGGCCCGGGAATAAGAACGCTGTTCTTCTCCCAGGAACACGCGCTTGAATTGATTCATGCCTGCGTTGGTGAACAGAAGCGTGGGGTCGGCCTGGGGAAGCAGCGACGCGCTGGGAACCACGGCATGGTCAACGGCCCGGAAAAAATCCAGAAACGATTGTCGAAGTTCATTGGCGTTCAGGGGCATAGGAAAGGGCAGACTCCTTTGAAGAATCCTCTTGGCATTTGTCTATGTTCACTCATTACCACCCTCTCCCCTGGTGGGAGAGAGCTGGGGTTAGGGGGGTGCCGTGATGCAGGGCTTCTCTCTACACTTTTCCCCGCGCTGGGGCCGGGGGTTTTTCCGTTTCCGCTTCGGCGGAACCCGCGCCTTTCGGCATGGCAACCAGTCCGGCTTTTTCCCGGATTTGCGTTTCAATTTCTCCGGCAGTCTCAGGGTTCTCCTTCAGAAATGTTTTTGCGGCATCACGGCCCTGGCCCAACCGCTCCTCGCGAAACGAATACCACGCTCCAGCCTTGTCGACGATTTTCTTTTCAACGCCCAGGTCGATGAGCTCCCCGACCTTGGACACGCCCTCAGCAAACATAATGTCAAACTCGGCTTGCCGAAAAGGAGGCGCCGTCTTGTTTTTCACCACCTTGACGCGAACCCGGCTCCCGATCACCTCCTGCCCATCCTTGATGGACTCGATCCGCCGGATGTCCAACCGCACCGAAGAATAAAACTTCAGGGCGTTCCCGCCGGTCGTGGTTTCGGGATTGCCGAACATCACCCCAATCTTCATCCGGATCTGGTTGATGAAGACCACCGTAGTCAGGGATTTGGAAATGGCTCCCGTCAATTTGCGGAGGGCCTGGGACATCAGACGCGCCTGAAGCCCCATGTGCGAATCGCCCATTTCCCCTTCGATTTCGGCGCGAGGCACCAGGGCGGCCACGGAGTCCACGACCACCAGATCAATCGCACCGCTTCTGACCAACGTCTCGGCAATCTCCAGGGCTTGCTCTCCGGTGTCGGGTTGGGCCAGCAATAGATCATCGGTTTGAACACCCAATTTTTTCGCATAGGACACGTCCAGTGCGTGTTCCGCGTCGATGAACGCCGCGGAGCCACCTGCTTTCTGCGTTTCCGCAATGGCATGGAGACACAAGGTGGTTTTCCCCGAGGACTCCGGACCAAAAATTTCCACCACTCGCCCTCGCGGCAATCCGCCGACGCCCAAAGCCAGATCCAAGGCCAACGACCCCGTGGAGGTGGCCGGCACGTCCTCTGCCGCGTCGCCATTTCCCAGTTTCATGATCGAGCCTTTCCCAAACTGCTTTTCAATTTGGGTCATGGCCAGTTCCAGTGCTTTCATTTTCCCTTGGTTCTCCGAAGTTCGATCGCTCATAACGCCTCCTCGATTCAAGTCATCACGCCTCTATCATACTGAAAACCCGAGAGGAGGCCAACCATCCTTCGCAAAGAAAAGACAGCTCATTCTCACGCATCCAGAGAGACGTCCCACAATTTTGTATAGACCGGTCCAGTTGGCCGGAGGTCACTCTTAAACAAGGTCACCCGTTCAACGGGTAACGGCCCGCAGGGAAAGGGATCCGTGAGCACACCCAACGTACTCAGCACGCGCCCGACTTCACGATGATCCTTTTTGACGCGAGCCACGGTCAGGTGAGGGCGAAACGGTCTGTCCTCCTGAGGAAACCCCAAAGGGACCACTGCCTGCCCCACGCGCTCGGCCAACGTAGCCAAGCTATCGAGGGCTCCGCCAAGACCGATCCACAACACGCGTGGCGACCGGTTGTCCGGAAATACGCCAAACCCCTTGAGTTCAATGCCAAAGGGGGAAACGCGGGAAACCGCCTGTTCCACAACCCGGCGGATTTGATCGACTTGGCTCTCCGTCGTATCACCGAGAAATTTCAAGTTAACGTGGAGATTTTCGGTTTTACTCCATGAGAGTCGTGGCAATTCTCGTTTGACCGTTCGCAGGTTCTGCCCTATGGCCAAATGCAGGGTGGAAGGCAGATCAATCGCCAAAAACGTCCGTAAGCCCATCAGACCTCGTCTAGAGAAGCATTGCACAACCAGCGCCGCAACATGTCGAGTGCTGCTTGCGATGACCGGAGTTTAATCGTTTCCCGTTCTCCGTGAAACTGGAATCCCTCTGTATGGGTTTCCTTCGCCGTGGCCAGCCCGACATAGACCAGACCGACGGGCTTCTGGGTCGTCCCCCCTCCGGGTCCGGCAATACCCGTCACACTCAGACCCACATCCACCTTGCTTCTCGTTCGAATACCCTGAGCCATGGCCTTGGCGACCTGCGCACTTACCGCTCCGTATTTTTTTAGCAACGATCGGGAAACTCCGAGCAATTCGATCTTCGCGCGATTGCTGTAACTCACCACCCCCCGGTCCACGTACTCCGAACTTCCGGGCACCTGAGTCAAACGATGCGCAATAAGTCCGCCCGTACAACTTTCAGCCAAGGCAATGGTTAATCCTCGATCTCGGAGATGTTGCCCCACCACTTCTTCCATGGTCTGTCCATTGCTGGAGTAGACATGCTCGCCCAATTTGGCAATGACAGCATCCTTCAAACTATCGAGTGACGCCTTGGCTTTTGTCACAGATCTTTTCCCTGCCTGCCTTCTTTCAATATTCTTCGATCTTGTGAGTGATACCGAGACCCCGAGCGGAGAAGCGAGAAGGCCCAGACGGAAAGGGCTTGCGGCCAAAATGATTCCCGCTATTCGACTATCGATCTCTCCCTCGAGAAGCCCGAAGGTATGAATCGTCAGGGTCTCAATGGCCGGCGACAGGAGCCCCTCTTGCCGGAGCATCGGCAAAAGCGATTCCGTGAACATCCCGCGGGCCTCATGGCTGACCCCAGGCAAACAAACAATCCGACAACGCTTCCACTGCACGGCAAAGCCTGGTGCGATACCGGTAGGATTTCGAAGCAGAATGGCGCCTGTGGGCAGGAACGCCTGCCGGCGCTGGTTTTCAGTAACGGGCCTTCCCGCCGATTGCAAATGTGTCTTGATGGATTCGAGGGCCTGGGGACGGAGGCGTAACGGATGTCCGGTAATTTGCGCTACGGCCTCACGGGTGACGTCATCCACGGTTGGACCAAGACCGCCGGTGAGCAACACGAGCCTCGCCCGTTTGGCCGCGTTCGTGACGGCCACGCCTATGTCCTCGACATCGTCCCCGACCACGGACTTGAACCGGACTTCGATCCCATGCGCTGCCAGCGACTCACTGAGAAAAAGCGAATTGGTATCAACCCGCCCGCCGAGCAGCAGTTCGGATCCAACCGCAATGATTTCAGCCGTGGTCATGAATGCAAAGGGAAAGACAAGGGAAGTCGGAATGGTCTAGAAATGATATTTCAGATTCACGCTGATCCCAAAAAACTCGATATCGTCGATCATGAACCGGCCCCAGACCGGTTCGCTTCTGTCTTTCCGAAGATTCAGCGGGTGACTCCGCAGCAGTTCCCAATCGACACGGTCATCGCGGAAGGAACTGAAGTTGGCCCAGCGCCCCTTAAAACCCAGCGACGTGTCCTCCGTTATTGCGTAATCTACTCCGAACAGAATCTGGAAACCATAGAGCGTATCCCTGATAGTGGTTTGAGCCACGCTAACCGTTCCAGCGAGGTTCCGGCGGATTTCGTCTTCATTGGGTAATCCCACACCCGTCCGGATTCTGTCCGGGTCGGAGTTCCTCGCCCAGAGTCCTCCATACTCCATGTCGGTAAACCCGATGCCACCACCAACCCCGATATAAGGTGTAAACCGGCTGGTATTGTGGAAATCGTAAAACAGGTTCCCGAACAGGTTGTGTGAGGTCAGGCTGCCTATCCGGTCCGTTGCTTGCACAATTTCATCCCTGAGCTTGTCTCTACTCTCACCCGATTCCGTACGGATGTCTGATGTCTGATCATAGTCCGACTGCCGGTAGAAGTATTCTACTTCCACACGGAAACCGCCCCAGGGACTGCGCTCAGGTTGACCCGAAAAACTGTAACCCACCGCCGCTCCGGCCAGAATGCCCGTTGCCCCGTCGAACTCGTTCTGCCATCCACTACCCGAACCACGATTGAGGCCGGTGCAGTTATAGGTGCTGTACGGCTTCCCGCCAGAATCGACTTCGTTACTCGTCTCAACTTCAACATAGTGGGGATTGATGTACTCGTCACACACGCTGGCCCGGTCGTTACTGGTCCCGGTGGTATCCAGGCCACTGGCGAAATTGGCTCCTATCTCGCCGCTGACGTAAAACCCCGAGGCCGCCTGCGCCCAACCTGGTGCCACTACCCAAGTGATGATGACGAACGCCAAGAATGGAGAAATGGATTTCATGGTTTTTTCCTTACTTTTCAGCATTGCTGTCGGGTTACTCTACGCTAACCCGGCCTACAATCGCTACAGGAATCCCCTCAGAGATGGGGGCACGCCGTATGGCGCCTTTTCTTCTTTTTTTGAGTTGTAGCGGCGTCATCTCATGACGCCTTCCTCTCTTGACGACCTTTCCGAGGGCATAAGATGCCGCAGCTACAATTGCGGAAAGACCGCGTAATCGAGAGGCGCGTGCGGTGGGTTGAGGTATTCAGCCGGCCGGGTGTATCCAAGCTGGCGAAGAGCACGGGTTACCTAGAAATGATACTTCAGGTTCACGCTGACGCCGAAAAATTCGAGGTCGCTGGTCTTGAGCCGGCCCGATACCGGTTCACGGTCGCTTGCACCTGGCCTCCGCAAATACGGGTCATGACTCCGTAGCGGATTCCAGATGAAGTCGTCACTGAAGGAACCGAACCTGACCCAGCGTCCCTTGAGCCCCAGAGACATGGCTTCCGTGACTGCGTAATCCACCCCGAACAGTATCTGGAGACCAAAGAGCACGTCGCTGAGCGTGGCTTGCCCAACGCTTGTCGTTTTGGCGAGGTTCCGGCGGATTTCAGGATAATTGTCCAGATTCACGCCCGTCTTGATCGCGTACGAACCATCGTCGTTCATCAAATCTTCGTTTCTCGTCCACACGCTTCCGTACTCCATGTCGGTGAATCCGACGCCGCCGCCAATTCCGATATACGGGGTGAACCGGCTGGTGTTGCTGAAGTCGTAAAACAGATTTCCGAACAGGTTATGTGAAGTGATGCTGCCTATCCGATCCGTGGCATGTACAATTTCATCAGCGAGTTTGTCCTCTTGTGTGCCCGCTCCACCAAAAATGTCGGCCGTCTGATCATAGTTCGATTGCCGGTAGAAGTATTCCAGTTCTACGCGCAGACCGCCCAAGCGGCTATTCGGATTTTGACCCGCAAAACTGTAGCCTGCCGCCGCTCCGGCCAGGATGCCCGTCGCCCCGTCGAACTCGTTCTCCCATCTTCCGCCCACACTACGGTCGGGGCCCGTGCAGCGCTCGTACTCACTGTACCGAGGATTGATATATTCATCGCACCAACTGGCGCGGTCGTTGCTGGTTCCGGTCGTATCCAGACCACTGGCGATATTGATACCCAGGTCACCGCTGACGTAGAACCCCGACCCCGCTTGGACCCAACTTGGTGCAATCACCAACGTGACGAGGACAAAAATCAAGAATGGAGAAGTGTATTTTATCATTTTTTCTTTCTTTTCAGGAGCAATACAAAGCGATGCGCGGCATGTACGGCGGGTTGACGCACTCAGCCGGCCCGGTCGTCCCGGGCCGGCGAAAAAAGGAGACTTCCTAGAAATGATACTTCATGTTCAGGCTGATGCCGAAAAATTCGATATCCGACGTGCTCATATTTCCTGACACCGGATTGGTAGGATTTTGCACAGTTCCTCCCACGTAGGGTGCGTGACTTCGCAAAGGGTCCCAAACAAGACTGTCGCTGAAGTCAGCAAACTTCACCCACCGTCCCTTGAGGCCCAGTGAAGTCCGCTCGCTCAGGGTATAATCCACCCCGAAGAGTATCTGGAACCCCCAGAGGACGTCGTTCAGCGGCGTATGCGTGGAACTGGACGAGCCGGTCAAGCGATCCACATACACGTCATTCGCAGCCAAGTCCGCGCGGCCATCATCGATCAGGCCCTGCCGGATCGCACCTTTATCCAACGTCCGGGTCCAGTTGCTGCTCCAGTCCGCCGTGGTGATGCCCACGCCCCCGCCAACCCCAAGGTAGGGCGTAAACCGGGTGTCGTTGTCGAAATCGTAATACACGTTGGCGAACAGGTTGTGGGAAACGACGCTGCCCAAGGTTTCATACGGCCCGGATGCAAATTCGCCCCGGTCAATCTTCTGCTGGGTCGCCGACGTCCCCGACGGCCCGGGGATCCCACGAACGCGGCTGCTCTGATTATGGCGCGATTGCCGATAGAAATATTCCACCTCCATGCGGAGCCCGCTGAAGATGTGCTGGGGATTATTATCGCCAATGCTATAACCAATGGCCGTCCCGAGGAGAATGCCCTGTCCACCGTCAAAATCGACATCCCAATCCGGATAGAAAGTGCCAGTGTACGCAAAATCACCGGGGTTACATCCATTGAGACCGGGATTGGTCAAGGCATCACAATGGCTGGCGACGTCGTTGCTATCTCCCTCGAATTCCACACCTTTAGAAAAGTTGGCTCCCAAGTCGCCGCTCACGTAGAACCCGGAGTCGGCCTGCGCCCAGCCCGGCGCCATCACAAATGTGGTGAGGACCAGCATCAATAATAGAGAAAACTTTTTTTCATCGGTTTCTCCTTCATATCAGGTTTTAAGTAAAAAACTAGTAGAATTAGTAGCAAAGCAAAGCTTAAGTATAAACGTATAGATTTTTAAGTCAATAGTGCCACGGGTTTTATTGTGGAACGCACGGGAGGAAACAAATTCTCATGTGATTGCAAAA
Source organism: Nitrospirales bacterium (assembly GCA_965208595.1). Lineage (GTDB taxonomy): Bacteria > Nitrospirota > Nitrospiria > Nitrospirales > UBA8639 > Bin75. The sequence continues at coordinate 508,179 of OZ242346.1, forward strand.
AACTCTGTACTCCTTACGGGATGATTGAAAATTCCACATCAAACGAGACTTCTTCTCCTTTACTCGGAAACACCATGATCGTGGTCTTCGCGTTCGGATCGAAGGCGTCATATTGAAAGGAACCGATCACCTTGGCCTTGTAGCGCGGCTCGTTGGGCCAGACTTTCGTACGCTGGGCTACAGCGTCGAATCGCACGTTCAGGGGCTTCACCAGTTTCTCGCCTTGCTTCAACACGAGGTAACTGTTATCGGCAAAAGTCCGAGTTTCACCGAAGATCGTCACGCTGACGAGCATGGTTTCCCCTGCAAGAATGCGCTGGATTTCCGTTTCGGATGGCGTTTCCCCCCGCAGTCCGAAATGACTCGCCATCACAACCAGGCCGTTCATTTTGGTCATCAGAAACCCTTTGGGGTGCAATGCCTCATCCGACCCGAACCACGTATAGAGCCGATTCGGCAGAACGCGATCTTTGGCCGCCCCGAGCCCTTGGTTCACGGCTTGCTTGACCTGCTCGGTCGTCGGAGACACCTCGACCGCCAGGCTTTCCGTAGCCGGCACACCAAACGCTCCACCGATACACAAGAGACAGCCAACCACAAGAGCCTTTCCGTGTCTTCGTGGAGGCGGGGGGGCTGGATGGAAACAGGATTTCGGCAAACAGGTCACTCCCTTTTTCAGCATGCAAACCGTATACGGCTTTTGATGCGGATTCAAGCGTCGAAAAGCACGACAAATCTTTGGGCTATCCCGACTATCCCCTGAGATAGAGACGCATCTTGAGATACGCGGCCTCTCCAAGCGGCATCTCATGCCGCTTGGAGAGGCCGCCAAGAGAAGAAGGCGTCATGAGATGACGCCTCTACAACTGCAAACGAAGGAAAAGAAAGGTCGACACTCACACTTCGTTGACAACGCCGCTGAAAAATTGATAGATATCCAATTTTATACGATCGCTTCATGTTCAGCCTTTCTGGGGAGGATTTCGTATGGCTGCAGGAGAACAACCGGCCAAACGTCAATACGTCAATTTCAACTTTTTCAAGGTCGATCCTGCCTGGCGGAGACTCGCGCATGACGAGCGACAAGCTGGCAAGCAAGAGTTCATCCGTGCCATCGAGGAATTCTCCGGCAAGGTCATTATCGTTCCGTATTCCACGGTCGGCATTCGGGGCGACTGTGATTTTCTGCTCTGGCGCATTACCTATGAACTCGAACTCTTCCAAGAGCAAATGTCCAAGGCGTTAGCCACCGGGCTTGGGAAATATCTGACGAACCCGTATTCCTACCTTTCGATGACAAAACGTTCGGTGTACGTGGACCACCACGTGCATGAAGGCCAGGAAAGTCGCCGGCTGAAGATTACGCCCGGTCGCAGCAAGTACATTTTCATCTATCCCTTCGAGAAAACCCGTGAGTGGTACCTCCTGACCAAGGCCGCCCGGCAGGGAATGATGGACGAGCATATTGAAATCGGCCACAAATATCCTTCCGTGAAACTCAACACGACCTACTCCTTCGGACTGGATGATCAGGAATTCGTGGTGGCGTTTGAAACCGACGAGCCTCAAGACTTTCTTGATCTCGTCATGCACCTTCGCGAGGCGGAAGGGAGCCGATACACGAAACGGGACATCCCCATCTTTACCTGTATCATGAAAAGCCTCAAGGAAACGCTCGATACCCTCGGCGGATAATTTCGACCCCCAGTTTTCACGGCGAGCCGGCCGTTCTTCCTCTCGCCCTCCCCCAACACAACCTTGTTCCCGGGAACCCGCTGAAAACCATGCAGCCATCGGATTCATCGGCAGCACCCCTCCCGAAATCATCAATCAAAGGCGCTATTCTGTCTTCCCTGGTGCCGGGTCTCGGACAATGGGTGCGCAGCTATCCCGGCCACGCGGCCCGTGTCCTGGCCGTGGGAGGATTGTTGGTGATCATCACGTGGGGATTGGGTCAGATTGGCGGAGCCGGCGCGGGGTTCTTTTTTGCCCTGATGATCATCGTGCCCTGGTGGTGCCTGCAAGCGTACGAAGCCTCCCTGCCCATTCCACCGGGTCAGATAGAGGCCCTGAAAACCGCGTGGCGTCGAGCCCACGACGTTCGATACCTGGGCGGCCTGTTCCTCTTCACCGCATTCACGGACCTCTACATTATTCTGGCCAATCCCGAATACAGTCTCACCCTGTTCTGTTCCAAACCCGAAGGCATACCCGGTCTCCTGGCCAAGGCCCAATCCCCCACCCTGCACCTCGCCATCGGCTACGGGTTCCTGAAACTCCGTCCCTGGGCCCTCTTGGTGTACATGGCCTATGCCGCGTTCGGTTTGTGCAACGCCATGGCCAATTTTGCCTGTTTCGGATACGGACGCATTCGCACGGTCTTTTTTCTTTCGCTGGTAGCCTTTACCATCTACGTCTTCTGGCGTCGATCCTGTTTTCGCCCCGTCACGGCAAAATGAAATCAGCACGATGACCTTTCTTTTGACAGGGTTTATTGCGGTGTGTTATCCCAAAAGCCTCGCGCTTCGAGAGGCTCATGGAAGAGACCCAGGATCAAGAAAAGGATATCCTGTTCGTGTATCGTCATCCGGACGGCGCCGTCACCCTGTATTCGGATGAAGAATGGGCGCTCGAGCGTGGCATGAAACTGGAAGACCTTCACGTCGTGGAAATTCCCCGGAAATTGTATTCCGAAGGAACGATTCAAGACGTCCGTGAATACGTGGCCCAATATTTGGAAACGAAAGACGAAGCCTGACGACCATGACCACGACCCTGACCCATTCGCCGCTCACGTCTGAACTCATCGAATCCGTCATTGAGACCCTACCCGTCCAAAGCCGGATCATGGTCCGCCTGCTCCTGCTCCAGTACCTGGAGCCGGCCGAAGAGGATATTCGATTCATTGTGGAGGATCAGCCGGACTCCCGTTTTATGGCCGGAGATCAACCCGAGAAAAAAATCTCACTCGTGGCCGCCACGCACGAGGTCAACGAGCGCGTTGCCCAATACAGCGGCTTTCTTCGTCAAAAACGCGAGCGGCCCTGGCTGCAAGTCGAATGTCTCAAAAAACAGATGGCCCTGACCGACCTGACCATTCTGGCGGCTGAGGGGTTGCTCACGTCAAAATTTCGCATTGACCGTGCGGAGCTGAAGGAACGCAAGGAATCGGCCGTGTCCGCGCTGCCGAGGCCGGAAATCCGCCGGTTGGAACGCACGCTGGAGCAGGAAGAAATCGCCGAAGACGACTTCCACCGTGATCGTCTCCTTATTGAATATCAAACCCTGGTCCGGCGAAGGGAACGACAACGACGGCGATTGAAAAACGCGGAGCAGGAGTACGAAATGTCGGGCCTCGCTCCCCTGCAAGACCACGAAGTCGCACATATTTGGGGAATCCCGCTGGGCAGCCTCTCCGCGCGCAAGGTCAAGGCGTTGACCTACTACCTGTCCGCGCTCCAGGCCAGACTCGCGCAGGAAGCGGCGGCATCCGGCTCTGAGCAGGCGCATGCGGATCTCTGGAGAGAGACGCTACGCGTGCTGTCCAGAAAACCCTCTCAGCGGTCGATCGTCACCTTCATCCCGGGCATCGAGCGAACCGAAGAGGCGTTGATAGAAAAACTCACAACCTTTGCGGATGGCACCATGCCAGAAGCAGCCGAATCAGGCTTTTGGCAATTGATCACGCGCGTCCACGACAGCGAACACAGCGGACCCTGGCACAGCCACGCCCGGGCTATCTTTGCCCTGCAACGGTTGTTTGCCATTCAAGCCGATTCCGAACCCACGCTGGATGAACTCGAGGAGGATCTCCTCAAAGCCACACGACCGAAGTCTAAAGACGATGCCCTCCCCGCCCAACAGCCCGATGAACAGCCGGCGGAACTCAGTGAGCAGGCGCTAGGTGTCCTGAATGCGTTGGCCGGTGAAATCGACGACAAACGCACCACGTAAACCCTCTCCCCCTGGCGGGAGAGGGCAGGGTGAGGGGGCAGCCCGGATCAAGCAAGACCCGCGCCATGCCTCATGCGCCGAATATGACTTCTCCCCTTCTCCCTCTTTCTAGAAATCTTTACTAACTTCTTCACCGCCATGCCCTATGTTGCCTGAGCTTTCCCGCACCATCACCTTAATCTTCTCCCATCAAGGGAGAGGAAACGAAGAGACGGAACGGTCACTTGAAGACACCTGTCCTAAACGAATACACATTGTCGGGGCATGATTCTGTGTGATATACAAAAGCGGATTATTCTTCTCGCGTGGCGGTGTAGCTCAGGTGGTAGAGCAGCGGACTCATAAGCCGCGGGCCGGGGGTTCGAAACCCTTCACCGCCACCATTTTTCAAAACACAAAGTCCGCCAACCACAAACGGTGGCAGAAACCGTATTTCTTAGGCTACCCATCAACAAACAGTTCCTGACACTGTTTCCAAAAGAACAACTCGTCCGGGGGAATCGCAACCGACGCAACCGAAACGGATTCCGTGCGGAGGTTCATTCGTCGGGATGGCGATGAGACGTGGTTTCTTCATCTACCCAGTTCTCTTCCTCGTAGGTTATCCCTCGGCGGCCCGGGACCTTTCTCGTAGGACCCGACTTGTAGAACGGACACGACAACGGCCCATAACAGAACGTCTCAGTGCGGTAGCGACGAACATGGGGGTTCCAATGGTCGATGATCATCTCGACCGCCATGTTACAGCCCCAAATACAACCTTGGCATTTGGTTTCGTAGGTCCGGGCCGCCAATCGTCGATGACCTCGGGCTCGGTATACTAGCAATGAAGGGGGAACTCCCAACCACGGCGGCCCTTCCTGTTTTTCTCCGCCGGTTCGCATCAGCACTTTGAAACCGCTAACCTTATAGATCTCAGCCGTTTCCATCCGCGGGTCGACAACAGGATGCCCTATTCCTTGCACTTCGTCACCGACTCTGAATCGGTGCTTGGCATGGGCGGTAGGACCGACAGCAACCAGGAATTCGCCCGATACCTTCCCTAATGTTCCCTGAATCCGAAGAACGTACCCCTGATAGGTGTGGCTTCTCTCGTCAAACGAGCGAGTCAATCGGATTCTCGGCTGAACAGCCACTAAGCGACCAGCCCATTGAATCTTCTCGTCTAAAGAACGCATAACGGGCCAAACTATCAGACTTTAAAGCAGCGACAACGCCACCTTGCCGTGCTTCTTCCAGCGATACGAGTCGAGCTTCACAGGGAACTTGGCCAGCCAACACAAGTAATCGTAGAAAGACCCCAAAAAGGGAGCATAAGGAACGAGGGTGAGACAGTCTGCTCAACTCCGACGTCTCGACCTACTTGAGCGCTGGCGAATGAGCTTATCAATGGAGTTAACAAGATCTGAATTCGTCACTCACTGACCGAGCGCACGCACGACTGCCTGGGACTCGCGGTCAATGACGGTCAGCAAAACACGGGCCGCGCGATCGGGAACACGGCGCCCCTGTTCCCAATCCTGTACGGCACGCGCGTCGAGACCGAAACGGTCCGCGAACTTCTGGCGACTCAGTTTCATGCGCTTCCGTACCGCAAAAATGTGCTCTGCCGAAGGCTCGACGACAATGCGGCACGGGAGCTCCACATCGCCGCGCACGTGGGCAACCACCTCGCCCAAGGCCGCTTCCACCTCTTGCCCCAATCGGGTTCGTTCCGTCGTCATCTACTCGTCTCCTCTTTCTTAATCGCAGCCACCAGTTGCGACAGGACCTTCTTATCTGCTGGACTCAAGTCCTCGCGGTCCGCTTTCGCATAGGCTGTCAATAAATAGATTGCTTCGGGTCCTGCGTGATAGAAATAAATGACTCGATTTCACCTCGCTTGCCCCGTCCCGACCCGGCCCAACGCAACTTGCGAATCCCTCCGGTGTCCCGAATCAAAGGCGCTCCGCGGGGATTGGCAACGATGGCCGCCTCCATCTCCATCCGCTGGCTTTCGGACATCAGCTTATGGATAGCACGCTCAAACGTGTTGGTAGTGAAGAGGCGCACAGGCGACAAATATGCGGCAATGCCGCATATTTGTCAAGTTCACATTTGACAGCGCAGCTTTGCTCGCGACCGGATCAACGCTGTCATTTGCCCCGCGGTGCGAGTGCTGAGAACGATGCCCTGGACATCCTGGCCCTCAGGTCGAAAGAGCAGTCCTCCAACATCACACCCGTTCTTGAACTTTTTGTAGTCAAATGAGAAGTCCAACGCTACAGATCGGCATAAGGCAGTACGGTCACGCCGGGACCAAGGGGTAGGCGTATATCACCGGGATGCACCACGTATCCGGGCATCGCTACGCTCTTCATGTGCTTCTGGAATGTCTGGATTTTGCATTTTAAATGCAAAATTTCGATCACACTCTTCGCTTTCGACTCGTGCCTATCCGTGGTCTTTATTGTGTTTCGCGTGAGGCGATATGTCTTGAATCGATTGGAAAAGTCTGGACGATGCCTGCAAAACAGTTTCTAAATTGAGTTCGACGCCACACCACGTAACAATGTCGTTGCCGAACAAAAAAACCGGCAACTCCCCCTTCGACGCAGGGAACTTGCACTTTTCGTTTCGCCAGCGATCGTCGATGTGCTCCATGGTATTTCGTATTTTTTCCCAGTCAGGGAGCGATTGGCCGAACTCTTTTATCTGGGACGACAGTTTGCGATCGATGGCAGTATTCGCCAAGTTTGCGGCTCGGTGAAGTCGGTTGATAGCGGTGAGCAGGAAATGGAAATCCGCTATCGGCTGCATCACAAATTCGGGAATTTCGAACTCTCTCTTTCTAAGTCTGTGAATCTGTAACTCAATCGACCCACAGGCGATGTTCGCGAGGCTTCGTGCTTCCTCATACAGCGCGATTTGTTGTTCTTGTTTCACTCAGACCTCACCGATCGCTTCGGAGTAGTAGGTTTCCAAAAGCGCGCTTCGCTCCTGATCCATGATCACGATTTGGCGTTGATCAAAGGTATTCGCCCAATACAGATAGTGGAAATTCCCGGCGCAGCGCCCGTATTCAATGTGCCGTTGTCGCCCGTCATCTTCCTCATCGGTCTGCTGTCGCAGGACCACCCGGTCCGGGAGTTGTTGCCAAACTTGCTCGGCCACGGGCAAATGGTTTTCATAGAGAGGAGATTCTTCCGGCGGACTGCTCCCCGGGTCGGACCAGATACGCGTGAGTCGAGTCTCGATGGCCTCCTGGCCTTGTTTCAGTTCATGCCCGATCAGTTCGACCATCAGGGGTTGAACTTTCATCATTCCGACCAAAAGACCGGAAAACGTCCCATGAATCATGAGACGGACATATCCCAACCCCCCGCCCGTTCGACCGATTTCGTAATAACCGTCTTGTTCCCCGACGTTCGTAGCAACCTGTTCCGACCGGACGTCGTATTTCGGCAACCTGGCATACACGAATTCCGCACGGGCTCCCTGGCAACGATACAGCCCCTGTAGCGGATCATGCCGCACGTCCTCCCGGAACGCCACGGCATGGACAGCCGGACCTCGCTGCACAACGTAGAAAGGCCCATCTTCAACCGGGTCGCCGAGTTCCGAATACGTCAACAGTTGCGGTTCCTCAACGGGAACACACCTTCTCGCTTCCAACGCACGCTGGAACAACACGCGTCTGCCCAGATGTACGGCCTTTTCAAAAAACACGAACCGGCCCGAGGGTTCCAGCACCGGCAACAGCCGATCCAAACGAGGCCCGATGCCCGTGCGCTCTTCCAGATTGTGCTGGCGCCCGGCGTCCCGGTCGCGTTCAAAGGTCGTCCAACTCCGGCTCGGCAGTCCCGGATCGGATTCCGATTGAAACAGGGCCTGAGTGGCCACGATGGCGTCAAATGTCCCGGGTATCTCGTGTTCAGTGATTTCACAATGATGAAAGCTGACGTTCTCAAGCTGATGTGATTGCGCAAACTGGCGCGCCATTTCGATCGATTTCAGGGACCGATCGATACCCAGGAACGTCACGTCCGGGAAACAGGTCGCGTACCAGGTCGTGAGAATGCCAACCCCGCACCCCACGTCCAATACGCGTCGCGCTCCGTCCAGTGCGTCCACGACCACGGGGCCGAGCGCAGAATAGTAGTCATATCGTTGGCTGTATATGACGGGCAGCACGTCGGGAGACGCGGCCAGGTCATAAAAGGCTTGATCCGCGTCCCCTCCGTCACGACGGGCTTGAGCCACTTGCTGAAGCAGTCGAAGTCGCTCTCCGGATAAGGATTCCCGTTGCCAGGCATAATAGAAATCTTCGTCAGGAAAGCGGCGAAGGCCCCATTGGGCAAGATGCCGGGCAATGTCCAATTTGGTCATGAAAGCCAAACAGGGCCGTGCGCCCCTTTGGAAGAGAATGCGGCGAAACGCCTAAAATTTTGCAGACAGCATCATGGCATCCTCATAAGCCTGGGGAACGGGATGGGGCTGTCGTAACTGACCGCTCCCGAACGCAACGTATTTTTCCGTCGTCAGGGATTGAAGCGTCAACGGCCCTCTCACGTGGAAATGAGACGTATTCATTCCCAATTCTTCACCCAGATCCATCTGCGGCCCTGAATGCAAGCGGGTCGAGGCATTCACCAACACCGAGCCGGAATCCACTTCCCGGACGAATCGCATCGCGGTGTCATAACGACGGGTCACGATCGTATCGGTATGTCCTGGCCCGAAGGCCGCAATATGGGCAAGACCTTCGTCGAGATCATTGACGACCTTGATGCCCAGCGTCATCGACTGTCTCTTGTGTTCCCAATCTTCGTCCGTGGCGGCTCGAATCCCCTTATGCCCGGTCATGGCCATGATTCCCATCATGGAGACGGTTTTAGGACAGCCGATGAGATCGACTGTAAATTCACTGAGCAACCGCCGGAGAAGGCCCGGCAGCAACTGCCGCGCGATGGCCTGATGGACCAACAGCGTATCCGCGGCATTGGTGGCCAGCGGATCCTGAATTTTGGAATTCACCACGACCCCTTGCGCCAACGGCACGTCCGCCTCTTTATCCACGTAGACGTGACACAAGCCGCCGTCATACCCCAGGACCGGGACCCGCGACTGCTCCATCACCGCTTTGCGCAGACTCGCTTTTCCCCTGGGAACGACGCCATGCACCACGTTTCGCAATCGGGTCAGTTCAAGCACGCCCTCGCGGTCAGGGCGGTCGACGAACGTGAGCGCCCCTTGAGGAACGCCATGTTGCTCCGCGGTTTCACGCAAGACTTTCGCCACGGCGGAATTGGTCCCAAACCACTCTTTGCCGCCCCGCACCACGCACACGTTTCCCGACCGGAGACACATCGCCATCGATTCGGCAATCACGGACGGACCATAGTCGGAAATGACGGCGATCACCCCGATAGGAACACGCACCCGATGCACCTGCAAGCCATCTTGCGTCAACCAGGCCTGCGCCACGTGCCCCGTGGGATCGGGCTCCTCCGCAATCTTCCGGATAAAAGCGACGCTATCGAGAAGCTGTTCTTCCGTGACGGAAATCCGTTCTCTCGCCTTCCGATATTCATCCGCTCCCCATTCCTTGGGAATGGCATCGAGATCCTCTTTATTGGCCGTCATCACGTCGTCCATGCTCGCTTCCAATTGTTCCGCCATGGCCGTGAGGGCCGCGGTCCGGTCATGACCCGTCATCAACGCCACGGCACGCGTTGCGGCATTCGCTTGTTTGGCAAGACCTTGAACGTGCAACTTGATAGGAACTTCAACCATGCTTTCAACCTCATCGCAAAAATTTGTCGCAGCACCAGCCATCAGGTAGAAAATCACTTTACCGATATTCAGGAATCCCCGTCAAAATTATCCCCCCAATCCATGAGGTAAAGAGGTCACGATTCACGGGGTGAGCGTCCGGGCAATCCGAAACCCGCTCTTGTATTGCCGGACGCCGGCGCCGTACCTGTAGCGGTTCGCGGAGCGCAGGTACGGCGCATCGAAGCTGCTCCAGGCCCCGCCGCGCACCACGCGGATGCCACAACTCCCGCTCGTCCAAGCGCTGCCATCAGCCGGGGCCCCGCTGTAGCTATCGTGCCAACAGTCCTCCACCCATTCCCACACGTTCCCCACCATATCGAACAAACCAAAAGCGTTGGGATCGAAACTCCCCACGGGTGCCTTCTTTTTATGGCCCCACCCCGACTGCTGCAGCCGCCGCAGTTCGCCTCGTTGGTGCCGATGTCGTCGCCCCAAGGGTACTCTGTTGTGGTGCCAGCCCGCGCCACGTATTCCCATTCCGCCTCGCTCAACAGCCGATAGGGCTTGCCCGTCTCCCGCAACAGCCAGCGTACGTACGCCTGCGCATCGTCCCATGAGACATTGATGACCGGCCGATTCTCACGGCCCCACCCCTGGTCACCCGGCCGATGCGTGCAGCCCACGTCTGCCGCGCACGCGTCCCATTCTGCAAACATCACCTCGTATCGGCCAACTGCGAATGGATAGGCGATCGTCACCTCATGAACCGGTTGTTCGTCACTCTCACCACCGCCGTTCACATCGCCCATCCGAAACCGGCCCGCCGGCACGACCACCATTTCCGGGCACTCCTTGCAATCACGGAAGACCGACCTGGGCTGCATCTCTCGCAATGCTTGTACCAGTTCCTCCCCTTCGTCCAGCGTCTTGTCAGCCAGTAACCCAATGACCGCAGGAGACTCGCCCTTCCCGAGGACACCATGACGTCCCCGTATCGTATCTGTGCGACTTCCGTTGCCGTCTGCCCTTTCGGCCCCGGCCCGGAGCAGCCTGTCCTCATCGTCGGAGATTGCTCCCGCCGGGCCAGATGATAGAATGGCAAACACCAAGCTCAGGAAAAAGGACCCGGTGACTGTGAATCGCGGAAACTGGAATGATCGTGTCATGAGGCATATTTCCTTTCTACGTTGACGTGGGTCCGCCCCTGTCCCTTGCCTATGTTCTTCGCCGTGCATCTGCCGCGCCTTCGCAGGGCGCTCTCGCAGGCGCCGTAAACCATGTCCGACCTGCACCCTTGGCCGTCCCCCTGATAAGGGGGATTGAGCCTGTCCTGAGCCTGTCGAAGGGGGGTTGTCCGACACAGGCGGGACACTGGGGCACAAAAGCTCTTCTGCTTGTCCTGAGCCTTATCGAAGGAAGCGTAGTCGAAAGGCTAATCCGACCTACGTTTTCCGTCAATCCCCATGGGCTAACAGGCATGGCAATTGACCTTGCATTAAAAACAGGGCTTGTGTTAAATCTTGTTGGTTTGAGTAAACGGGCTGGCGCTCCGTGCCAGGGCCGATTCTGACCGGAATACCGTTGGAAATGATGGCTTAATTCTAATCTTTCTGAATGGAGGCGAAAACCCCAATATGGTATCCATCAAAGACATGTTAGAGGCAGGCGTACATTTTGGGCATCAAACCAATCGCTGGAATCCCAAAATGAAGCCGTATCTGTTCGGAGAAAGAAACGGCATCTACCTTATTGATTTGCAACAAACCGCCAAATTCTTCTTCGACGCCTTTAATTTTGTCCGGGATACCGTTGCGGCCGGGGAATCGGTCCTCTTCGTGGGCACCAAGCGTCAAGCCGTCGACATCGTGGAAGCAGAAGCCACACGGTGCGGCATGTATTACGTCACCCAACGCTGGCTGGGGGGCATGCTCACCAACTACGAAACGATCAGAAAAAGCATCAGACAACTCAAGAAACTCGAAGCCGCTCAAACCGACGGAACCCATGAACGGCTGAAGAAAAAAGAAGTGTTGTTGATGGAAAAAGAGCGGGTCAAGCTGGAGAAATATTTGGGCGGCATCAAGACGATGGAAAGTTTGCCCGGGTGCATCTACGTCCTCGACACCCGCATTCAACACATTACCGTCAAGGAAGCCAATCGTTTGGGCATTCCCGTCGTCGCCATTGTGGATACCAATTGCGACCCCACCCGGATCGATTATCCAATCCCGGGGAATGACGATGCCATTCGTTCCTTGAAACTCTTTACCGCCCGAATTGCCGACGCCTGTATGGAAGGCTTGGACCTTCGAAACAAACAGGAGGATTCGAGTGGAGGAGAAGAAGACACGATCATGAGCGACTTGCTCTCTACCCGTTCAACCGAGAGTCCGGTGGAAAGCGTTCAAGCGCCTTCCTGATAGAACGTCACGGCACGTCGTCAGCAATTTTTTCATCCTAGCCAAATAAGGGAGACGGATACACGATGTCCAGTATGGGTACCTTGGTGAAAGAACTACGCGGCAAAACGGGAGCTGGAATCCTCGATTGTCAGAATGCGCTGAAAGAAACGGATTCGGATATTGAAAAAGCCATTGATCTTCTTCGGCAACGCGGTCTGGCCGCGGCTCAGAAAAAAGCTGGGCGGGAAACCAAGGAAGGCGTCGTCTCATCCTACATCCACGCCGGAAACAAGATCGGCGTCCTGGTCGAAGTCAATTGTGAAACAGATTTTGTCGCGCGCAATGAAGAATTTCAGGAATTGGTCAAAGACGTCGCCTTGCAGATTGCCGCGGCCAATCCTTCTTACGTCAAGCGCGAGCAAGTCCCTTCCGAGCAAGTCGAACGGGAAAAAGCGATCTACCTGGCACAGGCGAAAGAACTCGGAAAACCTGAAGCCGCCATCGAAAAAATCGTTCAAGGCAAATTGGAAAAATTCTACCAGGAAAATTGCCTCCTGGAGCAGAGTTTCATCAAAGATCCCAACGTTTCGATCACCGAAATTCTCACGCAAAAGATTGCCAAGCTTGGTGAAAACATTGCCATTGCCCGGTTTACGCGATACCAATTAGGCCAGGAGTGACGCCTGTGCAGTACCGCCGCATTCTCCTCAAGATCAGCGGGGAAATGCTTGCAGGGAACCAAACCTACGGCATTAACCCCGAGATTCTGACGACGCTCGCCACCGAGGTGAGCGAGGTCGTGACCATGAAAGTCGAGGTGGCGCTGGTCATCGGCGGCGGGAACATTTTTCGCGGCATTGCCGCCAGCGCGGACGGGATGGAACGCGCGGCGGCCGACTACATGGGCATGCTCGCCACCATGTTGAATGCCCTCGCGTTACAAAACGCGCTGGAGAAAGCCGGAGTGCCCACGCGCGTGTTATCGGCCATCGAAATGCGGCAATTGGCCGAGAGTTACATCCGCCGGCGCGCCATCCGGCATCTCGAAAAAAAGCGGGTCGTGATTTTTGCCGCGGGCACAGGGAACCCTTATTTTACGACGGATACGGCCGCGGCCCTGCGAGCGATGGAAATCAAAGCCGACGTCATCATCAAGGGCACCAAGGTCGACGGCATTTATGACTCCGATCCCCTGAACAACCCATCGGCAAAAATGTTTCACGAACTGCCGTTCCTGTCCGTCCTCAACAAAAGCCTGAAGGTCATGGACGCCACGGCCATTACGCTGTGCATGGACAACAATCTTCCCTTGATCGTGTTTAATCTCACCGAACCGGGCAACTTGAAACGCGTGGTCATGGGGGAGAAAATCGGGACCGTGGTCAAACACGACGCGGTTCTCAATTAACCGGGATTCATCATGCCGTCTCAAACAACAATCGATAAGCTCTCACAAAAGATGAATGGCGCCATCGAGCACCTCAAAAAGGAACTGGCCTCGATCCGGGGCAGCCGGGCGTCCTTGTCGCTCTTCGATCATATTAAAGTCGAGTACTATGGGACGCCGACTCCCTTGCAACAGGTGGGGAATCTCTCGATGCCGGACAGCCGGTCGATTATGATCCAGCCTTGGGACCCCACAATCATCAAAGACATTGAAAAGGCTATTCTGTCCTCGGATCTCGGCTTGAATCCGTCCAACGACGGGAAGTTGATTCGCATTCCAATTCCGGCCTTGAGCGAGGAACGGCGGAAGGAATTCGTGAAAGTCTGTCGAAAATACGGGGAAGAGACAAAAATTCACATTCGCGGCATTCGTCGAGAGGGGAATGATGAACTCAAGCGCCTCCAGAAAGACGCAACGATTACCGAAGACGACCTGCGACGAGGAGAGGCGGACATTCAAAAAATCGTGGACGGTAAGGTCAAGCTGGTCGACGAACTGCTCAAGAAAAAGGAGGAAGAAATCTTAGAGATCTAAGGTCTGCATCGTGTCCTCTCCCGCTCCTCCAACCACCGTGCCCACTGCTTCCGCACTGTCACCAACCTTGGCTACCGTTCATCTTTCCGCCCTCGCGCACAATCTGCGTGAACTCCGTCGCATACTCGCACCGTACGTTGACGTTCTAGCGATAATCAAAGCGGACGGCTATGGCCACGGATGCAGGGCCATGGCCGAAGCCCTGTCGCAACTCGGTATCCGGCGGTTCGGCGTGGCCACGGTTCACGAAGGGGTTCTCCTGCGGGAAGCCGGAAGACGCGAAGACATTATCGTGATGGGCGGCATCCTGCCCGGGCAAGTCAAAGATCTCGTTCAGGCCAACCTGATTCCCGTGCTCTCCGATGCCGACGCCATGCAGGCCCTGAGCCAGGAAATTTCACCAAACATCCGCCCCTACCCCGTTCACCTCAAGGTGGACACCGGCATGAGACGACTGGGATTCGAGACCGAGGAAGTGCCTTCCCTCTTGCAGTCACCCATGTTTTCCCACACCCTTTTGTGCCAGGGGCTCATGACTCATCTGGCCGATGCCGATAACCCGGACCCGACGTTTACCCTTCACCAACTCGACCGATTTCACGAAGCCGTTTCGAGCCTGCCCGCCGATGGGCCTCGCCCCTGCCGGCATGCCGCCAACACCGCAGGAATACTCTGGCACCCTCCTGCGCACCTGGATATGGTTCGTCCCGGACTGTTGTTATACGGATACGCGCCTGCGCCGGGCAGGGATGCACCAGTTTCACTTCAGCCGGTCATGTCCCTGAAGACTAAAGTCGTACACCTGAAAACGGTCCGGAAAGGAGAGCCCGTGAGTTACGGCGACCTCTATCGCACGCAACGGGATTCACGATTGGCGATTCTTCCCATCGGCTATGCCCAAGGGTACAATCGTCGGCTTTCCAATACGGGGGAAGTCATCATTCACGACCAACGCTTCCCGATTGTCGGACGAATTTGTATGGATATGACCGTGGTTGACGTCACCGATGACCCCACGATCAAACCGGGCGATGACGTCATTCTGATGGGTAAATCGGAAACCCAAGCCATCACGGCCTACGACCTGGCGAACTGGCAGGATTCGATTCCCTATGAGGTCCTCTGCAATCTCGGACCAAAAGTGCCTAGAGTGTATGAACCGCTGACGGAAGTTCATCAGGGATAAGGGAGCCGTACTCATACGGCCCAGAAACGTGGGGACCTGTTGTTGGTCCCTCCCCTTTGTAAGGGGAGGATAGGTGGGGTAGAGTCCGTCCTCGCCAACGGACCCGGTGTGGCTGTCGGGTTACGCTACGCTAACCCGACTCACCTGACTACGGAACAATCGTTATTGTCTTTGTCTCACCCCCAGGCACGACTTTTTGCTCTAAATCTCGAACCTCCACTGTGTAAGTTCCGGGTTTTGCTCGGATGGAGCTATATGTCCGAAAGCGAGGAGATTTCTCCAGGCCCAAGAATACACCCTGAACGCTGTGCACCGACGGATTCTCCCGTCTTCTGGCCACGAGAATTTCCTTTGCGTGGGCGATGATTTCTCTCCCTAGATTCATAAGTTTATCGGATACTGAGACGTGAACACGTTCGGCCCACTTGTCAGAGCGATGTGAAGCAGACCAAACGTGTGTAATGGTCATATCTTCGATTACCTCAATCGAACTCCAGAAATAAAGCCTGACGATGTTACCTTCTACGTTTTCGATTCTTGATAGAGAAACTTCATCTGAAATGGCAGGAACCTCGCATGCAGGGCGACTCATTTTAAGGCAGAAAGTTTTTTCCACAACACGCAAACTCCCGCACAAACCAATCTGAGCAAAAGACAAGAGAAAGAGCAGCACAAGAATGATTTTGGCGAGATAAATCATGAGTTCAACTCTTCACAGTTCTAGGTAGAAGTGCTCGCCTAACTTTATGCAAACTGTTTGGATCGGTTCAACGCAACTCCAAAAAATATTTTAAGAGATTTCAATTCGAAAAGATTACACAATTTTAATTTTTAGCAGTTGACTTTACAAGGATTTTTTGCTTGACAGGAATTACTGCTGGCGGCAAGGAATTCTTGAAGATCATTTGCATCTGAGGTGGTCCCGAAAAACGGGACAGAGGTGTATTCCCCTGGAAAGAGTGTAGTGTACTGTTTGTATTTATCTAGACTCTTAAGCTATCGATGCGCAGCAGCAAATAGGTGAAACCGAGGAGAGAAACCATTTGTCTTGCTTGAACTTTCTGCTAAGAGTTCCGAGAAAAGAATGGAAATTGTTATCGAATTTCCAAACATTTACTATTCACGTTTTCAGTTTCTTCTTCAGTCGTTTTTCCACGCTGGCCACTTTCCCGCTCAAGCGCCCCGCGTGACCTTTCCGGTAATCGACTTTCATCGTGCAGGAGATGCGGCCGCAATCCTTCTTCATCCGTTCATAACATTGCCGCACCACGTCAAACACGTCATCCCATTCTCCTTCGAGTACCGTCCCCATGGGATTCAGGCGGTACTCAACTCCGCTCTTGTCGACAATCTTTAACGAGCGGGACACGTATTTCCCCACGCTTTCGCCCTTTCCCAGGGGAGACATGC
Source organism: Nitrospirales bacterium (assembly GCA_965208595.1). Taxonomy (GTDB): domain Bacteria; phylum Nitrospirota; class Nitrospiria; order Nitrospirales; family UBA8639; genus Bin75. The sequence continues at coordinate 524,869 of OZ242346.1, forward strand.
TGAATTCCAACAGGACCATTTCCGCACCATCCTCGTTATGAATCGGCAGATGCTTTATGCGTGATCCAGGCAGCGGGATATTCGACGTTCCCGGTCAACCGGAACCCTTCAACCGCCGATTTCAATTGCTCTCTTCTTTTCTCCCCACTCGGCTCATTGGCCTGGACGTCTTTGCGCAATGCTCCCAGCCAATCCAAAAACTGCTCGAATTCCTCATCGAAGATCTCTTCACTGTTCCGGCGCAAGGCACCGGCAAGCACGGGAGAGGCGCCACCCGTACTGATCGCCATACGAAGCGCTCCCCGTCGCACCAGGGCGGGCATCATGAAGTTTGACAACTCCGGCTGATCAATCGACCACACCAGAAACCGTTCCGCTTGCGACAGGTCACGCAACGATTTCGCAAAGTCCGCATCATCCGGCAAAGTATTGAGAACGACAAAAGCCCCCTGGGTATCCGTCGATCGGAACCGGCGGCCCCGGTGCAGAATTTTTCCCGCAGCCGTGAGTTTCCGCAATTCCACGTTCAAGGTAGGATTGACCACGGTGACTTTGGCCCCCACGTCCAACAACAGGGCCGTCTTGTGAGCCGCTTCGTCCTCGCCGCCGATCACCACGCACAAGCGACCATGCAGATCCAAAGAAATTTGAAAACCGGCGTTATTCATCCGAGTCCAATTCCATGTGCCAGTAGAGGTAATCCCGCCAACTTTCCGGCGCGTTCCGGATACCGATCATGATGGTGAGGGTCGGATTCCATCTCGGCTTTTGTGGTTTCTTCTTCAAGTGCATATGGGCTTCTTCCGGGGTCCGCCCGCTCTTTTTGTTATTACAGCGCCAACACGCCGTCACGATGTTTTCCCAGGTCTTCATGCCGCCTTTCGCAATCGGCACCACGTGATCGAACGTGAGTTCCTCGGTGCGGTGCCTTTTACAACAGTACTGGCACGTATATTTGTCGCGCGTAAAGATGTTGATACGGGAAAACTTGACGGCCCGATGATTCGACTTCAACTTGACGACTCTCAACAGTCGCATCACCGAGGGCAACTTAAAACTGATCGACACCCCTCGAATGTCCCGGTCATAGAATTCCAGGACTTCGACTTTCCCCTGGCAAAGCAGCGTAATGGCTTTTTGCCATTGCACGACCCGCAAGGGCTCATAGGTGGCATTTAACAAGAGCGTCATGAATCACCCGAAATTTGAACGCTTGTATAGCATCCGGTGCAATATCGAAGCAATAACACTCCCTGTTCATAGCTTGCAACGAAACAAACGGCCTTGATAAGGTCTTTCGGAAAAATTATGGAATATCGTGACGTTGCCAAACTTGAAGACCTCGAACCCGGAACGTGCCTGTCGGTTGAAGTCGACGACGCTCACGGCGTAGCCTTATTTCACGTGGATGGGGAAATCCTGGCTTTAGACAACACGTGCCCTCACGCGGGAGGCCCGCTCGGGGAAGGATCGCTTGAAGGAGAAGTTGTCGAATGCCCCTGGCACGGATGGGAATTTAACGTACGCACGGGACAATGCCTGGAAAATCCCACGCCGGAGTGGACCGTGCCCTGTTTCCCGGCTCGCGTGGAAAACGGCATCATCCAGGTCGCGTTTCCGACGGAGACTTCATAAGGGCCCCTGAGATCTGGTCCTGATGCGGCAACGGCGGCAGATCGTGAAAAGGCATAAAATGAATCGCGGCCAGGGAAATCACCCTGATGGTCTTATCCTTTAACGTGACCCGCCAGGCAAACTCCCGTTCAATCCATTCGTTAAACCCCTTCTCACGTACCAGCATCCTGACGGCATAGACGCCGTCGCGTTCTTTGCCCACCTGCCACTCTCCTCGATGCAGGGACGTACCCTGCGCCTTCAACTCTTCGACGTACCGATTGATCGCATCCTCCAGGGTCGGATCATTGCGGGCAGGATGGGTGCGCACCAATTCCAGCGCTTCACGCGCCCCTGGCTCATCGGGAATGTCGGGTTTGCCTCCCTGCGGCCGGGAAAACAGGAAACCCACGATGATCAGCACACCAAGCAGACCGAACCAGATCATATTCCGGATATTCATGATTGGGCGTTCATCACGTGCTGCAATTGTTTGACCAATCGGGCATTCTCGTTAGACGTTCTCACGGCAAACCGGAGCATGCGTTCATGGAGTCCCGGATAATTCGAGCAGTCCCTGACGAGGAAGCCCCGTTCCATTAACGTCTCCTGCACCTGCAGGCTCGTCAGCGATCCCGTCAATTCGATCAGAAAAAAATTTGCTGCTGAAGGATATACCCGAAATCCCGGAATCCGCTCAAGCGCCCGTCTGAAGACTGGACGCTCCTTTTCAAAAAACCGCAACGTCCGTTGTCTGTAACAAACGTCCTGCAAACAGGCCAGGGCAGCTTCCTGGGCCAGCGTATTCACGGACCAGGGTGGCAGCCGATCCCTGATGGCCCGAAGCCTTTTCTCGGTCCCGACGGCGTATCCGATCCGAAGACCAGGAATCCCGTAGAACTTGGTAAAACTTCTCAGCACCAGCAGAGAATCATCGCGCACGGCCCGGCGAATGACGGATTTCTGCTCGCAGAATTCCACGAACGTCTCATCGACGATCAGGCAACCGCGTTGCCGCATCACGGCCTCCAAAAGTCGATAAACGCTGTTCCGCGAGACACTCTGTCCGGTCGGGCTGTTCGGATTACAAAGAAAAACAGCGTCAACCGGCGGACGGCGCCGGCCGGAATTGGAGAAACGTGACGGGTTCACCCTCTCCGACACTTGACGAACGGGCGGACGATAATTGTCTGCCGGGTATGCCAGGACAGACGTCAAGCGGGCATTCGATAACTGCAACGCCCGTTCATATTCAGAAAAGGTCGGCCCGATGATCAACCCACGACGAACATTCAGGGCAACGGGAATGGCGTGAATCAGTTCGACCGTTCCGTTTCCCAACAACACGTTCTCGGGCGCAATGCGATGGCGTTCGGCAATGGCTTGGACTAAGGCCAAGCCCTCGGGATCGGGGTAATGCTGAATTTTGTTGATGGCGGTTCGCAAAACGCGGCGTGCGGCAGGTGGAACGCCGAGCGGGTTGATGCTGGCGCTGAAATCGCAAAAATCCGACGCGTCCCGGGATAAGACCCGGGCGGCGTGATACACGTTCCCACCGTGGCTCAAATGCCGTTCCACAACGTCGTGAAGGCCACGCCGAGCACGATGGCCAGTCCGAATGAGATCCACATCAACTTGATCGCCATGGGAATGTGCCGGGCTTGCGGCAGGTTCGCGGGATCGCCTATTTGGGGGCGCTCGACTCGGATGCCGCGATACACGTTCGCCCCGCCCAATAGAACCCCCAACGCACCGGCCATGGCCGCCTCGGGATGCCCGCTGTTGGGGCTGGCATGCTTGGAGCAATCCCGTCGATAGATGCGCCACACGTCCGCGATGGCGGCACGGCGGAAGCAGGACGATAGGATCAGCAACCCCGCGCTGAGTCGCGCCGGAAGCACATTCGCCAGATCATCGAGTCTGGCCGATGCCCACCCGATATCGCCATACGGGGCTTCACGATGCCCGATCATCGAATCCAGGGTATTGACGGCTTTATAGGCCAACGCCAATGGCGGCCCACCAATGACAAGATAGAACAACGGCGCGATCACGCCGTCCGACGTACTTTCAGCCACGCTCTCGATCGTGGCCCTGGCGATCTCGGGTTCCGACAGCCGGTCGGTATCCCGTCCGACCATGAAAGCAACGGCGTCGCGGGCCTCCCTCAAGAAACCGGCATGAAGACAGCGATGGACCTCCCACGCATGCGTTGCCAAATCCCTTGCCGCCAACGTGGTGTACCCCAGCACAATCCACAACAGGTGCCCAAGCCAAGGATGCACAAGAAAGGCAACTTCCAATGCGCCCCACGCCGCAAGAAAACTCGTTCCTGCGACGAACAGGGCAAGGACCGTCCCCGCAATACGCCGGCCGGTACCGGAAACGAACCAACTCCTGACCATGGGCTCGCACCGGTCGACGAACGCACCCATCAGCCTGACCGGATGAGGCAGCCATTTGGGATCTCCGAGTATTCCGTCGAGAGCACAGACAGCCAAGAGATTCACGGCGATCATGATTCAGCCATCAGCCTGCGGGAGTTCAAGGGTTTCGTGGACAAGAGCCTGCAGGCAGGTCGTGCATAGACAATCCGCAAACCGTTCGGTGATGACCGCGTATTGGGCATCGGAAACCGTCACGTCGCTGCACCAGCACCCATACAGCCCGCACGTAAACCCGCAGCCGCAAACTCCACACGTTTTTCTCAGATGACGTTTCACGGCTCAGAAGACCACCAGCATCAGGATTGATGGAGCAGCCAGTAAAAACAGGATTTCCGTGACTTCATTGATCGCACCAAGCACGTCTCCCGTGATGCCGCCAAATACACGAGAGCACGCGAACACCATTCCACGCGCCACGACCGCGCCCAGCCCCAGGAGCAACCCGGCCGCCTGCCATCCGAGGGTTCCACAGAGCAACACTCCGGTCCAAACCGTAGCCCACAGCACGTCCCGCAACCGGAGTTCATGAAAAAAGTCTGAGGCAAGACCGCCATTCGCCCGGGCATGCGAACCGCCGAACGTCGCCACAACCATGGCCCACCTCCCGAGCACCGGCATGCAGAGCAACAGCAAGAGACGATCTGAAGCCGGCAGGTGCAGGATGCCTGCAAATCGTAGCCCGAGCGCCAACAGCAGGCCGGTCGCGCCCAAGGCGCCGATGCTCCCGTCTTTCATAACAGCCAACCGCTCCGCCGGACTTCCCCTCTTGCCCAAACCGTCAAGGGTATCGGCCAAGCCGTCCTGGTGTAACCCTCCGGTCAGGACAACCAGGACGCACAAGATCAGCAGGGCCGTCACATCCGGCGTGAATGCTATATTGAAAAGGGCGTCTCCGGCGACAAGCGTGCCCCCGATGATCAAACCAACCGCCGGATACCATTGCATGGAGGACGCCAACTCACGCGGGGTGGACTGAACGTGCGAAGCATTGCCAAGCGGGATGATCGTGAGAAAATGCCACGCCAGCAGGGCGGATTTGATCATGAGCGTCCAGGCTCTGCCTTTATGATGGCGGGAGAGCACCGTCAACCCGTGCTTCCTCGAACGTGGCCATTTCACTGTAGATTTTCAAAGCCGCATGAATGAGCGTCACAGCCAAACAGGCGCCGGTCCCCTCCCCGAGACGCATCCGCAAATCCAGGAGCGGGTCAAGCCCGAGATGATCAAGGACGATCCGATGTCCGGGCTCCTGCGACAAATGCGAAGCAATGAGATATTCCCGGCACTTGGGTTCCAGGGCCACGGCAATCAACGCACTCGCCCCGGTGATGAATCCATCCAGCACCACCGGCACGTGACAGGCCGCCGCCCCGAGCATCAGACCGGCCATCCCGCCGATTTCGAATCCTCCCACCTTGGTCAACACCTCAAGGCCATCGGAAGGAGATGGGCGATGCAAAGTAAGAGCCTGCTCGATGACGGAGACTTTTCGCTTCAGGTGTTCATCATCGACACCGGTTCCCCGGCCCGTAACGTGTTCCACGCGTTGTCCGGTCAACACCGAAACGATGGCGGCACTCGCCGTGGTATTGCCGATACCCATTTCCCCCACGGCAAGAAGGTTTTTCCCGTCAGCACACGCGGCTTTGGCCAAATCCATCCCGATTTGAATGGACTGCAACGCCTGTTCGCTGGACATCGCGGGTTCATGGAGAAAATTCTTCGTTCCATGGGCGATCTTGTGATTCAGAAGACCGGCGTACTGGCTGAGGTCCCCGGCCACCCCCATGTCCACCAGACACAGGGAGGCTCCGGCATGACGGGCCAGGACGTTCACGCCGGCGCCGCCATGGACGAAATTCTTCACCATCTGTGCCGTCACGGATTGCGGATATGCGCTCACGCCTTCGGCCGTCACGCCATGGTCGGCAGCCAGCGTAAACACAACGGGATCGAGACGCGGAGGAGAAACCTTCCCGATAATCCCAAGATAGCGCACGGCCACCTCTTCGAGCCGCCCCAGACTGCCAACGGGTTTGGTGAGCGAATCCAGCCGGGCCTGCGCCCGAGTCCGAACGTCTTCGTTGGGAAGCTCCAGTGCCGGGAGCACGGGAGCCATGCCGCCCTCACTCCTGTTGCCATCAGTCATTCCAATCTATCCTTATTTCAATTTCATGGGGAGACCGCTCACGGCAAAATACACGGCATCGGCCGCCGTGGCCACGCGTTGATTCATGGTTCCCGCCAGGTCCCGAAATTGCCGCGTCATGGTGTCTCCGGGCACGATACCCATGCCCACTTCATTACTCACCAACACCACCGTTCCCTGAACCATCCGAGCCGATTCCATCAGTTCATCCGTATGGGCCGGAACTTGGGACGCCTGAATCCCGCTACCCAGAAGGTTAGACAACCACAAGGTCAGGCAATCAATCACGACCGTCTTATACGTCGCGCCATGGGTTTTGAGCCACCCGCTCACGTCAATGGGAATTTCCTGGGTTTCCCAAGCCGGGTCACGATCTTCCTGATGTTTTCGGATACGCGCGGCCATCTCCTCATCACCCGCCACTCCGGTCGCGACAAAGGCCTTGGGCAAGGCTTGCCCCGCCAACGTGAAGGCCAACCGGCTTTTCCCGGAACGCGCTCCGCCAAGAACCAAACACAGATGAGAAGAACCGTCACCGGCATTCATGGAACACGACGCAGACCGGGGGACCGGTCGAACGTGAAACATTGACCACGCATCTCAGGTTTCCCGTTCCCATAAATACTCGGGTTCGCCTTGCGTTTTCGCAACCCAGCGCGCCAACACGAACAGGGCATCACTCAACCGGTTCAAAAACCGCATAAGCTCAGGGGAAACATCTTCTTCACGGGACAGACTCACGCAGAGACGCTCGGCCCGGCGGCAAATGGTTCGGGCCTGGTGCAAGAACCCGGATACCTTGCCCCTGCCCGGCAGGATAAACTCCTTCAAGGGCTCCAGGTCTTCCTGGCACGCATCGATAAGACGCTCCAACCGGACCACGTGGTCGGCCGTCACCACCGGCATGTTCTTGAAAGTCTCTCCCGGAGCCGTGGCAAGGATCCCGCCGAGGTCGAACAACTTGTTTTGAATCCACCGCAGGTGATCTTCGAGTGTTGCCTTGGTAGTGACGTGGTCCGGTTGCTCCGCATTCAACGCCCTGGCAAGACCGATCACGGAATTCAGTTCATCGACCGTCCCATAGGCTTCCACGCGCAGGGAGTCCTTCCACACTTCCTGCCCGCCCGCCAGGCGCGTTTTTCCGGCATCGCCCGTTCTGGTATACACCTTACTGATCCGCATACAGCATCGTCTCTTCTTCCGAATCTCCGCCAGGCCCGGACAAACTAAAACTCGACTCCCTTTTGGGCTTTGATACCTTTCCGAAAGGGATGCTTCACCATTTTCATTTCAGACACAAGATCCGCAGCCTCCAGCAATTCCGGTTTTGCCCCCCGTCCGGTAATCACCACGTGTTGCATCACCGGCCTGTTCCCCACGGCCTCCAGGACCTGCGCCACGTCGATATACTCATGTTGAACGGCAATATTCAATTCATCAAGCACCACCATGGCATACTCGGGATTTTGCAGACATTCAACGGCCTTTCCCCAGGCTTCCTGGGCAACGTTCGTATCGCGTTCCCGATCCTGGGTCTCCCACGTGTAACCTTCACCCAGACGCAGGAACGTCACCAGGTCTCCGAAGTCACGTAAAGCCCGTTGTTCGGCCGTATCGATCGCCCCTTTGATAAACTGCACAACCGCCACCTTCATACCGTGACCGAGACAACGCATGACCATGCCCAACGCCGCGGTGGTTTTCCCCTTACCCGCGCCCGTAAACACGATCAGAATGCCGCGCTCATCCTGAGCCGCCTCGATACGCCGGTCCACCGAGGCTTTCAACCGCTGCATTTTTTCTCTATGGTCAGTCGATTCGTTCATGACGATTCATTGTGTCCCCACTACAGCCTGCTTATGCGATGAGGAATGACATACTACTTTATGCCTGCCCCGAACGGCAGATCAAAATTCGTACGGATGCCGCCGAAAACCGAGCGTCCCGGGGTCCCGTAATTCAAAACTTCTTCATACTCTTCGTCAAAGAGATTGTCCACGCGAACATAGGCCTGAAATTGCTCAGAAAGATCATAGTTCACTGCCAAACTGACCACGTTAAACGAGGCGACACGGTTTTCATTATCTTGATCATTAAACTGAGAACCCACAAAACGAAAATCGAGGATCATATTGAGAGAATCCACTGGTTGATAATACAGGCTCAGACTCGCCTGATCGACCGGCCAACGCCGCAACCTGTTACCGGTCATCAGATCGCGGGTCAGGGTCATCGTGTATTGCCCTTTCAATTCCAACCTTTTCATCCAGGGTTGTTCCTGAGCCAAGACAATATTCACCATGGTTTCCCAACCCTGTGATTTGGCTGCAGACACATTGCTGGGACACCACTTGGCGTCCCCAAAGGGATTCATCCCGCATGCTACGTTTGGCAGCCAATCAATGAGACCTCGATAGCGATTCCAGAAATAGCCGCCGCTGATTGTCATTCTGCCGGCAAGCAATGTCTGGTCCACACCCACGTCGAAACTTTGACTCTTTTCAGGTTGCACATCGGGATTGCCCACCAAGAACCCATCATCCGGCCAGAACAGATCATTAATTGATGGAGCCCGGAATCCCGTGGCATAGCTGCTTCGTATTTTCGTGTTCGTTTCCTTGACCAGGTATCCGCCGGTGACGCGATAGGTCGTGGCTTCGCCAAAGGTATTGAAACTGTCATGCCGAATCCCGGCAGTGGCAAAAAAACGATCCAACAGATTGAGTTGCATTTGGCCGAACCAGCCATGGGACGAGATAATCTTTTCCGATAGCCCCGTATCGTTCTCTCCCAGTTGTTCACGAAATTGATAGCCGGCCGTCAACGTGACGGATTCATTGAGACGAAAATCGTGTTGGCTTTCTATCCGGTTCGCCACCACGCGTGTTTCATTAGGATCCCCAAAGGGAACGCGTGTCATTCCGGTCGACACATTGCGCTGTAAGGTTCCAGGATCGAACCGGCCTGTGTCTTGGGAACGAGAAAGCGTCAACACGTGCGCCCACCAATCGGTCAGGGGTTGTTGATATGTTCCCCCGAAGTTGAATTGCTGGCTGCTGTTTTTGGCCTTGAAAACATCAAAGGGACCGCGAGAAGAACCGTTGTCAATATGCACTGAACCGTTCACCCAACGAAAATTGAAGTCGAGCCGGCCGTCGCGAGGCAGAACTACCCCAACCCGGGAAGAAGCCTGCCAATTCCGATAAGCATCACGTTCGGTAGCCCCCCGTCGAGAGTTGACCGTCGAAATGCCTGTTGTATCCCACCGGGAAAGTGCAAACGAAAAATCTACCGGCCCCTTGCTGCCGGAAACATGCCCGCCTTCCCGTAACGTATTAAACGAACCGTATTCAAAAAACGCACCGGCCTTCGGAGCCCCTTGTCCACGTTTTGTCGTGATATTGATCACGCCGCCCAGGGCGTCTGCCCCCCACAGCGTGCTCTGCGCGCCACGAACGATTTCGATCTTTTCAATGTTATCGGTCGTCAAGTGTGCGAAATTATATTCTCCCAAAGTCGCGCTGTTCACGATCGCCCCGTCGATCAGCACCAAGGTCTGCTTGGAACTTCCACCTCGAATCCGTACATTCACCGTTGTCCCGGGTCCTCCATTTTGCAACACGGTCATACCTTGCGTCAGACGAAGAGCCTCCACCAGCGTCTTGACCTGGCGCCGTTTGAAATCTTCTTCGGTCCAGACTTCGACCGCACTCGTCACCTGACGAAGGGGGACCGGCGTTTTCGTGGCACTCACCACCACGGGCTCAAGGACCTGGACGTCCGGGGAAGCCGAATCGGATTGACCAAAAGAGGATGCGGGGATAAACAGAACGTGGAGAAGAAGATAAATGAAAACAAACCGATAAAACATACGTCACCTCCCTTTAGCTCGAAGGGTGGGTCCAGAGGTCAACGGCAGTCGGGTTTCCTGACTCGCGGATCATCACTTCCCTGCGCCTTCCCATGAACGTACTGTTCACAGTGGTTTCTTGCAGGTTACTCCCCGCTTACAGTGGCGGCACCGTGATGGCTTTGCACCATCTTCCCCGTCGCTGTCGTTGGTTTTTCCTTAGGAACGCCTCCTGATTGGTTGAATGTGTATTCTACGTGCGGTGAACATGCCTAGCCGTCACCGCATCGGCTATCCTGAAAAAATCCGTTGCCGTACTCACCGTTCCTTGTCACACCGGCAAGGTGACCCGAGGCCGGCCCGATTGCGGATGTCGGTCCACAAGAACGGAGCATCCATAGACCGGTTCGAGGGCTTCCCGGGCAATGACTTCTTCCGGCGTGCCCATGGCCACGATCTCCCCTTCCCGCAACAACAACAACCGGTCGCAGTATTGACTGGCCAGATTCAGATCATGGGAGACCAGAACCACGGTCAACCCGCGTTCCCGATTGAACCGGCGAATAATCCTGGCAATGTCCAATTGGTGATGGAGATCCAGAAACGCCGTGGGCTCGTCCAACAACAGGACCTCCGGCTCCTGGGCCAAGGCCCGGGCAATCACGGCCCGTTGCCGCTCTCCACCGGAGACGTTGGTAATCAACCTCGTGCCCAGGTGAGCCACGTCCAGATCCCTCATCGCCTGCATGGCCACGGCGCGATCCTGGGAGCCTTCCCAGCCCAAACCCCACGTGCGACCGTGGTGGGGATAGCGTCCCATCAACACCATTTCGTTGATCGTAAAAGGGAAGGCCTGTTGGGTTTCCTGGGGAACGAAGGCCACGTGCCGGGCGATATCGGACTGGGAAAACGCCTCATGCCGTTGACCGAACCATTCGATTGTCCCTTGTTGAGGAACCAGGATTCTCATGAGGATTTTCAGTAGCGTGCTTTTCCCGGATCCATTCGGACCCAGGATGCCCAACACTTCACCGGACCCAATCGTGAGCGAAACGTTTTTCAAAACCGCAGACTGAACGGCCGTCTCCTTTCGTCCGAACCCGAACGTCACGTCGGTAAGCGTCAAGGACGGATGACCGGGTGTTTCTCGATGTTGGATCATGAGATGATTCTTCTCCGTTGCTGCACAAGCAGGTATAAAAAGATCGGCCCGCCGACCAGGGCCGTCACCACCCCCACGGGAATCTCCGTTGGGCTCAACAGCGTTCTGGCCACGGTATCGGCGATCATGAGGAACGTGCCTCCGACGATCCCCGACGCAATCAACAACAACCGATGATCGGCACCAAACACCAGGCGAACCGCATGGGGCACGATGAGGCCAACAAACCCGATCAGGCCGCTGAAAGCCACGACCGATCCCGTCAACAACGCGGACGCGGCAAAGATGACGCGCTTCACCCGTTCGACTTCGACGCCCAGGGAACGAGCCGCCTCTTCTCCAAGCGTGAGCAGGTTCAAGAAACGAGCCTGCGAAACCAGGACACCCACCCCGAAGACGAGATACACGGCCAGTACCGACACGGTTTGAAAGTCCGGACCCGTGAGCGAGCCCATGAGCCACGCGTACATTCCCGAGGCCTTATACGGGTCGGCCAGGCTCGTCAGAAACAGGATGAGCGCCGAAAAAATCGCATTCAGCACCACGCCGCCCAGCAGGAGCGTATGAATCGAAAAACTCCTGTAAGACACGGCGATGCGGTAGACGATAAAGAGTGAAATCAACGCCCCGATAAACGCACAAAACGGCAGCACGGACAGACTGAAAACGGACACGCCTACGCCGAACAGGATCGCCACGGCCGCCCCCAGCGCGGCGCCGCTGGAAATGCCGATGACGTAGGGATCGGCCAAGGGGTTCCGAAGCAACGCCTGCAACGAAGCCCCAACCGCGGCCAGGCTGCCGCCGACCATAAACGCGAGCAGGACGCGGGGCACCCTGACCTGCCAAAGAATAATGGATTGGGTATTGTCTTGTGCCCCCCCTTCGGCAACCACCCCTTGAATCAGGAGCGAGGCCACTTGCGGGAACGAAATGGCCTCGGTCCCGAATCCCAGACACACCATGAAGGTTACGAGCGCTACCACGCCTAACCCGCCGGACACACCAAGCCATTTCACCGGTGAGAAAGCGATAACATCTTGGACGGATCGCCCTTCCTTCGCCACGTGACTATCTGGAGGGTTTGTCCGCGTGAGAAACGCCGATGTTGGCAAGGCCCCCGCCTCCACGGTTCCGGTTTCTTTTGAATGAGAAGTCAAGGAATCCATCGATCCGCGCTCATTCCTCCTGCCTCGCGGGTTGAACCACGTCGGGGTGGAGGATGGCAACGAGCGCTTCCAAGGCGTCGATCACCCGTGGGCCGGGTCTGTTGAGCATGTCACTGTCCACTTGGACGAATTGATCACGCTTGACCGCTTCAAGAGACGTCCATCGCCGCCATTGATCCTGTTCAGCTTGAGGTATGCCCTCAAATTGGCCCGCGGGGAACAACAAAAACTCGGGGTTTTGCCGAAGGACTTCCTCGATATTGAGACGCGGATACGGCATCGCGGCCTGCTCCGCGGCATTTCTTGCTCCGGCCAACTCGATCAGCTGATGGATATAGCTGCCCGGGCCGACCGTAATGAGCGGATCGGTATTGAGCACGAATAACAGCACGGGTCGCGGACGTCCTGATAATTGTTCGGAAAGAGCAGTCACCTTCTTGCGAATCCGTTCGGTCACCTTGATGGATTCGGGAACCTTTCCCACCATACGGCCCAACACTTGAATATGGGCCAAAATATCTTCAACGGACTTGGGATCGAACAGAAACGTCGGGAGCTTCAATTGCTCCAGGCGATCGAGCAAATCGACTCGCAAAAACGATTTGGGCGCAACAATCAACTCCGGCTGCAAAGCCAGGAGGGCTTCCAGATTCGGTTGAGCATACCCGACCTTGGGTTTGTCCAGAGCTTCAGGTGGATAATTGCAAAACTCCGTCACGCCGACGACTGACTCGCCCGCGCCTATGGCAAACAGCATTTCGGTGATACTCGGGGCAAGTGATACGATGCGCTTGGGGACCTTGGCCAGGTAAATCTTCCGCCCGAGATCGTCCACAAACGTCCGGGGAGCCACGTTGGCCATGAACGGCATACCGGTCAGAATGCCTTGTTGGCGACGTTTCATGGTCTTGGAAGGATCGGAGGCACCCCAAAGGGGATCACCGGCCATACAGGCCAGCAGCACGATCGTCAGCAGCAGCACAACGCGAGAAAGCCGGTTCGCGTCACGGCCATCCCGGAAAAGCTGGCGAAACATAAAAAATCCCCAAGGCCTGAACGACCCTGAGGATTCTTCCCGCGTATTCATCCTCACCCGCTCCCCAGCCCACGAGGGATCGAAGGTCGCGAATCCCGTTCGCCAATTCTCTTGAACGACGAAAGCGGAATTCTCAGCTCGGGTAGGTCTTCTGGCTTCCGGATCCTAACCTACTACCCGCGCCTTCCCGTCAACACGGATCGTTGACAGTGGCGTTCGCGGGGTTCGTTTCCGGTTACAGCGGCGGGACCGCGAAGGAGTCGCACCTTCTTCCCTGCACCCGTGCGTACCATGTCTGTAATTGATTGGACTTATAGGGAACCCGGAATCCGTTTGTCAAGCGAGAGGCAACCACAACGCCTGACAGACGGTCTTCATATCGAGGTGGCGCGCCACGTGATCAGCCCACTGATCAAGAGCCGACGTCAATCGCCGGGTCACCTCCATGGAATCCGCCACGGCACCCGGGGCCAATCCCTTGCGCACGCGCACGCGGTTAATCCAGGCCCGGCGAAAGGAGGGATCGTCAAACACCCCGTGAATATAGGTGCCCCACACCAGACCATCCGCGGACACGGCACCATCTTCCCTGTTTCCGGCCTCGTCGACAATGCGGAAACACGGGTCTCCCTCACGACGAGCCGTCAGCCCCACGTGAATTTCATAACCCCGAACCATTTCCGCGCCAGACATACCGGGCAGCAGGGCATTCGCAATCACCTGCACAGTCCGTTTGTCATGATGCAATTCGGTATCGACCGGCAACAGGTGAAGGCCTTCGGTTTGCCCACCGCCCTCGACCCCATGAGGGTCGTCAATCCGCTTGCCCAGCATTTGAAACCCTCCGCAGATACCCACCATCTCCCGCCGGGCCTGAACGTGCGAGGCCAGCGCCGGGCCAAACCCTTTGTCATTGACGTAGTGCAGATCCTGAATCGTCTGTTTACTGCCTGGCAGGATAATCACGTCCGCATCAACCAGATCTTCAGGAGCCTTGACATAGTGCAACGCCACGTCGGCCTCCGCGGCCAACCCGTTGAAGTCCGTAAAGTTGCTCATGCGGGGCAACAGGACAACCGCGACGTTCACCGTATCCGGGGAAAAGGCAGCCTCAGTTGAACCTGATTCGATCGTCACGCTGTCTTCCTGATCCAGCATCAGTCCGCGTACGAACGGCAACACGCCGAGAACGGGAACCCCGGTCCGCTTCTCAAGCAGGGCCACGCCGTCATCGAAGAGCTGACGGTCTCCGCGAAACTTGTTAATCACGACCCCGAGCACCCGTTCCCGTTCTTGAGGCTCCAGCAAATCCAGGGTGCCGATGACCTGGGCGAACACGCCGCCGCGATCAATATCCGCCACGAGGATCACCTTGGCATCGGCCATGTGCACCACCGGCCAGTTGACGATGTCCCTGTCGCGCAAATTGATTTCGGCCGCACTACCCGCCCCTTCAATCACGATCAACTCATATTGCGCAGCCAACCGTTCGTAGCTCTCCCGCACGTAGCGAGCCAGTTCGGTTTGGCAATCGAAATAGCTCCCGGCCTCCCTACTGCCCCACACTTTTCCCTGCACCACGACCTGCGAACGCCGGTCGGCTTCCGGTTTGAGCAGGATGGGATTCATGTCAACGTGCGGACGAAGCCCACACGCCTGCGCTTGCATGACCTGGGCGCGGCCCATCTCGCCACCTTCCACGGTCACGAATGAATTGAGCGACATGTTCTGAGCTTTGAACGGAGCGACCCGGACGCCGGAGCGATAAAAAATGCGTCCCAGGCCCGCGGTGACGAGACTCTTCCCCACGTCGGAACCCGTTCCGAGAATGGCTAGGGCTTTAGTCATGAGATAGTGTCTCAGTTCGAATTTAAGCCCGTATTTACTTTACTAAAGTAAATATCTAGGAGGCGAATGCAGGCCATCAAAAATACCGCCATTGGAGATAGTATGGATCAGGCCATAGGGACGGAGATGGCAGGGAAAGTTCCGAGCATTCTTCCTACCAGAGGTCTTTTTCAACGGCCAAATAACCTTGAAAGTCCCGCCTACTGAATGTTCGCTGATTTTGAACGATTGCAGCTTTCACACAACAACTGGAGGTTTCTAATAGTATTGGCCCCACCCTTTGACACGGGAATGATATGGTCATATTCCAAGTTTTCGCTTATTCCGCATTCGACACATTTTCCTTGATCTCTTCGCCACACCTCCCGTTTCACGGCAGACGGAATTCGTTCTCTTGTCGTATTCGGAGTCGTTGACTTCTCTTTAGTCGATTCAAGCCATTCGTCAAACTTACTATCGCGAATTTTATTTTCTAATTTTGTATGGCATCGTAAGCAAATGACTTTTCTCCCGTCATCAAATTGCCATTCCTGGCGTCTGCTTCTTTCTCCAAACTGTACCTCGCAGATCTGGCACTTATTGACCTTCCCCCCAATTTAGGTCCAAGTCGAAAGTGAGGCAATGACCGAATTATAGCCCTCGGGATGGCTGGGGGAAAGTGGGCCATTTGCCGTTTTTGTCAAGCTTGCCGAGCGACCGGCTTTGTCCACGTCACGTTCGCCTGCCAGACGAAACTCTTCCGGACTGAGAAACCCTAGCGAACTGTGGGGCCGGACGGTGTTATAGTGGAGGCGCCACGCTTCGATACGACGCCGGGCCTCGGCCAAATCAACGAACCATTGTTCATTCAGGCAGGCATCCCGGAATTTGCCGTTAAAACTCTCTACGAAGGCATTCTGACACGGCTTCCCCGGCTGGATGAAGCGCAGGCGCACCCCCGTGCGTTGGGCCCACAAGCACAGCGCCTTGCTCGTGAATTCCGGTCCGTTATCCAGCACGATCGCTACGGGCCGAGCCCGCTGGACAGCCAGGTGATCCAAGAGCCGACTGACTCGCTCTCCAGAGATCGAAACGTCCACGAGCTGGCCGATACATTCCCGGCTGTAATCGTCCACGACGTTCAAAATGCGGAAGCGCCGCCCTGTGGCCAATTGATCCGACATGAAGTCCATCGACCAGCGCTGATTCGGGCCGTCTAGATGCGGGAACGGCCCACGGTCACGGGCCGGGAGACGTTTACGCCGCTTGCGCCGGACCTGCAGACGCTCTTCGCGATACAGCCGATACGTCTTCTTCGCGTTCACCACCAAGCCCTCCCGTTTGAGTAACTCATGCAACAGCTTGTAGCCATAGCGCGGAAACGCCGCCGCCAGTTCGCACAGCCGGACCCGGAGGGCGGCTGCGTCGGGACGGCCGGACTGATGGCGCACTACCGAGCGGTGGATGCCTACCAAGTGACAGGCCCGCCGCTGACTCATCAGCCCCAGCGTGACCAGATGAGCCACCGCTTGGCGCCGTGCCGCGGGCCTTACCAGTTTTTTGACAGGAGTTCCTTGAGCGCCGCCTGATCCAGGTGCGCGTCGGCCAACAGCTGCTTCAACTGCCGATTCTCGGCCTCAAGCTGCTTCAGCCGTGTGACGTCGGAGACCCGCAGGCCCCCATACTTGGCTCGCCACCGATAGAACGTTTGCTCGGTGATCCCATGTTTCCGGCAGAGGTCTTGTTTCTTGACCCCGGCCTCGGCTTCTTGTAACACCCCGATGATCTGGGCTTCGCTGAATCGTTTCCGCTTCATGATGAGTCCTCCTGGGTTGCTGTACCAGAAAACTCACCCTCGAAGTGGACCGTTTTATGGGGGGAAGGTCATTATAGCACGCCAGACAAACGAACCGCATCCCACCATCCAGTATCAACCATTCATACTTTTTGTATCCCCTACTGAACTTCAAATGACAACGGTAACACTCTCTCTCGTGAGGCAAGCCGAACATCTTAGTATTACTGTTGTAAACGATGAATAGGACGACAAGAATGAAGAGAATAAGAAAGAAATTGCCTCCCCCATCAGCTCGCTTGCTAGTCGCAGGATGTCGTGAAGATGAATTCGTGGGTTTCTTCACGGATAGAACGGGCTGAGCAACCGGGGACAGTAACGGCAAGCGGGGTGCGCTCTGACGAGGCAGGACATGCTTGGGAACTTGGGTCGTTATGGGCGGGCGGCGTTCTCCCACTTGTGGGGGAAAATATGACTTGCCATCTCGGAAAGTTGGAAGAGGCGGATCTTCAATGGGTATGTCCGTCGACACAGAAGCAGGTGCTGCCTGACCTGCACCAACAAGGCTCAAATACAGAAGGAGCAAACAAAGTGAGCATCGCATCTTCAAGTTTCCATCATACATCGGAATGATGGTACTGTAGCGTACCCCATCGGATGGAGTAAATGGGACGCAAAATCTCTTGGTGACTGACCTGTAAAAGATGGGCTAAAGGCATCCACAATAACATTACCCCCACATTGCATGGTTGAGGGAATATCAGCCATAGACGACTAGCAGACAGATGGGCCCGGAACGTTCATGGTAATACATCAATCGTCACTTGGGCGGGAAAGAGGGTATCGACGTCCCGGCGCCGTCTCGCGTTGCGGAGCATCGTCTCGACTTGCGGAGTCACCGGACCTTGAAAACTGGTGCGACCATCAGTCACCACGGTCAGGGGCCTGGAAAAATCGAGCAACGCGTCGTTCAAAAAGAGGGTATAGCGCCGGACGCGTTCGGTCGCGACCTCGATATGATTCTCGCCTCTTACCTCAACCGCCATTTTCGCGTAGACGTGGTTTTTGATCAGGTCGCCATGTTGATCGATCAACTGCTCCGAAAACATGGCGATGCGGTCTGTGGCATCGATGCGCACCCAACCGAAATCCGTCAAATGACTCGCGTCACGAACCACGGTCAAGCTGCGCGGAGACGGATCGCGGCGTTGCTTCCGAAACCACTCCACCAGGGCCGGCAACTCCTGCCGTGGAAAAAAATGCCCGCCGGCATGAGGATGCGTCCACTCATGTTCCCGGTACGTAAACGCGATGCCGAGTTGAGCCAACTCATTGGTCGCGTTCCGGCTCAGCCACACCGGCATGATTTGATCCTTGGCCCCATGAATCACGTACAACGACGTGTGCCGGAGATTTTCCAGAAAGGGAAACAACACGTCGTCGATGCCGCTGGCCATCGGCGCCACCGCGGCAAACCGCGGGGCGTGATGCATCCCAATGATCCACGCGCCAATGCCGCCGTTCGACATCCCCGTCAAATAAATGCGATCGGGATCGATACGATATTGCGCACGGACGCTTTCGATGGTCGCCAGCACTAACTCTTCACTCGGCCGGGTCCACCATGTCCCGGCCATGGTCGTCGGACAGGCAAGAATCGACCACTCGCCCAACCGCGTGGCCCAGCGCTCAAGATATGAATCTCCCGTAAACCCGGCCCCGTGCAAACACACCACCAAGGGTAAGGCAACCTCAGGATCATAGGCAGGAGGCACGAACAACCCATAAGACAAGGTTTTTCCGTGAACTTGAACCGGCTGACTCGGAAGCATCCCCACCGGAGCCGCCTCGTACGTCCGGCTATCTCGAAGAACCTCGCCCACTCGCTCAAGACTCGCTTCGGGATGAACGAGAATCGCCTGCAACGACGACGCAGCCCCTTCACGATCTTCAGCCGCCAGATACTGCGTGACGAGCGTCGCAAAACCGGATTGCGCGGCTTGACCCCAGGCATCGGCGTAGACGGACAGGCTCCCAACGGCTAATAATCCGACAAACACCACGCATCGCAGTATCACCAGAACACGGCAAGCACAGGGCTCTCTATTCACCATTACGCTCCACTTACACGTGTTCCCGCACAACTCGTAAAAAAGCCTCGCCATATTTCCTCAGCTTGTGCTCGCCAACACCCTGGATGCGCTCCATGTCCGCCAGACTTGTAGGCTTGAGCCGTGCCAACTCACGCAGGGTCGTATCGTGAAACACCACGTAAGGCGGCACGCCCTGCTCTTTGGCCAAATCCATACGCGCCTTGCGCAACGCTTGCCACAAGGGCTCGTCGGTTCCTGCAAGCGGCGCAGGCGGCGGGGCACCCTTGCCTTTTTTCATCGGTGCGGCACGCCGCAAGCGGCGCAGGGTCAACCCGCGCTCGCCACGTAATATTGGGAACGACTGATCCGTCAGGCGCAAGGCGTCGAAGCGGTCGGCATCCACCCAAAGATAACCCTGGGCGATGAGTTGACGGAAAATGGAGCGCCATTCCACGGCGCCGTGCTCCGCGCCGTTGCCGAACACCTCCAGCCGGTCGTGTCGCCACTCGCGTATGCGTGCGTTGTCCTTACCGACGAGCACGTCGACCAGGTAGTTCACGCCGAAACGCTGGCCGGTCCGAGAGACGCAGTTCATGGCCTTTTGCGCGGCCTCGGTGCCGTCCCATGTTTGCGACGGGTTCAGGCAGTTGTCGCAATTACCGCAGTCCTCTCCCGGCGCTTCCCCGAAATAGGCGCGAATGGCCCGGCGTCGGCACGTGGGAAGTTCACACAAACCGATCATGGCTTCCAGCTTCTGGTGCTCCACCCGCCTATACGCTTCGTCGGCTTCGGATTCGGCCAGCCACTGGCGAAAGACGATGATTTCCTTCAGGCCGTAATTCATCCACGCGCTGGATGGGAGGCCGTCGCGGCCCGCACGACCCGTTTCCTGGTAATAGGCCTCGATGCTCTTCGGGAGACTCAGGTGGGCGACAAAGCGCACGTCGGGTTTATCGATCCCCATGCCGAACGCGATCGTGGCGACAATCACCACGCCCTCTTCGCGCAGGAACCGTTCCTGGTGCCGGCGGCGCGTGTGATCCGAAAGCCCCGCGTGGTAAGGCAGCGCGTCGCGCCCGCGGGCGCGCAACCACTCGGCGGTCTCCTCCACTTTTTTACGCGACAGGCAATAGACGATACCGGCGTCATCGCGATGTTCGCTTTGCAGAAAGCGCCACAGGCGCTCACGCCCGTTATCGTCGTCGGAAATGGCATAACGGATGTTGGGACGGTCGCAACTGTGGAGATAGACCTTGGCCTCGTCCAGTTGCAGTTGGGTGATGATTTCGCGTCGGGTGGCCTGGTCCGCGGTGGCCGTCAAGGCGATACGCGGCACCAAGGGATACCGCTCGTGCAACACCGACAACTGCAAATATTCCTCGCGGAAATCATGCCCCCAGCGCGACACGCAGTGCGCTTCGTCGATGGCGAACAGGGCGATGATCTGCTTGTCCAGCCATTCCAGGGTCCGTTCCTGCAGCAGGCGCTCCGGCGCAATGTAGAGCAAATCCAGCCGCCCGCCGTTCACCGCCTCCTCCACCGCCCGGACCTCTTCAAAGTCCAGGGTGGAGTTCAGACAGGCCGCCCGCACCCCGCACTGGCGAAGCGCGTCCACCTGATCCTTCATCAACGCGATCAGGGGCGATACCACGATTCCCACCCCGGCACGCATCACGGCCGGGATCTGGTAACACAACGACTTGCCCCCGCCCGTCGGCATCAGCACCATGGCGTCCCTGCCGGCCAGCAGGTCCGCAATCACCTCATCCTGGCGCAAGCGAAAAGCCGAATGTCCGAAGACGGTCCGAAGAAGCCGAAGTGCGTCGTCTATGGATCGGAGAGCTTCCATGGTGAATTGGCCTTGATTCCTCGTCCAGTTTGCAATCCATCACCAGACAAGTCGATTGCGGTATAGAAGAGTTTTTGCAGGCACGGCACACCGTGCCCATACGGCGGCCAACCGATTGAAAATCCGCTCCGAAGTCCCTACGCCATCTTCATCAATTCGGCGATGGCGCCGCTGACGCCTTCAAAAATCTGGTGCGGCTTGGCCGTTCCGTACATGTAGGCCGGAGTGGTGATCACTTTATTGGAGGAATCGACCACGAATTTCTCGACCGCGCAATTGGTATGCTTGGCGCCGGTCTTTTCGACCTCCGAGGCCGTACCCTGATCCTCGCCGATCGTGACGTTCACGCCTTTTTCGCCGAACGCCAGGGCCATGATCGCCGGGGCAATACAAATCGCGGCAATGGGTTTCCGGGCCTCGTGAAATTCCTTGACGATACGCAGGACCTGCGGATCGATCTCGCCCCCACTCCCCTTTTGCGCAAAATCGCACAAATGCAGCGCCGCGCCATACCCGCCGGGAAACGCCAAGGCGTCGAAGTCCTGCGCCTTGAGGGCTTCGAGAGACTGAATGTCCCCACGCGCAATCCGGGCGGCCTCCTGCAACACGTTTCTGTTTTGCCCGGTGGCCTGTTGCGTCAGGTGGTTCGTCTCGGCCGCGTCCTTATCCGGCGCGAAACACGCATACTCCGCACCCTGTTGCCCGATCGCCACCAACGTACTGATCGCTTCGGTGATCTCCGCTCCATCCAAAAACCCACAACCCGATAAAACAACCGCGACCTTTTTCATGACACCCTCCTTGTATCTGTTCAGTCATTCGTGGACGATTCCCCCTCACCCCAGCCCTCTCCCACGAAAAGGGGAGAGGGAGTTCCCCTCCTTTGTAAGGGGAATTACATACTTAACGGCGTAAGGGAGGGAGAACAAGAATGAAACAAATTTTGACTGATGAACAAGTGACCATTTTGAGTCAACTAACACAAGAGCATATTGATTATTTAAATCGCAAGATAGAAGCTGACCTTCCCCCCATAAAACGGTCCACTTCGAGAGTGAGTTTTCTGGTACAAACACCAAGGAGGACTCATCATGAAGCGGAAACGATTCAGCGAAGCACAGATCATCGGGGTGCTGAAGGAAGCCGAGGCCGGGGTCAAGAAACAGGATCTCTGCCGCAAGCATGGGATCACCGAGCAGACGTTCTACCGGTGGCGGTCCAAGTACGGGGGCCTGCAGGTGTCCGACGTCACGCGGCTGAGGCAGCTTGAGGCGGAGAACCGGCAGTTGAAGCAGTTGTTGGCCGACGCGCACCTGGACCAAGCGGCCCTGAAGGAACTCCTGTCAAAAAACTGGTAAGGCCCGCAGCACGGCGCCAAGCAGTGGCCCATCTGGTCATGCAAGGGCTAGTGAGTCAGCGGCGGGCCTGTCACCTCGTGGGCATCCACCGATCGGTGGCACGCCATCAGCCGGGTCAGGGGAACGAGCCAGCCCTCCGCGCGCGGCTGCGGGAACTGGCGGCCGCGTTTCCTCGCTATGGGTACAAGCTGTTGCATGAGTTGCTGAAACGAGAGGGCCTCGTCGTGAACGCGAAGAAGACCTATCGGCTATATCGCGAAGAGCACCTGCAAGTCCGGCGCAAGCGGCGCAAACGCTTCCCCGCTCGTGACCGGGTGCCGCTCCCGAGTCTGGACGGCCCGAATCAGCGCTGGTCGATGGACTTCATGTCGGATCAGCTGGCTACGGGACGGCGGGTGCGCATTCTGAACGTCGTGGACGATTATAGCCGGGAATGCATCGGCCAACTCGTGGACGTGTCGATTTCTGGGGAGCGAGTCAGTCGGCTCTTGGAACGCTTGGCCGACGAGCGGGCTCGTCCCGCAGCCATTGTGGTGGATAACGGACCGGAGTTCACGAGTAAGGCGTTGTTTGTGTGGGCCCAGCGCATGGGGGTGCGTCTGCGCTTCATTCAGCCAGGGAAGCCGTGCCAGAACGCCTTCGTGGAGAGTTTTAACGGCAAATTTCGGGATGCCTGCCTAAATGAACAGTGGTTCGTCGATCTCGCCGAGGCCCGGCACCGGATCGAAGCTTGGCGGATCCACTACAACACGGTGCGGCCCCACAGCGCACTGGGGTTTCTCAGTCCGGAACAGTTTCGGCTGGCCCGTACGCATACTCCTGACACAACTGGTCGCGTTGCGGGTTCGGAACAGCCGGCAAATGGCCCCCTTTCACCCAACCATTCCGGAGGCTATAATTCGGGTATTTCCTCACTTTCGCCGTGGACCTAAATTGGGGGGAAGGTCACAATGCCGAAGATTCTTCGCCGGTCTTCTCTCTTCCTTCGTCCGTGTGTGTGAATCAACGACACTCCGCCATAATCCGATGCTTGTCCCGCCAACGACGGAACAATCACCCGGCACTGTCGTTTGGCAATCAAGTCCTCAAGGCACCACGGCCAGTCCGCTTGATTGTTCACCGGGACGGCATGGGTCGCCAAGTGGAAAGCTGCTTGGTTCGAGACGGTGTAGGCTACCGTACATGAAACATTCAGACGCGGAGTACGAAGATAGGACGTGTGGGTGTTGAAGAGCCGCTTGGCTCCTCGCCGTCGAACCCAGGGCCGTGAACAATAGAGTTGGATTAAGTCGGCATCACGGTAATAGCCGCCAGCAAGAAACTCGACTAGCGCGGGATAGGGAATAGCATCGTCCTCTAAAATCAGCGCATACGCGATGTTCTCCAACACAATGCGTCGATAGACGTTAATGTGTGACAACGCACAGGCAAACTCAGCATCCGATAAGATGCGACCCCTCAGTAGAGCCGTTGCACGGTCAATCTGGTCTTCATACTTGGGATCGAGGCCCTGGCGACCATCTACGGCATCGACAAACTCAAATTCGATACCGAGATTGTCCAAGGCCATGGAAATGGTTTCACGTCGGTCAGTGCAATCCGGTAGTGACACCACAAAGACAGGAATTGTGGGAGCACTGTCTAGCGGCAAGACCGTCTTCCTTGGACAAGAGATGAGCAACCACGACCAGACATGGCCGGGCCTTGTCACATCTCCTTAGGGAAAGGAAGATCCTACGTATTTACCGTTGAAAACGATTTCATCAGGCTTGGGAGCTACCCAAGATGACAAAATCAGGTTGTTGTATTTCGCAGGAGACCCGACTAAGGGTCGCCTAAGGAGCATGTGACGGGAAAACCGTAGCAAATTGTGAAGAGGGAATCAAGAACGAAGAAAGATGTTATAGCTGTATTTAGTGTAGGTGTGTATTAAAATCTCAGCATGAAAGGAAGGATAGGTGCCCCCGTAGCTCAATGGAAAGAGCGGCTCTCTTGCGAAGGGTCAGATACCAGTTCAACTCTGGTCGGGGGCTTACTATCCTTTCATATATAAAAAGATAGGTGCGCCTATAGCTTAATGGATCAAAGCTCCTGTTTTACGCACGGGAAGATATAGGTTCGATCCCTATAGGCGCTCACCATCCTTTCATATTCTGACTATTGGCGATTTACGCCGTTAAGTATATAAATCCCTTTGTAAGGAGGGGTTAGGGGAGGTAGAGCTTGAGCTGAAGTGGGCAGATTGCATATGGTGCCGGTACTCTCTGTGTATGCGGCTCTACCCCACCTGACCTCCCCTTACAAAGGGGAGGGACACCACGTCCCCTGTAATAAGCACGTCCGTGCCAAGCGACTCGAAATGAAGGTTGGACAACGGGACGGTGTCGGCCAGACTCCGTGGCGAGCGGCCGCCTAACAGACCTCTGCTCTCTTGGCCGCCCAACAAGGTCGGAGCCACGTACAGACACACTCGGTTCACCAGGCTTTCACGCAAAAAAGCGGAGTGCAATTCCGCTCCTCCTTCCACCAGCATGCTGCTGTGCCCCATGCCGCCGAGGGCTTGTAGGCACCTGCCGAGAGAGACGCGGCGGCCTTTTCGAGGCAACACCAATACCTCTACACCCATCTTTCGTAACCGTTCAACTTTTCGGGGGCCGGCCAGATTCGTCGTGGCAATGATTGTCGGGGCCTGCTCGGTCCCATGAAGCACGCGCGCCCCGAACGGAATCCGCAGACGGCTGTCGAAGATCATCCGCACCGGTTGACGGGTACTGGTAACGGACCGTTTACCCCCGGACACCCTGACCGTCAATTGCGGATCGTCCTTGAGAACCGTCTCCGCACCCACGGCAATCACGTCGACTCGGCTTCGCAGTTGGTGAACGTGGGCCCGCGCCTTGGCCCCGGTGATCCACTGCGATTCGCCGCTCGCCGTGGCAATCTTGCCGTCCAGCGTCATTGCCGCCTTGAGCACAACAAAGGGCCGGCCGGTGTTGGTCCAATGCAAATAGACCTCATTGAGCGCGGCCGCATCGTGGCCGAGGCATCCTACGTCCACGGAAACGCCCGCCCGCCGTAGTTGCCGGATGCCGCGCCCCGCCACGTGCGGATTGGGATCGCGCATCGCCACGACTACGCGGCGAATGCCCGACTCGAGGATCGCCGGCACGCAGGGCGGGGTGCGTTTCTCCGTATGGCAACAGGGTTCGAGGGTGGTGTAGAGGGTCGCGCCGCGCGATCGGGTTCGGGCCCGTCGTAAAGCCGCGATTTCCGCGTGGGGGCTACCGGCGCGCCGGTGGTAACCGGAGCCCACGACCGTGCCGTTCGCCACGACCACGGCGCCGACCATGGGATTCGGACGAACCGTTGCCCGGCCCCGTGCCGCAAGCCTGAGGGCCTGTCTCATGAAAAGGACGTCTTGCTCGACGTCGTTCACCGGCGGGATCGGGTTGTGCGTGACCGCCCTCGGGCTTTCGACTTGGATGGGGACGCGGCGGCACTCACGCGACGGGCGCGGGGTTTGGCCGCCTTCACCGCTTTGGTTTTCGACTTGGCCGGCGGCCGTTCGCCTTCGGCATTCAACTCGGCTTGAGCCGCGGCCAACCGAGCGATCGGGACTCGATACGGAGAACAACTCACGTAGTCGAGACCAAGCTGATGACAAAATTCAACGGAACTGGGTTCTCCACCATGTTCCCCGCAGATCCCGAGTTTGATATCGGGACGAGTCGCGCGACCTTCACGCATGGCCAACCGCATGACCGCGCCCACGCCTTCCCGGTCGAGCACGGCAAACGGATCGAACGCCAACAAGTCGTTGTCACGGTAAAAACCTGTGAATTTGGCGGCATCGTCCCGGGAAAAGCCATACGTGGTTTGGGTCAGGTCATTCGTGCCGAACGAAAAGAACTCGGCGTCTTCGGCAATCTGTCCGGCAGTGACCGCGGCCCGGGGCAACTCGATCATGGTGCCGACCAGATACGTCAAGCGCTTCCCGTAGCGTTGCATGGTTTCGTCGGCGACCTCTTTGATCAGGGCTTTTTGCGCTTTCATTTCCGATGACATGCCCACCAGGGGGATCATGATCTCCGGCACGATCTTTTTCCCTTCCCTGGCCACCTCGCAGGCCGCTTCCATGATCGCCCGCACCTGCATACGCGTGATCTCGGGCATGGTAATACCCAGGCGGCAGCCCCGGAGTCCGAGCATGGGATTGAACTCATGTAACTCTTCTACCCGAGCCAACATTTTTCGTTTGTCCTCGATTTCCGGTGCATTCACGTTCGCGGCTTCGGCCCGGGCGATCTCGACCATGAGTTGTTCGCGTTTCGGCAAAAACTCATGCAAGGGCGGATCCAACAGCCGGATGGTGACCGGGTACCCTTTCATTTCCCGGTAGAGTCCGATGAAATCCTTTTTCTGGAGGGGAAGCAGTTGTTCCAGGTAACGCTCGCGCTCTTTGCGTGTCGAGGCCAGGATCATGGCTTGCATGATCGGTGCACGGTCTTCTGAAAAGAACATGTGTTCGGTTCGACAGAGACCGATCCCTTCCGCCCCGAACCCGCGCGCGATTCGGGCCTGATCCGGATCATCGGCATTGGCCCGCACGTTGAGGTGCCGGATCTCGTCCGCCCACTTCAGGATGGTGAAGAAGTAGCGGATCTTATCCGATTGCGCAGCAGGACGCGTGCCTTGGAGCGCCTGGATCACTTCCGAGTCCACCACGGACAACATTCCGCCGTAGACGCATCCGGAGAATCCATTGATGGAAATATAATCCCCTTCTTTGAAGACCGAGGGTCCGATGCGGACCTTGGCTTCATCCTCGAAGACTTCCACGTCTTCGCACCCGGCCACACAGACCTTCCCCATTTGCCTGGCGACCACCGCGGCATGAGACGTCATGCCCCCCGTGGCGGTCAGGAAGCCTTCCGCGGCGTGCATACCGTGAATGTCGTCCGGGCTGGTTTCCTTGCGAACGAGTACGGCCTTTTCTCCACGAGCCTTGAGCGCCACGGCGTGTTCCGGGGTGAGGGCGATTTTCCCGCAGGCGGCTCCGGGCCCGGCCGGCAGCCCCTTGCCGATCGGTTGAAATTTCTTTTCTTCGGCTTCTTCGAAAATGGGGTACAGGTACTGCGCCAACTGTTCCGGTTCGACCCGGCGCACCGCCTCCCGTTTATCGATCAACCGTTCCTTGACCATATCCACGGCAATCCGCACCGCGGCAATGCCCGTGCGCTTACCGACCCGCGTTTGCAGCATGTAGAGCGTACCTTCCTGAATGGTAAACTCCATGTCCTGCATGTCGCGATAATGTTTCTCCAGAATCTTTTGAGTGTTAATGAGGGATTGATAGGCGGCGGGCAACGTGTCCTTCAGCGCGGATACGGGAAGGGGCGTGCGAAGACCCGCCACCACGTCTTCACCCTGCGCATTCAACAAACATTCCCCGAAGAGCGTGCGTTCGCCCGTGGACGGATCGCGGGAAAACATGACGCCGGTGCCGCTGGTCTCGCCCATGTTGCCGAACACCATGGCCACGACGTTGACCGCGGTGCCCCACGCGTCCGGGATGCCGTAAATCTTTCGATAGGCGACTGCCCGGTCACCGAACCAGGACGCAAAGACCGCCTGCACCGCCATCGTGAGTTGATCGAACGGGTCTTCAGGAAATGCCCGGCCGGTCTCCCGCTGCACCACGCCGTGATACGCGGCAACCAACTCCTTGAGGGCCTGCGCGGACAGGTCGGTATCGGTCGTCGCCCCAACCTCCTGCTTTTTCTGTTCCAGGACCTCGTCGAATTTTTCGCGCGGCACATCCATCACCACTGAGGCAAACATCGTGATGAACCGGCGATACGAATCCATGGCAAAGCGGGGATTGTTCGTCTTCTCGGCCAACCCTTGGACGGTCTTCGAATTCAAGCCGAGGTTCAACACCGTATCCATCATGCCGGGCATGGACGCGCGGGCACCGGAGCGCACGGACACCAACAACGGGTTGCGCGAATCCCCGAACCCCGCTTGCATTAACCGCTCGACCTGCTTCATCCCCTTCAGGGTCTGATCCCACATGCCGGCGGGATAGCGTTTCCTGGCTTTGAAATATTCGAGGCAGGCGTCGGTCGTGATGGTAAAACCCGGAGGGACAGAAATCTTCAAATTGGTCATTTCCGCCAGGCCGGCACCTTTGCCCCCAAGCAACGCTTTCATGGTGCCCGTGCCTTGCGCTTTGCCGTCACCAAACGAATAAACGTACTTCTTGTTACGCATGCATGAGTTCTCCCCCTTGACCGCCGTTCGTTTCCGCCGGTTGACCCCAAAAAAGCAATGTTAACACAACGATTCGATGACCCTCAAAAATTTATTCACGGCTCCTGGTTGCGGAGACGCGTCTCGTACCAGGTCAACAGCCCGCGTTTGGTCCGCATGCCCAGATAGATGACCGCCACGCAGAACAGCAACAGCACCAACACCCAATTGTCGGCACTTCTGGCATTTTCATAGTACAGGTTCCCGTCGTCGCTCATGGCCAACGGCTCACCCGGCCGCAAAGTGTGGATCCGGCCGGTCGGGTCGGTCGTATCCAACCATTCCGAACAGACCCGAATCGGCCCCTCGACCCCGGCCACATCGGTCCAGGCAACCCCTACACAATGGCCCGCTTTCGGATCATAGAGTTCTGAATTGGTGAGCACGAAATCCAAATCAAGGCCGGAGACCCACAAGGCCCCCAACAGCACCACGTTACAGACGACGATCAAGCCCAACGTCACCCCGTGGCGAAACCATCGCAATCCTGACTCGGAAAAGGTCATGGACGCTTACGTCTCCAAATCAACAGCCCCTCTCAAGGTCCCCAAAGGAGAAACCAAGGACGACAAATATGCGCTAAAATGATGCTTTTTAGCGCATTTTTGCATCACTTTAGCTACATTTTTGCTCACTTTTGTCACAATTTTGCACCTTTTTGATGCGATATACCTCCGTTGCGTCATCCATGTCTGTAATCAGTCATTCGTTGACAATTCCCCCTCACCCTAGCCCTCTCCCACTGTATAGACCGGGGACATGGTTTACACCTGTTCGGAGACATGGTTAACACTTTAACCTGCATGGCTTCACCCCTACGACAGGAGGATCGCCATGCCTTGGAAAGAGGTGTCTACCATGTCTCAACGCTACGAATTCATTCAGTTAGCCCACCAACCCGGCCGCTCCTTGCGCACCCTCTGTCGGCGATTCGGGATCAGTCCCCCCACGGCGTATAAATGGCTGACCCGCTATGCCGCCGCCGGCGCCGCGGGGCTCGTCGATCGGTCCCGGCGCCCGCAGCAGACGCCGCACCGCACTCCGGCGGCCCTGGAAGCCGCGGTCGTGGCGTTGCGCCTCCAGCACCCCACCTGGGGCGGCCGCAAACTGCACGCCCGCCTCCGCGCCCTGGGCTATCCCCGGGTCCCCGCACCCAGCACGATCACGGCCATTCTGCGTCGTACCCCCGGGCTCACAGCCGCTGACTCGACGCCCCAGCGGGCCTGGCAGCGCTTCGCCCACGCCACGCCCAATGCCCTGTGGCAAATGGATTTTAAAGGCCATTTCGCCTTGCTCCATGGCCGCTGCCACCCCTTGACCGTGCTGGATGACTGCTCCCGCTTCGCGCTCTGTCTGCACGCCTGTCCCAATGAACAGGGCCCGACCGTCCAAACGCACTTGACCCAGACCTTCCGCCGCTATGGCTTGCCGGCCCGCATGTTGATGGATAATGGCCCCCCGTGGGGCGCCCCACTCACCCTCAGTCCCTTCACCCCGTTGACCATCTGGCTCATCCGCCTGGGCATTGGGCTGACTCATGCCCGGCCCGCCCACCCCCAAACCTTGGGCAAAGACGAACGCTTTCATCGGACCCTCAAAACCGAACTCCTCCACCAACGGACCTTTCGCGATCTGCCTCACTGCCAACAACACTTTGACCGCTGGCGCGACCACTATAACCTGGACCGCCCGCATGACGCGTTAGCCCTCGCGGTTCCGGCCACCCACTATACGCCCAGTCCCCGCTCGTTTCCCGAAACCCTCCCGCCGATTGAGTATGGCCCCGACGCCCACGTGCGGCGCGTCCAGGGCAAAGGCGAAATCTCGTTTCGCGGCCGCCCCTTCCATGTGACCAAAGCCTTACGGGGCTACCCCGTGGCCCTCCGGCCCACCACCCAGGAACACCGCTGGCGGGTCTATTTTTGTCACCAATATATAACCGAGCTTGATTTGCAGCACCCCTTGGAATAAGTCACAATGTGTCAACCATGTCCCCGAACACCCGTTAATGATGTCCCCGGTCTATACAGGGGAGGTTAGGTGGGGTAGAACCAACCGGCAATGGAGCAAGGGGGGCGTCCTCCTGGTCGTAGCCTCTCTCTCCCCTATTGACTTTGCACCTGGATTTGCGACAAATCCCCGAAAGCCGAAAACAGATCATCGACCTGACGCAACAACGACAACCGGTTCGCGCGCACTTCGGGTTCCGGGGCATTCACCAGCACGCCATCGAAGAACTGGTCAATGGGAGTTTTCAACCCGATGAGTTGCTTCAGGGCGCCGTGATAATCACGAGCGTCAAGCGCCTGCCCGACCGCATCCGTGGCCGTGTCCACGGCCTCATGTAGCGTCCGCTCCGTGGTGTGGGTCAACTGCGCGGCATCAACGGTCCTCTCTGTCCAAGCCTCTTTTTCCACGATCCGGTGCGCCCGTTTGAAGCCGACGATCAACGACTCGAAGACCTGTTCTCTCGTGATGGCCTGCAACGCATCCATGCGCAGAAACAAATCTCGCAGATCACAAACCGCACCATCGGCACGACCCAACACACTCTCCATCACGTCCTCACGGTAACCGGATACGGTACGCCCGTAATAGCGAAGCCGTTCCTCCAAGAACTGAAGCAAGGGCCACAAGGACTTCCCGCCCGCGTCCGGGCTTGGCGATGACGCCGCTTTGACATCCTGCGCAACGAGCCGTTGTTCCGCCTGCCGCACGATGTCTCTCAGGTTGATGTTCAACCCGGCTTCGATCACGATGCGAATCACGCCGAACGCGCTACGGCGAAGGCCGAAGGGATCCTCCGAACCCGACGGAACGATCCCAGCGTAAAAGAACGCCGACAGCGTATCCAACCGGTCGGCCAGCGACAGCAACCGGCCCACCGCGGATTCCGGGATGGCGTCATCCGGGGTTCGAGGCCGGTAATATTCCCCGATGGCTTGACAGACGTCGTCGGGCTCCTTGTCATGCGCCGCATAGTGTTCCCCCATCACGCCCTGGAGCGTGGGGAATTCCCCGACCATCCCCGTCACCAGATCGGCCTTGCTCAAGAGAGCCGCCCGCCGGCACGACTCCACTATCTCCGGAACTCCGGCGGCAACGGCCAAGTCATCCGCCATGGCAATCGTGCGTTGGGTTTTGTCATACAGAGAACCCAGTTGCTTGTGAAACACGACCCCATGCAGGTCAGACACGCGGTCGGCCAGTTTCATTTTGCGATCCTCATCAAAAAAATAACGGGCGTCCGCCAGGCGGGCGGCCAGGACGCGCTCGTTGCCGACGACAATCAGCTCCATATTTTTTACGTTCATATTGGTTGGCGCGAAAAACCTAGGCAGCAACGCCCCTTTTCGATCGACAACCGAGAAAAATCCCTGATGTTCTTCCATGGAGGCAATGAGCACTTCCGCTGGCACGGCCAAATAGGTTTTATCAAAGTTCCCGCTGAGAATATTGGGGCACTCCAAGGAAAAGACTGCCTGATCGAGGAGTCCTTCGTGATTGGCCTGATACACCCGTCCGTTGACCGAACGGGCAAGCTGTTTGAGTTGTCCTGCAAGCACTTCCCTTCTCTTGGCCGGATCAACCACCACGCCCCCACGAGCCAAGGCCGCTTCAAACAGTTCCGGCCGGCGGATTCTGATTCCTTTGCTTGCCACGCCTGGTTTCCCACGCGACAAGAACCGATGCCCCCACGAATGAACTCCGGACCGCACCCCGGCAAAATCAAAGGACAGGGCCCGTCCTCCCACGAGTGCGACCAACCAGCGGACAGGCCGTGGATACCGGACACCCGATGCATTCCATTTCATGGTTTTCGGAAACGTGAGTCGTTGAAGAAGACCGGGAAGATGCTCGGTCAAGACCGTGGTCGCGGGCAATCCTTTTTCCCGTTTGATTGCGCAGAGGTAAACGCCTTTAGGCGTTTCCCGGGTCTCCAGGTCGCCGACGGCCACGCCTTGCGATTTCGCAAAACCTTCCGCGGCTTTGGTCGGATGGCCTTGGGCGTCGAACGCCACGGCTTTGGACGGACCCAGCGCTTCCTGCAGGGCCGGCGTTTGCTTGGGGGCCAACCCCTGGACGAGAACCGCGAGACGACGCGGGGTTCCGAACGTCCGAATCTGCTCATGGGAAAGCCGGTGATTCGCCAAAAATCCGTCCATCAATTCGGCGAGTTGCGTCATGGCCGGCTGAATTATCTGCCAGGGCAACTCTTCGGACCCGATTTCCAACAGGAACGACGTGGGGGGAAGACGATTGGGTTTGGGGGCTTTCTTCGCGGGCACTGGAGTGGGGCGTCGGGACGGCATGGACCAAGCTATGAAAAATTATGACGGAGGACGGTTCGGCGTTCTCTGGGCAGACGCGACAGCCGTCGCCCCTGGTCCGGCCAGTAATGGGAAACCCAGGCTCTTTCGTCGTTCGACGTAGGCGTCCGCGCAGCCCCGCGCGAGTCCGCGCACGCGCCCGATATAGCCCGTCCGCTCGGCCACGCTCAGCGCGCCGCGCGCGTCCAGGACGTTGAACAAGTGCGAGGTTTTCATACAATAATCATAGGCCGGCAACACGAGTCCCTGTTGCAACAACGTGCGACATTCCGCCTCACAGGACGAAAACATCGTTCGGATCATGGCGATATCCGCAACCTCGAAATGATATTGGGAGAACTGGACTTCCGAATCGTGGAATAAATCGCCGTAACTGACCTCGTCCGACCACCGGAGATCGTACACGTTATCGACCCTCTGCAAATACATGGCAATCCGCTCCGTCCCGTAGGTGAGTTCCACGGTCACCGGATCGAGGGTATGCCCGCCGGCTTCCTGAAAATAGGTAAATTGGGTGATCTCCATGCCGTCGAGCCGGACTTCCCACCCCAGACCCCACGCGCCCAACGTCGGCGACTCCCAATCATCCTGCCGGAATTGGATGTCATGTTTACGGGGATCGATCCCCAGCGTCGAAAGACTGTCCAGGTAAAACGACTGGATCGAATCCACGCACGGCTTGATAACCACCTGATACTGATAATAATGCTGCAACCGGTTGGGATTTTCACCGTACCGTCCGTCGGTGGGACGACGGCAGGGCTCGACGTACGCAGCACGCCATGGCTCCGGGCCTAAAGCACGCAGAAAGGTCGCCGGGTTGAACGTACCGGCCCCCTTTTCCAAATCATACGGCTGACAAATGATACAGTCGTGTTTTGCCCAAAACTGATGAAGCGAGAGGATAAGATTCTGAACGGTCACGGAACTCGTTCCCGCCAGGCGGGGAAGCCGTTCGACCTGACCGGCAAAACGGCAAAAATGATCTAAAGTTTGGAACCTAACAACAAAGCCTGAGAGTGTCAAGCACGGGCCTAGCCCGGAGAGCAGGCATCGGTTCAGGGAACGCGGGACTGGGGAACCCGCTACAGAAAATTGGCAGTGAGCCCGATGAAGAAGTATCGGCCCAGGACGTCGTAGAGACCGGGAAAGGTGTTGCCATTGCCGGAGATACTGGGCCCTGCCTCCAAGCCGGCGATCGGCGGCTCGCGATCGAACACATTGTTGATCCCCACCCGAAGGCTCGCGTAGTCGGCGAAATCCCAAATCGCAGCCAGATCGATATAATGTCGTTCCCCGAGATCCACCCCGGCGTCGCTCAAGCCTTTGACACCGCTGACGTAGCGCCACATGAGGCTGGGCCGCAACCCCCAGGGCGTGACCCAGGTGGCCCGCAGATTGTTGCGCATTTCCGGGGTCGGCGAGCCGCACGTGAGACCCCATTTGCCAAGGCAGTCAACCTTCGGCGCGCCTTCCAATTCCTGTTGGTCCCACGTGGAGGTGATCGAGAGAATATCATTGAAGTTCAACCGTCCCCACTCGCCCACCTCAAGGTCATACAGAGCGGTGATGTCGTACCCTTGCACCTTCTCGATGGCCAGGTTGTCCAACAGGGACACGATGCGGCCGCTTCGGTCCACGTCTGACCCCAGCCACAGATCACCGCCCTGCCCGCGTCTGACCTTGGCGCATTGCGCGGCATTGCCGTCCAGGCATTCATTCAGGACAAGCTGCGGGTTCAACGCGCTGACCCCTTTCTGGATTCTGAACGAATAGTAGTCCACGCTGAAGTTGAACCCTTCGACGAAGCGAGGCGTCCACACCAGACCGAAGGAGTAGGTGTCGGCTTCCTCCGCTCCCAGGTCCGGATTCCCCCCTTGCAGCACGTTGTACTGGGCCGCCGGCGAGTGGGCGATGTTGCCGAACTGGGCAGCAGTCACGCCACTCAGGGCACATTCCTCGAAGGTACGGCCCGCAGCCGTTTGGCCATTGGTCACGGGTCCACCGCAGGGATCTTCTGTCATATCGAACAGGTTGAAGCCCTGCGGCCGGAACCGTTCCCGCACATTCGGTCCACGGATCGCCCGTTGAAAACTCGCCCGCAACTTGATGCCGGAATTGACGGCCCAACCCGAACGAATACCAAAGGTGCTGGTTTGCAAGTCGAAATCGTAGTCGGAATAGCGATAGCCCACGTCCAGCCCCAGTTCTTCCGCAAATGGGGCGCCTTCGATCAGCGGGATACCGGCTTCAAAGAAAAATTCCGTCACGTCGAATCCGCCGCTGACCGGAGGGGTGGCGCCGCCTTGGCCGGCGCCGTCACCACTGCGATAGGCCTCATCCGGATTGTACTTGAGAGTCTCTTTGCGATATTCGCCGCCCAGCACCACGTCCACGCTGGTGTCGGCGAAAGGCGATGTAATGCCGTATTGGCCGAGATGACCGGTGAGATAACCGGACACCACCGTCTGGTCCGTTGAACCCTCAGCGGACAACGGCAATGTCAAGTAATTGACCATGTCCGGCGTCACCCCGCCCTCCTGAAAGATGTTCCAGGGCACACAGCCCGGGTCGGAGCCATCCAGCACGGACCGGCACACGGCTTGACCGGTCCCCGGGTGTTCCACCGCGTCCAGCGACCGCCTGACCCGGGTGATCGACAGGTCGTTCAGGTAGGTGTTCTTCATGTTGACCTTCGAATATTGATAGTGCAATTCGTAGCGCCAACGATCACTCAGGTCGCCGCGCAGGCCGAACACGCTCCGATAGGAGGTGTGCCGCAGATCGTTTTGCCGGCTCCCGCCCTCGACGTTACGCCGGCCGATGTAAACATCCTGCATGTCGTCCTGCGTCAAGTCGTAGGAGCCGCATAACGCCTCGAACTGTTGCGGGGACAGAAAGGGATTGCCGCAGTTCAGCGTGTCGGTGACAAAGAACGCCCCGGAGGGGGCGATCTGGGCCACCGACCGGTCGTCCATGAACATGAACTCGGTGAAGGCCTCGACTTTGTCGTGCACGTCATAGTGCGCGAACAGACCTGCGGTCCAGCGTGTGTCGGGACGCTGAAAATAGTTCGTCGGCGCGTAGTTGTACAGCGTGCCTTCCCTGGGCACGAATTGGTGGCCATCCACTTTGTAATCGAAACTCTCCAATCCCCGGCCGCCCAGGACGCCGAAATCGGAGAAGGTCCCCTGCGGCGTCGTACCCGAACCACCGCACCCCGTCAGGCCGTGCTCAAACTCACACGAACCGTAATCGCGGTCCCCGAGAAAGACCGCTTCGATGTTGCGATAGGTCCCATAGACCGTGACGTTGCCGCGACTTCCCAGGTTTTTCCCCATGACCAGGGCGACGTTCGAGATATCGCCGTCCCACGTCGAGCCGTCGGGAGCCGAATACCCGGCGTCCCGGACGACCCCCTGCCACCTGGCGCTGTCGTTGTTATGCTGGTATTGGCTGAATTGGTAATCCAGCTTGACGCCCTCGAAGTCGTCCGCCATCAGGAAATTGACCACCCCGGCCACGGCGTCGGCCCCATAGGTCGCCGAGGAGCCGCCAGTCAGCACCTCGACGCTCTTGATTAACGCGCCGGGGATCTGGTTGATATCGGCACCCGCTCCATGGAGGGGTGAGCCGACCGGAAGGCGCCGGCCATTGACCAGCACCAACGTCCGCTGCATGCCCAGGTTGCGCAGATTCAGGGTGGCCGTGCCGGTTGCCCCGTTGGATATGCCGCCGTTCTGCGTGGAAAATACCTGCGGCAGGATGCGCAACGTGTCTTCCACCCGGGTATTGCCCTGGAACGTCAAGGCGTCCGCGTCGACATGATAGATCGGGCTGGCGCTGGACAAATTGGGGATGTGGATGCGACTACCGGTCACCACCACTTCTTCCAATCTCACCGGCGCTTCAACGGCCTCACTCCCCGGCGGTTCTTCATCCGCGGCAAGAACCGGCGCGACCACGGCCAGCAGCAATGCCGCACTCAACGAGACCCCTCTCCCCAGAACAATCTTATTCAACACGTTCACTCTCTCCCCTAATATGGATACGCAAGCTCACTCCTATCTGCTAACAGCAAACTGTAGCACAATAAATAAGTAAACTTAATATAGGGAAAGACAACCTGGACGGCTCAACCCTTTGCCGTGTGCGAGGCAGCGGAGGCAGTAGCCTACATATGCACCACAGGGAACCCTTTCAATACACACCGGGAAAAATCCGGTACTTCACTCGTGCCTGATACTCTGCCCATTTCTCGGCGCCGTATTTCTCGGCACAGAACTGGTCGTCAAAGCGTTGACGGAAGGTGAACAGCGAGACGATGAAGACAAAGTAGGTCCAAGCCCAGGGATTCGTGAAGTAGCCGAAAACCAGGGCAATCGACAGGGCAAGGAATCCCTCGCCCAAGTAATTGAGGTGGCGGGCGACACCCCAGAGACCACTGCACAGGATCTTGCGGTCACCGGCCTCGATGTACTCAGGCTCGATGAGCCCGATAAACTTACGGTCGGGCCATCGTTTGAACGTGTATTTCTGCATGTTGGCGCCTCGCGAGATGCCCCACCCGAACAGGAACAGCGCCGCGGTGCCGATCAGCCAAACATTCGTCCAGGCCGGCGAAAATCCGGGGTCCGGGTACACGGCCATACCCCACAACGGAAGGATAAACAGCCACCCGTAGACCACAAGACCACCCCAGAACAACTTGAAGCCGATACCCTCATGCATCAGATCGTAGGTATAGAGCTGGACGCGCTCAAAGACGAAGTAATCCAGTATGTAGAACGTGAAGAACGCCGCATACAGGAACACCCCCGGATTGGCGTCCGCGCCGAAACGATCGCAGTGGTACACAGCCCCGGACAGGGCGTTGAGCGATAACATCGCCCCGCCGACGACGTAGAAATACATCTTGACGTCGAAGCGCTCATTGAAGAACGACAACTCCCGGGCCCGCCCGTCCCACAGCGCCAAAAGCGGATTCTTTATCTTGCCCTGCGGCTGGCTGTACACCGCGATGATTGCAAAGATCGTGGTGAAGACCGTGCCGCCGGCCACCGCATAGACCGAGGACCGGTAGAACCAATCACGCGGCATCCCGGTCAGTTCGAAAGCCCACACGACCAACGCGATCACGAACACCAGCAGACCGTTCAGACGATAATTGCGCGGTGTACCGGTTTCCGGATTGATGACATATCCGGGAACACGCTTGGCCGGCAATATGACCTGCGCCAGGAAGAATACGGCGAAGATCACCAGTGGTGTGAAGAATCCCGCAATCGCCTCCGAGCGAGAAAGCTCGAACAGATGGCCAATACCCAGCCACTCAATCATGACCGAATACCCCTTCCTTGCGGCATAGCCGCGTTCTCCCTTCCAGATCCGGCCAAAACTATATCATAATTATTACGTAGATGCGATAAAACTGGTGGTTCGTTCTGTCTATCTTCTTCGTACTCTCTTCTGGTCATCCCCGACCCGATCGAGGATCCAGTTTCATCTGTCATTCCGAGTGTAACGAGGAATCTGCTGTTCCACTTCTGTCATCCTCGACATTTGTAATCGAGGATCCAGAGTCTTTGCTTTTACTCTTCGGAGCAGCGCCGGTTTTGTCTGGGGGTGAGACAGGCTCACAAGCCCCCAGCACCGTCCAGACGGCGAAGCAATTGTTCGGCACTGCCCGCTAATTTTTCATTGTTGGTTTTCCGTGCCAGTGCTAGCGCAGCCTGAAAGTCTTTCCGTAATTCGGCTATGCGGTGCAAAGTGCCCTTCTCAATACCCCGGTTGTGGTAGGCTTTCGCATAGTCGGGCTTCAAACGAATGGCTTCATCATAGTCGGCAATGGCAGCTTCGTGGTTCCCCAAGGCGTCTTTCGCGTTACCTCGGTTGTAGTAGGCCACAGCAACATCCGGTTTCAAGCGAATGGCTTCATCATAGTCGGCAATAGCAGCCTCGTGACGCCCCAAGGCGTCTTTCGCAGTACCTCGGTTGCTATAGACTTCGGCAAAGTCCGGCTTCAAGCGAATGGCTTCGTCATAGTCGGCAATAGCAGCCTCGTGACGCCCCAAGACATCCTTCGCAACGCCCCGGTTGTTGTAGGCTAAGGCATAGTCCCGCTTCAAGCGAATAGCTTCGTCATAGTCGGCAATGGCAGCCTCATTTCGCCCCAAAGCGCCCTTCGCATTACCTCGGTTGTTGTAGGCTAAGGCATTGTTCGGCTTTAATTGAATCGCCTTGTCATAATCGACGATGGCGGCCTCATTTCGCCCCAAAGAGCCTTTCGCTTTACCGCGGTTATTGAAGGCTTCGGCATTGTCAGGCTTCAAGCGAATTGCTTCGGTATAGTCGGCAATGGCAGCCTCGTGGCGCCCCAAGTCGTTCTTCGCTTTCCCCCGGTTATAGTAGGCTTCAATCAGATCCGGCTTTAATCGAATCGCCTCATTGTAATCGGTAATGGCGTCCTCATTTCGCCCCAGGTCGTTCTTCGCAGCACCCCTGTTACTATAGGCTTCGGCAAAATCCGGCATTAGGTTTATCGCCTTGTCATAAGCCGATATTGCGGCTTCTGGTTTTTGAAGCAAAGATCCTCCGACCGCAAACCACGCCACCGCTGCTAAATCGTCGTCTTCTCCTACAGCACGTTTGGCAATGTTTTCCCATTCCCCGATATCGAGGTCTGTCTTCTTATCCTGTTGAAGAGAAAACGCGCGCGCAATGGCTTTTTTGAGAGGCGTAGATTCAGGGTTACTCTCGATTTCTCTAGCGATCTGTTTCCGTTTATTGGGAGAATCGTCATCTATCTCGGCCGTCATCTCCCGCATAGCCTTCACCATCTTCTCGGCTTCATCTCGATGGCTTCTCGTCTCATCGACGAGGTGCTTTGCTTCTTCAGCGTCGCGCTCAGCTTGTTTGACGTGCTCCTTTAACGCTATCCCTGAATGATGGAATTGATCGAAGTAGCCTAAGTTTTCCGCCAGCTTTATCAGAACGCCAAAGAGCAGCAGAATGGCGGTAATGATAGGAAGCCATATCTTGATGAATTTTTTCCACCTATACGAAAGCTGGTTTGATTCCTTGTTCAAACGACGTTGGTTTTCACCATCAACTGCATCCGGGGTCGCCGCTTTATCGTCCGGCTGCTTCGCCTCGTCGCTATCGCTTGCGTCGTTTTCCATTGGCTTGTCCATCCACCCTCACTTCCATCCGCAACCTTCATCCAGGAACTGTGCGGTGCCTTCGACGGGACTTTACGCCCACGTATCCCCTGCTCATCGATGGCGGCCCTGCCTGCCATGGCTTTAGATATCATTGTAGTATTCTCTACAGGACGTGTCACTAGCAGTCGCCCTGCGAGGGATAGGCGAGGTGCGAATGGGGATACAAAAGACAAAGAGCCTGGATCCCCGAGCAGGTCGGGGATGACAAGAAATGAGAACGCTAGCGGGCGGCGCCTGCGGGCGTGGCTGCCCCCCCGGTCCCGCAACCTCCATTTGAGGGCGAGGACTGTCTGAGCGAAGCGAGTTGCGCAGCCCAAGCAAGCGGGACTGGGGCAAAGGCACCCTTGGGGCCACGCACGGGCGCCAATGGTTTTGGGTCCTTTTGCCGAAACAAAAGAGCCTGTCCTGAGCAGAGCGAAGGAACCTCGTCGTGCGGGGACGAAACCCCGCATGAAAAAGCCCAGACTCTGGATCCCCGATTACAAATGTCGAGGATGACAGAAGGAGGGGAAATCCCCTCACCCCTGCCCTCTCGCAAAAGGAGAGTGAGGAAGGCCTTCACTTTTCGTTTTGGCATACAGCGCTTCAGCGTAGCCTTTTAATCCCTCGCCGACGTCGAGGAAGCCGCGACGCATATAGCCTCCGAAACACAGGTAGACGATCGGGGCCAGCATGCCGGTCAAGCGGTCCGTGTTGTGGTAGGAGCAGCTAGTCTCATCCAGCAATTCCAGGTGCTGCTCTCGTACGGCGAGTAGCAGCCAACGCGTGCCGAATGCCTTGCTCCAAGCAATCAGTCGAGGCCTTTCATAGGCACAGATGGTTTCGGCGATGTTAATGGTCTCGAGCCCTATCCTGACTCGCAAGTGTACCAGTGACCCGATGGTGAAATCGGTGCGGGCTTGGGGTGTGAACGGATTCCATCGACCGTAGTTCTCAACGTCCGTCAGGATATCCCAGACCACGTCGATCGGGGCGTTGATCTGGATGGGATCGGTTTGGACTTCATATGTGCTCATGCGTATGCCCGGTGCGGGTCAGCGGGACTCTCGTGATTTCGCCACCAGCGGTTCACTGGCTTCCCACAATTTGATTCCGTTGTCCGGGTCCGCCGCGGCGGGAGAGACAGCCTTGTGTTGCATCATGTGCAAATACATCCCCGTGGCCTCACCCGGCTCTTCCGCACAGCACAGATAGATAACAGGCCCGATGGCCTCTTCCGGAGACGAGAAGAAACGCCGGAACAACACGTTCAGGACCGGTTTCAAGAATGCCGGCGCCCCTCTGGCGATGTTCGTGGCCACGGCTCCCGGGCACATGGCATGCACGGCCACTTCGACCTTGTTGCCCGGGTTGAGGCGGCGGGACAGTTCGGTGGCGAACGTGCACAAGACCAGCTTGCTCAGCCCGTAATATTTCAGGCTGTCTTTGATCCCGTAGTCCGTGTAGGCACCCAAATGCTCAAAATCGATGGTGTGGGCAGACCGGTGTGCTTCGGACGAAATGAAGACGATGCGCGGAATCCCGCGACCGTGGCTGGATGGGCGAATCACGCCATCGTGCAGCCAGCGGTCGATCATTACCCGATTCGACAGAAAGTGCACGGCGAACATCATCTCGTATCCTTGCGGGGTTTTTCTCGCGTTTCGCGGCATCAAGCCGGCGTTCAGCACGGAGACGTCGACGTGGATCTGGCGTTGAGCCAAGCGGTCGCAGAAACGATGCACGGATGTCAGATCGCCCAGATCCACCTCCATCATTTCCACCGTCGAGGAGCCGGACAACCGCCTGATCTCGTCGCAGGTTTCCGCATGTCCCGGCCTGCAGGCCAAAATCATGTTGCCGCCCCGTTTGGCCAGTTCCACGGCCGCCGCCCTACCCAACCCGCTGTTCGCTCCGGTCACCAGGCAGGTCTTGCCGTCAACGCGCGCGTCAGCCGCGACCGAGCTCACCGGCGACACCTTTGGTTTCCTGAGATCCCGTATTGCCGTCATGAGCGCGTTGATGACGGTGCCGTCACCTAGTTGCTTGATGCGTTTTCCCATCCGGGTCGTCCTTCGTTGAGTGCATTTCTTTCCTGGTTCTGAACGTACTATTCAAACGGGATGGCATATTTCTCCCGATAGACAGAGAAATCGTTTTCAATGGTTTCCTCATTCAATCCGAAATCGCTTAACCGGTAGGCGTGTTTCCCAAATCGATTTTGCGGATGGGCTTTCAGGTATTGCTCGGCAATTCGCACGGCATCATCACCAAATCCGATTCCCGCACGCTCGGCAATTCGCCGAAGCTCTGCAATGGGTTCACTCATCAGGTCGTAATATGAGACGTCCAGACATTGATCAGGTTTCACCTTGTCCCGTGATTGCATGATCGATTCCACCATTCGTCGTGTCTTTCTGCACCAATGTCTGCCGATTTCACCCGGATCAATGGCATCGCTGAAGATCGCGCGGCAGTGCGCGACCATGCTGCAGAATGAGGGCAAGGCTTTGCGCGGGTCCCGGTGAGTCTGGACAACCAGGGCATCAGGAAAGACTTTCAGAAACACGTCGAGATATTCCATGTGGTGCGGTGTCTTGAGCACCCAATGTCTGCCGGGACGCTGCCAGCATAGGATTTTCAGGACCGTGCGGAAATACTCATAGGTCTGCGTATGGTCCTGGTCTTCCAGCCAACGGGAATAGGTTGGAACGTGCATGGTCGCTTCGGACATCTGACTCATAAAATTCAGATCCAGCAACATGACGTCTTCTTCCGGTTCATCCGGGTCGGTCGGATGGACCAGCTTGAATTGTGGAGACAGGTACGCAAACACTCGTTGCGCAAGCAGGGCTCGTGTTTTCCGGGTGGCATTTTCATGCGCTTTCGCGTGACCGGCCGGAACGGGCTCGAGGCCTTCCACGCCCGTCACGCCTCGAATGTCCGGATTGGTAAACAAGAGACGGTGCAGTAACGTGGTGCCGGTCCGCTGCAATCCGGTAATCAGGATGATTGAACCGAGATCGATATCATGAATCTCAGGATTCTTCTTGAGCAGATCTTGAATCCGCAAACGGTGAACCAGGGCAGTGACGAGCCGCGTTTTTTGTATCAGCCTACCGGTTGCCGTCAATTCGGCCTCGTCGTTGATCGACTTGACGAGCACTTCCAAGGCCCGGAGGTGTCCATCATCACCAAAGTCCGTAAGCCCGGTCTTCCGTGTCGAAGAGTCGACGAGTGTCTCGATTTTCAGGAAATTCGACCAACCGAGGGTTCTGCCGGCCCGGCCAATGACATTGAAAGCCTTGATCGGGAGAGGACGATAGGGATGGACATAGTCCGTGGACGTTTCCAAGCCTTCTTTGAGCATGGCCATACCCGTGCCCTCGCCTAGTTCTGCAGGCTGCTCACTTTGACAAGTCGCGTCCAAGGTTGCGGGTACTCCTTCGCCCGTACCCATCGGAAGCACATGGTTCCGGATGTATGGCCTGCGGTTTCGATCCAGTTGGGCCGACCGGGATCGGCATGGGCCACGATCAGACGCACGGAACCGTCGTCTTCATAGTGAGCCAGATGCTTGTTGGTATGGATCCTGTGATGACGATAGTCCAGAGACTCCATCCAATAATTATTCAGTTGAAAATTCCA
Source organism: Nitrospirales bacterium (assembly GCA_965208595.1). Taxonomy (GTDB): domain Bacteria; phylum Nitrospirota; class Nitrospiria; order Nitrospirales; family UBA8639; genus Bin75. The sequence continues at coordinate 568,711 of OZ242346.1, forward strand.
GTATTCGCATTCCGGCGGTGTGACTTCGATCAGGAGCGCCTCGTCCTCCGCAATAGCCCAATGACTGTGGTAGTACGCGATGTTGGGATCGCCTCCCGCCGCGAGTGATCGTTCCGGATCGAACCGCGGCAATTCATTGCTGTATCGTTGAAAGTCACGCGCCCATTTGGCGAACAGTAGCGGAGCCCCTGTCACCAGTGCGCTTACCTTTTGCAACCCCTCGTCCAACTGTTTGGGGGTGAGCTGCGAGGGGCGGCGCTCGTGGTTCGGACAGTTGATGCGCTCGATATGCAGAGTGGCCGGGATTTCCGTTTCCCGATCAAGGAACGTCTGGCGCACAACCAGGGTTCCGGTTTCAGGGGTCATGGGGAGCCAATTTCGGTCTTGCGGATGGCGGCTGAGGATCAGCTCGAAGTATCCATGCTCGTCCATTTCGATTTGATCGGCTTCGATGTGGCCGGTGGGGGGCAACCCGCCGCCTTGCCCAAAATTGCCGGACTGGGTGCCGAAACTCAGGTAGGCAATGGTGTTGCGTCGCCCGGTGATCTTGTACTCGTAATTCCCGTTCAGTGCGGCGGTTTGATAGAAATTGTCGGGGTTGTCCGCGCCCAGTTTGGTGAATTCATTGACCACGCGGTGCAGGACGGGCGCATTAGGATCGGCGTGTTCGATGAAGGCCATCAACCCGGCCCGAGTGAGACGGCTCAGATAGCGATAGCCTTCCGCCTGATTCAACGGGTCGCGAGGGGTCCCGGGAAACTGCAAGGCAGCACCGGCGGCTTTCAACGCGTCACAGAACTCATTCCATGACTCACCACGCGTCACCCGTTGCGCGGCGACATCGTCTTCCGTCTTGCCACGCAGCTTCCAGATAAACAGAGATATCCGTCGAAACAGGCTGAGAAGACCAATAGCGAATTTTCGCATGGCGTCTCTCTTAGCAGCGCAGGCGGGCCGCCCCCGCTACGAAACCACGATCATGCCCTGCATTCCACGATGACCTTTGACGGGACACCGATAGTGATACACACCAGGCGGCAGGGTCAGCACAAGTTCGAGCCGTTGACCGGGAGCCAAGGGAACCCCCTGCTCGAGGGAGCCGGCCTGTTCGCCGGCATCCGACACGACCTCGACTCGCGGTTTGGCAGAAAAGGTACTTTGAAACCGATGCGTTTCCCGGCCTTGATTCCTCACCACGAGGTGCACGGGTTGCCCTGCCCGCAAGTCGACCCGCGCCGGCGAGAACCGAAAATCGTCGACGACAATGGTCACGTCCTGGTACTCGGAAGAACAGGCGCTAAGACCCAGCACGAAGATCAAAAGGAATTTGACCACTCCCAAACCCCATGCTAGAGTCGAAGCCCGTGACGCGACGACCAGGCCTCCATTCTTCCTTGCTCTTCGATACTCCTGAACCATGCTCAAACAAGTCCTGACTATCGCCGGTTCCGACTCTGGTGGCGGCGCCGGGGTGCAGGCAGACCTGAAAGCCATGTCTGCCAACGGCACCTATGCAATGTCGGTGCTTACGTCGATCACCGCGCAAAATACCACGGGCGTCACGGCCATTCACGATCTACCCGAATCCATCGTCGAGGCGCAGATCGATGCTATTTTCGCCGATTTCGAGGTGGCCGCGGTCAAGACCGGCATGCTCTCCTCGGCCTCACTCGCGTCCCTGGTCGGCCGGAAGTTGCAACAGTACCACGTGCCCTGGATTGTCGTCGATCCCGTCATGGTGTCGAAGAGTGGCCATGACCTGCTCCAAGCCGATGCGGTGGATGCGTTGAAACAGGCCCTTATTCCCCTGGCCTCGGTCATCACGCCCAATATCCATGAAGCCGAACGGTTGACCGGCCTGACGATCCGGTCGCTGGCCGACGCCCGGCAGGCGGCCAAGGCGCTGCACCAGCTTGGCTGTCAACACGTCCTCATCAAGGGTGGGCATTCAGCGGAGTTACCTGCCACCGACCTGTTGTACGACGGCCGGTTTTTTCGCATGTACAAAGGCGAATGGATCGACACGCCGCATACCCACGGCACGGGCTGCACCTTCGCTTCAGCCCTCGCCGCGCACCTGGCGGTGGGCAAACCCCTGCCTGATGCGGTCAACGCGGCGAAACAGTACGTCACGGAAGCGATTCGCCATAGCCTGGCCATCGGTCAAGGCCGGGGGCCCACCAATCACTTCTATTTTCTCTCCTGAGCGCACGGCCGTGAAAGAGACACCCCTCGTCTTTCAGGACAGCGCCAACAATACCGTCTCGGCAATCCTGGCGGAACCCGCGCAGAAGAATGATCGGGCCGTTATCCTCTGCCATGGCTTCCTCTCAAATAAAGATAGTCGCACCAACCTCCGCCTGACGGAACTGTTGGTCGCCCAGGGGATTGGCACCTTTCGATTCGACTGGTTCGGGATGGGCGAATCCGAGGGAGCATTCAGTCGCATCACAGTGGCCGCGTGTGTTGACCAATTGGAACGCGCCATCAGCTTGCTGCGCGATCGCGGGTATCATGAGCTGGGGTTGATCGGATCGAGCTTCGGTGGGCTCCTGGCCATCCTGGTGGGTCAGCATCATCCTGAACTTGGGGCCATCGGTCTCAAATGTCCGGTCCCGGATTTTCCGGAAACGCTCGACTACGAATTCGGTCCCGATGGGATTGAAGAATGGAAGCGCACGAATTATATTCCCGACGTGACAGGTGGAACGGCGCCGATTGCGCTGGATTTTGCCTTTTACAAGAGTTGCGGTGCGTTCGATGCTTATGCGGCCGCGCGCAACATTAAGGCTCCCGTCTTGATCGTGCACGGCGAACAGGATGAATTGGTCCCCTTCCACCAAATCCGGCAATTGGAGGACGCCTTGCCCGGAGACAACGAACTCGTACTGATGCCCGAGGCCGATCACCAGTTCGGGAAACCCGAAGATTTTCGCCGGATGACCATTCACCTGGCGAACTGGATGCAGGACCATCTCCTGCCGAAGACCCGACCATGAGCACACCGCCCGTCAAATTGACCGAGGAACAACTCGAAGTCTTTCGGGTCCTCTACCCCTGGTATAAGGAAGAGGTGTTCCGCCGCCGCGAACAGATGATGCGCCTGACGGCTTTCGGCAGCGCGTTTCTGGTGCTGCTCCTCATCACGATTCTAGCACTGTCCCCGCAGGGTCCCGTGCATCTCACCATTAAGGTCTTTGCCATTTCCGGCACCGCCCTGTTCTCGGCCTTGTTCATCTACTTGATCCTGCAGCAACGCGATCGCCACCGCGTGGCCAAGCAGACCCTGATCGAAATGGAACAGGTGCTCGGCTTGTATGAAGAAGGCCTCTACCTCGTGGGGAAAGCCTTGTATCCGAAAGATTGGCAAACCGCCTGGTTGAATGACCGGAGCGTGACCGTGTACGTTGCCGTGATCATGGCCTTGACGATCCTCGTCGTGGCGTCGATCCTCGGCAAAGGCTGACGGGCTCGCGGCCCGGAAGCGCGGGAATCCCCACCATGATCAAACCCTACAAAGGCGTCACACCAACTATCGCGGACACCGCCTTCATCGAAGACACCGCGGTGATCGTCGGCGACGTGGTCATCGAAGCCGACTCCAGCGTGTGGTTTCACAGCGTGGTCCGCGGCGACGTCAATTTTATTCGGATCGGCCAGCGCACCAACGTCCAGGATCTCTCACTGCTCCACGTGACGCACGATACGTATCCTCTCATCCTCGGCGACGACGTCACGGTCGGCCACCACGTCGTGCTCCACGGCTGCACCATTCACAATCGCGTCCTGATCGGCATGGGTGCCGTGCTGATGGACGAAGTTGTGGTCGGAGACGACTGTATCATCGGGGCCGGAGCCCTGGTCACCGAACACACCAAAATCCCGCCGGGCAGCCTGGTGATCGGCTCACCGGCCCGCGTCAAACGGCCACTCCGGGAAGCCGAGCTGGCGTGGCTCAAAGAATCGGCCCAAAACTATGTCCGATACGCCCGCGACTATATGACCGGGTGACCCCCGCGGCTATGCCCGGCCGATACCGGCAGACCCCATGCGTCGCATTGCACACGCTCCACTCGTGATTCTCGGCGCCGGCTATACCGGACGTTTCATCTACCACGCCGCCCGGCGACGACGCCGTCCGGTCTTCACAACCAGCCGCGATCCGGACGCGCATCTGACATTTGCCCAACCCGACCATCGCATCCGATTTGACTTACGGCAACCTGACACCTGGACTCAGATCCCCTCGCAGTCGGACATCATCTGTTGCTTCCCCGCGCTTCCCCAGGGCGTGGCCGAGACCTTCGCGCAGCACGCGATCGACGCGAACAGCCGGTTGATCCTCTTGGGCAGCACCTCGGCCTATCGATCGGGCCGCACCGGCCTCATCGACGAACGCGTGCCGGTCAACCGCTCCATCCCCCGTGTCGCCAGCGAGGAGCATTTGCGCACCACGTATGGAGCCACCATTCTAAGACTGTCCGGAATCTATGGTCCCGGGAGACACGTGTTCGATTGGATCCGGAAAGGAAAAATCAAAAACACACAAAAATACGTCAACCTGATCCACGTTCAAGACGTGGCCGAACTCTGCTTGCTTGCGCCGCTATACGCCGAACCCGGCTCCTCCTATATCGTCAGCGATGGCCAACCACGATCCTGGGATGACATCTGCCGGTTCGCCGCCGAACGCTTTCACATCAACGTCCCCCCGCCAACCACCACCCGCGAAACGGGCAAACGCCTTTCGCCGCAAAAAATCCTTGCCGACTTCAACTACCGCCTCAAACACCCGGATCTGTTCATGGCCCTCGGCGAACTGGAATCCGCTTCCTGACCACGACCCTAAACAACCCTCTTCCCACGTCGAGTAAGGGTCTTTCACAAGGCACCTATAACCGGCGGCAATGCGGTGTACAATGTCAATAGGAGGAAAACGCACTCGCGATGTCTGTCATTGAAAAAACCGCCGGAAAACCCTGCGACACGAGTTTGCCGCCCGTCGAGCAGCCGGAAGGCAACGGATCTCTCTCCACGATCGACCGCATTTTCAGGTCGCATTGGGGAGGGAAAATCCGGGTCGCCGGCAAATTTCCAATCGACAGCCCCGAGACGCTCTCCCTGGTCTACACACCTGGCGTCGGCCGCGTGTGCCGGGCGATCGCCACAACCCCGGACCTCGCCTACCGGGTGACCGGCAAGGGCAACAGCGTGGCCGTGGTCACGGATGGGTCGGCCGTGTTGGGGTTGGGCAATTTAGGACCTCAGGCCGCGCTGCCCGCGATGGAAGGCAAAGCCATGCTCTTCCGGCAACTGGCCGGGATCGATGCCTGGCCCATTTGCCTCGACACGCAGGACCCCGACGAGATCGTGCGTAGCGTAACGGCGATCGCGCCCGGCTTCGGTGGGATCAACCTGGAAGACATCGGCGCGCCTCGGTGCTTCGAAGTCGAGCATCGCCTGCAGGACGCGCTGGATATTCCCGTCATGCACGACGATCAACACGGCACGGCCGTCGTCGTCCTGGCCGCTCTGCACAACGCGCTAAAAGTCACCGGGCGCCGGCTGGATCAGGTTACCATTGTCGTGAATGGATTGGGCGCCGCTGGGATCGCCTGCTGTCAACTCTTGCTCGCGGCAGGGGCCACTTATCTGCGAGGGTGCGACAAACAGGGCCTGGTGCTCACCGGTCGACCGGCAGCCTTGCGCCGTTCCCGTGAGCTCTTGCCGGACATCATCCGATACAATCGCCCGGTGGCTACCCTCCGGGACGCGTTACAAGGCGCTCACGTGTTTATCGGCGTGTCTGCCGGCAACGTGCTGACTCTGGATGATCTGAAACTCATGGCCCACGACCCCATCGTCTTTGCCCTGGCCAACCCCGATCCCGAGTTGCCACCGGAACTCGGATACCGGCATTGCCGGATCTATGCCACCGGACGCTCGGATTATCCGAACCAGATCAATAACCTGCTGGCGTTTCCGGGCATGTTTCGCGGGGCACTGGATTCCCGAGCCGCCACGTTCAACGAAACCATGCAATTGGCCGTAGCGTCCGCCTTAGCCGATCTCGTGCCTGCCCGTTCCTTGAGCGAGCACTGCATCATCCCCGGCGTGTTTGATCAGGACGTCGTGCCGGCGGTCGCCAAGGCCGTCAGCCGAGCCGCCCGGAACACCGGCGCGACCCGCCCGGTGGCTCTGCCGGATCTACCTCAATCACCGAACAGGTATTTCGCCGTAAACATGACGGAAAATTGACGCGGGCCGCTGAACGTGTTGTTGTTGGTGAAGGCGGGATCCTGCGCATGCATCGGATGCAACTGGTAGTTGCCTGTGTGTTCCAGGTCGCCCATCATGGAATACGTCAGCTTCACGCCCAATAACGTCTCGTCCGTCAGGCTGTAATCCGTACCAGCGTAAAAATGGCCGGCGAACACGGTATCGGTAAGATCGGCATCCTGTCGGCTGTTGAACGCTGACAGATCTCTCGACGGATCGTCGGGATCCTGGTAATCCGTGGAAAAATGGACGCCGGAGATCTCGACGAACGCGACCCCCAAGCCTACACCCACGTACGGCGTGAAGCGCTCGAAAATGTCCGTGAAATCGTAATACGCGTTGACCGACAGCGTGCGCGCCGTGAGGTCGTCGATCCTGGTCATGGAATTGGACGTCACCCTGTTACCGGGTGGTCGGGTGTCATGCTGTCCGTTCAAAAAGGTGATATCTTTGAATTTCTGTTCAATGGCGTTGTTGCGTTGCGTGGCCGAGAATTCCAGGCGCCAGCGGTTGAACATCCGGCCGACCGAGATTTCGAATGCGGTGCCGGCATCCAGGTCCAGGTCGTACATCCAGCGATATCCCGGTATGTCCGCACTAGGACCCGGTGCTGCACAGGAATCAGAATCCGGGTAGCAATAGGTGTCCCGATTCCACCCTTCCTGATCCATCTGGGACGTCCAGTTCGCTCCGATTCCCCCACCAATGTACCACCCGGATCGTCCCGGCTCCGCGCCCGCGTTACCCGACGCGACGAAGCCCAGCACGATCGCAATCACTACGAACAGCCGTATCGTTGAGAATGTCATCAAGTCCCTCCCGAAGCTATGAAGAATGAATGCCGGATCTTTGTTTTCCAAGCCACCCGAGAAGAGGAGGATTATAAATAAAGCTCGTTGGGATTTCCATAACGTGAGACCGCGGACAGTTATTCCCGTCTGATTTCTCTCCTGCTCTGACCTTTGCGAAACGGTTTTCAGAACATGGTATAGTCAATAAGAATCACGTCTTTGCCAACATGTCCTTTTTTTAACCATCTCACAGCAAAAAGGTAGACCCATGACACAAGCACCTTCTCCGTCTCCTCTCTTGTTTTTTGACACGGCCTTTGCGATTCAACGCACCTGCTCCATCCGAGCCGCCGTCGACCTGGAAGTCTTCACGGCCATCAAGGAAGGGCATAATACCACGTCCGCCCTGGCGGATCGGTGCCATGCCTCGGAGCGAGGCGTGCGTATGCTGGTCGACTATCTGGTGATGCTCGGCTTTCTCACGAAATCGGAGAACACGTACGCCCTCATGCAGGATTCCGAGGTGTTTCTGGTCAAGACCTCTCCGGCCTACCTCGGCGGGATGCTGGATTTTCTCCTCAGTCCGTCGATATTTGACGGCTTTTGTCGCCTCACCGAGGCCGTCCGCCAAGGCGGGACGACTTTGCCGGACCAGGGAACCATAGCCGAGGAATTCCCCGAGTGGGTGACCTTCGCCCGTACCATGGTTCCCATGATGATGGCGCCGGCTAACTGGATCGCCGAGCATTTGGTATCAACGGGCGGGACGATTCGCAAGATCCTGGACGTGGCCGCCGGCCATGGCATTTTCGGCGTGGAAATCGCCAAACGCTTTCCAGACGCCGAAGTCACCGCCATCGATTGGCCCAACGTCCTCACCGTCGCCCGGGAAAACGCGGACGCCGCATCGTTGGGCGACCGCTACAAGACCATAGCCGGCAGCGCCTTTGACGTCGACTTGGGCGAAGGGTATGACCTGGTCCTGCTCACCAACTTTCTGCACCACTTCGGGATCCCGGAATGTGAGGACTTCCTCCGCAAGGTCCGGGGCGCCATGGCGCCGGGCGGGCGGGTGATCACCTTGGAGTTTGTCCCGAATGACGACCGGGTCAGTCCCGCGTCGGCGGATTTCGCCCTCATCATGCTGATCTCGACCCCGGCGGGTGATGCCTACACGTTCAAGGAATGGGACGCCATGTTTCAAAACACCGGGTTCGGCCGTAGCGAACTGCACGAGGTGCCCAACTCCAAAGAACACGTGATCATTACGCACCTGGCAACGTAACCGCCCGGTCGGGCCGCGCGCTTCGCCCTCTCCCTCCGGGAGAGGGCCGGTTCGCCCGCATCACACCCCTCTCTGAACAATACCCTCACCTGTCGCACCCGAGCGTAATCCGTGCCGCTTATATCTGACTCCCGCAGTCCGTGATCTCTTCCTGCCAAACTGTCCTGGGTTGTGGCTTTTTTATCAGCGCATGAAACAGTGCTTCAAAAAACAGTATTCTGAATAATTTTAATAAACCATGCTTAATTATAGGTAATTAGGGCGAAACGTAACCAAAATAGATCTTCAGAAACTGTTTGAAGACATTCTCCTGTCGGTGATTAAAGCGATACTCGACTTCCTTCAGATACAGCGGGAAATGATACTTCGAAACCCCACGATATTGATACAAGATATGTTTGGCATAACTCCAAAAGCCTTCAATGCCGTTAATGTGATTCTTCGTCCGCCAGCTCACCAACGTTTTCGCATGATTCACGGTATGATGGTGGCCATAGCGTTTTAAGGATTGATAGCCCCGAAAGGCGTCGGTGAAATAGACCGAGCCTTTCCGGGTGTGGGCTTGAATATGGTGCAGCAATTCTTCCGCACTGACCGACTCGACGACTTTCGTGTACACGCGCCCGTCCCGCTCCAGGAGCCCGAACACGACGCTCTTCCCCGCCGTCGCCCGCCCCCGCTGGCCTTTCCGGCGGCCGCCGAAATAGGCCGCATCCAGTTCGATCTCACCCTTGAGTTGCCCGGCTTCCAGTTCGGTCACATGAAACAACGCTTCGCGGAGTCGGTGATAGATGCGGGTGACCACTTTGACATCCAGGCCCAGATCCTGGCTCAACCGATAGGCGGGTTGCAATTGATAGAAGCCTTGCAGGATCCGGATCTCCCGGCGCAACCGCTGGAGGCTTTTGCTTTTCCCGCAGCGCCCACATTTCACATAGCCGCGGCGGGTGTGCAAGATCTGAAAGGAGCCACAGAAAATGCACTTCCGGCCGCGCAGAAAGTTGGCCGCACAACTAAAAACCGTATGTCGTCCTGTAACCATGCGTGTTTTCTACCACACATTGGTTACGAAACGCCCTAATTACCTAATTATATTTCGGGCATACTATGCTTGACGCGAAAAAGGTCAGCATAAGCGAAAAAGTACCAATTGGTATATAATAACGACGGGGCCTTTTTATGAACAATTTGACGGACAGAATTCGGGCTGCCCGGAAACAGGCAGGCTTATCCCAAGCGGACGTCGCCCGGGCCTTGCGCATCTCAGTATCTGCAGTCAATCAATGGGAGCAAGGCCTGATCAAAAACATCAAACTCCGTCACTTCTTTGCGCTCGCAAATCTGCTGGGCCAAGACCCGCAATGGCTTGCCACCGGCAAGACGTTCCCCCTGGCACGCAAATCGGCAATGACGTCTCCGCTATCACACGACCCTGTTCTCACCAATGAAGAAAAACTCATGCTCCACCAGGTCCGTCGCTTGGACGGCACAGCCCGGAAAATGCTGATCAAATTCCTCAGAGCATTGGACGATACGGATAGTGGATCGGAGCAACCTGCCCGATGAGCCCGACCGTAGGTCGGGCTAGCTTGACGTAACCCGACAATCCCAGCGCACCCCCGGCAACAGAGCTACGTGGATGCCGGACCCAGTGGCTTCACGATCATGAGCAACGCGGCCAGGAGGGTAAGATTGCTCATGAGGGCCACCATCATGGCAAAGCCGGTCAGCAAGCCGAAATAGATGGTGGGGATAAAATTGGAAAACGCCAGGATACTGAACCCCACGGTAATCGTGAGCGCCGTATAATAAATGGCGCGGCCGATACTCCCGTGGCACGCCACAATGGTGTCCCGATACGATTGGTGCCTCACGAATTCCACCTGAAACCGGTGAATATAGTGAATGGCGTGATCCACAGCGATACCTACCGTAATTGCCGCAATCGTAATGGTCATGATGTCCAGGGGAATCCCCCACCACCCCATCAAGCCGAGCACCGCACAGGCCGCCAACAGGTTCGGCAGAATCGCCACGATTGACAGCGAGACCCGGCGAAAAAGCATGATGAACATCAGGAGAATGCTCACGAAGACTGTGCCCATCGTCAGGATCTGAGAACGGTAGAGACTGTGCAACAAATGACTGTAGAGGAGCGCCATGCCCGTGGGATGCACGGTTTCCTCGGCAAACCCCGCATCCTCGACCAGGTGTCTTCGAATACGCTCGATCAATTCTTTTCGTTTGAGGGTCGGTTCTGATTCGATCAGTCGCAAAGTCATACGAGTTTGATTGGCATCGGGGGACAGGTACGGATCGAGCAGCGCTTTCTTCACGTCCTCCGGCACGTACTTTCTCAACAGGGCCAACTCATAATCCTCCGGCATCAGGCCGTCATTCAACTGCTTCAATACTTTCGCGCCCGTGGCCAGGGACAGGACCTTGCCCACTTCCGGTAACGATTCGAGGTAATCGTGAATCGTTTCAATCTGCGTCAACCGGTATCCGTTGAACCAATAGGAAGGTTCGTCGGCGGCATCCTCATCCTGGGCAAACGGGTCGGCAAACGGATCATCGAAGGAATCGTCCGTCGCTTCACGCGAAGCGGCAACCGTTTCATCGGCGTCGATCACAAAGTCCAACGGAATGGTTCCTCCCAACTTCGTATCAATCAATTCCATGCCCTGATAAATTTCCGTCGTGCTTTTGAAATGATCGATAAACCGGTTTTCCACCTCCAGCTGTCCGATACCCACTCCACCCAGCACGGCCAACAGCACGGAGGCCACCACGATCGGCTTGGCGTACTTGAGCGTGAAGCCGGCCACCGCCATGGTAAACGCTTTCGTGGCATCCATTCGCAGACTGACCTTCTCCGGCTTGAGCAGTACCAGCACCGCCGGAAAATAGAGGAAATTCAGCACGAACGCCAGGGAGATGCCGATCGTCATCATCCAGCCGAAATCAATAACGGGCCGAATGTCACTGACGATCAGGGAACAGAACGCCACGATCGTCGTAATGGCCGTATAAAAGCAGGGTTTCGTCATGTCCTTCATCGTGTGAAAGACCAACGTTTTCTGGTTCACCATCGGGGCTTCCTCTTTCAGAATCCGGTAACGGACCTCATTGAGAATGCGGTAGCGGACTATGAGATGGATGGTTAAGGACATGGTGATGATGAGCAACAACGAAACGAAATTGGAGGAAATCACCGTCACCCTCCAATCCATGAAGCCCAGGTATCCTGCCATCACGGCGACGGAAATCAGGCAGCAGGACATGGGTAACAGCACCCAGCGCAGCGCCCGAAAAAAGTAGACCAGCGCCACAAGCAAGAACACGAGGATGCCGACACCGAACGTGGCAATGTCGTGTTCGATGAAACTGATCATGTCGGCGACGACCATCCGTGCCCCGCCCAGATACAATTGGGCATCGTCACGATACTCATCGAGTATGCCGCGTACGACTTCGGTATCCTTGTTTTCGGCCTCGATAACGACGGCATGATATGTGTGAAAGGTCTGCTCAACCGACTGCAAGGCTGCTGATTCTTCCGATGTGAGTCCCGACTCGGCTTCCTTCTCTCTCAACCGGTTCCGCTTGTTCAGCAGCGCATTATACGTCGCGTCTACTTTAAAGACGACTTGCAGCGCCGTCGTACGGCCGTCCGCACTGATCAGATTATTCTGATAGATAGGACTTTCCAACAATTCTTTCCTGGCCAGTTCTCTATCGATACCCGGAGTCTCCAGCGTCCGTATCCCCTCCCCGTCTTGCAATTCCGCAAGGGACACTTTGGGACTATTCACAAGTGGTACATCCAGGATGGAGTGGATCGTCTCGACCGAATCGATCCGGGCCAATTCATCGCGAAGTTTTGTTAGGTGGGCAAGCGAAGAGGGAGCGAACAAATCTTCGTGCGGCGTATAGACGACGATGAGAAAATCATCCGAGCCGTAGATTTCGCGGCTGGCCCGATAATATTTCAACGCCTCGTCGTGCTCCAGGATAATCGACTCGGAGGAGGCATCGAGCTTGAAATCCGGAACGTAAGACGCGAAAAACGCCACAGGGAAAAACACCAGCCCCAATGCGACGACTGGCCGATCGATCACGATCGCTCTATACAATCGGAGCAGGAGTGAACTCACCACGCCTCTCTTTGTGGAGGACGGCCGGAGCCTGCCCTGAGCGAAGCCGAAGGGTGCCGTCCCGAACCCGGCATCGAAGGCCAGAGCAATGCTCTGGGGCAGTACCGTAAATAAACGTGCGACCCGACGCAAGAGAAAAAGCAGAACCCAGCCGACCGGGTTCAATGCAATGCACTATTGGAACAAGTGAGCGGGCCAGTCGCAGAAATGGTCGAAAGAAATAGCCGGAAAACAGTATAATAAGTGTCTACGTCATGGCTCAACACTCGCAGGGAGGAACACGCATGACCGGGACGGAAGACAACAACAAAGACATAGCCACACTCGGAGGCGGATGCTTCTGGTGCATCGAAGCCATGTACCAGCACGTACAGGGCGTGACAACCGTGGAATCAGGCTACATGGGCGGCAAACACCCCAACCCCTCCTACGAAGCCGTCTGTACCGGCATGTCCGGCCACGCCGAGGTCGTGCAGGTGACGTTCGATCCGGCCGTCCTTGCTTACCGTGACGTGCTGGAAATCTTTTTTGCCGTGCACGATCCCACGACGCTCAATCGCCAGGGCAACGACGTCGGCACGCAATATCGATCCGTGATTTTTTATCATTCCCCAGAACAAGCCACCACGGCCAAGGACGTCATCGCCACCCTCACCACGGACAATGTCTTCGCCTCCCCGATCGTGACCGAAGTCTCACCCGCCCAACCATTCTATTCTGCGGAGGCCTATCATCAGGAATACTTCATGCGAAACCCCGGCCAACCCTACTGCACCTACCTCATCGCCCCCAAACTCGCCAAATTCCGCCAGCAATTTATTTCAAAACTGAAGCCTACCTCATAAACCGCGCTTTTCCCTTTGCAAGGGGGGAAAAAGGGGGATGCTGGATGAAGAATGGTTTCAACAACCTTAGTCCGACGAAAAGAACCGGCCCAAGGCATCTTGAAGCCCGCCCCAGGTGTCCGGCCTTAGGGTGATCTGGTGCTCATACAGGATCACGTGTGATTGCGGGGGACAAGCAGGGAATTCCTGTTTCCTCGTCCCGAGCATTCGAGCCAGATAGCTCCCATCCCCACGATCCTCCGCACTTTCCACCACCAGCAACTGCTCGCGGGCCTGGAGGATACAGTACCCGCGATAGTCCTGGTATTGGGTGTCGTCCGCGAAATGGGCGCGATGCTGCCCGGTGGAAAAGACCACATGGTTTTTTTTGATCGGGCCTTCGGGCCCGAACGAATAAATTCCAAGCGGGATTACCAGGATGGCCAGGACAGTCAAGCCCACTGGAATCAACGGATTCCGTTTGGTTTCGGCCTCGTGGTGTTCGGACTGGGCAGCCATGGTCGTTCCGGCGACTTGGATCCTGCGGTGTCCCTCAGTCGGAGGACGACACGGGCAGGCAATAGAAGAGGCAATCGCTCACGGCAATCTGCGGGTTCGTGGTCATCATCATGATGCGAGAAGCCTGTGCGACCACGAGTTGGCCGGCGTCTACGGCAAACAGCTCCACGGTCCGGTCCCGCCCCTTGGCGTCACGGGCCACCACCACGCCGGGCGAGGAATCCCGGACCCACCCCAGGATCTCCCCTTGATTGAGGATGCCGAAATTGAAGTGATCGGCATCTGCCCGTAACGTCAGGTCCACGCCGGGCATGGCCGCGGCGCCATACGCCACCTGTTTCCCCGCCTCCAGCGACACCCTGATGGGATGATGAAAGGTTTTCACCTGCGCATACCGCTCAGGCGTATCCCATAACGATTCCGCCATGGCATAAGACCGGAGCGTGGTCATTGCGATCTCATCGGACCGAGGATCGCCGGCGCCACCGCATTCGGCCGTAATGGTGGGAAAATCGTCTTCCGTGGCTTCCATCAGGGTTCCCAACCGCAGGTCCGTCACTATCAGATGGTCCGAGACCAGGGCAGTCAAGGCTTTTTGCGGGTTCCCCAACCGCGTCGTCACGCCGTACGAGGGACTGCGACCTGACGTATTGTGAAAATCCATCAGAGCCTCGGGAGCGATCGCCCGCAACCGGTCGAGCACTTCGGCCGCCAGCCGGCCTTCACGGCCCTCGAAGGGCATACGGAAACAGCGGTTCAGATCCCGGCCGTCCGGCAGCTGCCGGTGGGCGAATCCCGGTAAGGCCAACGCGGCCTCCACGGCCCCGATGAAACAGGCGAGATTGACGCAAGGTCGGGTCCCGGCACGGAGCCACTGAAAGATTGCACGGACCCCTGATGGTTCGTTGCCGTGCAACAGGGTCGTCACGGCCCGCGTTCGGGACCGATCTTCCCCAGTCAGAAAAATCCACGTCGGCCCACCCAGGCGCGTCAGGAATTCTTCCACCGTGGTTCCGGCGTCCCGTGCCGTGGGGTCCGTCCATTCTCCGGCTATAGTCTCACTCAATCGGACACCGTCCATTCTCCGACGGGACTCCCCCGGTTTGCTTGTTCCAAGTATTGGTCCAGCATGGCCACGACCGCCTGCCGTCGCGGGGTGCGTTGTTCCAGGTGATCCAGCATCCGGCGTTGCCAGCGGGCGCCCGTACAGCGGCGTTCGATGCGTGTCCGGATGACCTGCGACATGCGATTGATTTCCCGGGCCTCGACCCCCAATCGGGACAATCCCCGCTCCGCGACCGGCAGCATCTCCAAGGCCAAGTCGCACACCGGTATTTCCCGTGGAGAAGGATACTGCGCGGAAGGCCATAACAGGACGGCGTCCAGGCCGAACTGCGCCCCGCGGTAGAAATTGTGGTGCGCATACTCGAATGGAAAACTCGGGATGAGGTCGTCTATTTGTGACGAAAGGCCCTGAACCATTCCGACCATGAACGCGGTATTCGCCACCATGTCCAAAGGTGTGGGACCCGAAGGCAACGAGCGAAACTCTATTCGCAGATGCCCGCCGTGTTTGGGATCGTACACGGGACGATTCCACCGCCATACGGTCCCCTGATGCAACCGCAATTCGTCCAACGACGGCAAGTCCCCCTGTTGATGCCGGTCCAAGGGGTGCTGCTCACTCGATACGGGCAGCAACGGAGGAAACAACCCCACGGCTTCGGCGAACAATTCATACGCGCCCTGGCGCACCCACCCCAATCCATAGGACACCCGCCCGGGCAGGTTCCAGTCGCCTTCCCGGGGAGGTCGGCTGTCCACGGATTGTTTGAACAACGCGACTCTCGTTTCATCCCACAAGCGATGCCCCAAGAACAACGGAGAATTCGCACTCACCGCAACCACGATGGGACTGACGAGTTGAGCGGCATTATACAGGGAGGCGAACTCCGACGGCCGGACCCGGAGGTGCACCTGAAACGAGGTATTCGCCCCTTCCAGCGTGACGTCGTCACAGGTCACGTCGAGCGGGTCGAGCCCGTTGATGCGTACCTGAAACGGCCGGTCGCGTAATTCCCGCAACGCGGCGGAAAGCGCACGATACCGGGGGAGGTCGGTCAGGGCCGCAGGTTGCAGATCCTCTTCCATTAGAGTCGGCAGAATGCCGATCGGCACGATACGTCCGCCTCGGGCGCCTGCCAGGCGGTTGAGTGTGTCCAGGGCTTGGGTCAACTCGGACTCCACTCGACTGAAGGGAGTCCCGGCCAAGGGGACGGGCGACGTATTGTACTCCAGATTGAAGCGATCCAATTCCAATTGAAACGATGGATCAAGATTCCCGGCCAACACGGACCGGTTGATGGGGTACGCACATCCTTCCCGGTCCACGATGGATAGCTCCATTTCCGCGCCCAGCGTCGTGGGGCCGTCCCCGAATCCGGGCCGGTTGAGCAGGTCACGGAGTACCACCAGGCTCTGGTTGAGACGCTCGGTGAACAGTTCATAATCCGCTTGAGAAAATGTTTCTCTGTCGATGGATAAACCCACGTTCAAAACCTTTCTTTCCATGCACACGCGCGCATCAGGCACCCTCAATGACGGCGCAAGGCCCACCTCCCAGCTTACATAAGTACTTGAACTTACATATCATTTCAGCCGTCCTCCTGTCACGAACGGCCCATCGCTTGCCTTCGCCGTCGAGGCCTCTCTTTTTTTTGTTTCCCCTATAGATTTCTACTGAAATTCATGTTATTCTGTTTAAATTTGAAAATTGGTGAAGTTGAACTGTACGAGACAACCGCAATCGAACGTCGGGGCATTTCATGTTTTTAGGGCTCAACCTTACGTTTTGCTCCCCGGCGTGTATAATACTGGAGTAAACAGGAAAATATACCGTCTTTGGACGTACGATTCAAAACACGAAGGAATCCGCCGGTACTTCAAAAGACCGGTTGGATATAGGCGTAAGGGGTTGAACAATGCCAAAAACTAAGAACGCAGGAGGCCGAGGAACATTGGAACCGCTCAGCGCCTGGAAACGACACCAGGCCTTGCAGGAATTGGCCCGATTCATGGGACAGGAAGGCCGTCCCCACTTGACACAGTTGGAATACGATCTCGCCGAAGAAAAGGCGTACTCGGTTCAATTTTTCGTTCGGCATTGGGGATCATGGGCTCGTGCCGTCGAAAAAGCGCGGGAACTCGTGGACCAACAGGAGATTCCCGAACCCGAGCCGTCTCCCTATGCCGGCTGGGTGAGTTGTCTTTGCGGAAAAGCCTGCCATTGCGAAAAACGCTTTTGGAGTCCCGACCGTCGTAAGATCCGTATGTGCGACGCCTGCCGTGCGTGGTCCGACAAGTTGTCGGTGGACGATCAATTCTTTTATCTGACGGATGACACGACGTTAAACACTCGCGCCAGAACCCGGGCCAAACAGGGACGTCCGAAGAAGGACGCCGCCGAACGGGTCAGCGTAAAATAAAAGGAGCGCCGTGATCCCCGGTCTGCTTGATCGGGGATCACGACCGTTCCGTCCCGCCCCAAGCACTCCATAGGTCGTGTCTTCTCCATTCGTGAAACCCGTTATCCGATGAGAGCTGTCCCGATAGCACTGCTCAGCTTCCTCTTCACTCTGCTCCTGGGGTCTCCGGGGTGGGCCTATACCGAACAGCCCGTGACCAACGCCGGCCACGTGTCCGGGAAGGTCATCCTGAACGGTGCCCCGCCTCCGCCAAAGGCCTTCAATCTCATCACCTATCCTGAAACCGTATTTTGCGGCCGCATTTCCACCGGCACGGTCTGGCGACTGCTTGACCAGGTTCGCGTCGCGCCGGACGGAGGATTGCAACATGCCGTGGTCATGTTGGAAGACGTGCAGCAGGGGAAACCATTTCCCGCTGCCTCACCCACCATCGAAGCCCGGGACTGTACGCTCACCCCACCGGTGATGGCTGTTCGAAACCACCAGGATCTGCGCATCGTAAACATGGACCCCATTATCCACGACATCCAGGTGTATGAAGTCGCGCCCTTCGAGTCCGAGGTGATGTTTCATCGCCCGTTGCGCATGAATCCCCATCACCCCAAGACCGACGCCGGGGCCCACGACCACCTCCCGGGCACCCCGCTCGTCGATACCATCGCCTTTACCAAAGGACGACGCATCTTTTACCTGGAATGCGGGTTTCACGAGTTCATGCAGACGTGGGGCGTGGCCGTGACCAACCCCTATTTTGCCGTGACGGATGCCCAGGGGAATTTCACCATCTCGGACATCCCGGAAGGCGTCTATACCCTGATTGCCTGGCACCCGGGCATAGGCGGCATACTGGATATGAAGGCCGTCGTGATCAAAGACGATACTCTGCAAGTCAGGTTCGAATTCGAGAACGCCACGGACCGTCGGATGGCTCACACTACGATGGTTGAAAAGCCCCACTTCGGAATTGGAACGCTCGACACGTTCGGGGAACGCATCGACATTCGACCCACCCACGAAATCCAAGCGCCCTGATCTACTCACATCAAGACACGGATCAGAAGGTCACACTCACTCCGAGATTCGCCCTGTGGTCCAGACGGGACTCGCTGCCATATCGTCCGGTGTACCCGGCTATGACGCTCACTTTCTCATACAGGCTCACGACCAGACCGAGGTCGGCACTGGCCCAATGTCGCGGCGGGGTGAAACCCGAGAGGGTAAAGCGCCCGGGCATGGTATTGGAACCCGCGGTCACCGAAATGGGATCATCCTTGAACTCCTTCGCAACGGAGACGTTGGCATAGGGACGCAGCCCCACTCGATTCAAGGCCAGAGTTCTCGTGACGCGATAGCCCGCACGCGCAATAAGGGAATCCCGATCGAAACCGGAGAAATTCATCGCAGTGGAGCGACTTCCGCTTTCCCGGAAACCGTCGATCGACTGATTAAGCCAAGCCAAACCCAAAAAGGGACCGTGTTGGAGGTCAGCGGGATCACCAAGCATCCAGCCTGCGTTGAATTCCGCCCCGAACTGACCCGCGCTGGTGGACCCCTGTTCGGCACGCACCGCGGAGCCGAGGGTGATCGAGCGCCTGACGTCCACCGAGGTACTGCCCGCGCTCAGGGCGCCGCTCACGTAGAGGCCGCCCCGACGCCACGTTCCGTGCACCGACCCGATCACCGCACTACTCTCGAGACTCGCACCTGAGGCGTCATTGTTATACCACCCGAAGCTCAAGGCAGCGCCCCACCACAGATTGGTTCCCGGACGGTGGTTGGCTCCCAGGGTGAACACCTGCACGTCGGCTTGTGTTTCGCCGAGACGCGGCAGGGCATCCAGCTTATACCGACCGATGCGACCCGTGACGTAGGCGCGCCAACTGCCGACCGACCGGTCGAGCCCGAGATCCGTCATCCGCTCGGCGGATACGGCGCTACGGTGAATGTTCGCCATCTCGACACCGCCTTCACCGGCGAGCGACACCTGGACCGGCGCGGCAAGCGTGGAGGTAACCATGCTCGCGATCATCGCGTGCATCGCTCCGCTGGGATGGCTCCGGTCCGCGAACAGATATTGTTGGTTGGCGCCGGGGGCATAGGTCACGGGTAAACCGGAGTTCTGCGGACCGCACGTGATCGAGACCGCACTCGCGGCGTCCGGCTCCCCGCAGGCCGTGCCGGTGGCGTCGGTGAAACCGTACGTCTCATGGTTCTCGACGATTTCATTGAACAGGGCAAACACGTTGATGGGAACGATCCCAGCCTCGCTCTCGCGAATGCCGGCATCGAGTACCCCGTTATAGGCGGTGACCAGTTGGGTCAATGCTCCCTGAGCTACCTGACCCAGGTTGACGGCGTAAGGGGATTTGCTGATGTCGGGCAGGTTGAGCACTACGACATTGCGGGCGCCGGCGTCATGAAGACGTCGTATCTGCGCGACGTTGACACGAGCGGCCGCCAACGTCGCCTCCTGTGTAAGGCGTTGCGCCATGGGCAGGTCAGTTGGATTATTTTTCAAGGAATATCCGAGGGAGTCGGCAACGTCGTTCGCGCCGCCCCAGATGGCATAGAGCGCATTCGGATCGGCTTGATCACCCGATTTGAAGAAGTACTTTGTGATCTGTTCCGTCACCGTGGGTGACTGATCAATATCACAAGGCGTCGCCGGGTTCACACAAGCCCCGGCGAAAGCATAGTTCGGCCCGCCGGCGAGATCGTTCCCACCCGACGCGCCGAAGGTTTCCGCCACGATCTCGGACCAGACCGGATCGGGATTGGTCGTGAAGCTGCTACCCGGCGGCAGTGGTTGCAGGCTTCCTGCATTGCCCGAGTCGCTGAGGCTGTCGCCGAATACGACGACGTCGCTGAAGTTCTGGCCCCAGGCGCTAGCGGTGAAACCAAGGATGAAAAGAAGGACGCCGCACAAATGAACATGGCGAAGCATGGCCAAGTCTCCTTTCATGGCCGAATAACACCCATCATGCTGATCCACCACCGACCGTGTGCTTGTTTGGTCTGACTTGAACAGAAGACGCGGGATTCACTCATATCCCCATTATCAAAACATGGTGCCCCCGAGACGATTTGAACGTCCGACCTGCGGTTTAGGAAACCGTTGCTCTATCCACCTGAGCTACGGGGGCAGCCAATGATGTGCCTCGTAAGGCGGGATGTGTCAGAGTAGTGCAGTCTACCGCATTGTTCGGGACGAGACAACGGGTCGGACCCCATGAACGATAGTTGGTTCTCGGTGACGTCGAGAGGTATGATCGGACACACAATTCGAACCGAACGACTACCTTACGCAAAATGAAGCCGTGAAGCTCATCGCCAATCCGCCGAACCCGTTTGAGACGCATCACCGGGAACTCCTCGAACCGGCGCCCAACGTCGCGACTCAGGTTTTTGAGGAAAAGACCGGGGCGATCCTGAGTCGAAACGACAGCCCGGATCTGCCCTTTCGATGGAGCGTGAACCCGTATCGTGGCTGCTTTCATGCCTGTGCGTATTGCTATGCACGGCCGAGTCACCAATATTGGGGGTTCGGCGCGGGCACGGATTTCGAATCCAAACTTATCGTGAAACCCAACGCGGCGGCGGCGCTACGCGCGGCGTTTCTGAAACCCTCGTGGAAAGGCGAACTCGTGGTCTTTTCCGGCAACACCGACTGCTATCAGCCGCTGGAAGCCACGTATGAACTCACCCGCGCCTGTTTAGAAGTGTGTGTCGAATTTCGCAACCCCGTCACCGTCATTACCAAAGCCGCGCTCATTCAACGGGATCTCGACCTGCTACAAGCCCTCCATGAACAAGCCTGGATCCGCGTGTATTTCAGTATCCCTTTTGCGGACAACGAGGTTGCGCGAAAAGTCGAGCCACAGACTCCTTCCATCACCAAACGTCTGGAGGCCATGGCCGCCCTATCTGCAGCCGGAATCCCCACGGCCGTCATGATCGGTCCCGTCATTCCGGGACTGAATGAACAGGACATTCCGGAGATTCTTCACCGTGCGAGACGGGCCGGCGCCACGGGCGCCGCCTATACGCTCTTGCGGCTGAACGACAACGTGCAACCGGTGTTTCTGGAACGGATGGCCGAGGCCTTTCCCGACCGTATCAAGAAAATCACCAATCGCCTCAAAGAGACCAGGGGTGGGACATTGGAAGAAAAACGGTTCTTCGCGCGCCACCAGGGCCGGGGCTCGACGTGGCAAACCATCGAACAATTATTCGATTTGGCGTTTCGCAAAGAGGGCTTCCAACAATTCGACCTGGACGACGCCGTTCCCGCCACCTTCACCAGACCACCGGCGGATCAACTCAACCTGTTTTGAGTCATTCACATTTTTCAGTTGGCACAGAGCCGTTTCTCTCTTTACAATCAGAGAACGTGGGATCTACCAGTCCACGAATCATGAGAAGTCCATTTTTTCTCTTCTTGCAAATCCCAAAAAAGGTGAAGACATGGTGAATGGTTGTTGGAGAGGACTGATGGCCGCGTGCCTGGTTGGGGTGATCGGCCTCATGGGATGCGAGGACGCACAAGCCCCGTGGGACCGGTACGTGGACCGGGGTGATCTTCTTTTCCAACAGGGACGCTTGAAAGAGGCCAAAGAACAGTACACCGCCGCACTCAAGGAAGCGGAAACCTTCGGGGAACAGGATCCCCGGCTTCCCCGGACACTGACGAAACTGGCCGGGCTCCACGACGCGCAGGGCGAATATGAGCAGGCCGAACCGCTGTTGAGTCGCGCCGTCAGCCTGAATGAAACGATTCTTGGCGACCGCGCTCCTCAATTCGCCGCCAGCCTGAGCAACCTCGCGGCCGTGTACTACGCGCAACAACACTATGAGAAAGCCCTGCCCCTTTTTGAACGGGCCTTGCACGTTCGTGAACAGGCACTCGGAGCGGACCATCTTGATGTGACCCTGGATCTCGAAAATCTGGCAGGCGTGCTGGCCGCGCAAGAACACTATCGCCAAGCGGAGACGCATTTGATCCGGGCCCTTGAGATTACGGAAAACGCCACGAGACCTGACGACCCGGCGCTGGTGGAACGGCTCAACAATCTCGCGCTCCTGTACAGGGCCAAAGAGGATTATGCGCAAGCCATCCCGTTGCTGGAACGCGCCCTGGCCATCAATACGAAACGCTACGGCGACGAGAGCCCGGGTCTGCTCGGCAGCCTCAATAACCTCGCGTCCATGCACGTTACCCAAGGCGCACCCAACAAAGCCGAAGGGCTGCTGAAACAGGCGCTCGCCATCACGGAAAAATCATTTGGCCCGGAGAACCCGCGATTGGTGTCCAGCCTGACCAAACTTGCCGACTTCTATCGCCTGCAAGGGCAATTCGAAAAGGCTGAGCCCTTACTGGTCAATGCCTTGGAAATTGACGAGAAGAAATTCGGCCCGGAACATGAAAAAGTCGCCAACGTCGCCAACAATTTGGCGCTGCTCTACTTTTTACAGGAAAAGTACTCGAAAGCCGAACCGCTTTTCACCCGGGCCCTTGCCATCAACGAAAAAACTTTAGGCAAGGAACACCCGATCGTGGCCCGCACGCTCAAAAACTACGTCGCGCTGTTGAAGAAAACCAATCGGGAAGAAGACGCGAAGCAGTTTGAAGCCCGCATCGCTACCATCGAGAAAGAATAAAAAAAATAAGAGCCGTAGCACCCATGCAAGAAGGTGGCAGAGGCCCGAGACTATGGTAAACTTTCAAACGGAAGTGGCATGAGAGAACGGCAATGTCAAGTGCAATAAAAACAGTGGTTAAAGAGCCTCTTGGCGAATACCGTAATTGGGACGCCAATAAAGTCCAAAACGATGACAGCGCCGCGCACCGGTGGTATCGATTCGTACTTTCCTTCCCTCCACATCTGGTTCGCGATTACCTGGATGATTTCGGTGTACGCAACGGCGGGCTTGTGCTGGATCCATTCTGCGGAACCGGAACAACGATCGTAGAGAGCAAGAAGTTGGGAATCTCTGGTATCGGCCTCGAGGCATTGCCTATGGCTCATTTTGCGAGTTGCGTGAAGACAGATTGGAGCCCTTCACCCGATGGGCTGGCTGAGCATGCTCGACGTGTCGCCGATAAAACGTTGTGCCGCTTAAAGGCCGATAACATTCAAGATGCTCCATTCTTCTCCGAGCCCTCAGACTCCACGAATGGGCTGCGTAGCCTACCGCCGGAAGTCGAGAAGATCCTGCTAAAGAATTCCATCAGCCCCTTGCCGTTACACAAAGTTTTGGTTCTGATAAATGTACTGGAAGAAGAACAGGACAAACGATTCCTGGCTCACGAAAAGTTAGCGTTGGCTAGAGCGTTGGTGGCTGATATCAGCAACCTACACTTTGGCCCGGAGGTCGGTGTGGGAAAGTGGAAAGACGATGCCTCTGTCGTGGGGGCTTGGCTGTCTCGTGTCAATACCATTGTAGAAGATCTACAACAGCTTCCCAGGAAAAATGGCGCAACGGCTCAGGTATTTCTGGCTGATGCGCGTCAAATTCCTGAAATGCTTGAACCGGAGTCAGTCGATGCCGTGATTACCTCTCCTCCCTATCCCAATGAGAAAGACTATTCGCGGACGACGCGCCTTGAGACCGTGCTCTTGGGGTTTGCACACAGCATGGCGGAACTGCAGACGTTGAAGAAAACTCTCGTACGATCCAATACACGAAGTGTCTATAAAACGGATGACGATGATATGTGGGTGAAAGGGCATAGAAAGATTGAATCCATTGCGCGTGAGATCGAAGAGCGACGCACGATGCTTGGCAAGACCTCAGGCTTTGAACGACTATATCACAGGGTAACGAAGTTATACTTCGGCGGGATGGCAAGACATCTTGAGACAATGAAGCGCGTTCTCAAGCCTGGAGCCAAGTTAGCCTATGTAGTGGGAGACCAAGCTTCATATTTGCGTGTCATGATCCGTACGGGACACATTCTGGCCAGCCTGGCCAAATCACAGGGATATGAACCGGTAAGAATTGACCTCTTCCGGACGCGACTGGCGACGGCAACGAAGGAGCAACTTCGAGAAGAAGTCCTTGTACTGCGGTGGCCGGGAAAAAAGTAACCCGCGGTGAGGAAATACAGCCATGGCCGAACCTAATCGGTATATGCAGATCATCGAACGCATTTTTCTGTCGATTCACAAAAAGGGTCAACAGGAAGTGCTTTTCAGTCGATCCGACATAGAGAAGACTGCCACAAAATTGGGCATCAAGTTGCCGAAAAATATCGGAGATATCATTTACAGTTTTCGTTACCGCGCTCCGTTGCCATCTTCAATTCGAAAACGCGCACCCAAGGGCAAAGCGTGGATTATCCGGCCGGCCGGACGTGGAAAATACCGGTTTGTAGTGACCGAGATGGCTCAGATCATACCAGCGAAGCACATGGCTGAGACAAAAGTGCCGGATGCAACGCCTGGCCTGATCTCGATGTATGCACTGAATGACGAACAAGCCTTGCTTGCAAGGATACGATACAACCGGCTGATTGACATCTTTACGCGGGTAACGTGTTACCCGTTGCAAAGCCACCTACGCACCACGGTTCCACAACTTGGACAAGTCGAAACGGATGAAATCTATATCGGAGTAGATCGGCGTGGTGCACACTATATTTTTCCCGTGCAGGCGAAGGGCAAGACGGATCAACTCAACGTGGTGCAAATCGAGCAAGACATTGCGCTGTGTAGATACAAATTTCCCATGCTGATCTGCAGGCCGATCGCCGCCCAGTTCATGCATGATGATCGCATTGTACTTTTCGAGTTTGAAGAGAGCGAAAAGGGAATCGTCATCTCTTGTGAGAAACACTATCGACTTCTTCCTCCTGAGGAAATCGACCAGGAGGAACTAACAGGCTATCAAGCACGAAGATTTGACGAACCACTTGCAGAATAAAAGATCATTCCCCTCTCGCCCGCACGCTCAAGAACTACATCGCGCTGTTGAAGAAAACCAATCTGGAAGAAGACGCGAAGCAGTTCGAAGCCCGCATCGCCGGCATCGAGAAAGAGTCATGAAGCCCTCACTCCCCCCTCACTGTGCAAGCCGGACATGGTTTACAAAATAAACCGGACACATCGTTTACATCGCCTGCGGGGTTTCCGGTTGATGCCACTGCCGGGCCGAGGCGATCGTCAACGTGCGGTCATCCAAGGTCCCCAGCGGATGGAAGCTATAATGAATGGCCCAAGTGCTCTCCCCGATCGGCGTGAACCCCACCGGCTCCTGCGCCAAGACCTCGGACAGGTACAGCCGATGACCCCGCCATTTGACTTCGCCATTGTGCCGCACGTGCCGCACCACCGTCCCCGAGCCATACTCGATGGGCGGCAGTGTCACAGGATAGGGCCGGGGCGAGCCCTGGTACACACTGCCGGGCGTCCGGCGCCCCAGGGCCTCATGCGAGCGGGCCCAATTATATTCCTGCACAAACGCCACGAACCGCCGTTGTTGCGCGGCCCAGGTCGCCGCCGGGGGCCCCACCGCCGCTTTCAGCGCCCGATGCATCCGCTCATGACAGCCATTCTCACTCGGGGTGCCCGGGCGAATCCGCTCGGGCCGAATGCCTAACCGCACCCACCACGCCGCGAGCCGACTGAGCCCCCCGAGCGCCAGAGACGCAAACGGCGGGCCGTTGTCCGTCCGGATCGTCGTCGGCAGCCCATATTCCTGAAACAGCCAGACAAACCACGGCTGCACCGCCGCCGTCGTGGGCTGGCGTAAGCCCTGACACCGCAGCAGATACCGGCTGGCGTGGTCCAGCACCGTCAGCGGATAACACCGCGCGCCATTGCCCACCCGAAAGTCCCCCTTGAAGTCCGCACTCCACAGCGGGGCCGTCGCGGTCCCCTGGCTCAGTCGCTGCGGATCGGCCGGGACCCGTCGGCGATGCCGCCGCGGGCGGACCAAGCCCGCCCGGCGCAAAATGACCCCCACCGTGCTATCCACCGGCCACCCCTGCTCCGGGGCGACCGCCCGTAACCGGTCCCGAATCTTCTTCGGCCCAAAACTCGGATGCCGGCGCTTCATCGCAATGATGGCCGCCACCAGCGCCGCCGGGGTCTGGTGCGGCTGCGTGTGCGGCCGCCGCGACAGGTCCGCTAACCCCGCCACCCCGTGCGTGTGATACCGCGCCAGCCATTTGTCCCCGGTCGGCCGGCTGATGCCATATACCGCACATAACGCGCCCTTCGCATACGCCCCGGTCAGATAGTCGCATACAAATTGTTCTCGTTGGTCCATGATCTTCCACTCCTTCCACGGCATGGGCAGGCCCTCCTTTGCCGTGTAGTGTACCCGTGTAAACCATGTCCCCGGTTTAAAATGTAAACCATGTACCCGGTCTGTACCCACCCCAGCCCTCTCCCACGACGGGGAGAGGGAGCAGGAAAGAGCAAGCGACGCGATACGGCATGGCCCCGCCTCCGTAAGGGACGGCCTCTGACTTGCATGAGGGTCACAAAAGCCGCACAATGAGGAAAAGGGAAGCCTGATGGAAAATGCTCTGCGATTCGTGACCGTTTTTTTGTGGTGTGTATGTTTCGGGTTTTTCAGCGTCATGGGCTATTTGGATGACGCCATGGTAACTTCCCCGATCCTGGCCGGGCTACTGGCAGCCGTGGTCGTCTATGGCGCCATCGAGTGGCGCCCGAAGATCAAGGGATGGCAATCCATTCGCGCGGGCTGGAACGAACTAATCCGCACCTTTTACGCGCGACTCTCACATGGGATTCGAGCCTCTCTGTCTTTCTACGAACATATTTCTCGCGGCATTCGCACCGTTCTGCACCTGTGCGCACAAATTTGGCACGGAATCCGAGCCTACCTGACGGCCATGAAGCTCCCCACTTGGGTCAACATCAAAAAGCGTTTCCTCCCGACAAACAAGCCCTCGGTTTCTTCCAAAAGCCTGCCCTGAGCGTAGCGCAGCGAAGTCGAAGGGGCCCCTGACCTCATTTTCCGAAACCGTTCAGCGAGCCTTTGTCTACTGCAACCCCGCAAGGGACAACGCCCGGTTGGGCGCACGCTTCAAAGCTAATGCAAACTCACGCCGCGCCTCGTCGAGGTTCCCCAAGCTCAAGAGCACCTCACCCAGTAACTCATGCGTCGGCTTGACCGGAAATACCGGACCGGCGGTAAACGGAATGGCATCTTCCAAAGCAGCCGTTTCCCGTAACAGCGCAACCCCCTCGGCAACGCGTTCCTCCACAAACAACTTCAGGGCGGACAGTTGGTTTTTCATCACCTTCACCACTCGCCCGTGAGGCGTTGGTTTCTTCTCCTGATCCGTTTGCAGGAACTGATCCAATACATGGTCGGCCACGTCTCCCCGTCCGGTTTTGAACGCACTCAGCCCGATCGCGAACAACTCACTCATCGCCGCGGAGGCCCGCACGTTCGATCGATCACGCTCGAGCCCGGTCACGTCCCATTCTTCGGTCTCAATAATATACGTCGCACGCATGGCCGCCCGGTATCGCTCTACGACCCGGGACTTGACCTCTTCGGCATCCTCTTCAACCATGCGGAGAAAGGGCTTGGCGTCTTCCACCCGCCCCTGCTGGAGCAAGGCGTACATCAGCCAATGGGCCACGTGATAGGAACGTTCCGCCACGCCCAACCCTTTGCGGATTCGCCGTTCTTCACTGGCCGCCCAACTCCGCTCATTGGCTTGAATAACGTCATCCCACAGACCTAACGCCATAAAAATGTGCGAGGGCATATGCCGGGCATGAGGGGCCGCCGGGGCAAGGTCGGCGTAGACCCGTGCCGCTTCCAGGGCCCCGTGAGCATGAGCCGGATCGTCCAGCGCGTGAATCAAATAATGAACCGCACCGGGATGCCGTGGATTTCTTTCAAACACCGCTCGGGCAATGGACGCGGCGTCCAGGTAGAATTTCTCAACCCGTTTGCCTTGCGCGGACCCCAGAATCGACAGCGCATAGAAGGTGTGCGCGTTATCATCTTCGGGGAATTGCCGGGCAAGGGCCTGCATGGCAGC
Organism: Nitrospirales bacterium; assembly: GCA_965208595.1. Taxonomy (GTDB): domain Bacteria; phylum Nitrospirota; class Nitrospiria; order Nitrospirales; family UBA8639; genus Bin75. The sequence continues at coordinate 597,080 of OZ242346.1, forward strand.
CATATACGCCTGGTCGCGTTGCGGCTTGTCCCCGTCCCCGTACAATGCCTCGACCGCGCGCAGATAGCCTTGTTCCCGTTCGGTGGGTGCCGCGGCCACCCGCTTACTTGGTGTGGGAGCCAGCCGCCGTAACACGTCAATGGCCTGCTGAACGTCCTGCTGCCCCCATAGCGGGTGAGTCATCGTCATGGCTTCTCCCCAGTAGGCCATTGCGAAATCAGGGTCGAGTGCCTGCGCACGTTGAAACGCCATTTGGGCGTCGTCGTATTCAAAGTTGTGCAGTAACAACACCCCAAGAAGAAACGGCTGTTGGGCCTCCGGAGAACCCGAGGTGGGGAACTCAATCTCGCCGAGTGAAGAAACGGATGTTTTGCGCGAATCTGTCCGGTTCACATCAGGGCGAGGGTCCGGGACAAATCCGTCGCGATGCGACATCCGAACCTTGGGAAGCGTTTCCCTATCGAGCACGGCGTCTTTGTCCAGCAGGCCGTTTTGAAACAGAATCCAGGCCGTCACGGCATACACCTGATCGGACGTCAGGGATTGCGGAGCCACAAACGGCATCGCCCGATAAATGTAATCGAACAGAGTCGTGGCATACGGCCAATAACTGCCGACCGTTTTCACGGGATGCGCGCTCCCCAGCGTCCCCTGCCCGCCGACCAACTTCGGATTGGGACCTTCCACACCGGTCGCGCCGTGACAACTTGTACAGTGCTCGGCATACACGCGCGCGCCTTCCACCACCGTCCCCCGGCCGTCCGGCAACCCTTCGCCGTCCGGCGCAACATCAATGTCCCAGGCTTGAATCTCCTCCGAGGTCGCCTCGCGCCCGAGATGAAAGAGCCCCCCCTCCGATGCTCCCCACGAATCAGCCGGACCCGCCACCATCATGACGAGCAGGACAAGAAGAAAGGTTCGCCCCCTCACCCTTGCCCCTTCGACAAGCTCAGGGCAGGCTCTCTCCCACCACAGGGGAGAGGGAACCGGAGTTGCACCGTAGTCCCCTCTTCCACCGAGAGACAGGGAACAGGATTCTCCTTTACACTTGTACATTTGACACTTGCCCGTTTTCGTCGATCTTCCAGCTCTGGATGGCATTGTAATGGTAATACGAATTAGTCCCCCGGACGTTCACCAGCTCCTGATGGGTCGGTTGCCGGTAACCCGTTTCATCGGCGCAGCGGCTTTGGAGAACGGCTTCCTGGCCGTCCCACCACCAATCCAGAGAAAACCTGGTGTGACATTTCGGCAGAACGGGTGATTGCAACCTTGCGGTTCGCCAACTGGTTCCCCCATCCACGCTCACTTCCACTTTTTCGATGCGGCCACGCCCGCTCCACGCCAAACCCCGGATTTCAACGTAACCCGGCTTGTTGAGTCGTTGCCCACCGGACGGCACCGTGATCACCGACTTGGCTTCCATGGCAAAAGTAAATTGACGCGCGGTCCCATCCGGCATCAGGTCGGTATACTTCGACGTTTCTTCGCGAGTCATCACTGGTGCGGCAACCAGTTTCAGGCGTCGTAACCATTTAATGCACGTGTTGCCTTCAAAGCCCGGCACCAACAGGCGCAGAGGATAGCCTTGTTCCGGACGGAGCGGTTCCCCATTCTGGGCATAACACAACAGGGCTTCATCCAGAACCCGGTCCAACGGGATACTACGCGTCATGGCCGCGGCATCACTCCCTTCGGCTAACACCCAAGTTGCCCCGGAAGCGTGACCCGCTTCCGCCAGGACCGTCGAAAGTCGAACGCCCGTCCACTCACTGGTACTGGTCAAGCCATGGATTTCTTGTGCGGTCTTGCCCTTCGGTCCTTTCCACTCTTTGCCGCTGTTCCCCGAACACTCGACGAAGACGATCCGTGAGGTCGAGGGAAACCGCTTCAACTCGTCGATCGTAAAGAACAACGGGCGTTCCACCAGACCATGGACCAGGAGCCGGTGCCTTGTAGGATCGATAAGCGGCACGCCGTTATGATGGCGTTCAAAATGAAGGGCCGACGGAGTGATGATCCCGTGCAAGTCCTGCAAGGGCGTTCTCGACCGCTGCGGCTTGGCCAACCGCTTGGCACGTTCGAATGATGAACGTCGACCATATTCCGTTGCCGGGGATCCGGGCACCCGGGTGGGATCGTCGGGAACGTCTGCCGCGTGTCCCAGGAAAGGTGCAAGCAAAACGTGCGCCGCGGCCGTCCCCAAGATTGACGTAGCTCCGGCTAAAAAAGCTCGACGTGTAGGTGGGTCTTTAAGCCGCGTGGAGATACGGGAATCGTTTGCCGGAACTTCCGGCTCCGCTGCACCCGACGTTGACTTCCCGGTTTTCTTATCCATCCATCATTTCTCCCGTAGACTTCTTCATGAGCGAGGAACAGTGTAAACGAAACAGGTAACGGTTGGAAGGCATTGGCAAAACAGGAGAACTGAACGTGTCATAAGGCACGTCCCGTGCCTTGACCCGGGTTGCCGTCATACACGTACAATGGGACAGCATTTGTTTTTTGCTTGACTACCCGTTCACGCTTGGGTAAACCGACACCCAAGAGCAAAGACGTGGATACCGTTTCCCGGATTCGAAAGAGCGACCGATATCCGGATCAATGGAGACCACGAGTCGTCCGGAAAATTCTTGTCAAGGGTCTTATATGCCCTATCTGCCAATCGAAGAATACGGCCTGATCGGCAACATGCGAACCAGTGCCTTGGTCGGTGTGAACGGCTCAATCGATTGGTTCTGTTTTCCTCACTTTGATTCTCCAAGCGTGTTCGGCGCCATCCTGGATGACCGCAAAGGCGGCTGGTGTAAGATCGCATCTCAAGGGAATGACGCCACGCACAAACAGTACTACTGGCCGGACACGAACATTCTCGTCACGCGGTTTCTTTCCGAGCAGGGCGTGGGACAAGTCGTCGACTTCATGCCGGTCGATCTGAAAGCCACCGAAGCCGGCCATCATGGAATCATCCGCCGCGTCCAGGCGATTCGCGGGAACGTGACGTTTCGCTTGGAGTGTTTTCCCGCCTTCAATTACGCCCGAGACTCCCACACAACGACCCTGACCGCCGATGGCGCCTATTTCGAAGCCGCGGGGCTGAGCTTGTGGTTAGGATCGACCATTCCTTTACAACAGGAAGGCAACGGCGTGGTCGCTGAATTTGTCATACAGGAAGGGCACGAATTGACGTTTTCCCTTCAGCAGGTGGAGCGGATCGACGCCTGCGGCAGGGCCATCTCCGAAGATCAGGCCGACAAACTTTTCCGCCAGACCGTCGTCTACTGGCGGCAATGGCTTTCCCGGTGTACCTATCGAGGTCGCTGGCGCGAAATGGTGCAACGCTCGGCCCTGACCCTCAAACTGCTCACCTTTGAGCCAACTGGAGCGATCGTCGCCGCGCCGACGTGCAGCCTTCCGGAAGGCGTCGGAGGAGAACGCAATTGGGACTATCGGTACACGTGGATCCGTGATGCGGCCTTTACCATTTATGCCCTCATACGCATCGGGTTTACGGAAGAAGCGGAAAAATTCATGCATTGGCTCGAAGCACGCTGCCATGAACTCAATCCCGATGGGTCGTTGCAAATCATGTATGGCATCGACGGCCGGCATGCCCTGCATGAAGAAACCTTGTCTCACCTCGACGGGTATAAAGGCTCGCGTCCGGTCCGCGTCGGAAACGGTGCCTATGATCAACTGCAATTGGACATATACGGTGAATTGTTGGATTCGGTGTATCTTTACAACAAATACGGCAGCCCCATCTCTTACGATCTCTGGAACCATTTGCGCCGATTGGTGAACTGGGTGTGTGACAACTGGATGCGTGCGGATGAAGGCATTTGGGAAGTCCGGGGCAGCCAGCAACACTTCCTGTATTCGAAACTCATGTGCTGGGTTGCCGTCGACCGGGGCTTGCGCCTCGCCGACAAGCGCTCGTTTCCCGCGGACCGTGACCGGTGGCTGAAAGTCCGCGATACCATTTATGAAGAAATTATGGAAAAAGGCTGGAGTGACACCAAAAAAGCCTTCGTGCAGCGGTACGGCAGCGACGCCCTTGACGCGGCCAACCTCATGATGCCCCTGGTCTTTTTCGTCTCCCCGACCGATCCCCGGATGATCACAACCCTGGAGGCGATCAATCAATCCCCGGAGAACGGGGGCCTGGTCGCCAATGCGCTGGTACACCGGTATAACGTCAACGAAACAGAGGATGGACTTAAAGGCGAAGAAGGCACCTTCAACATTTGTACGTTTTGGCTAGTCGAAGCGCTCACCCGCGCGGGCCGGGTCGATCAGGCCAGGCTGATGTTCGAGCAAATGCTGGGCTATGCCAATCACGTCGGACTCTACGCCGAAGAAACGGGACATCACGGCGAAGGCCTCGGCAACTTCCCCCAAGCGTTTACCCACCTAGCGTTGATCAGCGCCGCGTTCAACCTGGACCGGGTTCTGGGTTCCCGGGGCTGATGACGTTCTTCTTCGGGACGGTACCGGAGCCTGCCCAGCTTGTCGAAGCCCCCCTCTCCCCTGGCGGGAGAGGGCTGGGGTGAGGGGGAATGGTCAACGAATAACTGAACCCATACAAGAACCTCTCATGCAGGCTTGCCGCCTGCACCCCAAGAGATGAAAATGGGGCACACCGCACCACTCTGTCATCCTCGACATCTTTAATCGAGGATCCAGTGTCTTTGATTTTTCCTGCATTCGTGAAGACAAAAGACACTGGATTCCTGATTACTAACGTCAGGAATGACGGAAGGAGACAGCCCTGCCGTTCGACGGGAAAAATGTCGGTTTACACCTGCGGCAAACCCGACCCACTCTCGCTCCCGTTATTTTTCATTTAGGATTTTAAAGCTTTCCAAATATGCTGCAGTTTTGTACATTTTGTAACATTTTGTAATGTTCTGTACATATTGTACATATTTTAACAGTATGTACATTTTGTAAACTTTGCAAAGTTTATCCGTTTTTTTAATATTTTCAACAATTCCCCCCTTACCCCGCCCATGGCTTGGATCCTCGATAAATATGTCGAGGACAAGTTCCCTCCCTGCGCCATGCAGTCCGCCACGGTAAACGATGTCCCCAGGTTCGTCCTATTGAATTTCCTATCAGTCGCGCCTACACTTATTTTCTGGATTTCAGAGTGAGGGAAAGACCATTGAGGTCATCGACTTTTTCGAGCACGGCAGCGGCGGGAGCATCGGTCATCAGTGGCTCGGGAAACAACACAAGCCGAGGTGTAAGGCGAGGGTTTGGCTCCACGTTGATCGGGCTCATTTTGGGCATCATGCTAATCGGCATTGCCAGTGCGGCTGCCGAACCGCCGGACCCGAAACGGTTCGCCGCCCAGGCGTTGGCGTTCCGGGTAGCGGCCATCGAGCGCAACGACGTGGCGACCAGAATCCTGGCCGCGATCCCGGGATCGGGATCGGCGGAAATCCTGCCCGATCTGTGGCACCCATTCTTCGAGAACGCCATTGTCAAGCTCGGTCGACTGCGCGCCCCCACACCCGTAGCGCTCTATTACAACCCCCTGCTCGATATCGCTCTCATCACCGACTGGGAGCGGAAAGACGGCCACTATCGGGTCGCCGCGATCCGGGGGATGCCGGGAGAACGACTCGCCGATCCGACAGCCACAGTACCAGACCAACCGGCCTGGATGGTTGCCGATGATCCGATTACGACACTCGCCGCGGTCACGGCTACCCGGCTCGACACCTTTCGCCAAGCCCATCCGGCCGAGGGCCACGACGCCGCCAAACCAGACGGCGTGACGTTCGCTACGGCCTCCGCCAACATGCGCGCAGCCCTGCCGCGCCTCTTGTGGAACGCGGGCATCCGCACGCAGTGGACCGCGGAGACGGAACCCTGGCTGTTTCCGGCGCTGGCGCGGATCGACCAAGCCCTGGCGGCACGTAGCGCCGCCGCACTGACCGCGGCCGCTCCCGACACCGACACCACGATCGCGGAGGCTATAGCCGACCTGCCCGCCGCCTTTGCCGCACGCCTGACCCTGGACATGATCCTCCCCGCCGGCAAGGAAAAGCGTCTACTGATCGGGTCCATGCCCGACGACGGCGACGTGTATCTCTTCGTCCTGTGCCGGATGGAAGGCCCGGATTGTCCCCTTCGCCGTTTCATGCTATCGTCCTTATCCGACTATACCGAAAAGGAGACCTCATCATGACTTGGCGATCACCATATCATCACGTCGCCCTACTAACCAGCGTGCTGCTGGTCAGCCTGACCGTGACGCCGGCGTCAACCGAGGCCGGGCTGTTGGACAAGGTCAAGGCGGCCACATCGCGCTTGGCCAGCGTCCCTTTGATCACAGCCATCGGCGACTACACGGACAACATCCGGGAAAAGGGCACGGCACTCATTAAGGACGGGTTGAGCGGCACGGTTGATACCGCAACCTACAACCGACGCGCCGATGAGTTCTTTGACAAGGACGTGAACCTGGGCGTCAAGTCCTTCCTGCAGGACGCCGCCGACAACTTGAAACTCAAGGTCGCCAACCCGTTGGCAGGCTTGAAGGACAAGTTGGGGGATACGCGTCTGGGCCAGATCGCCTCCCGGGTGACGGAGAAGCTACAGAGAACAACAGCCAACGGCCCGGCAACCGGCGTCGTCAAGCCGGACGCGCCCTACGGCACCATTGATCCTCGCCTCGCACTCGACATCAATCAGGAAGAGACCGAGTGGTACCAGGACGAAACCGGCATCATGGATGAGGCGTCGTTAAGTGTCGCCTATCTGAACGAGGAAATCGATTCGCTGGACGATGCGCTACAAGGCTCCGATCGGGAAGTCGCGTATCAGGACGAAGCGGGCTGGGCCGATCAGACAGACGTAGCCCACCGGGCAGACGAAGCGCAGGAAAGCTGGTCTGACCCGGATGACGGTGCCGACGAATGGGAGGACAGGTCCACGCCGGAGTATTGCCAGAACGCGTATATCGACATCGACGCCGTCAGTGAGTGCGACGACGGGTATCAAGGCGCAAGTAGCCAGTCCGAGGAGACCGACGTGGCCGGCAAGTTTGACGAGTCACAGGGAGGCACCTATCAGGAAGCATTGGACCAATTAGTGGGTGATGACACGGAATCGTACGCCAACGCGTACTCTGGATCAGACGGCGGCTATGAGGGAGCGCTGTCCCAACTTGAAGCCGAAGCGGCTGAACGCGAACGGCAAGCTCAACTCGAAGCTGAAGCCGCCGAGCGGGAACGCGAAGCTCGCCTGGCCGCTGAAGCGGCCGAACGCGAGCGAGAAGCTCAACGAGCGGCAGCCGCCGCGGAACGGGAACGGCAGAAACGAGAAAGGGCAAGACAGCGCGAACGGAAAGAGCGCGAGTATTACGCGGAGCTTGAACAACTACAATTGGAAGAGGAATTGTCACGGCAGCACATGCAGCAAGACTACAATTCCAGTTTCCTGGGCCAGTTTAACAACATGATGAATGGGATCATGGGGATGGCCCCCACGTTCCCCCGTGGCGGCGTGGCCTCTCAGCCAACATCTCATTGTGAACGCATCGCACCGCAACTGAGCAGGGAAGTTGTTCGAGAAGTGGAGGCCATGCGTCGTGAAGGAGGGGGCATGTGTCAAAGTGCTCGGGATTATATTCGCGTCCTGTCTCATGTCAAGGATCGCCTCAACCAACATGGCTGCTATAATGGCGAGTACGAGCAAGCCATCCAGCAAGCACAGCAGTCGGCACGGGCCGCGTGTTACTGATGAACTGGAACGCGCCGTCTGTCATCCTATGCTTTTGACAGGCAACCGCCCGTCAAGACCATGTAAACCAGCCAAAGTCCACCCCGGCAACGTCCTAACCAAAATGGAAATCCACTGATCGACAACCCGCAAATAGTTCAACACAGACGAGCCACCTCTACTGTATTGGGGGCAAGGTATGCCATGTTGAAACATTCAATTTTCTTTCTGTCAGCTATGCTGTTTGCACTGACGTTGGAAGCGTGTAGCCTACCATATTTTACGGATGATGTGACAGAAGCAGGACCTGACCCTCTGATCAAAAGTGAGTTATTTGAAAAGATTGATTTGGCACTGCTTTTGGATCCCGACGGTATGATTAATACTGCAGAGTGTTGCAATACTGCTGCCATTCAACAACGGCTGCAACGTGCTTTTAATGAGTTCTATGCGAATCTGAACGACCAAGTTCTAAGACGCAACAGGGTACAGGACAGAATTATTGCGTCCTCGAACCAGCGGTGCGCCGCATACAAGAAACACCTCAAGAGAATGGATATGACCAACAACTTGAGCTTAGGTTCGATCACGACGGTAGCTGCTGGACTTGGTTCCATTTTCACCCACGCGGCTACCGTACGTGCGTTATCAGGGAGCGCAGCCATTGCCAGCGGCCTTCGCTCGGAATTCAACGAAGTCCTCTTCCACCAAAAAACCGCGCAGCTTATAACAAAGGGCATAGAGTCGCGCCGAAAAAAACTCTATGAGGGTATTTTAAATACCAGACGAGAGAGTGCCGATGACATGGAGCAGTATAACGTCGAAAAGGCAGTGGCAGACGCCATTATGTACCATGACGCGTGCAGTCTGGCCAAAGGGTTGGAAGAAGTATTGCTAAACCAGGAACGGGCTGATAATCCTGGCCTCAAGGAATTGAAACGGATTCTCGATCTCCTCGGCAATATGGGATTGCAGCCTACCGGTACCGCCGATGTCAAACAGAACGCTGAACAAACGGCTGGCGCATCCAAGGCTGATCCCGCGACACTTCTTTATGACGCAGCTGACAAAGCGAGCTCTGGACAGACGGCTAGCTCCTCCAGAGTTGATCGTGCGATACTCACCTATGCCGCTCATACCAAATCAATCCCTCTGCCGTTGATTGTTTTCCTCAAGGCGGAGAAGACCATGGCCAAACTGAAGCAACTGAAGGAAACGCTAGTGATGCCAGAAACGACATCAGCCCTGACCCAGTTGTCGCAATTCGTGGACGATGCGAATAGGTTGGAGAAGTTCATGCAGTCTTGTACGCTGATGCCAGACGAAATTAAATTCTTCAAGAAATGGAGCAAGCAAGATAGTGGAATTCCCATCATCGTAAACGAACTAAATGCTCTGATCACCGAAGCCGAGAACGACTCTTCCGGCCCAGCAAAGAAGAAGCTTCTCTGTAATGGCACGAAGCACGTTTTTTGTGAAGAAAAAGAAGATGTCATCGCTTTACAAAATGAGATCTTGAAACATTTTTCTGAGATGGCAGCCGCTGAAACTGAGAACGAGAAAAAATATGCCATTGCGAATTTGGATCAGGCACTGGCAAAGGCTGAGATCAAGAAAGATAAGCTGTTTGCCTTTCAGTCCAAGCTGCAGAAGAAATTGGCCGACGCTAGTAGAGTTCTGCGTATCACAAAGATACTCGACGAATACAGCAAAACGGAAAATGGTGAGCTAGGAAGCTGCAACAACTCCAACTAGACGGGGAACTGCGGTTCAAAATACCTCTGTAGTGGTGGCTCCAAGCGTGGGCACGAGCCAACGGTTGGCTTTCGGCGGGGTAGGTCCGACCGCCCCCTGTAGGCATGGCCATGACTTGGTTGCGATCCCCGAGCAGAAACTTCTGGCGCCAGGGAAACATCTCCACCGCCGGTATCAGCCAGAGCAGGAACCGGCACATCGTCTCCACGGCCGGTCCCGTTCGTCGCGACTGTGTCACGTCACACCGACGCGTTGCGCTCGACGCCATGAAACAATTTCGCCGGCGGCTGCGCCCTTAGACCTCCACACGAGGTAAAGGGGTGAAGAATCAAGAATTAATCCAGCGTCCTGGCCACGCGGAAGCCGTAGTTGTTGCCCCGGCCTCCAGAGCCGCCCCTGAGGCGACTGGCCGAGCGAATGTACCGCGGGTTGCCGTTCCAGCCACCGCCGCGCACCACGCGCTTCTTACAGTTCCCCGTTGTCCACGCGCTGCCGTCAGCCGGTGCCCCATTGTAATGCTCATTCCAACAATCTTCCACCCATTCCCACACATTGCCCGAGACATCGTGCAACCCAAACCCGTTGCTCTTGTACTTCCCCGCAACCGACGTCTGCACTGCGCCGTCATCACACCCGACAGCATAAAGATTATACCGGCGCTCCGCCGAACGGTCCGCTCCGTTGGCATACTGACATTGTCTCGACTCACTCTCCCCCCAATACCACGCCGTGCGCGCCCCGGCCCGCGCCACGTACTCCCATTCCGCCTCGCTTAACAGCCGATAGGCTTTACCAGTCTCGCGCGACAGCCAGCGCACGTATGCCTGCGCATCCCGCCAATTCACGCAGACCACCGGATGCTGATCCGTCTGCGTAAACCCGGGGTCCCGCCAATGATGACCAGAATGCTTCTTCCACTCACCACGTTCATCATAGCCCCAGCAGGTATCCCCAGTGTTATAAGCTTTCTCCTCGACAAAGACCTCAAACTCCCCCCTCGTCACCTCGTACACTCCCACGGCGAATGGCTCTACGAGCGTCACCCGATGCACCGGGCCTTCGTTGTCATACCGCCCTTCCTCGAAGGCCGGGGACCCCATCTCATAGCTCCCGGACGGTACTACCACCATCTCCGGGCATTGGTTGCAATCGCGGAAGGTTGACCCTGGTGGGTGCTCTTGCAACATTTTAACGAAGGCTTCTCCTTCCGCCCATGTCTTCCCCGCCAGCAACGCGATGATCGCAGGAGGCTCATCCTTCTTCAGCGCCGTCGCGAGATCCCCATAGCGCGCCTGCGCGAGTTCCGTCGCCGTCTTGCCCTTCGGCCCTTTGATCGAGGGGTCGGCCCCGGCCTTCATCAGGGGCGGGATGATCTCCGAGTGACCGTGCGCTGCCGCCATGAACAGGGCCGTGGCGCCGTCAGGCGCCCGAACGTCGGGGTCGGCCTTGGCCGTCAGCAAGGGCTCCACAAGCAGCACGTAGCCCTTGTCCACCACGTACATCAACGCGGTCCAGCCCTTGTCGTCCCGCGCGTTCACGTCTGCCCCGGCAGCTAGAGCCGCTTCCAGCCCTTTCAGATTCCCGGCCTTGGCGGCCCGGTGCAAGGCATCCGGCGGCAGTGCCGCCTTGGGCGTGGGTGAGGATACTGCCCCCGCCTGCCGCGCCCTAGCGCGCATGGCCTTGAGTGCGGCCGGGGTCAGGGTGTCGGTCATTGGCAGGTTCGCATCTCGCACAAAGGCCTGATAGGCTTGGGCCGTACGCTCGCCCCATTGCCCGTCCGGCCGGTCCGGCTCATAGCCCAGGGCGGCCAGGAGTTCCTGCGCTTCCCTGATGGCTTTTGGTGGAGGCGGTCCAGCCGGTTTTTTCGTCCCGGACGCAGCCGGTTGCATGTCACCCGGCTGCCAGGCCGCGGCTAGTTTTTGCGCCTCGGCCACCTGTTCGGGCGCCATTTTTTCGGCTAGTGCATCACGCTCCTTCACTGCCTCGGCTTCGAACCGGCTCGCCGCCAGGCTGAACCACATGTACGCTTGCACGTAATTTTGCGGGACCCCCAACCCCTGCACGTAGAGGCGCCCCAGCGCCAGCATCGACTTGGCGTCGCCGGCATTCGCCGATGCCTGCCATTCGCGCAGGGCCTCGCTATGCCGCCCGGCATCCCACGCCCGCTGTCCGTCTGCGTAATCGGCCTGCGCTGTACCGACCCCGCCCAGCGTCACAGCCACCAGTACTACCCCCAGCATCCACCGCATCATTTACCATCCTCCTCGTTTGCGCCGAATACTTTTCGGCCTTTATTCCCGGAACAACCATGATGGTATGGTCAACCCTTGATTCTGTCAATAAATAAGCGAATATTGACAATCTCCGCGAAAGCCATTGGGTGACCTCTCCGTAGTTGTAGCTGCCACATCTTATGCGACGCAGGGAGGCCGCCAGGAATGCCCTCATCCCAGCCCTCTCCCGGAGGGCGAGGGAGGAAAGCGCCATGAGCCATGTCCCGGGCCTTGACCCGGGATCGCGCGGCGACAAATGCAAAGACAAAGACTCTGAATCCGTTCCCGACGCTTGTCCCTAACATTCTTAATCGGGGATTCAGTTCTTTTTGTCGAGTAAAACGTGGCACGAAAGTTCACGAATGCATCTTGAGTCTCAATGGTTCAAACTGAAACGGCAGAAAATTTTCGCGCCTGCAGATTTTGCCACAAGAGGTCCGCATGACGCAGGATGACCACGTTGGTAATTTATGCTATGATGAGCCCTCTGAATCGACCGATCGACCCAGTGGAGGATGGAAAATGAAATACGTTCCTGCTCACTACGATGGCACACAAGTGGTTCTGGACGAACCCATCGCGCTTCCCGTCAACACACCCCTTGAAGTGGTGATTCCTGATTCCCCGGAAGAGGGCACACAACTCAGGGAAGGAACCTTTCTCGCGTCCTTGCCGGTTTTGACCAGGATCTGGACGAATTCGGCGGATGCGGAATATGACCAGCTATGAGCAGGGGGACATCGTTCTCGCCACCTTGCCTTTCTCCGACCTGTCCGGCATAAAAAAACGCCCGGCGATTGTCGTCAGTGTTCCCCATCCGTCCGTTGATCTGCTGCTGCTTCCTCTCACGTCCCAAACCCAGAATCTTCAGCTTGGAGAATTTGTGTTGCAAGAATGGCAAGAAGCGGGGCTTCTCTTTCCCAGCGCGGTCAAGCGAGGGCTGTTTACCCTCGACCGCGCCTACGTGACGAGACGCCTGGGCCGTGTGTCCTCCTCCGATCTGCTCAAACTGGAGCAAGCGCTTCGCTTGTGGTTCGGCCTTTCTGGGTAGCATCATACTCGGCCCTGACCCCCTTTTGTCATATAGACCTCTCCCGCGCTTGACCGAGGTGGCTTCGCTACAAATTCGCAATGCCCGACTCTGATTATAACGGGCAGAACGCCAATATGTGATAGCCAACCGCCTGATATGTGGCCGCGGGGACACCTCCTGCGAGAACTCCTGGCCGAGGTCCGGCGTGATTTTTTCCATCGACAATAACGAACAAGCACACTTACTCAATCGGTATATTCTGGTGCGCCAGAAACTGATTACGCAGATCCTCAATCTGACGCTGAGTTTCATCCAGCTCATGAGTGAGGTGTTCAATCTGTTCGCGGTTTTTCTCAATGAGTCCATGATTCTGCCCAATCTGCTGTCCAACTGCTGAGGAAGCCCCCACACCAATCAACGCCCACAAGAACGCGCCCACAATCGACGTCGCGGTGAGAATGGCTGACCAGGCTACAATTCTATTCGTCGTCTCTTGAGAAAAGATCATTGGTCCTTCATCCTCCCGTATTCAGCATTGCATTCATGTTCCCATACACGACAATTTCTGGGCCCAGCCGAATGACAAATAGCGAAGGCCCGTCACGTCACCTTCTTCGCGCTTCGCTCGACGCCATGAAACATTTTCGCTGGGGGCACAGCCCCCAGACCCCCCGCAAGAGGTATAGGGGTGAAGAGTCAAGACCTAATCCAGCGTCATGGCGACTCGGAAACCGCCATCGTTGTCGCTCCGGTATCCAGAGGCCTTCCTGTAGCGGTTGGCCGAGCGGAGGTCCCTCGGGGGGCCGTCCCAGGAACCACCGCGCCACACGCGGATATCACAGTTCCCGCTCATCCAGGCACTGCCATCGCTCGGCGCGCCCGCGTAACTCCCGTTCCAGCAATCCGCCACCCATTCCCATACGTTACCCGCGGTATCGTACAGGCCGAAGGCATTCGGTTGGAAACTCCCTACCGGTACCGTCCTCTTATTATCCCACCGACTGCCGCAACCCTCGCAGTTGGCCCTATTGGTGCCGATCTCGTTTCCCCACCAATACTCCGTCGTGGTGCCCGCCCGCGCCACGCATTCCCATTCCGCCTCACTCAACAGCCGATAGGTCTTGCCCGTCTCGCGCGACAGCCAACGCACGTACTCCTGGGCATCGTTCCATGAGACATTGATGACCGGCCGGGCGTGACGACCCCAGCCTTCATCATCCGGCCGATGCGTGCAGCCACCGGCGGCCACGCATGCGTCCCATTCCGCAAACGTTACTTCATACTTCCCAACCGCAAATGAATAATCGATCGTCACGTCATGCACCGGTCTTTCATCGCTGGCACCCCCGCCGGACAGATCACCCATCCGGAACCGGCCCGCCGGCACCACCACCATCTCCGGGCATTGGTCACAATCACGAAAGATCGCCCCGGGCTGCGGCCCCGCTTGCCATTCTCGGACCAATTCCTCTCCTTCTGCCAACGTTTTGCCGGCCAGCAACGCAATGATTGCGGGCGGTTCTCCCTTCTTCAGCGCCGTGGTGAGATCCCCGTAGCGCGCCTGCGCCAACTCTGTCGCCGTCTTGCCCTTCGGCCCTTTGATCATGGGGTCGGCCCCGGCTTTCATCAGGGGCGGGATGATCTCCGAGTGACCGTGCGCCACGGCCATGAACAGGGCCGTGGCCCCGTCCGGCGCCCGGACGTCAGGATCGGCCTTCGCCGTCAGCAAGGGTTCCACGAGCAGCACGTAGCCCTTGTCCACCACGTACATCAGCGCGGTCCAGCCCCTATCATCCCGCGCGTTCACGTCCATGCCGGCGGCCAGGGCCGCTTCCAGCCCTTTCAGGTTCCCGACCTTGGCGGCCCGGTGCAACGCATCCGGTGCAAGCGCTTGGGGCTTGGGTGGGGATACTGCCCCCGCTTGTTTGGCCCTGACACGCATGGCCTTGAGTGCGGTCGGGGTCAGAGTATCAGTCACCGGCAGGTTCGCGTCCCGCGCGAAGGCCTGATAGGCTTGGGCCGTGCGCTCGCCCCATTGCCCGTCCGGAGGATCCGGCTCATAGCCCAGAGCGGCCAAGAGTTCCTGTGCCTCACGGATGGCTTTCGGTGGAGGTGGGCCGGCCGGTTTTCTCGTCGCGGACGCGGCCGGTTGCGTTTCACCCGGCTGCCAGGCCTCTGCCTGTTCTTGGGCTTCAGCCACTTTTTCAGGCGCCATGCGCGCCTCCAACGCGTCGCGCTCCTTCACTGCCTCCGCTTCGCCCCGGCTCGCCGCCAGGTTAAACCACATATGCGCTTTGACGTAATTCTGCGGCGCACCCAGGCCCTGCACGTACAGCCGCCCCAGCGCCAGCATCGCCTTGGCGTCGCCGGCATTCGCCGACGCCTGCTACTCTTGTAGCGCCTCGCTATGCTGCCCGGCATCCCACGCCCGCTGCCCGTCTTCATAATCCGCCTGCGCCGTGACGACCCCGCCCAGCGTCGTCGCCACCAATCCTATTGCCAGCAACCACCGCCTCATTGCCTGTCCTCTTCGTTTCTACTGAACGACATGCCTTATTCTTGACGTGAATTGGGGAGAAGGCAAGCTTTAATTAGTGACAGAAGAACCTCTTCAAACAGTTTCTCAAGCTCTACTCTGGTCGCCTTCGTCCCAAATATCTACTCCTCTACGATTTTCTCACATTGAAAATTGACTTTACCTAGTCGTGCTTCCTCCGCTTGACTCGATATCTTATATTCCAAAACACAGTCATTAGAGCCAGGCACCTCAAAAACCCCCTTATTCGTATTTCTGGAAACTCTAAATAGGGCATACTTATTCGGAGGAATTCCGAGTTCTGAAATCGCACCATCATGACCGGATCGGATGTTCACCATTTCCCTGCATTTGTAGTTTTGTGGACATTTGTTTAGATCGTTGAGTTTCAAAACAAAATGTGCTTTGTCATGGAGTATTCCAAAGTCATTCCCTGCATTGTAGGCATAAATTTTAAAACCGGTTGGCCTCGAATTGATTATACTAACCGTGATCTGTTCGTGCTTGGAACGAACCTGTTGTAGTGCTGTGAGTAAGGGAGGAAGGCCCAATGTCAGTGTAGAGATGAGAGCAACGAGTAATGCCAGCGCTGAATTCCCTAGATTGATGTAACGTCGAAAATCTTGGTAACTCTCACAATGGACACACTTTTTTGCGTGCGGGTGAATGACCTCGTAGCATGTTCGGCATACAGATTTAGAAGGGCCATTTACTTCGCTGTGCTCTGTATTTTCCGAATTCACTTAGTCGAAGTCCCTCAATAGGAAACCAATGGGTTCAATCTTAAGTTGAGGAAACAAGAAAGAAAAATACCTTGGCTCAGTAAAGTATGAAAAGCCCTATGGAGAAGAGATGTCGAGACTTATGTTCTTCCCTAGCTTTTTCGTCGACTGAAGATACCAAGAACCGCTTGTAGAACGAGCATAATGAAAGCTATTGCCAATAGCGCGTCGGTAGGATTAGCCGAGCGTCATCCGATATTGACAATGCGCGTGGGTATGGCAGGATGGCCCCTACAGCATCTTGACCAGCGCCACGATCAGCCCACCCTGGGCAATCATGGCCATCACCATCCATTTCAACAGGTCGAATTTGGCGGCTTCAATTTTCGCTTCAAGGGCGGCCTTGAACGCTTCAATCTTAGCCTCAAGTTCAGCCTTGACCGCTTGAAGATCGACCTTGGTGGCCAGGTTGCTGTTGAGCAGTTGCACCTGCTCTTTGGCCAGGGCTTCGGCCTGTTTCTCCGTAAAACCGCTTTCAGTCAGATTTTTGACAAATCGATGCGTATCAAATGCAATTGCTTCGCTCATGCCAAGATTGTAGTCCGCGCCCTCACCAAATGCAATGCCCGTCGCAAGTCAGCAACCGTGGGGCCAGCGTGGCAGGGGGAGCGCCATAAGATGGCGCGGCTACAACTACCAAAGACAGAATCCCTGGATCCCCGATCAAGCCTGTCCTTGACGTTCTTAATCGAGGATCGGGGATGACAGAAACAGGGCATGAGTGCCAAAATTGCGAGTAGGCAGTCATTCTCTCCGTGTTGCTTTTCTGATGCCGGCCTCTCATTCTGTCAACGAATGAGTGAACACAGACAAACATCGTCAATGCTCCATCAGATTCCGTTGTCTCTTATAGGCCTCCGGATCCTGTTGGCGCCCGTCTTGCTCATCATGTACGGATTCGACGCCGCATCCGTCTGGTACGGCGTCGTCCTGACAGTCGGATTCTCTCCGATGTCTTTGACGGAATCCTTGCGCGAAAATGGGGAGTAGCGACGGAGAAATTACGTTCCCTAGACAGCATGGCGGACACGATTTTTTACGCTGGAGTCTTTCTCGTCGCCGTCCTGAAGCATCCTCACCTCCTCATGCCCTTCTGGTTTCCCTTAGCCTGCTTTTTTCTGCTGGAGATCGGTCGTCACGTTCTTGACCGGATAAAATTCGGCCGGTCGGCGGCGTATCATATGTGGAGTGCCAAAGCCTGGGGTATTTTTCTGTTTTTAGGCTTCATGGAAATTCTAGTGTTTGACGTTGCAGGGATCGGCTTTCTAGGGGCCTTGACCCTGGGAATCCTGACCAACTTGGAAGGCCTATGGGCCTCCATCATTCTTCGCGAGTGGCATCATGATGTCCCAAGCATCTATCATGCGTTTGCATTGAACCGGCAGCGGCCATAAGAAAACACATGGGTGACCGTGATGGACTCCGTTTACTCCTTCATGAAAAACCGGTTGCCCGCCCCGGTTTTTTCTCTCTTACAACAAACCGGTGAACTCGCCGAGCGACGTCACGTCGACTTGTATGCCGTAGGCGGGTTTGTCAGGGATCTTCTCCTTGGCATCCCGAACGTCGATCTGGACCTGGTCGTCGAAGGCAATGGGATTCATTTTGCCAAGGCCTTCGCCCAACGATACAAGGCTCGCGTCACGACCCATGAACGCTTCGGCACCGCCACCGTCATGTTCGCGGACGGACACACCTTCGACGTGGCCACGGCTCGAACCGAATCGTATGACGCTCCGGCTGCGCTCCCAACGGTGCGACCGAGTTCCATCCGGGAAGACCTCTACCGCAGGGACTTCACGATCAACACCCTGACCATCCGGCTCAATGCCCCTCGTTTCGGTGAAGTGGTGGATCGCCACGGCGGCCAGCGGGACTTGCAGGACAAAACCATTCGCGTGCTGCACGGACTCAGCTTTATCGATGACCCGACTCGCGTGTTCCGCGCCATCCGGTTTGAGCAACGCCTGGGGTTTGCAATTGACCGAGACACGTCGGTGCTCCTGACGGAAGCGGTGAAAATGGGACTGCTGCACCGCCTCTCCCCATCCCGCCTTTCGGGTGAACTCCATCACATGTTGTCGGAGCGTGAACCCGGCAAGTCCCTTGCCAGGTTGACGGACTTCAACCTGCTTCAATTCATTCACCCACAACTGAAATGGTCTGCCGGACTGGCTCGGCTACTGAAGACCGTTGAAAGGACCATCGAATGGCATGCTGGGCTTGACCTCGGCCCCCTAGCGGCTCCATGGGTCGTCTATGGAATGGCCTTACTGGATGCGCTCCCCCAACCGGCCGTGCAAGAAACCCTGGCCCGGTTGACGTTTCCCCGGCGTCAAACCCAATCCCTCTTGTGGGTATCCCAAGAGAGCGCGCGTCTGTTGCAGACCCTCGACCAGACCGTCAAGCCATCCGAAATGTTCCGAGCGCTCTTCGATCTTCCGGATGAGACACTTGTTTTTCTGATGGCCAAAATGCGATCGAAACAGGGAAAACAAAATATTTCCGACCAGTTCACCATCTATCAGCGGGTGAAACCGATCCTAAAGGGGAACGATTTGAGAGCCATGGGCCTCAAGCCCGGCCCCCTGTTCAACCACCTCCTGAATCGGCTGTTGGAGGCACGCTTGGACGGAGAAGTGAAGACCGAAGAAGACGAGCGCAGGTTGGTCAGCCGGCTGGTGAAACAGTTTTAACTTCTCTTTTTTCGGGAGGAACGCTACAATCCAAGTCATGCCCGCTGCATGGCCCATTGCCAAATTCCTGTTTCAACTGGTCGCTCCAAACATTCCCGATATTGTCTCCACCGTTGCGACTCTCAAAAATCAACAAGCCGAGCCGCAAGCCCGGGAGGAGCCATTCCAAGCCCGCATTGCGGACATGGAACAGAAGGTGGCTCAACAGCTCGAACTCATCGAGTCATTGACGAAACAAGTCGATGCCTTGCAAACGATTCTCCGGCGGACGCTGGTCATCGGCCTTATCGCGCTGGGACTGGCACTGACTGGACTGGTGCTTATCATTTACGCCTGAGATTCTCATGCGGAAAGCCGGCAAGGCGCCGCGTTCCTTGCAATAACCCCGACGATGCAAAAATTATTCGTCTCATCGAATCTGGTCGAAGTCGAATCGCTGAAAGACATACTCGATCAAGCGGGCATTCAATCCTGGATCAAGAACCAACGAGGCTCCTCCTTGGCCGGTGAAGTCCCGTTTGCCGAAGTATTTCCCGAACTCTGGGTATTGAACGACGCCGACTATGCCGCAGCTGAACAATTTTTAGAAAATTGGCGCACTGCCGGATCCTATGAATCCACGGATTGGATCTGCTTCCGTTGCGGAGAGTCGCACGAGAAAGATTTCACCTCGTGCTGGAAATGCGGCAGTGATCGCCCGATGTTGGCCTGAGTCGCTGGAACCCACGGCATTCAGGCTCTCACAACCCGTTCGAAAGAATTGAATCGAACGCCTAACGACTGACAGACCTTGAACTGCCGGTCAAACCGGTTCGTCGTGTTCATGATGTCCCACAACGTGCCTATCCCGGTCCGGCCCCATGCCGGCAGGTGAAAAACCGACAGCGGATAATCCGTTCCGAACAGCAGGCGCTGCTGGACTTCAGGGGACTCCCGCAGGCGCAGGAGCATCCTGAATCGATTGGGGAGCGTCAGCGCGGAAACGTCCGCGTAGAAATTCGGATATTTCTCAATCAGCTCCAACAAGGTGGGATAGAACTTTTCATACAGCATCAAGCCGTAACTGCACGCATGAGCGGCAATCACCGTGACGCCCTCATCCAAGGGGACCCGAAGCCGGTTCGGATCACCGACGGATTGATCTTTGCCAATCAGGCTGAACTCATATCCCACGTGGCTCAGCAAGGGAACGTGCCGTTGAGCCATCGCCCGATAAAACGCCTTGTACCGGACATTCGCCGGATCGAATTGCTGGCTATTGGGAAGCACTTTAACCAACGCGGCACCGTTATCGGCACACCGGTGTAATTCCTCGATCCCATCACGTCGTTGTGGATTGATAGACACGCCGGCCAAAAACGTCTCGGGAAACCGGTGGGCCAATTGCAAGACATAATCGTTCCCGACCAGCAATTCGGTCGCCGATTGATCCGGGTTGCCGCTGCCGTCATAGACCCCGTCCATTCCCAACAACACCGCCTTCCCCACGTGACGGGATTGCCGCAACTCATTGCGCAAATCATTTACGTATTTTTGGTTGGCGCCGCGCGGGTCGTTCACGTCCAGCTCATGCTTCCAGATCAAAAACCTGAACAGCGGGCTCTTCAACAGTTTTAAGGAAACGTAACACCCGTTGTTTCCTTCAGGCAGCGCAGCCACGTGTACATGACAATCAATGATTTTCTTCGACCCTTCAACAAGCCCTTCGACTTCGCTCAGGACAGGCTCAGGGCAGGCTGGCATTGTGTCGGAGGAATCGCTCATGCCGTTTTTATTTCTCCTTCCCCCTCACCCCAGCCCTCTCCCGCCAGGGGAGAGGGAGTCCCTTCCTTTGGTGTAGGGACAGGCCCCCGTGCCTGTCCGTGGGGAACCCAGCAATAGCGCCGGCCTAACCGGCTGACAGGCGCTCCAACGCGATTCGTTTCAGGGCACGCAAATCCAACTTTCCCGTTCCCAGTACCGGAAGCTGTTCGACCTTGATGAAGGTGTCTTTTCGGGGAATGAAGAGATTCGGCAACCCGCTCGCTGCAATTGTTTCCAACAAGCCGGGTATGACTGCTTCGTCGAGCGTATGCAGCACGGCCAATTGTTCACCTTTTTTTTCATCGGGGATGGACGTCACGGCAAACACCTGCTCGTCGGATTCGGCGGCCTCCTGTAGTGCTTCTTCTACCTTTCCATGCGGCACCATCTCCCCGCCGATTTTGGCAAAACGGGAAAGCCGGTCCGTAATGGTAAGAAAGCCGTCTTCATCCAAAACAGCAATATCGCCTGTCACGTACCAGCCATCACGCATGACCCCGGCCGTCAGGTCCGGACGGTTCAGATAGCCCTGCATGACGTTGGGTCCCTTGACCAGCAACATGCCGGCCGTCCCGACCGGGAGAGGTTCAAACGAATCGGGATCGACGATGCGGACGGACACGCCCGGCAAAGGCCGGCCGACCGTCCCGCGACGCGAGGCCGGCTGATGAAATCCCGCCGCACGAAAATCAGGACAATTCACGGAAATCACGGGGGCACATTCCGTCACCCCGTACCCTTCGTAGGGACGGATCCCGAACTTGTCCTCAAACGCGACGGCAAGGCGTTCCGACAATTTTTCGGCACCGGTCAACACGACGCGAACCGACCCGAATTGCTCCGGCAGGCAGCGCCGCCAATAGAGTTGAAGAAAGGTCGGCGTCGCAATCACAATCGTGACACGCTTCTTTTCCATGAGTTCGCCAATGGCCACCGGATCCAACGGCGTGGGATGATACACCACGCCCACGCCGTGATTGACGGCCAACCACAACGTCGCCAAATAGCCGAAGGAATGAAAGAACGGCAGGATCCCCAGTACCCGATCGCCAGGACCCACGTGAAAGACCTGCACCACTCCCTCGATGTTGGCATCGACGTTGAAGTGACTGAGCATCACACCCTTCGGCTCTCCGGTACTGCCGCTGCTGAAAATAATCGTCGCAAGATCGTCCAGTTCCGGACGATGAACCGCACCCACGCCCTTCTCCAGCGTGCCAATGGGCGCAACCAATGCCATGGCAAACGCCTTCACCCGCGCGGCCATCCCGATAGTCTTGCGAATTTCTTCGGCCCAAATGATCTTGACGCCTTCAGGCATTTCGAGATTGGCCTTTTCCAGAAACATACGGCTGGTGACGATCGTTTCGAGGCCGGCTTGCTTCGCCATCGACTCGATCCCGCTTCGCCCGACCGTGTAGTTGAGATTGACAACGGTGCGTCCAGACAGCGTGGCGGCGAGATTCACCAGCGCCCCGCCGACGCTGGGCGGCAACAAGATGCCCACGGTGTACTGGTTCATCCAGTGCGGGCGGAGCGCCCGGGCCAACGCAACGGCCCCGGCGAGCGATTCCAGACACGAGACTCTGGGCCGGGTCGCGTCGGCAAACGCAAACCGCAAGGGATGGCGCCGAGCCGCACGAATAAAGGAATGATGGAGCAGCCGCCGGTCGGATTTTCGATGGCGCCAGGCTTCTTCGCCCAATTCCTGGACGCGCTGCCGCACCTCGGTTGCCGTGACGGTCGACGGCAGAGGCTCCCCATATGAAATCGTGACGGGATAGGGAACGCGATCCGGCCGTTTCGTCAGAAACTTGTCGCCGATAAAACTGAAGATGCTCCCCCATACCCGATCGAGATGGACGGGAATCACGGGGACCTCCCGGCCCTTGACGATCCGCTCGAATCCCTGGCGAAACGACAAGAGCCCGCCCGTCCGGGTGATCTGCCCTTCGGGAAACACGCAGACGACTTCACCTTCATCCAGTTGGCGACCGGCTTCACGGAGGGCATGAAGAATTTCGCGCGGCGACCCGCCTGCAGAAATGGGAATCACCCCCATGATATCAGCCGTCCAATGCAAGAGAGGAAGCTCGTAGTAGCGCCGGTCCACGAGAAACCGTATCGGACGATCGATGCTCGCCAACAGAAACAATCCATCCACAAACGACACGTGGTTCGGCAGCAACAACGCACCGCCACGTTCAGGCACGTGCTCCAGACCGATGACCCGGAGCCGATAGAACGTGTGGGTGACAAGAAACAATACCATCCGAACGAAGGTTTCGGGCATGAGCCATATGACCCACACCGTCAAGGCCATCGCAGCTAACCCGGCGGCAATCAAAATCTCACTCGCGTTGAAGCCGACAAACGATAACGTTCCGGCGCCCAGAGACCCGACCACCACACCGCCGAACACAAAGATGTTTCCGAACGCAATCACGGCGCCTCGTCGATCCTGTGGCGCTCGCCATTGAATCAGGGCGTTGATCGGAACGACAATAAATCCGCTGGCGAACCCCAGCCACGCCATACCCAACAAGGTTCCCGTCAATCCCGGAGAGAACATGCCCAGCAGGAGCAACCCGAGCATCAACCCAACGGCGCCCAATGGGATCAAACCGACTTCGACTTTGGCATGCGAGAGTTTGCCGGCTAATACCGATCCAAGACCAATCCCGATCCCGAAGGTCGCCAATGGCAGTCCCGACAAGGAATCGGACAACTCCAACACGGCCTTGGCATAGACGAGCACGTCCTGCCCCACCAAACTGGCGATGGTCCAGTACCCGACGTTGCCGGCTATGCCCAACCTCAGCACGCGATCCGCTTGAACGGCCTGCCATGCCCCTTGCAGCGTGGCTCTCAAGCCGCCTTCCTCCCGAGCACGCGGGACAGCAGGCACCATCAGTGAAGCGGCAACCCCCACAACCGAAAACGACAGCAGCACCGCCCCACCCAACCAGGGAGAGGCACCCGACATCTGGAGTAAGAGGCCTCCTGTACCCGTCCCGCCGATAATGGCCAGGAAGGTCCACAACTCCAGTTGCCCGTTCCCTACGGCCAATCGTTCGTGCGGAAGCAATTCCGGCAGGATGCCGTACTTGGCCGGACTGAAGAGTGCGCTCTGGACGGCCATTCCGCCCAACACGATGAGCGGCAGGATCCCTCCCGACGGATTGTGGTAGAGGGCCAAGGTCCCCAAGGCCATCAGCACCACCTCCACGATTTTCATGACCACGATCACGGAGCGCTTGCTGAATCGATCCGAAAAGACCCCGGCAAAAATGGACACGAGCATCAGCGGCAGGGTGAAAACAACAAAGGTGAGGGTCGTTTGAGCTTGAGACGCGGCTTCGAATTCCGGCCCGACGCCCATCTGCGAGGACAACTGCTTGATCGCCAACAACGCGACCATCAACTTCCACGCGTTGTCGTTGAATGCCCCGAAGAACTGGGCAATCAGCAATCCTCGAAGAGGAGAAGGATTTCGATGACGTTCGCCGTCGCTCACTGATTGATCATCCGGGGAGTTGAAAAGAACGCGAGGCAATGATACCTGAGTGCGACTCTTATTTCGACGCCGATTCCAGCAGTTCGTCGTACTCCCGCTGTTTCGCCGCGACCCCCTCGGAACTCGTCAGCAGACTGACCACGACAAACGCCACCGTCGCCGTCATCAACGCCCAGGTAATGGGACCCATGACGGGCAAATAGGCGTCCCATCCAAAAAGGCGAAACTGCTTTACCAAAAACACCAGCAGCCCCAAACCCATAGACCAGGACGCCCCTTGGGACGTGGCCCGCCGCCAGTAGAACATGCCGAACACACACGGGATAAAGATCACCGTCAGGCTCATGCCGAACACGATCAGGGCCAGGACCGGCTCCGATTGCAGCGTCAGACTCCAGACGTACAGGAGCACCAACAGGCCCATGGTTGCCCAGCGACCAATCAGGTAGTTGCTGCGTTGATCGACGCACGTCACCACGAGCGGGACAAGGTCACGGACGAACAGCGATCCGGCCGAGAGCATCTGGCTATCGACCGTCGACATCCCGGCGGCAAAGGCCGCGACCAGGACCATCGCCCCAAAATAGGGGGCGTTTTCCCGAAAAATCGCTCCCACCACGGTATCGGCATCCTGCAAGCCGTCCGGAAAGAGGGAAAAGGCCGACGTCCCGATCACCCAGGCTGAAAAAAACAGAATGATGAAAATGACGGGATAGGAGCACAGGCTGAAGGCTACGGCGGACGCCGAGCGCGCCATGTACATGCGCTGCCAGATGTAAGGTAAAAAAGGGAACGACAGCGTCAGCAACCCGTATTCGTAATACCCCGCCCATGACACTTTCCCGGCAAACGTCGTGTTTTCAGGCGCATGGGTCATCAGGGCATCGACCATCGCATGCCATCCACCGGCCCACTGCACCGATAACAGGGCAGCGAGAATCAGCAGAAAGGCCAATAGAAACCCTTGAGCCATATCCGTCCACACCACCGCGCGCGCACCACCGAAATAGAGATAGGCGGCAATGGACGCCGAGGCAATCGTCACGCCCCAGAAATAGGTCACCTGGCCATCGGTGAGCGCCTCAAACGTCTTCCCGATGGCAACGAGTTGAGCGACCGCATACGGCAACAACGCCAGGAGCCCGACCACTCCCGCCCAAAACTTGACCGAGCGACTTTGGAAAAAGTCGCCGAGCATCTCCCCCGGAGTGACGTAGCCCTTCACTTTCCCGAGCTTCCACATCTTGGTCGCGAGAAAAAAATAGATCACGGGCATGGGCGCAAAGAAGAAGAACCAGAAATAGCCTGCGCCCTGTCTGAAAAACTCGGAGGGCGCAGCCACGATCGTCCCTGTCGAAAAGATACTGGCTATGATCGTCCCGGTCAGGGCGAGCATGCCGATATCGCGACCGGCCAGAAAATAATCCTCGGAATCGCTTCGGGAGATCCGATAGGCAAAATACGAAATACACTTGACTCCGACAAGGTAGATACACAACAGAAGGATGGTAAATTGCGCCACGCTCATGATCGTCGCCGATTATGGCTTCATGCTCCGGTCGAGACGCGCCGCGTAGGGCTTCAACCACGTAAGATAGACGATCACCATCCCGATGACGATCGTTCCCGTGGCCATAAACAACGCGGCGATTTCGGCCGGCATGCCCAACCATCGTCCCGTGGGCCGTCCCAGGACGCCAAGCGGGACCAACACCTGACACACGATCCCCAATGCCATGACGAGCCAACCCGCATATTGCATGACCGTCCCTTTTCTCGAACTCATGGTGAAATCCTACGTCTGTTTTCAGAACAAAACCGCGTTGGGTTGTAACCGGCTGGAAGAACTCAGGGCAGTGTGCCGTCCTTCAACCATAGGGCGAGCGCCTTGTCGGGATCGGCAATCTCGTTGAGTGAGCCGTACCAATAGGTTTGCCAGCCGACTTCCGGCAGGCCGGTGAAGACCATCAGGTTCAACGGATAGGCCTCGCTGTCGGTGCAACGACGAAAGTCGTCACGAAACAGGAACACGGGCTTCTCCCAGGCGATTGCCATACCCAATTCCACCATCACGCCTTCGTCCGGAGGACATCCATTGACGACCGCAAACAGGCCGTCGGCGTCCCGCACGTCGCGAAGATCGGCCTGTCCGATCCGGTAAGCCCAGCCGGGCGTTGTCCGGTCGATCTGGTTGTTACGGGAGAATGGTTCCCAGACCTCGGCACCCATGGCATCCAAAGCCCCTACGAGCGCCGGCAACGGCCCTTCGCGCTGTTGTCCGGAGAAACCATACGGGTTCGCCAGATACAAAGTCTTCTTTGTGGCGGCATTCGGGGCTTCGTCACCCCAGGCCAGACCGCCACCTATCCCACCCACGAGCGCGAGTGCCAAGCCCCAGACGACAATGTTCGCCCGACCGACGGCCTGGATCCTGTTGATTTTGTCGACAACCAAAAGGGGCATGGACTTCAGCTTTTTATTCAGGTGAGACAACGCGTGGTAGAGCCAGGAAGTCAATCATTGCGCGAGCGATGTACATTACTACCCGACCGACCCCATTTGCAAAGAGCGGTCCCCGTTGGACGGGCGGACAGACGAAGGCAACAATCACCCCAATAGAGAAAGTTGTTCCGGTTCCTGTTTCGACCGTCGGGGGCGGTCGGAGACGACGGTGGTTTCTTTCAGGCCCTCGTCAAATTCCAGAAGAAATCGCGAGGGTTCACGGTCACGGCGGCCTCCGAATAAAAACCGGCTGCGGCAATGGAGGAGAGACACTCGCTTCTTGGCTCGCGTCAGCGCGACATAAAACAGCCGGCGTTCTTCCTCGATGTCTCCGTTTTCGCGTGGCAGGCTCCCTTCTTCGACCCCGCACAGCATCACTTCGGGAAACTCCAATCCCTTGGCGGCATGAATGGTCATCAGGCTCACGGCGTCGATGGTGGCGTCATAGTCATCGACCTCGACAGCCAGGGTCGCCTCTTCCAGAAATTGCTCGAGCGCCGTTGCGGTGGGCACCTCATCATATTTCGCGGCGATCGAGCGAAGCAGCAACAGTTCGTTCTCATGACGCGGGTCCTGTTCGATCCGCCATTGCCGGAGGCCCGTGACGTCGGCCACGTACGCGATGAATTGTGAAAGAGATTTCTCTTCCTTGTTCCTCTGCACGTCTTCCATGAGCGCGACCAGCGACTTGGCCGCTTTGATTTGAGAGGACGAAAGGACTCCAGATTCGCCCAAGGCGCTATACAACGAGAGACCGTGTTGTTCGGCCTCGGCTTCAAGGGCCGCTTGCGTCTGTCCGCCGATTCCCCGCGGCGGACAATTGAGCACGTGCGCGAAGCTGCTGTCGTCGTGCGGATTGTGGATGACCCGCAAATACGCCAGCACGTCCTTGACGATGGGCTTGTCGAAGAATCGGGCTTCGCCCACGACCCGATGCGGAATACCCGAGTTTCTCAGGGCCTCTTGCAGAGGCTTCGTCAGGACGTGAAGACGGCACAATACAGCCACGTCTCGGAAGCTCAGCTCCCGTTGGCTCACGGTATCGGTCACCTTCCCCTTGTAATGCTGATAATGACTGGTGCCGCCGACGCGTTCCTCGATCTGCCTGACGATCCACCCGGCCTCGGCCCGCTCGTCGGGAAAGCTCACGACGTGAACCGGCAACCCGGCCGCATTCGCGGTGTTCAGGGTTAAGGGTCTCCGAGACGCGTTCTGTCGGATGACTTGTGAAGCCACGGCCGCAATCTGCGGGGTGAAGCGATAACTCTGTTCCAGCGTGCTGACTCGCCCATTCGGATAATTCTGCTCGAACCGTAACAGGTGTTGGGAATCCGAGCCTCGAAACGCGTAGATCGCCTGGTCGCCGTCTCCCACGACCCAGAGCCGGTTTCGGTCGCCAGCCAGAAATCCCAACAGTTGCTGCTGCACCGGATCGACGTCCTGGTATTCATCGACCAACACGTGCGTATATCGTTGTCGGAGGCTTTCCCGGACGTCGGCACAACGTTCGACCACCTGAACGCCGAGAAGCAACAACTCATCGAAATCCAACAAGCCGCATTTGCGCAATTGTCGTTGATAGGCTTCGGAAATTTCAGCCAAGCCCGCGCCATCTACCGGCGAATCGACGCTGGCCCGTCCATGGCGGAAAGCGGACACGTCATGCAGCATCCGTTGGACGGCGGTTCGAGTATCGGGCTGTCCCAGTCGTCTCAAGGCCCGCTGCATGATCGTCACCTGATCACGCCGATCAGCCACGCCGAAGTCTTGCGGAAGGTCGAGACGATGCCCTTCCGCTCGCAGCAATTGGAAACAAAAACTATGGAAAGTGCCAAGAAACACCTTGTCCGCCTGAGATCCGACGAGCCGTTCCAACCGCTCACGCATTTCTCTTGCCGCGCGCGTGGTAAAGGTTACGGCCAGGAGTCGCTCGGGGGCGACCTGCCGCTCGGCCAGCAGGTACGCGAGACGCACCGTCAATGTTTTGGTCTTGCCGGTCCCGGGCCCCGCGACCACGAGCACCGAACCGTCATCGGCCAACACGGCTTCCCGCTGCTGGTCGTTGAGGTCATCGAGCAAACGGTTGCTGTCGACGTTCATGGATGCATCACTTCCCCTTCACCCCAGCCCTCTCCCACGATGGAGAGAGGGAGGTAGAAGCTAGAACAACGATGTTTGCGAGGAATGGGATTGCCGGTCCTCTTGGGATAACGAGCGAACGGTTCCGTACTCCCCGTCGTAGCCCGGGGCAATGGTCACGTTTCCCGCGCGCATGCGTTGGATCGCTAGGGCCAGGAGCCGTCCACCATTCTCTTCAATAGCCGGAATGGGCACATTCATCAGAATCTCGAATTCGTTGCCCAGACTCGCCAGCAACTGATGATAGGCCTCGGTTACCCCTTTGGTATTCACTCCGGCGCCGCGCACCTCGGCAATCAATTCGACGAGCGGAACCAGGCTCCGGTAAGGCAACGCCTTGCGGGAACGGTGGCCGCTGGGCTGATCGGCCAGCATTTCGACGCGGTGCATGACTCCGCGCGTCACGGGCTTTCCGCATTCCGGACAGGCGTTGTCGTGGGTTCTGGATTCCTCCGGAGACAAGCGGACCTGACAATTTCGGTGCCCGTCGTAATGGTACTTGCCCTCTTCCGGGAAAAACTCGATCGTCCCACGGAACAGCGCGGGATCGCCACTCGTAAAGGCCGTCTTGATGCCGGTGAACGACAAATCGCCGTTCAACACGTTGGCTTCCCGGCCAAGCTTGCTCGGCGAATGGGCATCGGAGTTCGAAATCAAGGTAATGCCGTCGAGCTGGCTCAGCCGCCAGTTCATGGGCGGATCCGAAGACAGTCCGGTTTCAATCACGTGGATATGGGGACTCAAGTCCCCAAAACATTCTTCCAGCGAATCAAACCCCGAGTTGGCTCCGAACACCGAAAAGTGCGGCGTCCAGGCATGGGCAGGGACAAACAGGGCCTCCGGGGCGCGCTCCAGCATAATGCGCAGCAATTCCTCACTGTCCAAACCCAGGATGGGCCGTCCGTCCGAATGAAGGTTGCCAATGCGCACCAGCTTGTCCGTCATGTTCGCCACGGCGCTGAAACTCGGAGCAAAGATCAGATTGTGCACTTTGCGCGTGCGTTCATGCCGCTTATAAATGCTGCTGATCTCGGAGGTCAGCATGAACCGGACGTCAGCCCGGCATGACGCGGGGATCCCGGCATCCACCGGAGCGGCGAGTTCCGTCTTCAGGCGATAGAGGCCCGGTTCGGCCGGTTCGAGTTTCTCCTGGAGTTCGGCAAACCAGCCGGGATGCGTAAAATCTCCGGTTCCGACGACGGTAATCCCCTTGAGCTGCGCCCACCGGTAGAGTCCCTCCGGGACCATGTCTTTGCTGACAGCACGGGAATAGCGGGAATGAATATGGAGGTCGGCGATGAATGACATGCAGCGTTCCGGGATGGTCCGGCAAGCTTAGCGGGTCCCATCAAAGGGGGCAAGAAGTTTTGTGTTCATGTTTCCCTTGTCTTGCCTGTTTTTTTGTTGAAAGCTGGAATCATGTTATGATGTCAGAAATCGTTCAAACTTTTTCACCATTTCTTCCAAGGAGGAAACCATGTCCTCTCAGAAACCATCCCTGATCTTCGCTCTTGTTGTCGGCTTGGCGTTAGCCGTTGGAATCGGACTTGCCATTGATCCAGCCCCCGCCATGGCTAAAGACAAAATAAAGGTGCTGTATCACGTCGACGGAAAGGACCTGGCGACGGCCACGTATGCGATGGCGCTCATCAATAAACACATCGAAGCCGAAGGTGGACCTGAGAATATCGACGTGAAACTCGTAGTCCATGGTCCGGCCCTCGAGCTCTTCAAGGCGGACAGTGTCGACCCAAAACTCAAAGCCAAACTCAAGGCGGCAATGGACAAAGGCGCCTCAGCCGAAATGTGCCAGGTGTCGATGAAACTATTCGGCACGCCCCTTGAAAAACTTATGGCGGGCTTTATACCGACCGAACATCCCGTCGCGGTGAAACGCATTGCCGATCTTCAACAACAAGGCTATATCTACATCAAACCGTAATGCCGGTTGATCATTCGTTTGGAGGAGCAGGGTTCTGAACCTTGCTCCTCTTTTTTTGTTCCGGACTTGCCCTCCCTAGCCCCGTAGGTCAGGTTAGCGAAGCGTAACCTGACATCCTTCCTGTAACTGTCGGATTACGCCATGCTAATCCGACCTACAGAAAAACACACCAGGAATATGAATATCTGGAACGGAACTTGCAGAATATAGTATTACTTGCTAGGCAAGCATTGGCCGACTTTGAAGGCAAATCCATGCGAAAACACAAGGAAAATACTTCTCATACGCTGCACGGCCATTCCGGACGTCCATGGTCCCTTGGACTTGTTACCATTTTCTTTTTCTCACTGTTGTGTGTGAATTTCGCCACAGCCGTTTCACTTTTGCCCCATTCTCCGGCCACCGCAGCATATGAAACCCC
Source organism: Nitrospirales bacterium (assembly GCA_965208595.1). Lineage (GTDB taxonomy): Bacteria > Nitrospirota > Nitrospiria > Nitrospirales > UBA8639 > Bin75. The sequence goes on from OZ242346.1 coordinate 628,213, forward strand.
GTCTGTCCTCGACGCGAGAGCCATCCTCCCGCCTGAACTTCGCAAAGGGGAGCACCATACCGTGTTGGATGAAGTCGTCCCCTTTCGCCATACGCACCGTTTTAGGATCACCTCACCCTATGGCCAATTCGAGGCCTACGGAACGGAAATGCTGCGAATCCGTATTCAGGAGATTCAGGCTATCGCCACCATGGACGGAAAAGTGAACCACCTCCAGAGCTTGGCGGCGGGGGCACAGCATGCGATCGTGAGCCCCCTTAAATTTGTGATGGGGCTCTTCACTGAACCTACGGAAACCCTTTTGGCCATACCGAAAGGCATGTGGCACATGGCGACACGCATTGGCGAAATGGCGACCGGTGAACGGGGAAATCTCGAGGACCCCGAGAATCAGGAACTGCTGGGTTTGTCAACGGTCAAACGACAAGTCGCGGATCACTTTGGCGTGGACGTGTATTCCTCCAACCGGATCTTGCAGGAAAAGCTCAATAGCTTGAGTTGGGCGGGATACGCCGGAGACGCAGCCATTCGACTCGCAACCATACCCGTTGGAGGCCCGGCCGGAGCCGTGCTCACCGGAACATCGTTCAGCAACACGGTGAGTGAACTCCTGCGGGATCATACGCCTGAAGAACTTCGACACCTCAACCGTGACAAATTGGAAATTATGAGGCTTGATGACTCGCTCATCGAAGCCTTTCTCAAACACCCCTGGTACTCTCCTCGTCATGAAACGGTGCTGGTCCAGGCGCTGTTCGAGATGAATATCGTCAAGAATCGAAAAACGTTTTTCGAAGTCGCCACGTCGGCCCGGTTCGAAGAGGAAGCATTATTTTTCCAACGAATGGCTGAAATGTTGCTTTCGTACCATCAGAACGTGAAACCGTTTGAGCAATTCGTGGCCATTGACGACAGGCTGGTGATGGGATTGACACGCGATCACAGGTTGGTCGGCATGCTTCCCGGCGAGTATCTTTCCTGGAGAGCTGAACTCGCCGAAGCTGCAGAAACCGTCGCAACCTGGACATCCGCCCAACAAGTCAAAAAGGTCGAGTTGTGGATGACGGGCAAGCCCACGCCGCGTGCGCACCGCGAACTCCTCGCCAAGGGCATAAGCGTGCGCCGGCAAGCCATGGAGCACCTGACGTTTCACCGGCTGGCAAACGCATCCGACCTCTAACTCCTCTCCCCAATCACTCCCCCTTGAATGGAAATGCTTGACGATTCTCCTGCTTTGCCCGGACAATGCAGTCATGGCGGAAAAAACCACAACAGATGATTCCCAAGACTGGCTCTCCCAACTTCGCGCCATTTATGACCGAGCCGTGGATCGGTTTGAACAGGGGCATCGAGATCCCGAAAAGGTCGTCGGCTCTGAGGCCCTGGCGTTTCTCGACTCAATCGGCAGTTCCGCGCAGGAGCTGTACGATTTCGTGGAAGATTGGGTTGAAGACCGTGAGCCCGACTTCGAGACCGTTGCGGCTATGACCGACGTTCGCCGCACGTACTTTCTGACCGTGCAAGAAGGGAAACGCTCGGACACGATGATCCCATCGTCTACCCTTCCATCCGGCTATGCCGAGTTGGGCGGGTACCGATGGCTGCCCCGCATTATCGCGAAGGCCCATGCCAAGCTTCGCGGAGAACTCGCACCGGATATCATGTTCGGCTGCGGTGCCGACCGGCCGTTTTTGCGGAGCATTAACATGGAGCCGGCCGAATTCTTGAAGACCGTCTGGGATGCCGACATGGATGATAGCGCGATCCTCAACGCCGTGCAGAAAAAAGCCGTAATGTCATCAACGTCTCCTTCTCCTTCCGGGAGAGGGTCGGGGTGAGGGAACATGACTGAGAAAGTTCACAAATCCGATGAGGAGTGGAAACATCAACTCACCCCGGAACAATTTTACGTGACCCGCCAGGCAGGAACCGAACCGGCCTTCAGTGGCCCCTACTACAACCACAAAGCCGAAGGGACGTATCATTGCATTTGTTGTGAGAACCCCTTGTTCCGGTCGGACCACAAGTTTGAATCGGGGACGGGCTGGCCGAGTTTTACGCAACCCTCGAATGAAAGAGCCTTGGAGACCAAAACCGACCACAGCTACGGCATGACGCGCGTGGAAGTCACGTGCAGCCGCTGTCATGCACACCTGGGACACGTCTTCGACGACGGCCCCGCCCCCACGGGCCAACGGTTCTGCATCAACTCCCTTTCCCTGCGTTTCAAGGATACCGCCGAGGACTAGCCCGCCTCAGGCCGCCCGCGCCATTACAGTCCAAGGTCACTCAAGCCAGGATGGTCGTCGGGACGGCGGCCCAAGGGCCATCGATATTTGCGATCGCTTTCGGCTATCGGCAGATCGTTGATGCTGGCGATCCGGCGACGCATCAAACCGTTTTCGTCGAATTCCCAATTCTCATTGCCGTAGGCGCGGAACCAGTTGCCGCTGTCATCGTGATATTCGTAGGCGAAGCGAACGGCAATACGATTTCCACCAAACGTCCAGAGTTCCTTAATCAGCCGATAGTCGAGTTCCCTGTTCCATTTCCTGGTCAGAAAGGCCTCAATCTCGACACGTCCCTCCAGAAACTCAGCGCGATTTCGCCACTTGCTGTCGGGAGTATACGCGAGGGCGACCTTCGCGGGATCTCGACCGTTCCAGGCATCTTCGGCCATGCGCACCTTTTGCGCTGCCGTCTCTTCGGTGAAGGGAGGGAAAGGCGGGCGTTGCATCAGGGATTCTCCTTTGATTTCGTGGCGTACCTACATTATTCATTAGGTCTGGGCAAAGACATCGGCCTGCAGTACCGTAACGTGGGCAAACGTGAAAATGTCAGGCAAATCAGGTGTGCCTCGATGAAATTTCGTGGCTTTTTGTCTATCCATGTAAAAAACCATACCTTCGTATACTGAAGTTCTTCTTTCGCTTTTTGCAGACCTGCTTGTTCCGCGTCTCGAAGAATACCGGCTTTTTCCTCCCCATCAGGCCAATCATGAAACGCCAGAACAATGCCTGTGGTCAGAAAAGCCTCCGGCGGGGACATTCGGGACAGGGGATCTTCCGTCTGTTGTGAACCGGATGTCTGAGACTCAAGCGGGGCGGTGACGGCTGGTTGCGCCGTCGCATTCAAGGGAAGGCAGAGCAGCAGGAGAATGAGCCCTGCAGGGATGAGTCTCTTGTTCATTCCGTTCATCAAGCAAGCCACCTCCACCTCACAACATAACAATGCTAGAACTTCCAGACAAACAACGCCTGCACAACGTTCTCATCGGTAGCTCTGTCGCCAAGCTTGTTCATCCAAAACTGATATTCAATGCCCAAGGCAAACCGCTCGTGCGCATTCCATCGCAATTGGGGCTGCGCAAGAATCCATGGCTCGACGGTGCCGCCGAACTGGTTCTTCCGCCCGCCGATATATTCCGCGTGACCCTCGATGCTGAAACTGGCTTCGCCAATCTTGAAGGGCCGCATGAAATTGAAGTCAATCATGAATGAGTCGCCTTCACTCGGAGCCCCTCCGGAAGACACGCCATCGCTGTCGTCAATATACGCCGTGAAGTCGAGATTGGCGAACGCGAATCCGTCAAGGTCCAAGGAGAGCCGCAGGCCGGGGAGGTACTTTTTGATGCCGGGCTTGCGAGCCCAGTTGAAGCCGAGAATCACGCCGACGTCTGAAACGATTCCGGCCCCGATCTTCCGGCCCGTGATCTTGCCGAGGCTCAGGTTCGCGTACCACTCGCCATAGGTGTCGAAATCCTGAAACTCCGAATTCTGGGCATCGAGCGTGTCGACGAAAAAATAGTTGTCTCCGTATTTCCATCCACTGGCATGTTGCACCGTATAGATCAGATGGTAGGCGTTCCCTCCGCCGGCAAAAGTCGGCACGGCCAAGTTGCCGTATTGGAAGTGCAACTCGGTCCTGCTCCAGTCGAGGGCATAGGCCGGTTGCAGCAAGACGCATGACAATAGCGCCAAGACCGACCCATGACGGAAATATTTCATGACATCCATGGCAAGGCCGGGCTTTTGTGAAGTCCCCCCGTCTCACATCTGATGCCGGTTCATCTCGGCGAAGCCAGGGGACGAGTGGTCAGGTTTTGTGGGATTGATGCGGTTCATCCCCACGTTCGCGGGACATAAATCCAACGTCATGGAAAGTTTACTGCGATAACTTGTTGAAGGCGTCGAGGGACGCCACTTTATAGCATTCGGCCATGGTGGGGTAATTAAAGACGGTGCTCATGAAGTAATCCAGCCCGCCGCCCAGACCCAACACGGCCTGGCCGATGTGCACCAACTCCGTGGCACCCACTCCAATGACGTGTACGCCCAGCAGTTGGTGATTCTTCCGATGGAACAGCAGTTTCAGGAGTCCGCTGTTGTCTCCCGTGATGTGCCCTCGCGCGATTTCCCGGTAGCGGGCCATGCCGATTTCATAGGGAATTTTCTTCGTGGTGAGGTCCTGCTCGTTCTCGCCCACCATGGAAATTTCCGGAATGGCGTATATCCCGATGGGGAAGTATGCCGTCATGGGTTCCGCCTTCACCCCGAAGGCGTAACAGGCCGCAAGACGGCCTTGCTCGGACGACGTGGCGGCTAAACTGGGATAACCGATGACGTCACCGGCCGCAAAGATATGGGGCACGGCCGTCTGAAATCGTTCATTCACCTTCAACCGGCCCCGCGCATCGGCTTCGAGGCCCGCCTTCGCCAAGTCCAACGATTCGGTCGCCCCGATGCGGCCGACGGAAAACAACACCAGATCGGACACGAGCTTTTTCCCGGATTCCAGACGAATGATGGCCTTTGCAGGAGTCCCCTCGGAACATTCCAAATGCTCAACCGTTTCCCCAAATCGAAAGGCCACCCCGTAATTCCGCATCTCGTGAATGAGTTCATCCACGATTTCGGTATCCAAAAATTCCAATGGCCGCCCACGTGTATCGACCAACGTCACGTCTACGCCGAGGGAGGCAAACATCGAGGCGTATTCCAGACCGATCACCCCTGCGCCCACGACGACCATGGTCCGCGGAAGGCGTTCGAGACTCATCACCTTATCACTGGTGATAATCTGAGGATGATCGTTTGTCATCCCAAGTGGCGGGGTTGGAACGGTCCCCACGGCAATCACGATGTGTTCCGCATGAATCCATTGCAAAGCCTCATCTCCGACGACCTGGACCGTGTTGGCGTCAACGAACGACGCTTCGCCCCGAATCACCATGACGTCATTGCGTTGCAGTTGCCGTTCCACCACCTCCCCTTCCCGCTCCACCACTTCGTTCACTCTCGAAAACAACTGATCAATCCCAGGTCGGGATGGAGCGGAAAACCCATGACGCTTACGAAATTGTTCCGCTTGTCTGCCAAACGCAAGGACGGCTTCCCGAAAGGTCTTACTGGGGATGGTTCCCGTATCCAGACAGACGCCACCGACAATCCGCCGTTTTTCGATCACGACTACGCGCTTGCCAAGCTTCGCCGCTTGCACCGCGGCCCGCTGGCCCGCCGGCCCGCTTCCGATACAAACGAGATCGGCATCTATCATGTCACGAATGGCTTTTGGCATGTCCGGCTACCTCAGGGCTTTCAGCCCATCAACTCGTTCATGGTAATTGAGGGTATCAGAATTTTGCGGATCGATTCTTGTAATTTTGATAATATTATCCATCAGAGCATCATGATTCCACTAAAAAATGGGCTCAGCGCGTCTTTTAGTTCCTGATTGCCATGGCACGATGACTGCTGCATCTTTTCGAGTATCCAACCGGATCCTGCCGCTCAGCCTGGTGGCCGTGGGTCTTGTGCTCACGGCTATTGTGGTATACCGAACCGGGTCTCCGCAATGTGACCCGCGAGCGGCTGAAGCCACATTGGCCACGTATGCCGAGAAGGGCATCCACGGCACGAGCCATCCGCCCAGCCTGTCCACTCTGCTGTGGGTCCACGTCGGGCCTCGATGGCACGTCCTTCCGCTTGATGAGAAACGAGCGCTGGATCGCGTGGTTCGCTGTGCCGCGACCAGGCTCGATGACCGAGGACACCCCACGTGGCAAGCCGCCTACTACGACGACACGACCGGCGCCATCGTTGCCTTGACCAGCCGGGAATACGGGTTCCGCTTGAAAACTTCGGAATAGACGTGAACATGACAGATGCACCCTGTCGCCTCCATCTGATTCCCCTCCATCAGTACTATTCCCGTCCGCTTCGGCATCCATGTTATAATAGCCCATTGTGCGTATCCTGATCGTCGAAGACGAACCCAAAGTCGCCTCGTTCATTCGCCGTGCGTTGGAAGAGGAAAGTTACGCGGTGGACGTGTGTTCCGACGGCATCCAGGGTCGGGACCTGGCTTCGGAAGTCGATTACGACCTGGTCATCCTGGATCTCCTGCTGCCCGGCCTTCCCGGCATCGACGTACTGAAAGCCGTCCGGGACGCCAAGGTCACCACCCCGATTCTCATTTTGACCGCGCGCTCGAAAGTGGATCAACGCGTGAAAGGGCTGGACGCCGGCGCGGACGACTATCTCACCAAACCCTTTGCCATTGAAGAGTTGATCGCCAGGGCCCGGGCCCTGTTGCGTCGAGCCAGTGGAGATTCGGCTGGCATATTGCAGGTCGACGATCTCATGCTGAATCCCACCAACCACGAAGTCACGCGCGGCGGGGAACGGATCGAACTGACCTCGAAGGAATACGCGTTACTGGAATATATGATGCGCAACGCGGGACGCGTACTCACGCGCCCGATGATTGCCGAGCACGTGTGGGACCTGGATTTTGACACCTTCACGAATGTCATCGACGTCTATATCAGTTATCTCCGGAACAAAATCGATCGCGGCCATGACCGGGGCCTCATCCACACCGTCCGCGGCAGTGGCTATACCCTGAAGTTGACCGATGTGGGCTCCTAACACCTCCATCCGCGTCCGGTTGACCATCTGGTATGGCGGGGGCTTGGCCTTGATCATGCTCCTCTTCGCGACCGCGCTGTACGGAGTCATGGCCCGCGCGTTGGAAGACCAGATCGACCGTTCGCTGGAGGAAGCGGCCGTCGCGGCCTCCCGATCGCTTGAAGAACATCGCTTCGGTCCGTTCCTGTTATTGGACGACCTGACGCAGGCCTTCCCCGAGCTGGCCCTCATCGACAAGTTCTTCCAGATTTTCGGCCCGCAAGGTCAAGTCACGCTCCAGTCCGCCAACATCAAAACGTGGAACATTCCTCTCAGTCAAACCGCCCTTCAATCGAGCCTGCAGGGCCGGGCCGTCTTCGAAACCGTCCGGTTCCATGACGAAATCCCCATCCGCTTGCTCTCGTATCCCATTCGACACGGGCAGACCCTTGTGAATATCTTGCGAGTCGGGACATCCCTCCAGCCCGAGGAAGAAATGCTGGCTCGCCTGGTGTTCGTCCTGCTCATAGGCTCTCCGCTGGCCGTGATGGTGAGCGTGTTGGGGGGCTGGTTTTTGGCCGGGCGGGCGTTGCGACCCGTCGACGACATGACCCTGACCGCTCAACGGATTGCCGGAGGCGACCTCACACAGCGTATCGAAACTACGTCGAAAGATGAAATCGGTCGCCTGGCTTCCACGTTTAACAACATGATCGCCAGGCTGGAGGCATCGATTCGACAAATCCGTCAGTTCAGTGCCGATGCGTCACACGAATTACGCACCCCATTGACGATCACGAAGGGAGAAACCGAACTGGCGTTGAGAAAACCCCGTTCGCCGGAAGTCTATCGGGAAGCCCTGGAAAGTAACCTGGAAGAAATCGATCGGATGAGCCGCATCGTGGAAGAGCTGATGTTTCTTTCACGCGCCGATCTCGGCGAAGTGCACGTCGCATCAGACCCCGTACAACTTGATACGTTGGTCCAGGAGATTCAATTGCAAGCCATGGTCCTGGGAAAAGAGCGGCAGATCGACACGACCCTGGAACAGGTCGAACCGCTCCAGGTATCGGGAGATGAATGGCGGCTTCGGGAACTGATCCTGAACGTGGTCGACAACGCCGTCAAATATTCCTTACCCCAGGGCACCATACAACTCGGGTTGACGCAACACCGCGGGATGGCCCTAGTAACCATTCAGGATCATGGGATCGGCATGACTCCGGAAGAACAGCGTCTCATCTTCGACCGATTTTACCGAACCGATGCCGCACGGGCGCACGCTCAAAAGGGCACCGGCCTCGGCCTGTCGATCTGCAAATGGATCGCCGAAGCACACCATGGCACCATCGAGGTCACCAGCACCTTTGGCCATGGTTCCTGTTTTACGATTTCCCTTCCCTTGCTGCCTGCCGCCTCTGCTTCTTGACCATTCGCGTATCCTCCCTCGCCCCAAGGCTGAAGAGGGAGACGATCATTCCGAATTAGAAATTTTTAATCCACGATTAATTTTTCTTTCATGTTCCGGTGCTACAACTGTTTCAGCTAATGATTGAACAAGGCGAACACCGCCCCTACATAAAGGAGGAAACCATGAAACAAACGCTGTACCGCTCATCGTCCATGTCGCTCACCGCGACGCAGGGCAAAACAAAGTTCCTGATCGCTCTCACGGTGAGCTTGCTTTTTACGGGAATGTTGGTCGCCGCTCTTTCAACCGGCGCGGTGGGATCGCCGGCCCAGTCTTCGGTCTCGACTCCGGCTCCTTCCATAGCACAACCTTCCGAGGTCGGACGTGGATTCGCGCACATTGTCAAAGCGGTCCGACCGGCCGTGGTCAATATCACCGTTGCCAAAGTCATGGGCACCGGATTCTCCGACATGCCCGACGTGCCCGGCCTCCCCGATTGGTTCAAGTATGACCCGCGGGACAAACATTCCTTCGGGATGCCATCCGTTCCCAACCCGCGGCAAGAACCTCGTGGCATGGGGATGGGATCCGGGGTCATCGTGAGTCCTGAAGGGTACGTAGTCACCAACCATCACGTGGTCGAGGGAGCGAAAACGGTGAAGGTCGCCTTGCTCGATAAACGGGAGTTCACCGGTTCAATCGTGGGGAGCGACCCGCAAACGGATTTGGCCGTGATCAAAATTCAGGGTGACAACCTGCCGTTTATCGCCTGGGGTGATTCGTCCAGACTCGAGGTTGGGGACTACGTCCTCGCGATCGGGAGTCCATTCGGACTGCGCTCCACGGTCACGCAGGGCATCGTGAGCGCCAAAGGTCGAGGCGTCGGGATCACGCAGTATGAAGATTTCATTCAAACCGATGCCGCAATTAATCCAGGGAACTCCGGGGGCGCACTGGTCAACATGCATGGCGAATTGGTAGGCATCAACACCGCCATTCTCTCGAGGACGGGCGGCAACCAGGGCGTGGGATTGGCCATTCCCGCCAGCATCGGCCAACACGTCTATACCAGCCTGGTGACGACGGGGAAAGTCACCCGCGGGTTTTTGGGCGTCGGGATTCAAGCCGTCACGCCTGACCTGGCCAAGTCGTTTCACTTGAATCGTCCTGATGGAGCCATCGTGACGGAGGTCCGTGAAGCAAGCCCGGCGGACCGTGCCGGACTCCGACGAGGCGATACCATCATTCGCTATCAGCAACAGCCGGTTGCAGATCCCAGGGAGTTGCAACGAGCGGTGACCACCACCCCGGTCGGGACCGAGGTCACCATCACGGTCATGCGCGAAGGAACCGAACAGGCTCTGCGCACGACGATCGTTGAACATCCGATGAGGCAACAGGTCGCCTCCGAAGAACAACCCGATGCAAAGTCTCGCCTGGCCGGGCTGACCGTGGAGGATCTCACGCCCCTTATGGCCAAGCGACTCGGCGTTGACGGTCACGTCACGGGTGTCGTGGTTACAAGCATTCGCACGGGCAGCCAAGCCGAGCAGGCCGGACTCGTTCAAGGGGACGTGATCCGTGAGATCAACCATACGCCGGTAGAATCGTCGCAAGACTTTCGACAGGCGGTGAACGCCTTGCCGAACGAGCAAACGATTCTCCTGTTTATCAACCGTCAAGGAACGCCGCTGTTCCTGACCGTCAAGGTGTAACCGGGGAAGGACCGTCGGGAACAACGACCGTTGTTCCCGATGAGTTCCCAGGAATTGGATCTTTTAGTGACGAGAGAGGAGAAAGCCATGAACACGACCGACAACAAACCATTCGCCATCGACAAGGTCGAGTATCAACATCCGACAACCGGCAAACTTCCTGTCTCAAATGTTTTCCTTCACGGTACCCCGACGCTGGATACCATGATCGAGGATTTTCCGGATGGCAAGAAAAACGAAGACAAGGAAACTCAGGACACCGCGCTGGAACCCATCTATTTTCGTACTTTTCGGTCACGCCCCCTCCTGAACAAACAGGAGGAACTGGAGCTGGCCAAACGGATCGACGAGAGCAGCCAAAACATCCGGGGTGTGCTTACCCAGGCCATTCAAGACGTCGGCACCCTCGGCGACAGGCCTGAGTTTCATGAAGCCTTGCATTCTCTGACCGAGATTCGGGGACTGAGCGGCTTATCGGCCCCGGCTTTGAACGAGGCCGAGGAACGATTGTCCGCACTCGGAAACGCCGTATCCACTCGTGGGCTCAAAACCCGCAAGCTCCGGAAACGCCTCCAACAACTTCAACGCGAGTTGGCTGACAACCGCGTCCAATTGGAACAGGCCAAGGAAGAGTTGGTTCAACGCAACCTTCGCCTTGTCGTTGATATTGCCAAACGCTTTACGGGACGCGGGCTGGGGTTTTTGGATCTCATCCAGGAAGGGAACGTCGGGTTGATGCGGGCGGCCGAACGTTTTCAATATCAAAAGGGGTTCAAATTCAGTACGTATGCCACGTGGTGGATCCGCCAGGGTATTTTACGCGCCGTGGCCGACCAGTCCCGGACCATTCGGGTTCCGGTTCATACGACGGAAGCGTGGCAACGCATGATCAAGGTTTCCCATCGCTTGGCCCAAAAGCTGGGGCGCGAGCCCAGTCACGAGGAAATAGCCCTGGCTTTGGCCACCAATCCCGCACGGGTGCAGCAGACGATGCAGGCGTTTTTGGAACCGATTTCGTTTGATCAACCCAACGCCGACGGGGAAACGTTCCTGGAAGATTGTCTTCCGGATGACAATGCTCCGGCTCCTGATGTACATGTCCAAGAAGAACAGATGAGAACTCAACTCCATCGCATTCTTGGGTTCCTGACGCCACGAGAAGAAGAAGTAATTCGGTTACGTTTCGGCATCGGCAACGGACAATCCCGCACACTCGAAGAAGTGGGGAAACTCCTGAACGTGACGCGTGAACGGATCCGGCAAATCGAAGTGCTGGCCCTAAAAAAACTCCGCGAGCCGACGGTGAAGACACAACTGGCTGCGATGTATTAAAGGATGGATGGGGTCATGAATCCGTCAGATTCGCCAGATCCAGGAGGAAGGTGTAGATGAAGGCCAGTTCCTTGTATCGCTGGAACCGGCCGGAGGCTCCGCCATGGCCCGCGTCCATGTTGGTTTTGAGGAGCAACAGGTTCTCGCCGGTTTTCACGCGGCGTAATTTGGCCACCCATTTCGCGGGCTCCCAATATTGTACTTGCGAGTCATGGAGTCCCGTAGTCACCAGGAGATGAGGATAGGCCTGTTCAGTGACGTTGTCATACGGGGAATAGGACAGCATGTACTCGTAATCCTCTTTCCGGTTGGGATCACCCCATTCATCGTATTCTCCCGTCGTCAGGGGAATCGACGCATCCAACATCGTGGTCATGATATCGACAAACGGGACTTGCGCCACCACCCCGTGAAACAGGTCAGGCCGCATGTTGACCACCGCCCCCATGAGCAGACCCCCGGCGCTGCCGCCCATGGCATACACATGCTCTTTTGTGGCATAGCCTTGTTGTACCAAGTGTTCGGCACAGGCGATAAAATCCGTAAACGTGTTTTTCTTGTGAAAGAGTTTACCTGACTCATACCAATCACGGCCCAGTTCCTCCCCTCCCCGCACGTGCGCGACGGCAAACACAAATCCCCGGTCTAGCAAGCTTAAACGCGGAGAGCGAAAATCCGCGTCCATGCTGTTACCGTAGGACCCATATCCATACAGCAGAAGCGGGTTCCCTTCTGGTTTTCTGAGCGTTTTTCGGTACACCAACGAAATCGGAATCCGTTTCCCGTCCGAGGCAGTGGCCCACGTTCGTTCAGTGGCATAGTGCGAGACATCAAACCCGCCCAGGACTTCTTCCTGTTTCAGCAGGACCTTTTCCCGGGTGTTCATATCATAGTCATACACTGAATCCGGCGTGGTCATGGAGGTGTACCCGTACCGCAAGGTGGACGTATTGAAATCGTGATTGTCCCGCAACTCCGCCGAATACGCCGGTTCCCCGAAATCCACCTCATGTTCGCCGTCCTCTTTCGACGGCATAACGCGAAAGCGCACCAGCCCCAGATGTCGTTCCTCCGCCACTAGAAAGTCGCGAAACAATTCAAAGGATTCCAGCAGGACGTCGTCACGATGGGGAATCACCTCCTGCCACGATGACCGGTCCGTTTGCCAGAGCGGCGTCTTCATGAGACGAAAGTTCTTCGCCTCCCAGTTGGTTCGAATATAGAACGTGTCCCGGTCATGATCCACGTCATACTCGTGAAACCGCTCACGAGGGAGAAACACTGAAAATTCGCCCTCCGGATCATCCGCTGCCAGATAGCGATATTCCGTGCTCACAGTTTGATACGACGCAATCATCAGGTACTGCTTCGACTTGGTCTTGAAGACAACCGTGGAAAACGTCTCGTCCTCTTCTTCGAACACCAGGACGTCGGAAGACGGATCAGAACCCAGCCGATGTCGAAACACCTGAAACGCGCGCAGGGTATGCGGATCCTGTTTGCCGTAGAACAGCGTCGCGTTGTCGTTGGCCCAGGCGAGATTACCCGTCACGTTTTCGATAACGTCGTCCAGCAACTCGCCGGTGACCAGATTTTTGAATCGCACCGTGTAGATGCGTCTCCCCTGCGAATCGAACGCATACGCGAGCAGATCCTGGACCGCACTCACGGCCATCCCGCCGACGGCAAAAAATTCGTGGCCTTCGGCCAGCACGTTCAGGTCCAACATCAGCTCTTCTCGGGCGTCCAACGTTTCCCGCTTCCGGCAATACAAGGGATATTCCTTCCCTTCTTCATAGCGCGTGTAATAGTAGTAGTCATCGAGTTTATAGGGAGCGGACAAGTCGGTCTGTTTGATCCGGCCCTTAATCTCTTCAAACAGGGTCTCCTCGAACGTCGCGCGGTGGACCATGACTTCCCGGGCATAAGCATTCTCTTCTTCAAGATAGGCCAGCACGTCGGGATTGTCGCGTTCGGCCAACCAATAATACTGATCAACCCGTGACCGGTCGTGCTCTTGCAGGGTCGTAGGAATCGCTTTGGCTCTAGGAGGATTCAACGCTTCAAACGACGCGTTCCGGTTGGCCGGCATGACATACTCCTTGTCAGATTTTGTGAAGGGTCAGTCGTCGACCCGGATGGGTTGATTACGCAACTGCTTGACCCGTCCTCGCTGTTTTTTCTGATCCAATCGCTGCTCAATGGAACGTTTCGAGATGCGGGTCTCTTTCCGGATCTTCCGGGGAGCCAGGGCTTCGTGCAAAAGGCGGCAAAACTTATCGACCAAATCGGCTCGATTCATGGCTTGGCTCGCAGCTCGTTGGGCGTGCAGATACAACACCCCCTCCTTGTTAATCCGGGTTTGGAGCTTTCTGTTGATCAGAGATTTTTGCCCGGCGGTCAACGAAGGGGAACGCAGGACGTCAAAATGCAACGTCACGCGCGTATTCACCTTATTGACGTTTTGCCCTCCCGGGCCACTGCTGCGTGACGCGCGAAATCGGAGTTCCTGCTCAGGAATCGATAGCTGGGACGTGACAACAATCACTCGCTTCCTCCTGGCATTGACCGAACAGGATACCCGCGATCAGAAGGAGCAGATTAAACGAGCAGGACACTTTTCACAAGAAAACGAAAGAAAAAACGGAGAGATCTGATGCGGGGCCTCGCCCGAACGCGCCGGGGCAAGGCTTTTCGAAAACTCAGCCTCGCCCTGGCACCGGCACGTTCAACGCGAAGTGGGCTTATCCCTTGACGTCGATCGGGATCGATTTGGGCTTGGTTTCTTCCCGCTTGGGAACCTGCACGATCAGCACGCCTTTCTCGTACCGCGCCATCGCCTGATCCGGGTTGACGTAGTCGGGAAGACGGAAACTTCGGGCAAACGACCCATACTGCGCTTCCCGGAAATGGTAGTTGTCCCGGTCTTCCGTCCGGTCATCTTTCCGCTCACCATACAGTTGTAACGTGTCGTCGGTCACGGAGATCTTCACTTCATTCATGTCAATACCCGGCAATTGTGCTTCCACGAACAGATGCTCTTTATCTTCATAGACGTTCACCGGCGGAACCCAATTGAGCGCCGACGCCTGCGGATCATCCCATTGCGGACGTCGAAACGGCTGCGCGTTCCACCAGCCCAAGGTTCGTTCGAGTTCTTGAAACGGATTCCATTTGACCAACATATCGCACCTCCTCTTTCGTTAGCATTCTCTGTTTTTCTTGAAGCGCTTCTACGTTTGTAGATAAATCCCGCCTGTAAAAAGTCAAGGTCCGGCGACTGTCTGTGTAGGGGACGGCCTGCGCCTGCCCTGAGCGAAGCCGAAAGGTGCCGTCCCTCGCCTTCACGGACGAGGAAAAAGCAAAGACCCTGGATTCGTCCCCGCAGTAATTAGCGGGGATCCAGTTCATATTGTCGCGAATGACAGAAGGAAGGATTCGCGGATGACGGCAGAAGAAGAGGCACGCCTACGAGGATTCTGGCTTGGGCTGCGGAGGGGTTTGTTGGATTACATTGAAGTCTTTTTGGGTGACGAAATAGCCATTGGCAAACAATCGGAACTCATACCGGCCCGGAGCCGGAAAGACCAAAGCGGGAATATTCACGCCGAAATCATGAATCTGTAGCCGGTCTTTGATTTCAACCGACGGCAAGGAAGCCGTCCCGATAAGTTGATCCTGATCCAAATACACGAGACGCAGCTCGAATTCATACTGTCCTTCCGCGTCCGTCAAACAAAAATAGACGCCCATCTGAGGATGCTGGCAGGGAAATCGTGGCGCCCACAAGTGCGTGAACGTGCCGATGATGCTTTTCTTTCTGGTAAAACTGTCCAGGATCACGGAATCGCATACCAAAAAGGCCTGCACGATGGGTTTGACAAGTTCGTCCATCAAGTGACTCCTCTCCGGATTTTTGGCAAAAGCTAGATTTACACTAGACTTGCGCCGGGCGCAAATCCCCACGCCCCTCCGTCCACGACACCACGGGAATCACGTAAGCGCCGTTTTCACGCTGAGATACAGGATCATCACCTCAATGGCATGGGCTGCAATCACCGTCACCAAGTTCCGCCACCGCACAAAGAGGGCCGCCCAAATGAATCCGTCCCAGACGGCGATCCAGTGGAGATGCCTAAACGTCATTACCATGAAAGGATCGAACGCAAACACCAGCGCCGACACCAGCATCGCGACGATCGAACCAAGCCGCAGGCCGTGTGTACGCGTCGCCGGCAGCCATCGGCCGCAGAAACACTCCAGCCTGCCCAGGAGAAATCCTCGAAAATTCAATTCGACTGCAATTGCGATGACGACCGTGAACCAGGGGATCATCACGAACACAGGCATCCTGGCATGCGGCGTATCGGCCAAAAACAGAATGTCGCCGCCGAGCGCCGGCACCACCCACAGGATCACGATCGAGTTGACCACCCCCAGGAAACATCCCGTGCCGATTCCCCACCCCAACCCCTGCGTCAGGATGTCCCGAGACAGGCCCAGTGCCGGCAGCACATCGGTATTGGCCTTCCACCAGATGACGAGCGCCCCGTATGCAGCGAGCTGCGGCACAAATTGCAGCAACAGATTCTGCCGGGCCGAGGCCGGAAGAAGATAAAAGCAGCCCGTCAGGACAACGGGCACCAACGCCAACCACGCCACCCGTTCATCGGCTTGCACGACACTTGGCCCACCATTTTTTCTCGCCAATGGCATATGCGTAGGACCTTTCCTTCTGTCACCTTGCAGCAAAGGGCTTCTTCTTCGTATGATCCAAGCGCAAACCCATTGGCAAACATTCATTCATGTGGTGAGATTCATGCATAACACAGTTCCCTTTCCGTATTCCCGTATTCCTTCCCGTCACCCCGTATCGAAGACGGGCCTTTTTCTTTCGCGCGGCCTCTTTCTTGGCCTCGCTGCCGTGGCGATGGTGCTATGTATGGGGATTCCCGTTCTTTTCGCAGAAGACGCCGAACCCCTGAAGGAACTGCCGCGCGCCGTCTTGCGGCATACGCCTCCGATTTTTCAGGAATGGAATTTTGAAAAGCACCTTGATGCGGCTCTCCCCCCCGGGTTTTCCTCCCATACCCTGGGACATGGTCACCTCGGGGAATGGAAGATTATGACCGACAACGACGCGCCAAGCCGGACGCATGCATTATTGCAATCGACCTCCTGCCCCACCCCCGGCTGTTATCAACTGCTGGTCAACGACACGATTCAGATGGAATACCTTGACCTGACGGTGGGCATGCTTTCACAACTCGGGACACCGACCGCGGCAGCCGGCCTGATACTGAACTTCCAGGATCTCGGCAATTTCTATGCCGTCATCGTTTATCCGGCCAGCAACATGCTCAAGGCCTATCGTTTTGACAACGGGAAACCCGTCCTGATCGAGGAACACGAGGTCATTCCGAAGAAACGCACGCCATGGCATTTCCTGCGGGTCCAGCGAAATACGATCGTGAGTAAAGACTTTTTTGAAATTTCGTTCGACAACCAATTTTTCCTCTCCGTCTACGACTCCACCTTGCGGACGGGCAGGATCGGGATCATAACCACCGGCGATGGAAAATTCGCCTTCGATAATCTGCGAGCCGTGGAATTGGTCACGAGCGAGCCGCTTTCCCGGCCACCGGCCTACTAGGGAACCTCTCATTTATCGCACTATCGGGCGCATGGCGTCGTTGTGTCCTCGCTCACCCCTCGACTATCTATTTGATATGTCTCGGGCTTCGCTGTGGGACGCCTTGCCCTGCATACCGCTATCACAATAAATCAGAGATTCCCTGAACCGGCACTCTTCCTTAGTTCCCCTCATTTGGCGTAGGGACAGGCCCCCGTGCCTGTCCAGCGGGAAGTAGAAGAACGTCCGGCCTCAGGCGTCATTCAGCAGATCCAGCAGCGTCGCCGGATCGGAGGCCACGCGAATCAATGCTCGATTTTCAGGGGCTAAAAACCCTTCCCGTGTCTGATGATCCAAGAACGCCAGGAACGGATCGAAAAAGCCATCGACGTTCAACAGGCCGCAAGGTTTCCGATGTAGCTCGAGCTGGCGCCAGGTGATCATTTCACAAAACTCTTCCAGGGTCCCGTAGCCTCCGGGCAGCGCGATGAAGGCATCGGCCAGATCCGCCATGAGGGCCTTGCGCTCATGCATCGATTCCACCACGTGGAGCGCGGACACGTCGTGCCGGGCCCATTGATTGTTCACCATGAATTCCGGGATGACCCCGATCACCCGGCCGTCTCCGGCACGGCAGGCGTTCGCCAGCACCTCCATCAACCCGATGTTCCCTCCGCCGTAGACCAATCCCAGCCCGCGCGCGGCGAGTTCTTGACCCAGCAGCCCGGCCACCTCGGCATAACGACTCCTCAAGCCGGTACTGGAACCGCAAAACACACAGACGTTGTTCATGGATACACGTCGGAGAACCGGTTACGATTGGGAGTCAACGCTCAGATCAAGCAACGAGTAGGGATCAACCCGCGATCCATTCAGGCGCACTCCCCAATGAAGGTGCGGGCCTGTCGCCCGTCCCGTGGAGCCGACTTTGCCGATCACCTGCCCTTTTTTCACGTCCTGGCCATGCTTCACGTCCACGCTGGACAAATGAAAATACATGGAAAAGAGGCCAAGACCATGATCCACGATTACCCCTTTTCCCGAAAAGAAGTGATCCGCGGTGAGGCGCACCATCCCATCGTTCATGGCCAACACGGGCGTGCCTTCGGGCGCCGCGATGTCTTCACCGCTATGGGGTTTTCTGGGTTGCCCGTTGATGACCCGGCGACTGCCGAATCGGCCGGAGATTTTCCCCTGGACCGGCTCCATAAACCGGTCTTTCCACAAGGGATGCGGCACGAAACCGGCAAAAGCCTCGTGCACGGCCTTGGATTCGGTCTGGACCCGCGCCAGGGTTTTCTTATCGAGGTCCACCATCTTGGAGGGCAAGGTCAACCGTTGCTCGGGATACTCTTCCTTCATCACCAGCACCCATAGGCTCCGGCGTTCCGTTCGTTGGGGATAGACGACCTTGATCGTGAGTTCATAGCGTCCGGGGCGGTCCTGCATATCCAATCCCAACAGTCCGGCATACGTCTGTTCCGTGATGGGAAAAAAGGTCAGCGTTCGCTTTAGGAATTGCCCTTCGACCCGGTCCGGCCGGTCCCGAATGGGGATCGTCACCAGCAACACTTCTCCCTGCTTGCCACTGACTTGTCCATCGGCCCCCACGGAATGCTGCGGCCCTTCCCTGAAAAACAGGCTGATCGGGAACACGCTCGCCAGCACCAACACCAGCGCTACCAGCCACGGACGCACGTTCACGTGGGAAGAAAAGGCAGGCAAGGTCATGTCACGTCCGGAGGGAAGCGGGAGACACCTGGGCCAGCAGTTCGTCGACCCGCCGATTGAACGCACAAAAGGGATCCATACACAAGATCGTTTCTTCCCAATAGCCGTTTAATTTCAAATACGTCCAATCGACCGTGTAGGATCGATTTTTGGCCCGGGCAAATCGAATGAAATCACCTCGAACCTTGGCACGGGTGGACTGGGGCGGTAGGGACGTGGCGCGCTCTACGGCTCGCTCATCCACCATCTTCACCGTCTTTTCATGGGCCTCCAAGATGTAATACAACCCGCGCTTCCGGTTCACGTCGTGGTATTGCAGGTCCATCATCGCCACTCGCGGATCATCCCACCCGCATCCTTTCCGGTCGATATACGATTGAATCACCCAGCGTTTCGTTACCCAATCGATCTCCCGCACCAACTGCATGGGATCCGCCTCCAATGCATCCAACACGCGCTCCCATTCCGTCAGGACGTCGGCCAGCACCTTGTCATAAGGCCGGGCGTGAAGAAATTCCGAGGCCTTTTCCAAATAGACGCGCTGGATCTCCAGCGCGGAAAATTCCCGCCCGTCGTCCAACTTCACCTTTTTTTTCAACGTGGGGTCCCGGGAAATTTCCCTGATGGCCTTGACGGGATCCTCCAATTCAATACCCTTGATAAAATACCCGGCCTCGATCATGGACAACACCAAGTCCGCCGTGCCGACCTTCAGGTACGTGGCGAATTCCGACATATTCGAATCCCCGAGAATGATGTGGAGGCGTCGATACCGTTCGGCGTCGGCATGCGGCTCATCCCGCGTGTTGATAATGCTGCGGGACGACGTCGTGGAGGACGAGGTTTTTTCATGAATGTGCTGGGCTCGCTGGGACAAAAAATAATGCGGCTTGCCCGAGACCTTGAGCACTTTCCCTGCGCCCGAATAAATCTGTCGCGTCACGAAAAACGGGATGAGCTGTTCCGCCACCTTCCAAAAATCCACGTCACGCTGCATCAGAAAGTTTTCATGGCATCCGTAGGTATTCCCCAGGGAATCCGTATTGTTCTTGAAAATATAGATGTCCCCGGCGAGGCCTTCTTCCCGGAGACGTTCTTCCGCCGCGGGCAAACAGGATTCGAGGATCCGCTCGCCGGCCTTTTCATGCACCACCAACTCGAAAATGTCGTCACATTCCGGCGTGGCATACTCGGGATGGCAGCCGGTGTCCTGATAAAACCTGGCCCCATTCGTGAGGAAAGCGTTGGACGGCCAACTGTTCGGGATCAACCCTTCGAAGATGTATCCCAGGATTTTTTCAATGGGCAGATACACCCGGCCATTGGGCGAAAACGTAAGCCCGTATTCACACTCGAGTCCGAAAATCCGTTTCATGGATTCATGTTAGCACAGACACGACACAGACGGAACAGACGCCACCATGCCTGACCTATCCCCTCTCCCCACCGCGGGAGAGGGTTAGGGTGAGGGGGATTTGATAAGAGGGGATGCGGGTGGGGTAGAGTAAGCGAGCGGATCGGATTGGCGGAGCGTAATCCGACACGTTCCGGCTTCGTCGAACAGCGAAGATGTCTTGTTATACTTCGCTAACCTTACCTATCCGACTTCGAGAAAATTCTGTGCCTACGGACTTTATTTTTTCTTCTCGTTCTGTAGCCTTCTGATCTTTACCCAATGAAAACCATCAGCCACTGTTTTTGTGTCCAAAACTTTAACCCTGTTACCAGGCTTAATGATTCCGACTGATGTGGAATTAACCCATCCTTCATCTTCTGTATAGCGGATGTGGTCCTCTCGCAAGTGTACTGTCCCAGTCGCAGTCAAGGTCTTACCCTTCTCAGGCGGGCCTTTACTATAACCATCCCAGGTAAAATATCTTTCGTCCCAACTCTGGCCAAACTTGATTCCGACGTAAACCCAACCGTCTGACTCTGATTTCTGCGACGCACTCTGAGCGTGTGCGCTCTCAATCTGCACCCAACTCTTGATCACTACGTTCTCATCCATCTTACAACGCATTTCGTTGCTTCGTGCGTAAAGGTGAACGATCGCGAAGAGCATCATTATCATCACTATAATTGCAAGGGCAACCCCCCTTATCTCCAAATCATACTTTTTGAACACCGCGTACACTTGTTTTCCAGACAGGGCCCATATTACGAGAACCACACCGACACACATTAATAATTGGATTCCAAGTGAGCAGAGATGCATATCAATAATCAATGAAAAAGAAATGAACAGGACGCCAACAACAAAACAGGATATCAATATATGCAACGGCGGGCTTCCATTGTTTGATGAAATTCCAGGACTATCTGTAGGAGACTGTATCATGTTGGGCTCTCCATTGTGCTCCACTCAAACATTTAAGGAGTAAGTTGATAAAACGTTTGATCAATCCCGGAAGAACTTTCCTTGTACTCGCTACGCACCCCCTCATCGTCATCGAGGGGCAATATCTTGCTGCAATTTGTGCAGCGAAGACCCTGGCTGGCAACGCGCCCAACTTCTCAACCCCAGCGGGTGCTCTCAGGCTCCCTCTCCACGCGAACCAGGGGGCAAAGCCCCCTGGACCCCCACAAGAGGTCAAGAGGTAAGGACTCATGGGGTGAGAGTCTGAGCCACACGGGCCCCGGTAAAGTTGAAACTGGCGGCGGTGTTGCCCGCGTCTCGGTATGCGGAGCGCAGGTCCCCCGGATCGCCTCTCCAGGAGCCGCCGCGCATCACGCGCCAGTCGCAGTGCCCGCTCGTCCAAGCGCTGCCATCAGACGGTGCCCCGCTGTAGTCATCGTTATAACAATCCTCCACCCATTCCCCCACATTGCCCGCCGTATCGAACAGACCGAAGGCGTTCGCCTCGAAACTCCCCACGGGAGCCGTGTTCACCCATCGATCCCCGCCTGCAGCCACCCCCTCACAGCATTCGTCCGTACCATAATTCGCTTGGTCATGATCGGCTCCGTATCCCCACCAATACTTCGCCGTCGTTCCTCCCCGCGCCGCGTATTCCCATTCCGCCTCGCTCATCAGCCGATAGGACTTGCCCGTCTCGCGCGACAGCCAGCGCACGTATGCCTGCACATCATCCCAATACACGCACACCACTGGATGCCGGTCCGTTTGCGCAAACCCCGGATCGCGCCAATGGTGGCCGGCGCGCTTCTCAGACTTGCCACTTTCGTGCGTCACGCACGAATTCCCTGCTGAATACCTCGTGGCCTCGACAAACCGTCCAAACTCCCCCCGTGTGACCTCGTACACTCCAACGGCCAATGGCTCGGCAATCGCCACCTCATGAACCGGTTGTTCGGCTTTGTTGCCATCACCGGACAAATCGCCCATCCGGAAGCGACCCGCCGGTACCACGACCATTTCCGGACACTGGGCGCAATCGCGGAAGACAGACCCGGGCGGCCTCTCTCGCAGGAGTCGCTTTAGATCCTCAACTTGTTCCCACGTCTGACCCTTCAGCAACGCAATGACCTCGGGCGGCTCTCCCTTCTTGAGGGCTGCCTCCGGGTCTCCGTAAGGCGTCTGAGCCACCTCCGTTGGCGTCCTTCCCTTGAGCCCCTTGATTTTCGGCCCCTTGATCGTGGGGTCGGCCCCGGCTTTCATCAGCAGCGTGATGATCTCCGAATGGCCATGCACCGCCGCGATGAACAGGGCCGTGGCCCCATCCGGCGCCCGGACGTTGGGGTCCGCCTGCGCCTCCAACAACGGCTCTACCATCAGCACGTAGCCCTTGTCCACCGCGTACATCAACGCCGTCCGGCCCCGGTTATCGCGCGCGTTCACGTCCACGCCCGCCGCCGCCAGCACCCGGGTCAGCCCGTTGAGATCCCCTGCCTTCACTGCCCGATGAAGTGACCCTGATTGCGCCTCCGACGGGGCTGCTACCACGGCCAGAGCCACAGCGACCAGCGCAAGTCCGATCGCCCGTCGCAGCAGGAAGCGGAGTCCCTGCGCACGCCGCCCAGGCTTCTCGACCGACCTGGAAACCGGCACGTTCTTCGCGGTTCTTTTCATCTCACTGGCTCCTTTCCTGAATGGCTTCTCATGTTTACTCCTCTTTGAGCCTGCTGCACGGTTTCCAACGCGGACGAGGGCACGGTTACTTCGCAAGACTACCGTCCGTGTTCCAGCGCGGCAATTCCAATAGCCGCCTGCCTGACCCCGACCCCGATCGCGATTCACCGCGAGCCTGCCTGGCGGTTTTCAACGCGGATTCATAACTCCGCCGTGCCTGCTGAAGATCTCGTTGATTCGCGGCCCTGCACTGTGGCCGCGTTTCGGTGGCGTAGCAGATGGGAGCTTGGTCAAGAAATATCTTGAGCATCTGGGCCGTCAGTTCCGCCGTCCGGGATACCGACAGGCCGCCTGCATCCAGGCGCGCCTTGATGGGCGCCACTCGCGCTTCTATCGTTGCCATAACCCGGCTACAAGTCAGCGTCAGATCCTGGCAGTTCGACGAACCAAACGCGCCGGGCGAACTGCGCCGGGAATCGGGAACCCGGTTCTGTTGTTGCCTGCGGGCTTGCCTGCTCCGAGCAACCTCTGCCCTTTGAGCTTCTTCGGCTAGTCGGGCCTCTTCGGCTCTGCGGGCTTCCTCGGCCCTCCGCGCTTCTTCCCTTTCTTCCCAGGCCCGCAATTCAGCCTCATAGCCCATCTCCGGCGAGTCGTCGTTGCCATCATTTTCCGGCAAAATTCCCTCAAGAGACGCGACTTCTTCGTAAGCCATCTCCGACGAGTCAGCACTCTCATTACTCGCTTCGTAGGCCAGCTTAGACTCGTCGTCTCCTCGCTCACCCTCTTCGTGGGCCATCTTCGATGAATCGTCACTACCATCATCCCTCTCGTCAATCATCTTCGGCGCGTCTTCGAACAGCCCTCGACAACCTGAATCTCCGGCGTGGCTCGCATCGGAACCCCCAGCCCGGGCCAAAGCGCGATGAATCCTATTCAGGTTGGAAGACATGTGGTAGGGAGTGGACCCACGGGCATCGCGCACGCAGGGGTTGGCCCCGCCATCCAGTAATGCTTCGACGACCTCCGCCTTGCCGTAGCTCCCGCCTGACTTGATTGCGGCGTGCAGCGGCGCGTCGCCCCGGGGATCCTTTTGGTCCGGGTTGGCACCGGCCCGGAGCAGCAGCCTGACGATGGCACCATTGTTCTCACCGTGCCGGGCGAAGCGCTGCAAAACCGTTAACCCGTTCCCATCAACCGCCGACGACCGCGCGCCGGCATCCAGCAGGGCGCTGACCACGCCCACGTGAGCGGAACCGACGCCGGCAAACACAGCAACATGCAACGGGGTTTCACTCGAGCTATTGGTCCGGTGGACGTCCGCGCCATGCTGCAGCAAGACCCGGACGGCGGCTGCGTGATCCGTAAAGCCGCCGGAGAAACTGCCCCTGCTGGCCAGATGCAATGGTGTATCGCCGTCCCGGTCTTGTACGTTCGGCTTGCCACCGGCTTGCAGCATGGCGGCCAGGTTCTTCGCGGCACCACCCTTGGCGGCGTTGTGGATTGCGGTCCGGCCATCGAAGTTCCCCGGCGCGTTCGGACTGACCCCCTCGGCCAAGAGCTGTCGTACGGTGCCGTTATCCTTGTCGTGAGAAGCCATCCTGAACAGCCGGTCCTCATCGTCGGAGACTGCGCCGGCGGTACCGGATGATAGCACGGAAACCACCAAGCCTAGGAACAAGGACCCCGCGAAGCTGAATCGTGTGGCTCGCAATGATCGTTTCATGACGCCGATCTCCTTTCGGACAGTTTCCGGTTTTCTTCATCCGCCGGATTACGTGCTTTTTTCGTAGCCAGCGTTACGTCAAAGAGGACCACGCCTATTTCGAAGTTTATACTGACCAAATGATTTTGGACCATCTGGTATGTACATGCATGAAAGCCCTAAAAAATCAGCTAGTTGCAGAGATTAAATGTTACTTCACGACAATTTGGCTCTATTGTCAAGATCACCAAACGGAACGTTTGTTCCGGTACGATGGTTAGAAAATAGACGAGGCCTTTCGATAGACGTCCGCAAAATGGTTGGCAGAATCCTGGGCTGATCACTTTATCGAATGGCCCCCTCACCCTGGACAGGCACGCAGGCCTGTCCCTACATCAAAGAAAGGGAATAAGGAGATTACGAAAGAAGAGAGCCGGCTTCTTCTGCGGGGATGCGGCGAAACTTTCGGCCGGTGCGGGTGCGGTCGAGAAGCGCGACTTCGAGCGCTGGCAGAGACACGGTCTGGCCCGTGGCGGTTTCCAGGGCGTTCATGCACCGGGTGAGGGCGGCTTTCAGGTCGGGGACGTTTTCCGAGACCATTGTGCGCAGGGCGTTGACCACGGCGTCCGCGCGTCCTCCGATGGCGACGAATTCCTTTTCGTGAATGATCGTTCCGTCGAACGCGATGCGGTACAGTTCCGTCTGTTCGGGTTGTTCTCCGATCTGGGCCAAGAGGATTTCCACTTCAAAGGGTTTCAGTTCCTGGCTGAAAATCGTGCCCAGGCTCTGCGAATACCCGTTGGCCAGGGAGCGAGCCGTGACGTCTTCACGACTGTACATGAACCCTTTTAAATCGGCGTGTTGAATGCCTGCTTTTCGCAAACTTTCGAATTCGCTGTATCGCCCGGCTCCCGAAAAGGCGATGTTGTCGTAGATTTCTGAGATCTTGAACAATGAACTGCTGGGATTATCCGCCACGAAGAGCACGCCGTCCTGGTACTCGATAGCCACGATCGAGCGGCCTTTGGCAATGCCTTTTTTGGCGTACTCCGCCTTATCCTGCATCAATTGTTCGGGGGATACGTAAAACGGTAGCGTCATCAGGATTCCCGCTCGGATCGTGTACGAGCCAACTCGTCGCATTGGGACGCCACGTCGGATTCTTCCACGTCCCGCACGCCTTGGGCATCGACGATTTTGATGGTGGGATAAATTCCCCGGAACGAATCGGGCCCTCCGGTCCCCAGGTCCTCTTCCGCCGCGCTCAGGATCGCCTGGAGCCCAAGGGCAATCGCGTCCGGTTGGGACAGATTTTTGCGAAAGCGTTCCTTGATGGTCACACGGGCGTCCTTTCCACCGGACCCCACCGCGTGATACTCCGTTTCTTCGTATTTTCCGCCGGTGACGTCATATTTGAAAATCCGGCCTTCTTGTTGCTTCAGGTCAAACCCCACGAACAGCGGGATCACAACCAACCCTTGGATGACCATGGGTAAATTGGCTTTCACCATCTGCCCCAACCGGTTCGCCTTGCCTTCGCAGGATAACGACACGCCATCCAGTTTTTCATAATGTTCCAGTTCAATCCCGAACAGCTTGGCCATTTCCATGCACGGGCCCGCGGCCCCGGCGATGGCAATAGCCGAATGGCTGTCGGTCTTAAAAACCTTCTCCATGCGACGCGACGCCACCTGATAGCCTTCGATGGCGCGCCGGTCGCCGACGATCACCACGCCCTTTTCGTATTTCACAGCCAATACGGTCGTCCCGTGCGCGAGTTGCGACAGCACGTGCCGTTGGATCTCTTCCATCGACGCGGAGACGTGCCCCTCGCTCCCCCACCGCGCAGCGGGCGTCAGTTCCGGGCGCGTCTGATGGATGAAATCAAAAAAACTCGAGCATTGATTCACGGGCATTTTGGAAAAGATTGATTCCATGCTGACTACCCTCCCTCTCCCCCTCACCCTTCCCTCTCCCACCAGGGGAGAGGGTTTTGTAAGGAGGGAGGCTGCAAATTCATGCCGACAAACGAGCCAGGAGTTGTTGCGCCGTCTCCACGCCCTCCAACAACTCATTGGTCAGATCCTGCGTTCCCCTCAAGGGATCCATCAGCGGCACCCGTTTGACGGCCACATCTCCGACATCGAAGAGCACCGATGTCCAACTGGCCCCGTAGATCTGGTGAGGAAATTTCCGGAGACAGGCGCCGCGAAAATAGGCGCGGGTGCCTCGCGGGGCCTGCAATTCCGCGGCGCCGATTTCCTCGTCATCCAGCAACCGTTCAATCCGCCGGCTCCGTTCGAGCGTATAATACAGGCCTTTGTCCGGGCGCACGTCGTGGTATTGCAGGTCCATCAAGGCCACGCGCGGGTCATGCCATCCACAGCCTTTCCGGTCCAGGTACGACTCGATCATCTCCCGTTTGGCCACCCAATCGAGTTCCGCGGCCAATTGCCTGGGATCTTGTTCGAGTTTATCCAGGACGCTTTCCCATCGCACCAACACGTCCTTGGTCGCGGGCGACAACTCGCGACAGGCGTAAAACTCATGCGCGGCCCGAAGATAGGCGCGTTGGATGGCCAGCGCATTGGTCGCACCACCCCGGACCAACTTCAGGTCGGCCTTGACGGCGAGATCACGTGAAACGATCTTGACGGCGGCCACGGGATTCTCCAGTTCAAACGAGGGAACGTCGGCGCCCTCGTCCAGCATGTGCGTCACGATCGCGGTGGTGCCCACCTTCAGATACGTGGAGAGTTCCGCCATGTTGGCGTCGCCGACGATCACGTGCAACCGGCGAAATCGCGCGGGGTCCGCATGGGGCTCGTCACGGGTGTTGATCAGGGGACGTTTGACCATGGTGTTGAGATCCGCCACGCATTCGAAAAAGTCCGCGCGTTGTGAGATCTGATACGTCGCGGGTGCGGCTCCATTTTCCGCTCCGACTTTCCCGGCTCCCGCGACAATGGGACGCGACACGAAAAACGGCAACAAGCCCTGGAGAATCACGTCGAACGGCACCGAGCGGTTCATCAAATAATTTTCATGGTACCCGTAGCTGTTTCCCTTGCCGTCGGAGTTGTTCTTGTACAGCACGTACGCGTTTCCGCCCGCCGTCCGGTTCATGGATTCCAGGCACTTGGCGGCGACGAGTTCGCCCGCGCGTTCATACGCGACCAGTTCGCGAGCTGTACTGCATTCCGGCGTGGAATATTCGGGATGCGCCCCGTCCACGTACAGGCGACCGCCGTTCGCCAAGAGTTTGTTGAGCGCCCGGTTATACTCGGGACCCGGACGTTCCCGTTCGCCCTCGACTTCAAAGCCGCGAGCATCCCGCAGGGGGTTTTCGTTTTCGTAATCCCAAATGGCTTGCGGGGCAATGAGCGACGGGTACTGACTGATCAGTTGGAGGGAATTCTCAACGGGATCGGATGCGTGGCGGGAGGCGACACCAAATTCCGTTTCTGTGCCGATAATGCGCTGCAAGGACTCCTCATTCCGGCTCGAGCAAGAGCCTCAAAAGTAATGCCCGGCACTCACGGTTTCAATTTCGCGGGTTCCTTCCGAGCCGGGGGTCAGGGTCCGAACGTGGATGATTTTTTCGCCTTTCTTCCCGGCGATGCGGGCCCAGTCATCGGGGTTCGTCGTATTGGGTAGATCCTCATGCGACTTGAATTCATCCCGAATGGCACACAAGAAATCTTCTTCTTTCAAACCCTTTTCACCCGTGTCGATGGCTCGTTTTACCGCGGTTTTTTTCGCTCGTGAGACCACGCCTTCGATCAGCGCGCCACTGGAAAAGTCTTTGAAGTAGAGGAGTTCTTTTTCTCCGTTGGCATACGTCACTTCCAGGAACTTATTGTCCTCCGACGTGGCGTACATCGCCTCCACCGTCACGTCGACCAGGTGCGAGACCGCCGCCTGCCGATCCTGTGCGTGCCGGTCGAGTTCTTCTTTGGTAAACGGCAGGTCATCGGTGAGGTATTTGGCGAAAATATCGCGCGCGCCCTGTTTATTCGGCCTGGGGATTTTGACTTTCACGTCCAACCGTCCGGTTCGCAACACCGCCGGATCGATGAGATCCTGCCGGTTGCTCGCCCCGATGACGATCACGTTTTTCAGCTTTTCGACCCCGTCGATTTCAGCCAAAAACTGCGGCACGATCGTGGACTCGATATCGGATGAGATCCCGGAGCCCCGGGTACGGAACAACGCGTCCATTTCATCAAAAAACACCACGACCGGATTGCCGGTGGCCGCCTTGTCCCGCGCCTTGGCGAATACCTCACGGATATACCGTTCAGATTCGCCCACGTACTTGTTCAAGAGTTCGGGTCCCTTTACGTGCAGGAAGTAACTGCGGACGTCCTTGCCGGACAAATGTCGCATTTTTTTGGAAATGGAATTCGCCACGGCCTTGGCGATCATCGTCTTTCCGCACCCCGGAGGCCCGTACAACAGGATACCCTTGGGCGGGGTCAGGTGATGTTCCTTGAACAACTCGGGGTACAAAAAAGGCAATTCCACGGCATCCGTCACCTGCTCGACTTCTTTGGTCAAGCCCCCGACGTCTTCATATTGCACGTCCGGGATTTCTTCGATCACCAACTCTTCGATTTCGGCTTTGGGGATTTTTTCGATGACGTAACCGGACCGGGGGTCATAGAGCAGATGGTCGCCTACACTGAGCGACTCATGGAGTAACGGCTCGCCCAGTTCGACGATCCGTTCTTCGTCGTGGTGCAATTGAATCAGCGCTCGCGCTCCATCCAGTTGATCCTTCAACTTCACGACTTGTCCCTGGGGATCGAAGGCACGCGCCTCGATGATGTTCAAGGCTTCATTCAAAATGACTTCCTGTCCCTTTCGCAGGGACGCGCTTGACACCGAACCATGCACGCTGACGCGCATTTTTCTGCCCGAGACGTAGACGTTGGCGCTGGCATCATCATTCAAACTGCAGAAGAGCGCATACGACGACGGCGGGGCCGTGAGTTTGGCGATCTCCGTGCGGAGGGTTTCAATCTGGGTCTTGGCTTCCTGGAGGCTGTCCGCCAACCGTTTGTTCTGTTTTTCCGATTGCTGGAGTTTCATGCGCGTTTCGTACAGGTGGCGCATTTCGGTTTCCAGGGATTGGAGTTCTCCACGTAGTTTTTCAATCTCCCGGTTGTAGTCTTCGTGTTTTCTCAAGCCCATGGAACCTTCTCCTGCTCGATCACGAAAACAAAAACACCCTGCCTGGCTCTGCCGCCGAAACCCTTGTATTGATGAGGTTAAAACCCCGCCTCACGTCGGGAGGGCAAATTCTAGCACTGGTTTTCGGAAAGGGTCAATATAAATGGGACCGTGCTACCGTGGTCGCCATTTGCGCAGTTGCGTGGAATACATGGTCACAGCCTCACGTGGAGACGCGGCTTGAAAAATGGAAGAGATGACCGCGACACCCGCGGCGCCGGCCGTCATTACGTGTTCCACGCGAGCAGGCGTCAGCCCGCCGATCGCATACACGGGAATCGTACAGCGCCGGCCGGCGTCGCGAACCACGTCGATACCCAACGGGGGACCATACTGTTGTTTGGACGACGTCTCATACACCGGTCCGAGCACAATGAAGTCCGCTCCTTCCTGCTCGCCTTGCAGGGCCTCTTCCGCAGAATGGACCGACTTCCCGATGAGATAGCCTGGCCCCAGACATTTTCGGGCTTCTTTGGTCGGCATGCTGTCCGAGCGAAGATGCACGCCTGCCGCCTTGGTGGCGAGGACCAAGTCCACGCGGTCATTGATTAAACACGGAACACGAAAAGGTTGCGCCAGTTGGCGAACCGCATCCACAAACCGTAGAAGCGCACGGGAGCCAAGGTCTTTTTCACGAATTTGGATCATCATCCCCTGTTCAGGGATGATGTCTTCGAGGATCCGGAGAAATCGATCTTCTCCGGTCTGGAGCCGGTCAGTGACAACGTACAAAGGCGGGAGAGAATTCGTTGTCACAGACATCGAAGGGCTCGTTTAGAGTGAGTCTACAACATGCCTTCGATCGGGCTGCTTGCGGTGGCGTAGAGTTTTCGGGGGATGCGTCCGGCTTTGTAGGCTAACCGGCCAGCTTCTACCGCGTACTTCATGGCTTCGGCCATGGCAATGGGTTCTTTGGCCCCCGCGATCGCGGTGTTCATCAAGACCGCATCTGCTCCGTATTCCATGGCCAAGGCGGCATCGGAAGCAGTGCCCACGCCCGCGTCCACGATCACGGGCACGTTGACGGTTTCGAGGATGATCTTCAAATTGTATGGATTGCGGATACCCAATCCGGAACCGATGGGAGCCGCCAACGGCATGACCGCGGGGCAGCCGATATCGACCAGTTTTTGGGCCACAATAGGATCGTCGTTGGTATACGGCAACACCACGAATCCCTCCTTGATCAATATCCTGGCGGCTTCGATGAGGCCGGCGGTATCGGGAAACAGGGTCTGCTCATTGCCGATCACTTCGAGCTTCACCAGATCCGACACCCCCGCGGCGCGGGCCAACCGGGCATAGCGAACCGCGTCTTCCACCGTGTAACAGCCCGCGGTATTGGGAAGGATGGTATATTGTTTGGGGTCAAGATAATCCAGCAGATTCTCGGAATTTCTGTCCGTGATGTTGACCCGACGTACGGCGACGGTGACGACGTCCGCACCCGACGTTTCAATAGCTTTCTTGGTCTCGACAAAATCCTTGTACTTGCCCGTTCCGACCCACAAACGGGACCGAAACTCTCGCCCGGCTATGGTCAAACGATCGTCACTCATGGCCGCCCCCAATAAGAATTTTGGATTGTGGATTGCGAATTTTGGATTGCGGATTTGGTCAATCAGAAATCAAAAATCCACAATCAAAAATTCCTCCGCCTCCGCCGATGAAACTCAGAATTTCAATCCGGTCGCCTTCCTGTAACGTTCTGGCATCGAAGTCCCGTCTGTCGAGGATTTCCAGATTGATCTCTACGGCCACCCGTTCAACGTTCAGTTGCAAATCCCGGAGCAGGTCCGTCACGTTGATCTGTTCACGTACCCGGCGCGACTCCCCATTGACTTGAATGTGCATGCGCGGAACTTGTTCCCAAACGCTCCGTCACGTTCTCTTCACTCCGAACGTGTCTCCGGTCACTCACCAGCATCCTACGAGAGCCTCTCAAGGCTTGTCAATTTGGGAACGAGGGCTTTTCCACGTGCACAGGCCAATGAACCTATCATCGCCAAGCACAATCTTTTACAATACCATCTCTTGACCGTCTCGAATGGACTCACGGTATGCCGACCGGCCACGACTCGAACCACACGCTCGCCAATCTTTTTCTGTCCATGGCGGAATTGTTGAAGAACCACGGAGAAAACCCGTATCGCATTCGGGCGTATCAACGGGCAGCCGACACGATCGCCAACCTGGAGTCGCCCGTCGCGGAACTGGTGCGGACCGGGGATCTCCGAACCCTTCCCGGCATCGGGAAAGACCTTGCGGCCAAAATTCGAGAATACGTGGAAACCGGCGCGATCCAGGCCTATGAAGAACTCAAGACGCCCCTGCCGCCCGATATCCGGCAATGGAGCGCCCTGCCCGGCCTTTCCGACCCCATCGTGAATGACCTGTATTACCGGCTCGGGATCCGCACGTTGGACGACCTGTCAACCCTGGCCCGTTCACATATGTTGAGAACGCGACCGGGAGTCGGCGTGACCGCGGACGAACTGCTCGCGGCCATTCAACAATTACGCGAACAATCGCGGAATGATTGACCGGGCGGGAAGGCCTTTGATAAGGTCACTCGTTGCATGACGTCTGCAACGGGCTGCGAGCCCCCTTCCCCCGTGCAAAGAGGAAAGCAATGGCCGTATCCGCATTTATCATGGTTGACGTGGCGGGAGATCACACCAAGAGTGCGTACAAAACCATCACCCGCATTCCCCTGGTGAAGAAAGTCGATGCCGTCACCGGACCCTTTGATCTCGTGGTTCAGATTGAAGCGAAAACGTTGGAGAGCCTGAACGAATTGGTTCTTTCACGGATACGCGGCGTGGACGGCGTCGTCAAAACCAGCACCGCCATCATCCTCAACCTGTGACCCCCGATTCGAGGGGGTGCAGGTCCTTGAAGACTTTCCAGGTCTTGAGCAACTCGATCGCCTTTTGAAGCTGCACGTCCTTTTTCATGAGTTCCGCTTCAAGATCCTTCGGCTTCTCCGCATCGGCACCAGGTTCGGAGGCAGAACCGCCGTCCTCTTCCGGGGAAGTCTCCTCTTTTGGTTTCTCATCCACGGTGATCGGTTTGGGCTCCACCACGATATCCGGTTTGACGCCGACGGAATGGATCGACTCGCCTCGGGGCGTATAATATTTCGCCGTGGTCAGCCGAAGTCCAGACCCGTCCGACAACGGGAGAATCGTCTGGACGGAGCCCTTGCCAAACGTCGTCTTTCCCAGGATGACGGCTTTTCCCCAATCCTGCATTGCGGCCGCCACGATTTCCGACGCACTGGCGGAACCCTGGTTGACCATGACGATCATCGGATATTCCGGGGGATCCATCGGCGGGCTGGACCGATACTCATCCTTCCGACCGTCTCGGCCCTTGACCGACACGACTAACGTATCGGGCTGCAAAAATTGCTCGGATACCCCAACCGCCGAGGACAACAAGCCTCCCGGGTTATTGCGTAAATCCAGGATGAGGCCTTGAGAGCCTTCGTCGTGCAACTTCACCAATTCCTTCCCGAGATCTTTGGGCGTGGATTCCTGGAACTGGGAGATCCGGACGTAGCCGATGTGATCGTCGAGGAGTCGCGACCGGACGCTACGAATCTTGATCGTATCCCGAACCAAAGTGAAGTTCAGCATGTCCGGGGCCCCTTCCCGCCGGACCGTCAGCGTGACCGAGGTCCCCTTGGGTCCCCGCATGCGTTGCACCGCTTCCATGAGCGTCAGGTCTTTCGTCGGCGTCTCGTCGACTTTCATAATGACGTCTCCGGTTTCGATGCCCGCCGCGTGAGCCGGCGTTCCTTCGATGGGAGCAATGACGGTGACGTGCTGATCCTTGATCCCGATCTGGATTCCCAAGCCCTCGAATTCTCCCTTGGTTTCCACTCTCATTTCCTTATACATCTCCGGGGTCATATACGCGGAGTGCGGATCCAAGGTTTTGAGCATGCCACGAACGGCCCCATGGACGAGGTCGTTCGTCTTCACCTCTTCGACGTAGTGTTTCTTGACCTGGGTCAGGACTTCCGCAAACACTTTGAGTTCTTCGTAGGATTCACTGGCATAGCCCGTTTTTTCGACACCTTTTCCAATCAACAACCCCAAGACAAGTGCCCCGACTACCACCAGTCCCGAAACCCACGTGATTGAAGCGCGTTCCTTTTCCATAGCGACGTCCTAACTCTTTAAAAAGATAATGAACAAGTTTGCACCCTCACCCCAGCCCCTTCGACAAGCTCAGGGCAGGCTCTCTCCCGTCAAGGGAGAGGGAACGAAGTCACCGTTTGGCCAACCAGCGCAATGGATTCACCGGCTTGGTGCCTTTCCTCAACTCAAAATATAAAATGCTCCTGTTGGTCAATCCGGAGGAGCCGATTTCCCCGAGCACGGCTCCCTTGGCCACCGTTTCCCCCTCTTTCACCAACAACTTGGAGGCATGGGCGTAAAACGTAAAATAATTGTTGCCGTGATCCATAATAACCACAAGTCCGTATCCCCTGAGCCAATCCGCATAGACCACGTGCCCGCCTGAAACGGCCCTGATGTCACTCCCTTCTTTTGAGGCGATTTCAATCCCTTTTTTCCGGACGTACGTGTCAAACGTCGGATGTTTTTGCCGACCGAAGAACCCCACCAAATCCCCGTCAGCCGGCCACAACAAGGCGCCTCTTCGAAAGGCATCCGTCGTCCGTTTCTTGATTTTTCCGGCGGCAATCTGACTGCGCTGCTCCATTGCTTTGAGCAAGGTTTCCTTTCGGTTTTCCCTCTGATTAAGCATGAGCAGCATTTGCTCCCTGGAGCGTGTGGTCTTTTTTAAACTCGCCAGGACCGCGCGCTTCTCGGACTTCACGTCTCGCATCACGCCCAATTTTTTGTCGACGCGACTCTTCCGCGCGACCAACGATTCACGGATTTTCGCCTGCTTGGCATGCAGCCGCTCACTTTGAGCCGCCTGTCTCCGGTATTCCTCAAACAGGTTACGTTCCCACGTGGCCAGCGAGGAGAGATACAGCAAACGGCGTTGAAATTGCACATAAGAAGTCGCGGCCACCAAGGGCGAGACCCAGCCGGCTCGTCCTTCCATATAGAGTCGTTTCAAACGGGTTCCAATCACGGCATGCTTGTCCCTCATATCGGATCGAAGGCCGGTCAACTGCGCATCGATTTTATCCAGTTCCCGGTCGATCTGTTTGATTTCCCGATTGATTGAAGTCGCTTCCCGCCGTTCCTTGTGCAACTGCCGATCGAGACGCTCGATCGATTGCAGGACTTCCGCTTGTTTTTTTCGTGACTGATCCCGCTGTTTCCGGGTCTTCCGGATTTCCTGTTTTAGCTGTTGAAGGGTCTGCTTTTCTTTTTCAATTTTTTCCTGAAGAGAGGATCCCCACGCCCACAAAGGAGCAACCAGTGACAGCGCCACACAACACACGAGCACAAGGTGACGTTTTTTAACCTTGATTGCGGATTGCGGATTGTGGATTGTGGATTGTGGGTTTCCCATCAGTTCCTTGCCTTCATCAAGCCGAAAACCGAGAGCACGCTACTCCCACATCCTAACAGCATACCGGTCATCACCAAAAGAAACGAGACCTGTCTCGGAAAAATCGGCAGAATATGCTCTACGCCCACAAACCAACCCGACGCATTGAGTTCCAATCGAAAGAATTCAAACACCCCTTTCAACACCGCGAGGGCCAGGCCGCCACCCATGGCCCCGAGAATCGTGCCTTCGATCACGTAGGGTATCGCAATAAATATTCCCGTCGCACCGATCAGCCGCAGGATCTCAATTTCTTCTTTTCTGGTGTATAAGGACAAACGGATCGTATTGGCAATAATCGTCACCGTGGCCATGGCCAGAATCATCCCGATCACCACTGCCGCCAACTCAAAGTAACTGACCACTAACGTCAACGTATCAACCCAGTCCTGGCTGTACGCCACGTGAGTGACACCGGGAAGCTGCTTGACACGTTCCGCAAACGCACTCAGGGATTCGGTATCCAGAAACCGCGGGGACAGATTGACAATTATGGACGCGGGTAACGGGTTGGCTTCCATCCCTTCCAACAAGAGAGATTCCTCCGGAAATTGTTCGGCAAAGTCTCGAAGGGCCTGTTCCTTGGACACGAAAGTCAACGTCACGGCTGCCGGTTCGGTCTCAAGACGCTTTTGCACCAGGGACACGACCTGTTCCGAAGCCCCGGTATCCAGATAGACGACCACCTCAATGTCTCCCTGAAGCGTTCCGCTCACGTTTTTCAGATTCAGGTACAGCAACAAGAACACGCCGAAACAAACCAGAGTGAAGGCCGTCGTCACGATGCCGATCAGCACGCTTCCCCGATTCACGCGAAGATTGGTCATCGCCTCCCGCAGGAGATACAGCGGCCGCATTACGAGGTCACCTCCGTATCAGACACGACCTGGCCTTCCTGCAAATGGACGACCCGACCATTCATCTGCTCGACCACCCGTTCGTTATGCGTCGCCAGGAGAACCGTCGTCCCCTCGGCATGAATCCGTTTGAACAATTCCACGATCTCAACCGTCAATTCCGCATCCAAATTACCCGTCGGTTCGTCGGCCAACAACAGAATGGGGCTGTTCACGATGGCCCGGGCAATACAAATGCGTTGTTGCTCTCCGGCCGAAAGCACGCCCGTGCGGATCGTCCGTTTACGCTCCATGCCGACGGCCTTCAGGACGTCCATGACCCGTTTCCGCGCTTCGCGTCTTTTGACGCCTTGAATAATGAGCGGCAAGACCACGTTTTCATAGACGGTTTTTTTCGGAAGTAACTGAAAGTTTTGCAGCACGATCCCCATGGTGCGACGCAGATAGGGAATGGCCCTTCCACGCAACCTGGCGACGTTGCGGTTCTGGACGAGAATCTGACCTTCATCCGGAATCTCCGCGCCGAAGATCACCTTCAGCAGGGTGGTCTTGCCCGCGCCACTCGGTCCCGTCAGGATGACACATTCGCCTTTGTTGATCCGAAACGAGACATCATCCAGCGCCACGCATCGGTCGTAGAATTTGGAGACGTGGAACAACTGAATCATGGGGACAACGGCTCAACACGGCGACCTGTTCCCTGGCCTTCATGGTGAGCTTCCATGCGCTTACCAACGCCGATCATCGCCGGCCACCTCAAAGGCGTTTTCGACATGTTCAAGAACGGGGGACGCAGGATCTTCGGCGTCATAGAGGAGCACGTCGAACCGGCAGAGTTGACGTTCCAGACGATGGCGCGCAAGGTAGCGGGCAGCCAATTGAATGAGTTGGCGCTCTTTTCGTGCCGTCACCGCGTGGGCCACGCCTCCGTAGCGATCCGTTCGGCGAGCTTTGACTTCGACAAAAATCAACGTTTCTCCCAACCGGGCCACAATATCCAACTCTCCACGACCGACCCGAACGTTCCGATCCAGAATCCTGTATCCTTTCCGGCGAAGCAACCGTTCGGCGGCGACTTCGGCTTCCCTGCCCAGGAGTTGCCGGGTGAGGCTCACGCATCCTCCTGCGACAGACAACGCCGCACCGGACCAAAACTGTGCCGGTGCAACGGACTCGGTCCAAACTGACGGAGTAACCGGAGATGTTCCGGCGTGGGATAGCCCTTATGAACGTGGAAGCGATACCGGGGATCGCGCTGGTGGTATTCGCACATAATCCGGTCACGGAAGACCTTGGCCAGGATGGACGCCGCGGCAATGGAACACGAAAGCCGGTCGCCGTGAATCACGGCCCGGTGAGGAATGAAAAAATCAGCCCCCAGGTGCCCATCGATCAACAAAAAATCCGGAGGGATCTGCAACTGGTTCACGGCCCGCTGCCAAGCCAAGCGCGTCGCACCGAGCACGTTCAGCGAGTCGATTTCGGCTTCGGAGGCGACGCCGATCCCCCATGCCGTGGCTGACTCGGTAATGAACGAAAAAAGCTCCTCCCGTTTCGTGGGATTCACCTTCTTCGAATCATCGAGGCTCTGCAACCAAAAGCGGCGAGGCACAATCACCGCTGCCCCGACAACCGGACCGGCCAGGGGACCACGTCCGGCCTCGTCCAATCCGGCGACCCGTCGATAGCCACGGTTCCGTGCCTCCTCTTCGAGATCGCACGTGGGACCAACGGCTCCCAACCCCATGGCGTCATCGGTCAACGTCACACGACATCGAATTATTCGGCAGCATCCTCTGCCGGAGCCTCTGCGCTTGCCGTCGCCGCAGGCTCGTTCTTGGAAGCCTTGGGTTTGTTGGCCGCTCGGAAATAATCCCGTTCGGCGACTTTGGCCTGCTTCCCTTTCTTATCGCGCAAATAGTACAACTTTGCCCGCCGCACCTTCCCCTTTCGGATCACGTCGATTTTCGCGATATTCGGCGAATTTACCGGGAAGATCCGCTCAACTCCCACCCCATACGAGATTTTGCGAACGGTAAACGTCTCACTGATTCTCTTGCCTTTACGAGCAATCACCACGCCCTCAAATACCTGGACACGTTCTTTTTCACCTTCGATCACTTTCACGTGCACGCGAACGGTGTCCCCGATTTCAAACACGGGGACCGGATTCGTCGGGAACGTTTGCTCTAGCCGTTGAAGCCGATTCATGATGTCATCCTCCACTCTCACGGGGGGACACGGGGGTCCCCTCCCTACATCCACCTTCCTGGGAAATATCCGACAGTAATTGTCGATCTTCCTGTGTTAACGCTTCCTCTTGCAACAAATCCGGTCGTTTGCAATAGGTGTTTCGCAAGGCCTCTTTTCGACGCCAGCGTCGAATGGCCTCATGATTGCCCGAGAGCAAGACGTCGGGAACTCCGTACCCGCGCACCGTCTGCGGCTTGGTATAGTGGGGAAAGTCCAACAGAGGTTCAGCAAACGAATCCTGTTCCACCGACGCGGGATCGCCCACCACACCGGGCACCAAACGCACGGCGGCATCAAGCATCACCAAAGCCGGCAGTTCCCCTCCGGTCAGCACGTAATCTCCAAGAGACAGTTCTTCGGGCTCCAGCCGGAGCAGCACACGTTCATCGATTCCTTCATAATGACCGCAGATCCACACGAGCCGTCGCGATTCCCGGCTCAACTCTTCGGCAAGCGCTTGCGTAAAGGGCCGTCCTTGCGGTGAAGGCACGATGATCCGCAATCGACACCGGTCTTCGCCCAACGCCTCGACCGCCTGGAAAATCGGCTCGGCCTTCATGATCATGCCGGACCCGCCGCCATAGGGCGTATCATCGGCCACGCGATGGCGATCGTCACTGAAGTCACGAATATTGTGGATGCGAATCGAAACCAGCCGTTTGTCCTGCGCACGCTTCACGATGGAATGCGACACGACGTGCTCCACCATTTCGGGAAACAGGGTCAGCATGTCACACTGCATCATCACCCATCCATTCCGCACTCGGCTTGACGGTCATGGCGCCTCCGGCGAGATCGACCGACGAAATCCATTTCCGCAAAGCAGGCAAGAGATACTCTCTGTCCGGTCCGCGCACCACAAACACGTGTTGGTGCGGCAAGGCCATCACTTCCTCCAACGTGCCGAGCACGTTGCCCGTATCGTCTTTCACCGTTAACCCGATTAATTCAAACTGGTAAAGGTGACCTTCAGGCGCGGGGGGAACCTCCGTTTGAGGAATTTTCAACCACGCCCCGCGATAGATCCCCACTTCCTCCGGCGTCGAGAAGGCCTCGAAACGCAAGAGATAGGATCGGCCGTCCGAATGGACGTCCGTGACGGTAGTCACCAGGGTTTGGCCAGTGGGCGACTCCAGGGTCACTTCCTGGAGATCCTCGAACCGGTTCGGAACGTCCGAAAGAGAAAGAACCCGAGCTTGCCCTCTCACTCCAAAGGGTTTGACCAGCTTCCCGACAGTCACCATGTGCTCCGTCGACGTCACGCTTCCTCATCCGCCACGGTTCCGGCACCCACGTTCGCCGTGCCTTTCGAGGAAGAACGCCCCCGCCTCGAAAACGCGATCAGGCATTCGCCTTTTTTTTCGATTCTTCGAACGTCTTTAAAATTCCGGAGCGTCGAAGGAGCGTGCGAACGGTCACCGAGGGTTGAGCCCCTTTTTGAAGCCAGTCCAAAACCCGATCCGATTTCAAATTCGTGACCGCGGGTTCCTGCAAGGGATCATGCGTCCCGACGATCTCGATGTACTTCCCATCCCGACGGGCCCTGGAATCCACGGCCACGACCCGATAAAAAGGCCGTTTGTGCCTGCCCATTCGGGTTAAACGCAAATGTACTGCCACGAGTTTAAACCTCCTGCAAAATGAGTTTTTCCCAAAAGTTGGTTATTATACTTGGTTTAAGACCAGAAATACACCCTGTGCGGTTGTTCTGTCCACTAGCCGGGCTAAGGGGATTGAAGGGCACGAATCAGCTTTCCCCGTTTCTTGAGTTTCCCCGGTTTTCCGGGCTTTCCCCCAACCAGTGACTTCAACATGTTGCGTGCCGTCAGAAATTGCTTGATGAGCCGATTGACCTCTTGCACGGAGGTTCCGCTCCCCTTGGCCACGCGTTTCTTGCGACTGCCGTTCAGGAGCGCATGGTCCGAACGCTCCGCGGGCGTCATCGAATCAATAATCGCGACCACCCGCTTCATTTCCTTTTCCGGCAGTTCCTGGCTCGCCCCCGGATTCATCATCGACTTGAGCTTCCCGGCTCCGGGCAACATCCCCAAAATTTGCTCCATGGACCCCAACTTGTTGACCTGTTTGATCTGGTCCCGAAAATCTTCAAGGGTCAGGGTATTACCCGACGCCTTTTTTTGCAGAGCCAGGGCTTCTTCCTGCGAAAAAGATTCTTGCGCCTTTTCAATCAGCGACAACACGTCGCCCATCCCCAAAATCCGGGATGCCATACGATCGGGATGAAAGGGTTCCAGGGCATCGGACTTTTCACCCACGCCGAGATATTTCACCGGCTTCCCGATCGCCGCCCGCATCGAAAGCAGGGCGCCGCCTCGCGCGTCGCCTTCGATCTTCGTCAAAATCACACCGGTCACGCCCACGCGTTGATCGAACTGTTCCGCCACGTTGACGGCTTCCTGGCCGGTCATCGCGTCCGCAACCAACAACACCTCTTGCGGCGTGACGTCGGCCTTGACGTGTTCCAGTTCCACCATCAATTCGTCGTCAATGTGGAGCCGCCCGCCGGTATCCAGGATTACGACGTCATAGCCGTGGTCCCGACCGCGCCGGACGCCTTCCGAACAGAAACGCACGACTTCCTCACGGGTCGACAGCAGCCGGTCGGCACGATGCACAGGAACGTCCAGGCTGGCGCCCAAAGCGGCCAACTGCTCCGCGGCCGCAGGACGCCGGGGATCCGCGGCAATGAGCAACACGCGCTTTCCCTGTTGGGTAAACACCCGGGCGAGTTTGCCGCAGGTGGTGGTTTTCCCGGCCCCTTGCAGGCCCACCATCATCACGATTGTCGGTGGTTGAGAAGCCAGCGACAGGCCGGCATGGTCATGGCCCATCAGGTCGCGCAATTCTTCCCACACGATTTTGACGACCTGCTGACCGGGTGTCAGGCTTTCGAGGACGCTGCTGCCCGTGGCTTTGTCCTGCACGCGTCCGATAAAATCCTTGACGACTTTAAAGTTGACGTCGGCCTCGAGCAAAGCCAAGCGGACTTCCTTCAAGGCCTGGATCACATCCTGTTCTTTGAGAACGCCGGCACCCCGAAGTTTCTTGAGGACGCCGTCAATTTTGTCGGTGAGAGACGAAAACACTAAAACGCTCCTAACTATCGGAAAATATGAAGAAAAGGCCGTGTAGTCTAGTCAAGACCCTAAAAGTCTGTCAAGAAAATCACTTTCTTGACTTACATG
Source organism: Nitrospirales bacterium (assembly GCA_965208595.1). GTDB lineage: Bacteria > Nitrospirota > Nitrospiria > Nitrospirales > UBA8639 > Bin75. Next base: position 669,766 of record OZ242346.1, read on the forward strand.
GAAGATTGCCGTACGTTTCCCCGTAGTTTCCCTTATTTTAGGGTAAGTACGCCTGCACAACCCTCGGCTTCATCGAGCACACCCGTGAAGAAATCAGGCTGGACGTTACTCGGATTTATTTTTATCGGCGGTCTGCTGGGCGGGATGCTAGGCGAAATTCTCACCGTCTTTTCTCCCTCCGAACAGATTCAAAACATTTTTGCGCGATCGCTGTCCCCGGGCATTGACCCACCCCTGACTGTCAATCTGGTCCTGTTCAAGATTACCATCGGCTTTATCCTCAAGATAAACCTGCTCACGATCCTGGGCATCCTACTCGGCGTCTATCTCTACAAAAACATCTAGCCCGCATCCTTACCCGAATCCGGAGCACGTCAGCGGATCGATTCACCAAACAGCAGTTCCTGCTGCCGCAACGTCCGAATCCGGTCTCGCAACTTCGCCGCCCGTTCAAACTCCAGCATTTTGGCCGCAGATTTCATCTCCCGCTCCAAAGACGCAATCGTCTCTTCCGCGTCGGCGGCATAGACGGCTTCCTCCTCCGCGGCGATGCTCACTTCCACGTAATCAGCCTCGGCAAGGTGATAGTCCAGTTCATGAATGCGTTTCCTGATGGTTTCCGGCGTAATCCCATGCTCCTGGTTGTAACGGGCCTGGATCTGACGGCGCCTCGTGGTTTCCTCGATGGTCATTTTCATGGAATCGGTGATCGTGTCGCCATAGAGCACCACTTTGCCCTCGCTGTTACGGGCTGCGCGCCCGGCGGTTTGAATCAACGCGCGATGGCCGCGCAAAAACCCTTCTTTATCCGCATCCAACACGCCGACGAGGGCCACTTCCGGAAGATCCAACCCTTCACGCAGCAAATTGATGCCGACCAGCACGTCGAACAGGCCCTTGCGAAGGTCGCGAATAATCTCCGCTCGTTCCAGCGTCTGAATATCGGAGTGCAGATATCGCACCTTCAATCCCAAGTCGTGATAGTATTCCGTCAGATCCTCGGCCATGCGCTTCGTCAAGGTCGTCACCAGCACCCGGAAGCCCCTGGCAATGACCGCCTTCACTTCCTGCAATAAATCATCCACCTGACCCTTCGCCGGCTTGACCTCGATCACGGGATCCATCAGACCCGTCGGTCGAATGATCTGTTCCACCACGCTGGCGCCGGCATGCCGCAATTCATAGGGCCCGGGCGTAGCCGACACGCAAATGACCCGATTGATGGTTTTTTCGAATTCCTGAAACTTCAACGGACGGTTATCCATGGCCGACGGCAGCCGAAACCCGTATTCCACCAACGTCTTTTTTCGCGAATGGTCGCCTTCGTACATCCCGCCGAATTGCGGTACCGTCACGTGAGACTCATCCACGATCAACAGATAGTCTTTGGGAAAATAGTCCAGCAGCGTCGGGGGCGGTTCGCCCGTTGCACGCCCGCTCAAATGTCGTGAGTAATTCTCGATCCCGTGGCAATATCCCATCGCCCGAATCATCTCGAGATCAAACCTGGTCCGTTGTTCTATGCGTTGCGCTTCAAGGAGTTGCTCGTGTTGCCGGAAGTAGGCCAGGCGTTCCTCAAGTTCTTCTTCGATACCCTGCAGGGCCTGGTCATATCGATCGGGCGCGATCACATAGTGGCTCTTCGGATAAATCGGAACCTTGGACAGGCGCCCGAGTGACCGGCCGGTCAAAGGATCAATTTGCGTAATCGACTCCACCACGTCGCCGAATAATTCCACGCGGATGGTATTCGAATCCGAGGCCGCGGGAAAAATTTCGATCACGTCTCCGCGAGCCCGAAACGTGCCGCGCTGCAGTTCTACGTCGTTCCGTGAATATTGAATCTCCACCAGCTTGGCGAGAATGGCCTCTCGTCGAATGGTCATGGCTTCTTCGAGGTACAGCAACATGCCGTGATAGACCTCCGGCGAGCCCAGGCCGTAGATACAGGAGACCGAGGCCACGATCAGAATATCGTCGCGCTCCAACAGGGCCGACGTTGCCGCATGCCGCATCTGATCGATGGTATCGTTGATCGAGGCGTCTTTGGCGATGTACGTGTCCGTGGAGGGAATATAGGCTTCGGGCTGGTAATAATCGTAATAACTGACGAAATACTCCACGGCATTGTGCGGGAAAAAACTCTTGAACTCCTGATACAACTGGGCTGCCAACGTCTTATTGTGCACCACCACCAACGTCGGCTTCTGAACCTTGGCAATGACGTTCGCCATGGTAAACGTCTTGCCCGAGCCCGTGACCCCCAGCAGCACCTGATGTTGCTTGCCGGCGGTCACCCCTTCGGTCAGCGCATCAATCGCCTGTTGCTGATCGCCCTTGGGCGAAAATTCCGATTCCAGCACAAATGTGTTCATAACGACGTCATCATAGCATACTCTCCGGCGAGCCGAAGAACAGGCTGATTGAACCTGTCATGGGTCATCCCTGACTCATGGTGCAGGACGCTCATTGATGCTCTGTACAGGAAGAAGAATAGGACGCGAAGACGACACTTACTCAAATCGTCTTCATGGTTCTCTCTTAAAACAGACCGACGACGTCGCCCTTGGCATCGAGTCCCACGGCTTCGGCAGCCGGGACTCGCGGCAGCCCGGGCATCGTCATGATACCGCCGGTCAACACGACGAGAAATTCAGCTCCCAGGGAAAGCCGGATTTCTCGAATGGGGACCGTAAATCCGGTGGGGGCACCTTTTTTGTCGGGGTCGGTTGAAAAGCTGTATTGGGTCTTGGCCATGCAGATGGGGAATCGGCCGTATCCCTTGTTTTCCAGTTCCTCGAATTGTTTGAGCAGGGCCGACGAAATATCCGCATCAGCCGCACCATAAATCTCTTTCGACACGACCCGGACTTTTTCGGCAAGCGGAAGATCGTCGGAATAGAGGGGACGAAAGTCGGTCGGTTCGTCTTCGATCGTCTTCACCACCAATTCCGCCAACGCGACGGCACCCTCCCCTCCTTTGGCCCAATGGTTCGCCAAGGCCATTTTCACTCCACGGCCGGCGCAGACTTCATGGACCAGTTCCAGTTCGGCCTTGGTATCGCTCGTGAATTCATTAATGGCCACGACCACGGGCACCCCGAATTTCTTCACGTTGTCCAGGTGGCGAATTAAATTCGGCAGGCCGCGTTTGAGCGCCTCGAGGTTTTCCGTTGTCAATTCTTTGAGATTGGCTCCGCCGTGCAGCTTTAAGGCCTTGACCGTCGCCACCACCACGGCGCAGTCCGGCTTCAACCCCGCTCGCCGGCATTTGATGTTAAAAAATTTCTCGGCGCCCAGATCGGCGCCGAACCCTGCCTCGGTCACGACGTAGTCCGCCAATTTCAAAGCCGCCTTCGTCGCCACGACCGAATTGCACCCATGCGCAATATTGCCGAACGGCCCCCCGTGCACAAAGGCGGGGTTCCATTCCAAGGTCTGGACCAAGTTGGGACTGAACGCATCTTTCAACAACGCGGTCATGGCGCCCTGGGCTTTCACGTCCTTGGCGAAGACAAATTCTTTTTGCGGAGTCTGCCCGACTTTGATGTTCCCCAACCGTCGTTGCAGATCACGTAAATCCGTGGCCAGGCACAACACTGCCATGACTTCGGAGGCCGCCGTGATGTCGAAGCTCCCTTCCCTGGCAAAACCGTTCACGGCAGAACCCAGCCCCGTGACGATCTGGCGTAACGACCGATCGTTCATATCCATGATTCGCCGCCAGCTGATCTGCCGCGCATCCAGGAACGGAGCATGCCCCCAATACAAATGGTTATCCACCATCGCCGCGAGCAGGTTGTGCGCCGAGGTAATGGCGTGAAAATCTCCAGTAAAGTGTAAATTGATGTCGGTCATCGGCACGACTTGGGCATACCCTCCTCCGCAGGCGCCACCTTTCATGCCGAAACACGGCCCCAGGCTCGGTTCCCGCAAGGCTACCATCACTTTTTTCCCGATCTTCGCCAGGCCATCGGTCAGACCGACGGACGTCGTGGTTTTGCCTTCTCCAGCCGGGGTGGGCGTCATGGCCGTCATCAATATCAATTTCCCGTCGGTTTTTTTGTTCAAGTCGCTGAGTACCGACAACGGGATTTTGGCTTTGTATTTTCCGTAGAGGTCCAAGGCCTCCCGTTCGAGTCCCAATTTTTCCTGCGCTACCTGCTCAATTGGCTGGAGGACCGCCTTATTGGCGATTTCAATATTGACGTTTGTCTGTCCCATATCTCACCTCAGTCAGCCTTCTTCAGGTCTTTGCCCCCAGATTATTAAGCATGCTGTGTTGCCCTACGCCCCAATAACCAACGGCTGAGACGAGATTACTCAGCACTACCTTTCTCGGCCAAGGTTTGGTATGTATGAGCCACACATGCAGGAGATCGTGATGCGGATTGGCTTCTTCGTTCCCATTCTCATGTTCGTCACTACGTTCGCAAGCACCGACATCTTTCTTCTATACGTGGCGGAAGCCTTTGAAGCGGCGGAACATCCTGCCAGTCATGAAAGCTCTTCTTCAGAAGAAGCCTTAGTTTGGAAATCTTCAACAGACTGTGAACGCGTTGTCAAGGATGGCGGTCGTATGGCCGTCCCCTCTCCCGACACACTTCGGGTCGGAACGTGGAATATCCGGTGGTTTCCCCATGGCAGCCCGCCCGACCAACCGGATCAGACCATTGCGCCGACCGATTTGGAATGGCTGACGTGCACCCTTGTGTGGATGCAAACGGATATCCTGGTCGTTCAAGAAAGCCTGACAACTGCCCAGGCCCGGGCCGCGTGGAACCGTGTCTTGACCGCACTCAAGCAACGAACGGGAGATGCCTGGCAATGGTCGGTTCAACAATGCGGAAAGCCTGACGGGCATCACGTGGGGATGTTGTGGAACGCGAGTCGCGCGACGCTGTCTGCTTTTCAAAGCCTCTGGCCCTTGAACAGTAGAGCCACGTCTGCACATAACCCGTGCAAAGGCGGGCTCCGGCCCGGCCACTACGCACGCGTACAATCGACACATCAACCGGGTGCAGATTTCCATGTGATCGGCCTACACCTCAAATCGGGGCCCACGGTTTTTGCGGTCGAAGCCCGGCACACGGCACTTAACCGGATCGACACCGCGGTTGCGCCTTTTCTCGAAGAGGATCGGGATGTGATTATCCTCGGCGATTTGAACACCATGGGCGCCGGCGACCGCCATTCACAACGATCCGAGTTAAAATATCTCAGACGAAAGGTGGCGAAAGAAACGCCCGGATTCGACGACCTGTTCCCGGAGCCCCGGTGTTCGCATTATTTTCGCGGTCGAGGCGATTGGTTGGATCACGTACTAGTCGCAAAAGACATGGATGAAATCAGCATGCGGTCGGCGCGCGTGACCGGCTATTGTGCCGTGGCCGGATGCCGGCGAATCAAGGGAGAATACCCGCTCGCCTATCAACGACTGTCCGATCATTGCCCCGTGATCATCGAGATCGACAACCGGGATCTGGACTGATGATGAGCCAGCCACCACCCACACGATGTTCCTGGGCAACCAACGATCTGCTGATTCAGTACCATGATCAGGAATGGGGCGTCCCGGTACACGACGACCGGCTGTTATTCGAATTTCTCATCCTCGAAGGGGCGCAAGCCGGATTGAGTTGGCACACGATCCTGCAAAAACGTGAAGCGTTCCGAACGGCCTTCGATTACTTTGACCCGGCGTTAGTTGCCAAGTACGACGCACGAAAAATACGACGCCTGTTGAACAACCCCGGTATCATTCGGAACCGGCTCAAAATTCAAGCGGCCATTTCAAATGCACAGGCTGTTCTACTAGTCCAGAATGATGTCGGCAGCTTTGATGACTATATTTGGCACTTCGTCAAAGGGCGACCTGTCCGCAATCGCTGGAAATCGCCTCAAGAAGTTCCCTGCAACACGCCGGTCTCGGATGCCATGAGTCGGGATCTGAAAAGCCGGGGCTTCACGTTCGTCGGTTCGACGATTTGTTATGCGTTTATGCAAGCCATTGGAATGGTCAACGATCATACGACCGATTGCTTTCGATACCGGGTGTTGCGCTAACCTGCTTCCATCGCCAACAGAACAGCATTTATCGTGTATCCGACCTTGTGTTGCGCGAGGATTCATGCTGCCTCTTCCACTTCTTGTCACTGCGGCTGTCTCCTGTTCGGGAAGGGGTAACTACCTCGTGTCAAAGAAAAGGTATCGCGCGACGTCGTAGCGACACACGCGACAGAGCAAAGATAATCCGGCAACCCTCGCGAGAATATTGTTGACACTATATATAGTATATTATATTGTATTTTACTACAATATATAGATTCACAAAAATGAATTAGTACATTGAAAAAAATAAAGCATACTGGTATAGTGTTGCTGGAACGTTTATTCCATAAAGCATCTGGTCATGGACAAATCGTACCCCTTTTCTTCCTTGCTGCCACTACCCCAGCAAGCCATTTTTCCACCAGATGACGCTCTCGGGTTCGATGGTTCATTCAGTTCTAACGAGAGAGGAGAGAGAGGGACATAGCTGTTTCCACACAGAAGGAGGCACGTTATGGCAAGTCGAGGCACCATTGAACAAGAAGTTGCGATTTTTAAACAACACCAGCACGAGGGACAAACTGGATGGTTCGTTCGCGTATCCTGCAACTTTCTCGAACCACGCGTCTATGGTCCCTTCACGGATGAGCAGGAGGCCGAACGGTTTCGAGGGGGAGCCGAGTTCGAACTCCGAAAATTGTTAGACTGCGAACTCCCCAGTCTCTCCGGTGATTCTCATTGCCCTGCACTCCGTTAACAACGTCGGTTCCGTTCTGTGATTTGTCTTCCCGCCGGCTGGCAGCTGGAATTGATTGCATGTTGAGGCCGCATCTCGCTGCTTTTCTTTCGGTCTAAACAACGGGGATAGCTCCCCCGTCATCCACTACCTGTTCACAGGCACTTATTGTGAATTACGTACATGACTAACCATAACTATATGTTTTTGTTGAACCATTGAATGTCGAACAGGCTCGTCCACCAAAAATGGGGACAACATTGTGGATTCTTTTTGTACTGTACAAAATTGCAAAGTACCTACGGCATTTGTGACCAAATTGCCTATCTTTTAGGCATAGGGGCTTCATGGTCTGCGCCACAAAATCTGGTAAGGGAAAGACCCTTGAGGGCGGGTACTTAGAGACGAAGAGCAGAACGGACATCATGCGTCCATTGCCTCCTATTTTAGACCCTCATTCCTGAATCTGACGACCAAGACTCCATCCCTGATAGTCACCAGCACCGACGTCACACGTGGATCGGCGACCACAACCCGATTCAAGTCTTGGAGTACCTCGGTCGCGCCATCCGGAGGCGGATGCTTGAGCACCTCGCCACTCCAGAGTACATTGTCAATGAGCATGACGCCTTTGGGAGCCAACAACTCCAACCCGCGTTGATAATAATTGACATAGTTGAGTTTGTCCGCATCGATAAAAATCACGTCGAATCCACCTTCAAGTGTTTGCATCGTTTCAAGCGCCGGCCCAAGCCGTGCCTCGATCTTGCCACCGGCGGGACTTTGAGCCCAATACCGTTTGGCCAGTTCCGTGGTGTCGACATCGATATCGCAGGTGATCACTGTTCCATCTTCAGGTAGCACCTCGGCAAAACACAGGGCGCTATAACCGGTAAACGTGCCGATTTCCAGCACTCGCTTGGCCCCCACCAACATCGCCATCATTTTCAAGAACGCGCCTTCCAACGGACCGACCACCATCTGTGGAAATTCTATGGAGCGATAGGTTTCTTCCCGGAGCCGGCTGCAGGCGTCGGATTCCGGCATTGAATGCGCCTCGGCATAGGCTTCAACGTCAGACGCGACCAACTCTTTCATAAGTCTCTCCTCTCCCACGTTTCCGTCATAAAGGACCAGAGCCACATCGGTTCTTACCTGTTCCCTTTATCATTTTTCCGTGTCACCTTGCATTGGGTCGTGGCGCTTTGTACAGTCTTTTCCGGCAAACCCCATTGAACAACGAGAGACACTGCACATGCCGGATCCCATGCAAACCCTGGCTGCCCTAAGGTCCAAACTCCTGGAAATCCAACACCTCAAAGGTGCCGCTGCCCTTTTGTCCTGGGATCAGGAAACCCATATGCCGGTCGGCGGGGGACAAACCCGGGCCGAGCAACTGGCCACGCTCCAAACCCTGGCCCACGCCAAGTTTGTCTCCCCGGAAATCGAAGATCTCCTGTTGCATCATATCGATCCGACAACCGGTTTGGCGACCACCGACGCTATCAATGACGCATCCAAGGCATTGCTCCGGGAAACCTGGCGCGACTTCAGCCGGGCAAAAAAACTCCCATCCGATTTCGTCAATCGCCTGGAGCGCGAATGTTCCCTGGCCCAGCAAGTGTGGGGCGAGGCGCGCCGGCGCAATGACTTCATTCACTTCCTTCCCAACCTGCAAACAGTCATCGCCTTGAAATTTGAAGAGATCGATTATCTGGGGTACGACGATTCCCCCTATGACGCCCTCTTGGACACCTACGAACCCAAGGCCACCGTGGCTCAACTCCAACCGCTGTTCGCCACGCTTCGCCATGGATTACTCGAATTGTTGCAACAAGTCCGTGAAGCTGCTTCGCCGCCGGATGACGGGATCCTGTTTCAAACCTACGATAAACAGCAGCAACTCGCGTTCGGAGAATTGGTACTTCAAGGTATGGGGTACGACTTCAACCGGGGACGATTGGATCTCTCGGCTCACCCCTTTACCACGTCCTTTCATCCTACGGACGTACGCGTCACGACGCGCGTCTTCGAACAGGATCTGCCCTCCTGCCTGTTCAGTTGCATCCACGAAGGAGGACATGGCCTCTATGAGCAAGGCCTGCCCCAGGAACAGTACGGCACACCCTTGGGCGAAGCGCTTTCTCTCGGCATGCATGAAAGCCAATCACGGCTGTGGGAGAACAACGTGGGGCGATCCAAAGCCTTTTGGACGCATTTCTTCCCCTTGCTTCAACAACACTTTCCGGCACAACTCGGAGCCGTGTCCATGGATAGCTTCCATGCCGCCTTGAATAGGGTGAAGCCCTCCCTGATCCGGGTGGAAGCGGACGAAGTCACGTACAACCTTCACATCATGGTGCGTTTTGAAATAGAACTGGCCTTGATTGACAAACAGGTTGAAGTCAAGGACCTGCCCGGTCTGTGGCGGGAAAAGATGCAGGAATATCTGGGGATCGCTCCCGAACGGGACGCCGACGGTGTGATGCAGGACGTCCATTGGTCCCTGGGAGCCTTGGGCTATTTCCCCACGTATACCCTGGGCAATCTTTATGCGGCCATGTTTTTTGAGCAGGCGCGTCGGGACGTCCTCGCACTGGAAACCGACATCCAACGGGGTCACCTGCTGCCACTCAAAAACTGGCTCAATTACAACATTCATCAATGCGGACGGCAATATTCAGCCGCCAACCTCCTGCACCGGGTCACCGGTCGCACGCTGAGCGTCGAGCCATTCCTCTCGTACCTCCGGACCAAAATCGGGGACGTATACGGCTTCACCAGCACTCCATAATCGCGTACCGTCGTCATAACCGCGTACCGTCGTATCTCGCATTTGGCTTGCGGGCCCCATTCACAAGAACTTACCTAGGCTGACCTCCAAAGATACAACCCTGTCTGCTCGGGTAGACGGTCCTCTTTGATTCTTAGGACCACACCATCCTATTCCTCGTTAAGGCAACATATTAAAAAGCCCTTAGTATTCAAACGATTATTCGAACTATTCGTGATTTCGTCTCCTTGGCACGTTCCTTGCTCATCTAATAATCACTGACGCCAATTTTGGGAATTATCCAGAATAGTTGACAGACAAGTGAGATGACATGGGACACCACGACAGAAAACTGGCAATGACCGAACAAACTACGGAAATCGAGAGGGTCGCCATGACCCTGCTGGGATCTGAACTGGTGCAAAACGCAATCGATGCGTATCCCGGTGAACGGCTGGGGAGTTGGATACAGAGGATCATCACCGACCCACTCTACACAGAACTGCCGCCTGATCCCATAGGGGACGCGGTGAGAACCGGCGCCTGGCTCGACGGTAAGGGGCTCGCCCCATGTCTCAAGAATAAATGGACGCGAATCGGACATGCAGCCCACGATCTGGCTGTTTCTATTGTTCTCTATCGTCGCTCCAATCGCGCCGAGATGTTCCCGATATCCCTCGCCGGTTCAAAACTGGTGGTCATCCATTTCGTGGGGGCTAGTGTGATCGAGTTTATCCACCGGAGCCAAGACGCAGTGGAATTGGCTGCGCGCGAGTGTGGCAAAAATCAGGAGCCTGTCAAGTATTCTGGATAATTCCCCTACTTTTTCCAATCACATCAACCTCACAAGGAGGAACAGCCATGAGAAACATTCACCAATCGAACCGGTCGCATTTCACGATCAGCATACTGGCGCTGATGCTCATCGTCAGTTTTGCAGGGCTGGGTTTCGCAGGTGACGGCCAGGTGGATCTGAATACCAGCACCGCCAAAGAGCTTCAACAATTGCCGGGAATCGGCAAAGGGCTGGCCAAACGGATTGTCGATTACCGGACCACAAAAGGACCGTTCAAGACCGTGGAGGAATTGATGAAGGTCAAAGGTATCGGCAAGAAAACGTTCGCCAAGATGCAGGACCGCCTCACGGTTGGGGACACCCCTCAGGCCGCCGCATCAGAATAAGTGACGCGATTTCTTTATCGAGACTGTGGTACCGGCAGCGCGAAAGTTGGGTTGGGTCAAGTTGGCCCAGCCCAACTTCGCCTTTCCGACATACACAACCGGGAACTATGAGCCGAGAGCCTTATTCAGGAGAGACAGGGTTTGGGGAGGGACGGAAAATTCTCCGGTGACTTCGATTCGGGAGGGGACAAGCACGATCGAATGAAACGGAATATCCCGGACACACAATTTTTCCTCGGGTCGATCGACCACGCTGATTTCAACGTCTTCCACGGATTTCGTGATCTCCCCCACATCTTGAGGCCCATAGGTCTCCACGATAGATTGCAGAATCTCCATCACCTGCTCGTTGGCCTCACCAGCGACTTCCTCATCCAACAAAGGGATACATTCTTCCGCCGACCCGACGACGTCAAAGTTCTGCAGCCGCTCCTTCTTGCGCAACGCCAGCAAATCATTATCGAGGTCCTTGCTGAACGCCCCATAGGGAAACCGCATGAATTCGTAATGCAACCCGCGCACCCCTTTCCCGAGCATTTGCAATTCGGCCAGAAAGATCAGTTGTTGCACCTTGACGTCGCTGACCATGGAACATTCCTTTTCCTGGGCCAGGTGCAGTCCGTAGACCAGCAGAGTCCGGTCAATCGTGATTTCCTGCGGTTTGCGCATGACGAGTGCCTCAACAAGAAGGTGATCCTAGCGAGCCGTGCGAAGACCCGTCAACACAAGGGAAACTTGAATGCTTTCGGTGATTTCATCGGCGAACCAGGATTCCCGCTTGACCCTTCGACCATATTTCGGTTTAATAGATTCCCCATACGCGTGGAAATTCATTGTTATGGCGAAGCCCACCAAAGAGCTTGAGATTCTCAAGCAACACCTTTCGAAAAACGGCCTGAAACTGACCCGTCAACGTGAGAACATCCTCACGACCTTTTTGAAAATGGAACACGTGACGGCCGAACAAATGTATCGGCTGCTCTCCAAGAAAGACCCTCACATCGGCCTAGCCACGGTCTACCGCACGCTGAAACTCCTTTGCGATACCGGGCTCGCACAAGAGCAACACTTCGGCAGCCAGACACAGTTTGACAACGTGGCCCACAAAGGGCACCACGACCACCTCATCTGCACGGTGTGCGATAAAATCATCGAATTCGAAAATTGTCAGATCGAGGAGTTGCAGGAAGAAGTCGCAAGAAAGAACGGGTTTACGATTCGCACCCATAAACTGGAATTGTACGGCACTCCCATGCAATTGCCGAACGGTGATTGCAAGAATTGCGGAAAAGATTTGGCGAACCAAGCAAGGATAGGACGACGTTGAGACAACGGATTGGGTAGATTGTGGATTGCTGATTGTGGATTGCTGATTTGAGAATACTGATCTGAGAATGCTTAAATCCACAATTCACAATTCACAATCCACAATTCCCTTCTCCCTTCCGATGCCAAAGGTCTTTTTTTTATTAGTAGCAGCGGCCTTGGCCCTTCCCTCTTGGGGCTATGCCGATGGCACGCTGGTCGTTTACTCCGGCCGGGCCGAACGGCTCATTCAGCCGGCACTCGATGCGTTTCAGGCCGAGTCCGGCATTAGCATCCAAATGCTCACCGCAGACAGCACTGCGTTGATCAACCGGCTTGAGATGGAAGGATCTCGAACTCCGGCCGACGTGCTCATTACCAATGACGCCGGCACCTTGGAACGCGCGCGTGAGTTACAACTTCTCCAACCCACTGCCGCCCCGGACATCGAGGCCACCATTCCCGTCCGCTTCCGGGCGCCGGACAACAGTTGGATCGGCTTATCGGGCCGGATTTGGGTGGTCGTCTACAACACCACCATGGTCCGCCCAGGTGACATCTCGTCCATCCTGGATCTCGCCGACCCGCAATGGAAAGGCAAGATCGCGATCCCCAGTGCAGGCAGCGTTTATTTGCAAACCGGCGTGTCGGTTCTCCGTGCAGTGAAGGGTGACGACATCACCGCCACGTTCCTGCGAGGCCTAAAGGAGAACGCCGGGGCATTCGTTTACGGAAAAAATCGGCAAATCGTAGCAGCCGTGGCACGCGGGGAAGTAGCCGCCGGTCTGGTCAATCACTATTACATCAACCGACACCTAGCCAAACACCCGGATGCGCCGATCGCCCCGCTCCTGACGGATCAGGGGGACCAGGGCATGGGCGTGGTTCTGAATGCCGCGGGAGCCGGCATCACCGCGCACACCAAACGCCTTGCGCAAGCCCAGGCCCTGATCCGGTTTCTGATCTCACCTAAAGGACAACGTATGTTCGCGGACGTAAACAAAGAATATCCTTTGAATCCTCACGTAACGGCTGCGCCCGAACTGTTGCCGCTTCAGAGTTTTCAGGTAGCCTCCGTCCCGTTGAGCCGGTTGGCTCAACTCCGCGATCCCACGATGACCGTCATTGAAGACGTTGGACTCCGCTAACCTTTTTCCCTCACTGTCATCGGTCCATTTTCGTTTGCCTTCCCCGGTTGTTCTGCTCGGCTTTTGCCTGGCCGTCGCGCTCATGCTGCCGTTGCTCTACGTGACCTTTTCGGCCTTGACCGCGGACCCGGCAATCTGGCGACGACTCTGGACCACCCGTGTGCCGGAACTGTTCTTCAACACGATCTCCCTCTCCCTGGGCGTCGCGATCATCAACCTGACCCTAGGCGTCTCGCTGGCCTGGATTCTGACCCGCTATACCTTTATCGGCTCGAGGATATGGGATTGGTTGTTGATTCTACCCTTGTCGATCCCCTCCTACGTCCTGGCCTACACCTATACGTATCTGTTGAAACGGGGAGGCACGCTGGAACATCTCTGGCAAACAATTGCCGGGCCGGAGGCCGCGTTCTTTTCACCGTTCAGTTTCGCGGGCGCCGTGCTCGTGCTGGCCTTGAATACGTTTCCGTTCGTGTACCTGCTGGCTCGCTCGGCTTTCAAAAATTTCAACGTCTCCTTTGAAGAAGTGGCCCGCACGACCGGAGCCAATCGCGTAATAACCTTCTTCCGGGTCTCGCTGCCGCTCATCCGCCCATCGCTGATCGCCGGACTGTTCCTGGCGATTCTCTACGTGGCTTCCGATTTCGGCGCGGTGTCGCTGTTGCGCTTTCAGACCTTTACCTACGCCGTGTACCAGCAAATGACCGGCCGGTTCGACAATACGGCAGCCGCCTGCCTGAGCCTGGTGCTGGTCGCTTGCGCGTTTGTCTTTCTATTCGGTGAACGCTGGTTCCGGCAACGAAGCCGGTTTTACCAAACCACCGGCCGGTATCGAAAACCGGTGCCTCAGCCCTGCCGTCCACTCACGGCGCTGTTGTTTACCGGCTACCTGTTTGTCGTATTCGGAGCCGCATTCGGCCTGCCGGTGCTCCTGCTGATTCAATGGACCGCCCGGGCAGCGTCAGCCGGTGACATTTCTCACCAGTTCTTCGGCTACGTGTGGAACAGTGTCTCGCTGTCGAGTCTCACGGCCACCGCGGCTGTGATCTGCGGGATTCCCCTCGCCTACCTGGCGTGCAGACGACGGACCTGGGCCGGCACCTTTTGCGTGCAAGGGGCGTATACCGGCTACGTGCTGCCCGGACCGGTCGCCGCCCTCGCCGTCCTGGTCCTGGTCTCACAAACCGTTCCCCAACTGTACGGCACGATTCTCGTCCTGCTCCTGGCGTATCTGGTCCATTTTCTCCCGGCAGCCCTGCAAGGCATGGAATCCACCCTTCAGCAACTCACCCCAAATCTCGAGGAGGCGGCGCGCAGCCTGGGCGCTCGATCCCTACGAACGTTTTTTCAGGTGACCCTGCCGTTGGTGCGAGGTGGTTTTCTAAGTGCCTGGATCCTGGTCTTCGTCCAATGCATGAAAGAATTGCCGGCATCACTTCTACTGCGCCCCGTGGGATTCGATACCCTGGCCGTCCGGATCTGGCTCGAGGCCAGCGAGGAACTGTATCAACTGGCCGCGCCTCCGGCCTTGCTGATCGTGGTCATTACTATTCCGGTCGTGTTACTATTGATGCGAAAAAATCAAACGTAACCGCGCCCCCTGCCATGCGTTCATCTTCGGCAAGCCCTGCGGGCATGATTTCTCTGACACGAATATGACTGCTCACGACGACAACCCCATCGTCCTCGAACTGAAGGACGTGACCTGTTCGTATGAAGCCGGCTCCCCGGCGGTGGAAGGGATTTCCTTCCCGGCGCGGAAAGGCGACATCATTTGTTTATTGGGACCCTCAGGGTGCGGGAAGACCACGACACTTCGGGCCATCGCGGGATTCGAACCGGTTTCTTCCGGCGAAATCAGGTTGAACGGCAACGTCGTCTCGACAACCGGCCGGCACGTCCCGCCCGAACAACGGCGGGTCGGCATGGTGTTCCAGGACTATGCCCTCTTCCCTCACCTGACGGTACGGGATAACGTGGGCTTCGGGCTGGCATCGGCCACCGCAGATGACCGTCGCAGCCGGGTTGACGAAATGCTGTCTCTCACCGGGCTTTCGGAATTCGCCAGGCGCTACCCGCACGCGCTGTCAGGCGGCCAACAGCAGCGCGCGGCATTGGCGCGCGCCCTGGCCCCTCAACCCGTGCTGCTCCTGTTGGACGAACCGTTCAGTAACCTGGATCCCGATACGACCGAACGCATGCGCCTGGAACTCCTGCACCTGCTGAAGACCACCCAAACCACCGCCGTGCTCGTGACGCATGACCATGAAGAGGCCTTTGCCATGGCCGACTACGTGGCCGTCCTGAACAACGGAAAACTCGAACAATTCACGACGCCCGAAACCACCTACCATCTTCCGGTTTCGCGCTTTGTCGCGGAATTCGTAGGGCAGGCCGACTTCATTCCCGGAACCATTCGCGACTCCGTGATCGTCACGCAACTCGGCACCTTCCCTGCCCCCCAGAATTACCGGGGCGGTCCCGAAGTCGTGGTCATGATCCGGCCGGATGACCTGCACATTCGTGAAAACAGCAATGGAGACGGAACCGTGCAATCCCGCCAATTTCGAGGCTCGGAGATCATCTACGGAATACGCCTGGGTTCCGGCGACTTTGTGCACAGCAGCGAAGCTTCAACCAGATTCTTTGCCCTCGACTCGAAGGTGGAGTTGGAAGTCATCGCCACCCATACGGTAGTATTCGACAGAAAGGTGTGGAAGACCTGACGCGCGTTCCAGGTCATCACGTAAAAAAAAGGGAAGGAAGCTCAATTCGCAATCTCGGCATGCAGGGTTTATAATGTTGTCATGACTGAAGTTGCGATGCCATGAACGTTGAACTTCTGAACCCTTTATCCTATCGACTAAACGTACGTCTTTTTCTTTTTAGGAGGAACCGAACATGAGAGTTCATGAATCACCTCGCTGGATTCTACCCGTTTCCCTATTGGCCGTTTTCTTCCTGCTGGCTGCCGGTCCGGCTCTTGCCGACCCGCATGGCTCCATGCGGGGAGATTCCAAGAGTATGCATTCGAGTTCATCTCCTCATGGCACATCCGGTTCCTATGGCCGTGGCGGGCATCCCCCAACATCTTCGTATCAGGGGTATGGAAAACACCACGCCAAGAAGCCTGGTCATGGTGGTATGCGTTCCACTCATCCCGGGAAACATCAAAGCGCAGGGGAATTCATTGGGCATATCTTGAAATTCAAAGAAGGTATGAGCCTGACGGCTGAACAGGAGCAGAAACTTCACGCTCTGAAGACGGAGTACAAGCGAAACCGGATCAAGATGAAGGCTGAAGTGGAATTAGCCAATATCGATCTGCATGAAGTCTTGAAAAACGAGAAGGCGAGTCTTTCCGACATTGAAGCCGAACTCACCAAGCTTCAGGCCTTAAAAACGAAGCTCTACATGGCTTCAATCAAAGCCAAACGGGACGCCAAAGTCGTGTTGTCCGACGAACAGCGATCACGGGTGGACAAAATTCACGAACGCGTCAAGTCCCATGGCGGCAATATGGCGCATCCCGGCGGCAAGCCCAAATATGGAAAAAGCAAAGGCCACGGAACCGGCGGTCACATGAAGTAACTCGTTCCGTAGCAACGCCATACAAAAAAGGCCGCCTCGTGCGGCCTTTTTTGTATCACAAAGCCTTGCCAAGCCGGTTACGGCTGCGGGGTCAACTGTAACCGGCCTTGTAAGCCCGAAGAAACGGACACGGTTCCGTCCGCACCGACAATCACGCCCTCGACGCCGGACAGGCGTTCGATCAATGCCATGCCTTTTTCCGGACCCATGACGAAGATGCCGGTATCCAGGCCGTCGGCCAGCACGCCGGTTTTGGCCACGATGGTCACGCTCCGGGAAAGACGTGCGGGCTGAAGTGTTTGAGGATCGAGAATATGATGATAGCGAATGCCGTCTTTCTCAAAATAGCGTTGGTAATCACCCGCCGTGGAAACGGCCTCATCTTCGAGTTCGAGTTGCCCGATCGTGATCCCGTTCTCCTTTCGGGGATGTTGGATACCAAACATAAACCGCTGGCCGTCGGGCAGGCGCCCAAAGGTTTTCAAATCCCCGGAAATGGCGACCACACCCGCCGAGGCGCCGGCTTCCCGCATCACGCGAGCCGCGAAATCCGCTGCATAGCCCTTACCGATGCCACCGATATCCACGCGCATCCCCGAACGGGCCAGATACACGGTGCCCGCCTCCTTATCGATCTGCACGGCAGAAAGATCCATGAGCGGACGCGTAGCATCCAATTCTGCCCGGGTCGGGATTCGCCCTTCACGACTGACGTTCCAGGCTTCGACGGCCGGACCGATGGCAATGTTGAAGCCACCCTCGGTCAACCGGGCCATTTCCAATGAATGTTCCAGGAGTTCCGTGGTTTCCGGACCGGCCTCGACGGCACGTTGCCCGGCAGCGGCATTGATCCGTGAGAGTTCGCTGTCGGGAATCCACGTGCTCAGGATCTGCTCCAGGCGATGAATCTCGGCGAATCCCCGTTTAATGGCCTCGTGGGCCAGTTGTTTATCCGGCGCCACGGCAGTCAGAAAGACCAGCGTGCCCATATGCATCTGGCCGCGCTTGACCACGTGGGGTGAAGCAGCATGTCCGGACAGGCCCGGCCAGCAGACAAGCGAGATGCCCAAGAACGCCAGCAAGATAAGACGTATCGGTTTCATTATTGTAGACAGCGACTTAGCGACGACGGAAATATCTGGCGTTCGGTTGCCCGTCAACCATAAACCCGCGCGTTTCAAACGTCTCGGGTTTCGGCAAGACAGTTGCAATCGGTGTTTGTTCCAATCCAAGCTCCGTGGAAAATTTCTTTGAGAACTCGGCCTCCCCTTCAAGGATACGGATTCTCACGAGCCGGATGGTGCGCGGCGTTTCAAGCTCGAACTGCCACGAACCCAAATAGGCTAACTTTCTCGAGAATACCTGGAATGTCAATTGGACGTGGGATTCCACCCTGAACGGGCCTTCGCTGAATTGCATCCGATCAACGACATACCGTCCCGCCGGCAGTCTGACGGAAAATACGCCAGATTGGGAATTCACGTTCACCCTGGACCGCTCGCCGGTCTCTTCATTCGTCACGAAAAAAAACCTCAATTTGGCCGGATACATACGCGGATAACGGCCCTTGGTCTCGACTTGAACGTAACCAAAGGCTAATTCATGCATCGTCGCATCCGGGGTATTCCCTGGAATCCCGGACACACAGCCCATCCCTACCAGAAGAGAAAGGCCCACCAAAAATATTTTCCCCATGACGCCTCCGGCGCCGGTCTCATTCCTGAGTACCATTTGGCAACCATTTGATTCTACCAACAGATGCACCGGGTTGCAGCCATATTTTTCACGACGAAATAAAGTTGACAGATCATCGCAAATTCTATATTTTAATAACCGTTATCAAAATCAATTCAAATAAAAATAAAAATCATTTTGATTTTTGTCAATGCGTGAAGAATTTTCTGGATTTCCATTGCTTTCTTTTTTACTTCAATGAATTTTGACGACAACACCAAGTGGCTGAGCAAAGAACTCAAGCCTGCCGAAGCAAGATGTGAATGCGGTCAGCTTATCGCAAAACTTCGCGGAGATATGCTCGAAGTCAAGTGCAAACGCTGCAAACGGATTGTCTCCATTTCCTATAACAGACTCAAGGAGAGCGAAGTCATCTTAGCGCCGTGCGCACAATAGCTCACCTTAACCCTCTCCAATCAAGGGAGCGGGAATTAAAAGGCACGACAAGAGAGAGGGCGAATACACGAAACACATCAAGACATAACGCGTGAGGGCCGCAAGAGCCCCTTTAGTGACCAGAGGACCGGCAAGAGTCCCCAACAATAAGGAGGTCGTCCAATGCGACGATTTTTATTGATCACGGGGGCGATGGTAGTCCTCATGATTATGCCACAACCGACTATTTGGGCTGAGGATGCGGAATTTTCTCCCGCTCAAATGAAGCAGATACGCAAAATGTTTGAAGAGTGGTCAAAGCAACAACGACGACAACAACAACAACAGCCGCCACCGGCAGCGGGAGGGCCAGCCATAGCAACGCCGGCGCCACCAACCAAAAGGGGAGCTTCCGTGCCGGGCATGGGCGATACCACCAAAACGCAACCCCGATTCGGCGTCGACTTCTCAGGTGGTACGGGCCTGCAGGGTGGACGGACCATCTACGCCAGACCCTTCGTCAAGGCTCCGAAAACCATCATCGGGGGTTACATCGACTTTACAATCTCGGACTGTGATGGCAAGCCTGGATCGGCGCACAACAAAGGAGGTTCACGGGATTGTAGAAACGGGATTGACTTCGACCAGGAACGCTTTGTGCCGTTCTTCTATTCCCAGGTCACGGACAGGCTCAGCGTGGCCGCCGAACTCGAGGTTGAACACGGCGGCCCCCAGGGCAACCAAGGGGACGGGGACATTAAGATGGAATTCGCCACCATGGACTATCGGTTCAACGACGCATTCAACCTGCGGGGAGGCATCATCCTGATGCCCATGGGTCGGTTCAACCTCATCCACGACTCGCCCTTGAACGATTTGCCTCTTCGGCCTATGGTGAGCCGATTGATCCTGCCTTCCACGTTTGCCGAAAGCGGAATCGGCTTCTTCGGCACGGTCTATCCGACTCAACTTTCCAAGATCGATTACGAATTTTACGTCACGAATGGCTTTGTGGGCGATGACGGCCAGTTTTCGGTCGAGGAAGGAAGCGGGTTGCGGTCTGCCCGCGGAAGTTTTCAAAAGGATAACAACAGAAACAAGGCTATTGTCAGCCGTGTCTCGTTCAGCCCCGTGTTGGGTGTCGAGGTGGCCGGGTCCGTTCACCACGGCAAATGGGACAAAAATGACGAGCATGACCTGACCCTGTTCGCCATCGACGGGAACCTGCAACGCGGGCCCTTTGACATCCAGGGTGAAGCCGCCTGGGCCAATGCCGAAGGGTCCGGGACGTATACGAATGAAGAAGGTACGGTAATATTCACGCAGGACACTACCGGAGCAACGAGGCGCAATAAGGCTGCAGATTTCAGAAGTTACGTTGTCCCCAAAAATATGTTCGGATATTACGTGCAATTGAACTACCACTTTATGCCGGAAGGCCTCACCAGGGCCTTGCCCGGCTACTTCGGCCAGGACTCGACGTTTACGGGCATCCTTCGTTGGGGACAGGTGGATACCAACACCGATGACGACAGCAACCCGAATAGCATTTCCCGATTGACCCTGGGGCTCAATTTCCGGCCGATAGAAGATTCGGTTCTCAAGTTCGCCTATACGTTCAATAGACATGACAAGGAAAATAATGACACATCGGCCACGGATCGCGACGGATGGCAATTCAATTTGTCGACGTACTTTTAAAAAGCGTCACCCATCTATGAAGAGACATATCGTTCTTTCTGTGTTTCTGGTCGTCTCCACGGTGGGGTGCGCCACGCTTTCCGGCGCACCCAGCACCGTGAAGGCCGGCTGTTCCTATGACCAGGCATGGGCCGTGGCCGTTGCAAGCGTGGATGAATTTGCGTTGAGTCAAACGGATAAGGACAAGGGGGTGATTGAGACCGAGTGGAGGGGCTTTGCTTCCAAGCGATTGGCCGGGGCGCTTCAACGCGATGCCAACCAGGAGCGGGCCCGTTTTTTTGTGAATCTCAAACCGGCCGGACGGACCATCGAAATCTCCGTTCAGCAGGCCAGGGAGTTTTTTTCTCCCGTGGGCGCGCGGTCGCAAGCCACGGGCTGGAAACGCATTCCGCCCATCACCGAGGAAGAACGGCGTCTGGCCCAAAGAATTTCCAATCAACTGAGGGATAAAGGATGCGCAATCATAAGTTGACGATGAAGATTGTCGAGGGCTTTGCCGTTTGCTGTATCTTGACGGTGTTTCCCACGTTTCAGGTCCTCGCCCAGGTACCACAGGAACAGATCTGGGATCATGAGCTCAATCGCTGGCTCACGCCGGAGGAACTGGGACACCTGGAAATTTATTTTACCGAGGAAGAAGCGGCAAAAGTCATGTTTCCGGATTCCGAAAAGATCAGCAGGGAAACCCTGTCATTGACGGCCGAGCAAAAAACATTTGTCGAAGAAGTCATCGGCTGGGAATTCCCGGAAACGTCCTTCGACGTCTTTATCGGAAAATCCCAAGAAAAGATCGACGGGTACGCGCTCATCCAGAATACCATCGGCAAGCATCGCCCGATTACGTACATGGTGGGCGTTGATTCGGCAGGCGAAGTTTCGAACTTTGAAGTGCTGGTGTACCGGGAAGCCCGGGGTAACGAGATCGCCACGAAACGCTTCAATTATCAGTACCAGGGAAAAAACATCGCGGATCCGATACGGATCAATCGCGATATCATTAATATCACCGGAGCCACAATGTCAGTACGGTCCGCGAGCGCGGGGGTGAAACGCGTGCTCGTCCTGGTCAATGAATTCTATTTGAAGCCTCGCGGACTCGGCACCAACGTCCTTGCGTCCAACAAGCAAGAAAAAGGATTCTTTGAAACCCTCTTGGGGCTCTAACGGTCTCAATGAATTCGTAAATACAGTCAGACGGGGCTCGATGACAGAAGGAGGTCAGGGCTCTACGTGAAGATGCTTTTACAATGCGGAATTTCAATACCCGGTTTCGTCTACGCGACACCGACCGGCAGATACGGTTGGTGTACACTTGGTTCCTGCTTATCATGTTCGTGGGATTCGTCTTCACCTTTATCTGGGCACACAGTATGACCGACCTGACACCGAAAGGCATAGCCCAACATTACCGGGGATCCGCTGATAATTTCGGCGAGCCCATGTCGTTCGGGCAATTGGCCGAAACCACGCACTTTCATTTATTTACGATACCCGTCGTGTTCCTGATCATGGTTCACGTCTTGTATTTGACCATGGCCAGCCCTCTTGTCAAGGCATTGACCACGTGGATGGCCTTTGTGGGCGTGACGTTGGATCTCGTGTCGCCGTGGCTGATCACCTACGTGTCTCCCATCTTCGTGTTGACGCTATTGACCGGCGACGTTCTCATGACGGTCACGTTCTTGATCATGTTTGCGATTCCCATGTACGAAATGTGGGTCTTGAATCACCCCTTCATGATGCGAGGAGATTCTGAGTAACGAGTAAACATTTCTGACTGGCCCTTAATTTCCGTTCGTAGCGCCCGAGACTGTGAGTCCAGAGCCCAAGCATGCAGAATGCATACTTGGGCTTTTTTGTTGAGCGATACGGAGTGGGGAACGCCCCACTCCTCAAGGCCGGGAGGGACTCTCCTCCTGAAAGCCTCCCGGCCCCCCCCCACTGATGCCTGACCTCCGGCAACTTCAACCGCTACCCTGCCAGCCGGGATCCATGAAATCATGGTCACTCACCTGCATTGGGGATTGACGCTCAAGGAGTTATCAGAATTTCTTCCTATGCGAAAAGTATTGCCAAGAAAGCCAAAAAGGTTTACGTTTATAGCTTCCCCGATGAGTTTCTCCATGAATTAGAGCAGGGTCGCACCCTGTCGGCACCAATTCGGAGCACCGCGGTTTTTTCTCGCTTGCGGGGGAAGGAAGGTGCCGACATTGCGCCAGAGTGAAGACCATTAAGGCCATGACCGGCAGAAAGGATTGATCTGAATTGCGGAAAAAATGGTAAAGGTGGTGCAAGCACTCATTTATGAATGCAACAAATCCGGAAGGGTCCTGATTATTTCGAATCGCCTCTACGGCCCGGGACCGTATTCCAAAATGTTGGCCGGCCTTGACCAGCAACTCACTGGATAAGGATTTCTCTCGCCGGCCATCGCGCACTGGCTTGACCAAGCCATTCAACGGTTCAAAGGACCACAAGGATGGCTGAGCCAAAGCTGGAGCATCTATCAACCTTTACCATTACTCAATAAGGAGGTAGATTTATGCGTTACATGCACCGCATCTCTCGATCTTTTGTCATGCTCGGGTTGCTGGCCTTCGTGCTTGTTCTCGGCTTCTCCGGTATGTCCATGGCTGATGACAAAGCAGCCGAGACGAAAGCTGCTAGCGAGGCCCCGGCTGACGGTGAAAAGAAAGCCGAAGGCGAGGCCCCGGCCGACGGTGAAAAGAAAGCCGAAGGCGAGGCCCCGGCCGATGGTGAAAAGAAAGCCGAAGGTGAGACTAAAGCTTCGGACGCAAAATAACTGGAGCGAACCGATTGCCAGTGCTCCTGCGGAACTGAGGCCGACGGCCTCAGTTCCGCCCTTTCTCGTGTCCTGAATCTATCCTTCCTGTAAAAGTTTTTCCTTACTCCCGGTCAGCGGAGCAACTACCACAAAAAGACAGCGGAAATTGTCAACAAATTTCTGGAAATGGAAATGCGGAAGCAGGTATTGGTCCGAGAGCAGGTTGCAGGCCAAGTAGGCCCATTTTCATGCCTCGGGTGCAAGCGGCAAGCCTCCTCTCATTTCAATGTTCGCGTTACGTCGTCATCTTGCAGGAATCGATCGACCCGTTCCTTCAACCTCGTTTGAATGGATTCGCACGTCGTAGCGTCTTCGACTTTGTGGCCGTTTCGTTCCGTGACGTGGAACACGTCCACGACCTGATCGAGACGCGTTCCGATCTTGGCCGAATGGACCGAGAGCCCGAGGTCGTACAGCGTTTTGGCGATCTCGTGCAGGAGGCCCTGTTTGTCATCGGCAAACACGTCGATCAGGGTAAAGTGATCCGACGTATCATTGTCGATTTTGACCTCGGTGCGATTCCGGCGAATCGGCATTTGGCTCCGAAATGACACACGTCGATTCTGTTCCATAAAGGCTTCGATTGAGAGTTCTCCCTTCAACACGCTGACGATCGCCTTCCCGACTTTATCCAATCGCGCCGGCGTAGGCTCGCCGCTGAAATCAGGGTCCTTGACCAAAAACGTATCCACCACGATGCCGTCGGGTCTTGTCACGATCTGGGCATCGAGCACGCGCAGGCCCTTGGCGGCCAGCACGCCCGTCAGCTTCATAAACATGCCGGACGTCACGGAATCAAAGGTAATTAACGAATATTCACAGACCTTGAGTTCCCGGTTGTACGTGGATTCGACCCTGGGACGTTCCGGGGTCAAGGACCGGATGACAGAAAGGTGGGCAATGATTCGATCTTTGGCCGTTCCGGAAAGATAGCGCGCCGGAAAGGTTTCCAATTGGCTCTTGACCCATTCACGGTTCGGGGGAGCCTGTGTTTTCCAAGCCGCCAGGACCTCGTTGGTGACGTGGTCGACATCCGAAGCGGATTCCACCTGTTCGCTTTGCCCGGACACTTCGGGAAGCGCCAGAAGATATAATTCGATCAGCAACGCTTCCTTCCATTTCGTCAGCACGTCCGGTCCCACCGCCGCGATGTCCGCAGCCGTCAGGAGCAAGAGTTGTTTCAGGCGTTCGGGACCGCCCACGGTCCGACTAAACGTCAGCCTCACTTTTTCATCGTGAGGGTCCCGTCGAAAGGCCGTATTCGCCATCAGCAGGTGCTCATGAACCAGGAACTCCAACGTCCGGGATTCTTCTGCGTCGAGTCCCAATCTGACGGATACGTCCCGGGCAATCTTTTTGCCGACTTCGCTGTGGTCTTCAGGGAGACCTTTCCCCACGTCGTGAAGAAGCACGGCCAGGTGCAGGAGATCTTTCTCTCGAATCTCCTGGTACACTTGGCCGAACCTTCCGGGTTGTTTCCCCAACGTTTCAACTTTTTTCACGGCCAGGAGGCTGTGCTCGTCAACCGTATACTTGTGGTATTGGTTGAATTGCATGAGGCCCCGAACGCGGGCAAAAGCCGGGACCAGCTTTTCCAAAACCCGAGCCTGGTGCATCAACGTCAAGGTGTCGGCAACCGCCTCGGGTTCCGACAATATTTCTCGAAACCGCCGGCTCACGGCCGGCGAAGCGAACAGGTGATCGGGCATGCTTTCCATGTGGCGGTGAATCTCTTCCAGCACCAGGCCGTCAATCGATACTCCTTGTTTCTGCGCAACCTGAAAGAGGCTCAAGAGATGCTCAGGATCATCAAGGATCTGCATGAGTTTTTCATCATGAATGGACAGCCGCCCGTCAACCGTCTGAAAACAACCGTCGATCAACGGAGCAGGCCACAGTCTTCTGAGGCGAGTCCATAAATTTGTGGAACCGGCACGCTCCACAAATCGCATCGCACGATGATGAATGCCGGTGGTCAGACGGTAATACTGTTGCATGAACTGTTCGACTCCCAGCAGATGCGGTTCATCCCGATAGCCGAACTCCTGAGCCATACGCACTTGTTCATCGAACGATAATATTTCCTGCGCGCGACCTGCACCCAAATGGAGCAAGGCGCGCACCCTGAACAAAAATTCTCTCGCGTCGAGCAACGCCGCATAATCCTGGTGTGCCAATACTCCACGGTCGACCAACTCCCGCAACGTGGAGGCCTGGTACCTGGCCATGCCGATCCATTGGAGCAAGTGGACGTCTCTCAACCCGCCTTTGGTTTTCTTGATATTCGGTTCCAGAAGAAACACGGTCTCGCCGAATTTGGCATAGTCCTGCTCCCGCTCTTCGAGCTTTTCGCGGATAAAACTCCCCACTCGTCTTCCAAGTACGCGCTTGGCAAACCGTCGCTGAAATTCCTGAAAAACCGCCGGACTGCCGACCAAAAACCGCGATTCCATCAGCGCGGTTTTGACCGACAAATCCCCATCCGCAACGACCAGACAATCGTGGATCGACCGGACACTATGCCCTACCTGAAACCCCAAATCCCATAAATGATGAAACACTTGCTTGGAGAGATCCTGGACGAACGTGGCACCGCCGGTTCGATAGAGCATCATGACGTCGATATCGGAATAGGGTGAGAGTTCACGTCGCCCGTACCCGCCCACCGCCACCAGACAACAGTGCTGCATACCCGAAGGCGCATCGCCGCTCCGCTGCCTGACCACGCTTCGATATCTGCCGATCAGGACCGTATCCACGAGGGAGGTGAAATCCGATACGACTTCCGTCCCTGAGGCCCCCTCCCTTAATCGGCCGAGCATGCCTTCACGACGCGCCTCGAGGACGGCTTGCGTTGAGGGCTCACCCGATTGAGATAAATCTACTGCTTGTTCCATACGCTCTTGATTCACGGACGTACTCCCGTGCCGTCGCCGTGCACCACGCTCCTGATTTTCTCGTATACCGGCTCGAACATTGTGAGTCAATGCTTGACGTATCGGTTGGTAATCGGCATCCGTCGATCTTTCCCAAGTGCCTTTTCCGTGATTTTGATCCCGATCGGAGCCTGACGGCGTTTATATTCGCTATGGTCTACCATGGCCAGCACGCGCTTGACGGTTTGCAGGGGAACCCCCTTACCGGCAATTTCCTGAACGGAACGTTCTTGTTCAACGTACCCCTCCAGGATGGGGTCAAGAACTTCATAGGACGGCAAGGCATCCTGATCCGTTTGACCGGGCTTGAGCTCGGCCGACGGAGCCCGGTCGATGATCCGTTGAGGGATGACGGTCATGCCATGGGCATCAACGGCTTTGCTGTTCCGATACCGGGCCAGATCATAGACCAGGATTTTGGATACGTCTTTGATCACGGCAAAACCACCGGCCATGTCGCCGTACAAAGTGGCATACCCCACGCTCATTTCACTCTTGTTGCCGGTCGTCAAGACCAAATGGCCGAATTTGTTGGACAGGGCCATCACAAGGGTACCACGGATGCGGGCCTGAAGATTTTCTTCCGTGACATCGGGCGCACGTTCTCCGAACGTTAAAGACAAGGCCCGGACGTATTGTTTCCAGAGGTGCGTAATCGGAAGAGTCAATAACCGCACGTTCAGTGCCTTCGTCAAGGCTTTGGCGTCAACGCGGCTTTCCCGCGAGGTAAACAGTGAAGGCATGAACACCCCCGTCACCCGGTCCGCGCCGAGAGCATCAGAGGCAATCACCGCAGTCAGGGCCGAATCAATCCCTCCGCTGACGGCGACCAAGACGCGTTGGAAACGGTTCTTCCGTACGTAGTCGCGCACGCCCGTCACCAGGGCCTGATAGATTTCTTCCAAATCATGAGGCAAGATCGGAGTTTTCAATTGCACGGGCTTGTTCGATTTCCGCCGCATAACCGGAGCAAGTCGGACTCGCTTCACGGGATACCGCTGCATGGCCCGTTTTCCCTGACCTGCAGGGCGCGGTTTCCGTGGGCCGTCGAACGACAGATCGGCCACCAGCAGTTCTTCTTCAAACGCCACGGCACGCGTGATGACCTTGCCCCTTCGATCGACGATCATACTGTTTCCGTCGAAGACGACTTCGTCCTGCCCCCCGACCATATTGGTATAACTCACCACCACGTCATCCTCTCTGGCGCGTTGCACCAACATACGTTCCCGCGTTCGGACCTTTCCCACGTGATAGGGTGAGGCATTGATGTTCAGGATCAATTGCGCGCCGCCGACGGATACCTGGTCACGAGTGGGCCCACCGGCGTACCAGATGTCCTCACAGATGTTCACGCCAAACCGCACGCCTTGAACTTGGCAGACCAACGCCTTTTTGCCTGGCGAAAAATACCGGCTTTCGTCGAACACCCCGTAATTCGGCAGGAACGTTTTTTGGCAGGTAGCCACGACCTGCCGGTCATGAATCACCGCGGCCGCATTGAACACGTGCCGGAGTCCCGAGGGAACGACAAGCGAAGCCGCATCCCGTAAACGAATTCTTCCCCCCTCTTCAAGGTATCCGACGACCACGGTGAGGTTCCGGCACCGCTTGGTCAACCATTGGAGAGCTTGATTCGTGTCGCGAAGAAAACTCGGGCGTAAGACCAGATCTTCCGGAGGATAGCCGGTGATTGCGAGTTCCGGGAAAACGACAAGATCGGCTCCCTCCCGTCGCGCGCGTTTCACCCAATTACCCATCGCACGCACGTTCCCATCCACGTCGCCCACGACGGGATTCATTTGAACCATGGCAATTCGGCAAGTTTGCATCGCAAAAAAAAACGTCCTCTTCCCTTCCTGGGAAGGAGGACGCCTTTGTCCCAACAACCATTAAACGTGCATGAGTCGTCTGTTGAGCTTGTACCAGCGATTCGGACGGCTGTCAAGAGAACATGATGGGAAATTATACGCTTAACTTGACAAGCCTGAAATACCCTTCTATTCTCTATTCATCATCAGGAAGGGAGAATCCATCATGACAAAACGGCAGGCGACCACGTTAAGCCTCTTTCAACTGACCCAACGATACCCCACCATTAAGAGTGCCATTCGGTACTTCGAGCAAGTCCGATGGCATGGCTTTCCGGTC
Source organism: Nitrospirales bacterium (assembly GCA_965208595.1). Classification (GTDB taxonomy): domain Bacteria; phylum Nitrospirota; class Nitrospiria; order Nitrospirales; family UBA8639; genus Bin75. Next base: position 698,294 of record OZ242346.1, read on the forward strand.
TGTACGAAGTGCGAGAAAGCCGACAAAATCACCCCGCAGAAGAAAGGAGGGACGTACTGGTGCGGCATGTGCCGGGCCTACTTTACGGTCTTCACGAATACACCCTTGGAACGAAACAAGATTGATGCCCGCAAGTGGCTCTTTGCGGCCTATCTCATGCTGACGGCCCGCAAGGGCATTTCCTCCATCCAATTAAGCAAAGAATTGTCGGTCCGGCAAGCGACGGCCTGGTATATGTTGCATCGATTACGAAAAGCCTGCGAACAACGGTCTGTCCTTCTCGCTGGGATCGTAGAAATTGATGAAACGTATATCGGCGGCAAAGCCTCGAATCAGCATGTAAAAAAAGGCCACAAACCGACCGGGGGCAGTGTCGGAAAACAACCCGTCTTAGGCATGCGGCAACGGGGTGGGAAGACCATTGCGCAAGCTATTCCTAGTGTGGACCGTCTTACCCTTTGGTCTGCGATTCAACGCACGGTCGAGAAAGGCAGCACACTCTATACGGATGCGTTGCCCGCCTATCGGGGCATTACCCGGAAAACCTATCAGCATGAATCACTGAATCATTCCGTCAATGAGTATGTGAAAGGCTTGGCGCATACGAATGGGATTGAAAGTGTGTGGGCCGTCTTGAAACGCGGACTCATAGGCACACGCACATTTCATTCTGTAAGTCGGAAACATTTGGATCGCTATGTGAATGAATTTACGTTCCGGCTGAATGAAGGAAATTGTCAGGTCGGGTAGATCGCATGGCTGCCTTGTTCGGGGCCATGCCAGGGAAAACGATGACATATAAGGGCCTAACGAGGAAGGCGTAAACTACAGAACAATTTTAGCAAGAGCGACGGCTGCGGATACACCGCCGAAAATGCCAGAAAGCATCCAGACCTTGAGATTTGCTAAGTCTGCTTTCGTCGCCACATGCTCTAAGATGGTTTCAATTTTCGTTAAGCGTTGATCAACTTCTATAAGATGTTGATCGACATTGCTTCGCCATTGCGTGATTTCTGCAGTATCCATCATTTCCCCTCCTGCATTTACCCTAGCAGGCAGTCATCAAAAAAGTCAACGGAAAAGCTCATGAAGTTCATCCCGGAAAAACAAGGGATGCAGAAAGATGGTTTTCCATATTTTGGTTTGGTCAAGCCGTTCCCGGTTGTCCCAGTTAATCTTGTTGGCAACCGTCTGCGTGAGACTAGTTCGATAGACGGTTTCCAGTTCTTCCTGACCGTAGCGATTCATTAAGCGCGTTCGGGCTTTGAGATCGACAAGCTGAACCGGAGGCCCACAAGTATAGAGCACATAATAGGCTTCCCACATAATTTGTTCAATGTTCCGTTTCATGCTGGCTTCTGACCATGCTTCTTTCATTTCAAAGAGGACTACGATGGTCGCCCCTTCTCCCTGCTTTCCCGATGAAATGCTCTGAGCAAGGACGGAGGGAAAAACAGAGGCCAGACAATCAGCTAATGAGGTAGGCTTGGACTGAATAGGAACGCTGGGTGCGTCAGGCGTCTTACGGAGGCCTGATAAAATATTCACAAAAATAGCGCAGAGGATAAATGCAGCTAGAAAGGTCCCGGCTCCCTTCATGACGGACTCCTTCAACTATTGGAAAGGGGTAGATACGAGCCCCGGCCACAAAGCGGTCGGGCCGACCCATATCCTTCAAGTCAGAGGGATACCCTACGTATTTACCGCAGGTAGAACAATCTGCCGAACACGGCGGGCGCACAACCCGTGATCACAGATCAGGCTGTTGTATTTCGCAAGCGACCCGACAATCCAGGCAACTTGAAGTCTGTGGGTAAGCCGAACCCTACCAAAAGAAGAAACGCCGTGACAAAAGAAAAAATAGCAGTGTCAAGTTAAGCGTATAAGTCCCACAGTAGGGAACAACAATTGTTGTTCCCTACTGATCCATGGATCCACCCTCCAATTCTCCGGCCAGAATGATGGCCTCGGCAATCTCCCGCATGGACTTTCGCATGTTCATGCTTTGACGCTGGAGCAACCTGAACGCGTCGGCTTCCGACAATTTACGAGAATGCATAAGGTACCCCTTGGCTCGTTCAACGAGTTTTCTGACGGTCAGGGCTTCCTGCATTTCAAATGATTTTTCCATGAGACGAGTATGTTGGATGGCCACCGCCGCCTGATTGGCTATGGCCTGCATGATTTTGATTTCCTTGTCGTCAAACGCATGTAATGAGGAGGTGTAGGTATTGAGTACGCCAATGACTTTTTCCTTGCTCATCATGGGCACCGACAATAACGAGCACAACGATTCCCGTTTGGCCAAATCCTGGTAGAAAAATTCTTTTTCCTTCTTCACGTCGGACACGTAAATCGGCCGTTGTTCCTTGACCGCCCGCCCGCTGATGCTCTGGCCGATTTTGAGCGGAGGTTTGCGACGATAGGCTTCGCTCAGGCTCTGGGTTGCCGCAATACGCAGCCGCTGGTTCTCCTCGTCAACCAACATGAGGGAACAGATTGTCGAATCCATCATCTGCGCCGTCGTCATCACGATCAATTGCAACACTTCCTCGATCACGCGATTCGAAGCGACGGTTTCCGACACCTGGGACAGGGTATCCAGTTGTACCGTTTGCCGCCTCATTTCATCATACAGGCGAGCGTTCTCAATGGCGCCCCCGACCTGGTTTGCAATCGTCGACAGCAGCGCCAGTTCGGCGTCCTGATACCGCCTCGCCCGTTTGTGTTGAACGTTAATGACCCCGATGACGTTGCCTTTGGTCACGACGGGAAGCGACACAAACGCCTGATACCGGTCTTCCGGCAGATTGTGAAATAACTTAAACCGCGGATCATCACTCGCGTTGCGAGGAATAACCACCGGCACCCTTTCTTGGGCCACCCAGCCCGTAATCCCCTCTCCCAATCCCACGGAAATCCGGCCGATGAGCTTGGGATGGGGATTCTTGGATGATCGCAAGACAAGCTCGTCCCGATTCTCCGAAACCAGATACAACAAACAGGAATCGGCTTTCGTGACTTCGACCACTACCTCTACGATGTGTTTGAGAACGGCTTCCAAATCGAGCGTGCTGCTGATCGACTCGCTGATCCGGTACAGCACTTCCACTTCCCGCGTTCTTTCGCGAAGGACGGCCTTCACGTCCGGCTTGAACCGCTTGGGGGATTTCTTTTTCGGAGTCATCTCACAATCTCATACAGGACCCTCTCCCCTTGCGGGAAAGAGCTTGTCCCGGACTCGATCCGGGGGTTGGAGTTGGGGTGAGGGGGCATGGTCAACTGACCTGCGCATACCACTGTCTCACCGCGCGCGGTTCCAGCGGCAGGACTTGAACGTTCCCTATCGACCGGGGAAGAACGCAGTGGATGGTGCCACTTGCCACCTTTTTATCATGGCCCATGGCCCCCCAGAATCTAGAAAAACTGTGGGCCGGCATCCGCACGGGAAGGCCCGTCCGCTGTATCAGGGCTCGTTGCCTGTCCACCACGGCTACCGAACACAACTCCAAATGATGGGCCAGAAGGGCTTCATGCACCATACCGATTCCCACGGCCTCGCCATGGATATATTTTCGGTACCGGCTCAGGGATTCCAACGCGTGACCGATCGTATGTCCATAATTCAAAATCCGACGCAGACCCGATTCCCGTTCATCTTTGGCCACCACCTTCGCTTTGATCTCACAACATCGCTTCACGACCGTTTGGACGTCCATCTCCCGCATGTTGAGAACGTGTTCCATCCGGTCTTCCAAGAACGCGAAAAACTTTCTATCGGCAATGACTCCGTATTTAATCACTTCGGCCAGCCCGGCCAGCCACTCCCGCCTGGGAAGGGTCTGCAACGTATTCGTATCGGACACCACGAGAGCCGGCTGGTAAAACGCGCCGATCAAATTCTTCCCGGAGGGATGGTTGACCCCGGTTTTCCCGCCCACGCTGGAATCCACTTGCGCCACCAGCGTGGTGGCCACTTGAACAAAAGGGATACCTCGCAGGTACATTGACGCGGCAAAGCCCGTGATGTCGCCAATCACCCCTCCACCCAACGCCACGAGCGCGGACCGGCGTTCGAAACGATGCTTGACCAATTCATCGATGATGTATGAGGTCCATCGAAGCGTTTTGGTGCGCTCGCCTTCCGGGATGCTGATCACGTGGCAGGCGAAGCCGGCTTTGACGATTGCCCGTTTGAGCGATGCTCCATACAAACGCGCCAGCGTCGGATTGGTCACAACGCCGACTTTTCCGGACAGTCCCAATGCTTGTAAATACTCTCCTATCCGGTGAAGGCCGCCGGGAGCAATCACGATGTCGTAGCTTCGCTTGCCGAGACCGACCTTGACGGTTTGGTTGGAATGGGTCATGCGCAGCCCTGCATTCGGCTTATTCGGTTGAACGATGCCATCGGTTGACGTTGCTTGAAGAGGCTCAAAAATTCTTCACGTATTCCTGGTAGGCGTCGAAATTGCGTTTCATTTCATCGACGTTGTCGCCGCCGAACTTTTCCAACATGGCATTGGCCATTTCATAGGCGATAACGGCTTCCCCCACCACGCCGGCAGCGGGAACCGTACAGATATCGGAACGTTCCACCGTAGCCTCAAACGGTTTCTTGGTCTGAATATCCACGCTGTTCTTCGGTTGATACAGGGTGGCGATCGGTTTCATGGCAACCCGCACGACAATGGGTTGTCCGTTCGTAATACCGCCTTCCAAACCACCGGCATGGTTGGTCTTTCGTGCAAAGCCCGGTTTGATTTCACTGGGATAAATGTCGTCGTGCACTTCAGATCCCAAGCGACAGGCGGACTCGAAACCCATGCCGATTTCAACGCCCTTCATGGCTTGGATACTCATGGCCGCCATGGCCAACCGTGCACTCAAGCGCCGGTCCCACTGCGCGTAACTGCCCAATCCAATGGGAGGATTGGTCACAACCACCTCGAAGACTCCACCCAAGGAGTCGCCGTTACGTTTCGCCGATTGGATCTGCTCAATCATCTTTTCATTCGCTTTCAGATCAGGACACCGGACCTGAGACTGCTCAGCCAGTTCATACGCCGCCACGGGATCATCCACCGGTGGAATCGCCACCGAGCCGATGCGGGCCGTATAACTCACCACCCGCATGTCGAATTGAGACAAGAGGGCCTTGGCCACGCCACCAAGGGCCACCCGGATAGCCGTTTCTCTCGCACTCGCCTTTTCGAGCACGTTGCGAATGTCCCGATGCCCGTATTTGATGGACCCCACCAAGTCGGCGTGCCCGGGTCGCGGACGGGTTACGACGCGTTCTTCCGATGGGGGACCAGGTTCGGCCGCCATAATCTCCTGCCAATTTTCCCAATCCCGATTGCGAACCAAGAGGCCCAACGGATTGCCCAACGTTTTGCCTTTTCGGACGCCGCAATAAAACTCAACCTGATCCTTTTCAATTCGCATCCGGCCTCCGCGGCCATACCCGCCCTGCCTTCTCGCCAGATCCTGATTGATCATTTCCGCAGTGAGCGGAAGCCCGGCCGGGACCCCTTCCAACACGGCCATCAATCCCTTTCCATGGGATTCACCGGCATTCAGATAACGCAACATGTTACACCTTTATCCATCTGAGTATTCAGGAATTCCCCTCGGAACGCGATTCTCCAATGTCCCGTTCGGCGTCCAACCAATACGTTTTCTCCGCTTGAGGCTTTGCCGTGTCCCCTAACGCCGAAAGAGTCACCCCTTGATCCGTGATGCGTTTCACGATTCGGGAATATGCTGAAATGACTTGTCCCGGCATGACAATGAGTCGCTCCCCGCCCTCGAATTCCAATACGGCCCAACGGCCTTGAGCGGATGACATGGTTCCGACAACCTTCACGGTTTGAGGGCTCTTGTTCGGTCCCTGCACGGAAGACCCCACGGGCGTTTGGATCACCGCTGTCGGAACAAAAGGATCTCGATAGTGATCCGAGCGATACCGGAACGCGGGAGAAGGCTCTTGTGCGTCTGCTACCACCTGCTCCCTCGGCCCTGCATGGACTGGGGTCCAGGCAACACTTCCACACACGACGAACATGAGCACGACACGCATCATGAGCTTGCACCTCTACCCTGTGATTGTTCCGGCAATGGACTCCTCCTTCTGTTCGACTTCAGCCGCCTGAAAGCCCGTCAATTCAATGGAGGCTTGAATGGGATGCTCCGGGCGTGCTTCACGCCGTTCCCGGGCGTGGAAGTCCAGCGACTTCAACGTCAACTTGTTCGGAAGTGCTTGAAGCTCTTCGAGAAAGCGGGCGAGCGCATGATACCCTCCCTCTGCGTGGAGCCGAAGCGTGACGCGATGCAAGTCCGTTGCCGGAAGCGGGACAGTCTCTTCGGATTCCCAGGACGTGAGTGCCACGTCAACCGATTGCGCTTTGTCCAGGATGCCCGCGAGCACATGATCCATGGACACCGCCAATACTCTTTTCCGTGTTTCGGTCTGGCTGGTCAAGGAGGCGATTTCTTCTTCGAGAGTTTCCGATCGACGGTCCTCTTTCATCGTTGCCAGTTGATGATCCAATGATCGAAGGGTTTGTTCAAACGCCTGGGTACGTTGCCGTTGCGGTTCCACGACGAATTGATACAGGATGATCGACGCCAACCCTGCAAAGAGAAGGAGGACCATGACCTTTTGGGTCATACGCGTGTCTTCCACCCAATCAAGAATTCGTTCGACCATGATCCCGCGGCTCCATCAATACGTTTATTGAAAATTGAAAGAGGTCTGGCTGCTGCACGTGAGGCCCGGCGTCGAGGACGTCGACCGGCCCAAGCCTCTTTTCGAAATCCTTTGCCAGTTTCAACACGTCCTGGAGGGAACGGGCAACACCCGACAATGTAACCTTTTCATCCTTTGCCTGGAGATGCAGCAACCACACGTCCAGAGGATCAATGACCCGGCTGATGGTCGCCAGCAGGTAAATGGGGCTATTCAACTCACTCGTCAAGGCCTTGACTCTTTCCTGTTCGGCGACCATGGCTTGCCGTTGTTCTTCCAGTGCCAAAACCTTTTGTTGCGTTTTTTGCAGCAACGCGACACGGGACTGTTTGGCTTGCATTTCCTGTTCAAGCCGTTGAGTCGCGTGATTGCCATCAACGGCGACCCACCCCCAAAACGCACAGACGCTCGCCAGGACGCAGACCCACGAGAACAACTCCAACTTGGCGCGTCTCCGCACCAGACGGTCATCGTGTCGTTGGCCTCTGAGTAAATTAATGCTAACCATGGTTGTCCTGATGAAGGGCCAATCCGACCGCCACTCCTCCGAGATGGGCCGCAACCGACAGTCGATCCCGATGACTTGCCGAACATTCGATTTCGTCAAAAGGATTGAACCGGAGAGCCGGAATTCCCAAGGCGTCATGTAACGCACTTTGCAATCGTGGATTGTTCGATTGTCCTCCGCACAGAAACAGCTTTTCCACGTCGAGTTCAGGGTGGCGCTCCAGGACAGACTCGAAACAGCATTTGATTTCCCTTACGGCCTCCGCCATCGCCGATGGATTCTCCGGGGGATCGGTTCCGGCCTGCAACGAACCGTGCCCGGCCGCTCCCTCGCCGGCTCCCGCGTCAACGGCAGTCAGACTAGATGACGTTTGCTCAAAGATTACGTCGCGGACCACGAGGGGCTGTTCATCGGCGACGAAGACAATATTCATTCCGCTGGCTCCCACGTTGACAATGGCAAACGACCTTCCCCGGGAGGCCGGACGTGTACGCATCATCGTCTTCAGCAACGCAAGACCATCGACGTCACACACGATCGGATGAACCCCAATTTCTTCCAACAGCGTCTTACGACTTTCAACCACCTGCTGCTTGGCGGCCACCAGCAACAGGTCCATCTCCTCCGTGGCGGGTCGCGTTTGAGGCAGGATCCAATAATCGAAATAAATGTCATTCATGGCGTAAGGAATGTATTGGTGGCCTTCCCACGTCAAGTATTCATCAAGGGCATCCGCCTTGATGCCGGACACGCATATCCGCTTGACCATCACCGATGGTCCGGATACGGAGATGGCAACGGGACTGCCTAGCAGATCACATTCTTGAAGCAGATCGCTGAGTGCGGCTTTGAGCCGGGAGGAATGGTGGATCGAGTCCTCTTCCTCAACCGCTGATTCGAGATGACGTACGCCAAATCGTTTGAGACGATACCGGCCGGCACGTTGCTCAAGCTGGATCAGTTTGATCGTGGAAGATCCGATGTCCAACCCGACACGGGTTTGCGGTCGTGAAAACACCTCGGCCCATTTCCGGAGTCGCTTCGTCATCGGCTGTCAATGGCGAGGGGTCGCCTGCCGTCGCAAGCAATATCCCTGACGTTCCGCTTAAAGGATTTAACCCTACACTGTTCTCAATTGACCGTCAAACAATGGCGATTCGGCTCACCTGCCGATGAGATTTCTTATCAAGGGGACCGTGACGGTTATCGCGATTTGTCCATTCAGCATTCGAGACAGGAAGAGCCCGCAGTGCGGAAAAGGGCCTGGCGGAAAACACGGCACGTCAATATTCCGAACGATCCAGGTCCCGGTGGCTGAGGGTGACATTGTAGCCTAACGGGGCGAACAGCTCCTTCACCTTGTTGGCAATCGCGACGGAACGATGCCTTCCGCCCGTACAACCGATGGCGATGGTCAAATAGCTCCGTTGTTCTCGCTCGAACAGCGGAAGGAGAAAGGCGAAAAAATTCCTCATATGTTCGAGAAAACCTTGTGCCTCTTTGTTTTCGAGCACGTACTGCTGAATGTTTTTTTCATTTCCCGTTAACGGCTTCAACTCGGGAACGAAGTGTGGATTTTGCAAAAATCGGACGTCAAACACGAGGTCGGCTTCGTAGGGCACGCCGAACTTGTAGCCGAACGTCATCACGGATACCTTCATCGAGTGCCGATGCTCAGGGTCGCCGTACTGCTGCACCATCCAATCGCGAAGTTCATGGACGGTCAGCTCCGACGTATCCAAGACCCGATTGGCACGAGCACGTAATTCACCAAGGCGCTGCCGTTCGAGCCGGATCCCTTCAAGCACGGGCTGCCGTGGCAGGAGCGGATGGGGTCGACGGGATTCAGAAAATCGACGAGTCAAGACCTCGTCATTCGCTTCCAAATACAAAAGTTCCACGACGGAGACGTTCGCTTGGAGCCGCTCAAGATTTTCGGAAAAATCCAAAAAGAATTCGCGTTCGCGAATATCAACACACAAGGCAATCTTTCGAACCGTGTGACTGCGTTGGCTGCAAAATTCTGCAAACGAAAGGAACAGCGCCGGAGGAAGGTTGTCTACGCAAAAGAACCCTATGTCCTCGAGACATTTCAGGGCTTGGGTTTTTCCGGAACCGGACAAACCACTGACGATTACGAGATGGAGTGAACGTTCCGATCCGGTATCAGTCACGGCGACCTAAGCGGCATCTTTGTTATCGGGAAACGGTAAGCGCGCGGAATGACGACGCCATCACGGTGAGGCCAGACTCAATAAATCCGTTTTCGTTGGCTGGCCGGGGCAATATTGAGTTCCGCCCGATATTTGGCGACCGTCCGTCTGGCAATGACAATGCCCCTGGCGCGCAACCTCGAGACAATTTCCTGATCTTTCAACGGTTTCCCGTGATTTTCCTGCCCGACCATTTCACGGATCAGCTCACGAACGGTGATCGAAGATAGATCTTCGGCACCAGGTTCCGCACGCTGAATGCCGGCGTTGAAGAAAAATTTCAGTTCCAACATGCCCTGGGGGCAATACATGTATTTATTCGTCGTCACTCGACTGATGGTCGACTCATGCATGCCCACGTCTTCAGCCACCTGCTTCAGAACAAGCGGTTTCAAGTGCTGGATGCCTTTTTCCAAAAAGGCTTCCTGGAACGTGATTAAACTTCCAACCACTTTCAGAATCGTTTTGTTCCTCTGCTCAAGGCTGCGCATAATCCACTGAGCCCCTCGCAGTTTATCTCCCAAGTAAATCTTCGTGGCCTCTCCATCTCCGCTGTTCGTTCCTAGCATCTCCGTATAATACGGATTGAGACGCACACGCGGCATCCCATCGTCATTCAGGAGCACCCGCCACTCGCCTTCGTCTTTGAAGACGAACACGTCCGGCACAATCACTTGGTTGTTGTCGGAACAATAGGGACGTCCTGGTTTCGGTTCCAGCCCTTCAATTATGTGCACGGCCTCGACAATTTCTTCGACGGACCTCCCGACGGATTTGGCAACGGTCGAGTAACGCTTTTTCTGGAGGTCGTGCAGATGATTCTTGATCAGCAGTGCAAGGAGTGATTCCTGGCGAGCGCCGCCATGAACGTGTTCATGGCCTAGGGGCATTTGATGAATGTAGCGGAGTTGAATCAACAGACATTCCTGAAGATCTCGGGCAGCCACGCCAATGGGATCGAACGTTTGAATGAGGGACAAAACCGACTCCACCCTTTTAGCGGATACCTGTGCCTCCTCGGCAATTTCCTCGATTGATGTACACAGATACCCGTCCTCATCAATATTGCCGATTAACATGCCCCCAATGACTTTTTCTTCATCATCCTCGGAAGAAAGCTGAAGCTGCCACTGCAAGTGGTCTTCCAAGGTAGCCGGTTTCGTCAATGTCTGGTCATAGGAAGGAAAGTCGTCGTTCATGGAAGCAGGGCCATCACCGTCTCCGGATCGCCAATCACTTCCGTAATAATCTTCCCATCCTTCGGGTGAGAGTGGATCAGAGAACTTTTCGGTCTCTTCCCAACTATCTTCCTCTTTTTCCTCTTCCTCTTCCTCTTCTTCTTTCCCTTCTTCTTTCTCTTTCTCTTCTTCTTCTTTCTCTTCTTCTTCCTCCTCCTCTTCTTCGTCGTCTTCCTCTTCAAGCAGCGGATTTTCCAACAAGTTTTGGGTGAGTACCTGCTGTAACTCCAGTCTGGATAACTGCAGGAGTTTGATGGCTTGTTGAAGTTGGGGTGTCATCACCAACTTCTGACTGAGCCGAAGATCGAGTTTGAGTTCCATCGCCGTTATCCGGGCAGACCCTAAACGTTCAGAGGCGAAAGCGTTCGCCCAAGTAGATTTCTCTGACTTTGGGGCTCCTGACTATGGCATCTGACGTGCCTGCCTCAAGGATCGTTCCTTCATTAATAATATATGCCCGATCGGTTATGGAAAGCGTTTCTTGCACGTTGTGATCCGTCGTCAGGATACCGATGTTTTTTCTTTTTAAAGACTGAATGATTTTTTGGATGTCTGCGACCGCAATGGGGTCAATCCCGGCAAAGGGTTCATCCAACAACAAAAAGCGGGGAGTCGTAGCCAAGGCTCTCGTGATTTCCAACCGACGACGCTCTCCGCCGGACAGCGTGAAGGCTTTGCTCTTTCGAATATGGGCTAACCCGAGTTCGTTCAATAAACTCTCCAAGCGTGCCTGACGCTCATCCCGGGAAATGTCCAGGGTCTCCAAGACGGCACATATATTATCCTGAACGGATAATCGACGGAAGACTGAAGCTTCTTGTGGGAGATATCCAATGCCCCGGCGGGCCCTCTGGTACATTGGCAAGGCAGTGATGGGATCTTGATTTAAGAGAATCTGTCCATGATCAGGCTGGCAAAGACCAACCACCATGTCGAAAATTGTCGTTTTCCCTGCTCCATTCGGCCCTAATAACCCGACAATTTCTCCTGACTGAACTTCTAACGAGACACCTCGCACGGCATCCCGACCCTTGAAACTTTTGCGTAGTTCCTTGACGGAAAGCCTGGAGTGCGCCATGACGGGCTGTAACGGTTCAACGATTGTCCACGGCCTGACGGCCACTACTCTTCGAGGATCACCACATGGGACCCACCCTCGACGACGCTTCGTTCTTCCTTTAAAAACATGGTCATTTGGGATCCCTGGATCTTAGTCCCACCTTGCCAAGCCACCGGCGATTCCGTCAGGACGAGTTTTTCTCCATCTTTGTAATACAACGCGCGCCCACACGTCGCCTTCCCATCCGATTTCTCAATGACCACTTTGCCGCTGGCCTCGATGCGGTCAACCTGATGCGCGGTCCCCCCTTCCGTTTGCCGGCTTCCGTCTTGCGCGCCCTTTTTGAACGTCACCACCATGTGTTCGGAACGCATAACGAAATTCCCTTTCTTGAGTACCACCGTTCCTTCAAAGATCGTCTGTCTGGATTTTCCTTGGAAGGTCATCGTCTCTGAAGTAATCGTCGTTTGATCTTTTTTCTCGGCAAACGCGAATGGGATGGCCTGCACCGACAAGAGACCACAAACCAGAATTGCAATGAGAATCGGATGACCGTATTCAAGACGTAATTTGAACGTGGACATCATCGAGCACTCCTAATTTTTCTGTTTTCAACTCTGCAACCAAACCGTTACCCGTTATGATCAATCCGGGACCGTGTATAGTCACTGGCCTGTCCGTGCTGATTGTCTGCTCCGCATCCACCCAGTGTACGTGAGGGGTTAGGATTGTGTATCCATTGACCAAGTCAATCGCAATCAATTCATCCTCATTGCGAAGATCGAAATCGCCGCTGGCCGTATTGATGGTTCCTTCTTCAGCCTCCAACTCCATCTTTTGCCCTGCCTTGCCGAATAAGCGAACCTGAACCCGTTTCAACAGCACGTGCTGCTCGGACTCATGGCTTTCGGCTTTTTGGGCTTCCACCTCCCACTGGATCCGCCCGTCCTCGGTTTGCCGGTAAACAAAACCCTCTATGCCTGCATCGGTCGTTTCAAAGACCGGTTCCGTCACCACCGAAAGGGGATGATTGGACTGCACTTGCTGCATGAGGACATACCCGAGAAAGCCAGCCAAACACAGGGTCATCCCCCTTAAAATCCATCGAATCCATGAGCGAAACATACGTAGGCACGTCTCTGAGGGCTTGGGAGGAACCTGAAACACAATACCATACGCCCCCAACCAAGTAAACTAAACGGTCGTTGAGATGCGCTGATGGTTAACTATGAATGGGGGACTGCGGGGAGCAGGACGACGGGACTCCCACAAGACCGGACACGTGAGGAGGAAAGAACTGCAAAAAAGCTTATGACGCCTTGTCTTCGGTCACCGGTTCGTCAACGTCCTCACTCACCGGCCCGCGTTCGATCAACTCAACAGCCACAAGTTCCGCGGCGTCACCGGGACGCCGTCTCGTCGGAATGATCCGGACGTACCCTCCGGACCGGCGATTGAATCGTCCGGCGACGTCGCTGAACAATTTGGAGACGACGTCTTTTTTTCGGATGAAATCCAAGGCTTGCCTGCGCGCATGCAGAGAACCCTCTTTCCCCAAAGTGATCATTTTCTCAGTCAGGCCACGAAGCTCTTTGGCCTTGGCTTCCGTGGTCTCGATACGTTCGTGTTCCAGTAACGAGGTGACCAGGTTCCGAAACATCGCGTGTCGATGTTTGGTATTTCGCCCTAATTGTCTGCCTTTTTTTCGATGTCGCATGCCGTGGCTCTCTTGATAATATGTTAAGGAACCTCTGATTTATTGCACTATCGGGCGCATGGCTGCGTTGTGTCCTCGCTCAACCCTCACCTATCTCTATGATAAGCCTCGGGTTTCGCTCCGGGACGCCTTGCCCTGCATCCCGCCATCACCATAAATCAAAGGTTCCCTAATGCGATTGGTTGTTGGTCTGCACGAGATTTTCTCTTCTGAGGCCCAAGCTCAATCCCATTTCGGCCAACACTTCCTTGATTTCATTGAGAGATTTTTTTCCGAAGTTTTTGGTTTTCAGCATCTCGATTTCCGTCTTCTGCACGAGGTCTTCAATGGTTTTGATATTCGCATTTTTCAGACAATTCGCCGCACGCACGGACAGTTCCAATTCATTGACGCTTCGGGAAAGATGTTTATTCAATTCGGCTTGTGTTTCCTCATACGCGGAATCATGCTCCACTTCTTTCATTTCTTCGCTGGGAATGCAAATGGCCAAATGCTCACGAAGGATAGAGGCCGACGAAGAAATCGCCTCTTGCGGGGTGATGCTGCCATCGGTCCAAATCTCAAGATTCAATTTGTCATAATCGGTCACACGACCGACCCGGGCATTTTCCACGTGAAAGTTCACGCGCTTAATCGGGGAAAAGATTGAATCCACCGGGATGACGCCAATAGGCAAACCTTCTTCTTTATTGCGTTCAGCCGGCACGTACCCGCGTCCCGGCTTGACGATCAATTCCATGTCAAGCACACCATCTTTATCCAACGTCGCGATATGCAGTTCCGGATTTAAAATGGTGATATCCGCGTCATGCTGAATGTCGGCGGCGCACACTTCACCCGGCCCTTTCTTTTTCAACCGCATCGCTTTCGATTTGTCGGTATGAAGTTTGAGCCGAAGATTCTTGACGTTCAAGATGACAATGGTCACGTCTTCCGTAACGCCGGGAAGGGTGGAAAATTCATGAAACGACCCTTCGATCTTCACCGAGGTCACGGCCGCACCGGTTAACGAGGACAATAACACGCGTCGTAAGGAGTTCCCGACCGTGGTCCCAAACCCGCGTTCAAAGGGCTCCGCCGTAAACTTCCCATAGGTGGACGAGGCAGTGTCCTTCTCCAATTCCAGTCGCATCGGCAACTGAAAATCCTTGATCCCTTTGCTCATTACGCCCCCTTTCACCTCATTCTGGCACAGCCGACGCATCGGCTCACGCATGACTCGCCAGCTTGTTCTCTACTAGCGAGAATATAACTCGACAATAATCTGTTCATTGACCGGGGCCCCGATGTCATCTTTCGTCGGCAGGGCTCGGATCGTCCCTTTCAACGCATCGCGGTCACAGTCGATCCAGGTGACACCCGGCTGGTTGTCGGCGGCATCCGCCGCCGCTTTAATCGCCACCAACTCAAGGCTCCGTGGCCTGACTTGAATCACGTCTCCCACGGCCGTCGTATACGAGGGAATGTCGGTTTTGCGGCCATTCACCAAGATGTGGCCATGATTGACCAACTGGCGAGCTTGTTTGCGCGAAAACGCCAGTCCTATCCGGTAGACGACGTTATCCAACCGTCGTTCAAGGAGTGCCAGGAGATTCTCACCCGTCACGCCTTCCTGACGTTCGGCGCGTTCGAAGATTCCGCGAAACTGCCGCTCCTGCACGGCATACATCCGGCGCAATTTCTGTTTTTCACGAAGCTGCATGCTGTAATCCGTGACGCGAGGTCGAGATTGTCCATGTTGACCCGGAGGATAACTTCGACGCTCGATCGCACACTTGTCGGTCATGCAACGCGTTCCTTTAAGAAACAGTTTGACGCCTTCCCTTCGACAAATCCTGCATACTGGACCACGATAATTTGCCACGTCTCTAGCCTCTCACTTGCAAGACTTCAGATCCCGCGCTGGCGCGTCTGAAGGTTGAGTCCACCACCGTTTACACCCGTCGCCGTTTCGGCGGTCGGCATCCATTATGGGGAATGGGCGTCACGTCGCGAATCAGATTCACCCGTAAGCCCACGGATTGCAGCGCGCGCACCGCCGACTCGCGTCCCGATCCCGGGCCGTTGACGTAGACGTCAATCTGGCGCATGCCCTGCTCCATCGCTTTTCGGCCGGCCGCTTCCCCCACGCGCGTCGCCGCAAAGGGCGTACTTTTTCTGGCCCCCTTGAAGCCCAAGCCTCCCGCGTTCGACCACGAAACCGTATTGCCGCTCATATCCGTAATGGTCACCAGCGTGTTGTTAAAAGACGCCTGAATATGGGCAATCCCCATTTGTACGATTTTTTTCTCTTTTTTCCGACCTTTTTTTACGCTCATGCTGTCACCTGGATGGCTGTTTATTTTTTGGACCGGCCGATAGACGCCCGTTTCCCTTTCCTGGTTCGTGAATTCGTTTTGGTCCGTTGCCCACGAACGGGCAGACCTCTGCGATGACGAAGCCCTCGGTACGTTCCCGTATCGATCAGGCGTTTAATGCTGAGGGTGATTTCTTTTCGAAGATCCCCCTCTACGGTGTAGTCTTTATCGATCGTTTCACGAAGTTTGACAATATCTTCCTCACGAAGATCCTTGACGCACACGGCGCAATCAATGCCGGTCTTCTGTAAAATCTGCCTCGCACTCCACGGCCCGATCCCATAAATATAGGTCAAGCCTATCTCAATGCGTTTGCCCACGGGCAGATCGACGCCTGCTATCCGAGCCATGTCCCCTCCTTCTTCACGTGACGCGGCCTTCTGCCTTACCCTTGTCGCTGCTTGTGGCGAGGGTTACTGCATCGGACCCGAACGATGCCTCGTCGTCTGAAGACAATGCATTTTGAACACATCGGTTTGACGGACGATTTGACTTTCATGAGAGCGTGTCTCTCCTTGCTATTTGAAGCGATAGGTGATCCGTCCCCTCGTGAGGTCATACGGAGACAACTCCACGGTCACTTTATCACCCGGGAGAATGCGAATAAAATGCATGCGCATCTTCCCTGAAATATGTGCCAAAATCTTATGTCCACTCTCCAACTGCACTCGAAACATGGCATTGGGCAACGTCTCCATGATCACCCCTTGCACTTCAATGACGTCTTCCTTTGCCATCAGCCTGAAACCGCGTCGCTATGAATTGACGCTCACCTGCTCCTTGACCGTCGTCAAAATCGTAGGCGGCCCTTCGGGTTGGATCGCCACGGTATGTTCAAAATGCGCCGACAGGCTGCCGTCTTTCGTGACGGCGGTCCATTGATCCTCCAACACTTTTACCTGCGGCCCACCCACGTTCACCATGGGCTCGATGGCCAACACCATCCCGAACTGGAGACGCGAGCCTTGCCCCGGACGCCCATAATTGGGAACCTGCGGTTCCTCATGCAGTTGCCGGCCGATCCCGTGCCCCACAAAATCCCGCACGACGGAAAAGCCGTGCGTTTCCACGTGGCTCTGAATCGTATGCCCGATGTCGGATAAGCGGTTCCCGACCCGTGCTTGATCAATCCCTTTATGCATCGCCGCTTCCGTCACCTTGAGCAGGGTCTCGACGTCGTCCGAAACCGGACCCACGGGCACCGTCACGGCCCCATCGCCATAAAATCCCTGAACAATCGCCCCCAAGTCAAGCCCGACGATATCCCCTTCCTGCAGCTCCCGGTTTGAGGGAATCCCATGAACGACTTCATGATTCACCGAAGCGCATAAGGTGTTCGGGAAACTCCGGTACCCTTTAAAGGCCGGGACGCCCCCGTGATCACGAATAAACGTCTCGGCCAGTTCGTCCAAATACAACGTGGTGACCCCGGGTCTGACCTCCTGTTGGAGCACTTGATGCGCTTCGGCCACAATCTTCGAAGCCTGGGCCATCAGCGCAATTTCTTCCTCGGTCTTGAGCATGATCATGAAGAGCTACACCCCGGACAACAACGCAAACAACCGCTCCTGGACCTGTTCCACGGAACCCGTACCGTCCAATTCAGCCAGCACGTCTTTCTCTTTATAATAGTCGATCAAGGGAGACGTTTGTTCTTCATACACCGCCAGCCTCGATTCCACCGTTTCCCGTTTATCATCGCTACGTTGAATGAGGGCCGCCCCACACTCGTCACAGCGCCCCTCCTGCTTTGGCGGCACGTAATCGACGTGATACACCGCCGAGCAGGCCGAACAACTTCTTCGTCCGCTCACCCGCCTCACCACTTCCTCGCGGGGAATCACAAAATAGATGACCCGGTCCAGGTCCGCATCCTGCTTGTGAAGAATGTCAGACAGAGCGTCTGCCTGAAGAATGGTCCGCGGAAATCCATCGAGAATAAATCCTTTTTCACATTCGGGAGAAGCGGTTTTTTCCTCGACGAGACCGATCACCACGTTGTCGGGCACGAGTTCCCCCCGCGTCATGTACTGCTGCGCTTCAAGCCCCAACGGCGTCTTTTGGGCCACACCTGTTCGCAATAAATCCCCCGTGGAAATCTTGGGTATCGCCAGTTTGGCCGCCACCATTTCAGCCTGCGTGCCTTTGCCCACTCCGGGCGCACCGAGAAAAACCAATCGCATGGCGTGCTATCCGCTCCGGCCTTTCAACCGTCCCTTGGTCAGGAAGCCTTCATAATTCCGCATCAGCATATGAGATTCGATTTGCTGGGCGGTATCCAACCCGACCCCCACGACAATCAACAACGACGTGCCTCCGAAATAAAAGGGCACGTTCAATTTATATATCAACAATTCCGGAATCACACAGACGATCGCCAAATAAATGGAGCCGGCGAACGTAATCCGGGTGAGGACCCGGTAAATGTAATCCGCGGTTCGCTGGCCCGGCCGGATACCCGGAATAAATCCTCCATATTTTTTCATGTTGTCCGCCATATCGACCGGATTCAACACGACCGCCGTATAGAAAAAACAGAAGAAAATGATCATGCTTACGTACATCAACGTGTAGACGACCGATCCCGGCGCCAAATGTGCCCCCAACGCTTGCACCCACGGCACCTGAATAAAGGAGGTAATCGTGGCCGGAAACGCAATAATCGAAGAGGCAAAGATCGGCGGGATCACGCCTGCCGTATTGATTTTCAAGGGGATATGCGTACTTTGTCCCCCGTACACCCTGCGGCCGACCACCCGTTTGGCATATTGAACCGGTACCCGTCGTCTGCCGCTTTCCAGGAACACAATGGCCGTGATCACGGCCAGCATGCTCACGACTAACAGGATCAGGAAAAGCAGGCTCAGTTCGCCGACCCGGTACATTTCAAACGTCTGGGCAACCGCACTGGGAAGACGGGCGACAATCCCGGCGAAAATAATCAGCGAGATGCCGTTCCCCACTCCGCGCTCGGTAATTTGTTCACCCAACCACATGAGGAACGCCGTTCCCGCGGTCAGGGTAATCACCGTCATGAACCGAAACGGCCAACCCGGTTCCAACACGTATTGGCCCCCGTTCATACCTTCGAGCCCCAGGGCAATCCCGAACCCCTGAACCAAGGCAATCCCGATGGTCCCATACCTGGTATATTGAATGATGACCTTTCTTCCTCGTTCACCCTCCTTGGCCAGCTTCGATAAATGCGGGATCACAACGGTCAATAACTGCAGAATAATCGACGCGCTGATGTAGGGCATAATGCCCAAAGCAAAAATCGTTAACCGTGATAACGAACCTCCGGAAAAAATGTCCAGGAACCCGAGGAGGGCTCCGCCTTGATCCAATAAGAATGCGGCCAATTCATCATTGTTGATCCCCGGAGTTGGAATATGAGCTCCAATCCGGTACACAGCCAGCATTGCCAACGTAAACAGGACACGGCTACGTAACTCCGGTATTTTGAGGATGTTCTGGAAGCTCGTAATGAGCCGTTCAAGCACGGCCGATGACCTTGGCTTGTCCGCCCGCTTGTTCGATTTTCCGAAGAGCCGACTGACTGAACTTATGCGCTTCAATAGTCATGGGCTTGTCCAGCTCTCCCACACCAAGAATCTTGATGGGTCTTGACTGCTTCTTAACGATCCTCTTCTCATACAGGACTTGAGGGGTCACGTTCGCCGTCTCGTCAAGGGTAGCAAGGGTTTTGAGGTTGACCACGGCAAATTCGACACGAAACGGATTGTGAAATCCTCGTTTGGGCAACCTTCTCGCGAGCGGCATTTGTCCACCTTCAAATCCCGCGACGTTTGCCCTGCCGGACCGGGCGAGCATGCCTTTATGCCCCTTGCCGGCCGTCTTGCCCAACCCCGAGCCGGGACCTCGCCCCAAACGTTTTTTCGATTTCCTGGAACCTGGTGCAGGCTGCAATTGATGAAGCTTCATTGATCGTTGACCTCGACGAGATGCTTGACCTTCCGGATCAACCCCAGTACCTGGGGCGTCTTGGGGCGCTGCACCGTTTGATGGAGCCTCCGCAAACCCAGCCCCTGTAAATACAGGCGTTGTTTAGAGGGGCGTCCGATGGGACTGTGCTTCAGCGTAATGGACAGTTGATCAGGAGATTGAGACACGGCACCGTTCCTCACACCACGTTAAAGTGACGACTCATTCGAGACCTGACGGAGTTGCTTGACGGCTTCCGGACCCTTGAGTTGGGACAAACCGGCCAACGTGGCTTGCACCACGTTATACGGGTTACCGCGGCCCAGGGTTTTCGCAATGATATTGTGGGCCCCGAGCACTTCCAAAATAGCCCGGACCGCCCCTCCCGCGATGATCCCCGTCCCTGCTTTCGCCGGTTTCATGTATACGTGTTCCCCACAAAACCGCCCATGGACGTCATGGGGAATACTGCCGTTCCTCAAAGGGACCTGAAGCAGTTGTTTCTTGGCACGACCGACGGCTTTGGCAATCGCCGGCGGCACCTCCGTGGCCTTCCCCTTGCCGATACCGACCCATCCCTGTCCATCCCCGACCACGACCAGCGCGCTGAAGGAAAACCGCTTTCCCCCTTTGACGACTTTCGCCACCCGGTTAATCGAGATTAACTTGTCTTTGAGATTCAATTCTTCAGGGTTGACTTGTTGCACCGATTGCCATCCTCTCGGTTAAAAGGCCAGTCCACCTTCTCGGGAGGCGTCGGCCAACGCTTTCACGCGCCCATGGTACAGTCGCCCATTCCGGTCGAACACGACACCGGTCACGTTCGCGGCCTTGGCCCGTTCGGCCAAGAGTTTCCCGACGGCTTGCGCTGCCGCCTTCGACGAACCGGTCTTC
This sequence comes from Nitrospirales bacterium, assembly GCA_965208595.1. Taxonomy (GTDB): domain Bacteria; phylum Nitrospirota; class Nitrospiria; order Nitrospirales; family UBA8639; genus Bin75. Next base: position 718,977 of record OZ242346.1, read on the forward strand.
ACGCTCTCGCGCAGGCCGGCGTCCATGGATGACGCAGCCGCCAAAGTGAGACCCGCGACGTCATCAACGACTTGGGCATAAATGTGCGCATTACTACGAAACACCGTCAATCTGGGACGTCCGGACGTCCCCTGAACTTTTTTTCTGACGCGTGTTTTTCGCCGTTCCAAGCGGCGACGTTGTGTTTTTTGATTCATAGGCTATTTCTTACCGGCCTTTCCGGCTTTCTTGATCAGGACTTCCCCTGCATACCTGATGCCTTTTTGCTTATACACGTCAGGCGGTCGCACCCGTCGAATATTCGCAGCCGTCTGCGTCACGAGCCTTTTGTTAATGCCTTTGACGGAGATCATGGTTTGCTTCTCGACCGACGCTTGCACGCCTTCCGGAATCGACAAGGTCACGGGATGCGAAAACCCGACGTTTAACGTCAGCGATTGGCCCTGCACTTGCGCCCGGTACCCTACGCCCGTCAATTCCAGGGTTCGTTCGAACCCCTTGGTCACTCCCTCGACCAAATTCGCCAGCTCGACGCGGGTCAGCCCATGCAGGGCTTTGACACGAGGAGCATTCCCCCGTCGTCCCACCTGCATGGCTCCTTCGTCGATGGTCACGTCAATCCCGTCGGCCAGTTCCCACCCCAGTTGGCCCAAGGGCCCCTTCACGGAGACGGAGCCACTGTCCACCTTCACTTCGACGGTGGAGGCTAGCGCGATTGGTTTGATTCCGATCCTAGACATCGTTGACTCGACTGCTTCGTTGAGATGAACCTGTTTCTACCACACGTGGCATAAAACTTCTCCCCCGATACTCTGCTGTCTGGCTTGCCGATCGGTCATGATCCCTTTCGAGGTCGACAGCACCGCCACCCCCAACCCACCCCGCACTCGCGGGATGGAGGCAACATCCACGTACACCCGCTTGCCCGGCTTGCTGACCCGCTTGATTCGTTCGATTACGGGCTTCTTTTCCCGTCCGGGGATATACCGCAGTTCCACCTGAAGACCCGGATGCCCGTCGAGTGTGGTGGGTGAGAAATTCTGAATGAAGCCTTCTGCCTTAAAGACGTCAAGCACGTTGGCCTTGAGCTTGGAGGCAGGAACGTTGACCGTCGCGTGCCCTCGTCTAATGGCATTCATGATACGAATAAAAAGATCGGCAATTGGATCCGTCATACCCATAACGTCATATCCTCATCATCCGGAACCTGGAGCCGAGCTACCAACTCGACTTGGTGACCCCGGGAATGTTCCCGCGCAGGCTATGCAGCCGAAAACAAATCCGGCACATGTGAAAGCGCCGCAAAAAGGCCCTCACGCGACCGCAGAGAGGGCAGCGATTGTATCGCCGGACTGAAAATTTCGGCTCCGCCGCCGCCTTGTTCCGTAATGCTTTTCTTGCCACAGAAGCCTCCGTCTCAATCGAACGGTTTCAACGAAACGGCATGCCCATATGAGCCAACAGGGATTTGGCCTCATCATTTCGTTGAGCACTCGTCACAATCGTAATATCCATCCCGTGAATGGCTGCCACGTCGTCATATTTGATTTCAGGAAAGGTCAACTGTTCCTTCAACCCGAACGTATAATTGCCACGACCATCAAACGCCTTGGGGGACACACCCCGAAAATCACGAATCCGGGGCAGGCCGATATTCAGTAGACGATCCAGAAACTCATACATCCGGCTTCCGCGCAACGTAACCTTGGCCCCGATCGGCATGCCCTGTCGCACTTTAAAGCCGGCAATGGCTTTCTTCGCCTTGGTCACGACGGGCTTCTGCCCGGTAATCAACGCCAACTCGGCCACCGCACTATCCAACAATTTGACGTCTTGAATCGCTTCGCCCATGCCGACGTTCAGCACCACCCGTTCCACGCGAGGCACTTGCATCGGGTTGGCATACGAGAATTCTTTCATCATCCGCGGGACGACCTCATTCCGGTAGAGATCCCTCAACCGCGGAGGAGATCCTGCTGGCGCCGCCTTTGGCTTGGTTGCGGGCTTGGTCGCGGGTTTGGTTTCTTTTTTAGCCATCACACCTTATCCAGAACGTCATCCGGACTTTTCTGCAAGACTCGGACCCGACGCCCATCATCCAATCGCTTGATGATGACACGTGAAGGTTTCCCCAAGGCCTGGGAATACACCATGACGTTCGAAATCGCCAAAGGCGCCTCGCGCTCCAAAATGCCGCCCTGTTTCATTTTTTGGGAGGGCTTCGTATGCCGTTTGATCACGTTGATTTTTTCCACCGTCACCCGGCTTGTCCGTGGATTCACGTGCAAGACCTTCCCCATTTTGCCCTTTTCCCGTCCGGCAATCACGATCACCGTATCGCCCTTGCGAATACGCGATTTGGTCACCGACGGGCTTGCTGTCGCAGTTCGAGTCCCCATGTGCGCTACAACACCTCCGGAGCAAGAGAAATGATCTTCATGAACTTCTTTTTTCTCAATTCCCGAGCAACGGGACCGAAGATTCTCGTGCCCACGGGATCCCCTTGATTATTCACCAGCACACAGGCGTTACGATCAAAGCGAATATAGGATCCATCCTCGCGACGACGGCTTTTTCTTGTGCGCACAATCACCGCTTTGACCACGTCGCCTTTCTTGACGGACGCTTTGGGGATAGCCTCTCGCACCGACACCACCACAATGTCGCCGATGCCCCCATACCGCCGGCGAGTCCCCCCAAGCACGTGAAAGCACCGCACGCTTTTCGCACCGGAATTATCCGCGACGTCAAGATAACTGTAATTTTGAATCATCGGAACACCACGCTATCACTGGGTCGCCGGTTGCGGCGACGGATTCTGCTCGCCCCGCTCTATAATGGCCGCCACCCGCCAATGTTTATCCTTACTGAGCGGGCGCGTCTCCACGATTTTCACCCGGTCGCCAATCCGGGATTCATTTTTTTCGTCATGGGCTTTAAGCTTGGTGAGCCGTCGCACCACTTTTCCGTACAACGCGTGCGACACCAATCTCGGGACCGCCACGACGACCGTTTTATCCATTTTGTCGCTGATCACTCGCCCGTACGATGCCCGCTGTCGTCTTGCAGTCATGTTTCGTCAACCCTCGCCTTTCGAATGGCCCGACGTCCGCTTTTCATGAAGGACGGTCTTGGCCCTGGCCACGTCTTTCCGCACCTGCCGGATTCGCATAGGATTTTCAATTCGTCCGAGGGCATGCTGACAGCGAAGATGAAACAATTCCTGCTTCAACTCATGCACTTTTCCGACCAACTCTTCGGCTTCCATGCCTTGCAATTCTTTGACGTCCATCAATCCGCCTCAGACGGGATATTCGCCTCGAGCGACAAATTTTGTCGCCAACGGCAGTTTATGACCGGCCAAACGAAACGCCTCTTCCGCGACGCTTCTGGATACGTCATCCATTTCGTAGAGAATGCGACCGGGCTTCACCACGGCCACCCAGAACTCGGGGCTGCCCTTGCCTTTCCCCATTCGAACTTCCGCCGGTTTCTTGGTAATGGGCTTATCCGGGAAAATCCGGGTCCAGATCCTACCGCCACGCTTGACGTGGCGCGTCATCGCAATTCTCGCCGCCTCGATTTGCCGGGCGGTAATCCGACCGGGCTCAAGTACCTTGAGCCCGAATTGCCCGAAAGACACGTCACCGCCACGGTAGGCCTTCCCCCGCATGTTGCCTTTCTGTACTTTTCGATATTTAACTTTCTTCGGAGCTAACATATTTTGAGCCTATCAGGATTATGCGTGTTCGTATCAGACGTTTCCATGCGTGCGACTCCGCGCCACCTCTACAGCAAATTCAACGACGCTTCGTCTTTCACCGCGTTCGGCAACTCGGCATCGCCCTTGTAAACCCAGGCCTTCACCCCGATAATCCCCATGGTCGTATGGGCTTCCGCAAAGCCGTAGTCCACATCCGCCCTGAGCGTGTGGAGCGGCACTCGGCCTTCCCGATACCATTCCGTCCGGGCGATTTCATTTCCGCCCAACCGTCCGGCACAGGACACCCGAACGCCTTGAGCGCCCAACCGTAACGCCGAGGCCACGCTTCTTTTCATGGCACGACGAAATGACACGCGTTTCTCCAACTGCAGAGCAATATTTTCCGACACGAGCTGCGCGTCCAATTCCGGCTTCTTGATTTCCTTGACCGTCACGTAGACTTCCCGTCCATAGCGTTGCTCCAGCATCGCCTTCAACTTGTCGACTTCCGCGCCCTTTCTCCCGATGATGATACCGGGACGGGCCGTGTATATGATCACCTTCACCTGATTCCCGGAACGTTCGATCTCCACCCGTGAAATGCCGGCGTGAAACAACCGGGATTTGACCGTCTGGCGAATTTCGACGTCCTCATGCAGCAGTTTGACAAAGTCTTTTTTGGCATACCATCGGGAATTCCACGTCCTGGTGTACCCCAGCCGAAAACCATATGGATGCGTTTTTTGTCCCATACTCCGGATTTACCTCACTCCGTCAACTGCAACGATTGATTCCCGCATCACTCAGGCATCCACCTTCGTCGGAGAAACGGCAATCGTCACGTGACTGGTTCGCTTATGGATAGGATTCGCCCTGCCCATCGACCTGGCTCGAAATCGTTTCAACACGGGACCGCCATCGACGTAGGCTCTTGAGACTTTCAATGTTTCGGGATCCCCCAACTCCTGTTGTCCGGCGTTCGCGACGGCAGAATTCAACACCTTTTCCACGACCGGAGCAGCGGCCCTGGGCAAGTACTTGAGGACCGTCAATGCCTCAGGCACGTTACGCCCGCGAATCAGGTCGATGACCATCCTCACTTTTCGCGGCGTCATCCTCACGTAACGCAAGACTGCCTTTGCTTCGGTCATGAGGTTCCTTCCCTAACGCTTCACCCGTACCACGTTACTTCAATGGAACGGCTTTTTCCGATTTGGCGGCTCCATGCCCCTTAAAAAACCGGGTAGGAGAAAATTCTCCGAGTTTATGCCCAACCATATTTTCCGTCACGTAGACCGGAATAAACTTTTTCCCGTTATGCACCGCAAACGTATGACCGATCATTTCAGGAATGATCGTCGAGCGACGCGACCAGGTTTTGATGATTCTCAGATCGCGAGACTCGTTCATTCTTTCCACCTTTTCCATGAGGTGGGTATCGACAAACGGTCCTTTATGAATCGAACGCGGCATCGGAGTCGACTCCCCTTATTTCGTTCGCCGGGAAATAATGAATTTCGACGACTGCTTCTTCTTCCGGGTCTTGAAACCCTTGGTCGGAACGCCCCAAGGAGAAACGGGATGCGGGTTCCCCTGTCCGGACTTCCCTTCTCCGCCGCCATGGGGATGATCCACCGGATTCATCACGACCCCTCGGACGTGTGGCCGCTTCCCCTTCCACCTCGAACGACCGGCCTTCCCTACCGAAACGTTCTCATGGTCAAGGTTCCCAATCTGCCCTACGGTTGCCATACACGTTCCCAGAATCCGACGCATCTCACCGGAAACCAGGCGGACCTGAACGTATTGTCCTTCCCGGCCCATCACCTGACACGAAGCGCCGGCACTCCGCGCGATCTGGGCGCCTTTCCCCGGCTTGAGCTCAATGTTATGAATGGTCGTGCCAAGCGGCATCAACGACAAGGGAAGCGCATTTCCCGGACGAATGTCAGAGCCGGGACCGGCCTGAATCGGATCTCCCACCGACAAGCCGACGGGAGCCAGGATATACCGCTTTTCCCCGTCCGCGTACGCGATCAACGCGATACGAGCCGAACGATTGGGGTCATACTCCACCCTCACGACTTTACCCGGCACACCGATTTTATTGCGCTTGAAATCGATGACGCGATACAGGCGCTTGTGCCCGCCCCCGCGAAATCTGGTCGTGATACGCCCGAAGCCGTTTCGACCACCGGAGCGAGGCAGTGACGTGGTCAGGCTTTTTTCCGGCGGCTCTTTCGACAGCGTCTTATCCTTGATAACCGTCATGCCTCGACGACCGGGCGACGTTGGACGATAGGGTTTAGTCGGCATAATGTGTAACCTTTGTCTTCTCCAGTTCAATCCATTTGAAAAAAGCGTTTTGCAATCAACGTGTTGCTAGGCGCTTTCATACAACTCTACCTTCTCACCCTCATGCAACGTGATGATGGCCTTCTTCCAATCCGCCCGTTTTCCAAGATAACGCCCCTGACGCTTCTTCTTGCCCATGACGTTCATGATATTCACGGACTTCACTTTGACCTTGAGCACCGACTCCACCGCTTGGCGAACCTCGATTCGATTCACGTCACTCTGCACGACAAAGGCGATGCGGTTGGCGGAGTCCTGAAGCCCCGTAATTTTCTCGGTCAACAACGGTTTCACCAACACGTCATAGGGATCACGTTTCATGCCCATAACTCCTGCACGTTCGGCAATTCATCCTTCAACACCACGAGCGTCTGGTATCGAAGCACGTCGTAGACCGTGAGTTCTTCAGGCGACACGGCTTTCACTTGAACCAAATTCCTCGTCGCCCGAAACACGGCATCATTGTCTTTCCCCACGACGAACAGAACAGGGCCCGTCACCCCCAATTGGCTGACCAGCCTTGCCATCAATTTGGTCTTGGGTTCCGGAAGTGAGAGATCGGAAAGAACCAGAAGCTCCCCGACCGCCATCTTGGAAGAAAGGGCACTCTGCATGGCCTTTCGATACATTTTTTTCGACATGGCAGAACGATACTTTCGCGGCTGCGGCCCGAACACCGTCCCGCCGTGACGCCACACCGGTGAACGATTCGAACCCGCTCGCGCCCGTCCCGTATGTTTTTGCCTCCACGGTTTTTTTCCCGTCCCACTGACCTCGCTACGGCCCTTCGTGCTTGCAGTGCCTCGCCGGAGCGACGCCAACTGCATGACCACCGCGGAGTGAACCAGTGACCCATGAGGTTGTGAACCGAATACACCTTCGCTCACCTCAACCGTGCCGACGGATTTCTTGGTTTGGTCTACGACTTCGATTGATGCCATGCCGACGCGTTACCCCCCTGCCTTCCGGATAAGGACCAGTCCTCCCACGGGACCGGGAACGGCCCCTGCGATGAGAACGAGATTTTCCTCCGGTCGGGTTTCGACTACGGTCAATCCTTGCACCGTGACCCGCTTATTTCCCATTTGTCCGGGGAGCTTCTTATTTTTCAGCACGCGCGAGGGATACGAACTGCACCCGATCGACCCGGGCGCACGATGAAACATCGAACCATGACTGGCCGGACCACCCCCGAAATTGTGACGCTTCATGACGCCCTGAAACCCTTTGCCCTTTGAAGTCCCCTGGACGTGGACCATTTCACCTTTCTCAAAAAGGTCGGCCGTCACCGCGTCTCCCACCTGACAATCCGGCACGCAACGAAACTCCCGCAAATGCTTGAACAGCTTATCTTTCCCGGAAGCGCGAAGATGTCCCACTTGCGCCTTGGTAAGCTTCCGCTCCTGGACCTCTGCATACCCGAGTTGCACCGCATCGTAACCATGCTGTCCTTTGGTTTTCACGGCCGTGACGAGACAAGGACCCGCCTCAACAACCGTCACGGGATGGAGACGACGATGCTCGTCGTAGATCTGCGTCATGCCCAATTTTTTTCCGATTAACCCGCTAACCATGCAACACCCTGCCAATCCCAGGCGACGACGCCACGCTACAGCTTGATCTCCACGTCCACCCCCGCAGCCAAGCTCAATTTCATGAGCGCATCCATGGTTTCGGGGGTGGGCTCAAGAATATCTAACAAACGTTTATGCGTACGGATTTCAAATTGCTCCCGAGATTTCTTATCCGCATGAGTGGATCGCTGAATCGTAAACTTTTCAATTCGAGTGGGAAGCGGAATGGGACCGGCAACGCGCGCACCCGTTTGCTTGACGGTATCCACAATTTCCCGAGCCGATTGATCTAGGATTCGGTAATCAAACCCCTTCAACCGGATACGAATACGCTGATCTACGCTTACCACCACTAAATTCCTTCCTTAACTCAAGCCAGGATTTCGGTGACGACGCCGGCACCCACCGTGCGTCCCCCTTCCCGGACCGCAAACCGTAACCCCTGCTCCATCGCAATCGGCGCGATCAACTCCCCCGTGAACGTCGTGTTGTCCCCCGGCATCACCATCTCTACGCCTTCCGCCAATTGCACCACCCCCGTCACGTCCGTCGTCCGGAAATAAAACTGCGGCCGGTACCCGTTGAAGAACGGCGTATGCCGCCCCCCTTCTTCTTTCGTTAATACGTACACTTCCGCCTTGAACTTCGTATGCGGCGTGATGCTCTTCGGCTTTGCCAGCACCATCCCCCGCTCCACTTCGTCTTTCTTCGTCCCCCGCAGCAACGCCCCGATGTTGTCCCCGGCCTGCCCTTCGTCCAACACTTTCCGGAACATCTCCACGCCCGTCACCACCGTGCTCCGCGTTTCGCCCAGGCCCACGATCTCGATCTCGTCCCCGACTTTCACCTGGCCCCGCTCCACGCGGCCCGTCACCACCGTCCCCCGCCCGCTGATCGTAAACACGTCTTCGATCGGCATCAGAAACGGCTTGTCGATCGCCCGCTCCGGCGTCGGAATGTAACTGTCCACCCCCGCCAACAGCTTCATGATCGCCGGCACCCCGACGTCGCTCTCGTCCCCTTCCAGCGCTTTCGTCGCCGACCCCACGATGATCGGAATGTCGTCCCCCGGAAATTGGTATTTCGACAGCAACTCCCGCACTTCCAATTCCACCAATTCCAATAGCTCCGGGTCCTCCACCTTGTCCGCCTTGTTCAGGAACACCACGATGTACGGCACGCCCACCTGTCGCGCCAACAGGATATGTTCCCGGGTCTGCGGCATCGGCCCATCCGCGGCCGAGACCACCAAAATCGCCCCGTCCATCTGCGCCGCCCCCGTAATCATGTTCTTGACGTAATCCGCGTGCCCCGGGCAGTCCACGTGCGCGTAGTGCCGGTTGTCCGTCTCATATTCCACGTGCGAGATCGCAATCGTGAGGATCTTCGTCGGATCCCGCCGCCCCTGGGACTCACTCGCTTTCGCCACTTCGTCATAACTGACGAATTGCGCCATCCCTTTTTGCCCCATGACCTTCGTCAGCGCCGAGGTCAGCGTCGTCTTCCCATGGTCCACGTGCCCGATCGTCCCCACGTTCACGTGCGGCTTCTTTCGATCAAATTTCGCCTTCGCCATCTGCCCCTCCCTCTTCGATTCCAAATCTCTTGAGGCTATGCGAGAAAGAAACGAGTGTCATCACGCCGCTTTCCTGCCTCTCAAAACGTCCCGCTATTCTCCACGTTGCTTGCTGACGATCTGATCTGCCAGCTGCTTCGGAACGGGTTCGTATTCCGCAAATTCCATTGAATAGGTGGCACGCCCCTGCGTCTTCGAGCGCAGACTCGTGGCATACCCGAACATTTCTCCAAGGGGAACCATGGCTTCCACGGCCTGGGAGCCGACTCGCGCCTTGATCCCCTGCACTTTTCCGCGTCGGGAATTCAAATCGCCGATCACGTCGCCCATGAAATCCTGGGGGACGAGAACTTCCACCTTCATGACCGGCTCGAGGAGGATAGGATTGGCCTTGCGACAGCCCCCCTCAAAGGCCATCGAGGCGGCAATTTTAAAGCCCATTTCACTCGAATCGACCTCATGATAAGACCCGTCGAACAACGTCACCCGAACGTCCCGCATGGCATACCCGGCCACCACGCCGGATTCCATTCGCTCCCGCACCCCTTTTTCCACGGCCGGGATATATTCACGGGGAATCACGCCACCCACGATCTTGTTGACAAACTCAAGCCCCAGGCCGGGCTCGGACGGTTCGACGCGCAGCACCACGTGCCCATACTGCCCCCGCCCACCGGATTGCTTGATATACTTGCCTTCGGCTTCACCCGTGCCGCGTATCGTTTCACGATAGGCCACCTCGGGCTTGCCGACGTTCGCCTGTACCTTAAATTCCCTGACGAGCCGATCGACGATGATTTCCAGATGTAGTTCCCCCATTCCGGAAATGATCGTTTGCCCGGTCTCATCATCGGTTTGCACGTGAAAAGACGGATCTTCCTGCGACAGTTTTTCCAATGAAAAACCCAGCTTTTCGAGATCCTGCTTGGTCTTGGGTTCCACCGCCATGGAAATCACGGGCTCGGGAAATTTAATGACCTCCAACAAGACCTGACGCTTTTCGTTCGACAAGGTATCACCCGTTCTTGCGCCCTTCATGCCCACCGCAGCAGCAATGTCGCCAGCATGTACCACGTCAATATCTTCACGTTTATTCGCGTGCATTTTGAGTAAACGCCCGATCCGTTCCCGCTTGCCCTGTGTGACGTTATACACGTACGAACCCGTTTCCAGGCGACCGGAATAGACACGAAAATACGTGAGTTGCCCGGCAAAGGGATCAGCCATAATCTTGAAGGCTAAGGCCGAAAACGGCTCTTCATCGCTGGCCGGACAGCCTATCTTCTCACCGCTGGACGGATCGACTCCTTCCACTTCCGGAACGTCCACAGGCGAAGGGAGGAAATCCACCACGGCATCCAGTAACGGCTGCACCCCTTTATTCTTGAAGGCCGACCCGCACAACACCGGCGTCATTCGCATTTGATTTGTCCCGGCACGCACGGCACGCTTGATGTCTTCCGGCTCCAGCGGATCACCGTTCAGGTATTGCTCAAGGACGGCTTCATCAAATTCGGCCACGGCTTCAATCATTTTGTCACGATATTCCTGAGCCGTCGGCAGCAGTTCCGGCGCGACGTCTTCAACCACGTAATCCGCACCCAACGTTTCATCATTAAAGAGATAGGACTTCATCGAGACAAGATCTATGACGCCTCGAAAATCTCCTTCTTTTCCGATGGGCAGCTGAACAGGAACCGGATTCGCTTCCAAACGATCGACGATACTTTGAACGCTACCAGAAAAGTCGGCACCCACCCGGTCCATTTTATTCAGAAAGGCAATGCGAGGGACCTGATATTTATCGGCCTGACGCCAGACCGTTTCCGACTGCGGCTCGACGCCCTGTACCGAATCAAACACGGCCACGGCTCCGTCCAACACGCGAAGGGACCGCTCGACTTCAACCGTAAAATCCACGTGCCCCGGGGTATCGATAATATTGATGCGATGATCGTTCCAGAAACAGGTGGTCGCCGCAGACGTGATCGTAATACCCCGTTCCCGCTCCTGCTCCATCCAATCCATTTGAGCCGCGCCTTCGTGCACCTCACCCATCCGGTGAGAGACGCCGGTATAATACAGAACGCGCTCGGTCGTCGTCGTTTTCCCGGCATCAATATGCGCCATGATGCCGATATTCCGAGTACGCTCTAATGGATATTCCCTGGACACCGTTCCTCCGGACACAATCAGATTGCCACAACACTCCCAAATACCCAATCCAAACACGGATTGAAAAAAGAAGACCTACGCGTGGAGGGTGATTCGACTACAGCAACAAGAAACCGCTACCAACGGTAATGGGCAAACGCACGATTCGCTTCGGCCATTCTGTGCGTTTCATCGCGTTTCTTGACCGCAACCCCTGTATTATTGGCAGCATCAAGCAACTCGGCGGCAAGCTTGTCTTGCATACTCTTTCCCGTTCGAGACTGGGCACTGCGCTTAATCCATCGAAAGGCCAAGGCAACTTGCCGAACCGGTCTGATCTCGACGGGGACCTGATACGAGGCACCACCCACCCGTCTCGATTTCACTTCCACCATCGGCTTGACGTTGCCAAGCGCAGAATGAAAAACCTTCAAAGGATCACTCCCCGTCTTCTCTTGAATGACGTCGAACGCCCCATAACACACACGCTGGGCTGTACTCTTCTTCCCTCTCGTCATAAGAATATTGATAAATTTCCCCACGAGGGTATCCCGATATTTGGCATCACCCACGGGAGTTCTTACGACGGCACTTCGACTACGAGACATATTCCGAATACACCTTCTCTACAACAAATCAGTTGACTACTTCGGTCGTTTCGCTCCGTACTTGGAACGCCCCTGTTTCCGGTCGGCGACCCCGACCGCATCGAGTGCGCCCCGGACCAAATGATAACGCACGCCGGGCAAGTCCTTTACCCGACCGCCGCGCACGAGCACAATGGAATGCTCCTGCAGGTTATGGCCCATGCCCGGGATGTAGGTCGTCACCTCGACGCCCGTGGTCAAACGCACACGAGCGACTTTCCGCAACGCGGAGTTCGGCTTTTTCGGAGTCGTGGTATAGACGCGCAGACAGACGCCCCGGCGTTGCGGGCATCGATTGAGAGCCGGGCTTTTGCTCTTGGACTTGGGGGCCTTGCGACCTTTTCTGACAAGCTGGTTCACCGTTGGCATGTTAGAATTTTTCCCTCAAAAACGTTAGAAACTTAACCCTCTCGGACAACCTTTCGATTGTAGTGACACTATGGTGACGTGTCAAGATAAAACCCTTCACAAATTAGGTCGACTGCATCTGCAATTCTTCCCCTTCAGGAATCGCCAATCCATCTTCGCCATCACCTTCGATTTCCTTCTCTTCAGGAGCAGGCACGAAGGTTTCCCTGTAGAGCGAGAATCCCGTTCCTGCCGGAATCAGGCGCCCCACGATGACGTTTTCCTTGAGACCCCGTAAATCATCAACACGGCCATTGATGGCGGCTTCGGTGAGCACTCTGGTGGTCTCCTGGAAGGAGGCTCCCGAAATGAAGCTGTCCGTATTCAGTGAGGCTTTGGTAATCCCCAGCAGCACGGGTTTTCCGATAGCCGGGCTCCCGCCTTCGGCAAGAACCCGTTGATTTTCATCGGTGAACGCAAATTTCCCGACTTGGGCGCCAGGCAAAAAGTTCGTATCGCCGGGATCTTCGATGCGGATCTTCTTCAACATCTGCCTGGCAATAATTTCAATGTGCTTGTCATTAATCGAGACCCCCTGCAAGCGATACACTTCTTGAACCTGATTCACCAGGTAGCGTTGCAGTTCTCGCGGACCCAACACGTTCAGAATGTCATGGGGATTCGCCGACCCATCCATGAGCGGTTCTCCGGCACGCACCCAATCCCCTTCATGCACGTTGACGTGCTTGCCTCGAGGGATAAAGTATTCCTTCTCGTCCCCCATCTTGTTATCGACGACGATCTTTCGCATCCCTTTGACGAAACCGCCGAAGGAGACCTCCCCGTCGATTTCACTGATTACCGCCTGTTCCTTGGGCTTTCTCGCCTCAAACAGTTCCGCCACCCTGGGCAAGCCTCCCGTAATGTCTTTGGTCTTCGTTGTTTCTCGAGGGATTTTCGCCAACACGTCTCCGGGATGCACGACTCCGCCTTTTTCCACGAAGATATGCGCACCCACGGGAAGGAGATACCGAGCCGGCGCACCCGATCCTGGCAATTTCGCGGTCTTGTTGCCGTCGTCTTTGATCGACACGCGAGGACGAAGATTGGTGCCGGCTTGTTCGATGACCACCTTGCGGGACAGGCCGGTGATTTCATCGACCTCTTCCTTCATGGTGACGCCTTCGGAGATATCGCCATAGGCGATTTTTCCACCCACTTCCGTCAGAATGGTCAACGAATACGGGTCCCATTCCACAAGTTTCTGACCGACCGTCACTCGACCGCCGTCTTTCACGACAATCTTCGCCCCGTAGACAACCGGATACTTTTCCCGTTCTCGACCGGAGTCGTCATAGACCGCAATCTTCGCGTTGCGATTCATGACCACCCATTCGCCCTGCTTATTCTGGACTGCCGTCTGCCGATTGTGAAAATCGGCATTCTTCTTGGCGTCGAAACTGAGGTATTTCAAGACTCCGTCGTGTCGAGACTCGACCACGCTTTGCTCCACGACTTTACTCGCCGTCCCGCCAATGTGGAAAGTCCGCATGGTCAACTGCGTACCGGGCTCACCGATGGACTGCGCGGCAATCACCCCCACGGGCTCGCCCAATTCAACCAACCTCCCTCTGGCCAAATCCCGGCCGTAACACTTCACGCAGACGCCCCACCGAGCCTGGCAGGTCAACACCGACCGGATACGGACGTGCCCGATGCCGGCTTCAACCACGGCCTTCACGCGCGTTTCATCCAGTTCTTCATTCCCGGCCACCACCACGTCACTGGTCAACGGATCAAGAATATCTTCGGCTACGATACGGCCTAAAATCCGTTCTTCAATCGGCTGAATCACTTCCCCGCCTTCAACCAGTGCCGACACGTCGATCCCATCCGCCGTCCGGCAATCGTCTTCACTCACGATGACATCCTGAGAAATATCCACGAGCCGCCGCGTCAGGTACCCGGAGTTGGCGGTCTTGAGTGCCGTGTCCGCCAAGCCTTTTCTCGCCCCGTGCGTCGAGATAAAGTACTGCAGCACGGTGAGGCCTTCCCGGAAATTGGCGGTGATGGGGGTTTCAATGATTTCACCCGACGGCTTCGCCATCAAACCCCGCATGCCGCCCAACTGCCGAATTTGCTGCGAACTCCCGCGCGCACCGGAATCGGCCATCATATAAATGGGGTTCAAGGTATCTTCAGGTCCTTGCCCGCCGCCTGCCTTGATTTCTTTCATCATCTCGTTCGCAACCTGTTCACTCACGTGAGCCCAGATATCAATGACCTTGTTGTAGCGCTCACCATTTGTGATCAGCCCTTCGCTGTACTGCCGCTCGACCTCGGAGACGTCCTTGTGCGCCTTACCCAACAGCACTTCCTTCTTCGTCGGGATGTGCATGTTGTCAATGCACAGGGAAACCCCGGCCTTCGTGGCATAATAAAAGCCGAGATCCTTCAGCTTATCGAGCATCTTGACCGTTTCGTGGAGGCCGACTTCGCGATAAACCGCATCGATCAGCTTCGTCATTTCTTTCTTGGTCATGACCTGATTGACGTGCGAAAACCCGATGGAGGAAGGCAGGATTTCCCCGAAAAGCACGCGCCCGACTGTCGTTTCGACCAAAGCTCCATCGACTCGCACCTTGACCTTGGCCTGTTCGTCCAGTTCGCCGGCGTCATAGGCAATGCGCACTTCTTCGGATGAATACAACACTTTTCCTTCACCCCTGGCGCCCGGTCGTTCCTGCGTCAACCAATAACAACCCAACACCATATCCTGAGAGGGAATGGCAAGCGGGCGGCCATTGGCCGGCGACAACACGTTATTGATGGACATGATCAGGACGCGAGCTTCGATCTGGGCCTCGACCGACAAGGGAACGTGCACGGCCATCTGATCACCGTCAAAGTCCGCGTTGAAGGCCGCACAGACCAAGGGATGTAAACGAATGGCCTTGCCTTCGACCAGGACGGGATCAAACGCCTGCATACCCAACCGATGGAGCGTCGGCGCCCGGTTCAAAATAACCGGGTGTTCCCGGATCACTTCGTCCAACACGTCCCAAACTTCCGGACGTTCCTTCTCCACGAGCCGCTTCGCGCTTTTAATGGTCGTTGCCGCGCCGCGCTCTTCCAACTTGTGGAAGATGAACGGCTTGAACAATTCCAACGCCATTTTCTTGGGCAACCCGCATTGATTCAATTTCAGTTCCGGTCCCACCACGATCACCGAGCGGCCCGAGTAGTCAACCCGTTTGCCCAGGAGATTCTGCCGAAACCGGCCCTGCTTGCCTTTGAGCATGTCGCTGAGGGATTTCAACGGTCGTTTGTTGGCCCCGCGAATCGTTCGACCGCGTCGCCCGTTGTCAAACAGCGCGTCCACGGCTTCCTGCAACATTCTCTTTTCGTTGCGAACAATCACGCCGGGCGCCTTCAACTCCACCAACCGTTTCAACCGGTTATTGCGATTGATGACCCGTCGATACAGGTCATTCAAATCGGACGTGGCAAACCGCCCGCCGTCCAACGGCACCAGCGGTCTCAGTTCAGGCGGGAGAACCGGAATGACGTCCAGAATCATCCATTCCGGTCGATTCCCCGACTTGTGAAAGGCCTCGATGACTTTCAGACGTTTCGTGATCTTCTTGTTCAAGGCCGCGGAAGTCGTGGCCTTCACCTTCTCATGGCGCTCTGCCCACAGGGTTTCGATATCCACCTCTCTCAGCAATTCACGAATGGCTTCCGCCCCGATACCCACGCGAAAGCCCTGCGGACCGTACTGATCCACGCATTCACGATATTTCTCTTCCGTGAGCAACTCTTTTTCCTTCAGCGGGGTGTCCTGGGGATCGATGACGACGTACGCCTCGAAATAGAGAATCTTTTCCAATTGCTTGAGGCTCATGTCCAGCAGGATCCCGATCCGGCTCGGCACCCCCTTCAGGAACCAGATATGGGCCACGGGTGCGGCCAACTCGATGTGCCCCATACGCTCACGCCGCACTTTCGACTGAATCACTTCGACCCCGCATTTGTCGCAGACGATCCCGCGATGCTTCATGCGTTTGTACTTCCCGCAATTACACTCCCAATCCTTGGTCGGACCGAAAATCTTCGCACAAAACAGGCCATCCTTTTCCGGCTTGAACGACCGGTAATTGATGGTCTCCGGCTTTTTGACTTCTCCGTACGACCACGACCGAATTTTCTCCGGCGACGCGATCCGAATACACATGCCGTCGAAAGACATGGCATCGCGCGGCCTTTCAAACAGAGCATAGACGCTTTCCAAGGCTCTACCCTCCCTTTCAGAAACTGAGAAATTCTCGTGATAGAAGTGGTAATTACTCGGCGGACTTCATCAACTCGACGTCCAACCCCAGGCTTTGCAACTCTTTCACCAACACGTTAAATGACTCCGGCAAGCCCGGCTCCAGGAAGTTTTCACCCTTGACGATCGCTTCGTACATTCTCGACCGCCCTGGAACGTCATCGGACTTCACGGTTAAGAATTCTTGAAGCGTGGAGGCCGCCCCATACGCCTGGAGAGCCCAGACTTCCATTTCGCCCAACCGTTGCCCCCCGAACTGGGCCTTGCCGCCCAGGGGTTGTTGCGTCACCAACGAATACGGGCCGATGGACCGGGCATGGATCTTATCATCCACCAAGTGGTGCAATTTCATCATATAGACGTAACCGACCGTCACCGGACTCTTGAATGGGTCGCCGGTCCGACCGTCATAGACCACTGATTGACCATCTTCCGGCAAGCCCGCCTGTTTCAATAAATCCTTGATCTCCGCCTCCGTGGCTCCGTCAAACACGGGACTGGCGGCATAAATCCCCAAGGCTTTGGCGGACCAGCCCAGATGTGTTTCCAAAATCTGTCCGACGTTCATCCGTGACGGAACCCCAAGCGGATTCAGCACGATTTCGATCGGGGTGCCGTCAGGCAAATACGGCATGTCTTCTTCGGGGAGGATCCGGGAGACCACGCCCTTGTTGCCATGACGCCCGGCCATTTTGTCCCCGACGGAAATTTTCCGCTTGATGGCGAGATACACCTTCACCAACTTGATGACGCCCGGAGGCAACTCATCGCCGCGCCGGAGTCGCCCGACCTTCTCGTCATAGAAGGTTTGCAGGCTCTCGATTTGATCCTTCGCCGCCCGTTCAATTTCTTCGAGCTTTCGTTGCTCTTCCGGGTCACCCAGGATCACGCGCCGCACGTCGTCATCGGGCAGTCTCCGCAAGACGTCCACCGTGATTTTTCCCTTTTTCTTTAAAATGACTTCGCCGCTTTCGGGATCCATCAAGTCGCGGCCCACCACCTGCCCGAGCAAGAGCCTCCGAATCTTTTTGTTCCGTTCATCTTCGATGATGTGGAGTTCATCCTGATAGTTCCGTTCGATTTTCACGCGATCCTGGGATTCGATGTTCTTCGACCGCTCATCCTTATCGATGCCTTTTCTGGAAAAAATCTTGACGTCGACCACGATCCCCTCGATGCCCGGAGGAACCTGCAGGGACGTATCCTTCACGTCTCCCGCTTTTTCGCCGAAGATCGCGCGCAGCAACTTTTCTTCCGGGGTCAATTGCGTTTCACCCTTGGGTGTCACCTTGCCGACCAGGATGTCCCCGGCCTTGACCTCGGCCCCGATCCGAACGATCCCGCTTTCATCCAGGTTTCTGAGGGCCTCCTCGCCCAGATTGGGAATGTCGCGGGTAATCTCCTCTTTTCCCAATTTGGTATCACGGGCTTCCACTTCGAACTCTTCGATGTGGATGGACGTGAAGGTGTCTTCGCGAACAAGTCGCTCGCTCAACAGGATCGCGTCCTCGAAATTGTACCCGCCCCACGGCATGAACCCGACCAGGATATTCTTTCCCAACGCCAATTCGCCCCGATCGATCGCCGGGCCATCCGCCAACACCTGCCCTTTCTTCACCGGCTGTCCGACCTTCACGATGGGGGTTTGGGTCACGCACGTATTCTGATTGGTGCGTTGAAACTTCACCAGGTCATACGTATCCCAAAAGCGTCCGGTTTTCTTTTTCCCCTCGTCCGCTTTGCCGGGTTCGGTTCGGACGACGATGCGACGGGCATCCACGCTTTCCACAACCCCGTCCCGTCTGGCCTGTTCGACGTAGCCCGAATCGCGGGCCACCACGGCTTCCATGCCGGTTCCGACCAACGGCGCCTCACTCTGCACGAGCGGGACGGCCTGACGCTGCATGTTCGAACCCATCAACGCACGGTTGGCGTCGTCGTGTTCGAGAAAGGGAATCAAGGCGGTGGCGACACTGACCACTTGCTTCGGAGACACGTCCACGTAATCGATGCGATCCGGCGTCGTGGCGATAAACTCTCCCTCGGACCGCGCCGTCACCGAATCGGAGATCAAGCGACCGGCGGTATCCACCTGGGAATTGGCTTGCGCAATGATGTACCGCTCGCCTTCCAACGGAGAAAGGAATTCGACGTCCCGCAGGACGCGTCCTTTTTGGACTTTTCGAAACGGGGCTTCAATAAAGCCGAATTCGTTAATGCGCGCATAGGTGGCCAACGAGGTGATGAGCCCGATATTCGGCCCTTCAGGCGTTTCGATGGGACAAATGCGACTATAGTGCGAGGGATGGACGTCGCGGACTTCAAATCCCGCACGTTCACGAGTCAACCCGCCCGGCCCTAACGCGGACAACCGGCGTTTATGGGTGATTTCGGCCAACGGGTTCGTTTGATCCATAAACTGCGACAACTGGCTGCCGGCAAAAAATTCCTTGATGGCGGCCACAATGGGTTTGGCGTTAATCAAGTCGTGCGGCAGCACCGTTTCCATATCGAGCAGGTTCATCCGCTCTTTAATACTGCGCTCCATTCGCGCCAATCCCAAACGGATCTGATTCTCGAGCAATTCTCCGACCGTCCGCACCCGACGATTCCCCAAATGATCGATGTCGTCCACGTCGCCCTTACCCATTTTCAATTCGACGAGGCCGCGGACCACTTCCACCACGTCTTGTGAAGTGAGCACCCGCTGGGTGAGGGAAAGATCCAACGAAAACCGGTTGTTCATCTTGAGCCGGCCGACCGGAGACAGATCGTACCGCTTCGGGTTGACGAACAGGTTCTCAAACAAGAGCTTGGCCGAATCCACGGAGGGCATTTCTCCGGGCCGCAGGCGTTTATAGATTTCCACCCAGGCTTCCTTTTGGGATGTCGTCCGTTCAGCCTCCAAGGTATCCAAAATGATCGGCGTGGCCGCCCCGCTGTCCAAATAAATCACCTTGAAACTCGAGGGTTTCAACTCGAGCAGCCGTTCAAGCATGGGCAAGGTCAACCGTTGATTTTTTTCAACCAGCACCTCCCCTTTTTCCGAATCCGGGATTTCCGTCAACACGGCTCGGCCGACCAATTCTTCCGGCTTCACCGGAATTTCCTTCACCCCGGCAGCTCGCACTTTCGCCATCAACGATTTGGTGAGTCGCGTCCCTTCTCGCACGATCGGGTCCTTACCGCCTTTCTCGAAAACTTCAACCGACGAACGCAAGCCCGTATGCAGGTCGGGGTCCAACTTGCGCATCAGCTTTCCATCCGAAACCCGAATCTCCTCGATGGGATAATACATCTTCAGCACGTCGTCCGTTGACAACCCGAACGCCTTCAACAGGATCGTGGCCGGCATCTTGCGGCGGCGGTCGATGCGGACGTACAGAATATCCCGGGCGTCGAACTCAAAATCCAACCAGGAACCCCGGTAGGGAATGATGCGCGCGGAAAACAACACTTTGCCGCTGGAATGGGTTCGCCCCTTGTCATGGCTGAACGAGGCACCGGGAGAGCGATGCAACTGGCTCACCACGACCCGCTCCGTGCCGTTAATGATAAAAGTACCCCGATCCGTCATCAGGGGCAGCTCACCCACGTACACTTCCTGCTCCCGCACGTCGAGGACTTTGCTGTTCTTCACCCCTTTTTCCTGCGGATCGAACACCACCAGACGGATGCGCAGTTTCAGGGGGGCGGCAAAGGTCATGCCCTGTTCCAGACATTCGCGCATGTCGTACTTGGGTGTACCCAGCGAATAGCTGGAAAATTCAAGAATGGCCGAACTGTTGAAGTCTGCAATTGGAAAGACGCTCATGAGCGCGGCTTGCAGCCCTTTTTCCGCACGACGCTCAGGGTCGGTCTCTTTTTGCAAAAACCCCTCGTACGAACGTTTTTGCACTTCGACGAGGTCCGGAATGTCAACCGTCGACTGAATTTTCGAAAAATCAGTACGCTTGATAATTCCCGGCAATGGAGGTTGAGGCATAGTCGGCTCCTTCTGTATCTAGGCTTGTGCGAACAACCCGTCCCGATCAACCAGATCCCGTAGCAAACCTCGTCTCCTACTTGACTTCAACCGTAGCTCCCACGTCGGTAAGCTTTTTCTTGATCGTTTCCGACTCGTCCTTGGCCGCCCCTTCCTTGACCGCCTTGGGCGCGCCTTCCACCAGATCCTTGGCTTCTTTCAACCCGAGCCCGGTGATCTCGCGCACCACTTTGATGATTTGAATTTTCTTGTCGGCCGGCACACCGGCCAACACCACGTCAAAGGCGTCTTTCTCTTCCGCAGCCTGAGCCCCCGCGTCCCCGGCGGCCGGAGCAGCCACGGCCACCGGCGCCGCTGCCGTCACGCCGAATTTTTCTTCGAATCCCTTGACCAATTCCGACAACTCCAACACCGTCATGCTTTCAACGGCACCCAGAATGTCTTCCTTTGAAAGCTTTGCCTCCGTTGCAGCCATTTCTCCTTCTCCTTTCTTTTTGTCTTGGATCGCCAGCAGCACAGCCGCAAATCCTCGTAAAATCCCTTGAAGAACGCCCGCCATACCCCGAAGAGGCCCTTGCATCGCAGACAAGAGCATCGACAGCAAGACCTCCTTGGAAGGCAAATCAGCCGTCGCGATCAGTTGGGCGGGTTCAAGCGTTTTCCCTTCGATCACGCCTCCTCGCCAAAGAATCTTCTCGTCACATTTTTCGTGCTTGATGAAATCCCGAAGAATCTTGGCGGGCAACACCGGATCATCGTAGCCGATGACCACCGCGACCTGCCCCTTGAACAACGATACGACGGGCAAGAGCGACGTGCCCTCCGCGGCCTTGGCAGCCAGGGAATTCTTCACCACTTTCAATTCCGCCTGAGCGTCACGCAGTTTATGGCGCAACTGGGTTACCTGATTAACCGGCATGCCTCCGCATTCCGTCACCACGGCCAACCTGGCCTTGGCGAACTTCTCGTGCAAATCGGAAACCACCGCCGACTTCTGTTCCTTTTTCATGCCCGGCTCCTTTTCACACCACGACTATTCAACGTGTCGGCCCAGGGTCGTACATTCCAGGGGAATACCCGGCCCCATGGTGCTCGACATGGTCGCACCTTTAAGATACTTGCCCTTACTCGAGGAAGGCTTGGCCTTCACCACCGACGAAAAGACGGCCTGCGCGTTTTCGGTGATTTGCGAGACGGCAAAAGAGACTTTGCCGATGGGCACGTGGACGTTCCCGGCCTTATCCACTTTGTACTCGACCCGGCCCTTCCGGATTTCCTCGATCGCCTTCCCGACTTCAAACGTCACGGTGCCCGTCTTGGGGTTGGGCATCAGGCCTCGCGGGCCCAACACTTTCCCCAATTTTCCGACCGAAGACATCAGGTCCGGGGTGGCGATGGCCTGATCGAATTCCAACCAGCCCCCTTTGATTTTTTCCAGCAAATCATCCGCACCCACGACGTCGGCACCCGCCTCCCGCGCTTCCTGCTCTTTTTCCCCTTTGGCAAACACCAGGATCCTGACCTTTTTCCCGGTGCCGTGAGGCAACACCGTCGTGCCGCGCACCATTTGGTCCGCGCGTTTGGGATCGACGCCTAAGCGAATGGCCAATTCCACGGTTTCATCAAACTTGGCATACGCCGCCTGCTTGACCAATTCACCGGCCTCCTGGATCCCGTACAGTTTGGACTCGACTTTTGCTATGGAGTTTCGTAATTGCTTTCCCACGACTCGCACTCCCCTCTGTATAAACCAACCAACGCGTCAGTCGGTCACGGTGATTCCCATACTCCTGGCGGTCCCCTCGATGATCTTCATCGCCCCTTCCATGTCCACCGCATTCAAATCTTCCATTTTCTGCTTGGAGATTTCCTGTATTTGGGCACGGGAGATCGCGCCGACCTTATCCTTCTGCGGCACCCCGGATCCCTTGATAATCCCCACCGCCTTCTTCAAGAGGTCGGTCGCCGGAGGGGTTTTCGTAATGAAGGTAAAGCTCCGGTCCCGATAGACGGTAATGACAACGGGGATGATGCTCCCTTCCTGCTTTTGCGTCTTCGCGTTGAATTGCTTGCAAAAGTCCATGATGTTCAGCCCGTGCTGACCCAATGAGGGGCCGACCGGCGGAGCAGGATTGGCTTTCCCCGCGGGAATCTGCAATTTAATTTGTGTTATGACTTCTTTTGCCATCGCTCTGTCCTTTTCAGTTCACGTCGACGTTCGCTGCCGCCCCCGCACCCCTGTCAACGACACCCTACCCTCGTTCGATTTGCGCAAACACCAATTCGACCGGCGTCGAACGACCCAGGATGCTCACCAACACCTTGGCTCGACTATGCTCGTCGTCCACTTCGTCGATTAAACCGTTAAAGCCCATGAACGGCCCATCAATGATCCGCACGTTATCGCCCTTGGAGAAATACACGCGCTCCCGAGGAAGCGAAACGCCGGATTCGATTTGCTTCAGAAGAGAATCCGCTTCCTCTTGCGGCAACGGCATGGGCTTCACCCCTTCTCCCCCGACGAAACCCGTGACCTTGGGCGTCTCCTTGATCATCATGACCGTTTCGTCCTTCAGAGGGTCTTCCAACTCGACCAGCACGTACCCGGGAAAAAACTTGCGCTTGGACGCGCGGCGTTTACCGTCTTTGATTTCGATCACGTCCTCGGTCGGAACCAGGACCTGCCCGAAATCCTCCTCAAGACCCATCTGATTCGCTCGCTCCACCAGGGAGGTGCGTACTCGCCCCTCATATCCCGCATAGGTGTGAATCACGTACCAGTTTTTGGCCATAGCGCCAGCCCTCGAACGTTCAAAGAATTTGACTGACCACCCATACTAAAATGGAGTCAGCCATCGAGAGGTACAAAGACATGATGAAGCAAAACACGACGACCACCGACGTGGAACCTATGGTTTCATCACGCGTCGGATACGACACCTTCTTCAACTCCCCTCTCACCTCGATGAGAAATTCCGCAATCTTCGACCAGAGTTTCTTCATGTCACGTGCATCCCGTCTTGTTTACTCGACCCGTATGGTGGCAGGGGCACCAGGACTCGAACCCGGACCTTCGGTTTTGGAGACCGACATGCTAGCCATTGACACCATGCCCCTTCGTCACTCCCGGCAATCCCGTCATTTCACTTCTTTATGGGGGACATGTTGGCGACAGAACCGGCAATACTTTTTTATTTCCAAGCGATCGGGATCATTTTTTTTATTCTTCATCGTCGAATAATTCCGCCGCTTACATTCCCCACAGGCTAATGAAATGATGACCCGCATAACGCCTCCTCTTTCGCGAGGATGTTGAAAACGCCCGCCAGCTTTGTTCTCGCGGCGCTCGGCGGCTCAACGTACCGAAACGTACGCCTCGCCCCCTCGCTTGCTGCGGCCGCGCTGGCCGACCGTTTTGACCATCCTCTTCCTCTCTACCCGACGCGCCGTGACTTCTCGACCATTGTATGGGGACAGGCTATCACCCTTCCTTCCACGACCGTCCTCAAGCCAGGATTTCGGTGACGACGCCGGCACCCACCGTGCGTCCCCCTTCCCGGACCGCAAACCGTAACCCCTGCTCCATCGCAATCGGCGCGATCAACTCCCCCGTGAACGTCGTGTTGTCCCCCGGCATCACCATCTCTACGCCTTCCGCCAATTGCACCACCCCCGTCACGTCCGTCGTCCGGAAATAAAACTGCGGCCGGTACCCGTTGAAGAACGGCGTATGCCGCCCCCCTTCTTCTTTCGTTAATACGTACACTTCCGCCTTGAACTTCGTATGCGGCGTGATGCTCTTCGGCTTTGCCAGCACCATCCCCCGCTCCACTTCGTCTTTCTTCGTCCCCCGCAGCAACGCCCCGATGTTGTCCCCGGCCTGCCCTTCGTCCAACACTTTCCGGAACATCTCCACGCCCGTCACCACCGTGCTCCGCGTTTCGCCCAGGCCCACGATCTCGATCTCGTCCCCGACTTTCACCTGGCCCCGCTCCACGCGGCCCGTCACCACCGTCCCCCGCCCGCTGATCGTAAACACGTCTTCGATCGGCATCAGAAACGGCTTGTCGATCGCCCGCTCCGGCGTCGGAATGTAACTGTCCACCCCCGCCAACAGCTTCATGATCGCCGGCACCCCGACGTCGCTCTCGTCCCCTTCCAGCGCTTTCGTCGCCGACCCCACGATGATCGGAATGTCGTCCCCCGGAAATTGGTATTTCGACAGCAACTCCCGCACTTCCAATTCCACCAATTCCAATAGCTCCGGGTCCTCCACCTTGTCCGCCTTGTTCAGGAACACCACGATGTACGGCACGCCCACCTGTCGCGCCAACAGGATATGTTCCCGGGTCTGCGGCATCGGCCCATCCGCGGCCGAGACCACCAAAATCGCCCCGTCCATCTGCGCCGCCCCCGTAATCATGTTCTTGACGTAATCCGCGTGCCCCGGGCAGTCCACGTGCGCGTAGTGCCGGTTGTCCGTCTCATATTCCACGTGCGAGATCGCAATCGTGAGGATCTTCGTCGGATCCCGCCGCCCCTGGGACTCACTCGCTTTCGCCACTTCGTCATAACTGACGAATTGCGCCATCCCTTTTTGCCCCATGACCTTCGTCAGCGCCGAGGTCAGCGTCGTCTTCCCATGGTCCACGTGCCCGATCGTCCCCACGTTCACGTGCGGCTTCTTTCGATCAAATTTCGCCTTCGCCATCTGCCCCTCCTAAAAACGTCGTCCCCGAGGAAACCGCGTGATTCCCACGTGAGACGAAAAATCCCCGAACCCGGGAAATAGCCCTCTTTGATATTTCATCGAGATAATGGAGCCCACGACGCGGATCGAACGCGTGACCTCGTCCTTACCAAGGACGTGCTCTACCAACTGAGCTACGTGGGCCTTGTGAATGGAAAACGCGAATTCCCGCATCGCCGGTCACGTTGACCGCGTCACGCCTCACACGTACGCTGGAGCGGGCGACGGGATTTGAACCCGCGACAGCCAGCTTGGAAGGCTGGAACTCTACCACTGAGCTACGCCCGCCACCGTTGTTTTCGAATTCGCCGTCGGCCTTACTCACTCCTTTGACTCAAAAGGCCAGTAATGAACGTCCCGTTTATCTCGTCACACACGTTTCAACATTATGGTGGGCAGGCAAGGATTCGAACCTTGGAAGCCGACGGCAGCAGATTTACAGTCTGCCCCCTTTGTCCACTCGGGTACCTGCCCATTCAACAACTCACTCGTTCGGCAGTCCCCTCCTACGTCGATAAAATTAAGGGAAAGTGTAAAGCGGGGATACAAGACAAAGCCCAATTTTTCCTGCGAAACAGGCAAAAAAGGGCATTTCGAGTGTTTCCTTTTAAAAACAGTTAAGGGTCGACCCCACCAAACGAAACATTATATATACAGGTCAGGTAGCAGTCAAGAGATAAGAGATGCACAAACCAACAACGTGACCATTCACCAATTCTTTGTGTAGAATGTTGACCGACCCCGGACCACTTATGGATGATGTCGTGCCCGAACACCTGTCACCCTGCCCTGCCTGGAGGCTCTCGTGCGTATGCAGCCTGGACAATACCTGTTGGTTTTGTCACGTCAAGCCGTTCGCCGTGTCCGGAGATCCCCTCGAGACGTTCGCCCGACTAAAAAATCTGGTCGCCAAGACAGCTCGCACGGTCATCGTCACGGCGACGGAGACCTACCTCCATGCGGTCTGCCGGACCAGGATCGGGTTTCTCGATGACTTGGAGTGCCGTCTCTGTCCTACGGAACGCGTGATCCACGTTCGATCAGCGTCACGACTCGGCATTTATGACTACGGCGTGAACCGGAGACGCGTCGAACGGCTACGCCGCCAGTTGAACAGCACGGACCCCGGCGAAGGTTGACCTCGGTTGACAGGCTTTTTCGAGAGCCCCTAGCATGGCCGTCATGGGACAACCGGAACCAGTACCTTCGATTCCGACCGCGCGTGCATTTATCCCGAGGGTCATCCACCTGACGGCTTGCCTCGTGCTGGGCACGAGCCTCCTGGCGTTCTCCGCGCCACCGCCTCCACCATCCGGGCCAGGCGGCTTTTCAGGCGGATTGGCCACGGTTTCGACACCCGACGGACTCACGATTTATTGTGAAATCGCCGATACGCCGGCCAAACGGAGTCAGGGCCTGATGTATAGAACGCGCATGGCCCCCAATCGAGGCATGCTGTTCACCTTTCCGGAGTTCCAAGAGCCCGGCTATTGGACGTTCTGGATGAAGAACACCAAAATGCCCCTGGACATCTTATGGCTGGACCAGGACGGGACCATCGTTCACGTGGAACGGTACGTCCCGATTTGCACGAGAACCGACAACCTCTGTCCTCGCTACCGGCCGAAAACCGCCGCGGTCCAGGTCCTGGAATTGGGTGCGGGACAAGCCGCCGAGCTGAATCTCAGCGTCGGCACCCAACTCACCATCGAGTTGCCGAACTAGCACGCTCACGAATGTTCCCACTCCCGGACGCGTTTGGCTGAGATGACGCCATCCACCCGGCCGATGCCTTCGAGCACGTGTTCGAGGTGGCGGGTATCGGAAATTTCGATCATGAAGTCGAGGACGGCCTTTTGATCCTCCCGGGTCGTAATTTCCGCCCGGCTGATGTTGGCCTTCGAAGCGGAAATCGCCGACGACACGTTGGCCAGCACGCCGGGGCGGTCGAAGGTCAACACGCAGACCTTGACCAGATGCCGCTCGTCGACCGTCATATCCCATTCCACTTCGACCAGGCGATCCTTTTCATAATCCATGGCCTCGAGATTGGGACAGCCCATGGCATGGATCGTCAGACCGCGGCCGCGGGTGAGGTAACCCAGGATCGGATCACCCGGCACCGGCGCACAACATTTCGACAACTGCATCAGGGCGTCCCGCCCGCCCATGACCTTCACGGACTTCACAGGGCTCTGGGCCGTATCCGTCCTGGGTGTCTCACGAACGGCCTCAACGGGTTTCGCGCCGTCCTCGCCGGGAACGAGCCAGTTCACCAGTTGCACGGCAGACAAGCGCCCATAGCCCACCATGCGGATCATCTCATCGACGGAGGCATAGCCGCGCTTGCCCGCGACCTGGGACAGCCGGTCCGATTCGGACCACTGCGCGGACGGAAGCTGATGCCGGCGAAACTCACGTTCAAGCAATCGACGTCCCAGTTCCAACCCCTGCTTTTGCTCTTCGTCTTTCAAATAATGTTTGATTTTCGCTCTCGCACGGGACGTCTGAACGAACTTTAGCCACTCCTTCTGCGGGACCTGAGTCCGCGACGTCAGAATTTCCACGGTATCGCCACTGGCCAGCCCCTGTCGCAGGGGAACGATCTTTCCATTCACTTTCGCCCCCACGCATCGGTCCCCCACCTGGGTATGAATCGCATAGGCAAAGTCCACCGGCGTGGAATCAAGCGGCAGTTCCTTCACTTCACCCTTCGGCGTAAACGCAAAGACCACATCGTGAAAAACGTCCAAGTGAAACAGGTCGAGTTTGACGGAATCCATGAACTGCCTATTGTCGGACAGGTCACGATGCCATTCCACGAATTGCCGGAGCCAACTGAAGACCTTTTCGTCGCGCTCGTCGACCTTGACCTGTTCCTTGTACCGCCAATGCGACGCCACCCCATATTCCGCGAGACGATGCATATCTTCCGTGCGTATCTGAAATTCCACGTGATCGCCTTGCGGCCCCAACACCGTCGTATGCAGCGATTGGTAGAGATTGGTGCGCGGCGTGGCGATGTAATCCTTGAAGCGCTCGGGCACCGGCGGCCAGGCGGCATGCACGACTCCGAGAATCGTATAACAATTGATCTTCGTGTCGGTGATGACGCGAATCGCCATGAGGTCGTGCACTTCCTCGAACGTAATGCCCTGGCTCTCCATTTTCTGATGAATGGAATACAGATGCTTGGGCCGTCCAACCACGCGACCGGGCAACCCGGCCTTGGCCAAGGAATCGACCGTCTCCTGAATGATCGACTGGACGTAGACCTGCCGTTCTTCATCCCGTTTCGCCACCCGGAGCTTCAACAAGGAATAGGCTTCGGTCTTGAGGTACTGAAAACAGAGATCTTCCAGCTCCTGCTTGAGCCAACTCATACCCAGCCGGTTGGCCAACGGCGCATAAATCTCCAGGGTTTCCTGGGCGATCTGCTTTTGCTTGGCCTCCCGTAAATGGCCCAGCGTGCGCATGTTGTGCAGGCGGTCGGCCAACTTGATAAAGACCACCCGGATGTCGTCGGCCATCGACAACAGCATCTTCCGGAAATTCTCGGCCTGTTTCTCTTCGTACGTCCGGAAAGGAATTTGGCCGATCTTCGTCACCCCTTCGACGAGGTGTGCGACTTCATCCCCGAAATGCGTCTGCAACTCTTCTTGGGTCGCCACGGTATCTTCCAACGTGTCATGGAGAAGCCCGGCCACAATGGCGGTCACGTCCAGCTTGAGAAAGGTCAGAATGCCGGCCACCGCCAGCGGGTGTTGCAGGTAGGGTTCGCCGGAACGGCGAGTCTGCCCCTCATGCGCCTTCGCGGAAAACTCATAAGCGCGCCGAAGCAAACCTTCATCCGCGTCCGGATAACAACTCTGCACCTCCCGGACTAAATCATCGATCTCTATGACACTGGTTACCGACATAAGAAGTCTTCCCGTACGTGTTCACTCATTCATTGACAACCCCCTCTCCCCTAGGTGGGAGAGGGCTGGGGTGAGGGGGCGAAAGACCTGGACTCCCGCTTAACAACTGCGAGGATGATAGAATTGAGGCACAACACGCCCCTTGCCGTCCAGAAAGGTAGTCATCTTTCATTACCGATAAGCCCTTTTTCTGTGTAGGACACGATCAACTGAAACAATTCGTTCCTCATCGTTGATCCCGTAGAGAATCCGATAAACCCCTGCACGCAGGCGATAATCCGTTCTTCCACGAAGGCTCTTTGAATCACGAGGGCGAGGATTCTCTCTCAGACCCTGAATGTGCCGACTGACCAAGCGAGTATATTGTGGTGGAAGCTTGGATATGTCTCGCATGGCGCGACGGCTGATCTGAACGCTATACATCTATCCCATTCGTTCGTAACTCCGCCTTGGCCTGTTCCCAAGGAACGTACTCCTCACCCGACTCTCGGACATGGTCGATCTCTTGTAAGTCCCCGAGGTCTTCCAGCAGGCTCAACAAGGCCTCCCAAGTCGCGTAATCCAGTTGCACGGCCTGCTTCTTGCCAGTGGGGTCCACGACAAATTGGGCTTTCTGAATCAATTCCTTGGCTCGCATCTTTTCCTCCATCTTTCCATATCTGGATTTGAATTGCCCGGATTACGCCTCTTCATCCCATTCTATATTTTGCCAAGCCTTGCAGACTGACTGTACGAATGCCGTCAGTTTAACTTTATGAGTCTCCCATTCATCCGCAGTCAGGCGAAACTCGGCAGTGCGGGCATCCTTCAACGGGTCCAGGTTTCGAGGAAACGTCAGGTAAGGAATCTGTTTGATCAGATCCTTGAACTCGTCCACACACAATACAAATGTCCGTCGAAAGAAAACCACTGCTACTCTCTCATCGTGAGCCTTTATGCGTGCAAATGGAAGGCGGTAACTTCCCGAATTCGCGTGCCTTGGCAATTCGATACGGAGAGTTTGCATTTGTGCGATCTGATCAGATTGAGGCCAATTCTCCTCGAACATGGATTTCACGTTGTCGAACAGTTCACGAATGCCGAATTCATCTACGCGATTGTCCAGTTTCGCCTGCCGTTCAGCCCTTCCCAGTCTTCGACTCGTCGGTCGAGAATCGAACTCTTCAGCCCCCGCTATTTCCACTTGCTTGGCCAGGATGATCTTCCCGTCATAATCGAAGCCGTGGAAAGTCAGCAGTGATATATCCATGTCGCTGTTGTTGGCGAGAAAATTCACCATCCGTTCCGTTTTATCATCGGCACCTAAGCCGACCAGGAACATCCGCAACGGCTTCAACGACTCCAATTCTTCAAAAGCCTGGCTGTACCAGCCCTGAAAATCTTCAATCTTGTCAATGCCATGCGCGCCTGATCTTTCGGATATGTACTCGGCGAGGTCGGTCAGGTCCATCGCATCGAGATAAGAGGCATAGTCTATGACCTGTGCCACGGCATCCCGTGACAACGTGCCGCGCTTCAACTCGAATACAACCAGCCTGCCTTTGTCATCCACGCCCAGCAGGTCGAGCGGGCCGCCATCCGTCGGAGTCTGTCGACCTACCAACGTTACGCCCTCCATCAGCAAGGATTCTTGACCAGGGCTTCTTCAAGTAGTCGTTCATTCTCTATTCGGCGAGCCGAGTTCAATGGTGCAGCCTGAGAACCCTCAATGACCCATATCTTGACTTCTTCCATGAATGACCCTCTTTTTTACCCTACCCGCATGTCACGCAGCCGGAGTTGAATGCGGCTCGAGCCTTTCCATTCATTCAACTCGGGAGTGAACACCGCGTCGATCCGGCCGTTACCCGCATCAATGGCCTTTGCCAAGCTTCCCATGCGAAACCCGATGCTGTCCAGGGGAACGGAGCCGGGCTGGCGAAGGACCAATTTCAGGTGACTCTCACCGACCACGCGTTTCTCCAGCACCGAAATCCCCCGACTCACAAAGCACGGCTCGGGATTACCCATGCCGAAAGGTTGTAGGCGCTCCAATTCCCGGATTAGAGGAAATTGAACGTCTGCCAGCCCGACCTCCGCATCCACCTCCAGGGTGGGAACCTGCTGCGCGCCCTCCAGCAACTCCTCGACGGCTTCCCAAAACCGGTGCCTGAAACCAACAAACGCTTCCTCCCTGACCGTCAGACCCGCGGCCATGGGATGCCCGCCGAAGGTCACCAGATCCTGTTCACATTGCTGCAAGGCCCGGCACACGTCGAAGCCGGCCACGCTTCGGACCGACCCCTTACCGATCCCCTGCGCGTCGAACGTCACCACGACCGCAGGCCGGTGATAGCGTTCCACCAACCGCGCCGCGACAATGCCGATCACGCCAATATGCCACCCTTTCGCGCCCACCACAATCCCAGGCTGCGGGTCCCCGGCTTCCACTTGCGCAATCGCCTCCCGGGTCATCTCCTCTTCAATCTCTCGTCGATGGCGGTTCAAGTTCTCCAATTCCTGCGCAAGCTGAAGCGCCGCGGGTTCGGAATCCGTGGTGAGCAACCGGACCCCCAACTCGGCATGGGCCAATCGCCCGGCTGCATTCAGACGCGGGGCCACGCGAAACCCGATCGTGCCGGCTGAACACGTCCCGTTCAGACCCAGATCCCGGGTCAGGGCCCGGATCCCGCAGCGCATGCCTTGAGCCACCTGGGCCAACCCATCCCGTACCAGGACCCGGTTCTCATCCGTGAGCGGAACCAGATCGGCGATGGACGACAACGCCACCAGGTCGCGGTACGTCTCCATTGATACGCCCGCGGGGCGATATTTCTGCACGTAAGCTTCGGCCACCTTGTAGGCCAAGCCGCCGGAACATAACCCTTGGAACGGATAGACGGAATCCGGGCGATACGGATTGATGAACGCAAGCGGCTCCGGCGTGCGGGCTTGAAGCTGATGATGATCGGTCACAATGACGTCCATGCCCAAGGACCGGGCGAGTTCGATCTCCTTGTACGAGGTGGTGCCGCAATCCGCAGTGAGCAACAGGGAAACGCCGCGGCCGGCCAGTTTCCGAATAGCCCCTTCATGAAGGCCGTATCCTTCCTCCTGCCGGTGAGGGATATAGGCCTCGGCCCGGGCGCCCACGCTTCGCCAGAACAGGAAGTGCAGGCTCGTAGCCGCCATCCCGTCAACGTCATAGTCCCCGTAAAAGCAGATCCGTTCCCCGCGTTGCATCGCCAGATGAAGCCGGTCGATAGCCTTTTCCATATCCGGCAGCGTCAACGGATCATGGGTCGAGCCCCCGGAAGAGGAAAGCCAGGCTTTAGCCTGCTCAGGCTCGGCCACGCCGCGGCCACACAAGACCGTCGCCGCCAGAGGCGAAACGCCCAGAGCTCCGGCCAGGGTCGAGACCTGTTGTTGGTCGATTGACCGTACCTGCCAATTCGAGGATTGCATCGTCATACGCACAGATTCACCGGTATTAGATATTGAAAGACCCATAAACAGCAGCGATCATAGAAACTGATCCAAGCAGAGTCAAACGAAAAGGCCGCGCATACACCGCCGGACTCGCCGACGCTCCGGCCCCACGGTACTCGTAACACAAGAAAAATGACGGCGGAAAAAAGAGAAGAAAGAGGAGTTACTCTCCCCCTTTCTGGACGTAATTCTTGACGAACTCGGCGGCGTTCTCTTCCAGGACCTCATCGATCTCGTCGACCAACTGATCGATGTCCTCCTGGAGCTTCTTGCCGGTTTCAAGGACCTGAGGATTCGGCTTGACTTCCTGATCCTGTGAGGAATTCTTGGATGCCTCGGATTTCCGTTCCTGCTTTTCCATGGCTTTTCCTCCCGGTTCCCAAGGAATTTTGGATTTGGGATTGTGGATTTTTGATTTGGAAAATCCAAAATTAGCAATCAAAAATCAGCAATGCTTTTCAATCCACAATCCACAATTCCTCTGGATAGAATAGCCCAGCCTCTCGAAGGGGTCAAGATACTGGAGGACCGTCTATTGATAACGCTGCCTGATTTCAGAAGCCTTTGGTCCCGACCAAAGATCGGGGTCTCCTCAAGATCGAGAATCCAGAGTCTTTGTATTTGGTCTTTGGTTGGGGTAAGGGGGCAGGGCCAAGCCTTAGGCCGACAAGAGAACGCGCGATAAGGCATGTCCCGGGCCTTGACCCGGGATCGCGCGGCTACAACTTAACGGGATAAAAAATTGGCGATGGCGTTCCCTTATGGGGTAAGGAACCGCTCGAGGGCTTCACAATTCGAAAAGTAGGACTGCCACCGGTCCTTGCCCGTCATATATCCATTCTCGTTAGAGTCGCCGGTGGTCGCATACGCGACACCGAAATAATGCCCGTCGGCGGTGAGGCCTGGGCCTCCCGAACTCCCTGGGAGGGCATCGGCGGTTGTCCCAATCCAGTAGTGGAGTTGTTCTTCTCCCTTCCGTGCCGCCTTGTTTCTCACCCATGCCACCACGTATCCTTGGCTCCACCGTCGAATCATGTGCTTTGGCACTGAAATCTTGACCGAGCCTGGGGCCGTGCGACTCGTGATAGCGGGAAAGCCAATCAGGTATGTCCGTTGCTTGAGTTGTAGCGCGCGGCAGTTCGCCCGTGGGATAGGCCGGAGGTCTCGATATTTGTCCGCACTCGCGACCACTTCCAGGAGGGCCAGATCATTGATCAGGTCGTAATCCACGACCACCGCCCCACCCCGAAACGTCCAGTCCCGATGGTTCAGAATGAGGGAATTGCGTGTCTCTCTGTGATACCCTTCACTCGCCGAGAGGGTCGCAATATTTGGACAGGGGCCAAAGGGCCTGCGGCATTCCCCGTGGACGACATGCCCACTGGTCAGAAAAAGCAAGCGCACGCGCCGCTTTGTCACGGGTTGTTTGTCAATGACAAAGGCGGTTCCCTTCGTCCCGCCCTTGTAGATAATCTGAAAGGTCGCCTCCCAGGCGTCACGGAGGCCAGGCGGCAACGAGGGTTCTGAGAAAAAGCCTTCTTCGGCGTGCGCCGGCAGACCAACCCACAGGATCAGGAGTACGGCAATGCCTATTCGTCTCATCATCGATGGGTAGGAGATCAAACAAGGACGGTCTTAGTAAGACTGGATAACGATACTATAATGGAAACGGTTTGATGGAGTAAATGGGACGTACCGATATGGACGTGGACGGCTATTTGTACTGACACGAAACGGGTCCAGCTATACCGAACGTCGGCGTGTGAATGGACCTGCCCCCGAAATAGTCCTCATCCAGTTCGGCGACATGAGACAACGCTTCCCGCAAGCGGTGATAGATGCGGGTCACCACTTTCGCATCCAGGTCCGGAGCCTCGCTCAACCGACAGACCAACTGCAATTGATAGAAGCCTTGGAGGATGCGGATCTCACGGCACAGCCGCCGGAGGCTTTTGCTTTTTCCGAACCGCCACATTGCACATAGCCGCGGCTGGTGTGCTGGGCCTCTATTGACAAACAAAAGGGGAATTAGGCGGGAGCGAATCTTGAGCCTCGTTTTTGGAGGAAACCTACTTTCCACTATTGTAACTTGGATCATTTATTCTGTAGGGTTTTCCGCTAAGTTGCCAGGTCATTGCAGTAAAACATAGCTGGCCCATCCTTTCGTAAAATATCTCAAATGATTTCGGATTTCCCAACAAATCGGCATCTGTGTACGCCTTGGCACATATGCTCCTCAGTTGTTTGTGGTCATCAGCATTTTTTCTATACTGGGCAGCAAGAGAATAGCCGGCAACCAAAGAAATCGAAAGCGCAGCGGCACCCAGGGACGCTATAATCCCTTTCGAATGGCTATCGACTCCAAACAAATATATCGCAACGCCACCAAGCAATCCCAGAAAGGCGGGCACAATGGCACCAACTGCCCCGGTGCGACTCATACCTCCCGCAATGCCAGCAGAGGCTCCTACCAAGGAAAGCGCGCAGAGCAATACGATAATGATGCGCCTATTTCCTTTTTGAACAAATAGGGCAGCCATAAATGATATGACTGCGCCAACTAACGCTGCTATCCCAAGCCGCGTAGCAATCTCGCAATAAGGGCACATCATCTTGAAAGCGACTTCCCCGCTTCAGTTATGTCCCAATTCTTCTTTCCGTTCTATTCAATTAGCAGAGTCGGGGTATTGGGTATCCATAGTTCGGGATCTGAATTAGTTGGGGGGCACTTACAGCAACGGACATCTGGAGCCTTGTCTATTGGCATTCCACCAAATGTAGTTCCGGGGTGTTCGGACCGTGGCTGTAGGACGACAGAATTTCTCCCTAAATCAACGTCGGATTCAGGACAGGAACAGCATTTTGAATCGGGTTTCTCTTCATTTCCCCTATCAGGACAAAAAAGTGAGAAAGTCTCACAATTTGACGAAGGTTGTTTATGGTCATGTTCAAGGCCTTGAGCGGCAACGGTGCTTGCCAGCACTATCGGAATTATCCACCAGAACTGTCTGATCATCGTGTCCTCTGAGTTCCCATGTTTTTATCACTGACGCCTCATATAGTTTGTCGAATTCGTCTGTCTACCAGCGGCAGAAGTCACAGGAGAGACCGGTGCCGTTAGTCTCGGTGCTGCCCCACTTAACCAAATCTCATACCTTTAGTCAATACGATGCATGGGTCCACCACCTTTGGCACTTGGGTTGGTGTAGACTGATGAATTGTTGCGAAGACTGCGAGCCAAATCTATGGTGTGGCAGGACAGGGTTGAAGGCGAGTTGTAGGGTCGAATTCCGGGTCACACCTTGGACATGCCTATGCGTTCAAGGGGCGCCATGAGATGGCACTGCTACAAATGCAAGGACAAAAGGCAAAAGACACTGGATCCTTATAGATCCCCTGGATCCCCGATCAAGTCGGGGACAGGTGTCGAGGATGACAGGAGGGAAATGTCGGGGATGACGGGCGGGATCGAACATGACAGCTTCATGGCATTTTCGTATCACCGACGTGGAGGACGTACAGCGTCGCTCCGTTGCTGCAAGGCATGCTGACGGTTTCTGCACGTACCCGGCTCTCATGTCAGTTTCCGTGAAAACTGGAAGGCCTTTTTGGGCAGGATACGTTTGCGCCGAAGATCCTTGTCCACGTCCCGGACCAGCCAGCCTTTGACCGTTATGCGGATGCCGAAACCGTCGCGGTGGCGGGAGAAGGCTATGGTCATGAAGTTTTCACGGGTCCGCGTCGTCGGATAGACCCACTTCCGCCAACTGGTCTTGGGTTCTATGTCGTACGTGGAACCGCTTTTTTTCTTGTCCGGGTAATGGTTGACGGCCTGAGGCTGCCAGCCCGCCAGGGTCTGTTTACCCTGCGGGTGGCTGAACGCGCGTTGGTCGGGAAACTGCTTCGGGGCCAAGCGGTTCCGGCTGGTGGCGAACCAGGCGTTCAAATACGTCAGGTTGGAGAGCGGCGAGGAGACCACCTCATACAACGTGGCACCCTTTGTACCCAGCTTCACGCTGACCACGCGGCCGTAGTGCACGTCGCCACTCATGACGACAATATCATGCCCCGTGCTTCCCAGGGCCGCCAGTAACCGGCAATAATCCCCGGTGTAGTCCAGCAGGTTGGCTTCGTGCGGGTTCTTAGTGACGATCAAGGGCTGGGGACTGACGAGCACCCCTGGAGTCTCGAGTTTTTTGGCCCAATCAATCACGCGCTTCAGATCCTTGGAGTTCATGAGGCCTGCCAAGTTGGGCTTGCGGAACGAGCGCAGGTCGGCGAAGCAGATCCTGAGATCATCTGTGAACTCCATGAACTCCACGACCGGACACTGTTGGACGTTTTCGATACCCTGACGCGCCGTCTGTTCCCAGGCCTTGCGTACCTTCGCGTCCTGTAAAGCCCACAGGTACGGATTCTTGGGATCAGGGGCCTCCGGGTAGCCGTTATACCACTCGTGATCATCGGGCAGCATGTAGGTGGCCCCGCGGGTCAACACGTCGGTGAGGCCCTGCCAGTGACGGGCATAGTCCTGGGCGATCCGGCGACGGACCTCATGAGGCACATGGGAGCGCAGATCAAACCCGACGTCCAAATAAACCTGGTCGCCGGTGAGAAAGGTCAGGTCCGGGCTGTCATGCGGGTTTTTGGGGTATTCATATAGCCCACGATAGGCTGTACCCACGCGCCCCCCGTCCTGGTCCGGCCAGTAACAGCTCCCCAAGGCGATGGTCAAAGGCTTGATGTGCGGCTCGTACCGAGGCAGCCGTTTCGGTAGCGTGCGAATGCTCGCGGACCGGAGGATTTCCCAATCCTTCACGTCTGTTCGCCGCTCGAAGTAGGCCCGATAGTTCCCGGCCGGTTTCAATCCCCGGAACGTGAAGCTCGCATAGAAGCGATCCTGCGAGGCAGCGGGAAACGGGCGTTTCCAGTCGGCGGGCCGGATCGGTCGTAACCTGACCCGACGGCCCGAGCCGTTACACAAACGCACCCTCGCCTGGAGAGGCTTTTGCATCTCCCGCTCCAGGGTCCCCACCCACAGGCGCATGCTGTCGGTCGTCACCCGCGTGGCGTAGCAGTGGAACTCACTCAAGCCCTGATAGTACCGGTTCGCCATGGCAATGCTCTCCTGCGGCTGCATGTAGTGCGGCGTTCTCCCTCTCTCTGTCATCTCCGTATGCGTTCAGCCATTCCACGATGCGACATAAATGCCGTTTAGGCCCTGAATGGATCCATTAAAGATCATTTAATGTCAATTTCGGATCCATTAATTTGTTTGGTAATTAGGGCGAAACGTAACCAAAATAGATCTTGAGAAACTGTTTGAACACATTCTCCTGGCGGTGATTAAAGCGATACTCGATTTCTTTCAGATACAGCGGGAAATGATACTTCGAGACCCCGCGATATTGATACAAAATATGTTTGGCATAACTCCAAAACCCTTCAATGCCATTAATGTGATTCTTCGTCCGCCGACTCACGAAGGTTTTCGCATGATTCACGGTATGATGGTGGCCATAGCGTTTTAAGGATTGATAGCCCCGAAAGGCATCGGTGAAATAGACCGAGCCTTTCCGGGTGTGGGCTTGAATATGCCGCAGCAATTCGTCCGCACTGACCGATTCAACCACCTTGGTGTACACGCGCCCGTCCCGCTCCAGGAGCCCGAACACGACGCTCTTGCCCGCCGTGGCGCGCCCGCGTTGCCCTTTGCGCTTGCCCCCGAAATAGGCCTCATCCAATTCGATCTCGCCCTTCAGTTTCCCCGCTTCCAGTTCGGTCACATGAAACAACGCTTCGCGGAGTCGGTGATAGATGCGGGTCACCACTTTGACATCCAGGCCCAGATCCTGGCTCAACCGATAGGCGGGTTGCAATTGATAGAAGCCTTGCAGGATCCGGATCTCCCGGCGCAACCGCCGGAGACTCTTGCTTTTCCCACAGCGCCCACATTTCACATAGCCGCGGCGCGTATGCAGGAGCTGAAAGGAGCCACAGAAAATGCATTTGCGGCCCCGCAGAAAGTTGGCCGCACAACTAAAAACCGTATGTCGTCCAGTAACCATGCGCGTTTTCTACCACACATTGGTTACGAAACGCCCTAATTACCTTTGTTTTATGTCATCATCAGTGCATTTTCTGTCACCCTGAGGACCTTGTCGGATTACCATTGTCGGGTCACGCGATGCTGATCCAACCTACCGCCGACTACCCGGCTCAGGGCAGGCAAAGGCGAGGAACAGGGAAGCCGACCTACAGAGAGACAATTGCCGTGAATCGTGTCACCTTTAGAACCAGGAGGTCAAAAACACTATATTTCTTGACGAATGCTACAGATAGGTGCAAGGCGCGACCAAGAACAAGAACGGCAGCAATGACAGTCAAAGACGCCGGATTTCTGATTAACACTGTCGAGAATGGCCACTTCGGAGTTTACTCAAAGTGACAGATGAGGCGTGTTGCGCTTCCTTTCTGCCATCCCTGTATGTGTTCAATAATTCGTTGATAAGATTCATTCATTTGTTTAGGGAGGCCTTATGTTCACTTCCAGCGGTACGCGCAATTTTTCATAATACCTCATGTCCTCCGTGCGAGCACTTCTTCGAGTCGAGCAATGAATTGCGCTCGCTTTTGTGCGTTCATGCACGACAGATTCTCAAGCTTCCAGCGAACGGCGGGTAACGTCTTCGCGTGGTGTACATCAAGCAACGACCAGTCGGGCTTGCCTTTCTTGAAGGACAATAAGAAGCGCCGGTGCGCATCAGGCATCTGGCCGACGATTTCAGCGATCAACTCTTCGCGGGTTTGAACAAGATCCTCAAGGCTGACGGGAACTTCCGTCATGCCGA
Source organism: Nitrospirales bacterium (assembly GCA_965208595.1). Taxonomy (GTDB): domain Bacteria; phylum Nitrospirota; class Nitrospiria; order Nitrospirales; family UBA8639; genus Bin75. Next base: position 758,638 of record OZ242346.1, read on the forward strand.
GCAAGCCATGAGCAAACTCATGCGACATGTCGAAGCGCATAGGTGCCAGAACTTCGGCCATGGGCCTGTCATGGCTGATGAGATACACGATGAAGGCATTGCGGAGCCGTACATCGATGCCTTCATTGGCGAGCAAGTCACGCACGTCGAATAGATCACGCGGATGCTGCCGGTCGAGGGCCGCCACCAGTTTGCCGGCATAGAGGTCGGCAAAAGAGACCACCCGGATTGCGGCAAAGCCGAAATGCTCCTCAACGGCATCTGAGACTGACTTTTCCTCCGGCTCATACACACACCCGCGTAGCACCGGTGTCACCTCGACCTTGATCTGCACGTGGTCATCTCGAACGACAAGTTTGCAGATCGGTTCCCGAGATTGCAGCGTGCTTTTATCAACACGGACAGATGGCAGCGAAGCCGTGATGCGGTGAGCGATTCTGCGCAAGGCCGCATCAATGTCGCGAAGCGAGTCCTGACGATCTGCCACGGGTATATACGTCAGGTCGATATCCACCGACAGGCGGGGCATGTCCCTGACGAACAGGTTGATTGCCGTGCCGCCTTTCAGGGCAAAGCATTTCTCTTGTGCGACAATCGGCAACGTGCGTACAAGCAAGGCTACCTGACGCCGATACTGCTCATCCGCCGGCACTGAGATCCTCCGGAACAGTGATCTGGTATGTCGGATCAAGCCTTCCGCCACGCACCAGCATGCGCTTCCCGCTCCCAAGGTCGATCCGGTCACGATCAAGTTGTTTGAGCCAGGCATGGCAATGTCTGTCGGCAAACCACAGGAACAGACGCTTGACCTTGACGCTACGACATTCCCGCAGAAGTCGGTTTAGCCGCTTGGGACTGAGGTTGGTAAGACCTTCCAGCAGCATATCAGCTTGGTGAAACGTCTCCTTGCCCGGAAGTTCGTTGAGGAGTTCAAAAACCGCGCGTTCCGGCGTCGAGAGCACGAGCGGCCAGTACCAGTCGCCGCTATCCGTCCACGTTAGGCTACCGTGTATGGGCGTACGACCAAGCGGTTCTTCACTATCCAGCACCGCCTTCAAGGTCTCAAAGGCAGAGGCGATCGGTTCCGCACGAAAAAGTCTCCTTGCATTGTGACACACAAATGGTGTCTCGATAGAAAGTTTCTTGAGCCAGCCAGGCGCTGGCTCATCACCGTAGAGATGAATTGCCCGTGGCCCGGAAAGGGACGCATAGTGTGAAAAGCCTCGCAGTTCCAGCGCGGTCCGCCCACCGACCACGATTGGACGTTCCATGATCATCTGAAGGGAGACGATGACATGCTGCCAACGCAACGGCACTTTCTCATCTTCGCGACCAGGTTTGTACAGCGGGCGGCGGAACACGCCTTTTGCGACCTGTTCCAACCAGCCGCCGGCGCAGTAGCGGTGACGAAGGGAACTAGAATAGGTCCTACTGGAAAACCAGGCAGCATCCGCCAAGAGGCCTTCGGGCAGCAGAATCTGTAATAGGTTTAGTTTAGTTCGTTTGTTAGATTTGAACTCCATAGTGACAAAATTAAAGTATTTGTAAACCAAAGGCAAGTTTATTATTTTTGGAGCTGTCCTAGCTAAGAGTTAATGGTGTGCGTGTTTATACCAGGCCCGAAGCTGTCTCAGCAGGACTTGGTGATTGGCGCCATTGAAGCGCCATTCGCACTCCTTCAAAAACCAGTAAAAATTCTCCGGTTTGATCCCGTTGAACTTCCGCAAGTGCCGCTTCGCCTGGTTCCAGAAGTTCTCAATGCCGTTGATATGTTTGTCGTGATCGGCAAAGCGGCTGGAATGGTTGATGCGCAGATGATGAAAATCGCTGACGTCCAGCGCATTATAAGCCCGAAAGGCATCGGTGTACACGATACTGTCCGGCTGCACATGCTGCCGGATAATCGGCAAGAGGCTGTCCGTGTGGGCGGTAGGGACAATCGCGGTGTAGACCTTTCCGCCCCGCTTCAACAGCCCGAAAACCACGACTTTGCCCGCGGCGCCACGCCCACGACGGCCCTTGCGGCTTCCACCAAAATAACTCTCGTCGGCCTCGACTTCCCCCGCCAGGCGATAGCTCGGCAATTTGCCCGCGATGAGCTTGCGCAGCCGGAGGTAAAACCCGGCCGCCGTGTTGCGATGGACCCCAATGATCTCCGCAGCCGCCCGTGCTGTGGCCCCGGCAACGAACAACTTCAGGAGGGCACCTTGTTTATGAGGACTTAACCGAGTGCGCCGGATATACATCTGGCCATCCTAACCGTTTTGCTTAGCTAGGACAGCCCCTTTATATATTTTAAACTTATGGCTGAGACCAATAAAGGGTTTAAAATGGCATGCGCCATGAGATAGTGCGGCTACACAGGAGGATTTACTCGACGCTCATGTGACTATACATGGGGCGCATAAGGCATATTCCCCCTCACCCTACACTCTCCCAGTGGGAGAGGGAAAAAAGGAACATACAACGACACTGGATTCCCCCCTCGCCCCGACCCCTCGGACAGGCACGGGGGCCTGTCCCTACAGCAGGGGGTTGTCTTTATCAACGGACCGTTACGGCACGATGAAGGAGATGAGGAGGAGGGACACGATGTTGATGACTTTGATCATGGGGTTGATCGCGGGGCCGGCGGTGTCTTTGAACGGGTCGCCGACGGTGTCACCCGTGACTGCGGCCTTGTGGGTTTCGGTGCCTTTGAGGCCCTGTTCTTCGATAAATTTTTTGGCATTGTCCCAGGCCCCGCCGCCGCTAGTCATCGTAATGGCCAGGAACAAGCCCGTGACGATGCTGCCCACCAACACGCCGCCCAAGGCCGCGGGACCCAACAGCACGCCGACGATGATCGGCGAGATCACGGGGATGATGCCGGGCACGAGCATTTTTTGAAGGGCGGATTGGGTCACGATATCGACGCACGTGCCGTATTCGGGTTTCTGCGTGCCTTCCATGATCCCGGGGATTGCCCGGAATTGCCGACGCACTTCTTCCACCACCAGGCCGCCGGCCTGCCCCACGGCCTTCATGCACAGCGCCCCAAACATAAACGGCAGCATCCCGCCTAGGAACAGCCCCACGAGAATGTTGGGATCGGACAGGTCGAAGGTCAGGTTCGCGTTGCCAGCCTGGGCTTCCCGGGCATATTCCGCAAACAACACCAGGGCCGCCAGCGCGGCCGAGCCGATGGCATAGCCCTTGGTTACCGCCTTGGTGGTATTGCCCACGGCATCGAGCGCATCCGTGATTTTTCGCACGTCTTCCCCCAAGTGGGACATTTCGGCAATGCCGCCCGCGTTGTCCGTGACCGGACCGAACGCGTCGATCGCGACCACGATGCCCGCCATCGACAACATGGCGACCGCGGCCACCGCGACCCCGTACAGACCCCCGCCCTCGGCGCCGCCGCAAATCCCGAAACTTGACAGAATGGCGGCGACGATGACGACCACGGGCCACGCGGTGGACTGCATGCCCACGGCCAGCCCGGCGATGATATTCGTGGCATGTCCGGTTTCACTCGCCTTGGCCACCTCCTGCACCGGGGAATAAGCCGTGGCCGTAAAGTAATCGGTAATGAACACCAGGGCCAGGGTCACCACCAGGCCCAAAAGCGCGGCGATGAAATAACTGATGCCCGAGACCCCGCCGATGCCGTCCATCATGTTGGTGGTCACGGGAAAGAACGCGACCGCGGCCAGCCCGCCGCTGACGAACAGGCCTTTGTACAGGGCCGACATGATGCTCCCGCCTTCACTCGCCTTCACGAAGAAGATTCCGATAATGGTGGCAAAGACGGTCATCCCGCCGAGAGCCAGGGGATACAGCACGGGGGCCGCGTTGCCGGGAAAGAGACTCATGGCCAGAACCATGGCCGCGACGATGGTCACGACGTAGGTCTCGAACAGGTCGGCGGCCATGCCGGCGCAGTCTCCCACGTTGTCGCCCACGTTGTCCGCGATCACCGCGGGGTTGCGGGGGTCGTCTTCGGGAATGCCAGCTTCGACTTTGCCGACGAGGTCGGCGCCCACGTCCGCGGCCTTCGTGTAAATGCCTCCGCCTACCCGGGCGAAGACCGAAATCAGGCTGCCGCCGAATCCGAGGCTGATGAGGGCGTGCACGGCTTTTTCCGGTCCCGCTATCGCGGAGCCGATGGCATAAAACCCGGCCAGCGCCACCAGGCCCAACCCGATAAGCAGCAAACCGGTCACGGCGCCGCCTTTGAAGGCGACTTGCAATGCCGGATCCAACCCGTCCGAAGCGGCCTGGGCCGTCCGCACGTTCGCCCTGACGGCAATCACCATGCCGACGTACCCGGCGATGGCCGAGGCCGCGGCTCCCACCACGAACCCCATGGCCGTCAACAACCCGAAATTGTCCGACCATATTCCGGCCAGCCACAAAATCAGGAACATGATGCCCGCCACGATGCCGACGGTCCGATATTGTCGATTCAAATACGCGGAGGCGCCTTCCTGGATCGCCAACGCGATGGTTTGCATGGTGTCGTTGCCGGCGGGCTGTCGCAGGACCCAGAAGGTGAGATACACCCCATAGGCAATGCCCACGATGCCGGACACTAACGCAAAGATAATTACCGAACTCTCAGTATCCACGAAATGCCCCCTTTGTCAGACGGAGAAAAGCTGCCCTGAATTCAGTCACAATCAAACCGGCAGGATTGTCGTGCACTCACCCAAGATCGCCTTGGCCAATCCTCCGCTTCACCGTTCTCCCTGAAGCAGTGATCGAGACATGTCTTTTTGGGGTATCGTAAAGAAGAAGATGGCTGAAAGGCGAGTTATTCTAGCCCGCTGTTCGTTGAATGTTCAAGCAGAAATCCATGCTCCATCAGGATTTGGCTTGTCCCGCGGCACCGGAGCCGGTTTCTTTCGCTGCTGCGCCAACTGGCAGGGACACATACAAACCTGGAGCATACATGCATGTTTTAAAGCCAACCGGAAATGCAAACTCTTATCGGGGTTTGCCCATGATTTGCGTATATGCGGGGGCATCTGTTAATGTGGCGAGAAGTTACTTATTCACTCGTTCGCATTCATCACTGAGACAACATTATGGCGTGGGAACCAAGAGATCCATGGGGTCAACAAGGCGGGGCCGATCCGCTTGATGACGTCCTCAATAAAGCCAAAGAGCAATGGCAACGGATGAAGCCGACGCGCGGGATGAAGTCCATCATCCTGGTCGTGGCGGCTATCCTGGTCCTCTCGCAATCGGTCTTCAAAGTCGAACCCGATGAAGAAGGGCTCGTCAAGCGGTTCGGCGACGTGGTTCGGACCGTCCAACCGGGTCCCCACCTCAAGATTCCGTTTCTTGAAACCGTCGTCACGCCGAAGGTTCAAAAACTCCACCGCATCGAAGTCGGGTTTCGTACCAATGCCCGGGGACGGGCGCAGATCGTGCCGCAGGAAGCCCTCATGCTGACCGGAGACATGAATATTCTCTCCGTGGAATTCATCGTCCAATACAAAATCAGCCAGGCCACGGACTACCTGTTCAACGTGGCGAATATCGAAGAGACCATCAGAAAATCGGCCGAGGCCGCGATGCGGGAAGTTGTCGGCAAGAATAAAATCGACGAGGCGTTGACCGTGGGCAAAGCCGCGATCCAGGTGTCCACACAAGAACTGCTCCAAACGATCATTGATGAGTATCAGGGCGGCGTCCAAATCGCCACCGTGCAATTGCTCGACGTCAATCCGCCGCAGAAAGTGGCCAAGTTCTTCAAAGACGTGGCCAGCGCCAAGGAGGAACGGGAGCAACTGATCAACCAGGCCCATGGGTATCGGAACGACATCATTCCGAAAGCCAAGGGACAAGCGGCCCAGGACGTCAATCAAGCCAAAGGCTATGCCCAAGCCAGAATCGCGCGCGCCGAAGGTGAAGCCAACCACTTTTTACAAACGCTGGCGGAATACAAAAAAGGCAAAAACGTGATCGGCAAGCGGCTGTATATTGAAACCATGGAAGAAGTCCTCTCGGGAGTTGATAAAATCATTCTCGATTCAAAAGCCGCGGGTAACGTGCTGCCCTACCTCCCATTGGAGCGGTTGCAAAGAAAGTCCGGCAAAAAAGCGGGAGCCGCGCCCTGATGAAACAAAACCTGCTGCTCGGCATCATCGGCGTCCTGGTCCTGCTGCTCGTGTTGGGGGCATCTCCGTTCTTCATTCTCGATTTGACCCAAACGGCCATCGTGGTCCAACTCGGGAAACCCAAGCGGACCGTGACGGAGCCCGGGCTCAAGTTCAAACTGCCCTTTGTCCAGGAAGTCCGGTACTTCGACAAGCGCCTCCTGGATTACGACGTGCCCGCGCGCGAAGTCATCACCCAGGACAAGAAGACCATCCTGATCGACAATTTCGCCAAGTGGAAAATCGTCGATCCCCTGGAGGTCTACAAGGCGTTCCAAACGCAACGGGGCGCGCTGCAACGGCTGGACGACATCATCTATTCCGAACTTCGCGTGGAACTGGGCCGGCACGAGCTTTCGGAAATTGTCTCCGCGAACCGGTTGCTGATCATGTCCGAGGTGGCCAAACGCGCCAATGAAAAAGCCGCGAAATACGGTTTGGAAGTCCTGGACGTCCGCATAAAACGCGCGGACCTGCCCGAGCAGAACGCCAAGGCCGTGTTTGACCGGATGCAAGCCGAGCGGGAACGGATCGCCAAACAATACAAAGCCGAAGGCGCGGAAGAAGCGCAGAAGATTCGATCTGAAGCCGAAAAAGATCGGGAGATTCTCATAGCCGACGCCTACAAAACCTCCCAGGAAATTCGCGGTGAAGGTGACGCCAAAGCCTACAAGATTTACGCGGATGCGTATCGCCAGGACCCGCAATTCTTTGAATTCGTGCGTTCCATGGAAGCCTACCGGAAAACCTTCTCCAAAGACACGACCATGGTGCTCAGCCCCGACTCCGAATTCTTGCAATTCCTCAAGAGACGCAAACGCTGAACGGCATTTTTGATTGTGGATTGCTGATTGCTGATTTTTCCCAATCCACAATCCAAAATCCACAATGCCTTAATCCACGATCAGCAATCCACAATTCCTCGCATCCATGCATGAAAACGAATTGAAAGCCAGGACGAAGCAGTTCGGGTTGGGCATCATGAATCTTGTGGATGGGTTGCCGAAAACGACTGCGGGGCGAGCACTAGGAAACCAAGTTGTACGAAGTGGAACGTCCGTTGGTGCCAACTATCGTGCTGCCTGCCGCAGCCGTTCGAAAGCGGAGTTCATAGCCAAAATCGGCATTGTCGCCGAAGAGGCCGACGAATCGGCATTCTGGCTCGAACTGATTATGGATAGTGGTATCCTCAAGCCGGAACTTGTCTCTCCTCTTCATCAGGAAGCCGAAGAGTTGACAGCCATCTTTACCGCCTCAGGTCGTACCGCAAAAACGAGAAAATGATGGGGAATTGTGGATTGCTGATTTTTTTCAATCCACAATCCAAAATCCGCAATTCCTTAATCCCCAATACAAAATCCACAATCAGCAATCCACAATTCCCCATGAATCAAGACCATCTTGACCTGTTACTCCAGGGCCTGGAAGTCTGGAACAAGTTTCGACGGACCCAACCGGACGTGCAACCCGACCTTCGGGAAGCCGACCTGTCGGGCTATGATTTCACGAGAATGGATTTTACCAGGTGCGACCTGACAGGCGCGGATTTATCCGACGCCTACTTGCTCCGGGCCAACCTGGAAGAGGCCGATCTGACCGGAGCCAATCTCACAGAAGCGGACGTCATCGAAGCCAACCTGCTCAAAGCCACCCTGACCAACGCAACGCTCGTGATGGTGGACTTGAGTGGAACGGGCCTGATCCGTGCGAATCTCGCAGGCGCGGACCTTTCCAAGGCCAACCTGACGCGGGCCTCGCTGCCGTGGGGAAATTTACAAGGATGCCGGTTGATGTACACCAACCTGAAGATGGCCGACCTGCGGGAAGCCGATCTCACGGGATCGGACTTGTCCGAAGCCAACCTGCAAGACGCCTCCCTGACCGGGACCATTTTTCAACAGACCAACTTGCAGGGCGCCAAGAACGTATCCTTGGAGTACCTTGGAAAAGCCAAGACGCTTTTCCAGGCCAGCCTCGACCCTCGACTTCAGGAAGAAATTGAGAAGAACTACCCGCACCTGCTGAAGCAACCGTAAAGCCCTGCCTCCACAAAACCAGCGGCCCGTCCACTGCTAGGAGCCGCTTCTTCGGATGAGAACCAGACGGCCCAGGAGATGCTCCGGCGGCTTCATGGGAGGTTCGACCAAATCGACTCGCTGGCCGACGCCCTGAACAAGACGAAGGCCATCGGACGTCTGCACGAACCCTTTGGCTCGCAGGGCGTTGTGCGCTTGAATCCTGCGAATCAGCGTCTCGGGGTCGATACCCGACTCGATAGCGCATTCTTCCGCCTCAAACGCCTCATGGGTATGTGGCTCATGTACCGGCGGCTTGGCGGCTCTTTTGGGAAGGTTCCCCGGATCGGGAGGAAACAGCACCGGCGTACTGACGCGAGCGTGAACGGCCGGCACGATGGGAGTCCCCGGAGCCAGGCGCTGAACCCGTGCATACACCTGCCCGCGTTGTTCCGAAGGAACGAGATCCAATTTATTCAGGATCAACAAGTCGGCCGATGACACCTGCTGTTCAAAGGTGCCTTCCAAATCACGGCCTTCAGCTGCCTGTTCGGCATTCACCACCACCGCCGAGAGACATTCGCCGATCCACTCGGACACCGGCTCACGCCAGAAATTCAGGAGCGTGTCAAAAGGCAACGCCACCCCGGACGTTTCCACGACGATCCGGTCAGGGTGAACCTCTTCATGAATTCGTTGAAGCGTCGTCACGAATTCATCGGACAGTTTGCAACAGACGCACCCGCCTTCCAATTCCACGTAACCTTGGCCGGCCTGGTTTCCCAACAGGGCCTGATCGATTCCCAATTCCCCGAATTCGTTCGACACGACCGCAATCCCCACTCCTTGCGCCTGCGCCTCTTCAAGCAGGTGCCGCACAAGCGTGGTTTTGCCGGCGCCGAGAAACCCGGAGATGACCAGCGCCGGCACACTTCCTCCGATGACCGGCACGTCACCTGCCGGTTTCTTGATGTCAAGCGATGAAGAGTGATTGTCTTGGGGCATCATAAATTGTGGATTGCTGATTGTGGATTGCTGATTTTTAAAATCCAAAATCCACAATCCAAAATTAGCAATCAAAAATGCTGTTTGACAACCACGGTCGGGCTTTATGAGAATGCCTGAATGGATACGCCTTTGCCAACGTCATCCGACTTGCCGTCGGAGACCGAGCTTCCCGACCGTCAATGCACATGGTGCCGGGTTACCATGACGAAACGACTGGTGGCCGACGGTCGCTTCATTCATTACACCTGCCCATCCTGTCTCTTTCAACATACCGGAAAAACTCCTGCATCCTGAGGAGAAGAGGCAGCGGTCGCAAGCCTGAACCGGACGACGCTCGCACCGTCCTGCAACGACCAGGGGAAGAACTCCGGGCTAGAACAAATTCGACACGATGCGCGTGCCGCCGACCCAGGTGCCGATGACACTGCCGATGGTGGGAAACAAAAAGGCCAGAAACACCCTTAGCAGGCGGCTTTGCCACCAGCGCCGCGGAATGACCACGTCTTCGGCTACGGTCTGAAATTCACGCACGATCGGTGGTTGCATATAGGCCTGGACAAATGCCGTCACGTACCCGACGCCGATCACCGGGGTCAGGCTCGTAAACGGCGCCCCGGCCACGGCCACGATAATCGTGAACGGGTGAGCCCAAGCCAGTAAGGCCCCCAAGCCACTGGGTATTCCGTTGGCCACGATCCAAAAGAGAGCGTTGTCTCCGGCGGCTGCGGCTCCTTTTTGATAACCGATCAGGGCAATTGAGCCGATAATAATGGCCGGGATTGCCCACCCGATCCATTTCCACACCGGTGACATGGGCGGTATCACGTCCAAACCGTCCAGGTTGCCTTGCCGCTCGCCCTGGAGAATGGCTTTAATCCCCTCCACGTGTCCGGCGCCGACCACCGAGACGATCGTCTTGCCTTCGGTCTGCAGGGTCTTCTCCGCCAAATAGCGATCCCGCTCGTCGATCAACACCGTTTTCAACGTGGGAACTTCCCTGCCCAATTCCTGCATCATCTCCGACAGCACGTCCTGCTTTCTCAATTCCTGCAACGACTCTTCGCTCACGGGTTTGGTGTCGAACACGCCCACGATCAGCGACGAGACCAACATGCTTTTCTTGAAGAACGGCGTGGACCGCCAAGCGCGTCGCATGGTCACGCGTACGTCGCGGTCGCAGAGGGCAATGGGGATGTCGTGCTTTTTGGCCACGTTGATGGCTTCCAGCATCTCGGTGCCGGGGAGCACGCCTAGCTGATCCCCCAGGCGCTTTTGATAGGAGGCCAACAGGACGTTGGCCAACATGGTGCTGAGTTGTTTCTTTCGGATGACCTCTTTGAGGTCGAACGCCTCCCATTTCTGCTGCTGGGATAAGGCTTCGTACCGGCGGGAATCCAATTCCACGCAGACCGCATCCGGCCGTTCCTCTTCGATGACGGCGCGAACCAGATCCGCGGACTCCCGGGACACGTGAACCGTACCGACCAGAATGATTGTCTTGTCTTCAACGGCGAGAACGTGAACTTCCGGAGAAGAGCAGGCCGTGCCGGAAACGGCCTGCGGCGGCGGGGATTCCTGCCCGTTACCGGCTTCCATCGTGACTCCGTAAGCGGTTTGGAACCCTACAAATCCAACATATACGAGACATTATCTCCCCCGAACGCCTTGACTTTGCCTTCGATCAGCTTTTCATTTTGACTGTACACTCTCACGGTCACATCCTGGAGTCCCGTCAACGACTTCATCTGCTGCATCAACATCAGCACGATCTTTCTGCCGCGGTCCCGGTCCACGGCCAACCGCCGGTAAAACTCCTCGGTCACGTGCAATTGCAGCAGGTCACCCTTGACCGACACCTCGTCCACGGCCCCGCTCTGGCCCAATTGCGCGCGTATGCGCTCGCCAATCTGTTCATCCGTCATGACTTCACTCATTTCTTGACAATTTCCCTCCTCACCCCAGCCTCTTCCCATATGGGGAGAGGGCGAATAGAAACCTAGAAAATTCGTTTTGTCGCCTGCTCCAACCAGACCGCGGTGGACGAATCGACCAGCGGCCCGATGACTTCTCGCACACGGGAATGATAGGCATCGAGCCAATCTCTTTCCGTTGCATTCAACACGGTCCTGTCGATCAGCGAGGCATCAAACGGCACGAGCGTGATCGTCTCGAACGCGAACCATTCGCGTCCATCGCCGTTATCCGTTGCAGCAGGGGTCACCACCACCAGGTTTTCCAACCGGATCCCGTATTCTCCGTCTTTGTAATACCCGGGTTCGTTCGACAGGATCATCCCGGGCTGCAACGCGACCCCATACCCTCCCTTGGAGATACGCTGCGGGCCTTCGTGGACGCCCAGGTAACTCCCCACCCCGTGCCCGGTCCCATGTGCATAATCCAACCCCACTTCCCACAGTGGCCGCCGGGCCAAGGCATCGAGTTGCGCGCCGCTCGTTCCTTTCGGAAACGTGGCCTTGGCAAGGGCGATGTGTCCTTTGAGAACCCTGGTGTACCGATCCCGGCACTCTGGCGTTGGCGAACCAATGGCCACCGTTCTGGTGATGTCGGTCGTGCCGTCCAAATACTGACCTCCTGAATCCACCAGATACAACGTGCCGGGCTCAAGCCTTCGACACTGTTCATCGGTGGCCCGGTAATGCACGACGGCGCCGTTGGGACCGGCCGCCGAAATCGTGGGGAAACTCATATCCTGCCAGAGCGGTTGCCGGCGGCGACAGGTATCCAGATACGCTTGGGCGTCGAGTTCGGAGAGTTGACCTGTCTGCGCTTCCCGGCTCAACCAGGAGAGAAATTCACACACCGCGGCGCCGTCCCTCTTCTGCGCTTCCCGCGCGCCATTGATCTCCACCGTGTTTTTGCAGGCCTTGGGCAAGAGGCACGGGTCTTCCCCTTCGATCAACCGGGCTCCGGATCGAAGCAGGCGTTCTGAAATCCAACTCGCCGTGCGCTTCGAGTCACACAACACGCGTTCGCCTGTTTTTCCCAATTGTTCCAAGGCGTGATGAAATTCAGAGACTGGACGAATCCGCACGGCCGGGCCCAAGTGTGAAACCAGGGTGTCGGACACCTTGTGCGTATCGAGAAACAGCGACACCGTGGCGTCCCGATGAAGCAGGGCAAAGCCAAGAGGTAACGGCGTATGTTCCACGTCATTGCCACGCACATTCAGGAGCCAGGCCATGGAATCCGGCGCCGTCAGCACGGCTACCCCGATTTCCTCGTTCTTCAACGTCATGGAAAGCTCGTGGCGCTTATCTTCCGAGGACTTGCCCGCATAGGCGAGATCATGCGGCACCACTTTCGCCGCGGGAGGCGCGGGACGATCCTCCCATATGGCATCGACGGGATTCGGTTCGCATGGCGTCAACGAGGCACCGGCTTTGGCGCAGGCTTCTTTCAATTGTTTGACTTCATCAGGTGTATGCAGCCACGGGTCATAGCCCAATCTGTCGTCAGGCTTGAGGGCGGTCGACAACCACGTATGCACAGGTTCCTCCATGAACTGCCGTGGGGTCCACACTTGCACGTCAACTTGCGAACGGACTTGCAGGGTGTAACGTCCGTCCACGAAGATGGCGGCCTGCCCGGAAAGCACCACCGCGGTCCCCGCCGAACCCGTAAACCCCGTCAACCACGCCAACCGCTCGGCACAAGCCGGCACATACTCATTCTGGTACTCGTCCGCATGGGGGACGATGAACCCGGAGCATCCTCTCCGCGTGATTTCGGCACGAAACGCTTGTATCCGTTCTGTGGTCAATGGATGAACCTTTCTTCAGACCAACCGATTTTTCAAAATATCACGTCAGTATGTTTCTGGCAAAAACGGGGCGGCTTCGCTGAAGATTTTGTGACCACCCGTTTCGCGATCGCCCATCCATGACGCCGGCGGAGGGCACAAATTCGCGTTCAGACAATCCGGGAGAGTAAGTTCTCAGCAAGAGAGTTCACTTCTATTTGACTAAACGTCTGACTTTGATTTCCAACATATTGGGCGATTTGATTCTCGGACAGTATCCTCACATATTGAAATTCTTGGTTCGGCATGTGATTTATTAAGCAGAGGATGTTTTTCGGGGATATTTTTCTGTCTCCCCAGTGGTTGGAAAAGTTATCGATCTCCCCTCTCTCAACGGCCTGATTCAGTTGACCTTCCCCCCATAAAACGGTCCACTTCGAGGGTGAGTTTTCTGGTACAACAACCCAGGAGGACTCATCATGAAGCGGAAACGATTCAGCGAAGCCCAGATCATCGGGGTGTTACAAGAAGCCGAGGCCGGGGTCAAGAAACAAGACCTCTGCCGGAAACATGGGATCACCGAGCAAACGTTCTATCGGTGGCGAGCCAAGTATGGGGGCCTGCGGGTCTCCGACGTCACACGGCTGAAGCAGCTTGAGGCCGAGAATCGGCAGTTGAAGCAGCTGTTGGCCGACGCGCACCTGGATCAGGCGGCGCTCAAGGAACTCCTGTCAAAAAACTGGTAAGGCCCGCGGCACGGCGCCAAGCGGTGGCTCATCTGGTCACGCTGGGGCTGATGAGTCAGCGGCGGGCCTGTCACTTGGTAGGCATCCACCGCTCGGTAGTGCGCCATCAGTCCGGCCGTCCCGACGCAGCCGCCCTCCGGGTCCGGCTGTGCGAACTGGCGGCGGCGTTTCCGCGCTATGGCTACAAGCTGTTGCATGAGTTACTCAAACGGGAGGGCTTGGTGGTGAACGCGAAGAAGACGTATCGGCTGTATCGCGAAGAGCGTCTGCAGGTCCGGCGCAAGCGGCGTAAACGTCTCCCGGCCCGTGACCGTGGGCCGTTCCCGCATCTAGACGGCCCGAATCAGCGCTGGTCGATGGACTTCATGTCGGATCAATTGGCCACAGGGCGGCGCTTCCGCATTTTGAACGTCGTGGACGATTACAGCCGGGAATGTATCGGCCAGCTCGTGGACGTTTCGATCTCTGGAGAGCGAGTCAGTCGGCTCTTGGATCACCTGGCTGTCCAGCGGGCTCGGCCCGTAGCGATCGTGCTGGATAACGGACCGGAATTCACGAGCAAGGCGCTGTGCTTGTGGGCCCAACGCACGGGGGTGCGCCTGCGCTTCATCCAGCCGGGGAAGCCGTGTCAGAATGCCTTCGTAGAGAGTTTTAACGGCAAATTCCGGGATGCCTGCCTGAATGAACAATGGTTCGTTGATTTGGCCGAGGCCCGGCGTCGTATCGAAGCGTGGCGCCTCCACTATAACACCGTCCGGCCCCACAGTTCGCTAGGGTTTCTCAGTCCGGAAGAGTTTCGTCTGGCAGGCGAACGTGACGTGGACAAAGCCGGTCGCTCGGCAAGCTTGACAAAAACGGCAAATGGCCCACTTTCCCCCAGCCATCCCGAGGGCTATAATTCGGTCATTGCCTCACTTTCGACTTGGACCTAAATTGGGGGGAAGGTCACAGTAACACAAAAATCGCAAAGTTATTTCTTTTTAATTGCCTGATTGGAGAAAACAACTCCGTGTTTTCCACTGAATCCCGGCTCCAATTCTTTGTTTCCACCAAATAAAGGCCGGTGGGTCCGACGACAACGTGATCTATCTGTATTGAATATATTCTGTCGTTATTACGACTGTCATATATGGGTTGAGAAGATTGCCAACGGTAATCATTGATGACGATATACGTATCGGGAAGGTTTGATAATTCCCGCGCCACTCTTTCCTCCCCTTCGGCTCCGTAAAACAGGTATTTGTGTTTCCTGAAAACCGAAAAGATTCTTTTCTGTTTTTCTCTATCACTGGCTGAATAGCGTTCCACCCAATTTTCAGCGTTATTTTTTCTATCCTCGATTTCAGCCCTCAAGCTGGCAATCTTTGCAAATCCTTTTCTGAAAGGTCTTCTTACCTCGTTCTCAAAAGAGTTTTCCAAAATGGTCTTTCTCTTTGTTAATCTCTTTTTCCGAAAAAAGAAAAACAATCGCATCAACATATTGCGGTTTTCGTTTCTGGCAAGGCTCCCTTTCAGTTCTTCCAATTCATCGTTTAACAAAGTTTCTCTGACTTCAATTTTCCGATCCAGTTTCAATGATATTTGGTTATATCTTGACTCAAGATCAACAACTTCGCTTCTCAGAATTTCGCCGTATTTTGTCCTGATACGATTAAGGGAATTATTGTAATCATCATGAAACGACCGAATATCATCCATCGTTCTGAAGGCACCTATCCCCTCTCTTTGAAGTTCATCAATTAACTGAGTCAGAGAACCTATTTGCCTGTAGATCCTGGCCATACTATGAAGCCATTAGAGCATCAATGTTTCAATAATAATCCTCTAGCCTCCCTCTACACTCACGTGACCGGACAGGGATTGTATGTGTTCAGTAATTCGTTGACAATTTCTGCAAGGCATTACTTATCTGTCATCCCCGACCTGATCGGGGATCCAGGGTTTTTCTTTATTCGTTTGTGAGGATAAAGACGCTGGATTCCTGCTTTCGCAGGAATGACCGATTCGGGCTATTTCGTATCAAAGACTGAACAATGCCGCTCAAGAACCCAGCGCGGCCTTGACCGTCTCTCCAATCTCGGCGGGGTTGCGAACGACTTGCACGCCGGCGGCTTCGAGCGCGGCGATTTTGTCTTTCGCCGTGCCTTGCCCTCCGGTGATAATCGCGCCGGCGTGGCCCATGCGCCGGCCGGGAGGCGCCGTCATGCCGGCAATAAAGCCGACGACCGGCTTCGTCATTTCTCGTTTGATAAACTCGGCGGCTTTTTCCTCGGCATCCCCGCCGATCTCCCCGATCATGACCACGGCTTGCGTCTCCTCGTCATGCTCGAACATCTGAAGCAGGTCGATGTACCCCGTGCCGATGATGGGATCGCCGCCGATGCCCACGCAGGTCGTCTCGCCAAGTCCCAAATTCGTCAACTGGTTCACGGCTTCATAGGTCAGGGTCCCGCTACGGGAAATCACGCCGACCTTTCCTTTCTTATGAATGAACCCGGGCATGATACCGATCTTGCACTCGTCCGCCGTGATGATCCCAGGACAATTGGGCCCGATGAGCCGGGTCTGCGTGCTGGCCAGGGAACGTTTCACCCGGACCATGTCATTCACGGGGATCCCTTCCGTGATGCACACCACCAGCCAAATCCCCGCGTTGGCCGCTTCGAGGATCGCATCCGCGGCAAACGGAGGAGGCACGAAAATCAAAGACGTCGTGGCTTCGGTTGCTTTCACGGCGTCACGGACCGTATGAAAAACCGGGATGCCTCCCACTTCCTGCCCGGCTTTGCCGGGCGTCACCCCTGCGACGACCTGGGTGCCGTACGCCTGACACTGGGTCGCATGGAACGACCCTTCTTTGCCTGTAATCCCCTGTACGACCACCCGCGTTGACTTATTCACCAAAATGCTCATTCGCTATTCCTTTCCTCACTGCATTCCAACGTGACCAGACCCGAAGAAGGGTCATCCTAATACAATCAGCCCTTCTTCCTTTTCTTGCGTTTCATGGCCACGATTTTTTGCGCGGCTTCCCAGAGATCCGTTGCCACGTCCACCTTCAATCCCGATTCCAGGAGAATCTTCCGTCCCTCCTCCGCATTGGTCCCCTGAAGGCGAACCACCACGGGCAGGGTGATGCCGACCTCTTTCGAGGCCTCGATCACACCGTTGGCAATGCGTTCACACCGGACGATGCCCCCGAAAATATTGATGAAAATGCCTTTGACTTTTCTGTCCTTGAGAAGGATGCGAAACCCGGCCGCGACGGTCTCCTTGGTGGCGCCTCCGCCCACGTCCAAAAAGTTGGCGGGTTCGGCGCCGGCCAACTTGATCACATCCATCGTGGCCATGGCCAACCCCGCCCCGTTCACCATGCACCCGATGTCTCCGTCCAGTTTCACGTAGTTGAGATTATTGGCTCCCGCCTCGATTTCAAGCGGTTCTTCCTCGTACAGGTCACGAAACGCCTGCACGTCCTGATGTTTGAACAACGCGTTGTCGTCAAAGGTGACCTTCCCGTCGAGGGCCACGAGTTGTTTGTCCGTGGTAATCACCAAGGGATTGATCTCGATCAACGACGCGTTTTTTTCCATGAACAGGCGATACAGGTTCCCGAGCATTTGGATGAAAGGCGTCACCACGGCTTTTTCCAGGGAAGGCAGGCCCAAGGCAAAGGCCAGATTCCGGCCGTTGTACGGATGAAACCCGACGGCCGGATCGATCGTTTCCCTGAACAGTTTTTCCGGGGTCTTCTCCGCCACCTCTTCGATTTCCATGCCCCCCTCGGTGCTCGCAAGGAACGTGGGGCACCCGCTGTCCCGATCCACCAACAGGCTCAGGTACAACTCCTTGTCGATTCCCGCGCCTTCCTCAATCAACAGGCGCCGCACTTTTCGGCCCTTCGGCCCGGTTTGATGCGTCACCAGGGTTTTCCCGATGAGCGCTTTCGTCAGGACCGGCACCTCCTCGCGCTGTTTGGTGATTTTGACGCCGCCGGCTTTCCCCCGTCCCCCGGCGTGGATTTGCGCCTTGACCACGTACACCGGCGCATCCAGTGCCGCAGTCCACTTTTCAGCGGCCCGCGGCGTCTTGATTTCCTTTCCGCGAGGCACCGGCACCCCGAATTGGGCAAACAACTGTTTCGCTTGAAACTCATGAATATTCATGATTCTCCTCTTTAAGAAAAAAGGCCCCCTCACTGTGCAAGCCGGACATGGTTTACAAAATAAACCGGACACATCGTTTACATCGCCTGCGGGGTTTCCGGTTGATGCCACTGCCGGGCCGAGGCGATCGTCAACGTGCGGTCATCCAAGGTCCCCAGCGGATGGAAGCTATAATGAATGGCCCAAGTGCTCTCCCCGATCGGCGTGAACCCCACCGGCTCCTGCGCCAAGACCTCGGACAGGTACAGCCGATGACCCCGCCATTTGACTTCGCCATTGTGCCGCACGTGCCGCACCACCGTCCCCGAGCCATACTCGATGGGCGGCAGTGTCACAGGATAGGGCCGGGGCGAGCCCTGGTACACACTGCCGGGCGTCCGGCGCCCCAGGGCCTCATGCGAGCGGGCCCAATTATATTCCTGCACAAACGCCACGAACCGCCGTTGTTGCGCGGCCCAGGTCGCCGCCGGGGGCCCCACCGCCGCTTTCAGCGCCCGATGCATCCGCTCATGACAGCCATTCTCACTCGGGGTGCCCGGGCGAATCCGCTCGGGCCGAATGCCTAACCGCACCCACCACGCCGCGAGCCGACTGAGCCCCCCGAGCGCCAGAGACGCAAACGGCGGGCCGTTGTCCGTCCGGATCGTCGTCGGCAGCCCATATTCCTGAAACAGCCAGACAAACCACGGCTGCACCGCCGCCGTCGTGGGCTGGCGTAAGCCCTGACACCGCAGCAGATACCGGCTGGCGTGGTCCAGCACCGTCAGCGGATAACACCGCGCGCCATTGCCCACCCGAAAGTCCCCCTTGAAGTCCGCACTCCACAGCGGGGCCGTCGCGGTCCCCTGGCTCAGTCGCTGCGGATCGGCCGGGACCCGTCGGCGATGCCGCCGCGGGCGGACCAAGCCCGCCCGGCGCAAAATGACCCCCACCGTGCTATCCACCGGCCACCCCTGCTCCGGGGCGACCGCCCGTAACCGGTCCCGAATCTTCTTCGGCCCAAAACTCGGATGCCGGCGCTTCATCGCAATGATGGCCGCCACCAGCGCCGCCGGGGTCTGGTGCGGCTGCGTGTGCGGCCGCCGCGACAGGTCCGCTAACCCCGCCACCCCGTGCGTGTGATACCGCGCCAGCCATTTGTCCCCGGTCGGCCGGCTGATGCCATATACCGCACATAACGCGCCCTTCGCATACGCCCCGGTCAGATAGTCGCATACAAATTGTTCTCGTTGGTCCATGATCTTCCACTCCTTCCACGGCATGGGCAGGCCCTCCTTTGCCGTGTAGTGTACCCGTGTAAACCATGTCCCCGGTTTAAAATGTAAACCATGTACCCGGTCTGTACCCCACCCCAGCCCTCTCCCGCGTGGGGGAGAGGGTGCGGAGGCTAGGGATGTTCGGCATAGGCAGGCAGCACGACCGGCGACGTGACCTGGTTCGTGACCCGGTGCTTTTTCGCTTCGGCGCGGAACCGCTGCAAATGGTTCAACGTCAACCGGCCGTGAGAAATGGTTCCCACGCGATCCGCCACCGTCAATCCCGATCGTTTACCGAAAACCATCAGATCCAACAACGAATTGCCCATCAACCGATTGCGCCCGTGCAATCCCCCGGAGGTTTCTCCTGCCACGAAGAGGTTCTTCACGGATGTTTCGCCGTTGACGTCAATCTTCACGCCCCCGTTCTGATAATGCAGCGTCGGGTAAATCAGAACCGGGTCTTTGCGGATATCGACTCCGTACCGGGCGTATTGGCGAACCATGGCGGGGAAATGCTTGTCCAGCGTGCCCTCACCCTGCTCCGCTTCGAGCAACGGGGTATCCAACCACACCCCGACGCGACCGGTGGGCATGCGGACGCCGCGACCTTCTTCGCATTCCCGAATGATGGAGGATGACACCACGTCCCGGGTATCCAACTCGTTCACGAATCGCTCACCCTTCCCATTGACCAGGTGCCCGCCTTCGGACCGTATCCCCTCGGTGACCAACTGCCCGACGAGTTGTTCCGGGTACACGCCGCCGGAAGGATGATATTGAAACGTATCGATTTGCAAGAGCGGAGCTCCGATGCGATAGGCCAAGGCCAAACCGTCGCCCGTGGCGCCGTAATGATTGCTCGTGGGAAAGCCTTGAATGTGCAACCGCCCGATGCCGCCTGTGGCCAAAATCACGGTCTTGGCGGCCACCACGAGGAATCGTTTATTGTCCAAATCCTGAAACACGGCACCGGTGCACGCGCCTTGCTCGTCACTCAACAGTTCCACGGCCGCGGCGAACTCCAGGAGTTGGATCTTCTGGTTGAGGACCTCATCCTTGAGCACCCGCATGATCTCGAGACCGGTGTAGTCCGAGCAGGTGAGCAACCGCGCCTTGGTACTGCCGCCGCCTTTCTTGACGTGGAGGTTGCCGTCGGGGTCCCGATCGAAGAGCACGCCCAATTCCAGCAACCATTTCGCAATGGACGGCCCCTCTTCCACCATCGTCCTGAGCAACTCATGGTCGTTTTGCATGTGACCGCCCTTGAGGGTATCCAGGAAATGCTGGACCGGGGAATCATCGGGCGCCACGGCAATCTGCATGCCTCCCTGCGCCATCACCGAATTCGAATCAGCCAGGCGCAGCTTCGTGGCCAGAAGCACCTTGGCCCCCTGCCCATGCGCGTGGAGCGCCGCGGCACAGCCCGCGCCGCCGCCTCCCACCACCAGAACGTCGACCTCGTGATCAGGCGTCAGGGAAAGATCGTCGTGAACCACGCTGTCGCCTTCAAGGACGGCGGCGAGTTCCCGTACCGTCAGATCCCCTTCATTGGGCCCGAACGCCACGGGGCGATACGCGGCTTCCCGATGATCGGGATGGAATTTCTTGATCAGGGTGTCGCGTTCGGCCGGAGAGAGTTTGGGAAGGGTCTGTTGTCGCCGGGCGTCACGGGAGTTATGGACTACGTCGTGCAGGGCTTGAATATCCACGTGTGAGCCGCACTCCACTACGACTTGATCGTGGCCGAGGTTTGCTGTAACTCGTCATCGCTCATCTTCAGGATGCGGTCCCAGTCGTTGTTGTACTGTCCATCGGCAATGGCTTGAATGCGGTCGAAGAGGCCTGGCGGTTTTTCCATTTCCCGGACGCCGTAGGCTCGACTGGCATAGACCCCCACCAGGTTCGGCGCAATATCGGCGATGCACACGGGCACGCACAGGCCACACATGACGCAGTCCATGAACGTTTCCGACACCGCTTTGAAGTCCCCGAACACGGCTTTCCACACGCCCTCCCGCACGTCGATCTGTTGCGGGCAGGCTTCGGTGCACGCGTTGCAGTTCCTGCACAGGGGCGCTTCCGGATACAACTTGAACAGATCCTGCTTGGGATTTTCGAGCTGATTCAAATCGTACGTGGCCTTGCGCGCGGGAAACGCCGGGGCAAACGAAAACGACATGCCGTCTTCCACCGCGTGTGAACACCCCAGGCAGGTTTTCACTTTCGGGTCGTCCTTGGTGCGATAATAAGTCGCGCAAGCCCCGCAAAATCCGCCCAGGCACCCTGCCCCCCGTGTGACCTCATGGCCGGTATACCAGAGGGCCTTCATCAGGGTAATCCCCGCCGGGACCCGGAAAGATTTCCCCGCGATCTCCACCGTGACCATGGGCGGTTTCAGCGCCTCTTCCTGGCTGACCGCTTTGCCCGTATCGAATGAACCCGTCATGTCCGTTTACCGTACTTCCTACTTCTTTTTCCCCTCACCCTGCCCGCTCTCACTCCAAACTCCCTCTCCCCTCGTGGGAGAGGATGGGGTGAGGGGGTAAAAATCATGCATTCAAGGCATTCAGCGCCGATCCGGATTGAAACCACTTGACCTGCTGTTCGGTCATACTGTGATTGGCCTGAATCGTGATTTCTTTTCCATCCTTTTTATGAATGACCACGGACACCGGCTTGCCCGGCGCCAACTCGCTGAGACCCGTGACGCTGACGCGGTCCTCCTGGTCGATTTGCTCATAATTTGCAGGGTCCGCAAACGTCATGGGCAGAATGCCCTGCTTCTTCAAATTCGTTTCATGGATGCGGGCAAAGCTTTTGGTGAGTACGGCCTTCACGCCCAGGAAGCGCGGGGACATGGCCGCGTGTTCCCGGCTGCTCCCCTCGCCGTAATTCTCGTCACCCACCACGAACGACCCGATGCCCTTGCCCTTGTAATCACGGGCGACCTGCGCCAGGGTGAGATCCGATTCCCCGGTCAACACGTTGTTGCCTTTGCCCGCTTCACTCGAAAACGCATTGTTCGCACCCAGGAACATATTGTCACTAATTTTGTCCAAATGTCCACGAAACTTGAGCCAGGGCCCCGCCGGTGAAATATGATCGGTCGTAGTTTTCCCCTTGGTTTTGATCAGCAACGGCAACTTGTCGAAATCCTTGCCGTCCCACTTGGGGAAGGGCTGCAACAATTGCAGCCGCTCGCTGTTCGGAGGCAGATCCACGGCCAACCCCTCGCCGTTCTCCGCCGGGGGGATAAACCCTTCCTCGCCCTTGGCAAAACCCTGAGCCGGCAACTCATCGCCTTGCGGCGGATCGAGTTTCAATTGTTTGCCGTCCGGGGTGGAAATGGTGTCCTGCAAGGGATTGAATCCCAGGTCGCCCGTGAGGGCATACGCAGCCACCAGTTCCGGACTGGCCAGGAAGGACAGCGTGTCGGCGATCCCGTCGTTGCGACCAGGGAAATTCCGGTTAAAGGTACTCACGATCGAATCGGATTTGCCTTTGACGCCGTCAGCCCGTTTCCACTGCCCGATACACGGACCACAGGCGTTCGCCAACACGGTCGCGCCCAACTCCTCGAACGTGTCCAGGAAGCCGTCACGTTTCATGGTGTGAAAAATCCGTTCCGAACCCGGCGACACCAGAAACGCGGTTTTAGCTTTCAAGCCCGCCTTCAACCCCTGTTGGGCAATGTGCGCGGCCCGGCTGATGTCTTCATACGAGGAATTCGTGCAACTGCCCAGCAAGGTCGCCTTCAACTCCACGGGGTACCCCTTCTCCTTGGCCTCGGCCTCCAACGCGGAGATCGGACGGGCCAGGTCCGGGGAATGCGGGCCCACGACGTGCGGCTCCAGGGTCGAGAGGTCGATTTCCAGGATCTCGTCGAAATATTTCTCCGGCGACTCATACACTTCAGGATCGGCCACCAGCATCCCGGCGTTGGCTTCCGCCAGGTCGGCGATGTCTTTTCGCTCCGTAATCGTGAGATAGTCCACCATCTTTTGGTCAAAGGGGAAGATCGAGGTCGTCGCCCCGAGTTCCGCACCCATGTTCGTAATCGTGCCCTTGCCCGTGGCGCTGATTGTTTCCGCGCCCGGACCGAAGTATTCGACGATCTTGTTGGTCCCGCCTTTCACCGTCAGCTTGCCGCAAATGTACAGGATCACGTCCTTGGGCGAGGCCCAGCCGCTCAACCTGCCGGTGAGCTTGACCCCGATCAGTTTGGGATGCAGCACCTCCCACGGCAACCCGGCCATGACCTCTCCAGCGTCGGCGCCGCCGACCCCGATCGCCAGCATGCCCAGCCCGCCGCCGTTCGGCGTGTGGGAATCGGTCCCGATGATCAACCCGCCCGGGAACGCGTAATTCTCCAGCACCACCTGGTGAATGATCCCCGCGCCCGGTTTCCAGAACCCGATGCCGTATTTCTTGGCTGCCGATTCCAGGAAATTATAGACCTCCCGGTTTTCATCGCAGGCGCGCAATAGATCCTTGGATGACCCCATTTCCGCACGAATCAAATGATCGCAATGAATGGTGCTGGGCACCGCGGCCTTTTTCTTACCGGCCTGGATAAATTGCAACATGGCCATCTGGGCCGTGGCATCCTGCATGGCCACGCGATCCGGACGAAGCGCCAGCATGGCTTTCCCCCGATCCCAGACCTGGGTTGCCAGGTTATCCGCATGGGAAACCAGAATTTTTTCGGCGAGGGTCAACCCGCGACCGAACTGCTTTCTTGCCGTTTCCACGGCCCCGGGCATTTTGGCATACAACGTTTTAACAAGCTCAATCGACATAGGACGTTCTCCGCATGGCTTCCGAACTCCGATCCTTTTGCAGACCGGGTCAAAGGAAACCGTCAATGTTGTTATTTAAGTGGCGGCACTTCCCGACGCGCGGGCGCCGCGTAGTTCACCAGATAGTTGAACAACCGGATCAACCGGCTGCCCTGACGTTTTTGATCGGCCCAATGCCCGATCAGCCCGATGGTCCTGGACAGGACGAAAAACCCGTTCAGGCTGTCCACCGGGAATCCGAGATCAACTAGGACCGCCGCCATGGTTCCATCCACGTTCAAAATCAGATTGTCCTTCTTCGCCGCCGTAATCTTTTCGACTTCCAGGGCAAAGTCCAAGTGCGGCGTGGCCAGGTCCAGGCTCTTCACGTACCCCACCAATTCCTTCACGCGCTTGTCGGGATTCCGCAGGCTCTTCACCCGATGCCCGATTCCCGGCACCGGTCCGACGTTTTTCTTCATGTAGGTCAGAAACTCGTCCACGGACATGTTGTTGGCGATGGCATGGCTGAAATACCGGCCCGCATCGGTCACGGCTCCACCGAATCGCGGACCGATCATGATCAACCCGGCCGCCACGGCTTGAGACAACCCGATACCGGCACAGGCCCCGATAATGGTGGTCAACGCTCCGCTGACGCAGGGACCGTGATCAGCCGAAAGGATGATAATGCGCCTGATGATTTCGGCCTCTTGCTTGGTGACCAGCCGCTTGTCCCACAGGAGCCCGATGATATGAGGAATGTCATAGCCTTTGTTGATGAGTTCGGACGCCGGATACCCTTCGTACAAGGGCTCGTCGCCCCGGTCATCGCTGATGGTGGATTTGATCAGGGGAGCGACCAGAATATCCCCGTCTTTCATGCCCTGCTCCACGGTCCGGGGCAGCTTGGGCTTCTCCGCTTCAGTGAGTTCGGGAATCGGCGTGACTTCACCCGACTTCACCAGCTCTTC
The DNA here is from genome assembly GCA_965208595.1 of Nitrospirales bacterium. GTDB lineage: Bacteria > Nitrospirota > Nitrospiria > Nitrospirales > UBA8639 > Bin75. Next base: position 783,493 of record OZ242346.1, read on the forward strand.
ATACGTTTGCTTGATGGCAGGCCCCAAGGCGCCGAAAGTATCGGGAACGAGAGCCCCCGCCTTCTTCAAGGCGTCCGACTTGGCACGGGCCGACCCTTCACCCTGGAGACCTTCCTTGGCTCCGGCGTGCCCGAATTTCATGCCCTTGGGCAAACTCTCCTGGCAAAAACCGGACACCACGGACAGGAGTCGAACGCGGCGTTTTTTCGCGCCGTACCATTCCGCGGCCCGTTCCTCCAGATCGCCGCCCATCTCGCCGACAATGACCACGGCCTTGGTTTGCGGATCGTTTTCGAACATCTCGAGGTAGGTCACGTAATCCGTTCCCGGGTAGGCGTCCCCGCCGATACCGATGGCGGTCGTGACGCCGTCGGCGAATTGCGAACAAATCCAGATGATTTCATTCGACAGGCCACCGGATTTCGTGATCACCCCGAAGGACCCCGGGCGATAGAGCTTGCAGGCCACCAGGTTGTCGAAAGCCCCGCCGATCACCCCCAACCGGCATTCTCCGGCCGACAGGACGCCGATGGATGAAGGCCCGTTGAACACTTTCCCGAGTTTTCGCGCATGCGCCCCGAGCAATTTGGAATCTTTCTCGGGCAAGCCTTCCGTGATCATCGACACCACTTGAATGGAAGAATTGTCCAAGGCTTCCTTGGTGCCGGCATAGGCGCGATCCGCACCGACGTAGACCAGGCTGGTATTGATTTCCGGATGATTCGCGGTGGCCTCGGCAACCGTTTTGTACACCGGAATCGTGAGGAGCCGGTTTCCGCAGACAATTTCATTGGTTTTCCCGGCATCCGGAGGATACACAAACGCCGAAACGTTTAAGGGCTGCTGAATCATGTGGCGGAATTCACCCATTCGCCGGGCCGCATTCACACCCGCAACGCCGCCTTGGATCACAACATGTGTTTCTTTCGTTGCCAGAATACTCATCGAACTCTCCTGCGTCTCAATATGTTTGCAAAGATCTCTTTCTAATATTGTTATTTCTTGGCCAGGGCCATGTCCACGATGTCCGTCAACGGAGTCCGGCGATCAAACACTTCGATGGCGAAGCCTTCTTCCTTCAATGCGTTCATAGCCGCCAGCCCTTGTTTTTCGTTGGGCCCGCCTCGTCGCACCCAAATTCTCACGCCGTCCAGTTTCCCTTCCGCCTTGGCTTTACGGAACGCATTGATGATCCCGCCGAAGGTCTTCTTGACGTCGGTGAAGTTGGCAATGGCCCCGCCCACGATGATGTTCTTGATGCCGGGAAGGGAACAGACCTTGTCGGTCAGGACTTCGACGGCCCAGTCCGGCGGATCGCCGGAATATTCGGCGTAATTGGCCAACTTGCCGCCCCGGGCCACCACCGCATCGGAGTAGTACACGCTGGCCCCGCCGCCCGCCGGGAGCATCGCCGTGTCACCGCCCGGAATTTCGATCAGCTTCACGGAACCTTTCACCTTCGAGTCCACGGCCATGACCTCTTCTTCATTCTGGGTGTAGGCCCGGCCGAATTCCGCGGCAAACGGGAACGTCCAGTCCGGATGACGGAACTTGGCATCGCCGTCCAACAGGGTCACGGCATCGAGCGCGACCAACTCGCCCGCGGCGTTGCGCACCACCGGATTGATTTCCAGATACTGCGCGTCTTCATTGTCGAAACAGAGGAACAGCTTCCTGGCGAAGTCGGCGACTTTGGGGATCAACTCACCGGAGAACCCGGCTTCCTTGGCCAGGGACTCCAGCGCCGCGTCGGAGGGAGCATCGCCCACGACCACGGAGCAACGTTTCACGCGATCCCAATTGGACTCCACTTCAACCCCGCCGCAATTGGCAACCATTACGTCCGCACCGTCACGGGTCGACTTCACGGCCACGTAATATTCCTCGCTATGGTCCACCGCTTCGGACACGATCACTTCCCGAATGGTCAACGTGCCGACGGTGCGTCCGAGCATCTCTTTGGCGGCCGCCTTAGCCCCGTTGAGATCCACACCCACCTTCACGAGGCCGAGTTTAAAGCGTGACCCCAAAGCCTCATGGGCTTTGACCACCAACGAACTCTTGTTCAACCAATCATTGGCCTGCGCCAACTGTTCCAGTTCTTCGGAAGAACCGACCACGGCATAATTCGGGGTTTGCAAACCCCATTTTTTCAACAAGCCCATTCCCGGGCCTTCAAGTACTTTTGCCATAACGCAACCTTTGTTAGTCTTGAATGATAAGCGGAGATCCGGACATCAAACGGGGCATTGTAAAGAGAATGCATTCCGGTCGCAATCAACCGAAAGGCCCATGTCAGGGAGTCACGAAAGACCCAGTAGGGGACGGCCCTCTACCGTCCCGAAATTCAAACGGCTGGAGGCCCGGATCAAGCCGTTAAAAAACTTCTTTCCACGTTCTGACCCGGACCGGCACGGCCAGCAGCGCGGCTTGGAGGCGGCAACTATCGTATTGGACGGTTAATGGTCCCGTCTGGTCGATCTCACCGGCCCAGATTGCCCCGCGAATCACGATGCCACTGCCATGGCCGCTGAGAAACAACGTACCGGTTACCAGGATCATGCCGTCCCACCGGACCTCACCTTCCAGGGTGGCATTCCCATCCACCAGCAAGATTCCGGATCCCCTGCTTTGCCGAATGCGGATTCCTTGCGGTTGGGCAAACAACCCGCCTTCCGTAAAAAACGTCATGGGCGCCTGTACCGTACCCAATTGCTGATTGGTTTGATCCACGTTCAAGACCACCGCTTCCGTATTCAAGGCGGCGAGCGCGGTGGCCGGAACCGGCACGTGGGCACTGTGCTGCGGATTTGCGGGGATTCCATCGAAGTGGATCGTCGGGGCACTTGTGACGGTGCCTCCATACACGACCGGAGGCAGGCTGCCGACCGCGCCACAGGCATCATGGCCATAGATCGCGCCCGGCGCGCCCGCCAGGCTGACAGAGCCGGAGGCATGGAGCGCCCCGAGTTGGTTCGGACCGGGCGGGTGCAGCACTTCTTCCTCCACCACCACGGTGCCACTCGTCGCGGACCCATGCGCAACGATCTTCTCGATAGGCAACCATGGTGTGGGGATATTTGTCGTGAAGGAGACCGGAACGGTATCCGCCGGCGTAGGATAGCCGTAGTAGACGACGTTGCCCCGGTTGCCCTTGCTATGGCGGGCGTGGCTGCCGTCGAGGTCAACGTAATGTGGCGTGGCTGCCTTATGCCCGGCCCGCTCGGCATTGTATTCAGTTTTGTGCCGGATCTTCGCCCAGTACGGCAGGCCCATCTGCAGGCTGTTCGGTTGCACCACCGTATTGGTTGGATGACCCGTGAGAGGAATCACGTTGGTCTCATGCGGAGCATACTCGGGATCGACCGACGGCGACCAATCTGCGGATTCCACGATGTAGGCCGTCCACAACGGATCAGGCGACACCGCCTTGTCCGCGATGAAAGACGTCTCGGTTCCCCTCGTCTTCCGCAAACGCGACCGGGCTTCCGCCAATCCCGCCTCCGCGGCGTACAAGTCCTGCACCGCCTGCTTGTGATTCGCACTGATTTGAATTTCGGTCGAGGTCGTCTGCAGAACCGTCGCCGTGACGATCCCCACGACGGCCATCAGCAACAGAACCGCCACCAGCGCAAAACCGCGGTTATCCTTCACGTTCGACCTATCGCGTGCTTCCAGTGTCGATATGGAATTTCATGAGAGGATCGTTTCCATGCTGGTTCGCTCATCCGTTGACAGAATACAGGGCTTAGCTCACGAGAGTTCTTAGTCGCCTGTGCCCCTTCTTTATAAGTAAGAAGCAGGACAGGAGGGGCAAAGAAGAAGACCGCGACAATTGTTAACGAATGACTGAACATTTACAATCCCCGATCAGAGCCTGTCCCCGACCTGATCGGGGATCTATGGGATTCCAGGGCTTTGCTTTTTTGTCTGTGTAGCCGCCGCCATCTCATAGCACTTTCTTTGCTTGACGACCTCTCTAGGCGGCATAAGGAATATCCCGGGATGCCGCCGCTACTTTCAAACTGAGACACGACCACTCACAGGCTACTTTTCTCATAGCTCACCGTGTGCTAGCATCTGCTTTCTATGGAGGTAGGATAGGCTAGCCATGGTGACCACCACAATCATATAGCGGAAACTTGCAGCCAGCGACCTCCATGAAGGAATGTGTTTCAATGCGTGTCCAAGGACGGCATGATTTCTTTGGGTGGACAACGTTTAAGGGCCACCTGCGATGACCTCAGCCGCCCTACCTATGCTTGACCACCGCGTCCGCATTCTCGTCGCACTACGGAAATTCCTCGGTGCAATGCTGACGCTGAATTTTGCGGTGTGTTGGGCGGCACCCGTGTTAATCCAAGGCCGACTCTTCCACATGGGACTGCATCGCATTGTGCGGCCCATCTTCTCCCTGCTCGACCGCTCCGCGGCGTTACGGCGCTTCGCGGCCACGTATGTCTATCAGCGGACCGTTCATGTCGACTACTTCGCAACGGCAATATTCCTCACGGTCGGCGCCGTGATTTCCCTCGGTACGGTCCTCGGCTGGCAAATCAGATTCGGGACGTTGCCGTGGTGGCTCGTGGCGGCCTACTACTTTGCATGGGTGGGGTTCGGTGGCCGCGGCATGGGCGCCCTCTACACCTTTGCCCATCGTGAAGGCCACGTTGCCGCAGGCCGCATGTATCGACTGTGGATAAGGAAGCACATCGGGAACATTTTCGAAAACCGTGTCGGTGTGTGGTACGGCATCGTACCACATATCTTCTCCACGTCTCATATTCTGCTCCATCACCGTCTGAACGGCGGCAAGGGAGACCCGGTATATGTGTGGGACCTCAACCGGACGAAGTTCAGCGATCTGCTGCTCTACAAATGGCGGTTCGTTGTCTACATGACCGGCTTCAGCAGTCTTTCCGAGTTTCGCAAGCAACGCGGCGTGCATCCGGCGATTCAACGGGCGTATGCCACGCCGCGTCGAGGCATGCTCATCTATTGGGTGTATGTGCCGTCGGCAATCGTCACACTGTTACTCGCCACGGGGTCCAGCGTGTCATCAGCGTTGGTGTTCCTGTTTCTCATCTATTTCCAACCGTTCTTCGCGATGTCGTCCTTCATCGCGCTTGTGACTTTGGCGCAACACGGGTTCCTGGAGCACGACGACGCAGGACGGAACATCAAGCACGTGGCCGCCATCACGATCCTGGAAGGTCGCGACGACTCTTTCGGTGAGGACGATCATCTGACGCATCATTATTTCCCTAACGTCACTCACAACCGGTTACCGGAGATGCAACCATCTCAAAAACATGAATGGGCTCGCTGGCACGGTGCTGTGTTTAAGGGAACCTCCATCATCGAGATCGCTCTATTGTTGCAACTCGGCCGGATTGACAGGTTGATAGACCGGTACTACGTGGACTTTTCCGGAGAGCTGGACAGGGATGAACTTGTGGCGCTTTTTACTCGCCGCGCACAACGCAGAGAAATGAGCTACGAGGACTACGAATTTCGCTATCTTCCCAGGCTGAGAGAAAGAGTTCGTGAGCTCGTGAAACGGGGCATTTGTGAAAACGAAAACCACGCCTATGTCTATCAGGCGCACTACAATTTCGACCCAGATTTGGGAATAGTGCGCAATTAGTTTGGCCGAAGTACCTGTCCCTGCTGTCCGGCGATTCTCCGAAAATGCTGACAAAAGAAGAAATCCATGGAAATGCGAATTCGCGTCTTCACCATGATGTCCTGATCGTTGGTGGCGGCCCCGCCGGCGCCACGTGTGCCCGTTTCTCCGCCCGTCACGGCCTGAACGTAGCGGTAGTGGAACGGTTTGCCCCCTACTCCGCAAAGCGCACCAGCGCCGGAATTTTTGATCATACATGGAAAATGCTTGACCTGTCCCCCGGTAGCTATCCGCATCCAATGAAGTCGCCCAACGCGGCCACGTTCAAGACTCTGAATAATGGCAAGGAACTGCCGGGTATGTTGAGGGCTGTCGTCAGCAAATTAAATCGATATGTCTACTTTCCCAATCGTGATGAGTTCGATGGTTGGCTGTTGTCGTTGGCAATGCTCGAAGGCGCGGTTGTGGTGCATAACACCGCCATACGACCTCACGACATCGACTTCAAAGACGGTCGATACCATGTACTGGTCGGAAATCAAGTTCATACCGCCGAGTATCTTGTCGGCGCCGCAGGGACCTACTGCCCCGTGTATCGGCGGTATTTCGGCAAAACCGTTGGCTGGCCGGGGACGACAATGTTTCTCACCGAGGTGGAGGTGCCGGAAAGCAAATACAGTGGGGACCCCTACGTCAGTTACTTCAATTTCATGAATTCCGGGGTGTTCGGATGGTCGTACATTGAAGGTGACGGCTGGCTTCACCTGGGTACGGCCATCCTCTCCAAGCAGCAAAAGACCAAGAAAGCGGATATGCTGCTTGATGAATTTGTGTTTGCCCTGAAGTCGAAGGGACAGTTGCCTGAGGATTTCAAAGTCGCGAATCACCGCACGACCGGCGGTTCAATTCGGATGTTCGCAAACCAGCCGATGTCGAGCGATGATGGCAGTTGTTTCGTGATCGGCGATTCGGCAGGCCTGCTGCAGTGTGATGCCTACAACGGAATATCAAACGCGATATTGTCCGGCCGGCTTTGCGCCGACGCCATATCGCGTGGAGATCGCACGGGAAACATCCGAAATAAGCTTCATCGTTACCTGTTCACGGACGTCCTGCACGATATAATCGGCAACGCGGCGCCAATGCTGAAAAGAATCAAGCCGCTCTCCTGATGTCCCCCGGCCACGCTGGACTAATGCGCGTCTGTACCCCCCGTGGCTTCACACACCGCGTGCTTCACAGCTTGCTCGCGCACCCAAGCCAACTATGATGCCCACCTCCGTGTTCGGAAACGAGCGGACTGGCCATCGCGCAACCGACACCGCCACTGCTTGTTTCCCGACACCAATGCCCGCCACTCGTTTGGTCATGGCACCCTCCTCGGTGTGTCGTGGACCGCGTGTTTGTTCTCCCTACTTGCGAATTCGTGGCTAGAATCTGTTCGGAGCGACAAACGGGCCTGAGGGATGCCCTACTCCTGCACGGTGCCACCTCCAGATGCCTTGGAGACTCACCCAATGACACGCGACGCGTTGGTCTGCGACCCGAAAATTAATTCGGCCTGAAGGTGATTTTTCTGGCAAAATCGGCCTGAAGGAAGGAGTGGCGATTTGCCATGAAAAGAACGTGGTAAACGGATGAGCAGATTGGGTTTGTGTTGCGCCAAGCTCACGGGTGAGGGTCTCCCCAAAAACTAAGCCACGAGCAAAGCGATTTCTGGCAGACTTGGACCTGCCCCCGAAGTTGGACCAACTTCGGGGACAATGCCAGCGTCCCTCATGCCCACCTTCCAAATTGGCCTATTTGTAGGGTGAACGCAACATACAAATGACAGACGGAACGTTCCGGCCTACCTGCCCGACCTATTGCGTTCTGGTCCTTTTGTTGGGTCGGCACTGGGGCTTTCGGTTGATTGCGTCGAATGGCGGTTCTCTCTAAAATTGCCTGTTTGTATCCGGAATAGTATTCCGGCTTTTTTGTTTATTCTAAGACAACCTTGAACACAGAGGAGGAACACATGTCAGCAGAACCGGATATTATCTATACAAAAGTCGACGAGGCTCCGGAACTGGCGAGCGGATCGTTTCTGCCGGTCATCCAGGCCTTTGCCAAGACCGCAGGCGTGAACGTCGGCAGGAAGGATATATCGCTGGCCGGCCGAATCATCTCGCAATTTCCCGACACCTTGAAGCCGGAACAACGACAACCCGATGATCTCGCCATCCTCGGCGAAATGGTGGAAACGCCCGAAGCCAACGTCATCAAACTCCCGAATATTAGCGCATCGATTCCGCAAATCAAAGCCGCGGTTGCCGAATTGCAATCCCAGGGGTACGGCATTCCCGATTACCCCGAGGACCCCAAGACCGATGAAGAAAAGAGCATCAAGGCGAAATTCGACAAGGTGAAAGGCAGTGCGGTGAACCCGGTGTTGCGACAAGGCAATTCGGATCGTCGGGCGTCGACCTCCGTGAAACAATATGCCCAAAAGAATCCGCACAAAATGGGGGCTTGGGCCAAGGATTCGCAAACGCACGTCTCGTCCATGTCGGATGGAGACTTCTTTTCCAATGAGAAATCAACGACGATTACCGAGCAAACGGCGGGCAAGGGCCGCATCGAATTCGTCGGCGCGGACGGCACCACGACCGTGTTGAAAGACAGCGTGACCTTTGACACGGGCGACGTGGTGGACGCCACGAAAATGAGCGCCGGCGCATTACGGCAATTCTTCAAGGAACAGGTCGAGGAGGCCAAGAAAAACGGCATTCTCCTGTCGTTGCACATGAAGGCCACCATGATGAAGGTCTCGGACCCCATTATTTTCGGCCATTGCGTGTCCGTCTATTTTGAGGACGTCTTCAAGAAACATGAAACGGTCTTTGCTGATCTCGGCGTCAATCCCAACAACGGGTTGGGTGACGTCTATGCGAAAATCGGCTCCCTGCCCGCCGCGCAACAGGAGGAAATCAAAGCCGACCTGCAAGCAGCCATGCAAAACGGCCCGGATCTCGCGATGGTGGACTCGGACCGGGGTATCACCAACCTGCACGTGCCGAGCGACATCATCATCGATGCGTCGATGGCCGCGGCGCTTCGCGTGGGCGGAAAAATGTGGGGACCGGACGGTAAGGAATACGACACGAAGGCCATGATCCCGGACCGCAGTTACGCGGGGATTTATCAGGCGGTGGCGGACTTCTGCCGGGAAAACGGAGCCTTCAATCCGGCTACCATGGGCAGTGTGCCCAACGTGGGTCTCATGGCCCAGAAAGCCGAAGAATACGGATCACACGACAAGACCTTCGAGGCACCCGGAAAAGGCACCATCCGCGTGATTGACGGAGCCGGGAACGTCCTGCTCGAGCAGACAGTGGAACAAGATGACATTTTCCGCGCCTGTACAGTCAAGGACATTCCCATTCAGGACTGGGTAAAGCTGGCTGTGAATCGGTCCAAGGCGTCCTCAATGCCGGTGGTATTCTGGTTGAACAAGAACAGATCACACGACGCGCAGCTCATCGAAAAACTGAACCGCTATTTGAAAGACCATGATACGACGGGCTTGGACATCCAAATAATGGCTCCGTTGGACGCCATGAAGCATTCACTCAAACGGGCCAAGGACGGTCAAAGCACCATTGCCGCCACGGGTAACGTGCTGCGGGATTATCTCACTGACCTGTTTCCCATCCTGGAACTGGGCACCAGCGCCAAGATGCTCTCCATCGTTCCTCTCATCAACGGCGGTGGCTTATTCGAAACAGGAGCCGGCGGATCGGCCCCGAAACACGTCCAGCAGTTTGTGAAAGAAGGGCACTTGCGATGGGATTCGCTCGGCGAATTTCTCGCCTTGGCGGAATCCTTTGCCCATTTGGCCAAAAGCCGCAACAATAAAAGAGCTCAAGTCCTGGCGGATACCCTGGATCGGGCCACGGGCAAACTCATGGATAACCGCAAGTCACCCGGCCGGGTGCTGGGGGAATTGGACAACATCGGCAGCCACCTGTACGAAGCCTTGTATTGGGCACAGGAACTCGCCGCCCAAAACGACGATCCGGGATTAAAGGAAAAATTTGCGCCCGTGGCGAAAGAACTCGAGGCCAACATGGAGAAAATCCTCGAAGAAGTGAAGGCCGCAAAAGGCAAGGCCATGGACGTCGGCGGCTATTACCATCCCGACCCGGCGAAGGTCGCAGTAGCCATGCGGCCGAGCGCCACGTTCAACAACATCCTGGCCACCCTGGGCTGACCACTATACGACTGGGGGGCATAACAATCGTTGTGCCCCCAAAGCACGAGGCCGACACCGTATTCAATCCTGACCCCGGGGTGAAGGGATACCGGTCCACACCACACCTCGCCCGATCACGCCAAGTCAAGCTTCCTGAACTTCTTCCCTCCCTGCGGATACCCGTTAGAGTAATCCACCACTCACCAGAACCTGTATTTTGCTTTAGATCTCAGAATAAGTCTTGCCCTCCTTTAACCTGAGCGTTATAGTATTCTAGTGCAATTGGGTTTATAGCATGAAGGTAATGCAGGGGGACCAAGGCTGATGGCCGGTACGAAAGAGAAGGAGCGTTTGACGACCCAAAAGCTCAGTTTGCCCGAGGAGCTCATCCTGATGCTTCTCAACGAGGACAACGGTTACTTTCACCAAGTACCGGGCTGGGATTTGAACTGCGCCGTCGCCGGTGCAGTTCTCGCGGAACTCTCGCTCCTGTCGCGTATCGACACGGACATGGAATCCCTGTTCCTCGTGGACAAGACAGAAACAGGCGACCCCGCCCTGGACCCCATTCTGAAAGAGATTGCAAGCGAACCGGTTCAACGAAATACCCAGTTCTGGATTGAACGGCTCGCCCCCCATGCAGAGTCAGTCATCGATTTGACTCTTGATCGCCTGGTTGCCCTGAAGATCCTGGAATACCACGACGGCGACTTCTGGACACTGACTCATACCGGCTGGCAAACGGAACGGTACGGCAACTCCCCTGAAGGCACTGCCGGGCAGTTCATCAAAACACGGATCAGCAGGGCCATCTTCATGAACGAAATTCCCGATCCGAGAGACATTATCGTCATTTGTCTCGTCAACACGTGCGACGTCTTTCGCTTCATATTTCAACTCGAAGAGGAGTCGGAGGAGCGCATCCAACTCATCTGCAAGATGGATCTGATCGGCCGGTCCATCGCCGACGCGGTCTCCCACAACCTCGCCGGCCCGTTGCTGCGACATTCCTCCCTGACCAAGAAGATTCCGGCTGTCCCTCTCCCTAAAGTGCTGTTCAATCCACATGTTCGCAAAGGCAACATTCCCGCGCTTTTTGCTGACCTTGCGCAGGAATATGGACCGGTGTTCGAGATCCGCCCGCCGTTAGCGAAGCCCATGATTTTTCTAGCCGGGACCCGGACGAACCGCTGGGCGCATAAGCGCGGACGCATGTACCTGAGAAGCAAGGATTACTTTGCCGACTTCGAGAAGGTCTACGGCGCGTCCGGAGTAATGCCTTCCCTGGACGGCGCTGATCATTTCCGGCTTCGCAAGTCCATGTCGGCGGCGTATTCCCGCAGAAGACTGGAAGGGCAGCTGGACCAACTCTATCATCATGCTAGAAATCACATGGCAAATTGGACGGTCGGAGACTCCTATACTGCGACGAACATGAGCCGGCAGATGGTCAACGCGCAACTTTCGCCGCTCTTTGTCAGCGTTGATTCTCAGGATATCTTTGACGATCTGGCGAAGTATAAGGAACGAGCACTCCTCGTCCACATTGTGAAGATGCTGCCCAAGTTCATGCTGAAAACTCCGGGCATGAGACGCCGGGCGAAAGCCGTGGATACGCTACTGGAACGGATCCAGGGCGTCCATACATCCGCGCAGCGTGCTGGTTCTCCACGGAACCTTGCGGACGACTGGCTCAGCCTGCACGCAAGCGATCCGCAGTTCGTGCCGGAGACGACGCTACGCTTCCAGCTTTCAGCAGCGCTGATCGCCAGCGTGTACCTGGGCGATGCGTTCAGCTTCACGTTGTACGCCATGGCGTCACAGCCGGAGCTCTACGCCAAGATCCAGAGTGAAGCCGATGCCCTGTTCGACAACGGCGATCCGCATGGCGAGGAGTTCACCCCGTCCGCCCTGGGCGTCACGCACCGCTTCCTCATGGAGTGCCTGCGCATGTACCCGATCGTCCCGATGTCTATTCGAACCGTGATGAACGCATGCGTGGTCGAGGACTACGAACTGCCGGTCGGGACAAACATCTATATTGCCCAGACGGCCACGCATTACATGAAAGACATCTTTCCCGACCCCTTCACATTCGATATCGACCGGTATCTGCCTCCGCGCAATGAGCACCTCAATCCCGGGTACGCCCCGTTCGGGCTGGGCACGCACACGTGTCTCGGCTCCCGGTGGCTGGAACTGCAATTGGCCGTCAACGTGCTGATGGTCGCGCATTACTTCACGATCGAGGTAGCCCCCGCGAACTATAAGCTCCGGTTTGATCCCCTTCCATCAATGAAGCCCAGCAAGAAGCTGAAGTTCCGTATTGCCGGGCAGAGGCGCGAATTGCGTGTCTGACACGCCAGCCGATCATGTCCCGCCCGTTCGCTGCCGTCCAACCAGTTGTCCCACCGGCATGTTCCGGGAAAGCTCGAAAACAAGCAGCCAATCACCGGAGAGAATCGTGGGGCGAGGATCTAAAAAGGTTTGCGAACCAGGAAGCAGTACAACGGCGTGAAGATCCCCGTCTTACCGCCCGCGACGTAGGCGTCCGCGGTCCGATCCAGGAGCCGGACGACTTCCGCGGAGCCCTTCGGAAACAGCCGCAGCACCTCGGCCAGCTTCGATCCCGCGATGAACGCCCTGCGGCCCCATGGAAGCCTGCATACGAGGTTACCCAACGTCCCGTGCCGCGTCTCCATGGGTTGATACCAGGGTGTGGATGGCCCTTTCTTGACGTCACGGTCCCTCCCTTCGATGACCTGGAATCCCGCCGCTTCGAGCGCGTGATCCACTTCCCCGAACGTCGCGATGTCCTTCAGCGCAATGCCACGCATGAGTTCCCGCTTGATGGCTTGGTGACGGCTGTCGTTCGGATCGAACTTGTCCGTCAGACACATTTCATGACCCCAGAACAGGGCTCCGGGTTTCAGGATGCGGAATATCTCCGCGAACGCGCGTTGCTTGTCCGGCGCATGGCACGTTGACTCGATGGCATAGCCCCGGTCGAAAGTATCGTCCTTGATGGCGCTCATGTCCATGAAGCTGCACGCCTCGTAATCGACCATGTGGCCGAGTCTCGCCTCGGCGTTCAACCGTTTCGCCTTCGCCAACTGGATTTGATTGATGTTGATCCCGACAACGCGGACACCGGCCTCCCGGACGACCCGGCGCATCGGACCGCCGATCCCACAACCGACATCGACCACCGTCATGCCGGGTTGCAACTCCAGCTTGGCGATCATCAACCGCTGGTACCGGACCTTGGAATCCTCCAGGCTCTCCTGAGGCGTGAGGGGCGCGAAATGCAGGGATTCACCCCAACCGTACACCATGAACTCGCTGCACAGGTCGTAGTAGTCTTTCACCGTTTGGGTGTGGTCGTACCCGTTCACACCGGCAGCCTCCGGCATCGCCCGGTCGATCCATCCGTCGAAATGTTCCACGCGATGGGTGACGTCCGCTCCCCGGTACGCTTCCTTCAGCGCGTTAGGTAATTTGCCTAGTTGCATGGCGTGGGCGCTCCTTTCACTTCTCTGTTGACCGCGAAAACCGTGTCAGCGATGGAGAGGACCGCGCCCCCAGTGGCCTCGTCCATCTGCATTCACTCCGGCCGATCCGGATAGAATTGCTGGCAATAACCTCGATACGCGCCGATTTCCCCGTCCGAGCGACAGAGCAGGGGGCGGGGCCGGTATTGTTTTCGGCCCCAGATCACGACGTCCTGCATGACGTCCCGGCTCTGAGCCGCCATGATGATTTTGTTCATGAGCTTGGTTCGCAGGCGTGACGGCAGGAAGCGCATGCCCACGATCGGCCGCTTCGGTTTCAGGATTCGCCGCACGTGGCTGACCAGCACGAGTTCGACGAGTCGGCTGTCGATGGGCGTGGTCAGCACCCACAAACGCGTCTGCATGCCGATCGCACGCTCGTGAACCTCGACGAACGAATAACCCAACCCGTGCACGTGGGTGACGGCGGAGACATCGTACGTGAAGACCTTGATCCCGACGATGGTCTGAGGTCGCTTGAAGTCGAAGCAACTCTTGAGGTAGGCGCCCTCTATTGAGACCGAACCAATCGGGTTCACGCTGCTGTAGCCGTGGACGTAGCGCAAATGGGCCAGGTCTACGGAGTTCTCGGTCGTTTCCTGGGGATGCCCCGGGAACCGTACGCTCCAGAACCCCAGTTCGCACCAGTCGCTTCCGGTTGGCGGCGCTTCCGGCAGATCCCATTGCGGCGGCCGTCCAGCGCTGCCCCACCAAGAAAAAACCAGACCCAGGATTTCGCGCGTGTGGAAGACCTTCAGTCTGGCAGTTCCGGGCGGAGGCGCGTAGGGCGTAGCCACGCATTGGCCTGTGACATCGTACTCGAAGCCGTGGAACGGGCAAACCAGGCAGCCGGTGCGCACGCGGCCCCCGGCTTCCGGCCCGAGGTCGGAACCCATGTGCGGGCAGGTCGCCTCGGCCACACAGATGCCTCCTTCCTCATCGCACCACACAACGATTCGTTCGCCCATCCAGGTTTTTTTGATCAGCTTCGCCTTCTCGATCGTCTTGCGGCTGGCGACGAAGAACCAGCCTTCCGGAAAGGGAGAAAGCAAGGGGCGACGCTCGTCTCGACTGGATGTCATGGGTACCGCCATTCCCTGGGACGCGGCTTCACCGGGCAGCAAGGCATTGCGCGAGGCTGGCAGACAGCATGGCTCTACCGGCAACCGCTTGAGAGCCTTCCTTGTCCCGGCAGGACGTGCCTAGAATCGATAGCGTGCGCCTACCTCGAAGAGATGGCCCTGCAGATCGGTTGTCGCACTGACAGTGTTGACGAAATTACCCAAACTGTTCCTGCCTTTGAACTCCAACTGGTTGGTTTTGAAGAAGCGATAGCTCATCTGGAGGGTGACGTGATCGGTCAGTTCATAGCCCACTCCCCCCCCGACCTTAAAGGCGAACACCGTATCGGTGTCAGAAAGGTCGGGCACAGCCCCCTGGGGAAGGGCGGCCGCTGCCAATGCCGCATCTCTGGCCACTTGAGGCAGGGGAGCGCCCGGAAGCAAGCCCATAGCCTGTGCACGTTGAAGCGCGCCAGCGAGCGCAACCTGGTTCGCAATCGATTGCTCAAGCGCTCCTTGCTCATAATCCACGCCCCCCCAATTGACTACCACGAAGCCCAAGCCACCGCCGATGAAGGGTCTCCAGCGGGAACCTTCATTGAAGTCGTACCAGACATTCACCATGGCGCCCATTTGGTCTGCCGGGCCGGACACGGGAATCTCAGTGCCCTGCAGAGATAATGGCCCCTGGGGTGTTTGAGTGGTCACACCGGTGTAGCTCAGCTTGCTGATCTCGGCCCTGGCGAAAAACCCCTCGACCTGGAGACGAAAGCCGTTGCCGAATTCGCGGCCCAGCATGCCGCTGACCTTGAACCCTGCACTGAACTCGTTGGTGGCATCCGCGCTGTACGGTGCTCCAAGACTTGTCCCGCTCGTGACGCTGTCCGAGTTGTCAAGGAACATGACCGGGACGCTCAAACCGACGTACCATCTCGGCTCTGACGCACGCGCATCGGGCGTGAACACTGGCAGAAGAAACATGGCAAGGGCGACCGTCGCAACGAAAATTCGTTGAAGAATGCTTGTCAGGTATGGAATACGTCTCATGGCATCCCCTCTCTTTCAGTTCAACTGCTGTTTTCCCGGAACGTGTCCCGAGCCAGAAGCCTTTTGCTACACGCGGCTTCCAACCGGCAGAATTGGAACGCTCAGTCTGTCAGGCCAAGGGTACTATAGCTTACTAACAAGTTAGAGTCCAGTGCTGTTAATGGCACTCTTTGTTCGCGAGCCTTGGCTCACGCCTTCCTGAAGCGCCAACCGTACATCAGGCGTCCGTAAAAGTTGAACCACTTCCTTGCTTCGGAATCCCGAAACGGATAGTCCGCTCCGATTTGTCTCGCCGTCACGAGGCCGGTCACGAAACAGGTCTCCTGGCTGTTGATCAGCGTGTGGGCCCCACAGTGCCACGTGCGCCGTTTGCCCTGAACGAAGCGAAACAACGGGACCAGAACGGCGATGTGAGGCACGTCGTGCACGATGTGCTGGAACCACCATTTCTTGACGATCTTGCCTTCGTCGATACGGCTGATCGGATTGTAGGTCACCAGGCATGGCTTGTCCGATCGCTTCGCCCAAGGCTGCTGATTGTGCATGATGTAGGTGATTTCGTAGTTGTCGGGTCGGACACCGTATTGCTCGATGTGGTTGCTCCGGGTGCCGAGCGGTTTGACATCGTTGTCCGGAAGAATCGAGGTGTCCGAATGAACCACCGTATGGTTGTGCAGTTCACTCTCGTACCGTATCGAAGAGAGAATCCAGCTCTCTAGGAAGGTCGGTTTATCCAAGATCATCAACGTTTGATTCGCGTTGCACGCGAACACGACGTCATCAAACGTCTCCGTGTCGCCGTGTTCGTCCTCGACGACGACGTCGGACGGACGCCGGTACACTTTTCGAACCGGCCGCTCCAGGTAGATCTTGTCCTGAAAGGCAGCCGACATGTTTTCATAGATGCGTCGCGTGCCCTGGTCCCAGGTTTGCATCGGCGTTGCGGTTTCAATATCAAAAAACTCCAGATACCGGGCAAACAGGGACGCGGGCATATCGAATACGTTTGTGGCCATCAGGAAGTTGACGAACATGGGCTTCAGGATCTTGTACCTGAAATCTCCTGAGAACCCGCCGAAGTTGAGAACCGTGCCCATGCTGACGTAATTGAACGGGTTAAGCGCATTAAGGAAGCGCGACCTGGTTCGGTTGAGCCGACCAAAGCATTTCAAACGCCTCAGGAGCTTCTGGAATCTCTTGATTTCCGGTTGCAATTGCCTTCTGATGTCGGAGTCGAAATCGTGGGCATAGACGCCGCCGTGATACTTCACGCTGTAGCTGAACCTGGTATCGACGAGTTCGATACCGTGTTGCTGCATGAACAGAAGGATGTGATGGTAAACCGAGGGAATGCACGCGGTGACGGAGATATCGAACGGAATCGAGGTGCCGTCGTTTTGCGGCATGTCGGCCGTTATGGCATTGCCGCCGACCTGAGTCTGCGCTTCGAACAGCCGAAAATCGAATCGATCGGGGTGCTGCTGCAACGCCCAAGCCACCCCCAGTCCCGAGACTCCCGCGCCGATAATGGCAACCCTTTTCGGCATCGCAGCGTGCCTCGTTTCGCTGATAGGCCCTACTCTACCATTGCCCGCGACCGTCTGGAACTACGTGCCGCAAGGCCCAGCCGGCTGGCGCCGGAATGGGGTGTACGCCGATGGACCGTTGTGTGTTTCCACAACATAGAGGGCAAATGCTATGGACCCCCTTGGACGTTGTCAAGCGCATAATTCCTAATGTTTTATTCTTGAAAAAATCCTGCGAATCCATCAAAATGTTCGAATCACTCGCACATCCGCGAAATGATCGAACTCCCTTCCTTAGCGGATCTGGTCCCGGAGCAAGTGAAATCCGTGGTCGATCAATACTCGGGGATCCACACCAAACTATTTTAGTGCAAAAAAAAGCATTATCCTTGATTAAGTCGTAAGAATATGGAAAAATGGCCGAATGAGCCGTACGCCCGCCAAACGATCCAACTCTCGTTCCCTCGCGGATCTGGCCCCGGATGAAGTGAAATCCGTGGTCGATCAATACTCCGGGATTTACGACGCCGGCCTGGAGAGCAGGAAAGAGCGTTATCAATCACTCGTCAATCACTACTACGACCTGGTGACCGATTTCTACGAGTTCGGCTGGGGGCAGTCTTTTCACTTTGCTCCCAGGCGCCAAGGCGAGAGCTTCACGGCGTCCCTGCTCAGGCACCAGTATTTTCTCGCCGATCGGCTGTCCCTGAAGCCGGGGATGCAAGTGCTCGACGTGGGGTGCGGGGTCGGAGGGCCGATGGGCAATCTGGCCCGCTATTCCAAGGCCAGCTTTGTCGGTATCAACAATAACGCCTACCAGATCGAGCGCGCCACACTGCACACCCGGGACGTCCGGTCGTTGTGTCGCTTCATCCATGGCGACTACATGCAAATCCCCGAAGGCGACGATCGCTACGATGCCGCCTTTGCCATCGAGTCCATGCCCCACGCACCCGACAAAACAGCCGCGTTTCGGGAAGTCTTCCGCGTCCTGCGTCCGGGGTCCTGTTTCGCCGGCTACGAATGGTGTCTCACCGAGGATTTCGATCCCGGGAACGCGGAGCACCTGCGGATCAAGAACGATATCATGGTGGGGGATGCGCTACCGGATATCGCCGTCACTTCGGAAATCTGCACCGCATTGCGCATGGCCGGGTTCGAGCTCCTGGAAGCTTACGACCGCGCATCCGAATCGGATCCGGAAACGCCCTGGTACCGCGCTTTGCAGGGTCGCGACCTCACTCTTTCGAGTATTCCGCGCACGCCTGTCGGCCGTGCCTTGACCAATTTGGTGTTGCGGGTCGGTGAGAGGTTACGGTTGGTTCCGGAAGGCTCCCGTGCGGTCAGCACCCTGTTAAATGCGGGGGCGGACGCGCTGGTCGAGGGCGGCGAGTCCGGAATTTTTACTCCGATGTATTACTTCCTGGCCCGTAAACCCGGCGCTCGGGAGACTGAATGATGACCTCAGGATCGAATACACCTGCCGGGGCATCGACGCCGCCCGTTCTCGTCACCGGTTCGGCCGGGCACGTGGGCGCCAACCTAGTACGCCGGCTGCTCGACGACGGCGTTCGTGTCCGGGTGTTGCTGAGACACGAGGACAACAACGAAGGACTGGAAGGCCTCGAAGTTGAACGCCGGTTTGGTGATATTCGGGATTTGGATGCAACCCGGCGTGCGTTTGAGGGCTGTCAGGGCGTCTACCACGTCGCGGCCAAGATCTCGACCATCGAAGGCAATCGCGTTCATCGCCGGGAAGTGTTCGACTGCAACGTCGTCGGCACCCGCAACGTGCTGCAGGCGGCGCGGGAGGTAGAGGCCGGCCGGGTGGTGGTGACGGGCTCTTTCAGTGCGGTCGGGTACGATTTGGATAATCCGTCCGCGCCCGCCAACGAGACGATGCAATTCTATCCTATGGAGCGCACGATGCCTTACGAGCGCAGCAAGTCGCTTGTCGAGCATGAGTGCTGGCGCTCCGCGGCAAAGGGACAGGACGTCGTGGTGGCAACGTGCTGCGCCGTGGTCGGGCCCGCCGATTTTTTCCCTTCGCGATTGGGAAGAGCTTTGTGTGACTACAGCAACCGCAAGCTCCATGCTTACGTTGACGGCGGGTTCGAGTTCGTCGCGTCGCGGGATATTGTCGAAGGGCACCTGTTGTGTATGCGCCAAGGACGCTCTGGCGAAAAGTACATCTTCAGCAGCGAGTACAAAACCATTTCCGAGATTCTGGACCTGTTCGAGGAGGTCTCGGGTGTTCCGCGACCATGCCGGCGTATTCCGGCCAACATGATGCTCGCTTTTTCGGAAATGACGAGCTTTTATCTGAGCCGGTTTCACCCGAGCTTCCCCCAGCGTTTCACCCCGGGCGCCATCCGCCTGTTGCGCAAACGCTTGCACGCCGACGTTGGTAAAGCGAGACGGGATCTCGGCTATCAGCCGACCAGTATCCGCGCTGCGGTCCATGAGGCCTACGCCTTTCACTACCACCGCAACGCGATCACGAATCCGCTCGCGAAACGCCCGTGTGTGATCGCCGAGAGACAAATGGACAATCTCTCTCCGAGCCAGGCCTATGGATAAGTCCAAACGGACGCTCGATGTGATTCCGGCGCCGGGTGCGCCGCCCATGTTCGAGGAGGCCGGCAGCTTGCGCCAGCAAGCCCGCGCCGCGGGCATGGACCCGGATTATTGGTACGCGGTTGAGGAAGTGCGCCGCGTCAAACCGGGGACGGTGGTTGAGGTCATTTTCTGGAAACGTTCCGTTGCGCTGTTTCGGGGGAAGGACGGCTCGTTTCACGCGATCGAGAATCGCTGCGCGCATCGCCAACTCAAACTCTCCATGGGCGAGGTACAAGGCTGCCGGCTCGTGTGCTCCTACCATGGCTGGCAGTACGACGGCGATGGACGCTGTGTCGCGATCCCCCACGACCGCCACGGCCGGGGTCTCCCGAAGCTCCCGCTCAGAACCTATCCCGTGAAGGTCCGCTACGGTCTGGTCTGGTTGTTCCCCGGGGACCCGGAGCGAGCGGAGCTGCGCCGGATCCCGGACATCCCCGAACTCGAGGGCCCCGAGCGGTGGGCCTGTGAGCCGCTGGTCTTCACCTGGGCGGCCCACCACTCGATGGTGATCGACAACGTGAGCGACTTCACTCACGCCCACCTGCATCGTCAATACCGGCCCTTCGAAGAAGGCGCGGTTCTCACCCGTTGCGAGACCGAGGGCGATAACGTGCACGTGGCTTACGATACGCAGGTCGGACGCGGACGCATCTCCGGACTATTTGTCGATCACAACCGGCTCAACACCACTCATATGGATCTGTGCTATCAATACCCCTACCAGTGGTCGAACACAGATGACGCGATCAAGCACTGGCTTTTCGTCCTCCCGATCGATGAGCGCACCACCCGGGCGTTCTTCCTGTTCTACTTTAAGTCACTGAAGGTGCCTTTGCTGCCGGTACATATTCCCCGTTTCGCCATGACCGCGGTGTTGAAGATCTCGAACCGTGTACTCATCGGCCCTTTACTCGCCCAGGACGGCGTGGCGGTCGAAGCGGAGCAGCAGGGTTACGAGAGACATTGGGACGCGCCTCCCATAGAGTACAATCCGGCGGTACGGGCTTTTCAAAACGTGACCGTGCGCAAGTGGCGGGAGTACATGGCGCGCGCGACGGAGAACGGCGATGCCGGGATCTGAGCTCCAGTTCCCGTGGTCCGCGCTGTCCGGCGGCACTCTGCTCGAGGCGGCGGCCATGGTGTTGGGGTTTGTCGGCGTGTTGTTCCTGGGTTCGATGCTCCTGCCCGGACGCCGGGTGACGGGGCCGGACGTCGAGGGAACGTCAAGCACCTACAAGCTCAACGGCCTCGCCTTGTTCCTGATGACCGTGATCGTGGCCTGTCTCGCCCAAGTCTCCGGCTTGTTTTCTCTTTCCGTGCTGCAAACCCACTTCGCCGCTTTGTTTGTGGTGACCAACATATTCGCCTTCGCCCTGTCCGGCTGGCTGTATTGGCGGGGAGCCCGGCCCCGGGGTGCACCACCGGGGCCGTGGCGGGGATTCTTCTTTGGTGTGGAACTCAATCCCACCTGGTTCGGGGTGGATTTGAAGCTTTTCAGCTACCGCCCGTCCCTCATCGCCCTGGCGCTGTTCAACGCCTCGTTTGCCGTTGCGCAGTACGAAACCTACGGCGGGCTGACCCTGGCAATGGCGCTCTATCAGATCTTCACCTTCCTGTACGTGCTCAACTACTTCCAGTTCGAACACGGCATGATCCACACCTGGGACATCGTCAGTGAGCGCTTCGGATGGATGTTGATTTGGGGGGATTACGTGCTGGTGCCGTTTTTCTATTGCCTCGCCGGCTGGTGGCTGGTCCACGCCCCGGGCCCGCTGTCTCCCGCGGCCGCTGCCGCGATCGTCCTGTTGTTCACCTTCGGCTTCTGGATCTTCCGCGGCGCCAACGAGCAAAAACACCGCTTCAAGCGCGACCCTCACGTCACGATTTGGGGACAGCCCGCCCGGTCCCTGGACGGGCGCCTGCTGGTCTCCGGATTCTGGGGCATCGGACGGCATCTCAATTATACCGGCGAGATCTGCGTTTACCTCGCGTTCACCCTGACCACCGGGCTCGAATCCTGGGTGCCCTACCTGTTGCCCGCGTGGCTGGCGGGTCTGTTGTGGCATCGATCGAGACGTGATGAACACCGCTGCCGCGCCAAGTATGGCGAGCTGTGGGAACGCTACACGCAGCGGGTGCGTTATTCGATGCTGCCCTGTGTCTATTGAGGACAGAGATGGAACATCGGTCTCACAGTGTGGCAACCCTGCGTTCGGCGCAGCTCCTGCCGCGGCAGGCAAAGGCCGTTCCCATGCTCGCGGGCGGGTGGCCGTTGATCGGTCATCTGCCGGCTTTTCTCAAGGATCCGGTCTCGTTGTTGAGCCGCGGCTGGCGCGAGCAAGGCGAACTATTCCGGTTCCGGCTCGGTCCCCGCGAGTTCGTGCTCTTCACCGGACCCGAAGCTCACGACTTTTACTTCAGGGCACCCGAGGATCAACTCAACGCCAAAGCCGTCTATCAGTTCACTGTACCCATCTTCGGACGCGGCGTGGCTTATGACGCCTCTCCCGAGCTCATGGACGAGCAGTTGGGGTTTCTGTTTCCGGCGCTCCGCGAAGCGGCAATGAGCAGGTTTGCCCGCATCATGTTCGAGGAGACGAGACAGTTCGCCGACGGCCTCGGCGAGGATGGAGTCGTGGACCTGCCGGTCGCGATGAATGAGCTCACCGTCAGGATCGCCAGCCGTTGCCTCATCGGACAGGAAGTCCGGGATCAGGTGGACACGGGTTTTGCCGAGGCGTATCACGATCTGCAAAAAGGCATCAACACCCTGGGATTTTTTCTTCCCAGACTTCCGACCACGGCGCATCGAAGCCGCGACCGGGCCCGGCGAAAAGTCGCCGACCTCTTCAGCCGGATCATGGCGGAACGCCGGCGTTCCGGGGCCTGCCCCGACGATTTCATGCAGGCACTCATGCACGCCCGTTACAAGGACGGCCGCGCGTTGAGCGACGACGAGATTACCGGGATCCTGCTGACGGTGCTGTTCGCGGGCCAACACACCAGCGCGGTGCTCGCAACCTGGACCGCTCTGGAGCTCCTGAGGGCGCCGTCGTACCTGGGACGGGTCAGAGACGAGTTGCAGAACGTCTACCGCGAGGAAGGAGCCATGACCCTCGCGAGTCTCAAGCGACAAGTGGCGCTGGAACACGCCGTACGTGAGTGCGAGCGACTGCACCCGCCGCTGATCATGCTGATCCGCAAGGTACTCAAACCCGTGCATTACGGAGACCATCTCGTGCCCGCCGGCACCCTGGCCATGGTGTCGCCGGCGGTCTCTCACCGGTTGCCCCACGTGTTTGCCGACCCGGAGCGGTTCTCTCCGGAGCGTTTTGATCACCCCGCTTCCGAGGACAAACAACACCAGTACGCCTTGATCGGTTTCGGCGGCGGCAAACACGTGTGTATGGGGAAACATTTTGCCTACCTGCAGCTGAAAGCGATCTGGACCGTGCTGCTCGACCGCTTCGATTTTCATCTCGACACGGCGTTTCCCGCCCCGAATTACGGGAGTTGGGTAACGGGTCCCAAGGCACCGTGCCGGCTCCGCTACCGCCGCCGCTCGCAAGCGAGCATTGTCCGATGAGCGACGCCGCTGTTCGGCCCTACGACGTCGTCATCGTCGGCGCGGGTCCGGTAGGCAGCTTGTGCGCACTCGCTCACGCGCGGAAAGGCGCCCGGGTGGCTCTGCTCGAAGCCAATCCCAACGCTTCCAAACGAATGGCGGGCGAATGGCTGCATCCGCCCGCCGTGCGGATGTTGCGCGAAGTCGGCATAAGACTCGATACGCAGCCCCTCAGCACCGCCGGTAAAGGATTTGTCGTGTTCCCGGAAGACGGCTCGGAGCCCATAGTGCTTCCTTATCCGGAAGGACTTCACGGTTTGGCGTGCGAGCATTCGGCGATAGTCTCGAATCTGCGTGAAGCGATTCAGAACGAGCCAGGTATCGACTTCATTCCCCACGCGCGGGTCCGTTCAGTCGAAGACGAGAAGGTCACGTTCAGCCGTAACGGCACAGCCGAATCCGTGACCGCCGCGCGGATCGTCGGTGCCGACGGCCGGGCCTCAATCGTGCGTCGATCGTTGGGCTTATCCATACAACCGAAGACCTGCTCGCGGATGGTTGGGGTCACGTTAGAAGGGGCGAGTTTACCGCTGGAGGGGTATGGGCACGTGTTGTGCGGGGGACCGGGTCCGATTCTCATGTATCGTTTGGGAGAGCATTGCGTCCGGGTCATCGTCGACGTCCCATCGGAAGGCTGGACACCCGGGGACCGGATCGGCTACCTGGCGGACTCGTGTGCCGATGTGTTGCCGGAAACACTTAGGCCTGCATTTGTCGAAGCGCTGCGGTCGGGGCAATTCCAGACCGCGGCCAATGAGCTGAGCCCGCGCGTCACGTACGGGAGCTCGCGTCGAGTGCTTATCGGCGACGCGGCCGGCCACTACCATCCCTTGACGGCAGTGGGAATGACTCTCGGTTTCGGCGATGCGCTGGCGCTGGCCGAAGGCAGGGACTTTCACGACTTCGCCACCAAGCGTTTCCAGGCGACCCACACTCCGGAACTCCTCGCCATGGAGCTCTATGAAACCTTTGCCGATCACCGGGCCGAGGTGGTGGCGGTGAGACACGCGATTTACCGGCGTTGGCGGGCAAGTTCCGCGTTCCGCGACCGGACCATGCGTTTACTCGCCTGTGAAGACATGTCGCTTACCCGTATGGGTCTCGCGGGTTGCGCAATGGTGGTCCGGGCGGTTGCCGGGGAGATTCCGCGATCCTACGACCAGTTCGCCTGGCGCCGGGCTGGCGACGTCGTTCAGGCGCTCGCCGTTCGTCTCAGGTGGCTCTTGCGTGGCGTCATTTATCTGCGCAAGGCGAAAGGCGAGGGCGGAGAAACAGACGAGCACATTCGGGACACCTTGGCCCACGCGCTTCTGGTCTCCATGCCATCGAACGTGAGTGAGCCCCAGTCCATCCTCCCAAGGGCGGTCGTGTCACCCGATGCCGAACCGGCATTGAGGAGCGCGAGCGCGCGCCTGTTACATCTCCAGGGTGAGGATGGCTCCTGGGAAGGTGAGATGGTTTGGTGTCCCATGCTGACCGCGCAATACGTGCTGCTGCATCACATTCTGGAACGGCCGCTCGAGCCCGGCCAGCGCCGGCGTATACTGCGCTCCTTCGAACAGACCCGTCTCGAAGGAGGCGTATGGGGTTTACACGAGCACTCACCACCCAACCTGTTTGTCACCACCCTGGTGTACGTCGCCGCGAGATTACTCGGTACGGAGCCAGATGATCCGTTCATCGAGCCGGCCCGGCGATTCCTGCAAACAGAGGGGGTTCTCAATATCCCGAGTTGGGGAAAGTTCTGGCTGGCGCTCCTCAATCTCTACGACTGGCGTGGGGTCAACGCCATTCTACCCGAGCTGTGGATCTTGCCGCGCCGGATCGCGTTACATCCCTCGAATTGGTACTGCCATAGTCGGCTCATTTACATGGCGATGGCCGCGATTTACCCGCATCGGTTCCAAGCACCCGTCACGTCCACGATCGCGTCGTTACGAGAAGAGCTGTTTCCCCAAGGGTTTGCCAACGTCGATTTTTCCGCAGGCCGCAATCGCCTGCGGGACGCCGACCTCTACGCGCGACCCAGTATGTGGCTCCGAGCCGTATATGGGTTGGCGCGGGCATTGGAACGGTTCCACGGCAAACGTCTGCGCGCCCGATGCGTGGAAGCGATCATCCGGCAGATCAAATGGGAACTGCAAACCACCACCCATACGAGCATCTCTCCGGTCAGCGGGCTCCTCAACATCCTTGCCGTATGGCTGCACGATCCCAACGACACCGACTGCCGCCAGGCGCTCGCGAAGCTGGATGACTGGATCTGGGAAGACGAGGAGCGTGGAGTGCGAGTCACCGGAGCGAGAAGCGCCTCGTGGGATACCGGATTCTCCCTGCAGGCGCTGGCGACGGTACCCGAGCTCGACGGAGTTCGAAACGCCCTCCGGCGCGGAGCCGACTTCCTGTACCGGCAACAAATCGACGTCAGTTTCGAAGGGTTTCGTGAGGCGTATCGGAACGACCCCAAAGGCGGCTGGTGTTTTGCCGGGGGATGGCATGGCTGGCCGGTGACGGACTGCACTGCGGAAGCGGTACTTGGGATTATCGCCGTTGACCGCGAGGGTACGAGCACGACCGTGCTCGGCGACGCGGTTCGGTTCATGTTGAGTGGTCAGAACCGCGATGGCGGTTTTGGCAGCTATGAGGCACAACGCTCCGTGGTCGGTCTCGAATGGCTGAATCCGGCCGAGATGTTTGGCGACTCGATGACCGAGCATTCCTATGTCGAGTGCACCGCATCCTGCCTCGCGGCGCTCGCCGCGTGTCAGGAACACTTCCCGCACATCATGAATCCGGAGGTGATGAGCGCCATGTCACGGGCCGACGCCTGGCTTCGCCGGACCCAGGCAAGCGATGGATCGTGGCGCGGCGTATGGGGCGTTCAGTTCATCTATGGCACTTTCTTCGGGATCAGGGGGCTGCTTGCCGCCGGGGCCCGTCCCGGTGATCCGGCGTTGCGTTTGGCCTGCCGGTGGCTGCTGGATCGCCAGCAGGAAGACGGGGGATGGGGTGAGCACCATAGCGGTTGCTTGACCGGCCGATACGTTGCGCATAAGGAAAGTCAGGTCATCCAAACCGCGTGGGCATTGATTGCGCTCCTTGAGGCAGGCGATTCGAACTGGGCCGCGATTGCGCGGGGAGCTAGATTCTTGCTCGACTCCCAGCACGCGGATGGGACATGGCCCAAGCAAGACATGGCCGGGGTCTTTTTCCGCACCGCGCTATTGGACTACGTCCTGTATCGACAGTATTTTCCCCTACACGCGCTCGGTCTCTACGAACAGCGGCGCCAAGCCCGGTTGGACATGACAACCCCCGTCTCCCTTGCCGCCGCCGCGACTGACTAGAGCAGAACGCTCTTCGAAGTCCTCTGCGATCAGCATGGGGGCTTCGGTGTCTACTTCGCCTTCGTGCTCTTCGCTATAGCGCTCTACACCGTCCTCGCAAGCTTGGTCGCCAGCCCCCCCCTGAATACAGGTGATCAAAACCCCAGAACGGTATAGTTGCCATCCACGATCAGGCGAATAGAGACGTACAACCCCAGCAGTGCGCACAGCACCCAGGGGGAATTGAACGCACAGATGTAGGTGTACAGCTCGCGCCGGGTTAACCGGGCGTGCCGTTTGGCGACAAAGAAACTGATGAAGTAGACCGAGGTCACGTAGGTCCATTGCCAGAATAGCATGACCCCGATAATGCCCGCGACGAGAGCGGGCAGGAAATTGATCGTATACGCCGCGTACAGGATCAGGGTAGGAACCGGCGTCACAAAGCCGTTGGCGACGTCCGCGTTGTAACCGAACGTCCGGCGGTCCGCATAGGAGCCGTCGTACTGGGAATAGGTCGCCCAGACGTCGGCCCAGAGCGTCGGTGACAAGACCCGTGTCAACGCGACCCTGGTGACAAGAAAGTCGCCGATCGGTGTCCGGCCGGTTTCACGCTGCCGCTCGCGCCAATATTCAGTGCGCGCCTCAATATAGTCCCTTCGGAGAAACAGACACGCCTCCCAATAGCAGATCAGCAGATTGACCGAGAAGAACAGACTTAACAGGGAATGGATGAGGTTCAGATCCCCATGCGTATAGTAGCGCGTACCGATGCCGAGAAGTGCAAGTATCGCGATGACCAGCGCCGCGATCAGTCCTACCGGTATCGTCAGGATGATCCGGCCTGAGTCTCGTTCGGGAAGTGTGAGATCATCGCGGTATTCGGGCACGGCTCTTAATCCTCGTTCAACGTCTCGGCTTTTCGCATTGCATCCTGCTGAGCTATCCGCCGTCGAGCGCCGCCAGTCGCTCGACGGCCTTCCGGTGAATAATCCGGTCGTGGGCGTCCTTCGTTGGTAAGCTTATCGCACGCTCGAGCAGTTCACGCGCCTCCGCGCTGTTGCCGATGGCATCCAGACTCAGAAGGGCAAGTGCGTACTCGAGAAGCACGATCTTCTCTTGAGGCGCCAATTCTAGCGCCCGCTCGAAATGAACGAGAGAGTCCTCTTCATTCGCCCCATAGAGCAGACCGGCAAAGAATCCGCCGGTGCTGACGGCTCCCGCATGCCATGCGCCCAGACTCAAATGGGCGGCGGCCATGTTCGGGGCCAGCCGTAGCGCCTCTTGAGCGGCATCGCGAACTTGACTGGCGTAGCCCTCCTTCAACGCCGTCAATAGGCCGATCACCTGCGCGCGGCGGCCCAAGGCATGGGCCAATTGGAGATGGCCCTGCGGGTTGGCCGGGTCGAGCCGGATCGCATTTCGCGCGAACTCCACGGCCCGTCCGAACAAGCCTGCCTTTTCGCTGCCCGGTGCCAGGTAGTAGCCGTAGATCGCCAGTGAATCGGCCACCAATGCATAGCCTTCGGAGGTGTCGAGCCCTTGGGCCAGATCGGCGGCCTCCGTGAAGCGGCCCTCGGCAAAGGCGGTGCGGGCCTCTTCGATCGACTGTGCGCCGGCTGTCCCCGCGAGCACGAACATGTACCCGATCATCAGCAAGGTGCGGAATACGGACTTGTTCATGACATGCTTCATACGGACTGGATTCAATGACAATTTCGGTTCAGGAGGGAGGCGCGAACGCCCCGTGCGCCGATCGGGCGAGATAGATATGCATCATGAAGTCTTCCTGTCGATCGCGATCAGCAAGGGCGGGAGGAGCAGGAAGTCGCAGATCAACGCGAAGCCGATCGTGAGCGCGACCAGGAGGCCGAGCATCCAACTGA
Organism: Nitrospirales bacterium; assembly: GCA_965208595.1. Lineage (GTDB taxonomy): Bacteria > Nitrospirota > Nitrospiria > Nitrospirales > UBA8639 > Bin75. Next base: position 811,994 of record OZ242346.1, read on the forward strand.
TCACGAATGCCGACGAAGCGAACACCAGGAAGCCCAGCACCAGGACCATGGTCGTGGTGAACAGCGCGCGACCGACCGAACGAAAGGCGTAGCGCACCGCTTCGGACGCGGACTGGCCCTCGTGACGCGCCTTCAGATACTTGCTCATGAAGTGAATCGTGTCGTCGACGACGGTGCCGAAGGCGATCGCAGTCACGAGCGATCCTGCGTTCCCCACCTCGCCGTACAGATAGCCCCAGACGCCGAAGGCCATGGTCGCGGGGATGAAGTTGGGCACGAGGCTGACAAGGCCGAGGCGCACGCTTCTGAAAATCCCGATCAGAAGCAGCGAAATGAGGGCCATGGCAGTGACCGTACCCCACAACATGCTCTTGGCATTCTGGATTTGCATGTTGGCGGAGACGAGGCTGATCCCTGTGGCCTCGGTTGCCAAGTCGGGCGCGTTGGCGCGGAGCCACTCCTGGCCGCGCACGTCGAGCGCGCGCTGCTCCTCGGAGCGCAGCCTGAGCATCGTGACGGTCATGCGCGTGCCGGACTTGTCTATGTTGATGCGGTTGTTGAGGTCGCTGCCGAAGGGAACCGAAAGCTCATAGAGCAACAGGTACTGCGCGGCAAGCTCGGAGTTTTCGGGTAGCCGGTAAAAGGCCGGATCGTCGCCATGCATGTTCTTGTTGAGGCGCTTCATGATGTCTGAAAATGCCTGGACATGCGCCACTTCCGGCTGGGCGCGGTACCATTCGACGAACGCATCGACCTTGCGCAGATAGTCGGGATCGGTGATGCCGCCTTCGCGCCCGGCGTTCAGGGAGTATTCCAGGTTTTCCATGCCGGTCAGGTTCTCGACCACGAAGTCCGTATCGCGCCGAAACTCGTAACGCTCATCCAAATATTCCAGCCAGTTCTCCGTCAACTCGATGCGGGGGATGCCGGCGATCAAGACGACCGCTACGGCGGTCATGGACCAGAGCAGGAACGTGCTGCGCGCGACGACGAAGGCGCCGAAGCGATCGAAGAAAGCGGCGCCTCCGGTGCTTCCGGGACGTACGCGCAACGGCAGGACAGACAACAGCGCCGGTAAAAGCGTCATGGAATACACGAAGGCAGAGAGCATGCCGAACGCCACGAGATTGCCGAGTTCCCGGAAGGGCGGAGAGTCCGAGGCATTCAGGCTGAGGAATCCGATCATCGTCGTGGCCGTCGTCAGGAACACCGGCCAGGCATTGTCACGCAGCGATTCGACGATCGCCGCGTTCCGGTCCAGACCTTGTCTCATACCGGACATGATCTTCTCGATGATGTGGACCGAGTCTGCGATGGCCATGGTCATGATGATAATCGGAACACCGGAGTTGACGGCATTGAGCACCAAGCCGGCCCAGCCGAGGACACCCATGGTCGAGCCGATGACGAAGATGAGGACGACGACGAGGGACAGCGTGCCGAATAGGGAACGCAGCAGGAGGGCGGCGACGCACACGATGACGAGGAATGCGGCCGGCGCGAGAATCTGCATGTCGTCGTCGACCGCCTCCGTCATGACGTGGTTCACGAAGACGTCGCCGGTCATGTGGTAGCCGACATCCGGATGCGCTGCCCGAACCTCGTCCAGGAGGTTGCGGACATAGCCGGTAATCTCGTCCACCGCGGCGTTCGAGTTCTCGTCGGGCAACGCGAAACTGATGACCACTCCGGCAACGCGTCCGTTCTGGGAGACGAGACGGCCCGCGATACTGATCTCGCCTAACGCAATCCGCTCAATCCGCGCGAGGTCGTCGTCGCTCAGTGATCCCACATCGTCCACGAGTTGCTCGACGTTCAAGTCGTCCTCGACCGACTCGCTGTGGTAATAATTGGTCAGGGAGTCGACCCGGGTGGACCATGGCACCTGCCACGCGGCCTCGGTCAATTCCTCGACGGCGTCGAGTGCCTCGCGGGTAAATACCGAGCCCCCCTTGGGTGCGACTGCAATCAACGCCGCATTGGTCGCTGAATAGGTATCCTCCAAGGCGTCAAATGCAAGGAGGTGAGGATCGTTCTTCTCTAAGTTATCGCGCCAGTCGTTGGAGGCGGTGATGAATTGGAGGCCGGCTGTCAGAACCAGCATGACCGACACGGCCGACGCAATGACCAGCCATCGGTAGCGCAGGATGAACGCGGAGTAGCGGTCCAGAAATACAGAACTCATGGCGTTGCTGCCCGGCGGCTTGCAGGTACGGCAAACCCGTCTGTTACACTACGGATTGTTGGCTGGAAGTGCATCCCGTTCACCGCTACGAGGCTTCCGGTAAGCAGGGCCGCGACATTCAGGCGCATATGGGGGCACTATAGCTGAGCGAAGCAATGGAGTCCAGTGCAGTTTATGTCTCTAGTTACAGCCTGCTTGAAGACCCATTCGTTTTTCTGCCTGGTGAACATGGCACTGATGCACCTACTCGGGACAACATCCGTGGCTGTTCAATCATTCGCTTGGTGATTCTTCACTCACGTCCAGTTTCTCCACGTAAAAACTCAGGCAATCTTTGATCTGCGCCACGGCGTCGATGGGGGTTTCGTAGGCCCAGACGGCGTTGTCGGCTGTTTGGTCATCGACGTGGACTGAAAAATATGAGGCATCGCCTTTGAATGGGCAATGGCTGGAATGGTCCGTCCGCTGCAAATAGGACATCTGCACGTCGCTCCGCGGGATGTAAGTCGCCGGCGGCAGTGGTCCTTCCTTCAGGACCAAAGCCCGGGTGGTATCGGCAATAACGGTTCCGTTAAACGAGACTTTGACGCGATTGGGATTTTGCTCAATGGTAATCGCATGTGGATGGCCTGGACTGCTCATACGGTTTCTCCTTTCTTTCTTTGCACGAAGGGGCGCATAATCGGCCCAATACTGACATGGGTTTTCACCGTTTCATCTATATTATGTGACGTGATCTCTCCTCGGCAATTGCAGACTTGCTGTTTCCTTCGAAATGAACGCTGAGGAAGGAGATGCACATGAACGTCGGCCCCAAGTCCGAAACCGCTGCCGATCAAGCAAGCGATTTCGTCCCTCTTCCCCGAAGACAACTCCTGCTGGCGCTGATCGGAGTGATGCTGGCGATGCTCCTGGCCGCGCTGAGCCAGACCATCGTCGCCACCGCGATGCCCCGCATCATCACTGACCTAGGCGGATTCGACCGCTACACGTGGGCTACGACTGCCTACCTGGTGGCGGCCGCGGTCGCGATCCCGATCGTGGGCAGGCTCTCCGACTTGTACGGGCGCAGGATCTTCTTTCTCCTGGGCATCACCATCTTCATGATCGGCTCGATTCCGACCGGCCTGAGCCAAACGATGACCCAGCTTATCGCGTTCCGCGCCATCCAGGGCATCGGAGGCGGGATCATCATGACCACCAGCCTCGTGGCCATCGCCGACCTGTTTCCACCCCAGGAACGGGGCAAGTTTCAAGGCTTGATCAGCCTTGTGTACGGCATTGCTTCGGTGGTCGGGCCCACCTTGGGCGGCTTCATCACCGACAACTTATCCTGGAAGTGGATATTCCTGTTCAACGTGCCGGCCGGGATTCCGGTGCTGCTGCTGATCGCGCGGACATTTCCGCAAATCAGGCCCGAGGTCCGGAAGCGAAGCATGGACTATCCGGGAATGGCAACCCTGATCCTGGCGGTGGTGCCCATCCTGCTCGCACTGTCATGGGGCGGCGTCCAATACGAGTGGGGTTCGCCGCAGACTATCGGCTTCCTGGCATTCGGGTTCGCCATGGCCGCGGCTTTCGTGGTCATCGAGTCACGATCGGATTCTCCCATCATGCCCTTGGACGTCTACCGCAACCGGACAATGGTCGTCTCGGTGGTCGTGATGTTTCTGAGCGGACTCGCCCTGTACGGCAGCATCATGTTCGTCCCCCTGTTCTTTCAGGGCGTGCTGGGCGCTTCCGCAACCAGCAGCGGTAATTTCCTGACGCCCATGATGCTCGCGATCGTCTTCGGGGCCGTTCTATCCGGGATCCTGCTGCGCAGGGCCGGACGTTACCGGATACAGGCCCTCTTCAGCACGGGGCTCATGACGATGGGTATGTATCTCATCTCCGCCATGGACGAACGGACGAGTTTCGCCGGAGCCGTGGGATCCATTGTGGTCATGGGGTTTGGCCTGGGAGGTGCGCTCCCCGTGTTTACGGTCGCCGTGCAGAACTCGGTCCCGTTCAGGTTCAGGGGATTTGCGACCAGTCTGCTTCTGTTTTACAGGTTGGCAGGCGGGATGATGGGTCTCGCAGTGCTGGGCGTCGTATTGACGACGCGGTTCTCCCGGAGGCTGGAAGGGATGCTCTCCGATACAGTCAGGGCTGCGCTCTCCCCGGACCGGCTCGATGCCATCGAGACAAACCCGCGGGTACTGTTCGATCCGTCCACGACCGACACGCTCAGAGCCGAATTCGCGGAGGCAGGGGCTGACGGCATTCGGATGGCGGACATGCTGCTGGACTCTCTCAACTCCGCGTTGGCCGGAGCAGTAGGAGACTCACTCACGGTCGGCGCAGTGGCAGTCTCGCTGGCCGTCGTTGCCGTGATGTTCCTGGGCACGCCGGGCGGAGTGGCGAGTGAGCAGGAGCGCGAATGACTTAAGGCGTCCCGACCAGACGAAATCCGACGTCGTTGCGCAGGAAGGCTGACAAATTCCAGTAGCGATTCGAGGAACGCAGGTACCTCGGGTAGCTGGTCCAAGCACCGCCACGCAACATGTGCCGTGAACAATTCCTGCTCTTCCACGCGCTTCCATCAGTCGGAGGCCCAGGGTACTTCTTGTTCCAACAATCCTCCATCCACTCCCAAACGTTCCCGCTCATGTCGTACAGGCCCAACCCGTTGGGTTCTTTTTGCCCGACCCGATGGACCCTGTTCCCGCTGTTCTTGTCATACCAGGCGACCGAATCCAGGTCGTCACTTCCGACGTAAAGGTGCGCTTGGCTCTTCTGCCCGCCCCTTGCGGCATACTCCCATTCCGCATCAGTCGGCAGGCGATAGTGTTCTCCCGTGAGCGCGTTCAATTTCTTGAGAAACAGTTTGGTGTCATCCCAGCCCACGTTCTCCACGGGACACCGGGGGCAGTTCCGGAACCTGCTCGGATTCTTGCCCATCACCGCCTCCCACAGGTCCTGGGTCACCTGATACTTGCCTATCCTGAAACTGTTCACCTGCACCTGACGGACCGGCTTTTCATCCTCATCGCAACTGCTCTGTTCCTCCGTACAGCCCATGGTGAACGTGCCGCCCTGGACAGTGACCATCTGCTGCTTGAGGTTTTCCAATAACGATGGCATCAAGTCCTTGAGCCTGGTTGCGCGTTCCTTCGCAGCCGCCTGTCGTGTTGCTTCTTCCGTTTGCTGCCGCTCGGCTTTTTCGATTGTTCCCCCTGCCACGGAAAGCAGTTCCAGGGTCGGCCGATAAAATTCGGAACTCTTTTCGATATTGACCACAAATTGTTTGAGCGAAGCTTGTCCCTGACGGACGTCATCCACTGTCGTACCGTGTTCAACCAGAAGTTTGCCGAAAAAAAAGAAGAACTCCAACGGGGGTTCCGTATCCAAGGCTTCGATTTTCTCAAACGCCCTTCTTGCGGTTTGCGGCTCGCCGCTTTCCAGGGCTTTTTTCGCTTCCAACAGATATTGATCCGCCAGAATATCATCAGGCAGGTCCTGGGAGACCACCATCCCGCAATAGCACAGACTCAGGATGACACAAGCCAGGGTCAACGTAGTTCTCATCTTCGCGCTCCTCCAGCCGTAGGCGAACTGTGAATATGAAAGAAATGATCGATCGAATCGCATTGGCAGCGGATATTAGTAGAGCGCCGTTGAAGCGTCAAGGAAGAGGAGCCATTCGGTACGTGAAGCTTCACGGCAGGTTTCTCAGGACAATGCGGGATCGAAGGGTAAAGGTCCGATAGCCTTCGTTCTCGGGATATTGGCTGTCGGCGTGGGCGGCTCGGGCCGTGACCTGCACGTCAACTGCCCGAATACTCGGCGCGTGCGTCGTGGGATGCCCCAAGGCGTCAAGATATGAAAAGGTGAACGCCTCGATATGTTCCGCCACGGGTTGTCGCCCCCCGCCTCCCACTTTGCGTCGCAACGTGGAGGTCGAGTCGTCGTACAGATAGACAATGGATTCTTTCGAGTCGGTGGGCACGCCGTTTCCATTCAAATCGGCTCGAACGTGCAATTCCGTGGGATGATAGCCGAGTCCATGAAAGTCATTCGATGAAACGGCATCCCGATTTACTTCCATGGGATCATAGCCTGCCATGCGAATCTCCCTGGCCATCATGTCCAATGCGGCACGAGCGGTTTGCTGCATGGCCAACACGTCCTCCTGAACGATCTGACGCTTGACCTGATTCAGATGCACTCCATAGACCGCAGCAATGGAGAACAACCCCAGGGCCAAGGCGATCAGCAGTTCCGTTAAGGTGACTCCTCTTTGATTGGTCATAGATTTGAATCTCATCGGTCACTACGGTGCAAGAATCGTGGATACGGTCACTGAGTGCAGATCGTCCGCCCACCACACCGTGACCGTCGCCGTTTGTAATCCTGGAACGGGACGGCCGGTTTCCATCCTGACGACACGTTGATACAGGGGATAGTCGGGCATGCTACCATAGGCTTCCGTGGTCTCAAGTGCAGCCGCCGCGTCGTAGCCGGCGCCTCTCAATTGTTCCAGTTTCTCCTGGGCCAAAGTGGTGGCCGTGGTGAGATGTTTGCTCGCTGCTGCGCCTTTACTAGCCGTGACCGCTACTCCTGCAAAGGCCAAGACGGCGATAAAAAAGAGCGCCATGGCAATGACGGCTTCCAGGAGGGTTAGGCCCTTATGGTTTGTCACGAGGCTCATACGGAAATACTAGGGGGTCCTCACCTTCACGCGCCCCGTAATACCGATCGTGATCGCTTTTTCTCCGTAGGCATTGGAGACCCTGATCGTGCCGAAACTGGAGGTCGTGCCCCTCGGATTGAAGATCGGATTCCTGTTGGACTCGATCGCGACCCCTGCAAACTCCTCCAGAATCGAGCGGGATTCGACGGCTTCGCCGGGATCGACTCGTCCATTATTGTTGTCGTCGTCCAAAATATCATAATGCTGTGGGTCCGTAAAAAAGACACGGACCTCATTGCCCTGTCTGACGGCTTGTGCCTTCGCTGACAAGAGATCCGCGCGTATTTGTCGGACCACCCCATTCAAACGATAGTGCGGCAATTGCGAGGAAAGCCATGTTCCGCCCAATCCCAGCACGACTGCCAAAATGCCGAGGACAATCACCAATTCTGTCAACGTATATCCTGATGACCCTTGAACCGGACACGCACGAGTGACCATCAGCTTGGATGAGGATCTCCCCAAACGGGAGCGTTCATGTTCGCAAGCATGGCTGTTCAATGCTTTTTCCCGACTTTCATTACACAAACATGGACTCATACATACCAAACAGTTCCTGATAAAAAAACAGCGACGCCAACGCCCCTGACGCCAAAAACGGGGCAAAGGGGAGGTATTGACCGCGCTCCATGCAACGGAAAGCTATGAGGCCAATGCCGACCATCGCCCCTGCACATGACGCAAGAAACAAGGTCATGCACACGTGCTCCCAGCCAAGGAACGCGCCGATCATCGCCAGGAATTTGATGTCGCCACCACCCAGCCCCTCCTTTCCAAACAGATACGGACTAACAGCCGCGAGCATCCACAGGATCCCTCCTCCCAACGCGATGCCCAGCATTGAACCGGCCCAACCCAAGGGCAGAATGAAGGCCGCCGCGAAAAAACCGATGATCAGCCCCGGGACAGAGATGACGTCCGGGATCACGAGATAATCGAGGTCGATCATCGTCACGACCAACAGCAATGACAGAAACAACGCATATACGAGGGCGCTACCGTTCCAGCCGAACGTGTAGACGATCCCTAGATAACCCACTCCATTCAGACATTCCACCAAAGGATAGCGCCAGGAAATCTTTCCCCCGCACCATCGACACTCTGCTCTCAACCAGACAAAACTCAAGAGAGGCACGTTGTCGAACCAGCGAATGGATGTCTTGCATCGGGGGCAATGGGACCCGGGTCGAATGACGGATTGACCGTTGGGGATTCTCAGAATGCAGACGTTCAGGAAACTGCCTATGACCAATCCCACCACAAACAACAAAATATAGGAGCCCAATTCATCCATCACTCTATATGTCGTGACTCCGAAAAAACTCCAATTTTTTGCTCCTGGAACGCTTGTTCCACTTTACTTTTCATTGGATACCCTGCTAGTATTACCTACATAATTCCTCTTGAGAAGAATTTCGGTGCCCGATGGCCGTTCAAACCAAGACGAACAAAAAGAGAGACCTGCTTCCCATACGACGGAAACGTCCGGAAGCGCTCACCGAGCGGGAACAGGAAATTCTTCAACTGATCTGGTCCGGCCTCAAGAATAAAGAAATCGCCGAACGTCTCGCCATCAGCGTCAAGACCGTCGAAGCCCATCGTGCCAACATGATGAAAAAGGTTCGCGTCTCGAATGCCGCCCAACTCTTAAACGCGGCTATTCAAGAAGGATTAATCCAAATCCGGTAATACCTTCGCGCCCTCCGTCCGTTCTTGACAACCCCGTTCGATCACGAAAAGCCTGAATTCCCACGTTCGCGGGAAGAACTGAATGTTACATCCGTTGACGAACCACTTCATACGCGACCACCGCAACGCTTGCCGAGACGTTGAGCGAGTTCACCTCCCCGCGCATGGGAATGCGGGCGTGGGCATGACATTGTTCGACAATCCTCGATCTGAGCCCCCTGCCCTCTCCGCCAAACACCAGTAAAGTCGGTCCCTTGAAATCCAACTCGGTATAGAGCCGGCGAGAGCGAGGATCCAACGCCACGGCGTTCACGCCGCGATCCTGCAAGCGTTCGATCAGTTTGCCGATACTGGCGCACCGGGCCACCCGAATGTGCTCGACGGCGCCGGCGGAGGCTTTTGCCACACATGCCGTCAAACCGACGGACCGGCGGTCGGGAATAAACACTCCATGAATCCCCGCCGTGGCAGCCGTTCTAAGGACCGCTCCGAAATTTTGCGGATCCTCCACCCCGTCGAGCGCAAGGAAAAATCCCGGCTCCTTTTGTTGCGCGGCATATCTCAGGATCTCGTCTTCCGAGGAATAGGACTTGGCCGCGACCAGCGCCACCACGCCTTGATGATTTGCGGAGAGAACCAGCCGCTCCAGTCGTTCTCGCGGCTGAACCTGCAAGGGCACGCCTTGAACTTTGGCGAAACGAATGATCTGGGAGAATTGACGATGCCGGTGCGACAGGAAGATCTTTATGAACGTTCGCGAGCCCGATCGTAGCGCCTCTGTGACGGCCTGAACACCAAACAGAAAATCGCCGGTCTTATCGCTTCCACCTGGTGCTCCCGTCCGGCCGGTCTTCAAGGAGGATCTCTTTGGCCGCCAAGGCTTTTCGGATGTGGTCGGCGGCGGCGAAGTCTTTCCGCGCCCGCGCTTCGGCCCTTTGTCGGATCTGTTCTTGAATCCACTCATCGGTGTACTCCTGCTCGGGGCGCATCCGGTGTTGCTCCGAGTCGAACTCCAACTCGCGAAACACCCACTCGTTGTCGTTGAGCTGAAACAAGCCCAACGGCGCGCCACATTGCCGAAAGATTGTGAGGATCTTCTGCCGGTCCTTCCCTGACACCCCTCCTCGAAGGATTTGATTAGCCTCGGCCCGAAGTTGCTGAAAGGCCGCCAACGCCTTGGGTGTGTTCAGATCATCATCCATGGCCTCTTCAAACGCCTCCTGAAATTGGGTCAAGGATGTTCCTAAAGAAGCCTCGGAGTCCTGGCCTGAACCAGGCTTCTCGGAGAGGCGGGTGAAGAGGTCATACACGTTATCCAATGCGGATTTGGCTTCGGCCACGGCCAAGTTTGAAAAATTCACGTCTCCACGATAGTGGGACGAAAGCAGAAAGTAGCGTATCGCCTCGGCCGTCACGGGTTCCGGACAATTCGACTGATCGAAAATCTCCCGTACGGTAAAAAAATTCCCCAACGACTTCGACATTTTTTCTTCATCAATGGTGACGAACCCGTTATGCACCCAATATCGGGCAAACGCCTGCTCCGTTGCGGCACGGGACTGCGCAATTTCATTTTCATGATGAGGAAAGGTCAGATCCTTGCCGCCTCCGTGAATGTCAAAAGTCGCGCCCAAATGGCGCACGGACATGGCCGAACACTCGATGTGCCAGCCCGGCCGGCCAGGTCCCCAGGGACTCTCCCAAGCCGGTTCCCCGGGTTTGGCCGCTTTCCATAGGGCGAAGTCCATGGGGTCCTGTTTGCGTTCATCCACTTCGACCCTCGCCCCGGCTTGCATGTCGTCAAGGTTCCGTTTGCTCAATTGCCCATACTCCGGAAAAGCCGACACCCGATAATAGACGTCGCCGTCGACCCGGTAGGCAAATCCTTTTTCCATGATCGTACGGATCATTTCAAGAATCTCCGGCATGTGTTCCGTGGCCCGCGGTTCAACGTCAGGCGTACCAACGCCCAACCGTTTCATGTCACGGACGTACGCCTGCATATATTTCTCGACGACTCCCACCCACGGAACGCCTTCTTCCTTCGCCCGGTTGATGATCTTATCATCCACGTCGGTGAAGTTTTTCACGTAGGTCACGTCGTAGCCTCGATGCCCGAGATATCGCCGGAGCACGTCAAAGACGATTGCACTGCGAGCATGACCCAGATGACATTCATCGTACACGGTGACACCGCAGACATAGATGCCCACGCGGGGGGGCGCAATGGGATCGAAGGGCTCTTTTTGATTCGTCAGGGTGTTGAAAATTTTCACGAAGCGTTCATTCGGAGGTCGGCGAAGCGGAAGGGCCCATGGCCTTTTTCGTTTGCCGTTTGACGATCCAATATCCCAGAATCATGCACGTCACCAACACGAGGGTAAACAAATTGAAGTATTGTTCCAGGACTTCTTTGACCCAGGGACCCAATAGTTGCAACGTACCGGCAACCAGAAAAAACCTGGTGCCCCGGCTGAGCAACGACGCCACGACGAATACACGGAAATTAACATAAAACGCGCCGGCGCCGATTGTAAACACTTTATAGGGGACGGGCGTCAGGCCCGCAATCAGAATCGCCCAACCTTCATAGCGTTCAAACGTGTCATGGACCTTGGAGACACGATCCTGCCCGATCAGCCGAAGCAGAAGCGGCTTCCCTCCCCACCATCCGATGAGATAGCCGACCATGCCCCCCAGCACGGAGCCGGCGGTGGTAATGGCCGCGTAATACAGGCCCCACGAGGAATTCCCCAAAGTCAACGCCATCAATAACACGTCGGGGGGAATGGGAAAGACGGAGGACTCCGCAAACGCCAACAAAAACAACGCGGGATCCGCGTACGGGGATTCCGACCAGGAGACCATCCATTCATACAGTGCCTGGAACATGGCGTCCCGTCGTCACCTCTCAGGATGACCGTGTTCGCTTTGACAGCGCGGTTTCCCATGCCGTCAACTTTTTCATGGCGTGGTACTGCGTCATGTCAAAATGCAGGGGCGTCAGGGAGACCTTTTTGGCGGCAATGGCATCCGCGTCGGAATTCTTTCTGCGGTTCCAGGTCACCTGTTCCCCTGCGATCCAATAATACGCGCTCCCCCTGGGGTCGACGTTTTCAATGACGGAATTGCGATATTGCCGCCGGCTTAATGACGTGACCTGTATCCCCGCCATGGCTTCGGCTGGCACGTCGGGCACGTTGACGTTCAATAAAGTATCGGTCGGCAATCCAGCCTTCAGGATGAGGGTGGCCACCTCGACCGCCACACGGGCCGCCGCGGTGAATCGAAACCGTTTCAGGCCCTCCAGTGAGATGGCCATCGAAGGAATACCGCGAATCGCGCCTTCGAGAGCCGCGGCCACGGTGCCGGAATTGGTCACGTCGTCACCGAGATTCAACCCTTTGTTGATCCCCGACACAAGCAAATGGATCTGGTGATCCCGGAGGACACGGCCCACGGCCACGATGACGCAATCCGACGGCGTGCCGTTCACCGAGAAGACCTGCCGGCCGAGTTGCTTCAATCTGAGCGGCTTGTGCAGGGTAATGGCCCGGCCCATGGCGTTCTGCGGTCGTTCGGGAGCCACCACCCACACGTTACCGAGTTTCTTCAGGTGTTTGGCAAGGGTGCGGAGACCGGAAGATTCGACGCCGTCGTCATTGGTGACTAAGATGTTCATCCCGAACCGTGATACGCACGCGCAACAAAAAAGCCTACCTCAACGGAGTGAGGTAGGCTTTTTCGGGAAACTTGCAACAGCGCGTTCAAATATTCTGCATGAAGTGAGCAACGGCTTCCTGGTCGACGGCGCCCATGATAGCGGAAGAAGGAACCGTCGCCGACTTTTTCCCCGTCAGCCCGCATTCGATTTCGTCAAAAATCATTTCCACCGGCATGGACATGCCACCGTACACGTGAGGACCTGCCACGATTTTGGCTTTCGAGTAGCCGTAAATGGCCGTCGCCACGTCTTTGGCCAACCAGCCGACGTAATTGAATTCCGGCACCACAATCAGTTTGGCCTTGGCGCACAGTTGCCGCAATTCCCTGGTGGGGAACGGGCGAAGCGACTTCACCTTGATCAACCCGGCCTGAATGCCTTTGTCTTTGCACATCCGAATGGCCTCGCGTGACTGCGCCGCGGCGCTTCCCGACGCAATCAACAGCACGTCGGCACCCTCAACGTCTCGCGTTTCGATCAAGCCGTCCATGTACAGGTCGATGTATTTACGTGACCGTTCCACCGCGGCCCACACCTCTTGTTGCCACACGGCGTGGATGTTGTACGCCATGAAATTCGATTTTTGGACGGGCGCGTCACGGGACAACCTGGCCGGAGGATTTTCCGCATCCAGGACCGGAACCGCACCTCTCCATGAATCCCGTTCCGGCAATTTGAGCCCCCGGTCCTGCATGGAGCAATAACCCCGGGCATGGGTCACGAAGAAGCCGTCGCAGCACACCCCGACCGGCAACGTCACGTCGTTCTTTTCACTGATAATGAAGCCCTTCATGATGTAGTCGAACAGGTCCTGTTGATTCTCGGCGTGAAAGACGATCATGCCGCAATTCAACAAGTACGACACTTCAATATTGTCAGGCTGAATGGCTAACGGGGCATTGACCACCCTGCACGTAAACATGGCCACGGCGGGAAGGCGATGCCCCGGCCACGAGGCAATCGGTTCAAGTCCTCGCAACGTGCCCGGTCCGGCCGTTGCGGTAAAACACCGCACTCCGGCGCGGGAACCGCCGGCAATGGCCGACATGACGCCGTATTCTTCCTCCCCCCGATAATATTCCTTGACGTACCCTTCTCCGTACAACACCCCGATCAACTGCATGGTTTCACTTTGGGGCGTAATCGGATAGGCGATGGAGAGATCGACGTTGGACCGGCGAACGGCTTCTTTGGCGGCTTCACTGCCCGTAATGAATTCCCGCTCACGCGGCGCTTCAAAGAACATATGTTCCGGAGAAACCTCCTGTTGCCGTTTGGCCTCCGCATGAGGATCTTGTCTTCCTTCTTGCTTGGAAGGTGCCGGAGCCGCACTGGTAATCGGGTCGCCTTGCGGATTAGTTTTGACTTCCGTTTCTAATGCTTCACTCATGACTGACCCCCTCCAGGGTGACGACAATCCCAGAGCAATTTCCCAGGATTGCGTGATCAAACATAATAGGCCTAGCCCTCACGCTGCATGTCTTCGGCTTTATGCCCGAAGGCCGCAGCACTTGCCGTCCCTTCTTCTCCCAGTGGAATGTCCAAGGGATTCGTATGCGTCCTGCCGTCATGCACCTTGGATTGCAACCCCGTGAAACGGACGCTGTCGCCGCTCTCCGGCAACGCAATCCCCATTTCCTCACGCACGCGTTTGAATACCTGCGCCGCCTTTCGAATCTTGGCTGCATCGGAATCCCGAATTGTGAACATGGCGTCTTCGTGGCCCTGCTCGGCGCAAATCGCCGAGGTCCAGCAATTCGTGCCGGCTCGAATCATTTTCAACGTCAGATTGGCGTAATGACAATGCACCCCGATGAAAATACAGGCTTCGATCTTATTGCCCCAGATCGTGAGATTGGGATGATTGGGGTTGATGACTTCCTCGGGCTCGATCTTCGGGTATTTGGGACGATAATCCGGCATCGGGATGATGAGGACTTCCGGGATTTGGGCCGCGAGTTCCAGGACGGCCCTGGCCTTCTCGGCGGCGTGGTCGTTCCAGTTCCATAACACCAGGGGACCGGGGAAGATCGTCGCATTTTTTCTCGTGAACATGGCCTTGGCCATTTCTTCCATCGCCTTCTCTTCCGCCACTTCATGACCGAACGTCAGGCCATGCTCCGGCAATGGGGGAAGAACACCTAACTCGGCCGCGGAGGGCGGATGAAATCCCGCCGGTCCCGGTTCAACGATTCTTTCCAACTCTGTTGCGTCCACCTCTATCCTCCGCTCTGTATTTTTCTAGTTGAGACGAATACCGTCCTTGCCGTTCGCACAACGTCCTTCAAACTTGCCCTCGAACGGGATTGGCCAAGACTGCCGAACTCGTTTTTTCACCATAGGTCACGTTTTCCGTCAGGGCCGTGTCACCAATTTGATCAATCATTTCCATTTTGATGGCATTGTGTTTGGCCATGTTGTCGCACACCCAGACACATTGAGCACATCCCTTACAGCGATCCACCGCAACGTAAGCGGCTCCATACTTGAACCCTTGATCCTGGCCGGCCTCATTGTCGTACAGAATGGTATTGGCCTCAGGACAATATTGCGTGCACAACTTACAACTCGTGGCTGCACAAATTTCGGTTTCGATATTCGCAACTAAATACATACAGGCCTCTCTCGTCGGTTAAAGCATTACGCCATGGCTGGCGTGGTGGATGCCTCTTTCTTTTGAGCCCAATTGTTTTCGACGGCAAACTCCCACGCCGCTTGGACCACCGCCAGGTTTTTCTCGATCAATTCCTGTTTCTTCTTGAACTTTCTTTCGACCACGCTATCCAAGGCCGCGGTCCCACCGGACACCACGAAGCCTTTTCCCAAAAACCGGTCTTTCACCGCTTGCGCCAAGGCCTCCATATCGGAAAGACCCGTAATAGCGCCTATGGCGCCCACCATGGCCATATTCGTGGCCAGGTCGATTCCGGCCACTTCAAGCGAAAGTTTGGTGGCGGGCAGATAGAACAGTCTGGCGTTCAATTCTTCCAGCTCACGTTCCTGGTCTGGCTCGAGTTTCATGGGACCATCATTGTTGATCAAGGCGACCCCGTCCTTTTTT
This sequence comes from Nitrospirales bacterium, assembly GCA_965208595.1. Lineage (GTDB taxonomy): Bacteria > Nitrospirota > Nitrospiria > Nitrospirales > UBA8639 > Bin75. The sequence continues at coordinate 827,388 of OZ242346.1, forward strand.
AGCCCAAAATAAAACGGATTCGTGTAGCTTTTCCCATGGGTAATGACCTGTGGGTGAAAGATCATGATAATGTGGGGGAACGTGATTTCGCCGATTTCATAAATCGGCTCATCGGAGACCCTCACGTAACTCTCCACCGGCGCCATTCGCTTTTCGGACCCATAGAAAGGCACGATGGTGCTTTCCCCACCGGCGTTGATCACCCCTGTACTGAAGATATGAGAAGCCGTGACGACCCCTTGGCCTCCGACTCCCGCCATACGAATGTTATAACGAATAGCCATGATCTTCGCCCTCCTCTCTCGTCACGTACACGCCAATCCTCTTTGCTCAACCGACCGCCCTTACTGCTTTTCCACTGCAGCAGCAGGCTTCGGCAGATATTCTTTGTACCCGTACAACTGGGACAAATATTCCTTGGCTTCATCCGTAATATATTCCGAGAATTTGTAGCGGTCGGTTTCCACGGTTTTGGCGTCTTCCATCACCTTGTCCGTCGGGATCGCGTATTCGATATTACAGGACGTGTAGGCCTGGATATAGCTGGGACCGATTTCCCTCGCGACCAACACGGCCTTCTTGATCACACTTTCCACACGACGCGGGTTGTTGGGGACCACCGTCGCCACGTATGCACAACCGGCAACCTTGGCCATACCCAACATATCCATTTTCTCGAACTTCTTCCCGAGCGGCGCCATTTTCAATACCTGATTTTTGTTCGTCATCCCGCTTTCCTGGCCACCGGTGTTTCCATAAACCTCATTGTCCAGCATGATGGTGGTGAACTTTTCTTTTCTGAACCACGAGTGCAAAGTTTGGGCGAACCCGATATCGGCCATGCCGCCGTCTCCGGCCATCACGACGACGTCCTTGGGCTTGTCCCCAAACCGCAGACGAAGACCGCGGGTCAAGCCACTGGCAACCCCGTTCTGATCGCCATAATTGCCGTACACGAATGGGATGGCTGCTTGCGAGATCGCCAACCGGCCACAACCTGCCGTCCCAACCGTAATGGTATCTTCCGGATTCGGGAATGCCACCATGGCCAGCCGGATGAAAAGGGTCATGGCACATCCTGCACACATCGGGTGTTCTTCCAAAATCTCCTTGAAGGTGCCCACTTGAGACACCGAGATTTTTTTCCCAAACGGGCCATGCTCTACCATGTCCCGATATTCTTTCGGCATGAACTTTCCAAACCCTGGTGTAAACTTGACGTAATCGAGGCTCATTGCGGATCCCCCTTATATTGAGACGTTTTTATTACGTTAGCCACTCAGCCCATCGGCAGTGTGCCCACAAAACATACGTTTTCTTTGCTCCTTTGCCCTCTTTCTCGGAGCACTTCCCATCTATTTCACCAACCTTAGCGTAGATAGGGTCATCTAGTAAAGACCTCTGATGATCCAACCCGTTGCTTCCTCTCCTGATTTTTGAGAGAGACGCCCCCATCCAGGGTAGCTTGACAAGAAACTCCATGAGCCACCCTGAGCTAAGAACCACGCAATTATCCTAAAACCGCAGCACGGAGAAGGCAACAAAAAAGAAGACCCACCTCTCTAAAAAGAAGCCCTATGCAGGAATTTTGAGGCTAGGCCATTGGCCCCATGGTCCGGATCAACGCAACGCGGGAACAACGTGTCGGGTTGCATGTTTTGTGGGGGATTCACGCACGGAGGCGGATCAGCGTATGAAGGCTAATCCAAAATATACTGGAGAGGATCAACGACTTTATCGTTCACGGCCACCTGGTAATGAAGATGGGGTCCGGTCGAAAATCGCCCCGTGCTGCCGACCCGCCCCAACACATCGCCTCTTTTCACCTCTTGGCCGTACCGCACGAGTATTTTGGACAGATGGCCGTAGGTCGTTTCGACTCCATGTCGATGATTGATCCGAATAAAATTTCCCATCCTCGAATCATAGGCTGCCACGACCACTTTGCCTTTGGCAGGGGCGCGGACTTCTTCCCCTCGCGGGGCACTAATATCCACACCGGCATGGAACGCCTTCTTTCCGGTGAATGGCGAAATGCGTGGTCCGAACTTTGATGAAACGGGTCCCTTGACGGGCCAAATGGACGGGGTCGCAGCCCAAATACCAACGCGTTCTCCCGCTGTTTTTTCCAACCGGGCCAACACGCGGAGTTGCCGGGCAGTCTGCTGATCGAGCCAGGACAGCCCATGTTTGATGTCAGCCGCCATCATGGTCCCGAGGTGCCCAGGATTCTTGCCCGCGCCGGTTGCCGCGAGATATTCGAAATCCAGAATCACTGTTCCACCATCGAGGGCAGCCTCATACGGAACTTCTTCGCCGCCCTGTCCGTTGACGTCAGCGTCTTCCACTTGTTCGGGTTTAAGCCCGAACATGACTTGCAACTTTTCGTTGATCGATTGGATGGTCAGGACACGCTGCCGCATTTCATCGATGGCTTCAGAAAATTCAACCACTTGTCCTTTAGACTGGCTGAGCTCCTCCTTCAATCCTTCGAGTTCGGCAACCTGGTTGGACACCTGGCCCGTTTGCACCACGTAATGCGCCAGCACCCCCACCTGCACGACTGACAATAGCACGGCCGCGAGCAGCACCCGCTTAACCGTTGTCTTGCGCAAAGAGATCCTGAAGGAGTTCCCGGTCATGCCCCGAAAAAGCACAATCGTCCATCTGTCGGCAGAGGGGTTCACGGGATCAATTTAGATCAGCCTGAATGACCTTGGGTGAGATGCACTGGTGAATGTGGGATCTGGAGTCTGTACTTTACTGAAGAAAATCCTCAAGGGTCAATTGGGGGCATTACGGAAGGGACAATACGGTCCTTGACACATGGCCGGCCTCTCATTCGCGGCAGAGATGAGTGGGGACGGCCGGCAGGCTAACCAAGCTGGCTGGTCATCGCTTTGACCCATGCCAAATATTCGCTTGACCCCTTCGCCACCGACAAGGCGAGAATTTCAGGCACCTCATAGCCATGGAGGGCCTTCACTTCGGCTTCCAGGGCATCGTAGACGTCGGCATCCGATTTCATGACCAACAGCCATTCATGTTCTTCGCAGACCGTGCCTTGCCATTCAAAAATGGACGTCACTTTGGGCACGACCGTGACACATGCCGCCAGTTTTTTCTCCACCACGCGGCGCCCGATCAAAAGCGCTTCTTCTTGGCTCGAAGCCGTGACCAGGACAACGAGTGCTCCCATGATCGACACCCACCTACCATGCCCACTCGCGACCGCTTGCCCTCTCAGGGCTTAAGACGGGTTGGAGCTTTTTCCACCAAATCTTCAATGGCGAGCCGCAGCCCCTCCTGCAGGCCTCTCGGGTAATTTGTGACGGAATCCTCCAACCCACTATAGAGGCTATCCGTTTCCTGGGCCTCAAATTCCATGGCAAAGCCCCACAACACGTTGTCCGGCTCCCCCGCCCGGGTTATTTGCGCGAACATTTCCACGTCCGTCTCGGTGGTCCCCAGCGGAAGACCGGCCAGCCACAAAACCGTGCCGGCGGGACCTAACAGATACGTGGAAATATTCCGCTCCCACCGCGTCGAATAGAGTCGTCCCTGCAAGACAAAATCACTCGCGGGCAGGGGTTGATCCTGATCGACAAACGTCACGGAAGAAAAAATGTTCGTCTTTCGAATTTCATCCGCCAGGGCACGCGCAAAATCGCGTGAAGGGTCAAAGGACACTTCGTCAGCGGGGTTGGGGTTTGGTATCGTCTCAGGCCGGTCATAGACCGCGGTGGCATGAGAAGTAAAGGGGATCACGGCGGCCCAATATTGTTCGCGCATCTCCGTGCCCCGCTTATCAGTAAGGGGAACGACCACCAGACTGCCGTCGACCTTCTGGTCGGCCGTCACGCCCAGATATGTTTTCTCCGGAGGAGGCGGATACGCCCAATCCCGTGAGCCCAAGCAGCCCGTTATCGTCAATGACACGATCAAAAGAACACCACACGCCTTATGCACGACAGACAGGCGACGCATATCTTGCCTCCTTTGGCAAGCAACAGTTTCCAACCGTTGCAATGATGGGTAATGCATGTACAACCACGACTTCGCCGTTGGCCTCAACCGTCACGTTGAACAGCCTACGGTGCGCCATCAGTGACTCAACCCTCCGGCACTGACGAACTGGTCCATCAGCTCAGGATATGAGCGGGTGACGGGAAATTCAGGATATTCGGAACAAATCGAATCCGGCGGACGGAAGAAAAACCCGGCATCGGCTTCTTGCAACATCGACAGATCATTATAGGAATCTCCCGCCGCCAACACGTGAAAGTTCAGGCTCTTGACGGCTGCCACCGCGTGCCGTTTCTGGTCTTGTTGCCGGAGCGAATAATTCCGAATGTATCCTCCGTCGTCAATCTCCAGGGTATGACAAAATATGGAAGGATAGTGCAGTTGTTTCATCAGGGGACTGACCAGATCATAATAGCTGTCCGATAAAATAATGACCTGACAACGCTCTCGCAACCACGTCAAAAATTCCACGGCGCCATCCAGGGGTTTCAACCCCGCGACCACTTCCGTGATATCCGACAGCTTGAGATCAAATTTAGCCAGAATGTCCAAGCGCAGCTTCATGAGTTCGTCATAGTCGGGAATGTCCCGGGTGGTCACGTTCAAGTCGGCAATTCCCGTTTTCTCGGCCAACGCCAGCCAGATTTCCGGAGTTAACACGCCCTCCATATCCAAACAGGTCACCACGGGTGATTTCATACGCCCCTCAACAACATGCAAGTTTCGGATGAAAAGCAAAGAGACGACACGGCAAGAATGGTAGAAAAAATATTATGGGGCTGTCCTAGATAACTAACCTAGTTCTCTTTTAACCCACTGTTTCAATTGGCTTAATTGACGCTTGGGATCGCCGTTGTTAAAGCGCCACTCACATTCTTTCAAAAACAGATGAAAATGCGCTTTCGGGATCCCGTTAAACTTGCGTAAATGGCGCTTGGCTTGGTTCCAAAAATTCTCGATCCCATTGATATGCTGCTGCTGATCCGCAAACCCGTCGCTGTGGTTGATCCGGTAGTGCTTAAACTCCGACACGTCCAAGGCGTTATAGCTGCGAAAAGTATCTGTATACACGATGCTATCCGGCCGGACTTTTCCGCGAATGATCGGTAGTAAGGTCTGGGCCTTCGCATTGGGGATGACGACCGCATACACCTTGCCCTCCCGCTTTAACAGCCCAAAGACCGGCACCTTCCCTGGGGCGCCGCGGCCTCGCTTCCCTTTGCGTTTTCCCCCAAAATAACTCTCATCTATCTCTATTTCACCGGCTAGCCACCCTGCCGTCTCACTCTGCGCCTCAATCAACTGGCGCAACCGATGAAAATAATAGCTCGCCGTGGCTTTATTCACCCCCACGAGTGACGCGGCGGTTCGGGCAGTGGCGCCCGCCACAAATAGTTCAATAAGCCGCCGTTGTTTGTGCCAACTTAACCGGCTTTTCCTCATCATGCCATCTTAGATAAATCTCGTTATCTAGGACAGCCCCAATATTATTGTATAAAAATCGGAGCGAGACTACAAACCTTTTCATCTCGAATACGGCTCCGGCACCCCGGCGCCCGCTCGCTTACCCAAAGGCAATGAGTAAAACGAACGCAAGATAGCACAAGCCGTTGAAAATCAAATGGTAGGGCCTCAAGGCATGGGACCGTAAACGAAGTTTCAGATACCCCGCGGCAAGGAACGTCAACCCGATCCCCCATAGGGCTTCTTTTCGCGGAACCCAGGGCGTCAACAAGATTCCCAAGGCAGGCAGCAGACTCCCCTGAAACACCATCGCCCCGGTGATGTTGCCAAAGGCCAAGGTGTCCCGGCCACGCCGCACCCAAATAATACTATTCACTTTTTCCGGCAATTCGGTCGCCACCGGCACGATCAACAACGACAGAGCCAGGGTGGAAAGCCCAAGCCAGGCGGCCAAGTGCTCCACCCCGTACACGAAGCCCTTGGCCCCGCCGATGATCAACCCGAATCCGATGACCAGTTGCAGGAGAATCGTGGCGAGGTTCTCGGGGATCCGTAAGCGGTTCAAGAACAGGGGGTGATCCGCCTCAGTCCCATGGCCCTGCTCAACCAGACCCTGTGAGGCGCGAATGGTCAACAGCAAATAAACGAAATAACTCAGGGTCAAGACCAACGCCAACGACACGCGTGCCCATTGCCATTCCGAAGGCACGAAGATCGCGAGCGTCGCCAAGGCAAAGGCAAAGAGAAACCAGTCCAGGTCCCGGTGCACGCCGGTGGGCTCGGGACGAAAAGGTTGAGCCCAGCCACGACGCTGGGCGGCGAACGTGCCCATCAAAAAAAACGTAATGGTCGACAGCATGAGCGGCGCGCCCAAAATGGCCCCCACCCCGACATCATGCCGAACCGACAAATCCCCGCTGGCGGCCAACACGGCCACTACCGGAACCATCGCCTCGGGCAAGGCCGTGCCCACTGCCGCAAAGACCGACCCCGTGACCCCCTCGGAAATGTGCAACCGTTGTCCGAAATGTTCGAGCGCGTTGGTAAATGTTTCCGCGCCGACCAGGATCACAATCAACGAAATAAGTAAAATCCACAATTCCATAGGAAGAGGATTCCTTGGCGAGCCGCCATCGGCCACATGGCACCGTGAACCTTGCCCACGGCATGCGGTTGGACTAGACTATCGTCATGAGTGATGAGATGGGAATCATCGTGGGTTGTCTGGCCGGACTCATCGCCTGCCGATTCGGCATCCAATGGTGGCGCCGTCGCAACGCGGCCAAACAAGCCGATGAACTTCTCTCCAACATTGTAAAAGGCAAAGACGCCTTTCGCCGGTGATACGGGATCCCCGTTCGGGGACCGGGACAGGCTCCAGCGCGTTGGTATCAAACCCCGGCATGGTTTGGCAACACCTCGCGCTCGACGTTGCTTCGAGTCAGGAGAGAACCCTTCTCTCCGCGTTCCCCGCACCTTCCCTCTCATGAGTGACGCCTCACAACGCGCCCAAATTCATTTGCATCGCGGGAATCTCGCACAAGCACGCCATTGGTGCGAAGAAGCCGTGAAAGAAGCCCGGAAGAACGAGTCGAGTCAGGACCTGATCTCCGCGTTGGGGAATCTCGGCAACGTGTGCGCGCAACTGGGAGAATACGCCGAAGCGGAAGCCTGTTATCACGAAGTACTGTCACTGCAACGCCGCGAACACAATCCGTCAACAGTCGGAGAAACCCTGGTGAACCTCGGCAACCTCAAAGCGGACGCGGGCGCATTCGAAACGGCCAAAGCCTATTATTTGGAGGCCATTGACGTCCTGCACCCCATTGAACACCACCGCGCCCTGGGCATTCTGTATAACAATCTGGCGTTGATGGAACTCGCTACCAAGCAACCCGACGACGCCGTCGTTCATTTTCAACGGGCCCTCGAGTGCCACCGCGTGGTCGGCGATGAATTGGGATTGGCCAACACGTTCAGCCAATTCGGCAAAGCCCTGCTCGCTCAAGGAGACGTGAAGCAAGCGGAACGCTGCCTCAATAACGCCAGCGAACATTTCATCAAACTCGGGCAGGAACCCAGCGAAGCCGCGGTGCTTCGTCTCCTGGCCGATATCTACGAAACCAGAAGAGACTACGTGTCCGCGTTGCGCTGCCTGGAACGGGCCGTTCACGTGGACATTCGATATCACCTCCCGGAAATCGAGAACGACCAAAAACGCCTCGCCCGCCTGCAAACACGGGGAAAAGAAGCTCGGGCTTCGTCCACGCCACCACCCGGGACGATTAAAACTGAAAGGCCAATTGAATAGGGCCGCCCTGCCTGATGCTCCTTCTCTCTTCGCGTGAAGGTTGAAGTAAGGGGTGCCCGTCCTCGTTGCGGGCAATAAGAGGCCCCAGGCACAATTTACAGCGATGCCGTTTCGTTGAAAGGGTGTTGCGTTGGCGATGATACGCGTGGCCGCACCATGCACAGCGCCACGTAAACCTTGTGGAGGCTTGGGCCTCCTCGCCGAGCGTATGATAAATCGTGATCCCCAAACCATCGGCGTTCATCAGGGCCATGAGCCGCCGGAATTCCCGCCCGTGCGAAGGACACCATTTCTTTACGTCGAACTGCCATTGATGAATCATCTCGTGGGCCAAGGTGCCCCGGATCTCATCGAACGGTTGACCGGAGAGAAGCGGAACCGACAAACGAATGACGCGCCCCTTGCCATGCCGTTCCTCCGGGGACACCCAAGAGATGCGCGGACCCGTTCGGCTCCGAAAGAGGCCGGCCGACGCCGTCAGGCGAGTACTCCATTGAATCTCAATGGCCGGCAGCCGGTTCTGGAAATACGAATCATTCAACTCGCGCCAGATCGACTGCAGATGCTCGACTGAAAGGGGAAGGTTGACTGGAGTGCGACGCGCCATGTCCTTCGAAACCGGATCCTCATGGAGTCTGAGGCCGCTGTATGGTAGCATGATTGCCGTGTAAACCAAAGCTCCCTGCCCTCCTCTTATACCCTCTCCCCCTGGTGGGAGAGGGCCGGGGTGGGGTACAGACCGGGTACATGGTTTACATTTTAAACCGGGGACATGGTTTACACGGGTACACTACACGGCAAAGGAGGGCCTGCCCATGCCGTGGAAGGAGTGGAAGATCATGGACCAACGAGAACAATTTGTATGCGACTATCTGACCGGGGCGTATGCGAAGGGCGCGTTATGTGCGGTATATGGCATCAGCCGGCCGACCGGGGACAAATGGCTGGCGCGGTATCACACGCACGGGGTGGCGGGGTTAGCGGACCTGTCGCGGCGGCCGCACACGCAGCCGCACCAGACCCCGGCGGCGCTGGTGGCGGCCATCATTGCGATGAAGCGCCGGCATCCGAGTTTTGGGCCGAAGAAGATTCGGGACCGGTTACGGGCGGTCGCCCCGGAGCAGGGGTGGCCGGTGGATAGCACGGTGGGGGTCATTTTGCGCCGGGCGGGCTTGGTCCGCCCGCGGCGGCATCGCCGACGGGTCCCGGCCGATCCGCAGCGACTGAGCCAGGGGACCGCGACGGCCCCGCTGTGGAGTGCGGACTTCAAGGGGGACTTTCGGGTGGGCAATGGCGCGCGGTGTTATCCGCTGACGGTGCTGGACCACGCCAGCCGGTATCTGCTGCGGTGTCAGGGCTTACGCCAGCCCACGACGGCGGCGGTGCAGCCGTGGTTTGTCTGGCTGTTTCAGGAATATGGGCTGCCGACGACGATCCGGACGGACAACGGCCCGCCGTTTGCGTCTCTGGCGCTCGGGGGGCTCAGTCGGCTCGCGGCGTGGTGGGTGCGGTTAGGCATTCGGCCCGAGCGGATTCGCCCGGGCACCCCGAGTGAGAATGGCTGTCATGAGCGGATGCATCGGGCGCTGAAAGCGGCGGTGGGGCCCCCGGCGGCGACCTGGGCCGCGCAACAACGGCGGTTCGTGGCGTTTGTGCAGGAATATAATTGGGCCCGCTCGCATGAGGCCCTGGGGCGCCGGACGCCCGGCAGTGTGTACCAGGGCTCGCCCCGGCCCTATCCTGTGACACTGCCGCCCATCGAGTATGGCTCGGGGACGGTGGTGCGGCACGTGCGGCACAATGGCGAAGTCAAATGGCGGGGTCATCGGCTGTACCTGTCCGAGGTCTTGGCGCAGGAGCCGGTGGGGTTCACGCCGATCGGGGAGAGCACTTGGGCCATTCATTATAGCTTCCATCCGCTGGGGACCTTGGATGACCGCACGTTGACGATCGCCTCGGCCCGGCAGTGGCATCAACCGGAAACCCCGCAGGCGATGTAAACGATGTGTCCGGTTTATTTTGTAAACCATGTCCGGCTTGCACAGTGAGGGGGTAAAACAAAGAAACGTCATGGTCCTCGAAACAAGAACTACTCAACATCTACCGGCCGACGAAGCCTTCATGCACGAAGCACTGCGGCAAGCGGAGCAAGCCGCCTCCGAAGGCGAGGTCCCCGTGGGGGCAGTCCTCGTGCATGAGAATACCATCGTGGCCAGGGGACGAAACACCAGAGAACGCCAACAGGACCCGACGGCTCACGCGGAACTCATCGTGATCCGGGAAGCCGCCGAAAAGTTGCAATCCTGGCGATTAACTGGCACAACCATGTACGTGACGCTGGAACCCTGCCTCATGTGTGCCGGGGCCATGCTGCAAGCGCGGATTCCTCGTTTGGTCTTCAGTACCTGGGATCCCAAAGCCGGGGCCTGCGGGTCCCTGTTTGCGCTCCATGAGGATCACCGCTTGAATCACCAAATCGCCGTCACGTACGGCATATTGGAAAACGAGAGTCGTGAGCTTCTGCAACGTTTCTTTCAACGGCTCAGGCAGGACCAGCCCCTCGCCATGAACTGAAAGCTTACCGATAGACGGAGAGGTGCGAGAGTGGCCGAATCGGGCGGTCTCGAAAACCGTTGACCGGCAACGGTCCGTGGGTTCGAATCCCACCCTCTCCGCCATAACACCAAGAGCCATGCCATACGGAGTGGAGCCGAAACCGCATCCGCTAGCCGCAAATAAGAGGGTGGGATGCGGACGGGGGTTCTGAAGGGGGTATTCCCCCTTCACGGGGTGACCGGCGCCTCGCGCCGCGTGAGGGAAGACGGGTTTCCCGTCGCTGGGGATGCTCGAAGGGGATGTTTCCCCTTCGAGGGGTTACAGGCCCAGTTGTCAGGGCCGTCCTAGGGGCAGCGCCCCTGGGAAAGCAGGGCACTAAGAGTGCCCTGCGTGGCGTGGCCCCCTAGCGAGAGCGCGGTCAACGCGCGCCTTCGAATACCCACCCTCTCCGCGAGCGACAGCCCGAGACTGCCACTTTCCGACGTGTAGTGAATTAAGCGCCTACCTACTTGCATATTTAACGCTCAGTTAATACGCAGTACCATTCATCCTGGTAGGAATTATCCGGAATGACTCCTTCGAGCCTCGCATTCAATGCCCTCCTCCTAATTTCGTGCCTAGCAATAGGCTTCGTTCTGATGCGCTCGCGCATGCTGAAGAGCGAACTCTGGCAAGCGACCCTGACTCCGCTCTCCTCCATCATTGGGAGCGGATTCCTGATCATGGCTCCTCTGCTCGCCAGTGTGGTGGGGATCCGTTCACCGTTCGCCATTCTTGGCATCGTGGCCTTGGCCTATGCAATCGGACATGTCATCAGATTCAATATTTTACATGTTGAACCCCGTATCGCCAGCGGACAACTGTCCAAGCACTCCCAGGAAGTTGAATATCTCTCATGCATCGCCCTCATCCTGTCCTACGTGGTCGCCGTAGCCTTCTACCTGTCACTGCTGTCAAATTTTCTCCTGCACTATCTGGATATCACCAGCCCGAATCTTGAACGCTTGCTCACGACGACCATCATTCTCTTCATCACGGGAGTCGGCTATGCAAAAGGGCTGGGCGGTCTGGAACGGCTTGAATCGTTCTCCGTGACTATCCAACTTGCCGTCATATTTTCCCTTATGATCGGCCTATGTATCTTCAGCATCGATTTCCTGCTTGGGAAGGAAATACACTTCGACTACCCGAAAAGAGACGTATCGACACAATTCCAAATGCTCGCCGGCGTTCTCTTGATAGTCCAGGGATTTGAAACGTCTCGCTTTCTCGGGGACAAATACAGCAGAGAAATTCGTGTATCGAGCATGCGGAACGCGCAAATCATCTCCGGTATCCTCTATGTCGTGTCGGTTATTCTGTTTCTGCCGGTCGTACAATACATGGACCTCATGGACATAGAGCTGTCGGATATCATCAATGCCATGAATCCGGTGGCAATCATTCTGCCCTTGCTGTTGATGGTGGCCGCGCTCATGAGTCAGTTCAGCGCGGCAGTGGCGGATTTGGGTGGGGGTGGAGGCCTGTTGCGGGAAAACAGCCATCACCGTCTGTCGACCGGGATGGGATATGTATGGGTCGCTGTCTGCGCAATTCTGCTGGTGTGGGCTGCTGACCTCTTCGAGATTATTACGCTGGCCTCTCGGGCATTCGCGACCTATTACTTCCTGCAGACCCTGCTTGCCCTCATCTACAGTTACAAGGATTGTCCACCGATGGCGAGAGTATCTGTGTTTCCAGTCAAGCCTTTTTTACGATGCCGGCGTCCCCTCGGCGACCCACGGTGTTCCCCGGTGCGCAATCGCATGCAGCCGCAACAGCAGCTTCCGCATGACTGCCACCAACGCCACTTTGCCCGGCTTGCCGCGCCGCCGTAACCGCTGATAAAACTGCCCCAGATCCGTGTGCGTGCGGATCACCGACAAGGCGGCCATGTAGAGGGCGCGGCGCACCAGCCCCCGGCCGCCGCGAATGGCCCGATACCCCCGATGGCTCCCACTGTCCTGCGCCCACGGCACCACGCCGACCAAGGCCGTCAGCGCCTTCCCCGAGCCCTGGCCCAATTCCGGCACATAGGCCAGCAACGTCGCTGCCGTGAGCACCCCCACCCCGCGCACACTCTGATACAAGGCCGCGCGCTCGGCCAACTCCGGCCGGGCTTGGATGGCCTGCTGGTACTCCTCCTCCAGTTGCTTCAACTCTTTGTCCAACCACGCCAGATGCCGCTGACACGATTTTTTGACCCGGCCCTGCAACCCTTTCTCCAAGCGATTCTGTTCCTGGGTCCGTTGATCGAGCAGTTGCTGCCGCCGCCCCAGTAGCGCCCGCACCTCCGCACTGGCCTCCTCTTGCGCGGCTTCCACCGGGAGTTCCAACACCTCGCCATAGTGGGCCAGGATCTGCGCATCCAGCGGATCGGTCTTGGCGCCCTGCCCCACGGCCCGGGCAAACGCCCGCACCTTCGTCGGATGCGCCACCGCCACGGTCAGGGCGGTAGGCCGGACCCGCTGCACCAGCAAGTGTTCGTACCCCCCGGTGGCTTCACACACCACTTGGGTGACCGCTTGCTCCCGCACCCACGCCAGCAATGCCGTGATCCCGACGCCCGTGTTGGCAAAGCGGCGGACCGGCCCACGCGCCACGGACACCACTAAGTCTTGTTTCCCCACATCAATCCCTGCCACGAGTTTGTTCATGTCCCTCTCCCTGCTGCGGATGAATGGCGTTTGTTCTCCCCACTTGTCATGCGGGGCTGTGAGCCCCCTGTATCTGTTCGGAGCGACAAACTGGCATGAGGGGTGTCCTACTCTCGCACGGTGCCACCCTAGGGCTCACCTTATGACAAGCGACGCGCCCCTCACGCCCACCTCACAAATTGGCCAATTTGCGAGGTGAAAGCAACATACAAATGACGCTGACCAATGAAATCCTGTTCGTATGCCTGGCCCTGATATTGGCGTACGTGATCGTCTTCTCCATTCCCGCTGGCTGACGCCCCATCCCGCAATAAGCATATATGCCTATTTTCCCTTAGAAGTCAGTTCTTCGCACTTTTGTAAAACGTCACGAAAAATTTGGCGTCCTCGGATAAACGCACGTAGTGAACTTCTTCCGGCAGGATAACGAAAGGCTTTTCCGATGAAATGACCGCAAGCGGCGCATCCCCTCCTTGTCGGAAAAAGCTCACCGTTCCGGCTTCAACCGTGAGAAGACCCCATGTTTCAGCTTGCAACTCATGATGGTTCAGGATCTTGTCGGGCACGGTTTCGTTAGTGAACAGAGGGGTTTTGCCAGAGGGCTTTACGTCGTCCGGCAAGGAACGCTGTTCATTCATCATGTAGCTTCCATCCTTATCGTGACAGCGCGGTTATCTCACCTCTCGTTTACTGCGTGCATTGAAACCGGATGCCCCACCAGTTTTCGGTCACGACTTCCGATCCACCCATGCCCTCGACCACCCGTTGCCGGCCTTTGGTTTGTCCTTCCTTGAGCACCTCGTACGGGCCACCACAAAATTCCTGAATCTTGTCAAACGCCTCATCGCGCTTGGAGGTGTACAAGTGTCCATCGTTTCCTTTGTACAGATACCGCACGACGCCGGAGTCCGGGCTCTCTCGAATGACCTGAACGCCGCCGCCACATCCCTCCAACAAGCCTCCCCCCATCACAATGAGAGCCACACAGGCTCTTGACCACGTTCGGAATGTGGGCATAGGATATTTCAGACACAGGAATTGGTTCCTGATGTTCCTCCACATTCTGTCGGCAGGGAGGTGCTGCATGAAGATCCAGACAATATTTAGTGGCCTCATTGGTTTCTCACTTGCGTTGATTGTGCTGGGGGGTTCCGTTTCGGCCCAACAGACGTACGTACTGAGCGTCCAGGAGTTGAACCGGGGACTTCAAAAGGCCCCGAGCCTCCAGCAGAAAGGGTTTATTCTGATTGACGTCCGCACCGGAGATGAACACATGACGGGCTTCATTCCCGGCACCGATTACAATATCGATTTTCGGGAGATTGGCCGCCGCCACGCGGAACTCGGTGCAAAGCTCGACGATCATATTGTCGTGTATTGTCAATCCGGTCACCGGAGCAACATCGCCGCGGAAACACTGGCCGGCCTCGGGTACCAATACGTATATAACGTCGCGGGCAGCATGAATGCCTGGGGCGAAGCCGGATATCCGGTCGATTTCCCGCAACGCTGAGCTTCCTCGAGTGTTTCCGGATGCATGGGGCATTCGCCAAGCCATGCCCCTAGGCGCTGCCCTATAACCAATCGTCCCCGCTTCACCCTCCCCTCTCCCAGCGGGAGAGGGTTTTATAAGACATGGCTAGTCCCGCCGGGCTACGGCGTCGTTTCTTCCTCCCTGATTTCCGAAAAAGTGCGATCGAATTCCAGGTGCTTGTCCCGAAAGGCTTCGAGGAGCGTCGGATCGAAATGCCGGGGTTGGGTTCGCGCGTTGCCGTTCAAGATGATATCGCACGTCTTCTCATGGGAAAAGGCCGGCTTGTACGGTCGCACGCTCCGAAGCGCGTCATAGGTGTCCCCCAACATGACCATACGCCCGCCCAAGGGGATAGCTTCGCCTTTCAACCCTTGCGGGTAGCCGCTCCCGTCCCACCGTTCATGATGCGTGAGGGCGATATCCCGCGCGGTCCGTAGTAACAACGACGGCGAACCGGCCAACAAGTTGGCCCCCAGGATCGGGTGTCGTTTGACGATTTCCCATTCCTCTTCATCCAACGGCCCCTGCTTTTGCATGATCCGGTCCGGAATCCCGACTTTCCCCACGTCATGCATGGGCGCCGCGTCGAAAATCAATTGGGCGTCATCTTCATCGAGGCCGATGACCAGCGCCAGGAGTTTGCTGTAATGACTCAGGCGCTGGATGTGCGCGCCGGTCTCTTCGTCCTTGTACCGGGAGGCCAAGGTCAGGCGGACCACGGTATCGGCATAGGCTTTTTCGAGTTCCCGCGTCTTTTGTTGTTGGGCTGCATAGGCCGCTTTCAAATCCTGGGCATAGGCCTGCAACTGCTGATTCGTCGTTTCCAGCTTCTGTGACTTTTCCTGTTCACGAGACAACAGGGCTTTCAAATCTTTGGCATACAGGGCCAGTTGCGACTTGGTCGAACGCAGTTGTTTGTTGAGATCATCATCCGGGACGAAATCCTGAGAGAGTTTCATGGGCGACCAAGGGGCTAGGCTGCGCTCGTCCGGTCGAGCGCCTGCCGGACGGTTTCGAGCAATTGCAAGGGGCTGAAGGGTTTGAGCAGATAGGCAAAGACCTCCGGCTGCCCGTCATTGGCCGCAGGCTGTTCCAAGGCCGTCAGGAGAATCAGGGGGATGTGCCGGATGGCCGGATCAGCCAGCACGGCCTGGGCCACCTCAAGGCCGTCCAGTTTGGGCATCATCCGGTCCAGGATCACCACGTCAGGCCGTTCCTGCCGAACCAGATGCAAGGCCGATTCCCCGTCCGAGGCCTCCAGGATGCGATAGGCCGGATCTTCCAGCGTGGTTTGCAGCAACAACCGGAGATCGGGGTCATCATCCGCAATGAGAAGTGTTTGCATCGCCTTACGAGTCCCCTGCCCCGGCAGGACCGCACATATCACGGAACAACGTCACCCACCGTCAAACACCGGGTCTTCGGTTTCGCCTTCTTCACCGGATACGACCGCGGGGATTGGTCCCGTAGAGACCTCGCCCTTTTCCAGGCGCCGAGCGACGGTGATGAAGCCCGAATGGGCGATCATCCGGAGGTCCGGCCGTACGCTGCGCCCATCGATGTTCCAATGTCGCATGAGGGTCTCGAAGGTTTCGATCAACCCGAAGGCCTTGGTCCGTTGCAGGGCCTCCACCGTCTGAACCACTTGAGGCACCGTCGGGACAAAGCTCAAATAAATACCGCCGGCCCTGAGGGCAGCCGGCACATGCGGCACCACGTTCCAGGGTTCCGGCAAATCCAGGAGCACCCGGTCGAAGACATGGGGCGTGCCGTCCACATCCCAGTCGATGCCTTCATGGGCATCGCGTTGCATCAGATGGAAGTTGGCCGCGGGGCCCAGAAATCGCTCGATATTCTTGATCGCGGTGCGCGCGAAGTCTTCCCGTCTTTCATAGCTCACGACTTGCCCCCGGTCGCCGACAGCGCGCAGCAATCCCAACGTCAGCGCCGCGGAGCCGACCCCCGCTTCAAATACGGAGGCGCCGGGGTACACGTCGGCCCACATGAGGATCATGGCGATATCCTTGGGGTAGAGGACTTGCGCGCCCCGAGGCATCTTCAGCGTGTATTCCGCCAAGGTAGGCATCAAGGCCATCATGGTCTTCCCCCCTGACAGACGAACCATGGTCCCGTCAGGCTGTCCGATCAGGTCATCATGCGGAATGGTCTCCCCGCTGTATTGAAACCGGTCGCCGGCTTTGAGCGTGAGGGCATACTGCCGCCCCTTTTTATCGACCAGATGGACGCGTTGGCCTGGTTGAAACGTGGGCATCGCCCGCATTCTAGGAGCCTGTTTCTGGGGTTGCAACTTGTCTTGCACGATTCACTGAATCCCTCCATTGCATTTGGCGGCATCCCAGACAGGGGACTTTTCTTGACACCCTTGGGAGGGGGCCGTAAGATGGTTTTTGTAGGAGGTTTCCTCCGCATTGACTATCTTTCGCACAACGCCTTCCCGGTTTTGGCCCGTTAGTGATTCCCCGTGGCACAATCGGCAAGGTCGCGCGGTCATCGCGCTGATCGTTCTACTTTTCTCTTGTCAGATCGGCCTTTCCCGGGCCGAACCTTCCCTGGTGGTCACCGCCGCGTATGAAGGAGTGATCAATCCCGTCGCCGCCGAATATCTCCACGAAGCCATTGCCCACGCGGAGCAGGCACGCGCCCAATTTCTCGTGTTTCAACTCGATACGCCCGGAGGGCTGGACACGTCGATGCGTTTGATGATTAAAGACATCACGGGTGCCCAACTGCCCATTGTGGTCTACGTCTCCCCGACCGGCGGGCGTGCCGCATCGGCCGGGGTATTCCTTACGTTGGCGGCGCACGTCTCGGCCATGGCGCCGGGGACCAACATCGGAGCGGCCCACCCCGTGGCCATGGGCGGCGGGGAAATGGACGAGGTAATGAAGGCCAAGGTGGAGAATGACGCGGTCGCCTATATCCGTTCCATTGCCGAACGTCGCGGGAGGAACGTCGAATGGGCGGAAAACGCCGTAAAGAAAAGCGTCTCGGCCACCGCCACGCAAGCCCAGGAACTGGGCGTGATCGACCTGATTGCGTCGGATCTCGACGACTTGTTGCGACAACTCGACGGCTGGGAACTCGCCATTGGCGAACAGCCCGTCACCCTTCTGACCCAGGACACGCGCACCAGCGATTTCCCCATGAGTTGGCGACTCGAAACCATGAAAGCGATCAGCGATCCGAATATCGCTTACGTGCTCATGACCATCGGCACCATCGGGTTGATCGCGGAACTCTACAGCCCGGGCGCGATTTTGCCAGGCGTGGTCGGCGCTATCAGCCTGATCCTCGCGTTCTATTCCCTCCAGTCCCTTCCCGTAAACTATGCGGGGGTGCTGCTGTTCATCCTGGGCATCGTCATGTTGATCCTGGAGGTCACCGTCACCAGTTACGGAGTATTGGCAATCGGCGGGGTCACGGCCATGGTGCTGGGGTCGCTGTTTCTCTTCAACCAGGATTTCCCCTATTATCAGCTCTCCTGGTCTGTTATGCTTCCCGTCATCGCCTTGGCGGTCGGGTTTACGTTGCTGGTGGTCAATTTCGGTGTCCGTGCCTTACGACGGCAAACACCCACCGGCAGCGAAGGAATGATCGGCCGCATCGGATCGGCGAAGACGAACCTGACGCCGAATGGACAAATTGTTGTCCAGGGTGAAATCTGGGAAGCCGTGAGTTCGGCACCCGTGACCGAAGGACAACCCATTCAAATCACCCAAATTGAGGGCCTCACAGTCCACGTGAAACCCCTGGAGCCTCAAAACGAGGGGTAAGAACCCATGGATTTTAGTCCCATGGTGCTATTCATCCTGATCCTCGGGCTCGTCATTCTGGTCTCGAAAGGTTTCTATATCCTGCGGGAATACGAGCGCGGCGTCATTTTTCGGTTCGGCCGTCTGGCCAAGGGCTTGGTCGGGAAGAATGGGCCCGGCGTGGTCATCATCATCCCGTTCATCGACAAACTGGTTCGCGTAAGCCTCCGCACCGTGACCATGGACGTGCCCCCCCAGGACGTCATCACGAAAGACAACGTGTCGGTCAAGGTCAACGCGGTGATCTATTTTCGCGTGGTGGAGTCGGAAAAAGCCATCGTCGGAGTGGAAGACTATTATTATGCCACCTCCATGATCGCCCAGACGACCCTGCGGAGCGTCTTGGGCCAGAGCCAGTTGGATGACCTGCTCTCGAAACGGGACGAAATCAACGCGGACTTGCAGCGGATCATCGACCAGGCCACCGAACCCTGGGGCATTAAGGTATCTGCGGTCGAAGTCAAAAACGTGGACCTCCCGCAGGAAATGCAGCGGGCGATTGCCATGCAGGCGGAAGCGGAACGGGAACGACGATCGAAAGTCATCCATGCCGAAGGCGAATTTCAGGCCTCCCAACGCCTGTCCGATGCCGCCAATATCCTGAGCCAAAATCCGGCCGCCCTGCAATTACGGTATCTTGAAACCATCATGCACGTGGCCGGGGATAAAAGTTCGACCATCCTGTTTCCCGTGCCCATTGACTTGTTGGGCCCGTTTCTGAAACACATGGAACCATCGGATGCGCCACCACCAGACGGGCCTTCATCGGCATAAGACGACGATTGCACACCCACACGCTCACATGAGTAGCCTCACGTCATGAAACGTCTGTTTGCAGTCATCGGCCTGGGCCGATTCGGATATAGCGTCGCGGAATCGTTGGTTCAAAAGGGATGTGAAGTCCTTGCCATAGACAGTGAAGAAGCAAAAATTCAAGCCATCAGTGACAGCGCCACCTTTGCGGTCCAATGCGACGCGACGGATGAACGCGCGCTGAAAGCCGTCAGCACCCAAAACGTCGACGTGGCGGTGGTCAGCATCGGCGAAAACATCGAGGCGAGCATCCTCATCGTCCAAACGTTACACGAAATGGGGATCGCGTCCATCATTGCCAAGGCCGTGACCAACGTTCACGGAAAAATCCTCAGCAACCTCGGGGTAACCGAAGTGATTTATCCCGAACGGGACGCCGCGATCCGGCTCGCGCACCGATTGGTTTCCCCCGAGGTGTTGGACTATCTGGAATTGGCGCCTGGGTACAGTGTCGAGGAAGTTGCCGTGCCGGATCGGTTTTCCGGCATGAGCATCGAGGAAACCAAAATCCGTGAACTGCACAACCTCAACATCATCGGCATCAAGAAACAGGTCAATCGCATGATCAAGGGAAAATTAAAGAAGGAGGATACCTTTAATTTCACTCCCTCCCCCAGCGATATGATTGAAAAGGGCGACGTCCTGGTCATGATCGGGAAAGAGCATGACCTGGACGGATTCAGCAATTCCGAATAAAGCATCCCTGGATCACGGCGGGCGGGCACCCATTCGCTTCGCTTCCTTCGACTTCGCTCAGGACAGGCAGGGCAGGCTCTGGCCCGCCCTTGCATAACCGTCATGTCACAGCGCGATTGCCATACCGTCCTCAGCGAGTTCCGTCAGAACCTGGAAGCGTTTTATGCTGCATTGAAGCTTGCTCCGCCTTATGATAGTGTCGAAAAAACCATACGATGTCTTTCCGACCTGGTTAAAACCAAGACAGCCGAGGAGCAGGCGCAACTTCTGGACGATGATTCCTTAAGAGGGAAACTCCACGTCCAGGCCTTGATCGACTCCGGGTTACACAAGAAACACCGTGGCATCATCGCCGGGCTCGCACGCACCGATGCTATTAATCAGTTCCCCGAGTCCTTGCGATATTTATTGGAGCCATTTCGATCTTGATTGTTGAGCATCCCCTTTTGATGTTTTTATGCAACACACCTATTGACTTTTTGCATCAATTTCAATTACATGAAAAATAAATTATCGTTTATATTTATTTTTCAATAAGTTACAAAAAATACTTCGATACTTTATTTGGCCCGAAATTTGCAGAGTGAATAGGAGTATTTAATTTATGGAATATTTATTCCAATTCAAAACAACGGATAAACATGATCGGACAACGGCAACAGACCATTGAGCAAACCATCTCGGTATCCGGGGTCGGGCTCCATTCTGGAAGTCGCTCGAAGGTCAGTATTTCCCCTGCGCCCATGGACAACGGCATTGTCTTCCGGCGGAAAGTCAACAGTCACGTCGAGATGTGCCAGGCGTCAATTCGCAATCTCAGGCAGACGGAGCTTTGCACAGCGGTCGGGTCCAATGGATTCCAAATCCAAACGACCGAACACGTGCTTTCGGCCCTCTGGGGTTTGGGAATCGACAATGCCTTCATCGATATCGATTCAGAAGAAGTTCCGGCAATGGACGGGAGTGCGGCTCCCTTTGCCAAACTCATTCGGCTCGGGGGAATTCTGCCGCAGGACCGTCCTCGCACCTATCTCAAAATTGTAGAACCCATTCACATCGGTGCCGGCAATCGAGAGATCTCCATTCTTCCCTCACTGTTTCCCAAGATCACCTATACGATCGACTATGCTCATCACTTGATCCGACAGCAGACCTATGAGCATGAGTGGTCGACGGCGGATTTCGAGGCCAATATCGCGCATGCCCGGACCTTTGCATTTTCGCATGAAGTGGAAGCCTTATGGGCTCGCGGCTTGGGACAAGGCGGGTCCCTGGACAACACGATCGTGTTTTCGGACACCGGTATTATGAATGAAGGGGAACTTCGTTTTGCGGACGAATGCGTTCGTCATAAGGTGTTGGATCTCATTGGAGATCTGTCTCTTCTCGGCATCCACGTCATCGGTCATATTGTCGCCAAATGTTCGGGGCACCAACTCCACACCCAACTCGTCCGGACGATCCTGGATAACCCCGAAGCCTGGACGCTTGTGGGACCTCCTGAGAAACATGTACCCGATTTGGCGGATCTTGTCGGCCAGGATTCGATCCATACCGTACCGCTCCCCGCAAACGCGACGTTCTGATCCCCTTTTACTCCCCTTCCCCTTCTGTTATCCTCGACGCTCCTGCTGTAATCCCAGACTCCCCTTCCTGTCATCCTCGACATTTGCAATCCAGGATCCAAGGTTTTTTCTGTTTTTCATGCGGGGTTTCGCCCCCACACGACGAGGTCCTTTTGTTTCGGTAAAAGGACCCAAAACCATTGGCGCCCGGGCGTGGCCCCAGGAGGGTGCCTTTGCCCCAGTCCCGTTTTCTTGGGCTGCGGAACTCGCTTCGCTCAGACAGTCCTCGCCTCTCCATAGGTTGCGGGACCGGGGCGCAGCCACGCCCGCAGGCGCCGAGAAAGGGGATTACATTTTTCGTTATCCTCCATAAAACGACACTGGGTCATCGCCCTCGATTGGGGTCAAGGGAAGGCATTTGAAAAGATGATAGAGGGCAGATTCCTCGCGACGCCCGAAATGACCGATTCAGGGTGTTGCTGGCTATTTTCATACGAGGATGCTAGGGTGACGGGATGATGCCGCGTCGTGTTCCGTTGCTCCTTTCGCTCTTGATCTTCTGGTTACCCGAACTCCTTCTCGCTGCCAATCCGACGCCCGCACCACCTGGCTTTCAGGGCATTCCCTGGGGAAGCGCGCTGGCTGAACTTTCTCAATTCGTTCTCGTCGAGCCTGACGGTCGAGTCGACATTTATGAATATAAGGAAGGCCCGCCGCGTTTTGCGAACGGACCGGTGGAAGCCATCAAACTCTATGCCATCGACGCCCAGTTTGCCCGGGTGATGATCCGGTACCGAAGCGAAGAAACGCACAACCGGATCAAGCAGGCGTTGGAGTCTGAATTCGGGAAGATTCAACACAGCCCGGGTTCGATGATCCGGGGGCTGAACCAGGAATACTCCTGGCGTCTGGAGGAAACCGAAATCAGCCTGAGTTACCGTGAACTGGGGGAACGTGGATTGTTGGCGATTCAGAGCCGTATCCTGGCGCCGCGTTTTCTTGAACTAATGAGCGACCATTAGCATGTTCACGCGGCATCAGAGGTCTACTCGGCAATCTGTTTCCTGGCTTCCAACACCTTCTGCACGACCACTTCGATCGTTTCCTCATCTACAAACGGTGAGAGGATAAAGGATTTCAACGCCACGATCGGTTCTCCATAGTCCGAGGTACGATAGCAATCCGTTAGGGATAACACCGCGCCCCGACCGTCCATCGCCTCTTGATGGACGAACTGGAACACCTTCCGGTTATACTCATTGTGCGATTGCAGCATCTCTCGATAGGCCACGTCCGTGCTTTCGGCCTCTTTGATCCGAAACGTGTCGATCCCGCGAGGATAAACCCGAAACAATGTCACCGGGCCGAAATTCTCCCGATTCAGGACCGTGGTGCAATCATTCCCCTCCAAATGTTCGCGGAGCAATTGAGACATTTCAACAATGTGGCCGATAATGACTTGCAGCCCCTGCTTCCCGAATAATTTCATGTTCGCCAGGGCCGCAAGAATCCCTCCTCCCGCCCGGGTAGTCTCGATGGTATACATCCCAGGCCGATGGGTTCCGAACTGATAGAGATACGGCATCTGCTCTTGAGGCCGGTGAATGAGGGTCAGATCTTCACGATTCTTGAACAACACCAGGCTTGAGATATACGGGGCAAACCCCGATTTGTGAAAATCAATCCCCACACTGTCGGCCAGGGACAAACGATGGATGGGAAGACGCGCTCCTGCCAGCGCGCGAAGGGTACGCGGCCGGAATCCCAAAGGATTGTGCTCAAAATCATAGTCGTTGAACACCGACCATGCCCAGCCGATCACGGCATCGGCGTGAACGTGGGGTTGGTACGGAAGTTGAAATTCTTTTACCAACTCATCGCGCACCGCCACGATCCCGGCCAGATCGTCGAGCCCAAAGGCATCGGTCGTCCCCATGGTGACGATAATCGCGGCGATTTTCCCGCCCCGTTGAAGGACCGCCCTGGCCTGCTCCCGAAAAGCCTCGACGTTCATGGCGTTCCGCGAGTCCGCCGGAACCGTGATGACACTTTTCGCTCCGAGGCCCAGCCACCCCGCAATATTGTATCGACAATAATGACTGGCCTCGCTGGCAAAGATGACCGCTTCCTCCCGCACGCCCGAATCCATGGTGCCGGGGATCGCTTTTTCCAACCCGATCTTGGCGCCGTACAGCGTCGTGCCGGTCCCGCCGAAAGTGAACACACCGCCTGCGCCATCCGGCTCGTATCCCACAAGACGCGCGGTCATCGCCACCATCTCCACCTCCGCCAGGGCCAAGCGATGGCTATATTCGTCCCACCCGAGATTGGGATTGTACAGAGAAGCCAAAAGTACCCCGATCAGCGAGGAAATAGTCGGCGGGGGGACCACGTTCTGTTGCGTATGGGGATGTCCGGGAATGGTCAACCCCGAACAATACGACACCAGTTCCGCGGTGACGTCCTCGACACTCATACCGCTGTCCGGCAGACTCGCTTCGCGAGCCTTGCCGTAGTCGAGAGGCGTACGCCGCCCCAGAATGGGCCGCTCACTTTTCAATGCGTCCACCGCATCCATGGCACGCATGACGCTATGGACAAAGTAGCTGTCATGAACACGATTGGAAATCGGCTGCGGAAAACAGACGCGGACCCTGGCCAGCAGGTCGCGGTACGGTGCGGTCATACCTTGTTCCTTCCTCGATGAGATCGTGTCTGAGTAACACGCAAAATCGCGTGGCATTCCATTGTACCACGGAGAACCCCGATGGTTGATGACTCGACGTCTTGGGGTATCAGAGCCAACCCCATTGACGCAGAACGAGCCAATGGCGCACCATGGGAAAATCCATTACCCTAACAGGAATTCGCTCGTGCCACCCTCGCCTGAAACTTTCGCGATCAATCCCGACTGCCAGGTCTCCGTCGAACAAATCGGACTGGGACGCCACAAGGTCGTCATGGTCGACGGGTTCTACCGGTATCCCGACCAGGTCCTGCAACAGGCCCTGGAGTTGCCGTATACCGATCGATTCGAGATAGTCGGCAACTTTCCCGGTGTGCGGGCCTCAGTCAACGTCGAGACCGGGCCGATCGTGGATGCAATCGGTGAGTTCTGGGGCCTGAAGTTGTACCCGTTTTTCGATCCCCAGCCGGTCGTGTTTCAAGGCATCACCAACCACCAGTACCGCCTCAACGTCGGACAGCGTCAACCCCACATCGATC
The DNA here is from genome assembly GCA_965208595.1 of Nitrospirales bacterium. Classification (GTDB taxonomy): domain Bacteria; phylum Nitrospirota; class Nitrospiria; order Nitrospirales; family UBA8639; genus Bin75. Next base: position 852,107 of record OZ242346.1, read on the forward strand.
AGGACGTGACCGCCATGGTCTACCTGAACCCCGCGGAATCCTGCATGGGCGGAACCGGCCTGTACCGTCACGTGCCCACGGGATTGGAACGGGTGCCCATCGTGCCGGACAAGGAAATCCGCGACCTGGCCGACCGGCTGGAACTCAGCGATGAATTTCTCAACAATGCAGAGGGCTATGAAAATTTTCAGAACAGTATGATCTTCAACCCCGTATTCGCCAACCGGGACAATGCCTATATCAACGACGGCAACGCCTATTGGGAACTCCTCTTCCTCATGCGCATGAAGCCCAATCGCCTGATCATTTTCGACGGGCGCTGTTTTCATTCACAGCACATCACGGCCGACCAGTACACACAGGCCTTCCGCGTCAACCAGGTCCTGTATCTGAGTCAAAAGCCCAAACCCTGACCGACCGTCGATCCGTCAGGCGTCTTCGCCTTGAAGATAGCCTGGTAGGTCGGGTTAGCCGAAGGCGTAACCCGACAATCACCTCGCGCAACGGTCGATACTCCCTGTCGGATTACGCTACGCTAATCCGACCTACGCAATGAGGTGGAAACTGTCAGCGAATGACTACATATTGACTAGGCGTCTTCGCCTTGAAGATAGGTTCGGCCTTTGTAGCGTTTGGCCACCACGATGAAGAGCATCGACACGCCCAGCATGACCGCCGTGAAAAACCAGTAATAGTCCGGACCCTCCAGACGCACGCTGCCGTCGTCGTTCTGAATGAAGTAATTCACGAATGAGGTAAACGCGTTCCCCAGGGACACCGACAGGAGAAAGAGCGCCATCACGAACGATTTCAAGGCCCTGGGCGCCTGGGTGTAGGAAAATTCCAAACACGTGATCGAGACCATAACCTCCGCCGCGGTGATCACCACGAACGCCACGATCTGCCACGAGATATTCGGCCGCAGTCCCGAGGCAATCTGCATTTCGATCACCGCGGAAATCACGAAGGCGATCACCGTCACAAAAAACCCGGTGCTGATCTTCCGCAAGGGCGTCAAGGGAAACACCCGGTCGACCGCGGGATAAACGCCATAGGCAAACACCGGGATGAGGAGCATGATCAAAAAAGGATTGACGAACTGGATTTGCGAAGGGAGCCATTCCACCCCCATCCAATACAAATCCATATTTCTGGCCTGGAGAACCCACGCCGACCCGGTTTGATCGTAGAGCGCCCAAAACACGGCCACGAACAGGTAAATCGGCGTGAGCCGCCACATGGCCAGCAGGCTCTCGCGCGACAACAAATCCTGCAGAAACGCGGTTCCCCTGGCGGGGATATGCGCATAGTCCCGCCGTCCCAACCAGAACACCCACGTCGCAAGCAGCATCAACAGTCCGGGCACGCCAAAGGCCAGATGGGGTCCGATATGGTTGAGCAGCAACGGCGTCAGGAGAGTGGAAATCCCCGCGCCGAAATTGATCGCAAAATAAAACCAGTAAAACGCCTTGCTGAGGAGATGACTGTTGGTCGAACTGAACTGGTCCCCGAGGTTGGCCGAGACACAGGGTTTGATGCCTCCGGAACCCACGGCAATCAGCGTGAGCCCCACGGCCAAGCCGAGCCTGGTCTGATCCACCGCGAGGGCCAAATGCCCCAGGCAATACACCAGCGACAACGACATGATCGTCCGGTACTTCCCGAACCAGACGTCCGCAATCACGGCCCCGATGACCGGGAAAAAATAGACCGCGGACGTAAAAAGGTGATAATAGGAGCGCGCTTCGGGTTCACTCATCACCTCCAGGGCGCCGTCCGCGTTAAGGAGGTATTGGGTCATGAAAATGATCAGGATCGTTCGCATGCCGTAGAAACTGAATCGCTCGGCGGCTTCGTTCACGATCAGGAACGGGAGACAGGACGGCATCCGGCTCGAACGTTCAGGCTCTGTACGGTATGGAATGTTGCTCACGACGAAACCTCGACTGCCACGGGTAGCTTCTTTCCGATGCAAAGGGGTGGAAACGCCCAGGAAGAACGGGTGTGTATAACACAGATCGGCTCGTGATGAGAAGAAAGGAACCCCGCAACCAATCTTTGTTAGCCGGCACCTGGGTCTTGTGGTGCACGCTCTGTTTCTCGCCTTCAGCCGGACTGGCGGGCCCCCCACCTGTTGAAACGCTCGATCCCGTAGTGGTCACGGCCACGGCCCTTCCGACGAACCAATCGCAGACACCCATCCGGTCCAAGGTGTTCACGAGAACGGACTTCGACCTTCAACAACCCAACAGGCTCGGCACGCTCCTGCAACAAACCCCCGGGATTTTCGTGGATGAAATGGGAGGCCGGAGCGGCCTAGGTTCACTCTACATTCGCGGGGGTGATCCGAATTTTACGATGGTCTTGCTGGACGGCGTTCCGTTGAACGACCCGACGAACCAGCGCGGCGGCTCCGTGGATTTGTCGTCCCTGACACCTGAGCGGATCGAACGGATCGAAATCGTCAAAGGACCGGCCTCCGTCTTCTATGGTTCCGACGCGATGGCGGGCGCGGTCAACATCATTACGCAAAAGGGGACCATGGCGGATCGAGTGGTTGCCCGGACGGAAGGGGGCCAATGGGGCTATACGCGCGGCGTGCTCCAATCGTCGGGATCTGCCGGTCGATTCCGATACGCCGGTTCAACCGCCTTCACGCGGGACGACGGTCAAGTCACGGGAAACCGGTTTGCATCCGGAACCATCGGAGGCCACGTGAACTGGTCCCGCCCGGATTCACTCGAGCTCGAACTCACGGGACAATACACGTACACCGACACCCGTTCCTTTCCGGAAGGAAGCGGCGGGACACGACTGGCCATTCTCCGGAAGACCGAGCAGCGACGCACCGACGAAGTCGCTTCCGGATTCGACCTGACGTTTCCGCTCGCCCCGAACTGGGAGAATCAACTGACCGCCAACGTGCTCCACCGGCAACAGGACGTTGACAATCCGGGAGTGCTGTCCTCCCCCGGGACGTTCCGAATCCCTCCGACGGTCTTCCAAACGGATTTCACCCGGATGCGGCTCCATTGGACGCTGCGGGCTTCCCTGAACCGTTTGTTGAAAGTGGCGGGCGGGATTCAACTGGTTCACGAAAACGGAACGCGAACCGGAACCCAGGACTTGACGGTTCTGGGGTTGCCTTCACAAGTCGCCACGGATTTCCAGCAATCACGCACGACGCCGGCCGGGATCTTGGAATCGATCATTTCCCCGAATAAGCAGATCTGGCTCAGTGCGGGCATTCGCGTGGACAGCCCGGAGAATTTTCCGCTCCGGGTGACTCCTCGCCTCGGGGCCAGCGTCCAACCGTTCCCACGAACAACCGTTCACGGCACGTACGGCCAAGGATTCAAATTGCCGAGCCTGAATGCTCTGGGCGATCCAGTTATCGGAAATCCGCATCTGTCTCCGGAATCCAGTACCGGGTGGGAAGTGGGCCTTCTCCAATCGAGCCCCGTTTGGGACAGTGAAATTCGGCTGACCTGGTTCCACAATACCTTTTCCAATCAAATCGACCTGGACCCCGTTCTTGCCAGGCAACAGACCTTGCTCCTGGTCAATCTGAACAAAGTCAGGACGCAGGGGATCGAATTGAACGTGGCGACAACCCCATTGCCGGACGTGTCGATCCAGGGATGGTTCACCTACCTGGACGGCCGCATCTCAGGGACGAGCGCCCCGCTTCGGAACCGCCCCAAGGCATCGGGTGGCCTCGCAATCCGTGTACGGGCCACGCCCGCATTGACCATACGCAGCCAACTCCAAGCCGCGGGCACACGATTCGACCTGCAAATCCCCACGTCGCAAACGAGAGTTCCAGCGTATTATCGAATCGATCTCGCCGCCACCTATGCCCTGAACGACGCATGGAAATTCTTCGGGGCCGTGGACAACCTGACCAACGTGAGGTACGAAAACTATCTCGGATTCAGCGCCCCGGGAACATGGGTGCGATTAGGCGTGGAAGGCAATTGGGAGTAGGGACCAACGATCGTTGGTCCCTACACGCGCGGAGGCCAATCCATCTCGACCTGTCGCCCGCAATAAAAGCAGGAAATGCGATACCGGGCCTTTCGGCGAGGATTGGGAAGCGAGGTAAAGATCACGGGAGCCTGATCAGACGGGCACACGGGCTGAAGGTGCAAGAGATGTTCATCGATTATCGCTTGTAATCCACCCTCATCCCACTGCGCGGCACCGTCATCAACTCCTCCGACACTCTCGTCCCACCCGCACACCTCACATCGAAGGTGGTAGGTTTTCACGCGATCCTGAGGGGAAGAGACCTCGGCACAGTGGACGTCTCCGGGGCAAGCCGCCCGAGGACAGGTGATATGTTCATGCTGGAGGGCCTTGATAAACGCGTCGGGAGCCGTCATCGTTTTTCTCAATCGCCATCGCAGAACCGTTCTCATGCGAGCCGCGAGTTCCCCCGCAACCCGCGCTCAAGACCAAAGTCGGTGCCTAGGTTCTGTGAAAACTGATATGCTCCTTGTATTCCTGAATGGCCGCGCGTAACGAGGATTTGCCGAGGGGGATGTTGGCATCGAGCGTGTCCTCGATCTCGGGGTCGTCGATCACCACTTCGTATTTCTCCTGCACGTTGGTCAGGATCACCCCTTTTTCCACCTGCCGGGGCAGGAAGATTTCCGTCCACACTTCTTTTTCAACAAGACAAACGTCGCAAAAACGTTCAAACAACATTTCCAACCGTTCAGGATCGGTGACTTTCATGTTTCATGACTCCCGCATGTGTTCTTTCATTCGTTGACAGAATTCTTCTCTCTCGACTCACCATAGCCACCGCCGCCAGGAGTTTCAATCCTCAAACGATCCCCCTTGCTCACGGCCAACGTCGTTTTGCCGGGGATTTTCTTTTCCTGTCCCTTGCGAATCAGCACGTTTCGACCGGATTGTCCGGCCTCTCCCCCGGCCAACCCGAACGGTTGCGATTCCCGCCGATCGGAGACGATCGTCACCTGCGCGTCCTGCAGGAATTCGATTTCGCGGATGACCCCGTTGCCTCCTGCGTGGGTCCCTGCGCCGCCTGTACCATCCCGGAGAACATATCGGGCTATCCGAAACGGATACGCATACTCCAGGGCTTCGACCGGCGTATTCATCGTATTCGTCATATGGGAATGAATGCCGCTCGCCCCCGGATATTCCACCCCGGCGCCCATGCCCCCGCCCAAGGTTTCATAATACGCAAACGGCCGTTGCTTGTCGCAATCCCACCCCCCGATCGTGACGTTGTTCATGGTTCCCTGGCTCGCGGCCGGCACCAGGCCGGGGCAGGCCTGTGCCAATGCCCCCAGGAGGACGTCCACGATGCGCTGGGCCGTCTCGACGTTCCCCGCGGCCACCGCCGCGGGGAACCGGGCATTGACCACCGACCCTTCAGGCGCCCGGACGTGGATGGGCACCATGCACCCGCTGTTCCCGGGAATATCCAGTCCCAATAAACATCGAAACACGTACGCCGTGGCCGACACCGTAATCGCATAGACCGCGTTGACGCTCCCTTCGCACTGGGGCGCGCTTCCCTCGAAATCCACCACGACATCTTCATCCCGGATCGTCACGGCCACGGCAATCGTGATCGGTTTGTCGTCGATGCCGTCGTCATCGAGCACGTCCTCATACCGATAGATGCCGTTCGGCAACTGCCGGATGCCGTGCCGCGTCAGTTCTTCACTATAGGCCAACAAATCGGACATATTGTCCCGCACGCGCTCCACCCCGTAGCGTGACGCCAATTCCCGGAGCCGTTGCTCCCCGATCCGGCTGGCCGCCAGTTGCGCCTGCAAATCACCGGCCCGTTCCTTTGGGGTCCGCACGTTCGCCAGGAAGAAATCCCACAGGGCCTGGTTGATCCTCCCGGCGTCCATGAGTTTCACGGGCGGAATAATCACCCCTTCCTGATACAATTCACTGGACAACGGCATGGAACCCGGCGACATTCCACCGACGTCGGCGTGGTGCGCGCGGTTGGCAACAAAGCCCAGGAGTCTTTCGTTCTCGACAAAGACCGGCGAGACGATCGTGATGTCCGGCAGGTGCGTGCCGCCATGAAACGGGTCATTCAGGATCGCCACGTCGCCCGGCTCAAAGGTCAAATGCCGACGACAGGCTTCAACCGAAAGCGGCATGGCCCCGAGATGAACCGGAATATGCGCGGCCTGCGCCACCAGGCGTCCGGCTTCGTCGAATACGGCGCAGGAAAAGTCGCAGCGCTCCTTGATGTTCGGGGAAAACGCCGATCGTTGCAGGCGCACGCCCATTTCCTCGGCCACCGACGCGTACAAATGTTTAAAGACTTCCCGTTCAACGGCTTTCTGCACGAGCCTCTCCTATGGTGACCAGCACGTTTTGCCAGGCGTCGACCTGCGCGTGATCGGTTTCCGACAAGAGAATGGTGGTATCGTCCTGAAAGATGACCGCGGGTCCGGCCACGTGATGTCCCGGATGCAATTGCCGGCGATCATAGAACGGAACGGTGCTGGACCCGGAGGCAAACACGAGCCGGCGTTCATGGCTTAAGGCCCCTGACGAATCCGCAGGCCCCGTTGCCTGAGTCTCTATCGCAGGGGGATTGACGTCTCCGATTGCACGAACGCGAAGGTTGACGATCTCGAGACCCGCATCCTCGTTCTTGTACCCATAGCGCCGGACATGTTGTTCGTGAAAAGCCGTTTGAAAATCAGGCGAAAACGGCACGGTCAATTCAAAGGATTGGCCTTGATACCGGAGATCCAATTCACAATGCACGTGCCGGGCCGGAACAGGGACCTGTTGGGTCGCAAGATCCTCCTGCGCCTGCGCCACCATGGGACCGAACCGGCGTTCCAACTCCTCGAACGGGGTCTCACCGGGGCACATCACGGTTTGGACGTAATCCAGAAACACGTTTGCGGTCAGCATGCCAAGGGCGGACAACGTCGATGCCGCCAGGGGAATCAACACACGTCCGACGTTGAGCGATCGCGCCAGTTCGCAGGCGTGCACGCCTCCGGCTCCGCCGAACGAGAGCAGCACGTACTCCCTGGGATCGTGCCCGCGCTCCACCGACGTCACGCGAATCGCCCGCTCCATCTCCGCATTGACCACCTGAAGGATACCCAAGGCGATCTCTTCCAAGTCGACGTGGGAGCCGGTACCATACCGTGCCAATTCCGGTGAAAGCGCAGACAGGGCCTTATGGGCGGCCTCCAAATCCAGGGGCAGCTCGCCGCCCAACAAGCCAACGGCAGGAAACCGCCCCAGGAAGGCATTGGCATCCGTGACCGTTGCCGTCTGCCCGCCTCGTCCGTAGCACGCGGGCCCCGGATCGGCTCCGGCGCTTTCCGGTCCCACGCGCAAGGCGCCTCCCGCATCGACTCGCGCCAAGGACCCGCCGCCGGCACCGACCGTGTGAATGTCCAGCACCGGGACGCGAATGGGCATACCGGCGACTTCCGCTTCCGACGTCGTGTGAATTTCGCCGTTGACCACGGACACGTCCGTGGACGTGCCGCCCATGTCAAACGTGATAAGCTGCGAAAACCCCGCCAGCCGCGCAAGGTACTCGGCGCCGATCACCCCTCCCGCGGGTCCGGACAGGATTGACCGGACGCCCTCCTGCCGCACCTGTGCCGCCCGGATCCGCCCACCATTCGATTGCATGACGTGGAAGGAGCCGCCGTCGAACGATTGCTCGAGGGTTTCCAGATATTGGTTGAGCACCGGAGAAACGTACGCGTTCACCACCGTGGTGGAGGCTCGCTCGAACTCCCGGAATTCCGGGATCAGTTCATGCGAGGCGGAAACAAAGAATCCCGCATCCCGGAGGCATTGCGCGAGTTGGCGTTCATGATCGGGGTTCACAAAGGAAAACAACAGGGAGAGCGCGACGGCCTCGACCCGTTGTTCCCGCAGGGTCTCTACGAGGGACGACAGCGATCGTTTGACCAGGGGTTGCAACACGCGGCCGTGATGGTCCAGTCGTTCCTGAACCTCCAGGCAGCGGTCCGAAGGCACGAGCGCCGGGACGCCGCCGCTGAACCAATCATAGAGGTTTCGGCGGGTTTGCCGGCCGATCTGCAACACGTCCCGAAACCCCTGGGTCGTGACGAACGCGGTGCATGCCCCCTTTCGTTCGAGTAACGCGTTGGTGGCCACGGTCGAGCCATGCACGACAGTATGGCCGGTAGCCGGGGACAGTCTCCGCAACCCTTCCAGCACTGCTTGCGCAGGATCGACGGGAGTCGAGAGCACCTTGAAGGTCTTCAGATGACCGGCGTCATGGTCATACACCACAAAATCGGTGAAGGTTCCGCCGATGTCAATGCCGATCGAAAGGGGGGATCGTTCCTCGTCCGGGCTCATCGTGAACACTGTCTCATGAACGTTGTCCGGAAGCGCAAGATCAAAGCGGGAGGCGGCGTTACGCTTCAGCCTTTGACTGTTCCGCTGAGGGTCACGATTCTCGGCCCACCCGGCGCATTGTCGAAAATACGCAGCAACGCCTGGTGTCTGCCGGGCGCCGTACTCTCGAAATGAATAGGTAACGCACAAAATTTACCCGTGGTCAGGGTCGATCCTGTGCAGGATTCCGGGTCAACGGAAAAGGCCCCGGACCCTTCCAACACAATCTCGTCTATACTCAAGGAGCCGAGCCCCACGTTGGCGACAGTCAATTGATGCGTGCGCCGGACCGGCGAATCCACGTCCGTTGAAAACCGGACAGCCTCGGCACTCAGGCTGATGGAAGGGATAACCGCCTTCCCGCTCAACAGAATCGACACGTCATCCGATCCGCTGTTGGCCGTCACAATGTCCGGCAACCCGTCGTTGTCAAAATCCTCGATTCCCATGGCGGTCGGCACGGTACCCACGGCATAGTGCCCGGCGGGCTGAAACGATCCATCTCCCCGTCCCAGGAGGATGGAGGTACTATCCGAAGCGCGATTAGTGGCAATCAGGTCGCGATAGCCGTCACCATCCAGATCCTTATACCCCAACGCCACTGGGCTGAACCCCACTTCCATGTTGGCGGGTTTGGTGTATTGGCCGGGACTCAACTGCAGGAGCAGCTTGATGCTGTCGGTGAACAAGCTGGCAACCATGAGATCCAGATGCCCATCGGCATCCATATCCGTTTGGATCACGGCACTCAATGTGAAACCGGCCTGAATGGTTCTCCAGGCGGAAAATATGCCCTGGCCCTGGTTACGCAACACGGATACGTACCCATTCGGCGTCCGCCAACTCGGCTGGCTCCACGTCAACGTGAGGTCCGGCAACCCATCGTCGTCCAGATCCGCCAAGGAGGCGCCGGTGGGGAACAAGCCGCGCCGGTCCTGCACTTCGTCGTGTTGGGTCAACGCAAACGCGCCCTGCCCGTCGTTCAACAAGACCGACCAACTGAAGGGCGGGTAATGTCCGAATCGCCCGCTGTTGACCACGACCATGTCCGGATCGTCATCCCCGTCCACGTCACCCAGCGCCAGAAACGTCGGTCCTTTCCCCGAGGGATACGACACGGGTTCCTCGAAGAACCCGTTCCCCTTACCCAACAGGACGACGACGCGATCGGCTCCGGTCTCGGCCACGGCCAGATCCAACGTCCCATCCAAGTTCAGATCTGCCGTGGTCAGAAACATCGGACTCTGGCCCACACCGAAGGAATAGCCCGATCGAAACGTGCCGTTTCCGTTGCCCAACAACACCGAGACGTCGTCCGATTCACTGTTCGCCGTCGCAATATCCAAGTGGCCGTCTTCATTGAAATCGCCAACCGTCAGCCCTTCCGGATGCGCGCCGACGGGTGCAGACAAGACAGGGGTAAAAACAAGGTTCTGCGCAAGAACGGGACCGGCAGCAACGAGCATTACCGCGCAGCTTAACGTCCATGGCTTCAATACGCGCCTGCTGCACCCGAGCATGACGTGCTCTTCTCCTCTCCCCTTTACTCCGGTAAGGACCGCCCATCCGTGGGAAACGTTTTCTTTAAAGCGATCTCTACTTCATCCGTTGCAGCCATTCCCCGATTACGAATGTGTACGGACCAGGAAGGATGGGCTCGCAAGGCAGCCACCACGTTTTTGACTAATTCAGGTTTGACCCGGGTCTCCCAATCATGCAGCCACGCGTACCCGTCGTCGTCGCCCTCGTAGTCTTCCGGGAACTCGGCGACGAGATTAAACCGAAGGGTAAACGTTTTTTCTTCTTCGAACATCTCGGATTATCCTATGCATATTGTACTTCCTTATTGTCATCCTCGCCGTTCCTTCAGTCATCCTCGACGCTTGCCACGATTTGATCGGGGATCCAGGAGATCTCTAAGGATCCAGGGCTATTGCTTTTTCCTCTGCTTTGCGAAGAGAACGACCCTGGATCCTCGCGTGCGCAAGGATGACGGAAAGGGCAAGGCTCAGCATTACAGTCGTTGGCTACTTTCATGCCAATGACAATGAGGGGCTACTCCTGAATGTCTTTGGCCCGGCGATCCATATAACCCGACTGGACGGCCCCGTACAGATCGATGGTGGACTCTTCAAGCCCTTCGAACGTCTCGAGGTTGATGGCACGATCATTCACGCGGCCCCCTGCATTCAGACCCAGGTTCGGGACAAACGGAATAAAATAGTTGACGGGGTTCATGAAAATATCGCCGGCGTACCCCACCGCATGCCGAACCGTCATGGGAGGGAGCAACGGCAGGACCATATAGGGCCCGGAAGCAACTCCATAGGATGCCAGGGTCTGACCCGTATCTTCCACCGGCGGGGCTTCAATTCCGAACATATACTTGGCGACATCGAAGAGCCCTCCCACGCCAAGGATCGAATTTAAAAGAAACCGTTGCATTTCCGTACCGGCCCGGTCGAATTTTCCCTGGAAGATGTTGTTAAGAAAGCGTGAAGCGAATCCCAGATTATAAAATGCATTGGCAAAGGAATCCTGAAGGTCGGGCGCTACCACGGCAGAGTAAACCCTGGCCGTCGGCTTCAGGAAATAACGGTCAATATTATAGTTGAGCGTAAACGTCCTTGTATTGAGCGGCTCCCAGGGATCCTGCACCGGTTCGCTCTCGGTGGCAAACGGATCTTCAACCGAATCTTCGAACGTGCTCTCAACGACTGTTTCGTCCATGAGGGGAATTTTTGTTTCGTCATCTGTGTTCAATTCGTCTGAATTCTCGCTCGGGCGGCCGGGACTACTATCCGAGTCGGGCGGAAAATACGGCAGGGCAATCAGAATCTCCGGAGAACGGAGCATGGCAGGTTCAATGGCAACCTCTTCAATCGGGTGCGTCGACTCTGGGGAAACAGCCGATGGGGAAGCCGGAACAACGGGGAAGGTCGCAGGTTCGGCCAAGAGGACGGTCGGAAATCCCGCAACGCACAGGAGGAGGGCCATCTGAGTTAGGCTTGCCCGCGGGAAAGCAGGGGTCAAGTGATTCCAAGCCGTCATACACTACTTTTCCATCGCGAGAAGGACCGTGAACGCATTTGTCCCAGAATTTTTACTCGGAACTGCCTAACATATCATCGACCAACGGACGATTGATGTCTTCACAGCCCGGGCACAAGAGGTCGAACAGCTCTTCGTAATTCTCGACGTAGTTTTTGTTATCGGTCAATTCTTCCTCAAGCGCGTCCTGGTAACAGGTATCACACAACATCATGACCCCACGCATCACCGACACGGTTTTTCGACCCTGGCTCCCGGTCATACACCACCTCTCCTCAGGATTCGATAACACGTCATGATCACATCGACCACGGCATTCGTCTTCCGTAATGCACAAACCTTCAACGGCAAAAGCCGTTACGACCAGCCGCGTTGTTGGGCCAGAAAAAAATCTTCCGTCTCAAGATCAATGCCGCATTTCGGACATTCGTACGGTTGATCAGGTGGAGGGATCGATAATTCCTTCTCCTGGATCTGTCCCTGACAAACGTGATAATAATGTCCACCTGCATGTTCGGAATCCAACGGATCATTTTCAAATTTAAGAATCATGGTCTCCCCGATAAAAGTAAGTATGAGTTATAGCAAGGACACCAAACGGTGTGCAATCCTCGGCGCGCTTGGGGTATGTCTCACCCTCCTTTTCCTGTTGTCGGCACACCAGACATGGGCGTTGGCTCAGCGGCCGCCCGCTGAACGTATCGCCCTGGCGCCCATCCTCACGCAGGGGCTCATTCAACCCGTTTTCATCGGGCACGCGGGTGACGACAGTCACCGGCTCTTCATCTTGGAACAGCCGGGCAGAATCCGAATCCTCAGGGACAACACCCTGCAAGCCGCCACATTTCTGGACATCTCCGACCGGGTCGAATTCGGCGGGGAAATGGGGCTACTGGGATTGGCGTTCCACCCCGGTTTTGCGAAAAACGGCCGGTTCTTCGTCAATTATACAAGAAACCCGGATGGGGCCACGATCGTGGCTGAATATCGCGTGTCGCAAAACCCCGAGCATGCCCTCCACGCTGAAAAAACTCTGATGGTGATTCCCCAGCCCTATTCAAATCATAACGGCGGGATGCTCGCCTTCGGGCCTGACGGATATCTGTACGTTGGCACGGGAGACGGCGGAGCAGGCGGTGACCCGGGCAATCGAGGACAAAGCCCGGACACTCTGCTGGGCAAGATGTTACGCATCGACGTTGACCAAGGCGATCCGTACGGCATTCCTCCCGACAACCCTTTTGCCGGGCAACAAAGTGGACGGGAAATCTTTGCCATGGGCTTCCGGAATCCCTGGAGATTTTCTTTCGACCGGCAGACCGGCCAATTGTGGGCCGCGGACGTGGGACAAAATCGATGGGAAGAAATCGACGTGGTGGAAGCAGGGAACAACTATGGCTGGCGCGTCATGGAAGGAAACCATTGTTTTCTGCCTCCCCGGGGCTGCGTCACGACCGGGCTGACGCTCCCCGTGGCGGAATATCGCAATCAATCACCCTCCTGTGCCGTCACTGGCGGATACGTGTATCGCGGGACACGCGTGGACTTCCTGCGGGGAAACTACGTATTCGGCGACTATTGCAGCGGCCGGATCATGAGCTTGATCGACGGACAACCGCACGACCTTCTGGCCTCCGGGTTGCGGATTTCTTCCTTCGGTGAGGATGAAGAAGGCGAACTGTACGTCGTGGACCACGGGGGCGGCATCTACCAAATCACTCCGGCCGGGACGAACCAATAGCTCCGTCGCACCTGCCCATTCTCCCTTCTTTGTTTAGGAACCTCTGATTTATTGTGATAGCGGGATGCAGGGCAAGGCGTCCCGGAGCGAAACCCGAGGCTTATCATAGAGATAGGTGAGGGTTGAGCGAGGACACAACGCAGCCATGCGCCCGATGGTGCATTAAATCAGAGGTTCCTTTAGTTGACGGAATCATGGTATCTTGCTATTCCCCTTGTACCTTGTTTATTCCCCTTCGACGTGTCAGCCGTGAATAAAAAATCTCTCTTCTACGCGGTTGCGCTCGCCATCCTCGCCTTCTACTTGGTCATGACGGCCTTTTATCGCTGGGGAGACGGGACGCCGCCTCGTATCACGCTGGTTGAGCCCTTCACCCAGGTCGGTCCGACAACCCCGTTGGTCCTTCACGTCGAGGATGCGGAAACGGGTCTCCACGAGGTGACCGTCCGCCTTGTCCAGAACCTTGAGAGCTACACCTTGGCAGATGAACAGTTTTCCGCACAATCGCCCCTGTCCATTGGAGGGAGCGCCCGTCAGACCTACGACCTCACCCTCGTCCCCTTCGGCGACGACACCATCCCCAAACGTCGGGGATACGTCAAATTGATCATCGCGGCCCGGGACAACTCCTGGCGAGGCTTTTTCGAGGGGAATTGGGCAAGGATCGAACAGGACGTCGCCGTAAAATTTGCCCCTCCACGGTTGGAAGTCTTGTCAAGCCCCTTACCCGTTTCACAAGGAGGAGCGGGAGTCGTGGCCTACCGCGTCTCCGATGATGGGCAACGATACGGAGTCCGAATCGGCGAAACGTTTTTCCCGGGATACCCCAATTCCGAACGAGCCTTCAGCGCGTTCTCCCTCTTCGCCTTTCCTCATGACCTCCCGGCCTCGACGCCGATACTGCTCGTGGCGGACGACGGCTTGGGCAACCACGCGGAACAGCGGCTCGACGTCACCGTCGTTCCCAAGCAATGGCGCTCCCGAACCATCAAGATTTCCGACCGTTTCATCGAACAGACCGTTCGCCCCATCATCGCGCAAACCCCTGAGATCGAGGACTTGGACGATCCGCTTCGCAACTTCCTGCAGGTCAACAACGTGTTGCGAGCGCGCGCGGTCGATCAGCTCACGGCCCTGGCCGCGAACAGCCGGCCCGAGTTCCTGTGGAACGGGGCCTTTGTCCAATTATCCAACTCCCAGGTAGAAGCGGCATTTGCCGATCATCGCGAATACCGCTATGGCGGAAAAGTCGTGGACAAGCAGTACCATTTGGGATTCGACCTGGCGGTGACCAAACACTATCCCGTGGAAGCCGCCAATGACGGAACCGTGGTACTGGCGGAGTATTTTGGCATTTACGGCAACACCATTGTGGTCGATCACGGCTACGGGCTTCAGTCGTTATACGCCCATCTCTCCTCGTTCGCCGCGGAAAAAGGAGAGAGGGTCGCCAAAGGACAAATCATCGGCGCATCAGGTATGACGGGGTTGGCCGCGGGCGATCATTTGCATTTCAGCCTGCTGCTTCAGGGAGTCCAGATCAACCCGATGGAATGGTGGGATCCCCAATGGGTGGAAACCCGTATCGCTGACCCGCTTCGTGATCCCCTTCGCAAGAAACCCGTCCCTGCCCCCAAGCGGGGGCCGCGAAACCGTATCGGTCCCTTACCCCCGGCCCCGTGAGTTGGCCTTTTCTCCCTCTCCCGCTGGGAGAAGGTCGGGGTGAAGGAGAGTCGGACGACGCCGTTTTCTCCCTCTCCCCTAGTGGGAGAGGGGTGGGGTGAGAGGGCGTAGCCGTCGTCACCCTACATGAGCCCAAAAGACGATTGATGGCCCGATCAAAAACGCGCACACCCGGCAAAAGCACGCCCCCGGCACCCGTCACCTCGGTGCCGCTGGACCAAACCACGCGCCAGCGGTACCTGAACTACGCGCTGTCCGTCATAACCGCGCGCGCGCTGCCCGACGTGCGGGACGGCCTGAAACCGGTGCAGCGTCGCATTCTCTTTTCCATGTTTCACAACCACCGGCTCTCGCCGGACCGGCCGCCCATCAAGAGCGCGAAGGTCGTCGGATCGGTGATCGGGGAATGGCATCCCCACGGCGACTCCGCGGTCTATGACGCCATGGCGCGCATGGCTCAATGGTGGTCCCTGCGCGCGCCGCTGGTCGACGGCCACGGCAACTTCGGCAGCCTGGACGGCGACCCGCCCGCGGCCTATCGGTACACCGAAGCCAAACTCACCCCGGTCGCCGTCGAACTGCTGAACGAACTGAACAAAGACACGGTCGACTTCCAGCCCAATTACGACGGCAAGGACGAAGAACCCCTGATCCTGCCCGCGCCGTTTCCCAACCTGCTGGTCAACGGGTCCACCGGCATCGCCGTGGGCATGGCCACCAACGTGCCGCCCCACAACCTCGGGGAAGTCATCAACGGAGCCGTGGCACTGATCGACAACCGGGCCTGCACGGTTGTCGACCTCATGAAGTCGGTCAAGGGTCCCGATTTTCCCACCGGCGGAGAAATCCTGAACACGAAGTCCGAGCTTCGGGAGATCTACGAGAACGGCCAGGGACTCGTGCGCGTGCGCGGGGAATTCACGGTGGTCCCGGCCTCGCACGACAAATCGCAGATCGTCGTCACCTCGATCCCCTTTGCCGTGGACAAAGCCACGATCGTCGAACGAATCGGCGAACTCATCGCCGCCAGGAAAGTACCGCAACTGGTCGACGTCCGCGACGAATCCACCACCGACGTCAACATCGTGCTGGAGTTGCAGAAGGATGCCGAGGCCGACCTGGCCATGGCCTATCTATTCAAAAACACCCCGCTCCAGAATAATTTTTCCGTCAACCTGACGTGTCTTCTTCCGGTGCCGGGCACCGCGACCACGCGACCCCGGTGTCTGAACCTGAAAGAAATCCTCGAACAGTTCATCGACTTTCGCTTCGACACGGTCACGCGCCGGTTCTCCTATGACCTGAGAATCCTGGAGCAACGCATCCACATCCTGTCAGCCTTTCAAATCATTTTCGACGCGTTGGACCGAGTGCTCACCATCATCCGCCAAAGCGACGGCAAGGCGGACTCCGCGGAAAAACTTAAGGCGCGCTTCCGGCTCGACGACGCCCAAACCAACGCGATCCTGGAAACGCCGATCTATAAACTGTCCCGCACCGAAATCAAGAAAATGCTGGACGAGCTGGCCGACAAAAAGAAGCAGGCCAAGGACCTCAAGGCCCTCCTCGCCTCGAAATCGCGATTATGGAAAGTCGTCAAAGAAGAGCTTGAGAAACTCGCCAAGACTTACGGCGACAAACGACGGACCAAAGTCGGACGCCGCCAGGGCGAAGAAATCGAATTCGATCCCGAGGCCTACATCGTCAAAGAAGACGCCGTGGTCACGATTTCAACGGACGGATGGATTCGCCGCGTGGGGATGGTCAAGGACCTGTCGAAAACGCGGCTCAGGGAAGGAGACGCCTTGCTGACCGCCTTGGTCGGCAGCACAGTGGACACCATGGTGTGCTTTTCGAACTTCGGCAGCGCGTACACCATCCGCATCGGCGATCTGCCGCCGGCCCGGAGCGGCTATGGGGACCCCGCACAAAAGCTGTTTAAATTCAAAGACGGAGAACGCATCATCGCGGCCCTCAGTACGGACTCCCGGTTGTCTGCCGCAGCCGCCTCACCCACCCCATCGGCGCTTCCGCTCTTCGACGGCGCAACGGAAAACGGAGACGGTCCGCTTGGGCAAGGGATCGCCGTGTCATCGGCCGGCATGGGCGTACGCTTCGACCTGGGTCCGTTCAAGGAGCCCTCCACCCGGCTCGGTCGAAAGTTCATGAAACTCCGGGACCAGGAAGAAGTCGTCAGCGTCGAAACCCTGGACCCGTCCGCGGCCACGCCCATCCTCGCGGTCGCCTCGCAACGCGGGCGCGTGCTCCTGTGCAAAGCCGAGGAAGTGGGTGTCCTCTCCGGACCGGGACGAGGGGTCACGGTCATCAAACTCGACCAGAAGGACAAGGTCCTGGCCGTCCGCATTCTGTCGCGCAAGCAGGACCAATTGATCGTCCTGAAACAGGAAGGCGGCCCCATCACCATTACCACGCGAAAATATCAACCCGTCGGCCGCGGGGGAAAAGGTCACACGCTGTTCAAACGCGGCACCCTGAAAGGAGCCGAAGCCTTACCCGTCGAACTGCCGGTCCTTGATACCGAGAATCACAAGAACGGGAATTGAAATCTGGTAGCGGACCACGGGTGAGCAAGAGGCAAGTCGTAGAATCAGCAGATGCAGCTTCCATGTCGTTCAAAATGATGTATTTCGCCACCAGATCTGTTGAATATTTTGCAAATGTGGTGCATAATAGAGCAAAAGTGATGCAGTTTTGATACATAATTGATACAATTTTGATACATTTTGGAGACAAAGTGATGCCAAGAATCAGCATTTCTATTACAGACACGCATGATGAGTGGCTGAAAGCCCAGGTCGCCAGCGGGCAATATCGCTCAGAAAGTGAGGTCATCAGCGACCTAATCCGGGAGCAACAACAACGCGACGCCGGCGTCGAAGCCATTCGCCTCGCCATGGCCGAAGACGAGAAGTGCGGCCCCGGCACCCCGACGCCGGAAGCCGTCAAAACCGCGGTGCAGGGTCGGTTGCGAAAAAGCAACTAACCGCCAACGTAGGGGCGTACCTGCGCATCCGCCCGCACCCTGCCGAATCACAATTTGATGACACTATCGCGAAATCCTTGATGAAACCCATTCCTTTCACTTCGATACGCCTCGTTGTATTTGTATCGTCGGCGGTTCTGGTTCTCGGGGCCGTCATGTTATCCAAGAGCGTTGAAGTGTATATCGGCCAACTCTTAGGTTTGTCAGAGAAAAACGAAATCTTAAAATTTCTTGGAATCGGCTTTGGCGGAATCTTACTTGTTTGGCAAGCTGTGATAGCCAATAAGCGCGCCAAGGCGATGGAGGACACGGCAAAGGCACAAGCCAAGGCCACAGAGGAACAGGCAAAGGCCAACCAGAACACCGAACGGGGGCAGCGTCAGGAACGCTTGAAAAACGCCATTGAACACCTGGGTCACGACTCCGATTCAGTGCGCCTGGGTGGCGCCTACGAACTCTTCCATCTGGCGCAGGACACGGAAGATTTGCGCCAGACTGTCCTGGACATTCTCTGCGCCCATATCCGGCGGACAACGGGTGAAAGAAAATATCGCCAAAACCACCCTTCCAAACCTTCGGAAGAAGTCCAAAGCCTGCTGCTCCTGTTGTTTGTGGAAGATCACAAAGTTTTCGAAGGTCTCCACATCAACTTGCAGGGAAGCTGGCTAAACGGGGCTAATTTCCGGTGCGCGCGCCTGCAAGGTGCTAACTTTGTGGGAGCACACCTGCAAGGTGCTGGGCTTATGGAAGCAAGGCTAGAAGGGGCTAATCTTATGCAGGCGCATCTACAGGCGGCTGATCTTTTCGGAGCGAAGCTAATGGAAACAGTTCTCGGAAGGGCAAACCTACAAGGAGCTTGTGTTATGCACGGCCGATTGCAAAAGGCGTGGCTTGTCGAGGCACACTTGCAAGCGGCTGATCTTCGTCTAGCAAGACTACAAGGGGCTAATCTTCATAAGGCGCGTATGCAAGCGGCTGAGTTTCGCTTCACGGAATTGCAGGAAGCTAACTTTGAGGGGACGTATCTGCAAGGAGTGAAATGCTGGCGTGGCGGTGATTGGTCGCTTGCCCCATTTGCGGAGCGTATTAGAGAGTCGGCTGGTAAAGAGAGTGACCTATTTGGAGCAATTTTCGCAGGAAAGCTGAATGAGAAACACTTGGATCTCATTGTCAAAGACTTGCCCGACCCACAAGCAAGAGAGTTGAGAGTAAAACTGGAACCCCACATTGGCAAGCCAGAAAGCAATGAACTGCCGGAAAACAGCAATGCCATTACCGGAACCTACACCGAAGAAGAAGCCGAACAATGGATCGTCGAATACAACGAAGCCATGCCAGAGGTTCCGACGGAGAGTGATAACCCATGCCGACACTGAGCTGGCTGACACGTGACGATGACCTTCGCGCGGCTTCGCGCGTGCCATATCGGTTGTTGGAAGAAGCGCCGGAGTTGTCGGCTGGAGAGCCAGACGCGGGGAACATGCTGATTCAGGGCGATAACCTGGAAGCACTGAAGGCGCTGTTGCCGTTCTATGCGAGGCAGGTGAAGTGCATCTACATTGACCCGCCGTACAACACCAAGTCGGCTTTCGAGCACTACGACGATAATCTGGAGCATACTCAATGGCTGGCAATGATGTGGCCGCGCCTGGAACTGCTGCGTGAACTGTTGGCCGAGGACGGCTCGATATGGGTGTCGATTGACGATAACGAAGCGCAATACCTGAAAGTTGTCATGGATGAAATGTTTGGGCGGAAAAACTTCACTGATACGGTAATCTGGCGGAAGAACTACTCCCCAAAATCTAGTGCGCGACACTTTTCGTCAGACCATGACTACGTGTTGGTCTTTGCACTAAATGCTGATTCCTTCCAACCAAACCTGATGCCTCGGACAGAGAGACAAAACAAGGCTTACAAAAATCCTGATAACGACCCTCGCGGACCATGGAAGACAAGTGATCTTTCGGCCCGGAATCCATACAGCCTTGGCAAATACTCTATTACGACTCCCAGCGGTCGAATTATCAAAGGGCCTCCAGGGGGCAATTATTGGCGAGTGTCAGAGGAATCCTTCTGGAAACTGGATGCGGATAATAGGATTTGGTGGGGGAAAAATGGAGATGCAATACCTCAAATCAAGAGGTTTCTAGCAGAGGTAAAACAAGGAGTAACACCACAAACCATATGGTCTTACGAAGATGTAGGTCATACACAAGATTCTAAAAAAGAAATTCTCGCTCTTTTTGAAGATGACGTTTTTTTAACTCCCAAGCCCGAACGCCTTATCCAACGCGTGCTCCACATCGCCACCAATCCCGGCGACCTGGTGCTCGACTCCTTTCTCGGCTCCGGCACCACAGCGGCGGTAGCGCACAAAATGGGGCGGCGCTATATCGGCGTCGAAATGGGCGAGCACGCCGTGACGCATTGCGTTCCCCGCCTGCAAAAAGTCATTGACGGCGAACAAGGCGGCATTTCCAAGTCCGCCGGCTGGCAGGGCGGCGGGGGCTTCCGGTTCTACCGTCTTGGCCCCACCGTGTTCGATGAACAAGGCCATATCCGGCAGGACATTCGCTTTCCGACACTTGCCGCCCACGTGTGGTTCAGCGAGACACGGCGTCCGTGGAACGGAAAAGGCGACTCCCCGTTGCTGGGACTGTGCGACGACCGCGCCTATGCCCTACTCTACAACGGCATTCTAGGCGACAAGCGACCGGCCGGCGGCAACGTGCTGACCCGCGCGATCTTGACGCAGATTCGGGATGAGATCGCTCAAGTACAAGCTGATTTCGACGGCCAGTTGACGGTCTACGGTGAGCAATCGCGCTTGACACCGGCAACGCTCGACCAGGAAGGCATCGTCTTCAAGCAGATGCCGTACGACGTGAAAACCAGATCCTGAATCGTGCAACTCAAACAGTACCAGACTGAAACGCTCAACACGTTGCGCCGCTTCTTCGAGCAAGCCCGTATCGCCGGCCCGAAGGCTGCCTACGAGGCGATTGCCACCGAGCCGGAGCAGGCCGCGCGGATCGGACGTTATACCGGCCCATATGCACCACTACCCGAACTATCGGATGTCCCGTACGTCTGCCTGCGCCTGCCGACGGGCGGCGGCAAAACTCTGCTCGCCGCCCATTCCATCGCGATTGCACGCGACACCTGGGTGGAAAAGGACTATCCCTTGGTCGTGTGGCTGGTGCCGACCGACAAAATTCGCCAGCAGACTGCCGAGGCGTTGAAGCAGCCTCGTCATTCGTATCGGCAAACGCTGGACGAAGCGTTCGACGGCCGGGTACGGGTGTTCGACATCGCCGACTTTACCCATATCCGGCCCCACGACCTTCGTGACCATTGCTGCATCGTGGTCGGCACAATCCAGACCCTGCGGGTCAAAAACACCAGTGGCCGCAAGGTCTACGCTCACAACGAGAACCTTGAGCCGCATTTTTCCGGCGTCAGGGATACGGCGCAGGGCCTGGAACAATCGACAGGCGGCGGGATCAAGTTCTCCTTCGCCAACCTGCTGCACCTCCACCAGCCGTTGATGATCGTGGACGAGGCACACAACGCCGTTACCGGCCTAACGCGCGAAATGAAAGCACGCCTCAATCCCAGCGCCATTATCGAGTTCACGGCGACACCGAAACCAAAATCGAATATTCTGCACAGCGTTTCGGCCCAGGAATTGAAACAGGCCGAGATGATCAAGCTGCCGATCATGCTAACCGAACACACCTCGTGGCAGAATGCGGTGAACGGAGCGATTGCGGCCCGTACTTCGCTGGACAAGACGGCCAAGGAGGACCACGATTATATTCGGCCCATTGTCCTGTTTCAGGCCCAGCCCAAGAACGAGGATGTGACGGTCGGAGTCCTGAAGAAACACCTGCTGGAAGTCGAAAACGTCTCTGAGTCCGCAATCGCCATCGCAACCGGTGACATGAGGGAACTGGACGGCATCGACCTGTTTGACCCAAGCTGCCCGATTGAATACGTCATTACCATCGAGGCGCTGAAAGAAGGCTGGGACTGCTCCTTTGCGTACGTCTTCTGTTCGGTCTCGCGCATCAGAAGCGCGGTGGACGTGGAACAGATCCTCGGCCGGGTGCTGCGGATGCCGTATGCCACGCGGCGCAAAGCCGCGGAATTGAACCGTGCCTATGCCTTCCTATCCGAACCTGAAACGGGCATGGCTGCCCGCTCCCTAGTCGATAAGCTAGTGGCAATGGGCTTTGAGGAAGACGAGGCACGCGACAACATCGAGCCGGTCCAATCAGAGCTTGACGACGACCTCTTTTCACCGGACGAATTTCGACAACCGACTTTCAGGCACATCCTGACCGCTACGCCGGACGTCGCCGCTGCACTGGGCAAGATGCAACTCGAAGGTCTGACGGTCAGTTCGATTGAAGGTGGCAAGTTCGAAATTGCCGTCGCCGGACGTACGAGCGATACGCTGGCTCAAGCGTACAAACAGCTTTCACCGGCTGAACGCGAGACGCTTGATGAGGTCTTCGCGCAACACCAACTCGAATCGAAGCTGCGACTATCACCAGCCGAACGTGGAGAGAAGTTCAGCGTTCCGCGTCTGATGACGGAAATTCAGGGTCAGTTGGAGTTTGCCGACACCGACGTATTCATGGAGTCTCATGACTGGTCCCTGTTGAATCATCCGGCCAGGCTGGACGAGCACGAGTTCTCTATCTATGAGACCGCCCACGGCTTCGAAATCGACCTGGACGGGAATCGACTGACCTACAGGTTCGCCGGTGAACAGGAGCAATTGAGCTTGAACGTCGACGTGGAGGGTTGGACGCAAGAGGCGCTTGTCCTGTGGCTCGACCAGAAGGTGCGCCAACCCGACGTCGGTCAGACCGAATTGGTCAAGTGGCTGTCCGGTCTTGCCACCTACCTGATCAACTCTCGGGGGCTGCATATCTCCGCGCTCATGCGCTGCAAGTTCATCCTGGCTCGAAAGATACGCGATAAAATTGACGCGATCCGCCGGAAGGAACGCAACAGTGCGTATCAGGCGTGTCTCTTCGCACCCGGAGCCAAGCCCGAGGTCTCGTTCGATACCGGCTTTGTCTTCCGGGACGGCATGTACCAAGGAGAACGTCGCCACCGTGGCCGCTGGCAGCCAAGTAAACATTTTCTCGGCCCCCATGCCGTGCCGGCCTTTAGCGGTGTGGACGAGGGTGAGGAAATCCAATGTGCTCAAACCCTCGACAACCTGCCTGAGGTGAAATTCTGGGTGCGCAACGTGTCGCGTCATCCAGCTTCGTTCTGGCTGCCGACCGCGACTGATAAATTTTATCCCGACTTCGTGGCGCAACTGCAAGATGACCGCCTGCTTGTCGTCGAATATAAAGGCGCGCGTGATGCCGAAAGCTCTGACACTAAGGAGAAGCGGTTGGTGGGCAAACTGTGGCAACGCGCAAGCAACGGCAAGGGGGTATTCATCGTTGTTGAGCAAAGCGTCAATGGAAAGGATATGCGCCAACAGTTGTTGGATGTCATCGGGGATCAGGGTCATTCACCTTTTAATCGCGGAACCTGAAAGGGGCTAACGCCCTCACTGGCGGACTGCCCGTGCCGGATGCCGAAAATCACAAGAACGGCGGCTATCTCCCGTCTTTGCGTTGTGACGCCGCAGCTTGACAACACCTATAAAGTGGCTACAATAGCTACCATGAGGTTATATGATGTGCGCGGTTGGCATTAAAGAATTAAAAAATCGGCTCACGCATTACCTGCACCGGACCAAGCAAGGGGAAGAAGTGATCGTCACGGAACGCGGCAAACCGATTGCTCTCCTCCAGCCCATCAAAACTGCCGACCAAGCCACCTCGCTCGAAGCTCGCTTGTCTCGACTGGCTTCCCTGGGTCTCCTCACCCTGCCCACTCGACGAACCCGTCAAGAACCAAAACCGATAAAAATCTCCGGACCTCCCGTTTCAGAAGCTATTCTCGACGATCGACTGTGATTTATTTCGATACGAGCGCTCTCATCAAGCTGTTTATCCTGGAAAAAGGGAGCGAAGACGCTCAGCGCCTGTCTCGCGAGCATCTTCCCGTAGCAACGGCGACGATTGCCTATACTGAAATGTATTCGGGATTCAATCGAAGAAAGCGGGAAGGGTATCTCTCGGCGCGGCAATATACGAGACTGAGCCGCCGGGTCGAGGAACACTGGACCACGTATATCCACATCGAACTCACTGGGGAGGTACTAGCTTTAGCCAAAGTCCTCCTTGAACGTTACCCGCTCCGAGGCTTCGATGCCATTCATCTGGCTTCGGCAATCAGTCTCCAAAAAGGCACCCAGGAACCGTTGCAATTTGCCGCTGCCGATAGCCGTATACTCAATGCCTCTTCAGCCGAACATCTGACTCCTTGGCGTATAGGAATCACGTGATCGCAAGAAACGCCCTTGCGGGGGAAGCAGCAAACAAGGAACCGCAATGACCAAGAAATACGACGCGAGTGAGATTCTTGTTCTGGAGGGGATTGACCCGGTTCGCCGGAGACCCGCGATGTATATCGGGGGGACGGACAAGACCGGGCTGCATCATCTCGTGTGGGAAATTCTGGATAATGCCATCGACGAGGTCATGAACGGGTATGCCACGACGATTACGGTCGAACTGGATAAGAACGGCGGCGGTGTCCGCGTGACGGATAACGGACGCGGCATTCCGGTGGATCAGCATAAGAAATACAAGAAGTCGGCGCTTGAGATTATCATGACCACGCTCCACGCCGGGGGGAAATTCGAAACCGGCAGTTACATCCACTCGGGTGGCTTGCACGGGGTGGGCGCCTCGGTGGTGAATGCCTTATCCGATCACCTGGAGGTGACCGTCAAACGGGAGGGGCGCGAGTGGCAGCAAAGGTATCGAGCAGGCAAACCTCTGGGGCCGGTCACCAAGGGGAGCGCCGTCCGGGGCACGGGCACGACCGTGTATTTTCGTCCGGACCCGGCTATTTTCGGAAAGCAGACAACCTTCGACTCCACCCTGTTACAACACACCCTCGAAGCCAAATCCTATCTTCATAAAGGACTCAAGATCACCTTCAAGGACGGCCCTTCGGGACACACGCACGACTTCGTCCATGAACAGGGCATTGAAGAATACCTCACCAAGCTCGTGAGCGATCGCGGGCACAAACCTACCGCGGACTTCGTGTTTTATTGCGAACGCCGCTTGGGCGACAACGGCAAACCCGCGACACAGGACGACGGGTTCGCCATGGAAGTCGCCCTGCAATGGACGGATGAACCCGCGGAATTCGTCCGGAGTTACGTGAACGGCGTGGCCACAACGAGCGGCGGCACCCATGAAGCCGGATTGCGAACCGGTATCGTGAAAGCCATGCGTCAGTATATGGAGACCCACAACCTCACGCCGAAAGGCCTCAGCGTCCAGGCGGAAGACATCCGCGAAGGCATGGCCTGCGTCCTGAGCGTGCTCATCCTGAACCCGCAATTTCAGGGGCAGACCAAGGAACGGCTCAATAATCCCGAGGTGCAGGGGCTCGTGGACAACGCGTTACGCCCGTCCCTGGAAAACTTTCTGCACGAGAATCAAAGCATCGCCGAAACCCTGGTCGGCCGCATGATTCTGGCTGCACGCGCGCGGGAAGCCTCCCGCGAGGCGTCGAAGGCTGTCATCCGAAAATCCGCGGTGAGCCATCGCCTGAACCTGCCGGGCAAGCTGGCGGACTGCCAAAGCACGGACCCCGACCTCAGCGAGCTGTTCGTGGTGGAGGGGGATTCCGCCGGAGGCACCGCGAAGCAGGGGCGCGATCTGAAGACCCAAGCGATCTTCCCCATCCGGGGCAAGGTGCTGAACACCGAGGAACTCACCCTCGGCAAGGTGGTCGAGAACAAGGAGTTGGCGGACCTGGTCAAAGTGCTGGGGTGCGGGATCGGTCGGGAGTTCGATCTCAAAAAGTTACGCTACCACAAAATCATTTTGCTCATGGACGCGGACGTGGACGGCTACCACATCAGCACGTTGCTGCTCACCTTCTTTTTCCGGCACGTCCCGGACTTGATCACACACGGACACGTCTATATTGCCCAGCCGCCGCTCTACCGCATCGACGTGGGCAAGGCCGTGCACTGGGCGGGAACGGATGAAGAGAAAGACCGCATCCTGGCCGAAGCCGGGGGCCGGGCCACGCCAATCATCAGCCGGTTCAAGGGCCTCGGCGAGATGTTTCCCCAACAACTCAAAGAGACGACGCTCGATCCCGCCACGCGCCGGCTCCTCAAAGTCGAGCTTCACAATGAACTCGACACCGACCGCACCTTCAACGAACTCATGGGCAAACGCACCGAAGCCAGGTATGAGTTTCTGATGGCCAACGCCGCCCTCGCCGATAATTTGGACGTGTAGCCCCACGGGACGGCACAGGGGCCGTCCCCTACGTAGGGACAACCCCCTGTGGTTGTCCGTCGGAAATGGCACAGGGTTCGCGACCCGAGAGGCCGCCCACTAGACCCATCACCCTCACCTTAATCCTCTCCCATCAAGGGAGAGGAAATTCTAATCACTCCCTCGCCCCTTGCGGGAGAGGGCTGGGGTGAGGGGGAGAAAGAAACGATTCGCGCTGAGCCATGGCCTGGCACACAGCCCTACACGTTCATGTTGCGATTGACTGTCAGAGAAAGCCGCACGATAATGCGGGACAGTTGCAAAGGATATAAATTGCACTATTAACCTGCTGACGAAGAACACAAATTTCGATGATGAAAAAATCTTCCGAGCCTACCGAAGAACAACGCGGCGAACCTGAAGGTCGCAAACGTAAAGGCTCCAACCAGCCGATTGCGATCGTGGGCATGGCCTGCCGGTTTCCCGGCGCGCCGGACCTCCCGGCCTTCTGGCGTCTGCTTGAAGCCGGTGAGAACGCGGTGTCGGAAGGCGTGCCGGGTTCCGGCGTGGGGCGCTGGGGCCAGATCTTTGGCGACGACGCGGTGCAGAGCGAGGGCTGCCGTTTCGGCGCGTTCGTCGACGATATTGAGCAGTTCGACGATTCGTTCTTCCGGATCTCACCGGTGGAGGCGGAGTGGCTGGACCCGCAGCAGCGCATGATGCTGGAAACGAGTTGGCAGGCGCTTGAGGACGCGGGAATCGATCCGGAGGAATTGAGAGAGAGCCGCACCGGGGTCTACGTCGGGATCAGCAACGACGAATACCGGATGCTGGTCGTGGACTCGAACAAGCCCGCCGAGGCTGCCGGCTGTCTCTACGCCCTCAGCGGCACCAACCTGAACGGGGCCAGCGGGCGGGTCTCTTTCGTGCTGGGTCTCAGGGGGCCGGCGAAAGCCGTGGACGCCGCGTGCGCGTCATCCATGGTATCGGTCCACGACGCGGTGGCGGACTTGCAGCAGGGCAAGGCGGATCTGGCAATCGCCGGCGGCGTGCAGGCGATCCTGAACGGTCGCATCTACGAACTGCGCGCCGACTCGATGATGCTGTCTCCTGATGGACAATGCAAGGCGTTCGACGCGTCGGCGAACGGATACGTGCGAGGTGAGGGCTGCGGGGTCATCGTGCTCAAACGGCTGAGTGAGGCGGAGGCGGACGGCGATCGGATCTGGGCGGTGATCCGTGGCGCGGCGGTGAACCATGGCGGAACCGGCATCGGGCTGACGGTGCCGAACACCCCCGCGCTGGAAGAAGTGATGGAAACGGCGCTGGCCGACGCGGGCATCTCCCCGTTGGAGGTGGACTACCTGGAGGCCCATGGGACCGGAACGGAAGTCGGCGATCCGATCGAGATCAACGCCGTGGCCGCGGTCTATGGGAAGAGACGAACGGCCGACCGGCCGCTGCTCATCGGTTCCGTAAAAACCAACGTTGGCCATCTGGAATCGGCCGCGGGCGTGGCCGGAGTGATCAAGGCGGCGCTGGTCCTGAAGCGGGGCGTGATTCCGAAACACCTCCATTTCCGGAATCCCAACCCTAGCCTCGATTGGGACCGTCTGCCTCTGCAGGTGACGTCGTCGATGATGGACCTGCCGCAACGTCCGGACCGGCCGCGCCTCGCAGGGGTGAACTCGTTCGGAATATCGGGGACGAACGCCCACATTGTGCTTGAGGAATATTGCGCCGCGGACGGTGCCTCCGCCGGCGAACCGTGGGCCGTCGGCTCCGGGCAACCGGTGCCGGTTTCGCTGCCGGCGACCGTGAGGGATCTGCCGCTGCCGGAGCCGGCGGGCGGGCCGCGCCTCACCCGTCTCCTTCCGCTCTCGGGTAAGTCGGAGCACGCACTCCGGGAACTTGCGGAGCGGTACGTGTCGTGGCTCGACGAACACGCGCTTTCGTCCGAGAGCGCCGTCGATTCGCTGCTTGCGGATATGGCGTGGACCGCGGGCATCGGGCGGAGTCATTTCGATCACCGCGCGGGCGTGGTCTTCCACGACACCGCATCGTTGCGGAATCAATTGAAACAGTTGGCGGAAGCGAACGAAGGGCCGGGGTCGCGGACAGCGACCAAGGTAGCATTCGCCTACACCGGTCAGGGGAGCCAGTGGCTCGGCATGGGACACGCGCTCTATGAGCGCGAGCCGGTGGTGCGGGCCGTACTGGACCGCTGCGACGAGGTTCTGCGAGAAGTGCGGGGCGCATCCCTGCTGGACGTGATGTTCGGCCGGGCCGGAGGGGAAGGGAAACTGAACGATACGGCGTGGGAACAGCCGGCGCTGTACGCGCTGGAGTGCGCGCTGACGGCACTCTGGGCGAGCATGGGGATACGGCCCCATGTGGTGATAGGGCACAGTGTCGGGGAACTGGCCGCGGCGCAGGCAGCCGGAGTGTTCAGCCTGGCGGACGGAATGCGCTTCGCCTGTACACGAGGCGAGCTGATGTCAAAAATGGAAGAGGGCGCCATGGCCGCCATATTTGCTCCGGCCGCACGAGTGGCGGCGGCCGTGCGTGAGTTGAACGCGACGTCCGCCGGTGTCGGGCTGAGCATCTCGGGGGACAACGGAACCCACCAGGTCGTCAGCGGCCCGGTAGCGGCCATTGAATCCATCTCGCGGCGTTTCGAATCGGAGGACGTCCGGGCCAAGCGGCTGAACACGACCAAGGCGTTCCACAGCGCCCTGATGGAGCCGGCCCTTGACGCTTTGGAAACATCCCTGGACGGTGTGGCAATCGAGCCGCCTTCCCTCACCCTGGTCAGCAACCTGACGGGCCGTGCGGTGGAGCCCGGCGAGACGCTGGCCGGGGCCTACTGGAAGCGGCATGCCCGGGAGCCGGTGGCGTTCGCCAGCGGCGTCCGGACGTTGGCGGACCTCGGGGTGGACCTGGTGGTCGAGATCGGTCCGCACTCGGTCCTCGCTCCGATGGCGGTCCTGGCTTGGCCGGAGTCGGCGCAGACACCGGCGCCGGCCGTGCTGTCGAGCCTGCGGCAACCGTCCGACAATGCGCTGGCAGGTGACGGCACGTTCGTGGGAGCGGTTGCCGGGGCATACGCGGCGGGACTCCCGATTCGCTTTACAGGACTGTTCGCGGGAGAAGCGCGACGCCGGATCTCGGTGCCGGGTTATCCGTTCCAGCGCAAACGTCACTGGATCGAGGCGCCGAAGCAACGGCGACGGAGCGCAGGGCACCCCCTGCTGGGGGTTCGCCACGAATCCGCCCGCGGGGAGATCGCATTCGAGACGGAAGTGTTCCCCTCGGATCCGCCGTGGCTGAGCGACCACCGGGTGTTCGGCCGCATCATCGCGCCGGGCGCGCTCTACGGGGCCATGGCGGCATCGGCGTCCCTTGCCGAGGGCAACGGTTCACTGGTGATCGAGGACATGCAATTGCACAACCCGCTGGTCTTCCCGGAAGAGGACGCCGAAGACGGGACGACCAACGGGAGTCACAAGATGCAGGTCGTACTCGACGCTCTCGAGCAATTGCCCGGACGCCGTGTCCAGGTCTTCAGCAAAGGGAGTGAGGGCGAATGGACGCTACACGTGGAAGGCCGCGTGTCGCCGGACACCCCGGCACCGGAGGCCGGTGCGCGGATCGATCTCGAAAACCTGAAGGCCGGCCTGTCGCCCGGGGACGCGTCGGACTATTACCGGACCAGGGCTGCCACCGGAATTGATCTCGGTCCGTCGTTCCGCACGCTACGGAAGATATGGGCCCGGCCCGGTGAAGCGCTTGCCGAGATCTCCTTCCCGGCAGCGTCCGGCCGGAACGGGCTGGACGTGCATCCACTCGTGCTGGACGGCTGCTTTCAAGTCGTGGGCGTCGCGCGGCTGGCCGGAGGCAAGGATCCGGCAACGTATCTGCCGTTCGGCTGGGAGCGCTTTTGGCTGACCGGCCCGCTGCCGGACCGGGTGGTCTGTCACGTGCGCATGAGTGACACCTTCCCTGCGGCTGAAGCGGCAACCGGCGAGCCCGCGGAAGTCCTGACCGGAGAGCTGCGCATCTACGATCCAACCGGGGCACCCCTCGGCGGGTTGAGCGGGTACACGGTGAAGCGAGCGACCCGGGCGGCGCTGCTCTCGGCGGTCGAAGGGGTCAAGGATTTGCTGTACGAGGTGGTGTGGCGTGAACGCGCCCTGCTTGCCGGTATCACACCCGCGGATTTCTTCCCGAGTCCAACCACAATTGCCGCCAGTTCGAGTTTGTTGTCGGAATACCTGTCCGCCGAGCGTGTCGACCCCCAAGACAGGAATGCCCTTCTGGCAGACCTGGAGCGATGGTCACGATCCCGCGCGCTCGCGACCCTCGAAGAGTTGGGATGGCAACGGAGGGCGGGAGAGACCGTTGACCCCGATGACTTGCGGCAACGACTGAACGTCATCCCCGATCACCGGCGCCTCTTCCGCCGGATGCTGGAAATGCTTGCCAAGTCGGGCGTGCTGACGGCGGAGGGCGACGGCTTTGTTGTGATCGTGGGACGCGACGATCCGCTGCCGCAAGGCATGCCGGAGGATCTTGAGGCGTTCGCAACGACGATGGTGGAGCAATACCCCCACGGCGTGACCGAAGTCGGGCTGTTTCGGCGGTGCGGCAACGCCCTTGCCGAAGTGCTGCTCGGGCGCATGGATCCGCTGACGCTCCTGTTCAGCAGTGGAGACCCGACCCCGGCAGATCTGTATCTGAAGGCGCCGGTAGCCCGCGCCGCCAACAAGATGCTGCGCGACGCGGTCCGGGCGCTCCTGGCCAAGTTGCCGGACAATCGCAGGCTCCGGGTGGTGGAGGTCGGCGCGGGCACGGGATCGGCGACCACCTTCATCCTGCCGGAACTCCCGGAAGGCCGGTTCGATTACACGTACACGGACATCTCCGCGGGCTTTTTCGCGGAAGCGGAGGCGCGCTTCGGCGACGGCGGTGGATGCATTGAGTACCGCACCCTGGACGTCGAAAAGGACCCCATCGCTCAAGGCTATGCACCCCACAGTTATGACCTGATCATCGCATCCAACGTGCTGCACGCCACGCGGTATCTGCAAGAGACATTGGGACATTGCCGTGATCTGCTCGCGCCGTCGGGACAGTTGGTCGCGCTCGAAAACCTCAGCGGACTGGGTTGGATGGATCTGACGTTCGGCCAACTGGATGGCTGGTGGCGTTTTGCCGACGACTACCGGCCGCATCATGCCTTGGCAAGCCCGGCGGTATGGAGGCAAGCCCTCGGCGACTCGGGTTTCACGGGCGCGGAAGTCCTGGGAGTGGACGAGTCGAACACCTCTCGGACGCCGGACAAGGGCGTCATCGTGGCGCAGGGTCCGGCGGACGTGAAAGAGCCTCCCGGCGTGTGGGTTCTGGCGGGGGACCGAGACGGGCTGGCAGGGAAACTGGCAGCCGACCTTGCAGCCCGCAACCAGACGGTCGTCCTGGCCAGAAGCGAAGCGCCGGAAAACGAGACGCCCGCAACAGCGGCCCCCGGTGTTGTCGAGAAAGCCGTGGAGATGGAGCAGCGGGAGTCCTGGCGATCCTTGATGGAGAGCCTGCCCAAAGATGAGCCGCTCAGCGGCGTGGTGCACCTCGCGGCCCTTGACGGTCACGGGGCGCAGGCCACGGCCGGGGAAATCGCACAAGACGTGAGACGCGTGGGGGCGAGCGCACTGGCGCTCACGCAGGGTATGTCCGACGCCGACAGGACACCCGCGAAGGGCGTGTGGTTTGTGACCCGCGGCGCACAGATCCTGGAGCGGGAGCGTGGTGGGGAACTGGCCGGCGCCACGCTGTGGGGATTCGGGAAAGCGGTCGCGCTGGAGGCGCCGCACTTGCAACCGAGGATGCTGGATCTGGACCCGGCGGAGATGGCGCCTCTCCCCGACCTCGTGAATGAGTTGTTGTATCCGGACCCCGAAAATCACATCGCATACCGCTTCGAACGCCGTCAGGTCGCACGATTGGTTCGTGTCGGCGCCGGGCCGGAACGCCTCTCCTTACCGGAAGAGGCCGACTGGGTGCTGGCGCCGGACCCGGGCGGCGTGTTCGAGAAACCCTACGTCCAGCCGCTCCCGGCGCCTCCCCTGAAGCCGCGGGAAGTGCGCGTCGGCGTGGAGGCCTCCGGCCTCAACTTCTGGGACGTGTTCCGCTCCCTTGGTTTTATCCCGGAGGGGAATCTTGGCAGGGAGATGTGCGGCCACATCCTCGAGGTGGGTTCCGACGTGTCAACCGTTTCGATCGGCGACCACGTGGTGGGATTGGGATTCGGCGCGTTCGCGGCGCAAATGGTCACGCACGAGGAACTCGTGGCGCCCGCGCCATCGGGAGCCTCGGTGACGGCGCTGGCCACCGTGCCGAGCGCGTTCGTATCAGCCGCGCTATCCTACGAGTTTTCCGGGCTCAAGGCCGGCGACCGGGTGCTGATCCACGCCGGCGCGGGGGGAGTCGGAATCGCGGCCATCCAAATGGCTCAAGCCGCGGGAGCGGAAGTCTTCGCCACCGCAAGTGCGCCCAAGCAGGCATATCTCCGGTCGCTGGGCGTAGAGCAGATCTTCGACAGCCGCACGACGGCGTTCGGCAAGGAAATCCTCGAAGTCACGGACGGCGCCGGGGTGGACGTGGTGTTGAACAGTCTGACCGGAGAAGGCTTCATCGACGCCAGTCTGTCCTGCCTGAAGCACGGCGGCCGGTTCGTGGAACTGGCCAGGCGGGATATCCTGAGCGAGGACGAGATGGCGGCCGCGCGTCCCGACGTAGCCTACGCCATCCTGGAACTCGACGTCCTAAAAAAAACCGAACCGGCGTGGGTAGGCAGGGTTTTGCGGGACGTAATGGCGCGCGTGTCCGCGGGAGAACTGAAACCGATCGTCCACAGCCGGTGGCCGCTCGCCGAAGCCGGGGCCGCGCTGAGGTTCATGCGATCGGCCCGGCACCTCGGTAAAATCGTCGTGACGGCCCCGCCGTTGCTGAACGGCCGGTTGCGGCAGGACCGGACGTATCTCTTGACCGGCGGCCTGGGCGGGATCGGGTGCGCGGTAGCCGAGTGGCTCGCGGACCGGGGAGCGGGGACGATCGTGCTGAACGGGCGCCGGGACCCGGACGCGGCGGCCGAAGAAACCATCAATGCGCTCCGGCAACGCGGGGTGACGGTCCAAGTGGAACTTGCGGACGTCTCGGACGCGGCGGCGGTGGACCGGATGCTGGAGCGGATGGACCGGGAACTGCCGCCATTGGGCGGCGTGATCCACAGCGTGGGCGTGCTGTCGGACGCCGCGCTGACCAACCAGAACTGGGAAAGCTTCGAAAAGGTGCTCTGGCCGAAAATCCTGGGGGGTTGGCACCTGCACCGCGCAACCGTGGACCGTGATCTGGATTTCTTCATTCTCTTCTCGAGCCGGGTCGGCGTGATGGGCAATCCGGGCCAGGCGAACCACGCCGCGGCCAACGCCTTCCTGGACCAACTCGCCGGTCACCGCCGGGCGCTGGGACTCCCGGCACAGGCCATTGCCTGGGGAGCTTGGTCCGAAATCGGCGAAGCCGCGGAGCAGAAGGAGCGGATCGAGCGGCGACGGGCGGCGCTCGGGGGTCGCTGGTTTACCCCGCAACAGGGTCTCAAGGCCCTCGAAAATCTCGTGCGTCAGGACGCGACGACTTCCGTGGTGATGTCGATGGACTGGTCGGTGTTTGCGGAGGCTGTCGCGGACCGTCCACCTCTGCTGGAGGATCTGCTATCCGCCGCTGCTGAAGGCAAGACCGATGCCGTGGCCGCCTCGGGCGACCTGCTTTCCCGGCTGCGGCAAACGCCTGCAGGGACGCACGAGGAACTGCTGGTGTCCTTCCTGCAGCGGGAGGTACAAGCGGTGCTGAGGCTGCCGTCAACTCCCGCACCCACCGTGGGGTTCTTCGACCTGGGCATGGACTCGCTGATGGCGGTGGAACTGCGGAACCGGCTGAACCGGGCGTTCTCCGATGAGTACACGGCGCCCAATACGGTCGTGTTCGACTACCCGAACATCGCCACACTCGCCCGTCATCTGGTCGAGGCACTTGGTGAGATCGGCAGCACGCCCGCGCCTCAGGCACAACCGGAGCCACTTCCGGCAGTGCGGTCCGGGGACGACGGAATTGCGATCGTCGGCATGGCGTGCCGCTTCCCCGGCGCCCCGGATCTTTCGGCCTTTTGGCGTCTGCTCGAAGCCGGTGTGAACGCGGTGACCGACAGGCGCCCGGATACCGATTTCCCGGACGATCTCGCCGGAAGCCTTCCGACCGGGTACGCCTCCTACGGACGAGGCGGGTTTGTGGAAGAGATCGACAAATTCGACGCAGGCTTCTTCAGGATTTCGCCGATCGAAGCGCGTAATCTGGATCCGCGGCATCGCATGCTGCTGGAGACGAGCTGGCAGGCGATCGAGGATGCCGGGATAGATCCTGACCGGTTGAGAGGCAGCCGCACCGGGATATACGCCGGGATCGGCACCAGTGAGTACCGGGACCTGATGACCACCACCGACTACGGCATCAGTTATCTGGGCACCGCCCCGAGCATGGCGGTCGGGCGAATTGCCTTCCATCTGGGTTTGGAGGGACCGACGATCCCGGTGGAGCTCAACTGTGCGTCGTCACTGGTCGCGCTGCATCACGCGGTCGCGGGTTTGCAACGAGGCGAAGTGAATATGGCTCTGGTTGGAGGCGCCAGCGCAATCCTGTCGACTGGGATAATCAGAGAGATGGCGGATTTGGGGATGTTGTCGCGGACGGGTGCATGCAAAACCTTCGATGCCTCTGCGGACGGCTTCGCACGGGGTGAGGGCTGCGGAATAATCGTCCTGAAGCGGCTCGCCGAAGCGAAGGCCGACGGCGACCGGATTTGGGGCGTGATCCGCGGTTCGGCGGTCAACCAGAACGGGGCCAGCGCAGGGCCGACGGTGCCCAATGGTCCGGTGCAGGAGCGGGTAATCGAGGAGGCACTGTCCCGGGCGGGCGTGTCCCCGGCGGACGTGGACTATCTGGAAGCCCACGGATCCGCATCGGAGTTAGGTGACACGATCGAAGTGCAGTCGGCGGCAGCGGTGTACGGCAAGGGCCGCGAAGCGGAGCACCCGCTCTTGATCGGCTCGGTGAAGACCAACATCGGCCACCTGGAACCGGCTGCCGGGGTTGCGGGCCTGATCAAGGTCATCCTGGCGATGAACCAGGGCGTGATTCCCCGGCACCTGCACTTCGATGATCCCAACCCCAACCTGGAGTGGAACCGATTACCCGTGCGCGTGACTTCCGAAGCGACGGACTGGCCCGTTCACCCCGATCGGCCCCCCTTTGCGGCGGTCAGTGCATTCGGCATCTCCGGGACGAATGCGCACGTGGTGGTGGAAGGATGCGGAGCAGGCGACGGGGTCGATTCAGGGCATCAGCCCGCCGGTGGGGCGCAACCCGTGGCCGTTGTCCTGCCGGAGCCGGTGAAGGACCTGACGTTGGCAAAGGAAGGGCTCGCCGCACGCAAGACGCGGTTCCTGCCACTATCCGGGAAGTCAGACGGCGCACTGAGGGAACTGGCGGACCGTTACCTGTCGTGGCTTGACGAACGCGCGCTTTCTTCAGAAGACGACGCCGATCCCCTGCTTGCGGACATGGCGTGGACGGCCGGCGTCGGACGGAGTCATTTCGATCGCCGTGCGGGGGTCGTATTCCACGATGCCGCGTCCCTGCGGGACGGGCTGAGAAAGCTGGAGAACGGGATACAGCCGGAGCCACGGGGGGCAACCAAGGTGGCGTTCGCATATACGGGCCAAGCCGGCCAGTGGATCGGGATGGGAGAGACGCTCTACGCGGGCGAGCCCGTGGTGCGCGCGGTGCTGGACCGTTGCGACTCAGTCCTGCGGGAAGCACAAGGCGCCTCGCTTCTGGACGTGCTGTTCGGGCAGGCGCCGGGCGATCCGAGCGACGCGACCCGGACGCAGCCGGCGATCTACGCGCTGGAGTGCGCGCTCACGGCGCTGTGGGCGAGCGTCGGGATCCGGCCGAGCGTGGTCGTGGGACACGGCCTCGGAGAGTTGGCCGCGGCGCAGGCGGCCGGGGTATTCGGCTTGGAGGACGGGTTGCGGTTTGCCACGGCACGGGGTGCGCTGATCGGGGGGCTGCCGGAAGTGGGTGCGCAGGCTGGGGCTCTCGACGATCTGCAAGCGGCGCTGGAAGGCATTGCGATCGCACCGCCTTCGCTCACCCTGGTGAGTAGCGTGACAGGCAAGGTCGTGGAGCCGGGTGAGATGCTGGACGCGTCGTACTGGCGCCACCAGGTGAGCGAGCCGGGAGCCACCGACCGTTGCGCGGAGGCATTGGTGGATCTGGGAGTGGAGACCTTAGTTGAGATAGGTCCGCGCGCGATACCGGATTCGGCTACCGGCAATGGAGCAGCGCCTGTCGTGCTGTCGAGCCTCCCGGAGAATTTCGCGGAGACGGTTGCGGAGGCGTACGCGGCAGGACTCCCGGTTTTCTTTGCGGGTCTGTTCGCGGGAGAAACCCGGCGCCGAATTTCACTCCCCACCTACCCATTCCAACGCCGCCGTCACTGGATCCAAATCCCGAAGCGTTAACCCGACAACTCTTTCTTCTGAATACGCTACGCCTGTCCTGAGCTTGTCGAAGGAACCTCGTCGTGCGGGGGCGAAACCCCGCATGAAAAAGACAAAGACCCTAAATCCTCGAATAAATGTCGAGGATGACAGAAGGAAAGGATAGTTCTACAACAGGCTGTTCTGTTCCAGAAATTCCCGGACCTCCGCAACGCATTCATCCGGTTTTTCGAGTTGAAGATAGTGCGTCGTCTCAGGGAGGAAATCATACTCCACAGCCACAATGTCACTCAGATTAATGGTCGGCAGGTAGGCAAAAGGCAGGGTGGGGTCGGCTCCGACGATTTTTGTGGGGCATGGAAGCGCTCCCAGGTCCACCAACGGCGAAAATCCCCTGACGTAATCCATGATCTGGGCCTCGTATTCACGAGGGCACCGGAGTTCGTAATCCTGCCCGTTGTCGGACCGTCGAAGCGTCGTCCTTGCCATGAGTTCCAACACGCCGGGAACGACACGAGTGAAGGTCGGCACATAGCGAAGGAGTTCGACAAAGTCTTCTTGTGCTTGGAAACGATCTCCGCGTCGCCTGGTGAGTGCGGCAGCGCGTTCGGCGGCCTCATCAAATTCTATCTGGCTTCTGCCGGGTTTGCACAGCGGGGGATCAAACAAAACCTGCGCCGCCAGGCTGTTGCTTTCAGTAGATAAAAAGAGAGCAACCAGGGCCGAAGCGGAATGAAAGACCCCGATTTTTTGTTTGTTCCCGAAGTGCCGGTCAATGGCTTCGAGAAGACGCTCCTGGTCACGGATTAAGGTCGGAACGTTATGCTTTTCGCGGGCCCCGACGGTATTCCATCCGTGGTTCCTGAGGTCATAGACGATAAGGTCGAAGTCGCCGGCGAGCCGTGACCAGAACGGGTAATAGAGATCGATCGCCAACCCGTTCCCATGGCTCAACACGAGCCTGGGACCGTCGGGATTCCCGTGCCGTCTCAGGGTCGTGACGGTGTCCTCGTCGAGGCGCACTTCGCACACCGAGCGCGGCTCGGGTATCTCCCACACGGGCTCTGAAGTCATGGAAGGATTGGGGCCACTTGTCGGGCCCTACCCCAAGCCCGCTGAAAAGCGGTGGTAGAGCCAACGGTGTTCAACCGCTGCGGCTATCAATAAAGTCGATCAATTTCTGTACCGTGTCAACCTTGACACAATCCTCAGGGGTCAACGTCACGTTGAATTCCTGAGCGACCACTTTTCCGAACGCAACAACATCCAAGGAGGAGACGCCGAGTGTAGTCAGGCGGGTATTCAGATCCTCCGGCAGATTCAAGGGCTGTCCATCTACTTTGAGATTCTCGTTAATGAGCGTTTTAATGCGTGCTGCTGTTGACGACATAACGTAGTGCCTCCTGTCGTAAGTAAGTTAATGAGTGAGCAGTGACTGTCAGTTAACTTCTAACTGGATAACGAACGAATACGAGGGGCGATGTTAGCACACTGCAAGTCTACAATCCAGAGAAGTTTGCACCTCGACTGTCTCGTACGTGAAATCCAGTGCTTTGTCCTGCGGCGGGCGAGAAGGTAGAATTCACTCCCCATGAAACCCCTCGAACTGGTGAAACAGTACCATGAGCAGACCAAGCACGACTTCAACCGGTATGCCCGCGCCCTGGGGTACATGGACTGGGCCAATCAGCCCGATCCCTTCCGGCGCTATGAAGGCGCTCCGCTCCATGAATTGCCGCTGCTCGAGGCCGGCGACGACCCCGTTTCACCTCCTTACGAATCGCTCTTTGCTTCACAATCGATCCCTGTTCAACCCTTGACCCTGAACAGTCTGTCCCGCTTCTTCGAATACGGGCTCTCCATCACGGCGTGGAAAGAATACGGAGGAAATCGCTGGGCGTTGCGCAGCAATCCTTCCAGCGGCAATCTGCATCCCACGGAAGGCTATCTGTTGATCAGGGAAACCGCCGATCTTCCGCTGAAGCCGGGGCTCTACCACTATGCCTCCAAGGAACACGGCTTGGAGCACCGGTGGCATGGTTCGAACGAGGTGATGGAAGCCCTCCTGCAACCCTTTCCCGCGCAATCCTTTTTCGTGGGGCTGAGTTCGATCCATTGGCGGGAAGCGTGGAAGTACGGAGAACGCGCGTTTCGCTACTGCCAGCACGACGTCGGACACGCGCTGGGCACGTTTCGCATTGCGGGAGCCGTTCTCGGGTGGCGAGTCTTTCTTCTTACCGGTCTTGATGATCCAACGATCGGGACACTGCTCGGCTTGAACCGCTTGCATGAATTCGATCGTGCCGAACCCGAATTTCCCGAACTGCTGTGTGTCGTCTGTCCAGCGCCAAATGCTCTACCTCTCCCAGCCACTCCTTACAAAGGAGGGGAGCAAGGGGCCTCCCTGCCACTCACCGTCGATCAGGCTCTACTCCAGCATTGGGAACCGGGAGACTGGCAAGGCAAGGCAAACCGGTTGAGCCGGGACAACCCCGTTCCCTGGGAAATCATCGATGACGTGACCAAAGCGTCCTGGAAAACTTCGAGGGAGCCGTCGGAGCTTGGACTCTCCCCTGCCCTGTCTTCGAAACGGAGTGAAGCTGAAGAGGCGTCTTCTCCCGATTCTGTTTCGAGCACGGCTTCCGCCCACCAAATCATTCATCAA
Organism: Nitrospirales bacterium; assembly: GCA_965208595.1. Classification (GTDB taxonomy): domain Bacteria; phylum Nitrospirota; class Nitrospiria; order Nitrospirales; family UBA8639; genus Bin75. Next base: position 891,660 of record OZ242346.1, read on the forward strand.
CGACGGAGTGCGGTAGCACTCGACGGGACAACGTCGATATCCGCACAGCAATTTTTCGCGATGCTGCAGCGCGTCATGCCTTGCGCGGAGCGGCCGGTTGCCCAACGGCCCATGCCGTGGGATTCGCTTCCGTGGGATCCCACCATCCACCTAGCGCTGTTCGTACATCGAGTCGACGGCCTCCTGCCCGGCATGTACATGCTCCTGCGAAATACCGACCCGGCTCTCAAGCAAACCTTCCAACAAGCCATGCATCAGCAATTCGCCTGGACCGTTCCCGAGCAGTGTTCGGCATCCCTTCCGTTGTATCTGTTGGAGGACGGAAACGCCCAACGCATCGCCACGCAAGTGAGTTGCCACCAGGAGATCGCGGGCGCCGGGGCGTTTTCATTGGGAATGATCGCGGAGTTCGAGGCGTCGTTGGAAAAACACGGACGATGGTTCTACAAACGCCTGTTTTGGGAGACCGGACTCATCGGTCAGGTGCTGTACCTCGAAGCGGAAGCCGCCGGTGTCCGTTCAACCGGCATCGGATGCTTTTTCGATGATCCCGTGCATCGCGTGCTGGGGTGGTATCCCGACACACGATTTCAATCCTTATATCACTTCACCGTCGGCGGCCCCGTGGAAGATCATCGCCTCACCACCCTGCCTCCCTACGGTGAACCAGGCGAAAACCGGAGGCGCGTGGGATGACGCAGAAGAGATAGACCTTAGATCCCCGCAACGCCCTCTCTCTTGCAGTCTGACCATGGAATAGGATAGGGTATTTCTGTTCAAGATGGCCTTGGCAGATCGCCTCTTCGACGAAGAAAGGCCGCTCTCCTCAGCAAAAATCGCCCAATATAAAGGAGGACACCATGAATCCACTCGACTCGATCCCCGGAACGATTGCCTCAGGATTCGTGCTGACCGTCGTTCTGTATTTTGTGGTGAAAATGCTTGTCTAGTTTTCTGCTGACCTGAACTCAACCCAAAGAGGACATATCATGGAAACCTTATTGGCCTGGGGACATTATCTGGCGGGTATCACCTGGATAGGTATTTTGTATTACTTCAATTTTATTCAAGTTCCCTTCTTGGGAAAAGTCACGCCCGAAACCAAGGCGGAGGCCTTTCAACATCTGGTCCCGAATGCGCTCTGGTGGTTCCGTTGGGGCGCCCTTGCCACGTGGCTGTTCGGCGCCGCACTCCTGATGAACCAGGGCCGGTTCGGTTCGGCGTTCGCCCTGCAGGGACAGGATGCCGTCATCGGGATGGGGGCATGGCTGGGCACCATTATGCTCCTCAACGTCTGGGGTATTATCTGGCCCAATCAGAAAAAGGTGCTGGGGCTCAAAGAAGCCTCCGCGGATGAAAAGAAACAGTCCGCACGCATGGCCCTTCTGGCTTCACGGACCAACACGATGCTGTCCATTCCCATGTTGTTCTTCATGGCATCGTCCGGGCACGCCTCCGGCCTGTTTGGAGCGGGTTGATTTGAGGCAGGAAACGTAAAGAAGGAGTGTACGTGATGCGGTTGTATAAGACGAGTTGTCTGTTCTGGCTTATCGCATCGGCGGCGGTTTTCGCGCCGTACGCATGGGCGAACGACACGGAAGGCTGGTTTGCCGGGGTCCGGTTGGGCCATGAGCTTGCCGAGGCGACTTACACCAAGAGCGTGCACTACAAAGCCGGCGTCCTTCCCGCTCATCCGAATGGAAGTATGATCCCGGGTGAGGACAGCGCCAATGACGGATTCAACGCGTTCTCGGCGAACCTGGGCTATCGCGCGTTCTTGTCCGACCGGGTGTATCTCTCCGGCGAAGTCGAGGGCGCGGTGTACTCCAATGCCGTGCAAGGCTTTTTCGAAGGCACGTACGAGGGTGACGAACGGCCCATTCCCCCTGAACACGTCTTCCCCGGAGCGTGGAAAGTGGACAAGAACCACAGCCTCGGGTTCAACGCGCGATTGGGGTACGTACCCGAGGGCCTTGCCTTCTTAGGCGAAGGCCGCTCGGTGTACCTGATTTCCGGAGTGAAGTGGTTGAGCGCCACCTTTGAAGCCGCCTTTGACAACTTCGGGGTTGGTGCTGAGTCAATCAGCGGCGTGGCCCGCGAAAAACGCGATGCGGTTCCCTGGCTAATCGGAGGCGGCCTTGAGTTCGGCAGCAGCAAGAACCGCTTTGACGTGCGCATCCACTACTCCAATTGGAGCATTGATTACGCCGGCGGTGACGGGAATACTCCAGCCACCGCCTACGTACCGCAGGATTTCGACGTTGATGAAGTCGCAATTTCCCTGGGCTATACCCGATCGTTTAATCTGGGCATGTGAGTTCTTATCCGAGCCGGTCAGCCGTTAGCGGCTCCGGTTCATTCCATCATAAATAACTTTTCTGACGAAAGAGGATCTTATGAGCAAGAGTCTCAAGGGCACACAAAGCCATGACAATCTCAAAGCGGCTTTTGCAGGCGAATCCCAGGCGAATCGCCGGTACCTGTATTTTGCGCGTCGCGCGGATATCGAAGGATACACGGACATCGGCGGCTTGTTCCGCGACACCTCCGAAGCCGAAACCGGCCATGCCTTCGGCCATTTGGATTTTCTGAAGGAAGTCGGCGACCCCGCCACGGGCGAACCTATCGGGAATACCGAATCGAATCTCAAGGCAGCCATTGAAGGGGAGACCTACGAATACACGCAGATGTACCCGGGTATGGCCAAGACCGCGCGCGATGAAGGCTTTGAAGAATTGGCTGAATGGTTCGAGACCCTGGCCAAGGCGGAACGCTCCCACGCCAACCGTTTCACCAAGGGGCTGGAATCCTTGAACAACGCGTAATCCCTGCCACACCACCATGGAGCGGAGTCGCCGTATTGCCCGGCTCCGCCTCTCGTGGTTTCCTGCGTGAAGACCTTCGTTGAAACACATTCACCTCATTTCTCCTGACTGGACGCGGGACGATCTCGTCCAGGAGACGAATCGCATCTTCGACGTCTGCGAGGGCTGTCGTCGATGTTTCAACCTCTGCCCTTCTTTCAACACGCTGTTGGACCGGATCGACGAGTACGAGAGCGACGTCTCCCACCTGACTGCCGCGGACTACGAACAGGTCGAGAAGGAATGTTATTACTGTAAGCTCTGTTACAACCATTGCCCGTATACGCCGCCCCATGACTACCAAATCGATTTCCCGCGTCTCATGGCCGCGTGGAAAAAGCAACGGGTCAAGGACCAGGGCGCGTCCTGGCGCGATCGCCTGCTGATCAAAACGGACCTGATCGGGAAACTGGGCGGCCTGACCGCTGCGCTGAGCAACCGTGTGCTTTCGACGCAATGGATCCGAAACCTGCTGGAACCGATCATCGGCCTGCACCGGGACCGGCGCGTGCTTGCCTTTTCCCGGGAAAATTTTCCCGCGTGGTGGCGCAAACGTGGCCCGGCACTACAACCCGAGGTCGCCAAACACAAAGTCGTTTTGTTCCCGAGTTGCATGGTGAACTATCAGGCCACGGATATCGGAAAAGCCACGGTGCAAGTCCTCGCCAGGAATAACGTGGAGGTCGTCGTGCCCGAAGGACAACGTTGTTGCAGCATGCCGTCCTTTGATCTCGGGGATACCGAGACCATGGTACAGACGGCCACGCACCATGCACGACTGTTTCTCCCGTATCTCGAACAGGGGTATGACCTCGTCGTTCCCACGCCCAGTTGCAGTCTCATGTTCAAACGGGAATATCCGTATCTGGTGCCGACGCGCGACGTGACCTTGTTAGCCGAACGCACGTTCGATATCTGTGAGTATCTGATGCGGCTCAAAAAGGACGGGGCCTTGTCCACGGAGTTCACACACGCGCCACGGCGCATTGCGTACCAGGTGCCCTGTCATTTGCGCGACCAGAACATCGGCTTCAAATCCAAAGAACTCATGGAACTCACGGGCGCCAAGGTCGAGGTGATTGAAAAATGTTCCGGCCACGACGGATCCTGGGGCGCGAAGGTTGAATTTTTCGATCAGTCCATGAAGATCGCCAGAAAGGCCGTCCGCGCCGTTGCCGATTGCGAACCCGACATGGTCGCGTCGGATTGTCCGCTTTCGGCGCTGCAACTGGATCAGGCCGGGGCAACAGGGCCAGCTAACAGGACGCAACACCCCATCCAAATCGTTCGCGACGCGTACAACCTGTCCTCATGAATCATCTCACCCAATCCGATCTCCTCTCCCACGCGGACTACGAGGCCCAACGCCCGGCGTTTCGACAAGAGATCATCGTCCTCAAGAAACGACGCCGGATCGAGGTCGGCCCACTGGTCACGCTGCTCTTTGAGAATCGACGAACGCTCCTTTTTCAAGTGCAGGAAATGATTCGCGCTGAACGCATTTTCGAGCCATCGAAAATTCAGGATGAGCTTGACGTGTACAATGCCCTGTTGCCCGGAACGGGCGAACTCAGCGCGACCGTGATGATCGAAATTACGACCCAGAAGCGCATCAAGGAGATCCTCGACTCGTTCCAGAACTTCGACCGGTCGGACACGCTGGCGATCACCGTCAAAGACCAGGCCGTATTTGCCGGCTTTGAAGCCGGTCACAGCAAGGAGGACAAAATCAGCGCGGTCCATTTTGTGCGGTTTGCGGTTCCCCCGTCCTTTGTGAACGCACTTGAGGAGGATGGGGCTTCCGCCGGCATCCGGATTACCCATGAGAACTACCGCGCAGAGGCGAACGTCCCACCCACCATGCGGGAAGAGTGGCTGAAAGACCTGTACGCCTGAATGTTTTTCATTTTTTTCCTTGCACAGAAATTGACAACTGCCGGGGGCGTGGTTATTATTCATTTGCAAGAGGAGAATGTTCTGGATTTTCGGGAATCCGGGAAAGACGAGACCTATTCATCTCATATGTGAGCAGGAGGGATTCATGGTTACGATCACCCCAATTGCGGAAGAAAAAATCAAGGAATTGATCCACGATGAAGAAGAGGAAGTCATCGGACTGCGGATCTACGTCAAGGGCGGCGGTTGCAGCGGCTATCAATATGGGATGTCCTTTGAATCCAAAATGGATGACGACGACACGGTAATTGAAAAAGGCGAGGTCAAAGTCATCGTGGATTCGCAAAGCGCTCCCATGCTGAGCGGCGCGGAAGTCGATTACGTCGACAGCCTGCAAGGCTCCGGGTTTGCGATCAAGAACCCGCAAGCGAAAAGCACGTGCGGTTGCGGCAGTTCCTTCAGCACCTGATCTCAGCCTCTTCGAGTTCAACAAGGCCAGGATTCTTGCCTCTCGGCGGAACTCCTGGCCTTTTTCTTACGAGCCTATTTCCTTTTATCCGAACATGACACGATCGACCCTCACGAAACGGATAGAGTTTTCCGCTTCCCACCGGTATTTCAACGCCGACTGGGATGAGGAGCGTAACAGGCAGGTCTTTGGGCCCTGTTCCCAGGAACACGGGCACAACTATCTGCTGGAAGTCACGCTTGGCGGGCAGGTCGATCCCGTGACGGGCATGATCATCAATCTGTACGACCTGAAGAACATCGTGACGGACGTGCTCGAAGAGTTCGACCACAAGCACCTCAACTTCGATATGCCCTACTTTGAACGGCTCGTGCCCACCACTGAAAATCTCGCCCTGGTGCTGTGGCGGAAATTCCGCGAGCGCCCCGAGACCCGGGACATCGCATCGATACGGCTGTGCGAAGGAGAAAACCTGTGGGCCGAACTCTACCCCGACCCGGCCTCACCGGAGAATGTGGAACCGGCCGAAGCCCTGCTGACCCGCCGGTATCCCCTGACAGTGAAGCGAAACGCCGATGCCGCTCACGTGGAAACGTGGCCCCTGTCCCTGGACGTCACGGTTCGAGGCCCGATTGACCCCGTCACGGGTCGCGTCATGGATATCATGGCGTTGGACCAGCGGGTTCACGAACAGGTCCTCGACCACCTGACAGGCATGAATCTGTCGGAACACCCGAAATTTGCCGGCCGGCCCGTGACCCTCTCCACCTTGGCCAAAGTCCTCTGGCCCCGCTTGCTCCACGTCGCCGATGCGCGACTCGAACGCCTCCGGCTCAAGGATCATCACGACCTGACCCTGGACTATTCGGGATAGGCACACAGCCTGCTGAATTCTTCTTCCCGTTATTTGCTTCACCAAAGTTCCATATATTAAACGCAGCCTTTAATAACGATGTCATCATGATTTATGGTGAAGGCAGCTTTTGCTATAAAGAAGCGCCATAAGATGGCGCGGCTACAACTGTCAAAGCAAAAGACGCTAGACCCTCGACTAACAATGTCGAGGATGACAGACAAAGACAGAAGAAAAAGAAGCGCCAACGAATGGCTCCATTGCCTGGCGCCTTCGGGCGTAGCTGCGCCCCAGTCCCGACACCGATTTGGGGGTGAGGACTGTCTGAGCGCAGCGAGTTCCGCAGCCCACGCACGCGGGACTGGGGCAAAGGCACCCCTAGGGCCACGCCCGGGCGCCAATGGTTTTGGGTCCTTTTGCCGAAACAAAAGAGCCTGTCTTGAGCGAAAGTCGAAAGAACCTCGTCGTGCGGGGGCGAAACCCCGCATGAAAAAGCCAAGACTATGGATCCTCGGTCGAGTCGAGGATGACAGAGGAAAAGCCGGTGATGGCTGAAGATTCAGGAATCGGGCAGGTATTGCTTGATGAGGGCAATCAGTTCATCTTCTTCGACTTTGCCTTCACGGGTCAGCAGTAAATTGCCTTGCGAATAGAGATGCGTGGTGGGGTATGTTTCAAACTGGTGTTGTTTTTTGATGGCCCGGCATCGGCCCGGCACGTGCATCTTGGCTTTTCCGATGCGAACGGCGGGAAATTTCCTGGCGACCTCTTCCAGGATGGGATCATAGGCCGCACAGGGTTCGCAGGCCGCAATACCATAAGCGACCACGGTCGCTTGCGCCCCTTTTAATTCTTCGTAATTTTCGTCCGTGACGTTTTCTACGGTTCCGGCCATCCTGTCTTCCTCGTCAAAAACAAGGGGGATCCCCTGTTCGTGGAACCCCCCTTTGAACGTGCCTCGACGCTGCCGCGTAGGGACAACCCCCTGTGGTTGTCCTACAACGCTTTCAATGCGTCCAGAATTTCCTTGTCATCACGAGCCGTTTTAATTTCCTGCACTTTGACGTAGGCCACCTTGCCATCCTTGCCCACGATCACCGTGGCCCGTTTGGAACAATTGAGATCCGGGAAATACAGGCCATACGCTTTGCACACGTCACGATGCATGTCGGCCAACAAGGTGTGTTTCAGGTCGAGAGAGTCGGCCCAGGCTTTATGCGAAAAAAAGCTGTCCGCGCTGATACCGAGCAGTTCGGCATTGGCATCGGAAAAGCTCGGGAAGTCGTCTGTCAAACATTTGTTTTCATTCGTACAGACCGGACTCCAATCGAGCGGGTAAAAGGCCAAGACCACGTTCTTTTGGCCTTTAAAACTGGCTAACGAGACTTCGTTGCCATCCTGATTCTTCAAGGTGAAATCGGGAGCAACATCGCCCACTTTTATTTCTGGAGCAACATCAGACATGAAACAGCCTCCTTCTTAAATTCGTGATGGATGATGGAAATAGATGGAACGTGAAACCTTTTCGTTTGCAGGACATTTTTCGTAGCACGCTATTTCAAAGTTTGTCAACCAAGCAAGAAGCCCAGGGACCAAGACCGATAGAACGATGCCCGGCTCGCTGCAAAAACCGCTACTCCGGACGCCGTTTCCGGAAAATGGCGGCGAGAGGCTTGTCTTTTGCGTCAACCAGGGGTATCGTCTTCATATAAGCCTTATCCACTAGAGAACTGACCCCCGATCATGCGCTCGTTGCTGTCTCATTATCTGTCCAGCACAGAACCCCGCCGTCTGACGCAACGCCTCCTGTGGCCCGTCCTGATTGCCGGTGGACTGGCTGTCGGGGGAACCGCGGCAGTGGCCTGGCATATGACGACCGGACTGCCCTCGCTGGGAGGACTCCGGGATTACCAGCCGAGCTTGATTACCAAGATCAAGGCGGATAACCGCCAGGTCATCGGCCAATTCTACGTGGAACGCAGAATTCTAGCCCCCCTTCGCGACGTGCCCCAGCATTTGATTGACGCCGTGATCGCCGTTGAAGATACCCGATTTTTCGATCACCCGGGGTTGGACGTCTTGGGTATCTTTCGGGCCGCCTGGACGAATTTTAAACGCGGGGGAAAAGTCGAAGGCGCCAGTACGATCACGCAACAACTGGCCAGATCCTTGTTCTTGACTCCGGAACGGACCTTTCAGCGCAAAATACGGGAACTCTTCCTTGCCTTGAAAATGGAATTTATCCTGACGAAGGAACAAATTCTCGAAATGTACCTCAACCAGATCTACTTCGGTCATGGGGCCTATGGGGTCGGCACCGCGTCCTTAACATATTTCGGGAAAACGTTGTCCGAATTGCAGCTACCCGAGTCGGCATTTCTCGCAGGACTGCTGAAAGCCCCCAATACCTATTCTCCGTATAAGAATTACAGGCTCGCGAAGAAACGCCAGGAACACGTGTTGGGACGCATGGTCCAGGCCGGCTTTCTGACGGAACCCCTCGCCCGGGCGGCGAGCGGGACCTCGCTGGACTTTGTTCGTTTATCCATTGAACGCGTTGCCCCGTATTTTCTCGAAGACGTCCGCCAACACCTGGTCAACGAATACGGAGAGGCCATGGCGTATAAGGGCGGGCTCCAGGTTTCCACCACCTTGAACATTGGCATGCAACGCCTGGCCGATGAGGCTATCCGGAAGGGATTGCGCGCACTCGATAAACGACAGGGCTGGCGCGGGCCCCTCCGTCATGAGGAGCCGCCGGCCACGCTTCCCGAAGAACCACCCACGGCCTTTCCTGCGTTTGGGGAAATCCTGGAAGGTCGCGTCGTGGCCGTCTCCGAAGAGAAGGTGACGGTCCTGGCGCATGATCTGGTCGGCACCATCGCCTTACCGGATATGCTCTGGGCTGAACGCCGGCTCTCCGAAGGCGCGTCCGTGATCGACGCGGTGGTGACGCCCATTGTCTCGGCCGGAAAATTGGTCGAACCGGGAGACGTGATTGAAGTTTCGCTGAAATCGATTGCCAACGACACGATCCGGTTCCGGCTGGATCAGACTCCCCTGGTCGAAGGCGGACTCATTGCGATTGATCCCAGGACCGGCGCGGTTCGGGCGATGGTCGGCGGGTACGAGTTTGAACGGAGTCAATTCAATCGTGCCTTGTTGGCCATCCGGCAGCCCGGGTCCGCGTTTAAACCGATCATTTATGCCACGGCCATCGATCAAGGGCTGACGCCCGCCACGCTTGTTCTCGATGCGCCCGTGGTGTACGAGGAGGAAGAGCCCGGAAAAACCTGGAAACCGGAAAATTATGAAAAACGTTTTTTCGGCCCGATCACCTTGCGAGAAGCCTTACGCCATTCCCGCAACGCGGCGACGGTCCGCTTGCTCGAACAGATCGGCGTTTCGCGCGTCATCAATTTTTCACGCGCACTCGGTATTCGAAGCCCATTAAGCCCGGACCTGTCCTTGGCACTCGGCTCTTCGGGTATGACGCTTCAAGAACTCACCGCAACATATGGAGTGTTTGCCAACCAGGGACTGGCCTTGGAACCCTATACCATTTCGCTGATTAGAGATCAGAATGACCACATCCTGGAGCAACACGTGTTCGAACCCAGCCAAGTGGTCTCCAAAGAAACCGCCTATCTGATTACACACATGATGATGGACGTCATTCAAAGTGGAACGGGCAGGCGAGCCAAGTCGATCGGGCGTCCCTTGGCCGGCAAAACCGGCACGACCAACAGCTACCGTGACGCATGGTTCATCGGCTACGCGCCGAATCTCGTGACCGGCGTCTGGGTCGGCTTCGATAGCGTGGAGACACTCGGAAAAGTGGAGTCCGGTGCCCATGCCGCCCTCCCCATCTGGACAGACTTCATGGCGAAGGCCCTCAAACTGCTCCCTGTGCAAACCTTCCTGGTTCCGGAAGGGATCCAATTCGCCGAGATCGATCAGCAAACCGGCACCCTTGTCGATGAGCCCTCACAAGGCACCACGACGGAAGTCTTTGCAGACGGAACGATTCCCCAACATCCTGTTCGCCAACCGACGGACCCTTTGGATTTTTACGAGTTTGATCAACTCGACCCAGCCGAAGAAAACTTAGTTGAATGAGAGTGGGGCAACACCGCTGTCGGGTTACGCTACGTTAACCCGACCTACGGTCTCAGGGCGAGGGTTTCGTTATTGCGCGTCCTGGTATTCTTCGTGCCAGGCCATTTGGATGGCTTCGAGTTTTTTTTCGTTGGACGCCTTGGGGTCGTCCGTGAATTCCGGCCAGGCCACGACCCACGCGTGCAGGTCGGTGAAGCGGACCGTGAGGGGATCGAGGTCCGGGTGTTCTTCGTGCAGCCGAATGGCGATGTCTTCGGCCATATCCCACGTCAATTCTTGAGACATGCGGTACTCCTGTGTCGCGGCACGATCAATCCGTGACTTCGGACAGTTTTTTGCTTTCCAGAGCTTCTTTGAGGGTGGCGTCCATCAACGCTTCAGCCAGGTGATGAGTCACTTTTTCCATGTCGGCAATCCTGGCCCGTATCTGTCGATGATCCTCCTGCGTGGTGGCGACGCGCAGTTGCTCGATGGCGTGACGAATGGACTGGATTTCTTCGGCCGGGATCAGGTCCGCTCCGCGTTTCAGCGCCTTTTCGGTCGCCATCATGATGGCATCGGCTTCCGTCTTCGCCTCGATGACCTGACGCGCCTTGATGTCCTCCGCGGCGAATTGGAATGATTCCCGGATCATGGTTTCGACTTCGTCATCGGTCAGCCCGTAGGAGGGTTTGACTTGTACGGATTGCGATTCGCCGGTGCGGATATCGGATGCCATGACGTTGAGAATGCCGTTCGCGTCGATCATGAACGTCACTTCAATGCGTGGCACGGCCGCGGGCAACGGAGGGACGTTGAGCTGAAACCGCGCCAGGCTCCTGTTGTCTTTCACCAGCTCGCGCTCGCCTTGCAAAACATGAATATCCACGCCGGTTTGGCCGTCCACGTAGGTGGTGAACATTTCCTTGGCGCTCGTCGGAATGGTGGTGTTCCGGCGAATTAACGTACTCATGACGTTGCCCATGGTTTCAATACCCAGGGACAGCGGGGTCACGTCGAGCAAAAGCATGTCCTTGTTCTCTCCGGCCAGAATGCCGGCCTGGACCGCGGCTCCGAGCGCCACGACTTCGTCGGGATTCAGATCACAGTGGGGCGTCTTGCCGAACAGTTCCTGCACGCGGGCTCGAATCACCGGCATCCTGGTGCTACCGCCGACCAGGACCACTTCGTCGATTTGACCGGTCTCCAGACCCGCGTCGCTCAATGCATGACGACAGGGGGTCATGGTTTGTTTGACCAGGTCCAAAATCAGGGCTTCAAATTCATCGCGCGACCACGTTCGTTCATAGGTCCCTTTGCCGTCGGGAAGGGAAACGGCCATTAGCGCCTGCTGCTCGTCCGACAAGCGAATTTTGGTTTTCTCCGCTTCAAGCCGAACGGTTTGCATCAGTTCCGGCGAATCTTCCACTTTGACGCCATGCCGGGCGTCGACGTCCCGGATGACCGCATCCACAAGCCGCCTGTCGAAATCGTCACCGCCGAGATGCGTGTTCCCATTGGTCGCCAGCACTTCGAAGATGCCGTCCTTGAGTTTCAGGATGGAGATATCGAAGGTCCCGCCTCCGAGGTCATAGACGGCGACGCACCCTTGCGTGTTCCGTTGCAGCCCATAGGCCAGGGACGCCGCGGTGGGTTCATTGATGATCCGCAGCACTTCCAGGCCGGCGATGAGGCCGGCGTCTTTCGTCGCCTGTCGCTGGCTGTCGTTGAAATAGGCCGGAACCGTAATGACGGCTTTGGTAATTTCCTCACCCAGGTGCGCCTCGGCCCGGAGCTTGAGCTCTTTTAAAATCATGGCGGAGACTTGCGGAGGGGAATAGGTTTTTTCTCCGACCTGGATGCGAATCACGCCGCCTTTTTCCTGCAGGGTGTACGGGAAATATTTGAGTTCTTCCGCCACGTCCGCCACGCCTTTGCCCATGAATCGCTTGACGGAATAAATCGTGCGGGACGGGTCGCGGACGAGATGCTCCTTGGCGGGGTCCCCGACCAGGAGGCCGTTATCCGTGAGGCCCACGATCGACGGGACTTTGCCTTGGCCGCGTGCGCCGGGGATGACCCGAGGGCCGTCACCGGCCATGTGCGCGACCAATGAATTCGTGGTTCCGAGATCAATGCCGACGATCAATGCCATATGTTCCTTCCAGAATCTCCCGTGGGGCTCGTCGCCGCCACCAGGTCATTCACGATGTTCTTCACGTAGGTGCGGTTCGATAAAATTTCCTGCATGCCCGTCAGCACCGCGTCTTTTTGCGCTCGCACGGTGGCATCGCCTTCGGTTTCGGTAGGCAGGGCGTCCCAGCGGCCGAACTGCTCGCGCAACCGGCTTTCCATATGCTCCTTGCGCGCTTCGAGGGTCCGGCGGTCGGCCTGCAATTTTTCCAGCAGTTCCTGCCGGCGTTCGTCGGACTCCTCCGCGGTCAGCGACCGGAATTCGTCCAGGTCCTCCTGCAACTCCAGGATTTCATCGAACAGGTCGGCCGGGGGGGAGGTCCGAATATCCTTGGCCGAGCCCGCTTCGAGGCGAATGAGATACTCGGCTCGCTGCACGGGGTCCTTCAACGTTCGATACGCCGTGTTCAATAACGCGGTGTTGCCGAGACTGATGGCTTGTTCCCCTTCGTCTTTCGTGGCGTAGTAGTCGGGATGAAAGCTCCGGCTCAAGGCGTAGAAGGTTTCTTCCAGCGCCTGTTCGTCGAGGTTCAATTTGCGCGGCAGGTTGAGGCAGGTAAAATAGTCGAGTTCCTTGGACAGCGGCTGCACCTTGACGCAGCGGCCGCAGAAGTATTCGCCGGTCATTTCAGATTGACAATGCCAGCACATGCTCCGGGCCATCGGCAGATCGCGGGTCCGCCCTGAATCCGGTTGATGTGTGTGCTCGCTCATCCTTCCTCACTCGCACAACGGGCATGGTAGGACTTCACCATGCCCGTTGTTTGCGCTTGTCGCGCAAGCCCGTTCAGCGCGTTACGCCGAAAACGATTCTCCGCACCCGCAGGTCTTGGACGCGTTGGGATTGATGAATTTGAATCCCCCGCTGACCATGTCCTTTTGATAGTCAAGCTGCATGCCTTCCAAGTAAATGGCGCTCTTGGCATCGACGATGACTTTCACGCCGCCCTGCTCGCACACGGTGTCGAACTCGCCGATTTTCTCGTCGAAGTTGATCGTGTAACTCAACCCGGAACACCCGCCGCCCTTCACGCCCAGGCGCAGGCCGCCCTCGGTCAGGTCCTGCACGTCCATGAGCCGTTTGACTTCGGCCACCGCCGCCTCCGTCAACGTGACGAGTGAGGTCTGCGTGGCCGGTGGGGTTTCAGTCGTTTGTGTCGTCTCCATCACTGTACTCCTTGCCGCTACGCGGGTCAGGCAGGCGTGGCCGCTTCTTCGGTCGTGCCTTCGGTGTCCGCTTTCTTTTTGTAATCGTTCAACGCGGCTTTGATCGCATCTTCCGCCAACACGGAGCAGTGGATTTTGACCGGCGGCAGGTTCAGTTCCTGCACGATTTCGGTATTCTTGATCTGGCCCGCTTGATCCACGGTCTTGCCCTTCAACCACTCCGTGGCCAAGCTGGAGCTGGCAATCGCCGACCCGCAGCCGAAGGTCTTGAACTTCGCGTCCACGATGGTGTCGTTTTCCACCTTGATCTGCAGTTTCATCACGTCGCCGCATTCGGGAGCCCCGACGATTCCGGTCCCCACGCCGTCTTCCTCTTTCTTGAACGATCCCATATTGCGTGGATTATTGTAATGGTCGATTACTTTTTCACTGTATGCCATGACATCACCCTCCTTCACCAGGAAATTTATAAAAACGGTATGTATGCTTGACTCAATGTACCGCCCATTGGACCGTCTTGAGGTCAACGCCTTCCTTCGCCATTTCATAGAGCGGCGACATTTCACGCAGGTGATTGACCGCCTTGATCATTCTATCGATAGTATATTCCACTTCTTCCGGCGTCGTAAACCGGCCGATGCCGAACCGGATGGATGAATGCGCCAGATCGGACCCTACTCCCAAGGCCCGCAACACGTACGATGGCTCAAGGGTGGCCGATGTGCAAGCCGACCCTGACGACAAGGCAATCTCTTTGACCCCCATCAACAGGGCTTCCCCTTCGACGTATGCAAAACTGATGTTCAGGTTCCCCGGGAGGCGCTCCGTCGGGTGCCCGTTGAGATAGACTTCTTCCATGGCATCCATGATGCCGTCCTGCAAACGATCGCGAAGGGCCATCGTGCGAATGGATTCCTCGGGCATCTCCTGCGCGCACAACTCGATGGCCTTTCCGAACCCGATCACGAGCGGCACCGGAAGCGTGCCTGATCGCATACCCCGCTCGTGGCCGCCGCCGTCAATCATCGGCGCCAACCGGACGCGCGGAGCTTTCCGTCGCACGTAGAGCGCCCCGATGCCCTTGGGTCCGTATATCTTGTGAGCGGTAAACGCCATCAGGTCGACTCCCAGTTGCTGGACGTCCACCGGGATCTTCCCCACCCCTTGCGTGGCGTCGCAATGAAAGAGCACGCCTTTCTCCTTCGCGATCTTGCCGATCTCCGCGATGGGATGAATCGTGCCGATTTCATTGTTCGCCAGCATGATCGAAATTAAAATGGTTTTGTCCGTGATGGCCTTCCGCACGTCGTCCGGATCAACCCGGCCGCTTTTATCGACGGGCAGGTACGTCACCTTTACGCCTCTTTTCTCCAAGGACTTGGCCGTGTCGATCACCGCGCGGTGTTCGGTCGAAGTAGTGATGATGTGGTCACCCTTCTCCTTATACATTTCGACCACGCCCTTGAGCGCCAGATTATCGGACTCGGTGGCTCCGCTCGTGAACACGATCTCCTTGGCGTCGGCGTTGATGAGGTTGGCAATGTGTTTGCGCGCCTGATCCACGCCCTCTTCGGCTTCCCACCCGAAGGAATGGTTCCGGCTCGCGGAATTGCCGAATTTTTCGGTGAAATACGGGAGCATCGCATCCACCACGCGCGGGTCGCAGGGCGTGGTCGAATGGTTGTCCATATAAATGGGTAACTTCATGATGGCACTCCTTGTGGCTTTAAAGATTCGACGAAAATCATAGGTGTTTCCTCAACCAACAAATCTTCGATGGACATGCTGTTCAGCAATTGGAAGATACTTTCCTGAATTTTGAACAGCGGCGTCCGAATATTACAGTGATTCATCTGCTCACATTGGGAATGGTCATTTTTTTCATGAGAACAATCCGTCAATCCCAAAGGACCCTCGATGGCTTCGAGCACTTGCGCCAGGGTGATGTCTTTGGGTTCACGCCCTAACGCGTAGCCGCCCTTGGGTCCGTTATGGTGACTTTCGATCAGTTGATGCCTTGCCAGGGTCTGAAGCACTTTTGCCAACAATTCCACGGGAATATTATGTTCTTCGGCAATTTCCTTGGTGTTCACCACGCGCGGGTGGGAATCGATGCCGCTTTGCACCGTGGCCATGTACTGGAGCGCCAGCAAGGCATAATCGGCTCTTTTTGAAAACTTCAGCATGACCCCTCACAAAAACGTGGAGTGAATGAATCTCCGACCAAAACCATCGGAGCAAATCCTAGCATTGACATTTCTTTCTAGTCAAGAGTATTTTAGTCGGAGATTGAAATAGTCGGAGATGCTACCGTCAAGGAATCGGGATCGTTATCTTATTGAAAATACGTCGTAATTCGTTCTTTTTCCTTTCCATATACCAGGCAAGAAGGAGACCAGATGGGAGGCAGTAATCCATATATCGAACAAATCGAAGTCAAAACAGCCACAACACCGTTCACCGTGACCTTTCGTATGCCGGACGAAACCCTTGAGGTTCCGGTTGATCCAAGTCAAATCCCATACGGACCAACCGGCCAACCCGGCAGCCTGTTGGATATTGCGATGGGCGCAGGCCTCGACGTCGAACATGCCTGCGGCGGCGTCTGCGCCTGTTCGACCTGTCACGTGGTCGTGAAGGAAGGGCTGGATTCGTGCAACGAAGCCACGGACGATGAACTGGACCAGTTGGACGAAGCCCCTGCGATTACGCTGCAATCCCGCCTGGCCTGCCAATGCGTCCCCGACGGCTCCACCAACCTCGTCGTCGAAATCCCCGAATGGAATAAAAACCTGGTCAAGGAAGGGCACTAGGCCTCCGGCCGATCACATGATCATATGAGCCGAATGCGCGGCTGACCACCGCGAGGCAACCACCACTGCCATCTTTAGGAACCAACTCTTAGACAATCTTTCGGTGACATGGAATCGAACGCTTCCACCATTTTTCTCAGCACCGATGCTATCGGCCCCTCCCTCCTACTGTTCATAATCTGCGACAGAAAAACCAAAGAAACCGCATACCTAAATACCAAATTACCCAGTAACACGAATAAGATGTAATAATATCGAACCTCATCCACCTCTCCAAGACCACCTTGCTCTTTGGCAAGAAGCAATCTTTGCGGTGTTGGATGAATATATGACGACAGAATTTTCCTTTCCGTCTTGGAAAATCTATCCTTCATTCTGGCCATACAGTTTTCCTTCCTTGCCAGGTATTCGGACAACTGGTCGTCTGGTATTTTCTTCCAGATTCGATCGATTTGCTCGTCAGCAGCACGAAACTCCGGCGCAAGGACATGCATAACATCTGTATCGAATTGCCAGCCCGTTACTGCTTTGGCATGCAGCAATACTTTCCTTAATCGGTATACAAATTCTTCGTCGTCCGGCCGGATCAAGCGGTCTGCAGGATCCATTTCAAAGTGGATAACAAAGAGTTCCTTCAAACACGCGATGCATTGTTCACATCCCGAGCGAAGGGAATCAACCTCTTGCTGCCCTGCCTGAGGGTTCTTCATTATACGACATTCCAACCAGCCTAACGACCTGCGTTGGGGAGACGTGCCAACGACATGAGAGTGTCCCGACATCGATCGGCCGTCGCTCGTTTCTTGTTCAACAAAGCGACTGCTTTTTCGAAACGCTCGTCGTCTTGGAGGGTGTCAGTCGGACACAGAGCTGCATACATCAGCATCACCATGACCTGATGCACCAGATAGTCCAGAAGCGCTGCAAAAGCGTACTCGTCGTACATCGTGTTGCAAGACTTCACACCGCCATAGTAGGAGAGGCCTTTCAATTCAGGCAAATCGCTATGAAAAAAGCAGTCACTCAAATGACCATACCAGTTGTAACCGAACCCCAGGTCCTTAACTTTTTCTGATTCCTTCAAGGTCTTTATTTTTCGGAGTGGTTCTTTCCTCATCGGATTCGCTGCACTTATTTCCTCCAGCAATCTATCGTGATCGACCTGCCCTTTGGAGAGCCGTCGAATGGTCTGATAGTAATCTGCGTCGAGATATTGCCCAAGTTTCTTCTCTGCACGAGGGTTTTTTCCAAAAAGATCTTTGAATATTGAAACAATTTGTCCAGCACATTCCAAGGCCGGACGCATCTGAACCGCGAGTGAGTGTATATTGTTCGACTTGTTCGCACACAATGCAGCGATAACATGAAGGCGAGCCTTCGCAATCAGCATATGGCTCATTTTCTTGAATACTATTAGGGGATCTTTGTCAAATTCTTCCGGATCAATTGGGCGGAAGATTTCTTCGAGAACCGCTGAGGAAACGGTGTTGTTCATAGCCACAAGCGATGCCTGCAGAAAGCCGGCCATACTTTGACGATACTTCGTCACCTCCGCCGCCATCGACCTTGATGCAGATGGATTGACCGACAAGCTAGTTTCCCTTGAACTTTATCTTCTCAGTTTGCGCAGAACTCAACCGTTCAATTTCATTGACTAGAGCCTGTGTCAACTCATCATTCAGCCGGTCACTGGGCGTGGAGACCGTCGCGTCTTGTTCAGGCGTATATTCGGCAATTCTCCGTATTCCTTCGAAATCCACGCCATCAAAGTGTCCCTGCAAAATACGAAAGATCTCTTCTTGCGGAATGCCTGCTACGTCAGTACAGCCGCTCGGCAATCCGAGTATCTCCTCAATATCCGAGAGTTGCAGCCCGAGTGTTTTCAAGCCCTCCAGCGTAACCGCACGACGCGGACAAGAATGGTATGGGAAAACATCTGCACACGCGAGAACAATAATCGCGAGCTTGCTTAGATGCTCACAACAACATTCAGCAACGTCGCGCTGGAGCAGTTGCTTAGGGACCGGGCTCTTATTTCCTCCAAACCTGTAGCTCCAAAATGATCGCCCGCTGCCGTCACGGCTCATTGTCCCGACCATGGATATGCGCCCTTCCTTCTGTGAGAAATTTCTCAAATCTCGAAAGAACTTCATGGCAGAATCCTCGTTCATCTCCTTTATGCGATCATCCCACCATTGATCGAATCCAAGGACTGTCTTCATCTCCTTCTGAAGTAAAAATGTTACACTTCGGGCTGCAGAAAGGAAGGCGTTAAATTCGTATCTGAAATCATCGGCACACAGCCACCGCAATCGACCCGCAAAGTACTCGGCTTCGAGGATTTTTTCCTCAACCAACAGAAGACTGTTCAGTCGCGTCACGTTTCTTTTACTCTTTCGACGGTATTGGTTCATGGGAAATCACGAATTTATCCAGCACTCTTCAAATGGCCTGTCTTTCGGAACATACGGGCGTGAGCTTGAAAGGGCCTGAAACAATTCTTCTTAGTTACATACAAAAAACAAAAGGTAATTAGGGCGTTTCGTAACCAATGTGTGGTAGAAAACACGCATGGTTACAGGACGACATACGGTTTTTAGTTGTGCGGCCAACTTTCTGCGCGGTCGGAAGTGCATTTTTTGCGGTTCCTTTCAGGTGCTGCACACCCGCCGCGGCTATGTGAAATGTACGCGGTGTGGGAAAAGCAAAAGCCTCCAGCGGTTGCGCCGGGAGATCCGGATCCTGCAAGGCTTCTATCAATTGCAACCGGCCTATCGGTTGAGCCAGGATCTGGGCCTGGATGTCAAAGTGGTGACTCGTATCTACCACCGGCTCCGCGAAGCGTTGTATCATGTCACCGAACTGGAAGCCGGGAAACTGAAGGGGGAGATCGAACTGGATGAGGCCTATTTCGGCGGCCGCCGGAAAGGCCAGCGGGGGCGGGCGACGGCGGGGAAGAGCGTCGTGTTCGGGCTCCTGGAGCGGGACGGGCGCGTGTACACGAAAGTCGTCGAGTCGGTCAGTGCGGACGAATTGCTGCACCATATTCAAGCCCACACCCGGAAAGGCTCGGTCTATTTCACCGATGCCTTTCGGGGCTATCAATCATTGAAACGCTATGGCCACCATCATACCGTGAATCATGCGAAAACGTTGGTGAGCTGGCGGACGAAGAATCACATCAATGGCATTGAAGGGTTTTGGAGTTATGCCAAACATATCTTGTATCAATATCGCGGGGTTTCGAAGTATCATTTCCCGATGTATCTGAAGGAAGTCGAGTATCGCTTTAATCACCGACAGGAGAATGTCTTCAAACAGTTTCTGAAGATCTATTTTGGTTACGTTTCGCCCTAATTACCAAACAAAAATGTTACAACGTTGGTGTCGAGAAGATGCACGGATTTATTCGAAAGACGGTGAGATCCGGTGACGGCGCTTCTCGCGCGGCGGCGTTAGCGCCTCCGTGTGTGCTTCCGGCGCGAGCAGCAACTCCTTGAGGTCCGGCTTCGGCAGCACGTCTCCACATACAGAACATGCGTCAGCCGGAACGTGGTCAATGACCTGACCCTCATGCCGTCCGGCGTGCATGACTTTTCTCGCTTCGTATTCTCCGGGACAGCCATCAATGCTGCATTTCATGTCGATTGTCTCCTTTGAGTCGGAGTAACCCATTTTGGCAATTTGGGTTCATGAACCGTAATGACAATAAGACTTGGGAGAGCCGTCGTGCAAACGACATGAATATCGCGCCCCGCCACAGACGCTGTTCACCGTGGTGCTGACGGCGCGCCAAGAAAAGCTTGCCGTATGGTACTATTTTTAGTACCATAAAGGTCTTATGCGAGCGAAGCATCAACGCACCCTGGAGAGCATGTTCAAGCAACCAACACCGGCGGGCATCCGGTGGTCGGACATCGTCTCCATGCTTAAGGCGGCGGACGTCGAGGTCTCTCAGCGTTCGGGGTCGCGCGTGCTGCTGAAGAAGGGAGCGGAACGGATCGTGATTCACCGGCCCCATCCTGAAACAGAGACTGGGAGAGCGACGGTGTGCGACATCGCCGCGTTTCTCGAAGCCATAGGAGTCAAGCCATGATGGAATACAAAGGATACGTTGCCGAGGTTGAATTTGACGAGTCGGTGGGGTGTCTTCACGGGCGGGTGGTCAATAGCGGCGCCTATCCGATCGCCACATTTGAAGCCACCGACGTCGATGGGCTTCGACGCGAGTTCCACCGATCCATCGACGAATACCTCGCTTCCTGTCGCGAGGACGGTGTCGAACCTAGAAAGCCATTTTCCGGCAAGCTCAACGTTCGGCTTGGCCCCGGCCTGCACCAACGTGTTGCCCGCTTGGCGGCGGAGAGCGGCTTGAGCCTGAATAGCTGGATCAGGCAGTCGCTGGAGAAAAGCGCGTCGCGGTGATCATGAAGCTCTCTTTTCCGGATTGCCGCGGCTGCCTGGAACAGCCTCGCAATGACGAAACTTCGCGCTTCGATACGTAGAAGCGAACACGATGGAGTATGACGCCAATGGTTGGAAATTCCGACAAAATCCCTGGGAGGCACTTCACCAGCCATTGGCCGGGGCCAGACAGCGACGTGAGCGGAAGTGGCACCAATGCACGTGTCCGTTCAATGTGGGGCATTGAAAAGTTTTGCTTGCGTGATTGCGTATTTGTTAAGTTAGGGCCATAAGCACACGCGAGATGACACCCTGCCCGTTCAACCTGTTCGCGCAGTTTCCTTTTGTCACACCGTGATCGGACCACGTCAGTCCGAAAAGATTACGCTTTACCACTCGCATCGACAATCTCGACGAGACAGCGAGATCGTGCCGTTGACTGCCCTGGTTGAGGTGCTGGAGCGCTTCGAGCAAGGGGAAAGTATCTGATGGCCCTCTTTCTTTCGCTATTATGATGAATCTTCGCAATATCGCCATTGTGGCGCACGTTGACCACGGCAAGACCACGCTCGTGGACGCGATGCTGTGGCAGAGCGGGACTTTCCGTGAAAACCAGGACGTGGGTGAACGGATTCTGGATTCGATGGACCTCGAACGCGAGAAAGGCATCACGATCATGGCGAAGAACACCGCCATTACCTACGGCGACGTGAAGATCAATATCGTCGACACGCCGGGTCACGCCGATTTCGGCGGCGAGGTCGAACGCACCTTACGGATGGTCGACGGCATCATGTTGCTCGTCGACGCCGCGGAAGGCCCGCTGCCCCAGACGCGATTCGTACTGTCCAAGGCACTCGAACTGGGACTGCCCCCTATCGTGGTGATCAACAAGATCGACCGTCACGACGCGCGTCCCTCGGAAGTCCTGAACGAGGTTTACGACCTGTTCATCGACCTGGACGCCACCGAGCAACAGATTGAATTTCCGGTGATCTACTCCATCGCCCGGGAAGGACGATGCACTCGATCACCCGACGGAGAGCTCGGCGACTTGCAACCGTTGTTCGAGATGATCATCGAACACATTCCGCCACCCTCCGGGAACCCGGACGACCCGCTCCAGATATTGGTCACCAACGTCGAGCCCGACGACTACCTCGGGCCGCTGGCGATCGGCCGCGTCGTGGCCGGCACGGTTCGGAACCGGCAGGCGGTCACCTTATGCCGGCGTAACGGGACGCAGACTTCAGCCTCCGTGGCGGAGTTGTTCGTCTACAAAGGCCTTGGGCGAATCACGGTTTCCTCGGCGGGTCCCGGAGAGATCGTGGCGCTGGCGGGGATGAGCGGCATCGGGCTGGGGGAAAGCATCGCCGCCGGGGATGACCCCAAGCCGCTGCCCACGCTCAACGTGGACGAACCCACGTTGTCGATGGAGTTCTCCGTCAACGATTCCCCGTTCAGCGGAAAGGACGGCCAGTACGTCACCTCGCGCCACCTTCGGGAGCGATTGCTCAAAGAGGCGCAGCACAACCTCGCGATGCGGGTGGAGCCCACCGACTCTCCCGATCGCTTCCTGGTGTACGGCCGCGGAGAACTGCAAATGGCCATCCTGATCGAACAGATGCGGCGGGAAGGCTATGAATTTTCAGTCGGCATGCCACGGGTGTTGACCCGCTCCGTTCGAGGCGCGACCCACGAACCTTACGAACAGGCGCTCATCGACGTGGCTGAAGAGTACATGGGAATGGTGGTTCAGAAACTCGGCACGCGCCGGGGCGTCATGGTCAAGATGGTGAACCACGGCTCGGGACGGGTGCGTCTGGAGTTCGAAGTGCCCAGTCGCGGGTTGATCGGCTACCGGACCGAGTTCCTCACCGATACGAAAGGCACGGGCATCCTCACGCACATGTTCACGGAATACCGGCCCTGGGCGGGTGACATCGTCCATCGAACGACCGGTGCGCTGGTCGCCGACCGTACCGGCCGCGTCACCGGGTACGCGATGATCAACCTGCAAGTCAGGGGACAACTGTTCGTCGAACCGACCGACGTGGTGTACGGAGGCATGCTCGTCGGAGAGAACAGCCGCGACACGGACCTGGACGTGAATATCACGAAGGAGAAGAAGCAGACGAACATGCGCGCGGTTGGGTCCGATGCCTATGAAAAGATCGTCCCTCCCCTGCGGATGTCGTTGGAACAGTCGATCGAATTCATCCGGCACGATGAACTGATCGAGGTCACGCCGCATAATCTTCGGCTTCGAAAACGCCACCTCGACCAGAACGCAAGGAAGCTACACGCCGCCAGCCAAACCGCCGATCCCTAACAGGGCCTGCCGTGGCCGCTCTTCTCGCGGTGCGCTTTTGGCGCCATGCCGCCAAGTGCGAGCCCCTTTCTCACCCATTGACTTTTGCATCCTCAATCAGTTTAATACCATTCAGTACAATATTAGGGGCTGTCCTAGATAACGAGATTTATCTAAGATGGCATGATGAGGAAAAGCCGGTTAAGTTGGCACAAACAACGGCGGCTTATTGAACTATTTGTGGCGGGCGCCACTGCCCGAACCGCCGCGTCACTCGTGGGGGTGAATAAAGCCACGGCGAGCTATTATTTTCATCGGTTGCGCCAGTTGATTGAGGCGCAGAGTGAGACGGCAGGGTGGCTAGCCGGTGAAATAGAGATAGATGAGAGTTATTTTGGGGGAAAACGCAAAGGGAAGCGAGGCCGCGGCGCCCCAGGGAAGGTGCCGGTCTTTGGGCTGTTAAAGCGGGAGGGCAAGGTGTATGCGGTCGTCATCCCCAATGCGAAGGCCCAGACCTTACTACCGATCATTCGCGGAAAAGTCCGGCCGGATAGCATCGTGTATACAGATACTTTTCGCAGCTATAACGCCTTGGACGTGTCGGAGTTTAAGCACTACCGGATCAACCACAGCGACGGGTTTGCGGATCAGCAGCAGCATATCAATGGGATCGAGAATTTTTGGAACCAAGCCAAGCGCCATTTACGCAAGTTTAACGGGATCCCGAAAGCGCATTTTCATCTGTTTTTGAAAGAATGTGAGTGGCGCTTTAACAACGGCGATCCCAAGCGTCAATTAAGCCAATTGAAACAGTGGGTTAAAAGAGAACTAGGTTAGTTATCTAGGACAGCCCCCAATATTATTATCCTCTTATAAACTGAGGAGTCCACTATGTTCACCACCACACCCCAGCGCTGTCGCCGAGGGCTCCGCGCTCTCGCACTTTTGTACATTGTCGGAATCTCTTTCCTCGCCCTCCTGAGCGGCTGCGCGGCCGTTCATACGTCCATCGCCAAAGCTGACCTCGACGTGCAAACCAAAATGAGCGACGCCGTCTTTCTTGAGCCCGTGGGGAAAGACAAGCGCACGGTCTTTGTCCAGGTCCGGAACACGTCCGATAAACCGAACTTCGACATTGAACAACCGCTCAAAGCGGCGATCGCGGCCAAGGGCTACCGAGTCATCGAGGATCCGGACCGGGCGCACTTCAAATTGCAAGCCCAAATCCTCAGCGTCGCGAAGACCGATCCGACGGCGGCCGCAAACGCCCTCAATGCCGGGTACGGCGGCGCGCTTGGCGGCGCGGTCGGGGGCGCTACGATCGGCGGGATCATCGACGGGTATCGCGGTGCGGGAATCGGCGCCGGCGCCGGCGCGCTCGCCGGAGGATTGGCCGGTACCATTGCAAATGCCATGGTCAAGGACGTCACCTACGTCGCCATCACCGACGTGCAGATTTCCCAAAAGACGAAACAGGGCGTCTCCGGCACCACCAAGACGAAAGTAGATATCGCCCAGGGCACCGGCACCCAAGTTGAGCAGGCCTTTAATGAAGTCTCGAAAGAAAAGAAGTACCGCACTCGGGTCATGAGTACGGCGAATCAGGTGAATCTCGAATACGACGAGGCTGCGCCTCAACTGAATGCCGGCCTCACGCGTGTTCTCGCCGGCTTGTTCTAGTGACTTGGCGATCCAGGGTCTGGCCTCCCTGCTTGGACCTGGGCAGGCGAACATGCGCGCCGTTGGAGCCCGCGAATAGCCCTCCGACACCGGGTTAACCCGGATGTCTCACCAGCCTCCTGCTCCCGGCAGACGAGTCAGTCGTCGAAAACAGAGAGCCTGCAGCCGTTGGCCTACGCCGCCGTATAGCGTGGTATCATTGGCGTCGTCTTGCAGAGCGTTGTGATCGCCCGTTAAACGATTTCGTCATCTACGGGGGATGGGTTTGGCGGGTTCTCCGTAGAGACGTCAGCGTTGGCTTCATGTTCGGCAGAGTCGGGAGTTTCTTTTTCGGCCTTTTGCTTCAACTTGGCCTCTAAGCGCTCTGCTTTCTTTTTTGCCTTCGCCCGTTCACGTTCCTGGCGAGCGAATTTGTAATTGGGTTTGCGTGGCAAAACAGGACCTCATCAAGCAATGCAGCGGTCAGAGACCGCTGCAGAACCAATTCAGTTAGCGATGGAAAGATTATCCGCTGACATTTTTCCGTCCCTGCCCGCAACGAGGTCAAAAGAAATCCGTTGCCCCTCATTGAGACTCGATAACCCAGCCTTTTCTACGGCGCTGATGTGCACAAAGGCGTCTTTCGATCCGTCTTCAGGCTCGATAAAGCCGAAGCCCTTGGTTGCATTGAACCATTTTACTGTACCGGTGGCCATGATTATTTCCTTTCACGATATAGTTAATAAGCGAAGCGCCGCCGCACGCGGTGCTTCATAAAAACGTTCAGTTACCCGCAAACCGGCAACGCCTCCGGACGCCCGCGCCATGAAGGGCGGTCTTACCTCCCTCGACGGTGCTCCGGCTTACGGTCAGCACTCCATGCTTTGCGGGCAAACCGGCGGCCCAGGCTTCGCTCAATTTCACGCCATTTCCGCTCTTCGTCAGACGTGATGAACGTGACCGCCTCTCCGGAGCGTCCCATGCGACCGGTCCGTCCGACCCGGTGCGTGAAGAGTTGTTCCGAGTCCGGCAGGTCATAGTTGATGACTTGACCGATGCCTTGAACGTCCAAGCCTCGAGCAGCCACATTAGTCGCGACCAAAATCGGTGCGGCACCGGAACGGAAGTTCAGCATCACCCGCTCACGTGCGTTCTGGCTGAGATTGCCCTGCAGAGCGCCGACCGGATAGCCCAACGTGTCGAGCTTCTTGGCCAGCTTAGTGACGCCATGCTTGGTTTTGCCGAAGACGATAACCGGAGCGTCGTCCCGCTGGTTCAACAGCGTCTTGAGGGCTTCGATCTTGTCGCTCTTCTGAATGGTATAGACCACGTGCTCCACAGTAGGCAGCGCCTGCAGGTCCGCATCCACCTTCACCGAGACGGGGTTGCGCAGGTATTTCTTCGCGGTCTTCGCCACCCACTCCGGCATGGTGGCGGAAAGAAGCGCCGTCTGCCGTCCGGAGGGCGTCCGGCTCAAGATGGCTTCAACGTCGTGCGCAAATCCCCTGTCCAGCATTTCGTCCGCTTCATCCAACACCAGGAATCGCACGGACTTCAGGTCGAGTGTGCCCTGCCGCAGATGGTCCAGCGTGCGGCCCGGCGTGCCGATGATGATCTGGGCTCCGTTCTTCAGCGCCGTGTACTCCGGCCTCAACGACCGGCCACCGTATAGTAACGTGACGCGCAGCCGCTGCGCCGACGCCAGGGCCTTCATGACTCCCGACACCTGGATCGCCAGTTCCCGGGTGGGCACCAGGACCAGAGCCTGAACCTGCCGGACCAACGGATCACACTGCTCCGCCAGGGGCACGGCAAACGCCAGTGTTTTTCCGGATCCCGTGCGCGCCTGCCCGATCAAGTCCTGCCCCGCCAGAAGATGGGGGATGGACTGCTCTTGAATAGGCGTGGGCTCCGATATATTCATCCTGGAAATGGCCGCTCTAGTGGCACCATTCAACGCCATGCCGGAAAACACGGCGCCATCGGCGGAGGCGCCGTCGGCAGCGGGAGTATTGACGGGAAATGACTCACTCACCGGCGCATTGACCGCCGAGGACAGACCATCGCGACGGGTTTTGAAGCATGGCGAGCAGTACACCGGCCTTTCCGGGCTTGGCCGGAAGGGAACGGTTGTAGACGTATCGCAATCAGCGCAAACGGCCTGGTGACGTCGAGTACGGGAAGATGGACGTGGACGGGTTGAAAAAGACTTAACAGACATACGTAAACAAACTCCTTGGTTATTGAAATCTCTAAGAACCTACCTGGCAGTCGCCTACCGGCACCCCCAAGGTGGTTCACCTCATATCACTGTATTCCGATCCGCGCGGTAAGCAGGCGGGTACAGCCGTTCAGTTTTGGCGAAACCTGGCCTTTCTCAAGGCATCGCCATTCCAGAACCCGCGCCCTGAAGCAGGGCGTCGGGCGGGCGGCGGCAGATGCCGGCGCCGGCGAGATGGCCTCCAGAAAACCCCGACGAGGGTCACCCATCGGGGTCTCGCTTTCACAAACAAGCCGCTGAGAGGCGCGGCTATACAGGTTGGCTCCCCGGGCAGGACTCGAACCTGCGACCAATCGGTTAACAGCCGACCGCTCTACCAACTGAGCTACCGAGGAACATCTATCTATGTTGGGTTGTCGTCTATAACAATTCGTGTGTTGGAGCTGACCAATCTGCTGGTAATAATCGCCATCATATACCGGACATGTAAGTTGAGCAATAACGGGAAAGGGCTGAAGCAAATCCCGGATTCGGCATTCCAGAATTTTGGGAAGCTTCAAAACTGAAAGTCGTCGGAATCCTCTTCGCCTTCTTCGGCTTCGGCGGCTCCGCCTTCGGATAGGGCGACATAGTGTCGAGCCCATGATAGATAGATGTTGGCGCTGTCTTTCATGGCATCGGCACCGATGGTCAATTTCTTGACGACGTCGGGGTCTCCGCCTATGAGTTCCATTTCCTTGGCCCGGCTCTCCAACCGGTCGTGGAATCTGGTCATGCTCTGGTTGATCTCACCCATGAGTTCTCTGAGGTCTTCGCTCATGTCACACCCTCTATTCCTGCGATTCGCGTGGGGTTGCTATCGAGATAAAATAAAGCCCCGCGACAATCAAAAATGATTCTGCCGCAGGGCCTTTATGCTGATAGCCGATACCTGATGTGCGAAACTACCCTTGATAGGCTTGGCCCAAACCTGCGGATTCGCCGGCTTGTTCCATCAATTGTCCGTTGGCGCTGACCGCCACCATGTCGATGGCTTCATGTTTTGCCGCGTCGCAAACCACTTTGCACAACTCACAGCCCTTACAGCGATTGATAAAGACTTCCGCCACCAACTTCTCGACGTTCAGGTCCAAGGTGTTAGCCTCGGGGCAGTACATGATGCACAACCGGCACCCTTTTTTGGCGACACATTTTTCATCGATCACTTGAGCTACGTTATACATGAATCCCCGTCTTTCTTATTTATACCGCTGCAACGGCCAGTTCAATGTTATTTTTTTCCGCCCATTCCGACGCCATTTCGTATGACCGGACGACGGTTTCCAGGTTTTTCTTCAACAGCATTTCTTTCTTGGCGAATTTCTTCTTGATGGCTTCGTCCAGAGTGGCTGTTCCGCCGGAGGCCACGAACTTTTTCCCGAACCGCTCTTGCAGCGCGCCGTCGAGCGCCTCGAGAGACACGCATTTGGTAATGCCGGCCACCGACCCGATCATGGTCATGTTCGTGGACAACTCCGTACCAGCCACTTCCAACGCGACCTGGGTGCCCTTGATGTAAAACACCGCCACGTCCAGGTCCTTCAACCGTTTCACGTCCTCATCCGACAACAGCGGCACGTCAGAATTGATGATGACGACGCCGTTTTCCTTGATGCCCGAGTAAAACGGCATGGTATAACTCTTGCCCATCGTTATCACTTGGGGATGAAACACTTCAATCACGTCGGGAAACACCAACTCCCCTCGATCGTAGATCCGGCTCACCCCGATCCGGCAATAACTCTCGGCCGGCGCCATCCGCTTTTCCGCACCGAAAAAGGGATTCGAGATCGCAAATTTGCCATCACGAGACGCGGCCATGGCCAACACGTGCGCAGCCGTCACGGCACCCTGTCCACCAAGACCCGACATGCGAATATTCAATCTCCGCTTGATCATGACGATTTCCCCTTTTTTCTTTCGTAGGGAGGGCTCAGGCCTTTCCCGCCAATTGCCTTTTCGCTTCGGCTTTTCTCTCTTTTTCTTTCGCCACCAGTTCGGTCAACAACTCTTTGGCTGTATCGCTGACGTATTCCTTATACGCAAAGCGTTCGGTCGGCTTTTCGGAGTCCCGCATTTCCTGTAGGCCTTCCATGCTGTTCTTCCCGATTTCCAGGATGCACGGGGTGTAGAGCTGCAAATACGTGGGGCCGATCTCGCGCGCGACGTGGATCGCGTTCTTGATGACTTTTTCCACCAGGTTCGGTTTGCTGACCGTACAATTCACCACGTAGTGGCATCCGGACTCCCGCGCGATTTCCGGCAATTTGACCTTTTCAAACGTTTTGCCCGTGGGAGCCATCTTGGCCACAAACCCTTTTTGCATCAATCCGCTTTCCTGGCCGCCCGTATTGGCGTAGAGCTCATTATCAAAACAGATGGTCGTGAATTTTTCCTGGCGGAACCAGGCTTGCAGGGTCATATCCAGGCCGATATCCACCGTGGCTCCGTCACCCGCCAACACCACCACGTCCTTGACCTGTCCGGGGAACCGCACGCTGAGCGCGCGTTTGAGCCCGGAGGCAATCGCGTTCTGGTTGCCGAAAAGGGAGTGAATGTTGTGGACGCCCACGTGCGGGAAAACCAGGCTGGTGCATCCGGTGGACCCCACCATGACGGTATCTTCCGGCGCCGGCAACGATGCCAGGATGTACCGGAACGCCATGGACTCCGGGCACCCGGCGCACAAGGAATGCTCTTCAATCAATTCCTTCGAGGTGCCGATATCCTTCCACCCGCGGCCATCCTTGCCATAGGTGGCGCGTTCAACCAAATCCTGGTACTCCTCGGGCATGATCTCGAACATCTCAGGGGCTATCTTAATGCGTTCCTTGCTCATGGTCGCCTCCTAGCGCATATTCAGAAATTTCACGTTCATTCCACATGCCGGGTTGACGGCAGTGACGGTCGCATGACGCGTCAGCTTCCTCGTCCGGCCAAGCTTTCAGATTTAATGCCTAAATGCTTTTTAATGTCGGCCGCGATGACTTCCGGCGGCATGGTCATGCCTCCGCAGACGTGAGGACCGGCATACACGCGATCCGCATCCGGAATCGTGGCCCGAATTTCTTTCGCGAGCCACCCCGTCACGTTGAACTCCGGCACGATGATGTGCTTGGCATGCTTGGTGGCTTCCCGGATTTCATCTCCCGGCCATGGCCGCAGTACCTTAATTTTTACCATTCCCACCTCAATACCATCCTCTGCCAAGAGGGACTGGGCTTCACGCCCTTGGGAAACCGCGGTGCCGGATGAGACAATCAAAATGTCGGCATCGGGCTTGTCCACTTCAATCAGGCCGTCCAACCACCGAATGGTGTGCTTTCTGGACCGCTCGACGGCCGCCCAGACTTCCTGTTGCCAGCTTGCATGGGTGGCATAACTGATATAGTTGCTCTTCATCACGAACGGGTCACGCATCATGCGGACCGGCGGGCATTCCATATCCATGCACGGAACCGGCGACCGGTACGGGTCATAGGGCGGCAGGCACATGTCCGCGGGCGTCAGGTTCACGACGTCCTTGGTATGGGTCACGAAAAACCCGTCGCAACACAGCGCCAACGGCAAATGCACGTCCGGCTCTTCCGCCACCATGTACCCTTTTAAAATCCAGTCATAGAAGTCCTGCGCCGTCTCGGCGTGCCAGACCAGCATCCCCGTGTTCAAGAGGTACGAAATTTCCAACGTGTCCGGCTGAATGGAGAGGGGGGAGTTGATGCCCCGGCAAGTCACGATCATTTGAATGGGCAGCCGCGCTCCGGCCCACATCGGAAAGTTCTCCATGGCGCGCATGGTGCCCGGACCCGCGGTCGTGGTGAACACGCGCGCCCCGCCGAAGGCCGACCCGGCACATTGGGACATGACCGCAAATTCACTTTCTCCGCGAAAGTAGTCGCCGATAAACCCTTCGGCAAACAATTCACCGATCAACGCCGCGGCTTCGCTCTGCGGGGTAATCGGATAGGCAATCATGACGTCGCAATTGGCCCGGCGGATCGCTTCCTTGATAACTTCACTACCCGTAAAAAAACAGGGAGTTCGTTCGGCTTCATGCATCAACTTCCAGGGATCGGCCACCACTTGCCCGGCTCTGTTTTTTGTCCCGACTAACGATTGCGTTGCCATGATTCCGCCTCCTTCTGCTTCCAGCCTATTCTCACAAGGGCGTGACGTGAACAGTGTGCTCTATTGTACAGTCTTAAGCAGGTGAAATAAATGAAAAAAACACGGACCGCCCCGGCCTCAGTCTTTCGGCGGTTCGACCGACCCTTTTAATTTTTTCACCCAATCGGCCAATTTCATGATCTTGTCGGCCGTGGCATCCCGGAACGATACCATGGCATCTTCATGCCCGGCCTGGGCGCACATGGCAATGGTATAACAATAGGTGCCGCCCCGAATAATCTTGAGGGACAGGTTCGCCTGATGGCAGTGCACGCCGACGAACATGCAGGCATCGATCTTGTTATGCCAGATCGTGAGATTGGGATGGTTGGGGTTGATTTCGATTTCAGGGTTGATTTTCGGATATTTGGGCCGGTAATCGGGCATGGGAATGAGCATCGCCTGCTGGGAAGGAGCGACGCATTCCTTGATCGTTTCATATAAATGCCTGATTGCCGTGGCCTTTTTCGCCGCTTTTTCATTCCAGGCCCACAGGACGAGGGGGCCGGGGAAAATCGTCGGAACTTTGGCTGATAAGAACTGGCGGGCCGCGACTTCCATGGCCTCATCCTCATTGACGATTTTTCCATGAATATGTGCCTGCCCCGGATCCGGCAGACGAATGCCCATGCTGGCTGCCGCCGGGGGGAGAAAATGCTCCGGACCTGGTAATACCTCATACATTGTCGACATAGGTTTAATTCCCCAATTCCTCACAGAATATAAATGTGTCCAGATAACGCAATTGTCGGATTACTGTATGCCGGTGCACGGAATTTCGCAACCTGGAAAAAGCCCCAACAGGTCGGATATTTAGGCCATTGTTCAGATCGGCTGCATGAGGCTTTTGACCCAGCATTCCCCGGTGCTGCGCCAGTGCATCACTATAGGAACTTCCGAAAGATCTTGTCAATTCGCAGGCGTGCCGCAGACCGGACGGTTCACGGCTTTCGCTCCCTTCAAACTGAACGCTTCAATCAGTACCGGTAGGTTTCCGGCTTGTACGGGCCTTCCACCGATACATTGATGTAGGTGGCCTGCTCTTCGGTGAGTTTGGTCAGCGTCCCCCCGAATCCTCGCACCATGTGGGCGGCCACCTCTTCATCCAGCTTCTTCGGCAACACTTCGACGGTGACCGGAGCCCCGGTCGTGTCGGCGTATTTCTTCCCGAACAAATAAATTTGCGCGAGCACCTGGTTGGAAAAGGACCCGTCCATGATCCGGGAGGGATGACCGGTCGCGTTGCCCAGATTGACGAGACGCCCTTCGGACAGGAGGATCAGATGGTCATTGGCAAGCGCGCTCCGATAAATTTTATGGACTTGCGGCTTGACCTCCTCCCACTCCCACTGTTTCCGCATGTAGGCCGTATCGATTTCATTGTCGAAATGGCCGATATTGCAGACCACGGCCCCGGGCTTGAGGGATTGCAACATGGCGGCATCACACACGTTGTAATTGCCGGTCGCCGTCACGACCAAGTCCGTATTGCCCAACAGCGCCGTATTGATATCTTCCACTTTCCCCGTATTGATTCCACGATTGTAGGGCGACACCACCTCGAAACCGTCCATGCAGGCCTGCATCGCGCATATGGGATCGATCTCCGACACGCGCACGATCATGCCTTCCTGGCGCAGGGATTGGGCCGATCCTTTTCCCACGTCGCCATATCCGACCACCAGGGCCTTCTTCCCCGACAACAAATGGTCCGTGCCACGCTTCACCGCGTCGTTCAAACTGTGCCGGCACCCGTATTTATTGTCGTTTTTCGATTTCGTGACCGAATCGTTGACATTGATGACCGGCACTTTCAAAGTTCCGTTGTCCAACCGCTCCTGCAGACGGTGCACGCCCGTGGTGGTCTCTTCCGTGATGCCGTGGATTTTGTCCAACATCGCCGGGTACTTGTCATGAAGCATCTGGGTCAAATCGCCCCCGTCATCCAGGACCATGTTGGCATTCCAGGGCCGGCCATCCTTCACAATGGTCTGCTCGATGCACCAGTCATATTCTTCAAGCGTTTCGCCCTTCCACGCGTAAACCGGAACACCCCGGGCCGCGATCGCGGCCGCGGCATGATCCTGTGTGGAGAAAATGTTGCAGGAGGACCACCGCACTTCGGCCCCCAACTCCATCAGGGTTTCTATCAAAACGGCCGTCTGGATCGTCATGTGAATGCACCCGAGAATCCTGGCGCCCTTGAGGGGTTGCGTCGCTCGATATTTCTCCCTCAAGGCCATCAGCCCCGGCATTTCCGTTTCGGCAATCTGAATCTCTTTTCGGCCCCAATCAGCCAAATTGATATCCGCTACCTTATAATCACACACAGTCTTCTCCAGTTGCGCAGTTGTCACCATCTCTATCGCTCCCTTCTGCTTGGACTCTCTTCAACGTCATTCAACGTCACAGGTGCACGTCAACGGCCTGCTTCAAAATCGAGGCCTTATCCGTTTTTTCCCAGGTGAACCCCGGGCCGCTTCGCCCAAAATGCCCGTAGGCAGCCGTCTGTTTATAAATGGGGCGTCGCAGTTTCAAATGATCGATGATTCCGCGCGGGGTCATCGGAAAATGTTTTCTGATCAATTTATCAATGACCTCGAGCGCGACTTTCTCCGTCCCCTTCGCATCGACGAGCACGGAAACGGGTTCAGGCACGCCGATCGCATAAGCCAACTGCACTTCACATTTCGCGGCCAATTTCGCTGCCACGATATTCTTGGCAATATACCGGGCCATATACGACGCCGACCGGTCTACCTTGCTGGGATCCTTTCCGGAAAAGGCGCCGCCGCCATGGCTGCCCACGCCCCCATAGGTGTCCACGATGATCTTGCGACCGGTCAACCCGGTATCACCCATGGGCCCCCCCGTCACGAACCGGCCCGTCGGGTTGATGTGAAACGTCACCCGGTTCGGGTTGAAGATCCCTTTCGGCATCACGGGTTTAATAACTTTTTCCTTGATCTCCTGCTCGATTTTTTTGGAAGTCACCTTGTCGCTGTGCTGGGTGGAGACCACGATCGTATCGATGCGGACCGGCTTGCCGCTTTTGTATTCGATGGTTACCTGAGACTTCCCATCGGGACGCACCCAAGGCAACAGGTTCGTTTTTCTGACCTCGGCCAATCGCTTCGTGAGGCGATGGGCCAACACGATCGGCATGGGCATCAATTCGCTCGTCTCATTGGTCGCGTATCCGAACATCAGCCCTTGATCACCCGCCCCGCCGGTATCCACGCCCATGGCGATATCGCCGGACTGGGCATCGATCGCCGTCAACACCGAGCAGGTGCGGTGGTCGAACCCCCAGGTGGCATCGGAATAGCCCACGTCCCGGATGGTTTCCCGAATGATTTCAGGTATTTCTACGTAAGCTTTCGTGGATATTTCCCCGGCCACGAACGCCAATCCGGTCGTCAGAATCGTCTCACACGCCACCCGGCAGTTTTTATCCTTGGCCATAATGGCATCCAGGATGCCATCGGATATCTGGTCGGCAATTTTATCCGGATGTCCCTCGGTCACGGACTCGGAGGTAAACAAGAAATTCTGTTGACTCATTACAATGACCCTTCCCTAGAAATAAACAAAAAGGCATCTCCTGCTCATCCTGTCGGAGAGGAGGTGCCTTGGCGAGGTGTTAAAGGATTGGGTTGCCCAAAACTCTCTGACGGGCAGCCTGAAGACCCCCTACCATAAAAAGAAAACAGGTAGGTTTGTCAAACAAAAAATGTGAATCACAAAAAAATGTCTTTGGTTTCAAATAGTTACAAGCCTCTATGCTATGAACGGAAACAGAATATCCAAACAGGGCATTGGATACGGACAAAGCAAGCCCCTTCCCCGCACCCCCAGGCGCCCTCAAAACCATCCATACTCTGAACGGATGCGGCAGATACTAAACGGATTTCAAAAATTTTTCAATGCCGGCGGGAATCGCGTGACGACAAAAGCCGTTTTTTCCCCAGCGACCAGACCCGCCTTTCCGGCCTAACGCCCTGTTTTCACAAGCACCAATGGCAAGAATTATGACGTTGATTTCTGTAATCAAGCATACTTATGCGCGCAGGGTGGATACTAATAGTAGGAGGTTAAATGATCTAATCATGAGCACACTAACCGACAGAATTCGAGCAGCCAGGGAAAAGGCGGGCCTGTCCCAAACGGATGTCGCCAAGGCACTGGGCATTTCGGCTTCAGCGGTCAACCAGTGGGAACACGGTTTCAGCAAAAACATTAAATTACAGCATTTCTTTGCACTCGCCCGTTTGCTGGGACAAGACCCGCAGTGGCTGGCAACCGGCAAGACGCACCCCCAAGGGCGACAGGTATCGGCGATGCCGCCGGCACCGGACTATCCCTCCCCCACCGGCGATGAAAAAGCGTTGCTGCACTACGTTCGCCAAATGCCCAACGAGCTACAAAAAGTGGTGCTGAGATGTCTGAAAGGGCTGAGCAACGTCTACATTTCTCGTGACCAACCTGGTCACTGAGGCTCCCGGCCTACCCTCGTTGAACTCCACAGCCCTTTCAGCATCTCCCGTTGTACACGCTCAGAAACCCTGGGCACTTCGATGCGGGAGAACGACCAAAACCTGTCGCTGACGCTTGTCCCCAACTTGATCAGGGATTGAATCGGGGTCGGGATTCAACGACAAGTGATGGTCCCCTACATTTGGTTGCATTGCCGGAATATCAGGTGCTAAGATCAGCCTCCAATTTTGGGGCACCCGTGGTGCGACTTCTTGTATTCCACTGAAGGTATCAGACCCAATTCGACTCGTGAAGTTTCGTAAGGAGGCTTCTAATGTATAAAACCATCTACATCCCGGTCGACAATTCGGACCATTCCAATATGGCCGTCGATCTGGGTGTGCAGTTGGCACAGGAATTCGGATCGAAAATCGTCGGCAGCCACGTCTATGCCGCCAAGATGCACGACAAGCGGTTCAAGCAGATGGAAGCGGGCCTGCCCGAAGAATATCACGACGAAAAAGAACTCGACCGCCAACGCAAGATTCACGACTCCCTCATCACCCGCGGGCTCCAGATCATTACCGATTCCTATTTGGACTACGTGGATCAACGGTGTACGGAGTCCAATCTCCCCCTGGAACGCCGGTCCCTGGAAGGTCGCAATTGGAAGGTGCTGGCCGAAGATATCAATACCAATGCCTACGATTTGACCATCATGGGATCGCTGGGCGTGGGCGCCGTGAAGGACTCCGTCATCGGCAGCAATACCGAACGGGTCCTGCGCCGGGTGCGCAATTCGGACATGTTCATCGTGAAAGACCTGAAGCCCATGAACGGGGGGAAAATCGTCGTGGCCGTGGACGGCAGCCCGTACAGCTTCGGCGGCCTGAAAACCGGCCTGGCCCTGGGGAAAGCGCTGAACAAGCCGGTCGAAGCCATTTCCGCGTTTGACCCGTATTTTCACTATGCCGCGTTCCACAGTATTTCCGGGGTCCTGAACGAAGAGGCCGGCAAAGTCTTTCGCTTCAAGGAACAGGAAAAACTTCATGAGGAAGTCATCGACAGCGGGTTGGCCAAGATTTACCAATCGCATCTGGATATTTCGCGTGAAATCGCCCAGGAAGAAGAGTCGGACATCCGCACCACACTCCTGGACGGGAAAGTATTTGAGAAAGTCCTGCAGTACGTGCGCAAGGAACAACCCTGGTTGTTGATCGTCGGGCGCATCGGCGTGCACAGCGATGACGACATGGATATCGGCAGCAACACCGAGAACCTGCTCCGGGCGGCTCCCTGCAACGTCCTGATCTCCAACAAGAAATTCGTGCCGCCGATCGATACCCAGGCGGAATACACCATTGCCTGGACCGAGGAAGCCCTGCTGCGCATGGAAAAGGTGCCGGTGTTCGCACGCGGGGTCGCCAAGACCGCGATTCACCGCTATGCCATTGAAAAAGGGCATACCATCATCAGCAATTCGGTGGTGGACGACGCGGTGGGCGACATCCTGCCGAAAGGGGCCATGGACGCGATGAAAGCCTTGGGTGGCCAACTCGATGACGCGGGCATCGACCGCAACCAGATGCAGGCCGACGACGCCGTGGCCCAGGACCTGATGGGCTCGACGCTCAGTGGCATGGTCAACCAGGTGGTCGAGGAAACGGAGCCCGCGACTCCCGCGGTGAGCGCGTCCACGCAATCCTATTTGGACCGCATGGCCCAGCCGTATTACGTCTGCGACGGATGCGGCTACATCGGGAAAGGCGCCCAACCCGTCAAATGCCCGATCTGCGGAGGAGCGGGCGACGGCTTCAAGACGGTCGACAAGAGCATGTTCGACGCAGCAGCCAAGCAGGAAGGGGTCCTGGAAACGCAACTGGCGTATGACGACGTGCCCATGCAATGGACCAAGGACGCCAAGGAAGCCATCCGGGCGGTGCCCGCGGGCTTCCAACGCCGCCGCGCCAAAGCCAAGATCGAAAAGACCGCGAGAAAACTCGGCATGACCACGATCACCCTGGAGTATGCCTCACCCATGATCGACGAAGCCGCCAACGAAGACTACACCCCGATTTTCGCCAACAAGGAGGCGGAAGTGGAACAACCTGCCCCTCAGCCGAACGGGCCGGAGCCGATACCCGACTCTCCCTACGATTGGGAGCCCGAAGCCTTGAAACGGTTGGAACGCGCCCCCGAAGGGTTCATGCGCGATTGCACCCGGGCCCTCATCATCAAGCACGCCGACAAGCTGGGCACCACGCACATCACCATCGACGTAGCCAACGAAGGGATCGAGCAGGCCAAACACACCATGGAAGAAGCCATGAAGTCCGGCAACGTCAAGGACATTATCGCCAAACTGACCGGCGCGGGCGCTCAACAATAGGGAGCCATGGGCAAATCACTCCCTGTCATCAATGCCCCGCAACGGGAAGGGCTCGACTCCCGCGTGACCGGGTTTACCTCTCCCGGGGCCGGTCCCGGCGACGGCCGGACCGTTGATGATTTCAAGCCGTACCTCGTCGCCCTGAACCTCACCAAACGCTGCAACCTGAAATGCGACCACTGCTACCTGGACGCCACTACCAAGGCCGGCGGAGGCTCGGACGAACTTTCGACCGAGGAATGTTACCGGCTGATCGACCAGATCGCCGAGGTCAATAAAGGCTGCCTGCTGGTCATCACCGGGGGCGAACCCCTGGTCAGGCCGGACATCCTGGACATCGCGCGTCACGCCGTGGCCCAGGGGTTCATGGTCGTCTTCGGCACCAACGGTATGCTGATCAACGATCGCCTGGCCCGCGAACTCGTCGAGATCGGCGTCATGGGCATGGGTATCAGCATCGACTCCCTGGACGCGGGCAAACACAACGCGTTTCGCGGCATTCCCGGGGCTTGGGAAGCGGCGGTTGCGGGCATCGAAGCCTGCAAACGGAACGGCCTGCAATTCCAGGTACACTTCAGCGCCCAACCCATGAACTACAAGGAACTGCCGGACGTGATCGACTGGGCCCACGGCCTGGGCGCGCGCGTGCTGAACGTCTTCTTCATGGTCTGCACGGGCCGCGGCGAGGAACTGACCGACATCAGCCCCGAACAGTACGAGGAGGTGCTGGGCTTCCTGGTGGAAAGCCAGGACCGGTATTCGGACATGCTGGTGCGCGCGCGGTGCGCCCCACACTTCAAACGCCTCGCCTATGAAAAAGACCCCGACTCCCCGATCACCAAGGCCCAAGGGTACATGGGCGGGGGCTGCCTGGCCGGGACGAATTACGCGCGGGTCACGCCCAACGGGGACCTGACCCCGTGTCCCTACATGCCCCTGTCGGCCGGAAATATCCGGGACACCAGTTTCGTGGACCTGTGGGAGAAGTCGGACATCTTCGACTCGTTCCGCTATCCCCACCTCAAGGGCAAATGCGGCGACTGCGAATACAGCGAGATCTGCGGCGGCTGCCGGGCGCGCCCCTACGTGGATCACGGGGACTGGATGGACGAGGACCAGTGGTGCCTGTACACGCCCAAGGGCGGGGAAAAAATCCAGGTCGCGTTCAACGTGCCCGAGGAGGTTGAGGTGGAATGGGACGAAGCCGCGCAGACGCGGTTGAGCCGGATCCCCTACTTCCTGCGCGCCATGGTGAAAAAAGGCACCGAGCGGCACGCCCGCGAGCACAACATCCCGCGCATCACCGTCGAGTTGATGGAAGAGCTTCGCCAAAAACGCTTCGGCAACGAAAAACCGGTGTTCAAATTCTGATGGATGCCCTCCTGGCCACGCTGTCCGATATCAACAAAATCATTCCCATTGTCAATCATTGGCTGCACCTGCTCTCGGCCGTCGTGTGGATCGGCGGGCTGGCCTTCCTGGTCATGGCGGTGACGCCGGGGCTGAAAACGGCCGTGCCCAGGGAATACATCAAACCCATCTGCGACGTCTTCTACAAGCAGTATCGCAAGGTGGTCGGCATGCTGCTGGTGGTGATCCTCTTCACGGGCGGCATCAACCTGCATTACGTGAGCGAAGCCATGGAAATGCAGACCGGCTTCGGCCTGTCCAACAACGCCAAGTATTTGACCGTCTTCTTCATCAAACTCACGTTGGTGCTTGGCATCCTGACGCTGTTCCTCTACACCGTCATCTTCCGCATCGAACCCACGGGCGACGAAGACGAACAGGAAAAAGACGAACAGATCGTCGAACCAATCCCCTTCCAAAAAGCCGGCCTCTGGATGGGCATCTTCATCATCCTCTGCGCCGCCGCCATGAAACATTTGCATCTGTAGTGTCATTCCGAGCGTAGTGAGGAATCTCGTAGTATCTCCTTTTCCTTTTCCGTCCTCCTCGACAACACACCAACATGGTCATCTTGAGCCGTAGGCGCTTGTCCTGAGCGAAGCGAAGGAACTATCTCGTAGTTGTGTCAACACAGACTGTTGACAAAAGGCACACAACATGAGACGGTTTCGTTCATGCATGAATTTGACTGGGACGATGAAAAGAATGCGTTTCTTGAAAAGACACGAGGCATCAGTTTTGAAGACGTCCTCTTTCACATTCAGAGTGGCGACGTCCTGGATATTATCAGGCATCCCAATGAGTCCCGCTATCCGAATCAGAGAATTATTGTGCTGAACGTGGAAGGGTACGTGTATTTAGTCCCGTACGTGAAGCAGAAAGGAACACGGTTTCTGAAAACCATCATCCCAAGCAGGAAAGCGACTAAGGAGTACATCAAATGAAAAACTCTCTCAAATTAAACGGGGACGAATTGAAGATCCTCCAGGACTTTGAACGGGGGGAATTGACCAGTATCAACAATTTCAAAGAAGCGAAGCGTCAACTGGAAGAGGCGGCCCACGAGTTCCTTCAAAAGGACAAGCGAATCAACATTCGGATCTCGTCACGCGACTTGAACAGCCTGCAAAAAAAGGCGGCAAAGGAAGGGATGCCCTACCAAACTCTCATTTCAAGCACACTCCACAAATTCGTGACGGGGAAATTGAAAAGTATCGAGTAACGGAGCAAACAAAACCGCTCTCTCCCCCTTCTGTCATCCCCGACATCTTTAATCGGGGATCCAGTGACTTTATTTTTGTCTGTCATCCTCGACATCTTTAATCGAGGATCCAGTGTCTTTGTCTTTTGCAGTTGTAGCCGCGCCATCTCATGGCGTATTTCTCTCTCGCCCCCCGGGAAAGGGCCGGGGTGATGAAGGGAGTCGGGTCCGGGTTGGGTGTGTCGGATTGGAGTACTCGTCGCCTAAAAACTAGTTCACTGCGAGTCACGCACTTGGTGCTCGTGTGTTCACGCGGGTACAGCCCTCCAGATTCAGAAGTGCCGACTAGAGAACATATTTCTCTTACTATTTCGTAATCAATAATTCAGTCGCTGGTGAACGATAAAATGAATTTCCAGCTATAACACTGTGTCTGGCTATAGGGGTATGCTGACCGAAGCCACGGTACAACTCTCGCACGCTATTATGATCCG
Source organism: Nitrospirales bacterium (assembly GCA_965208595.1). GTDB lineage: Bacteria > Nitrospirota > Nitrospiria > Nitrospirales > UBA8639 > Bin75. Next base: position 932,784 of record OZ242346.1, read on the forward strand.
CGTTTGTCATTGCAAGTCTGACACCGCGGCTGACGGCACGACCCAAGGCATCGCGAAGCCTGATTTGATCACCCCAGGCGAAGATATGCTGGTTGTACCTAACGAAACCGTTCATGTTGTGGCGCACCGTGTAGGGAGGGTCGATGAACAGAAAGTCGCCTCTTCTGGCCGCGTCAATGGTTATCTCAAAATCTTGTTGCACGAGCGTTGCGCCCTCCAAAGCCTTTGACCATGCCTCAAAATCATCTTCCGGAAAAATTACCGTTTGTTTTGTGCCGATCGGGACGTTGAACTGGCCTTTCTTGTTTTCTCGATATAAACCATTCCAGCAGACGCGATTGAGGTACATGAACTGTGCGGCGCGCTTCACTGGACTGCGGAAACGCTTTAACCGTGTTTCATAGTAATAATTTCTCGAATGCGCCACCGCGTGCTGCTGGAGTAGCCGCTCAAATTTTTCCCACTCGTCGCGAACTACAGTATAGAGTTCGATCAAACGCCCATTGGAATCGCTGAGCAATGCTTTTGTCGGTTGTAATTCAAAAAACACTGCACCTCCGCCCAGAAAAGGCTCAATATATCGACCATTGAAATTGGGCAGGGAAAACTGACCGCTCTCAAATAGCCAACGCTTTCCGCCAGCCCATCTAAGAAAAGGTTTCAGGTGTGGCTGAGTCATTCTGGAACTTTCGGAGATACTTCTGTGCGCAACCAATCGACAAACTCCAGATCCTCATCGGAATAGGTCTTGAGCTGGTTTTTGTGCGCCGCAATGTTCCGTAGGTCGTTAAAAGTGTTCACCCAGCCCATGTAGTATTTTTGCCCGGACCGTTCGTTTGGTCTCGGATTTTTGAAAACATGCTCGAAATGATGCCAATTATTTTTCTGCTTTACGATTTCCGGAAGGTCTACGATGTCGAGATACGCCTCCTTTGGTTTACGTCTGCTCCTATCCTTTTGTTGTTTTTCAAAGGCTTTCCTGCGGATGCTTTCGCTCTCAACACCAATCTCCCAAAAAGCGGGTTCGTCGCTTGGTAGTCGATGAATACCATGCACCTGTTTCAGCGTATCGATCACAAAATTCGTCAAGCGTTCGGCCAGTTTCATTAGAAACTGATTCATGTCGTCGATCTTCTCCGAATCTCTCTGTTGCACCCATGTTCGGAACTCTTCGGTGCCGAAGTCGGGCTGCTTCTGAGTCAAGACCTCCATCAGATAGTATGTGTATTCTTTCACGCCACCTTCCCCGAAGCGACGGGAAAACTTCACTTTGATCACGTCGTCAGGGGCTGTCCTGATGAAATCAAACAGAGGCTGGCAGAATGCAGAGATATGACTTGAAAACTTATCTGGCGTCATTAGTGCGAAATCAAGAGATTGCTTGTGCGACAGATAGGAAACGACTTCCCCGATTATCGACAAATGTGCGCGTATGCCCGGATTTGTAGCAATATAGTCACCACGTCCACCCTCCCAACGTTTTGGATTGGCTTCACGGATTTTTTCAAAGTAAGCACCTAGCACCTTAGCCGCACGTAGCACGGTCTCCTCGTCGGTAGCGGCTGAGAGCGGTCCAGGCGCCAGTGTCTTTCCAGAAAGTTTGCCAATCAGGTTGGAACGTCTCAAGCCGTTCACGGTCTCGGAAATTGTTAGGTTTTGAGATGGTTCAGGCGGCACGCCCGAAATGGCAAAACGCCGAGCCAATGGACTCGATCTGTCGGTGTTTAGCACCCGGACGACCCCTGAAGCTAAGGCTGATAGTGCAGTTGATGGATCGCCACTTCCCATTCGAATATCGGCGAGCAAGCTGACTAGTAGACTCTTGGGAACGCTCTTTTGTTTGTGGTTTATAGTTAGGAATAGGTCGGCTTCCTTCTGTACGGCCATCTTCTCGAATGCCAGTACGAAAAGACTTTGATCGAGATATGCGTCGGTTAGGCGGGAAAACCCATACAATCTATGCTGACCATCTATAATCCACGCAGACCGATACTTCGAAGGCAGAGTGATCCAACCGAACTTAATGTTCGAATCTGTGTTTTGCTGATTGGAGATCAGGTCAAACCGCGGTGCATCGGAGAAGTTAACGAGGATATTAGTCGGAAAAAACCCTCCTTTCGTAATGAATTCACCGATCTCCTTAATACGCGCGGCCGAGATCATTCTCTGATAGGCTGGACGTCCATCTGGGTGATTGAGTGCTTGGTGATTAATAAATGCGATCTTCAGTAGGTTACGCGGTGTCGAGACAAAGCTGTAAAATTTCTCTCCGCCTATTTCTCCGCGAATAGCGGGCAACTTCATATTTGCTAGACCTGGAACCTTCTGACCTTTCAGGAACTCACCAAGAATTTGGTACTTGGCAGCAGGTCCCATATGCTTCACGAATGTCTCAAAGTATTGAAGCTCGTTTTCTGTGATAATTTCAATTTGGCCTTCTGTCGCACGCTCAATGTCCGGCGTAGACCAGAGCGTATTGTTCGTTACATAAATCCATATAATTTTCGGCTTTGCCTTATCAAAAAAGCGCTTATGGACCGCCGTGCGAAAATAGGACTGAAGCGATATCGTCTCTTGAATATCTTTCTGTAAAGAACGTCGGCCTCGCTCTTTTCGTGACTTGCACTCAATAACAAGCGCCGTCTCGGCGTCTTCGGCATAAACATCGACTTGCTTCTTGCCCACTGAACCATCTGCACGGGAAAAACTGATTTTAAAGTCTGTGCCATTGAGTATCGGATAACCCATTGCACGGAACAGGCACCAGACACGATCTTCGAGCCGCTTATCGTGACTCTTAAAACGCTTAAGCCGAGTGATACGCTTTCCGGACCGATGAACTTCCCAGCCGCTGGCTTCCTCTACTAATACATCAGCGGGATGCACACCTTTTACGTCATACGCCTTCTTTCTTTTGCGGTACTCTGCAGCGAGTTCTTTTGTCTCGCTCAGCAGTGGAGAGAGGAAATTCGTTTCTAGCTCGTCAACGGCCGGCATGTTGTTTTGGCGTTTTGTGGCAATCGTCATCGTGGAAAATGCCTGAAGCTTGTGTGCAACTGATATTAATGGTCTATGTGACCGGTTCTATCTTTTCTGTGTATCTGTAACGTCTATACGATCTTGATGGGAGATGTTCTCGAATAGGTAGGATACCTCATAATGCTTCCCGCAGTTATAAGTTATGGGCTTCTATCTCTCTGCCCATACCATGCTATTTTTTGTGTTTCTTCTGCATCCAGTTTAAGCTGCCCTTGGCTTTATGAATAATATCTTCCCTATGGCTGCAAACTTTACAAGTTTTACCATGCCCATCAATGTCCTCAGGAGACTGCAAGCCCTTTACTTCGAAAATGTCGTATCTATAACCTTTGCCGTTGTGATTGCGAGGAATCCCCCACCACTCATGACAGATGTCAATAGAGAGTTCATGATAATTGATGCGAATTTTTGGAATAATAGAATACCATAGCATTTCTCTTGCTAATGATTGTCCACTCATACATTCTCCTTTCACCCAAACAGCTCCGGTTGCACCGCTTTCCGGCCAGAGACGGTCGGCGTGAGAAACCGTTTACCTTTCAAAATTTCAGTCTGAAATTCCGTAACTGGGTCGGGTTGGGTTCCTCCATGACGATCAATCCGGCCATGATCGCGTCATCACGATCCTAGACGCCCCTTAAGGCCCGCACCTGAGCCAAGGAGACGTGTTTCCCGCCCTTGACTTCAATGGGACCAATCCTTTTCGCTTGACATGATGCCAGCCGGACGACGACGCGAATTGTTCTTCTACCCTATGATTGTGATGAGCATGTAGGCGGCTTGCCAACAGAATGTCAAAGACGGGGACTGCGTTTACCGTGATAGTCATGCCATGAGGCATGATAAAGGCTCTTTTGATGGTAAGGAGTCGCTACCAGAAAACTTCCCTTGACGTAAGACCCAATTCTTGTATTTCTCAGGCTACCTGACATTGTGCAACCGGGCGAGGTGGACGCCGACCCTATAGCAGACCTCCTCGGGAGAGTCAAGCATGCTTCATTTTGATAGGATAGTAGGCGTCCAGTCCTCACGACGCCACACAACCGCAAGACAAGTGTCAAATTAAGAGGATAAGTCCCGTATGTAACGACTTGTCTTTTCGCCGTATCCGCCCGTAGACTGGATTTTCGATTTTTCATTCCCTCTCTCTGCCGGAGAACATTCTTTTTCATTTGTAGTGATAGCGTCTTATGCTACGCGCGGGAAAGCGCCATGAGATGGCGCGGCTACGAATACAGGGGCAAGAGGAAAAGGCAAAGACACTGGATTCCCGATTAAGAATGTCGAGGATGACAGAGAGAACAGCAGATTCCTCGCTTCTCTCGGAATGACATTCACCCTCACCCCAACCCTCTCCCAGGGGGAGAGGGGGAGAGAAGAAAAGACGCTGGATCCCCGATCGGGTCGGGGATGACAGATAAAGGCAAGAGAAAGAGAAAACTGACTTGGCTGTAAAACGAAAATCTTCAGCGCGATCGAGTCGGCAGGCGTTTTTGCCTGGGTTGCGGGCGTCGGGGGTGCCGCTGGTTGCGGTGATCGGGCGGCCGAACGTGGGCAAATCGACTTTGTTCAACCGGATTCTGGGGACTAGGAACGCTATCGTGGACGACCGGCCGGGGGTTACACGCGACCGGATTTATGCGGAGTGCACGTATCAGGGGCGTCGCTTTCAGTTGGTTGATACCGGCGGACTGGACCCCACTTCCACCGAAGGCATGCTCGGGCTCATTCGCCGGCAATCGCAGACCGCGCTCGCCTCGGCGGATATTCTGCTCGTCATCATGGACGGCCGCACCGGGCTGACGCCGTTGGATCAGGAAATCGTGAACGGGCTGCACGGGGTGGAGAAACCCACGTTCTGGGTCGTCAATAAGATCGATACCTCGAAGTCGGAACCCCTGTTGGCGGATTTTTATCATCTCGGGAAAGACAGGCTGTTCCCCGTCTCGGCGGAACACGGCAACGGCGTGGATGAGTTGCTTGAGGCGTTCCTGCATCTTTTGCCGGCGCATGACGAGGACCTGACGGAAACCGCCACGACCCGGGTGGCCATGGTCGGGCGGCCCAACGTGGGCAAGTCCACGCTGGTGAACACGATACTGGGCGAGGAACGCGCCGTCGTCAGCGACGTGCCCGGCACCACGCGGGACCCCATCGACACGCACCTGGAACGCGAGGGCCGGCCGTTTCTGTTGACGGATACCGCGGGGTTGCGGCGTCGCGGCCGCGTGGAGCCCGGGATCGAAGGCTACAGCGTGGCCAGGACCATGCGGGCGTTGGGGCGGTCGGATATCGGCGTCCTGTTAATCGATGGGGTCGAGGGCGTCACGGACCAGGACACCAAGATCGCGGGGCTGATCCAAAGGCAAGGACGCGGCTGCGTCATGCTCGTCAACAAGTGGGATCTGCGCCGGGATCAACCCGATGCCCAAAAAAAATTCTCCCTGGAGTTGCAGCGGCAGTTTCCCTTTTTCACCTTTGTGCCGATTCTCTTCGGATCGGCGCTTTCGTCCAAGACCGTCGATCAGGTGTTCGCGGCCGTCACCCGGGTCATGGATGCGTTCTCGTACCGGGTGCCGACCAATCGCCTGAATCTCTTCCTTCAAAAAGCGCTGACAGACAATCCCCTTACCGTCAAGAAGGGAAACCCGCCGAAATCGCTCTATATCACCCAGGTCGCGACCAAACCACCGACGTTCGCGCTGTTCGCGGGCAAGTCGGCCAAGATCACGCCCGCATACATTCGCTACCTGGAAAACCAACTCCGGGCTACGTTCGGGTTTGAGGGGACGCCGTTGCGGATTATGATTCGGATGAAAGCGTGACGGGTTTCTTTGCGGGGTTTCGCCCCCGCACGACGCTTGCCTGTTCTCCCCCTCACCCTGCCCCCTCCCAAAGGGAGAGGGAAAAATGCAAAAGGCAAGGACACTGGATCCTCGCGTCCGCAAGGATGACAGAAAAAGCAGGAACCGCCCTGGATTCCCGCTAAAGACTTGCGGGAATGACAGAAGGAGGAATGGGCGAGGGTTTTATAAGACCGCGACGCGGGTGAAGTAGTCGACGAACGTGCGGATGCCGCCCGAGGCCTGGCCCCAATCGAAGTTTTCGTTCGGCGCGTGGTAGCCGTGTTCCGGGAGGCTCAAGCCGCAGAAAAGGATGGGCACCCCCCATGCCCGCTCCATCAGGGATACCGCGCCGATCGAGCCACCTTCCCGGACCAGTGACGGGTTTTTTCCGAAGCCTGTTCGCATTGACTGGCGGAGCGCGTCGGCATACGGTCCCTGCGTCACGCCCCGAAACGGTTCGAGTTGCCCGTCGGCTTCGACCCGGATATCGGGGTTCAGTTTCTTGAGATGGGCCTTTAAGCGGGAGAGGATCGTCGAGGGCTTCTGGTTCGGGACCAGCCGCATACTCACCTTTAATTCCCCGGAAGGCGGGACCACGGTTTTCACGCCAGACCCCATGTACCCGCCCACCAACCCATGCACTTCGAAGGTGGGGGCGGCCCAGATCCGTTGGATCAACTCGGCGCGGTTTCGCGTCCGAATCGACCGGAACCCGTAGGCCTTCTTGAACCGGTCCACCTGAAAGCCCGAGGAAAGAAACTGCTTCATTTCCGCATTGGTGGGAGGAATCACTTCATCGTAAAACCCGGGAATCGTTACGCGGCCGGTTCGCGCATCCACGCACGACTGTGCGGCTTCGCAGAGTTCGGTCAACGGGTTTCTGGCCCCACCGCCGGTCAATCCTGAATGCACGTCGGTGGTTCCCGTGCGCAGGGTCAGCCGGACGGCCAACATCCCGCGTAAACCCGTGGAAATCGCCGGGCGTTGGCGCGACACCCAAATGGTATCCGACACCAGGACCGAATCCGGTCTCGGGACCGCGGCCCGTTGATCCAAGGCGTCCTGGAAATTCGGGCTCCCGATTTCTTCTTCCAATTCCCAGAGAACCCGGATGTTCAATCCGACTCCCTGCTCCACGGCATACCTGGCAGCCAGAAGCGCGGCCAGCGCCGGGCCCTTGTCATCGGTGGTGCCCCGGCCTCGATAGGTATCTCCCTGTTTGCGAAAGATGAATGGGTCTTGTAACCACTCCGGTTCCTGGGCGGGTTGCACGTCCAGATGATTGTAAATCGTCAACGTGGGATACGACTTCCCGACCTGCCAGCCGCCCGACACCACGGGATAACCCTTGGTGGTTACAATCCGCGCGCGCGCCCCGAGATTCCGTAGATACTGCGCCGCCACGGTAGCCATCCGGGCGATATCCTTCCCGCGTGAGGGATCGGAACTCACTGACGGGATCTCCACGGCCTGCCCGAGCATCTCCTCAAAGTGTATCCGGACCGACCGGATATAGGATTCCAAATGCTTCATCGACGTGCTCTCTTTCTCAACTCTACCCCACCTATCCTCCCCTGTATAGACCGGGGACATCATTAACGGGTGTTCGGGGACATGGTTGACACATTGTGACTTATTCCAAGGGGTGCTGCAAATCAAGCTCGGTTATATATTGGTGACAAAAATAGACCCGCCAGCGGTGTTCCTGGGTGGTGGGCCGGAGGGCCACGGGGTAGCCCCGTAAGGCTTTGGTCACATGGAAGGGGCGGCCGCGAAACGAGATTTCGCCTTTGCCCTGGACGCGCCGCACGTGGGCGTCGGGGCCATACTCAATCGGCGGGAGGGTTTCGGGAAACGAGCGGGGACTGGGCGTATAGTGGGTGGCCGGAACCGCGAGGGCTAACGCGTCATGCGGGCGGTCCAGGTTATAGTGGTCGCGCCAGCGGTCAAAGTGTTGTTGGCAGTGAGGCAGATCGCGAAAGGTCCGTTGGTGGAGGAGTTCGGTTTTGAGGGTCCGATGAAAGCGTTCGTCTTTGCCCAAGGTTTGGGGGTGGGCGGGCCGGGCATGAGTCAGCCCAATGCCCAGGCGGATGAGCCAGATGGTCAACGGGGTGAAGGGACTGAGGGTGAGTGGGGCGCCCCACGGGGGGCCATTATCCATCAACATGCGGGCCGGCAAGCCATAGCGGCGGAAGGTCTGGGTCAAGTGCGTTTGGACGGTCGGGCCCTGTTCATTGGGACAGGCGTGCAGACAGAGCGCGAAGCGGGAGCAGTCATCCAGCACGGTCAAGGGGTGGCAGCGGCCATGGAGCAAGGCGAAATGGCCTTTAAAATCCATTTGCCACAGGGCATTGGGCGTGGCGTGGGCGAAGCGCTGCCAGGCCCGCTGGGGCGTCGAGTCAGCGGCTGTGAGCCCGGGGGTACGACGCAGAATGGCCGTGATCGTGCTGGGTGCGGGGACCCGGGGATAGCCCAGGGCGCGGAGGCGGGCGTGCAGTTTGCGGCCGCCCCAGGTGGGGTGCTGGAGGCGCAACGCCACGACCGCGGCTTCCAGGGCCGCCGGAGTGCGGTGCGGCGTCTGCTGCGGGCGCCGGGACCGATCGACGAGCCCCGCGGCGCCGGCGGCGGCATAGCGGGTCAGCCATTTATACGCCGTGGGGGGACTGATCCCGAATCGCCGACAGAGGGTGCGCAAGGAGCGGCCGGGTTGGTGGGCTAACTGAATGAATTCGTAGCGTTGAGACATGGTAGACACCTCTTTCCAAGGCATGGCGATCCTCCTGTCGTAGGGGTGAAGCCATGCAGGTTAAAGTGTTAACCATGTCTCCGAACAGGTGTAAACCATGTCCCCGGTCTATACACTCCCCTTACAAAGGGGAGGAACCAGATTGGTTCTACCCCACCTGCATTCCCCCTTCGGCAACGCGACCACTGACAAAGGGGAGGAACTAATTCGACCTGCTCGCTGCAAGGCAGGCACCGCCCGGATCATCGTTACGTCACCCGAAATAAAAGGGGACCGGTGAAAAGCTGACGAGAAAAATCACAAGGGCGCCCCATCCGACCCACAAGCGGCCGCGACCCAATTCCGCTCCGGGATCGATCACCGGCGGGTGGCTGATCCCGGCCAAGCCGGCCAGAGCCGCCCACAAAATCCACCCAGGCCACCCCCAGAGCCCCAGCACCAGCAAAATGGGAATCGCCGCCAGCGCCAAGGTGCGTTGACGGCGGCCGAACAGCGCATAGGCCACGTGCCCGCCGTCGAGTTGCCCGATCGGAATCAGATTCAACGCAGTGATGAAGAAGCCGAACCACGCCGCAAAGGCCACGGGGTGCAACAGGACATCGTAGGTGTCTGGGAGCGGTCCGAACATGAGCCACGTGCAAAATTGCAGCAACAGCGGCTCCCCGAATTTCAAACCATAAAGGCCCAGCGTGGGTTCGACCCTGGAATAGGACAGCCCGATGAGAAAGGCCGGCACGGCCACGATGAATCCCGCAATCGGGCCGGCCACGCCGATGTCGAACAGGGCCCGGCGATTCATAATGGGGGAGCGCATGCGAATCACGGCGCCGAACGTTCCGATAAATTGCGGTGGCCCCGGAATGAACAGCGGGAGAGACGCCGGGACCCGGTGAACACGCGACAAGTAAAAATGCCCGAATTCGTGGGTGACGAGGATGCCCAGCAGCGTGCCGGCGAACGGCCACCCGTTCACCAGGCTGCCGGGATAGCGGACCAGGAAATCCCATGCGCCCGACACAGGCTCGGTATTGACCTGATACGCGCCCGCCCACAACGTGGTGAAGACAGTGACCACAAACAGGCCGAGCGGAAGGTACAGGACCGACGCCGCGCTTTCGGGTTCAGGCACGGTCCGTTCCCAATCGGGCGACCATCCATCGGGACCTTGAGGCCTTTCTTCCCGGTCGCCGGGAAACCCCTTGTTCTGTTCAGGCGGAAATGGTGATTGATCCATAAACAACGATTCAGTGGCGGAACATCATGGTGCCATCATCCAAAGGGATTCGTGACGCGTTCTTCGTTGACCGTGGTCGGGGGCCCATGCCCGGGAAGCAGTACCGTGTCCGAATCCAACTGCAAAACGCGCCCGCGAACCGACGCCAGATGATCCGCATACAACGACAGCGGATTGGACCCGCCCACGGACCCCGCGAACAGCGTATCGCCGACAAAACAAAGCGCCCGCCCTTCGGATTGTACCCGGTAACAAATTCCGCCGGGTGTATGGCCGGGCGTGGCGAGACACTCGACCCCCAGATCCCCCACGGCCAGGATCTGGGCATCCTTGGGCACGACGACCGAGGCCTGCGGGGGCTTCCAGGGCAGCAGCGGAAAATCTCCTTCTCCAAGATACACCGGCACGGGCCATTCGGACAAAATCCGATCCAAGCCCCCGGCATGATCCATATGCCCGTGCGTCAGGCAGACGCCGGCCAGCGTCGCGTGGCGTTTTTCGAGCACCGCCAGCATGGCCTCCGCATTGTACGCCGTATCGATAAACACGGCTTGTTTGGTTTGAGGATCGATCAGGACGTAACCCTTGACTTCGTACCCGCCGATGTCGCCCAGCACCGTGACAACCAGAGAGGAGACCCACTCTGGAGAAGGCTGAGGCACCCATCCGCCGACGGACACGGCGACCAGCGCCTCGGCTTTGAGGGTAAGAACCTTGGCGATGGCACGGACTTCGTGTTCAGACGGGGCGCGAGCGCCCTGTTCCAGGCGTTCCCACTCGTCTTTGCGAAGATCCGCGGTTTCCGCGACACCGGCGACCGACTGCCCTCTCCCCCGCCGGGCTTTTTTCACGATGTCGCAAAATTCGTCTTCGAGCGCCACGGGGCGCGACAGCGCAGACTGCCAGGCCCGGACCATCACGGGATCAATATCCACCAACATGACCGATTCCAGGGAGCGGGGTTGAAATTGTCGAATTTCTTCAACCATCCCTTGCGCGGCGTCCTCGGGAACCACTCTGCCCACCCCCGTTCCCATTCCGGGAATGGCGAGGGAGACAAAGCCCTGTGCATCGGCAAGCCGGAGCGCGGCTCGCGTGGCCAATTTCACGTTTTCCACGGGAATGCGCATGGCCGGTTCGGGCATGGTCGGCGCGTGAATGATCCCTTCGAAGCGCGTGCGCCCGCCCGACGTGAGCACGGCCTGTCCCACGGGTATCGGCGCCTGGCGCCGCGCCTCGTCTTCCACTTGCGACCCCGCGGCGCGCCGGATGATCCCGGCCACGCCGCCGCCCATGAGACCATGACTGTTCGCGGCATTGACGATGGCCTGCGCCTCGACGTCCAGAAGGCTGCCTTGAAGACACGTGATTTCCATCAAGTATTGCCTCATCTCCTCCGGTCTAGTAGTGTTAGGCGGAAATTGCTCGTATCATTTTACAAAAAGAGTCCCGCATGCATATAGCAGAAGTGTTTCGGCAAAGCCAGCCCGCGATCAGCTTTGAGTTCTTTCCCCCGAAGAGCGAGGCCGCGTCCGAGGCGTTGTTTCATTCCATCGAGAAGTTGATTCCCCTGAAACCCGCCTACGTCAGCGTCACGTACGGCGCAGGCGGGTCAACGCGTGAGTTGACCCATGACCTGGTCGTCAAGTTGCACCGCGAGACCAATTTAACGATCGTGTCGCACCTGACGTGCGTGAAGTCGAAACGGGATGAAATTTTCCGGATTCTCCAACGATATGATGAACACGGCGTCCGAAACATCATGGCCCTGCGCGGCGACCCGCCAACTCAGGAGCCGTGGGATCCGGACGAGCAGGACTTTCGTCATGCCGTGGAATTGGTGGCCTTTATCAAGAAACACTTTCCGCACATGGGGATCGGCGTCGCCGGGTTCCCCGAAGGCCATCCAGATACTCCCAACCGGCTCCAGGAAATCGAGTATCTCAAGGCTAAGGTCGACGCCGGCGCCGACTACATCTGTACGCAACTCTTTTTCGATAATCGCGATTTCTATGATTTCTGTGAACGGTGCCGGCTGGCCGGCATCCACGTTCCCATCATCGCAGGCATCATGCCCATTACTTCACTCAAGGGGATGAAGCGGATGGCGGAACTCGCCCTGGGCGCGCGTTTTCCGGGAAGGCTGCTTCGCGCCCTGGCGAGCGCACAGGATGATGCCCAAGCCGAGAAGATTGGCACCCATTGGGCCACGGAACAGGTCCTGGACCTCCTGGACAACAAGGTGCTGGGAGTGCATCTCTACACCCTCAACAAATCAAAAGCCTCGTTACAGATCTATGAGACGTTGGGCCTCCAGCGTGTCGACATGCTCATGGAATAGGAACCCCAGCATCCTCTCTATTGTTCTTGTCTTTGTCTGTCATCCCCGACCCCGATCGGGGATCCAGGATTCTTGTCTTTCCCGTCGTTTGAAAAAAAACGACACTGGATTCTCGCGTGCGCGGGAATGACAGAAAAAGAAAGGGAGGAAATTATTTCTTTTCGAGTTTCGCCCAGGAGTCGCGGAGGGCGACGGTGCGATTGAACACGAGTTGTTGGGCGGTTGAATCGGGATCGACGCAAAAATAACCCTGTCGTTCGAACTGAAAGCGTTGGCCCACGGCGGCTTCCCGCAACGCCGGTTCGACCCGGCAATCCCGCAACCGTTTCACCGAGTTCGGGTTGAGTACGTCCCGGTAATCCTGGTCGTCCTTCTCGGGGTCCGGATCGGAAAACAGATGATCGAACAACCGCACTTCGGCCTCGAGCGCATGCGCCGCGGATACCCAATGGATGGTGCCCTTCACCTTTCGGGCAACCTGCCCCGACCCGCTTTTCGTCTCCGGATCATACGTGCACCGGACTTCGACGATCTCTCCCTGCTCGTCCTTGATCACGTCCTCGCATCGAATGATGTAGGCATAGCGCAACCGCACCTCCTGGCCGGGCGCGAGCCGGAAGTATTTTTTCGGAGGATCTTCACGAAAATCCTCCCGCTCGATATAGAGGACATGCGAAAACGGAACCGCTCGACTCCCCATCGTCGGATCTTCGGGATTGTTCACCGCCTGCATTTCTTCGACCTGGCCTTCCGGGTAATTGGTCAAGACGACGCGTAGCGGCCGGAGCACGGCCATGACCCGCTGCGCGCTCGCGTTCAGGTTTTCCCTGACGAAATGCTCCAGCAGGTTGACTTCGACCACGCTGTCGCGTTTCGCCACCCCGATGTGTTCGCAAAACCGTCGAATCGCCTCCGGGGGATATCCACGGCGTCGCAAGCCCATCAACGTGGGGAGGCGCGGGTCATCCCATCCGGATACGTGCCCTTCCTCCACGAGCGCCAACAATTTCCGCTTGCTCATCACCGTATGCGTCAGGTTCAGGCGCGCGAATTCGATCTGTTGAGAATGGCAGGCCACTTCACATTCGTCCAACACCCAATCGTACAAGGGCCGATGATCCTCGAACTCCAGGGTACAGAGGGAATGCGTGACCCCTTCGATGGCGTCGGACAGGGGATGCGCAAAATCATACGTGGGATAGATATTCCACGCGCTTCCCGTCCGGTGATGCTGCACCTGCCGGATCCGATAGAGCGTGGGATCGCGCATATTGATGTTGGGTGAGGCCATGTCGATCTTGGCGCGTAGCACATGCGTCCCTTCTTCGCAGTCGCCGGCACGCATCCGCGAGAACAGGTCTAGGTTCTCCTCCACCGATCGGGTGCGGTACGGGCTCTCTTGTCCGGGTTCCGTCAAGGTTCCCCGGTAGCGACGGATGTCGTCCGCTGTCAGACTGTCCACGTAGGCTTTGCCTTTCCTGATCAACAGCACCGCATACTCGTACAACCGCTCGAAATAATCCGAGGCGAAGAAACGCCGGTCCTGCCAGTCGAATCCCAGCCAACGCACGTCTTCCTGAATAGACTCCACGTATTCCACGTCTTCCTTGGCGGGATTGGTGTCGTCAAACCGCAAATTGCACAGGCCCCCGGAAAATTCCTGCGCAATGCCAAAATTCAAACAAATGGATTTGGCGTGCCCGATGTGGAGATAACCATTGGGTTCCGGCGGGAACCGCGTATGCACGACGCCGTTGAATTTTTGTTCTTCACGGTCCTGCGCCACAATCGCGCGAATAAAGTCTTTGGAAGCCGGCTGAGGGTCGGACATGCTCAATAGCCCTTCTCTTGCATTACCATGCACCCGATAGTGCAATAAATCAGGGGTTCCCTAATAGGGTTTCTTGCCTTTCAACAAAACCAACAAGCCGATCACCCCGACGATCAACAACAACCCGCCATAAAAGTATTGGTCATCCATCGGTGTCCCTCCCGGACTTCCTTCTCCTGATGATGGTTTTGATGGCAGCCTTTGTAACGAGAGGCGGGAATCTCAAGTTACTCGGACACGTGTGGTCCGTATTGCTCGAGCAGATACTGCAGCACGTGCGGCGCGTTTTTGAGCAACGAGTCCCGGGCCGACCGATCATGGCATTGGCCTGCCAGGATCCAGCCGAAGGCCTTTTCATGATCGCCTTTTCGATAGGCCTGAATGGCGTTAGTCAGGCACGTACGACCGGAGATGGTTCCCCGCAAAATCTTCGGAGGACCCGCTTTGACCACGAACGTTTTGCACCGCCCCTTGGACGTGGCTTTCGTATCGTTCCACATCCAGTCAACCTCGCTTTGGTACGCAAAGCCTTGGACCGGGACCAGCAGAACCATCAGGGTCAGGAGAAGACAAACAGAAGAAGCGAAGCGTTTGATCGTCGATGACATCACCGGACGAAACCTAGGAAAAATGTTCGAAGGTGTCAAGACCCCATATTTGGCCTATCCGATACGGTGACGAGCACAGCCGAGAGTCAGGGTCAAAAAGCATACTTCAGCCCGACACTGAGCGCCCAGTATTGGAGATCGCTGAACGTCAGTTTGCTGTCGAACGGAGTCTGACCATCCGACCGGACCGGCCTGTGACTTCTGACGAGGTCCCACACGGTGTCGCCTTCAAGATCCTGGAAGGAGACCCAGCGCGCTTTCATCCCGATTGAGACCTTGTCCGTGAGCGCGTAATCCAGGCCGCCCAGGAATTGGAAGCCGAAGAGCGTGTCGGTGAACCCGGAATCCAGCAGGCTCAGCGTGCCGGCGGCAGCCGGTGGTCTATCGGCCGGGTAGCCTTGAGCGATCGTCCTGCGCAAAAAGCGGGTCTCATAGTCCAGACTGGTGCGGGCCCAACCGATGCCCGCACCCACATAGGGCGTCCAGCGAGAGGTGTTTAGAAAATCGTAGTAGGCGTTCACGAAGAATTGATGGGCGCTGAAGTCCGATATACGCTCCGAGGGCGGGTCTAGCGTGCTCACCTCGTTATTCTTGTCCACCAGCGCCACGTTCTCACCAGGGATCCTCCACAGCGAGGAATCGCCACCGTGAGAACGGTTCAGGTATTCGAATTCGACGCGAAACCTGTCAAGCGCATATCCCACGCTGACGCCGCCCAGAAACCCTGTGCCCAGATCAAACGAATTGATGGACATGGGTTTCGGCGTATTATCCGCGCACTCCGGGCCGCTGGGGTCACCCCCGACCAATATGTCGCACTGCGTCGGATGGTTGACTCCGGACAGAACGGACTCCAGGTCCCCGGCGTTCGCAAAGCCCAACTCGATACCGGCGTAGAATCCCTGCCGACTCGTTGCGGCGTTTGCCGCGCCTGCCGAAACGAGCAGGCAGAAAACCAGCACCAGGGCAAGACGCCTGGATAGGTGTAGGATCATCTCTTTCGTCATTGTCGCCTCTTCCATGCAGCAGTGTGTCAACGCTTACCGTCCCATGCCTCATGAGCGATGGTGAGAACCTATGATTGTCGCGGAGAATGGCTGGGGGAGAAGGATTCGAACCCTCACAATCAGATCCAGAATCTGACGTCCTACCCTTAGACGATCCCCCAACCTGGAAAAAAGCTTAAATGGAGTCTTTCGTCGGAGTCAAGAACTTGTCCTCGTTTTGACGCCATCTTTTCCGACTATCCTTGATCGTGCCCCGTGGTCTTTGATAGTGTGACATTCCGGGATAAGGAACCGCTAAGTGATGGCACCTCATGACCACAGGACCTCCGTTTTTTCTGGACCATCTACTTAAATCTAGATATAAAGCATACTTGCATATCATGAAAACTTTTTGATATAATTTTACGCATTATTTTGCACTATTCGGGATTATCCTTCCTTAACTGAACGAATCCTCAATGCCCAGAAAAAAAGAGTTCGACGTCGACACGGTCCTGAACAGGGCAATGGAGGCCTTTTGGGCGCGCGGCTATGAGGCCACGTCTTTGAACGATCTCCTGGACTGCATGAAAATCCAGCGCGCCAGTCTGTATAACGCATTCGGTGACAAGCACTCCCTGTTTCTAAATACATTGCGCAGATACGACGCTGTTTACCGACAAACCGAGGTCGCGAAGAGGATGAAAATGTCGTCGCCCCGGCAAGCCATCCTCGGCTTATTCCAGGATGTAGTCACCGTTGTGGTTGAACATGGGGCCCGCAATGGATGTTTTCTGATCAATACGGCTTTGGAGTTATCGCCGCATGACCCCGAAGTGGCTGAAGTCGTCCGCAAAGCCCTCACCCACATGGAACAAAAATTTTTCCGCAAATTGATCGAAAAGGGCCGAGCCATGGGCGAAATTGCAAAGTCGGCAACGCCGGCCCCGACAGCACGCGCCCTACTGAGTCTGCTCATCGGATTGATTGTGCTCTCCCGCAGCCGTCCTGAAAAGCCTCTGCTGCAATCAATCGCGTATCAGGCGGAAGTTCTCTTGCCCCCTGGCGATACGTTTTTTCATTCTCTTCCCCCGGCTCAACTCGAAGCCACCTCATTTGTTGGATAATGTAACGCAAGATGCGTGCATATTGGTTGGAGGTTTTGCCTGCAAAGCCCGTGGGGACTGACCAAAGCCTGAGCTGTCACGGGATCTTTACGAACCAATTCGATTGAGCGCCTGTTCAATGCGCTTGAGAGTGCGCTCCTTGCCCAGTAAATCCATGACTTCATAAATCCCCGGGCTGAAGGTTCTTCCGGTGAGGGCAACGCGAAGGGGCTGGGCAAATTTTCCCATCTTCAGATCTTCTTCCTCGAGGATGGCTTGCACCACGGGGTCGAGTGTTTCCTTGGAAAAGGGCTCGATTGTCTTCGCGCGTTCGGTGAACTTGTTCAGACCGGGGGCAATCGCAGGCGTGAGAAACTTTTGGGCCGCGACTTCGTCCATCGCCACGGGTTCCGTAATATAGGGCAACGTCCAATCCGCCATTTCGACCAGCGTTTTGGCGCGCTCGCGCAGGTGAGGGACCACCGCTTCAAGACCACCCTGGGGTTGGACGAGTCCGTCCCCGTGGTATCCCTGCTGTTCCAAAAAGGGGCGTAACAATTCCGCGATCTGCCGGGGTTCACCTTGTTTGATGTACTCGGCATTGAGCCATTGTAATTTTTCCGGGTTGAATACCGCGGCGGATGATTGCACGTGGTCGAAGGAAAATTTTTCGATCATCTCCTGAATTGAAAAAATCTCCTGGTCGCCGTGCGACCATCCCAGCCTGACCAGATAGTTCACCACGGCTTGCGGCAAATATCCCATTTCCTGATACGCCAACACCGACGTGGCGCCATGTCGTTTGGACAACCTGGATTTGTCCGCACCCAAAATCATCGGCACGTGGGCAAACTTAGGCACCGGATAGTTCAACGCTTCGAACAGAGGCACCTGGCGAGGCGTGTTGTTGACGTGATCGTCGCCGCGGATCACGTGCGTGATTCCCATAAGCGCGTCATCGATCACCACGGACAAGTTATACGTGGGATAGCCGTTCGACCGGAGAATGATGAGGTCGTCCAACACGGCGTTATCGAACACGATGGTGCCTTTGATCAGGTCCTCGACAACGGTTTGCCCTTCTTGAGGAGAGCGAAACCGAAGCGCCGCGGGTTCCACGGAAGCGGCCAGGCCTCGCTCTCGGCACCGACCATCGTACTTGAGGGATTCCCCTTTGGCCTGGGCTTCCTTCCTCCGCGCTTCGAGTTCTTCCGGCGTACACACGCACCAATAGGCTTGACCCCGTTCAAACAATGCCATGGCTTGTTGCCGATAGAGATCCAGCCGCTCGCTTTGACGATGAGGCCCCTCATCCCAATCCAGTCCGGCCCAGCGCAGGCCATCCAGAATCGCTTCGATGGCGGCATCGGTTGACCGGTCGCGGTCCGTGTCTTCAATCCGCAAAATGAATTTTCCGCCATGCCGCCGGGCAAACAACCAGTTAAACAAGGCAGTACGCAGGCCTCCGATGTGGAGATACCCCGTGGGACTCGGCGCAAAACGAACTCTCACGTCGCTCATGCTTTTCTTTCTATCAAGGCAATGGTCAATGAACTGCCCTTACCTCTAAAGAAATGCCTTCCCTTTTTTGCAGCCACTCAATAATTTCGAACAGGTTCCTGGCCTGAGGATTGCCTTTGGGGCCAAACATGCGCATCAGACTTTTCGGAGACTTGTCCGTCAGATCACCCAACTCTTCGAAGCCGACCGTGGCATTGATATAATCACGCAAGATCGTTTTACCGGTCTCCATATCACCGGAGACCAAACATTGCACCCCTTCTTTCAATAATTCTTCTCTGAAAACGGGATCAGTTTGAACTCTCTTTCTTACTGTGTCCTTAAAATCTCTTGTTAATGCCATTTTTCTTATTCCTGTTTTTTCAACTTCTTATATTCCTTCCAAAGCTCATGAGCTTTCTTGATATCGGCATTTTGTTTTTTCTTGGTTCCACCACCGAGCAAAATGATTATCTTTTCTCCATCCTTCCCGAAATACACTCGATACCCTGGACCAAAATCAATACGGAGTTCATACACTCCACCGGAGATGCTCTTGGTATTGGAAAAGTTTCCCAATTCAATTCTTGTAAGATTGGCTGTTACTTTAGCCGCTGCTTCAGCGTTCAACTCATTAAACCAGTTCGAATAGGAGTTTATGCCGTTGGCATCAACAAATTCTCGCACCTCTACAGTCATCTTCTCCATCGCTCAAAACCTCCTGCGCACTATAGTTTTGTTTTTTAGGCGTGAACATTGTGTGCCTCCTTGGTTAGTGTTGTTTGTGAGTTTAGTGGAGGTTGGATGTTTTAAGTGGTAACATAAACGTTCCCTTTTGGCAACTCTTTTCATTAGAGGAACCACGAAGCATATTCTCTCATGAAAGAATTTCGCTGTTGTCCCACGCATCAAACCTGTTGCAGGATTCAACAGCCGATCCCGCACCCACAACCTTGACCGATCCTACCCTGCGTGTTAGATTGACTTTCCGTTGTCTGTTGTCTCCGAATATACTGCTGAGTGGGGCTGTGGCGCAGTTGGGAGCGCGCGTGAATGGCATTCACGAGGTCGCCGGTTCAATCCCGGCCAGCTCCACCAACTACTCGTAGTGGTCGGATCCCACCTCGCTTTCCCGTATTTTTCTCCCGGTGTTGAAAGCCCGAGCCGATGTTTGGATTGCCGGACTGAACGATGATCCACATTGAATCCCTGACGAAACAGTACCCGACGAAAACGCTCTTCTCCGAGGCGTCGGCCCACCTCCGTCCGGAAACCCGGGTCGGCCTCGTGGGCCGAAACGGCACGGGAAAAACCACCCTGCTCCGGATGATTTTAGGTGAAGATTCGCCTGACGACGGGACCATCCGAAAACGGCCATGGCTCAGGATCGGCTATCTTCCCCAAGAACTCGATGCTCCCACGGACCTGACCGTGCTGCAGGCGGCCCATCGCGAGCAGTTTCCCGAACATGAAGCCAAACGCATTTTATCGGGGCTCGGATTTGGAGAGGCGGACTGGCATCGCTCCCTGCAAACCTTTTCCGGCGGCTATCGCATGCGGGTGGCTCTCGGGCATCTACTGCTTGCGAACCCCGACGTGTTGCTGCTGGACGAGCCCACGAACCACTTGGACAAAGCCACGCAGGCCTGGTTCGAATCCTTTCTGCTCGCCTCGAAAATGACCATGCTCGTCATCAGCCACGACACGAAATTTCTTGATCGCCTGACCACACACATCTGGGAAATCCGTCATCGTCAGATCCTGGAATACCGTGGCAATTACCGGACCTTTCAATCCTTGCGCGCACAGCTCGACACCCAACAGGCGGCGGCCGCACAGCGTCAGGCCAAGGAAGTCGCGCGCGTTCAAAAATTCGTGGATCGATTCCGGTATAAGGCGACCAAAGCCAAACAGGTACAGTCGCGCATCAAGCAGTTGGAGAAAATCAAACTCCTGGAAACCCAGCGGGACCCCAAACGGCTCCGGTTCCGGTTTCCGCAACCCGCCAAGAGCGGGATCCAAGTGTTGGAACTGGAGGACGTCCGCAAGCAATACGGCGACAACGTCGTCTATGAGAAACTTCGGTTTTCCGTCGAATGCGGGCAACGCGTCGCGTTGGTCGGCGAAAACGGCGCGGGGAAAAGCACCTTGTTGAAACTGCTGGCAGGCGTGTTGCCGTTCGAGGCCGGGACGCGACAGGAAGGCCACGGCGTAACGCTACATTATTTTGCCCAGCACCAGGCCGAGATCCTGAACCCCGAGCATTCAATCCTGGAATCCTTGACTGAAGCCGCGCCCCAGGCCGAGACCAATTATTTGCGGAGTACGGCCGGGGTCTTTCTTTTTTCCGGACCGGATCAGAAGAAACCGATCAAGGCCCTGAGCGGCGGCGAACGCAACCGGGTGGCCCTGGCTCGCATGCTCGTGGAACCGGCGAATACGCTCCTGTTGGACGAGCCCACCAACCACCTGGACCCTGCCTCCGTGGACGTGCTCACCGATGCACTCATCGACTTTCAGGGGACGATCGTGTTCATCTCCCATGATCCGGTATTCTTGAGCCGCGTCGCGACCAGGGTCGTGGAGATCGAAGATGGCCGCGTCAAAGATTACCTGGCAGACTATGAATATTATTTGTGGAAACGCTCACAGGAACTCGAAGCCTTGAAAGCGCAGGAAGAAACTCAGAAACGTGCCGCACCAAAAAAACAAAAAGCCCGGCAACCCTCGCCCGCAGCAACGGCATCCCTGCCCACGAAGAAACCCAATCGCCGCGACATGACCAAAACGATCAACCGTTTGGAAAAACAGGTAGTACGGTCGGAGGAGGAGATTACGGCCCTGGAGGACCGGATCAAGGCCCGTGCGGAAGAACTGGCAACGCCGAAACTCTACCAGGATTTTCCCCGGTGGAACGAGTTGCATGAAGAACATGAACGCTGGAAAGAGGAACTGGACGTCCTGACGAACCAATGGTCGGCCCTTTCCACCGAACTCGCGGAACTCAAAGATCAACTGGCGAAGGTCGGCTAACGATTCCCCCGAGCCTGTGGTCAGGGCCGGTAATACTTTTTCTTGTCCAGTTCTTTCGGCAAATGGCTCTGTTCGGTTCGGGCCTTCGGGTCATGATGGACGTAACGATACCCCTTTCCATAGCCCAGATCCTTCATCAGCGACGTCACGGCGTTCCGTAAATGCAGGGGGACGGGCAGGTTGCCGAGTGCCTTGGCATCCTTTCGCGCTTCGATCAGTCCGGCGTAGGACGCGTTGCTCTTGGGACAGGACGCCAGATACGTGGTGCCCTGCGCCAAATTGATTTGGGCTTCGGGTAGCCCGATTACTTCCACGGCGTGGAAAATCGAGGTGGCCACGACCACCGCCATGGGCTCGGCATTGCCCACGTCTTCCGAGGCAAAGATGACCATGCGTCGGGCAATGAATTTGGGGTCTTCACCACCTTCCAGCATCCGGGCCAACCAATACAACGCTGCATCGGCGTCGGAATCCCGCATGCTCTTGATGTAGGCGGAGATCAGGTTGTAATGCTCTTCGCCATCCTTGTCGTATCTCACCCGTTGCTGAAGGATCTTTTCCAGTTGGGAATGGTCGAGTGTGACTGGCTTGTCTGAGGAGGCTGCCTGTTGGACCACGTACTCCAAAGCCGTGAGCATTGACCGCGCGTCGCCGTTCCCGTACCGGATCACATACTGCCGCGCTTCGTCGGTCAGAGTCGCCACGAATTTCCCCAGCCCGTGTTCGACGTCGTTCAGAGCCCGGTCCAGGATCATGCCCATCGCAACATCATCCAACGCATGGAGGGTCACGACCATGGATCGGGACAGGAGTGGGGCAATGACCTCAAAGGAAGGGTTTTGCGTGGTCGCGCCGATGAGGATGATCTCCCCCTTCTCGACGTGAGGCAGAAAGGCATCCTGCTGCGCTTTGTTGAACCGGTGAATTTCATCCACGAACAGAATCGTGGCCTGGTCATGGATTCGCCGTCGCTGCACAGCTTCCTTGATGATGGCTCGCAACTCAGGCACGCCGCTGACCACCGCGGAAAACGCCACGAATGCCGCTTTCGTCTTTTGAGCGATGATGTGGGCCAGCGTGGTTTTTCCCGAACCGGGCGGACCCCACAGAATCAGCGACGGTACCCGATCATGTTCAATGGCCTGCCGGAGGGATTGATGCTCGGCGAGCACGTGGTCCTGGCCGACAAACTCGTCAAACGTTTGGGGACGAATCCGCTCGGCCAGCGGGGTGGACGTCATTTGCGCCGGTGTGCGTTTTGACTTAGGATTCGACCGTGGAGAGGAAGCGAACAGGTCAGGTGGTGTCTCGTCAAACATCACGTTTTTCCGGAAGCCAACGTCACTGGCATGCTATAACGCCCTTGAAAGCCGGTGCAAATGAAATGACGGGCATTCTGTCCGCTCGCGGCTTTGCAAAATGGTGATTGCCCTATGCCAATCGAGTAATCGCTGATGAATGTGAAAGATTCAATTGCCGCCGAATTCGATCAGTTCTCGGGCAACTATACCGAGGACATGACCAAGTGTGTTCCACACTATCCCAAATTGCTGTCATGCTTTTCCGACTGTCTTCCCGATGGTTTCTCACCGGATGCCGTCCTGGACCTGGGATGCGGCAACGGAAACGTGACGGCGCTCCTGCTGAACAAATTTCCCCATGCCCACTATACGCTGCTCGATGCTTCACCGGAAATGCTGGCCCTGTGCAAGCAACGTTTTGCAGGGAACAACGTGACCTGTATCGAACGTTATTTTCGTGACTATGACTTTCCCCAATGCTGTTTCAATCTCATTACCGCCAGCTTCAGCCTTCACCATCTGGACAGCGGGGAAAAACAATGGATCTTCCCGATACTGTTCGATGCGTTGAAGCCAGGAGGCCTCTTCACCTGCTCGGATCTCATGATCAGCAAGCAACATGATCAATATGAAACGCTCTGTGAAGAGTGGAGGTTCTTTGTCGATTCCCATTATCCCGATGGCGAAAAGTGGAAGTGGCTAACGGAGCACCATCGCATTTATGACCACCCTGAAGATTATGAAACACAAAAGCGCTGGCTGCTTCGTGCCGGATTTCGTGAGATCCGAATCGGCTGGAATGACGGGTACTGGATGTATTTCACCGCGATGAAATAAGAGCCTTTCCCGAATTGGTCATTCCCGACGCTTGTCCCCGACTTGATCGGGGATCCAGACCATCCACGGGAATCCAGGATCTTTCCTTTTTCATGCGGGGTTTCGCCCCCGCGCGACGAGGTCCTTTTGTTTCGGCAAAAGGACCCAAAACCATTAGCGCCCGGGCGTGGCCCCAGGGGGGTGCCTTTGCCCCAGTCCCGATTACTTGGGCTGCGGAACTCGCTTCGCTCAGACAGTCCTCGCCCCCAAATAGAATTTTCGGGACCGGGGCGCAGCCACGCCCGAAGGCGCCCGGATGTGGCGCTGTTTTCCAAGTGATCATTCCGAGCGTAACCCGACATCTTCCTTGACCATGAAAGCACGCATCAACGACATCAACCTGGCCTATTCGGATGAGGGTCAAGGGTCCCCGGTTATCTTTCTTCATGCGTTTCCGCTTAATCGGACGATGTGGGCTTCGCAGGTGACCGGACTATCGGATCGGTATCGCGTCGTCACGATCGACTTGCGCGGGCACGGCGAATCCGATGCGCCGATGTGGCGCTATACCCTGGATCTGTTCGCGGAGGACGTCAACGGCTTGCTGGAGCACCTGGGCATTGCCAAGGCGATGTTCGTGGGCCTGTCCATGGGCGGGTATATTCTCTTTGCGCTGTATCGGACCCACCCCGAACTTTTTCACGCTCTCGTGTTGGCCGATACCCGGGCGACCGCCGATACGCCCGACGCCAGGGACGCTCGATTTTCCATGGCTCAGATCGCGTATCGCCGGGGAGCGTCAGCCATCGCCGAACTCATGTTGCCCAAATTGTTGAGTCCGGCTGCATGTGAACACCGCGCGGACCTGCGTGAGCACTTGCGCGGGATTATCACCGGCAATCAGGTTTCCGGAATCGCGGGCGATCTCATGGCCATGGAAGAGCGGCCGGATTCCACGCCGCTGTTGCCCATCATTTCCGTTCCGACGTTGGTGCTGGCCGGCGAAGAGGACCTCGCCTCACCACCCGAGGAAGTGGAAAGCATGGCCAACCAAATCCCCGGCTCCACCTTCGTGCGCATCCCCCAGGCCGGCCACCTCTCGAACATGGAAAACCCCGGCGCGTTCAACGCGGCGATCCTCACTTTTTTGACGTCGTTGGATAATTCGGGTTTGTAGGGACAGGCCCCTGTGCCTGTCCAGTTTGCAGCGGTCTAGGGTGTGCCAATCAAGCTCAAACGGATCGGCCGATGAGCTTCAAAAATTCTTCACGGGTTTGTTGTTGCCTGCGAAACCCGCCGAGCATGTGACTCGTCACGGCGATGGCATTTTGCTTTTCAACACCACGCATCATCATGCACAGGTGTTGCGCTTCGATGACGACTCCCACCCCCAAGGGTTTCAGCGCCGTCTTGAGGGTCTCGGCAATTTCCACCGTCAGGCGTTCCTGCACCTGAAGCCGCCGGCTCAGCACTTCGACGATCCTGGGCAGTTTGCTGAGGCCGACGACCTGTTTATTCGGGATATACCCGATGTGGCACTTTCCAAAAAACGGGAGTAGATGATGTTCGCATAAGCTGTAAAAATCTATGTCGCGAACAATGACCATCTCGTCATACTCGAGCGGGAACAGGGCCCCGTTGATGATCTCTTTGATGTCCTGATCGTACCCTTTCGTCAAAAACGCCAGGGCCTGGGCCATACGCTCGGGCGTTTTCTCCAACCCGATGCGCTTCGGATCTTCTCCGAGCACTTTCAAGAGTTGCGTGATCAGCGGCTGTATCGCTTTGCCGGTCCCGGGGTTGACGTCGAAGTCCGGGGCGGCCTTCGTTGCCCGCGCGCGTTGTCCTGTTGGCGCCTTGGAAGAACGACGTTTGTCCATAGGGTAGGAAGACCCTTTCTCAGGCTGATTGGTGTTCAGGCGACACGGACTCTTGATATTCGAAATAATTGTCACGCGTTTCAATCAGCCCGATTTTTTCCAACCGCCCCACCGGGATGTGGTTCACCAACTCGTCCCACATGAATTTGACGAGATTTTCACCGGTGGTCACGAGTTGCTGAAACGCCGGATCGTCGTTCAAATGGCGGTGATCAAAGCGTTCCACGATTTTCCGGTTCACCAGCCGGTCCAAGGCCTCAACGTCCGTCACGTCGCCGGTCTTGGGATCTAATTCGCCGGTGACGGTGATGAACACGGTGTAGTTGTGGCCATGTCCATTGGGATTGTTGCACTTGTCGTAGATTTTTCGATTGACGTCATCGGGCAAGGCATTGGTATGCAACCGATGCGCCGCGCAGAACCGGTATGGACGGGTCACGCAGAATTTTTCCTTCATCGCTGTTCCGGTTTGGCTCACGTGTCAGCTCTTGGTGGCATTCGAGGAGTCCGACTGCTCGTCGGCACCCGTGGGCGCCCATTTTTCTTCGGGCACCTGCACCACGACGTCTCCCAGGATCAGGGCCTGGCAACTCAAACGATGATATGGTTCGGTCAACGCTTCGCGATCGAGCAAGTCCTGTTCTTCAAAATCGATTTCGGATAAATGCTCTCCGCCCACGATCACTTCAACGCGGCAGGTTGAACACGAGGCGCTCCCCCCGCAATCATGATTGAGCGGAAACCCCAACTGCTCAGCGGCATCGAGCAGGGAGACGTTCTCCGGAACCTCTCCGCTTGTGCCTTCAGGATGGATAAAGGTGACACGCGGCATCAGGAATCGCTCACCCCACGGCAATCGCCGGTTCCGTGGCGGTCGGGTGGACACGCTCGCTTGGCGACGCGCTCCTCGAATTCGTGCCGGAACAGCCGAAGACTGTTTTGGACCAGGACGGCCGCACCCGTCACCAACGTGCAATAGCCCGTGCCTTTGACAAACCCGCAAATCTGGAGGAGTTTATCCAGATCTTCCCGCGTCCCGTTCCCCTCCTCGATTTTCACCACCAGTTCTTCAAGATGCTCCGTGCCAATCTTGCAGGGTGGACATTGCCCGCAACTCTCCTCCCGAAAAAACGTCGAGAGCTTGCGGGTCTGAGTCACCATACTGGTGGCATCATCCACGACAATCACCCCGGCCGACCCCAACCCGGTCCCGGCCTGCTTCAAGGCATCGAAATCCATGGGCAGATCCAAGGCTTCAGGCCCCATCATGGCAAAGGACGGTCCCCCTGGAAAGATGGCTTTGATCCCGCGGCCATGCGGAACACCCCCTCCACATTCTTCGATCAGATGGCGCAACGGCGTCCCCAAAGGCAATTCATACACGCCCGGACGATTGACGGCCCCGCTCAACGAAAACAACATGGTTCCCGGACTCTTGTCCGTACCCACTGCCGTAAACCAGTCCGCCCCGTTGCGCAGCAAATGCGGGACGTGGGACAGGGTTTCGACGTTGTTCACCAGGGTCGGTTTTCCGTGAAGCCCGAACTCGGTGGGGTAAAACGGCGGCTTTTCCTTGGGTTGTGCCGGCCTGCCCTGCATGGATTCCAGCATCGCGGTCTCCTCACCTGCGACGTAACTGCCATGCCCGTCGAAAATCTCCAATTCCAGGTCAACCCCGGAACCCATCACGTTTTGGCCGAGAAACCTGCGCGTCCGGGCTTGTTCCAGGGCCTTCTCCAAACTCGCCCGAGCTTCCAGAAATTCGGCGTTCAAATAAATATAGGCTTCCCGCGCGCCGATGGTGAAGGCCGCGATCAAACATCCTTCGATCAACTGATGCGGGTGATGCTCGACCAGGTACCGGTCCTTGAACGTGCCCGGCTCGTGCTCACCGGCGTTGCAGACGAAATAGCGCTCTGTCTCCCGATGGTGCACCACCTTATCCCATTTCAAGCCCGTCGGGAATCCGGCTCCACCCCGGCCCCGCAGACTCGCTCGTTTCAACTCGTCAATCACCCGGTCGGGATCGGCGTCTCGAACCACTTTTTGCCACGCCTCATACCCGCCGGTCTTGACGTAGCCGTCAATATCCCAGGGCTCACCATCGAGTGGAGTCAGTAATCGAATAGGAAACTCTTGCGTCATCAACGGTTCCTCAATCGGGGAAATGCGCCCGGGCTGTCATTGTATGCGTTCACGTATTCATTGATTACTCCCCCTCACCCCAACCCTCTCCCGCAGGGGGAAAGGGAGGTTTCTTCATTCCCCTCCTTTGTAAGGAGGGGTGAGGGGAGGTAGAACGATTATCCTATCATCGAATGAGCGAACATTTACAGGCTCTAATTGATTCCGTCAAGCCGTTCTCCCGTACACGGGAACCAAAACCCTTTGCACGTCAATGAGTTAGACTCCAGCACATCCCGCCGATTGGCTTATTTGTTCCCCGGCGTGGAGCACGTTCGATCTCAACAAGCTGCCTCCTCAAGTCATCGCGATAGATGACACTTCACGCTCTATCGTGATATATGTATTCATATTTAGCGATTTTATGCTATGATCTGCTATGTTCTGTGCTATACCATGCTATGTTTTTGCTATGCCTTGCTATGTTTATGCTATGGATTGCTATGTTTTGCTATCCACTGCTATGTCCTCGCTTTTCACGTTTCGCGTGGTCACAGAATGAGATTGTAAATGAAATAACGAGTGAGTACACTCTCATCCGGTTATCGACGAATTCTCTTCCACTTCAACGCCCCTATTTCGGTTAAGGAGGAACGCTTGTGGCTCCAGCAAACGATACGCCGTTAGTCGGCATTATTATGGGTAGCAAAAGCGATTGGGAGGTCATGCGGCTGGCCAGTGAGACACTGACGCAGCTCGGCATTGCCAATGAATGTCGCGTGATTTCCGCTCACCGGGCCCCGGATGCCCTGTTCGACTACGTGAGCCAAGCCGAATCACGAGGGCTCCGCGTCATCATCGCGGGAGCCGGCGGCGCAGCGCACCTGCCGGGCGTAATTGCAGCCAAGACAACCCTGCCGGTTCTGGGCGTACCCATGCAATCCAAAGCGCTCCAAGGCCTCGACTCCCTGCTCTCCATCGTCCAAATGCCCAAAGGCATTCCCGTCGCCACCCTGGCGATCGGCGAAGCCGGATCGGCAAATGCCGCCTTATTCGCAGCCGCAATTCTGGCTCTGTCGGATTCGGAGATCAAGAAAAACCTGGAAGAGTTCCGCCGGAAACAAACGGAAAAAGTGCTGGCGGAGAAATTGCAGTAATGACAGGGCGTTTCACGTTTTCTTTATTTTCCATGCTGGGACTTCTGTAACAGATCTTATACCACGAGAGCCCCTGCTTTTTCCCTGTTCCTTTGCCCTCGTTAGGCAAGTTCGTTCCCCTGCTCCTGCGTGTTCCGCACCATCCGCACGCGCGATGTATTGTCCAAGCTCCCCCATCACGCGGTCAACGAATGTCGTGAACACGAATTGACGTGATTTCCTGCCTTTGTTAGGTTTTTTCCGTTCGTCTCTACAGGTTGCTTAGTTGGGTCGCCTTTGAAATGAAAAGCTCTCCCGGTAGCTCTAGATTGCACAACGATCATGGCCAATGCATACCACACAGTAAATACACAGGGAGACTTTCGCCTGTAGAGATAGGCAGGCCCGACGTTTGTATCGTGGGCCTCCATAGAGTTCTGCAAGGGAAAAGGGGCATTCTATGGCTATCATTTTAATGTGGCTCGCCGTTTTCTGCTTTATTGGATTTATCATGGGTTTGTTTGGTGTGTTGGTCCCTGGTCGGCAATGGTGGAGAACCACTCGGAAACGTGCGGCTCTGGTAATGGCTGGATCATGCGCGACTTTCATCCTGACAGGGATGATTGTCGGTGGGCAATCAAGCACCTCACAGCCTTCGCACACCATCACGGCTTCACCACCACCTTCAGTGTCCTCAACGCCTGATCCTGTTCCTCAAAAGGTTCCTGCCACACAACCTGTCAAAAAGGTAACGAAAAAAGATCCTCCTCCAGGATCATCCTTAGAACTGATTACGCATCGATATGGTCCGTATCTGACGGTGCAGGTGAGGACTGATCTTCCACAAGAAACGCATATGGATATCACCGTTGAACGATTCTTTTATGAAAAAGGGAGCTCTACTGCGTATTCCGTAGAATATTTCAATGCCTATTATCCTGTGTGGCTCTTGAATCACCCCCAACCCGTTCATCTGAACAATGCACAATGGAAACACAAATTACACTCACTTCAAAAGAATTTGGCGGTGTTGAAAGAGAGTGACATTCCACCTCTTGATCGAATTGAGGATGAGATTGTTGTGAGTGCCTTCGTGATCCAGCGAAAAGATCTTTATCAAGAGGTCAGTATTCCCTATGCCGTGACAGAAGATGCAACCCTTCCGGTAGCGATTCCAGATCCATCTTCCATCCTTTCTGATGAAACATATCGTCAAGAAATTCAACAACATGTGATTCGAGCGTGTTACCGGACGCTGTTGTACAAAAAGGGAGTCTTATTCAGCCCCACAAAAGGACTCACCGTGAATGCCATGATCAAGAATATGAAACGGGATGGACGGTATGCCCCTGTTCAAAGTTTGGAGAATGAGGCGGTCAAGGTGGTTGCAGGGCAACCACAGGATGTGCGGATGGCCTTTTATGCCAAATCCAATCTGCTCTGTCAGGCTGGAGGGATAAAGTCGGAGTCATCGGCCCCCTAAGTATCCCCAACTCCAGGTCCTATTCCAGAAGAGGTACCTACAACAAAAATTACCCAAAAAGAAAACCGATGATACCAAACGAGAGTCTCTCGTGACCCAAGAAGCCAGCCCTCCGGCTGTGTCTACCCCTCCGATTCTTTCCGAGGATATCTATCGTCAGGAATTTCGGCAATATGTCGTCATACCATGTTATGAGAGCCACTTGGAAAAACAAGGATTATCACAGGCTGCTACCGTGGAAGAATTTATTGCGTATGCGAAGAGCACCGGCGCGTATGATTCCATGCAGGCTGCGGAAGATCTCGCCATTCTTCAAGTGAAGGGGAAACCTAATGATGAGAGAATTATCTTCTACAAATTAGCAGATTATGGATGCCGGAATCCGGAGCAGTTTCGATGACGCGGACGTTTCACGTGACCTTCCCCCCAATTTAGGTCCAAGTCGAAAGTGAGGCAATGACCGAATTATAGCCCTCGGGATGGCTGGGGGAAAGTGGGCCATTTGCCGTTTTTGTCAAGCTTGCCGAGCGACCGGCTTTGTCCACGTCACGTTCGCCTGCCAGACGAAACTCTTCCGGACTGAGAAACCCTAGCGAACTGTGGGGCCGGACGGTGTTATAGTGGAGGCGCCACGCTTCGATACGACGCCGGGCCTCGGCCAAATCAACGAACCATTGTTCATTCAGGCAGGCATCCCGGAATTTGCCGTTAAAACTCTCTACGAAGGCATTCTGACACGGCTTCCCCGGCTGGATGAAGCGCAGGCGCACCCCCGTGCGTTGGGCCCACAAGCACAGCGCCTTGCTCGTGAATTCCGGTCCGTTATCCAGCACGATCGCTACGGGCCGAGCCCGCTGGACAGCCAGGTGATCCAAGAGCCGACTGACTCGCTCTCCAGAGATCGAAACGTCCACGAGCTGGCCGATACATTCCCGGCTGTAATCGTCCACGACGTTCAAAATGCGGAAGCGCCGCCCTGTGGCCAATTGATCCGACATGAAGTCCATCGACCAGCGCTGATTCGGGCCGTCTAGATGCGGGAACGGCCCACGGTCACGGGCCGGGAGACGTTTACGCCGCTTGCGCCGGACCTGCAGACGCTCTTCGCGATACAGCCGATACGTCTTCTTCGCGTTCACCACCAAGCCCTCCCGTTTGAGTAACTCATGCAACAGCTTGTAGCCATAGCGCGGAAACGCCGCCGCCAGTTCGCACAGCCGGACCCGGAGGGCGGCTGCGTCGGGACGGCCGGACTGATGGCGCACTACCGAGCGGTGGATGCCTACCAAGTGACAGGCCCGCCGCTGACTCATCAGCCCCAGCGTGACCAGATGAGCCACCGCTTGGCGCCGTGCCGCGGGCCTTACCAGTTTTTTGACAGGAGTTCCTTGAGCGCCGCCTGATCCAGGTGCGCGTCGGCCAACAGCTGCTTCAACTGCCGATTCTCGGCCTCAAGCTGCTTCAGCCGTGTGACGTCGGAGACCCGCAGGCCCCCATACTTGGCTCGCCACCGATAGAACGTTTGCTCGGTGATCCCATGTTTCCGGCAGAGGTCTTGTTTCTTGACCCCGGCCTCGGCTTCTTGTAACACCCCGATGATCTGGGCTTCGCTGAATCGTTTCCGCTTCATGATGAGTCCTCCTGGGTTGTTGTACCAGAAAACTCACCCTCGAAGTGGACCGTTTTATGGGGGGAAGGTCACCAACAAACACCAGGGATTTTGCCTGGAATTTTCGAACGACTTATGCGTCATTGATCAGAGGGAAGCTACACGACGTGTCCCGTTCGCGATCAAGTACACTAGCAAATATCCAGTCGCTGATCCGATGGAGAGTGATGGTGGAGCACAAGCAACTTTTCTTACAAAAGCCAAGCAGTGGGAATATGAGAAGGAATGGCGAATAACTATCCCTCGTAGAACAGGCTTGCATCCTTTCCCCTCTCGCTGTTTAACGGGAGTCATCTTCGGGTGCCGGATGCCAGAAGAGCACAAGGAGATGATTCGTGGTTGGTGCAAGGATCGTCAACCAGGTATGAAATATTATGAAGCCCGGGAGAGTGAAGACAGCTATTCGCTGAATATTGTTGAGATATCGTGAAGGCCCTCTCACGAGGGTCAGCAGGCAAATCAATCCCAACGGCGATCAGAAAGCGGTGCAATCAAGACAAGAAGCATTTATAATGGAAAGTACAAAACCTGCGGTCATGATTTGGGCGATAGTGATAGAACCGTTGCAAGGCTGAAGAAAACCGAAAGGTCGTTTGATGGCGTTAAAGAATAAAGCCGACATCTCCGAACTGAACGATGCTTTGCGCGATCTTCGTGAAGCAAGAGACGAGGCGCGTGACGAAGGATTTCGGCAGCCCTCCGATAGTGCCTTGGGAAACGCGGAGCGGCTGTTGCGGGAGATGTATGGAATTTCCCCTCGTCGTTTCGAGGTGTATCCCACGCCGGACGGTGAGATTGCCATTGATGCGCCTGATGGGCAAGGGCGATCAGTCATTCTGCTGTGCGATTCCGAAGGTGGCGCGCTGTGCCTGGTTAATCTGAACGGCAATCATCGCCGCGCCCGGTATTCCACCACCGAGACGCTTCCTGACGGTTTCATGCATGAAGCCTTGGCTGAGCTGAACCGTTAAAACGATCTCTCTCCGTGGCAGTCCCTGACACCATTGCACCGGAGGAAGAACTCGGGCGCGGCATCTTTTCAAAAAAACATGCGCAACGGGCACAACGCACAAGAGTGCCTCTTAATGTATTTCTGGTGCAGGCAGGCAATGCGGAGATTTCCGTCGACCGGCTCACTTTTGCCGCATTGGATAACAAGGCGACTGTCATCGCCGATGAGACGGCGGCGGCTCGCAACGCCACGTTCTACGGATGGGCCGTCGTTACCGCTGAGAAGGCCGGTGAGAATGGGCGACGAGTCATTGTTACCCCACGGCCGGAACGTGGCAACCCATATCACGCGGACATTATCCTGCCTGAACTCGCGGGCGAAGATCGAGAAGAACAGAAACGCCATGCGCAGGAACTGGCCGATGCTTCGCGCTGGCGTGAGCGGCTCGATGTCTGATTCAGGAATAGGGATAAGGAACAGCGATTCGCACGGCTAT
Organism: Nitrospirales bacterium; assembly: GCA_965208595.1. Lineage (GTDB taxonomy): Bacteria > Nitrospirota > Nitrospiria > Nitrospirales > UBA8639 > Bin75. The sequence continues at coordinate 965,911 of OZ242346.1, forward strand.
CCTTCGATGCCGCACGTGTGGCAGGCCGGCACAGGCGATTACGAGGCGAGGATTTTATCGACCTCTTCGCAGAGTTCTCTGACGCCTTGGGCCGACTCCTCGAACGCGGCTTTTTCGTCGGGGGTCAGGTCAAATTCGAGAATTTCTTCGACGCCGGTTTTCCCCAACCTGATCGGCACGCCCATGTACGTCCCTTTCAGGCCGTACTCGCCGTCACACAGCGCGGCGCAGGGCAGCACCTTGTGTTCATCCCGGATAATGGCCTCGACCATTTCGACTACCGACGCCGCCGGTGCGTAGTAGGCACTCCCGGTCTTGAGGAGACTGACGATTTCCCCGCCCCCGCCGCGCGTTCGTTTTACCAGGGCATCGAGCCGCTCTTTCGACATCCATTGATCCACGGGACGACCGGCCACCGTCGTATACCGGATCAGCGGCACCATCGCGTCTCCATGCCCTCCCAGCACCATGGCATGGACGTTGTGGACCGAGACGTTCAACTCTTGGGCGATAAACGTGCAGAACCGGGCGGAGTCCAAAATCCCTGCCATGCCCACCACGCGCTGCTTGGGAAATCCGCTCACCCGGTAGGCCACGTACGTCATGGCGTCCAACGGATTGGCCACGATCACCAAGACGGCCGATGGCGAACGGGTGGCCACTTCCTGCACCACGGATCGAACGATATTGGTGTTGGTCTCCAACAATTCGGACCTGCTCATGCCGGGCTTCCGGGCAATCCCGGAGGTCACCACCACCACGTCGGAATCCGTGGTATCCTCATACCGGTTGGACCCGCGAATCGGCGAGTCATAGCCGCACACCGCGCCGGCTTGCGCCAAGTCCAAGGCCTTGCCCTCCGGCAGGCCTTCCACAATATCCACCAGGACGATGTCGTACCCGCTCTTTTCGGCCAGCCTCTGCGCTACGGATCCTCCGACGTTGCCTGCCCCGACGATGGTAATTTTCTGTCGACTCATGACGCACCTGACGTTAGATTGTTGTGTCGAATCTGTTGCGAACCGTCAACGCGGAAACCCATCGAGCATGTTGCCGGCCGGCGTTTCGGTCCCTAGTCATCATCGTGACTGGCCCATCCTCCGACCTTGAAATTGATGGTGCAGACGAAATTTTCTCCGTCGTAAAAATTGACCTTGATTTTTTTTCTGCCGTATTCCCGGGCAAGAAACTCTTCCGGCGTGTCCACCAATTCCTGGTAGCCGCCTGGAGGATAGGTCCCCAATTCCGTGAAGCCCACGATCATGCCCTGCTTCACTTCCTGCAAAATTCTGGTGGAGGATCGAGGATACACTTCCCAGAATTTCGCATCAATCTCTTCGCGAGACGGCTCGGAACTCATCTCACCGCGCTTGCGATCCTTTTTCTCGAATTTGGCCAGGCGACGGACGTAGGGATACTGGTGCCCGGTAAACAGCTTGTACAGCCAGGGCGGAACCGTTCGTTCTGGGGATGCGTCGCTCATGACGTGGTTTGATTCGTGACTTGTGTCGATATGCACTCGTTGGTTGACAATGCCCCCTCACCCCAGCCCTCTCCCACCAGGGGAGAGGGAGAGAAGCGCAGGTCACGACCTTCCTGTCAATCGTTGATACACGCGCGGCAACCGTTCAGGCAAGGTCAGGATATCATCCAGGACCAGGTACTGAACGTCGCCGTACATGCGCTTGAGATAGCCGCTTGCCTCCCGGTCGATGGTTAAACAGAAGGGACTGATCCCCTGCTGCCGCGCCTCTCGAAGCGCCATTCGGGTATCCTCCAAGGCATATTCCTCTCCGTAGTCTCCGTCAAGGGGGCGCCCGTCACTCAAAAGAATCAGCAACCGGTGCCGGGCCGGGCAGCGCAGCAGTTTTTGGACCGCATGCCGAATCGCGGCCCCGTCACGATTTTGCTGCAACGGCGTCATGGCCGCGATGCGCTGGCCGATCTGATAGCGCCGGGTGTCGCTGAAATCCTTCAGCACCATGAAATCCACCTGATGCCGGCCCTGGCCGGAAAACCCGTACAACGCGTATTGATCCCCGATGGCCTCCAGGGCTTCGGTGAGTACGACCAAGCCTTCCTTTTCCACGTCAATTACCCGGCGCTGTCCTGTTTCCAACTGCCGGCCCGTGGAGCCGCTCATATCAACCAAAAACGCCACGGCGACCTGGCGTTCACGTTTATCCCGCCGGTCATAGATCCGGTCGGAAGGGTCGATGCCCGCCCGCCGTTCCGCCACGTGACGAATCGCGGCATCCAGGTCCAGGTGTTCGCCGTGGTCATAGCCGTGGACCCGCTGCAACCCCGTGGGCCGCATGGTTTCAAAATAGCGACGCAACACCCGGATGGCCGGGGCATGTTGTTCCAGGACGCGTTGCGCAAAATCCTGATTGCCTTCCTCGCCGGGACGCTCGACCACCCGGCACCATTTGAGCCGGTAGTCCTGGATCCCGCCGTCCCATTCCGGATACACGTACGCCTGTTCCCGACCGGACGGAACTGGCAACAACCCCTCGCCGACGCCTTTCACGTGGAAATATTCGTCCAGGACGGACCGCTGCGACACCGGCTCGCCGGTATCGTCCTGATGGGCTTCCCGTGTTTCCGGTTCTTCGGTTCGACGCGCCGGAGCAAGGGGAGATTCGCCGGCAGTTGCCAAGCCCGGCTCCGGCTGTTCCGAAACATCCGAATCTTCGTCCGACTCCGTGGATCCTCCACGGACAAAATCCGGATTCAATTCACCCCGATAGGCCAGATTCGTAATGCCTCGATAGCTGCCCCCGGTTTCTTCCGCCGCTCGAGGACCCGCGCCCAATTCCTCCTCCTCGGCCGTCGAATCCGCTTCATGCGGAACCACGGCCTCCAGGCTGCCGATCATCTCAACCAACACCTGATAGATCCGATCGGCCAACTCGATGGAATGCTCGTTCGTCGAGTCAGCATGCCGTACCGTCCGCGCCACGTCCCAACATCGATCCACGACTCGCTGAAGATTGTCGGGGAACGGCGGACTGTCCGCTGCTTGTGTAAACCGAAGCAGTAATCGATCCAGCACCATCTCCCTGGCCGTCATGCCATGGAGCAAGGACCGGGTCTGCACGGACGCTTGGGCCACGGCGGCCAAATCATCCCGCAGGCCCGGATATTCCTGCTGCAACAAAAACTCCACGCGCGCGTCTTCAAGAATGGTCCACAGGTCACGGATCACGCCTTTTTGCGGATAGAGAGCAAAGAAATCGGTCAAGCTGTCGACGTCCGAAACATTGGTCTCGAGTTGATAACGCTCCGCCACCCGTTGCGCCAGGGTCCGAAGAAACAACAGATCGATCCGATACGTTCCGAACTCCACGTGTCCGACTTCATGCGCCAAGGTGACCGTATAGCCGCGAACGTTCTGGTCCTTCGCCGAAAACCGGTTCATGATCGACGGCAGATAGACCATGGGCCCCTCGGCGTTCATCTCCAGACGCGGCCGCTGGGTGGAGTCGGCCAGGGATTCGATTTGCACGGGTTGGCCGCAGATCATGTGGCCCAGCAACTTCAGCGAACGCGCCACTTGTCGAAGCGGCACGTTGTTGGTCGCCTGTTCGATCGCGCTCAGGGCCTTCGAGGTTTCGAGCGCAAAATACGCGCGCGCGCCCTCCGGGCTGTAGGCCAACACCTCCATGCCGCCACGGAACCACGTATCAAAGGCCTCGTCCCGTCTTTCCGCGCCGTCGCTCAGACGAATGACCTCCGGCGCCCGGCGAAAATATTCCATGGTCACGCCGGCATCCCGTTCGGCGAGCAACCCTCCGTACCGAAGGACGTGCCTGCGCCGTTCCGCCGACGGCAGGAGCGCCATCAGCCTCGGCGCTTCCGCCAAAAAGGTCAGAGCCGTTTCAGGCGATTGATCCGCCAGGGTCGAGCCCATGCTCACGATGTGCGGGTGCAAGTCCGCATCGGGGATTTCTCCGAGCAGGCCTGGGCTCGTGCGAAAGAATTCCAGAATCCCCACGTAATCGGGTTTTCCCAAACTGTTTTGCGTAATCAGTTTCATGCCGAACGCCACCCAGGGACGAACGTCTTCCAGCGCCAGCACTTCGACCACTTTCGGGCATTCCCGGATGAATTCAATGCCCAACACGTCATTCCACTCCGTCAGTTCCCGGCCGATCTCCGCCCATTGGGCCAGGTCGGTTCGTGAATCCACGAGCAACAGTTCCGGTGCCTTTCGAAAGAATTCAAACGCGCAGTTGGCCGCAAACTCCGAGTCGTTGTCGGCGAGTTCCAGCGTGGTCACGAGCACCGATTGACGAAGCGCAACGGAATCCAGGACCCCTAAGAGACGCGGGCTCTCTTTCAGGTACTTCAAGGTGATCGCCCCCGACAGCCCGGCCAGGGTCACGGCCACGTCCAGCCACGAGACGACCGGCTCCGGACCGCACCGTTCCAGCATTTCGGGAAGCGCGTCCACGGCCTGACCCGCGAGTTTCGCGGAACGTTCCTCGAGTTCGTTCAATAATTCGGAGGCGTGGCCGGCACTACCCGCCTCAAGAAGAACCGTTGCGACGTTCTGCGCATCGTCGGGACTCAGCCGAACGGCCAGTTGAGCTTGGAGAGGGTGTGTAAAGGGAGATTTGTCCATTGGTTACAAGATTAGCCTGCCACGTGTCCTTCTGGTTGCCAGCGATGTATTTTGCGAATTTCTACGCCCAGTGCGGTTTTGGCCTTATCCAGTTCATAAGCCTTTTGAAGGTTGAGCCAGAGTTCCGGCCCAGTCCCAAAAAACTGACCAAGACGCAAGGCGGTATCGGCTGTAATGTCACGCTTGCAACGAACGATCTGTGAGATACGATTAGGCGGCACGTCAATCTGACGTGACAACTCAGTCGCCGTCATTTCAATTTCTTGCAACTCATCTGCCAGAAACTCGCCTGGATGGATTGGTTCTCTAGCCATGATCATGACCTCCGTCTTTCACCTCACTCCCCTAGTGGTAATCGACGATTTCCACATTATGGGCACCTTCGTCCCAGGTAAAGCAGACGCGCCATTGTCGATTTACACGTATACTGTATTGCCCTGCTCGATCACCGGATAACGCCTCAAAATGATTACTCGGCAGGGCCTTTAAGGTTTTCAGTGTTTCTGAGGCATCCAGTATCCTCAGCCGCTTATCGGCCTGCCTGAAAAAACCGGAGAAAGCAGAAACACGTTCTCCCTTGAACAGCCGCTCGGTTTTCTTACATTTGAAACCTTTGATCATCTTCTATTCTGCCATATATTGACGCATGACGTCACTCATCAATATCATGCCGGCATCATGCGTCGTCAACAAAACAAGCCCTCAACAAAAAAGCTTGACAACCTTCCGGCGACTCGATTAGAATGCGTGAAGATGATAACGGAAATCAATATCGCATTCGGTGATTGTCATGTACATTTGTGTTTGTAAAGGCATTAAAGAATCGGACGTCGAAGACCTCGGTCGCGCCGGCATAACCTGCCCGAAGAAGCTGGCCGCCACCCTGGGGATCGACGACGACGATAATTGCGGGCGATGTCTCGACAATATGAGTGAACTTGTCACCATTGCCTCAAGCGAACACACGCGTCACTGTACATCCGTTCAAGTTTAGCCCTTCGCGGCGCCCCCCCTTCCATTCCCTATTCTTCACGGTTATCCTGTGTGAATTCACGCGTTTGTAAACTGTCGGTCTAAATGGTCAGGCATTCGTTGACAGAATGAAAGACTACAGAAAAGGAATCAGAAAAGCAGTGGCAGCTTATTCCTCCCCTTTGTAAGGGGAGGTCAGGTGGGGTAGAGTCACACACCCAGAGGGCACCACCCACCACGCGCAACCTGCTCGCCTAGCCCAGGCTCTACCTCCCCTCGCCCCTCCTTGTATCTAAGAAAGGGTGTATACTGCATGCTATTTTATTCACCGATAGAGCCGAACAGCCCGACCCTCCTACGGGCGCCCAAGCCCGCTTGTAAGCACGGTGCGTTCGGCTCGGCCTCTCGGCAGCCCGCACAGTTGCCTGGGCCGTGTGAGCCCGGATCAGTTGGCAAGGTAGGGCGACGTGGGAGAGGCGCCTCAGAACAAGGAGCCAGTTATGGACTCGACTCAGACTTATGTCGGCATTGATGTGGCCAAAGCGACGTTGGATGTCGCCAGCGTTCCCCCACGCGTGACCACGACCGCCCCGAATACCGAGGCGGGGATTCAGGCGTTGGTGCCTCAATTGCAGGCGCTGGCGCCCGAGCGGATCGTGGTGGAAGCCACGGGCGGGTATGAACTGCCCGTGGTCCGCGCGTTGGTGGAAGCAGCGCTGCCCGTCATCGTAGTGAATCCGCGGCAAGTGCGGGATTTCGCCAAAGCGACCGGCCAGTTGGCGAAGACGGATACCTTGGATGCGCAGATCCTGGCCTTGTTTGCCGCGCGGGTGCAGCCCCCGGTCCGGCCCCAGCCGGATGCCGCCACCATGGAATTGGCGGCGCTGCTGGCCCGGCGCCGGCAAGTGATCGAGATGCTCACCGCCGAACGCCACCGCTTGGGGCGAGCCGCGGCGGCCCTCCGCCCGGGGATTCAGGCGCACGTGGCTTGGTTGACCCAGCAATTGACCACCTTGGACGAGGACCTCACCACCCGCATTCGGCACAGCCCCGTGTGGCAGGAGCAGACCGATTTGCTCCAAAGTGTGCCCGGCGTCGGCCCCGTCCTGAGCCGCACCCTCGTGGCGGAGTTGTCGGAATTGGGCACCTTGACGCGGCGCCAGATCGCCGCGCTGGTGGGCGTCGCCCCCCTCAACCGCGATAGTGGCACGGTCCGAGGGCCGCGCACGTGTTGGGGCGGCCGCGCCCCCGTTCGGACGGCCCTGTATATGGCGACCTTGGTGGCCACCCGCTGTAACCCGGTCATCCGGCACACGTATCAGAGCCTGTGTGCCCGGGGCAAAAAACGCAAGGTGGCGTTGGTCGCCTGTATGCGCAAATTGTTGACGATTCTGAACGCGATGCTCAAACATCGAACGTCTTGGCAAGAACAGAGGCATGTAACTCCTTAATCCCCACCCAGACAGTTGCTTACAAAGGAGGGGAAGGAAAAGATAGAAATTGTCAACGAATAACTGAGGTAATTAGGGCGTTTCGTAACCATTGTGTGGTAGAAAACGCGCATGGTTACTGGACGACATACGGTTTTTAGTTGTGCGGCCAACTTTCTGCGGGGCCGCAAATGCATTTTCTGTGGCTCCTTTCAGCTCCTGCATACGCGCCGCGGCTATGTGAAATGTGGGCGCTGTGGGAAAAGCAAGAGTCTCCGGCGGTTGCGCCGGGAGATCCGGATCCTGCAAGGCTTCTATCAATTGCAACCCGCCTATCGGTTGAGCCAGGATCTGGGCCTGGATGTCAAAGTGGTGACCCGCATCTATCACCGACTCCGCGAAGCGTTGTTTCATGTCACCGAACTGGAAGCGGGGAAACTGAAGGGCGAGATCGAATTGGATGAGGCCTATTTCGGGGGCAAGCGCAAAGGGCAACGCGGGCGCGCCACGGCGGGCAAGAGCGTCGTGTTCGGGCTCCTGGAGCGGGACGGGCGCGTGTACACCAAGGTGGTTGAATCGGTCAGTGCGGACGAATTGCTGCGGCATATTCAAGCCCACACCCGGAAAGGCTCGGTCTATTTCACCGATGCCTTTCGGGGCTATCAATCCTTAAAACGCTATGGCCACCATCATACCGTGAATCATGCGAAAACCTTCGTGAGTCGGCGGACGAAGAATCACATTAATGGCATTGAAGGGTTTTGGAGTTATGCCAAACATATTTTGTATCAATATCGCGGGGTCTCGAAGTATCATTTCCCGCTGTATCTGAAAGAAATCGAGTATCGCTTTAATCACCGCCAGGAGAATGTGTTCAAACAGTTTCTCAAGATCTATTTTGGTTACGTTTCGCCCTAATTACCATAACTGAATACACACAAAGGGCCATCATGCCGAATCCGCTTGCAGCTCCGTATGGGTCATGGAAGTCCCCTCTGACCTCGGACCGGATTGTCTCAGAATCCATCAGGCTCGGACAAATCGCTCTCGATGGAGATCGGGTGTTCTGGGTCGAAAGCCGTCCCAATGAAGGCGGAAGGAACACGATTGTCCAACGGGATGGCGATGGGAACCTGCACTCCCTCACTCCTGCCCCGTTGAACGTTCGCACGCGCGTCCATGAATACGGAGGCGGTGCGTATTGCGTTGCGGACGGCGCCGTATATTTTTCCAATTTTTCCGATCAGCGGCTATACCGACAACGCCACGGTGAAGCTCCTGAACCCGTCACCGCGGACGCGCCCATGTTTTATGCCGACGGCATCATGGATCACCAACGCCGCCGGCTTCTTTGCATTCGTGAAGATCACACCCAGTCCGATCAAGAGCCCCACAACACCATCGTGAGCATTGCTCTCGACAACGGTTCAGGGCACACGTGTGGTGATATTCTGGTTTCGGGCAATGATTTTTATGCCTCACCGCGCCTGAGCCCGGATGGACAACAATTAGCCTGGCTGACCTGGAACCACCCCAACATGCCATGGGACGGCACGGAACTCTGGGTTGCCGGCCTCGGGCAGGACGTCGCGGTCCGGACGCCACGTTGCGTGGCCGGGGGAACCGGCGTCTCCATTTTTCAACCCGAATGGTCGCCGGACGGCCGATTGCATTTCGTGTCGGACCAGTCCGGCTGGTGGAACCTGTATCGCCTGGACAACGGACAGATCGCCTCGCTCTACCCCATGGAGGCCGAGTTCGGCGCACCGCAATGGGTGTTCGGCCAAAGGCTCTATGCGTTCGAGTCGCCTGACCGCGTAATCTGCGCCTATACGCAAAACGGCTTCTGGCACCTGGGACGTTTGGACACGACACAAAAGAAACTCGAACGATTCGACCTGCCGTACACGACCTTCGACGACGTTCACGTGCAGCAATCCCGGATCGTGTGTACGGCCAGTTCCCCTGCCGACCCCACGGCGCTCATTCAGATCGATGCGGGTTCCCAAGCCGTGGCCGTCCTTCGCCAATCGGTGGATTTTTCCCCGGATTCCCGTTATCTGTCCATGCCTTCCGCCGTCACCTATTCGACTCGAGACGGATCGACCGGGCATGCGTTTTATTACCCCCCGCGCAATGCGGATTTTCAAGCTCCGCCTGCAGAGCGGCCGCCACTCCTGGTCAAAAGCCATGGAGGCCCGACCGGCGCTTCTTCGCCCACGTTCAACCTGATGATTCAATATTGGACCAGCCGGGGCTTCGCGGTGCTCGACGTGAACTACGGCGGAAGCACGGGATACGGCCGGGCCTATCGGGAACGGCTCAACGGCCAGTGGGGGATTGTGGACGTGGATGATTGCGTCAGCGCGGTCACGGCGCTCATTGACCGGGATGCCGTGGACCCGGCGCGCGTGACCATCACCGGAGGGAGCGCGGGGGGCTTTACCACGCTCTGTGCCTTGACGTTTCGCGATTGCTTTACGGCCGGGTCCAGTTACTACGGCGTCTCGGACTTGGAGGCACTCGTTCGGGATACCCATAAGTTCGAGTCACGCTACCTGGACCGACTCGTCGGCCCGCTGCCCGAACGGCAGGATCTCTATGATCAACGGTCGCCTATTCATTTCACCGACCGGCTGTCCGCTCCCCTCATTCTCTTTCAAGGATTGGAGGACAAAGTCGTTCCCCCGAACCAGGCGGAGAACATGTTCGACGCGGTGAAAGCAAAGGGCCTTCCTGTGGCCTACATTGCCTTTGAAGGTGAGCAGCACGGGTTTCGACAGGCCAAGCACATCAAGCAAGTCCTGGACAATGAGCTGTATTTTTATTCGAAGATTTTCGGCTTTGTCCCCGCCGACCCGGTGGACGCCTTCCTGATTGCCAACCTAGAAGCTTAAAAAGGTAGACAAAAGATGAGTTCATGAGAGGCCATTACATCTGTGCCAGATTGGTGATTAGATTATATGTAAACCACCCATCGCCAGTAGAAAATGATTGCAGAGAGGTGGCTCGGGAAATCTGAACAAGAGGGATAAGTGACATTTCTGCTCACGAGCGGCATGATTGCCGTCAATGAGGAGGAATTATGATGAGACGACGCCGCCGAAACCATCGACCGGCGTTTAAGGCCAAGGTGGCGCTGGCGGCTATTCGCGGGGAACAGACGCTGTCGGAACTCGCCCAGCAGTTTGACGTCCATCCGAACCAGATCAAGCAGTGGAAGGAGCAACTCCTGGCCGGCGTGACCGAGGTCTTCGACAGTGGGGGGGAAGAAGACGGCCGCATCGGAGAGCGACGTGACCGCGTTGCATGCGAAGATTGGGCAACTGACCCTGGAGAATGATTTTTTAGCGGGGGCGCTCAGCAAGGCCGGTCTGTTGCCGAGCGCAAGACGATGATCGACCGCGAGCACCGCTTGAGTGTCAGCCGCCAAGCCCGACTGCTGGGGCTCAGTCGGGGCAGCCTCTATTACCAGCGCCGTCCCGCGTCCGTCGCCGATCTGCTGTTCATGCGTCGGATCGATGCGTTGCACTTGGAGTACCCCTTTGCCGGCAGCCGGATGCTGCGGGGCTTGCTGCGGCAGGAAGGCCATGTCGTTGGCCGGCTGCATGTCGCCACACTGATGAAGCGAATGGGGATCGTGGCCCTCTATCGCCGCCCCACGACCTCGCACCCGACGCCGGGGCATCAGATTTACCCGTATCTCTTAAGGAAGCTGGCCGTCACCCGCCCCAACCATGTGTGGGCCATGGATATCACCTATGTCCCGATGGCGCGGGGATTCGTGTATCTCGTGGCGGTCCTCGACTGGTTCAGCCACAAGGTCCTCGCCTGGCGGCTCTCGCTGACGCTGGAGACGGGGCCATGCGTGGAGGCGTTGCGCGACGCGCTGGCTTGGCACGGCACGCCCGAGATCATGAACACGGATCAGGGCAGCCAATTCACCTCCGTCGCCTTCCTCACGGCCTTGCAGGACGCCCAGATCGCCATCAGCATGGACGGCAAGGGCGCCTGGCGCGACAATGTCGTGGTCGAACGGCTCTGGCGGACGATCAAATACGAAGAAGTCTATCTGCGCGCCTATCGAAGTGTCTCGGAGGCGCGGCGCGGGCTGAGCCGCTATCTCGCCTTCTACAATCGGAGCAGACCGCATTCCTCGCTTGGCGGACAAACACCCGCCCAAGTCTATTTCAACCCGCCGCCGCCCATCCCGGCGGCGGCATAACCAGAGCGGAGAGCCACTTATCGATCGCTCACAAACTGTTCAAAATAACCGAGCCACTTCTCACATCTCCATAACCAACCGTTGTTAATGTAGCCACGGCCCACCATAGGCTATGAAAAATGCTTTTGAATGCTTCTGGCTGAGCTTCGTTTTCGAAATAGTAGATGCCAACGGCTGATAAGTACAGAAGCATTGAAGTTACCACGCTAAATAAGACAACCTCTTCTTTCGCGTCTACAAACGCCCTTGAAAATCTCTGTATGGCTTTGTTGTATCGGAATAACTTCATCAGCCGAAAAAGGCGTAACATTCGAAATATTCTTAACGATCGGAGATCAACGCCAAGTGAAATGTAAAAGGGAATGATCGCCATCAAATCTATCAATCCGTAAAAACTCAGAGCGTACCCGAACTTCCTATCCGCCACGTAAATTCTAAGTAGATATTCCAGGGTAAATATTATTATGATGAATTTTTCTGTAACATCAAGTAATTTCCTCATACTGGGTTCAAGGTCAGGTAACGTTTCTATAGAAAACGTGACAACAGAGAATAAGATGAGTGCTTGCACAATCAGATCGAATGCTCGACCTGACGCAGTATCGTTTCTCTCAACTATCGCCTTTATGTCCACGTTTGGCTTCTCTTGCTTCTAACGCTCTGGTCAGCGGGTTGTGCTGTAGCATCGTCTGCTGCATCCGGTTATCAGGGCGTATAGTACCACTTCCCATCATCCGTTGGGCATCAAAAGCTCAAAAGCCATAAGGAATGTAACGCCAACGTCAGGCAACCAGTTGCCTGACCAGGGTTGGGATATGCGTTGCGGGTAATACTGAAATCGTTTCATCCAATTCATAGGCTTCATCGCCGGGATACACAATCCAGAGATGCGCCAGTTGCAGGTCGTCGATGGCAATACGCATGGCACGGGTCGTACCCGGGGCATCGCTGTATTTGCATTCGAACCCGTAGCGTTTGCCTGCAATGGTGACCAGGAGATCGAGCTCCGCTCCCCCATGGGTTGCCCAGAAACTCGCGCTCCTCGTATCCAGGCCGGAGAGGAGTTGCTCAATCGCAAACCCTTCAAGGATGCGCCGAGCTTTGGATGGCCGGACAGCGCGTCGAAAGAATCGAGTTCCAATAGTGCGTGCAACAGACCGCTGTCGCGAACGTAGATCTTGGGGGATTTGACCTGGCGTTTCTTCAGGTTCTCATGCCAAGGCGCCAGCACCCTGAGCACGCAGGCGCCGTTCAGGATGTCGAGATAACGACGCGCGGTCACTTCACTGGTCCCCATGGCGCGGGCAAACTCCGCGGCATTCCAGACTTGGCCGTGATAATGAGCAATCATGGTCCAGAATCGCCTGAGTGATTCAGCGGGAATGGTGATGCCTAATTGCGGAATATCCCGTTCCAGAAAGGTGCGGATGAAATTCTCGCGCCACAAGGCAGAAGCGGCATCATCCGGTGCCAGATAGCTACGCGGAAAGCCGCCCCGCTGCCACAGCGTACGCCAATGGTCTCCCGGCACTTCATTCAAGTCAAAGCCGGATAAGTCCACCAGACCCACGCGGCCGGCCAGTGTCTCCGAGACACCTTTGATCAACGTGGGTGCCGCACTACCCAAAAGCAGGAAACGGGCCGGGCACGCGGGCTTGTCCAGTAACACGCGCAGGCTCTCGAACAGTTGCGGTTGCCGTTGGATTTCATCGATCACCACCAGATCGCTCAGTTGCGATAAGGTCTGTTCCGCCGATACCAGTTTTCGGCGGTCGACGGCCCTTTCCAGATCGAAAAAGGAAAAAGCTGGCTCGTTGGCGGCGAACATACGTGCCAAGGTTGTCTTGCCACATTGACGAGGACCGGTTAATGCAACTGCCGGATGAATGCGAAATGCGGATTTGATACGGGCGATGGCCTTGGACCGTTCAAGCAACATTTGACCATCATATTCCTTGAAAATCTAAACATCAAGTTATGATTTTCATGGAAATATAAAGAGTGGAATGAAAGGAATAGCGATGGTCCGATGCCATAGCTCTGATCGTTTTGATCCGGCTATCGGTGCTTTGGCAGGCCCATTGGTAGGCACAACTCAACCCTTCGAGGAATACCGCCACGACAGCAATTTCCAGCTACATCATTCCGTGTAGACCCCCGGCACGTCATCCGGCCCGGCGCGTTCGATCTTCAACGCTTTGTTGTTCATGAGAACTTTCGCTTTAATCCGATCCCCATATCCGAATTCTTCCGTGATCTCCGTCTTGCCCGTGGCTTCAATCTGAATCTCGCCTCGTTCACCCCGCACGATGTAGAAGTCCCGGTCAACGTCCAGCAGATCGGCCACAATAGTTTTGAATTCCGGTTGCTGAGGCTGCGACGACGGCGCAGGGGCTTCCCCTTTGGCGTCTTTTGGGGCTTTAGGGGCTTGCGCCGTGACCGGCACATTTTCCGTCACCCCCGGCACGTCATCCGGCCCGGCGCGCTCGATCTTCACCGCCTTGTTGTTCATCAACACGAGGGCTTTGATCCGGTCGCCGTAGCCAAATTCTTCCGTGATCTCCGTTTTGCCCGTGGCTTCAATCTGAATCTCGCCTCGTTCGCCCCGCACGATGTAGAAGTCCCGATCTACATCCAGCAGGTCGGCCACAATGGTTTTGGATTCAGGTTGCTGAGGCTGTGACGACGGCGCAGGGGCTTCCCCCTTGTCGCCCTGTTGGGCTTCAGGGGCTTGCGCGGTGACCGGCACGTTTTCCGTCACCCCCGATACGTCATCGGGCCCGGCGCGCTCGATCTTCAACGCCTTGTTGTTCATCAACACGAGGGCTTTGATCCGGTCGCCGTAGCCGAATTCTTCCGTGATCTCGGTTTTATACGTGGCTTCGATTTGAATCTCGCCCCGTTCGCCCCGCACGATGTAGAAGTCCCGATCAACGTCCAACAGGTCGCCCACGATCGTTTTGGTGGGTTGTGTTGAAGCGCCCTCTTGCGCGAAGACGGCCTGACCATGGACCAACAGGAGGACACACACGGCACTCAGAATTTTCACAACAGCGACAGACCCTTTCATCCCGCCACCACCTTTCCTGCTAAATGCTGTCAATTGCACGTGCGAGCCCGTAGCACGTCATCGTTTCCGCTCAAATAGTACCATACCCGTTGAGCCTCATCCATAGACTTCCCAGCACCAGGATGGCAACCACCCCGAGCGCAACACAATCGGACGCCTTCATGGTCGAAACAAACAAAGGGCGCCGACTCTGTCCGGCCCCGAATCCCTTCGATTCCAGGGCCATGGCAAGCAGGTTGGTCTGACGAAGGGTATGCCCGATGAGGGGTACGATCAACGGAGGGTACCGGCGAATTTTTCCAAAGAGGCCCTTTGATTGTAGGTCCAAACCTCTCGACCGCTGGGCCTGAATCACGGCCCCAATCGAGCTGAGCAACGTAGGTACCCATCGAAAGGCGAGCGCTAACGAAAATCCCAGGGGGCGGGGCACGCCCAGTCGATTCGAGGACTCGCCAAGTTCTTCAATAGCCGTGGTCGACAAGAGCACGATGCCGCTGATGAGCATGGCATTCAGCCGCAGGCCCATGCCCATGCCATAGCGCACGCCTTCTTGCATGACAATCAGCCCGCCCATTGTGAACAATGGGGTGGTCCCTTCCACGAAAAAAGGCCAGAGCGCCACGCTGTACACAAACAACAACGCCAGCAGGATCCAGATCTTCTTGAGATTGTGGAGACTCTGCGCCCAAAGGACCAGGGCCAGGACGCCGGCGCAGAGCCCCAACAAGTAGACCGGGTCTGAAAAAATCAAGCTCAATGAAAAGAGCCCGAGCAGGCAGAGGATTTTCGTCCGGCCGTCAAGCCGGTGTAGCCACGTCCGGGCATCCACGTACAGTGACAGGTTCATGGTACGCGCCAAACCTTTCGCACTTCTTCGATCGTCAGCAGCGTCGCGCCCCACCGGTGAGCGAACCGGGTCAGGTCCGGCAACGCCAAGGCCGCCGACCGGACGAGTTCGGGCTCCGAGAAGATTTCCCGAGTCGGACCATCCGCCAAAATGGCGCCGTCTCGCATCAGCACGCATCGCGTCGCATAGTTCGCGACGATCCCCATATTGTGGGTAATCACGATAATGGTATGTCCCTGTTGGTTCAGCTTGCGCATCATGTCCATCATGCGAGGCGATTCCTCAGCGTCGAGCCCGGTGGTGGGCTCATCCACAATCAGGATTCGGGGCTTGGCGGCAAGGATGGACGCGACCGCCACGCGTTGCCGTTCGCCTTTGGTCAGAGAAAACGGGTCCCGGTCTTCGGCCCCGGTCAAGCCGACCGCCTGAAGCGCTTCGCTGACCCGTGCTTCGCATTCATCGGATGAATAACCTGCATTCTCCGCGCCGAAGGCGATTTCTTTGCGCACGGTTTCCGCAAAAATCTGATGGTCGGGATTTTGAAAGACGTATCCGACGAGGGACGACAACCGCCCGACCCCGGTTTGTTGCGTAGCGTTTCCGAGCACCAGGACACAGCCTTCCGAGGGCAACAGGAGACCATTGCATAATTTCGCAAGCGTGCTTTTTCCCGAACCATTCTGCCCCAGAATCGCCACGAATTCCCCGGCCCGAAACGACACGGAAACCCGGGAGAGTACCGGAACGTCCGGCTGGTAATGAGCCGACACGTTGCTGAGTTCCAGAACAGTTGCAGGCGGCTCGGAGTGGGCAACGTCTGAACCCTGCTCGTGCAATTCCGGCGCGACGATGTTCAGGCCGAGGGTATCGGCCGATTGCCAGGCTTCTTCAACCGTCGTTGGCAACGTTTGAACGCCCCGTTCCTGAAAACAGGCTGCCAACGGGTATGGGCTCACGCCGTATCGTTTGGCCAGGTCGGGGTGACCGAGCAATTCACAACGGGTGCCTTGCCATATCAGTTCCCCTTGATCCAGCACACACACCCGGTCTGCGTTCATCAAGTCTTCGACCCCATGACCGGCAAGGATGATCGTGATCCCCTTGGCTTTCAGGTCTTCCAGAAGCCGGAGAAACTGCTGCCTGCCCGCGGGATCGAGGTCGGTCAGCGGTTGATCCATGACGATGACCTGCGGCTCCCGGACCAGGACCGATGCCACTGCCAGGCGCTGCCGTTGCCCTCCCGACAGGGAAAAGGGATCGCGCCGTTCCAGGCCAGACAACCCGACGAGATCGAGAAGACGGCGCACGTGTTCACGGAAGGACTCTTCGTCGGCGAAGTCGTGCGTTCCTCCTTGCGCTTCCAGGGCGCATCGAAGTTCCGCTTCCACGTTGGTCGAGACCAATTGCGTTTCAAAATCCTGAAACACCATGCCCACGTGATTCGCCTGTTTCCACACGGGGGATTGCGTCGTGGGTTGCCCGTCGACCATCACCGTACCGGCAAATTCGCCTTGAATAAATTGCGGAACCAGCCCGTTCAAGGCATAACACAATGAAGATTTCCCGGATCCGCTTCGTCCCATCAGCACGACCAGTTCTCCACGTTTGACGTCCAGGGACACGTGTTTGAGGACGGGCTGCTCCGCGTGAGTCGGGCGAAACGTCAGATCCCGAATGGATACGGCAACGGATTCGGCCTGCGTCGATTGCGACGAAGACGGCGCAACCGAAGAAAGAGGACCGGGGTCCGGATTTCCTCTCATCGCAGCGGCGAAAGCCAGATCCCCGTAATACAGGTTCCATTGCTTGACCCGTGGGTACAGGAACAACAGGAGCGGCGGGCCGAGCAACGTCGCCATTACCAGGTTGTTCAAAAAAATGGCCGGAAACAACAGCCAAAACGGGAGAAGGCCCAACAGTTCCACGCCCCATCCGATCGTAGCGGCACAGACCATGGAAGCGAGGGCACAGATGATCACAAATTCCACACCCTGCCTCCAGGAACGCACCATGGGTTCCCGCCCGGACGACAACCACCCCAGGTTTCCCCACAACAGATACGGCACGTACCCATACAAAAAGTTGCCCAGAAATCCGAAGAGACTGGCCGGACCCAACGTCCCGAAACAATCCCCGATCACGTTGCCGATCCCCGACCCCCACGCCGCGGCCGGACCAAACAGGAGTGAACTGACGATGGGAATGACGTTGGCCGGTCTCAGTTCCACGAAGCCGGGGATGATAGGAATTCCGACTTTAAACGGAATGAGCACGGCCGCATAAATCGCCGCAATCTGCGCGGACAAGACCAGTAGCCGGGTATCCTGCCACACGTGCCGGAGTTCCCCGTACCACCGACGCGGACTCCAGCATGGAAGCGATGTGTTCATTAGGGACGTTAAAAGGCGACCGCAGACTCAAACGACCAGCGGATTATCCGGTTACGCTTTGCTGACCAGACCTGCCTTGACTTTCTTCTTGCGTAAAATTGTTGATAAACCTGACATTATACGGCAGATTGATTCCCTGTTCTATGAGCGGCCATCACTTAGCGGGAAACCGGAACACCGTGAGCACTCGTTCCAGCGACTATTGGAAGGCTAATCTGCGGCTGATTGCCTTGTGCCTCGCGGTTTGGGGGGCAGTGTCCTATGGCTGCGGCATCCTCTTTGTCGAACAACTGAATTATTTTTCTCTGGGCGGGTACAAACTGGGCTTCTGGTTCGCGCAACAGGGGGCCATGTATGGGTTTGTCGCCCTGATCTTCTTCTACAATTGGCGAGTCACCAAGCTGGATCGACGCTACCGGGCCGAGCGTGACACACGGGACGACGCATGAGTTTGCAGGTTTTGACGACTATCGTCGTGGGGTTCACGTTTGTGGTGTACATCGGCATTGCCTTTTGGGCCCGCGCCAACAGCACCAGTGAGTTTTACATCGCCGGCAAACACGTCCCCCCTGTGGCCAACGGCATGGCCACCGCGGCCGACTGGATGTCAGCCGCCTCCTTTATCAGCATGGCGGGACTGATTGCCTTTCTCGGGTATGAAGGCAGCATGTATCTCATGGGCTGGACCGGCGGTTACGTGTTACTGGCCATGCTGCTCGCGCCGTATTTGCGCAAGTTCGGCAAATTCACCGTGCCGGAATTTATCGGCGAACGCTATGACTCAGACCTGGCCCGCTTCGTGGCCGCCCTGTGTCTCATCTTCATCTCCTTTACCTACGTGGCCGGACAAATGCGCGGGGTCGGCATCGTGTTTTCCCGCTTCCTCGAGGTGGACATTGACGTAGGTCTGGCCGTCGGGATGGGCATCGTGTTCGTCTACGCCGTACTCGGCGGGATGAAAGGCATTACTTACACGCAGGTGGCGCAGTACTGCGTGCTGATCTTCGCCTATACCGTGCCCGCGGTGTTCATCTCCATGCAATTAACCGGCAACCCGGTCCCCCAGTTGGCCCTGGGGTCCGACATGGCGGATGGGTCCGGATATCTCCTGCTGAAACTGGATCAGGTCCTCATGGATCTGGGGTTCACCGCCTATACGCATCCCTTCAACGATAGTTCCATGATCAACGTGCTGGCCATTACGTTTGCCCTGATGGCGGGGACCGCGGGCCTGCCCCACGTAATCGTGCGGTTTTTTACCGTTCCCCATGTGGCGGATGCACGACGGTCCGCGGCCTGGGCTTTGGTTTTTATCGCGCTGCTCTATACCGTGGCCCCGGCCGTCGGCGGACTGGCGCGGTTGAATCTCATTACGACCGTCAATGGCCCCAATGGCACGGGCACTGCCTATGAGACCATGCCGGGCTGGTTTCGCACGTGGGAAAACTCGGGTCTGATCGCCTGGTACGATCACAATCATGATGGCCATGTCCAGTACGCGGCAGGCAAAGCCTTTGCCGGCGGTAAACCCGTGTTTGAGAGCGATGGCCGAGGCGAATCAGGGCAGCGCCTGGTCACGAATCCCGGTCCCGGCGACGTGGCCGAGGGCGCGCCTTTTGCCAATGAAGTCTACGTGGACCGGGACATCATGGTGTTGGCCAATCCGGAAATCGCCGGCCTGCCCGATTGGGTGATTGCCTTGATTGCCGCGGGTGGCATCGCCGCGGCTCTGTCCACGGCCGCAGGACTGTTACTGGTCATTTCCGTGGCCGTGTCCCACGACATCTTGAAAAGCACCTTTGCAAAAAACCTGTCGGAGAAACAGGAATTAACCGCCGGCCGCATTGCCGCGGCCGTGTCCATTGCCATCGCCGGTTATCTCGGGTCCAATCCCCCGGCGTTCGTGGCCCAGGTGGTGGCGTTCGCCTTCGGGCTGGCCGCCTCATCCCTGTTCCCGGTCATCCTCCTGGGCATCTTCAGCACGCGCATGAACAAATGGGGCGCCATTGCCGGCATGCTGACGGGTCTCATCTTTACCATGGGATACATTATTTATGGGGCTGTCCTAGCTAAGCAAAACGGTTAGGATGGCCAGATGTATATCCGGCGCACTCGGTTAAGTCCTCATAAACAAGGTGCCCTCCTGAAGTTGTTCGTTGCCGGGGCCACAGCACGGGCGGCTGCGGAGATCATTGGGGTCCATCGCAACACGGCGGCCGGGTTTTACCTCCGGCTGCGCAAGCTCATCGCGGGCAAATTGCCGAGCTATCGCCTGGCGGGGGAAGTCGAGGCCGACGAGAGTTATTTTGGTGGAAGCCGCAAGGGCCGTCGTGGGCGTGGCGCCGCGGGCAAAGTCGTGGTTTTCGGGCTGTTGAAGCGGGGCGGAAAGGTCTACACCGCGATTGTCCCTACCGCCCACACGGACAGCCTCTTGCCGATTATCCGGCAGCATGTGCAGCCGGACAGTATCGTGTACACCGATGCCTTTCGGGCTTATAATGCGCTGGACGTCAGCGATTTTCATCATCTGCGCATCAACCATTCCAGCCGCTTTGCCGATCACGACAAACATATCAACGGCATTGAGAACTTCTGGAACCAGGCGAAGCGGCACTTGCGGAAGTTCAACGGGATCAAACCGGAGAATTTTTACTGGTTTTTGAAGGAGTGCGAATGGCGCTTCAATGGCGCCAATCACCAAGTCCTGCTGAGACAGCTTCGGGCCTGGTATAAACACGCACACCATTAACTCTTAGCTAGGACAGCCCCTTATTTATTTCAAAGGGGTGTTTATCGCCCCCATGGCGGAGAACGTCCCGGCCAATTGGTTTCTCGGCATTTCACCGGAAGGCATCGGCACGGTCGGCATGCTCTTGAACCTGTGCGTCGCACTGACGGTCTCGCAATGCACCTCGCCCCCGCCTGCAAAAATCAGGGAATTAGTCGAACGCATCCGTTTGCCGGAGTAAATGTGGCGGCCCCATACATCCGCTTGACAGGCCCTCATATTAGCTATAGTCTTAGCTAATATCCTTATTAAGGAGTCCGCTATGGCAAAAGTGAACGTCCATGAAGCAAAGACCAACCTGTCGCGCCTTCTCTTGCAAGTCGAAGCCGGGGAAGAAGTGGTCATCGCCCGTAACGGCGAGCCGGTGGCGCGGCTCGTGCGAATCCCAAAACGGAGCAAGCGACAATTCGGCTCCTGGAAGGGCCGGATAAAGTTGGACGATGCTATTTTCGACGACAGCTTCTTCTTTGACCCGCTGCCGGAGGAGGAACTGGCCGCATGGGAGGGAGAGGCGTAGCCTATGCGCCTTCTGCTTGATACCCACACTTTCATTTGGTGGTTCGCCGGAAACGCACGCTTATCCACGTCCGCCCGGCAGGCGATAGCGGATGGGGACAATGACGTCCTGATCAGCGCAGCGTCAGCGTGGGAAATCGCCACCAAATACCGGGCACGTAGACTCCCGGACGCGGAAGGGCTAGCCGAGGACATTACCGGCCACATAGCCACTCGGAACTTTGAGGGGC
This sequence comes from Nitrospirales bacterium, assembly GCA_965208595.1. Taxonomy (GTDB): domain Bacteria; phylum Nitrospirota; class Nitrospiria; order Nitrospirales; family UBA8639; genus Bin75. The sequence continues at coordinate 987,006 of OZ242346.1, forward strand.
TGCCAATAACCGTGGAGGACGCAGCCCGAGCCGGCGCGTTGCAGGGTCCCCTTCGGGACCCCTTCGACCGGATCCTGATAGCCCAGGCACTTGCGCACGACCTCGTTCTCATCTCGATTGAGACACTCTTCGATCAATACGGCGTTCGCCGCCTCTGGTGAACTCATCAAAGAGAAGTTCTCTTCTAGTTCCGTCGAAAGCAAAAAGCGATCAGATGTTCTTGACGCACCGGAAGCCGGCGTGGGCGTGGGGATAGCCTTGGCGAAACCAGTTCCGGAATGAGCGACGCAACAGGCACGAGGCCGTGGAGGGGGCTCCTCCTTTGACGATGAAATGATCGTCGTCGAAGAAACGCGAGGAGTAGCCGGGATAGGTGGGGTAAGGCTCGAAGCCTTCAAAGGGATGGAACCGCGTCGAGGTCCATTCCCATCCGTTCCCGACTAATTGTGACACCCCGAATGCACTGTCGCCTTGCGGATTGGCCGTGACCGGGATCGGGTCCCAGAACCGGAAGTGAAAATTCCCGTGCACGCCGTTGATGATCCGGTCTCCCCAGGGATAGACGCGCTCTTCGTTGCTCGGCGTCCCGTAGGCCGCCCGATGAAACTGCGCTTCGGTCGGAAGCGAGAGACCGGCCCATTGCGCATAGGCCCGCGCATGGCTCAGGGACACGTAAACTGGCCAATGCGGGGGAAGCGGAATTTCCTCGAACATCGTCGACAGGAACCAGCACTCACCCCGCTTGACCCAAAACGGGGGGACGGGACCACCCTGTTCGACGAACGCTGCATATTGTTGATTGGTGATTTTATATTTGCTGATCGCGAAGGCCGGTACGTCTGCTCGATGTTCGCTGAATTCATTATCCCAACCGAACCCGTCACAACGGCCGAGCGTTGCCGTGCCCTGGGGAACGTCGATCATGAGGTGATCGGGTGACGGACTGTCAGGCGACGGTGACAATGACGGGGCAATTTTTCCGCCGTGCGTCACGTGGTGCAGCAGGTAGGCCGTGGTTTCCGCGTGCATCCAGCGATGCTCGATCGCCATACGCAGGACGGTTTCGGGAGCGTCTTCCAACGCCGCATCAACCGATTCCCTCGCCCTGACGTTGTAGCGCCGGATTTCTTCGAGTGACGGCCAGTCCGCGGGCACGTCTGCCGGTTCCGAGCCAACCTCGGGATCAATGCCCGCCTCGAACAGTGAATCAAACGTGTCATGAAAGGAGGACTGTCCCAACGTCCAGCGACAAATCTGGTTCCAATCAAACGCCTCCAAATGGCCGAGGTAAAACACGACGCGATGGCGTTCCGAAATGGGACGCTCATAGAGCGTCTCCGGTTGGAACAGGGAAAAGATGGAATCGGTGCAGGCCCGCGCCGCGGATAATTCCTTTCGTATTTCGACTAAACGGGGCATAATTCTTGAGCGATCAGACTTCGAACTTATGCGATTTCACGCTGACTTCCGTCGCGAGGGAGTCGAGAGCCTCGCTTTTGTAATATATCCATAGCCGGTTTTGTCAAGAAGAAATACTGGATTCCCGCTAGATCCTCGATTACAAACATCGAGTACAGGCTGCGGGAATGACAGTGGGGAGAGATGAACACACCCGTCCTGAGTGTCCGCGACGTGAGCAAGGAGTTCGCCCCCGGCGTTCGAGTCCTCGATCACGTCGATCTCGAAGTGGTTGAAGGCGAAACCCTGGTCCTGATCGGGGAAAGCGGGTCCGGTAAAACAACCCTGCTCCGGATGTTCAACGCGTTGACGCATCCCAGTTCAGGAGAGATTCGCATTCATGGCGAACCGGTACCAGTCAGAGACCCCATCGATCTTCGTCGCCATATCGGGTACGTGCAGCAGGACGCCGGTTTGCTGCCACATTGGACCGTCGAGGCGAACATCGGCCTGGTGCCGCTGTTACTCGGATGGGAACCCGAACGACGAACGAGCCGGGTGCACGCGCTTCTGGATCTCGTTCATCTCGATCCGCAACAGTTTCGAGCGCGGTATCCCATTGAACTGTCCGGTGGGCAACGACAACGCGTGGCCTTTGCGCGAGCCCTCGCGGCCGATCCCGGGATCGTCCTGCTCGACGAACCCTTCGGCGCGCTCGACGCGATTACCCGTCACGAACTCCAACGTCAATTCCTGAGCCTTAAGCAACACCTCAACAAGACCATGGTCATGGTTACCCATGACGTCGATGAGGCATTGCAACTCGGCGACCGCATCGCGGTGTTGAAGGAGGGACGCCTCTTGCAGATCGCCCCCCCGGCCGACCTGCTCAACGCTCCGGCCCACGACTATGTTGTGCAATTGCTTCGCCATCGATCGCACGGAGAGCACCCATGACCAGATCGCTTCATTCGATCCGTTTTGTGGTGCTGGTCTTCTTCGTGCTGCTCCCCTTGCCGGCATTTTCCCAGGACGATCGCATTATCGTCGGATCGAAGAATTTTATGGAGAGCAAACTCCTGGCTGAAATTTTCGCCCAACTCATCGAAGCCCGTACGGATCTCTCCGTTGAACGGCGATTGGGATTGGCGGGTACGCAGGTTTGTTTTGAAGCGCTTCGTACCGGCGCCATCGACCTCTACCCCGAATACACGGGCACCGGGCTGGTCAGCATTCTTCAGCAACCGCCGACCGGAGATCCACGAAAGGCGCTCAACAACGTGCGCGCGGAATTTCTCAAACGTTGGGATTTGTGGTGGCTGAATCCGTTGGGATTCGAGAATGCCTATGCGCTTGCGATCCCTCGCTCTCTAACGGCAGGCACTCCCTTGCGAACCATTTCGGACCTCGTCAAGATTGCGCCTTCCCTGACAGCGGGGTTTGGGTATGAATTCATCAACCGGCCCGATGGCTTGCCCGGTCTTGAAACACAATATGGCCTCAGCTTTCAGGGCGTACAAGCCATGCAACAGTCTCTCAAATACCAGGCGGCCGCAGCCGGTGAGATCGACGTGCTGGACGTATATACGACCGATGGACGGCTTTCAGTGTATGACTTCGTGGTGCTGGAAGATGATCGACAATTTTTCCCACCCTATGAAGCGTCCGGACTCATCCGAGGCGCCACGCTTGCGCAACACCCAGAGTTGGGAGGGGTCCTGGGATTGCTGACCAACGCATTCGATGCCAAAACCATGCGGCAATTGAATTATCGCTTGCAGGAAGGAGGGGAATTGCTGGAGGTCGTGGCCCGCGATGCCCTGTCGGCCCTTCATCTGTCTGCCGGCGATGATGCCGGCACGCAGCCGGTCTCTCATCAGAAGGGGCTCTTTGCCTATATGTGGTCGAAACGAACGGATCTGGTGAGTCGAACGACCGAACATCTGACCCTGGCTGGGCTGGCTTTGGCGTTGGGGATCATGGTGGCCGTCCCATTGGGCTTGCTGCTCGAACGTCACCACACGATTGCCGAACCCGTCATTCGAGGCATCGGCCTCACGCAAACGATCCCGTCTATCGCGTTACTCGCCTTCATGATTCCTGTGTTCGGGATCGGCATACTGCCGGCCGTGATCGCCCTATGGATTTATTCCCTATTTCCGATCGTCAGGAACACCTTTTCCGGCCTCCGCGATGCGGCGCCCCAAGCCGTGGAAGCGGCTCGCGCACTCGGCATGACGGAATGGCAAATCCTCCATTGGGTACGACTACCGTTGGCTGCGCCCGTGATTATGGCCGGCGTGCGCACGGCCGGCGTGATCACCGTGGGCACGACCACGCTGGCCGCATTCATCGGCGCGGGCGGCTTGGGCGTGCCGATTGTCGCGGGCTTACAAATGGCCAACACCACCGTGATCCTCTCCGGGGCATTGCCCGCGGCAGCCCTGGCATTGGTCATCGACGGGTTTCTCGGCCGGGTGGAAACGTGGGTCAGGCCACGCGGCGTTCAACTCTGAACCTTGCCGAAAAGGTGGGCGACCCGTTACGATTTGCATTCGCCGATTTCACTCCTCCCAACGACAGTATCCATCACCCTTTCATTATGATTCGCGTTCATGCTTGACCAATCCAATATCATTATCGACGTGCACCTGGACAACCAGAGTCCCGATGCTGTCAGGGACGAAATTCGCACGGGACTGCTGTCGACTCCACGGCGATTGCCGACGAAGTATTTTTACGACGATCATGGCTCCGCGCTCTTTGAACGAATCTGCACCGTGCCCGAATATTACCCGACCCGCACGGAACACCAATTGCTCAAAACGGTAGCCGATGACGTGATCGCGCGAACCTGTGCCGAGGAATTGGTTGAATTGGGCTCCGGAGCAGCCACCAAAACCCGGGTCTTGTTGGATGCCATGGCCCGGACCAACCGACTGCGGTTCTACGTACCCTTTGATTTCAGCGAGGGCATCGTGCGACGAGTGGCGCAAGAACTGGTTGAGGAATACAAAGGGTTACACGTTCACGGGGTGGTTGGGGATTTCCTGGCTCATTTGGAACACATTCCGCAAGGCGGACGACGCCTGGTCGTGTTTTTGGGCGGAACCATCGGCAACTTGGGACCTGAAGCTGCCCCGGCCTTTCTGTCGTCGGTCGCTGATGAAATGGATCCAGGTGATTTCTTTCTCCTTGGTGTTCAACTCATCACGGACGTGGAGCGCCTGGAAGCCGCGTATAATGATTCGTCCGGGCTCTCGGCCGCGTTCAACAAAAACATCTTGTCCGTGTTGAAGGTCGTGATTGGAGCAGAATTTGATCCTGATAACTTCGACCACGTGGCCCGGTTTAATCATGACGAACAGCAAATTGAAATGTACCTTCGGTCGGTCTGCCGGCAAGTGATTCCCATTCCTGAATTGGAGTTGACCCTTCGGCTCGATGAGGGGGAAGAAATCCTCACGGAAATCAGCAGAAAATATACGCATCACCACGTGGAGGCCCTGTTGACCAGCGCGGGCTTCAACCCCGTTGCCTGGTATACCGATCCGGCCAAACTTCACGGTCTTGCCCTGGCCCAAAAGCCGTCCGGCTGACTGGCACCCATGATTTATCTGAATTACGCGGCCCTGTGTCCGACTCTTGCAGAAGCTGAAGAGGAGGTCGAACGGACGCTTGTCGAATTCAAACTCTATTTGTATTCGGAAGCCGGCATTGAGTGGTATCTCCGGAAGGTCAGTGATTGCAGGGAAAAAGTCGGCGACCTGTTACACGTGAGTGATCCCTCGAGCATCGCGTTCACCACAAACGCATCCACCGCGCATTATCTCTTGCTTTCTTCTTTGAAATGGGAACCGGGCGATACCATTCTCACCACCACGCACGAAAACCCTTCCATCACGAAACAGCTTCGCGCCCTCGAACAAGAGGGGATCCGGGTTCACGCCGTCAGGCCGACGTCCCTTGACGCCTTCCTGCAGGGGCTGGAAGAACGATTTAGCAAGCCCGGCGTCAAAGCCATCGTGCTGAGCCACGTGTCGCACGTTGACGGGCGTGTCTTCCCCGTCCATGACGTGGCTTCATTGGCCAGGGCACGGCAATGTCTGGTCATCATCGACGGAGCACAGGCCGTCGGCCATATCCCCGTCGACCTGAATGCGCTGGATTTCGACGGCTACTTTTTTGCCGGACACAAGTGGTGTGGAGGCCCGCTCGGCACGGGAGCGATGGTGGTGCGTGAGAGTTTTTTTGCGCATCCCCGCTATCGTGCGATTGAAGGAGGAACCCACGACGGGGCGCCAGCAACACGATTTGAAATCGGCACGCACAACATCGGGCTCATTGCGGGACTCGCCGAGGCTTGCGAACAACAACGTCAACGCGGCATCGACACTGAACCACAGCGGGCCTTTCGAGAAACGGCCAAGGAACTGCTGGGCGGGCGGGCGCATTGTCGTTTCCTGGAATGGCAGGGACCCCATGCTCCCGGCATCCTCACGTTCAAAGGATCAAAGGACCTGGATCATGGAGATTTTGTCAAACGGCTTGCATCCGAAGCGGAAATTGTCGTCAAACCCTTTGTGGATTATCCCGAAGAAGACGCGCCTGCAATTCGGCTGTCATGGTCTTCGACCATGGATCAACGGGATATTCAAAAAGGCGTTTTGACGATTGCGCAACGGCTCGGGTCATAACCGTTCTCTATTTGTAGGGGCCGCATCTCATGCGGCCCGGAAGAAGCGCCATGAGATGGCGCAGCTACAAAAAAAGGAAAGACCCTGCCATAAGCCATGTCCCTGTAGGGGCCGCATCTCATGCGGCCCTGTACGGGCAGGCGTACGCGAACGTTGTCATGTCTCGCCCTGGCGATCCAATCGTTCCTCCAAGCGTCGCAAGGCCTTCTGGGTTGAGCGAAGGTCGCGCAAGATCTCTTCCCGCGACACGGGTTGCTCCAGTTCTCGAAGCCGCTCGGCTTTGGCCTCTTCCAGATTGTTCAGCACCACCGCGATAAAGAGATTGATCACCACGAACGTGCCGACCACCACGAAGCTGACGAAATAGATCCAGGCCAGCGGATGCAGTTCCATGGCGGTATACATGATGTCCGTCCAATCCTCCAACGTCACGACCCGAAACAACGACAACAGGGAGATGCCCAGGCTTCGCCAATGGACGGGATCATGTTCATGAAACAGTTGGTAACCCGTAATCGCATAAATATAAAAGATGATGCTCATCAGGAGCATGACGTGTCCCATACTCGGGATCGAGCGCACGAGCGTCGAGACGATCAAACGCAGTTCCTGAATGGTGGAAATCAGCCGCAGGACCCGCAATAACCGGGCCAGCCGGGCGATCATGGCATACTCCCCGGTCGCGGGAAGCAGCGAGAACACAATCACCGAAAAATCAAACACGTTCCATCCATCCCGAAAATACCGGTCGATCTGCGGGGCCACGGCTATCATCTTCAGCAAGGCTTCGAGAATGAACACTCCCAGCACGAGTTGGTTCCCCAAATGCATCCATTCTCCGTAGTGGCGAACCAGATCGGGAGAGGTCTCCATACCCAACAACGCCCCATTCCCGATAATGAGCGCGATAATCACGTATTCAAACGCGGGCATATTGACCAGTCGTTGCGCGAACTGTTTCATCGTCTGTGACCTCTACCTACCCTTGTGAAGTGAAAAGAATAAACAGCGGGACGGCCTCCAAGACCGGGACTCCTGCCCTGCCCTGCCCTGCCCTGCCCTACCCCAACCCACATTGTCCGAGTCGATGCTCCACGGTTTGAGCCTGTGTCAAGGAAGCAAGCTGAAGATCGTGCCCCTCGGTCTGCGCGAGGGCTTCCTGAGGGAGCAGCCCTACCAATTCGCTTTTTACCACGGCGACGCCTTTGAGGGCCGCGGCTCGTTTTACGGCTTCGAACGCCACGTGAACCGGCGTTTGGTGATAGTCGGTGAGATTCATCGACACCTGTACGTAGCCCCGGCTTTTCAGTTCCAGCCCAATGGCCTTGACCGCCGGCAGCCCGCCATTGGACGCGCGGATGGTCCTGGCGATATCCCGTGCCAGGGAGACATCGTGACTCTGCAACAACACGTTGAAGGCAATGAGCGGATACCGTGCCCCAACCGCGATCACGCCGGCCGTGGGGTGCGGCTCGGCCGGACCGAAATCCGGAGCCCAGGCCCGGTGGGTGGCCATTCGCTTCATCAAGGCTTCCGCCCCCCCTTTCCGGATCTGTTCCAATCGTTTTCGAAAAGGTCGTTCGCAGGCCTCCTCATACAGAAAAACCGGTATCCGGAGTTCCTTCCCGATTCGCGCACCGACCAGATGCGCGAGTCGGACGCATTGCTCCATCGTCGAGCCTGACAGCGGAACAAACGGCAACACGTCGCACGCCCCGAGACGAGGGTGCTGGCCCGCGTGATTCTTCAGGTCGATCAATTCCGAAGCCTTGGCAACCACAGAGAAGGCGGTCGCCTCCATCGACTTGACGGACCCGCTTACGGTCAGGACGCAACGGTGATGATCCACGTCCCGGTGCTCGTCGAGCAGGGCAACGCCTGGGACCGAGATAATGGCGTTCTTGAGGTTCTCGATGATACCCGGATCACGGCCTTCGCTAAAATTGGGAATGCTCTCGACAATCGCGGCCATATGTCTGTTTACTGAAATCGTGCTTTGTTGACAACCTCAAAAGGGTGATATACAACTTCTGATAGTGCTTGCGAGCATCGACCCTCTAGCCGATCAAAACAGGTGATCCCATGACGATGACCCAAGTCCAACCAGCCGAAACCCTTGCCGAGCTTCAGGAATCCAAACCGGAGCGGGTGACCATTGTGCTCCTGAGCGGAGATATGGATAAAGCCATGGCCGCCTTCATCATTGCCACCGGCGCCGCAGCCATGGGTATGCACGTGACCATGTTCTTCACCTTCTGGGGGTTGAACGTCATTCGCAAACCCGGGGCGACCAGTGCCGCAAAGGACCTCCTGCGCAAGGCCTTTGGCTGGATCAACAAAGGGGGCGCCGCGAGCCTGCCCCTTTCAAAATTCAACTATGGCGGGCTTGGCACCACGATGATGAAAAAGGTCATGCGGGACAATCACATGCCCGGGGTCCCGGAACTGATCGAAACCGCGCAGGATCTTGGCGTCAAAATGATCGCCTGTACCACCACGTTGGGGTTATTGGGTATTTCCAAGGAGACCCTGATCGATGGCGTGGACCAACTCGCCGGGGTCTCAACCTACCTCGCGGAAGCCAAAGACGGCTCGGTAAATTTGTTTATTTGAGTCGAACACAGGAGTTTTTTTCGATGATCCAATCCGATATCACACTCGACACGCTGGGGTACTTCTGCCCCATGCCCATTATTCTCACCTCCAAGAAAATCAAAGAACTCACCATGGGCCAGGTCCTGGAAGTCCTCTCCGACGACGAAGGGATCAAGAAAGATATGCCCGCCTGGTGCCAAACCACCGGCCACGAATGGGTCGGCCTCGAAGAAGAAGAGACGAACCCCAAAACGGTGTACAAGGTCTACGTCAAAAAGACCAAATAAGGCCTCCTGATTCACTCCCCTGCTTGAGTGAAGGAGCGGTAAAAATAACCTGTTAAAGAAGCATGCGCGAAGTTGGAGCAACCGAAGCCAAGACCCGTTTTGCACAACTCCTGAGCGCGGTTGCGCGCGGCGAAACGATTGCGATTACCCGCCACGGTAAACCGGTTGCCCATCTGGTTCCGGCTGAGAAGCAGGACCGTGTAGCCCCGACGGCGGCAGTCGAGCGCTTCAAGGCGTGGCGCGCAACGTGGAAAGGCATTGACATGTCCCTCGAAGAAATTCTCGCCGCCCGTCACGAAGGGTATCGCTATTGAGATCCTCGGTCCTTGTAGATGCGTCGGTTAACATGTTTGAGATTAGGATTCATTCCTCAATCGGCTGACAGTGTCATCAATGGCTTGAGCCCATTCGTCGCCGACGATTTCGACGAACGACACGCCACCGACGAAAGCACTGCTCATGACAACGTCAGGCTTGAGGTCTTGCAATCGCAACAGGCTTTCGGCAAGCGATGCTTTGCTGCCACCTGCCCGGGGAAATGCCAGGGTCGCCCACTTCCCATTCGACTGAAAGATCGTATCGCCGGTAAAAAGATAGGACTTCCCGTAAGGCGACTTGTAGAAGAAGCAAATGCTGCCTTCCGTATGCCCGGGGGTATGGATGATGGCAATATCGCCCAGATGCTGGTCGCTTACCTGAAAGGCTATATCAACCGGTGCATCTTTGCCGATAATCGGGGCTTCCAGGGCACTGCAACACAACTTGGAATCGAACCGGTCCTTTATAAGGTTCAACGACGGACCCGATTCATCACGGTGGCTCAGAAACTGAAACCGGATACCTCCCAACTCAGCTATTTGCTCGAGATCCCCATCGTGACCGGTATTGTAAAAGAGCACGTTTCCTTCCGGCCTCCGGAGGAAGTACGCATGGGTATTCAACGAGCCCATGCTATGGATCGTGCTTTGCCATAAATCTTTTTCTAACTGTTTCATCGCCGTCCTTGTTGCCGGGGCTGATCCACAAATGCCCTGCTCTTCTATGCCGATGCCGGGTGATTCATCTTCATGTAGACGCCGCCTCTGTCGAGTTCTTCAAGCATCTGGTGCAGCCGTTTTTCTTTGGTTTCCTGGCGTTTGGCGCGGTTTATCCAACCAATATAATCGTTCTGCTGATACGCAGGACGCCTGTGATAGGCTTCCATCAAGCCCCTTTCGTTCAGCGTCTGTCTGACAAAATCCGGCATCGGGTATCTTGGTCGCTTCAGTTTGGAAAAGTCCACACTCATCTTTCTTTCTCTCTTCTCTTGTGCTTCAGCAGGCCTGGGCTTCCTCTTATACATACTCCACAAATATATTATAAATGTGGAGTATAGTTAATGAATTTCCGACAGTTTTCTCTGCAACCCATTGAACGATGTTCACATATGAGTTAACATAGCTCGTGCGAGAAGTAATTTTCTACCGTACTGAATCCAGAGGATGTCCTATTGAGAAATTCCTGGACGGGCTTACGTCCCAGCAGGCCCTGAAAGTGACTTGGGTTTTGCAACTCATTGAAGAACTTGATGTGGTCCCCGTCCAATATTTCAAAAAACTAGTCAATACGGACGGAATCTGGGAAGTCAGAGTCCCGTTCGGCGGTAATATTTTTCGGCTGCTGGGCTTCTTGGAAGGCGGTCACGTGGTTATTTTAACGCATGGATTCCAAAAGAAAACTCAGGAAACACCCAGGAAAGAAATTAAGCTCGCCGAAAATCGCAAGAAAGATTATCTCAACAGGAGACATCGCAATGAGTGACCTAAAAGCCTATATCCGTAAAAGAAAGAAATATGACTCTGAGTTCAGGGTTGGCTTTGACGAAGGCTACAAAGCGTTCAAAATAGGGGTGCTGCTCAGGCAGGCTCGTGAGGCTTCAGGCTTAACTCAAGAAAAAATGGCCGAGAAACTCCATACCCGAAAATCCGCTATTTCTAGAATCGAGAATCATGCCGAAGACATTCGCTTGTCCACTTTGGAAAAATTTGCCTCAGCACTGGGACGCAGTCTGGAAATATCAATACGATAAGGGCTACGAGGGGGGCAATTTCCCCGGTCTGGCGACGTTCGTCTGGCGTTATCCGCCCATCAGGGACGTCAGCACTGCGGGATCTGAGGCCGTGGGCGCAGTTATATTGGAGAACATCAGGGTAGCGGCGACGGCCCAGTCGATGAAGGGCTTGGGGTAAATGCCGAGCAGCAGGGTGCCGGCGATGCCCACGAAGATGACGGCCTTCAGTGGGGGTGATACCGAAAGCGGCGTGGGGTCGTGGGGTTCGTTGATGTACATCTTCTTGACCACGACCAGGTAGTAATACATGGAGATGACGATATTGATCAGCCCGACGATCAACAGCGTGTAGAGTTCCTGTTCGATCGCCGCGACGAAGATATAGAGTTTACCGATGAATCCCGCGAGCGGCGGCACGCCGGCGAGCGACAACAGAAAGAGCAGCATGGCGGCCGCGAGAAACGGCGACCGTCGATTCAATCCGTTGTAATCTTCAATTTCATCGCTCTTGATCAGGTTGCTGACGCCGATCACGACGGCAAAGGCGCCCAGGTTGGCAAACAGGTAGGTGAGCAAATAAAAGAGGATCGCGTCACTGCCCCGTTTGGTTCCGGCCGCCAGGCCGATCATGACGTTGCCGATTTGCGCAATGCCGGAATAGGCGAGCAGCCGTTTGATGTTTTTCTGGGCGATGGCCACGATGTTGCCGTAGGTCATGGACAGGATGGAGGCCACGACGAACAGGAGAACCCACGTGGGTTTGAAGGTCGCCAGCGCGACGTAGAACATGCGGATGAGAATGGCTAACGCCGCAACTTTGGGCGCGATCGACAGAAAGGCGGTGACGGGCGTGGGGGCTCCCTGGTAGGTATCGGGAATCCAAGAGTGAAAGGGAACGGCCCCGATTTTGAAGCCCAGGGCGGCGAAGATCATGATGAAGCCGATGGCCAGCCCAATGCTTCCGGGTGTCGACGCCATTTCGGAAAACACCAGCGTTCCCGTTTCGCCATAGACGAGACTGATGCCATACGCGAGCAAGCCCGCGGCGAACACGCCCAGGATAAAGAACTTCAGCCCCGCTTCACTGGATTTCTGATCTTCCCGCAAATAGGCCACCAGGACGTAAAAGCCGAAGGTGGAGAATTCCAACGTCACGAAGACGGAGAGCAAGTCCTGCGCCGAGGCCATGAACATCATGCCCAAGGCCGACATCATGACCAGGAAATAATATTCACCCCTGAAAAACTTGAACGATTTCACGTAATCGATCGAGGCCAGCAAGACCAGCGCCGTGGAGATCAACACCAATATCTTGAAGAAGATCGCCACCCCATCCAGGACAAACATGTCTTTGAACAAGGCACCCTCGACTCCGGTGTAATCGAACCAGATCAGGGTGATCAGCGTGGCGATGACGCCGCCCACGCTCAGGTAGGCGAGTTTTTCGTGGGCGATCTGTCTAAACGTAAAGTCAACGGCCAATACCACGCACAACCAGATGGTGAGAAAAATCTCAGGCGCCAGGAGAAGGAGGTCTGAGCTTGATAGGGTAAGGTCGAAGGTCATGGCCGGTTACGGTAACAGCCCCGTAGTATTTTGGGTGACCAGCGGAGCCACTTGATTGATTCGGTCCAACATCGGCACGACCGTGGAGCGCACGACGTTGTAAAAGTGCATGGGGAAGATGCCGAAAAAGATGCTGCAGCCGATCATGACAAGCAGCGGAAGGCGATCCACCCATTGCGACGTGTCACGGGCATGCGCGTATTCGGGCGACATTTGTCCGTAAAACAGCCCGCGCATCATCTTAAAGAGATAGGCCATCGTCAACACGATTCCCAGCACGGCTACCACCACCTGGAAGGGATATTTCTCCCACGCGCCGACGATAATCATGATTTCGGCGATAAAGTTCACGGTGCCCGGCATCCCGACCGACGCCATACAGGCGATAATAAAGGCCCCGGCCAGGAAGGGCATGTTCTTGACCAGCCCGCCCAGGGAGGGAATGTCTCGGGTATGGGTCTGGTCATATACCCAGCCTGCCATGGCGAAGAGCATGCCCGTGGCCAACGCGTGCGCAAACATGTAAATCACCGCGCCGGTCAGGCTGATGTAATCCAAAGCGGCCATGCCCAGGAACACGTAGCCCATGTGACTGGAACTGGAATAGCCGATGACGTACTTCGTGTCCTTGGCGAAATACGCGACAAACCCGCCGTAGATGATGCTGAACACGCACAACACCGCGGCGATGGGCATGAGTTCCCGCGTGGCGTCGGGAAGGATTTCATAGGCCACGCGAATGATGGAGAAATGCCCGAGTTTCATCAGCACGCCGGCGTGCAACATACTGGTCGCGGCCGGGGCCGCAGCGTGGCCGACGGGAGACCAGGAATGCAACGGCCAGATGGGCGCGATGGAGGCAAAGCCGAAAAAGACCAACACCCAGATAATCGTCGCCAGCGTACCGTCGAAATGAGCCACTTCCCGCAGCACCAGAATATCGAACGTTTGGACGGGCGAGAAATGGTAGATCAACAGGATGCCCATCAACGCGAACACCGCTCCCGCCGAGAGGAACAGCGTGAGTTTCATCGCGGCGTATTCTTTGCTGTTCGACCCGAAGTTCAGGATGAACCCGACCGAATCCCGGAGCTTGCGGCCTTCTTCATCGGTCATGCTCAAATAGCCTTTGGTATGACTCCCCCACACGCCCAGCAACACGTACATGGGCAACACCGACATTTCATAAAAGAAGTAGAGGAAGAACAGATCCAGCGACATGAACACCCCGATGGTCGCCGCGGCCAGGATCAACAGGAAGATGTAGAATTCCTTGGTGCGATCCTTGATGTGCCACGAAATGAAGATGCCCGCGAACAGCAGAATGGCCGATGCAAAGACCAAGGGTGCCCCGATGCCGTCCACCCCGATATGAAACCCGATGCCCAGTTCCTCGGACCAGGCCCACTTGGTGATGAATTGAAAGCCGCCCTGGTCGGGGTTATAGGCCATGAAGACGTACAGAGAGGCGAGCAGCGCCACGCCGGCGGAGGCCGCAGCCACGGCACGCACCAACAGCGGTTCGCGATTGGGAACAAACAGCAACACGATGGCCCCCAGGAACGGGGCAAACAGGGTTGCCTGTAAAGCCAATTGACCCATCGCTCAGTCCTTCCCTCCGGGTTCAGGGGGGACGGGATTGTGGATTGCGGATTGCGGATTGTGGATTGCCATGGCTCAGTCCTTCTCTCCCGGTTTATTCGTGACGGCATGGGACAGCAGCGTCCGGTCCTGTTCAATGCTCGCGATTGACCCGCGGTCCAACCGGTCCATCACGGCCTGCACCGAGCCGTTTACCATTCGCAAAAACGGTGAGGGATATAACCCGATCCAGAAAATCATGACACAGAGGGACACGGCAATGATCGTTTCACGTTGCGTCAAATCCTTGAGCACCTGAGGAACGTGCTCGCCGATTGGGCCGAAAATCGCTCTCTCGTAGTACCACAGGAAATAGGCGGCCGCGAAGATCACTCCCGAGACGGCTACCACTCCGTACACCCAATGTGCCTGAAACGCGCCGAGCAGGATCAGAAATTCCCCGATGAATCCATTCGTTCCTGGCAACCCTATCGAGGCCATCCCGATGATCAGGAAGAACGTGGCCAGGAGAGGCATCTTCGATGCGATACCTCCGCAATTGTCGAGAAGCGTATTGCCGAGCCGGTCATAGAGAAATCCAGCCAGGAAAAAGAGCCCCGCGGTGGTAAAGCCCAAATTGATCATTTGCAGCAAGCTGCCTTGCAGCCCCTGGAAATTCAAGGCAAACAGGCCCAACACGACGAAACCCAAGTGGCTGATGCTGCTGAAGACGAGCAGGCGTCTGAAGTCCGGTTGCATGATGGCGATGATTGCGCCCCAAACAATGGCGGCCATGGCCAAACTCATGACGATCACAACCACGGTGGCATTGGTCGACGCTTCCGGCAGCAGCGGGAAGCTGAACCGCAGGAACCCGTACGTGCCCAACTTGACGCCCGCCAATACCACGGACATCCCGATCGGTCCTTGCACGAGCGCGTCCGGCAACCACGTGTGGAACGGAAAGACCGGAGCCTTGAAGGCCAAGCCCATGAAGATGAGCCAGAAAATCAAGAGCTGGTCCGAGACCGGAACGGGCACTTTCAACAGCTCCAACAAATCGAAGCTGTAGGCATTCGTGACCTCATGGTAATTCAAACTCAACAGGCAGAAACCGACCAGCATGAACACGCTGCCCAACAGGGTGTACAACACGTACTTGAGCGCGGCGTATTCCTTTTGCTCGCCCACGCCCCACAGTTTGATCAGGAAATAGCTGGGCACGAGCATGAGTTCCCAGAACACGAAGAAAAGGATCAGGTCGATGGAAACGAAAATTCCCATGATCGTCGTTTCCAAAGCCAGAATACTCATGAAGTACGCTTTGGCCCTGTCCTGAACCGCATCCCAGGAGTAGAGAATGATCAGGACCGTGATGAAGGCCGAGAGGCCGACGAACAGGATGCTGATGCCGTCCACGGCGAGGTGATAGGAAATACCCAGAGCCGGAATCCAGTTCAGCCGTTCGCTGAATTGCATGGCCGCGGATTCCGGTATGAACCGGAGCAATAGGAGTGCGGCAAGCGCCAATTCGAATAGCGCAACGCCCAGCGCAGTCTTCTTGATCAGGTTGGTATCCCGTTGAGTCCATAACCCGATCGCCCCGAGAAGCGGGAGAAAGAGCAGGATCGATAAAATCGGGAATCCGAATTCCAGTTCTTCAAGCATCGCCAATCACTCAACCCTACAAGAGAGAGGTTCCGGTCAACCACACCAGGATAAAATGCGTGAGAAGAAATAAACCGATCACGATCACGGCGGCGTAATGATTGACCAACCCGGTTTGCAATTTCCGCCAGGACCAGGCCGCCAGATGATTGGCGTACCCGATTACGTTGAGTCCCCCGTAAATGATGTGTTTTTCGGCCCAGGTCGCTCCGGCCGCACTGACGTCGGCCCCGTGGCCGATCCCCCTGATGAAGCGGTCGATCACGTGTTGATCGATCCAATCCCATATCTGACCAAGTCGTTTACAGGGCTCGACGAAGACGGCGTCATACAGTTCGTCCACGTAGTATTTGTTCAACAGCGTCCGATACGCACCGGCGAACCGTTCCGACCAGGCATCCGCGGTCCCGGGTTTGATCGCGTACAGGTAGTGCGCCAATCCCCAACCACCCAACGCGATACCGATGGCCCCTGCCATCAATCCGATGAGAGTCCCCATGCCGACCTCATGCGCCACCGCGCCCACGGGAGTGGCCACGGACTCCAAAAATCCATGAAACCAGCCATGTTCCGGTGGCACGCCCAGAAACCCGCCCAGCACGGAGAGCCCTGCCAGGATGATTAGGGGCCGGGTCATGACCGGTGGAGACTCATGAATATGATGTTCCACCTTCGGGTCCACCCGGGACTGCCCGTAAAACGTCACATAGGTGAGGCGGAACATGTAAAAGGACGTCAGGAACGCGCCAACCGCCGCAAAGGCATACAACACGTAATGGTGATGCACGAAGGCATGGGCCATGATCTCGTCTTTGCTCCAAAACCCCGCCAACGGAGGAATGCCGGCAATAGCCAGGGTACCGATGAGAAACACGGCATGCGTCACGGGAATTTTTTTGGAAAGCCCGCCCATCTTTCGGATGTCCTGTTCGCCTTCGAGCGAATGGATCACCGCGCCGGCGGACAGGAACAGGAGCGCTTTGA
The DNA here is from genome assembly GCA_965208595.1 of Nitrospirales bacterium. Classification (GTDB taxonomy): domain Bacteria; phylum Nitrospirota; class Nitrospiria; order Nitrospirales; family UBA8639; genus Bin75. The sequence goes on from OZ242346.1 coordinate 1,003,832, forward strand.
AAAAGGCGTGGGTTACGAGATGGAAAATGGCGGCAATGTACGCCCCAACCCCGCAGGCCAAAAACATGTACCCCAGTTGACTGACGGTCGAATAGGCCAGCACCCGCTTGATGTCGTTTTGCACCAGCCCGATCGTGGCGGCAAACAACGCGGTCAGCCCGCCGATGATCCCCACCGTCGCCAGGGACACGGGGGCCATGTCGAATAACACGTGAGTGCGCACCACCATGTACACCCCGGCCGTGACCATCGTCGCGGCGTGGATCAACGCGCTCACCGGCGTCGGGCCTTCCATGGCATCGGGCAGCCACGTATACAACGGAATTTGGGCCGACTTCCCTATCGCGCCCACCAACAGGCACAGCGTAATGACCGTGGCCATTTCGACGGAGAGTTGGTTGGCGTGTTCGAAGACTTTCAAGTAGTCCAGGGTCTTGAAATTGACGAAGACCAGAAAGATCGCCAGCAGGAACCCGGCGTCGCCGATCCGGTTGACCACAAACGCCTTGGTGGCGGCCTTGGCCGCGGAGACCTTATTGAAGTAGTACCCGATCAGGAGATAGGAGCAGAGGCCGACCCCTTCCCAGCCGATGAAAAGCACCAGGAGATTGTTCCCCATGACCAGCAACAGCATGGAGACCATGAACAGATTCATGTACACGAAGAAGCGGGTAAATCCATCTTCTCCGTGCATGTACCCGATGGAATAGACGTGAATCAGAAATCCGACGCCAGTCACCACCATCAACATCACGGCGGTCAGCGGATCGATCAGAAATCCGAAATTGACGTGCAGATCGCCGCCGAAAATCCACGAATAGGCAATAACTTCACGGGGCGTGGGATCGGAGAGCACCCCGGCCACCACCGCAACGGCGCACAGGAAAGAGAGTCCGATGGATCCCACCGCAATACGGCCGGCCAGGTCGGTGGAATACCGATGGCCGAGCAGGCCGTTCACCAAAACCGCGATCAGCGGGAAGAGCGGTATGAGAATGACGAGAAGATCGGACACGTTACCACTTCAACAGGTTAATCTGGTCGACGTTCGTCGCAATTTTTCCACGGAACACCACGATAATGATCGCCAAACCCACGGCGGCCTCTCCCGCGGCGATCGCGATCACGAACAAGGCCGCCATTTGGCCGGCCATCGACGAGAGGTAATGGGAAAACGCGACGAGATTGATATTCGCCGCATTCAACATGATCTCGACCGACATCAGCACAATGATGAAATTCCGCCGGATCAGGACGCCCAACAACCCCGTCATGAACAGGATGAAACTCAATGCCACGTATGCCGAAAGAGGAATCATGACAAGTTACTTGCGTTGGCCCGTCGGCTCCGGCACAGTCGGGGTTTTGGCCAGGACGATCGCTCCGATAATGGCGCCTAAGAGAAAGACTCCCACGATCTCGAACAACAACAAATAGTCACTGAACATGGTGATACCCACGGCGTGACTCGGCCCGGTCTGCAACACGACGTCCGGGGTCGCGGTCCCTTTGGCTCCGCCGTAGGGGGTTTGAAACACCAGGATGAGCAATTCCCCGAGGATCGCCACGCCGGCGAACAGGAAAAAGGGATATTTCTTATGCAGAAACTGTTCTTCGGTTTTCAGGTTGAGCAGCATCAGGACGAAGAGATAGAGCACGAGGATGGCCCCGGCGTAGACGATGATCTGCACGGCAAAGAGAAACTCGGCGTTGAGCAACACGAAAAGCCCGGCCACGTGCAGAAGCAACGACAGCAGGCTCAGGCCGCAATGGACAGGATTTTTCAAAGCGATCGTGAAGATACCCGACAGGATACTCACGGTCGCAAAGTACCCGAACAATACGTACATCATCATGAAAGACTATGAGTCGGAAGCCTCGGTTTTCCCTATGGGTTGCGGGAAATGATAGCGGTAGGTGCGACTCTCCTCGTCATCTTGTTCCTGATTGTGGGCGTAGAGATATTTTTTCGCGTCTTCCAAATGTTGCTCGCCAATTTCGTAGAGTCGCTGTTTGTCGAACATGAGGGTCCGTTTGTCATGCGTCGAAAACTCGTACATCTTCGTCATGGCCAACGCATTGACCGGACAGGCTTCCACGCAATATCCGCAAAACACGCATTTGGTAATATCGATGTAAAACTCGGTTGCGTACCGTTGCAGCGGCAGAGACTTGTCCTCTTCGCTGATGACCTTGATGCACCGGGACGGACAGGCGGCCTCGCAGAGGTCGCACCCGACGCACCGTTCCTGCCCGTTGTCGTACCGCAGCAAGCCCAAGGCCCCGCGATGCGCATCGGGGATCGTTCGCTTTTCACGAGGATACTGGAAGGTCATCGGGCGATGAAACATGTGCTTGAACGTGACTTTCATCGCTTTCCAGATTTCGCGGAAAAAGACCGCGTCCAACAATCGTTTCGTTTGCTTTTGCGTATCCAAGAGTCTCTCCTAAATTTTTTCGATCGTCACCCGCGTGGATTTGAAATAGGGCACGCGCGTCACGGGATCCACGACGACTTGAACCAGATCCTTGACCGGAGGCTCATTGAAGTGTTCGGGAAACGCGCAGGTGCCCGGCAACACGTTGACGTCGGCTTCCACCCCCAATTCCAGGCTGCCGTGATCCGAGGTCACGCGCACGCGTCCGCCTTCGGCAAGACCCAACCGTTCACATTCCTCCAGGGACATCCGTAACGTTCCGGTATTCGGCGAAATGTCCATCAACCCGGATGCTTTCGTGGACAATTTCCCCGAATGATAGATGAGCTGGATCAATTTCAGTCCATAGGGCCGGCTTGATGCCTGGGCACGGCCATTGGCATAACGGGCGCCGACCGACTCCGCATAGCCGTTCCCAAGATACGCCGTGGGATCGGCAATAACGGGCCGGGGTTGGCCGAGATTGTAGTAGCCGGGCAGCATCTTCCGAATTTCCGTTTGAATGTCCTGAGTTGTTTCATACGGAAGCGAATGCCCCATGCCGTTGGCGAGCCCCACCATGATATGCCAATCCAACGCGCTCTCACCCAACGGGTCCAACGCCGGCCTGACGAATTGCACCATCCCCTCCTGATTGGTGACGGTGCCGTCCTTTTCCGCGAACGTACACGCGGGGAAAACCACATGCGCATAGTGCGCCGTCTCCGTCAGGAAAGGATCCTGACAGATCAACAGTTCCAACTGGCTCAACGCCTCCTCCACGCCGAATGATTTCGGAAGCGTGGCCAATGGATTTTCTCCCACCACGTAGAGGGCTTTGATCTTCCCGGCGCGACAATTCTCCAGAATTTCGATAAGGGATTTGCCGGATTGCGCATTCGGCAACGTCGCATCCCATGCTTCGGAGAATTTTTGCTGCGCCTCGGCTTGCGCATAGGACACCGGTCCCGGAAGGAATTCCGGCGCAACGCCCATATCCACGGCCCCCTGTTCATTCCCCTCTTCGGTGAACGTGTTGATGCCGCACCCGGGCTCATTCAATTTCCCCGTGACCCACGCCAGATCGACCAGGGACAATGTATTCTCATAGCCGTCGGGCTGGCGCACGATCCCCTCCCCGCACAGGATGACGGAGCGCGAGGCTTCCGCAAACACTATGGCAACCTCCTGAATCGTCTCGACCGGAATCCCCGTTTCCGTGGCCACGGCTTCGAACGAAACCGCTTGCGCTGCGGCTTTCAAGGCAGCCAGGGCTTCGGGAGCTTGAGCGGCCAGGTCAGCATCAATGAGATCCTGCTCCAGGACCGATTTGACCAATCCCTTGACGAACGTTCCCTCCGTCCCCGGTTTGACCATCACCGGATGCGACGCCAACTTGGCCAGGTTGGTTTGCATGGAATCCACGACGATGACCGACGCATTATAGGTGCCGATAGCGGCTTTCACCCGCAGGCTGGCCACGGGATTCGTTTCCGTCACGTTGGCGCCCACCACCAGGATGGCCTTGGCTTTGGTGATATCCGCCGAGGCGTTCATCGTCCGATTGATCCCGAGAGCATGATGCACCGCTCGTACGAAATTCATGTGACCGTAACGTGCGCTGCTATCGAGGTTGTTCGTCCCGAGCACGGTCCGCATGAATCGTTGGAAGACGTAGAGTTCTTCATTCGTGCACCGTGCCGTGATCAACCCCGCAATGGCTTCGGACCCGTATCGGGCTTTGATATCCTTCAGCCGCTCCGCGGTCGTGTCCAGGGCTTCGATCCACGGCGTCGGAGTCAGACCCGTTTCCTTCCGGATGAGCGGCTCCTTCAGTCGTTCCTTACTGTCAATAAACTGGAAGCCGAACCGCCCCCGCACACAGATTCCTCCGTGACCGTTGATCGTATCCCCCCGGTCGCCCCATTTATTTTTCCAGGACAAGGGAGAGGTCACCCGCACGACTTCCGTATCCTTGGTTTCCACGTACATCTGACAGCCGTCCCCGCAGTAGTTGCAGGTGGTCGTGGTTTTCCGGAGTTGCCAGGGCTTATACACGTATTTTGAAAATTTATTGGTAATCGCGCCCACGGGACAGACCGCGAGGCAATCACCGCAGAATTCACAGTCCAGGGCGTGATCCCCCTTGGCCACAACCTGCGTAAACCCGCCCTTCTTCATGAACTGCAGGGCGTCGATGCGCTGGACGTCCTTGCAGATGTTGATGCATTCCCCGCACGCAATGCAGCGGTTCATGTTGAAGTCGAGCACGAGGCTGCGCGTGTCTTCCGGGATATTCTTCTGTTTGGCGTTGGCCAGGTCGGTGACTTGGTGCTCGAAGGCCATGTCTTGCAGTTCGCAATGCCCGTCCGCGTCGCAGACCGGACAATCCAGGGGATGCACGGAGAGGTGTTTTTCAACGGCTTTTTTCCGCGCCGCAAACAGGTCCTCCCCATCCGTCTGGATCACCATCCCTTCGGTCGCCTTGGCGGTGCAGGACCGCACCGGCGACTTCTTCCCTTCCTGCAGGACCAGACACATGCCGCAGGAACCGAAGGGATCGAACGTATAGTGATAACACATGGCCGGAACGATTTTCCCCATGCTGGAAATCACGTCGTACAGCGAAACCCCTTCTTTCGCAGTAACGGTTTCGCCGTCGATGCTCAAGGAAATCGTCGCGGCTTCAGTATCGGGTGTCGTGACCGGTTTGAGTGCCATCTATTGCTCCGCATTTTCGATTGTGGATTGTGGATTGTGGATTTTCATCGTCGGACAGTCTGTTATCGGTCGCATTCTCCCATCACGATATCATACGACCCGAAAATCGTGACCGCATCGGCGATCATGTAGCCCTTGGCCATATAATCAAACGCCCCCATGTGAATAAAGGACGGGGAACGGATCTTCAGACGATATGGGTTCCCGCCGCCCGTACTCACGATATAAAATCCCAGCTCGCCTTTATGCGCTTCGGTTCCGCAATAAATCTCACCGGGCGGCGCATCGAACCCCTGGGAAAACAGTTTGAACTGCTGGATCATGGATTCGAGATTCGTGAACACCCGGTCCTTGGGCGGCAGGGTGACGCTGGGCACATCGGCCAGCACCGGGCCTTCCTTCGGCATCTGGTCCATGCACTGGCGAACGATCTTGATGCTCTCCCGCATTTCCTCGATGCGGATCCAATACCGGTCATACGTATCGCCGTTCTTGCCCACCGGCACGCTGAACTCACACTTGGGATAGGCGCCATAGGACTCGTATTTGCGCAAGTCGTAATCGACGCCCGACCCTCGCAACGTCGGCCCGCTCAACCCATAACCCAACGCATCCTCAGCGGAGATCACTGCCACGCCCACGGTCCGGGCCAGCCAAATCCGGTTTTTTTCCAGGAACACCACGTATTCATCTATCTTGGGAGGAAAGTACGCAAGGAAGTCACGGATCTTGGTTTCCAGTGAGGCGGTCAAGTCGCGTTCCACGCCGCCGATCCGATACCAACTGGTCGTCAGCCGCGCCCCGCACAGTTCATCGAACCAGTCGAGCAGAATCTCGCGGTCCCGGAACGTGTAGAAGAACACGGTCATCGCTCCGATATCCAGCGCCTGCGTACCCAACCAGAACAGATGCCCGATAATCCGTTGGATTTCCGCCACGATGGTGCGCAAATATTCCGCCCGCTCGGGCACGGCCACGTTCATCAGTTTCTCCACGGCCCGGCAATACGCAAAGTTGTTGTACATCGCGCAGACATAGTCGAGACGGTCCGTATGGGGAATGAATTGATGGTAGGTTCCGTGTTCAGCGAGTTTTTCCACTCCCCGATGGAGAAAGCCCATGACCACCGTGGACTTCGTAATCCGCTCCCCTTCGAGGTCGAGGATCACTTTCAGCACGCCATGCGTCGCCGGATGCTGCGGCCCCATGTTCAACAACAGTTCCTCAGTCCGCAAGATCGGCAGATCCTTGGTCTCCGGATTGGCCGGGTCGACTTTATAGATGGTTTCGCGTTGGTCCTCTAAATGCGCCATGGTTGCTTCTCGAAGAGTGCCTGCTCGTCAGGAGGCCGCACCTTCATTCAGAAAATCAAACGTATCGCGCCAGCCTTTCCCTTGCAGTGGGAAATCCTTTCGCAACGGATAGCCTTCGGGAAAGTCGTCCGGCATCAAAATCCGCCGCATGTCCGGGTGGTTGTTGAACCGAATGCCCATCATGTCGAACACTTCCCGTTCCATAAATTCCGCGCCCGGCCAAATGTCCGTCAATGAATCCACGTAGCAATCGTGTTCCGGAACCCGCGTTTTCACGCGAATTCGATGGCGATGGCGGATGGAATAGACTTCATACACGACTTCGAAGCGTTCCTCCTCATCCGGCCAATCCACGGAACTCACGAGCACGATGTAATCGCAAGCCATGGCCGGATCATTCTTCAGGAAACGGCCGATCGCGTGCAGGGCTTCGCGTTTCACCGTCACGGCCAAGTCACCCCGCCATTCCTGGGCTTCCAGGAATCCGTCGGGAAATTGGGCTTGGATGGTTTCGGCAAGTGGGTGCATTATCCGATTGCCTTGTCCCGTGGCCTGACTTCTTCGGGCTGTTTGGTAAAGACCCGCTTCTGCATAATCTGATCCTGAAGCTTCAAAATCCCGTCGAATAAGGCTTCGGGGGTCGGCGGGCAGCCGGGCACGTAAATATCGACCGGTACGAAGCGATCCACGCCCTGGACCACGCTGTAGCTATCGTAAATATTCCCGGACGTGGCGCAGGAGCCCATGGAAATGACGTATTTGGGTTCGGGCATCTGGTCGTAGATTTTGCGAATCACCGGCGCCATACGCCGGCACACCGTGCCCGCCACGATCATCAGATCGGATTGGCGCGGAGAACCACGAAACACGCCGGCCCCGTACCGATCCACGTCATACCGGGAAGACACCGCGGCAATCATCTCGATTGCGCAACAGGCCAACCCGAACGTCATCGGCCACAGCGATCCTTTCCGCGCCCAATTCGCGGCTTTTTCCAAAGTCAGCGTGATGACACCGATATCGCCGTCTTTCTCATGTTTTTTCCCGATTTGTATCAGCCCCATGACTCCCTCGTTCTCCCGTTCACCGTGCCATCTCCCTCTTGGCATCGCACGGCCTTAATCCCACTCCAGCGCACCCTTTCGCCACGCATACACGTAGGCCACGACAAACAGACCGATAAAAATCATCATTTCAATGAGGCCGATCACGCCCAGTTGGTCAAAAGTGACGGCCCAGGGATAGAGAAAAATGACTTCAATATCGAAAATGACAAACAGCATGGCAATGACGTAATACCGGACGGGAAACGGCATCCGTGAATCGGAAAACGGCTCACTCCCGCATTCATAAACGCTCAATTTTTCATCTTCCGGATACTTCGGTTGGACGAGATAACTCAGGAGGAGCGTGACGATCCCAAATCCCGCTGCCAGGACAATAAACACGACTATCGGCGAATATTTCGCGAGATAGTCCAGAAACAGATCCAGGCCACCGACCATAAGGATTTGACCTCGCAGGAACTTGCCCCCGGCATCCGGCAGCGGGGGTCAAAAAACTTCAATCTTTTCGCAGAATTTTGGATCGTAGCACCCTGTTTTCCAACGAATCAATAGAACAAAAGACCTACCATCCCGATAACAAAAGCCCCAATACGGTCATTCCCTTGGGCAAGAATCAACACGTCCCTGTGAAACGGGAATTTACAGGAACGATTTTCCGAAACAGCGGAAGGGAGAAGGAGGAGAACGGGTTTGCTACGAGTTCCGCATATCCTGCGGCGGGCGTTTCAAGCCTTTTGGGGGGGCCGCTTGCGAACTTTCCCATTCATCCGTCAGAGGAGAAACCGCCTTGGCCTTTTTGCGCCGATGGATCTGCGTGTTAATGCGTTTCGGTGGATTCGGCAACTGCGAATCTTTTTGCTCATTCACATTTTTCTTCGACATCACACACGCTCTTCATGCCATACCCAAATATGATCCCATCAAGCAGGCCACGCTAGGGAGAAGGAGCGGACCACCGTGGAATACGCGAAGGCTCTTTCTCCAGATGGCTGGTATCATACGTCCGTTCATTGCCGGTAATACCGTCCTCATCCGGGTCAGACCACATCTCGCCTTTACCCGTTTCAAATTCTCCATTCCCGTTGAGATCCAACCAATAGAACAACGGAGCCCCGACCGTGACGACGACCGGCGTGCCGAATTCATCCAGCCACACTTTGTAAGTTCGCCGGGCGGTCATATAATTCACCACGCCGTCCCCGTTCATATCGAATTCCCGGAAGAACAAGTCATTGCGCCAGTCGTAATACCCCTTGACCTCACGATCGTCGAATTCTTCAGGTTCTTCCGGGAGAGGAGAGAAATCCCGCAAATGCGTTTCCCGGGAAGATTGGGAAGTCGAAGAACTCGGGGGCGAAATCGGTGCCTCTTCCTGCCCATACACCGGCACGGCCGGCAGGCCCACGGTCTGGACAAGAGCCCAGAGCACCACGAGGCATGCACCGTTCCACGTTCTCCTGTTGATCATGACCCGTACCTCAATTCCCCATAAAGAGTATAATGGAATAGCCAGGAACCCGCTTTCTCTTCGTTGTGAGGTCACCTTTCCTTTGGCACAATAGCCCGTATGCCACCATCCTATGTCGACGTCGTTTTTCCTCCCAGAACCTCTCAAGCGTTTACGTACCGCATTCCTGAATCGTGGAGTTCCCGGCCCAAAATAGGGCAATGGGTCCTGGCGCCGTTCGGGCCGTGCGTCAAGCCGGGGATTATTGTCTCTCTAGCCGGGAACGCGAAGCAACCCCTGGTTGATCCGGGCCGCATTCGAGAACTGCGTCTTCTCACCTCGGCGCAGTGGGACCCGGACCCCAAACTCATTGCCTTGGCGCAATGGATAGCCGACTATTATGTGGCTCCGGCGGGAACCTGCCTAGCACTTGTCCAACCACCGGACGTCCCCTTTCGCAGCAGCACCCGTTGGACCATCACCCCGCAAGGGCAACAACGCCTGGGTACCACCCGCACCGGCACCTCCACGCGCGCACTCCTCGCCGCGCTCGCCAAACGTCCCAAGGGCCTGGCGCAATCAACCGTTGAGACGCTGCTGGACAACCCGACCGCGGTCTTACAAAGGCTCAAACGACACAAATGGATTCAGGATCGGCAAGACTGGACCGAACTGCCGGTTCAAAGCGGCCCCGCACCGGCAACTCCTGTACAAAGTTTTCTCGAAGCCCCGGAGGAAAACCCTGGCCTATTTTCATGGTGGGGCCGTTTTCGGCAACACCTTGCAGCCAAACGATTCGGTGAGATGCTGCTCACCGATTTGGAAGACCCGCAACCGCTGTTGGGCGACGTCATACAAGAAACAATGGCCCAAGGACGAACGGTCCTGGTCATTGCCCCGAATATCAACCGGTCAAGAGGCCTGGTCTCTTATCTTCGGCATTTGGTGGGACATCCGATAGGCGAGTTTCACAGCGGCCTTTCAGACAAACAGCGTCTTCAACTTTGGCAAGCCATCAAACAAGGACACTATCCCGTGGTCGTGGGGACCAGGTCCGCACTATTCCTTCCTCTTCCTTCCCTGGGCTGCGTATGGATCGAACGCGAGGGGGACAGCGCGTACAAGGAAGATCCGAGTCCACACTATCACGCTCGGGAAGTCGCACGAAAAAAAGCCGAACTGGACGACGCCGTGCTCGTAATTCACGCGCCCCATCCCACGCTTGAGACCGTCCATCGTTTTGCGAACGACGATGAGTCACCACGGGTTATCGCCGGACGGAGTACGCCAAAGCCGGTCCGGATGGTCAACCTTCGGGAAACCGCGTTCGGGACGATATTCTCCGATGCCCTGCAAAACGGCATGGAGCAGGCCCTGGCCCAAGGTGGCGGAATCGTGATCTATCATAATCGCAAAGGGTTTTCTTCATCATTCACCTGTCGCGATTGCGGAACCACGCCACAATGCCCGCGCTGCCGGATCTCGTTGAGTCTGCGACAATCACAACTGCGGTGCGCCTATTGCGGGCAGGCCGAGCCCCTCCCGACCTCGTGCCCGGCCTGTTCCGGCATTCGTCTGGAACCGGTGGGATTCGGCACCGAACGCCTTGAGGAAGAATTGCAACGCCTGTACCCCCATGCCGCCATTGCCCGCTATGACGGCAACACGATACGAAGCGAATCCGCCGCGCACCGCATCCGCGAACAATTTTCACAGGGCAGGATCAAAATTGTCGTCGGGACGGAACTGCTCTTCCAGGCGTCACCGTTCACGCCGGTGAGATGCGTCGGCATCCCCTATGCGGACGCCGGCCTGCACGTTCCGGATTTTCGATCCTCGGAACGCGTGTTTCACCATCTCCAACAGGCCGTGGATCTCGTAACCCCTGGCCTTTCCGGGTCCACAATCATTCAAACGCGCCTCCCGTCACACCCGGTGATGCACGCCATCGGCCAGCAACAACCCAACCTTTTCTATGATCATGAATTGGCCTTTCGCCGGCTGGTGGGGTACCCCCCCTTCGGACAACTCATCCAGTTGCACGTCTCAGGCCAAGAAGCAACGGAAACCGAGAAGACCGCCAAAATATGGCAGCAGCATCTCACCGAACAACTCGCCCACATGATCGCGCGAGGCGACATGCCACGGCGTGAACAGGACGCCATCCTGGGTCCCCTTGCCTCGCATGGAGCCAAGCCGCGAGGGCTGTCCCGCTATCATCTGTTGGTCAAAGTCGCAGACGGGACCGCCGGGCGAACCCTCGTTCGACAAACGCTTGCGTTGATGACCAAAGGAAAAATCAATCGACGCAGCAAATTTGGGGTGAACGTTGACCCAATGGAACTGTCATAGGAAATGGTCAAGAAATCGTGAGTGGAATGGCCGCTACCGTTGCTTCCGTCGCTTGGCTTTGGCCTGATTCGGCGTTAAGGGTTCAGCCGGTTCTTCGGGTGCGGGTTGGGTCCGGCGATATAGTCCGTAGGCAAAAGTCAGCCAAAATATTCCGGAAAACACGCCGAATAGCACCGCGGTAAAGACCTTGCTCATCTCTTCGAGAGGCGGTTCGGGACCGAATTGTTGAAGTTCGCCTAACATGAGAAACGGCCACGCCAGGCTTTCCAGCCCCAGCAGCAGGGTGGACCACATCCAGACATGGGCAACGCTGGGGCAGGTTTTCGCTAACACCACCATCAGCCCCACCACCACTGTAACGGTCACGGCAAGGGAGAGGCCTCCCTGAAGAAACCAGAACCCTCCCGTGACAGCCATGGCTCCAAGAACCGCATTGACTAACAGTTTGGCATCGTGCGGCATGGATGGCACCTTAACATATTTATTCTGAGGCCCGCACGGCACCATGGCCGTCACGGAGATGCAAGCAAACAGAAAGCCTTACAGGGAATCGATGGGGGAAGTCGGGTTGTCTTCCGTTTCGGAAGGAGAAGAAGCGGGGCGCATGATGGAAGACAATTCGTTGGGATGAATCAAGGTCAAACAGTCTTCGGCCACCGGATCTTTATGAAACAACGCATAGATGGAAAACACCTGAGGTGGCTCTTCACCTTGCGTTGACGGAAACACGACCGGCACGTCAACCCACGGCCCTGACGTCCCCTGACCGGTCATCCGCAGACGCACCGCCAACAACAGATCGCGGACGCGCAGGTCCCATTCATGCGGGTCGAGATCCAGGGACTTGGTGATGTTCCGATCCCACAAGGACTTCGTGATCCCGACGGCCACGTTAAATCCGATGCGTTTGGCCTTCTTGGTGACGTCGACGAGCAACCCGGCCTCGACGGCTTCCTGGCGGGAAGGGATCTGGCGAGCCGTTGCGAGCTCACCTTCGCCCTTCTCCCCGGACCGGAGCGCCGATCCCATCGTTTCCAAAAACATGGTTTCGGGGGATTGGGATTCTTTCACGGCTTCCCGGTTAACGTCGCCCGAGTCATACGCATCCGCCGCATATCCTCGGGCCATCAGAATACCGTCATACACGGCCCGGGCCGCCTGCGACCACGAGGCATCGAAGGCCCGACCCCGGTAGGCCGCCTCCGCGGCTTTTCTCTCATCATGGGTTAAGGGACGGGAATGCTTCATACTAAAATTGATAACCTGCAAAATGGAACAAGTCAAGAGCGCCGAAACTTTCCACTTGACAGAACGAGCCGATAAACCCGCCCCCTGGGCCGTATTGGCCGACAAACAACACATAGAGTCCGAAGATTTGGGGAACGGGAATAATGAAACGGCCTAAGGTCTGAACAATAACACTGCTGCTTTACCGCAAACGTAAAAAAGTATTTAGGGAACCTCTGATTTAGTGCACTATCGGGCGCATGGCTGCGTTGTGTCCTCGCTCAACCCTCACCTATCTCTATGATAAGCTTCGGGTTTCGCTGCGGGACGCCTTGCCCTGCATCCCGCTATCACAATAAATCAGAGGTTCCTTAGTTTCCGCCGATCGACAGAAAGAGCGTCGAGCGGCCTCGCCTGAGAAGCACCAGCACCGCATCGTCTTCATCGAGTTGACTGGTGACGCGGTCGAAATCGTCCGTATCCGTGATGAGGACCCGGTTGATTTCCATAATGACATCGTCCTTTCGTATGCCGGCCTGCGCGGCGCGGCTGTCGGGATCGACCTTGAGGACACGCACCCCTTTTTCACCGGAAGAAGGGTCGGACGCCACCGATTCGACCGTCAACCCCGACAGGGCATGCCGCTCACCGACGGTGCCCACCTCGCCGGTCCCGGCCATATCCTTGGGCATCAGTCCGATGGTGACAGGCAGGCGCTTCTTGTTGCCTTCACGCAAAATCTCCACGTCCACCTTGGTTTCGGGAGGCGTCTCGGCTACGTAGGTGCGTAACTTGGTCGAATTCTCGACCGCACGCCCGTCGTATTCGCGAATGATGTCACCCCGTTGAAACCGGGCGTCTTCCGCGGGACTCCCCTCGACCACGTCGGTCACCAGGGCGCCCTTGGTCTCCGTGGTTTCAAATTGTTTCGCCAGATCGGGAGTCAGGTCCTGGATGGACACGCCAAGCCAACCCCGTACCATTTTGCCGTAGACTTTCAAACTCTGCGCCACCCCTTTGGCCATGTTGCTCGGGATGGCAAAGCCGATGCCCATGTACCCGCCGCTCCGGCTGAAGATGGCCGTGTTGATGCCGATGAGTTCCCCTTGGACGTTCACCAGGGCCCCGCCGGAGTTGCCCGGGTTGATGGCCGCATCCGTTTGGATAAAATCCTCGTAGTCGGCTATACCCACGTTGGCCCGTCCCACGGCGCTGATAATGCCCATGGTCACGGTCTGGTTCAAGCCGAAGGGGTTCCCCACGGCCACGACCATCTCCCCGACCTCCAACGTACCGGAATCACCCCAGGAGAGAAACGGCAGACCCGACGCCTCAATTTTCAATATGGCCAAGTCAGTCTTGGGATCCGTGCCGATCAGTTTCGCCTCGAACTTCCTTTGATCCCCCAACACCACCTGGATTTCATCGCCCTCGGCCACCACGTGATTGTTCGTGACGATGTAGCCGTCAGGATTGACAATAACTCCGGACCCCATGCCCTGTTGCCGGCGTCTTGGTGCTTGGCGGCGTTCTTCTCTGAACCGTTCTCCAAAAAATTTCCGAAAGAAGGGGTCGTCAAAAAACGGGGAATGAGGAAACGGAGAACTTCTCGGGGCGGTCGTCTTCACGATCGAGATGTTGACCACTGCGGGCGTGACCTTCTTGGCAATCGCGATGAGGTGCTGATTGAACCGGAGGAGGTCTTCGCTCGTGGCGGGAGGAGAAAAGGCAACGGGTTGAGCCATGTGGGATTGCGCAAGCAGCTCCGGGGGCGCAACCTGCTCCTCCGAAGCCCGAGTGACCGTGGAGGGCTGCAAGAACGTCGCACTCGCTCCCAACGCCAGGCACACGCAGATAAAACTCCCGATCGCCAGGACGACGGGGTTTTTCAAGATACCATTCAAGGACCATTGTTCTCGCATCTTACCTTCCTCATTGTTACTTGGAAATCTTCGTACGGACCGACGACGAGATTATACCATACGACCGGCACTGACAAATGTTCCCTCACGCCGGACTCTCCCGGAAGGTGCGAGTTCTGCGTGGCGAAGAACGTGTGTTATCTAATCAATTCCCACGTGTCGTCGGAGTTGTAGCGATGTCGTGGATCACCTTACTCCCGCTTCCATAGTGCCACGGGTCCATTGATGAGAAATAATAGCCGGTGTTGACCCGTTCTCCGACGATCAAGGGGGCTGTGATGATTTTTTCGAGATTGGCACCCTCCGGGTCGGCGATCGGGTCATAGGAGTGCAGGAAGACGCGGCCGCCCAAGTCCAGGCCTTTGGTCAGGGTACGCCGCCCGATCAGAAAGGCGGCATTACCGGACAGCCCCCACTCCGGCCGCGGATTTGCCCAATCACGGCTGCGTTCCTCCACGTGCCGCCGGAACGATTCCGAGCGCACGTCGATACACAACACCAGTTGCGCGCGGGGACGCGCTTCGAGCGGTGACACGATGCCTCGGTGCGTCGTAAGTCATTGGATAATGTCGGCCCGAAAGAAGTCTTCGTAGGCCTCAAGCCACACCGGACCGTGTTGGTCCGGAGGAAAGGCATCCAGCCATCCCAACACCGTGCGCGCATCGTCCGAAGATAGATCGAGCATCTCGAGCGGCGACATTTCCAACACCTGAGCGAGATGAAACAGCCGCCAGGCATCACGGCAAATGGCCCGTTTTACGGGGTCCACGGCATGTGCGCCCCCACTCATCCTTTTTACGTATTCATCCGAACGCTCTTGCCAATAGGCAACCAGCGCCGGCACGGTGCCGTCACCCCCCCACTCCAGCCGGCAGGCCGCATGCGTCAATTCGGCTTCGTAGACCAACCGCACTGCCAGATACTGGACAGAATCGACCGGATGTTTGTGTTGTGCATGATACGCGGGATTCGTTTCCAGCCAGCGAACGAACCGGGTCCACCCCGGCAATTGGGACAACTGGCGCGCGAGGTAATCGCTCCAATTCGCCTCGGGCACGCCCAGACGACGCAGGCTCGACGCAATCGCATCCTCTGGCTCAGACGGCAGTTCGCTGATTTTTTGTTGGAATTCTCGAATGCCTTCAAACCGGTGAGATTGATCGTGTTGCGCCAGGTCCCGCCAGGCCGCATAGAAGCCGCCGTGCCTACCCGGCATTTCCCATCCAGCCAAGCCTTCATCGACAAACGCCGCCAACCATTTGATGAGCTGGTTATTGATCTCCTCGACAAGCGCCGTGCCGGCAAGGACATCCACCCAATCGCTGACGGTGCGCTGGGCCGGCAAAGCTACATCGCTAGGGACATGTGATGCGTCCGATGCGCCGGGGCTCGCCTGCCTGCCATGCTCGCCGCCAGACAACCCCAAGACAGACAAGATGACCTGCCACAGGTTGGTTGCATACGCCGCCTCGGGATGATCCCGGCAATGCTCACATTCCCGGATTGTGCGTTCGATGATCCGTTGTGCTGATTCGTCCGGCAGGTCTTGCCGGAATCGCTTCGTGGCGGACTCGGGACCCAGTTCCCACGCCAACAGGCTTGGCTCCAATGCCTCACAGCCGAACGCGAGGTGCAAGAACCACACGTCCTCGGCCGTGACCTCGCGGCCCTCGACCGTGACTGCCTGGGGTTGCTCCCGCCGAGGACCCACGCGCGCTATCGCCCTTCGGAGTCCATCGCCGGTGATCCGTCCCGCGCGGTAGAACGCACGATATTCCGAATTGGGCAGGTACCCGCGACCGCTGAGCAGGTGTAGGCCTTTCCGTACGGCCTGATCGAAGGGCAGATACTCCAACCCGTGCATGGGATTTTGGGACACCATGATCTGCATGGGCCAAAACGGGGGGATCGGTTCGCTGGCCTTGGCCACCGTCTCCCGGACCCGATCACGTTCTTCCTGGGAAAGCACCTGTATCGACGTGAGGCTCATGATGCGACGTGTATCGTATGGGGCATAAAAAAGCCAACCCATCAGGTTGGCGTGTACTGTACCCACCCTACACCATAGAAGGCATGCACCCTACCGGCCACGGCACTGATCTCACTTCCGTCGAGATCTTTATACCAACGTTCGGCACCCGGTACAACTGCTATCTGCTCGACGGCAAGAAAATCACCTGAAGACTTTATCTGTCGCGGACTCGGAAATGGCCATGACCGCCGGATGATCCAAACGGCGTTCAACGGTAATGCCATAGAAGTGTTGCCTGACTCCCGTGATGAGTCCCACTTTTCGGACTTGATTCTGCCGGGCTATTTCCGACTCAACGACCGAAGATCCGGGAAACAGCCCGTGGCCTTCCCGGGCGAACGCTTGCATCGTGGCTCCGTCTTCAAACTCCCCGACAATGAAAGGCTCTATGCCATGTTTTCGAAACCAATCATCCAGGCCCCGTCTGAGCATGGAATCGGGCGCGGGCAACAGAAACGGCGCCCCATCCAATGACCGTGGAAACCTCCGTTGGTAGTGAGAAGCCAAGCGTTCGGGTCCGAAGAGTGTCACTCCCGATTCCCCGAGCAGATGGGCATGAGCTTCGATACTGACGGTGGGCGGGACCGGAGTGTCCGTTAAGACAATGTCCAGTGCGTGCAGAGCCAGTTCCCCCAACAACCGCTCCAGGCGACCTTCCCAGCACACGATTTTCATATGCTCGAACTGTTTGTATGCAGCCTTCAGCAGTTTATAGGCCACCATTTTGGGGACGACTTCCGCAATGCCGACTACCAGCCGCACGGGGCGTTGGGTTCCATAGCCTTTCAATGTACTCGTTAATTCTCTGCCGAGCGAAAAAATTTCATCCGCGTAACGGTAGACCACTTTTCCGACGTCCGTCAGAACCAGTTTACGGCCTATACGAGAAAACAGTTTTTCGCCTATCGCATCTTCAAGCGCGCGCAATTGAGCACTCAGCGCAGGCTGCGACAAGGTCAGCACTTCGCGGGCTTTCTTAATGGATCCTTCCCGCGCAATCACCCAGAAATAGAGCAGATGATGGTAGTTAAGCCAATCCACCATGAAATTATACATCCAAATTTTGGATAACTCAATTCACAATTATTTATTTGTTTTATTGATATTTATGGTTGTTAATAGATTAACGGTTGATGAACAAAGAACAAGAAAGGAGGGCGACATGAAAATCTTAACCTCCGTGATTCCTACTTTCGTGCTGTGTGTGGGACTCACGCTACCCGCATTTGCGGCGGATGACCCCGTTCCCGGCGGACCCTTCGCAGAAGAGGCCATAGCGCAATCCGTCGAATCTCACAAAATAGCCATTCAGGGCCACCAGGACAGAGCGGCCGTGCTCGAGCAAAAAATCCAAAAATTGGAAAACCGGCTGGACATGTTCAAGAACTCCTACCGGGATCCCAAAGGATTTCGAAGCGCCAGTTGGAAAAGAATGGTAGGGGCGTGGCGCGGGGAACTGAAGGAGATTCGGCAACACATTGTCTGGCATGAAGGACAAATTGCCTTGTTGAAAGCATGAACAAGAGCAAGTGCCGATCAGAGGCCCAACCGGCGTCATAGAAACACGTCCGGCCGACAGGCATGGGAGGGAGACCGGGACCACGTCCCGGTCTCCCTCTTTTTTTATGGGGAAAATCCGCAACCGGCTTAGAGGGAGGTAGGGGATTCTGCGCGAAAATAGTTGTTCGTCCATCACGTCTTCAAGCGCGCAATTGGGCACTTCGCGGGCCTGCTTCATAGATCCTTCCCGCGCAATCACCCAGAAAAAGAGCAAATGATGGCAGTTCAGCCAGTTCATGACTTGAAACCAGACATTAAAATGTAGATGATTGGATAAAGAATTATTTATTTGCCCATACAAGAGATCCAGGTTATTACATGCAGCCATTGAGGAACACGCTTCCACGTAAGCAGAAAAGAACACGAAGCCCATGCACGTCCCTCATCTTCCCCCTTCTTTGGCACAGACCAAAGCATGAAGAGACGTGTGACCGAACTTAGCCGTTTTCGTTGGAAAAAACCGTCATGATCGGCAGCCTTGTCCGTTTGTCAGAAAGCACTCGATGACGACTACGGCGATCCTCATTCCCCTTCTTCCGTTGTTTGCCGGGTTAGTGATCAGCGTTCTCGGCAAACGGTTCGTCTCGTATGTGCCCACCATAGGCATCAGTGCCACGGTCGGCGCCGGCATTCTCTCCCTTGTGACGCTGTACTTCGTCAGTTCGGGCGAGCCTTTTCGGGTGACCCTCTGGCCGCTCCAGGATGATGGTTCCTCGGTTTTCACGTTCGGCATGCTGGTTGACCGGCTCACGGCCGTGATGATGGTCCTGATCACCGGCGTCAGCACCGTGATTCACGTGTTTTCCGTTCGTTATCTCCGAGGTGATTCCGGCTATGCCCGATTCTTCGCGTTACTCGGCTTCATAACCTTTGTCATCCTCGCGCTCGTTTCCAGTCCGAACCTCCTGATGCTGTTTGTCTTCTGGCAGTTGTTGAGTTGGGCCCTGTACCTGATTCTTGCGTTTAATTTTTCGCACGTGCCGGCCTATCAGAACGCGTTCAAAACGTTCATCATGCATCGGGTCGGAGACGTCGCTTTCCTCTGCGGCCTTGTCCTGACGTATCACTATTTCGGCACGCTCGAATTTGCCGAACTCTTCCGGCGAGCCTCCGAACAAGCCCACGTGATTTCACTGCTGCCCGGAAATCTGCTCGACGTCACGGCCACGTCCGTCATTACGTTGCTCATTTTCATCGGAGCCATGGCCAAATCGGCTCAGTTTCCTCTCCATGTCTGGTTGCCGGATACCATGGACTCTCCAACCCCGGTTTCGGCACTCATGCATGCTGGTATTGTGAACGCGGGAGGATTCCTTCTTAATCGACTCGCACCGTTGTATGCCCTTTCGCCTGACGTCCTGCATATCGTGTTCATTGTCGGCGCCGCCACCGTCCTTTTGGGGGCCTCGATGATGCTCGTCCAAAACGACATCAAGAAAACACTGGGGTTTTCCACGATGGGACAAATGGGTTATATGATCATGGAATGCGGCCTCGGGGCTTTTGCCTTGGCCATTTTTCATTTGATTGCACACGGCCTGTTTAAAGCCTCACTCTTCTTAAGCGCCGGGACCGTGATTCACAGTGCCAGACATGAACCGAAATTTCCTTCTTCGTTAATTCACAAACCCATCAGACTTCCCACCCACGCAAGCTGGGTAACGGGATTGACCATTACCTTACTCATGCCACTGTTTATTTTGATGGTCGCACACGGCCTGTTGGAAGTTCCGCTGCAGGACGCACATGGCGCAGTCATTTTCCTCTTTTTCAGTTGGGTCACCGCCTCCCAAGCCATTTTCAGTTTATCTCGACTCCATAACGTAGCTTCCTGGAAGGTGTCCGGTGCCATGATCGGCACGTTGTTTCTCATGGGGTTCACGTACCTCTGGGCAGGCGAACAATTCACGCACTTTCTGTATCCCGAACCGGGTGCGGCAGACGCATTCTTCGTGGCCGCGGCCTTGAATCCTACGGTATTCGATACGATGATCCTGCTGGCCACCTTCTTGATACTTTTCGGCTGGTTCTACGTCTATACCGATGCCAAAGGACACACGATTATCAACCCGGACTGGATTCTTGCATTTCAACAACGACTCTATATTCTTCTGATCAACCGGTTATACGTCGATCTGGTCTATGTGAGGTGGGGCAACATGCTCTTCAAATTGGCACAAAAATTCGGACACCGGTATTAACGGAAGGTCGATCCGCAATGGCTTCAGAATTTTCCATAACGTTGCTGGCCGTTCTCATTCCCCTTGTTCTCTGGCTGCTCAACCGCACCGGCCGCATTTCGCATTCGATCTTTCAGCTTTTGGCCATGCTGTGCATCGGGTGGGAAGCCGGAACGATCCTCTACATGCACGCCGCATTCGAAACCGCTCGAATCGCGACTTATCTGTCAGCGGCCGTCATCTTTTCGACGTTTTGTGTCGTCCTCGGACAATGGGATTCTAAGCGTTCTTCAACGCCCCTGGACGAACCCCTGGTGGCGTTGGGACTGTGTCTTGCCGCACTGTGCGGTCCCGCACCCGTCAACCGGTATTTTCTCATTGGCTTGTTCGCTTTTGCAGCCTTTTCTCTCTACCGGTCGAAACTTTCCGCCACGCGCAAAACCATTGGCCTTGCGCAGGCGGCTATTGCCATTGTTCTCATCAGCGTTTCCGTCTGGGGTGGGGACTCCATTGACGGATCAGCCGGCCTTTTTCTTGCGGTTACGCTCGTGCCACTGCCGCCATTTCACGTTCTCTTCACCTCCCTGGTCGGCTCCGCTCGAGGAATGCTTTCCGGGGTATGGACAGTAACGTTCTTATCACTCGGATTGGTCGAAATCCACAACCTGGAAACTGTGATTTCCATGGAAACGGAAATACACGTGGCCATCGCATTTCTGGCCTTATTGGGCGGGCTGTACGCGTGTCTGAAGTGTTTGGGGCAGAACCAGATCCACGTTTTGCTCACCTATGCCACCATCGTCCAAGCGGCGCTCTTGTGGGGACTGACCACCGTCTTCTCTTCTTTTTCCGAATGGGGAGTCCCGTTCGGGATCACGATCGGGCTGGTCATGAGCGGACTGTTAATCGCCTATGCCTTTGTCCAACAACGGTATGGACTGCACCCCATCGGCAATCTCCCCGGGCTGGCATCTCCCATGCCGCGTCTCGGGACATTAGTGGGTCTTTTGATCAGCATCGCCGTACTGCTTCCGATCATTCCAAT
Organism: Nitrospirales bacterium; assembly: GCA_965208595.1. Classification (GTDB taxonomy): domain Bacteria; phylum Nitrospirota; class Nitrospiria; order Nitrospirales; family UBA8639; genus Bin75. The sequence goes on from OZ242346.1 coordinate 1,025,115, forward strand.
TTTTGGCGGCATTACGACCATGCCGGCAACGGAAAATCAGGGGGGCTCTTTGGTCATCATTTCGTTGTTGTTTGTCGGTGTCTGGATGTTTGGAAGTTGGCATTTCTCACATGTGCTGCACCACACACTCTTTGGAAAAGCACGATCAGACATCCCCTATACCGATTTGAGGGTTGCCGAAATCTGCTCCCTGGTCCTGATCATTTTCGGCGCAAGTTTTAGTATATTGATCAATTAGGAAGAGCGACCATGGCAAACGTCAAACAATCGGTTGCACCGCAAGATACCCAGCGTATGGAATTGCGTTCGCTTGTCAAACTGGCGAGCGAGACCATTTCCCATTACTGGCCCATGCAAACCTTTATCCACCATAATCCCCTCCATGGCCTGGAACATTTACCCTTCGAAGAAGCCATCGAGGAGGCCAGAAAATTTATCGGCGGGAACGGCTATCTGCCCAATAGCCAACACCGGAAGTATTTTCAACAAGGCCGCATCTCCTCGGAAGCCATTCGTGAAGTCTTAAAGCCCAGAGCACAAGAAGAGAGCGTCGTCATTGGAAATCGAACGATTTCTCATCTGGACGCCCTGCAGGCGATCTTCGTCCATGGGACCGGAACCATCAAGCCTGACGTGGCCTCGGCCGTTTTAGAACGTTCGCTGAGCAAGGCCGACGTGACCGGGCTGCGTGAAAAACTCCAGGATCTCTCCAGGTCTCAGGAACAACAATTTTCACTCAACCTTCACGCTGACCAGGAACAACATGAGCTCGGGTCAGAGTACACTCTTGCCCATTGGTGCGATGCCACGCTCGGGACGGGCATCCAAGACCAGATCAACCAGGAACTCATCAAATGGTGTGGTGGTTTTCTCGACGAAGGCCATGCGCCGTGGCCGATGCCTCGTCACAACAAGACGTTTTACGATGGGTGGAAAATGCTGGCCCAAGAGGACTGGACCGGCCCGTTGTTCGGCATTCAGGGTTGGAAATCCAAAATCCGAAATCTTCCGGACCTCCCGTCAGATGCCATTGGGGAGAGCTTAGAGACATTGGCCATTCCTCAGGATCTGTGGATAGACTATTTCACCTTGCATCTGGCTCAGTTGCCGGGTTGGACGGGATTCATCAAATGGCGATCCGAACAATCGAACCACCAATGGCAACAGGCTTTCCCCATCGATTTGGTGAGGTACATAGCCATTCGTCTCTTCTATGAACGAGAACTCGTCGCTCGTACATGCGAAGCGAAGCTCGGTATCCCGGGCACGTTTACTTCGATCCAATCTTTCTTGCGCGACCATCCGAACGGCTATGGGCTCTACAAGGAATGGCGCACGAGAGGACTGGCCGAGCAAGTGGTGGCTAACCTTGATCTTTCTCTCTTCATACGGGAACCGCTCCCTATCGATGAGTTGGACCATCTGGGCGATGCAACCAGTCACGCGTGGCAAACCGTTCGTCAACGGCAGGCAAGAGAGCGCGAAGTCTGCATCCTTGTCCATCTTGCCCGTTGCCTTGATTGCTCCCTGCAGGGCCTCATCGAAAGTCCTTCGGAAACCCTGGAAATCTTACTCAATTGGGTTGACCGTTTTCCGGAATCCCATCACGGTCCGTTATGGCTGCACGCGCTTGAACGCAGTTTCGTCACGGACTTTGTTCAGGATTTTTCACCGAACATTCGACGACTTCGTCAGAGTGATGAGCCGGTGGAACATCCTTCCGAATCACGTCCGTCGACTCAAGCCATTTTCTGTATCGATGTTCGTTCCGAAGGATTTCGAAGGCACCTTGAAGAAGTGGGAGGCAATGAAACATTCGGGTTTGCAGGATTTTTCGGAGTCCCCCTTTGTTTCAGCGAGTTCGGAAGTGAACATGAGACCGACCAATGCCCGGTCCTGCTCAAACCAAAACACGTCATCAAAGAAGTGCCTCGCGCGTACCAAGCCAACGCTGCGGACAAATTTCTGGAACGACAACAACTTGCCAAAACCGGCCACAATCTCCTGCATGATTTGAAGGAAAACGTCATCACGCCATACGTGATGGTTGAAGCCATAGGATGGTTTTTTGGATTCAGGTTATTCGGTCAAACGTTGGCACCGTTGTGGTATGAAAAGCTGACGTCCTGGGTGAAGGAGCATTTTGACATTTCCATCGGGACGACTTTGACCGTTGAAAAGCTGCCAAAGGATGAGGCCGAGGAAATGGTCGCCTCCGAACATCGGGCCATCATCTATCGTATCTTGATCGAACAATATGGTCGCCTGGGTAACGCGGTTGCCCACGACCAGGTCGAACGACTTCGCAAGCAAGCACTGAATGAGGTTTCGATAGACAACACAGAAGATCAGGAACTCCATCGACTGTTGCATTGGACTGAAGAAGACCATACAAACTTTCTTCAACAACTCATGGGGGAGTATGGCGTCCATAAACGAGCCGTGACGAATCGGATGCACCGAATTACGCAAAGGGGATTTACGACAACCGAACAAGCGCATTTTGTCGAAACGGCGCTTCGGATTTTAGGATTCACCAAAACGTTTTCCAGGTTGGTGCTCGCTTGTGGTCATGCCAGCACCTCGGACAACAATCCCTACGAGTCGGCCTTGGACTGTGGGGCCTGTGGGGGAAACCACGGAGTCTCCAACGCCCGGGCCTTTGCCGCCATGGCCAACAAAGGCCAAGTCCGGCAATTACTGGTCAAAAGAGGGATTACTATTCCTGCCGATACGCATTTCCTTCCGGGTCAACACGATACCACGACGGACGAGGTGCAACTGTTTGACCTGGAAGACGTTCCCGCGACGCACCGGAAAGACTTGAACAGACTGATTCATGACCTCGAAGAAGCCGGCAGACGCAACAGCCTTGAACGGCTCAGTCGCTTCCCGGAGGGAAACAGTGGGCAATCTCTGAATCATGCGACAGCGCGTACGAAACTACGCAGCGTTGATTGGTCGCAAGTCCGGCCGGAATGGGGACTGTCGCGGCACACGGCTTTTATCGTCGGCCGACGTGGCTTGACGCACGGCCTCAATCTCGAAGGTCGAACCTTTTTGCACTCGTATGATCACCGGCAGGATCCGACGGGAAAATATCTGGAAATCATCATGACCGCCCCCATGATCGTCGCAAATTGGATCAACATGGAACATTATTTTTCGACGGTGGATCCCGTCGTATACGGCAGCGGAAGCAAGGTCTATCACAACGTGGTCGGACGCGTCGGAGTCATGTATGGGTCCCAAAGCGATCTTTGCATCGGGCTACCACTCCAAACGGTCTTGGACGTTGAAACTCCCTATCACGAACCCATGCGACTCTTTGTGATCATTGAAGCCCCTATGGAACGAATCAGCATGCTTATTGCCCGCCATGAGGTTTTAAAACGACTCGTCGGCAATCAATGGATCAATCTTGTGGCATTGGATCCGGTGACTATGGAATTTTTTCATCAGCATTCTTTGGAACAATGGCAACGCATTCAGTAATCCATCAGGTTGAGGAGGATTAGAAGACCATGAGTACCATTACGCTTCACCCGATGAAGGAAATCAAGATCATTATTAACGGCGAGCACCTGAGCTTCGTGACGGAAGTACTTGATCGGATCAAGGCCAGTGGCTATACCATCTTCAGCAGTCTGTCGGGCAAAGGTCATAGCGGGTTCCATGAAGGGCACCTCATGTTCAATGATGAGAGCAGCCTGCAAATGGTGCTGACCGTCGTTCCCGAAGACAAAGTCGAACCCATCCTTTCGGGACTTAAGCCGTTCCTGGAACGCCATTCCGGAAGTCTCTTTGTATCGGACGTCGCGGTTCTCAGAAAAGGCCATTTTGAATCAGCGGAATCCTAAATCCAGGTGAGAATGCCTGGGTGACTTCAGAAATGCCAGGCGCCGGACCAATGTGGCGCTACGGTTCGCGCCTCTTTGCCGTGCGGGTGGTTCCGTGTAGAGCCGAATTGTTTCCTCGATGTAGTCGCAGACGATTTTTCTGACATTCCCCAACCTCTCTCCTTCCGGCATGTTCCAGCCCGCACCGCCGAGCGCAGGCTGCGAGACCTTTGCCATACCGCGGATTGGCTTCATCGATCCTTCCCGGGCAGCCACCCGGAGATAGAGCACATGATGGTGATTGAGCCGTCCTACGGGCATGCAATCATATATCCAAAATTTGGATGAATAAGGTGAAAAATATGTATTTGTCCCATTCATTTTGAGGGCCGTTAATGAAATTAAGAGCTGATGAACAAAGAACACGAAAGGAGGACGACATGAAACCCTTCACTTCTGTGGTACCAAGTACCTTGCGTTCTGCAGGCCCCCTTCTTTCTTTTAGGCGTCACGTTGTCGCGTTCATCCTTATGGCGGGTCTACTGGCTGGGTGCGGTGGTGGGGGCGGTGGTTTCGCCATGGTGATGGATGGTCCGCCCATGGTCGATGGCATTCAAGCGACCATCTCACAAATTGCCGCGTCGGCCGATTCAATGTTGACCAGCGACGTCTTGGCCAGCGTTCCCGTCGGCGATCAAATGATGCCGGTTCGCTTTGACACGTCATGCACGGCAGATTCATGCACGGCGCTGTATGACGGGGTGGAGCATGTACGGGTGTCCATATCTGATTTGGATGCCCTTGAGCCCAATATTGACTGGCAACGGACCGCCGCGCAGCAAGGCGTCCCCATTGCAGAAGGTGGCGGAGAACTGACGGAACCGGGGATTTCCGTGGACGTGACGTTGTTGGGTGGTTGGTTGGATCACAATTTTTTTGCCGTCCAACTTGAAGGGGTCACGCACGATACGAGTAACGGAGCCGACGTGGCCGCCTTGGAGGCGGGGTATGCGTACTCAATCGGAAATGCCACGGGCACGAACCCCGCCTTATCCGGCAATGCCACCTGGAGGGGCGGCATGGTCGGGGGTTCTGTCGGATCCGATAGGCGTCTTGTTCGGGGGGATGCGACGCTGACGCTTGATATGGCTCAAATGGCGATGGATGTGGCCTTTACCAATGTCCGTGACGCGGGCACGGGGCAATCACGAGCAGACATGATGTGGGACGGGTTGGCCGTGACGAACGGAACGTTCGGGACAGGCAGCCAGGGCGATTCCATTCAAGGCCGGTTCTACGGCCCGAATCATGAGGAAGTCGGCGGGATTTTCGAGCGTGACCAAATGATCGGCGCATTTGGCGCAGGCCGGTAGCCTCAACCGCTGGCAGGGGGAGGGGTTACGAGATCCTTCCTCCTGCTCGGGATAACCACTCGTACGTTTGTCGTCAGCGAACCATAGTGTCGAGGTCGTTTTCGAGGGTGAAGACGATCATCCGTTCACCGCTGTGCGTTTCGATGTCGGTAAACAGACCCGCGACTTCGACTCCGGTGATGGCGGAAATCTGGCTGCAGAGACGCTCCCGTCCTTGGGAGATGAGGTTCTGCCGCATGCGTTTGACCATGTCCACGCCCTCGGCGTTTTTGGCAAGTTGACGTTCCGCCGGAGTCAGAACGTCCTTGAGCCGCACCAGGACCATGTCGCGCAGGATGAACGCCTTGACCTCCGTGGGCCCGCGGCCCATGAATTCCTGTTCGAATCTGATGACGGCATTGCGGATGGCCGTTTCAGTCTCGCCCTTGGTTAGGCCGTTCTTCATGGGAGGAAGGACTTTCTGCTCGGTAAGGATTTCGTGCACGCCTGGGCCGCAATCGTAAGCTCGCAATGGTATAAGCCATTCCCCGGGAGAGGTCAAGATGAGTCTCTCGGGACTTATATGTTGGATTGACGGGCAAGGCTTGAGCCGATACGATGCGCCGAACCGAAAGGATCAGTAGAGCGTAGAGTAAAACAAACAGGGCGGGTGTCTCCATCCGGCCACTACAAAACTCACCACCGCGCTCTAACACAGGAAAGCCCGTACTTTCGTGTTTCGCTCGACCAAGGAGGTAGGGTATGGGCCATGATCCCGGCCCCGCTCACCGTCGTCATTCCTATAGTCCCGCTGTCATTGCCAAAGTCTGGAAGCGCGGGAAACCCCTCACAAGCCAGTGGTCGAGTAAACGGGCTGTCAAGGATCCCCACGAGTGGCGACGCGATTTCTTTGGCTATCCGATTCGCTTTGGAGCCTATGGTGATCGCGACTCTTTGTATGGCTGGGAGATCGCGCCGATGGTCATCCGGTCGCGTGACGGCACGAAAACCACGACCCTCTTACAGCCGCTGCATTGGCTGGCGATCGTCAAACTGATCTAAAAAAGGAGGCCCGACGTCACCAACTGCCCGGATCGCGTTTGCCATTGGGGAAATGATTTTATCGCTCATTCGCCACAGCGTGCCCCTTCCCGCATTGATCGCCGCTATTTAGTTTGTCAAACCTGCTTCTTCAACCTCAAAAGCCTCGGTCAGGAAGTGGCCCGGCGTATCGAACAGGCGAAGGCTGTGCCTGAGGGATTCGTTGACAGAACGAGGAGCTTCTTGATGTCTTGTTCTGGTGAGGCTGCAAGACTATAACTGCGAAAGGCACTGGATCCTCGATTAAAGATGTCGAGGACAAGCATCGGGGAAAGCGTCGAGGATGACGGCAGGGGAACCGAAACGACCGGATTAGAAAATCTTGGCTATTAATGCCCGAAGGGGATTGACGGTCGATCCAGACTGAGCCTCACTCTTTACCTGTGAGGAGGCGTCGTTTTTTTCGGTTTTCTTCGTTCGTTTCTGCTCACAATGTAGGCTTTTGTACAAGATGGAAAATTCACTCATGATATTCCTCCAAAGGTTTGAACTAGAACTATCCTGTATAAAGCAAAGGGTGTGCCAGAGCAGCCAGGGAACCGTCTTCCATGAAACCATTAGAAAAACAATCGGTTATGAATGGAAGATGCCAAACCTGCTCATCATGGAAAGGAAATACGCAAAAACGCACGCGCTCGGGTGAGCGAAATCGCACAAAAACTCGTTTAGATTGTCAGGTTACGCTCCGCGAACCAGACTTAGTCCTTGGGCTTGATGTGCGCCGCGACTACGGAGTCGGACATTGGGCGGTGCTGTGCCAACCCTTTGATGAACAAATCACATCCCTTTTCTTCGAATTCGCCAACCCATTCGTTGAGTTTCGACATGACGCTGTGATCGACGATTCGTGTCTCGGCCAGATTCAGGGTCACGGTTTTCCCCTCCTGGAGGAACCGGTTCAGATGTTTGCGCAAAGGAATCCAGGTACTGAAGATAGCCGATTCCCGCACCACGATGGTCGCCGACGTGTCGTCCTCCTGCGTGATCTCGGCATTCAGCCTGAAAAACGAGAGCAGCGGGGCGCCATTGATGACGTGAAGGACAACCTTCACCCCAATGCCGATCCCGATTCCCATCAGGAGGTCCGTGGCGAGAACGCCGATGACCGTGGACACGAACACGATGAACTGGTATTTCCCCAAATGATACATATGGACAAATTCCTGGGGGGACGCCAACCGGAATCCCGTAAACACCAACAATGCACCCAAGGCCGCCAGGGGGATCTGGTTGATGATCCCCGGGATCAGGGCGACGAAGACGAGTAGAAACAGGCCGTGAAACATGTTGGCGAATCGTGTCTCGGCCCCATTGTCGATGTTGGCTTTGCTTCGCACGATTTCGGAAATCATGGGGAGTCCGCCCACAAAGGCCGAGACGGTATTGCCGACCCCGACGGCCAGCAGATCCCGATCCAGGTCCGTCTTTCGAGCCCACGGATCGATCTGGTCGATGGCCTTGGCACTGAGTAACGATTCCACGCTCCCGATCAGGGCAAACATGATCACGTACCTGATCCCGATGGACGTCGTGAGTCCCGAGAAATCCGGGAACGTGAGTGCGCTGAACATGTTCGCGGGCACGTCCACCAGAAATTTCGTTCCCAACGCATAGGTCTGTTCGTTAAAGGTGTAGGTGCCTTCCTGACCGATGTTCAAATACAGGCCCATCGGCACCGCGACGAACAACACGACCATCGGCGCGGGAATCACTTTGAATTTGGGGTTTTTGATGAACGGATACCCAAAGATGATGAGAAGACTCACGATCCCGATCAGGCCGATCTTGGGATTCATGTCCATGATGAAGGTGGGAATGTTGGCGAGCAGGTGCAGGGGGGAACCTTCGGGGCTGAGTCCCATGACCACCGGAAACTGCTTGGCAATGATAATGACGCCGATCGAGGCCAATAACCCATGGATCGCCGTCGTCGGGAAAAATTCCCCGAGGATGCCGGTACGGAAGACCCCGAACAGGATTTGGATGCCCCCGGCGGCCACCCCGACGCCGAGCGCCAGCCGGTAGGCTTGATAGTCGGCGGCAGGATCTTTCCCACCGGTAAACCCGAATTCAGTCACGCAGCCGATGGCGATAACGATGAGCCCCGCGGCCGGACCTTTGATCGTGAGTTCCGAATTACTGAAAAACGTGGCCAGGATGCCGCCGATAATGGCGGTGAAGATGCCGGCGATGGCGGGATACCCGCAGGCCAGGGCGATGCCGAGGCACAACGGCAGCGCAATCAGAAACACCAGGAATCCGGACAGCAGGTCGGCCTTCCAGTTCTGCTGTAACCCGGCAAGCGTACCTCGCGGAATGTCTGCTTTCTCGGTGTTCATGCTCGTCTCCCCCATGTGGACGATACGTGACACAAAAAAGCCGGTTGCCATTCAGAAGTCGCGTTCCTGAATGCTCAACCGGCTTGTACTGTGACCGGCCTCAGACAGCCGACAGCCAGCTACCCTACATGCCTGACACGTCTGATGAACGAACCTCCCGCCTGCGTGCAAAACGGGACTTTCTCAACAGCCGTTCGGATTGTTCGGAGTTCCGGTTTGCCTCCTCTGATTCGTTGTTCGCCGGATTGTAGCCCGCACGGGTCCGGGGAGCAATGGGTTTTCTTCCCGGGCGCGCGCCTCAAAATTGACTCGAGTTGATCCACATATGGACCAGGATGCTCGCCGCATACCCGAGCCCAATCACCGGGGTCCATTTGAGATGACTGAAGAACGTATATTTGCCGTGCGCCTGTCCCATCAACGCCACGCCGGCGGCCGACCCGATCGACAACATGCTTCCTCCGACTCCGGCCGTTAAAGTCACCAATAGCCATTGGCCTTGAGACATGTCGGGACTCATCGTCAATACGGCAAACATCACCGGAATGTTGTCCACGATGGCGGATAAAATCCCGACCATCGTATTCGCAAACGTGGGTCCCCAGTCGACATACATCACCTGAGCGACCAGTGCGAGATAGCCGAGAAAGCCCAACCCGCCCACACACAGGACGACGCCGTAGAAAAACAGCAGGGTGTCCCATTCCGCCCGGGCCACGTGTTGATAGATTTCGAATGGGATCATGTCACCAAGCGTTTCCTGAGCTTTCTTCTCACTCCATGTTCCCGGTACCGCGTATCGATCGTGCGTCCTCTGCAGGTAAAACCCGAAAAATTTCAGGTAAGCCAGGCCGGTCATCATGCCCACCATGGGGGGGAGATGGAGGAAATTGTGAAAACTCACGGCCGTACAAATCGTGAAAAAGAACAGGAGCATAATTATATGGGCCCCCCGCTTCATGCGTACGATTTCCTCGGACGGCGGTGGAGAGACCTGCGGTACGGCAAAGTGCATGATCGCGGCCGGCACCACGAAGTTGACCACCGATGGGACAAACAGGAGGAAGAACGTGAAGAAGCCCACGATTCCTTTTTGCCATACCATCAACGTCGTGATGTCGCCAAAGGGACTGAAGGCCCCGCCCGCGTTGGCCGCCACCACGATATTGACGCACGCCAAGCTGACGAACCGCGGATTGTCCGCTCCGACCGCCAGCACCACGGCGCACATCAGCAAGGCCGTCGTCAGATTGTCCGCCACCGGCGAGATGAAGAAGGCCAGGATTCCCGTGAGCCAGAACAGTTGGCGGTAGGTGAATCCCTTGCGCACCAACCACGACCGCAGGCTTTCGAACACCAGCCGTTCCTCCATGGCGTTGATGTACGTCATGGCGGCCAGCAGGAATAACATCAATTCCGCATATTCGAGAATGTTATGACGTAGCGCATGCTCAACGGCATGCGAGTCGTCGCCGGGATACGACCACGCCACTATTGCCCAAATGATTCCCGCCGCCAACATGACGGGTTTGGATTTCCTGAGGTGCGTGAATTCCTCGGCCATGACCAGCGCATAGGCCAGGACGAAGATGCCCAGTGCGAAATACCCGACGGTGGACTGGGTCAGATCGACGTGGGTGATCGAATCATCCGTCCCCCAGCTAAGTTCGGGCAAACCGAGCAGCAGCGTGAAAGCGCCGAGGGACAACATAATTGTTGAGGGGGTCTTCATCATGATTCGTTTGCGGTCAGACAGTTGGCGGGAAAGATAGCAGACGGCGGAATCAATCCTCAATGATGCTGGAAGATAAATGGAGAGAACCCAAAGCGTACAGGGGAACGAATGGCGACTCTTAACACGGATGTAACTAATTCAACGGTACTTCGATCACCAGCCCGCCCATCACGTCGTTGAGCTTGAAATCGCGCTTCGGAGACTCGGTGTGCGCATTGTGACAGGACACGCAGGCTCGACTCACGGCCCGGTCCGGATAGATCGCCTGAAAGTAGCGTTTGTCATTCGACGTCACTTCGCCTTCCATGACCTCGCCGAATTCCACGACTTGCTCCAACATCTGCCGTTCGTGATCTGAAGCGGGCACATTTTGGGGATTCAGCGGCCAGAGGCTGACCAACCGATAGCGAAACGGCGCGTCACGCAAACGCAGGCTTCGCGACGCTTCACGTAAGAATTGGGCGGGCAGCGGCAAAGTTTTGTCATGGGCCCACTCTTCCGACGCATTCACAATCAGCATGGCTTCCATACGCTCGACAACGTGCTGCGTATAAAACGTCCGGTCGGCCTCAATGACCCCGTGGAGGTAATCGGCCGCGGTTCTGGCGGAAATGCCCTCGACGGGCGGTCGTTGAGTGTTGAGCGTCCAGCCCGCTCCAAGCCCCAGCACAAAGATCGCGACGTATAACGCGAAGGTTCGTTTCTTCATGTTCTCCAACGTCACCGGCTTGGCCCCGGATTCGGCGAAACCGACAAGTCATCATACCTGAAACAGGGTTCGACTCACCAGAGGGCTTTTTCGGGCCTCTGTGCATCCATCGTGCGGCAATTTTAGACTCCGGTTTGACACCTCCACGCGTCGCCCCTAAGATTACGCACGGAGTTCCGCAATGCGAATTTTTCGACGATTCAACAACCTCCCGATTGAAAAAAAGCTCCTGCTTGTCTCGGTGATTCCCATTCTCACGCTTGCCGTCCTCAGCATCGTCACCTTTAACAGCGTTCAGACCTTTTCCCAGGATGAAGACCGCCTCAACCAAGTGTATCACGTGCAAACCACTGCCGCCGACTACCTGCGGCTGATTGTCGATTTGGAGACTGGTTTCCGCGGATTCGTCCTGACCCTCCAACCGAAATTTCTGAATCCCTATCATGCCGCGAAACAGCGCGTGTTGGAAGTCGGACGGACCCTGGCCCAGATGGTCGAACATGATCGGGAACAACATGCTGAAATCCTGAACGTTCAGGCCCTGGTATACACGTTGCTGGAAGATAAGGACCGATTGATCGAACAAGCCAAACTAGGCTATGCAGAGCAGGCGCTTGAGTACATCGAATCCGGAGCCGGACGAAGACTGATGTTGAGTATCCGGGAAGAAATTGCCCGTTTCGATAAGCGGGAAGGCGAGGTCTTACGGCAAACCCTGGAACGCACATCCAATGATCGGGGCTTTCTGTTGACCGTGATCGTCGGTGGCGGATCGTTGGCGCTCATCCCCATGGTGTTGGTGATCCGCCTGTTGGCGCAATCGATTGCCGGCCCCTTGGTCTCCCTGGCCAAATCCGTTGAAAACCGACCGGATGGAACGGTCCCGGAGGTTCAGGTCCTGGACCGGGGCGATGAGATTGGCGACTTGACCAGGGTGATGCACGAGATGGGTCAACAGATTCGGGAATTCATCGGCCAAATCCAAACGTCGGAAGCCGCGTTGCGTAACCTGAATATCGATCTGTCGAATTCGGAATCCAAATATCGCGGGATAGTGGACAATGCCCCGTTCGGTATTTTTACTGCCAAGAACGGACACATTATTTTTTGCAATCGCCAGAATTGGCGGCTGGCCGGACACGATCCGGATAATTCCCTGGATCCGGAACGGATCTGGGATGCCATTCACCCCGGTGACCGTGACCAGGTATCCGACGCGTTCTCCAAGGCAACCACGCAACAGGTTACCTTTGAAAGTGTCTTTCGTTTCGTTCATCCTGACGGCACCACGCATAAGGTTCTGAGCCGCGCCGTTCCCATTCAGGACGGACAAGGCGACGGTTCGTTCTATCAAGGCTTTAACGTCGACATCACCGCGTTTGAACAAATGAAGGAAAAACTCAGCCGGACGGAACGCCTTGCCACCTTGGGACAAGTGGCCGCGGGTATCGCGCATGAAATTCGAAATCCCCTCGTCGGCATCGGCTCGACGACGTCGTTGCTCATGGAGGATTTTCCACTGGAAGACGTCAAACGGCAGGACCTGCAAACGATCCTCCAAGAAACCCGGCGACTGGACCGGATCGTGACTCAAATTGTCGAATACGCCAGACCGCGTGACATCGTCCCTGGCTCATTCGAGATGGCCGCGCTCGTTGAAGAAACCCTGGACCTCGTGCATCACTCCGCCAGCCAGAAACGTTTGAACCTGACCGTGTCCTTTCCCCCGCATCTTCCGGCACTCGAAGCCGACCGTGACCAGGTCAAGCAGGTAGTGCTCAACGCGATTCAAAATTCCGTCGAGGCGTTGGGAGAGCACGGAGATATCCGGATCGAAGCTCTGGAGGAATTACGGGATGGGCAAAGAGGGCTACTCACCACCATTCAGGACAATGGGAAAGGCATCAGCCCGGAGGATCTCCCGAAAATTTTCGATCCCTTTTTCACGATGGGCAAACGACGTGGCACCGGGCTGGGATTGGCCATCTGCCGGAACATTATTGAAGCGCATGGGGGCAACATCCTGGCCGATTCCCAGGTAGGCGTCGGCACAGTGATCTCTATCTGGCTTCCGTTAACCCTTCAACCTCAACCCGCAATGTTGGTCTGATATGCACGCATCGATTTTTGTCACGGATGATGATGAAGTCGTTCGCTCGTCGATTACCCGCCGGCTCACTCGCGGCGGGCACGAGGTGCGAAGCTTTGACTCCGGAGAAGCGCTTCTCGAAGGATTGGACGACGATGTTCCCGACATCATCCTGCTCGATTTGAAAATGTCGGGCATGACCGGCCTCGAAACCCTCAAGCACCTCCGCCCCAAAGCCCCGCAAACGCTTGTCATCCTGTTGACGGCCTACGGGACCATTGAAGACGCCGTGGAAGCCATGCGCTTAGGGGCGTATGACTTTTTGATCAAAAGCGTGGATCTGTCCGGTGTCGGTCCGGTTGTCGAACGCGCGATTGACTATTTGACCCTCCGGCGCCGGGTGAGTTTTGAAAACCAGGGCAGTGCCGGTCGCTATGCGCTCAAAGATCTCATCGCCAACAGCCCCGGCATGCGAGAACTGGTGGCTCAAGTCCAGGAATTGAGCGAAAACGCCAAGACCACCGTTCTGCTCCAAGGTGAAACCGGCACGGGCAAAGAATTCATCGCCCGCGTCCTGCATCACAACGGCCCCCGTGGGGATGCGCCTTTTGTCGGCGTAAATTGCACGGCCATCCCCCAGGAACTATTTGAAAGCGAACTGTTCGGGTACGAACGCGGGGCGTTTACCGGCGCCGCCCAGCGAAAACCCGGGCTCTGTGAACAAGCGGAAGGCGGCACGCTGTTCCTGGATGAAATCGGGGACCTGAATCCTTCCATGCAAGCCAAGCTACTTCGCGTCCTTCAGGAACGCTCCTTCAAACGGCTGGGAGGCCAGGACGATATTAGCGTGGATTTCAGACTGATTGCCGCGACCAATCGCGATCTGAAAAAGGAAGTCGACCAAGGCACGTTTCGGGAGGATTTGTTTTTTCGTCTCAACGTCGTGTCGTTGGAACTTCCGCCCCTGCGACAACGCATTGAAGATATTTATCCCCTGAGCCTTCGCTGCCTGGTGTACCATAGCCGGGACATTAATAAAGACATCGGCGAGATCGACCCCGAAGCCCGCGCCCTGCTTGAACGCTACACCTACCCCGGAAACATTCGCGAACTGGAGAACATCATCGAACGAGCCGTGATCTTTTGTCGCGGCAAAACATTGACGCCGGGAGACTTGCCCAGGGAACTCCATGAAGAACCCCAAAAAATTGTTTCCTCCACTACCCAAACTGACGAAGCGGTTCTCCGGTTGGAGATGACGTTGGGACAGCAAACGTTGGCGGAAACCGAATTCGCGATCATTGAAGAAGTGATGAAACTTTGTGGACAGAACAAGAGTGCGGCCGCACAGAAATTGGGGCTCACCCGGTTTGCACTGGATCGGCGCCTGAAAAAGATTGCCGATGACTTGGAATAGCCCGGTCCGGCAAACGACTCAACGTTTCACCCCACCCCGTTCGATGCCATGGACTCCCCGACCAATACCTATCAAATTGCCGGGCTCGATGACCTAAGCCGGGGGTTTAACCGACAGGTCGAAATGAAAATCTCGAACGGAACGTTTCAGGCCGTCTTCCGGTATGAACGCTTCCTTCTGGAAACCGAGCCGCAAGTCACCGAACCAGCCACCATCGCCAAGCTCATTACCAAATTGCAGGACCGGGGCTACACCCAACTTCGCACCCGGCTGCAGTTTCAAGGCGAGTCATATTTAGGCAACCAGAAACTGTGGGAAGAACACCCCGACCCCGAGACCCGGGGAATAATCGCCCGACTCGTGCAGACCATCCGACATGCGTTCCGCCGAGACTAAGTACGCGACACAGGCTTCCGGTGCTGCGTGCAGGATAGGTTCAGACTTTGCTTAAGCGACTGATGCGGTCCAGTACCTTCTTGCGGATGGCGTGGTATGCTTTTTTGCCTTCGGTCAAGGTCAGAAACATCCGGTAATGTTTGACGGCGACCAGCCGGTTTCCCCCCACTTCGAGAGCATATGCCAGGTTCAGTTGCACCTCGGGAAGCTTCGGAGCCAATAATTCCGCTTGCCTGAGGGCATCCAATGCTTCGCCGAATCGGCCCTGCTGTTGACTCACCAGGGCTCGTTGCACCCACAATTGAGGCACGGTGGCGTCACGCGCGAGCCCCTCCACCAACGATGCCCGGGCCTTCTCCCATTGGTCCAATCCCAACTGCGCCGTTCCCAACCAAAACCAGGGCTCCCAACTTTCTGGAGGCTTCACAAACAAGGGGTCCAGAACGGTCACGGCACGCGCGTATTGCCGTTGCCTGATGAAATATTGCGCGCGGGCCAGTCTGACTTGAAGAGGAGTGGCATTCCGGAACGGTGAGGAACCCAGGGGGGTTCGTTGACCGGATGAAGCCGAATCGGCATTCCGCGTTGGTAGCGGTTTTGCCGTGGGCTCAATGCCGGAAGAGGGGCCCGACTTGCGGACGCGTGCATTCCTGGCATTAGGCGAGGTCGTCTTTGCCGGTGGGTCGGGCACTGAGGCTGCCTCCGTTGAATCGGAAACCACACGCTTGTCCGTCGCGGTTACAACAAGAGGTTCTTCCCGTTGTTCAGGTATCGACTCTACGATCCCAGACGGAACGGGTTTTGCGGATTGAGCTGCCTTCACCTTTTCTTGCTTCGGCATCACCTTATCAGGAGCCGCAAGAAAGGGCAGGCCCCATAGGTAGGCCGCGACCCCAACACCTCCCAGGAGGACCATGATAGATGGCAGATGATTTCGAAGAGTACTAGCCGGAGGATGAGGAGAGGAAATATCTAGATCTTGGAAATCGGCGGCTTCCGCGCTTTCCGGTGTCGCCGAAGCCCTGGACTGCCCTGAACGTTGCGTCCGTTCAGCCTGTAACCGGTTCAGCGTATCCGTGACAATACTCATTACCCGTCCCAGGTCGTCTGGCCTTTCTTTCCTGACGTCGTTTTCTTTTCGGAAATCGTCCTGACGCCTCAGGCCAAGCCGGTGATTTCCCGTCTCGCACGCAGGACCATGCGCAGACTGACCTCGAACCGGCGGCTGGCGTAGGCTGCAAGCAGGGAACGATGACAAAGTTGGTTGATCCGGCGCGGCACGCCTCCGCTCAGATAGTGCGTGAGCATCATGATGCCGGGAGAGAATTGAAACCTGGTCCGTGGGTCTGCGACCCGCAGGCGATGCCGGATATACGCCATGGTTTCCCGGCAATCGAACGGCTTCAATCTGAATCGAATGCTGATGCGTTGTGACAGGGGGCGAAGTACGCGATGGGACAACGTCCGCTCGAGTTCAGGTTGTCCGACAAACAACAGGCACATGAGTTTTTCTTTTTCGGTATCCAGGTTCGATAACAGCCTGAGTCCTTCCAAGACTTTCCCGCTCAACCGGTGCGCCTCGTCAACCAGGACGGCCACGCGTTTACCCTGCCCGGCCAATTGTAGCAACACGTGGGACAACGTCCGTTGCAGGGCCCCGATGCTGCGATCTTCCGGGACCTGTCCGGTGAGGTCCCGATAGATTGAACCCAGAAGATCCGCGTACGATTGATCGGGATTCAAGAGGTAGGCAAAACGCACGCCTTTCGGAGGATGCCGCAACAGGTACCGGCACACCAGCGTTTTCCCGACCCCGACTTCACCGGTCAACATCGTCAACTCGCCACTGGCGATCCCGAATTGCAAATGCGCCAAGGCTTGCAGGTGTTGCGGCGATCGGAAAAAATAGTCGGTGTCCGGTGTCACCCGAAACGGGGCTTCGATGAAGCCCAGTCGTTCGTAACACACGTTCAGATCGAGTCGCTCCATCACGTCACCCGCAGAATACGAGGCATGAGGAAGATGACGAGTTCGGTGTTTCGCTCGGCCTGATAGGTGCCGCTGAAGAACGAACCTAACACGGGAAGATCACCCAGCAACGGCACCTTGCGTTCAGTCGTCGTGAGCTGCTCCTGGATCAGCCCGCCGATAATCACCAACTGTCCATCACGGACACGGACCAGCCCGCCGGACTGTTTCACCTCCAACACAGGGGCCGTGGAGCCGTTCTGTGACTGCACGATATCGGTCAACCGGGTGATAATGGGCGACACGTCCATCATGATCCAGCCGTCCTGGGAAATCTGCGGAGTCACCGAGAGGACCAGACCCGAGGTCACGGTCCGCACTTGCTCCGTAATGATGTTCCCGGCGCCTGCCGTCCCTTGCGCGGTGGTCGAGGTAAAAAAGGATTGATCCGTCCCGACCTTGATCAGCGCCGGCTGGTTGTTCAGCGTCAGAATCCGGGGTTGGGATACGACCTGCACGTCACCCTGCTCCTGTAAGGCTTGGATCACGCCCTCAAAATCACCGTCGTTAAAACTAAAGGCCGCGGTGGCCGCTCGCGCGACGAAGCCGCCGGCCGGCGCCGTGATGACGTTGGCCAGTTTGAAACTGCCCTTGGGCGTGCTGAGATCGATCCGGCTCCAATCCACTCCCAGGCTGTAATCGTCCCGGAGCGCGATTTCATAAATCCTGGCCTGGATCTCGACCTGTCGATAAAGAGAGTTGCGGACGTTGGCCAGAAACGTCGCCACCTCTTCGACCCGCCGGTGCAAATCCGTGACTTGAATGGTGCCGGACAACCGGTTCACCACAAAGCGACCTTCGGCTGAGAGAAGCGCGCCGATCTGCGTTTCAATTTCCTCCCAAAACTTGATCTGGTCCTTTTGGCTCAGGATCACCTCGCCCGCGTCCTGCCCACCGCTTCTCCCGGACCCGGACGTGACTTGCGCTTTATTGCGTCCCTCGCCGGAACGTTCCAGGCGGATGTAATCCAGGGTGAAGATGCGTGTTTTCAGTCGGCGTACGACGATCAGTTCTCCATCTTTTTCCCAATAGTATCCCTGCGTATCCAGCAACGCGGCCATGGCTTTTTCAAGCACAAGGCCCTGAAAGTCGACCGTCACCACGCCTTCGACCCCCGGCTCCACGACCATATTGAGCGTATTGGCGCGCGAGAACAGCCGTAAGGCATCGACCAAGGGCATTTCCCGTGCCCGGAAACTGAACGCTTGGGCAGGTTCGCCTGTGAGGGCGAGTCCTGAAGGAATGCCAAGCGCCATCCGATCTTCGAGCGAAAACGGAACGGGGCTTGGTACGGAACGTTCCCGAGCAGCGACTTCCGCAGAACGAACATCAGGTTGGATAACATCCGGCTTGGGGAATTTACTCGGCAGTGGCCTCGTTGACTTAACGGGGCTGGCCGTACAACTCGTTGCCATACAGGCCAGGAGAATGCTCAGCACGATGATCCCCGGTCGCCGAACTCTATCTCGTCCCCGGTCACAAGGACTGTGGGACGCTTTCCTCAGTACATTGATAGCCGGAAATTGCATGATTTTTGAAATTCCAAAAAATTCTTGGGTTATATCCCCATACACTCACAATTTGACCTTTACGTCAAATACACTCCTAATTTTACCTGTTTGTCAACCCGTCTGCCGCTGTTACCGCATCAGATCGGAAGGGTATCGGAGGGGGGTCGGAGAGATGAGGTCCCACGGAATGGCTCCACACAAGCAGCCAAACCATGGTGCTTCAAATCAATAGCAAGAGAAGTGCAACCGGTGGTCGTCCGAGCGTTTCGATAAACTTGGCCTCGATATTGTCACTGGCAAGGACATCCAACAAGCAACCAGCCTCTATTCGGCAGGCAACTCGCTTGCGATGCAGGAAGCCCCTCATGCCAACTGCAGGCCGAAATCCTCGAACCGGCGAAAGTCCGCGACGTTTTCGGTCGCGATAGACGCACCGGCGGCGAGTGCCGCCGCTGCAATCATGCAGTCGATCAACGAGCCACGCCGCCGACCCGACTCATTGAATAAACGTGCGGCAATCGCCGCGTGATCCAGGGTAAAGTCACCGTGCTGTTCAACGATCTGAGCAGCCAATGCTATCTCGGATTCGTCGAGTGGGCCGCACAAAAATTCCGCCCAGGCGACCGTGCTCATCCTTAGCGTTTCGCCGGCACCAATCCACTCTCGCAACTTGCGGTCCTCGGGCGACCCTGAGTTCAGCGCCCGAATCAGAAAGCTCGTATCCAGATGGATCATCAGGTCTCGGGAGGCAGCCGATGAGCAGTCGCCCGGCGCTCGGCCTTCAAGTCCCGTTTCCACTGCGCGAGGTTGACCTTGTGCGCACGTAGCGAGGCTTGCAGTCGGTCAAGAGCATTCAGTGGCGCATCGTCGCCGGGAATCCCATCTATCGCCGCAATCCGAATGGCACGCCGTAGCACTTCGGACTTCGACACGTTCCAGCGTTGCGCCAGTGTCTCAAGCCTGCGCACGGATTCGACATCCAGCGAGTAGGTCGATTTGATAGTTGGTATGGCCATATTGATAGTATATGGCCATACCCTAGCCGTGTCAATCTTCAGCCGACCTTGTAGGCGCGCACGGGCAGGAGCACGTGCCACGCTTGCCGAGCTATTTCACATTTACACTCATAATGACGAATGCCTTATTCAGTTGGCCGCCCTGATGAGGCTCCACATAGGTCCCATCATAGTAATACCATTGGAGTGGCTCCATCTTCCCCAATTCACTGGGGTGCCGAGGAAGTTTCGTGACATCCAAGCCATTGGCGATAAACGTGGCAGGATTGATGAAATACACCACGTCTTCATGGGTTTGTTCGGGATTTTGCGAAAAATGGATCATATTGTGTTTGGTTACCGTCTCCAGCATGCACATTTCCCCGCTGGCCTTGGTGGCATCAATGGGGACCATCTTCGAACCAGGAGCAAGAATGTTGGCAATCGCATTAATCTCCTTACGGGCTTTTCCTTCTAACTTCAAAACAGGTGCAAATGCTTCATTGACGTCATCCTTTGAAGCATCAGCATGAGCAACAGATGGGACTCCCCCCGTGTAGGCCAACATGCCCGCGATCCCAATTGCAAGAACAGTTGATTTCCAATGCGTCATCATGTTTTTCCTCCTTCAAAAAATAATTCTTTAAAACTGCAGTAAGGATGTGACCTCAAAAACGTGTTACGTGCCGCCGAAGGCACGCACGTATAGGACAACATCCCAGGCCTCTTCTTCCGTCAGCACGAGCGGAATAAACGAGGCCATATCCGTGCCCGGGCTACCGTTTTTCAGGATCCAGAACAGTTCGCCATCGGTCCGTGCGGCCTGCCACTGGGTATCCGTGAAATTTCTCGGGAGTTTTCCGTGCAGACCCGGAATGTTGCCAAACCCCTTCCCGTCCCGGCCATGACACGTCACGCAAAACCCTTTGCCATGAAACAGTTTCTTGCCTCGTTCAAGACGTTCGGGCGTATTGGGAAACGGATTCTGCCACGTTTTAGCTTCTTCAATCTGATCAGGTGGCACACGCGGCTTGAGAACCGCGGGATCCCCTCCCCAGACAACCGACCCTCCCAGCAAGAACAAAGCCAGGACGTAGCTGGCCGCTTGTTTGCCGGTCAATGGCATGAGACAATTCTTTCCTGTGAAGAGTCAACGACAGGAGGAGGACCGGTGCGGGACGTGATGCGTTCCCGCACCGGCGATACCTTACTCGGTTCGGAATTTGTGACCGATCGCATTCGGAATCGTCACGGTTCCATCAGGCACCTTTTGGCCCGGTTGCCAGAGGTGATAAATGACGCCGTCCGTTTGCGCGGCGGCAGCGGCAATTTCCGCGACCTTCTTTTCATCTTCAATGTCCAGAATGAGCACGCGCCCGGTGGCGATTTCCACTTCATGGTCGTGGAAATTCCTGTTCCATGTGATGAGCGGAACTTCCTTGCGGGCCAGATCCTTGGCCACGAAGTATTCCACCCCGATCAAAGGCGCCTTGGCGTCGGTGGACGGAAAGAGCAAGCATTGGATGATTTCATTGGAAATGCCTTTGCAATAATGATGGAAGGGACCACCGGGCTGCCCATCAGCCATCATGTGCGGGGCTTGGACATGCAGGCCGAAGCCGTCAGCCGGGCTGCCATCACTCATGGCCGGGGTGATCATCAATCCAATAAAGAAACAACTAAGAAGAACGATGTAACTCATTGAACGAATCGAACCGAACATGACCTACCTCCTTGTGGTTAAAATAAATAGCCCTTTACTACGAACTACGACGAATCTTTCCTATGCCGTTATCAGTATGACCGTTGAATGGCTCACATAGACCATTCATCAGGCCTCACGTACCGCTCATTATAGAGGAACAATATCGGGTGTCCTATTATTTTCCTTGATTTTTTAAGGGGCAAGTGTTCACTCCCCATAGCGCCCAGAGCGGGCAATATCTCGCGCCTCCCGTCACAAGCGCAACCACCCCGACCACACCAATCACCCCCACAGCCCACATGGGCAATCCGCTCAAGGCTGCCAACCCAACGGCCAACAGGCCTAGAACTAAGCGTATTTTTTGATCGACTCCGCCGACATTTCTTGTCATGGGGTCACCTCCTTGCAACCGGTTGTCTATGCCATTCCTACACAAAGCAAAGCCTATGCCACGTTTCAAATCGACGCAACAGAAAAAATTACGCAGTAATTTCAATTGGTTGTAACGTAAGACCTTTGAAAATGTTTAAGGAAGGGAGGGTATGTTAACGTTGTAACGCTAATTCGTTAACTTAACGCGTTAACGAAATTGAGAGGACGTGCCGTGGATGCCGAACTTTTGCAGCTTTTTCCACAGCGTCACTCGACTGTATCTCAATAATTTGGCCGCTTTGGTTTTACTGCCCCGGGTCTGTCGCAGGGCCTCGATTATCTGATCACGCTCGGCCTGTTGCTCAGGGGTCAGAGGCTCTTTGATCGACGCATTGGAGGTAGGCGACGTGGGCGTACGAATTTCCGGAGGGAGATCGATTACGGTCAGGCAGCCCCCTTCCGCCGTCACAAAAGCATGTTCAATGGCATTTTGTAATTCGCGCACGTTTCCCGGCCATGAATATTTCAGCATCTGCTGCATCGCATCCTGCGCAATATCGTTGATGGCACGGGGATACACGTTTGAGCCTTCGGCAAGAAAATGACTGACCAACAAGGGTAAGTCTTCACGCCGTTCTCTGAGGGCCGGGAGGGTAATTTCAAAGACCCGAATGCGATAAAAGAAGTCTTCCCGCATGGCCCCGGTCGTCAACACATGCTTCAAATCCTTGTTCGTCGCCGTAATGAATCGCACGTCGACCTTCATGCTTTTTTCATCACCGACACGCCGGATCTCGCTCTCCTGCAACACGCGAAGCAGTTTGAGTTGGAGGAGAGGACTCGTATCGCCGATTTCATCCAGAAACAGGGTGCCTCCTTCGGCCGCCTGGAACACTCCGACCTTGTCTCGGACCGCTCCCGTAAAGGCTCCTTTTACGTGACCGAACAACTCGCTTTCGATCAAGGTTTCCGGAATGGCCGAACAATTGATGGCAAAAAACGGCTTGTCCTTTCTGGCGCTGAGGGCATGGATGGCCCGGGCCGCCAATTCCTTCCCCGTGCCCGACTCCCCGGTCAGCAGGACCGGCACGTCGCCTTGTGCGGCCAGTCGCACGCGTCGAAAGACTTCCTGCATCACGGCGCTACGCCCGACCATTTGCTGAAACGACTCTCTGGATTGAGCCTGTTCCTCCAAAACCTGAATTTTTTCTTTGGCCAGGATAAAGGAGGTCAGATCCGTAAACGTCCCCACGGCACCGACGACCGTGCCGCGTTCATCGCGTAAGACAGACACGTTTCCATAGAGATACAGTTCTCGTCCGTCCTTCGACAATACCTTGCATTCCTGATTGCAGATGCCCCACGGATAGGGCGTCGGGTTTTCCAAAAACTCGGTGAGCTTGTTAAACCCTTTGCAGTTTTGCCCTTCAAGAATGTGGCAGGATTTTCCGATCACTTCATCGCCGGCATAGCCGGTAATCCGCGCTGCGCCCGTGCTCCACGCGACGATGTGACCCTCCGCATTCACGGTAAATATACCGTCGCCCATGGCATCGACCATGGTGCCGAGGACGTTCGGATTTTTCCGAAAATCAAGTTGGAGGTCTTTTTTTGACATGGGCAACGGTAGAACCCGTCACATTGCGCCCGTGCTGAGGCAATGTTTTTGCAGTCGTGCGCGGCCGGCTTCCCCACCGGGTCGAGACTCGACACTAAACAACTGCGGTCCGAGCCATGCGAAGGACGAGGCGACCACATCCCGGAGAGCGTAAGAAATCTTGAGGCAGGATGGTTCGGCCCCGAATGCGATTTGGCCACTCAAGAATGACGAATGGCTGTCCTCTCCCTCTCGTTAAGAATTCGCGGTCATCAACGAGTGAAACTTGGGATCCGTGTCCACGAACCCTTTCAAGGTATCGTTTTGCAGGAGAAAGGCCCAGGACTGGGGCGTCGCTCCCGGAATCTCCAGATACCAGCGTCGCGCTTCCTTCAAGAGTGCGAACATCGCCTCATCGTCACGCTTGGGGCGAAAGACCAAACTGTACGCCTTGGCATAGGCTGCGGAGAATTTGATCAGGGGATCGGAGGACAGCGTAAAGGCCTCCTCGGCTTCTTTGTACCCTTGTAAGATATCCGGGTCGTCAAAGAAACGATTCCAGGCGACCTTGCTGATTCGTGACCAGGCAATGGCCATCAAGATCCTGGCACGCATGTTCGGTTGATCCGTGGGCAATTCGGAAAGCAATTGCTGAGGGGCCATGATGGCTGACACCTGGTCGTTTGTCCAGCGATAGGCCATTGTCAGTTTCAAGCGCGTTTCAAAATCTCCGGGTTGTAAATCCACCAAGGTTTCCATCGCGGGAATCAAGCGATACAGATAATCGGCCGGGGTCGGCTCGGTTTTGCCGCCCATTTCCATCTCAAGGGAAATATCCATCCGGTCGGTTGACGACTGGATTGTCCAATAGAGGGCATTAAACGCCTGGTACAGCGGCTCGCTCTCCAACTGAACGCCATGCGTCCGGGCGCCAAAATCCAACAAGCCGGCGTACAGTTCCCGCGAAATGGCTTGCAATCCCTCCAGGTGCGAGGGGTTCACGACCAAAATCCGGTTGAGCATGGAGATCCGCTCCCGGCGCGTCGGCAACGTGTTCGCCCGCTCCAGCCCGGCCGTCAATGCCCCTTGCACTTCATTCGGACTCCAATATTCCGTGGTCTTCTGCTCAAACCCGCCGGGATCGACGACGAATGGAATCGGCGTGCCCATGGAAGAGGTCATCGGCATATTGAGGACGGCGGTATCCACGGGAAACCCATGTTCGAACAAGCCCGACAACACCACCCATTTCACGGTCACGGCTTTGACCGGATGGATGGGTTTTTTATACGGCACGGCCCAATCCTGTTGACCCGGACCGTTCGCTGCCGGCGAAGTCATCGGATCCGGATAGGCAATGCGTACCCGAACCAAGGTCGTGGGCACGGCCACCATATGGTCGGAGCCCGGAACCTGAAAGGACGCATGGGGGAGCGGTCCGGTACCAATCACGTCCAGGGTGAACCCGGGCGCCTCGGACATGTCACCGATCTCAGGCATCACAAAAAAGGATGGGGCTCGCTGACGCGCGCGGGTTTCCGCGATCTCGAACCGCTTGAAATCCCGAAAATTCACCAACTTGCCGACACCCGGCCATAACTCATCCAGCGCCCGATCCCGGCTGTCGATGACTTCCGCATGCGCTTGAACGAGCCGGTCCCAACACCATGAATAGACCGGATCCGATTCAGGTAAAAACTGCCCTTTCCCCGTGGCTCCGGCTTCCACCATCTTCAACAGACAGACAAAATCGTTTTGGGCCACCCCAGTCGAATCCCGGCCAGCCACCGCGTGGGCGTAGTTCTGAACCGCCTGCACGGCCGCCTCACCCTGTGCAGCCGGAACGGGCTCCGCGGCGCCAGAAAGATTGGCCGACCCGAACCCAATTAACCCGAGCATAAGGACCCCAAGGCCAAAACCACGTCGTTTGGACACTCGTGATTGCTTTCGGCCATCCGTGGAGGTCCGTCCACCATATAAACAATCAACCATCCGATACATCATGAGCACTTCTCCTCCTCAAAATCAAAGTGGGACACAAAACTATACGTCTCTCTCTAGCATATCCAACAGAGTCATCTACCCGTCAACCACGATCGTCCCGTTCATGATATGACCAGGCAAATCACAGAAAAACGGGAAAGAGCCGGCTTCCTGCGACGTGAACACCAGCTCGACTTGGCCGCCTGACGGAATCAGCACGCGGCTGAACCCTTCCTTGCCGAACTGCGGCGCCCCGTTACCACTCACTTGGACGTTCGTCCGCACCAGGAGATTCGCGGGGACAAACGCATGCAGTTCAACGTCTTCGTTCTTGAGGATGAGACGGACTCGCTGGCCGACGCGCAGGTGCACCACGTGCGGAATAAACCGGCGATTCTCGATGTACACGGTCACGGCAATGTCTTCCTGACCCAACGCCGCGGCGGGCACGGCTGCACCAAAGCCAGCCCCCTGGTACCACACGCCACACACCAAGGCCATAACCATGCCGGCCAGGTTGACTCTCTTCATCAGTCCGATCGCGTGTTCTCCTCCCAAACGATGACGTATTCAGTGTAACAAAGTCCCGGAAACCTGCACAAATAGATGGTTTACGTTTTTGCCTGCGACAACCGCAAAATAATCTTCCATTCGCTTTCGCGGACCGGTTGAACCGAGAGACGCGAACCCCTGCGGAGCAGTTCCATTTTTTCCAGACCTTTCACTCCTCTGAGGCTTTCCAAGGAAATCGGCGTTCGCAGTACCTCGTTCAACCGAACGTCGACCATCACCCATCGCGGGTTCTCTTTTGAACTTTTTTCGTCGAAATACCGGCTGTCGGACTGCCACGCATAAAAATCAGGATACGCGGCCTTGACGACCTCGACAATCCCCACGATCGCCGGAGGATCGGCATTGCTATGATAAAAGAAAGCCGAATCGCCGACGGCCATGGATCGGAGAAAGTTCCGCGCCTGATAATTTCTCACGCCTTCCCAGCACGTCGTCCGTTTGGGAGCGCGCGCCAAATCCTCAATGGAAAACGCCGAAGGTTCCGATTTGAGCAACCAGTAAGCGGGCATCGCCCGGGCCTCCACATCTCGAAAAATGGAACGTCATCCTATCCTGTTCGACAACGCCCCTTCAACGGGCTTCCGACGACGAATCCGCTTCCGAACGTTCGGCGACGCTTGTCGAATCACGTCGAACGTGCTATGTCCCCTTGCGACGCCCAGAGCGCACCCGATGAACGCCATTCTGTCTGCCTACGACGACCTGACCGCCCTGGTCCCGCAAGAGGCCCTGATTGCCATCACCATCGCCTCGGTCGTGATGTTTTTCGGGACCATCCTGCTCATTCCCGTCATCATCATCCGCCTGCCCGTGGATTACTTTTTGCACGATGAAGAACACGTGTGGTTGGAAGGATACCATCCGGTCGTGCGCTACGCGGGGTTGGTCATCAAGAACATGATCGGCCTGGTGTTTCTCCTGGCGGGGATTGCCATGCTCGTCCTCCCGGGCCAAGGTTTACTCACCATGGTCATTGGAGTATCCTTACTCGATTTCCCGGGCAAGCGAGCGATCGAGCATCGACTACTCACGAAACCCATGGTCTTCAACGCCATGAACGCCATTCGACAGAAGTTCGGCAAACCCCCATTCTCGCAACCGGCATGATCGGCAGACGCACCGCCGGGATAACGCGGACAAAGCGTCGTTTCGCCATACCCGGCACACACGAATCGTTCTCTCGATGTTCCAGAGCACCATGAAGACCCTGAAGACGACCGCGTGGATCCTCGTTTCCCTCCTCTGCGCCGTGTCCTTCGGCTTCGTCACCGGATTGCTGAATCCTGACGAGAAAGTCAACGGGCTCTGGCTGGTGACCGCAGCCGGCTGCTTTTACGTGCTGGCCTATCGGTTTTACGGAGGTTTTTTAAGCCGGCGCGTCATGCAACTCGATGACGAACGCCGAACCCCGGCCTTTCGCCTGGAAGACGGCACCAATTATTATCCCGCGAACAAATACGTGCTCTTCGGACACCATTTCGCCGCCATTGCCGGCGCCGGACCATTGTTGGGTCCGGTCCTGGCGGCCCAGTTCGGGTTTTTGCCGGGGTTTCTCTGGATTGTGATCGGAGCCGTGGTGGCCGGCGCAGTACAGGATTTCGTCATCCTGGTCGGCTCCCTGCGTCGCAACGGCCGCTCCCTCCCGGAAATCGCACGCGCGGAGATCGGATGGATCACCGGCACGGCCACGGCCGTGGCCGTGCTGTTCATCGTGATCGTGGCCCTGGCGGGTCTGGGGCTGGCCGTGGTCAACGCACTGGTGGCCAATCCCTGGGGCACGTTTACGATTGCCATGACCATCCCCATCGCCTTGCTCATGGGCGGGTATCATCACCACGTGCGCCCAGGCCGCGTCGGAGAAATGTCCCTCATGGGTATCGTGCTTCTGGTGCTGTCCGTGATCCTGGGTAAAATGGTGGCGCAGTCGGACGTGGCGATCTGGTTTACCCACGACCGGACCACGTTGGTCTGGCTCCTGGCCGGATACGGATTTCTGGCCTCGGTGCTGCCGATGTGGATGCTGTTGGTTCCCAGGGATTACCTCTCGACGTTCATGAAACTCGGGGTCATCGGGTTGCTGGCGATCGGCGTGATCATTCTGGCGCCTGACCTGCACATGCCCAAGGTCACCGGATTCATTGCCGGGGGAGGCCCGATCATCCCCGGCCCGCTGTTTCCCTTTCTGTTCATCACCATCGCCTGCGGCGCCATCTCGGGCTTCCATTCGCTCGTGTCATCGGGCACCACGCCGAAAATGATTGCCCGCGAATCCCAGGCCATGGTGGGCTACGGCGCCATGTTGCTGGAAAGCTTTGTCGGGGTGGTCGCGTTGATCTCGGCGTCCCTGCTCATCCCGGGCGATTATTTTGCGATCAACACACGCCTTCCGGCCGAGGCCCTGGCAGCCATGGGATACCCCGTTGAAAATATTCATACGCTTTCGCAACTGGTCGAAGTGGACGTCTCGGGCCGGCCCGGAGGCGCGGTGTCGCTGGCCGTGGGCATGGCCTGGATTTTTTCAGCCCTGCCGGGGATGGCCGGGCTCATGGCCTATTGGTATCAATTCGCGCTTCTGTTCGAGGCCCTGTTTATCCTGACGACCATCGACGCGGGCACGCGCGTGGCGCGCTACCTCGTTCAGGAAATGGGCGGGCACGTGTATGCCCCGCTTCGCCAAATCAATTGGTGGCCCGGCGTCATCCTGTCCAGCGCCCTCGTGGTCGGGGCATGGGGATGGCTCATCGCCACGGGCACGATCTCCACAGTCTGGCCCATGTTCGGAGCCGCCAACCAGTTATTGGGGACACTGGCGCTCTGCATCGGCACGACCCTGTTCATCAAAATGGACAAGGCCCGTTACCTGTGGGTAACGGCCGTCCCCATGGTGTTCGTGGGCACCATCACCTTGACGGGCTGTCATGACCTGTGGTGGATTTTTCTGGACCGGGCGCAAACCGCCGCGGACCCGGTGGATCGCGTCACGATGATGCTCAACGCGGCATTGGTGGGACTGGTCGCGGTCCTGGCACTCGTGGTCCTCACCGAGAGCGCAATGAAATGGTACCAATACCTGGTACTGAAACAGCCTTACACCACCACGGAAATTATCGACGGCGAAGGCATCCGGATCCCGGAGGGAAAATGTTGCTGACTTGAGGCCTGCTTGGGCTGCGGAAACGACACCAAGACGACAGATAAATTCGCGACCGCAGACATGGTATAATGCGTGCCGTGGCCGCTTCTCATGAATTAAGACATTCAATATGAGCAGCGAGACCTGTGAGCAGAGTGGAGAGTCGGCTTTGGTTGAAGGTGATGGAGACAAATCTATGAGCAACGAAGTTCAATATCTAGGATCACGCTTCTACAAATGCGCATTGCAGGTTAATTCCTTTAGCTACGCCCAACATCGTGGAAAGACATCCCTGCAAGAAGCGGACTACAACAAACAAATTTTGCAGCAGTGCCAGGACAATCATATCGAAGTTGTAGGTCTTTCAGATCATGGAAAGGTAGAAGATTCAGAAGAGTTACGAAATCTTTTGCAACAGAACGGCATCGCCGTGTTTCCAGGATTTGAGATTGCTAGTTCTGAAAAAATTCATATGGTCTGCCTCTACCCTGAGGATAGTTCATTAGCAAAACTCAATCAGTATCTTGGACAATTGATGGGTGAAAACAGCACCAAACTTGCTCAAGAACCAACCCATCCATCTTCATTTAGCTGCGAACAAATCGCGAACAAGGTGACCAATGATCAAGAAGGTTTTTGGTACGCGGCACACCTAACCGGAAACAATGGCCTGCTAAGGCTGGATGGCGGTGGCGGAAACTACGTTCAATTGTGGAAAAAAGAAGAGTTAGTCAAAGCGGGACAGATCCCCGGTCCGATAGAAGATGTGCCGGATAAATACAACTACCAACAAATCATTCAAAACAAAAATCCCGATTACAAGCGAATAAGACCTATCGCGATTATCAATGCCAAAGACATAGAACATCCGGAAACGCTATCAGATCCTTCGGCCTCCTGTTTAATCAAAATGACCGAGCCTGATTTTTCCGCATTCAGGAAGGCTTTTTTTGATCCTGAATCACGAATTCGACTCAATCACCAAAGACCAAAGAATCGTTATTCGGTAATAGAATCGATTCAATGGCAAGGTGCAGGGTTTTTTTTAGAGGCCGATCTGTGCTTATCGGAAAACCTGAATGCCATTATCGGCGGGCGCGGCACAGGGAAATCTACCTTGATTGAAGGCATTCGTTACGTCTTGGACCTCCCCACACGTGGGCAAGATAACAAAGTGTCGGAAGCGCTTCGTAAAAACAACCTCGGCGATTCAAAAATAATCTTAAGAGTCACTTCAAAAGCCCAATCGGGCCAGCGTTACACGATCAGCAGGCGATATGGCGAACAAACGATAGTAAAAAATGAGCAGGAGCAGCCGTCTCATCTCAGCCCACGAGACATTCTTCCTGACGTTGTGTTATTGGGACAAAATGAGATTTTAGAGATTGAAAAAGACGATTCCGCCAAACTGGCGCTGATCAACGATTTTTTGCCTGATAGCCATGAGTTTGACGAAACTCTCCAAGAGATTAAGCGTCAGCTAGCAGACAACAGAAAGAAATGGATCAAGGCAGATGAAGACTTCGACCTGCTGAATGCCGTTGTCCAACGGGAACTGAAACTAAAAGAACAGGTAGAACAATTTAAAAAACTGGGCATAGAAAAAAAATTAAAGAATGTCAACTTGCTTGAAAAAGAAAATAGTATCCAGACAGATATTCAACGGCAAATCGAACTGGTTCAGAAATGGCTGAAGGATTATGAGGACGTGTTTGAATTGGAATTTTTGCAGGATGCCAGCATTAATCCATTACCCAATAAAGTCATTCTGATAGAGATGCGGGGGATGCTTGAAGTCCTAAAAGAGCAACTAGACGGGCTTGTTCAGCAAGCAAAGCGCCATTTGGAAGATGCCCGCAACAAGCAGGATGCCTTACAAACTGAATGGGAAAGTAGCGTCAGCAAAATCAAAGACGAGCTACAGCAGGCAATTGCCCTGCTACCCGAACAGGCAGGCAAAACAGGCAAGATGTTGGGGCGGGAATATACTGACATTATCAAAGCACTAACACTTATAGACAAACAAAAAAACGAACATAAACGACAAAAGGCGTTGATTAAGGAAATTAAGAGAGAGAGAAACATTTTATTGGAAAAATATCGCGACACTGCTTTCAATCGTTTCGATGCCTTGAAAAAATCATCTGGAAAGTTAAATCGAGATGAACTCAAGGGAAAAGTAAGAATCCGAGTAGAACGCTGTGGCAATCTGCGTTCGCTCAAAGATTTTTTACTCACCATTGAAGGCATAGGCGAAGCAAAAATAAAGTGGTTAGATCAGACGGTCGATGTGGATTTACTGGCGTGGTCGAAGTGGATCGAGGAAAAAGGCGCTCAGGCTTTTATGGACAAATATGGTTCCATCGGACTACAAAATAGCACTATTGACAAGTTATTGAATCTCAATTTGCAAAAAAGATTGGAACTGGAAGAGATTGAATTGAAGGATAAGGTTGAGATTGAGTTGAATATTGCCCACGATGACGAAGAAGATTACAAACTACTGAACGATCTTTCCACAGGGCAGAAATGTACCGCAATCCTTAACTTACTTTTATCGAGTCGTGATGATCCGCTGATTGTTGACCAGCCGGAAGATCATCTGGATAACGCTTTTATTGCCGATCGTATCGTACAAGATTTAAGACAACTCAAGACCAAACGGCAATTCATATTCGCAACCCACAACGCCAACATCCCGGTTTTTGGTGATGCCGAATTGATCACAGTATTACACAGTGACAAGCATGGAGGGAAAATTACAGAGATGGGCGCCATCGACAAACCGGAGGTGAGTGAACGTGCAGCGGAAATACTGGAAGGCGGCAAGGCCGCCTTTGAGATGCGCAGGCACAAATACGGTTATTAAGCAATGCTGAAAAGTGACTTATTGGAACTCATTGCTCAAGACGAAGGCGCAAAGCTTGAGTTTAAGGGTGGTGATGAGCGCCCCGAAACATTTGCCAAAGAAATCGTTGCTTTTGCCAATATGAACGGCGGTATCGTTTTGGTTGGTGTTGAGGACGACCGTAGCATTAGCGGCATCCAACGGAATAATCTTCAAGAGTGGCTAATGGATACAGTCATCGGCAGGTATGTTCATCCTTTTATATTACCGGATTACGAAGAAATCAGTGTTGAAGGAAAGCGCGTGGCCGTCGTGAAAATTCCTCAAGGTAACAGTAAACCCTATGTTCTCAAACACAAAGACCGTCAAGATATCTATGTCCGATACGGTGATACTTGCCAACTGGCTGGCCGTGAACAACAGGCGAGGTTATTTGATTCGGGCGGACTACTGTCAGCGGAAAAATTTCCCGTACACGGATCTTCAGTTTCAGATTTGGATGAACATCGTTACAAGGAATATTTTCGAGATATTCTGATACAGTCTCCTGACGAGGATTTGCAGGAAATGATGGTTAACCACAGCTTTCTGGTCGGCGATGCCACACCCCTTGCTTGCAGCTATTTTGCTTATGCGTTGTTTGCGAAAAAGCCCCAGTTGAGACTGCCACAAGCCGGCGTAAGGCTTTCGGTTTATGAAGGCAATGATAAAGATTACAACACCATATTTGACAAGTTATTGGACGCTCCTTTACTGGAACGCCGAGGAAGCGGCGGCGCTAATGATCCCATTGAGCCGGCTCTGCATCAAAGAATAAGTACACTTATTCAACCATATATCAGTAATGAGACACTACAAGGAATGGGGCGCAAACGGGTTTGGGATTATCCGTTTGAAGCCATAAGAGAACTGGTGATTAATGCTTTGATTCATAGAGATTGGACAAAACAAAACTATGTACGCGTTGTCGTCTACAATAATCGCATGGAAATAATCAGCCCAGGCGCTCTACCCAATGGCATGACAACCGAAAGAATCAGAAGCGGCGCGCAATTACAACGCAATCCGTCGTCCGTCAGGATTTTTAGAGATTACGGCTACGTTGAAGACCAAGGTATAGGCATTCGCCGAAAGGTCATTCCGTTAATGCAAGAACACAATGAGAGAGAACCGGATTTTGAGGTGGCTGAAGATCATTTCAAAGTGACGCTATGGAAGAAACAATAACAAGCCGCGTCACCTGAGATCCATGGGAACACGTGCTTTTTATTGAGTTGAAAGACTCCAACCCCACGAAACGTATAACGATCTGGCATATAAACCCTGACTCATCCGAGTGCCTGTTTATTTGGGAGACATGGACTGCCAGAGCGCGATGAATGCGTACCCGCGGCCCCCCAGGTCATAGTCCAGGACATGCCTTCCAGTAAAGATGGTTCTGCTACGACAGAGAAAAAGGAGACAACTTCATGGCGGAGACGTTCTCGTTTGACGTGACATCCACGGTGGACATGCAGGAAGTCAAAAACGCGGTTGATCAAACCATGAAAGAAATCGGGCAACGCTTCGATTTCAAAGGGTCACAATCCAAGGTCATGCTCAAGGAAAAAGAGCACGTCCTGGAGATCGTGGCGGACGACGACTACAAACTCAAGGCGGTCATCGACATCCTCAAGGGAAAATGCGTGAAACGAAGCGTGTCGTTGAAAGCCCTCGTTTACGGCAAGGTGGAACAAGCCCTGGGGGGGACCGTGCGGCAACACGTCACGGTGCAAAGCGGGATCGTCGAAGAGAAAGCCAAAGCCATAACGAAGAGTCTGAAGGAGAAAAAGGTCAAGGCGCAGGCGCAGATTCAAGGCGACCAGGTGCGCGTGCAAAGCAAAAGCAAGGACGAACTGCAAGCCGTCATCAATTTTCTAAAAGAGCAAGACTTCGGCATCGACCTGCAGTTCGTGAATTATCGCTAGAGACCGCGACAATCGTTTCTCTTGTCCCCTCGCCTCCTATGAGGTTATGCTATAGATCCTGCTGCAAAGGAGAAGATTATGCGATTTCTCGTCACCATCGAACAGGACGAAGGCGGGTATTACGTCGTCGATTGTCCGGCCCTCCCCGGTTGCGTATCCCAGGGACAAACCCGCGAAGAAGCGTTGGCCAATATTCAAGAAGCCATTCTTGCCAGTCTCGAAACCCGCCGGGCCCACGGCCTGCCCGATCACATCGAAGTCAGGGAAGTTGAAGTAGGAGTGGCGTGACCAAACTCCCGGTCTGCTCTGGCGAGGCTGCAATCCGAGTTCTCAAAAAGGCTGGTTGGACTCAAGATCGTCAACGTGGAAGTCACGTCACCCTCATCAAGGAAGATATGGCTGTTGTACTAACGGTCCCGCTACATCGAGAGTTGGGCCCCGGCCTCCTTCGCAGCTTAATCCGAAAAGCAGGATTGACTGTGACGGAATTTCAGAAATTTCTCGAATAACGCATGCACAATCCGGTTCAGGACTTGCCCCAGACTTCTTTCAAATGCAGCACCGCCTGGTCGATGGCATCACCGGCGGCGACCGCTCGCATGACATCGTGCGCATCCGCTTCCGTCTCGGGATAAATAGGCGGATCTTCCAGATTCCGGCGAACCACCGGGTACTCGTTGGACTCAATGGGCGGGTCCAGCCGGTCCAGGGAAGCCCAGGCATTCCCCTCGACCCTCGCCAACACGTGTCCGGTTCGCACGTTTATCAACGCCAATTCGGCAAGCGCCAGGTTTTCCGCACGATACCCGAACGTCAAGCCACGCGCGATGGCTCCCAGGGTAGACCCTCGCCAGGGGAATCGTTCCGGCACCTCGATTTCAGTGCTCGATAGAATGGCCATCACGAGGTAGTCAACGTGTTGGTCTTTTGCCCTTTGAAGCACCGCAGCGAAATCCGGCGGCGAGACTCCCAGACCCGATGAATCAACGACACGCTCCACCTTGATGGGAACGGCATGCATCAATTGCTGCCGCACATACTCGGTCAGGTCAGCGAACGCGGCTTCGGAGAGTTTCGGCGCGGAACCCGGCGCACCGGTGTCGTTGAAGACCCAAAGGCCTGAGTGGATCTGACCCTTCGGCAACTCGCCAACCGCGGAAATCCCCGTCTCCGGCTGCTGACCGAGGTACGCATCGAGACGGGCCTGCGGCCATTCGCCGCAGCCTCCAAAGACGAGGCCCAGGATTCCCAGGATGATGGGGCGAAGTCTCATGATCGGCCTCCGGTCGTCGTGCTCTTGAAGAATGGTCTTTCTATGCCGGTTCAACGGCTTCTCCAGTTTAAAACAGATCAAGACTTTTCCCCATTATACTATATTCCAGCGTAATAATAGGCGCGAACGATGCCGAACGAATGGTTGCATTCCATTCAAGGCATCGGGTACGTTACACGCCATGTATCTCAAAACGTGTACCCTCCCGAGGCTCCTGCTTTTCGTTTCGATTCTCCAGTTTTCAGGCTGCCAATATCTCCCCATGGATATGCCGGACTTGGACTTCCCGGACATCAGCCTGCCCAGGTTTGGATTTGGAGAAGAAGAAAAACCAAAGGAACCGGCCATTCCCATTTCGGTGGCGTACGCCTTTGATCCGAGCGTCACGGAAGCCACGCTCGAAATTCAGGCGTGCGACCTGCCCTACACGCTGGAAACGGGCGAAAGTATCGTCCAGAACTTTCTCACCCTGGGACAGGAAACCTTTCAGTCCGTCACGGCTTATGCGGGAACAGGAGAAGCCGTCCAAGCCACCCGGCCGAATGATCTGATTGTCCAGATCAGCATGGTCAACCAAGAGTTCCAGGAAGTCGACCGTATGGCGGAAGAAGATAATTATCTCGCCTACCTCGACTTCAAGCTGCAAGCGGTGTTTATCGATAGAAACGGTGCCGAATTGGGACAAATCCCTTTGAGTTACGGCGGCCAGGTCAGGGTTTGGGCTCCGGCCATTACCGGCCAATCCGTCACCTGCACCACCGGACAATACGATGCCAAAATCAACGGGGCGGCCGCGGAACTGGCTGAACAACTCGTGGGAGTGGTCCCGCAACTGCTCAAGGACGGCGGCACGCAACAGCTCACGGTCCAGGGTCGCCAACCGGCATTTTCCCAAGCCACGCCTCAATTCGCACCACAAACCGCACCCCGGTTTTCAGCGCCGTCTTCCGCTCCACCACCAAGCAACCGGCCGTTCTTTACCTTTCGCACGATGCTGAGAGACGGCAACGATAACTTGATTCTCGAAGGCGGGGAAGCCATTGTGCTGATGATCGAAGCCACCAATCTCGGAAGTACCGTCATTACCACGGCCAATGCCAACGTGTCGGGAAATGTGACCCTGGTGGAGGCCTTTTCTCAAATGACAACGCTTCCTATCTCCATGGGCACGTTTCAGCCCGGAGAAACCAGGACGACGGAGATTCGAGGCCGCATGCCGCTCGACGTGCCCGCACAAAAAGCGGAGTTGGTGATCGCGCTGCAACTCGAGGATGGCACACCCATCGGCTCCCACCGCATTGTGGCGCCTCTCCAGCCGGGCACCCGTGCATCGGGCGCTCAACCCGGCGGATCCAAACTGCAGAAAAAGCCTCGTGGCAAAGATGCGTACGTGGCCATGCTCGTCGGGATGGATGCCTATCAGGATGCTTGGCCTGGGGTATATCACACACCCCAAGGTCTCATGATGACGTTGCGGGACACTCTACAAACCAGCGGTCTGTTCTCCAACCGGAACATCCGCGTTCTCCAAGGAAGCCGTGCCGTCAAAGGCAACATTGCAAGAACTCTACTCAAATGGGTCCGTCAGAGAATCAGCAAGGATTCCATACTGGTCGTGTATTTTTCCGGGCAGGCCGTCAGAGACCGGTCGAACGGCGAGGTCTATTTGGTCCCCTATGAAGGGTCGCCTGAGGCATCGAGTAAACGGTTGATTTCCCTTCGAACGCTTCAGCGCCTCTTGGGGAAACTCGACAACCGGTTGACCTTGCTGATCCTCGATGCTCCGATTGTCAAGCAGGGTTCACAGAACGTAGCTACCGATGGGTCATCCCCGGTGCGCTGGGCCAGCGGACTGTCGCAGCAAGACAAAACCCCCGTCATCCAACTTCGCAGACGACCCGGGGAAGGAAACGACGAACCGGCCAACATCCTTGCCGGGCTGTCAGGCAGCGCGGACGCCAACAAGAACGGGACCATCACCGTCCGCGAATTTCTCGCAGACGCGTCAGAATCGAGCGAAGTCTCCTTTCTGCTGCCAGACTCCTCCCCACTCCTCAGCCTTCCGCTCGCACGGTAATCTTCTCAACGGCAAAAAATTCGTACCAGTAACCCTCTTTGGTCATTCCCGACGCTTGTCCCAGACTTGATCGGGGATCCAGGTGATATACGGGAATCCAGTGTCTTTGCTTTTGGTAGTTGTAGCTGCGCCATCTCATGGCGCCTTCTTCTAGTACACACGGGGCATGGTTCGTCAAATCGTCATAAATCAAAGATCTGACCCCATACCCTTAACAGAAATACCCTTGACAGCATATGATTTTTAGATCATATTTTAGCCATGAGATGGGAAGTCGGATTTGATCCAGCCTTCGACCCGGAATTCGATGCGCTGCCCGCCGCCGTGCAGGATGAGCTCCTTGCGCAGGCGAAGCTCTCGAGACATTCGGGTCGACGCTAGGCCGCCCTCGGGTGGATACCCTGAACGGATCGCGTCACGCCAACATGAAGGAGCTTCGCTTTCAGGCCGATAACGGCGTGTGGCGAGTCGCTTTTGCCTTTGATCTCCAGCGAAAAGCCGTCCTGCTTGTGGCCGGCAACAAATCGGGCGTCAGCGAAAGACGTTTTTACAGACAGCTGATCCAGAAGGCGGATGAGAGGTTTGATACGCATCTGGATCGGCTGAAAGACGAAAGGAGTTCAAGATGACGACTCTGACGGAGAGAATGGACAGACTGCCGAAGGCGCGCCGGAAGAAAGTGGAGGAGCGGGCGAAGGCGCTGATTGCCGAAGAGATGTCTCTACAGGACCTGCGCAAGGCGCGGAAGCAGACGCAGGTGCGCGTAGCAAAGAAACTCGGGATCAACCAGGAAAACGTATCACGTATCGAAAAGCGTAGCGATCTGCTGATATCCACGCTCAGCGGCTACGTCGAAGCGATGGGCGGAAAATTGAGCTTGGTGGCGAAATTTCCCGACCGTCCTCCCATTGCGCTGACCGGCATTGCAGCTCTGGACAAGGAAGACCCGCCGGTAAAGTCATAGTCCTGCACACGTAGCGGAGGACGCGAAGTATGTCCAAAGAGAAAAGACCCCTTCATCACTCCCCCACTTGAGGGGAGTCTGAAAGCTCGTGGTGCAAATAGGCAGCGAGCTTATCGACAACTGTTTGGCGGGTAATCACGTCCTTCATTCTTCGACCTTTTGATGGCCATAGTCAATTGGATAACCGGCTAGCCCCGTGATCCCGCCATTCCACTTTACCTAGATTTTCCGGTATAATCCCTCATCATCAACCACCTTGGAGTGGCAAAAGCCTGTCCCCGACAGTTGCAATCGGACAGTGGTGGCCCCATACAGGGCGTGCAATTCGAACCGGCTATCTGATAGAATTTAAATGCCTGCCATGTTCAACGTAGCTGGGAGAAATACTCGTGGATGACAATTCTTCCACAACCAAGGAAATTATAAAATCCCTTCGTGACCTTATCCGAGACCAAGATCACTCACATTCCATGTGGTCGAAGGTTCTTGCCGCATTTTGGGGCAGTGCTGTATTCCATGTTGCGCTATTACTTTACGCATCAGGCAACCTGTCTTCCATGTTGGATAAAATTCTAAACGTTATTGACTACATGCAGCTATCAATCCTCATCATCCTTTATTCACTTACCTTTGGCTTGACCGTGGCCGTGAGCAAACCCAGAAGGTCACTCGTTCGCCATTTCCTGTATGGCGCCCTTCTTCCCGCATTCGCCTATGGTCTCGTTGCCAACCTTTTTTATGGGAAGCAATAAAAAGAGAGAGATGAAAATTCGTCAGAAATTACGGTGTTCCAGATTGAAGAGGATCATCCTGACAGGGGCGTTGTGTCTCGTTACGGTTTGCGCCTCCGCTCAAGAGAACACGTCATTCTCTGGACTCCCCCTTCCTCTGACGTTCACCCAACAATTTGTTCTCACCAACAATTTGCTCTTTGCATCTCCTGAAAATCAGCTTCGGAACCCGGAAATTGTCTATGCGTACGACCGCTCTCGCCTTTTAGACGTTCTTCGCAGGAACAGAAACTCAGAGACGTCTCAACAATACTTTGAAATCGAAGAGATCAGGGAACCCCAAGCGTTATGGCAGATGGAATCCTCGTATAGGGCCAGACAGCTTACGGGTGAGGATCTAGGGTCAGACGATGCGCAAAGCGCGCGTGCCGACAGGAACGCCTATCTCGCTATTTCTGAGGATGACTATAAAGTGCTTTCTGAGATGCCCGATCAAGCAGACTCAGCCTTCATGCAAAACCCCGCCAAAAAATTCTTCCTTTTCCAAACGCAAAGGAGCTTGGCTGCTGGCGATCATCGAACAATCACCCAACCCCAGACGGCTGAAACGCCGAGCTAAATCAGTTACCTGAACGCCGACCGGGCTTCAAAAACGCTTTCTGCTCTGGGTGCTCGCCATGGAGTATTGACCTGCCTGAAGCCTTCAGACCATGGTTGGCTAACACGTGAGGTCGGATTATGCTACGTTAATCCGAACTGGCGAGGCTGACTGATGCTAAACAGGGTTGAGAAATTGATCCCTGCTTTCGTTTTATGGAGCATCTGGGCGTTGAGCGCTTTGCAGCCTGTTGTGCTCGCCATCGAATTTTGGGACCTTGAACTCAAGGATTGCGGGTATGAGGCATGGTATTACGCTAGGCTCTATTCGCACATGTTCCTGTACCCCTTCACCTTTGGTCTCGTCTCGACGATTTTCCTGCACCGCCCCTTGATTGAAGGCATAGACTATCTCCACCGTTTGTCGAAACCTGAGAGAAGAAAAAAATCCGCCGTCATTGTAGTCTCTGTTGCCCTAATAGTCGGGGTCGCATCCTACGCGGAATTTTCCCAGGCTACCCAGGCAATCTGGGCGTTTTCACCTAAAACGCTATCGAAATACGAACCAGGCATTAAAGCCAGAAATTTTCTCGAGAATCGATGCAAGGAAACTGAACTGACCGGAAATCAGGGGGGAAAAGTATCCTTCTCAGATCTGATGAAGGAATTAGAAAAGGAATCAGACAGTCATTCGTGGATAAAGATACACTCTTGGACAGAGATAGCGTATCACTTAGGATTTCCATCGATGTTCTCTCTATTCATTATTCTATTTGTGACGATCTCCATAGCGAGCACGACACCTGAAGATGTGAGGCAACGCATGATGCCCCGGTTAACATATGCTCTTCTTTTCGCTTCATTCTGGGTGTTGATGCGATTCGCGTTCCTAGCGGAGAAATTTTCCATTTTCAATAAAGAGGACGATAGGTTATTACTTTTTAATGGTCTGATTTTTTTGGCATTCTTGGTTGTCTATAAAATTTATTTGCGCACTTTTCGAATGGATAGATTGAACAACATGCTCGTCGATACCATGTTTAGTCTCATGACAACTATTAACGTGCTTTTTTTTGGAGAATTTTGGATC
The DNA here is from genome assembly GCA_965208595.1 of Nitrospirales bacterium. Taxonomy (GTDB): domain Bacteria; phylum Nitrospirota; class Nitrospiria; order Nitrospirales; family UBA8639; genus Bin75. The sequence goes on from OZ242346.1 coordinate 1,065,536, forward strand.
CCCATCAGCCTCCCAAACTGGATACCGGATATACGGATGACGGATATACTCATCCGTCTCTTCGGAACCCAGAGTGATGAGTTGACCTACTTGTTCATATTTCTGTTTCTGCTCCTTGTCTTCTTTCCGCATATCCTCCGTTCCTCAAGCTGACTCAAAGCCCGAGCCAAGTTAGACATCATGGATTGACCCACCCTGGACCTGCCTGCATTTTTCCGACCATAGTTGACTGGAGGAAGGGTTGTGTCAGGAGTAATCGTGGTTGATCGGTTGATGAATTCTTGCGGAGTCTCTTATGGGCGGCATGAGATGCGCCGCTATGCTCTCAACTACGAGATTCCTCGCTTTGCTCGGAATTGTAAATGTTCAGTCATTCGTTGGCGGAATATGGGGCTGACTATCGGCTTGGAAGTGACCTTCCCCCCATAAAACGGTCCACTTCGAGGGTGAGTTTTCTGGTACAACAACCCAGGAGGATTCATCATGAAGCGGAAACGATTCAGCGAAGCCCAGATCATCGGGGTGTTACAAGAAGCCGAGGCCGGGGTCAAGAAACAAGACCTCTGCCGGAAACATGGGATCACCGAGCAAACGTTCTATCGGTGGCGAGCCAAGTATGGGGGCCTGCGGGTCTCCGACGTCACACGGCTGAAGCAGCTTGAGGCCGAGAATCGGCAGTTGAAGCAGCTGTTGGCCGACGCGCACCTGGATCAGGCGGCGCTCAAGGAACTCCTGTCAAAAAACTGGTAAGGCCCGCGGCACGGCGCCAAGCGGTGGCTCATCTGGTCACGCTGGGGCTGATGAGTCAGCGGCGGGCCTGTCACTTGGTAGGCATCCACCGCTCGGTAGTGCGCCATCAGTCCGGCCGTCCCGACGCAGCCGCCCTCCGGGTCCGGCTGTGCGAACTGGCGGCGGCGTTTCCGCGCTATGGCTACAAGCTGTTGCATGAGTTACTCAAACGGGAGGGCTTGGTGGTGAACGCGAAGAAGACGTATCGGCTGTATCGCGAAGAGCGTCTGCAGGTCCGGCGCAAGCGGCGTAAACGTCTCCCGGCCCGTGACCGTGGGCCGTTCCCGCATCTAGACGGCCCGAATCAGCGCTGGTCGATGGACTTCATGTCGGATCAATTGGCCACAGGGCGGCGCTTCCGCATTTTGAACGTCGTGGACGATTACAGCCGGGAATGTATCGGCCAGCTCGTGGACGTTTCGATCTCTGGAGAGCGAGTCAGTCGGCTCTTGGATCACCTGGCTGTCCAGCGGGCTCGGCCCGTAGCGATCGTGCTGGATAACGGACCGGAATTCACGAGCAAGGCGCTGTGCTTGTGGGCCCAACGCACGGGGGTGCGCCTGCGCTTCATCCAGCCGGGGAAGCCGTGTCAGAATGCCTTCGTAGAGAGTTTTAACGGCAAATTCCGGGATGCCTGCCTGAATGAACAATGGTTCGTTGATTTGGCCGAGGCCCGGCGTCGTATCGAAGCGTGGCGCCTCCACTATAACACCGTCCGGCCCCACAGTTCGCTAGGGTTTCTCAGTCCGGAAGAGTTTCGTCTGGCAGGCGAACGTGACGTGGACAAAGCCGGTCGCTCGGCAAGCTTGACAAAAACGGCAAATGGCCCACTTTCCCCCAGCCATCCCGAGGGCTATAATTCGGTCATTGCCTCACTTTCGACTTGGACCTAAATTGGGGGGAAGGTCAAAAGAAAGCGCCATGAAGATGGCGCGGCTACGAATACAAAAACAAAGACACTGGATCCGTCCCCGACATTTTTAATCGGGGATCCAGTTTATATGGTCGAGGATGACGGATTGGGAAAAAGGCACAAAAAATCCCCGCTGGGGGGTTAGCCTCGGCGGGGATAACACAGGGCGTGGAAAACCGGGTTAGTTTCGAGTTTCATAAGCCGACATCCGCGTTTCCAGCGACACCAATCTTTCCTGAACGTGCAAGGTCAGGTCGATTTTCTCATCCAGTCTTCGAAATTCTGTCAGCATTTCATTGCGAAGTGAACCAATTCTATCGTCAAGCCGCGCTCCTTGGGTGTCAATTTTCTCATCCAGCCGTGCGCCCTGCAGATCGATTTTTTCCTCCAGCCGTTTGATTTCAGTCTGAAGGACTTTTACTTCGGCTTTTATTTCCCGAAGTTCAGGGACCACGAGTTCTTGGATTAATTGTTTGACGTCAACGGGAGCCATGATTGCGTTTTACCACATTTTTCAAAAGGGCTGCAATTGAGCAGGGATCACGCGGCTACAAAGGCAAAGACACTGGATCCTCGATTAAAGATGTCGAGGATGACAGCAAGAGGCAAAGACCAGAGACAAAGACGCTGGATCCCCGATCGGGTCGGGGACAAGCGTCGAGGATGACAGAAGGAAAAAACGGCTAAAAACAAATAGGCGCGTTCCCCGATCGGGTCAGAGATGACGGATTGGGAAAAAGGCGAGAATGACGGAAGGGGTAGTATTGACCCTCACGTGAGTTTGAGCACCGCAATAATGATCCCGGCCAGCACCGTAGTCCACGTCATTAATTTGATTTGTAGCTGGGCGAGACCGGTCTCCAGTTTGGCCTCCAGCTTGGCCAAGTCGGCTTTGGTGGCCAGGTGTTCGCTTTCATGTTCATGGATTGCCTGAGCAATCCCCTCAGCCTGGGGTTGATTGAAGCCGTGCTCCCGTTCCAGCTTCTTGGCTAATGCAATAGCGTTGTTCATGGCGGTACTATATCAAATCACCGGGAAGGGGGCAATGCAGACCTTCGGCGACGTTCTTGTCAACGCCTGTCCTTGACGTTTGTAATCAAGGATCGGGGATGACGGGAAAAGACTAAGACCAAAGGGAAAGACACTGGATTCCCGATTAAAGATGTCGGGGATGACGGAAGGGGAGAAGCAGATGCTCTCCTTCGGCAAGCTCAGGACAGGCGCTTTGCTCAGCATGACAGATCGGGTGGGAGAAAATAGCAGCTTTGGCACAAAAAAATCCCCGCTGAGGGATGAACCTCAGCGGGGATTTGAGATTGCCCCTCACCCCAACCCTCTCCCGCAAGGGGAGAGGGAGCGGAGAGAGTTAGAAGTTTACCCAGAGTTGGGTATAGCCCCAACTCTGGTCGCCGGCATCCCCGCCGCGCCAGTTATCCATAACCTCACCCGGGAGGAAAACACCGCCGCCGATTTGCCAGGCCACGTGGTTCCCAGGAGTGAAGAAGTGAGTATAGACCACGTCGATTTCTTCCCCAACATTAGTCGCGCTGCCGCCAGCAGCAGCAGTTATAAATTGAGCTTGACCGGCATGATACACGCCATCGGTTGACTCCTGGCGTTGAAACAGGTGTCCGGTCACTTCGAAGTGGCTGTCCGCGTTGGGCCGCATTTGAAGGCCGAACGCCAGATGGTTCATGTTCTTCCAGGACATGCGGTCCATGTACCCGAAGTGGATGTGGTTCGTCGGGTACAATTGATCGAAGCTGCGCCATTTGTTGTCGTCACCGCCCTTATTACCGGACGCCGTATTGAACTCGGCGCTCAGGCGGGGCTGCATCGGAACCGGCAGGGTCACACCGCCGTCGATATGGAAGGCATAGGCCTCGATATCCATGTTCATTTCACCGATTTCCCCAAATTGGTAGTAGCCTTCGAGCGTGAGGTCAATCCTGGCGCCTCCCGCACCGAATTTCTTGACGGCCCGGCCGCCGAGGGTGTGCCTGGATTGGTCCATAGGACGAGGAGCGTTCATAGCGCCACCCGTTCCGCCGTCATGCCAGATGTAGGTGGGTTCCAGGACCACGCCCGCGACCTTCATGGGCGCCCGCACATAAACCACATTGCCATCGTCTGTTGCATCTACGAAATTAGCAGGTTGACCCGCAGCTGCTCGGTTAACGTTACCGATGCAGTTACCGGTTGTCGGCCCCCCGCAGTTTCTCTCAGCCGTCCGCAACCAGCCCACTTGCAGGGTGGTGCTCTTGCTGAGCTTGTAGTTCGCGGTCAACCCGTCATGGGACCATCCCACGTTGTTCCAGTCAAAATGCCCGAACATGCGGTGGTTGCCCCAGACCACCAGTTGCCGACCGGCTTTGATGCTGAGGTTCGGTACCAGGAAGTTCCGCACCAGCATGAAGGCCTGCCGGGCAAAGAGGGTGCCGTTGGTTCCATTCGCGTCTGGCGCATTCTGTGGTCCACCTGCATTGACCCCCCAGTTCTTGGAATGTTGGCCCTGGAGGAAAAACGTGACATCCGGTGAGATGGAATAGTTGAAGCCCAACCGTGCCCATTGCTGGACGATGAACGTGTTGTTCTTTGGTCCAGTATTCCCGGCAAAGCCGGTGTTTGTCCGGAATTCCGGGCGAACCCGCAAATCGCCGGAGATGGTGAGCTTGCTGATGTCGAACAGCTTGCTCTTGGGCGGATCGAATTTGTGATACGGCAACAGATCCGGAATCGCACGCGGCACGGCTGGCACTGCCGAGTTCTTCCCCGTGGCCGGCGTGGTCTTCTCGGCCATAACCGGACCAGCCGTGATCCCCGCAAACAGGACCGCGGCCAGCGTCCATTTGATACCGTCATTCAATCGTTTCATTGTGACTCCTCCTGTAAGTTGATTCCCCCTACGGGCAGTGCGTGATTCTTGCCGGCCCCGTATGATAACTCCTCTTTTTTACTTCCCCTAATTATCATGATTGCGATTTGTTTCATCAAACCGAGCCTGGTTTCTTCAGAAACCTTCGGCTCGTGAATTCGGAATTCAATTGGAACAAGCATTCCCTTTTGTTTGTGCTCTTCTGCACCTCCTTTGCTCAGTGAGTGACGTAAACGGATTGCCTGTTTGTTACACTATTGTTGTCACCTTCAAAAGCGGTTGCTAAATATAGGCTAATTTCCATTCTATTGCAAGAGGGTAACGGCATTTGTTTTGTTTTTTTTGCGGCACTAATGGCGGCATGAGATATGTCCCACGTTGCTGCCCTCTGCCTGCTCCGGATTCCAGTTTTCGCGGGAATGACAGAAGGGGAGGCAGGTCCTCACGCGGGTTTGTTTCCTTCGTTGATGCCGGCTGATGCCGAGTCCCCTGCTCCCTTGATCGTGTCTTCCGCTTCCTTCATGGATGATTGCAGGTCCTGCTCCACCATTTTGACTTCCTGCTGAATCATGTTGATTTCCGGCTCGACGGACTGCCGTAAATCATCGGCGGTTTCTTTAAACCCCTTGACGGCTTTCCCGACCTGTTTTCCGATTTCCGGTAATTCTTTGGGCCCGAACAACAGAAAGGCAATGACCAGAATAATCAGGATTTCCATTGCTCCCAGGCCGAACATTGTGCTCCTCGTCGGTCACGATCTGATCGCGCCGTTACGCCTGCCTGGTTTCCTGTACTTGCGCTTCAGGCTGCGGTGCCGGCGCCGCCTGGGGGACCGGCTCTCCGGCCGGTGGAACTGCGGTGGATTGCGCCATAACCGGCTCCGTGATCTGACCCGGTTGCGGGGCCGCTGTCGCGCCCATGTCCGCTTCATCCGGCGGCGTCACGTCCATGGCCTCCGGTTCATTGATCGACTTTTTGAACCCCTTGATGGCTTTCCCCAATCCTTCTCCCAATTGCGGGATTTTCCCGGCCCCGAAAATAATGAGGACGATGAACAGGATGAGTAATAATTCCATCCACCCAAAGGAACCAATCATGTTTCACCTTCTTGATGGGACTTCGATTCGGCGCGCATCAGGCTTTTTTTTAGATACGTATACCGAGGCAGTATACTCGCACGCGATCAAGAAATCCACAAAAAATTTACGGCTTGTTCGCTTTTTCGGAACGGGCATTCCGGCAAGTCCAAAACGATTGTTCCGAAACAGGGAACGCATTGAAAGGGGAAGGGCAAGCTCGCTACGACTGCCTCTACCTCCCCTTGCCCCTCCTTACAAAGGAGGGGAACCGTGGGGACACCTCCTACGGCATCATCCTTCTCCCGGTCCCATCCGGAAATGGAAATAGTCTACGGGTTGCGGCGGAGCCATCAACGCGGCCCGGAGGGTGCCCCGGTCGTAGCCCAACTCTTCCAATTGACCGGCCGCACGCATGACCTCTTCTTCCGTGAGGTAGGCCACGGTATCCGCGACGCCGTGCTTGGCCTGTTGGGCCAGCAGTTGCTCCAATTCCCGGCGCGTCTCCTCAGGGGTCGCGGGCGAAAGGGGCAAGTCGATGGTTCGTTCATAGGGACTCGCATAGCCGGCATTGACCGCCTCGACGGTTTTCAGGATCAACCGGTCGATCTCCCATGGTTCCTGCGGCAAATCGGGATGGGAGGCCAGCACGTCCATGAGGCTCATCACGTTGACCCCGAGGCTTCTTCCGACGAATTCCTTTTGCGGCTCGACCGTGACTTGTCCCCCGCCGACCTGTTTGGCCACGGCTTCCAACAGCGCCAGGTTGACCATGAAACTGAATTGCCCGCCCACCAGGTTGTAGCAGGGTTTTTCCGGATCGTTCAGCACGACTTCGTCCGCGGTGCCGGCATCGAAGCTGCTGAACCCGAGCGCGTCCGGGGCCAGTAATCGATGCGCTTCCCTGAGAGAGGCGGCCGCGCCGACGTTCATGGGGATTAGGAGTTCTTCATCGAAGAGTTTGAGAAAGTCCGTGATCAGGCGTCGGAACGGTACGTCCTTGGCTTCGATCTTGTGGTACTCGCGTTCCCACAGGATGTCTTCCAGAAAAGCCGGCAGCGGTTTGAGCCCGGCGATATCGGCTTGATCGAAGGCCTCCACCAATCCCGCCCAATCGGGATAATCGACGAGCCGGGTTTCCTTCAAATTGGGCCGGATGTGTTCTTCCATGACCTCCCCTGCCTTGCGCAGCAGGAGTTTGGTCGGCAACTCGCTCCAGAGTTCGTTGCAGAAAATCCGATCGATCGACTCGTCGGCAAACGATGGCAGGTCCGGGACCGTGGCCTGCACGAATTGCACGCGTTCCCCATGTTTGGCTAATTCCGCATTCGCCCTGGCACTTGCCAGGACGGTCTCCGAGGCATCGATGAGCACGTACTGCACGCGCGGGTACAGCGTGGCGTCCCGGTCCAGGGCCTTGACGTGATCGAGAAAGCACGCGGCCAAATTGCCGTTGCCGCAGCCCCACTCCATGATGGCGAGCGGCGCGGTTCGGGTTTCGGAACCGGCCCTTCGACTTTGCGCTTCCGTTCGTTCTGAACGTAGCGACAGCGAAGTCGAAGAACGCTCAGGACAGGCTTTTTGGCGTTGCGTGGCCCGTTGCACGTAATCCGCGGCCAAGGCGTACGCCAGGCGGTAATCCGCCGCGGCAAAGGTCTGATACAGTTCGCGCAGGCTTTCGCCCCGCAGGCCGTAGAACACGGCATTCATGTGCCGTTGCCAGACGTCGATCGGCGCGAAATCTCCTAATAGTTGCGGTAAGACTTCTTCGTTTTCAGCGACGTGTTCGGCCACTTGATCGATTACCTCATTTGTTAAAGAATCAAAACGATCCGAAAGGAAAGTGATTCTAACAAAGGCGTTTTTCGCCTCGCAAGGCAACGCCCCGGCCTGCTATAGTAAGGAACAACGATCGTTGTTCCTTACGGTCGCGGTGCCCAAGCCTTATAAAAACCTTCTCCTTGAAGGAGAGGGCAGGGTGAGGGAGCAAAGCGGAGCGGAATCCCGGGTCAAAGCATGAGACCAGAGAGTACTTGCGAGAGCACCATACGTTCAGCTATGTTGAAAGAGCTTTCGCATACTATTGACTATCGAACGGCATGGAGTCCCCGCGCATTCAGAGCGTTTGAGAAAGCTTCGAAGGAAAGAATAGAATTTGTAACAGCCTAACATCCCAAGTGGGCGACATGACTGCACGCCGAAAGCCCATCCTATTTGGTACTGATTTATACTCTGCCGGTCTACAACTCGATCGGTTGCACTCAGCGGGCGCCTACTCAGAGAGATTTCCTATCCCAGAGCAGTTCACATGATTCCGCTCTTCGTGACCGCGGCCGCCGCGAGCTACCTTCTGGCACGCGCCATCTGCCTCAAGACTTCATCTGACCCAAAAGCCTCATCTGACGGCGAGTCGCAAGGCTCTTCTTGGATGTGCTTAACGTTCGGCGTCATCCTGCTGCTCATCACGATAGCTATAGCCGTTTGGATTTGGTGGGACAAGATCGCAGTATACGGTTGGCTGGACCTCGACCACGTTCTCGCAAGCCCAGGACTTTCGATATTCGTCCTAGGTGTCCTTACAGGAGTGCTCGTCGCATACTGGCACACGAAAGTACTACCTATCTATTCATTTCACATAAACACGAAACTGCACATTATCTGGTTGTGCACCATCGGCAGCTTGGTGCTGCTGGGCATCGCGCTTCCCCTTCTCTCACTTATTTTCCGAGAGATGGGCTTACGCTCGCTCCAAACACCCGCATTCTCTGTGGAGTTCCCGGCCTCTCAGAGCATTGGTAGGTCTCCTCTGCAATTCAAGGTCGAGCGTCACAAGCTCAAGGAAACCAGATTGGTTAATTTAACGTCCCTTTCCCCTATCTTGAAGAAGGATATAGATTATCTGAAGAAAAAGGGAGAAGACGAGGAGATAGAGCCATTTGAAAACGCGAAGCTGTTATCCGATAAGTACCTTGACCCGATTACTCAGTGCGTGAGTTTCGCCTTCTGGGACCGACAACTCGACATGGCGCAACTCCTCCCACATATCGGGCCCATCGCGCACGCTTTACGGCGCCTGCTTATCGAAGACAGCAAGCTTTCCTACCCGCTATCAGCAGAGGATTTGGACAAGGCGAAGGAGGATCTGCAGCAAGCTATGGAGTTGGTCAAAGAACGTGTATCTATGGGGCGTGAGGGGCTTCTGCAACTGGTAGGGCCACCGCTGAAGCCAGATCAGTGCCCACAAATGACACTAAATGATCAGACGATCAGCGCTGCAAAATTCTCCAAGGTTCCTCACCTCTATGTCTTTATTGCCTCCATCTATTTAATCGGTCACGATCCAGATGCGGCGCTTGCGGTACTCAAGGAAGGAGACAGCGAGTCCCCGTCATTCAGGAATGAGATAAATTACAATCGACTGCTTGGCTGGGTCCTCTATATACTGCAGCGGCCGTTGTCCGAATCAATCAAGTTTCACGAGCGGGCGTTCGACTTCGCGGAGCAAGTTGTCGAGACAGAGGGAGACCGGAAATTCTTAAGGCGCTATGCACGTGCGCAAAGAATGCTTCGCACTGAACTGGCTTTCCTGCTGGCCCAAGCAGGGCTGCGCAAGGGCGACGCGCTTGCCTACGCCCGGACATACTTTGAAGAAGTCAATGGTCAGAGTGACGGCGCGCCACGGTCCGAGTCTTCCATCGCCATTGGCTGGATCAAGGACTGGCAGAAGTCCAAGATATACACCTTATGGGATGAGGTGAATTCCTACATCATCTCTGGATACGTTCTGATGGCCTTCGGAGCGAGAGAGGTCGAACCAAACATCAAGGCGCTACGCACCGCAAGAAAATTGTTCCGTGAGGGCTTGGAGGTCTACCACACAAAAAAGGGGGAACTCGCTCAAAAGTTCGGAGAAAGAAACAGAAACATTCTTCGCATCCAACTTGAGAGCTATCTCGAACACGCAGAATTTTTAATTATGCAGGCTGTGCGTCCAGGCTAGACAACGAACCAATCAGGGACGGACCCCGAGACCGGCTCAGATTAGGTCGCAGGGAATGTAGGCGTGCACGATAGATACTCCACGAAGGTGCGTCTCAAATGGAATGGTGCACGGGGAGTCGGGGCGTGGGTCGCGGATTATTTGCACGCTAGATGCTACGGATACTGCAACCACGATCGCACCTAACAGCCAAATTTTGATGCGTGCCATCTTGAAGCTCCTGCATGTTAGCTTAGGTTGATGAATAGATTTTATACCACATCGGAAACAGCATGCAAGAGGATAGGTTCAAAAAATCTTCGATACTCGTAAAACTGATTGCTTCACCTATTGGTCTGCGACCCGAACATTGATCCAGTATGGAGGTGATGGTTCTGGCAAAATGAGCCTGCAGGAAGGAGGGGGATTTTGCCATGAAAAGGAAGCAGTACACGGAGGAACAGATCGGGTTTGTCTTGCGCCAGGCCGAAGCCGGCACGCCGGTCGGGGAAGTGTGCCGCAAGGCGGGGATCTCGGAGCAGACCTTCTATCGCTGGAAAAAGAAGTTTGCCGGGATGGGCGTGGCCGAGATTCGGCGCCTGAAGCAATTGGAAGACGAGAACCGGCGGCTGAAGACGTTGGTCGCCGATCTGACGCTGGATAAGACGATGTTGCAGGAGGTGGTGCGCCGAAAGTGGTGAGGCCCTCCCGCCGCCGGAGCCTGATGGCCTGGCTACGGAGGGCCTATCAGGTGAGCGAACGCCGGGTGTGCGGCGTGACCGGCTTTGCCCGCTCGTCGCACCGCTACCGGTCCACGGCCGATCCACAGCCCGAGTTGCGGCTCCGGCTCAAGGAGTTGGCGGCGGCCCGCGTGCGGTACGGGTATCGGCGCCTGCATGTGCTGCTACGGCGGGAGGGCTGGCCGATCAATGCCAAGCGGGTCTATCGACTGTACAAAGAAGAAGGCTTGAGCATCCGCCCCAAGACACCGCGCCGCCGGCGTTCGAGCCGTTACCGTGCTGGTCGGCCAGAGATTACGCGTCCGAATGACTGTTGGGCGATGGACTTCATGGCGGACAGCCTGTACGACGGGCGAACATTTCGGATCCTGACGATAGTGGATTGTCATAGTCGTGAGAGCCTAGCCACGGTCCCGCGCCCGAACTTCCGGGCGCAGCAGGTGGTGGAGATCCTGAATGGCCTCATTCAGACCCGGGGCAAGCCCCATGCCATCCGGTGTGACAATGGCCCGGAGTTTGCCGGGCGGGTCTTGGATCAATGGGCATACTGGCACGATGTCGAGCTCGACTTCTCGCGACCCGGCAAACCCACGGATAATGCCTATATCGAGGCATTCAATGCACGGCTGCGTGCCGAATGCTTGAATGCCTCCTGGTTCTTATCGATGCACGACGCCAGAGATCGAATCGAAAGTTGGAGGCACGACTACAATACCGCTCGGCCGCACTCGGCGCTCGGCAATTTGACGCCGAGGGCCTTTGCGCGCCAAGCTCACGAGGCCAGAAAAATCGCATAGAAGCTGGACCAACTTCGGGGGCAGGTCCACACCTGCCAGAAATCGCATAGAAGCTGGACCAACTTCGGGGGCAGGTCCAATTCGGTCATTGCCTCACTTTCGACTTGGACCTAAATTGGGGGGAAGGTCAATCCTAAACCGTGAGGTTGTTCATATCCATGCAACATGAAATGCTGCCTCCACGTTAATTTATCTATGTCTCTTTTGCTCATCCTTTTCTTCGTATGCCTTTCGGGTCCGGGCCGGGCGGAGGATGGGCCACCGGCGCCTTTCAGGCCCGATGAACTCCGGCACGGTTTTTCCCAGTTCGACACCATGCCCGCGGCTCCGGAGGACATGGCTTCCGACCCAATGGACTATTACAAAAACCCGGCACTTGATTTGTCCGGTCTCCCGGACGAGACGCCCGAGGGCTTGTTCCTTCATATCACCCTGGCGGAAAATTTTGAAGAAGATCTGGATCTCCGGCGTGGGCACCGCTATTACCCCATTCATCCGACCGAGGAATTTCCTTCCGATGCGCTGGCGGTCCACGTGGTATTTCGCGTGTTCAAGCACTATAGCGCGTATCAGGTCATCGGGCGCTTGTTTCCGGAGAAGGTGCCGGGTTTGTCCGGAACAACCTTCACCGACGAAGAAACCGCCTACCTGGCGCTGGAAGACGAAAGCGGATATCTCAAGTTCTTTGCGCCGTCGCAGGTCGGCTGGATGCCGGGACTTTACCGCATCGACATCTTCGTGGGGTACGAGGCCAATGAGGTCACCCGCATGGGTACCCTGCGTTTCACGGTGACGCCGAAAGCCTGAGCCTTCGCCACGGCGTCCCGGATTGCCGCTCCGCTATTTCCCGAGGGCGTTTGACCGGTTTTATGACGATGCGTAGAATAGCCTCCAACCCTTCGACCCTTCGACAGGCTCAGGACTCAGGGCAGGCCTCGTTAACCACGTTCCTCCCATGTTGACACGCGCCTCCGCGTTGCTATCCTGCACGTGACACCGAACGCACCACCCCGACACCGCGTATGACTCACCCTCCACCACCCTGGCTCTCCATGGTGCTCCCCATCAAGGATGAGCGAGACAACCTTCAGCCATTGACCGCTCAACTGACGAAGGTCCTCGGAAGCCTGGAGCTGTCGCGCGGGGCTCCGTTTGAAATTGTATACGTGGATGACGGCAGCACGGACGGCAGTTCCGCTCTGCTGGATGAGATCGGCCGGCAGACCCCTGAAGTGCGGGTGCTCCATTTTGATCGAAACCACGGGCAAACAGCGGCCTTCGCCGCGGGCTTTCGCCATGCCCGCGGGGAATTGATTGCCACGTTGGACGGCGATCTGCAATATGATCCCGCGGATATAGCCCTGCTGCTGCCGTTGATCACGGAGTACGACCTCGTGTGCGGGCGTCGCCAACAGCGGCTCGACTCGTTTATCCGGCGTCTTTCGTCACGGCTGGCGTACCTGATTCGCAATTCCGTTCTGCGCGACGGCATTCACGACTCCGGCTGTTCCCTGAAAATCTTCCGGCGCGCGGTCGTCGAACGCATCCCCCTGTTCCACAACATGCACCGGTTTTTCCCCGCGCTCGCCAAGATGCACGGGTTTTCCGTGACCGAAGTGCCCGTTCAACACTTCCCGCGAGCCCATGGGCGTTCTAAATACGGAGTCGGCAATCGCCTCTTCGCCGGCCTGTACGATCTGGTGGCCGTCCGCTGGATGCAAAAGCGCTGCTTTCACTACACTATCGTCAATGAGCCGGTCGACCCTTCTGACGCGCCTCCGAAATGATCTCTTCCTTCCCGAGCATTTGGGGCTTCGAGAAGAAATGATAGCTTGCGTTACCTGTGGCTATCTATGACACTATCTGAGATAGTGTCATAGATCCCGTACTTGCTCAATGATTGTCAGTTTTAAAGGGAAGATTGCCAAAGACGTTTGGGAAACCAATCAATCCAAAAGCATTCCCAGAGAGCTTTGGATGCGGGCAAAAGCCCTTCTGACTATCATGCACGCAACGTCAACCTTTGATGATTTACGTATTCGGGGTGAACCACCCACTATCAGGTTACATAAGTTATCAGGGGACATGAAAGGCCATTGGAGCATCACAATCAAGTTACCGTGGTGCGTTACATTCAAGTTTAAAGACGGTGAAGTTTCAGAAGTCACTATCAATAACTACCACCGGTGATCATGATGATTTCTAATCCACTGCCACTCCATCCCGGCAAAGTGTTGTCTGAAATTTATCTGGCAGAGATGGGTCTCAACCAGACCCGTCTGGCAAAACGCTGCGGGTGCTCACCCGGAAAGATCAACGAGATTGTGAATGGCAGGCGAGGCATTTCCCCTGCTTTTGCCATCGCCCTTGAATCCGCACTCGGAACCAGTGCAGAGATGTGGGTCCGTATGCAGGCGGAATATGATTTGTGGGAAGCGCGCTCGAAAGTTGCTTGATCCGCCGGGCCACGTTAAGCATTGAATTACTACTGCACCCTGCCACTCCGTCCTTGTACTCGACAACGCACTGACGAGTGCGGTAGACGAACGTTGCATCTTTGCACGTTTTCACTCTTGTCTTGAGCCATGAGCGAAATCATTTCCGGAATCAGCGCGTACTTCGCCAACCTGACGGCTGCGGAAAGTCTGTGGTTGGGTATCGGTTTTTTCGGGCAGGCCCTGTTCTTTTCCCGCTGGTTGGTCCAGTGGATCGCGTCGGAACGGAAAGCGGAGAGCCAAATTCCCGTGGCGTTTTGGTACATGAGCCTGGCCGGCAGCCTGATCGTTCTGTCGTATGCCATCCATCGCCACGACCCGGTGTTCATTATCGGACAGGGAACCGGCACGTTGGTCTACCTGCGGAATTTGATGCTGATCTACAAGCAACGAAAGCGCGCGACCGGTGACTGATCCTTCCGCGGTTGACAACCCCCCGTTTTCCGTGCGCACCCTCCACCTGACGTTTCTGCTCATCTGCGGGTGTCTGTTGCTCCTGCTCGGGATTGCCGACGTGGGGCTGACCGATCGCGACGAAGGCAGCAATGCCGGCGCCGCGCGTGAAATGCTCGAAACCGGGGATTGGATTTCTCCCACGCTCAACTATGAACCGCGCTACGCCAAGCCGGCGGGGACGTACTGGATCAGCGCGGGCATCTATGCCCTGTTCGGCGTGAATGACTTCACGGCCCGGCTGCAGTCGGCCGTATTCGGACTCGCGCTGCTCGTTGTGCAGTACCTTGTTCTGCATCGCCTTCTGGGACCGGCTCCGGCGTTTTGCGGTTCGCTCGTTCTCCTGCTGAACGTGGAATTCGTGGGCATTCACCGCATGGTCCTGACCGACCCGGCCCTGGTGTTTTTCACCACACTGGCCACGTATGGCTTCTGGCTGGGCTTTTGTGATTCAAATCGAAACCCTCGGTTCCTGTGGCTGTTTTATATCGGCATGGCGCTGGGCACGCTGGCCAAAGGACCTGTGGGCATTCTCATTCCCTTGTTGGGCGTCGTGCCGTACCTGACCCTCACCCGGCAATGGAAACTCTACTTCGCGGAAGGCCGGCCGCTGCTCGGCTGGATCGTCTGTGTGCTCATTGCCGCGCCCTGGTATCTGGTGATGCTCTCCATCCACGGCGCTGACTATGTTGCCGCAGCCCAAGCCAATACCACCGGACGATTTGCGAACCCCATGGAGGGGCACGGCGGCACGCTTCTGTTCTATTTCCCCATTCTCCTGCTCGGGTTTTTCCCGTGGAGCGGGTTGCTTCCGGCCGCCCTCTGGCAAACGCTGAAAGAATGGAAGGCGTTTCGGACGGGCACGACGGACCCGCGAGGCGAGGAAGGCCTGTTGCTGTTCTGTGCCCTGTGGGTCTCCGGTATCTTTCTTTTCTTCACCCTCTCCGCCACCCGGCTTCCCCACTACGTCCTGCCCCTGTATCCGCCGGCCGCCCTGCTGGTCGCCGTGCTCTGGTCCCGTTTCTTGAAAAACGCCTGGCCCGCCGGCCTGATTGTCTCGAGGCGCATCGTCCTCGTGACCGGGTACGTGCTCAGCATCGTGCTGGGTTCCGCGCCGCTTATCTATGCAAACGTGAGAGACCAAATCGCCGTACACTTTCCGGTCGCGGAAAAGATAGGCGTGGGCTCGACGCCGATTGTGTTGAGCGTCCTCGTCTTCTTGGGCGTGGCGATCTTTCGTCACTTGGTCCGTGAGGAAGTCCGCCGGCCGCAGGCGTTTTGGGTGTTGTCAGGGATGATGGGGCTGTTTCTTCTCATCGTGATCCTGTTTGCCTTGCCACGCTTTGGGAAATATTTCGTCAACCCGCCCCAGGAATTGGCAACGATCGCCGGATTTAACCTCGGTCCTCAGGACACGCTCATTCACTATGGACGCAAGCTGCCGTCGTTGACGTTTTATGCCAAACGAAAAGTGCAGTTCATCAATCCGGGCGACCATGAAAAGTTTTTTCCGCATCTGAAAAAGGACGGCCGCGTCATGGTCATCCTGCCGGCCAACCTTCGTGAGCGCCTGCCCCACCCCGTGGATTCGTTTACGCCGATTCTCCAGCGATACGGGTTTCTGCTCCTGTCTCGTGACCCGATGGTAGGAGGCATACCGGAGGGTCAGAGGAAATGAAGCCGCTACGGCACCAGGCCCTGGAGACCGTGTAACGTTACCAGCACGATGACCAACGCGCTCGTGAGCGCTGCCTGGTGCAGGAACCCCCGGGGCTCCCTTGATTCCGGTTGATGGTTCAACCACCAGGCGACGCAGGCCAACAGGGTCACGACGACGACCCACAACGCTTGGGTGCTGATCGCCAGGCCCAGCGCGATCACGATATTGGCGCCTAACGTTCGCTCCGTGTTCCCGTCCCCCTGCCAAGCCATGATCCACCGGGCCCCGAGTCCCGAGACCAACAACAGCAGCCCGGTCCAAAACAGGCCGTCCGCGACTCCACCGGAATCCGGCTGACTGAAGGTGCTCCAGAACAACGCGCAACCGCCGATCATCAACGGGAGCGTCTTCGGCAAGGCTTGCACCACGTTCTTTCGCCACTCCTTGAGTGCGCGCGCCCACACGTAGCCGATCAGGAACCCCAACACCGCCCCGCCCAGCACGTCGGTGGGAAAGTGGGACCCTCCCACCACGCGAGCCATGCCGACGAAGAGGGCGCCGCCGTACCAGAGCCCCCTCCATTCGGGGAAAGAGCGCGCCAGCACCGTTGCCACGGCAAACGACGCCGAGGCATGGCCGGAAGGAAACGCGTCCAGCCCGCCTTGCCACGACGGGCCGAATTCGAAGGCTTCCTGATGCGTCCACCGCGGGCGGGGTCGTCCGATGAGGTGCTTGAGGATTTGGACGGCGATTCCGGCCAGGGCATGCGCCACGAGCCCGTCGATCCCGGCCTGTTGCCATACCTTGTTCTTCAGGAGATAGCCGATACCCCACAGCCCAATGCACAGAAGCACCAACGTGAGCCCGTCCCCCAACCGGTTGCCGATATACGCCAAGCGTGCCACAAAGGGGTCGTGCAGAGACCGGAGCAATAAAACAGTCTGAAAATCCAATTCAGAAAGCTGGTACAGACAGAGGAGAACGATGCCGCCGGAGAGGAACACCACGCTGAGGGCTTTGAATCGGGACACGCGATCGCTCGCTGCTTATTGAACACGCCGTCGCGTGTCATGGTAGCACAAAGGAAGCCCCCTCACCCCAACCCTCTCCCGCCAGGGGCGAGGGAGTTATGCGGGTGGGCTTTCAGGGGACCCAATCGGCGAGAAACACGTTGTATTCGCCTTGTTCCTTGGCGTTCCGGTCGGAGACCCACACCAGCATTTTGCCGTCCGGAGAAAACATGGGGAAACTGTTGAAGTGGCCTTCAACGGTGATTTGTTCCAACCCGGTGCCGTCGTCGTTTACCAGATAGAGATGGAACGATGGCCGGCCCTTCGACCCTTCGACAGGCTCAGAGCTCAGGGCAGGCTCTCTTGTTTGGGCGGCCTCAGGCCCGCTTGACGCAAAGATGATCCGGCGGCCGTCGGGATGAAAAAACGGGGCGAAGTTGGAGGCGCCGTCCCTGGTCACCTGCTGCTTGCCCGACCCGTCGGCGTTCACGACGAACAGTTCGAGATTCCCCGGTTCCACCAGATTCCGACTCAACAACTCTTGATAGGCCTCACGTTCCTCCGGTGTTTGGGGGTGCTGCGCCCGGTACACGATCCGCTTGCTGTCCGGAGAGTAGAACGCCCCGCCGTCGTACCCGACGTCGTCGGTGAGCCGCTTGAGGCCGGTTCCGTCGATACTCATGGAATACAGGTCGATATCGCCATCCCGCACCGACGTAAACACAATCTTCTTCCCATCGGGTGAGACAGTCGCTTCCGCATCGTATCCGGGCGAGAACGTGAGGCGATGAAGTTCACGGCCATCCAGGCGTGCGGAAAAAATTTCATAGTCATCCAAGGCCCACCGATATTTGGGGCCCCGCTTGGGCTTGGGCGGGCATTGCAACCCGGTTAGATGCGTCGAGGAATACAGGACCCGCCGTCCGCCGGGGAAAAAGTAGCCGCAGGTCACGGCGCCGTATCCCGTACTCACCCGGTGAATGTTTTCGCCGACCAAATCCATCACGTACATCTGATAGCACTCGCCGAGCGTTTGGCTGGCCGGATCCTTGGTGGATTGAAAAATCAGGCGTGACCCGTCAAAGGAAAAATACGCCTCGGCATTTTTGCCACCCGTGGTCAGTTGCCGGACGTTGCGAAAATGGCGCTCAGCCTTGACGGAACCGGCTGGTTCATCGGCCCAGGCCGGGGGTCCTGCGGCCAGGATCTGCCAGGACAGCGCCACCATGCCCATGCACAGTAATGTTCCTGCTTTTTTTGTTAATCGATTCGGCATGCCCCCCTCACCCTGCCCTCTCCCACCTGGGGAGAGGGTTTTATTCGTGGTCGTGCAGCACGATCGTCAGATCAGCCATTGGTGGATCGAACGAGCCGCGCGCCGTGACTTTTCTGTTCTCAAAGACAAGATAACTATCCCATCCATAAAAAAACAGCAACCGGGAAAGCCCGTGAATGGCTTGTGGGGAAAATCCGAAGAAGACCGTGCCCACGTGGCCGGGATAGGTGGGATTGGCGCAATTGACCAGCACGGCCACGTGGTCCCCCGAGTATGCAGTTCCCTGAATCGTGATGCCTCGTTCTTGCAGCTTGACCTGCGGACCGCACCACCCGAGGATTTTGCCGACCCATGGATTGGTTTGGGGATGGCCGAAGGCCAACACCGATTGCGCCTCGATCGAGACGGTCCGTTCATCCAACCAAGCCGTGTCGTCGTTTTGCGATCGGATCCGGTCCAGCGCCGGTTTCAAGCCCTGCTGCTCGGGTTCCGGCGTGGTCGAAGCCAACAACACGGCTCGATGCCTGTCCGTGACCCATCCATTCAGCATCGGACTCATGGCTTGGCGGTTGAGTCCACGAAACGTCTCATACCCCGGATCGAGTTGCACCTGCGCAGGCTTGGCCGGCACCCATAAAGCCATGGTTTGTTCGTTTCCCCGAACGTCCACCGAGGTACGATAATCTTCTCCTTGTGCCAACTGCACCACCACGGGAACGCGCAGTCGATAGGCCGTCCCCTTTTGCTCCACTTGTAGGGATATCCAATAGCCCGTTCGGGCATCGCGTTCGACACGCGCTTGAGCAATCCGGAGGTGCGGCGTTCCTCTTCCGTGCACCCATTGCTCGAAGAACCAGGACAGTTCCTGTCCCGACGTATCTTCGAACACCCTCTGGAGTTGAGGCCAGTCGGCAAACTCTCCCGAATAGTCGGATATCAACGCACGAATCGACCGATAAAAGGCCCGGTCCCCGAGTTCGCGCCGCAACATGTGAAACATCATGGCGGTCTTCTGGTATCCGATCGCGTTGTCCACGCGGTTTTCCTTGTGATGAAAGTTCGCCACCGGATAGTCGTCCGCCGGCTGCACGTACAAGTTGTATTCCATGATCATCCGCTTGCGGTGTGCGCGTGCCTTGTCCTCTCCCTCCATGCGTTCGTCGTAATAATAATTGGCGAGATAGGTCGTCAGCCCTTCGACCCAATTGCCCGTCTCGAAATGATTGTGCACCGAGTTTCCCAACCACGAATGTACCACCTCATGCCCCAAGGAATAGGGTTGGGTATAGCCTCGTTTCATGATCCCGCTGCCCAACAACGTAAAGGACGGCAGCCCGATGCCACTGGGAAAGAAATTCTCCACGACCGCGAACTTGGGAAAGGGATACGCACCGAGCAGTTTCGTATACCACTCGAGATAGTGCATCGTGGCTTCAACGTACTGGTCGGCTACGTGCGCGTCCTCGGGAAAGACGTACGCGGCGATTTCAATACCTTTCCACCGGGACGCCCGTTTCACGAATCGATTCGCCGCCAAGGTCAGGGCTTCGGTTCGGGCGCGCACGTTCCATACGGACGTTGCCGTGGTTTCTCCATCCGTAAACGAAACTTCCTGCCCATGCGTGACCGCTCGCCAGCCGGCCGGTACGATGGCCGTGACGCGAAACGTGGCGAGCGACCCGCGGACATGAGGGTACCAGGAAGTTTCCGATGTCAAATAAACGCCCTCTTCACCGATATATCCCAAGGTTCGGTCAGGCCGCACGAACCGCAGGCCCGGCGACGCCGTGGGCGCATCCTGAATGCGACCACGATAGGCGATGTGCACGCTGGTTTCGTCGGATGGGGAAGACGGCTCCGGGAGATGAATGTCGATCGTGCGCGTCCAGCCGGAGGCATCCTGTTTGTTGCCGGCGGAAGGCAAGTCCTCTTCCCAAAACGGCAATGGGCCGTTCGACAATACAATTTCTTCGATTTCCAAATCCGGGTTCAATTGCACGCGCAGCACCTGCCCGGCATTCGAATGACCGGTCAATCGGATCGTATCCCTGGCAATGATCGTATGACTTTCCGGCCGGAGTTCGACCTGCAAATCGTGATGCCGAGCGGTGACGCCCGCAGCCTGCACGGTCAAGCTCAAGAGCAGGCTGATGCCCCACGCGCCTCCGACCGTCACGCCCGCCCTCATGAGGGGTAAACCTCCAGGAGGGCTTCGGCAAAGGCTTGCGCGTGGAAGTCCTGCAAATCTTCTTCCTGCTCGCCGATGCCGATCAAGCGAACCGGGATGGCCAATTCCTCGGCAATGGCCACCACGACCCCGCCTTTGGCCGTACCGTCCAGCTTCGTGAGGACCAAGCCCGTGACGCCGATGGCTTCGTGAAATTGTTTGGCCTGGGCCACGGCATTTTGCCCGATGGTGCCGTCAAGCGTTAGCAACACTTCATGCGGGGCCCCGGGATATTCACGATCCAGCACGCGTTTCATTTTTTTCAGTTCGTCCATTAAATTGACTTTCGTATGCAACCGGCCGGCCGTGTCGATCAACATGACGTCCACGCCCCTGGCTTTCGCGGCCGCAAGCCCGTCAAACACCACAGCCGACGGGTCCGCCCCTTGCCGGTGCTTGATCACGTCGGCCCCGATTCGTTTGCCCCACACCTCCAACTGTTCGATGGCCGCAGCCCGGAAGGTATCCGCGGCCACGAGCAACGGGGTCAACCCCTGCTTGCGCAGGCGGCCGGCCAATTTCGCCATGCTCGTCGTTTTCCCCACGCCATTCACGCCCACCGCCAAAATCACGAATGGTTTGGGGCCCATTCGGATGAGCTCGTCCATGGGCTTCGATTCCACGGACGCTAAAATATCCGCCATCGCCCGCTGCAATTCATGGATGGATTCCCGGGGATCTCCGCCCGCGGTTTCGCGAAGCCGCTCGATCAAACGATCCGCGGTCCGAACACCGACGTCCGCTCCCAACAACGAGGCTTCGACCTCCTCCAACACCTCGGGGTCGAGACCACGTCCCATCAATTGCATCAACGATCGCTGGACGTCCTTCCGCGTTTTACCCAACCCTTCTTTCAGTCGCTCTATCCAGCCCATGAGTTTCGTGGTCCCCGTTGGCGTTCGCTCATTCGTTGAAGATTTACCCCCTCACCTCAATCCTTTCCCGCCAGGGGCGAGAGTGAAGCCTTACGCCTCAGGCCTCAACCATCAACGACGGCACGGGGGTGAGTGTGTCCAGAAGCTCCGTTTCCTTTTGTTGCATACGCCGGGCCTGGTGCCGGCTTTGCTCATGGTCATAGCCGACCAGATGCAGCACGCCGTGGATCAGCAATCGCAGAAGTTCTTCATCCAGGGAATGGTTGAATGCTTTGGCCTGGCGCCTGGCCGTGGGAACTGAAATCACCACGTCCCCGAGCAGGGGAGAAACACCGGACTCGCTTTCCCGATACGCAAACGCCAGGACGTCCGTGGTTCGATCCTTGTTTCGATACGTCCGGTTCAGCCGTCGCATCTTCGTATCGCCGATCAACCCGATACAGACTTCGGCCTGAGTCTCGTCAAGAAGCCGCAGGAGTCTCCCGGCGACGCGACGCAACGTCCCCTGACGAACCGACACGCTTTTCAAGCGACATTGAATACTGACAGACACGAATCACTAATCACTACGGGGAAAATCGTCCGGGTTCAGGAGGGGCAGTCCCGTTCATTCATCGGCTTTTGCAGAAGCCGTACCCGTTCCGTTTCCATGTTGATTGTAGGCCTTGATAATCTCTTGCACCAGTCGATGCCGAACCACGTCGCGGTCCTGGAAATACACGAATTTGATGCCGTCCACGTTTCGCAGGATTTCAGAAATTTGAATCAAGCCCGAGGGGCGGTCGGGCGGCAAATCGACTTGGGTAATATCTCCTGTCACCACGGCTTTGGAATTGAAGCCCAAGCGCGTGAGAAACATCTTCATCTGTTCGGCCGTGGCATTCTGGGCTTCATCCAAAATGACAAACGCATCGTTCAGAGTACGGCCTCGCATGAACGCCAAGGGCGCCATTTCGATGTCCCCGCGCTCGATGAGACGATTCGCCCGCTCCATATCCATCATGGCGTACAGGGCATCATATAAAGGACGCAGGTACGGATGCACCTTGGCGAACATGTCGCCCGGGAGAAAGCCCAATCGTTCACCGGCCTCCACGGCCGGGCGCGCCAGGACGATCCGTTGCACTTCCTTTTTCGTCAGCGCCGCCAGCGCCATGGCCATGGCCATATAGGTCTTCCCGGTTCCGGCCGGCCCAATGCCGATCACCAGATCGTGTTGCCGAATGGCTTCGAGATACACCTGCTGCGAGGGTGTTTTCGGAACGACCCACCCTTTGGGTGTGAGAATCTGAGCCGTATCCAGGAAGGAAGAGGTTTCGGGTTGGTCGGCTTCCGCCGCCTTGAGGGCTCGGGTCACGTCTTCCGATCGTATCTGGCGCCGGCCGATCGTGCGCTCGGCCAATTCACACAAAAGCCCTTCGGCCCGGCCGACCGCTTCGGTTGGCCCTTCTAGCGTCACCTCATTGCCGCGGGCCGACACGCGCACGTGCAGGCCGTCTTCGATCAACCGGAGATGTAAATCTCTCGGGCCAAACAGGTTGGAAAGATCGACCCCTTCACGAAGTGTGACTTTTTTCACGTAAGCGTTTTGGTCCAAGGAAGACACAAGATGCGTGTGCGTATTCTAACAAAGGGGGTAGGGACCCACAAGAAAAAGATGGGGCACAACGGCATGACGTGCCGCGCTCGTGCCGAGCATGACCGGTTCGCTTACCGCTTCTGGCAAGCCGGACACACAAACGACGAGCGTTCATCCATGAGACCCCGAATCCTGGTTCCGCACCCGTTCGGACAGAGCTCGCCTGTCTTTTGATACACCAGGTGCCGATGCTGGAATTGTCCCGTGGTCCCATCCGGCGCGACAAAGCTGCGAATCGACGAGCCGCCCATGAGAATCGCTTCCCCCAGCACGCGCTGCATCGTTTCAAACAACGCGCGGATTCTTCTCCTCGACAATCGACACCCGCGAGCGTACGGATGGATGCCGGATCGAAACAGCACCTCATTGGCGTAGATGTTCCCGATGCCGGCGATCCGGTGTTGATCCAACAACGCGGCTTTGATCCGGCCACGGCAGGCTTTGATCAAATCCACGAACTCATCACCGGTCATCGTGAACGGATCACGGCCAAACCGGCGTTCGCGATAGGCCTCCCAGGCCTTCCGGTCCAGGAGGTACAGCCTGCCGAAACGACGGGCGTTCCAATACCACAACGCCGGTTGCGGCCCGTTTGACAGACTCATGCTCATATGCACGTGCTTCGCGCTCGGAACCGCTTCCCGCGTGAAGAGCAAAAGGCCCGTCATGCCCAGTTCCGCCACCACCACCCGTTTCTCGGCGCCTCGCTCGCAGACCAGGACCACGCTCTTCCCATGCCGCTGCACCTCCGCAATTCGAGTGCCGGCATACCAGGAGAGAGATTCGATGCCTTGCCGGACGATATCCTCACGCCCGACCCGGATGTGATCAATCGTGGCCCCGACCACGGCTGTGTGCAATTGTCGTCGAACGACTTCGGCTTCGGGAAGTTCCGGCATCGCGTTTCTCCGGGGCCGAGCAAGCTTATCCGTCAAAGCGAGCACCTAGTCTGTCATCCCCGACTTGATCGGGGATCCAGGGTTTTTTCTTTTTCCTGGTCCATCAAGAGAAAGACCCTGGATTCCCGCATGCGCGGGAATGACAGCTTGGGACTCATTTCATATCAATGACCGCTATCGTGGAGACAGCCCCCGGTTCTGTCAACGAAGCCGTGAACGCAGTCACTCCCTCGTCGCTTGCGCGAACCCCCCGCGGCTTCTATACTGTTGAGACAGCTATTGGCGCCCCTTGATCCGGAAAGCAGGTAACGATGTCCAGCCTCGACGTCCAATACGTTCAGGAACGACTCACCCAAGCCAAATGTGCGGTGTGCAAAAAGAGCCGGTTCGGCATCGACAGCCGTTCCATGAAGGAAGACGGGGAATGGAAGGGGATTTGCCTGGACTGTTACTACAACTTTCCGGTCTACACGGATATGGAGTTTTATCTCCGCATCCAGCCCGACGTGCAATATTGGCTCAAAGAAATTTCCTGTCCCATGTGCAGTAATCGTGGCGTCACGCTCGATTTCCGCATTGTGATGTCCGTGCGGGAGTCACTCTATTTCGTGTCCTGCCAACATTGCCAACATTCATTTACCGAACAGTCTTTTTTAGAGGTCTTTGAATA
The DNA here is from genome assembly GCA_965208595.1 of Nitrospirales bacterium. Lineage (GTDB taxonomy): Bacteria > Nitrospirota > Nitrospiria > Nitrospirales > UBA8639 > Bin75. Next base: position 1,089,909 of record OZ242346.1, read on the forward strand.
ACTCTCATGAACGATTCCGAGCCCTCTACCCCACCCCCGGCTCCCGATAAGGGCGATACTTCGACGGACGAGCCCAAAGCCAAGAAGGAAATTCACGTGGTGTCGGTCCCTCACGACGACGACATGATTGCCCAGGAAATGGCTGAACTCTTCGAAGAAGATGAAGTGACCCACCAACACGGCAGTACCGAGCCTGAGGGCGACTAGCGCGCATGAGGCAGGTCAGTCCCTAGGGAACCACGGGATGAACGCATTGGTCGTGCGCTGATATTCACGATAGTCCTCGCCCCGGCTGGCTAAGGCCTGTGCTTCGGCCATGGGGATCCCGCTCACTTTGAGCAAGGCTCCGATCATGACGACCGGGCCCAGCAGCGTCAGCCACCAGCCGGGCAATCCGATACTCATCACCACATAGGCACACCAGTGTACCCCTTCAAAAAAGTAATTGGGGTGCCGGGAATATCGCCACAATCCCTGCCGGCAGGTCTTGCCCCGATTGCCGGGGTCGCGCCGGAATCGATTCAATTGACCATCCGCCATGGCTTCTCCCCCTACCCCAAGCACCCAGACGACTACCCCCAGGATTTCCCACACATGCCACGCGGGGTCGGGATTCGACATCAGGACCGACAAAGGGATCGAAAAGACGGCAATGGCAACGGCCTGTCCGATGAAATACAGGAAGAAATAGAACTCGGCCCGATCGCCCCATTTTTCACGAAGCAACCGGTACCGTTGATCCTCGACAACACCACGGATTCGGTTGGTCACCAGATGCGAGGCGAGACGAACCGCGTACACCGTTGCCATGGCAGCCACGACCAAGCGATGACTCACGTCACCCGTGGTCATCAGACCGAAGCTTATGGCCACCAGGCCGAACCCCACGCAAAAACCCGCGTCCGCCAGCGACGCGTTCCGGTCCACCCATCGGTATCCCAGCCACAGCCCGAACATGATGGGTGTAGTCAGCAGCAAGGCCCATACGGGAAGTTGCCAGTTCATGGTCCCGGCGTTCTCTCCTCCGGCCGCGCGAAACGGCTCGGCCCGTTGCAGGTACCTGACCTGCCGAATATTGACCCCTGACGGAGCCTTGTGTATGGTGAGCCGCTACATTTGGGAGGTGCGCTCATGAATGACCAGTTAATGCAGGCCTACTTGGACGTTGAACGTTCCATGCAACGTTATAATGAAGTCCTCAATCAATATCTGATTTCTCTCCAATCCACGGAAGGGGCGGAGGCTCAACTCGAACGTATGACCGCCGGAACCAAGGCCATGAAAGACAGTAGCAGCATCTATCTGTCCTATGCGAAATTCGTGGCTTATGGCATGCCGCAGAGCGAAGACCTCATCGAAGAAGAGGATGATCTTCAAGCCTGAGGAGGGGTGATGTCTCAACTGATGAGAAGGGTCATGGTCGGGGCGAGCCGATTTGAACGGCCGACCTCTCGCACCCCAAGCGAGTGCGCTACCGGGCTGCGCCACGCCCCGACAATGATTCCTTGAATGGAGAAAGACCGGACCTCTTATTGAGCGGAGGTCCCGTTCTTCTGACGACTCGACGCATTCAATATATCCAGGATACCCTGGAGTTCTTCCTTAATTTGCTGCACCTGTCCAACCGGCATCAACGTATCTTCCCGGCTACGCCCTCGACGACGCCAGTGCCGTTTGAGGCCCATGATGGTATAGCCTTCCTCATAGAGCATCCGTTTGATTTCCAGCACGACTTCGATCGTCTGTTTATCGTAGACCCGGTGCCGCCCCTGACTCTTTCTGGGACGAAGGAAGCTGAACTCGGATTCCCAAAAGCGAAGCACGGAAGCCGGTAATTTCGTGATCGTACTGACTTCACCAATCTTATAAAACGCCTTATCCGGGAACTTACTCGCCATGGGTACGACGGCCTCCACGGGCCGATGCACGAGGTTGGCCCTACGAATTCACGTCTCTTTTGAAGATTTGACTCGCTCGAAAGGTGACCACCCTTCGAGGGGTGATGGCAATTTCTTCGCCGGTTCGAGGGTTCCGCCCTTTACGCTCTCCTTTGCTTCGCACCATGAAATTTCCGAATCCCGCAATTTTCACCGCTTCGCCGTTGCGTAGCACGTCTTTCATGCATTGAAGGACGTACTCCACCAAATCCATGGCCTCGGTTTTGGAAACGCCTACTTGTTCGCAGATGTGATTGGCAATGTCGGCTTTACGCATGGTCCCCCCCGGGGGATCACTCATTTTTTCGCGAGGAGATTCCGGCCCTGCAACGTATCGAGCGGGCACAGGATTGTCAAGAACAGGGGATTAGACTTTCCTCGACTCCATCGCCTCCTCGGGCTCGCTCTTCAGCAGCTTGTACTCGATGCTGTCGGCCAAGGCCTGCCAACTGGCCTCGATAATATTCTCCGACACGCCCACCGTGCCCCACGTGCTTTTATGGTCGCCGGATTCAATCAACACCCGGACCCTTGACCCGGTTCCATGACTGCCCGCCAGCACCCGTACCTTGTAGTCCAACAACTGGACTTCGCGGAGTTCGGGATAGAATTTTTCGAGTGCTTTCCGTAAGGCATTATCAAGCGCATTGACGGGCCCGTCACCCTCCGCCGCGGTCTGTTCCACGATCTGATCGACCTTGACTTTGACCGTGGCTTCCGTGATCGGCACTTCATCGGCCTGCCGTTTTTCGACGATGACCCGCAAGCCCAACAACTCAAACGAGGGGCGATGCGTGCCCATCGCTTCCCGGACCAGTAACTCGAATGATCCTTCAGCGCCTTCGTACTGGTAGCCGTCCCGTTCCAGGCTCTTGAGTTGGGCCAACAGTGCCTGGAGATGCGGATGGTCTTTGGAGAGGCTGAATCCCAAACTTTCCATTTTCTGGACCACGCCGCTCCGGCCGGTATTATCGGAAATCAGCACCCGTTGCCGGTTGCCCACCGATTCCGGCTCAATATGTTCGTACGTTTGGGCATTTTTCTGAACGGCATGGATGTGGACACCCCCCTTATGAGCAAACGCCGCGTCCCCAACGTAGGGTTGCCGCTTGTTCGGCAGCAGGTTCGCAATTTCCGAAACGAAATTGGACACGTTCCGGAGTTGCCGGATCCGGTCGCCGCCCAACACTTCCGTCTTCATCTTCAACTCAAGATTGGCCAGCACGGAACAGAGATTGACGTTTCCGCACCGCTCGCCGATCCCATTGATGGTCCCCTGCACTTGCCGGGCTCCCTGCTGAACGGCGACCAGGGTATTCGCCACCGCCATTTCCGCGTCGTTGTGCGCATGCATGCCCAGGGGTACTCGACAGGCTTGCTTCACCTTCGCCCAGATGGATTGGACTTCCCACGGCATGGTGCCGCCGTTGGTGTCACAGAGAATAATCCGTTCGGCGCCGCCGTCGACTGCCGCTTGTATCGTCTGCATCGCATAGGCGGGATCGGCCTTGAACCCGTCGAAGAAGTGTTCCGCATCATAAAAGACCTGTTTCCCATGGGCACGCAGGTACGCGATGGAATCCCTGATCAGTTCGAGATTGGTTTCCAGGGCCGTGCCCAACGCCTCCGTGACGTGGAAGGTCCAGCTTTTCCCGAAAATCGTGATGACGCTGGTTTCCGCCGCCAGGAGGGCTTGAAGATTGGCATCGGTCTCGGCTGCCTGATTCGCTTTTCTGGTCGAGCCGAAGGCCACGATTTTCGCGTGTTGCAGCGGAATCGCTCGGATGGTCTGAAAAAACTCGATATCCCGGGGATTGGCGCCGGGCCAGCCGCCTTCGATGAAATGGACACCCAACTCATCGAGTTTCTGCGCAATGCGGACCTTGTCCTCAACCGAAAAACTGACGTCTTCAGCCTGGGCGCCGTCTCGAAGCGTGGTATCGTAAATTTCCAAATGATTCGTCATCATCTTCTCGTTCCCTCACGGCTTTCAAGCGCCAGCAACAGGCGATGCCGGAGGGCCATCTTTACGTACATACTCGAATCACGGTTTCTTTTTCAAGGCCTCATCACGCGGGTTCGATCTGCTCAGGCGCCTTGTCCAGTTCGAATTCCTCATGAAGGGCCCGCACGGCTTTATCCACGTCACGTTCATCCAGGACACAGGAAATCTTGATCTCGGACGTGCTGATCATCATGATGTTGACTTTTTCTCGTGCGAGCGTTTGAAACATGCGTGAAGCCACTCCGGAATGAGACCGCATGCCGACTCCTACCAACGACACCTTGGCAATTTCTTCCGTGACTTCCACGGCCCCCGCGTCGATTTCCGCGGCCGTTTGTTTGACCAGGGCCATGGCACGCGCCAGGTCGCTCCGCGGAACCGTAAAGGAAATATCCGTCAGCGCATCCTGGTGACTCACGTTCTGAATAATCATGTCCACCACAATGGAGTGTTCCGCCACAACGCCGAACAGGTTCGCCGCAATGCCCGGCCGATCCGGAACGCCCACTACGGTGATCTTAGCCTGGTTCCGGTCGCCCGTGACACCGGACACCACGGCCTGTTCCATATCCACGTCTTCATGCGTCACGAGGGTGCCTTCTCCTTCTTGAAAACTCGATTTTACTTGTACCGGAACCCCGTATTTCGCTGCAAATTCAACGGAACGCGCCTGGAGGACTTTTGCCCCCAGACTCGCCAGTTCCAGCATTTCTTCATAGGACAATTTCGGAATCCGCCTGGCCGCGGGCACCACGTTGGGATCGGTGGTATACACGCCATCCACGTCGGTAAAGATGACGCACCGGTCAGCCTTCAACGTCGCGGCCAACGCCACGGCCGTCAGGTCCGAGCCCCCTCTTCCGAGCGTGGTGACCTCCGAGCGTTCGTTCACGCCTTGAAACCCCGCCACAATGGGCAGGATCCCTTGGTCAAGAGCCTCCTTCACGGGATCGGCTGTCATTTTCGCAATGCGAGCCCGCGTGTGCGAACTGTTGGTCACGATTCCGACCTGGCGCCCGGTAAACGAACGGGCGTTGATGCCACGGCTCCGGAGTTTCATTGCCAGCAGGGCAATGGTGACACGCTCTCCGCAGGATAACAACATGTCGAGTTCCCGGTCATCCGGCTGCGGGGAGATTTCATGAGCAAGCCGCAACAGCCGATCCGTTTCCCCGCTCATGGCGGACACGACCACCACGACTTGGTTGCCCGCTTCATAAGTTTGTTCTATCAGTTCGGCAATCCGCTGGATTCGCTCAATGGTCGCAACCGAGGTGCCACCGAACTTTTCGACTAACAGTGCCATCTGTCGATCACCTCAATGCTCCGATGAACACCACGACCAGCGGGTTGCCGGCATCTCCACGAATCGGCTTGCGGTGGCCAATCTCTTCCTTGGGCTGAATACTATTTTCATGGCCCTTTACTCCGGATGAAGTACAGCCGGAAAGGCAGGGAACGCGGGACGTTGCCTTGCGCTCACGATCGAAGCAAGGCAAGCACGTCTTCCCGTGTGGCTTTGACCGTCAGGGTCTTGGGTGAGATTTCCACGGCGATATCAGGGTCCTTCAGTCCATGGCCGGTCAACGTACAGACGACCGTGGCCCCTTCGGGAAACAATCCGGCCTGGCTGCACTTGGTCAATCCCGCCACCGAGGCGGCGGAAGCAGGCTCGCAAAAAACGCCTTCTTCCTTGGCGAGCGCCTGGTACGCCTCAAGAATTTCTTCATCCGTCACCATCTGCATCGCTCCGGACGATTCCTCCACGGCCTGCAAAGCCAGTTTCCAACTCGCGGGGTTGCCGATGCGAATGGCCGTCGCGACGGTTTGGGGTTGTTCAACCACGTGGCCCCGAACGATCGGCGCCGCCCCCTGGGCCTGAAAGCCCATCATTTTCGGGCAATCCGCGATCTGCCCCGCGGTCCGGTATTCCTTGTATCCTTTCCAATACGCCGAGATATTGCCGGCGTTGCCTACCGGCAGACAATGATACGAGGGAGCACGGCCCAATTGATCGCAGACTTCCAAGGCCGCGGTTTTTTGTCCTTCCAGGCGAAAGGGGTTTAACGAATTGACGAGTTCGAATTCCTCGTTCGCACACAGGTCCTTGACGATGGACAGCGCCTGATCGAAATTGCCCTCGATTTGAATCACGATGGCTCCATGCGCCATGGCCTGGGCCAATTTTCCCAACGCCACCTTCCCCGCCGGCACCAGCACGTACACCGGTAAGCCCGCTCGCCCGCCATAGGCTGCGGCCGACGCCGACGTATTGCCGGTGGAAGCGCACATGACCGCACGAGCGCGTTTTTCCAACGCCTTGGATACCGCCAGGGTCATCCCGCGATCCTTGAATGAACCGGTGGGGTTGGCCCCTTCGACTTTGAGGTACAGTTCGACGTGCGGGCAGATTCGCTTGGCCAGCCGGTTGGCTCGAATCAAAGGCGTGTTACCTTCGGACAGGGAGATCACCGGCGTCTGTTCCGTGACCGGAAGAAATTTCCTGAACTCTTCTATGACTCCACGCCAAGGCATCATCGCATTCTCTCACCGAAAGAGGGCCGCCACGGGGAGCGGCCCCTACGTATCAGGATTCCTGATCCTCTACCCGGATGACCGTCACCGGCTCCGAAACCAGCGACGATAGGTGATTGATTTCCCGGATTGCGGTTTGCACCGAGCGTTCCGACGCGCGATGCGTCATGATTACGACCGGAACCGTCTGGCCTTCCTGCCGGCCCTGCTGCAACACGGAGGCAATACTGATGGCATGATTGCCGAGGACGCCGGCAATCCTGGAAAGCACCCCGGGCTGATCCGGAACCATGCAGCGCAGGTAATAGCGGGTGGTCAATTCTTCCATCGGACGAATCCGGACCGGCACCCTGCCTTCCATTTGAAACGAAGTCGGCGGCACGCGCCCGCAGGCCTGCTTGCGCACGTTGCGCGCAATGTCGATCACGTCACTCACGACCGCGCTCCCCGTGGGCATTGACCCGGCCCCTTGCCCGTAAAACATGACGTCCCCCACGGCGTCGCCCACGACGTGAATGGCGTTATAGACGCCATGCACTTGGGCCAAGGGCGCCGTATTGTCGATCATGGTGGGATGCACGCGTGCTTCGATTCCATCCTCACCCCATTTCGCCACTCCCAGCAGTTTCACCGTCATCCCCAACTCCGACGCGTAGCGAATGTCCAAGGCCGTCAGACGTTGAATGCCTTCGGTATAAATCTCCTTGACGTTGACGGGCGTTCCATAGGCCAAGCTGACCATGATGGCCAACTTGTGCGCGGAATCCACGCCTTCGATATCGAACGTCGGGTCCGCTTCCGCGTAGCCCGCGGCTTGCGCCTGCGCCAGGGCATCCTGAAATTCCCGTCCCTCGCGCTTCATCTGGGTCAAAATATAGTTGGAGGTGCCGTTCATGATGCCGGCCAGGGACGCGCAATGATTGGCCGCCAGGCCTTCGGTCAAGGCCCGGAGAATCGGAATCCCTCCGCCCACGCTGGCCTCGAAGCCCACGTCCACGCCCGCGCGATGGGCCGCGGTAAACACGTCCTCCCCATGCACCGCCAACAAGGCTTTATTGGCGGTCACGACGTGTTTGCCTTTGCCGATGGCTTCAAGCATGACGCGTTTCGCAAAGTCATATCCCCCGACCGTTTCAATCACGATGTGGATGGACGGATCGTTCAGGAGTCCGGGGAGATCCGTACTGAGGACGCCTTCGGGAAGCGCTAGGCCACGATCCGTGGTCACGTCAAGATCCACGATGCGTTTCAAGCGCAGGGGCGTTCCCACCCGTCGCGCAATCAACCCGGCCTGGTTGACGAGGATTTTCGCGGCCCCGGACCCGACGGTGCCGAATCCGATCAGGCCTATTCCGATTTCGTGGTTCATGATTGATTGTCCAGTTTCAACGCGGTCTTGATCCCGCGAATGGCTTGATGGGTTCGATGTTCATTTTCCACCAACGCGAATCGCACGTATTCATCGCCGCCTTCTCCGAATCCGATCCCGGGAGAGACCGCCACTTTCCCTTCGCGGAGCAGAAACTTCGAGAACTCCAGTGAACCCATTCCCGCGTAAGCCGCGGGAATGCGAGCCCACACAAACATCGTGGCCCGCGGATAGTCGACGTGCCAGCCGATACGATTCAGGCCGGAGACCAAGGCGTTCCGCCGGCTTTCATATTGTTTCGTGATTGACGACACGCAATCCTGCGGGCCATTCAGCGCGATGATACTGGCAATTTGGATCGGCTGGAACATCCCGTAATCCAAATAGCTCTTGATCTTGGTCAAGGCCCCGATGATCTCCTTGTTGCCGACGCAGAATCCGACCCGCCAGCCCGGCATGTTGTAGCTCTTGGATAACGAATAAAATTCCACACCGATGTCTTTCGCTTCCGGCACCTCTAACAGGCTCGGCGCCCGATAACCGTCGAACACAATGTCCGCGTAGGCCAGATCATGTATGACGTAGAGATTGTGTTCACGCGCAAACGCCACCACCTTTTTGAAAAACTCCAAATCCACCACGCTCGTGGTCGGGTTGTGGGGGAAACTCATGATCAGGGCTTTCGGCCTGGGTTGGCTTTGACGATACGCGCGCGTGAGGTTTTCAAAAAAGTCGCCGGTGGGACCGAGCTCGACGCCGCGCACTTCCCCGCCCGCAATGATCACGCTGTACATGTGAATGGGATACGTCGGCGTGGGCGTCAGCACCACGTCGCCCGGCCCCAACATCGCGAGCACCAGATGCGACAGTCCTTCTTTGACGCCCAGCGTCACGATGGCTTCGGTCTCGGGATCGATGTCCACGTTATAATGTTGCCCATACCACGCACTGATGGCGTGGCGTAACCTCGTAATGCCACGAGACGCCGAATACCTGTGATTTTTCCCTTTCTGTGCCGCTTCGACCAATTTCTCGACAATGTGGGGAGGGGTCGCCTGATCGGGATTCCCCATCCCGAAGTCGATTATATCCTCGCCACGCTGCCGCGCCTGAATCTTGAGATCCTGGACCTGGCTGAAGACGTAAGGTGGAAGGCGTTGAATGCGAAAGAAATTTTGCATGGGTCAGCAGAACAACGGTTGTGTATAGGGAAACGGCCCGTGACGCCGCGTCATGATGATAACCTATTATTGTAGTAGAGGCCGGACGACCAGTCAACGAAAGGCTTTGTTTGGGAATTATATACCTCTTTACCCATGCGTAAAAACAACTTGACAAAAGTACCGAACTTGGGTAAACTGCTTCCAGATAAATCATCAAGACGAAGGAGGCAGTTGTGGCACAAAAAGCACCAGGACAACATTATCGGAAAGGGATTTCTCTTGTTCAACTCACCAAGATGTTTCCCACTGAGGATGCGGCAGAACAGTGGTGGATTCAACAGCGTTGGCCTGATGGTGTGATCTGTGTTCGATGTGAGTCCAAAAATATTCAGAAACGACCAACGCGGAAACCCCAACCCTATCGGTGCCGTGACTGCCGGAAAGACTTTTCCGTGAAGACGGGAACCTTGTTGCACAATTCCAAACTGACGCTTCAACAATGGGCCTTTGCGATGTACCAGATGAGTACGTCGCTCAAGGGTGCATCGAGCATGAAACTCCATCGTGATCTTGAGATTACTCAAAAATCAGCATGGCATGTTGGACACCGGATTCGGGAAATGTGGAACACGGCGCACCGCGTACCCAGTCCTGTGGAAATCGATGAAACCTATGTTGGTGGGAAGGAAGCCAATAAGCATGCCAGCGAGAAGCTCCGGGCTGGACGGGGCGCGATTGGAAAAGAAGTGGTGGTGGGGATGAAGTCGAGGAACACTCGCCATGTAGTCGCCAATGTGGTGCCGACCGCCTCTGCCGGGATGATCAGACAGCTTGTGAAGAAACACTGTGAACCGCAGTCACAAATCTACACCGACCAAAACCCCAGTTATGCAGGCTTGAACGAGCGCGGCTATCGCGTGGAATCCGTCAATCATTCGGTAAAGGAATATGTGCGGGATCGGGCACATACGAACGGCATTGAGTCCTTTTGGGCCATGCTGAAACGCGGGTATCACGGCACCTACCACAAGATGAGTCCCAAGCATCTGCAACGGTACGTGAATGAATTTTCAGGACGGCATAATGCCCGTCCGATGGATACTAGTGCTCAATTATCCAAGCTGGTCGCTGGAATGGAAGGCAAGCGATTGCCGTATCAGACGTTGATTAGAGGGAAATCTTTTTATCTTGACACTTTGTAGCGCGTTCGGTAACTTTTAAGTGTAATTAAATACACTAGCACCTAGACTTGAGGAGTACAGAATGGACCAAGAAACCAAGGAGTTTCTGCAACAAGAATTTAAGAAAGTTGCAAACCGGCTTGATCGAATTGAAGAAGAACTTGCCAGGGTCAGATCTCACGTTGCATCCCTAGAACGTCGTATTATTAGTTTAGAGGAAGCTGATACGACGTTGTCTCTTGAAGTTCACAAACTTCTTCAAAAAGTTCCGCAATTTGCTTGATTTGTTACAATGAATCGTCCCAAACCCGCCAAGCCCCGCAAGCCGCATCAGTCCAAGTACGACGAAGTGAACGATCCTTCTTTCAAGATTTCCGACACGCCAGAGAATATTGCTAAGGCGATGCTCCAAAAGCCGCCGAAGAAGTGGGACTATCTCACCAAGCCTGCTCCCTCCTCATCGTAATTCGCTTTACACTCTACGTCTAATTCCTCTATAGTTTTCGTATTCCGTTCTCCGAGGGGCTACCCTTGTCGGGTCGCCTGCTCAATACAAGAGCCTATCACCACGTATGGCGACTAGCTATCGTCAACATGGTGATCATGAACAGGTAAATACGCAGGGTCATCCAGTCTCCTTGGAGGACGGAATCGGCCCGACCATGTCTGGTCGGTGGCCGAGGATTCCTCTTGTCCAAGGAAGACGGCCATCAGCATTCAGACGATTCCCGTGTTTGTCATCTCGTTGCCGGATTGTACCGAGCGACGGGAAACCATTGCACACGCCCTGCACGCACTTGGCCTTCCATTTGAATTTGTCGAGGCCGTGGATGGGCGTTACGGTCTCGATCCCCAGTATGAAGCGCAGATTGATCGTGCCGCCACCCGACGAGCAGGGCGCATCTTGTCCGATGCCGAGTTTGCCTGTTCTCTGTCACACATCACCATCTATCGCCGGATCGTCTCGGAGAATCTTGCCTATGCGCTGATCTTGGAGGAGGATGCGATCCCGTACCCCCAACTGGTCGAGTTTCTGACTGGTCGCCATTATCAGGATGCCGATCTCACCCAACTGTATGGGTCGCGGGCTTTTGTGCGTCGGCACGGAGCCAAGAGACTCTTGGGGGCCTATATGTCCCATTTAGTGATGCCTCACTTGACCGCAAAATCCACCGTCGCCTATACGGTGTCGTATCGTGCCGCCTCTCACTTCGTGACGCATGCCGTCCCAGTCACGAGCGTCGCAGATTGGCCACCCTGTATTGACGCGTTGAGTACTGCCTCTCAGTATCGAGTCATCTTCCCGCCCCTCGTTGGACACGGATCGGCTGAGGATGGTCAGTCGATCATTCATCCGTATGGACGACAGGCGAACAAGGCTCAACGGAAATTTCTCGGCATGTACATTCCCCCGTTTCGTCGGATGGTCGAGTCCTGGGGACGGGCACCCTACAAACTCCTGGCAAAACGTCTGCCCTAATCTTGGGTAAAGAGGTATATAATTCCCCTTTGTTTTTTCAGCTTTTTTCTTCGACGTGAGGAAAGACGTTCATGACTCGTCTTGTCCGAGGTCGTCGATCATGGTTCATTGCGACCCCTTGCCCGTTTTGCCATAATGAAAAGCCAGAGGTTCTCGCTCCCCACCCGATCAGAAAGGTGACCATGGCCAGACTCGGCGTCAACATCGATCACGTCGCCACTCTCCGGCAGGCCCGAGGCGGGCATGAGCCGGATCCCATTGCCGCAGCGGTGCTCGCGGACCTTGGGGGCGCGGACGGCTTGGTCGTGCATCTCCGTGAAGACCGTCGACACATCCAGGAACGGGACCTGAACCTGCTTCGGGACATTGTCCCTTCCGCTTTGAATCTGGAAATGGCCGCGGACGACGCCACCGCGAAGATTGCGTTGCGCGTCCGGCCCGATAAAGTCACGCTGGTCCCTGAACGGCGACAGGAATTGACCACCGAAGGCGGGCTTGCGGTGACGGAACACCGGAAGCGACTCACTACCTTAATCCGCCTCTTCCACGACGCGCAGATTCCGGTCAGCCTGTTCATCGACCCGGACCGTCGTCAAATCCGCGCCGCGCACAAAGTGGGAGCCGATGAGATCGAACTGCACACCGGACCCTATGCCAACAGCCGGCAGCCCCGGGAAATCCGGAAAGAGGTCGAAGCCCTTCTGCAGGGAGCACGCCTCGCGCAGCAATTAGGGCTGGAGGTGAATGCCGGCCATGGGCTGACGTATCATAATATCCACCGCCTGACGGGCATCACTGAAATCGTGGAATTCAACATCGGGCACAGCATTATTTCCCGCGCGGTGCTGGTCGGCCTCGAACGGGCCGTCAGAGAAATGCGAGCCTTAATCCCTTCATCGCTTCACGGCTAAATGCGAGGCGCGTTCGTGTTTGGTTCGTCATGAAAATCGTCTTCGCCCATCAGATGCGAGAACTCGACCGTCGCACGATCCACGAAGCCGGCGTGCCCGGCAAGACGTTGATGGAACGGGCAGGCTCCGGCGTGGTGTCGGCCATGGAAGAGACCTTCGGCGCCCTGAAGGGGAAAACCGTGACGATCTTCTGTGGGAAAGGCAACAACGGTGGAGACGGGTTCGTCGTCGCAAGACTCCTGCGTCAAAAACACAGCGCCGTTCAGGTCTGCCTTCTTGCGCACACCCGGGACCTCAAGGGGGACGCCAAACTGATGTATCAACGGTTTGTCAAAGGCGCCGGCCGGTCGAAGGTCTTGAGCACCCCCTCGCCGGACCACGTGCACCAATTGGTCCGGGACAGCCACGTGCTGGTCGACGCGCTCCTGGGAACCGGCACGTCGTCACCGATCGCCGGCCCGTACCATGAGGCCATTCAGGTCATGAACGCCTCCGAGGTTCCCACCGTTGCCGTGGATCTTCCTTCCGGCATCGATGCGGATACCGGAGAGACGTTGGGGACCGCGGTGCAAGCCGACCTGACCGTCACGTTCGGCAATCCCAAACTCGGGCTCTTTCTGGGAGCGGGCATTGATCACGCCGGTCGCCTCCATTGTGTCGATATCGGCATTCCGAGCCAATACGTCGAAGATCTGCATCTTCCCATTGAGATGTTGACTCCCGCCGCGATTCGACCGTGGCTGCCCAAACGCCCGGCTTCGTCACACAAGGGCACGTTCGGGCACGCCGGGATCATTGCCGGCTCATCCGGAAAAAGCGGAGCCGCCGCCCTGGCAGCCAAAGCGGCCCTCAGGGCCGGCGCCGGGCTCGTCACCGTGGCCACGCCGGCCGGTGTGCAAGCCAGTGTTGCCGCAGACATTCCCGAAGTCATGACCTTGCCGCTTCCTGAAACCGCAGAGCACACGCTGTCGCGAGAAGCCCTGTCCCCGTTGCAAACCTTTCTGCAATCGCGCAGTGCGATCGGCATGGGCCCTGGCCTGTCTACGCACGCAGAAACCGCCGACGTGATCCGCACACTGATCGCCCGATGCGACCGGCCGCTGGTCATCGATGCCGACGCGCTGAACGCCCTGGCGGGCCATACGAGTCTCCTTCGTTCACGCCCGCTCTCCCCGATCCTGACTCCGCACCCCGGAGAAATGGCTCGGCTGCTCGGGGAACCCACGGCGGAAGCCGTGAACCACAATCGTATGGGGATTGCCCAGGACTTTGCCCGTACACATTCGAGCATCGTGGTGCTGAAGGGGGCACGCACGATTCTGGCCCATCCTGATGGAGCGACGTCCATTTCACCGACAGGAAACCCCGGCATGGCGACTGCGGGCACGGGAGACGTGCTTACCGGGATTCTGGCCGGGTTGCTTGCGCAAGGAGTCTCTCCGTGGGAGGCGGCTCAAAGCGGCATCTTCCTCCACGGCCTGGCAGGCGACCTCGCGGCCCGGACGTACGGGTATCCCAGCTTGATGGCCGGCGACCTTTTGGCCTACCTGCCTCAAGCCATGCTTCACGCCGGTGCTCCCAGACCGTGAAGCCGTTCCCTGACCCTATGACCAGTGCACAGACCGAACCTTGGACCCTGTCCCTGCGGTCACCGTCGCATACCGAGGAATTCGGCTCGACCATCGGTCGTCGTCTTCAGCGGGGCGATGTCATCGCGCTCGTCGGTGAGTTGGGAGCAGGGAAAACGACGTTCGTCCGCGGCGTCGCCTTGGGTGCCGGGTTCGATCCCCACGTCGTCAGTAGTCCGACGTTTACTTTTATCCAGGAATACACCGGCCCCCTGACGCTTGCCCACGTGGACTTGTATCGACTTGAACAGTCGACGGAATTGGCTGACACGGGCTTGGCCGAATATTTGAACGGAGACTTCGTTGTCCTGATTGAATGGGCTGACCGGCTGCCTGCCTCGTGGTTGCCCGATGACTATCTTTCCATTCAGTTTCTCCATGCTGGGAAAAACGCCCGTCGCGTGAATGTTCAGGCTTACGGTCCGCGAAACCGTGATCTTCTTCACGCGATCATGTCGGACGCAAGGTAGCTGCCTCATGGGTCAATCCGAACTGAAACCCCTGCTCAAACAATATTGGGACATCAAACGACACTATCCTGAGACGATTGTGTTCTTTCGCGTAGGCGACTTCTATGAAATGTTTGACGAGGACGCGAAAGAAGCCGCTGGTCTGCTCAATATCGCCCTGACGACCAGGGACAAGAACAGCGCCAACCCCGTACCTCTCTGTGGGGTGCCGTACCACGCGGCCACGAGCTATCTGGCCAAATTGCTGAAAGCCGGGAAAACCGTGGCGCTCTGCGAACAGGTCGAAGATCCCAAATCGGCCAAGGGTCTGGTCAAACGAGAGGTCGTCCGGCTCTACACCCCCGGCACGATTTTCGACGATGAATTGCTGGACGCCAAAGAGGCCAACTTCCTGGCGGCTTTATCCGTTCAGCGCGATCCGGTTCATTCACGTTACAATTTTGGGCTCGCCTCGATCGATCTGTCCACCGGACAATTTCTCATTGCGGAATTTTCCGGGGAACACGGCCGGGACTCGATGCTGGACGAACTCATCCGCCTCGGCCCTCAGGAAGTCATTATCCCTGACAAAACGGAAACGATTGCCCTCGACAGGCTCTTGGAACCCCTGCGGTTACCTCGCGTGACGGAACAACCGGCCGCGTGTTTCGAATCGGATGCTTCGCAGGAGATTCTCCGGGCTCATTTCGAGGTCGACCGCGTGGACGAGCTTGGCCTCTCTGCCGAAGGACCCGGGGTTCAAGCCAGCGGCTGTATTCTGCGTTACCTGAGGCAGACCCAACCCACCCTGGAGCACCACCACATCCAAAAGCCGGAACTCCTGGAACCCGCGCGGGAGATGCACCTGGACGCCATGACCATGCGTAACCTGGAACTGATCCAGCCCATGCATCCGGATCAACTACACGCCACTTTGCTGTCGGTGCTCGATCATACGGTCACGGCGATGGGTTGCCGGCTTTTACGGCAATGGATCGTTCGTCCCCTGATTGACAACGAAGCCATTCAACGCCGGCTCAATGCGGTGTCCGCTTTTATGGACAACCTGAAACTTCGCCTGCACCTTCGTTCGTTCTTCAAGGACCTGCATGACCTGGAGCGGTTGAGTAGCCGCGTGGTCATGGGCACGGCCACTCCGCGGGACGTTCTTCGCTTAAAGGAATCACTGAGCATTCTCCCCCAGCTCTTTCAGCTCTTCTACGGCATTGCCGATCCTCTGCTCAACTCCGTCCTGCAGCGGTGGGATGCCCTTGCCGACGTCACCGCGCTGATCGAAAACTCCCTTGATCCCAATGCGTCGGCTTCCCTCAAAGAGGGGCCGATCTTTCAGGACGGCGTTGATCCCGCCATCGATGAGTTGCGAACGATGAGCCGCGACGGCGTGCAATGGTTAACCGATCTCGAGCAACGCGAACGGGAGCAGAGCGGTATCGATTCGCTCAAGATCAAATACAACCAGGTGTACGGATACTATTTCGAGGTGACGAAAGCCAACCTGTCCCGTGTGCCGGAATATTTTCGACGGAAACAAACGCTGGTCAATGCCGAGCGGTATACGACCGAAGACCTCGAACAGATTGAAGCCCAACTATCCGGCGCCAATGAAAAGTTACGCCGCGCCGAGCAGGAACGTTTCCAGGCGTTGCTGCAAAGCCTGTCCGGTCAGGTGTTTCGCATTCAAAAAATGGCCAAACAGGTGGCCCTGCTCGACGTGCTCTCGAATTTCGCGGAGGTGGCTTCCAGGAATCGCTACGTCAAGCCGGACATGCACGACGGAGGCATCATCTTCATCAAGAATGGACGCCATCCGGTGGTTGAACAATTCGACTTGCCCGATGGGTTTGTCCCCAACGACTCGTACCTTGATCTCGACGCCCATCGTTTATTGTTACTGACCGGCCCCAACATGGCGGGAAAGAGCACGTTTTTACGGCAAACCGGTCTGATCGTGCTCATGGCGCATATGGGCTGTTTCGTGCCTGCCTCCGAAGCGAAAATCGGAGTCATCGATCGATTGTTTACACGGGTGGGAGCCTCCGATAATCTGGCGTTCGGGTTAAGCACCTTTATGGTGGAAATGCTTGAAACCGCCAAAATTGTGCATGGGGCCACGTCTCGCAGTCTCATCCTTCTGGACGAAATAGGGCGGGGCACCAGTACTTATGATGGCTTGAGCTTGGCCTGGGCGATCGCCGAACATATTCAGGACCGGCGTATACTCGGAGCCAGGACCCTCTTTGCCACGCACTATCATGAAATGACGGATTTGGAAAAATTTCGAGAGGGCGTCCAGAACCTCACCGTCGCGGTGAAAGAGGACAAGGACCAGGTCATCTTTTTAAGAAAAATCACACCGGGCAAAGCCGCTCGCAGTTATGGGATCCACGTGGGAAAGCTCGCCGGCTTGCCCTCGTCCCTCATCGCTAGAGCGGAAGAAGTTCTTGCACAACTGGAACAGGAGTCGTCTTCCGACACTATGAGTAACCGCATTGAGCAAGGAGTTCCTCCCCAAACGGATTCCTTATCTCCCCAACCCCATCCTCTGATCGAAGAACTCAAACAATTGGAACTGTTCTCCATGACGCCGCTTGAAGCGTTAAACCGGTTGGCGGACATTCAAAAACGTCTTGATGCCGAATAAAAAAAGGGCAGGACCTGAAAAAGGTCCTGCCCTTTTTGGTTTGGTGAAAGCCCTTTGTTATTGCAAGGATGCCCCGAACTTGCCTTCCTTCGTCCCCTTGGAGGCATGGGGAGCTTGGTTCGAGTACGGAATGAACCCGGAAATCGGGCCCACACCCGGGACCATTACATCGTATTGCATCTTCTTGTTTTGCGCCCAATGGTTGTTGTCAATGGACTCCACAACGCCGATTGCCCGCAGGCTATGAATGCTTCTGGGTTTGTCAGGCGTGCCGGCCACTTCAGGAACTTCTTTGACCGAGGACACGACCCGATGATTCTGCTCCGTCTCCTGCATCACGAGTTCGACCAAGGTATATTTGGAAGCCTCGGTTCCACTCATCACCGCTTGGCTGTGCGAGCCTTTGCCCAAGGCCACGAGTTTTTGCCACACGCCGTCATCTTTCGCGTAAACTTTCAAGTTCTTTCCGGGGAAATATTTCTGCCAATAGTACCCGCTCTCGGCATTGCCCCCAAACACCGCGATGTTCACCCAAGCGGCTTTTTCGTACGGGTCGGTAACCGCAACGCGTCCATGCAGGGTGGTCGCTTTGCTGAGATCTCCCCATTCAAACCGTTCTTGGAACGCTTCAATGGCAAGCGCACTGGAGGCCATGCAACCCACCACGATCAAGGCAGTTAAAACGGCTAACCCTGATTTCCCAATTTTCATGATTCCTTCCTCCTCAATTAAGCGCTGAAAAATTTTTGAATGAATCCTTTTCTATATCACAAGCATCAAATTCGTCAGTTTACTCGGCAGCGAGGACTTTGAAACCCGTGACGGTGTTGCCGTCGAGTTGAACTTCCATGGCCACCAGGGCCTGCGACGCGTCGGTCAACTGCTTCATCAAAGCGGAATCTTTCACCCGTAACCGGACCGTCGTTTGCGGGTTGTACCACCCGGCATAAGGATTGTTGCGGTCTTCACCGCCTTGATACCCCCACGCACAGCAGACGAAGAGTGGATCAGGAATGGACACGTCCCGGTCATCGGAAGCACGACCAAGGGGATCACCGGTTTCGCCGGGATTGCTGGTGTTCCAGTATTGAATGCCAAAGAGAATCTCGCCGGCCGGATTGTCGGCCCAATGGGCATACACGCGACCCTTCAAGCTGGCGGGTGCGGTCCCCTTGAGAGACATGTCTCCGATAGTGGCAACTTGATTTGGATCACCGCTACATTTCTTGTTGCTAGAACAGGGGCCCTTCTGGGCATCTGCCAGACCGATGAAGCCAACGAGCATCAGACCTGCAGCCAGCATTCCCACAACGCCCCCACGGAAAAATGACTTCTTCATTTCCCCCTCCTTTACTTAGGATGACATAATAAAAATAACAACTCGTACTTTTTAACCAAAAACCATTTCAATTGCAACGAAAAAGCACCACCCCTTTTTTCTCATCACTCGAGGGGCCCATTCGACCCTCACGACGTTCCCGCTTTTAATCAGAGTGGCCCATGCTACTGATCCCGTTGCAAGTTGTCAAGAGTCTTTCCAAGGAAAATTTACCCGTTTTCAGGCCAGCCCAAACATTTTTTCTTGAAAGGTTTCTGGGGGCACCGGTCCCAACGCCGTGACGGACATTGAGCCAAAATTCAAAAGCTCCCGGCCTATTTCGTGAACATCCCGCATGGAAACGCGATCAATTTCAGACACGAGTTCCCGGAGGGACACGTACCGTCCTTGCGCGAGTTCATCCCTGGCCAACTTGCTCATTCGCCCGTAGGTCCCTTCCAATCCCAACATCAAGGTGCCTTTCATTTGGTTCTTGGTTCGCTCCAATTCCTGGGGAACGGGCCCGCGTTTCTGCAATTTCTTGATTTCCCGACAGACCACGTCCACCACCGAGGACGCCTCTTTGGCACCGCTCGCCGCATAAATGGTCAACACGCCTCCATCTGAAAAACTCGACAATTGGGAATAGATCGTATACGCCAGACCGCGCTTTTCCCGAATTTCCTGAAAGAGTCGGGAACTCATCCCGCCCCCAAGCAGGGCGTTCAGCGTATGGGCCGCGTATCGGGCCGGATGGGCCACGGGCAATCCCTTGAACCCCAGACAGAGATGGACCTGCTCCAATTGTTTCCGATGCACCATGACCCCGCCCCGAACGCGGGGCGGGTTGTTCCGTTGCCCGCCATTCCCCTCACGCCAGGCGGGCGTCCACGTTCCAAACGCGGCCTGGACCAGGGCCTCGACCTTCTTCACGTCAAAATTCCCCGCCACCGCAATCACGGTTTTCTCCGGACGATAGTGTTCCTCCAGATAATGAAGCAGGTCGCGTCGTTGCATGCGCTTCATGGTAGCCTGATCACCCAGGATCGACCGCCCCAGGGGATGCCCCCGTAACACCTGCTTGGCATGCAGCTCCTGCACGAAATCTTCCGGATCGTCCCGAACCATTCGGATTTCCTCCAACACGACCTGTTTTTCCCGTTCGATTTCCTTGCGGTCAAAACGGGAGTGATAGAACACGTCGGCCAACAAGTCGATCGCCTGCCCGATTTGTTGATCCAACACTTTGATATACAGGGTGGTGGTTTCATGGGTGGTAAAGGCATTCATCTCTCCACCCAGGCTGTCGATTTCGTGCGAAATCTGCGTGGCGGACCGACGGCGCGTGCCTTTGAACATCATGTGTTCGAGGAAGTGGGCAAACCCCTTCTGCCGGGGGCCTTCATCCCTGGTGCCGACGTTTTCCCAGACACTGATGGCGACGGACTTGAGCGAGGGCATCCGTTCCATCACCACGCGAACGCCGTTATCGAGGACGATCTTGCGCGTCCAAGTCATGTTTTCGCTACCCAAGATTGGAGTGGTAAAGACTAGTCTGTCGGGACACCCGTCGCAGGCCGGTCAAACAGGCCCTCCCGCTAGGACGCGGCAGGCGGCTGTTCCGACTCCGCTAACGCCTCTTTGCGGCTCAAACGAATTTTGCCCTGCTTGTCGATTTCCAGGACTTTGACCAGGACTTGCTCCCCTTCCGCCAGTTCATCGGCCACGGATTTGACGCGATGCTCTGCCAATTGGGAAATATGCACCAAGCCATCGATGTTGGGTAAAATCTCGACGAAGGCGCCAAAATCGACGATCTTCCGGACGGTCCCGAGGTAGGTTTTCCCCACGATCGCTTCTTCCGTCAAGCGGTTGATCATGTCAATCGCCTGCTGGGCCGACGATTCGTCCGCCGAGGCAATCGTCACCAGGCCCGAATCATCGACGTTGACCTTGACCCCGCATTCCGCAATGATGCCGCGGATGACTTTCCCGCCCGGTCCGATGACGTCCCGAATCTTGTCGGTCTTGATCTGAATCGTATAAATGCGAGGCGCATGGGGCGCCAGGGACTCCCGCGGCGATGAGAGCGAGGCCTGCATTTTTTCCAGAATGTGGAGCCGTCCGGCCCGGGCTTGTTCGAGGGCCTGCCGCATCAAATCAATCGTGATCCCCTCGATTTTGATATCCATCTGGAGCGCGGTGACGCCGGTTCGGGTCCCCGTCACTTTAAAATCCATGTCGCCCAGATGATCTTCGAGTCCGAGAATGTCCGACAAAATCAGAACCCGGTCGCCGTCTTTGATGAGCCCCATGGCAATACCCGCCACGGGTTCCTTAATGGGCACACCGGCATCCATCATGGCTAAGGTGCCTCCGCACACCGTGGCCATGGAGGAGGAGCCGTTGGATTCCAAAATGTCCGACACGATGCGAATGGTATAGGGGAAAGCCTCCTTGTCCGGCAGCACCGACGTCAACGCGCGCGCCGCCAGTTTCCCATGCCCGACTTCGCGTCGACCGGGCGACCGCAACGGACGGGCTTCTCCCACGCTGAACGGGGGGAAATTATAATGGAGCATGAAATTGCGGAAATATTCCCCTTCCAGCGCGTCGATGCGTTGCTCGTCATCCGAGGTGCCCAGCGTGACCACGGACAGGCTTTGGGTTTCCCCTCTGGTAAACAGGGCGGAGCCATGCGTGCGCGGCAACAGGCTCGTTTCGCACGTAATGGGCCGGATATCGGACGGACCCCGGCCATCGGCTCGGACCTGCTTTTCCAGGATCATCTCCCGGACTTCACGATATTCCACGTCATGATAGACCTCTTTGACCTGCCGCCCGCGCGCCGGGTCTTCGTCGCCCAGTTTGTCGACCGCCTCGGCCAGGATCTGGTCCAATCGCTCCTGCCGGTCGGTTTTGTTGGCGATGAGCACGGCTTCCCGCACCGGGCCGGTCACCAATTCGCAGACCCGTCGCTCCAGGTCCTCGTCGACCGGCTGAACCGGCACGTCCCGTTTGGTCCGTCCCACCAGCGTTTGTAACTCGACGATTGTCCCCACGATTTTCTTGATTTCCGAATGGGCCAAGGCCAGCGCATCCAGCAATACGGATTCGGACAGTCCATTCGCCCCGGATTCCACCATCATGATCGCGTCCGCAGTGCCGGCGACCACCAACTCGAGTTCACTGTTCTGGAGTTCCTGCATACTGGGGTTGACCACGAACTGGCCGTTCACATATCCGATTTTGACGCCGGCCAACGGGCCGCCAAAGGGAATATCCGAGATCGCGAGCGCGGCTGAGGCCGCGGTAATGCCCACCACTTCCGAGGTCATGGATTGGTCCACGGAGAGCACCGACGCAATGACTTGCGTCTCATAATAAAACCGCTCCGGGATCAAGGGCCGAATCGGCCGGTCAATGAGCCGGCTCGTCAGGGTTTCTTTTTCCGACGGGGCCCCTTCCCGCTTGAAATACCCCCCTGGAATTTTTCCGGCCGAATAGGCCTTTTCCTGATAATTCACCGTGAGCGGCAAAAAATCTATATCCGGCTTCAACGTCTTGGACGCCACTGCCGTCGCCAGGACTACGGTGTCCCCATAGGAAGCCAACACGGCCCCATCGGCCAGCTTGGCCATCCGCCCCGTCTCCAACCTCATCATCCGTCCCGCGATCTCCACTTCAACTGCTTGCACCATGTACCTCTCTCCTTTTTTGCCTTTTTTGCCTTCTTGCCTTCGTAACACCTCCGTTGAAACGGGGTATTATTTCCGCAGCCCCAACTTGCCGAGCAGGGCGCGATAGCTCCCTACGTCTTTTCGATGCAAATAATCCAACAAACGCCGGCGCAGGCTCACCATTTTCAGCAACCCGTGTCGCGAATGATGATCTTTCTTATGCGTGCGCAAATGGTCGGTTAAATAGGTGATGCGGTTCGTCAACAAGGCAATCTGTACCTCCGATGAACCCGTATCCCGTTCATGTGCGCGATGTTGCTGCACGATATCCGACTTTGCTTCCTTGACCGCTGCCATACCAGCCTCCTTGTTTCTGTTTTCAGTGTTCTGTTCATTTCGTGAAACGGGAGTTGCTCTCAAGCCGTTTCCGCAAATACTTTAACCATCCGTAATTGATGTTTCGGTACATCCAATGTCGACGGAGCCCATTTGCCGAGGGCCAGTAACCGACCCATGTCGTCTTTCACCCGAATCAACGTGTCATCGGAGGTCTCCCGATGATCCTCCGACCACAAGGCTGCGTCCGAAACGGGCGCCCCATTCAAGACCTTCTCCACCATGGCCGGATCAACGACCACCGCCGGAAGATCGGCCAAAGCTTCATCCAGACTCAAAAACGCCTCCGGGTGCTCGAACAGGTCATCGGCACGTCCGATGTCGTCGAGCGACCACGCCCGGGCCAGGTGAAACGGGCCCACGCGACTGCGGGTCAATTGGCTCAGGTGCCCCCCTACGCCCAACACCTGGCCAATATCCGCACATAAGGTGCGAATATACGTGCCCTTGGAACAGCGAACCCGAAGCGTGACATCGGGCAAGGCCAGCGCCCTGACCTCGATGTGGTAAATGGTCACGGGCCGGGCCGGGCGGTCCAGGGTTTGGCCTGCCCGAGCCGCTTTGTACAGCGGTTGCCCTCCGATTTTGACCGCCGAATACATGGGCGGAACCTGCTGCTGTTCTCCTTGAAATTGCGCAACCGCCTCATGAATGGTCTCGGGACGAACCTCGTGGACGGGACAGTCCCGCACGATGGCGCCCGTGGCGTCTTGGGTCGCGGTCTCCTGCCCCAAACGCAAAACGGCCTCATATTCCTTATCCCAATGTAGGAGAAAAGCCGAGAGTCTCGTCCCTTTCCCCAGCAAGAGAGGCAGTACGCCAATGGCTTCGGGGTCCAACGTGCCGGCATGCCCTATTTTACGGACTTGGAGAAGACGGCGAACCTTGGCCACGACGTCGTGAGACGTCCACCCGGCAGGTTTCGAAACGTTCAGCACGCCGTGCGGCACAACCGGTGTCTCCTGACCGGAAGGACGACTATCGAGGCATTCGGCCATCATGCCTGCCCCTCGTCCCTCGGTTCGCCCCAACCGTTCCCCTCGCGCCCCGATTCATCCTCGGGGAGCACGGCGTCAAGAATCCGGTCGATCTTGTCCCCTCGCGAGCCGCTCGAGTCCAACCAGAACGCCACCTCCGGGGTATAGCGCAACTCCAGGCGCCGGCCCAATTCCAGCCGAACGAACCCGGATACGTTGTTGAGAATCTTTCCGACGGTTTCCGCTTCACCGTGGTTCTCCAACAAAGACACGTAGACGCGGGCTTTCCGCAGATCGTTGTTCATCTCCACGTCGGTGACCGTCACGAACCGCAGCCGGGGATCCTTGCATTTTCTGGCAAGAATGTCCGCGACCTCCATTCTGATTTGATCAGCCACCCTGACCGATCGTTTATACGCCGGCTTCGACACGACACTCGCGCTTCTTCCCGTCCTATAATAGCTCGATACGAAAATTGAGCAGTTCCAACGTGGGAGTGGCCCGAATCATATTAATCGCTTGATCGAGAACCCGATTCACGTGACTCGACTCATTGGCAATACAGGCAATACCCACCACGGATCGTTGCCAGAGATCGTGATCGTCAAGCTCGGCCACCGACACTTTGAACGTCCTGCACAGACGCGCTTTGAGGCTGGACAGAATTTGACGTTTCGATTTCAGCGAATGCCCTTCGGGAAAATGCAATTCTATCCGACAAACTCCAACCACCATCGGTTTTCAGCACGACGCGCGACAGCCATGACTCAATGCGGCCCCACCGCTGGGTTACAATCTGGCCGCCTCTTTATCAAAGACATACGCTTCGATCACGTCGCCGGTCTTAATATCATTGAAATTTTCAATGCCGATCCCGCACTCGTACCCTTGCTGCACTTCCCGGACGTCATCCTTAAAGCGCCGCAACGATCCTAATTTGCCTTCATAAACGACCACGCTGTCCCGCAACAAGCGAACGCCCTCACTTGCGCGGGCAATATGCCCGTTCGTGACGTAACAGCCTGCGACCGCGCCGATTTTGGGGATCGAAAAGATCTGTCGAACTTCCGCGCGTCCCAACACGCGCTCCGTGAAAGTCGGCTCCAGCAATCCCTCGGCCGCGGCTTTGACGTCTGCGATGGCATTATAAATGATGGTATGCAGCCGGACTTCCACGCCCTCGCGTTCGGCGAGCGCCGTGGCTTTGGGGTCCGGACGAATGTGAAATCCGACCACCAGCGCCTTCGACGCGGACGCCAGCAACATGTCCGATTCGGTGATGCCCCCCACGCCCCGATGAATAATCTGCACATTGACGGTATCGGAGGAGATTTTAGCTATGGATTCGCACAGCGCTCCGACCGATCCTTGGGCATCCGCTTTCACCAACACCGCCAATTCTTTCTTGTCCGACTCCTGGCCGTGAGCAAACAGCGCATCCAACGTGAGGCGACCCGGGCCGGTCCCCAGTTCCGCAGTCCGCCGCTTTTGATGCCGGGACTCGGCGATTTCCCGGGCCACCCGCTCATCTTTGACGACGACCAATTGATCGCCGGCCGCCGGCAACCCCAACAAGCCGATCACCTCCACGGGGGTGGAGGGCCCAGCCTCACGGACTTTCTTCCCGTCGTGCGACACCAACGCTCGAACGCGACCGCTGGTCGCACCCACCACGTACGTGGATCCGACGTCCAACGTCCCGCTTTGGACCAGGACGGTGGCCACGGGACCACGACCTCGATCCAGCTTGGCCTCCAACACGACCCCCTTCGTGGGTTGGGTCACGTCCGTCCGCAACTCCATGACTTCGGCTTGCAGCAACAACATCTCCAATAGCGTGTCCAGCCCCTGTTTTTCTTTCGCCGATACTTCCACGTAGATGGTCTGTCCGCCCCAGGACTCGGGAACGAGGCCCTGTTCCGAAAGACTCTGCTTGACTCGATCCGGATTGGCTCCGGGTTTATCGATCTTGTTGACGGCCACCACGATGGGAACCCCGGCGGCCTGCGCATGATTGGCGGCCTCGAGGGTTTGCGGCATGACGCCGTCGTCCGCGGCGACCACCAGGACCACGATATCGGTGACTTGAGCCCCGCGTGCCCGCATGGCCGTAAACGCTTCGTGACCCGGCGTATCCAAAAACGTCACGCTTTTCTCCCCCACCTGCACGGAATAGGCTCCGATATGTTGTGTAATGCCGCCCGCTTCCTGTTGCGTCACCTTGGTCTGACGAATCGCATCGAGCAACGACGTTTTTCCATGATCCACGTGCCCCATAATGGTGACCACCGGAGCCCGAGGCGCAAATTGCGACTCGGTCGTCGGCTCAAGCATTTCTTCCAACAACGCTTCACCCTCTTTTTCCGTCTGAATCTCAACCTGAATCCCGAGTCCTTCGGCAATCAGCACACCGGCATCCAGATTCATGGGTTGATTCAGCGTGAGGCCGACGCCCATTTCCATTAACTTGCGAATCACGTCCGCCGCCCGGATCCCCAGGTGTTCCGCAAACTCCTTCACCGTGAGACCCGATGAAAGCTTCACGGTCTTTCGTCTGGGTTTCGTGATTTCGGTCGATGTGGCAGAAGGGACGTGTCGAGAGCGTTCTTCCCGTCTCAAAGTGGGAAGGGGACGAAGATCCTGCCAGCGAGCCGCATCTTCATAGATCTCGGCAAAAAGATCTGCATCACGCGGTTTCCCGGCTTTCCGACCTTTTTTCGGCTTCTCCTCTTCCTTGGCTTTTTTGGGCTCATCAACCGTTTTTTCAGAAGTCGGGACCGGCTCTCCGGCCGCTACGGGCGAGGCCTTGTCTTCGATTGACGGTGAGGCGTCGAGGGCCGTCGATTCGGCGGCCAAGGCCTGAGTCATGGCTGCGACTTCAGGCGGCTCGTCAATCACGCCCGCCGGTTCCGGGGGTTCGCTCGTGGAAACCACTGGGCTGAGACCGTCTCCCGGAGGCTCTTCTGTGGTCAAGGTTTCGAGGTCGGAAGGGGGAGGGACTTCTTCTTTGCGTCGTTTGATTAAAATATGTTTTTTCTCAGGTTTACGAACCTCTTCTTCCGCAGCCTTTTCCTTTTCCCGAGCGGCCTGGCCGCGTCCCTTTGCTGGCGAGGCGGAAGGTTTCTTGGCGGTTTTGCCGGGCTTGAGCGAACCGGTTGCCTTCTTCCGAGGCGGCGTCTGCAACCCCGCCTTTCCCGAAAGCGCTTTCAAGGCTTTCTGAAGGTCCTCCTCACTCAAGGCATTGCTATGAGAGGAGACCGCTATACCCAGTTTGCCCAGTTCGGCAATCAGGATCCGACTTTCCTTGCCCAGCTTCTTGGCTAATTCATACACTCGCATCGTGATTCGTTACGAGGACGCCTCCCCGGATTCAACCGTTTCTCCGGACGTCACATCGAGCCCTTCACCCGTCTCCCCACTCGCCGGTTCCGACGACGGCTCTACCGTGCCGGCTTCCTGTTCGAGTTGCGCCGCGGTTTCTTCCGCCAATGCGGCTTTTATTTCTCGTTCACGATCGAGTTTTTCTTTTTCATACTCGCTCACGCTGATGATATCGATTTTCCATCCGGTTAATTTGGCCGCGAGTCGGACGTTTTGCCCGTTTTTCCCGATAGCCAACGACAATTGCGAGTCCGCCACCACCACCAAGGCCGCCTTTTTCTCCTCGTCGATACCCACTTTCTCGATGGAGGCCGGATTCAACGCTTCGCCGATAAACACGCGCGGGTCCGTGGTCCACGGGATGATGTCGATCTTTTCCCCCTTGAGTTCCCGCACAATGGCCTGCACCCGGGAGCCCTTAATCCCTACGCAGGCACCAACCGGATCAACCGCTTTATCCTTGGAGAAGACCGCGATTTTGGTCCGGTCCCCAGGTTCGCGTACGACCCCTTTTATCTCCAAAATTTTTTCCGTGACCTCCGGCACTTCCAATTGAAAGAGTTTGACCACGAACTGCGGGTGCGCTCGGGACAGGATCACCTGAACGTCTTTCGGCGTCCGGCGCACTTCCAACAGCAAGGCCCGCACACGATCGCCTCGCCGGTGGACCTCACGGGGAATTTGTTCATGAACGGGCAACACGGCTTCGGTCTTGCCGATTTCCACCAGGTAGTTCCGGCGCTCCTGCCCGAGGATGATGCCATGCACCAAATCTCCCTCTCGCTTTGAATATTCCCGCTCGACCGCCTCCCACGTGGCTTCCCGGACTTTTTGACAAATCACCTGTTTCGCGGCCTGCGCCGCAATCCGCCCGAATTCCTCGACGTCGATGAGCGAGCCGATCTCATCGCCCAACTCGGCCTCTCCATCAATCGCCCGCGCCTCCTCCAAGGAAATCTCGGCATTGGCATCGGTAATCTGGTCCGCAATGGTCTTCAAGGACACGATGGAAATGTCGCCCGTCTCAGGATCGATTTGGACCTGAATATTTTCGTTGTTGCCATACCGCTTCTTGGCCGCGGTCAGCAGCGCAGACTCCACGGCCGCAAGCACCCGATGTTTATCAATGCCTTTTTCCCGTCCCACTTGTTCGATGACTGCCATCAGTTCACGCTTCATAGCCGCCCCTCTTCTTGCTCACCCGCAATCGGCTCCGACCCGACTACGTCACCCTCTTTCAAGTCTTCCGTTACCATTCAATTTCGCGTTTGGCCTGGGCAATGGCATTCCACTCAAGAGCCACCCGTCGAGGCGTCTGCGATTTTCGCACCGGCACCTGCAGGGTAATGCCTCGATCATCGACCTCGGCCAGTTGACCGACCAACGTCCCCTTCCCCCGAACGGGGTCATGGACCTTGACTCGAATGTTCAGTCCAACCGCCTGATCATAATCCTTTCGCCGTTTCAGCGGACGATCAAGACCCGGGGATGACACCTCGAGACGATAGGCGTGAGGAACCGGATCGGCCACGTCAAGCGCTCGCCCGAGCGAATGGTGAAACTGTTCACAATCCTGAATCCCGACGCCTCCCTCTTTCTCCACGAACACCCGCACGATGGTTTTGGCTCCCTTGCCGTGACACTCGACTTCGACAATCTCAAGGAGGAGGGCCTTGGCAATCGGCTCGGCGATACGCTGGACGTGGCTCTCCAGCCCATTCATATCCGCAATTTCACGCCTTCCGGAATGATCTCCAGGAGAACAACAATGCAAAAAAAAGTGGGCTTCCGCCCACTTTACTGTCAAGACCTTAGCATTTCTCCCTAACCGAAGGCAAGCGAGGCGTCCTTCCGCCAAGCACAGGTTCCTGCCGATCCTGTCCATCCTCCGAAAGGCGTCAATATATTGGGACAATGGAATTCTGGAACGGCAGGAGGCTCGTCGTTTCGTCATAAGTGGTGAGCCGCCTCGGGCTCGAACCGAGGGCCCTCGCCTTAAAAGGGCGATGCTCTGCCAACTGAGCTAGCGGCTCACCGGAAACGGATGCTAACAACCGCTCCCAGGGTTGTCAAACGCCAGAGCCTTCACGGGATCAAGCGTGGAGCAGGGATCATCAAGCACTGACTTTGGAAAGTTTGCTCCGAGGACGAGTCTGCGTCATGGGGTTCTTCAGCATGATCGTATGTTCCCGATGAGAACCCGTCGAGATGATGTCGATCGGGCACGACGTGAGGACTTCGATGCGCCTCAAATATCGCTTGGCTTCGACCGGCAACGCTTTATAGGACGTTGCGCCGGTGGTCGTGCCTTTCCATCCAGGGAGCACTTCATACACGGGTTTGCACTGCGCAAGGGTACGCAAGTCGACGGGCATTTCGCGATACAGTTTACCCTGATGGCGATACCCGACCGCAATCTTGAGTTCCGGCGCCCCATCCAGCACGTCCAATTTTGTCACCGCCAGGGACGTGCAGCCGTTTACCCGGACCGCGTAACGTAACAGGACCGCATCCAACCAACCACACCGGCGGGCCCGGCCCGTGGTCGCGCCGAATTCCTGCCCACGCTCCTGAAACCCATTGCCCACGTCATCGGATAACTCCGTAGGAAACGGTCCGCTTCCCACGCGCGTGGTATAGGCTTTGGTGACGCCCAGCACCCCATCGATTCTCGTCGGGCCCACGCCTCCGCCGGCACACGCGCCACCGGCACAGGCATTGGACGACGTCACAAAGGGATACGTCCCCAGGTCCACGTCCAGGTGCGTCCCCTGGGCCCCTTCAAAGAGCACGCGACGCCCGCTTTCTATAGCCCTATGAATTAGCAAGGAATCATCCGTCATGTAAGGAGACAGGCGTCGGGCATAAGCCAGGTATTCTTCACAGATGCGATCGGCATGAAACGCGCGCACGCCGTAGACGTGCCGGAGAAAACTGTTGATTTCAACCAGATTCCGTTTCACCTTTTCCCTAAATCCTTCGGGGTCGAGCAGGTCTCCCATCCGAATCCCGATACGCGCCATCTTGTCCACGTAAGCCGGGCCGATCCCCTTGCCGGTGGTCCCGATCCGGCGAGCCCCCTTGGCTTTTTCCGCGGCTTTGTCGATGGCTTTATGATACGGCATGATCAGATGCGCGCGCTGGCTGATGGCAAAATTCCTCCCCACCTTGATCCCTTGAGCCGCCAATTGATCCAGTTCTCCGATCAAGGCCCCGGGATCGATGACCACCCCGTTGCCCAGGACACACTGTTTTCCGCGGGACAGGATTCCGGATGGGATCAAGTGAAACACGAACGTGCCCTTTTTCGTGACGACCGTATGCCCGGCATTGGAACCGCCTTGAAATCGCACGATGATATCCGCCTCCCGGGCCAGGATATCGACGATTTTCCCCTTGCCCTCATCTCCCCACTGGGACCCGATGACCACCAAATTTCCCATGCATCCAGCCTTTTCCGGAAAATAGTCACAAAAAAAGGGCCCGGCCAACCTTATGCCAGAGCCCATTGAATGATCCTAGGCCCCCCTTCAATATTTGTCAATAGCATGGATGAGCAATCGGGCAGGCCCGTCCCTCCATGGCCCCATGAGGTAATCCTAGACTGGGTACCGTCGGACCAAAGACTGTTTAAGTAGATTTACTTATAACTTTCCTGATCGGTGGGAAACTTCCGGCATTCCACTTCTTCCTTGAAACGCCGCAGGGCTTGGAGGGCATCGGCTTTGAGGTGGGCATAGGGCTTGACGAATTTCGGAACGAACTCGTCGAACAAGCCGAGCAGATCATACAAGACCAACACCTGGCCGTCGCAGTGGGGGCCCGCCCCGATTCCGATAGTGGGGATGGAAACCGCTCGGGTCACGGATTGCGCCAGGGTCGCGGGCATCGCCTCGAGAACCAGGGCAAACGCCCCGGCCGCCTCCAACGCCTTGGCATCGGTAATCACCGCGTCGGCTTGGGTGGCTTCTCTTCCTTGCACTTTGTAGCCGCCGAAGCGGTTCACGGACTGCGGCGTCATGCCGAGATGACCCATCACCGGAATGCCCACGGTGGTCAAGGCGCGGACCCGGTCCACCATGGCGCCGCCCCCTTCCAATTTGACGGCCATGGCTCCGGCCTGGATCAAGCGACCCGCATTGTAAATGGCCCGTTCCTCGCTGACCTGATAACTCATGAAAGGCATATCGGCGATGACCAGGGCCCGCTGCCGGCTTTGAGCCACCAGCCTGGTGTGATACACCATATCCTCCATGGTGACCGACAACGTGTCGGGTTTTCCCTGGACCACGACGCCCAGCGAATCTCCGACGAGAATGACGTCAATACCGGCCTGTTCGATGATACGCGTGAACAACGCATCATAGGCCGTCACGACCACCAGTTTCTTTTTCCCCTTCTGGTTTTGAAATTCCGGGACCGTCATCAGCTCAACTCAGCTTTTCGGATAATCTCGGGAAGTCGATGCGCCAACCGGCCGGCCATCAGGTGTACGCCGTCACAGAACGGACGAACGGCCTGAATGGTTCGGACCGCAATCTCAACCCCCGCTTCGAATTCATGAGCATCCCCGGCGTTCCGCAACTCCTGCAGGACCTCTTCGGGTACGTCGATGCCCGGCACGTGCGCGTTCACGTATTCTGCCATTTTTGCCGACCGGAGCACCAGCACCCCGGCCAGGATTTTGCAGGAATAGGAACGCACCGCTTCCATGAAAGGCCGGATTACCTCCGCTGAAAAAACGGGTTGCGTCTGAAAAAATTGTGAGCCGGCGTTGACCTTGGCCTCAAATTTTTTGTGCAGGAGTTCAATCGGTTCGGCGCCCGGGGCCGCGGCTCCACCGATCAAGAACGCGGTCCGTCCCTCCAACGCGTTCCCGGCCAGGTCCCGTCCTTGATTGAGTTCCTGCACCACGTGCATGAGTCGAACGGTATCCAGGTCGAACACCGGCTTGGCATCCTTGTGATCGCCGGTGCCCGGGCTGTCGCCGGTCAGGCACAGCACGTTTCGGATCCCGAGCACGTGCGCGCCCAGGAGATCCGATTGCAGGCCGAGCCGGTTACGATCCCGGCACGTGAGTTGAAGCACGGGGTCATGCCCCTGTTCGTATAGCAGGCGGGCCACGGCCACCGGACTCGCACGCATCACTGCGGCGGCATTATCAGGCACGTTGATCCCATGCACGCGCCCGATCAACGACTTGGCGATCTCGAGTAAGCCCGACACGTCCGTCCCCTTCGGAGGATTCAACTCGACGGTCACGGCAAACTGGCCTTGGGCCAACGTGTGGTGCAGCGTGCGGGTCGTCATAACATGGTTCCAAACCGGCTCCCCCTATGTCGCCGATCGCCGGGCTCCTTCCAAGGTGTTCGCCAATAACATGGCAATGGTCATGGGACCCACGCCTCCCGGAACGGGGGAAATCCATCCGGCGCGTTCACACACCTGATCAAAATCCACGTCACCCACCAACCGGCCGTCATCGAGTCGATTGATGCCCACGTCGAGCACGATAGCCCCTTCTTTCACCATGTCCACCGTAACGAACCGGGGTTTACCGATGGCGGCCACCAGAATGTCGGCTTCCCGGCAGACCGCCGACAGATCCTTCGTCCGGGAATGACACATGGTCACGGTCGCGTGCTGATGCAACAGGAGCATGGCCACGGGCTTGCCTACAATGTTGCTACGTCCGACCACAACGGCCTTCTTCCCGGCGATGGGTTCGCCGGTGGATTCAATCATGCGGATCACCCCTTTGGGCGTACAGGGGACAAACACCGGCTCCCCCGCGACCAACCGGCCAATATTGTACGGATGAAAGCCATCGACGTCCTTGTCGGGAGCGATAGCAGTGAGAACGGCTTGGCCCTCAACGTGCGCCGGCAAAGGTAGCTGAACCAAAATTCCATGCACCTTGGGATCCGCGTTCAACTGATTAACGAGCGATAACAAGTCAGCCTGGCTGGTCTCCGCAGACAAATGATGGTCGGCCACATACAGGCCGGCGGTATCGCAGGCCTTCTTCTTATTGCGAACGTAGACCGCGGAAGCCGGATCTTCGCCGACCAACACTACGGCCAAACCAGGGCGAACGCCGGTTTGGGACTCAAGCGCCTGCACGTCCCGGCCAATGCCGTCCCGAATGTCCTGTGCCAACCTTTTCCCATCAATGAGCTGAGCCGTCACATCATCCTCCTTAAAGTGGAAGGGAATTGTTTACGAGTCACGCTACGATAACAGGGGCTGAAAATCCCAGTCAATCGAGGAGAAAAAGATGCAAACGCGCTGCCTTGACACCTCCCAAAGGGTTCCGTAGCATGCCTTTGTGAGACACCCTTTCGCCCTCCAATCCGTTCCGTTTCCGTCCTCATGTTCCCAACTCGCCTTGTTTCGGACGCCGCTTCGCACCATTGCCGTGCTTCTGCTGCTTGGTTGGTGGCCACTCTCGGCTTTGGCCAATCCCATCACCCAACTCAGCAGTCCCCTATCCTTTATCGCCCATCCTTCGGGTGAAGGCTACTTCATCGCCAATGCCAATGGAGAACTTGGCGCGCCCGACAATAACGGGTTCATCTCGAAACTCGATCAGGACGGCAACCTGCTGGATCGGCACTTCATTCAAGGGGGCCGGGGCGACACGATCCTGCATTCCCCCCACGGCATGGGTATCGCCGGGGACACCCTTTACGTGGCCGATATCAACGTGATCCGTGGCTTTCACGCGCAATCCGGCAAACCCACGGTGACCGTTCCCCTGCATCCGTTTCACGTCGAGGCGCTGACGGACCTGATTGCCGACGGCCGCGGGCAACTCTATGTCCTGGACACGGCCGGGAACGCCGTGTACCGGATCGACCCTCAAAACGATTTTGAGGTGTCCCTGTATCTCCAACATGAGGATCTGGCGTCGCCACGCGGACTGGCCGTTCACCCAAGGTCGGGACGGCTCTGGATCGCCAGCCTCGACAACGGAAACGTGATGGAAATTTCGGAAGACCGTATCATCACCGAAATGATTTCCAATTCGTTTTTTACCGGCAAATTTCGAAATTTAAGCGGGATCGACTTTGATCGATTCGGCAGCCTGTACCTGTCCGACCTGACGTCGGGCAAAATCTGGCGGGTCCAGCCGGACCATTCCATGCAGGTCATCGCCGAATTCCTGATCTCGCCGTCCTCCGTCAAGATCGACCGCCGGAACCATATGATCCTGGTTCCCTATTTGTACGCCGATGGGGCCGAGATCAACGGCTTGGAACACCCGATCAATACCGGCAAGCAACGAAAGCGCAAGCGGACGCTCTCCGATTACGGGCTGGGCTGGTTGGAAGGAGACGAGAAACCGTGAGCAAATGCATTTACTGCCAGGAACGCAAAGGCAAGCGCCCCTGCCCGGCGTTGGACGGCGCCATTTGCAGCCAATGCTGTGGGACGCACCGCGTCGTCAGTATTGCGTGCCATTCCGATTGCGTTTACCTGGATACGAACGTGGAATATCAACAAAAACGCGCCGGGGATCAGTTTGAACAGGAACGGCGCGCTTTCTACAAAGACCTGCTGGAACAATCCGGAGACAAGGCCGCGGAGATGTTTTACTTTCTCGAAGCCGTGACGTTCAAACATTTCCAGGCACGGAGCGACGCGCAGGATGGAGAGATCATCGCGGCCATCCAGGCGTTGCGTCGATCGTTCAGCCCGATCCACGTGCCTGAAGGGATGGCCCCTCCCTTTACCGAAGCCCTCAAGAAAGAATATAAGGCCTACATGGAGGGCGAGAAACCCGACACCCAAATGGTGAGTGAGGTGCTGGACCGCGGCCTGACGTTTATTTCCGAATTTTCGGGAACCGGGCTTCGGTCTAACCGTTTTCTCAGCGGGCTGATCGGGTTCCTCAAGAGTCGTCACCCCGACGTGGCCGAAAAACTGACCAAACTCGGCACGACGGGCGGACGCATCATCCTTCCGGGCGGCGCCCCCATGGAAGAACAGCCGAGTTCTCAGGGCTAAGCACCAGCCCGCTGCTTGTCCTATTTCACCTCGACAGTCATTTCGACACGTTCAAGAGGATTATCTCTGGGATCCCGGGGTTGACCGACGATTTTGTCGGCCACCTCAATGCCCTTCACCACCTCTCCAAACACCGTGTATTGACCATCCAAACTTGGGGCTTTGCCGACCATGATGAAAAACTGGGAGCCTGCGCTGTTGGGATCGGCACTTCGAGCCGCAGACACGATGCCCCGTTCATGCGGAATACGGTTGAATTCGGCCGGCACGGTATAGCCTGGGCCTCCCATGCCATAGAGATGTCGCTTGCTCGGATCCTTGGTGTTGGGATCACCGCCTTGAATCATGAAGCCGGGAATCACCCGGTGGAAGAGCGTCCCGTTATAAAACCCCTTTTGGGCCAAATTCAAAAAGCTTTCCACGTGTTTGGGCGCCAATTCCGGGAAAAAGACCAGTTCCATTTGACCAAATTTGGTGGTGATGATCGCACGAGGCGCCTTGCCCTCCGCCACCGGCAGTCCCTGAGGATTCCCGGCCAGGACACGCTCCCCGGTGACTCCCGCCAGGAAAGCCACGACTCCCATTACCCACAGGACTTTTCTTGCTGCACGCAATCCGATCATTCCTTCATCCTCCTGATTGTTTTTGTGTTCTCAAGATGCTACCCATAAAACTTTAGTCCACGTCGACCGCGGGCCGGAGTTGTTCGAGTGCCTGTTTGGCCGCTTGCTGTTCCGCCACTTTCTTACTGTACCCCTTCCCGGTTCCTCGGTATTGTTGTTCAATTTCCACCGTGACATCAAATGTTTTTTGATGATCAGGCCCTGATTCTTCGATCACGGTATACACCGGCAGAACCTGCACGTGGCGTTGACACCATTCCTGCAATTGACTTTTATAATCCTGCCTGAACGCCGCGAGATCATCCTGGTGCAGGGCTTTGAGTTGCGCGTCCAGGACTTGTAACGTAAACGTCCGGGCCGCCGTCAGCCCTCCATCCATATAGACGGCTCCAATCACGGCCTCCAACGCGTTTGCCAGGAGGGAGACCTTGTCCCGGCCCTTGGTGCGTTCTTCGCCGCGACCCAGGCGGAGCATTCGGCCGAGGTTCAATTGCCGTGCGGCGTCCGCCAGCGTGGGCCGTCCCACAAGCCGGGCCCGAACCTGTGACAAATCTCCTTCAGCCAACTCGGGAAAGGTTTCCGCCAAATACTCACTCACGATCAGCCCCAACACCGCATCGCCCAAAAACTCGAGACGTTCATTCTGTTTGTCTGCCGAACCAGATTTCTCTTGGCGGTGCGAACGATGCGTCAAGGCCTCTTGCAATAAGGCCTGCTTGCGAAATTGATACGGCAGTCGTTGATGCGCCTCCTCGGACACCTTCACGCTCTTTTTCTGATGGTGGGATCCGTCCGGCGTCGGAGCACCTACACTTCCCGGCTCCCTGGTGCGGACTTGATGACCAGGCAGGCATTCACGCCGCCAAAGCCAAAGGCATTCGAAAGCGCGGCTTCGATAGGAACCTGGCGGGCTTGTCCGGGAATATAATCCAGATCACAGTCGGGATCAGGATTTTCCAGATTGATCGTCGGCGGCAAGACGCCATGATACAGCGCCAGGGTGGTCACCACGGCTTCGACTCCGCCGGCCGCTCCCAACAGATGGCCGAGCATGGATTTCGTGGAACTCACCGGCAGTTGGGCGGCATGGTCCCCAAAGACGGTTTTGATCGCCTGTGTTTCAACTTTATCCGCAAACGTCGAGGTCGCGTGGGCGTTCACGTACCCGATCGTGGCTTTCGGAATCCCCGCGTCATGAATGGCCTTCTCGATGCAATCCACGGCACCGGCGCCGTCATCAGGAGGGGCGGTGATGTGAAAGGCGTCACTGGTCATCGCGTAGCCGGCCAGTTCTCCGTATATTTTGGCCCCGCGGCGTTGCGCCTGCTCCAATTCTTCCAACACCACCACGCCAGCGCCTTCTCCGATCACGAATCCGTCCCGGTCACGCTCAAACGGACGGCTCGCCCGCTCCGGATCATCATTGCGACGCGATAACGCTTTGGCCGCGCCGAACCCCGCAATGGCCAACGGGCAAATCGTGGATTCGCTTCCACCGGCCAACATCACGTCCGCTTCCCCACGTTGAATAATCCGATAGGCGTCTCCGATGCAGTGATTCCCCGTGGCACAGGCCGTCACGGCACACGAATTGGGCCCCTTGGCCCCAAACCGGATCGCCACCTGGCCCGAGGCCAAATTGACGATGACCATCGGAATGAAAAACGGACTGACGCGCCCCGGCCCTTTGTCCTGGAGTACCCTGTGATACTGCTCAATGGCCGGCAGCCCACCGATGCCTGCCCCGATATAGACTCCCACCCGTTCAGCCGTGTCGGGGGTGATCGTGAGTCCCGCGTCATCCACCGCCTCCTGGCTGGCAGCCACGGCGTACTGGATGAACGTATCCATTTTCTTAATTTCTTTTTTTTCGATGTGATCGGCCGGGTCGAAGTCCTTCACCTCGGCCGCAATCCGACAGGCATAGCCGGCTGCATCGAAGCGCGTGATGGGGCCGATTCCCGACTGCCCGGCACACACCGCATGCCAGGTTTTGTCGACACCGACTCCCAAGGGAGTCACGACTCCCAAGCCGGTTATCACCACGCGCCGACTGGGGGGGTACTCGGTCATGAGCGCCGTGGATCAGGTTTTTTCTTTGATATACTCGATGGCTTGGGAAACTTTTTGAATTTTTTCCGCGTCTTCATCGGGAATTTCCACGTCAAATTCTTCCTCAAGCGCCATCACCAGTTCAACGGTATCCAAGGAGTCGGCCCCTAAGTCCTCGACAAAGGACGCATCGGGCACGACGTCCTCTTCTTCCACTCCCAATTGTTCTGCAATGATCTTTCGAATACGTTCTTCAGCGGCCATCGACCTTCGTACCTCCTGTTAAGCAATAGAAGTCATTCATCATCTTACGCCATGTGCATCCCGCCATTCACGTGAAAAACCTGCCCGGTGATGTATCCCGCGGCGTCCGATGCCAAAAACCGGACGGCATCCGCCACCTCGGCGGGTTGACCCAATCGACCAAGAGGGATCTGTTGCAACAACGAGTCCCTGACCTCCTGGTTCAAGGCCCGGGTCATCGCCGTGTCGATAAACCCCGGAGCCACCGCGTTCACCGTGATGTTCCGGCTCGCGTATTCGCGAGCGACGGATTTGGTGAACCCGATGACCGCGGCTTTCGACGCGGCGTAGTTCGCCTGCCCCGCGTTCCCGATCGCCCCCACGATCGAGGCCATATTAATAATCCGGCCGGACCGCCGTTTGGTCATGGGACCCAGAATCGCCTTGGTACAATAAAACGTCCCGGTAAGATTGACCTGGAGAACGGCGTTCCAATCCTCTTCTTTCATGCGCATGATCAACCCGTCACGGGTAATGCCCGCATTATTGACCAACACGTCCACATGTCCCCATTCTTTCACCACATGATCGACCATCCCCTTGACGGCTTCCCACTGGGCCACGTTGGCCGACAACGCCAGCCCTCGACCCCGCTGCTGTTCCACCAATTGCAGCGTGTCGGCGCATCGGTCGGCGTCCAGATCCACCACGGCCACGTCGGCTCCGGCTTTCGCAAAACATTCCGCAATGGCTTGCCCGATGCCTTGTGCCGCGCCCGTCACAATGGCTTTTTTTCCTTCCAGCACGCTTCCCTCGTTTTTTGTCTTTCGGGAACTGCGTCTTACCGTCAATGACGTAGTGTCGTCAAGGTCTTTTCCAGTGACTCCGGGTCCTGAATATGGTGTAGTTCCGCCTCCGGCACAATGCGCTTGGCGACTCGGGTCAACACCATCCCCGGCCCGATCTCAATAAACGTCCGAATGCCCTGCTCCCACATCGCGCGAATGGTGTGCTCCCATAACACGGAGGAGGGTAACTGGCGAATCAAAGAATGGCGCACCTCTTCGGCGCGGACCAACGGGCGCGCTTCGACGTTGTTAAAGAGCGGCACGGTCAAATCGGCAAGCGGCACCGCGTGCACGTGCGGAGCCAGCCGGTCCGCGGCTGGCTGCATCAAGGACGTATGAACCGGCACACTCACGGGTAAGGGAATGGATTTCCGGCACCCTTGGACTTTGGCCAATTCAATGGCTCGTTCCACCGCGGCTTTTTCACCCGCGATCACTACTTGGCCGGGAGAGTTGAAATTGGCTGCGGCCACGACGCCCACGGATTGCGCTTCCCGACAGATGTCCTTGACCACCTCGCCCGCCAACCCGAGTAGCGCGACCACCAGCCCGCTTCCCCCGGGGACCGCCTCTTCCATGTAGCGCGCCCGTTTGTGCACCAATGCCACGGCGTCCGGAAACGACAGCCCCCCGGCGGCCACGATGGCCGAATATTCGCCCAAACTGTGCCCCGCCACCGCGGAGGGGTGAATGCGAGCATCCAAGGCCCGCCAGGCGATGAGGCTCGTCACCAGCAACGCGGGTTGGGTATATTCCGTTCGATTGAGTTGTTCCGCGGGCCCTTCAAAACACAGGGTCTGGAGGTCATACCCCAGGATCGAGTTGGCCTCCTCAAACAAGGCCATGAGTTGCGGATACGCCTCTTGCCACGCTTGCCCCATCCCGACGGCTTGCGAGCCTTGACCGGGAAATAGGAATGCGATTGGGTCGGACATAGATAGGGAACCTCTGATTTAGTGCACTATCGGGCGCATGGCTGCGTTGTGTCCTCGCTCAACCCTCACCTATCTCTATGATAAGCCTCGGGTTTCGCTCCGGGACGCCTTGCCCTGCATCCCGCTATCACAATAAATCAGAGGTTCCATAGTTAAGGTATGAGTGAAACGATCAGGAAAGTCAACGCACAAAAAGCCCGGGGGCTGAACTGTTCCCGTGACGGTCAGTCAACGATGAACTCGCCTCCATCCACACAGATCACGTTGCCGGTCACCCAATGCGACTTGGGATGGCTCAGCAAGCCGATAGCCTCCGCCACGTCCTGCGGCGTGGTCAAGCGGCCCGAGGGATTCTTCCGTTGGGCCAAGGCGATCATGTCATCCGATCCCGGAATTTTCCGCAAGGCCGGGGTATCGGTGACGCCCGCCATAATCGCGTTCGCCGTAATCCCCATGGGAGCCAATTCGAGCGCAAGCTGGCGCACGTGGGATTCCAGTGCCGCCTTCGCCGCGGATACCGCCCCATAGGTGGACCATACGCGCGCGCCGCCCGCACTGGTCATCGCAAAAATTCTTCCGCCGTCGCCCATGAGACCCCGCGCGAGTAACTCCTGCACCCAATACACCAGACTGTTCGCCATGACGTCCAGCGTCATATCGACCTGGGCTTTACTCACGGCATCGGCACGCGTTTCGGTGACGAACCGTCTCAGGGTTCCAAAAGCCAGGGAATGGAGGAACACGCGAATCGTCGCCGGCTCACCATGCGCCCGGAATCTCGCTTCAACGGCGTCCACGACTTCCCGGCGCTTCTCCGCGTCCGCCGCGTTGACGTTGAAAAAGAGCGTTTCCCGGCCACGGGCATGGATGTCCGCGACGACACGGTCCACGTCCGGGAGCGTGGATTTTCGGTCCAAGTGCACCCCCACGATATTCATACCAAGGGCCGCCAACTCCAGGGCCACCGCCTTGCCGAATCCGCTCGATGCGCCCAAGACTAACGCCCATTCTCCCGGTCTTTCATCCGTAGCCATGTTTGATCCTTTCTAGGAACCTCTGATTTATTGTGATAGCGGGATGCAGGGCAAGGCGTCCCGGAGCGAAACCCGAAGCTTATCA
The DNA here is from genome assembly GCA_965208595.1 of Nitrospirales bacterium. GTDB lineage: Bacteria > Nitrospirota > Nitrospiria > Nitrospirales > UBA8639 > Bin75. The sequence continues at coordinate 1,130,811 of OZ242346.1, forward strand.
GAGAGATAGGTGAGGGTTGAGCGAGGACACAACGCAGCCCTGCGCCCGATAGTGCAGTAAATCAGAGGTTCCTCTACCATCGTATTACCCCGGAGGCCCACGTAAGACCCGCCCCGAACGCCGCCATGACCACCAAATCCCCTTCTTGGATCGTTCCGTTCTTGGCGGCTTCGTCCAAGGCCAACGGGATCGACGCGGCCGAGGTATTGCCGTACCGGTCGACGTTGCTCACGATCCGGTCGAGGGGCAATCCAACGCGCTGCCCAACGGCCCGTAAAATTCGGATGTTGGCCTGGTGGGGAACCAGGCAATCAATATCGTCAATGCCGAGTCCATGCGCCGCAACGGCCTCCCGTATGGCCTCTTCCATGGTTTTGACGGCAATCTTGAATGTTTCATTGCCGCGCATCTTGACGCAATGCAGGCGTTCGGCCAACACGCGTTCCGATGGGGGAAGACTCGACCCACCGCCCGGCACGCAAATCAAATCGGAGAACCGCCCATCCGCGTGCAAATGGAGAGAGAGGATTCCCCGGTCTTCTTCCGTCGTGCCCACCACCACGGCGCCCGCTCCATCTCCAAAAAGGACACAGGTGTTCCGGTCCGTCCAATCCGTGATGGACGACATCACTTCCGACCCGATGACCAGCACATACTTGTGCCCCGTCCGCACAAAGGCGTCCGCCACCGACAGGCCATACACGAACCCGCAACACGCCGCGGAAATATCGCAGGCGGCAGCCTTCACGGCCCCGAGCCGATGTTGAATCAAGGACGCGGTCGACGGGAGAGGGGAATCACCGGTACAGGTGGCCACGAGAATCAGATCGAGTTCGGCCGCCTGGACATTGGCGTCTGCCAACGCCTTCTGCGCCGCCAGCACACCGAGGTCCGAACAGGCTTCGCCGGGGGCAGCCAGGCGTCGTTCGCGAATGCCCGTGCGTTCCACGATCCAGGAATCCGACGTCTCCACCATGGATTCGAGGTCGGCGTTGGTCAGAACCTGTTTGGGAGCATGGGACCCCGTCCCGAGTATCCGACTTCTCATTCACAGGCCATTTGCGGGCTGGTCGCCATCGGTGAGGTCAGACTTTCGGCAATGTCTCGTTGGATCAGATCGATCAGCCGGCCTTGGGCTAAGGCGTCCGCCCGCCTGATGGCGTTTTTTATGGCCTTGGCCGAGGACCGGCCATGACAAATCATGCACACCCCATTCACACCCAGAAGCGGGGCGCCGCCGAATTCGGCGTAATCCGTCCGTCGTTTCAATCGCATGAGAGGACCCGTCATAAAGGCCAACGACAAGCGCCCCAGGGTCGAATTCATCACCTCACTCATGAGGATTTTTTTCATGGCCTCTGCCAGGCCTTCAGAGATTTTCAGCGACACGTTGCCCAGAAACCCGTCACAGACGATCACGTCGGCCGTCCCGCTGTACACGTCCCGGCCTTCGACGTTCCCGATAAAGTTCAAGGAACTTTCCTTGAGCAGGCGAAAGGCCTCTTTCGTCACTTCATTGCCTTTGGTCGCTTCTTCTCCGATACTGAGGAGGCCCACCCGAGGCTGCGCGATGTCCATGAGGTGTTTGGCATACTCATGGCCCATAATGGCGAACTGATGCAACTGCCGCGCGGAACAATCGACCGTCGCCCCGACGTCCAGCATGATGGCCGTCCCCCGTGTGGTCGGTAAGGTTGCCGCAATGGCCGGTCGCTCAACACCCTTGATGGTGCCAAGCAGAAAAAAGGCCGACACCATGGCGGCGCCCGTGTTGCCGGCACTCACCACCGCCTGGGCTTCGCCGGTCTTGACCAGATCGGTCGCCACCCAAATGGACGAGTCGCGTTTTTTCCTGGCCACTTGCGCAGGGGATTCATGCATGTCAACCGTTTGGGAGGCGTGGCGGACCGTGACACGGGGGTCCGTGCATTGGACGCGATCCAATTCCGCGCGGAGTTGGTCTTCGTGACCCACGAGGATGAATTCGACGTCAAGTTCTTTGAGGGCTTGGAGGGCACCTTCGACGACGGGAGTCAGGCCGTGGTCCCCGCCCATGGCATCAAGAGCAATTTTCATGGATCGTGCGCGGGCCTCCAATCGGAAGGGTAAACCGAAAACGTCTGAGGAAACCTCCGATCCCCGATCAGCGGTTCCTCAGCTTTCTTGCATCGCGATGATCGCTATCCGTTTGTAGTAACCGCACGACAGGCAGGTCCGATGAGGTAACATTCGTTCGTGACATTGAGGGCAGATGGAAAAACTCGGCATGCCGAGTTTTTTGTGCGTGCGCCGTTTATCCCGCCTGGATTTGGAATGTCGATGTTTGGGGTTTGCCATTGTTTTCTCCTCACGTCACGGAAACAACCCGCGTTCGTCTGTCCTGCACGTGACTTACGCTAACGGTTTCTGTGACAATTTGGCTTCTTGCAGGATCGCAAAGGGAGACTCCGTTTTGACCTCCTTGCACCCGCACCGCCGCACGTTCAGGTTTTGCCCGCACACCTGACATAGGCCTTGACACCCCTCCGAACAGAGGGGTTGCATCGGGATGGACAAAATGAGTTGTTCACGAAGCATCTCTTGCAATTCAATCCGTTGTTCAACCACGAAATGGCATTCTTCACGCTCCGAATCCCCGGAGACGGTTTCCGGTTCTTTCGAGCGCCGCTGACTCCGATCCTTGTACACTACCTGAAACGACAGGTCCGCAGGCGTGGCAAACGATTCAAGACAACGGACACATTCATGGAGCAGCAGGCCGTTCAACTCGCCCTCCACCAGAAAGTCCGTCTCGTCGGCATGAACCGTTGCCGTCAACGCGAGCACGTCTCGTATGCCGGGATCATGCTCGTCTAACTGCAAGTCTTCTTTCCCGACGACGCAGGCGATACGCGTGCCTTCCGGGGGAACGTCTTTCACGCTGAAGCTGAGCGAGGCCATGTTGCCCGGACCTCCCTTAACCCGGAGATACAGACGGGAACCGCGCCGTCACGACGGGCGCTCCTACCGCTCTTCGGCAAACGCCAACAGGGCAATACTGCGGGCACGTTTGATCGCAATCGTGAGCTTCCGTTGGTGCCGCATACAGTTTCCCGATATCCGTCTCGGGATAATGCGTCCACGTTCCGTCAAAAAATTACGCAACAGGTTCAGATCCTTATAATCCAAGGGCGTGGTCTCGTGACAAAACCGGCAAACGCGTCGTCGCTGAAAAAGCCTCCCTCGTTCCACGTTCGTGTTCTCCTCGCGTGCAAAAATTTATGCGTACTCTTCCGACTCGTAGGGATGATCGTGCGGGTATTCTTCTTCTCCCCCTCCGGGCTCACTGGCGTGGCTTTGTTTTTTCGGGCCAAACGTGACCGATTGCGCCACCACTTCATGTTTGCTGCGGCGTTGTCCGTCTTCCGTTTCCCACCGCCGCTGTTGGAGCCGGCCGTCGATAATGGCGACGTCGCCTTTACTCAAGTATTGGCCGCAATGCTCGGCTTGCTTGCCGAAGACCACGATATCAACGAAACACACTTCCTCTTTTTGATCATCGGCCTGTCGAAACCGACGATTCACCGCCAACCCGAAATTGGCGACGGGCGTCCCGCTGGGAGTGTATCGAAGTTCAGGGTTTCGCGTCAGATTCCCGATGAGAATGATCTTATTGAACCCCACCACTTTCGGACTCTCCTTGTGCGGCTGCAACCTCTTGGAACGCTTCTTCTTCCACGCGCACGGTCAGGAATTTGATGACCGAGTCTTCCAGTCGATAGAGCCGTTCCAGTTCACTCACCACGTTCTCTTGCGCCGACTCAAACTGCAGCAAAATATAGGTGCCGCGCCGGTCATGTTTGATTTCATACGCGAGCTTCTTTTTTCCCCAATTCTCGGCTTTCACGATCGTCGCCCCGTGTTTCGTCAACACGGTTTTCATCTTCTCGATCACCGCCTCGGCTTCTTCATCGGCCAACGACGATCGCAGAATGAATATTGATTCATAACATGCCATACCGCACCATACCCTCTCTCCGAAACATCCCGATTGATCGCCCTTCACCAGCTTCGTTACAAGGGAAGGGACGGTACCACAGGGTAAAATGTACTGTCAAACCGCGTCTTCTCGCGGATCCTTCCCTTTGGCCGTCTCATGGCTTACGCCCGGCAGGCGGCGATTAAAACGATTCATCGCTTCCTGCACATCGTGCGTCACAAGACAGGCCAACCCTTCAACCGCTTGGGTCAGAACGGGTTGCAGCTCTTCCAACTCCGCAGACGTAAACGGGGCCAACACAAAATCAGCGGGGTCCACCTCCGGGGCAGGACGGCCTATCCCGATTTTCAGACGAACGAAGGCTTCGGTTCCCAGGGCCATCACGATGGACCGTAAGCCCTTATGCCCCCCAGTTCCCCCTCCCGGCCTGATGCGAAGGCACCCGATGGGCAGGTCCAAATCGTCATGGACCACGATCACGTCCCGCGCTTGGACGTCATGCGCCGCCACGAGTTCTTCCACGGCCTCACCGGACACGTTCATGAACGTCACGGGCAACGCGAGCGCAACGGGGTGACCATGGATTCTGCCGACACCCCGTTGCGTTAAGCCGTTGAGGTGTAACGGAATCGACCACTCGGCCGCGGCGTGAGCCACGACGCGCTGTCCGACGTTATGACGCGTCGCGGCATACTCAACGCCCGGATTCCCGAGTCCGACAATAACGCGAGGGTTATTTGGGGGGTTCACTAGGAGTGGCAGGGGCCGCGGGTGCTTCGGCAGCACGCTCGGGTTCCGACGCCTCGACGGCCGGCGCCGCTTCCGACGACAGCATGGCGGACAATTTCTCCTCGGAAATCGGCACGGCCACGTTGACGACCATGCCGTCGGGATCGTCCAGAATCTTGATGCCCTCGCCGGCCTGCAGATCGCGGATGTGAATACCCTGATTGATTTCCAAGGCCGATGCGTCCACGTCGATTTGGACAGGAATGATGCTGGGCAGGCATTCGATATGCAATTCTCTCATCGAGTGATGCATCACGCCTTTGTCACGCTTGACTCCAATGGGCACGGCCCCCGTGATATGGACCGGTACTTTCACGCGAACCGGCTTGTCCATCGACACTTCCAATAAATCCACGTGCAAAATCGATCCTTCAAGAGGATCCCGTTGCACGTCTTGAATCACTGCGGTCCGTTGCTGCGCTTGCTCGTCCCCTTGAATCGTCAAGGAAATGAGACCCGTACTCCCGGCCTGCGTCACCAGGATGTTCTGAATCGCCTTGGGGTCGAGTTGGATCAACCGCGACGTCCCTTGTCCGTACAGCACGGCGGGGATTTGTCCGTTGCGGCGGATTTGACGGGCTGCCCCTTTTCCGGACTGTGTTCTGATTGTGGCTTCAGTGGCAAACTCCATAACGCTCCCTCATGTCTTCTCCCCCGGTCTTCAACGCCGGCGTTCGTCGTCGGCACCGGGGCCATCCGGGACTTCCCCGATGGCTTCAGGCTGCTATTGGATACATCTTCTCATCACATGCACAGGGATCAGTCGAACAACGAGGTGACTGATTGCTCCTTGTGGATTCGCTTGATGGCTTCCCCGAGGAGGGGGGCCACCGACAGGACACGAATTTTTGAACATACCTGATCTTTGCCCTGCAGGGCAATCGAATTCGTGGCGACCACTTGCGCGAGCGTGGATTGTTCAATCCGTTCGATCGCGGGACCGGACAGCACGGGATGGGTGCACACGCCCCAGACCATGGAGGCCCCTTTCTCCACACAGGCTTTGGCGGTTTCCACAATCGTGCCGGCCGTGTCAATCATGTCATCCAGCAATAAAACGTGGCGGTCCCGCACGTCTCCGATAATATTCATCACTTGAGACTGATTGGGCCCCTCCCGGCGTTTATCGACGATCGCCAGGTTCGCTTCCAACCGTTTGGCGAACGCCCGGGCGCGTTCGACCCCGCCGGCATCAGGCGAGACCACGACCACGTCCTGCAAGTGACTTTTCTTGACGTAGTCCAACAGGACCGGCCTGGCATAGAGATGGTCGACCGGGATATTGAAAAACCCTTGAATGGGCCCGGCGTGCAAATCCATGGTCAGCACTCGATGCGCCCCCGCCGTGGTAATCAGATCAGCCATCAGCTTGGCGCTGATCGGAACCCGCGGTTGGTCTTTTCGATCTTGGCGTGCATAGCAGAAGTACGGGATTACGGCCGTAATCCGATAGGCGGACGACCGTTTCAACGCATCCAACATGATCAACAGCTCCATGACGGATGTATTGACCGGGTGACAACAGGACTGAATGACAAACACGTCCGCGCCTCGCACGTTTTCTTCGATTTTGACGCGGATTTCGCCGTCGCTGAAGGTCGAGACCACGGCCTGAGACAACGGCACGCCCAAATAGTTGCTGATCTCGTTGGTCAGAAGCGGGTTGGAGTTTCCGGCAAACAGTTTCAGATCATCGGCCATGAGCACTATTCCAGTGTGCGAAGCTTGTCCCCGCAATGGTTAGCGGGGATCTATTTAAGGGAAGACGGGAGAAAATCCTGAATTATGACTATTTAGGGCATCCTCGTATGGTTGTCAACAACCCGACTTTCTTGCACTGGTCCTGCCGGCCGCGTCCGGAGACGACGCACCGGCTTCCGGGGTCTAGCCCGCATTTCCCACCAGGCTCCGTCGCGAGGGGGTCGAGACGCCGCTTTGCCGGGGCGCACGGACTGCAAGACACTGAAGGCATAGTTGACACTATGTCGAAGTGGCTTGCGGGAGTACGCCTCGGCATAGCGAGTGGACCGGCACCCACAGCAGGAGGCTGGTGGGAAATGCGGGCTACGGTTCATCCAATACGCCGTCCTGAAGAGAAGGGCCGACGGCAACCCGATACTCCGGAATTCCGATGAACGCCTCTTTCGCACGGATGGCCTCGGCCTGCTCTTGAAACACGCCGTACACGGTTGCCCCGCTTCCCGATAAAAGCGCCCCTTCTGCTCCCATGGTCAACAACCTTTTCTTGATGTCGGCCAAGACGGGATAGTCGTCGAACGCGATCGCCTCAAAATCATTCTCCATCAGGGCCAGGATCCCGCTCCATGACACGGAAGACGAACGTTCAACCGATTCCAGGGCTTCGGGCATGGGAGGGACCGTCTGCCGCATCTCATCCAGACGCCTGAACGCCTGACCCGTGTTGATCGGGAATCCCGGATTCACCAGTACGATCCACCTGACCCCTTCAAGAGTTTTCGGAATCATCCGTTGGCCCCAGCCATGCACCACGGCGGTCGGCGCCTCCATGAAAAATGGCACGTCGCTTCCCAGGGTTTGTCCCAGGGCAACCATTTCGTTGTTGGTCCAACCGAGACCCAAGAGACGGTTGAGGCCCATGATCGTCGCCGCGGCGTCACTGCTCCCGCCGCCGAGCCCCGCCTCCACGGGAATCCCCTTGACCAATTTCACGTCCACCCCCATGGAGATGCCCGCCCGTTGCAAAACCAGTTCGGCGGCGCGATACGCCAGATTAGCGGTCGGTGCCGACAGGGTTTGGTCCGAACATTCAAGGCGGACCCCTTCAAACGCGTCCGTGACCCGAATCGTCAATTCATCCGTCACCCCGACCGTTTGCATGAACGACCACAGGGCATGATATCCATTCGGAAGTCGATCAAGGATTTTGAGAATGAGGTTGACCTTGGCCGGCGGATGCACCAGCAGGGATCGATCCACGTGACTCATGATGCACTCTTAGCAACCCGTCCGACTCGTCCGCAACAACGCGACGGCCTCCGTCATCGAACGGTCAATCGAACATGGAAGGCATCGAGAAAATCGGCAGGTACATGGCCACGACAATGAACCCGATGCCGATACCCAACACGACGATAATCAGCGGCTCCAGGACTGCGGTGAACGCGGCGACGTCGCGGTCCACTTCACGCTCGTAGAGGTCCGCGACGTTGCCCAGGGCCGTATCGAGACTGCCCGTGGCCTCGCCGACCCCGACCATGTTGGAGACCAGGCGGGGAAACATCCCGGACCGCTCCAACGGATCGGCCAGGGTATGGCCCTCGCGAATACTCGATCGTGCGTCCTCCAACGCCCGGGCCATGCGCTGCAACCCGGACACCTTTTGGGCGATTTCCAGGCTGCGCAAGATCGGCACGCCGCTTCCCAGGAGCACACTGAGCGTCCGCGCGACGTGCACCACGGCCACGTTCCGCCACAGATTCCCCACCAACGGCACGCGAAGCACGACCCCCTCGATCATCCGTTGGCCGGACCGGGTCTTCGCCCACAGGCGCCCCCCCATGCCCAAACCGGCGACGCCGAGGAGCGCCGATACCCAATACTCCTGGAGCCAGCGACTCACCGCCAACACCACGGCCGTCGGCCAAGGCAGCGCGTCACCCCAATCCGTAAACATGGTGGCGAACATGGGAATCACCCAAATGAGCAACACCCAGAGCACGAGCAAGGCCACGCTCACCACGAGCAGGGGATAGGCCAACGCCAGCTTCACCTGTTGCCTGAGCCGCACCACTTTATCCAAATGCTCGGCCAGCCGGTAGAACGTCTCAGGCAACGTTCCGCTTTCCTCCCCGGCTTCGACCATACTGACGTACCAGGGCGTGAAGACCGTGGGGTGTCCCTGAAGCGCACCGGCCAGGGACGATCCCGACTCCACCTTCTGCTTCACGACACGGAGCACGGCTTGAAAGGCCGCAGACGAGGCTTGCGTCGCCAGCATCTCGAGCCCCTGCGCCAGTGGCACTCCGGCCTTGATCAAGGCTTCGAGTTGATAGGTAAACACCATCAAGTCTTTTGGAGAGATATGGGCCGTTCCCGGGAAAGACCACCTTTCGACGGAGAAGGTGGGCTTTTCCCTGATACGTGTCACAAACAGATCTTGTTGGCGCAGGGCCCGCAGGGCCGCGCTTTGGTCCACGGCCTCCAGCTCTCCCTGCCGGACTCCTCCCTGGCGGGTTTTTACGCGATACACGAACGTCGGCATAATCAGGTGCGGCTCAGGGAACGAGATTCTCCTCCGGGGATTAATCCTCGGTGGACACACTCACCACCTCTTCAATCGTGGTGAGTCCTTGCTTGATTTTGTCCAATCCGCTTCGTCGAATGGTTTTCAAGCCATCGGCCAGTGCCTGCTGCTTGAGTTGATCCGCGGTTTGCCGTTCGAGGGTCCGGGAGCGAAACCGCTCGGAAACCGGCAAGACCTCAAACAGACCGATACGGCCTTTATAGCCCGTTCCATGACACGCGATACAGCCCTGCCCGCGCACCGGGGCGACTGTTGGCGCCTCCGCGTCGGTAAACCCCAACTCGCGAAGTTGGTCCATCGAAATACGGTCGTCCGGCCGTTGACAAGCAGGGCAGATACGACGCACGAGCCGTTGCGCCACGATGACACTGACCGACGACGCCACCATAAAAGGATCGACGCCCATGTCAAGCAACCGCGTCACCGCCCGAACCGCGTCATGGGTGTGCAACGTGGACAACAGCCGATGCCCGGTCAGGGCAGCCCGGATCGCAATTTGCGCGGTTTCCAAATCCCGGATTTCGCCGACCATCATGATATCCGGATCCTGCCGCAGAAAGGCCCGCAGGATCTGCGCAAACCCCAGACCGATCTCTTCCTTGATCTGGACTTGCGTGATGCCGGTGAAATGATATTCCACCGGATCTTCGACCGTGACGATATTTACGTCAGGCGTATTCAACACTTGCAGCGCCGCATACAGCGTCGTGGTTTTGCCGCTCCCCGTCGGACCGGTCACCAGGATCATCCCGTGCGGGCGTTCCAAGGCCGTGAGAAAGGTTTCCGTGTCGGTCGCATCCAACCCCAATGCCGGCAGGTCGACCAGTTGCCCGACGCGGTTCAGCAACCGAAGCACGGCTTTCTCTCCGTGCAGGGAAGGCAAAACCGAGAGACGAACGTCGACGGTCCGCTGTGATGCCAACTCCAACGTCATGCGTCCATCCTGCGGAAGACGGCGTTCGGCAATATCCAAATGCGACAGGATCTTGAGTCGAGAGATCACGGCGTTCCGCAACCCCAAGGAATAGGTCATCGCCGTATGTAATACGCCATCCAGCCGGAACCGCACCCGCACCCCGCTCTCATCCGGTTCCAAATGCACGTCGCTCACACCCGTGCCGGCCGCACGCTCGAGAATCGTCTGCACCAACCGAGCGACTGGAGACTCCTCTTCGACCAAGGCATCGGTTACTGTTTCGGGCTGTGCGTACCGCAGGCTCGACGACGCCTTATCCAACAACGACGTCATCTCGTCGGATTGCAGGATTGAATCGACTTTGGGGGCATTGCGCAACGCATCGTCGGAAGAAGACCCGCGGGCAGAGGCAGTGGCGTCATGCGCGTTCGCCGTCGGAGATGAGCCGCCGTATCGATCAGGATCCTGCCTCTGGTATAACGCCTGCATGCATTGGCGAATGTCAGATTCAAGCGCGATCACCGGAACCACCTGCAACCCGGTACGAAACCGCACCTCATCCAACACGTGCAGATTGGCCGGATCGGCCAGGGCAATCGTCAACCGCCGGCCGACTTTGCTCACCGGTACGGCCACGTGTTGTTGAGCCCAGGCCTGGGGAACACAGGTCGCGAGTTGTGGGGTCACGTCGGCAGGGAAGGGATACGCCGTGGCCAATCCATACTGCTGGCCCAGAAACTTGAGTAACGTTTCTTCGGAAATAACCTGTTGTTCACAGAGGATTTGGCCGAGCGGTTGGCGGGTCTCCTGCTGTCGAGCCAACGCCTCTTGCAATTGAGCCGCAGTCACACAACCGGCATCGAGGAGTAATTGACCCAGCCGGGTGTGCAGCATAACCCCCCACCACGAAACGTGGAACTCCTTATGAATTCTCGGCGTTGTTCAACTGACTCACTCCCCGGTAAATATAATGCAAGCCGGACAGGACCGTCAGCAGACTCATCGTCAGCAACAGGGGGAACAGCAGAACAGGGTCCAGGCCCTGAGCGATCAAAACGAGGACCAGGATCATATAGCTCGCCTGAAACAGGGTCGTGGCCTTGCCCAACACCGTAGGCGAGGCATTAATGGTCGTATTGGTGAGATGGGCCAACAGCGTGCCGGTGAGTAAAATCGCATCGCGACTCACCACCAGGATGACGCTCCACACCGGCACCATGTCCAACAAAGAAAATGTCACAAACGTCGTCATGAGTAACAGTTTATCCGCCAACGGATCGAGGTAGGCCCCAAACCGCGTTTTCTGATTCGCCATACGGGCGATCGTGCCGTCCAGCGCATCGGTCAGTGCCGCGATTACCAACGTCACCAAGGCATACTCCACGTGCTCATAGACCAACAGCCCCACAATGAGTGGGATCAACAGGATCCGGAGTATCGTCAGGCTGTTGGGGATGTTCAGCGGGACCACGCCCCCAACGGAGAAACGTGCGTCCATGACATCCGTACCTGGTCCTTGTTTGGAAATCACGGGTTACCTCCTTAATGAAATAAGACTAAGGGCCTGACGTGAGTAAGTCAACCGGAATGAACCATTTTTCTCCAGCCAGCGGCTTTGAGCACAAACCCGATCGAACGGCATGGTTGAAGGTTGCAACTCTCCCCCCTATAATCATCCTACATGCATACGAAGAAAAAGGATCTATCTTCATGAGTACCTTGCCGTTGTCATTCCGATTACGAAACGCCGTGATCGAGAGGCACCAGTTGGAGGGCACCGACCCCAGCGATCGTTATTTCAACCGCATGGTGCCGGTCAAGCACGTGAATCGCGGCTACACGGCCATGATGACGTATGAGGCCTTAGTGACTGAAAGCGACGTTCACCAGACCGTAGGCGGCGCCGTCGCGGAAATCGTGGACAAACTTCGTCACTTGGGCTTTACGCACATGAGGACGCGGTTGAATTTCAAAGGTCAAAAATATCTCGCTGAAAAAGAATCGTGGGTTGAGTATCCCGACTGACCCGTTTCCTTCTCGAACGGTTTGCGCACAGCATACTCCGGCCCTTACCTCCCACCCCATTCCTGATAGATCGCATCGTGAATCTGCGGACGGAACGTCTTAATGGCCGTATTCGTCCTGGTCGGATGCACCCGATTGCATAAAATAATCACCTCGAGGTCACAGGACGGGTCGATCCAGAGAGACGTACCCGTAAACCCCACGTGCCCGAACGCCCGTGACGAAAACTGCGTGCCCGAGGATGAAGGGGCAGACGGGGTATCCCATCCCAACCCCCAAGAAGAGGTATCGGATTGACAATGGGCAAACCGTTTCGCAAGAACGGAACTCAATACTCCGTCACGGCCGTGTACCGCGTGAAGCCATGCGGCTGAAAGCTGGCCGACGGCGTAAGCCGTTCCGAACAGCCCGGCGTGCCCGGCACAGCCTCCCAATGCGTAGGCGTTTTCATCATGCACTTCTCCGCACAGCAAACGATTTCTCCAGCGATCCCATTCCGTGGGGACGATTTCCGTCGGGTCCTGCGTGTCCGCTTCCTCACGATTAAGAAACGCCAAAGACGAAATGCTCAAGGGCTTATAGATTCTCCGCCGGCAATAGGCAGCCAAGGACGCCCCCGCACACCGTTCGACGATCACGCCGAGCAGCATAAAGCCCACGTCGCTGTACAGGCTTTGACTACCCGGCTGATATTCGGTTGGTTCGCGCGCGATGGCTGTCAGCAACGCGTGTACGCGTTGCCGTCGTTCTTCTTCATTGTGGGGAGGCAACCCCGAGAGCGCCAATTGTTCATAATAGGGCCGCCAAGCCGGCAGCCCCGCACTATGCGAGAGCAGATGCCGGAGATCGACCCCGGCAAACGGGCTCTCCCGCAACTCTTCCAGCCATTGAGACACGGGCTGGTCCAAGTGCAAGTGCCCATCCTGGACCAGACACAACGTCGCCGTGCTCGTGGCCAGGGGTTTGGTTAAGGACGCCAAGTCATAGATCGATTCCCGATGGACGGGTTGGTCGTCGGGTGGAGCCCCACGGGTTCCAACGGCTTCATGAAACACGACGGTTCCGCGAGACCGCACCAGGGCCACCGCACCCGGGAAGACGTTTTCCTCGACGGCCCGCTGAAATGCATGGAGGATGGAATTCATGAGCGCAACGTACTCCATTGCATAGGTTGACTCATTGCAACCTGAAGCCGATGTCCCGAATGGTTTGCACCACGGCATATTGCAGAAACATGATCAGCAAAATCGCCACAATGGGTGAGACGTCGATGCCGCCGAGTATGCCCACCCTGCGTCGGATGACGAACAGGACAGGGTCGGTCGCTTTAGCGAGAAACTGAACGATGGGATTCCACGGATCAGGATTCACCCACGAAATCAGGGCCCGGATGATAATCAGCCACATGTACAAGAACAGGACCGTATCCAGGACATAGGCCAAGCCCTGCAAAATATTACCTGCGATGAACATGGTTCCCTCTCTTCATGACGTCTGTCATCCTCTGTGTTCCGTTCCGATTTTTCCCGACGGGCTCTCGACGATTGCCGGCGGCGCGTCATTTCGACGGATCATAGCGCAGGCCGTTCTCGCGCTCCAAACAGTGCGGTGCCGACACGCACCAACGTCGCGCCTTCCTCTACCGCCACTTCAAAATCATTGGACATGCCCATGGAGAGTTCGTGCATGTGGACGCGCTGCAACGGCAGACTGCTGATCCGGTCAGCCAAATGTTTGAGGCGTTGAAAATACGGCCGCATCAGTTCGGGGTCCGGATTCCACGGGGGGAGCGCCATGAGGCCTTGCACGCACACCGCCGGGAAGGCATCGATTTGCGAGACGACCGCCGGCAACGCGTCTGGCGAAAACCCGCCTTTGGATTCTTCTTCACCGACGTTGACTTCAAGCAGGATGGCTTGGGACGTGTGTTGTTCATGGGCCCGGCGTTGAATTTCTTCGGCCTGCTCCACGGATTCGACGGAATGAATGAGGTTGAATCGCCCTACCAACCACTTGAGTTTTCGTCGCTGAAGCCGGCCGATAAAGTGCCACTCCACGTCCCCTCGTTCACCCACCGCCTGTATCTTGGCCTGTGCTTCCTGCCATTGATTTTCTCCGCAGATGGTCAGACCAGCCCGGATGGCATCGAGGACCCGTGGCGCTTCGACGTATTTGGTCGCCCCGACCAATCGCACATCATACGGATCCCGCCCTGCGCGTTCCGCCGCGCGACGAATTCGATCTCGTGTCGCCTGTATCTTCGTCGATGGGTCATTCAACGGTACGTCCCTGCAAGCAGGATCCCCGGGACCTTGCTCACCTCAACATAATTCCGCTGACCATGTTCCCATGCACTGTCCCCTCCCGGCGATAGGAGAAAAACAAATCCGGTCGACAGATGGTGCAGAGATCCACGGTATGAATATGGTCCTCGGCAAGACCGAGAGACACGGTTTGCCACCGAATGAATTTTTTCAAATCCAACAGGCCGGTCCCTGGACCGGTTTGTCTGAGAATGGTCGAATCATCGCGCACGTCCGGCGGCAACTGGTCCATCACCGGCGTATCGACTTCATAACAACAGGGTCCGGCTGAGGGCCCGATCGCCACGTGCAGCGAGGCGAAATAGGCATCGAACCGTTCCACCATGTCCCGCAGGCTCTTTGTCACAATTTCGTGCACCGCCCCGCGCCAGCCCGCATGCACGGCCCCAATCACTCCGCGCGAAGCATCCATCAGCAACACGGGAACACAATCGGCGGTCTGGACGGTCAATAACGTGTCGGCTTGATCGGTGAGCACAGCGTCATGGCCGCCGAAAAACTTTTGGCCGGCTTTCAGCGGATGATCAATGCTCAGCACGTCCGTCCCGTGTACCTGACGAACGGAGACCACCAACGGGTAGTCGGTATCTCCGGCCTTGACCGACCCCTGTTCCCCGTTCATTCCTCCATACTGTGGCCCATACCGCGTCCCGAAGAAATGCAAGGTGCGTTGACTCAACCGCCCGAAAGACCAACTCGTGAAGGGAAACATCGGTTTACGTGTCGGAGGTTCCGCAACAAGCACCATTCTTCCTGCCCTCCTTTCCGTCAGCCCGTCAATTGGCTCTCCTGCGCAAAAACGTGGGGACTTCCCAATCCGCATCCACCAACAAATTACCCTGTTCGACTCGCGCATCCGATTCCCCTCGCCGCATAAACGCCGGACGATCCAAGTCCTCGGCCGAGCCGTCCCTGGAAGGCGTCCCGGCCATGCTCAAGACCGGTTGAGGGACCGGAGGTACAGGGAGACGAGCACGTTCTTGTGCTCCCGGATTCATGGCCGGCTGTGTTCGGAGGGAGTCTTGCTGTTGTTCAAATCCGGTCGCGATCACCGTGATAATCACCTCGTCTGCCAAGCCCGGATCGATCACGTGCCCGACGATAATATTGGCTTGAGGATCCACGGCTTCTTTCGCAATGGTTGACGCTTCGTCGACTTCATGCAGGGACAGATCCGTACCGCCGGTGATGTTGAGCAACAACCCTTTGGCGCCCTCGATGCCACTCTCTTCCAACAGCGGGCTGGTAATCGCTTGCTGGGCTGCTTCCAGGGCGCGATTCGCTCCTCTGGCCACGCCCATCCCCATCACCGCTCTCCCCCTGTAGGACATGACCGTTTTTACGTCGGCAAAGTCCACGTTGACCAAGCCGGGAGTCGTGATGACATCGGTGATGCCTTTAATGGCTTGACGCAGGACGTCATCCGCCACTTTGAACGCTTCCAACACCGGCGTGCTCTTATCCACCAAGGTCAGCAGTTTCTGATTGGGGATCACGAGGAGCGAATCCACGTGTCGCCGGAGTTCCCGCAACCCTTCTTCAGCATAACCCATCCGACGCTGCCCTTCATGTTGAAAGGGCTTCGTCACCACGCCGACGGTCAAGATTCCCAGGTCTCTGGCCAGTCGGGCCGCAACGGGTGCGCCGCCGGTTCCGGTCCCACCGCCCATGCCCGCCGTGACAAAGACCATATCCGCATCTTCCAAGACCGTGCGGATGTCGTCTTCACTCTCAAGAGCGGAATCCTTGCCTATTTCGGGATTCGCGCCGGCCCCGAGTCCTTTGGTGCGCTCCGGGCCCAACTGAATGCGGTACTGGGTCGAAGATTTGCTCAATGATTGAAGATCGGTGTTCGCCACCACGAACTCCACTCGAGTCAGACCGGCGGCAATCATGGTATTGACCGCGTTGCACCCTGCTCCACCAAGCCCGATCACCTTAATTCGAATCGGTGTCATTTCTTCCTCCTGAAATGCAAACATGGAACGCCTCCTTTTTATGAAATCCGAACTCCACGCCCGTCGGGATCAACCACCAGTGATCCTCCGCAACCGTGGTGTCTGAACATTGTATGCACCAGTCCCTTAGAAAAGGTTGAGGACCCAACTTTTCATACGACCAAACACCCCTCCCAACCCATTGCCGGCTTTCCTGCTCGCACCGGCGAACTCGAACTCCTGGTCCGTTCGATGCGCATGCAAGATCAGACCCACCCCCGTGGAAAACATGGGATTGCTCACAATATCCCGCAGGCCACCCACGCCGGATGGCACGCCGCGTCTCCCCGGCAGATCCAGGACGAGTTCGGCCGCGTCCGGCATGCCTTCCAACATCGAAGTGCCTCCGGTGATCACCACTCCCGCGGCCAGTTTGCCCTCATAGCCTGATCGATAAATTTCCCGAAGGACCAATTCAAATATTTCCTCCACCCGAGGTTGAATGATTTCGGCGATTTCCCGCCTGCTCATGGCGTGCGGGGGACGGCCACCGACACTCGGGACCTCGACGACTTCCGCCTCTTTCACCATGCTGACGAGTGCCGATCCGTAACGGACTTTGATTTTTTCCGCGTCCGTGAGTGAGGTCCGCAACCCGATTTGGAGGTCAGTCGTAATATGCTGACCGCCGACCGGCAGGACTGCGGAATGACAAATCGTCCCGCCAGAGAAAATGGCCAAATCGGAGGTCCCGCCCCCGAGATCGACCATGGCAATCCCCAACTCTTTCTCTTCGTCCGAAAGCACGGCTTCGCTCGAGGCCAATGGCTGCAAGACGATGTCGACCACGTCGAGCCCGGCGCGATTGACGCATTTCATGAGATTCTTGGCCGGCGGGATCGCCCCGGTGACGATGTGCACTTCGACCTCCAACCTCGTGCCGGAAATGCCGACCGGCTCTTGAATGCCTTCCTGGTCATCCACGATAAACTCTCGAGGCAGCACGTGCAGCACGCGTCGATCCGGCGGCACCACGGCATTGGCCTTGGCCGTCTCAATGGCTCGATACACGTCGGCGCGAAAGACCTCATTTCGCTTGAGAGCCACCACGCCCTTGGCCGTCTCACTAAGAATATGGCTGCCGGCGATGCCAATGTAGACCGAGTTGATTTGAACGGCCGCCATCAACTCGGCTTCTTCCACCGCCTTTTTGATCGACTCCACGGTACTGTCGATATTGACGACGACGCCTTTTCGAAGCCCTCGGGACGGACTTGAGCCGACGCCGATGATGTTGACCCCCTCACCGGGCGTCACCTGTGCCACGATGGCGCAAATCTTGGTTGTTCCAATATCAAGCCCGACAACAATGTGTTCTTTTTTCGCCATGAGCTTGTTCACCCTTTCTTACGAACGATCACCTTGCCGGCGAACCGCAAATCAATCTCATACGTTCCTTGACGGAAGCGGTCTCGAAGTGACGGTTCCACTTCGAGATACGGCTGCCACATGTCTTTGAATTCGTTCTTCACCAGAAAAAACAGCCCATCGGTTCTTCCGACCATGAACCGTGCATCACTTAAATCGACGCTCACGGCAGGACCAACGTGGCGCTGCAGGTGTTTGGCGAAACGGAGCCCATTCCGAGCCTGAGCCTGTATCTCGGGGTCTCCGCCCAAAATCTGCACCCCTGAAAGCCCCATCAGTTCCGGCAACGTCCCTGCCGGTCTGTCCAGCGCAAGGGATAACACCACCCCTTCTCTGTCCAAAAACAACGTTCCTCCCGCATGTTGAAACAACGCGGCCGGCGTTCGCTCGACCACGATCACCGTCAGGGTGTGAGGCAAGACTCGCCCCACCGAGGCGGACGCCACAGCAGGATGTGCCTCCACTTTCTGTTCCAACCTTGAGAGATCCACCGACAGCAACGAACGATTCTCGGGTAAATCCAACAGCGACAGCACGACTCGGCGATCGAGCCGATCAGTACCGGAAATGGAGACGCGCTCAATGGACAACAAACCGGCCATGGCCGATGGAATCCACTGATATGCCATTATGCCGAGGGTCACCAGAATGCCGAGCAACCCACCTTGAATCATACGGGTCCACCGCCTTCGCGACGACGCCTGCCGAAGCGATCGATTTTCTCGCTTCATGCTCGTCCGTTCCTCCTCTTCGTTGTCCTCCAATTCGATTGCCGCGCCAGACCGGACTGTAAAATCCGTTCCGTCAGCGAATCGTAATCAAGACCGGCCCGGGCCGCGGACATGGGTAACAAACTCCTCCGGGTCATGCCGGGAATCGTATTGATTTCCAAAAAAACGGGCTGGCCGTACCGGTTGAGCCGGAAATCGACTCTGGCTGCACCCGCACAGCCCAGCACCCGGTAGGCCAGAACTGCCAAGGCTTTCACCCGTTGCGCCTGGCCCATAGTGACGGGGGCCGGGCAAAGGTACCGTGTTTCGGCTTTCTCATATTTGGCGGCATAATCATAAAACGCATTGGGCGCAACAATCTCGACCGGGGGCAAAGCTTCGCCGTCCAACACGGACACGGCAATTTCACGCCCGTCGATAAACGATTCCACGAGCACTTCATGATCGCGTTCAAAGGCTTGTCTCAGCGCGCTCTTCCACTGCGAGGGCTTTCGCACCACCGACACGCCCACCGTGGAGCCTTCATTCGCGGGTTTGACGACCACGGGCCACGACAGATACGTCGGCACAGCCCTGTTGCCGTTCCGCTGCATGACGACGCCCGGCGCAACTGGGACCCCGTGCATCCGCACGAAGGCCTTGGTCACCGGCTTATTCATGCCCATAGCGCTGGCTTGGACTCCAGAGCCGGTGTACGGAATGCCCATGACCTCCAACAGGCCCTGCACCGTGCCGTCCTCTCCGCCCCGACCATGCAGGGCCAGATAGGCCAACTGAACCCTACGCGCCCGTAGCTTGCGGGGCAGGGAAACGTCCACGTCGATGCGGGTGGCGGCATACCCTTTGCGAATCAACGCGGCATACACCTCCTGTCCGGTTTTCAAGGAAATCTCACGTTCCGCCGATTGCCCTCCCATGAGGACTCCTATACGGGCCGAGGTTAATGGCATCGATGTGCCCACATCCTATCGTTCACCCACTACTTTCCATTCCAACTCCAACGTGATTCCCGTTCGATGAAACACTTCCTGTTGGATCGTTTCGATGAGCTGGAGCACGTGCGTGGAGCGCGCGTATCCGAGATTGACGATAAAATTTGCATGTTTGGGCGACACTTGCGCATCCCCCACCCGATACCCCTTCAGACCGGCTTCTTCAATCAACCGGCCGGCCGTGGTCCCTTGGGGATTCTTAAAAACCGACCCGGCATTGGGTTGCGAGAGGGGTTGCGACTGCTTTCGATACTGCAGATAAGACTTGGTGCGTGATTCAATGGTTTCTCCGGAGGCAGGGGTGAGACGCAGCCACGCCCCCACCACAACGCCTTCGGGCAGGCTGACCGAACGATATGCAAAAGCCACGTCCGCCGCAGCATGGGTCACTAACCGTCCCTCGGGATCGACCATTTGAATGGCATCCAAACAGTTTTGCATTTCTCCCAACTTCGTCCCGGCATTCATCACGACCGCGCCTCCGACGGTCCCGGGTATGCCGGCTGCCCATTCGAGACCCGACAACCCATGATGCACGGCAAAGCCCAGCAGAACCGGCAGCCGCGCACCGGCTTCGGCGAAGACGAGCCGGTTGTCCTCTTTTTCCATGGCTGCCAAATTGGCCAAACTCAAGACGATGCCTCGAATGCCGCCGTCCTGCACCAACAAGTTCGTGCCCCCCAACACCATGACGGGAATCCGAGCGGTATATGCTTGACGAACGATCCGACAGACGTCATGGACGTCTTCCGGGCTCACCAACGCGTCGGCCGGGCCCCCGATGCACAGCGACGTCAACTCTGCCAACGGCGCGTCAAACACAACTTCTCCGCGGGTCCCCGACAGGGCCGTTTTCAAATCATGATGGTTCGACACGGTCAACACGTCTCCCGCTCCCTGGCAGTCTGCTCCACAGGCTCACACCAACTCCAACAACTCGACCCCCACCTTCCACACGTCTCCGGCACCCAGCGTGAGGACCGTATCACCGGATCGAAGTTCCGAGACCAATCGACTGACCAACACGTCCTGTTTCTCCACCCAATGGACCGCGGGGTGTCCCATGGTCCGGATTCGTTCGGCCAGGATTTCACCGGATACGCCGTCGATCGACGTTTCGCCTGCCGCATAAATCGGCGTCACGTACAGGACGTCCGCTTGCTCAAAGGCGTTCGCAAATTCATCCAACAGATCGTGCGTCCGGCTGTACCGATGAGGCTGAAAGATCACGACCAACCGCCCCGCCCATACGGCCCTGGCCGCCTCCAAAGTCACCCGGATTTCAGTCGGGTGATGGCCGTAATCGTCCACGACCACGATGCCCCGTTTCTCTCCACGGATATGAAACCGCCGTTCGACCCCTGAGAACGAGGCCACGCCGGCGCGAATCAAGTCCAGCGGGACGTCCAGTTCCAAACCCACCCCGATCGCAGCCAACGCATTGGACACGTTGTGGACGCCCGGAATCATGAGTCGAAACGGGCCCAATTTCTGTTCGCGAAACTGAACGCGAAAATTCGTGGTCTGTCCCTTGATTTCGATATCCGTGGAATACAAATCCGGCTTGGTGGAACCTGACGCCTCCCGGCCATAGGTCACGTATCGCTTCTGGACCTGGGGCAGCATCTCTTGTAGAAGCGCGTCATCCGCGCACAGAATGGCGAGGCCGTAAAACGGCACTTTATTGACGAATTCCAAAAAGGCCGCTTTCAGCCGATCCATGGATCCATAGTGGTCAATATGCTCCCGATCGATATTCGTCACCACCGCAATGGCGGGAGACAGTCGAAGGAACGACCCGTCACTTTCATCGGCCTCGGTAATGAGCAGGTCACTTCGCCCCAACCTGGCGTGGGTGCCCATGGCATTCACCTTCCCTCCCACCACGAACGTCGGATCGAGGCCGGCATGGGCCAGCACCGACGCGACAATGGACGTCGTCGTGGTTTTCCCGTGAGCCCCGGCAATCGCCACCCCAAACTTAAGTCGCATGAGTTCCGCCAGCATTTCGGCCCGCGGGATCACCGGCACGACTCGCTGTTTCGCAGCCACCACTTCCGGATTCGATGCCTGAACGGCTGAAGAGATCACTACCACTTGCGCCCCTTCCACGTGCGAAGCATCATGCCCGATGGCAATGTGTCCTCCCAGGGTTTCCAACCGGCGCGTATTGTCCGACGGAGCCACGTCGGACCCCGTGACGTGATAGCCCAGCGTCAACAACACCTCGGCGATGCCGCTCATCCCACTTCCCCCGATCCCCACGAGATGAATATGCCGAATTTTTCTAAACACCGTCCGTCATCGTACCTTCAGGGGGACTTTGCCCCAACAACCGATAGCACTCATGGACCATGGCCTCGGTCGCACCGGTGTTTCGCAACCGCAGGCTCTGAGCCGCCATGTCTCGAATACGATCCGGGTGGTCCAGCAACCCCTCAATCTCTTCAGCCAACCTGGCTCCGGTCAGCGCAGGCTGAAGCAACACAATGCCCGCCCCTGCCCGCTCCACGATGCGGGCGTTGGATTCCTGGTGATTATGCGTCGCCTGCGGAAACGGAATCAGAATGGACGGCTTGGCACAGGCGGCGATTTCCGATAGCGTCAAGGCCCCACACCGGCAGATCACCAGATCCGCTCGTCGAAGCGTTCCGGGCATATCCTCGACAAACGGCAGCACTTCCGCCTTCACGTTCATTTGGCGATACGCTTGGGAAACACGATCGAAGTCGTTCGATCCCGACTGATGAATCACCGTGACCTCGCTCCGGATCCGGGAAGAGGCGCGGACGGCTTCGAGCACAATGGAGTTCATGGCTTGGGCGCCTTGACTGCCGCCACAGATCAACAGGGTGTCGATCCGGCCCGATCCGAGGCTCGGTGGCGGAGCGACAAACGCCCGTCGCAACGGCGTTCCCACCACGGAGACCTTGTCGGCGCCAAAATAGGGTGTGGCGCGTTCGAACGAAACGAAAATCCGATCGACCAAAGGCCCCAAGACACGGTTGGCTATTCCCGGGATCGCATTCAGTTCCACGACGGCTCGCGGGACTCTCAACAACCAGGCCGCGACGATTACCGGCGGGCTCGTGTAGCCGCCGGTACCAACGACGAGCTCCGCTTTGGATGCGCGCAACAAGCGAAGACATTGCCACACCGCTCCGGGTATCAACAGCAGCGCCTTGATCGAAGACCATACCCCTCGACCCACCACGCCCTGCACTCGCAGGGTTTCCATCCGCCACGGCGTGCCGGCCATCATCGTCCGCTCGAGAGCACGACCCGTGCCCACCAACGTCACGGACGTATCGGCGGCCTGACGGCAAAATTCTTCGGCCAACGCGAGCGCCGGGTAAAAGTGTCCTCCCGTGCCACCTGCTGCAATTACCACGTTCATCCCATCCCGAAAGAAGCTAGAGGCCGGCCCGTTGGGCCCGCCCGGGAAATACTCAAGAGAATGCCCATCGCTACCAGACTCACGATTAATGAAGAGCCCCCATAGCTCACGAACGGCAACGTCAATCCTTTCGTCGGCAACAGACCGGACACCACGCTCATGTTGATGAGCACCTGTATCCCGACCAACAGGGTCACCCCACAGGCCAAATGACGTCCAAAGGCATCGGGGGCTTCTCCTGCGATTTTGAACCCCTTGACGATCAGGATCGCGAATAGGGCGATCAGTAACCCCGTTCCGAGAAACCCGAGTTCTTCCCCAACCAGAGCCAGCACAAAATCCGTGTGCGCTTCAGGCAGAAAAAACAATTTTTGTCGCCCGTCGCCCAACCCCACGCCGAACCACCCGCCGTTCCCCAACGCGACAAACGATTGCGTGAGTTGGAAGCCGGTATCGGCCGAATCCTGCCAGGGGTCCAAAAAATTCAACAGCCGGCGACGGCGATAATCGGACTGCATGATCAGCATGTAGGCCACGGCGAGCAGGCATACGCCCAGGCCGAGAAGATGGGGAAGCCTGGCCCCGCCCAAAAACAGCAAGCCGAACAACAACAGCGTCAGAACCACGGCCGTTCCCATATCGGGCTCGAGCAAGAGCAACCCCGCGAACAGCCCGACGACTGCCATGGGAGCCATGACCCCACGAGTGAAGGTGATGAGATTCTCCTCTTTCCTGACGAGAAATGACGCCAGGTACAACACGATGGACAACTTGGCGATCTCTCCGGGTTGAACGGAAAACCCGGCCACGCGAAGCCACCGACGCGCGCCATTCACCTGCGTACCCAGGAAGGGGAGCAGGACCAGGACCAAGAGGACGAACGTCAGGACCAAGCCATAGGGGGTCAGCGTTTTCCACACGTTGTAATCCCGTTGAGCCACCCAATGCAGGGCCACGAGCCCGCACAACAGCCAGAGACTTTGCCGTTTCAAAAAAAACGTCGAATCTCCGTAACGCGTTTCCGCCAACACGCCGCTCGCGCTGAACATGATAATCAATCCAATGAGGGTCAACAGGTACGTCACGATGAGGACGGTCCGATCCATGGGACGCGAAGCAGGTTTGTCGGTGCCGGCATTCCATGCCAAGGGGAGTTCGATCTTGTTGCCGCGACGCGTGACATCGTGGTTCACCTCATCCATCAATCGGCCAAGGCATTCACCAGATCGCGAAATTGTTGTCCTCGATCGCGATAATCGCGAAACATGTCAAAACTGGCACAGGCCGGAGAAAACAACACGGCGTCACCCGGTGTGGCAAGGTCCGCGGCCAGGGTGACTCCCTCGGCCAGAGAAGACACGCGGCTGATTGCTCCAACGCCTGCAATAGCCTGGGCAATGGTTTCAGCGGACTCCCCCAACACGATACAGTGTTTGACGCGCGGCTCGAGTGCGTCTTTCAAGCGACCGAACTCGCTCACTCCCTTTTCTTGTCCCCCCAGGATGATGACGAACGGCTGCCGAAGACTGTCGATAGCTTTCAGGGTGGCATCGACGTTCGTACCCTTGGAATCATTGATAAACGTCACGCCTCGTCGCTTACGCACGACTTCACAAACGTGGGGCAGCCCCTGAAACGATCGGACGGCCCGTTTCATGCCGTCCCGGGAACATCCCCTGACCATGCCGACGGCGAGGGCGGCGAGAACGTTGGAGACGTTGTGAATCCCCGGAAGAGGAATATCGCAAACCGGCATCAGTTCGTCCTGCTGTCCTTCCCATCGAAGCATGATCGTCTCACCGGCCACCCACACGCCATTGGGCACTTCGTTGAGCACGCTGAATTCGACGAGTTGCCCGCGCAACGAATCTCGAATGTGCCGGACCTGCGCTTCATCGGCATTCAGAACGGCAAAGTCCCCTGCGGTCTGATTTCGAAACAGGTTGGCTTTGGCCCTGGCATAGTCGGCAAAACTCGCATGGCGATCCAAGTGATCCGGAGTAATATTGAGCAGCACCGCCACGTGCGGATGAAACCGGTCGATCGTTTCCAATTGAAAGCTCGACAATTCGGCGACGATTTCCTGAAAGGGACCTGGCGCCTCAAAGCTCACGCTTGCGCGTTGGTGTACGGCCAGGGCGGCTTCCGTTAACGGCGTCCCCAGGTTGCCGCCGACAAAAGAAGTGGACCCGCATTCCCGTAAAAGGTTTCCGATCAATGACACGACGGTGCTTTTCCCATTCGTTCCGGTGACTCCGATGATTGGGACGGACAAAAACCACGAGGCCAATTCGATTTCGCCGATTACAGGAACGCCTCGCCGGCGTACGGCGTCGAGTTCCTCCAGGGCCGGAGGCACGCCGGGACTCACGATCACCAGATCAACACCTTTCAGCCCCTGCGCAAATCGTTCCCCACCGAACGAATGAACCCCTTGGACGTCGGATACCCCCGTGGCCCATTCCGTTTCAGGCTTGTGATCGACCAACGCCACCTTGGCTCCGAGCGCAACCAGCAACCGAGCCGCGGCCACGCCGCTTTTGCCCGCCCCGGCCACGGCCACGGATTGCCCGGCAAGATCGGGGGGCCGTGGCCGTGGATTCGTACGATGCGTCCGTCGAGACATTTTCTCCAACGTCACAGGCATAGGGTTAACGCAGCTTGAGGGTACTGAGACTCAACAGGCTCAGGAGAATCGCCACAATCCATAATCGAACCACGACCTTGGGTTCCTCCCATCCCTTCATTTCAAAATGATGATGAATGGGCGCCATCAGAAAAATCCGTTTCCTGCGGGATTTATAGAACAGCACCTGAAAGATGACGGATACCGCCTCCATGACAAACACGCCGCCGACCAGGATCAGCAGCAACTCGTGCTTGCTGACCACAGCGACCGTGCCCAAGGCCGCGCCGAGGGGCAAAGACCCCACGTCTCCCATGAATACCGATGCCGGATACGTGTTGAACCACAGAAACCCAAGACTGGATCCGAAGACGGCCGCCATCAGGACGGCCAATTCGCCGGCACCCTCGATGTACGGAATCAACAGATACTCCGATACCACTTTATTCCCGGCGGCATAGGCCACCACGGCGTACGCCATCGACGCTATCATGACCGGGCCGATCGCCAACCCGTCCAACCCGTCCGTTAAATTCACGGCGTTGGAGCAGCCCACGATCACCAGGATGGCGAACGGAATGTAGAGCGTCCCCAAGTCGGGCGTAAACGTCTTGAAAAACGGAACGCTGAGTTCCGTGGAATACCCGGGAGAGGTATAGAAAAACAGGCCGATGCCCAAGGCAATGCCAATTTGTGCCACGAACTTTTTGAGCACGGTCAACCCTTCCGAACGCCCCTGGGAAATTTTGATGTAATCGTCGAGAAACCCGACGAGCCCGAACCCCACGATGGACAACATCACGATCCACACGTAGAGGTTGCTTACGTCCGCCCACAGCAACGTCGACAGCAACACGGCGAAAATAATGAGAATGCCCCCCATGGTGGGGGTTCCTTGTTTGGCCTGGTGGTGGCGCGGCCCCGCTTCCCGGATCCGTTGCCCCAATCCGAGTGCCTGCAATTTCTTAATCAAGGGCGGAGCCAGGAAAAACGCGACGATAAACGCGGTCAGGGCGGCGTAAATGATCCGGAAGCTCAGATACCGGAACACGTTGAAAATTGCGATGTCCGTGTGCAGCGGGTACAGCAACCAATACAACATAGGCCTTATCCTGTCGTTATGCCTGTGCCGGCTGAGACCGAAGGGCGTCCACCAGGCGCTCGAACCGCATAACCCTCGAGGCTTTGAGCAAGAGGAAGTCTCGGGGTTCAACCAACCTCTTGAGGATGCGTGCCGCGTCGCCGACGCGGCGGGCTTCGAAAATCCGAGATGCGGGCATGCCCTCCGCAGACGCACCGCGAGCTACCTCCCTGCCCAATTCCCCACAAGCAACCAACAATGAAACACGGCTGCCGGCAATAAAAGCGCCGACCTCCCTGTGCAGGGCCCGCGTTTCCGTTCCCAACTCCAACATGTCTCCCAGCACGGCAATGGTCCGCCGGCCGGCACCCAATTCCTGTAACAGCGTCACGGCCGCCTTCATGGAATCGGGGTTCGCGTTATAGTAGTCCCGAATCACGCTGATCCCCTGCCAGGAAGAGACCTGGGACCGCATGGCCACGGGCCGAAATCGACTCAAGCCGGTTGCCATCTTCGTGACCGACAGCCCCAGGACGTGACCCACCGCAATCGCGGCCAGGGCATTCGACACGTTATGCGTTCCATGTACGTGGAGCGACAGTCGATGCGACCGTTGCCGTCCGGTCACGTGGAGACGAAATTCGGTTCGTGCGCCGTGCCACCGAACATGGCTCCCGCGCACGTCCGCTTGCTCCCGGAGTCCGAACGAGACCACCGCACAACGGGCGCGGCGCCGGAAAAACTCGTAATACGGGTCATCCGCATTCAACACGACGGCGCCGTTACGAGGAAGACGGGCCAACAATTCGGCTTTCGCCCGGGCGGACCTCTCGATACTGCCAAAGAATTCCAAATGGTCGCTGCCGACGTTCGTAATGAGGCCGACGGTCGGCCGGGCGATTTCCGCCAACCGCGTGGTTTGCCCTTCGGCATCCACGCCCAATTCGAGCACCGCCGCCTGATGGGCCGCGGTCAACCCGAGGACCGTGTGCGGCAACCCGATGCGATTGTTCAAATTCCCGGCGGTTTTCCTGAGGCTCCAGCGCTGCGACAGCGTTTTTGCGACCATCTCCTTCGTGGTGGTTTTGCCATTGCTTCCCGTCACCGCCACAACGGGAATGTCAAAGCGAGCGCGGTGAAACGTCGCCAGATCCTGATATGCTCTCAAGGAATCCGCGACCTTGACGACGAACGGAACCGACCGCGCCGGGACGGCCTCGTCGATCTTTGCTCGGCGCGGGAAGTCTTCGAGCACGACCCCCCTTGCTCCGCGGGTGAAGACCTCATCGAGAAACCGATGCCCGTCAAACCGCGAACCTTTCAACGCGACGAACAAATCGCCTTTGCGCACCTTCCGGGAATCGGTGCACACCCGTTGAACCCGACAACCCGTCGTGCCCTTGAGTAACGTTCCACCGGTTGCAGCCAGCACTTCGTCTCCCGTAAACAGTGCCATTGTCGGAGAGCCTATTTCCCGTCCGGCAAGCCCGCCAACAGTTCACGAACCACTTCCCGATCATCAAAACGATGTCGCGTCGTGCCGATGATCTGGTAATCTTCATGCCCTTTCCCGGCGATCAGCACCAAGTCGCCCGGCCGTGCTTCAAGGAGCGCCGCCCGAATGGCCGCTCGACGATCAGGAATCACGTGCAACGCGCCCCGTTCCGACGCCGAAAGACCCTGCACCCCCTGTTCAATATCGCGCAGAATCGCCTCGGGATCTTCGGTGCGAGGATTATCCGAGGTCAGGAACACCACGTCACTGCATTGGGCCGCGACCCGTCCCATTTTCGGTCGTTTCCCCGGGTCGCGATCACCCCCGCACCCAAAGACCATGATGATCCGTTCCCGTCCCAGTTGCCGGGCCGCAGCCAACAGCCGGGCCAGGGCGTCTTCCGTATGGGCATAATCCACGATCACCGAAAAGTCCTGTCCCGCTTCCACGCGCTCGAACCGGCCCGGCACCGTTCGGAATCCCCGGATCCCCTGCCGGATATCTTCCGGAGACAATCCCCGGGCGAGACCGACGCCGATGCCCGCCAGGAGGTTCGAGACGTTGTGTTCTCCGACCAAAGCACTTTCGACGTCCATTGAACCTTGTGGCGTATGGGCGGTAAACCGGGTTCCCTCCATCGAGAGGCTCACGTTCGTCGCGTACAGGTCCGCTGGCCGGTGCAGGGAATACGTCCATGTCGGCACCGGGGTCTCGGCGTGCAACCGGACGCCCCATTCATCGTCAATATTGATGATCGCCCGTTTGGGTCCCGTTTTGGAGGCGGGGACGACAAATTCCCGGAAGAGTCGCGATTTCGCGTGATAGTAGGACTCCATCGTCTCGTGGAAATCCAAATGATCTTGGGTCAAATTCGTAAAGACCGCCACGTCGAATTCACAGCCTTCGACCCGGTCCAACGCGAGTGCATGCGAGGAGACTTCCAGGACCGCCGTATCCATCCCCGCCTCCACCATACGATGCAGGAACGCTTGAAGCGGAATCGCACCCGGCGTCGTGTGACTGGCCGCCTGATGCTCCGCGCCGACGTGATACCCCACCGTGCCCATGAGACCCGTCCGGTAGCCGCCTCGTTCCAGGATCGCCTGACTCAGGTGCGCCACCGTGGTTTTCCCGTTTGTCCCCGTCACACCGACCATGCACAAGGATTGGGAGGGACGCTGAAAAAACCCCGAGGCCAACTGGCCGAGCGCCTTCCTGGAATCTTTCACTTCGATCCAGGCCGGGCCGCCTTGTTTCCTGACGTGAGATGAAGTTTGAAACGGAGCTTGAACCACGACGCCCCCTATCCGTTGCCGACACACCTGAGCGACAAACGCATGACCATCGACCCGCTGCCCTTTCACGGCGACAAACAGACTGCCTGGTGCGACTTCCCGTGAATCATCCGTGATGCCGGACAGTTCCACGTCGAGGTTGCCCGTGGCGCTGACCACGTCGATGGGCAGCAGTAACGTCGCTAACGTCATTCCCAGTTTGGCTGATACCCGTCGAGGTCGAGCCTTGAACGGGATGCCACCACCCGATTTTCCTCGCCGGGAGCCACGCTTAAATGGCGGAGCGCCTGCTCCGCCACCTTCCGAAATACCGGAGCCGCCACCACCCCTCCCCAAGCCGGACCCTGCGGTTCATCAATCACCACCAGGATGGCGAGTTGCGGATCCTCGGCGGGGACGAATCCAACAAACGAGCCCACGAATTTGGTTGACGAATACGTGCCTGTTTCAGGATCGACCTTCTGTGCCGTGCCGGTCTTGCCCGCTACCCGATAGCCCGGGACAGCCGCGCGCTTTCCCGTCCCGCGTTCCACCACGTTGACCAGGAGATCCGTGACGGTTTTTGCAGTTTCGGCGCTAATGGGACGACGGCGAATATGAGGAACGTGCTCCCAGACGCTTCTTCCCTGCTGGTCGGAAATCTCCCGTACCAGGAAGGGCCTCATGAGCCAGCCCTCGTTGGCAATCGCCGACACGGCCGTCAGGAGTTGCAACGGCGTGACGGCTATCTCCTGCCCGATGGCCAAAGACGGGAGAGTGCGCTGACTCCATTGATCCGGCCGTCTCAAGATGCCGATGGATTCTCCGGGGAGATCGATTCCCGTTTTTTCGCCAAAGCCGAACGTACGCAAGAATTGATAGACCTGTTCGCGCCCCAAATCCCACGACATTTTGACGAAGGCCACGTTGCTGGATCGTTGAACGGCCTCACGAAACGTCACCCACCCGGCCTTTTCATGGTCATGGATCACGGTTCCACTGATCGGAACCTCTCCATCACCCGCATACAGCAAGGTGTCGGGGGTGATGCTCTTCGATTCCAGCGCGGCCGCGGCCAGCACCACCTTGAGCGTCGAGCCCGGTTCGTAGGGATCGGTCACCCCGCGATTCCTCCACTGCTCGGGTGACGCCTGGTGGATCTGATTCGGGTCAAACGTGGGACGAAGGGCCCAAGCCAACATCTGGCCGGTTTTGGGAGCCATGACCAGAACGGCCCCGCCCTGCGCCTTGGTGTCCCTGACGGTCTGTTCCAGGGCGTCCTCCGCAATATACTGAATGACTTCATCAATGGTCAGGGAGATGGCATGCCCGGACAGAGGCTGAGGTTTTCGCCGGCTCTCGGGAATGATGACGCGTCCCAGCGCGTCCTGCTGCAACACCACCTGACGCACTTGGCCTCGGAGGTGCTCATCGTATCCGTTTTCGAGCCCTTCAAGGCCCTGACTGTCAATCCCCGCGAATCCCAGGACATGGGCCAATAACGTCCCCTTGGGATAAAATCGACGCGATTCCACCACGACGTCAACACCGGGGAGGGCCAGATTGGTCAATTGTTCGACCTGCGCGTCCTCAATTTTCCGTTGAATCCACACGAAGTCCCGTTCGGCTCGTAACCGCTCTTCCAGAGGCTCTCGCGGAACGCCCAGGACCTGTGCCAGTTGTCGCGCGACTCGGAGCGGATTGTCGATGGAGGACGGCGTGGCATAGACGGATGATACGTCCAGATTCAACGCCAACGGTTTCCCTTGCCGGTCCACAATGGCGCCACGGTTGGAATCAAGCGTGATGATCTTCTCGTGCTGCTGGCGG
Organism: Nitrospirales bacterium; assembly: GCA_965208595.1. Classification (GTDB taxonomy): domain Bacteria; phylum Nitrospirota; class Nitrospiria; order Nitrospirales; family UBA8639; genus Bin75. The sequence goes on from OZ242346.1 coordinate 1,161,920, forward strand.
GCTCTCTGCATCATCGTTTCTGCTTGAAGGACCTGAAGATCGAAAAAACGAAAGAGCAGAATGGCGAACCCGGCCAGGAAACACAGACCGAGGAAGGCCCGCCGGCCGGTACCCGCCCCGGCTGCTTTGACTTCCTTTTTCGTGAATGACCGGTTCATTGTCAGTCTCCCGTTTGCCGGGCCAAGCGAAGCGGAGACTCAGGCTTGTTGCTCGGGCTTCCGTTCTCCGGTTGATTCGGGACCAGAACCACTTGCCTCGCGTCCGGAGGTTTCATCCCCAGTTTATCGCCGGCCTCCGAGGCAAGACGCTCGGGTGCCGTCAATTGAGAGAACCGGGCCTGCAGTCGTTCGTGCTCCTGCGTCAAGGCGGCTTTTTTCTTCAACAAGGCGTCCAGTTCATACCCGACTCGTACGACGTCGACCTTTCCCCACACGTAAAAAAGGAGCACCCCGCTCACGCTCGTCATCAACAACGTCCAGAGAACCCACTTCATGCGTGGCCTCTTTGTTCGTCTCCCCACCCGGGCTTTCGTTCAAGAACTCGCAACTTCGCGCTACGCGCACGGGGATTGGCCCGACGTTCTTGCAGGGAAGGGGAAACGGGTTTTTTCGTCAGGATGGTCCATTGATCCGAAGCCTCATGAGCCAGGCGCCGGAAGGTCTGTTTCACTACGCGATCTTCCAGCGAGTGAAAAGAAATCACACATAGACGGCCTCCCGGCGCCAGGACGTCGACGACCTCGTCGAGCGCGCTTTGCAGCGAGCCCAATTCATCATTGACCGCCATCCGAAACGCCTGGAAGGTCCGCGTCGCAGGATGAAGACGTCCGGACCGATAAGACCGCGGCACGGATTGCCGGATCACCCGCGACAAATCCATCGTGGTCCGAAGAGGGGATGCTCGGCGCACCCGAACAATGGCCCGCGCAATTCGCCGGGAATAGCGTTCTTCCCCCAACTCATGAATGATCCGGGCCAGTTGCGTTTCGGGCAGCGTGTTGACGAGGTCTTCAGCCGAATGACCGCGAGTGGGATTCATCCGCATATCCAAAGGGCCGTCCTGTTGAAAGCTCAATCCTCGTTCGGGCTGATCCAATTGCGCCGACGACACACCCAAATCGAACAAAATGCCGTCTGCAAGTTCCCTGTTGGCCAAGCTCATCACCGATTTCACCCGTTGAAAATTTTCACAATAAAGGGAGATCCTGGATTGGTAGGCCTGAAGCCTTGTTTGTGCATGGGCAATCGCCTGCGGGTCCCGGTCGATCCCGATGAGCACACCATCGGGCGCGCTTGCCGTCAGGATCTGCTCTGCGGTCCCTCCCATACCTATAGTGCAATCCAAGTAACACCCTCGCTTACGAGGTCGTAACCAAGTCACAACCTCCTCTAATAGCACCGGAACGTGAATAAGATTTTCCAACTATTCCTATACTACTCCTATCTAATCCCACTTTCTTCCACTTTTTTCCACTTAATGGGTGAAATATACTCGTATTCACAATTTTGTCAAGCAAAATCAAATAGTTATTGAAATGGAAGAGACGAGACGCAGGCAGGGACTGCTACCTGAAAAATTTACAGGGATTTAATTAGGGGAAGCGGGCCTGGAAACGAGCGGGAATCTACACCCTCTCCCCGATGTGGGAGAGGGTCGGGGTGGGGTACAGACCGGGTACATGGTTTACATTTTAAACCGGGGACATGGTTTACACGGGTACACTACACGGCAAAGGAGGGCCTGCCCATGCCGTGGAAGGAGTGGAAGATCATGGACCAACGAGAACAATTTGTATGCGACTATCTGACCGGGGCGTATGCGAAGGGCGCGTTATGTGCGGTATATGGCATCAGCCGGCCGACCGGGGACAAATGGCTGGCGCGGTATCACACGCACGGGGTGGCGGGGTTAGCGGACCTGTCGCGGCGGCCGCACACGCAGCCGCACCAGACCCCGGCGGCGCTGGTGGCGGCCATCATTGCGATGAAGCGCCGGCATCCGAGTTTTGGGCCGAAGAAGATTCGGGACCGGTTACGGGCGGTCGCCCCGGAGCAGGGGTGGCCGGTGGATAGCACGGTGGGGGTCATTTTGCGCCGGGCGGGCTTGGTCCGCCCGCGGCGGCATCGCCGACGGGTCCCGGCCGATCCGCAGCGACTGAGCCAGGGGACCGCGACGGCCCCGCTGTGGAGTGCGGACTTCAAGGGGGACTTTCGGGTGGGCAATGGCGCGCGGTGTTATCCGCTGACGGTGCTGGACCACGCCAGCCGGTATCTGCTGCGGTGTCAGGGCTTACGCCAGCCCACGACGGCGGCGGTGCAGCCGTGGTTTGTCTGGCTGTTTCAGGAATATGGGCTGCCGACGACGATCCGGACGGACAACGGCCCGCCGTTTGCGTCTCTGGCGCTCGGGGGGCTCAGTCGGCTCGCGGCGTGGTGGGTGCGGTTAGGCATTCGGCCCGAGCGGATTCGCCCGGGCACCCCGAGTGAGAATGGCTGTCATGAGCGGATGCATCGGGCGCTGAAAGCGGCGGTGGGGCCCCCGGCGGCGACCTGGGCCGCGCAACAACGGCGGTTCGTGGCGTTTGTGCAGGAATATAATTGGGCCCGCTCGCATGAGGCCCTGGGGCGCCGGACGCCCGGCAGTGTGTACCAGGGCTCGCCCCGGCCCTATCCTGTGACACTGCCGCCCATCGAGTATGGCTCGGGGACGGTGGTGCGGCACGTGCGGCACAATGGCGAAGTCAAATGGCGGGGTCATCGGCTGTACCTGTCCGAGGTCTTGGCGCAGGAGCCGGTGGGGTTCACGCCGATCGGGGAGAGCACTTGGGCCATTCATTATAGCTTCCATCCGCTGGGGACCTTGGATGACCGCACGTTGACGATCGCCTCGGCCCGGCAGTGGCATCAACCGGAAACCCCGCAGGCGATGTAAACGATGTGTCCGGTTTATTTTGTAAACCATGTCCGGCTTGCACAGTGAGGGAGCTATTAGTCATGCCTTTGGCTAGACCCATGGGAGATAGAAGCATTCGCCTCCCCCTTGGGTCATTTGTATGTTGCTTTCACCTTGCAAATGGGCCAATTTGTAAGGTGGGCGGGAGGGGCGCGTCGCGTGTCATAAGGGGCACCCCGGGGTAGCCCAGGGTGGCCTCGTTCGGGAGTAGGACACCCCTTCCGCTAGTTTGTCGCTCCGAACAGATGCTAGGGGCTTCAGCCCCGTATTTGCAAGTGGGGAGGCCAAACACCAATCGCAGCGCCAAGACGGAGGGAGGGGGACATGACCAAACGAGTGGCCGGGATTGATGTGGGGAAACAAGAACTGGCGGTGTCCGTGGCGCGAGGGCCGGTCCGGCGGTTTCCGAACACGGAGGCGGGCCTCACGGCCGTGCTGGCGTGGGGGCGGGAGCAAGCCGTGACGCACGTGGTGTGTGAAGCGACGGGTGGGTACGAACGCTTGGTGGTCCAGCGGGTGCGCGGCACCGACCTGGCGGTCACGGTGGCGCATCCGCCGAAGGTGCGGGCGTTTGCCCGGGCCGTGGGCCAAGGAGCCAAGACCGATCCGCTGGATGCGCAGATCCTGGCGCACTATGGGGAGGTGTTTGAGTTGCCCGTGGAGACGGCTCAGGAGGAAGCCAGCGCGGAGGTGCGGGCGCTGCTGGGACGACGGCAACAATTGCTCGAGCAACGGACCCAGGAACAGAATCGCTTGGAGAAAGGGTTGCAGGGCCGGGTCAAGCAATCATGTCAGCGGCATCTGGCGTGGTTAGACAAAGAGCTGAAGCAGCTGGAGGAGGAGTACCAGCAGGCGATCCAAGCCAAGCCCGAGTTGGCCGAGCGCGCGGCCTTGTATCAGAGTGTGCGCGGGGTGGGGGTGCTCACGGCAGCGATCTTGGTGGCCTATGTGCCGGAATTGGGCCAGGGCTCGGGGAAAGCGCTGACGGCCTTGGTGGGGCTGGTCCCGTGGGCGCAAGACAGCGGCACACATCGGGGCTATCGCGCCATTCGCGGGGGCCGGGGGCTAGTGCGCCGGGCGTTATACATGGCCGCCTTATCGGTGATCCAGACGAACACGGACCTGGGCCGGTTTTATCAGCGGTTACGCCGGCGGGGGAAGCCGGGCAAAGTGGCGTTGGTGGCGGTGATGCGGAAACTGCTGTTGCGGTTGCATGCGATTGCGCACCGGGGCACGCCGTGGGTCCCCGAGGCAGTAGTGCCGGCATCATAAAAAGGCTTGACTGGAAACACAGATACTCCCGACAGTTTTAATCGGGAATCCAGGGTCTTTGTTTTTTCCTTTTTTCCCCTTTCCTTCCGGAAGAGAGTAGGTCTCCTAGTCTGGCATTGCTTGATTCCAAATCTTCTCAATCAATGACAGGGTTCCAAGATGCTTGTTTCCCTCGTTCCCAATCAAGAATCCAACGCTTTACACTTCCGGGTTTCGTGGTTGTTGTCAGGCATGTCTCCTCTTGAATTTCTTCCAATGATTTTCCCGCTTCCCAGTGCGAGGTCGCCTTGCTTTTTGTTGTCCGTAGACTCTATGCGAGTTTCCGGTACAAAATCAATCTTGCTTACTGCCGGACTCCACCGAACGCCCCAATAATCTGGTTGCCCTCGAAGATTCCGCCGACTTCTTCATGATGGGGACCGTAGAATTGGCCCTGGATGGAATGGCCGTTTCCACCAGTTCCAAACCGTCCTTGCTGAACGGTCAATCCCTCCCATCGGATGTCTGGATGGGAACGCGTACCATCGGCATCACGGACCTGCGTGAAGGCAACATCCAGATCAATGTCGGCGAAATCAAACGTCAGCATGGCATTCCCGATGACTGGCCTCCCAAACCTCTCCGGGGCCGTGGTCGCACGGCCGACCATGGCCCCCTGCCAAACGGCGCTCCCAGTCACGGGATTGGTCCCGGTCGCATCGCCGATGGAGTACGCCACCAGACGGCTACCGAGCTCCAGGTCAGGCCGATCTCGATGGGCGAATTCGTGCAACCGGGTCGTGAAATAATTGTAGTCCATCCAGCCGCCGAGCCCGTATACTGTTTCCCACGCATCCCCTCGAAACGGACCATGGACAAACGTGGACAACACAATCCCCCCATGCCGATGGATATTGTCATGCGGCATTCCCGGTATGCCCGCAATGAGGCGGCCCTTTTGGCGAGCCGTTTCTACGGTATAGGTGTATGTCACTACCGGCCAGAAGTGTTGGCACCGTGTATAGTCGCAGATCGTTTCTATCCGGCCACTGCCTCCCGGACGCTCCGAAAAGAGTATCTCATCCGTGGTCAAGAACGAATCGGCCCGTTCGTTAATGTTTTGGATCATTGATAGAATCGCTGATTGATCCGGAAGTGGGGGGAGCATCCCGCTTCCGCCGCTACAGCCGGATACCATCATGAGTACCGCAAGGACACCAATTCTGAGAAACGCAAACCGAAACATAAGCCCCTCCTTGAAGAATAAACGGTGCATAAGCGGCACCGACGCCATAGGGTCGGGCCAGTCCATATCTGCCAAGTGCGCAGGATATCTTGCGTATTTACCGTGGATGTCACGATCACTCGGGACCGGGAGCGACCCAGGCCGAGACGATCAGGCTGTTGTATTCCGCAAGTGACCAGACAAGGAGTCACTTAGCAGATCTGGACAAGGCAGAAAGCTATAACTCTGTTATGTTATTTACATAAGTCCCTCAAAGCAGGCTGGTTCGAATGGCTCTCCAGCCTGCAATAGGCAGTCAGGTTCTTGTGACCGACATGCTCTCGTCGACTTTGATCAGTGATTCGGCTGGAATTCCCAAGCCTTTGTGCAGTCGCCGGATCATCTTCAGACTCAGTGGCCGCTTGCGGTTCAACACTTCATAGACCCGATTGCGGCTTCCCAGGTAGGGAATCAGTCCCTTCGGCGCCAAGCCGTTCTGTTCCATGTGGTGGCGGATTGCGGCGACCGGGTCGGGAAAATCCAGCGGGTAGTGCTTGGCTTCCCAGGCCTCCACCAACGTCACCAGGACGTCGAGACGGTCGCCCTCCGGTGTATTGCGGCGGGCCGTCATCAGGCCTTCGATTTCCTTGAGCGTTCGGCGGTAGTCTTGTTTGGTCTTGATTGGTGCTATTTCCATGGCTCGCCTCTCAAATCGTCTGTGCATCAATGGCGTCGTACATCCGATGAGTACCGACGAAACGGATGTAGACGACCCGGTAGGGATAGTTGATCCACACCACGATGCGGTACGCGTTGCCCGCCACGTTGAACACCGCGCGGCCGTCCTTGAGGATGCTTGCGCTCCGAATGTCCCGTTTGACGTCGGCCGGGCTCGCCCAATCGGCGGCTTTGACCTGTCGATACCACGCCATCATCGGCTCCCGGGCATCTGCGTGAGCGGGCTTGGCGTCAAGGAACGTCTTCAGGGTCGCCAACGCGATGATCCTCATCGCCGGAACCCTAACATAGTCCCATATTGGGATCAAGGTTCTGTATGACTGAAGGGGATGCCGCCTCAAGGGTACAGGCGATACAGCATGCGAGGGAAGGGAATGGTTTCGCGAACGTGCGCCAGGCCGCAAATCCAGGCTACGGCGCGCTCGATGCCCATGCCGAACCCGGCGTGGGGCACGGACCCGTAGCGCCGCAGGTCCAGGTACCACTGGAAGGCGTCCGCGGCAAGTTGGTGGTCCTCCAAGCGTGCGGCTAACGTCCCGTAATCATGGATGCGCTGTCCGCCCCCGATGATTTCGCCGTATCCTTCCGGCGCTAACATGTCCATGCACAGCGCCCGGTCGGGTTTGTCAGGGTCGGGTTGCATATAAAAGGCCTTGATCTTCGCGGGATACCGATGCACCAGGACGGGTTTGTCGAACTGCTGGGACAGGATGGTTTCATCGTCCGCTCCGAAATCATCGCCGTTCTGGATTGACGAACCGAGGCCCTGCAAGCGCAGAATCGCTTCATCATAGGTGAGTCGCGGAAAAGGCGGAATGATCGCTTCCAATTTGGACACATCTCGTTCCAACGCCTCCAATTCGTTCCGGCAGTTCTCCAGGACCCGTTGCACCACCATCGCCACAAATGCCTCTGCCAGATCCATCGCGTCGGGCAATTCCGCAAACGCCACTTCAGGCTCCACCATCCAAAACTCCATCAAATGCCGGCGAGTCTTGGATTGCTCAGCCCGAAACGTCGGACCGAAGCAATACACTTTTCCAAAGGCCGCGGCGGCCGCTTCCGAATACAATTGCCCGCTTTGCGTCAGGTAGGCCGTGTCCTCAAAATATTGCGTTTGAAACAGGGTGGTCGTGCCTTCGCACGCGTTCGGCGTAAAAATGGGCGCGTCAATCAGGACAAATTCCCGTTCGTCGAAAAAGTCCCGGCAGGCTTTGATGATCGCGTGCCGGATTTTCAGGATGGCCTGTTGGCGAGTCGAACGAAGCCAGAGATGGCGGTGGTCCATCAGAAATCCGACGCCATGCTCTTTGGGTTGCACGGGAAACGGCTCGGCGAGGTGAATGATCTCAAGCGCGGTCACTTCTATTTCATATCCACCCGGGGCCCGCGTCTCGGCACGCGGCACGCCGGTCACCGCCAAGGAAGATTCCTGCGTCAGGTGAGTCGCAAGGCCGAATTGTTCCTCTCCCAGTGTCCCTTTGCTCAAAATGGCCTGGATATCCCCGGACCCGTCCCGAAGCGTCAGAAACTGCAGTTTGCCGCTCGAACGATGATGACGGACCCACCCCCGGAGACGAACTTCCTGCCCGACCATTTCAGCAATATGAGAGACGGGCACGATTGGGGTACTCATACCAGTGTCTACGCCTTCATCCGGCAATGGAACGACTCGATCATCTCGACGAGGACGCCAGCCTTACATGGGAGCGGCCTCCGCGGCATGTTCTGCGATTGTAGGCCACAGACGCGAATTGACACCGACTCGCTCCCAAGACTATCATATTTTTTCAAAGGAGGTCCGCAGATGAGTTATACCATTACCGTACGAGAACTGAAGGATCGCTTGGATAAAGGGGACCAGGTGTTTTTATTGGACGTCCGGGAACCGCATGAATTTTCCATGGCCAAGATTGAAGGGTCCACCCTCATTCCCTTGGGCACGTTACCCCAATCGCTCAATCAACTGGATCCGACCGATGAAATCGTGGCCTTGTGTCATAAAGGCATGCGTAGCGCCGACGCCGTGGGATTTCTCCTCCAGCAAGGATTCTCCAATGTGAAAAACCTGATCGGGGGCATTGACGCCTGGTCCGTTGAAATCGACCATTCGGTTCCGCGTTATTGATCATCAGAAAAGCGCCGGTTTGAAGCGCCGGCGCTGCTGCTGAAAAAACTTCACCGCCTCATCCAAGCCTTCCGAGAGGGACACGCCCGGTGCCCAGTCCGTCTCTTTCTCCAGTTTGCTTGCATCCAGCACACTGCGTATTTGCTCGCCTTTTTTCGCGGGACCGTGGATTTCCTGGCACTGGGAGTTCGTCAATTCTTTCAGCCGGGTAAAGATCTCATTCACCGTCGTTTCGACCCCGGTTCCGACATTGAAAATGCCCTCTACTGATGGGACCAATGCCACCCGCACCGCTTCCACCACGTCTCCGATGTAGACGTAATCCCGCGTCTGCAACCCGGTCCCGTTAATCCGGGGCTGTTCACCCGTCAACATTTGTTGCGTGAAAATCGCGACTACGCCGGCTTCGCCGTCGGCATGTTGTCTCGGGCCATAAACATTGGCCAGCCGGAGGGCCACGTATTTCAGACCGGCAGCGTGCCGATAGTACTCGAGATAGTACTCACAGGTGAGTTTACTGATCCCGTAGGGGGATAGCGGTTGCGTGGGATGAGATTCCGAAGCCGGAAACGCCTCCTGCTCGCCGTACACCGTGCCGCCGGAAGAGGCAAAAATAATTTTTTGGGTGCCGTACCGCACGGCCAACTCCAAGAGCCGAAGGATTCCCATAATGTTCACTTCCGCATCGAGTACGGGATCCTCCGTGGACTTCCGGACGTTTATTTGAGCGGCCATGTGCACGATCACGAGGGGACGTTCTTTCTTGAACACCTTTTCCACTCGCGGACTGCACACGTCCAATTTGTAGAAGACGGCTTTGCGGTGAACCTGTTTTCGTTTCCCTGTGGAGAGATCGTCGATCACGGAGACACGATGCCCCTCCCCAACAAACTGGTCCACGATATGAGACCCGATAAATCCCGCACCACCCGTGACTAAAATGTTCATGCCACATCCTCAGGTCGTGGAGAGGCGGTTGCCGCATCCGAACCCGTCCATCGCAGACCCAAAAAAATTTCGCGATTCCCCTTTTTCCCCTGCACGGGGGAATCGAAAAGCCCGAGACATTCAAATCCCAATTGTTGCGCCGTACCTTGGATCCGCCGCGCCACCTCTTGGCGAATCCCGTCATCCCGGACCACGCCGCCCCGTCCCACTTGTTTGATGCCGGCTTCAAATTGCGGCTTGGCCAAGGCAACGACCGTCGCCCCGGGCGCCAGAAATTTCACCACACAAGGCAACACCAGACGTAGCGAAATGAAGGAGACGTCAATGACGGCCAGTTGGACGGGCTCGGGAACGGCTGCACAATCGAGATGCCGAATATTGCATCGCTCGAGGACGACGACGCGCTCATCGTTTCTGAGCTTCCAATCCAATTGCCCGAACCCTACGTCCACGGCATAAACCCGGCCTGCTCCATGCTGAAGGAGACAATCCGTAAACCCGCCGGTCGAAGCCCCGACGTCCAGGACGATCCGGTCAGACACGTGGAGGGAAAAGGCGTCTAACGCGGCCGCAAGCTTTTCGCCGCCACGGCTCACAAAAGGGCTCGCCGGCCCCTCCACGGCGATGGCCGCTTGCCCTGACACCAAGGTCGCCCGCTTTGCCACGCGGAGCCCATCGACGGTGACCAATCCTGCCAGGATCATCCGTTGCGCCTGCTCCCGGCTGCCGGCCAACTCACGCCCGACCAGCACTTCGTCAAGTCGTTGTTTGGGAATTCTTGTGTGTTGAGTCTTCAATTGTGGGGGATGACGTTTCTTGCATGTGTCAAAACGGGCCGGTAGCGTTCAGCTTGTTCCTTCATCCTCGATGGAAAACGCTTCCACCCGCTTTTTCCCATCCTTGTCCTGTACCATAATTTCGACTCTCCGCTCGGCATCATCCAACATCTTGAGACAAGTTTTGGAAAGCTTGATTCCTTCTTCAAACATCTTCAAGGAATCATTCAGCGGGAGATCCCCTTTTTCCAGTTCGCTGACGATTGTCTCAAGCCTGGCCAAGGCATCTTCAAATTTTACGGTTGCCATACACTACCTGTGAACGTCGATGTCAGGTGAACGCTTGCCGTCGCGCGTCTCTTGCGGCGTCGACGATCTTTCGCATTTGCATTCTATCGGCGTCATGAACACAACCAACGACGCGGAGAACCGCATTATACGCGGTGTTCACGGGACGTCAAGATTGCCGTTCCGTTTGTTCAACAAGACAGGACAGCCGCCCTTCGGCCAGTCGCGCGCGAATCCGGTCGCCGACCCGGACGGACTGCGCATCCTTCACTATCGTTCCTCCGGGACTGGTCTCCAGAATGCTGTACCCGCGAGATAAAATCGCGAGAGGGCTCAGGGTGTCCAGGGTACTGGCCACGGTTCGCAATTGCTGTTTTTTGCCGGTGATTACCCACGGCATGGCCCTGGAGAGTCGCTGCAGAAGCTGAGGCAGCATCAGGCTTCCCCGTTGCCATGAGCGACCCGGACCGACTCTTTCCAGGCCGGTGGTCCACGCGTCTAGTCGTGGCCTTACCGCGGCAAGCATGGACCGGATACCGCTTCCAAGACGGAAACTGAGTTCATCCACCCGTTGCACCTGCCGTTGGAGGATTTGCGAGGGGACGGGAATCGCGTGCAAGGCCAACTCCACCTGATGCCTGTGCAACCTGAATGTACCGCGCATGGCCTGGGTGAGCCTTGCGTTCTTTTCCCGTATGTCTTCGACCAAATCGACGAGAACGGGAGAAACCGATTCCGCCGCGGCCGAAGGCGTCGGAGCCCGATAATCGGCGGAAAAGTCCGACAGGGTAAAATCGATTTCATGGCCTACTGCTGAAATGACCGGGATGCGGGAGCCGGCAATGGCCCGAACCACGACCTCTTCATTAAAGCTCCAGAGATCTTCCCATGACCCTCCCCCTCTCCCCACAATCAGCACGTCGAGATCCGTGTGTTGATTGGCCAGTCGAACGGCATCCGCGATTTCCTGCGCGGCCCCGGGGCCCTGCACGGCCACGGGAAACACACGCAGGCGGATCACCGGACATCGGCGGTGGATCACCGTCACAATATCGTGCAGCGCGGCTCCCGTTCCGGACGTGATCACCCCCACGCGGCGAGGAAAAAACGGAAGGGGCCGCTTGCGCGCAGGATCAAACAGGCCGTCTTGATCGAACCGTTTCTTGAGTTGTTCAAAGGCAATTTGCAGGGCGCCGATGCCCTTGGGTTCGAGATACTCCAGAAGAAGCTGATAGTCGCCTCTCGGTTCATACACGCTGACGCGGCCTTTTGCCAGCACCGTGAGGCCGTTTTCCACGTGAAACGGAAGCGCCGCGGCGAACCGGCGAAAGAGGACCGCGCGAATTTGGCTGTCCTGGTCGTTCAGGGAAAAATAGACGTGCCCGGAAGAAGGAGTCCGCAGATTCGATACCTCCCCTTCGACCCACACGTCCGGAAAGGCATGTTCCAGGATCGCGCGAATGCTCGTCGTCAGTTGGGAAACCGTATAAACAGTCGGGGGGGCGGCAGACACGAGTCGGAAGCGTCGCGTTACGCGATTTCTCGCACGCGTTGGATGCCGGTGGCTTTTCCGGTTGCGGGATCCATTTCGATCACGGCGGCACCCAGCACCGCCGGGCCGGAGGCGACTTCAAAGCGTCTGGGCATCTGCGTGACAAATTTGTCGATCACCAGTTCTTTTTTCATACCGATCACGGAATTGACGGGACCGGTCATCCCGATATCCGTCAAGTAGGCCGTCCCTTTGGGAAGGATCTGTTCATCCGCGGTTTGCACGTGCGTATGCGTGCCCACGACGGCCGTAACCTGGCCGTCTAAATAATGCCCCATGGCCATCTTCTCCGCCGTCGTTTCCGCGTGCATATCCACGATAATGCAAGGGGTCTGGGCTTGCAGCTTTTTGACCTCGCGTTTGACCACCTGAAAGGGACAATCCAGCGCCGGCATAAACGCTCGGCCCATGACCTGGATCAGCCCGATCTTCTCGCCGTTCGGCCGCTCAATGACGAACGACCCTTGCCCGGGCGTGCCGTCGGGATAATTGGCCGGGCGCAGGATCCTGGGGTCCTTGCGAATATGGTCCACCATTTCCTTTTTATCCCAGACGTGATTGCCAGTGGTGAGCGCCGAAAACCCCAGGTCAAATAAGTCATTGGCCAAGTCAGCCGTAAGGCCGAACCCGCCGGCCACGTTCTCGGCGTTCCCGATCACAATATCGACGTGATACTGTTCGCTCACCCTATGAATGTTATTGGTGATGCTCCGCCGTCCCGGCTCACCAACAATATCACCGATAAACAACACAACCACAAAGACTACCGTTTCCCGTTCTCGTCCGAGTTATTTGGCAAATTCGACGAATCGACTTTCCCGAATCACCGTCACTTTAATCTGGCCGGGGTACGTCATTTCCTGCTCGATCTTCTTGGACAGGTCACGAGACAGGACAAGGGCTTCATTGTCGGACAGTCTTTCCTGTCGCACAATCACGCGCACTTCCCGCCCTGCCTGAATGGCATAGGCTTTATCCACCCCTTCATAGCCCACGGCCAAGCCTTCCAGTTTTTCCAAGCGTTTCACGTAGGCTTCCAGGGTTTCGCGTCGCGCACCGGGCCTGGCAGCGGATAAGGCTTCCGCCGCCGCGACCAACACGGATTCCGGGCAAATCGGGTCAACCTGTTCATGGTGTGCGGCAATGGCATTCACGATTTTTTCGGACTCGCCGTACTTCTTCGCGATTTCGGCGCCCAACATCGCATGGGTGCCCTCTTCTTCGTGGCTCACCACTTTCCCGATGTCGTGCAACAGCGCCCCGCGTTTGGCCAACTTGATATCCAAGCCCAATTCCGCGGCCATGATGCCGCAGATATACGACGCCTCACGGGCATGATACAAATTGTTTTGTCCGTAGCTGGTTCGGTAGCGTAACCGGCCCAGGAGTTTCACGATCTCGGGATGAAAATCCGACAGGCCGACCTCGAAGATCACCTTTTCGGCCTCTTCCCGCATCACCTTTTCCAGGTCGCCTTTGACTTTTTCCACGACCTCTTCAATCCGCGTGGGATGAATGCGCCCATCCTGCATCAGCCGTTCAAGCGAGATTTTGGCAATCTCGCGTCGCAAGGGATCGAACCCGGAGACGATCACCGCTTCCGGTGTTTCATCGACGATCAAATCCACGCCCGTTGCCGCTTCCAGGGCTCGAATGTTCCGGCCTTCCCGTCCGATGATTCGCCCCTTCATCCCGTCACTGGCCAGGGACACCACTGAGATGGTGGCTTCATTGACGTAATCGCGTGTGATTCGTTGAATCGCGTTGGTCACGATTTGCTGGGCTTCCCGGTCCGCATGTTCCCGGGCTTCTTCAAGGATTCGTTTCGTCAGGCCCGTGGCTTCCAAGCGAACCTCACTTTCAATCCCGGCCAACAGTTGTCGCTTGCCTTCTTCCGTGGTCAACCCGGCCACCCGCTCCAAGGCCTCACGATGTTCTCGGATCGTTTGCTCACAGACTCGTTCCTGTTTCGCCAATGAAATTTCCCGATCCGAGACCGCACGTTCGCTCTTACGAAATTCCTCCTCGCGACGCTCAAAATTCGCGATTTTTCTTTCCAGGCCTTCTTCGCGTTGCCCCACGCGTTTTTCCAGCGACTGCCACTCGTTTCGTTTGTCTTTTTCCGTCTTTTCTATTTGCGCTTTGGCTTGGAACACCAGATCCTTGGCTTCGATTTTCGCTTCCTTGACAAGATGTTCGGCTTCGCGTTCCGCTGATTGCGTTAAGTGAAGCAGTTCGTCTTCGGTTTTACGACGTTGCGTGGTGAAGCGCGTACGTTGAATCACGCCATTCAACACGAACCCCGCACCAAGGCCGATGACTCCAACGACTGCCATGATGATGATATCCGTAAAAATGGTCGTCACCCCCTTCTCTCACAGGACAGGCACATAGGCACTGTCCCTACTACAAAGGCGCTCACGTCAGCCTTTGGCATTATTGACAATGTTCGTGTTGCCATGGGCGTCGAGACCAAACCAGCGTTGATCCTTCACTCTCATGGATTCGTGCGACAGGAAGCGTGCAGAACGATGAAGAACAGGCAGGGAATGACGAGAACGGAAAAGCGGCTTTACGCGATGTTAGGGTGTGTGAAAAACATCGCAAAGGGTAGATATTGGCTGACGCCCAAGTTTCGACATCGGTTTAAAATTCTATCCGCCATTAGCTCGGATCCATTAAGCTCAGGCCTCTGTTATCTACCTGGATGACTCGTTCTGCCTCATGGATACTTTCTCAGCCCGGCAGGACGACCCATCCCTCAATTCAAACACCTCATCAGTTATGCACACCCTCAGTCTTACAAAACTCGATTCATTCCATGTCAGATGCCACTCGTTCTTCCTGATCGACGAATGTATCCTTCTCTCAAAGGTTAAATGTTCGAATCACGCAACTCACACGTTATCAGAGCGCCGCATTTCATGCAAGAACAGCGAGTTCTCGGTGCGATCCATGTCCACTTGGGAGTCGATACAATGCAGCAGCCCCTCGGCTCGACGTTCGACTTCAGCTTCGCCAGCCTGCCGACGACGTTCTTGCCGGAACAACTGATCCGCAATATTCATCGCGGCCAGAATGGCAACTTTGATGGGGGTGGATGTGGTCGTCCCCTGTGCGATGGTCTGCATTTGCCCTTCCACGTATCGAGCGAGTTCGTGCGCATAGCTTTCATCTTCAATCGGTCGCAAGGCCAACTTCTGCCCGTAGACGTCAACCTCGATCCTGTCAGTCATGAACAGCCTCTTGCAGGCCGGCCTCCGACGGTTCCATGGTATCCAGTTGCTCCAGAACCTTTTCAATGCGCAACTTGATATTCACGCGCTCTTCTTCCAATTCGCGACCAAGAGTCTCCCGCTTCGACAATTCTTCTTCAACCATGTCCAACTGCTGTTGAAGGGAGGCGTTGGCCTGCTTTAACTCCTGGACCAACTCCACTAACCCCCGCACTCGAACTTCCAATGTTTCCATTTTTTCAAGGCTCATGGCGACAACTCCTTAACTATAAGCGAAATTCCAAGATAATAAAATATGACTAAAATAAAAGCTTTAGCAGGCCCTGTCAAGAGGAATAGCACTACATGTTGTGGAATGCATGGCCTGATAGATACGATAACTTGTAAGAACCCGTTTCACGTACCGACGGGTTTCCCTATAGGAAATCAGCTCGACAAATTCGTCCGGGTCTCGGTCGCCGAACTTGGCAATCCACCGGTTTACCGCCTTGGGACCTGCATTATACGCCGCGACGGCTCGTATGAGATTTCCCTGATAGTCACGTAACAAATTAGCCACGTAGTCCACCCCTAACCGGACGTTCAAATCCGCATGCAACAAATCCTTCCTGGCCACGGGGTCGAGACCCAAGCGGCGGGCAATACGATTCGCGGTCGCTGGCATCAATTGCATCAGTCCCATTGCGCCGACGGATGACAATGCCTTGGGATTATACAAACTTTCCTCACGGATAATCCCCGCAACCAAAGAGGGATCCACATGCGGAGCCGCGTAGCGTCGAATCTGCGGGATGTATCCCGTTGGATACGCCATGCGCCATAACGGGGAATCAAGCGAAATCCGGCCACGCTCCAAAGGTTCCCGAAAGTACCGTTTGGCTATCACGATCGGTGATTGATAATCTCCGACTTCCAGCATGTGCCGCGCCAAGGCATACAAGGTTTGCGGCTGGTCGCGATATTGCTTCTTGACCACCGACAATTCTTCCAGTGCTTCCCCACGAAGTCCCAACATCAACAGTTCCTTGGCCTTTCGGAAATGTGTGTTGATTCGGAATCCGGACGACGCGGGACTGTTGATCGCCTGGTTCTCACGTGAATCACGTTGCACGGGAAGTGGACGTCGCAGGCGCGACTCGGATAATTGCCCATAATAGGTCATGGGCCACTCTCCGGCCACCTGCCCATACACCGTTTGGGCTTCATCGGGCCGGCCCATGTGTTCAAGTGCCCGTGCTTTCCAATAGTACGCCCGATTTTGCCAATGCCGACCGGACGCCGTCACCGAAAGCGAGTGAAAGGCTTCGACCGCCTCTGCCCAAGCACCTTGTTGATAATGCAGCCATCCCAAACGCCACAACGCGTCTCTTTTGAATGCAGGAAGCTCCGCCGTACGATAGGCGTCTTTATAGGCCAGGACGGCTTGCTGAATCGTGCGTTCCCCTTCGGCCCACACGCCGCTCAGCCACTGGATCCGGCCCCGGTCATCCCCGTTTAAACCGGGAGGGATCGAATCGCGAAACTTCAGAAGAAGCCGGCCCTGATCCTGTCGCAAATACACCTTGGCCAACCACACTGCGGCTTTGCCGGTATATTCGGAAGAGGTCGTCAACAGTCGGCGGAACGTTTGCGCGGCTTCGGGATACTGCTTCAACCGCACGTGGGCCATCCCCAGCCGAAAGAGCCCCTGCTCGTAACGTGGAGAATGCGGTCGCCCGTCCAAAAACTTCTGCAAATCCTGAATCGCGGCTTCAAAGCGCG
The DNA here is from genome assembly GCA_965208595.1 of Nitrospirales bacterium. Classification (GTDB taxonomy): domain Bacteria; phylum Nitrospirota; class Nitrospiria; order Nitrospirales; family UBA8639; genus Bin75. The sequence continues at coordinate 1,178,775 of OZ242346.1, forward strand.
CCGAGGCATACCACGTATGACTTCGCTCAAAATAATCTTCCAACGAAGGTGTCCACTGCAGCGCATCCGGCTGAGCAGTCTGCGAGACGTGCTCCACTGCCTGGGCTTCTGGAGATTCGGGATAGTTTCGCCAAAGCCGGCCTAGCGCGTCGTGCGCCAGTGTGACTTGCTCCAATCGCGCGGCGCAATCGGCAAGAACGGAGAACGCCCGAGGAGCAGACGGAGAATGCGGATCGCCGGCTGTGGCTTGTTCCAAGTGCGCGACGGCAGGCTGGCATTGCCCGTTCTCGAACCAGGCAAATCCCGCTTCATACGACGTTTCATTGCTCAAGGCGGAAGAAGCGGACGACTCCACTGCCGCTTCAAACGTCAGGGCGGATTCATGAAATGAACCCATCCGTTCCAAGGCCTGACCGAGTTTCAACAACGCGTAGTCTTCGAGGAGGGGGAAATCCTTGCGAGCCGCGCGGAGGTAGTCAATGGCCCGGGCCGGTTCACGTTCGAGCAGGGACCATCCGATGCGCAACCCCGCACGCCGGGCCCATAGAGTTCCGGGGTACGTCTCCTGCACGTGGCGAAATTGTTCGAACTGCTGGAGCACTCGATCGGGATGCGCGTCGGAAAAAGACGCGGCGCGTTGAAAACAGGCCTCTGCCGATTCACAGGTCACCTCTCGAGCCTCGGACGGGGAAAAGAAACAGAAACTCGTCAAAAGCAAAACGACGAGGAGGCTTCCACGACGGCCCCATAAACGAGACGCTCTCACGGCTGACCAACGTTTCTGTTCACGCCACACCATTCAACTGACCATGAAACACTAAGTGGACTGAAAAACTGAACAAACGAGGAGGGTTGGACATTGCGAGGGGGAAAATGGGGTGAGTGACGGGAATTGAACCCGCGACCTCCGGATCCACAATCCGGCGCTCTAACCAACTGAGCTACACCCACCACCCGACCAGTAAAACCGTTTCACGAACGTAGAGAGATCTTACTGAAAAGGCCCGACACGACGCAAGACAGACGCCTCGGCGTCGGGACAACGATCGTTGCCCCCTACAGGTCGGGATCAAGAACGTTCGGAAAAGGCGCCTTGCATTTCATCCACGATCGCCTGCGCCGCGGCACGTGGATCGGGCGCATCCCGGATCGGCCGGCCGACCACCAGATAATCCGCCCCGGCGTGAATGGCCTGGCGAGGCGTCGTGGCGCGAGCATGCTCATCAACTCTCTGCCCGGCAGGCCGCACGCCCGGCGTCACAATCAACAACGGCGAGTCGATCGCCGAACGAATGGCCGTGGGTTCCTGCCCCGAGGCAATCACCCCGTCACACCCCACCTCGGCAGCCATTCTTGCACGAGCCACGACGACTTGCTCGACGGTCCCGTCGTATCCTGATTCCCGGAGATCCGCAGTTCCGACGTTCGTCAAGACCGTCACCGCCAGAATGTTCATCGCCGGATTGCCTGTTCGTCCCTGCACGGCGGCAACCAGCGCCTTTCGCTCGGCATGCACCGTCAGGAAGGAGACGCCCATGTCCGCGATCCGTGCGGTGGTCCGTTGAACCGTCTCCTCAATATCCAACACCTTCAAGTCGAGAAACACGGGTTTGCCATATTCTTGTACCATCCGAACGATTGCCGGGCCTTCGCTCGCAAAGAGTTCCAACCCGATTTTGATCACCCCCACGGATTCCCGGACGCGATCCAGCATCGCTTCGGCGGCTGTTGCCGTCGGAACGTCCAAGGCAAACACAAGTCGTTCTTTGGCTTGAATCTCCGATCCTTTTATGTGCCGCTCCATTCTTGTCTCTTTCCCGTTGACCATCGAGAAGGGGCTATGTTAATAATTTATACTTTGAACCTCTCAATGGAGAAAAAAGATGCCGGTTGTTCATAAATCAACCATTAAACGTGCCCGTCAGTCTGAGAAGCGTCACGCGCGGAACCACGCGATCCTGCATCGCACCAAGACGGTGGTGAAGAAATTTAAAACCGCTCTGCAGGAACAGAATGCGGAAGCGGCTCAACCCCTTCTCCAAGAAGCCACCTCGGCTCTTCACAAGGCCGTGACCAAAGGCGCCCTCCATCGGAATACCGCTTCCCGACGCATTTCTCAACTCTCGACCCAGTTCAACGCTCTCAAAGCCCAATAAAAAGCTCTCTACCTCCCCTAACCCCTCCTTACAAAGGAGGGGAAAAAGCGGCATCGGTCATGTCCCATGACATGACCTGATATGGGGCTACCCCGCACGTTCACGCCGTAACTGCGGCCGCGGCGGAGCTTTCGCCGACCGGCACAAGTCCATGATCAAGGCATGCATGATCCGGTGAGGGGAACCGGACGCCGCACCTTTCAGCGCACGGTCCGTTGCCGAAAAGGCCTGAAACGCTTCGGGAAAATGCGCCAAGGGAACGCGTTTGACCATGGCGAAAAACTCGCCCTGCCGGAAAGGTGTGATCCCCAGGGACTTTGCAACGGCTGTCTCATTGACCCGACGGCTCAGCCCGTCTTTGGCTTTCCACAAACGCCGGTACTGCCACAGCAACGCTCCGAGAATCCGAAGCGGGGCCTCACCCGACTCCAGGGTTTTCTCCAAAATGAGGAGGGCTTGCGACACCCTGCCTTGGATGATGGCGCCCGACAGGTCAAACACCGACGCACCGGGCTCCGCCCCCTGGACGGCGACCACGTCATGAGCAGTGACCGTTCCTTTCGTTGAGACGTAGAGCGCCAACTTCTCCAATTCCCGCCGGACCACGGACAATCCTTCGCCCGCCAGTTCTTTCAGTAGCCCTGCGGCCTCGGCATCCAACTGAATCCCCACACGCGCGGCCTCCTGGCGAACCCACCCCAATCGTTGATTGTCGTACAAGGGCGCACAGTTCACCACCACCGCCTGTTTCTTCAAGGCCTGGACCCATTTCAGCCGGCCATCCAGTTTTCCCGCAGAAACGATCATGGTGGTCGAATCGGACGGTGCGGAAAAATAGGGGAGCAGAGCTTCCCCTTCTTTGACGGAAAGCTTGTCCGCCCATTTCAGGAGAACCACTTGGTGGGTTGAAAAGAAGGGCACTTCCTGGACACGGGCCAAAATTTCCTGGGCATTCGTTTCATCCCCGTACAGGATGTCACAGGAAAAGTCGCCGGCGTCGCTCCGTCCGTCGCCCGCACTCGCATCTTTGGAACGCGAGGCGCCGTGGGTTCGAATCGTCTCGATGGCCTGATCGCGCAGGCAGTCCTCTTCTCCAAGGACCAGAAACAACCGCTTCTTTTGTTGTAAAGACGGACCGAGTTCAGCAGGCTTGATCACCGTGTCTTCCCAAAAACGCGCCCCAAGGCACGAGACGCGCCGACGGCCGCCGAATGTCCCGCGTGGCCAGGGCTGGTTGCGGAAGAAGGGGATGGGGCTTGAGCTTGAGAGAAGATCCCTTGGTCCCGCGCGGCCCAGAAAGCTGCGGCCAACATTTCCGCGGCCGCTTGGCCGGCCTGCTCCAAGGCCCGGTCTTGCAGGACCCGGTTAAACTGGATCTGATCCTGGCGGGCTTCGACCTCGGGCGCACGATTCACAAAAAATTCCCCGCTACCCGTGGCCGTTTCCGTCCAGAGATTCTCGCCTGTTTCTCGATGGGCCACCGTGACGCGCACCACCACGTTCACGCGGCGTTCCCGGGTTTGGCCGGACGAAAACGTGAGCGACGGAATTTTCACCGAGACGATCTCTCCCGTCATGACGTAATCGGCTTGCGCGTCTTCCGCCACGACTTGCGCCCCGCTGCTGACGGCAAATTGTTCCCGCATGTAGCGGGTATACGCAAATTCCAAATTGCTCTGGAAGGTGCGGTTGCGCAAGTCCCGAATGACCAATCGGACCGCCGGTCCCTCCTGTTCAGGGGCAGTACCTCCTCCGATCCGCGGACCCGGCCCTTCCACGGAAAACCGGTAGCCGCATCCCGGCAGCATGACGAGTAACAGCAAAAAGAAAACCAGAGCCTTCATCGAATGAAGTCCCTCCTCAGACCACGAAATTGACCAACTTTTTTTCAACGTAGATCACCTTGCGGGGCGTGGTTCCCTGCAACCATTCCCCCAATTTCTTGTCCCGGTGCGCGAGTTCGAGAATCTCGTCTTTCTTCGCGTCGGCCGGTACCTGAATCTTACTGCGCAGTTTGCCGTTGATCTGAAGAGGAATCGTCAATTCCTCGTGCACCACCAGGGCGGGATCGAATGTCGGCCAGGCTTGGTGTGCGAGGCTCGGCGCGTGCCCCAAGCCTGCCCATAATTCCTCAGCCAAATGCGGGGCAAACGGCGACAGCAACAACACAAACGAGTCGGCAGCCGCGCGCGGCAAGGGGCCGTCTTTCGTAATATCCCGCACAAAGACCATCAATTTCGAAATGGCCGTATTGAAACTCATCTCCTCGAGATCCTGCGTCACGCCCTGTATCGTCCTGGCCGTGAGCCGCGCCTGCTCGGGCGTTCCATTTCCTTCGACGACCGGCACGGGTTCGTTGTCACCCAACACCAGACGATAGGCGCGCTGCAGAAGCCGCGCCACCCCCGGGATGGACTCGGACGACCAGGGCGCGCCTTTTTCCAACGGCCCCATGAACATTTCATACAGCCGTAGCGCATCGGTCCCGTGTGCGGCAATGATCTCGTCCGGATTCACCACGTTGCCGCGGCTCTTCGACATCTTCTCCGTAACTTCTTCCAACACCAACCCGTCAAGCGTCGGATGCAACGGCGTCCCGTCTAGCCACCGCACGTCTTGTGACGCCACCCACCGGGCCTTGACTTCCTCTCCCGTCTTGTCGTGGAACGGGGTTTCATGGTCGAAACGCACCTCCGACGCGGGATAGGCTTGCGCCGCGAAGGCCGGATCATCGGAGAGATTGTTGTCGAAATAACGATAGCTGTGCCCCAGGATCATGCCCGGGTTCAGCAATTTCTGAAATGGTTCGGGCGTGTGCACCAGCCCGAGATCATACAACACCTTATGCCAAAACCGTGAATAGAGCAGATGCAGGACGGCGTGCTCAGCCCCGCCCACGTACAAATCCACCGGCATCCAATATTGTTCGGCGTCTTTGGACCAAGGCTCCATGGTATTGTGGGGGTCGCAAAAGCGAAGGTAATACCAACAGCTTCCGGCCCACTGGGGCATGGTGTTGGTGTCACGCAGGGCCTTTTGCCGGGTCTCGGGATCCGTGACCTCCACCCATTCGCGCACGCGAGCCAGGGGCATTTCGAACTCCCCGCTCGGGCGAAAATCCTCCAACTCCGGAAGCACCACCGGCAACTCCGATTCCGGAACGAGTTTCGTCGTGCCGTCTTCAAGATGCAGCACCGGAAACGGCTCGCCCCAATACCGCTGCCGGCTGAAGAGCCAATCGCGCAACTTATAATTTACGGTCTTCTCGCCCTTATCGTGTTGCGCCAGCCAGTCGCACATGCGGGTCTTGGCCTCAGGCGTCGCCAAGCCGTCAAGGAAGTCGGAATTCATGTTCGTGCCGCTGCCTGTATAGGCCTCAGTGGACACATCACCGCCGGAGACGACTTCCACAACCGGCAAATCCATCTGCTTCGCAAAGGCATAGTCCCGCGCATCATGCGCCGGTACCGCCATGATCGCGCCGGTTCCATAGGTCGCCAACACGTAATCCGCAATCCAGATTGGAATGGGCTTGCCCGTGACCGGGTGCATGGCAAACGCGCCGGTAAAAACCCCGGTCTTCTCACCCAATTCAGCCACGCGCGAGCGTTCGCTCCGGCGGGATACCTCTTCCACGTAGGCTTCCACCGCCGGACGTTGCTCGGGCGTCGTAATGGCCGTCACGAACGAATGCTCCGGGGCCAGGACCATGTACGTGGACCCGAACAGGGTGTCGGGACGGGTGGTAAACACCTCGATCGATCTTTCCGGATGCCCCGCGATCTCAAAGAAAATTCTGGCGCCTTCCGAACGACCGACCCACTCCCGCTGCATCCGCTTGATGGACTCCGGCCAATCCACCAACGCCAAGTCGTCGATCAACCGTTCGGCATAGGCCGTGATGCGCAGCATCCACTGCCGCATGGGCACCCGCACTACCGGATGACCGCCTATTTCGCTCTTACCATCGATCACTTCCTCATTGGCCAGCACGGTGCCCAAGGCCGGGCACCAGTTCACCGGAACTTCCGCCAGATAGGCCAGCCCCTTTTCATAGAGTTTCCGGAAGATCCATTGCGTCCATCGCACGTACCGGGGGTCCGTGGTATCGATTTCCCGTGACCAGTCGTAATCCATGCCCAAGGCCTGGAATTGCCGCTTGAAGTTTGCAATGTTGCGTTTGGTGGTCTCCCGCGGATGGGTCCCGGTTTTAATCGCGTATTGTTCCGCGGGCAGGCCGAAGGCGTCCCATCCCATGGGGTGCAGCACGTTACAGCCCCGCATCCGTTTATAGCGGGCGATGATATCGGTCGCGATATAGCCTTTGGGATGGCCTACGTGGAGTCCGGCGCCCGACGGGTACGGGAACATATCGAGGACGTAAAACTTGGGCTTGGCCGGGTCAATGGCAGAACGAAAAGGCTGGTGCTCGCGCCAGTAAGTTTGCCATTTCTGTTCGATGGCCTGGTGATCGTAGAATTTGGACATGAGCCGGATGAACGCGGTTAGGCACTACTCACCCCGCGCCTAGGATGAAGATAAAAATGTACCACAGCGCCGGACAGGCGACAAGATAAGCGCTGCCGATCACCATAGCCGCCATGGACCTTGGCAGATTGCGCATTATTATTATGTTCACCCCTTGAGTTGAACAGGTACAATGACCGGCACCGGACAAGTTGCCAGATTCTTGACACTCTCGCCTTACTTATATAATGTTTTGGTAAGGAGAACTGCCATGATCGTCAAGATTACATCAAAGCGACAGGTCACCTTCCCGGCGCGGGTGCTGGATGCGCTGGGCGTAGGCCCAGGCGACCAGCTCGAACTGCAAGAAGGTCCCGACGGCTTCATACTGCGACCCAGACGGATCGACCTTTCAAAGCTCGGCTATCTACGGGACAAGATACTGCCTGGAACCCCGCCATTCGACATCCGAAAGTTTCGGGATGAGGGATATGATCCAGCGGCGTATCGGGATTGATACCTCTGTCCTGGTAAGGTTGGTTGCCCAATACCCGGAAGAGACCTTCCAGCAATGTGTAAATAGTCTTCGTACTTTGATCGAAGAACAGGGGTGTGCGGTGTATGCCTCGAATCAGGTCATTGGGGAAACATACGCTGCTTTGCAACATCATTACGGCGCATCCAGGGACGATGCTTGCACAGGATTGCTGCGGGCATTTGACAGCGGCCTAGTCGTCCCTCTGAATGGGCCGGCCGTCATTGAAGCCCTTTCAGCCTCAGGCGGTCCCGGACTCTTCGACAGACTCATCGCCGATGACTACTCACGGGCCGGGTTGGAGACCCTGACGCTGGACCGCAAGATGGCCACATTGTCCAACGTGCGGCGTCTGTAGACAGCAACCCGAATAGCAGGAATATTCCAAATGCCAGGACCCTCGACACAGATACGACTGGAAAATATCCGGCAAACAATGTCAACGGACTCCACTCGTCGGCAGAGAACACGTGATTTACGCCACCCGTCTTGCTTCAGCAGCCTTAGCCAAGTCATAAGTCGCCTGCAAGTTCAGCCAAAGCTTTGGTGAGGTCCCCAGGGTTTCGGCAAGATCGAGCCCCGCCTCTGCGGTAATGCCTCGCTTGCCTCGTATGACTTCATTCAGACGCGCTCGGCTCCAGCCGATTTTCTGTGCGAAAGCCGCCTGGCTCATGTTAATGGGCTCAAGAAATTCCTCAAGCAGCATTTCGCCCGGATGAAAAGAATTTTTCGGTTGCTTGTCCACGGTTTCTTAGTTCCTTTAATGAAGGGACTCCTGTATCAAAATCTGCAGATATGCTACGCTGACCGTCAATTGAGCTACAGTGGAGTAAGTCGGCATGACGGTCAAAACAGTCTTCTGGTGGATTTGGCAAATAGCAAGCGGTCTGATCATGCTCATAGGATTAGGCGGCATCGAGGATGATCTTGCTAACTGGAAGGAGAGGTTCGTCATGCTAATGGAACGGGGGTGGCTCAGTTGGCTCTTGACATTAACCGGCTTGCTGATGATGGTCATTGGAAATTGGCGTACGATTGTGCAAAAAACACAACGCTTTCACAAGCATATTCCATCGTTCTTGGCGATGACACAGACTGATTTTATGGTCGATGCTCAGTATCTCCTTATACGTGGCTTATTGATCGTATGGTTGCCGTTGATTGTTGTAGGAGTGGCTTTTGACATAATGGCACCGCCGATCGTCTTTGTGGTTTGCGGGCTTGTCTTCTCTACATGGTTGTATGTGAGGCGGTTAGGTGTGACTGGTAGACATCAAGAACAACAAGAAGTAATTGCCATCTTGAGAGGTTTGGCAGGACTCTTTGCGGCCATATTAGTGATCGGAGTGATGATGGTTGTAGCACTTGAACTCCTGGCCTCATTCAAAGCATTGCTTCACCAGCAATTCGGGACGTTCCGTCAGAGTCAGTGAAAATGCTTGATATCCTTCTCTATTCCAGAAGGCCAACATAGTGAGAATCGAGAATCGACCAAAGAGAAACTGATGCAATGGTTCAAATTGAAACGGCGGTAATCGATAAGGGAGGAATGATATGAAACACATGATACTTCCACTCTTGATTGTAGGACTGTTCCTTTATGCCGTGGCGGTCGAAACGGACTTGATAGTTGAAAAGGACAAGAGATCGTCGCGTGTGATAGATTCGGTTGATGTGATTATCGAGCCGGAAAAATCAGACGATTCGGAAGGGGTCAAGGAAGCGTGGGATAGCCTGATGATCGCGTTGGATGACGTGCTCATGGACAATCTTGGACTGAAGCGGGAGGAGCAAAAAGATGAGTGATGGGAAGCTTTGCGCATTTTAGTGCATAATTTCCCTTCCTTTTATCTGCGGACTTTAGCCGATTTCGACTGCGGCATGACGGAGGCTTGATCGCGGAGTTTTTGATGGTAGGCAATGGCGAAGCGATGCGCTTCGCCCCGGATGTGGTAGAAACAAGAGGTGCCCGTTGCGGCAACGGTTCTGTATTTGTACCATTCAAAAATGAGGGGATCCATCCTATTCCTGTGGCTGCTGATTGCAGGTGTGCAAGTCAGTGCCTTTGCTTGGACGCCGACACAGGCAGACATCGGCTTCTAGCTGAGACGCCAACTCGGCATCAACTTCACGCAACCGCTTGCGCTACGAGTCGTAGACAACGACAGGACCAGCCGCTGTAACGCATTCGTCAACCTGCGCCATGATGGACTCGACGGCTGCACGACTGCCGACCGGAGCACGAGATAGGACTTGCGGAGAGCCAGTGCGAAGCCTACAATCTTCTGGCATCCTGATCCGACAGGATCGAGACAAGGGAGGTTTCACCATTTCAATGCTTGCCATGGATTTCATTCTTGGCTGAGTCCGCCTCTGATGCGGACCCCGCGGTGCCCCCGATTCACTCCCACTATCCGATCGAAACGTCATGAATGAACCAACTGAACATCACCTAGCGGCTCACGCCGGTGAAGATACGATGGAGCGGGTCTTCATCTACTGGGACAACTCCAACATTTTCCTGGAGGCCCAGCGTCTCGCAGAAGAACGCAACGAGGGACCAGCTTCCCGTTACCGTATTCGTATCAACTTCGATAACCTGTTGCGCCTAGCCCATGCCAACAGGTCGGTAGAGCGGGCGTTTGCCGCTGGGTCCGTACCCCCGGAAATGCGCCATCTATGGAACCGCATGGAAAGCAACGGGATTCAGGTCCAACTGTTCGACAGGGGCAACCCGGGGAGTGGGGAACAGGAAGTCCCCGACAAATTCCTGCAGTTGCGTATGCTGGAAGACGCCTTGGATTACAACGGCACTCCCGGTATCGTGGTCTTGCTGACAGGAGACGGCGCGGGCTATCTCGAAGGATCGGGTTTCCACAGCACCTTGGAACGGATGCACAACCGCAACTGGCGAGTGGAAATCCTGTCGTGGGCGCATTCCTGCAACCAGCGGATGCGACAATGGGCGGAAGAGAATGGCGTATTCATCGCATTGGACGACTTCTATGAGTCGATTACCTTCATGGAGCCGTCCAGACCCGGTTTTGAATTTGCGCCTGCCCGGGATTCCTCGGAGCTGGATCTGTCGCGCAGACAGATGACCTGATTGCACTAATCTACACCGACTATCCGCAGGCAAGATCGCCATCGACAAAGATACAACGCTGACAGCAATGGGGCGGGAGTATCTGACGTTGGTGACTCACAGCGATGCCGATAGACGAAGAAAACACATCGTCAGGTTGAAGCATTCTTTCCGACGGATGGGGCGTGACATGTGTTCCCGCACGTGGACGCACGAAGACCCCAACCCCGGGCCAATCCTATCACGGCATTGCCGTCGTCAACCCCCTTTTTAATTTCTCTGAAGGGGATTCAATCACCTGACCTCGCTGACGCACGGCATGTACAATTTTCCACTCTTCGTATGATCCTAGTCATCCCTCAATACTGCATTTAATGCCGAACGCCTCCTTTAAATTTTTATGCGAGGCGTGGCTTCGTTCATGAACGATCTTTGCTCACGGGGCGTCGTCCCACGGGTTTTGTCGATGGCACGATCAGCGCCTGGCCGCGGAGTTTTCGATGGTAGGCGATGGCGAAGCGATGCGCTTCGTCCCTGATGCGCTGGACCAGGCGGGAGACGTGGGACGTCGGGGAGAGGATGACCGGATCACGATGCCCGGGTGCGTAAATCCGTTCTTCTTTCTCGCCTTTGGCCTTGGCCAATCCGATGATGGGAAGATGACTGAGACCGACATTGCGCAAGGCGTCCACAGCGGCTCCCACTTGCCCTACTCCCCCATCGATCAGGATCAGATCGGGAAGCGGCAACGCCTTAGTGGTCTTGGTGCCGAGGGTTCCACCGTACCGGCGCTGGACGACTTCTTCCATGCTTGCAAAGTCGTTCGCTCCTTCGACGGTTTTGATCCGAAACCGCCGGTAATCCGATTTCTTCATTTTTCCGTCTTCCCATACCACCATCGAGGCCACGGAATCGGTGCCCATGGTATTGGAAATGTCAAACCCTTCCACCCGGCCCGGCGTCTTGGGCAACCCGAGGAGTCGCTGCAAGTCTTCGGCTTCCTTGTGTTCCACTGCCGTCTTGCGCAAATGCTCCGCAATGGCCGCAGCGGCATTTTCTTCGGCCAATTGCAGCAGATGACGTTTCGCCCCGCGCTCGGGCGTCAGGATCCTCACGCGCCGGCCTCTCTTTTGACTCAACCAGCGTTGAAGCAATTCCCGGTCGGACAGCGCTTCGGACACCAACAACTCCTTGGGAGGCAAGGTGTCCTTATTGTAAAATTGCTCGATGGCCGACCGGATCAACTCCTCATCGGCAGCCTCTTTCGTATCCGCCCAGAAAAAGTCCTTGCGGCCGATCAACAGGCCGCCGCGCACAAACAACAATTGCAGATCCGCTGCCGGTCCCATCCTGGCCAAGCCGATGATATCCTGGTCCATGGGTCCGATTTGCGCCACGCGCTGTTTTTCCAGCGTCTTCGAAATGCTGGCCATACGATCCCGCAGCCGGGCCGCTTCTTCGAAGGCTTCGCGATCGGCGGCCGCTTCCATGTCCTTTCGCATTCCGTCCAGCAATTCCTTGTCCCGTCCCTCCAGAAAATACCGAACCTGTTCGACGATGCGATGATAGTCTTCCTGCGATTGGTTGCCGGTACAGGGCGCCATGCAGCGCTTGATTTCAAATTCCAGACAGGCGCGGTCAGCCGTCCCGTCGATGTCGATCTTGCACGTGGCCAGCGGGAACACTTTCTTGATGACCTTCAGGGTTTCGCGAAGCGCGCCCGCGGGCACGTAGGGTCCGAAATACAAGGCCCCATCGTTCTTCACGCGACGCACGATCGAGAGACGGGGAAAATTTTCCTTCACCGGCAAGCGGAGGAACGGATAGTGCTTGTCATCGCGAAGCACCACGTTGAACCGGGGACGATGGCGTTTGACCAGGTTGCTTTCGAGTAAGAGGGCCTCCAATTCTGATCGCGTGACGATCGTTTCGATTTCCTGAACCAAGGACGTCAACACGCGGGTCTTGGGGCTCGGGTCGTGGCCTTTTTGAAAATACGAGCGCACCCGGTCCGCCAGCACCCGGGCTTTCCCGATGTAGAGGATTTCACCGCCCTTGCCTTTCAGCAGGTACACGCCGGGCTGATCGGGCAAATGGGCCAGGGTCGATTCAAGAGAAGAGGTGTGACTGGTCACGAGTGAAGCCTGCTACGCGGTCAACGTCCCCGGCGGTCGTTCGATCAACTCCACTTCATAACCATCCGGAGCATCGATGAAAATAAACCGGCTCCCCGACGACGTGCGCGTCGGGCCGTCCGTGATGGGAACGTGCTGGGCCTTCAACTGATCCATCACCTGGTCAAGGTTATCGACCTCGAACGCGAGATGGACCAGATCTTCCTGCACCTTGACGGGACCACTCTCCGGGAAACTGCACAATTCAATGAGTTCCTCGCTATTGGGCACCGACAGAAAGGCCAAATGCGACCCGCGCGGCGACACCTTGCGTTCCAATACTTCCAACCCCAGCACGTCCCGGTAGAACGCGATGGTGGCATCCATGTCACTGACGCGCATTCGTGTGTGCAGCAATTTTTTGACGATCATCGTCTGCCATACTCCGAGTAGGGACGTTGCCTTTTTCTGCCCCCTTTCTACCTCCCCTTCGCCCCTCCTTACAAAGGAGGGGAAGAGGCGGTGTGAAATGCGGCCCTGCAAATACCATTCTTATTGTACTGAACCTCAAGGCATCCAACAATACAGACGGCCTTTTTCATGTGCTTTCGATTCCGGCAGCGCATCTTGCTTTCTTCACCGATTGACGCACAGTTTAATAATACCGTACAGTCAAATACCATGAGCAGCTATTCCCGCCCTTCTTTGCTTGCCCCGCTTCTTGGGACCCTGTTGACACTCGTCATGGCACCAGGCTTTTCTCTCCAGGCCTTTGGCGAAGGCTTCAGAATTCTGGACCAAAGCGCCGCGGCCACGGCTCAAGGCGGAGCGTTCGCCGCACAGGCCGATGATCCGTCAGCCGTGCATTTCAACCCGGCCGCCATCACGGATCTCCCGGGCCTGCAAATGACGGCAGGCACGCTTCTCGTGAATGGGGATATTAATTTCAGGCCATCTTCGGGACCGTCGATTGAAGGTGATTTCGGCAGCACCTTTGCCAATCCTCCACCCAGCAGTTTTTTCGTGAGCGTCAAGCCCGGTGATTTGGGGTGGCCTTCGTTCGATTCTTTGACGCTGGGGCTGGGGGTCTATTCGCCCTTCGGCAACATCACGAGCTACCCCCGGACTTCCGGCCTCGCCCCTGTCCTCACAAGATCGGCATCCCCGATCCTGGACGTGACCCCGACCGTCGCAGTCAGAGTACACCCCATGTTGGCGCTTGGCGCCGGATTGGATATTTATACGTTCTCCGATCTGTTCGGGGAGGGCCACGTTGAGGTACAGCAAACCGCTGCGGATTTGGCGCGAGCAGGGTTCCCGTTTGCTCCCGACGACGACATCGAACTGAATGGCCGGGATACGGCCCTTGGGTATCATGCCGGGTTGCTCTTCACTCCTGTGCGCAATGAGCGAGAACAACCCATGGTCAACGTCGCGTTGGTCTATCGCAGCCGGGTAACGTTGAACCTGAAGGGACAGCTTTTGAACAGGAGTCGAGGGTTTGCGTTGGGAGCCCAGGCCGACCTGAACCTGCCGCAAGTCGTCACGGCCGGCCTCGCGGTGTGGCCCATACGGGATACCCGACGCGAGTGGAAGCTGGAGATCGACGTGGATTACGCGGATTGGACCTCGTTCGAGCACCTCGACGTGACCTTGTCCAATGGCGTCGTGCTTCCCAACCCGCGAAACTGGCAAAGTTCATACGTCGTGATGGCCGGCACCGAATACAAGTTCATCAGCCCGGCACTGTTGCCGTCTTGGGACATCGCCATTCGGGGCGGTTATGTGTTTGCCGACAGCCCGGTGCCGGAACGGACGTTCAAACCCGACGTTCCGGATTCCAATTCTCATTCATACTCCGCCGGCATCGGGTTTCTGTGCCGGCGCGGCGGGGCTTTTCTGGGCGTGATCCCTTGCGGGAGCAGCCAGGATGGTCTCGGTCTGGCCGCCATAGGATTCGACCTGGCCTATCAGGGCATTTTCTACCAATCACGTGGAATTTTTGACAATGCGGATCCCCGGGTCCACGGCGTATGGAACACCACCATACACGTGGTGGCATTGAATCTCCGCGTGAATTTCGACGTTCCCCGGTCATTCTGATTTCCTGTCTCGTTTTTCTTCCTTTCCGTTGAGTTCGGGACGACCAGTATGTGATAACTACACACCCCGTAGCGTGAGACATATCCCAGCCTCCGATCAGAGACGTTGCCTTTTTCCTCCCCTTTGTAAGGGGAGGCGAAGGTGGGGTAGAGTCATAGGGTAATTCCGGGCACGGAGGAACTTACCCTGCGCGGTTCAGCCTCCCCTGCGACGTCTCTACCTCCCCTTACCCCTCCTTACAAAGGAGGGGAACAGGCTGGACGAGATATATCCCAGAAAGGACGCGGCCCGGCAACACGCGAAGGAGCCTTCATGGAAATCAATACCGATACGCAATTGTGCGGCGTCCTCGGCCATCCGGTGAAACACTCGCTTTCTCCGGCCATTCACAATGCCGCATTTCAGCACTTGGGGCTGAATTACGTCTACCTGGCGTTTCCCGTTGAAGACGTGCCCCATGCGCTTCAGGGAATCCGCGCGTTGGGCAACCTCAGGGGGTTCAGCGTCACGATTCCCCACAAGGTTTCGGTCATGGCCCACCTGGATACGATTGAGCCCGCGGCGCGGCACATCGGAGCCGTCAATACCATCGTAAAAGAAGATCAGACCCTGTCCGGCTATAATACGGACGCGGCAGGCGCCCTCCTGGCGTTACAACATGCAGGTGTCGACCTCGCCGGCAAGCAGGTGGTCATTCTCGGATCCGGCGGAGCCGCACGAGCCATTGCATTCGGGCTCGCGCTTCAGACCCCGGCCAACAAGCTCACGATCCTGGGGATCGAAGAGGAAGAACGCCAAACCCTGGCCCGCAATCTTCGTGAAGGCACGACGCTTCATGTTGAAGACCATACGCTCAACGCGGACACCCTGGAGCCGGCCCTGGATCAAGCCCAGGTCATGATCCACTGCACCCCCGTGGGAATGGATCCCCACACCGAACAGACCTGTGTGCCTCAACAATTTTTCCATCCCGACCTGACGGTCATGGACATCGTCTACAATCCCTTGGACACGCGATTGCTGAAGGAAGCCCGGAACGCCGGATGCCCCACGATCCGGGGCTTGGAAATGTTCCTGCATCAGGCCGTCGCTCAATTCGAGTTGTGGACGGGACAACCCGCACCGGTCCCCGTCATGCGTCAAGTCCTGGAGTCCAGGTTCTCATGAACCTGGTGCTCATCGGTTATCGGGGAACGGGGAAAAGCACCGTGGCGGAACTCCTCGCGACGCAACTCGGGTGGAAGGCCATTTCCACGGATGCGCAGATCGTTGAAAAGGCGCAACGCTCGATCCCGGACATTGTCGCCGGCGACGGATGGGAGCACTTTCGCCATCTCGAAACGGAGGTATGCCTCGCGCTTAAAGACCGGGACCAATTGGTCATCGATACCGGCGGGGGGCTGATCCTGCGACCGGAGAACGTGGAAGCGTTAAAGCCCAATGGCCTGATCTTCTGGCTGACCGCCACGGTCCCGACGATTACCCGTCGCATCTCGGATAACACGCAACGCCCGGCGCTCACCTCCGGGAAGACGTTTGTCGAGGAAATCCAGGAAGTCCTGACCGAACGGACCCCGAAATATCAGGCCGCAGCCGATCATGCCATTGCAACCGACGACCTCTCACCGGAAGAGATTGCCTCTCAAATCCTGACCATAGCTCACGACCGCGGTCTCGAACGATCGGGCTAGCCGCATCGAGGAGCTTCCCTCCGGACGAAACGTATGAACGCCGGTAGCCCAGAACGACTGCCTCCCATGGACCCTACTTGGATCAAATGGCTGTTGGACAGCTATGCGTTCTGGTTGAAGCGCGAACTCATCGACCGCACGGGCACGCTTGAGGAGCAGAGCGAGCGGCTCTATTTTTCGCCTTTTGTGGTGGCCTCCCACACCAAGGCGGAAGATCCCATCCTCAATTACGGCAATCGACAGGCCCTCGCCTTGTGGGAAGGGACCTGGGAGGAATTTACCGGGATCCCGTCGCGATTAACCGCAGAATCCGTGAATCAACCTGAGCGGGCCCGGATGCTCGAGCAGGTCGCCACGCACGGATTCATTACCGATTACCAGGGAATCCGCATTTCACAAACGGGCCGGCGGTTTCTCGTAGAACAGGCCACGGTCTGGAACATCCTGGATGACCACGGGACCCTCCAAGGGCAAGCCGCGACGTTTTCGCAGTGGCACCCACTCCCTGAAGACTAAAAAGAGTGGCCCCACCCGACACTCGTTGCAAAGGGTCATCCGCTTCTTTTATGGTGGCGCTTGCAGAACTCGTCTTGACATCCTCACAACTTCCTCAGTCTCTACCTCCCCTTCGCCCCTCCTCACAAAGGAGGGCAAGAGAAGCGGCGGGAACAGTCAACGAAGTCGTGAACACCTGGATAACGAAGAAGGAGCATCATGATTGTAGCCGGAGACATTGGTGGAACCAAAACCTACCTCGGATTGTTTGATTGGCAGGAGAGCCGCGTCGCTCCCATTCGGGAGGAGAAGTTCTGGAACGCGGACTTCGAGTCGTTCGAGGAAATTCTTGAAGAATTCTTACAGCCCCCTGCCGCTCCTGAGGAGGGCGAAGGAGAAGAGGCCGAAGACACGGGCGATGATAAAGATGCCGTCGAGATTTCTCCGAGCATGCCCCTCCGGGCGGCCTGTTTCGGCGTGGCCGGCCCGGTCGTGGATAACCGCTGCCGCGCGACGAATCTCCCGTGGACCATCGACGGTCACGCCCTGACCGACACCTTGAACACCTCCTGCGTGCGCTTACTCAACGACGTCGAAGCCATGGCCTACGGCATGCAGGTCCTTGAGCCCGAAGAAACCGAAGTGGTCCACGGCGAACCGCAAGAAGACGGCACCAAAGTGCTGATCGCGCCGGGGACCGGGCTGGGGGAGGCCGTGCTGTATTGGGACGGCGAGCGGTATCACGCGTTGCCGTCCGAAGGCGGGCACGCCAGCTTTGCGCCTACGAGCGATCTCGAGATCGACCTGCTCCGATACTTGCGCACGAGTTTTCTGCACGTGAGTTTCGAGCGGGTGTTGTCGGGAACCGGCCTGCACGGCATCTATCAGTTTCTCCGGGATACCCAGAAGAATGAACCCACCTGGTTCGCCGAACGCCTGCCCACCGGAGACCCGCCGGCGCTGATCGCCGAAGCCGGGCTCGCCGGCAAGCCCGATATTTGCGTCCAGGCGCTGGACCTGTTCGTGTCCGTCCTGGCCGCGGAAGCCGGAAATTGCGCCCTGAAAACATTGGCGCGCGGCGGAGTGTATATCGGCGGAGGAATCCCTCCGAAAATCATCGACAAGCTGCGCGAGCAACGTTTTTCCCAGGCATTCATCAGCAAGGGACGATATAAACGGCTGCTCTCCTCGATTCCGGTCCACGTCATCCTGAACGACAAAACCGCCCTGCTCGGCGCGGCGTCCGTGGCCGCACGCATGGACGCGGAATCATAAGCCATCCATGACGTTGTCTCAGCCAACGCCCGACCAACAGGAAACCGGCAAACGCGCGGCCGGGGAAGCCGCGTTGGACTTTATTCAAGACGGGGCGCTCGTGGGCCTGGGGACCGGCTCCACCGTCAAATATTTTCTTCTGGCCCTGGGCGAACGCGTGCAGGCCGGACTCCGGGTACAAGGGGTGCCCACGTCCCGGGAAACCGCGGATTTGGCCAGGCAACTTCAGATCCCGCTTCTCCCGGAACAGGGAGAATGGGAATTGGACGTCGCGGTGGATGGGGCGGATCAGGTCGATCCCCACTTTCATTTGATCAAGGGCGGAGGTGGGGCCTTACTGCGTGAAAAAATCGTGGCCTCGGCCGCGCGCACGTTCGTCGTCCTGGTCGATCCCACGAAATGCGTGCCGGTGCTGGGCAAACCCATGCCGGTTCCCGTGGAAGTGACCCCGTTCGGATGGCCGCAATCCGCCAAGCAGCTTCGGGCGTTGGGCGGCGTCCCGACGCTTAGGGAAAAACAGGGAGCGGTGTTCGAGACAGACGGAGGCAACTACATTCTCGACTGGCTGGTGGACTCGATCGAAGACCCGGTGCAACTCGAAGCGCGGCTCAATCACATACCGGGCGTCGTAGAGAACGGCCTCTTCGTCAACCGGACCTCCACGTTAATCATCGGCTCGCCCGACGGCGTTCAAATCAAACATTGCCCTTCTTGACCGGTTTCTTGATCTGCGGCCTACACCGGCTTTTTATACGCTTTACTTCGGTGTGCAACGCGAATGACCAAGACGACCAGTTTGTCATCTTCAATCCGGCAAATGGCGCGATAATCACCTATGCGATAGCGCCATAACCCGGAAAAACGAGATTTAAGAGATTTGCCAAAACGGCGGGGATTAGGAGCAATACATTCGTCAAAGTAATCAAGGATTTGCCGCTGAACGCTTTTGTCCAGCTTTTTCATATCCTTTAAAACCCGACGATCATATTCAATGTTCCAACCCAAGTTCCTGCCTCATTTTTTTGCTTGTCAGACGACCGGCAGGCTTCTCAAGTCTGGACTCGGCAAGGTAGCGATCTTCCAATTCATCGATATGGTCTTCGATGAGTTGGCGAATATAATACGTTTTGGTTCGTCCGGTTGTTTCGGCCAGATGCTCCAACCGGTATTCCAGTTCCTTATTCAAACGAAGAGACGCCACGTTGCACCTTCCATGTTAACTGGGACACATTCGTCAGTTGAAATACAAGCATGACAATTAATGCACATACTACATGCTGTCAAGCTATTCTTCAATTCGTCTTAATCCCGAATGCCGATTGCACGGCCTGTTTCGGTAATGGTAGAGTGCGATCGTTTCGACGCATCGATCACGACTGCATAATCTAAAGGCTGGTCCCATCGTCTAGCTTGGCCCAGGACGGCACCCTCTCAAGGTGCAGACACGGGTTCAAATCCCGTTGGGACCACCATTTCCCACTCCCGATGTCCCCATGACAACGAGCCTTTTTCTCGCGTCCTTTGAGATGGGCAAGTCCTCTGTTGATTGCGCCTCGTCTTTTCTAACCACGCCCCAACCTCATGCCGGGCACCGTCGCAACCGGAAAATCCAATGACACGCAGCTTTCATGACGGGGCGGACGACGGGCTCGAGGCTCTGGAAGCGCTTGACCCCGCACGCATTCATTCCTTTTCGGACCTGCTGAGCGCGATGAAAAAAACCGCGTTCGGAGGCCGGCGGCTCGGGGAAGCCTTCGAGGTGCTCAAGGCCATGATCGAGGACCCCGACTGTTTCGTGGTCATGACGCTGTCCGGGGCCATGACCATCGCCAAAATGGGGAAAGTCATCTGTACCATGCTGGACCGGGGGATGGTCCAGGCCATCGTCTCGACCGGTGCGTTGATGGCCCACGGCATGAGCGAAGCCGTCGGCCAAACGCATTACAAATACCAACCGGCCATGGACGACGTCGAACTCTTTGAAAAGGGATATAACCGGGTCTATGACACGCTCGAAATGGAATTGAACCTGAACCACGTGGAGGAAGTGGCCGCGGCCACCCTGAACCGGCTCGACCCCAACGAACCGCTCTCGTCGGAGATCCTGAACCGGGAACTGGGACGCACGCTGGCCGAACAATTTCCCGGTCCGGGGATTCTCAAAAGCGCCTTTCTGCAGGAGGTCCCGGTCTACGTCCCCGCGTTCACGGATTCCGAACTGGGCCTCGATACATCCATTTGGGCCATGAAAGATCAGGGGGCAGCGCAATCGAGCGCGGAACCCGGCGATAACCAGGCGATGTGGGACCGCCTGCAACAACGTCGTCCCGCGTTTAACCCGTTTCTGGATCTCAACAGCTATACCCGCAACCTCCTGGGCGCCAAGAAACTGGGCGTCTTTACCATCGGCGGCGGCGTTCCCCGCAATTGGGCGCAACAGGTTCCGCCGTATATCGAAATCCTGAATATGCGGCTGGGCACCACCATCACCCCGCCCAGGTTCCACTACGGCGTCCGCATTTGCCCGGAACCCGACTATTGGGGCGGGCTGAGCGGCTGCACCTATCAGGAAGGCATTTCCTGGGGGAAGTTCGTTCCACCTGAAGAAGGCGGACGATTCGCCGAGGTATTGAGCGACGCAACCGTGGTCTGGCCGTTGTTGCTCATGGCCTTGCTCGAAGGCTCTTCCGCTTCATCGAACACCGACAATCCGTGAACCGGGATACGGATCGACACAGGGTAATCCCTCCCCTTTGTAAGGGGAGTGTATAGACCGGGGACATCATTAACGGGTGTTCGGGGACATGGTTGACACATTGTGACTTATTCCAAGGGGTGCTGCAAATCAAGCTCGGTTATATATTGGTGACAAAAATAGACCCGCCAGCGGTGTTCCTGGGTGGTGGGCCGGAGGGCCACGGGGTAGCCCCGTAAGGCTTTGGTCACATGGAAGGGGCGGCCGCGAAACGAGATTTCGCCTTTGCCCTGGACGCGCCGCACGTGGGCGTCGGGGCCATACTCAATCGGCGGGAGGGTTTCGGGAAACGAGCGGGGACTGGGCGTATAGTGGGTGGCCGGAACCGCGAGGGCTAACGCGTCATGCGGGCGGTCCAGGTTATAGTGGTCGCGCCAGCGGTCAAAGTGTTGTTGGCAGTGAGGCAGATCGCGAAAGGTCCGTTGGTGGAGGAGTTCGGTTTTGAGGGTCCGATGAAAGCGTTCGTCTTTGCCCAAGGTTTGGGGGTGGGCGGGCCGGGCATGAGTCAGCCCAATGCCCAGGCGGATGAGCCAGATGGTCAACGGGGTGAAGGGACTGAGGGTGAGTGGGGCGCCCCACGGGGGGCCATTATCCATCAACATGCGGGCCGGCAAGCCATAGCGGCGGAAGGTCTGGGTCAAGTGCGTTTGGACGGTCGGGCCCTGTTCATTGGGACAGGCGTGCAGACAGAGCGCGAAGCGGGAGCAGTCATCCAGCACGGTCAAGGGGTGGCAGCGGCCATGGAGCAAGGCGAAATGGCCTTTAAAATCCATTTGCCACAGGGCATTGGGCGTGGCGTGGGCGAAGCGCTGCCAGGCCCGCTGGGGCGTCGAGTCAGCGGCTGTGAGCCCGGGGGTACGACGCAGAATGGCCGTGATCGTGCTGGGTGCGGGGACCCGGGGATAGCCCAGGGCGCGGAGGCGGGCGTGCAGTTTGCGGCCGCCCCAGGTGGGGTGCTGGAGGCGCAACGCCACGACCGCGGCTTCCAGGGCCGCCGGAGTGCGGTGCGGCGTCTGCTGCGGGCGCCGGGACCGATCGACGAGCCCCGCGGCGCCGGCGGCGGCATAGCGGGTCAGCCATTTATACGCCGTGGGGGGACTGATCCCGAATCGCCGACAGAGGGTGCGCAAGGAGCGGCCGGGTTGGTGGGCTAACTGAATGAATTCGTAGCGTTGAGACATGGTAGACACCTCTTTCCAAGGCATGGCGATCCTCCTGTCGTAGGGGTGAAGCCATGCAGGTTAAAGTGTTAACCATGTCTCCGAACAGGTGTAAACCATGTCCCCGGTCTATACAGGGGAGGTTAGGAGGGGTAGAGGACATGAACGTGCCTTCTACCTCCCCTCTCCCCTCCTTGTATCTAAGAAAGGGTGTATACTGCATGCTATTTTATTCACCGATAGAGCCGAACAGCCCGACCCTCCTACGGGCGCCCAAGCCCGCTTGTAAGCACGGTGCGTTCGGCTCGGCCTCTCGGCAGCCCGCACAGTTGCCTGGGCCGTGTGAGCCCGGATCAGTTGGCAAGGTAGGGCGACGTGGGAGAGGCGCCTCAGAACAAGGAGCCAGTTATGGACTCGACTCAGACTTATGTCGGCATTGATGTGGCCAAAGCGACGTTGGATGTCGCCAGCGTTCCCCCACGCGTGACCACGACCGCCCCGAATACCGAGGCGGGGATTCAGGCGTTGGTGCCTCAATTGCAGGCGCTGGCGCCCGAGCGGATCGTGGTGGAAGCCACGGGCGGGTATGAACTGCCCGTGGTCCGCGCGTTGGTGGAAGCAGCGCTGCCCGTCATCGTAGTGAATCCGCGGCAAGTGCGGGATTTCGCCAAAGCGACCGGCCAGTTGGCGAAGACGGATACCTTGGATGCGCAGATCCTGGCCTTGTTTGCCGCGCGGGTGCAGCCCCCGGTCCGGCCCCAGCCGGATGCCGCCACCATGGAATTGGCGGCGCTGCTGGCCCGGCGCCGGCAAGTGATCGAGATGCTCACCGCCGAACGCCACCGCTTGGGGCGAGCCGCGGCGGCCCTCCGCCCGGGGATTCAGGCGCACGTGGCTTGGTTGACCCAGCAATTGACCACCTTGGACGAGGACCTCACCACCCGCATTCGGCACAGCCCCGTGTGGCAGGAGCAGACCGATTTGCTCCAAAGTGTGCCCGGCGTCGGCCCCGTCCTGAGCCGCACCCTCGTGGCGGAGTTGTCGGAATTGGGCACCTTGACGCGGCGCCAGATCGCCGCGCTGGTGGGCGTCGCCCCCCTCAACCGCGATAGTGGCACGGTCCGAGGGCCGCGCACGTGTTGGGGCGGCCGCGCCCCCGTTCGGACGGCCCTGTATATGGCGACCTTGGTGGCCACCCGCTGTAACCCGGTCATCCGGCACACGTATCAGAGCCTGTGTGCCCGGGGCAAAAAACGCAAGGTGGCGTTGGTCGCCTGTATGCGCAAATTGTTGACGATTCTGAACGCGATGCTCAAACATCGAACGTCTTGGCAAGAACAGAGGCATGTAACTCCTTAATCCCCACCCAGACAGTTGCTTACAAAGGAGGGGAACTGGAACGGAGACCTCATCGACACCGTAGGGGACGGCCCCCGTGCCCTGACCCGGTCATTTCTCACCGGACAACCACAGGGGGTTGTCCCTACAGGCTGGAGGCATCATCGGGATCGTAGGGGACGGCCCCCGTGCCGTCCCGCTTGACAGAAGCCTTCCAGCGACTCACACTGTAAGAAATGGGTTTCATCAGGAAAAAGGGAGACACGATGAAAATATCTTCACCAGCGGCATATACATCTCGTCGTTCGAACATCGGAGTGGCGCTGGCGATTACAGCGTTGAGCCTCGGGCTCGCGATCGGCGCCTACGCGGCCCAAGGGTTTACCGAGGAAGATGACCGGGTCCGCGGCAATCCCCAGGCCCCGCTCACGCTTCTGGAATATTCCGATTTCACGTGCGGGTACTGCGAAAAATTTTTCCAGGAAACCTGGCCGATCCTGTTCTCCGAATACATTGACACCGGCAAGGTGCGCCTGGTGTATCGTGATTTCCCGCGATCCCCCAGCGGCCCGAGCGTGGATACCGCCCTGGCCGCACGCTGCGCCGGAGAACAGGGACAGTATTGGGCGATGCACGACCGTTTATTCGCCAGCAGCAACAAATTTTCCACGTCCCAACTCCAGCAGCAGGCTGAAGTGCTCCAACTCGATGCC
This sequence comes from Nitrospirales bacterium, assembly GCA_965208595.1. Lineage (GTDB taxonomy): Bacteria > Nitrospirota > Nitrospiria > Nitrospirales > UBA8639 > Bin75. The sequence continues at coordinate 1,202,662 of OZ242346.1, forward strand.
AAGCAATTTGCTTCATGCTTCGAGGGGTCACGCTATACCCAGGACATTTTTAAGGATCGGATGGAGGGGGGCGCACTAGGCATCCGGGGCACCCCGCATTTTATTTTGTACGCCACGAATGATCCGCAAGAGGCCATCGCGATCCCAGGCGCCTTTCCCTACGAGGTGTTCAAGGAAGAGATCGACAAGCTGCTCCAATCGGTTTCTTCACCCCCAGCTTCTTCCGAATCTCTGTAAGATGCCATCTGGAATCATGCGAGTCCGGCCGAACCTTCAACACTGCGTCTGATTGCCTCCCGTGTCCTCGGAAACCATCGCTCCCATCCTCGTCGGGTCGGAATGGCGTGAAACACCCACGCGTCAGGCCGTGACCAATCCGTTTACGGACAACCCGATTGCAGAGGTCTGTCTCGCCCGACCACAAGACGTCGAGGAAGCCGTCACGCTCAGCCTGCAAGCCTTTACCAATCTCGCACGCTCCTCCTCCCATACCCGCGCCGCGGCACTCCAACGTTTGGCCGGCCTGCTGAAAGAGCAAAAGGAAGACTTTGCCCAGACCATCTGTTTGGAGGCGGGCAAACCCATCACCGACGCGCGGCGCGAAGTGGACCGGGCCATTCAAACGTTTTCGATCGCGTGCGAGGAAGCCAAACGCATACCCGGAGAAGTCATTCCGATGGACATCAGCCCTGGCATGGAACATCACCTGGGCCTGGGACAACGCGTGCCGGTCGGGCCGGTCCTGTGCATTACGCCGTTTAACTTTCCCTTGAATCTGGTCGCGCATAAGGTGGCCCCTTGCCTGGCCGTGGGCAATCCCATTCTGCTGAAACCGGCGCCGCAAACCCCGCTCACCGCGTTGCGGTTGGGACGGCTCTTTCAGGAACTCGATCTCCCGGAAGGCACCTTGAGCGTCCTGCCGTGCGAAAATGCCTTGGCGGAATCCATGGTCCGCGATCCGAGAATTCAAGCCTTGAGCTTCACGGGCAGCGCCGCCGTGGGCTGGAGCTTGAAAGACAAGGCCGGCAAAAAACGGGTCCTGCTCGAGCTGGGAGGCAATGCCGCGGTCATCGTTGAACCCGACGCCGACCTGCACCTGGCTGCCCAACGTTGCGTCGCGGGCGGATTTGCGTATTCCGGACAGACCTGCATTTCGGTCCAGCGCATTTACCTCCACGACGACATATATGACGCCTTTCTCAACCGGTTGCTCCCGCTCGTGGAAGCGTTGCCGGCCGGGAACCCTGTTGACGATGCCACGGTCATCGGTCCGTTGATTGACGAACGCGCGGCCGTCCGGGTGGAGACCTGGATCAAGGAAGCCGTCCAGGAGGGCGCCACGCTGAAGACAGGCGGGACGAGAGAAAAGTCTTTGATCCACCCCGCGGTCCTGACCGACGTTGAGCAACGCATGAAAATTTCCTGCGAAGAAGTCTTTGGTCCGGTCATCACGCTCTCCCGGTACCAGAATCTCGACCAGGCCTTCGACATGGTGAATGATTCCCCCTACGGACTCCAGGCCGGTATTTTTACCCGCAACGTGGATTCGATTTTCCGCGCCTATCAGGCCCTTGACGTGGGCACGGTGCTGGCGAATGAAATCCCGACGTTTCGTGCCGACCACATGCCGTACGGCGGGACGAAAGATTCCGGGCTGGGACGTGAAGGTGTTAAGTACGCGGTCCAGGAACTCTCGGACCAAAAGCTGTTGGTCCTGCACCTGTCCCGATAATCCGCGTTCTCTCTTTGTAGCGCCCTACAGTCGGGAAGGCATCCTTCGACAAGCTCAGGACAGGCTCCCTCGGCCTCGCTTCCTTCGACTTCAGGCATGTTGCGCCTTACGCTCAGGGTGAACGGCTTCTCTCCCGTTCGTTCTGAGCGTAGCGACAGCGAAGTCGAAGAACGCTCAGGACAGGCAGGGCAAGCTCGGGCCGTCCCCTACGGGGGTGGAGGTCTTGCGGTCTTCTGCAAAGATTTGTCACTATAGCTCTCGTTTTATCCATGCATAGGCACATTCAGTCTCGAGGATCGTAAGGAGACATGGTTCCTACTCATATTTTTCTGACCCGCGGGGTCGGCGTCCACCGGGAAAAACTGGCCTCGTTTGAAGAAGCCTTGCGGAGCGCCGGTGTGGCCTACTGCAACCTGGTCAGCGTGTCATCCATCCTGCCGCCCAATTGCAAGATCATCCCGCGCAAGCGGGGTGAAGACCTGTTGAATCCCGGTGAGATCACCTACTGCGTCATGGCCAGGAGTGAAACCAACGAACGCAACCGGTTGATCTCGGCATCCATCGGCGTGGCGATCCCCCAGGGCCGGCATAAAACCTTTGGGTATCTCTCCGAACATCACGCGTATGGGGAAACCGACGAAGAAGCCGGCGAGTACACGGAAGACCTGGCCGCTCAAATGCTGGCCACGACGCTGGGGATCGATTTCGATCCGGACGTGGCCTGGAATGAACGGAAACAGGTCTTTTTAATGGGAGGGAAGATCGTGCGGACGCAGAACATCACCCAGTCGGCGATCGGCAAGCCCGGGGTGTGGAGCACCGTGGTGGCCCTGGCGGTGTTCATTCCTCCTGAGAACATCCCCCACAGCATGAAGCGACGCGGCGGCCGCAAGTAACCGGGAAATAGCAGAACATAGCATGGACATAGCAGAGTATAGCAAAAACATAGCAGAATATAGCAACAACATCGCAAGACATAGCAGTTTTATAGCAATCCATAGCAGAACATAGCAAAACATAGCAAAAACGTTACAAGGAAAATTCCGCCCATAGCACCGTATGATCCGAGGGCACTTTCCCCTGCCTGGGCCTGATATCGACTTCGACGGCTGTACAACGCTTGGCCAATGATCCGGTCGCCAGGATGTGATCGACCCGCCACCCCCGGTTGGCCTTGAGGGCGTCAGGCTGCCGGTAATCCCAAAACGTAAACTGCTGCCGGTCCGGGTACAGACGCCGGAACAGATCCTCGAATCCCCAATCGACCACGTGCCGGTAGGCGCGCCGGGCCTCGTAATGAAAACAGACGTGGGTGAAGTGTTTTTCCGGGTGATGAACGTCGCGCGGTTCCGGCGCCACGTTCATGTCTCCGCACCAGATCGCGGGGTCATCCGGAGACAGGTGACGGCTGAAATACCGGCGCAGCCGTTTGAACCAAGCCAATTTGTATTGATACTTGGGATGGTCGATGCGGAAACCCTGCGGGATATAGGTGTTGACGATGGGAATACCGTCCACCACGGCATGAAGCAAACGCGGCCCGTCCCCGCCCGGCCCCTTGCCCAGCCCGTACGAGACCCACTCGGGTTCACGCCGGGTGAACAGGGCCACCCCGTTGTACCCTTTCATCCCGCAAAACCGCACGTGATACCCCGTGGTGGCAAAATCTTTGATTGGGAACTCCGAATCCTGCACCTTGGTTTCCTGAAGACACAGCACGTCCGGCGCATGGTTTTTCAACCACCGTTTCACCACGGGCAACCGCTTCCGGATCGAATTCACGTTGAACGTGGCCACTTTCATGAAACCACTCCCGCGCTTGCAGCCGTTTCCCGGCCCATGTCAGGATGCCCGTGTTTCATCGTCGCCCCGTTGTGCCCCATGAACTTTACCGCCAAAGAACTTACCCTGCTGTCCGACACCGAGTTCTTTGCAACCAAGGCCCACGTTTCCCCAAAAATCCGGCACCTGCTGGAACAAATTCATGAATCCTTTCAACGGGAACTCAAGACCCATCGCCTGCTGGTTCCGGACGGCTTCGACACGGAGGCCAGCCAATTCGTCAAGGGAGAGCACTTGGAGGCTTTCCCGTATCAATACCTGGATTATCCCCGCTTCTTTACCAGGAACGTCAAATTTTCCTTTCGTTCCCTTGTCTGGTGGGGCCACCACATGGTCTTTGCCCTGATCCTGGAAGGCGGCCATCTCCGCCGGTACAAGGAAAACCTCATCAACCGCTTCCCCTCCGTCGCGGACCGCAATATCCGCCTCTGTTTGAGCCATTCCTTATGGGAGTGGAAACAAGGCTCCGGCTACACACTGGACCTCACGGAGAAGCGGTCCTCCGAAGTCGCGGCCGTGTTGGCCAACCGTCCCTTCTTCAAACTGGCTCGATTCGTTCCGTTCAGCGACCCCGCCGTCCAAAACGGTGAAGCGCATCACCTGGCCCACGAGGCCCTTCGCGCGGTCCTCCCGGTGATTACCGAATAGAGCCTTCTTGGGAACCTCTGATTTTTGTGATAGCGGGATGCAGGGCAAGGCGTCCCGCAGCAAAACCCGAGGCTTATCAAACTAGATAGGTGAGGGTTGAGCGAGGACACAACGCCGCCATGCGCCCGATAGTGCAATGAAGCAGGGTTCCCTTTACGGCCTTCCCGCTTCACGCCTCTTCGTCCAGCCCCAACAGATTGATCAGGCGCTCCACGCTGTACCGGCCTTCCTGATCGATCCGGATCACTTCGATCCCGGCTTCATGAAACACCGCATCCACCAATCGTTCCTGCGAACTCGACGCCATGGCATCGTCTCCCGGTTTTCTGACGAAAATGGCTTTGACGGGCAGCCGGGTCCCCGGATGGACCATGACAAAATCCACCGTCACGTTCCGTAGGGTTTGAGCCAATCCGCGCTTGAGAGAATCGTCATCGACGCGCAGTTGCACCAGACTTCTCAAAGGAATTTTCGACAACAACAAGAAGTGGTCTCGAACGGCCAGGAGCAGGAGGTTGAACATCGAGACATCCCCGCCGTCCATGAGTGTGTGAGCCTTCACCGTGACCCGCTCTCCGAGCTCGTCGAGCAGCACGCCGGGAGCAGCCACGAGTTTGGATCGGCGTCTTCGCAGCAACCGCACCACCACGAGCCCTGCCGCAATAATCAACCCCATCACGAGCATCTGGGAGCGCGGGATGGGCAAGGCCAGTGGGAGCCAATCCAGAGGGAGCCATTCAAGCAGTCTCTCAAGAAGTCTTTCGAAAAATTCCATGATTTCTCTGAAATCCACTTTTGCTCCGAACGCGCTACTTTGTGAAAACCAGGGGCTTCCAGCCCGGGGTCACCGTGCCCAGCACGACCGGCGACGTGGCGCCCGTGACCCAAGGCAGGTTGGCCGGTACGCCCCTCATGGTCTCATAAGCCAATACCGCAAAGGCCATGGCTTCCAACGCCTTACTCTTCACACCGGCCTGGTCCATGGAGACGACGCGACCCGGCTCAAATTCCCGCTTTAAGGCCCGCAGAAGACCGCGATTCCGCACTCCGCCCCCGCCGGCAATCGCCTCGTCAACCGGCCATGACCCGGATTGGCGAATCGCTCGGGCAATAGCAGCACAACTCGACGCCAGCGTATCTTCCAACGAAAGGCGGTGGCGCGCGGCGACCTGCCGGACGTGCCGGATATAGCCTTCGCCGAATTCTTCACGCCCCGTGGATTTCGGGGGTTGCCGTGCAATGAACGGATGTTTAAGTAGTTCATCGACGAGCACGTCTTGCGGACGCCCGCGCGAGGCCAGGGCCCCGTTCCGATCGATCGACTGTTGTCCATGCGTGGCGTGCGCCAGCAACCCGTCCAACAAGAGGTTACAGGGTCCCGCGTCAAACGCGACCACGTCCTCCAAGCCGCCTCCACGCGGCAACCAGGTCACGTTCGCAATCCCGCCGAGGTTGACGATCAGCCGCGACGTGCTCCGGGATTGGAATACGTGATAATGCACGTACGGCGTCAACGGCGCACCCTCTCCGCCTGCCGCCAAATCCCGGGCACGAAAATCCGCAACCGTCATGATACCCGTGCGCTCGGCAATGACTGAAGAATCCCCAATCTGCAACGAGGACCGGACCGATCCGACCCCGGGCACCGGCACCCGGCGGGGGCTGTGCCATACGGTTTGTCCGTGCGAGCCGATGACGGTGATGTCCTTGGCCGCCAGCTTCGCCTGGCGGATGGTTTGGTTGGCCGCGCGGGCAAACACCTCCCCGACGGCCACGTGCAGCCGGCACACTGCGGCCACCGTATCGGTGCGCGCTGCCACCGTGCCGGTTCGGAGAAGCGACAGGAGTTGCTCTCGAAGCGCCGGCGGGTACGGACGAGTCCGGTGGGCGAGCAACTCGATACGCAATGTCGAGCGGCCGGGCTCCACGTCGATGATAGCGCAATCCACGCCATCCATCGAGGTCCCCGACATCAACCCAAGGCATTTCATGAATGAGGTCTTCTCTCCTGTTGACCAGCCGAAACCTCTTTGCAAAGGCCGGAAAGCGGATGATGCGGGGTCCGGCACGCCGATCAAATCATACCGCACTCGTGAGGTGAATGGTACCGCCAATGCCAAGGTGGTAGTTCGTCTGAAGCGGTTGGAGACAAATCCTATTCAACGCGCTTGAGTTTTTGACCTGTGCCGTCTTAAAGGCTAGAATCGTCTGCTGAAACGTGACGTGTATAAGTTCTTGATCTTCATATGAATTCTCACTCAGATAAGCATGCCGGGCATGACCATTCCCACGACTCGCTCATTTGTTAGCCGTCATGGATGAGTTAAACTTGCTGGTCCTGCTGGCGGAATACTCCGTCGTCATCATGGCCGTCTCCCTGTTCGGGGGATGGCTGCCGTCCATCTTCCGGCTGACTCACACCCGCACCCAGTTGGTGACGAGTTTCGTGGCGGGCGTGATTCTATGCGTCGCCCTGTACTACCTCCTGCCTCACGCTATGCTAGAAATCCCCGGCGAGCACGCCGCCGAAACAGCCGTGTGGTGGATGCTGGTGGGCACCGTTGTCATGGTGGTGCTCTTGCGCGTCTTCTCCTTTCACCAGCATGACTTCAGTCATGAAGACGACGATTCGCACGATCATGCCCATGACCATACCCACGACCACCACAAACATGGTCACATCTCGGTGCATCCGATGAGCTGGGTCGGAATCACCCTGGGCCTGGGCCTCCACACGGTGACGGAAGGAGTGACGTTGGGCACCAGCATCAGGGCCGGAGCGTCAGACGGTGCGATGGGCCTCAGTCTCGGTGTGTTCCTGGCGATTGTGCTTCACAAACCCCTTGATGCTCTCTCCATTACCGGCACGATGCGGGCCGCGGGTTTCAGTCAACACCGGCGCGTGTTGGCCAATGTCCTGTTTTCGCTGGTCTGTCCGGCGGCGGCGTTTTTGACGTTCTGGGGCGTGGGACTGCTTGGTCAGTGGGAGGAATACGTGGTCGGCGCTGCGCTGGCGTTCGCGGCCGGGGCGTTACTGTGCATTGCCCTCAGCGATCTGCTCCCGGAAGTGCAGTTCCACAGCCATGACCGCACCAAGCTCACGCTGGCCTTCTTCGCGGGAATCCTCCTCGCCTACATGCTTCACTACCTCGAACCCATCCATTGATTCGGCGGCTGGCGGTTTTGTACGATCCTATCGCCGGGAACCGTGACCCTGATTCGTTTCCAATTTGACATGTATCTTGTCATTGTGTGGCGTCCTGCTGTTTGAAAGCATACTATCTAATAAGCAATTAAGTTTATTTGATTCTCCCCGGGAGAACTGCCATAGTGGCCTCGTACACGACGCGCCATGTATCGATCGGAACTTCCAACAGCCATTCTCACCGCCTTGCTTCTCGGATGTCTGGTCACCGCCGGCCAAGCGGCCGAGCCGCCCCCCGGGAAGAATGCGGTGTTGGCCCTACCGTCCTCCAGCCCCGCGCTGATTGAATTCGTGCGGAAAGTCGTTCCGTCCAACCCGCGCGTCCAAGCGGCACGGTCGGCTTTGAATGCGAGAGGAGCATTTCAAGCGGCCGCATCAAGACCCCTCTACAACCCGAGCTTTTCGTTCGAAACGCAACATACCTATGAAGACAGGCACTACCTGGGATTGCGGCAGAGGATCGACCTGGTCGACAAACGCTCAGCCCGTACCGCGGTCGCGTCTGCGGACCGCCTCGCCGTTCACGCCGACTATATCTTCACGCGCCGAGCCGTCACCGCCGACCTGTTATCGGGTCTGGCCGGTTACCAGACGAGCGTCGAACGCGACGCCCTCGCGACCAAGCGCGTTCATTTGATGCAGGACTTCGCCGCGCTGACAAAGAAACGCTTTGAGGCCGGGGACACGGCTCGGGTCGAATTCAACCTGGCGGTCCTGGTCTTTGCCGACGCCCGGATGCAACAAGCCACCGTGCGAACCATGCTGATCGATGCCCGGCAACAGGTGACCAACCTCATCCCGCCGGATATCAGCACGCCCTGGCCCACGTTGGAGGCCGGGCTCCCGGCCTTACCGGCCCAGGATGATCTGGAATCCTTTTTGATGGCGTTACCGGAGGTGCAGGCGGCGCAACGTCGAGTCGATTCAGCCAAGGCAGTGATCTCGCTACGGAAACGCCAAAAAGTCCTCGATCCGACCATCGGCGTCACCCATGGCGCCGAAGCCAGCAATCCGCTGATCGGCGTGAACCTCACGCTCCCCCTCCCCCTTCGTAATCCCTTCAGATATGAAGTCACGGCCGCTTACCGGCAATATCAGCAGGCGCAACAGACGGTCAACGACATCCTGCGGCGCGCCCGCGCCCGTCTCGTCAACGCATTCGAGCGCTACAGGATCGCCCACAACGCCTGGCAGGATTGGCAACGCATCGGGCCGTCCAGCGCTCGGCAACAGGCAGACCATCTCCGTCGCCTGTGGCTATCCGGCGAACTCAGCGCCACGGAATTCCTGGTCGAAACCAGTTGGACCATCGACAGCCAGGACGACGCCCTTCAACTGCGTCAAGCGCTGTGGCTCGCCTGGTTTGAATGGCTGGTCGCATCCGGAAAAGTGGATGAATGGCTGAACGTCGGCAGTTATACGAAGGTAAACGGCCCCCCTGACTGATTCGAGAAGACGACCAATGACGCGATTTCGTGCAGTCTCCTTGTCGATGATTGCGTGGGGCGCCGCCGTCCTCGTGATAACCGCACTCACGTCGTTGGACGCGACCGGGCAACGCGTCGAGGATGATCATGCAGACCACGATGAACCCGTATCCGGTCAGGCAGGCCATGGGGAAGAAGCCGAGGGAGGGGTCGTCGAACTCTCCCCTGAATCCATCCAAGCCGCGGACATCCACGTCACCGCACTCAAATCGGAAGTGCTGCCTGAATTCATCTCCGCACCGGGTGAAATCCAACTCAACCAATACCGCAGTGCCGAGGTGACACCCTTAATCGACGCCGTGGTCGTCAAGCGACATGCCAGGCTCGGTGACAAGGTCAAAGCCGGCCAACCCCTGATCACCCTCGCCAGTATCGAGGTGGCAGCAGCCCAAGGTGATCTCAGGATCGTGGCCAACGAGTGGCAGCGCGTGCGCAGGCTGGGCAGAGGAGTCGTGAGCGCGAAACGCTTTGTCCAGGCCCGTGTGGCCTATGAGCAAGGCCGGTTGAAATTGAGCGCCTACGGTCTGGACAACAAACAGATCAACGCCGTCGTCACCGGCAGAATAAAAGTCGCGCTGGGACGGTTTCAGCTCAATGCCCCGGTCTCAGGGACGGTGCTGCGCGACGATTTTCACGTGGGCCAACACATCAAGGCGGGCTACAGCCTGTTCCTGATCGCCGATGAACGCCGGTTCTGGGTGAAAGCGAACCTGACCCCCCTTCAGGCCGACCACATAGAGGTCGGCGTGCCGGCACAGGTCAGTATCGGCGGATATTGGCATGAAGGGAAAGTCATCCAGAAGCATCATATACTCAACGAGCAGACGCGAACCATCCCAGTGCGTATCGCGGTCACACCCGGCGGCGAGCAACATCACGCCGGCGAGTTCGTTCAGGTCGCCATCGCCGCGCAAGCCGACCACGCAAAACCCACGTTGGCGGTGCCCGAGTCGGCCCTGGTGCAGGACGAGGAAGGGAACTGGACGGTGTTCGTCGAACTCAAACCCGGTCATTTCAAACAGACCCGCATTCACCGGGGCACGACACGCGGTAAAAAGATCGCCATTTCCGGTATTGCGGAAGACACGCCGGTCGTGACGGAGGGAGCGTTTTTCCTGGGTGCCGAACTCGCCAAAAGCGGCTTCGAGCACAGCGACTAAGCCATCGAAGAGCCATGTTGCATGCAATGGTGGATTGGGCGGTCCGTAACCGCCTGCTCGTAGTGCTGGGGTTGATCGCCGCCCTGATCGTCTTGGTCTTCTCCTTACAGAAACTGAACGTCGATGCCTTTCCGAAAGTCAGGAACGTGGACGTGGACGTGCAGACCGAAGCACCGGGGCTTGCGGCCAAGGAAGTCGAACAACTGATCACCTATCCCATCGAGGCCGTGATGTACTCACTGCCCGACGTGGAAGAAGTCCGCTCGATTTCCAAGACGGGCTTGTCCGTGGTGACGGTCGTCTTCAAGGACGGGACCGATATCTACTTCGCCCGGCAACTGGTGTTCGAGCGACTGCAAGCCGCGCGCGAGAACATTCCCGAAGGCATCGGCACGCCCGAGATGGGGATCAACACCTCGGAGTTGGGCATGGTGTTCCAGTACGTGCTGTTAGCCGACGAAGACAGCAACTTCGACGCCATGCAATTACGCAGCCTGAACGATTGGGTGGTCAAGTTGCTGTTGCTGCCGATCGACGGCGTGACCGACGTCCTCTCGTTCGGGGGCGACGTCTTGCAGTATCAGGTGCAATTGGACCCGGCCCTCATGCTCAGTTACCACCTGTCCGTCAGCCAGGTCATTGAAGCCATCAAAGCCAACAACCACAACGCGGGCGGGTGGTACGTCAACCGCGGCGACGAGCAATTGGTCCTGCGCGCGGTCGGCTGGGTACGCAGCGGCGCCGACGGGCTCACGGACATCGGCAACATTCCGGTCAAGGAAGTCGACGGCGTCGTGGTCAAGGTGAAAGATCTCGCACGACTGGAATTGGGGGGGGAAATCCGCCAGGGCTCCGTCACCATGACCGACCGCGACGCGCAAGGCCGGCCGCAATCGCGCGGGGAGGTCATGGCGGGTATCGTGTTCAAACGCATAGGAGCCAATACCAAGACCACCATCGAAGACATCTACGACCGGCTGTCGCTGATCGCGCAGGCCCTGCCCGACGGCGTGACGTTGTATCCCTACTATGACCAGGCCGAACTGGTCAACAAGGCCATCGCCATGGTGAGCGACGCGCTGCTGCTGGCATTCGTCCTGATCATCATCGTGCTGGCGATCTTCCTGATGAACCTGCGCGCCACGTTGTTGGTGCTGCTGTCCATACCGCTGTCGATCGGACTGGCCCTCACCGTCATGGCCTATTGGAATATTTCGGCCAACCTGATGTCGTTGGGCGGCCTGGCGATTGCCATCGGGATGATGGTGGACGGCACGGTGGTGGTCATGGAAAACGTGTTTGCCCACCTGACCAAGCCGGATGCCGTCCCTGAAGCGGACTACATGGGCGTCGTTCAAAGCAGGCAGCGACGCGTGAACCTGCTCATTCAAACGGCCACGCGCGAAGTGGCCAGCCCGGTGTTCTTTGCGGTGATGATTATTGCCGTCGTCTTTGCGCCCCTGTTTACCCTGGAAGGCGTGGAGGGCAGGTTATTCAAACCGATGGCCGTATCCATCGTCGCGGCGATGATAGCCTCGTTGCTCGTGGCGTTGGTGGTGATGCCCGCGTTGGCCAGCTTTTTCTTCCAACGACTACCGAGGCACGGGGAAAACCCGGTCCTGTTGCCCGTCACACGGGGGTATCGTCGCGTGCTGCACCAGGCGCTGAAGCGACGCACGCTTGTCGTCCTTTCCGCGGCGACGTTGTTCGTCCTGTCCATGGGGATGATGACGAAACTGGGCACCGAATTCGTGCCGGAACTGGAAGAAGGGACGTTGAACATCCGCACGACGCTGCCGCCGTCATCGAGCCTGCAAACGTCCGTGGCGCTCGCGTCCAAGCTGGAAGCCATCCTCATGGAGTTTCCGGAAGTCACCAGCGCCCTGAGTCACATTGGCCGCCCCGATCTCGGCGGCGACCCCGACGCGGTGTCCAACATTGAAACCTACGTCGGGTTGAAGCCGCCTGCGGAATGGACGTCCGCCGGCAACCGCCATGCACTGCAAGCCTTAATGGAAAAAAAGCTGTCCGTGCACCCGGGGTTGTTGATCGCCTTTTCACAACCCATTGCCATGAGGGTGGATAAATTGCTGTCCGGCGTGGAAGCCCAACTCGCCGTCAAATTATTCGGCCCCGACCTGGACGTGCTGGCGAGAAAGGGCAGGGAGATCGAATCCCTGGTCAAGCAGGTCAGGGGCACGCGCGGCGTCTCCATGGAGAAAATCGCCGGCGAAGCCCAGCTTGTGGTGCGCCCCGACCGCGAGGCGCTGGCGCGCTACGGGATGGCCGTGGAGGAAATCATCTCGCTGGTGTCGGACGGGATCGGCGGGGTCCCCGCCGGGCAGGTCATCAAGGGCAACGAGCGTTACGACATCTACGTACGACTGGAAGAATCCGTCCGCCGGAGCACCGACACCATTCGTGATCTGCTGATCGAATCGCCGAACGGCGCGTGGGTGCGTTTGGGCGAAGTGGCAAACGTCGAAATCGAAACCGGGCCTCCGCAAATTCGCCGAGACAACGTCCGACGCCGCGTCGTGGTCCTATCCAACGTGGATGGCCGCGACATGGGCGGCCTGGTGAACGAACTGAAGGCACGAATCAGCCGCGACATCGACCTGCCCGAGGGCTACAACGTGGTATTCGACGGTCAATACAAAAGCCAGCAACGGGCCCAGGCACGACTCATGATCGTGGTCCCCATGTCCCTCGCGCTGATCCTGCTGTTGCTGTACTTCTCCTTCGGTTCGTTAGGCCAGGCCGCGCTGATCATGATCAACATCCCCCTGGCGTTAATCGGCGGCATTTTCGCGCTCTGGCTGTCTGGACAATATTTATCGGTGCCCAGTTCAATAGGATTTATCGCGCTGTTCGGCGTGGCGGTGCTGAACGGGGTCGTGATGGTGACGTCCATCAACCGGCGGTTCACCGAGAACAGGATGCTCGGGCAAGCCATCGAGGAAGGGGCCCACTCCCGCCTGAGACCCGTACTCATGACCGCGCTCACCACCGCGCTGGGGTTGATCCCCTTGTTACTCGCAACCGGTGTCGGATCGGAAATTCAGCGCCCCATGGCGACGGTAGTCGTCGGCGGATTGGTGTCCAGTACCCTGCTGACGCTGCTGGTGATTCCCTCGCTGTACCCGTGGTTTTCGCGTTACTGGGTGCGCAGGAATTTGAAAGTGGAATAACACGTGGGAGAGAGGCGGGCTTCGACCGGGCAAGGCCTTTATGCGTCGCGGGGGGAGGCAGGATGTTGCCGTCGATCCCAGACCATGCCGGTCTGTTCCTTGGCACTGAAGCCGAGATTTTCATAGAATGTGTGTTTGTCACGCGTACAGAGCCAGAACAGTTCGACGCGTTGAAGGGCCGGATGGTTCAGGATCCGATGCATGATTTCCGTTCCCACGTCCTGTCCCTGATACGCCGCATCCACAATGACGTCCCAGATGGAGGCGCGATACACGTAATCGGTCAGGACCCGGCCACACCCGACGACCCGGTTGTCGTCCCATGCCGTGATGAACAGATCGGTCTGCCGGAGCATCTCCGCCGTCTCGGCCACGGTTCTTCCCCGAGCCCAGGCCGCTTGCTCAAACAGGGGCAACAAAGCGGCGGGGTCGAAATCCTTATGGTCGGCATAGATGATCATGTAGCGAGTGGCGGCCTGTTTGTATTACACTAAATCCGTTGCAATTACCAGCAGAAGGTCAAACGTCCGTTAATGTTCGAAGTTTGTTAAACACCCTACCAGCCGGGGAAGTCACCATGCCCATGCTTGTCAGAAAATGTCCGAAGTGTGAAAAACTGTTTTGGATCAAGGAACAGGATATCGACCGTTCAAACACGGATGTCCTGCGGGTCAGCTGTACGCACTGCCAGCAGGTGCTGCGCATCCCACTCGTGACCGAAGGCGCCAACGCCGGCGCGCCGAAGATGGGGCACTAAGCCCGGCTTTGGGCCTTGCCCGAGAAGTTGTTTACGATGCGCGTGCACACGTACGGGGGACTTGACGTCCACATCGCGGGAGGACCGGACCGTGAAGGCGGAGGTGACGGGCCCGTGGTCATTCTGCTGCATGGGTTCGGCGCACCAGGCGATGACCTGGTCGCCCTGTGGCGGATGTTACGGGTCCCGGACGACGTGCGGTTCGTGTTTCCCGTTGCACCACTGAGACTGGACGACGGCCTGCCCGATGGGCGGGCTTGGTGGATGCTGGATATGGACCTGATCGCCCGTGGACTCCCGCGTAATGTCGACGCGGTGCCTGACGGGCTGGATGCGGCCCGCGAGCGAGTGTTAGCCATGCTGGACGACCTCGACCGGCATGAGGGCCTTCCCGCGGATCGGGTCTTCCTCGGCGGATTCTCGCAGGGCGCGATGTTGGCCTGCGATACGGTTCTTCGCAGTTCTCGCCAATTTGCCGGACTTCTCATCCTGTCGGGCAGCATCATTGCGAGACCCGAGTGGGAAGCACGATGGCCAGCCCGACAAGGGCTTCCCGTGTTTCAGAGTCATGGAACGGACGACCCCCTCCTCCCGTACGACACGGCGATACAACTCAAGGACTCCCTCCTGACGCACGGACTCCCCGTGACCTGGCATGATTTTCGAGGAGGGCATGAAATCCCCCTCTCGGTCCTGGACCGGCTTGGCCGATTTGTGAGCGACGCGTGCGGGGCAGTCTGAAGGGGGAAGAAAAACGCGGGGTTTCGCCCCCACACGGCGAGGTCCTTTTGTTTCGGCAAAAGGACCCAAAACCATTGGCGCCCGGACATGGCCCTAGTCGGGTGCCTTTGCCCCAGTCCCGATTGCTTGGGCTGCGGAACTCGCTTCGCTCAGACAGTCCTCGCCCCCAAATAGATTTCGGGACCGGGGCGCAGCCACGCCCGAAGGCGCCAGGAAATGGCGCGATGAGATCGCGCAGCTACGACAAAGAGTAGACAACCACGGGCGTCGTTGCGGAAACGTGTGGGCTTCAGTATCATGCTGCTTCGTGCCTCGGGACGAGGCAGGGAACATCATGATTACTCCCCAAACCATCACGGACTATGTCCGGCAAGTCTTGACCGATGCCCAGGTCATTGTCACGGATCGAACGGGCACCATGGATCACTTGAACGTCCGGGTGGTGTCGGATGGGTTCCAAGGGAAAAATTTATTGGATCGTCACCGTCTCATTTATCAAGCATTGGACGAGCCGCTGAAAGATGGGCGGATCCATGCGCTTGAACTGACGACTGAAACAACGGATGGCTCATAGGAGGAAAAACGGCATGGCACATCCCATCGAGGAAGAAATTCAACAGGAGCTGAAAGAACACAAAATACTGATTTACGGGAAAGGGACCAAGACCGCGCCCCAATGCGGCTTTACCGTCGAAACCATGGAGTTTTTCGAGCAATTCGGCTATCCCTACGAAATCGTCAACGTGTTGGAAAACCCGGAAAAACGCGAAGTCCTTACGCAGATGACCAACTGGCCCACCCTGCCCAAAGTCTTCATCAACGGCCAATTCTACGGCGATACCGACGTCCTGGGCCCCATGCAGTCGAAGGGGGAACTGAAGCCTCTCCTGGAAAAGGCCTTTCAAGCGGAAGGCTAATCCTGACAAGACAGGGAGTGTTTGCAGTGGTTGCGGGGTTTCGGCCCCGCGCGATCCTATCGCGCCACAAAATGGCGCCTGCGGGCGTGGCCCCAAGGGGTGCCTTTCTTCTCCCATCTGTCATTCCCGACATTTTTAATCGGGAATCCAGGTTCTTTGTTTTTTCATGCGGGGTTTCGCCCCCGCACGACGAGGTTCCTTCGCTCTGCTCAGGACAGGCTCTTTTGTTTCGGCAAAAGGACCCAAAACCATTGGCGCCCGATGCCCCTCCTTTGTAAGTGTACGGACCGGAGAGATAGGTAACAGGTGTTCGGGGACATGGGTAACACATTGTGCCTTATGGAGCGGAGCGGTGTAAATCGAGATCCGCCACATGTTGATGACAAAAATACACCCGCCAGCGCCCATCGTGCGGCGTCGGGCGGAGCGCGACCGGGTAGCCCCGAAACGCTTTGCTCAGCCGAAAGAGCCGCCCCCGGAACGACACTTCGCCTTGAGCCTGCACCTTCCGCACGAGATCCGTAGCGCCATACTCAATGGGCGGCAGGGTTTCGGGAAACGGGCGGGGACTGGGCTGATAGCGCGACGCGGGGACGGCCAGGGCGAGGGCTTCATGGGGGCGGTCCAAGTTATAGAGGGCCCGCCAGCGGTCAAAGTGGTGTTGGCAATGGGTCAGATCGAGAAAGGTGCGGTGATGCAGCAATTCGGTTTTGAGGGTCCGATGAAAGCGTTCATCCTTGCCCAAGGTCTGCGGATGCGCAGGGCGCGCATGGCTAATCCCGATCCCCAGGCGGATGCACCAGACGGTCAGCGGGGTGAAGGGACGGCCCGCCCGATCACCCCACGGCGCGCCGTTATCCATCAGCAGGCGGACGGGCAGGCCATAGCGCCGGAAGGTCGCGATCAGGTGCGCCTGCACCGTGGCCGTCTGTTCGTTGGCACAGGCTTGGAGACACAGGGCAAAGCGGGAACAGTCATCCAAGATGGTCAGGGGGTGACAGCGGCCGGGCCCCACGGGGAAATGGCCTTTGAAATCCATTTGCCACAAGGCATTGGGCGTGGCGTGTTCGAACCGCTGCCAAGCGGCCGGGCCGGGTGGCGTGGGGGGCAGGCACCCCTGCCGGCGCAAAATTGCGGTAATGGTACTGGGGGCCGGGACCGACGCATAGCCCAGGGTCTGCAAGCGGGCGTGCAGCTTTCGGCCGCCCCACGCCGGATGAGCGGTGCGGAGTTGGAGAATTGCGTGCTCCAAGCCGTCAGGGGTGCGCTGGGGCATGTGTTGCGGGCGGCGGGAGCGGGCCTGCAACCCTGGCTCGCCTTCGGCCTCATACCGGGCCAGCCATTTATACCCGGTCTTGGGGCTGATGGAGAACGCGCGACACAGGGCGCGGACGTTGCGGGCTGGTTGCGTGGCTAACATGATGAACTCTTTGCGTTGCGACATAGTGGACACCTCTTTCCATGGCATGGTCGATCTCCCTTTCGATTGGGGTGAACCATGCACTGTACAGGTGTTACCTATGTCTCCGAACAGGTGTTACCCATGTCCCCGGTCTATACAGTAAGGAGGGGCAAGGGGAGGTAGAGGCTGTGGCAACCGAGGAGAGGACTCTACCCCACCTATCCTCCCCTTACAAAGGGGAGGGACAAGGCTACCCCACCCGCATTCCTTCTTCGGAAATGCGTCCACATACAAAGGTGAGGAAACGGGCCGCTTCACCGCGCAGCCCCGCCCGCAGGCGCCGAGAAATGGCGCGATGAAATCGCGCGGCCCCCGAAGCAAAAAAAGGGAGGCTATCTCTCCGATAGCCTCCCTTCATCAATTCGAACAACGGTTACTTTATAACGGTCGACGTCGCGCCGCCCGGGTTGATATCCACCGTGTTCAAGGCCCCTTCAACGTTCGGCAAACGACCGGCGCCCTGAGAGGCTTTCTTCCGCGCATTGTTGGGGTCGCTCGTGGTCGTCGCGGCAGCGGCATCGGCGGAGGAAGACGCGGCCATCGCCGCCTTGGAACCGGTGGCATTCATTTGACCGGCATCATGGCTGGTCCGCGTGCCATCGGCCGGAGATTTGGTTTCGGCAGCAGGATACCCGGGATGTGCAGGCAGCATGCCCGGATTCGCATAAACCACTGATGCCATCAAGGCAGTACCCGCAACCGCAATAAGAAGAAGGCGAATACTCTTCATAATTCCGCTCCTTTTGTTAAGACAGGTTATGGACGATAAAGACATGCGTTTCCGATTCAACCATTTCCCAAGAGAAAGAAGGTAAATCTTATTGATTTCATTCGGAGGTGTCAAGCGTGAGTACACCCAAGCCGGGCGGGGCCTGAAACACCTCGGGACCGGCCCGGGGGCTCCTTGTGTCCTTATCGGCGCCTGGGCGGATGGCCTTTCCCGCGATAGGGCCGCCTGGGGCGCATGGCCGGCAGGGTGATGGCAACCAGCGTCCCTTCCTCGGGGCGACTGTCGATGGCAATGTGACCTTCGTGTTCATCCACGATTTTTTTCACCATGGCCAGGCCCAACCCCGTGCCCGACCGTTTCGTGGTGAAATAGGGCTCAAAAATTTTCTCGCTCAATTCTTCGGGAATCGGCGCGCCGTCGTTGTGGATGCGAATGACCATTTCCGGCTGGCGTCCGCGTTTCTGCGACACGGAGATGCGCAGATTGCCACCCGGCGACATGGCCTCCAGGGCATTCGTAAAAATGCTGAGGAAGACATGCTGGATCTTCTCCCGATCCCATCGCACCTGCTCCAGACGCGCGGGAAATTCCTTGGTTACCTCGATCCGGTTCACTTTCAGATCCGTGGCGACCAACGCCAGCCCGTCTTCGATCAAGGCGGTGACGCGGCACGCTCGCCGGTCCAATTGGAGGGGTTTGGCGAAATCCAGAATATCGTTCAACATGCTTTCCATCCGCATGAGATCCCGCATGGCCGCTTCGATGGAGGTTTGGGTTTCAAAGTCGAGCGTCCCGTCACCCGTCACCTCCTCCAATTGCGCGCGGATATAGCCCATGGGTTCGCGAACCTCGGTGGCCAGAAAGGAACTGACTTCATTCAAGGCCGTTTGCCGTTCCTGACGCCGGATGACCGGTTCCGGCACGCCGGCTGCCGCCTCCTCCGGTGTCGCCGGGGCCGCCGCACCCGGCGACGCCTGGAGATTCAGTGACGGTTCATCAAACAGTTGGGCCAATTGCGTGGTGACCGGGGCAAGCTTCCCGGAATCGGCTTCCGTGGATTCATATTGCGCCCCCGTCTTGGACGCCAAAGTGATCGTCCCGGCGACACGGCCCCTGACAAAAAAAGGCACCACGAGCGTGCATCGGAACCGGTCACGGTACAATTGTTTGTAATCCTGAAAGCGTCCTTGCGTGGAGGCCAGGTTCTGATCAATCCGGGGCTTGCGATGCCGCACCGTCCACCCCGACGCGGATTCGTTCAACGACAAGCGGTGCCCCGGCTGCAGTTCTTTCTTATGCCCGGCCAGACACCCCAACACTTCCAGGGACGCGGCCAACGGATCATACAACGTGACCCATCCCCGATCGAACGGGACCAGGGACTGCGCCTCGGTCAAACACTCGGCGACCCGGTTCTGCACCTGGGGCGACGTATACGTCTGCGTCGTCGAGTCGGCGGTCTCCGGCTCGGGGTCTTCAATGGACGGCTCGTGCAGAATCCAGGGACGCGCCAGGAGCACGGAATGATCGAAGAGCTTCGCTTCCCGCAATTGCTCGGTGATCCGGTGACTGACCGCGTCGATCGCGGTTTTTTCCCGCTTCGTAAACGGCCGCCGTTCCTGTTTGCCCACGACCAGCGCCCCATAGGTCACTTTCCCTTCACGGAGGAGCTTCGCCAACAGATTCTTTGAACCGGGCGTCACCATGCGCAGTTCGATCGCCCCGTTCCCTTCTTCCTGCCCGGCACTCCCGAGAAGACCGTTGCGCTGGCCGTTTCCACCGGACAGGGTCCGGACGACGGCACGCACCTCACGGGCGGAAAACCCTTTGGCCACCTGCGACACCAACGGCCCCTTGGGTTCGTTCATGATGGCCACCGTCGCATCCATGCCCAGGTCATTGACCGTCGTGGTCAAAATGCGCTGTAGCGTCGTCTGCTTCGAAGTCCGAACCGGCTCTGGTGTTTTCTTTTTAGTCATGGTGACAAGCGTAGAATTGCATGTGTTCGTTCATGTGTTGATAAACCCACCCTCACCCCTGCCCTCTCCCGTCAAGGTCTTTCCGCAGTTGTAGAGGCGCGATCTTATCGCGCCTGGAGAGGTCGTCAAGAATAACCAAAACGCGCCATGAGATGGCGCAGCTACAAATGCAAAAGATAAAGACACCGGAGCCCCGATGAGCTCGGGAATGACAGAAAGAGAAAGGAAGGAGAGGCAGATGAAGTGACATCAATTGATATGCCGGATCTTTCGTGACCGGGAGGGAGACACGACCACCTGCACGTGGCCGCGATCAGCCACCACCATGTTCGCGACGGCGCTGACGAGGCTGATCAACACGGCCCCGCCGACCGCCGGCCAGAATCCAGCCACGTGAAACCCTTTGACCAGGACGGAGACCATGTTCAGCAGGAAGGCATTGATCACGATCATGAACAAGCCGAGCGTCACGACGATAAACGGAGCCGAGAGCAGATACAGAAGCGGCCGGACCACGGCATTCAAGATTGCCAACACCAGCACGCCCACCGCGCCCGCGGCAAACGAATCGATGGCCACGCCCGGAATAATCTGTGCCGCGACAACCACCGCTATCCCGGTGACGATGAAGCGAACAAGAAATCCTCTCATACCCCCATCTCCTGCCTAGCCTTATCCTTTTGGTGCGGCCACCGTCAAATCCAGGGACTGTTGCCGCCTGGTTATTGTATCACTCGGATCATAGTCGGCCACAAACGTTTTCTTCACGCCTCGAGCCGACACTTCGACCGTCGCGCCGGCATTTTCATTATGCATGTGCAGGAAAATTTCATAATACCCGGCCTCGTTCGTCTTGCCGGACGCCCCGTGCCCGCCCTTGACCTGGGGCATCGCATGTACTTCCGTACCGGGCAGCGCCCGGCCCGATGCATCCCGGACGTACCCGAACACCGTAAACCCATGTTCCACGTTGGCCCTCACGAACACGGGTTTCGGGGTCTTGGCCGTGGGATCCTTCAACGTGGACAAATACGTGGCAAGCGCCAGCACCTCTTCCTCCGTCATCAAATCCTTATACTTGTCCGGCATCCGGCCTTTCTTATGCTGTTTCTCGAATCCCTCCGCATACAGGTACGTCGGATCGAAAATTTTTTGCTTGATATCGTTGACCGTCAAGAAACTGCCGATGTTGTCCAGAATCGGCCCCCGTTTTTTCACGCTCCCCTTGCCCCCGATCTTGTGACAGTTATAACACTCGTACAAATCATAAACCTCGGCCCCGCGTTCCACCACCGTGAGAGCGCCCTGCTCTTCCGGAGCTTCCGCCACCACGGCCGCCGGGGCGAACCGGCCGAGCCGCGCCATCACTGTTTGCGTATCACCTTGAAGCGCCTGGACCCGTTCGAGCAACGTATCCACCTGGCCTTGTTCGGCCAGGACCAGGGCACGCCTGCGTTTCAGAACCTTTTCGATCTTCCCCTTTTCGATCTCCGGATCGTATTGCGGCCAGGATGACGCCCCCCCGATATAAATCGCGGACAGCACGAAATAGAAACCCACCAGGGCCGCCACGGCCGTCCACCCCGACAACCTGGTCATGGGTGGGGCATCCAACAGCAGAAACACCGCCAGACCCAATGCCACGTACGCCACAAACATCGCCTGGAACACATGGGGGAAGCCCAGGGCCCCGCTCCCGAACCACGCCGCAATCGCCAAGACCACGCCCACCGCGATTTTTTTGAGGCTTGCCGACATCAGTCTTTGATTTTGGACGGAAGGGGGAAGATGATCTTCATCAATCGTTCAGGGGAATGGGTACATCGTGAAAGGACAGCTACGTTCATCTTACTCGGGCTGCCGGTTTCATACAAGCCATGATTCGGTATATGGTGAGGAACGCGGGGTTTCGCCCCCGCACGACGAGGTTCCAAGAGGGTGCGTTTGCAGGCTCAGAAACTCTACCCCACCTATCCTCCCCTTACAAAGGGGAGGAAAACAGGCAACAACGCCCACGCTCTCCCGGTTCCCCTCCTTTGTAAGGAGGGGCCAGGGGAGGTAGAGTCTAGGGAGTGGTCGGAAACAGGCGTCGGAGTTTGAGCAACGCCGGAAGGGTCACGGGAACGTAGAGCAAGCACCCCACCAGGCCCAGCAGCCATTCGCCGATCCAGAACGTCATGACCAGATTGAACAGCAGCACCAGGTAATACAAGCCGCAGCCGAGCCACACCTCCTTGACCGGGATCGTATGAGGAAACGCGGGCAACGACCCGCTCCGATCCAGCAACCGGTAGCCCGTCATCGCGATCAATCCCACCACGAACCACCCGGCGAAGTTGGCCAGCGGCACGCCGAAATACACGCCGGGATCGGGATAGCCGTAAATGAGTCCCAGATACCAGCGGTCCCCACGAAGCGCCACCGGATCGATCACGACGTCGATCAACATGAACAACAGACACGTCAGGCCGATCACCGGCCAGGAGAGCGACTCGCGCGCAAGCAAGCGACGACCGGATTTCTGCGAAGCGGGTTGAGCAGGCAAGCCGAACCAGAGAGCCAGGCAGTAGCTGGCGTACAGCAGAAACGTGAACGACAACGAATCCATGAACGGGACGTTCGCCAAATACAATTCCTCACCCACGGTCGAACCCGTGTAGTAGTAATCGCCGAAGGGAAAGCCGATGCGGGTCGAGGACAATTCACAGACGAACGCGGTGAGCCACGTTACGCCGAACAGCGCGCCGGTGCGCTTCCATCCCAACAACCGCGACGCGGCGAACAGCGCCACGGCCAAAAAGAAAAAGACATAGGGGCGAAGCAGGAGGGTCTTCCATAACAACAGGGGAACGTCCACGGCAGGTCAGTCAGGAACGTCGTGATCTTCTGTCATTGCCGTTTTCCTTTTTGTCATTCCCGCGCACGCGGGAATCCAGAGCCTTTTCTTTTCATGCGGGGTTTCGCCCCCACGCGACAGGCTCCCTTCGACTCCGGTCTTAAGAGACCTACGCTCAGGGTGAACGGATTATGACTCCCCGTTTATCCTTCTTCCCCCGTTCGTCCTGAGCGTAGCGAAGCGAAGTCGAAGAGCGCTCAGACAGTCCTCGCCCCCACATAGAGTTCGGGACTGGGCCGCAGCCACGCCCGCAGGCGCCGGGACATGGCGCGGCTACGAAGACACTGCCCTCACCTTCACCCTCACCCTGCCCTCTCCCAGAGGGAGAGGGTTCTTATCGGGCGCACCACCCGTTACACGTACCGGTGATCCCGAAACCAGCGCACCGCCTTTTCCAGGGCGACCTCGGGCGGCGTCTGGGGCAAGTCCAGTTCCCGAACGGCTTTGGAACTATCATAGTGCATCACGTACTTGGCCATGCGGACGCCGTCAAGCGGGATGCGCGGGGTGCGATGCGTCACGTAATCCGCAAGCCACTTGTTGACGTGGGCAAGGGGCAGCACCAACCCACGGGGGAGCTTCACCTTGGGCGCTTTGACACCTGTCAAGCGGCCCAGGATCTCGAACACTTCCTTCAGCATCAGGTTCCGGCATCCCAGGATATACCGTTCACCAACACGCCCGCGTTCCATGGCCCGGAGATGCCCCACGGCCACGTCATCCACGTCGATGAGATTCATGCCGGTTTCCACATACGCCACCATGCGCCCCTTCATGAAATCGACAACAATCTGCCCGGTCGGGGTCGGCTTCACGTCGTATACCCCCACCGGCGCCGAGGGGTTTACGATCACCACGGGCAAGCCCGCGTTTGCCGCTTTCAGGACCTCCTGCTCGGCCAGATACTTGGAGCGCTTGTAATCCCCGGTCATCTGCGACAGGGACACCGGGGTTGCTTCCGTACCCGGTCCCCCGCCGTCGGGCAACCCGATCGCGCCGATCGTGCTCGTGTACACGACGCGGTCAACACCCGACTCGCGCGCTACGTCCAGTAACGTCCTGGTGCCGTCGACGTTCACCTGATAGAACACCGACGGATCGCGCGCCCACAGGGCATAATGCGCCGCCACGTGGTACACCTGCCGGCAGCCGTGCAGCGCCGCCTGAAGCGACGCCGCGTCGGTCAAATCGCCGGACACCGTTTCCATCGTCAACCCGTCCAGCGCCCGCCGGGCGGCTCCAGGCCGGACCAAGCCCCGGACCTCGGTGCCCGCGTGGATCAACGCTCGCGCCACGGCGGAACCGATGAACCCCGTAACCCCTGTGACCAAGGCTTTCATGTGTAAAAAAGAACCGGCAAGAATGCGAATGAAGAGGATTGGGGCGTCACCGTCTGATACATGGAATCCTGTTGGTGCCGTTTGGATGCTATTTAGCTCCAATTATGCTCTATTTATATGCTATTTAGGTGCAATTTGGAGTCATTTCTGCTCCTTTTTGCACCATTTCTGTACCACTTCTGCGCAATTTTGACTCACTTTTGCACATTACGGATGTCTGCATTGGTCAATTCTTCCGGTCAACGATATACCGGGCAATGCCCCGCAACGGGTCGGCCTTCTCGTCAAACCCGTTGAGCCGCCCGATGGCCTGGGCCGCACAGTCCTGCGCGAGCTGTTGCGCGCCTTCCAGCCCATAGATCGCCGGATACGTCTGCTTACCCCGTTCATCATCCGTGCCGGCGTCCTTGCCTAACTCCTCCCGCGTCCCCGTCACGTTCAACACGTCATCCGCAATTTGAAACGCCAGGCCGATATCTTCGGCATACCCGGTCAGGCGCTCAAACTGCGTCATGCCGGCCCCGGCCAGCAGCGCACCGACCCGCACCGCGGCACGAATCAGCTTGCCGGTCTTGTGTACGTGAATCTGTTGCAACTCCGCCAGGTCCACCTGCCGGTTCTCGGCCTGAATATCCAGCACCTGTCCGCCCACCATACCCCCATGCCCGGCACCCAGGGCCAGCTCCGCGATAATCTGCACCTGACACTCCGGGTTCAGGTCCGTCACCAGATCGGCCCGGCTGCACCATTCAAACGCCATGGCGTGCAACCCGTCCCCGGCCAAAATCGCCATGGCCTCGCCATAGACCTTATGGTTCGTGAGTCGCCCGCGGCGAAAATCATCGTTATCCATCGACGGCAAATCATCGTGAATTAACGAATACGTATGGATAAACTCGAACGCGCAGGCCACGGGCAGCAACGACGCCCGACACGGCCCGATCGCCTCGGCTGTGGCAATCGTCAGGATGGGCCGGATCCGTTTCCCCCCGGCCAACAGACTGTACCGGATCGCCTCGTGCAGGGTCGCCGGCGGCGTTTGCGGATCAGGCAAATGCGCTTCCAGATACCGATCGACAACGGCCCGTTTTTCTTCGAGGTAGGTTTTGATTTCCATGGACGTACAGTGCCTTCCTCTGCACTGATTCTCCCGATTCAGAACCTAGCAAAGGCCCGGAAGGGTGTCAAACCAAAGCAGTAGGCATGCGGGGTTTCGCCCCCGCATCTGATGACGCCACATCCCGGCCTCTCCGTAGTTGTAGCGGCGGCATCTCATGCCGCGATTTCCCGGCGCCTTCGGGCGTGGCTGCGCCCCAGTCCCGAAAATTCTATATGGGGGCGAGGACTGTCTGAGCGAAGCGAGTTCCGCAGCCCAAGCAAACGGGACTGGGGCAAAGGCACCCCCGCGGGGCCACGCCCGGGCGCCAATGGTTTTGGGTCCTTTTGCCGAAACAAAAGGACCTCGTCGTGCGGGGGCGAAACCCCGCATAAGAGACACCGCATTTGTAATTCCTTCGATCCTGCGGCTATACTTCGCGGCCATGAGTATTCGCAAAGGCGCAGGCGAATGGGAACCGCTTCTGTTAGGCATCGAGCCTGAACACTGCGGGGTGTGCAATCAAGTCTTGTATCGCAACACCACCATGCTCAAGGGAGGCTGGGAGCGCTGTTCCGTGTGCAACCGATTCGTCCACTACGCGTGTCTCGTCAGCGGCAAAGTGCAATTCCTAAAACGACGGCCCCGCG
This sequence comes from Nitrospirales bacterium, assembly GCA_965208595.1. GTDB lineage: Bacteria > Nitrospirota > Nitrospiria > Nitrospirales > UBA8639 > Bin75. The sequence goes on from OZ242346.1 coordinate 1,228,495, forward strand.
TGTGCCTCAACTGCGAGCACACGCTCACATAATCCGCAGAACAACCACAGCCCTCCGGACCGGTGACCGCCATCGCTCGAGAAACAGGATTCGGGAAGTTACCCCTGTCCGCGATCGTCAACATCGTGCTGGCCGTGCTCCTCTCGGCATGGAGCGGCTTTTTCACGATGGACTTCCTGCTCAGCGGGATCTATACATGGCCCCGGTCGAGCCGCGTCGTGACCCTCACCTTCGCCGTCATCATCCTGGTCTACGAATTCATTTACAAAGAGCATCAAGCCCGCCATGCGTCCGTCACGGGCATCGCCCCGCTGAAGATGGTCGTGTACACGTGCATGATTCCCTACATGCTGGGCACGCTGGCCCTGCTGGCCCTCATCAATCTGGGGTGAGAGAACCTATACGGGGTTTCGCCCCCCGCACGACGAGGTTCCTTCGACAGGTTCTTCGCTTCGCTCAGGATAAACTCAGGACAGGCTCTTTTGTTTCGGCAAAAGGACCCAAAACCATTGGCGCCCAGCTCCCCTCCTTTGTAAGGACGGGAACTTTTTCCGAACAGGGAAAAGTTGGGAGGTAGAGTATCCGTCACGTCCTCTACCCCTCCTATCCTCCCCTGTATAGACCGGGGACATGGTTTACACCTGTTCGGAGACATGGTTAACACTTTAACCTGCATGGCTTCACCCCTACGACAGGAGGATCGCCATGCCTTGGAAAGAGGTGTCTACCATGTCTCAACGCTACGAATTCATTCAGTTAGCCCACCAACCCGGCCGCTCCTTGCGCACCCTCTGTCGGCGATTCGGGATCAGTCCCCCCACGGCGTATAAATGGCTGACCCGCTATGCCGCCGCCGGCGCCGCGGGGCTCGTCGATCGGTCCCGGCGCCCGCAGCAGACGCCGCACCGCACTCCGGCGGCCCTGGAAGCCGCGGTCGTGGCGTTGCGCCTCCAGCACCCCACCTGGGGCGGCCGCAAACTGCACGCCCGCCTCCGCGCCCTGGGCTATCCCCGGGTCCCCGCACCCAGCACGATCACGGCCATTCTGCGTCGTACCCCCGGGCTCACAGCCGCTGACTCGACGCCCCAGCGGGCCTGGCAGCGCTTCGCCCACGCCACGCCCAATGCCCTGTGGCAAATGGATTTTAAAGGCCATTTCGCCTTGCTCCATGGCCGCTGCCACCCCTTGACCGTGCTGGATGACTGCTCCCGCTTCGCGCTCTGTCTGCACGCCTGTCCCAATGAACAGGGCCCGACCGTCCAAACGCACTTGACCCAGACCTTCCGCCGCTATGGCTTGCCGGCCCGCATGTTGATGGATAATGGCCCCCCGTGGGGCGCCCCACTCACCCTCAGTCCCTTCACCCCGTTGACCATCTGGCTCATCCGCCTGGGCATTGGGCTGACTCATGCCCGGCCCGCCCACCCCCAAACCTTGGGCAAAGACGAACGCTTTCATCGGACCCTCAAAACCGAACTCCTCCACCAACGGACCTTTCGCGATCTGCCTCACTGCCAACAACACTTTGACCGCTGGCGCGACCACTATAACCTGGACCGCCCGCATGACGCGTTAGCCCTCGCGGTTCCGGCCACCCACTATACGCCCAGTCCCCGCTCGTTTCCCGAAACCCTCCCGCCGATTGAGTATGGCCCCGACGCCCACGTGCGGCGCGTCCAGGGCAAAGGCGAAATCTCGTTTCGCGGCCGCCCCTTCCATGTGACCAAAGCCTTACGGGGCTACCCCGTGGCCCTCCGGCCCACCACCCAGGAACACCGCTGGCGGGTCTATTTTTGTCACCAATATATAACCGAGCTTGATTTGCAGCACCCCTTGGAATAAGTCACAATGTGTCAACCATGTCCCCGAACACCCGTTAATGATGTCCCCGGTCTATACACTCCCCTTACAAAGGGGAGGGACAAAGCTACCCCACCCGCATTCCCTCTTCGGAAATGCGCCCACTTACAAAGGGGAGGCAACTGCAAGCACCATGAGATGGCGCGGCTACAAAGACCATAGAAAAGAGGGAGGAAGCGTCACACGCCCTGGTCTTCGCGTAGCACTTGCGCGGTCCAGGAGGTGCCGGATTTGATCAACGTGGCGGGCGGGCCTTCATCCACGATCTCGCCGCCGGCGTTGCCGCCGTCCGGGCCCAGGTCCACGATCCAGTCCGCATTGCGGATCACGTCCAGGTTGTGTTCGATTACGAGCACGGTGTTGCCGTGTTCCACCAGCCGGTTCAACACGTCGAGCAGGCGTTGCACGTCCGCAAAGTGCAACCCGGTCGTCGGCTCATCCAACAGGTACAGGGTACGGCCCGTGGCGCGCTTGGACAGCTCGCGGCTCAACTTCACGCGTTGCGCCTCGCCCCCGGACAACGTCGTGGCGGATTGTCCTAGCTTGACGTAGTGCAAGCCCACGTCCGCCAGGGTCTGCAATTTTCTGGCGATCGCCGGGATGTGCGTGAAAAAATCCAGGGCCTCGGCCACGGTCATATCTAACACGTCCGCGATACTCTTGCCCTTGTGCCGCACGTCCAAGGTTTCCCGATTATACCGACGGCCCTTGCACGCCTCGCAGGTCACGTACACGTCCGGCAAAAAATGCATTTCGATCTTGATCAGCCCCCCGCCCTGGCACGTTTCGCACCGGCCGCCCTTCACGTTGAAACTGTAGCGCCCGGGCCGGTACCCGCGCACGCGCGACTCCGGCAGCCCGGCGAACAGGTCCCGGATAAACGTGAACACACCCGTGTACGTGGCGGGATTGGAGCGCGGCGTGCGGCCTATCGGCGACTGATCGATGTCGATCACCTTGTCCAGGGCATCCGCCCCTTTCATCGCCCGGCACCCCTCCATGCGCGGTTTCTTGTGATACAGCAACGACGAAAGCGACTGGAACAGGACCTCCAGCACCAGCGTACTCTTGCCGGACCCGGACACGCCGGTGACGCACGTGAACAGGCCCAGCGGGATCTTCGCGTTCACCGCTTTCAGATTATGCTTGTCGGCGCCGACGACCGTCAGAAAGCCCTTGGGCCGCCGGGCGCGCGCCGGCAACGCCACCCGTTTCTCCCCGCGCAGATACTGCCCGGTCAACGAGTCAGGATGCCGCATCACCTCCGCGGGCGTGCCCTGCGCCACGATCGACCCGCCGAACACCCCGGCGCCGGGCCCCATGTCCACGATATGATCCGCCACGCGCATGGTCGCGGCGTCATGCTCCACCACCAGCACGGTATTCCCCAGGTCGCGCAGCCGCAGCAGGGTTTGCAGCAACCGGTGATTGTCGCGCTGGTGCAGGCCGATACTCGGCTCATCCAGGATATACAGCACGCCCACCAACCCCGACCCGATCTGCGTCGCCAGCCGGATGCGTTGCCCTTCCCCGCCGGACAGGGTCGCGGCCGCCCGGTCCAACGTCAGATAATCCAACCCCACGTTCAGCAAAAACTCCAACCGTTCCCGGATCTCCTTCAGGATCCGCTGGCCGATCATCCGCTCCCGTTCGCTCAAGTCCAGGCACTCGAAAAACGACCCGGCCTCGAGGATCGAAAGTTGCGTGACCTCGGCAATGGATTTCCCGCCGACCTTCACCGCCAGGCTCTCCGCCCTCAGCCGCGTCCCTTGGCACACCGGGCACAGGTAGTGTTCGGAATACTCCTGCCCCTCCGGGCACGCGGACACCTCGTACCCGATGCCGTCACACGCGGGACACGCGCCGTGCGGGCTGTTGAACGAAAACACCCGCGGGGCCAGTTCCGGATAACTCACGCCGCACGTGATACACGCCAACTGCTCACTGTAGAGCGTAACCGTGTTCTCGTCCGTCAGCACCCCGACCAGACCCTGGGTCAACTTCAACGCCGTCTCCACCGAATCCGCCAACCGCCGCTGGAGCGATTCCTCGTCTTTCATCACCAGCCGGTCCACGACAATCTCGATCGTATGCTTGCGCTGCTTGTCCAGGGAGATCGCTTCATCCAGACCGACGATCGCGCCGTCGATGCGGGCGCGCACGTAACCCGCGCGCCGGGCGTCGGCCAACTCCTTGCGATACTCCCCCTTGCGGCCGCGCACGATAGGCGCCAGGACCTGAAACCGCGAGCCCACCGGCAGCGCCCCGATGGCATCCACCATCTGCTGCACGGTCTGCGCCGTAATCGGTTCCCCGCAACTCACGCAAAACGGCTGGCCCACCCGGGCAAACAGCAAGCGCAGATAATCATAAATCTCCGTGACCGTCCCGACCGTGGACCGGGGATTGTGGCTGGTATTCTTCTGCTCGATGGAAATGGCGGGCGAAAGGCCTTCGATGGAATCCACGTCGGGCTTGCCCATCTGTTCCAGGAACTGGCGCGCGTAGGCCGACAACGACTCCACGTACCGCCGCTGCCCTTCCGCATAAATCGTGTCGAAATTCAACGACGACTTGCCGGACCCGCTCAACCCGGTCACCACCACCAACCGGTCGCGCGGCAGCACCACGTCCAAGTTCTTCAGGTTATGTTCCCGCGCCCCTTTAATATGAATCGTCTGGCTCATGGGTCAGTACGCGGCCTCTCCGTGGTTGTAGCGGTGGCACCGGCCGCATGGTAAACGGCGTAGTGGCGGCATCTTATGCCGCCAACAATGCGGCCACCAGAAAACAGCGCCATGAGATGGCGCCGCTACAAAGACACAGCATGTCCCTCACCCTGCCCTCTCCCGCCGGAGAGAGGGAGATGAGATCGCGCGGCTAGGAATACAAAAGTTGACCGGCATATTTCGGAAATCATGCTACCAGCGCGACGGTTTTCGGATATTGGTACCAGGGATCGGATCCGGTAACTGCGAACGCCTAAGGGCATTGTCCCTGATATGCCTTGAGAAGTCCGCATGCGCCATGAGCTGACGGGATGGACGACCCGTTCCTGGTGTGATCAGGCCGATTCGTTTCGTATGATGGTGCTTCACCAAGCGCATCGCTTCGGCAACGTCGCTGTCGTTGCTGACGACCACTGCACAGTCGTAGGCGTCAAGCCAGCCGTCATTAAGCAGATGCACGGCGAGTTTAACGTCCGAGCCCTTTTCCTCGGTCTTGATCACTTCAGCCGTCAACTGTTGTCCGCGCGGCTGAGCCAGCGGTGCCCGAACCGTGTGGCTGAGGAAATGGCCGAAATAGGCTTCGACTTCGGGGCGATAGCGGCGAAGGGCATGAAGGTAAACATCGTGCCTCTGTGGTTTCGACGGATCACTCGACGTACCTGAAACTCTTGCCGTGAAGTACTTGATCGCCCGAATGTCGTGGTAGGGCTGGAGGATCGTCTCAAACAATACAAGCAGATCAAGCCACTTCCATGGCGTGCCTTTTAGCGACCCGTAGTAGAGATTGAACCCGTCGACATAGACAATTGTCCGCATAGATTCCCGCCAAAAAAGCAAGGGCCTCCGAAGAGGCCCCGCGCCCTGCGATCGAAACCGCAAGGGGTATTGACAGTAGAGTAAACCCCGTAAAACCGAAAATCAAGTCCCCTCACTGTGCAAGCCGGACATGGTTTACAAAATAAACCGGACACATCGTTTACATCGCCTGCGGGGTTTCCGGTTGATGCCACTGCCGGGCCGAGGCGATCGTCAACGTGCGGTCATCCAAGGTCCCCAGCGGATGGAAGCTATAATGAATGGCCCAAGTGCTCTCCCCGATCGGCGTGAACCCCACCGGCTCCTGCGCCAAGACCTCGGACAGGTACAGCCGATGACCCCGCCATTTGACTTCGCCATTGTGCCGCACGTGCCGCACCACCGTCCCCGAGCCATACTCGATGGGCGGCAGTGTCACAGGATAGGGCCGGGGCGAGCCCTGGTACACACTGCCGGGCGTCCGGCGCCCCAGGGCCTCATGCGAGCGGGCCCAATTATATTCCTGCACAAACGCCACGAACCGCCGTTGTTGCGCGGCCCAGGTCGCCGCCGGGGGCCCCACCGCCGCTTTCAGCGCCCGATGCATCCGCTCATGACAGCCATTCTCACTCGGGGTGCCCGGGCGAATCCGCTCGGGCCGAATGCCTAACCGCACCCACCACGCCGCGAGCCGACTGAGCCCCCCGAGCGCCAGAGACGCAAACGGCGGGCCGTTGTCCGTCCGGATCGTCGTCGGCAGCCCATATTCCTGAAACAGCCAGACAAACCACGGCTGCACCGCCGCCGTCGTGGGCTGGCGTAAGCCCTGACACCGCAGCAGATACCGGCTGGCGTGGTCCAGCACCGTCAGCGGATAACACCGCGCGCCATTGCCCACCCGAAAGTCCCCCTTGAAGTCCGCACTCCACAGCGGGGCCGTCGCGGTCCCCTGGCTCAGTCGCTGCGGATCGGCCGGGACCCGTCGGCGATGCCGCCGCGGGCGGACCAAGCCCGCCCGGCGCAAAATGACCCCCACCGTGCTATCCACCGGCCACCCCTGCTCCGGGGCGACCGCCCGTAACCGGTCCCGAATCTTCTTCGGCCCAAAACTCGGATGCCGGCGCTTCATCGCAATGATGGCCGCCACCAGCGCCGCCGGGGTCTGGTGCGGCTGCGTGTGCGGCCGCCGCGACAGGTCCGCTAACCCCGCCACCCCGTGCGTGTGATACCGCGCCAGCCATTTGTCCCCGGTCGGCCGGCTGATGCCATATACCGCACATAACGCGCCCTTCGCATACGCCCCGGTCAGATAGTCGCATACAAATTGTTCTCGTTGGTCCATGATCTTCCACTCCTTCCACGGCATGGGCAGGCCCTCCTTTGCCGTGTAGTGTACCCGTGTAAACCATGTCCCCGGTTTAAAATGTAAACCATGTACCCGGTCTGTACCTCACCCCTGCCCTCTCCCACGGTGGGGAGAGGGTGATGAGCCCTCGGACAGGCACCATTCGGCTTCGCTCAGGGCAGGCGCAGGCCTGTCCCTACATCAAACATAAGGAACAAACAAGACCATTTGCTTATGCGCAGGCCGTTCGTTACAATCACAGTAAAGTAGCGGCGGCTACGAATGCAGGCCAGTCGTCTCCCCTCCTTTGTAAGGAGGGGTGGGGGAGGTAGAGCGGATTCAGTTGCGAAATAGAGAAGCAACGACCAGACCAAGCGCAAGATTCTCGGGCGGTCGGCTCTACCCCACCTGACCTCCCCTTACAAAGGGGAGGGAATCCCGAGCTTCAAAAGATGGCGCGGCGACAAATATCAAGGCATGCCACACAGACGAATCCGGCATTCATGACTCATATTTCCGCTCATAACGCGAGCGAGCGTCGTTTATCAGACTGGGGGAGGAGAATTCCATGCGCAGATTGTCACTGATTGCATTGGCCGTGTTGGTGGGCATCGGAGGCGCCATGACCGTTGCCGCCGACGCCATGGCCAAGCCGAGGAAATACGAACTGACAAGGAACAACGTGCAAAAACCCGATCAAGTCGACAGCACGCTGGTGTCACTGTACGGCGTCCGCTTGGGGGATCCGGAAATCGAGGCCGTGGAAATGCTGGTCAACGAAAAAATTTCCGGGGTCCGCGCGGAGCAGGAAGGCGTCTTCGTGCTGCTGTGGGATCAATCGAACCCCACCGGCGCCATGGCCGGCGTCCAGATCCTGGACGGCCGCGTCACGCTGATCTTCATCAACAACCGGTTCGTGCATAAGACCCGGGGCATTTTCCGGCGCGTGCTCACGGCCGAGAGCGCCAAGGAAATCCGGGAACTGCTGGGTCCCGAAGACTTCGGGGACGAAAACGTCATGGGGGCCATGTTGAACTACCAGAATCAAGGCTTTCTCGTGAACTACCTGGGGCGGGACATCAACGTCGAATTCACGCTCCCGTAACCCCCGTCCGCGAACCGGCCTCGGGGTGGGGACGGCACTCACCCCCGGGCAACGGCCCTCTGCCGTCCCGAGCCCATAGCCCACGACCGGCCCCCTTCATGGAAGACCGCATCGTCACCGACCACCTGCTGGAAGAAGAACAGAACACCGAAGGCACCCTGCGCCCGCAAACCCTGGAGGACTACACCGGCCAGGAGCGCATGAAAGAATCGCTGCGGGTCTGCATCCAGGCGGCCAAAGGCCGCGGCGAACCCCTGGACCACGCCATCTTCTACGGCCCGCCCGGCCTGGGCAAAACCACCATCGCGCACGTCATCGCCAGGGAAATGGGCGGCGGCATCCGCTCGACCTCCGGGCTCGTCCTGAACCACGCCGGCGACCTCGCCGCGATCCTGGCGAACCTGCAAGCCCACGACGTCCTGTTCATCGACGAAATCCACCGGTTGCCCGCGTCAGTGGAAGAAGCCCTGTACCCCGCCATGGAAGATTTCCAGATCGACCTCGTCATCGGCCAGGGCCCGGCCACCCGCACCATGAAACTGGACCTGCCCCCGTTCACCCTGGTGGGGGCCACGACCAAGGCCGGCGCGCTCACCTCCCCATTGCGGGAACGGTTCGGGCTGGTGTACCGGCTGGACTTCTATACGGCGGAAGAACTGGAAACCATCGTCAACCGCTCGGCAGGCCTGCTGAACGTGGCCATCGAACCCGGCGGCGCGAGTGAAATCAGCCGGCGCGCGCGCGGGACGCCGCGCATCGCCAACCGGCTCATCCGGCGGGTCAGAGACTTCGCCGACGTCAAGGCCCGGGGCGTCATCACGCAAGAGGTGGCGCAGGAGGCGCTGCACTGGCTGGGCGTGGACGACGCGGGGTTCGACGAAATGGACCGCAAGATTCTCCTGACCATCCTGGAAAAATTCAACGGCGGTCCGGTGGGCGCCGAGGCCCTGGCGACCGCGGTCCGTGAAGAAAAAGCCACGCTCGAAGACGTGTACGAACCCTTTCTCCTCCAGGCCGGCTATTTGGACCGCACCGCCCGCGGCCGTCAACTCACGGCCAAAGCCTTCGAACACTTCGGCAAACGCAAAGACCCCGACCTGTTCGGATAAGGCTCCCTTTGCCCCCTCACCCTAGCCCTCTCCCACTGTATAGACCGGGGACATGGGTAACACCTGTTCGGAGACATAGGTAACACCTGTACAGTGCATGGTTCACCCCAATCGAAAGGGAGATCGACCATGCCATGGAAAGAGGTGTCCACTATGTCGCAACGCAAAGAGTTCATCATGTTAGCCACGCAACCAGCCCGCAACGTCCGCGCCCTGTGTCGCGCGTTCTCCATCAGCCCCAAGACCGGGTATAAATGGCTGGCCCGGTATGAGGCCGAAGGCGAGCCAGGGTTGCAGGCCCGCTCCCGCCGCCCGCAACACATGCCCCAGCGCACCCCTGACGGCTTGGAGCACGCAATTCTCCAACTCCGCACCGCTCATCCGGCGTGGGGCGGCCGAAAGCTGCACGCCCGCTTGCAGACCCTGGGCTATGCGTCGGTCCCGGCCCCCAGTACCATTACCGCAATTTTGCGCCGGCAGGGGTGCCTGCCCCCCACGCCACCCGGCCCGGCCGCTTGGCAGCGGTTCGAACACGCCACGCCCAATGCCTTGTGGCAAATGGATTTCAAAGGCCATTTCCCCGTGGGGCCCGGCCGCTGTCACCCCCTGACCATCTTGGATGACTGTTCCCGCTTTGCCCTGTGTCTCCAAGCCTGTGCCAACGAACAGACGGCCACGGTGCAGGCGCACCTGATCGCGACCTTCCGGCGCTATGGCCTGCCCGTCCGCCTGCTGATGGATAACGGCGCGCCGTGGGGTGATCGGGCGGGCCGTCCCTTCACCCCGCTGACCGTCTGGTGCATCCGCCTGGGGATCGGGATTAGCCATGCGCGCCCTGCGCATCCGCAGACCTTGGGCAAGGATGAACGCTTTCATCGGACCCTCAAAACCGAATTGCTGCATCACCGCACCTTTCTCGATCTGACCCATTGCCAACACCACTTTGACCGCTGGCGGGCCCTCTATAACTTGGACCGCCCCCATGAAGCCCTCGCCCTGGCCGTCCCCGCGTCGCGCTATCAGCCCAGTCCCCGCCCGTTTCCCGAAACCCTGCCGCCCATTGAGTATGGCGCTACGGATCTCGTGCGGAAGGTGCAGGCTCAAGGCGAAGTGTCGTTCCGGGGGCGGCTCTTTCGGCTGAGCAAAGCGTTTCGGGGCTACCCGGTCGCGCTCCGCCCGACGCCGCACGATGGGCGCTGGCGGGTGTATTTTTGTCATCAACATGTGGCGGATCTCGATTTACACCGCTCCGCTCCATAAGGCACAATGTGTTACCCATGTCCCCGAACACCTGTTACCTATCTCTCCGGTCCGTACACCCACCAGGGGCGAGGGTTTTCGAAGGCACGCGTGGCTACGCCCTCTTGACCATCGCGTGGTAAGACGTTATCTTACCTGTCATGAATACGATTGTGTCATCAAAGGGTCAGATTATCATACCAGCCAAGTTTCGCCGTCAGGACAACATCGAAGCCGGCCAGACATTTGATATAGAACGGGTGGACAGAGGTAAATATCGTCTGACAGCGACGGCGCCCCCGAAGAACCAGGGATTGGTGGACACGCTGCTCGCCTGCCCGGTGAAGGGCTGGTTCGTTCCGATTGAATCAGAATCCACCGACGCGCTTGAAGGACCATCGTGACGTGTCTGGTCGATGCCAATGTGCTGTGCGAAGCTACCAGGCCGAGTCCGGACCCTGACGTCATCGAGTGGCTGACACGTCACGAACGCGACCTTGTGGTCAACCCGGTGATCCTGGGGGAAGTTCGCTTCGGGATCCTCCTCCTTCCATCCGGACGACGGCGAAAAAAACTCGAAAGCTGGTTCGATGAAGTCACCCGACGCATTCACTGCGTGCCATGGGACGCGGAGACTGGATGGCGTTGGGCAGAACTCCTGTCGCATCTCCGTGCGCTCGGCAAACCGATGCCGATCAAAGACAGTCTCATTGCCGCAATCGCCCTCACTCATGGATTGCCACTTGCGACCCGAAACCGGCGCGATTTTGAGGCCTCCGGGGTTGAGCTTGTGGATCCGTTTGTTTTGAAGACAACGGAATGCTCCCGCCTTGCGCAAACAGCGGCGCCTGCGGGCGTGGCTGCGCCACGGTACCGAAACCGTTTTTTGGGGAGCGAGGACTGTCTGCTTTTCTAATAGACTTACCCCGCACCTTGGAATCGTAATCCGTGAGGGTTTAGGCAGGCGCCATTGACGGCGGCGTCAATGGCGCCTATACTGGTGTCATGCGCGGCCGGCCACAAACCGTCGTCGAGACACCGGCATATCTCACGGCGGCCAAAGGCGTTCTGTCCGACGCCGAGCGGGACGACGTTGTCACGATGGTGGCCGAGCATCCCGAGGCAGGCGTGCCGCTCGGAGGTGGGATCAGAAAAATGCGGATCGCCCGCCCCGGACGAGGAAAACGCGGCGGGGCACGTGTAGTGTTCCTGTTCTCCGGTGAAGACATTCCGGTGTTTTTGCTGACCGTCTTCGCCAAAAACGAGAAGACAGATCTCAGCGCCAGGGAACGAACCACGCTGATCGCTGCCGCACAGAAAATGGTTGCGGATTACAGGAGACACCAATGAGCAAACCATTCGACAAAATCATGACCGGGCTCGAGGATACCCAAGCCTACCTGAAGGGCGCACGCGATGGGTTCACGGTGCATGAAGTGGTAGCGCTCGAGCCGAACGTCGTGGCGATCCGTGGCAAGACAGGATTGTCACAACCGGCCTTTGCCAAAAGCATCGGTGTACCGTTGGGAACGCTCAAGAATTGGGAGCAGGGCCGGCGGCGGCCTGAGGGACCGGCCCGCGTGCTGCTGGCGCTGATCGAAAAACGGCCGTCGATCGTTCAGGATGAACTCGTTCGCTGATTCATGAGCGTCGTCCCCCTCACCCTGTCCGCTCCCACCAGGGGGGAGGGAGAAAACAGCGCCATGAGATGGCGCAGCTACAAAGACTAACTGCAAAGGCCCTGGATCCTCGCGATTGAAAAAAGAAAAGCCCAAGGCCGACTGAAGACCATGGGCTTACTAAACGATAAAACGCTGACATCAAACGGGCTGTGTGGTGAGCTTCCAAGACAGGTGACGGATACGTTCATCCACTGTTAGTTCGACCGTCAATTCAGTCTCCGGTAAATCTCGCGACGATGCCCGATGTCAAGAACGATGATGTTCGAACCATCTCGGACGGAGTAGAGAATGCGATAAGGCCCCGACCGTATTCGATACACATGATTCGTACCGTCCATCACCCCCTGGACCTTGATACCCTGTCTTGTTGTGCCATCGGCCAGTCCATCTATCTTACCTTTGATCTGCCTACGCACCTCCTTTGGCAATTTCTCGAGGGCATCAAGCGCAGCCTTGGTATACGCGTAAATGTACCGCTTCACTTAACGAGACGATGAAGAGCGGCGGTCAACTTCTCTCCCGAAACAAGCCTAGCGGGATCTTCATTGATTTCGCGTAACCGCGTTGCAGCGATCTCGGAATCAATAACATCTTCGGGGGCATCCACGAACCGGGCGGGCTTCGCGTTCTCTTCAACCGCGCCGCGCTTTCTCACGGCGGGTTTTTTTACAGAGTGTTTTGTACTCATAACTTCCTCCGTGGGACCATTCGTTTCACCTTCATTATTCATGGGTTCATGTATTTGTCAAGAAGTCTTTAAAACGGCGCCTGCGGGCGTGGCTGCGCCCCGGTCCCGCAAATTCTATGTGGGGGCGAGGACTGTCTGAGCGCCCTTCGACTCCACTGCGTTACGCTCAGGGTGACCGGAGAGGCAACCGTTCGTCCTGACCCTTCGACTCCGGCCTCAAGAGGCCTACGCTCAGGATGCACGGATTATTCTCCCGTTCGTCCTGAGCCCTTCGACCGCGCTCAGGACAGGCGTAGCGTTAGCGAAGTCGAAGGAAGCGGAGTCGAAGGAACCTCGTCGTGCGGGGACGAAACCCCGCATAAGAAACAAACCCTGGATCCCCGACGAAAGCTGTCGAGGATGACAGAGAGGGGCTTGTCGGGGAGGAGATTGTCGTATCGGGAGTTGATTGTGTGAGAGCCTATTTGATGAGCTTCAATCTCTTTAGATCGTCTTCTGACCATCCAATATCGTTGATCAACGCTTTTAGCATCTTTGCTCCATACGTGCTCTTAGGATGGTAATGTATGACAACTCTCTTGCCAGCACCTTTACGGAAAGCACGAGTCGCACCTCTACGCACATCTTCTTCCCAATCGTCTGCGGAAAGAGCACGGATTAAATCACTGGCTGTGGTGTTCTTAAGTTGGTCCCAAATGGCCTTATTGAATGCCATTGCGTCCTGACGTTCTGTAACGAAGTCTTCCCCTTGGTTTTGTGTACTATGAGACCAGGGCCTTCAGTCAAATATTCACCATGTTTGCCTAGAGACTCCAAATAAACGGGAATAGCTTTCTTGGCCTTTTCTAAAGCCTCATCGTAAGTTGCTCCATCGACATGAAGACCCTTCAAGGCAGGTGTGTAGGCATGGAATCTATCGCCGTCTTCCTCAACCACCACAGCAATAGAAATCTGAATAGGATCAGTTTTCTGATCCGATTTATTGCGTTTCATGGTTGACACCTCTCAAAAACGGACGAAAAAGAAAAAGTGGGGGAAAGCGGGAACTTTCTATAGAAACACCCTTACCAAGTCAACGAAAAAAATATCCTGGTAAGGAAAGTATATGTTGATGGTCGTGGGTAACGCAAGAATTTTGCTTGATTTTTCTGGCCACGCCCGGGCGCCAATTCTCTTGCTGTCATTTGTATGTTGCTTTCACCTTGCAAATCGGCCAATTTGTGAGGTGGGCGTGAGGGGCGCGTCGCTTGTCATAAGGTGAACCCTAGGGTGGCACCGTGCGGGAGTAGGACACCCCTCATGCCAGTTTGTCGCTCCGAACAGATACAGGGGGCTCACCGCCCCGCATGACAAGTGGGGAGCACAAACGCCATTCATCCGCAGCAGGGAGGGGGCCATGAACAAAACGGTCGCAGGGATTGATGTCGGGAAACAGGAGTTAGTGGTGTCCGTGGCGCGGGGACCGGTCCGCCGGTTTCCGAACACTGGCGCGGGGATCACGGCGGTGCTGACGTGGGTGCGCGGACAAGCCGTGACCCAAGTGGTGTGTGAAGCCACCGGCGGGTATGAACGCTTGCTGGTCCAACGGGTCCGGGGGACGGCGCTCACGGTGGCGGTGGCGCATCCGACGAAGGTCCGGGCGTTTGCCCGGGCGGTCGGCCAAGGAGCCAAGACCGATCCGCTGGATGCGCAGATCTTGGCGCACTATGGCGAGGTCTTTGCCCTCCCCGTGGAGGCCGCCCAAGAAGAAGCCAGTGCGGAGGTCCGGGCGCTGCTGGGGCGACGGCAGCAACTGCTCGACCAACGAACCCAGGAACACAATCGGTTGGAGAAAGGGTTGCAGGGCCGGGTCAAGAAATCGTGTCAGCGGCATCTGGCCTGGTTGGACCAAGAACTGAAGCACCTGGAAGACGAGTACCAGCAGGCGATCCAAGCCAAGCCCGAATTGGCCGAGCGCGCGGCCTTGTATCAGAGTGTGCGCGGCGTCGGGGTGCTTACGGCGGCGACCTTGGTGGCCTATGTGCCGGAATTGGGGCAGGGCGCGGGGAAGGCGCTGACGGCCTTGGTGGGGCTGGTGCCGTGGGCGGCAGACAGTGGGGCACACCGGGGGTATCGGGCGATTCGCGGGGGGCGCGGGCTGGTCCGGCGGGCGTTATACATGGCGGCGTTGTCGGCGATCCGGACGAACACGGACCTGGGGCGGTTTTATCAGGGCTTACGGCGGCGAGGGAAGCCCGGCAAAGTGGCCTTGGTGGCGGTGATGCGGAAGCTGCTGTTGCGGCTGCATGCGATTGCGCACCGGGGGACACCGTGGGTCGCCGAGGGGGCGCCTGTATCGTAAAACAGGCTTGACTCGAAACACAGATACTCCCGCAGGCCTCTAGCGGGAATCCAGTGGCGTTGCCGTTCGTAGGTGTAGCGGCCCCATCTGATGCGGCTGAGAGAGGCCGTCGACAGAAGACAGCGTCATGAGATGACGCCGCTACGAATACAAAAAACAGACCCCTGGATCCCCGACAAAAGCTGTCGAGGATGACAGAAGGGAATTTTAAAACTGCCTCACCCAGCGCATTTCTATGAGGTTGCGTTTGTAGTCGAACAGTTGCGCGTTGGATTCGCGGACCTGGTTGGAGAACGCGATCTGCGGGCTGAACCCGAACACGGTAATCGCGCGGTTCAGCAGCGTGACCCCCAGGATCCGGGTCCGGTCCCGGCGGGCGGAGCCGTCGGGCCTGAACGGCAGAGGCCACCCGCTCTCGTAGTCCGTCCACCGGAACTCGGCGCTGAGGCCCACGGTGAACCCGAACGGCAAGGCCACGTTCGTCCCCACCCGCCCCCAGTAGCCCATATTGCTCCAGCGATTTGTCTGCGCCTCCTGCTGCTGGTAGCCCGCCAGCGCGTTGACACTCACAGTCGGGAGGAGCACGTAGGTCGCGCCCAGTGAGAACACCATGACCGGGCCTTCCAGGAACTTCTGCTGCTGGTAGATCCGGTCCTGCCAGGTCGCCCGTCCGTTCAGCAGCAGGCCCGCGAAGAGCCGGTGCAGCACTTCCAGGCGCGCGCCAAAATCATAGTTGAAAGGGGAGTTGCCCCACCAGCGCTGGTTCGAGGCGGCCAGCAGGCTCATCTCGGTATTCGGGCTGATCAGCCAGCGCGGCCCCACGAAGCCGCCGATGAACGTCTGGTCGAATTGGTTCCCCGGATATTCCCGGTGATTGACGTCGAGCCCCGCGCGCAGGCGCCAGCGGGCGGCCAGGGGATACTGGTACTCCCCACCGCCCCAGCCCACCACGCCGATACCCGAACTGGGCAGGCCGCCCGTCCGGTCGCTGAACGGCAGGCCTCCGATATAGATGATCTGCGCGTCCGAGGCCGCGTTGATGTTGGTGTCCGGGGCCAGGGAGAAGCCGAAATACCCGGTCCAGCGGCGCCTGGCCCGCATGATACTCAAAAACCGGACGATGTTGGCCACCAGGGCTGGCGGTGGCTTGCCGACGAGGGCCCGTTCGAAATGCTCCCGGGCCAACTGGTCGTCCTCCTTCAGATAGAAGGCCAGAGCCAGTTCCAAGCGAATCCGCACCAGGTCCGGCCGGCGGATCAGGATGGATCTGAACGTTGCAATGGCCTCATCCAGCAACGCGAGCCGCTGCTCGTCATCCAAATCGGGGGCCTGGGCCCCCCGGCTGGCGGCCAGGCCGAGAAGAAACTTCACATCCGTCTGGTCCGGACGGTCCTCCAGAGCCAGGGGCCGCAGGATCTTGAGGGCCTCGGGAAAGCGGTTGCGTTCCACCAGTACACGCGCGGTAGTGACCCGAGGATCCGAGGACAGGTGCTTGCGCTTCGACAAGCCCTCCCGCTCCAGACGGGCCGGCCCTCCCGAAGTGCCGCTCGATGGCCCTCTCCCCTGGCCCTTTTCACCCCCTCTCCCCTGGAGGGAGAGGGCTGGGGTGAGGGGGGCCGTCATACCAGACGCGGCAGACGGATAATATTGCAATCCCCCGCAGTCCCGGCAGGGTTCCGGCGGCGTGCCGCCAGACGCAGCCACGGCCGGCGCGACAGGGAACAGGATCACGAGGATAAGAGCGAAAAGAGTTGTCGGCATGAGCAGGGCAAAAAAGAAGGGCAGCCGGTGGCTGCCCTTCTTTGTGAACAGACCCTCCGTTGGACGGGCCTTTGATCGTAGATACTGTCTTACGGATCCCTGGTGGCGCCGAAGGCACCGATCGCGTGTCCGGTCTCGAAATGACCGATGAATTCACCGGCCACGCCGGTCGGGTAGCCGGTCTCCGCCTCATTCGTCGCGGTGGTCATAGTGTCATTCTCAACCTGCGCGCCATAGAATTGGCCTTCCCATCTTCCGAGACCAGTCTCCATCGAACCAGTGCTGCCACCGAAGGTCCTCCGGTGGCCGGTGATCCTGTCAACCATGCCGGTGGACGTGCTATACGTCCGGTCGGCAAAGGCTCCAGAATTCAATGAGAGCGACCAGCTATTGTCAACCGTGGTCCCGTCATAATTCTCGAGCTGGAAGTTATCCACCGTGCCGCTGATGGTGAAGTCATCAGGGCTCATGGTCGCATCACCAAACTTCGCCGTCAGTGAAGCATCAGCCGTGAACTTTCCGGCTTCGGTCGCCACCGGACCCTTGTTGTCGTCGTCGATGTCCATCTTCATCACGAACATCCCGGCCGCCGGACCCGAATAGGTCGCCGAACCCATGAGCGCCGCGACCGCCACTCCCGCATTGGCCCCGGCGAACGGCATCGAGCCGGTCGCGAAGGTGCCGATGCCGTACTTCAGGGCGTCACCCGTTCCCGTCCCTTGCAGCCAGTACCCGAACGCCAGATAGTCGGTGTCGTAATTGGCACCCACAATCATATGCGGGTCCGCGTCCTCCTCGACATCATCCGGCGTGAAGGTCCAAGCGCCCACGAGAGTCATCAGGTTCCCCATCGAGTCGGTCGAAGACGAGCATGTGCCGCCCGTACAGGCATACTCACCCGGAACGCCGTTGAACATGCCATCGAAACTCCGGCCGCCTCTCGCTTCCATCACCGGCGGGTCCTGCGTATTATCAGCAGCCACGTGCGTGTAGGTCTGATCCTCGCCCATCGGGAACTCCGGCGAATAGAACAGGCCATGGTTGCCGTTAACGTCGGTGGTGTCAATCGTCAAGACTCCGGCCTCGGTGGCACTGCTAACGGCATCCCTGCTGCTTGCATCAGTCGTCGAATAGAACGTGCCGTACTCCACGTCTGCCGGGGCATCGCGGTTGTCGAACACCGTGACCGTATCCATCGTGCCACTGATGGTCCGCGTATGGACGTTGCGCGCAAAGCCGTCAACCATCCCATCCGCCATCATCACAAATTCATTATCATCGTCGACACCGGCGTCGGGCATCCCCAACCTGTCGGCACTTGCCGCAGGACCTATGGTCATGATGTTGGGCATGTCTATCCCACCACCCGATAAACTAAAGAGATCTTCGGAACCATCATCAGCTTCGCCTTTGCCTGGCCGGTTGGGATTTTCGAGGTCATCCGGCGCAGCAGATACAGTATCAGCCGAATTTGCTACTGTGCCTCGTTCCGTTGCATTGTTCTCGTTCAGCGTCCCGTCACCGTCCGGGTCGGCGATGGCCGGCGCTTTCTTCGCCGCGGTCGCATCTTCCATGCGGTTGTCCTCCGCCACCAGATCCATCACACTACTGAGGATCATGGCCAGGGTCGCATCGGACGCCAGACCCAACTCCGAGCGCAAGTCGGCAATGACCGGATCTTCCGGATCTTCCGGATTTCTCATCGCTATAGTATTGATAGCAGCCACGATGTCGTTGCTTGACGCATCAGCAGCCAAATTAGCATTAGGGTCCGCCGCATTGATTGCTGCAATCACATCCGTCACGGTCATCTCCGCCGCGGTGGGCACAGGGGCCCCGTTGTCACCACCGCCGTTGCCACCACCACCGCCGTTGCCGCCACATCCTGCCAACGTCATTGCGGCAATCACGATTGTGTACAAGAAAAATCGTTTCATGTCCATGTTGTCTCGTCTCCTTTATTGAGAGTTATAGAGCGATAAGTAGAGCAGAATAATTTGCGCATTTAGTTTTGCAGGATTGTACGGCTAGCGGGTTGGTAAGTCAAGCATCAACCTCCTTTACTTTCTTGGAATTTATTGCTGGAGAAAAGCAGGACAATACAAGACCGATGTAAAAATCGGAACGATTGTACGAATGGTGGCTGATTCTGTCAAGCCTTTTGTCTTTCTTTTTTTATTGTTTGTTTTGCCGGTGGTCTTGTCGATTGTGCGGTACGGGCGGCTGCGGTCACGCGGCACGTTGTCCATCCGGTTCATTATCGGGAATGATCATTCCGGTATGGATGACCATTCCGGTATGGATGACCATTCCGGTATGTGAGGGGTACGCCGGCGTACGTAGGCCGGTGTAAGGGGGAATGCAAAGGGGGAAAGAAAGGAATGCGGGGTTTCGCCCCCGCACGACGAGGTTCCTTCGCCAGGTCCTTCGACAGGCTCTTTTGTTTCGGCAAAAGGACCCAAAACCATTGGCGCCCGGTCGTGGTCCTTCGGGTGCCTTTGCCTTTTCTTTTGGTAGTTGTAGCCGCATCATCTCATGACGCTTGCTGTTGACGGCCTCTCCATGCGCGATAAGCCTGTCCTGAGCCTGTCGAAGGGATCGCGCGGCTACAACTACGGAGAGGCCGGTTGGCCGCATTAGATGCGGCCGCTACAACTGCGGAGAGGCCGCTTTGTTTGCGGGACCGGGGCTCAGCCACGCCCGAAGGCGGGAAGCTCAGGATGTCAAGGCGTTGGCAACGACTTGCGGATTCTTTGCTGCGACCCGCAGTAAGGCACGGGCCGGTCCTTCCGGTTTTCGTCGCCCTTGCTCCCAGTTCTGGAGTGTCGCCACGCTGACGCCGATCATCAGCGCGAATTCTTGCTGCGACTTCTTCAACCGGGCACGAATCGTCTGCACGTCTTCAGGCCGAAAATCTGTCGCCCGTCCAGGCTTCAGGTGCCCCCGGCGAATAGCTCCTGCCTGCTTCACACTGGTTACCAAGCGTTCAAAGTCCTTTTGCTTCACTTGAATTCCTCCTTGATCAACCGTCGCAAGATTGCCAATTGTTTTGACGTTAGATTTTCCTGGTCATTCTTCCGATATACCATCAGCATATAGCAAGTTTCGGACATCGCTTCCCAATAATAAATAGCTCGCAATCCGCTCCTCTTCCCCATACCGGCACGGCGCCACCGGAGTTTGCGCAGTCCCCCGGAACCTTGAATGAGATTGCCCTGTGTGGGCCGGAGCAACAGAGTTAACTGAAGCTGCCTGTATTCCTCCAATGAGAGTTCGCACTCGACATCCTCCGTGAAGATGGGAGTCTCTATAAACCTCATGTTGACAGACTACGCCAATGGCGGAGTGCCTGCAACTTTCGGCATGAACTCATTTTGGCATCCCCGACCCCGATCGGTGATCCAGGGTCTTGGTGGTTTCCTGCGTTCGTGAGGAAAAAGACGCTGGATTCCCGCTAAAATCTTGCGGGAATGACAGAAGGAGAAAAACGAGGATTGTAAATGTTCACTAATTCGTTGACAGAATGTAGGGTGACTCACACCCAATCATCTGGAGGCGAACCTATGCGTAAAAATACGGAAGATAAAACCCTCTATCGCAACTATGTGAGCAAGTGGAAATTCCTCATCCAGGAATACGAGTTGGTCAAACAGAAACGGCATCCGAAGTTCCGGTTTGCCGCGGATTTCTACCGGTTTCATCAGACTCACCGGCAGACCTTCTTCAAGTATTATCACCGCTTCCAGCAGCGTGGCACGGACCAGGCCCTGGTCCCCCAGCGCCGCGGGCCGAAGTGGAAAAGCCGGCGGGTCTACGGGTATATTGAGCAGCAAGTGCTCTTACACCGGCAGCAGGGCGTTAATCGTTATGAGATTTGTCAACTCTTGGCGCCGAAACTCAAGCACCTGACGCCCTCGCCGAGTACGGTGTATCGGATTAGCCACCGGCATGGGCTGAACCGCTTAACGCCCAAGCTCAAACAGGAGAAACGGCGGATTGTGAAGCAGAAAGCGGGCGAATTAGGGCATCTGGACTGCCATCACTTGAGCAAAGACCTGATTGCGAGTGATCCCACCCGGTATTATCTGGTGTGTGTGATCGATGCCTGTACCCGCCTGGCGTGGGCGGAGGTGGTGACCGATCTGAAGAGCCTGACGGTGATGTTCAGTGCCCTGAAGAGCTTCAATCTGCTCCACCAGCGTTACCAGCTCCAATTTGCGGAGGTCTTAACGGACAATGGCTCGGAGTTTGCGGCCCCGACCCAGCCCGCGACGCACCCCTTTGAACGGATGCTGCTGGAGTTGGGGATCAAACATCGGTATACCCGACCCTACCGGCCGCAGACGAACGGCAAGGTGGAACGGTTCTGGCGGACGTTGAACGACGACCTGATCGACGGGACCACGTTTGCGTCCCTGGCAGCATTTCGGGACGAATTGGAGCAATACTTACTCTACTACAATGAGGTCAGACCGCATCAGGCATTGGAAGGGAAAACCCCTAAACAAACAAACGAAATGTGTCAACGAATTACTGAACACATACAAGGATGACAGAAGGAGGAAGGGCCGGCATGATCGAAGGAGAATGATGCGGGCGGGGCGGATGTCGGTGACGATCGTTGGTCCCTACTTGCTCCGTTGTCCGAGAAATGCTTCGACCTTTCCCACGAATTCCTCGGCTTCGGTCAACGCCCGGCTGGCCGTCTGTTCATCGAGGTACGACAGGGCTTCATAGTCTCCGGCTTCGCGGTCGTCCTTCAGGTTTGCCAGGAACTTTCCCCATTTTTTCTCGAACTTGCCGGTCTTGACCAACACCAGAGTGAACAGCGTGAGCAGGCCCCGGTGGGTCTCCGCCTGGTGCCCCTCCGCCAGCAACACGGCTTGCGCCGCGTGAAACGCCGCATAGTAGGCTCGCGAGACCACGTCATCCCATTCGTGCTGTTTGTCCAGTTCCCGCGCTACGCGGAGCTTCGCGCGCGCCTTTGCCAGATACCCCGCGATGAGGTCTTGCTGCACCTTATCCAAGCGGCACCCCTTCGGCCTTGACCCGTTGCATGAAGGGCGTCTGCAACCGCATCAAGCGCTCAAACTCTCCTTCGGGAAAAATTTTCAGGGAAATCAGCCGACCATGGGCGAGCAACACGTCCATCACGCCCTCGTATAAGCCGTCGATGAGATGGTCGTCTTTCCGGGGCACGACGATGAGCAGGTCGTAATCCGAATCCGTGCGGTCATCGCCCCGTGCGCGTGACCCGAACAGAATCACCCGCGTGATGTGCTTCCGTAGCGGGTTGATCTTTTCGAGGAATTCCTGGAGGACCGGATCATGCATCCTGGCGGCTCCGCACGCGCGGTTTCGGGACGGCACCCTTCGGCTTCGCTTCCTTCGACAGGCTCAGGACAGGCAGGGCAGGCTCCACCTGTCCCCTACGGTCTATCTTCTCCCAAGAGGTCGCCTCGCCGCAAGTGCCGGGGGGTCGGCCGCCGCGCATGAGTCGGGACGGCACGCAGACCGTCCCCTACATCATCGGAGAAGAAAGAATAGGCAACGACCCTGGATCCCCGATCGGGGCCAGGGATTGTAAATGTTCAGTCATGCATTGACAGAATGCGGGGCTGCTTCTCGAGAGTCCGCCTCGCTGCCCCCTCCTGTCATCCTCGCGGTTTTCCGCGGGGATTCAGAGGTTTTGTGTTTCTCATGCGGGGTTTCGCCCCCGCCCGACGAGGTTCCTTCGACTTTCGCTCAGGACAGGCTCTTTTGTTTCGGCAAAAGGACCCAAAACCATTGGCGCCCGGGCGCGGCCCAAGGGGTGCCTTTGCCCCAGTCCCGTTTGCGTGGGCTGCGGAACTCGCTTCGCTCAGACAGTCCTCGCCCTCACATATAATATTTCGGGACCGGGGCGCAGCCACGCTACGCTCAGGACAGGCTCATGACGCTGTCTCCTTCCGTGCCTCAGTTCCCCCTCCTTTGTAAGGAGTGTATAGACCGGGGACATGGTTTACACCTGTTCGGAGACATGGTTAACACTTTAACCTGCATGGCTTCACCCCTACGACAGGAGGATCGCCATGCCTTGGAAAGAGGTGTCTACCATGTCTCAACGCTACGAATTCATTCAGTTAGCCCACCAACCCGGCCGCTCCTTGCGCACCCTCTGTCGGCGATTCGGGATCAGTCCCCCCACGGCGTATAAATGGCTGACCCGCTATGCCGCCGCCGGCGCCGCGGGGCTCGTCGATCGGTCCCGGCGCCCGCAGCAGACGCCGCACCGCACTCCGGCGGCCCTGGAAGCCGCGGTCGTGGCGTTGCGCCTCCAGCACCCCACCTGGGGCGGCCGCAAACTGCACGCCCGCCTCCGCGCCCTGGGCTATCCCCGGGTCCCCGCACCCAGCACGATCACGGCCATTCTGCGTCGTACCCCCGGGCTCACAGCCGCTGACTCGACGCCCCAGCGGGCCTGGCAGCGCTTCGCCCACGCCACGCCCAATGCCCTGTGGCAAATGGATTTTAAAGGCCATTTCGCCTTGCTCCATGGCCGCTGCCACCCCTTGACCGTGCTGGATGACTGCTCCCGCTTCGCGCTCTGTCTGCACGCCTGTCCCAATGAACAGGGCCCGACCGTCCAAACGCACTTGACCCAGACCTTCCGCCGCTATGGCTTGCCGGCCCGCATGTTGATGGATAATGGCCCCCCGTGGGGCGCCCCACTCACCCTCAGTCCCTTCACCCCGTTGACCATCTGGCTCATCCGCCTGGGCATTGGGCTGACTCATGCCCGGCCCGCCCACCCCCAAACCTTGGGCAAAGACGAACGCTTTCATCGGACCCTCAAAACCGAACTCCTCCACCAACGGACCTTTCGCGATCTGCCTCACTGCCAACAACACTTTGACCGCTGGCGCGACCACTATAACCTGGACCGCCCGCATGACGCGTTAGCCCTCGCGGTTCCGGCCACCCACTATACGCCCAGTCCCCGCTCGTTTCCCGAAACCCTCCCGCCGATTGAGTATGGCCCCGACGCCCACGTGCGGCGCGTCCAGGGCAAAGGCGAAATCTCGTTTCGCGGCCGCCCCTTCCATGTGACCAAAGCCTTACGGGGCTACCCCGTGGCCCTCCGGCCCACCACCCAGGAACACCGCTGGCGGGTCTATTTTTGTCACCAATATATAACCGAGCTTGATTTGCAGCACCCCTTGGAATAAGTCACAATGTGTCAACCATGTCCCCGAACACCCGTTAATGATGTCCCCGGTCTATACAAAGGAGGGGAAGGGGGGGTAGAGCTTGAGGATAGCACTGAAAGCAGATGTTCGAGGACACCATTCAAATTGTTCAGCACCTCATCGTTCGTGTAGCGAATGACTTGAAGACCCAAGGAACGCAAATGCCGTTCACGCTGCCGGTCCTTTATTTGTTGGGCTTTTTCGGCATGAACGTCGCCATCAATTTCAACCACGAGTGACTGTTCTGGACAAAAGAAGTCGACTATAAACGGACCGATGGCATGTTGCCGACGAAACTTGAATAAGTGACATTGTTTTGAACGGAGTTTGGTCCAGAAAAGCTTTTCGGCGGAAGTCATGTCCGTCCGAAGTCGCCGTTTCTGAACAAGAGTTCTTGGGAGTCCCTGTTGCGTTCGTTGTTTGTGCGCCATGTTTATTCGGCTCTACCCCACCCGGCCTCCCCTTACAAAGGGGAGGATAGAAAAGAGAACGACCCTGTCTCCTCGCGTGCGCAAGGATGACAGCAAGAGTTAGACGGTGAATTTGATGACCGCGTCGATGGCTTTGGCAGCCCTGGTGATTTCCAGGATGACGGCTTCCCGTTCTTCACTCTCGTGGAGCGCCCGTTCGGCCATCTTGACCGCCGCGTTGGTTTGCTCGACCGCGGCGTTGTAGTCGTCGGTGTGTTTGTCAATCTTCCGGCGCAGCACCTCGTCGAGCATGGCGGAGAGCAGTTTCCGCCGGCGCAGGAACTGTTCCCGCTGTTCTTCGTCCATCACCACGTTGCGCAGGAGTTCATCCAGGGTTTGGATGAGTTCCACGAGTTCGGATCTGAGGTTCATCGCCCTACTCCTTCAGTCGTTTGCGAATGCGGCCCACGGTCCGGGCCTGGTCGGCCACGCGCCCCACTGCCTCGTAGAGTTGTTCGCGGTTCATGGCCCCCGTCATCGTGTCGTAGAGCGCCTGTTCCGCGACGATGAGCTGTTCGACCGCTTCCTGCAGGCGGACGTACAGTTTCTTGACGGCCGCTGCCCTGTCCCACGCCTCGCGGATGCGGTTCAACCGCTTGAGCCGTGTGTCGGGATTTTTGGATAGGCGCTTCGCCTTGTGGTCCGTGTTGTAGCGGCTCATCAGGGTTGCCTTTTCGTTTTCCGCCTGGTTGAGGTGCGTGATCCCGAAGATGCCCGCGGGGCCCAACTCCTCGCGGAGGACCGGCAGCAGTTCCGGCATGACCGTATGCTGGATTTCCACGGCGCGGCGGATGCCTTCGCGACGTTGGGCTTCCGTGAACTCCTTGCCGATCACCTCCACGAGCCCCTTGATGGCCCCGGAGGCCCCGAACGGTTTTTTCTTTCCGGCGAGGCTGGCGTAGCGCTTCCCCAGCGCGTCCAACGCGCCCCCCAATTTGGTGACGGCTTTTTCCATGGCTTTGCCGCGATCGGCGGCCGCGAGTTCTTCCAACGCCGTGGCGTAGCGCTCCAGCGCGTCCAGGAACTCGATGCGCATGGCGTAGGCGTGATCCGCGACGAGCGGCTGGAAGATCGTGTCGTCCACCGCATCCCCGAGCTCGGCTGTTTCGCGCAGCTTGCGCTTGACCACGGCGGCATTGGATGCCTCGAGGGTGGCTCTGGCCGTATCGGCCAACAGGAGCGTGGCTGTCGCGAAGGTGCTGAGCTGCCGGTCCGTGGGGATGGACTGGCAACCCGCCGCCATCGTGGCGGCGACCAGCACAGCGAGCAGCAGGTAGGACGTTTTGCGCATAGGGACCTGACCCGCGCCGAGTGGCGCAAGCATCCGACCATGCCAGTTTTCTACCGATGAGTCAAATTGCGAGGAGGAGAAGAAATGCGGGGTTTCGGGACTGCGGCGCAGCCACGCCCGAAGGCGCCGCGACTAGGCATTGGCAGTTGTTGTCATGCCCGGCTTGATCGGGCATCCAGGGTTTATGTTTTTTCTGTTTTTTGTATTCGTAGCGGCGCCATCTCATGGCGCTTGCTGTTTTTTCCCTCTCCCCCTGGGAAAGGGTCGGGTGAAAGCGATGCCGCAGCCACAGATGTGTTATGAAAAAATATCGGATGGCAGGTCGAAAATCCGGATAAGATCCCGTTGCATTCCCTGAGGGATGATCGTCTTCGACCCGTGATAAGGAAGTGGGTAGTGTTGCCTGGTCTTTGGGTGTGTCACCATGCGATGACTGCCTTTGCCTCGAATCTTATCCATTGCAAAAAGAGGGTCATGTTGCTTTAAGGCGTTAACAATCTCTTTATAGGTTAAAGCGCGTCCCAAGTTTTACGAAACCGGTTGTGGCTCAGGAAGCGATGAGGCTTTTATCCGAGGCACTTGCATGCTGACCACTCGATATTCTGTTTGTTGAGACTGGCCGCGGTTCAGGAACCGGTTCTTTAACGCGTCACGTTTGGCGATCGCATATCGTTCGAAATAATGCGGTTCGGCTGGAATGAAAATGTGATCGATCGCCTGATGATGGTCCAGGGCATAGGTCACTTGAACGACGATGGTTTCCTTCAAATCCTCAAGCGCTTCGTCAAACGTGTCGCCATATCCCCGCAAACTCATCTCCAATGCAATGGCGCACCACCTCTCGTCTTCACGAGCGCCCAAGATGCTCAGTGTGACGCCTGAAGGTTTTTTCATGGCTTGCCCTCCTTCACGTGACTTCCTTACTCAAGCAAGGGACGACCCTGTTTCATTATTCATGCGATCAGGCATTTGTCAAGGTAGCGTTGCGGCACATCGACGGGGTCAGTTTTCCGTCTTTTTTCCTATCATCCTCGATCCCAAATCGAGTCAAGGACAGGCCCCGATCGGGGATCCAGGATCTTCTTTTTTGTGCGGGGTTTCGTCCCCGCACGACGAGGTCCTTTTGTTTCGGCAAAAGGACCCAAAACCATTGGCGCCCGTGCGTGGCCCCAAAGGGGTGCCTTTGCCCCAGTCCCGTTTACTTGGGCTGCGCTCCCTTCGACAGGCCCAGGCCAAGCGCTTCGCTCAGACAGTCCTCGCCCCCATATAGAACTTTGGAACTGGGGCGCAGCCACGCCCGAAGGCGCCGGAAAATGGTCTTTGCCTTTCTTGTCATCCTCGACAGCTTTCGTCGGGGATCCAGGGTTTAGCTTTTTCTGTTTTTTGTATTCGTAGCGGCACCATCTCATGGCGCTGTCTTCTGTCTACGGCCTCTCTCAGCCGCATGAGATGCGGCCGCTACAACTGCGGAGAGGCCGCTTTGTTTGCGGAACTGGGGCGCAGCCACGCCCGCAGGCGCCGGAAAAAGGCGCGGCTAACCAGACCTCCGGTCTCCTGACTGACGAATGCGGATTCGGGCTTCTTCCACGACGACCAAGGCGCGTTGCGAGAAATCCGCATCATGCTGCAGAAGCTGGTTGCACATTCTCATGACGTTACGAGGTTTCAAATCCCGGGGCTTCAAAAACACGACGCCCCAATACGGCTTGTCTTCATGAATGGCTAACGAACCAAAATCACTATCATGAGTCAATACCCAGCGGTTTTCCTGGTATGCCGTTTCCAGCAACTCGTCGTCACTCTTGCCTTGCCATCCTCGTTCCTTCGTATCCAACACATCGATACCCTGGGCCCTGAGAAACGCCACGACCTTCGGCGAGACATTCTCGTCGGCGAGGAGTCGCAACTGATGAAATTTCATGTTGTGGGTCTTAGCTCGAGATAGACCTCGTTCCTATAGCAACGAGCGGCATATCTCAGGCACGCGCGAATATCTTCCCGGTTCAAGTGTGGATAGTCCGCGAGAATATCTTCTTCGCTCACGTCGGACGCGAGCAAATCAAGGATGAATTCCACGGATATCCGAGTCCCTTCGATGATGGGTTTCCCCCCGAGTATTCTCGGATTGACGGTAATTCGTTCCATCCTCGGTCTCCTTCCATCAAAGATTCGGTGGTTGCATCCAGTGACCGGTGCCTGACTTATTTATCGGATGATACCTCCGTCGCCGACGCACCGCAACGCCGCATGAGATGCGGCCGCTACAACTGCGGAGAGGTCGTGTGCTCCCTCACCCCTGCCCTCTCCGCCTTGGGGAGAGGGTGTGGGAATGAGGAACGTGACTGCCCGGATTTAGAAGTAGAAGCGGCTGAGGATGCCGAAGGTGCGGGGTTGGCCCACGCGATAGGCCAGGCGGGCACGGCCGCCGCGTTCCCGGTCGAATGATTGTTGCGGGTTTTCGTCCGTGATGTTCTTGATGTAGAACATGACTTCCCAACTGTCGTACAACAGACCCGTGTTGAGGTTCAACAGGTGGTACGCGTCCAGTTCCATCCGGTCCCGATAATTCAGTTGCATTCTGGTGCCGCTCGGATCGACAAAGGACGCACCGGGAGGATATGGGCCGCTGGTCTGGTCACCGGACTGGGTGATCTGATCGCCGACGAACTGCCAGGAGGCGGTGACGTAACTCTCCTTGGACTGCAACAGACCAGGGAACGTGTACGTGGCCACGGCGGAGAGTTGCCAGTTGGGTACGGAGGGAATGCGGTTGCCGTCCTGGATGCCGTCAATGACTTGCCCCGTCGCCGCATTGATCACCGTGGAATCGAATACCGCCTCCACATAGCTGCCGGCAAACTTCACCAGCAAGGCGTCTGTCGGATGCACGGCAAACTCCAGTTCGCCTCCCATGGTATGGGCTTCAGGTACGCTGATGGTCACCCGCGAGGAACATTCACCGGCATCCACGTTCACGCCCAGATTGCTGATGTCGGCATAGTACACGGACGCATTCATGGTCACCTTCTCGTATGAGGATTTGAGGCCGACTTCGTAGTTCCACAGGGTCTCGTCCTTGAACCGCTGGTATCCCCGGTAGGTCTCATAGGACGCGCCGCACAGCGGCGCGTTCAACGGATCGTTGATGCCGCCCAGCCGGAAGCCCCGTGACGCCTGCGCGTTCACGGCTACGCGGTCCGTCACGTCGTAGCTGACCATGAACCGGGGCGTGATGCCGTTGGAGGACACGGTCACGTTCTGGTTTTGCGCATCTCCGTTTGAGAAAATCCCGCCCGACCAGAAAGTCTTGTCTTCTTCCCAGTCGTACCAGCGCAACCCCGCGGTCACCCCGAGGCGGTCGAAGAGCGTGTAGGTGGCTTCGCCGAAGACCGCTATCTGCCGGAGATCGTACGTGAGATTGGAGTTGTAGGGTGAGTCTTGCACGTCAAATCCATTGAGTGTGAGGACGGGCAAGTTAGGCGCTCCCCAATAGCTGTCGTACCCCGGCGTGGGGACTCGCTGGGAATAATTGCGTTTGATATTGGAATAAAAGACGCCCGCCTGCCATTGTAACGGGCTGTCGTCGGTGGAACTGACCCGCACTTCATGGGTCATCTGCTCCAATTCGGTGGTATCCACCAGATTGGACGGCAGACCCACCAATCGAGTGACCTCCGCTGGATCAGATGGAAAGCCGGGAAGTGCGAGATCCCGCCCGTCCGCTCGCGCCGCATCATTCAGTTCCTTGAACGTGACCCCCACACTGCCGGCCAGCGCGCTGGAGTCCCGGCTGACCAGCACATCGCGCTTCGTATAGCTGGCAACGTAGGTCGCCTCGATGCGGTCGTTCGGGTTCCATTTGATCGTATTGTCGAGCAGCAGGGTTTCGTCTTCGAAGGCCTCGTTCAACAGCAGGAATTGCTGGCGCTTGCCGAGCTGCACGGGGGTCCGTGTGGTGTTATACGGGTTGGCGAACATATTGAAGAATTCTTCGCGGTTGAACCCGTCCATGTCGATGCTCTGATACACCAACCGGGGGGTGACCGTGATGTTCGCGGTGGGTTGCCATAACACGGAAGCCCGTCCGCCGAAGCGGCCGCCGTCGTTGACGTTGTCGTCCCTTTCGCCCGTGGCGCGCAGCGCGTCGATGAACCCGCCGTATCGGGTGCCGTAGCCCACCACGCGTATGGCCGCGTTGTCGCCCAGGGGTGCGTTGAACGCCGCCTTGACGTGACCGCCGGCCGAGCCGCTGTCGATGGTGTTCAGGTCGAATTGCGTCCGCACGTCCTTGACGCCGATTTGCGGCTTGTTGGTGACGTACCGCACGGTGCCGCCGATGGACCCGGAGCCGAACAGCGTGCCTTGCGGACCCCGCAGGGTTTCCACGCGCTGGACGTCATAGAGATCCAGGTCCGGGGTGAACAGCGAGATCGCGATCGGCGTGTCGTCCAGATAGACGCCGACCTGTTCCTTGACGCCGGGCTGGTCACGCACGATCTGCCCGGATGAAATCCCGCGGATGTTGACCACGGTCTGGCCTGGCCCCAGGTTCTGGATGTTCAGCCCGGCTATGTTCCGGGAGAGGTCTTCCAAATTGAAGTTGTTCAGGCGCTGGATGTCGGCTTCGTCCTGCACGTTGACGGAGAAGGGGACGTCCATGACCGATTCGGTCCGCCGCGTCGCCGTGACCACGACTTCTTCCAATAGCTGGATATCCGACACGCTGGAGCTCTTTGCCGCGCCGGCGTCACTCTGTGCAGCGGCCGCTCCCGCACCCAACACGATGGCCACCGGCATGAGCAAGAAATACTTTAGCGCCATTTGTAAGTATGCTTTCGATTTCTTCATGGATGGCCTCCGCGGGGAGTGATTTTGTAAATTACGTTTTGTTAGCCAACTTTTATTTACAAAGTAAGTATTTTAGCGCGCTTTTACTTATTTGTCATTTTTCCCTCGCTGTCATTTGTATGTTGCTTTCACCTTGCAAATGGGCCAATTTGTAAGGTGGGCGTGAGGGGCGCGTCGCGTGTCATTGGGTGCATCCCGGGCTCCCCTGGGGTGGCACCGGGCGGGAGTAGGACACCCCTCACGTCAGTTTGTCGCTCCGAACAGATACAGGGGGCCGAGCGCCCCGCATGTGCAAGTGGGGAGGCCAAACAACTAAAGCAGCACAAACACACCGGGAGGGGGACATGACCAAACGAGTGGCCGGGATTGATGTGGGCAAACAAGAAGTGGCGGTGTCCGTGGCGCGCGGGCCAGTCCGCCGGTTTCCGAACACTGGCGCGGGGATCACGGCGGTGCTGACGTGGGTGCGCGGGCAAGCCGTGACCCAAGTGGTGTGTGAAGCCACCGGCGGGTATGAACGCTTGCTGGTCCAACGGGTCCGGGGGACGGCGCTCACGGTGGCGGTGGCGCATCCGACGAAGGTACGGGCGTTTGCCCGGGCGGTCGGCCAAGGAGCCAAGACCGATCCGCTGGATGCGCAGATCTTGGCGCACTATGGCGAAGTCTTTGCCCTCCCCGTGGAGGCCGTCCAAGAAGAAGCCAGTGCGGAGGTCCGGGCGCTGCTGGGGCGACGGCAACAATTGCTCGACCAACGAACCCAGGAACAGAATCGGTTGGAGAAAGGGTTGCAGGGCCGGGTCAAGAAATCGTGTCAGCGGCATCTGGCCTGGTTGGACCAAGAACTGCAGCACCTGGAAGACGAGTACCAGCAGGCGATCCACGCCAAGCCCGCATTGGCCGAGCGCGCGGCCTTGTATCAGAGTGTGCGCGGCGTCGGGGTGCTCACGGCGGCGACCTTGGTGGCCTATGTGCCGGAATTGGGGCAGGGCGCGGGGAAGGCGCTGACGGCCTTGGTGGGGCTGGTGCCGTGGGCGGCAGACAGTGGGGTCCACCGGGGGTATCGGGCGATTCGCGGGGGGCGCGGGCTGGTCCGGCGGGCGTTATACATGGCGGCCTTGTCGGTGATCTGGACGAACACGGATCTGGGGCGGTTTTATCAGGGCTTACGGCGGCGAGGGAAGCCCGGCAAAGTGGCCTTGGTGGCGGTGATGCGGAAGCTGCTGTTGCGGCTGCATGCGATTGCGCACCGGGGGACACCGTGGGTCGCCGAGGGGGCGCCGGTATCGTAAAAAAGGCTTGACTCGAAACACAGATACTCCCGCAAGTGTTTAGCGGGAATCCAGGGACGTTCTCTTTCACACCGATGGAAAAAGCAAAGACACTGGATGCCCGATCAAGCCGGGCATGACAGACAAAGACAAGAGAGCAAAGCGCCTTGAGCCATATCCCGGCGCCTGCGGGGGCGAAACCCCGCAACCACTCTCCGTTTCCTTGACAAATTCGGAGGGCCGGTGCTTACTGTTTGCATGATGCCCTCCGTGGAACACGCCGCCGATGCTTCCTCGGGCAAGGCCGTGTCGCAATGGTCCGGCGCGCCGCGGGAACAGGCTGTGCAGCGCATGTTCACGGCGATCGCCACCCGGTACGACCTCAATAATTCCCTGCTCAGTTTCGGACTTCATCATCGCTGGAAGGCCTTGGCCGCGGGCTATATCCCTGCCCTGACGCACGGGCGCGCCCTGGATCTGGGCGCGGGCACGGGAGACTTGGCCTTGTTGCTGGATCGCCGGATGGGTGAGTACGGCCGGGTGGTGGCGATGGATTTGAATTTTGCTATGCTGCGCGTGGGCGTGGAAAAGATCGCCCGGCACGGGCTGAGTTCCCGTATCGCGTGCTTTCGCGGGAACGCGGAACAGATCGTATTCCGCGACGACACGTTCGACGCGGTGACCACGGGGTTTTGCATTCGCAACGTGGGCGACCGGCCACGGGCCTTTCGTGAGATTTACCGCGTACTGAAACCCGGCGGCCGGTTCGTATGCCTGGAATTTTCCCGGCCGGTGTCCGCTTGGCTCCGGCGCGTGTATGACTGGTATTCGTTTCGTCTCCTGCCCGCGATCGGCACTTGGGTGGCCAAGGATCATACGGACGTGTACCGCTATTTGCCCGAATCCATTCGCACGTTTCCCGATCAGGAACAGTTGGCCGCGATGCTGCGGGAGGCCGGGTTCGGCCGGGTGGACTATCAGAATCTCAGCGGCGGGATCGTGGCTATTCACGTGGCCGTGAAGCCTGTCCTGAGCCAGCGCGAAGGATGAGGCGTGATGGATTCGCTGCTCTACGTGTTCCTGCCGTGTAAGAAGGTTTATCCCACCGGCATTACGTACCTGGCCGATTTCATTCACCGGCGCCAGCCGGAGGTCCGCCAGCAGATTCTGGACCTGTCGCTGTTTCCTCTTGCGGAGCGGTCGCGCGCGTTGCAGGAGACGGTGCAACAATTCCAGCCGGACCTCGTGTGCTTTTCGTGGCGCGACATTCAGATTTTTTCCCCGCACGAAGGCGACGCGTCGCTGGAGCAGGCGTTCAATTTTTATTACGCGAGCAATCCCCTGAAGCGCGTCGCGGCATCATTCCAGGGCCTCAAGAACCTGTACCGGTATTATCAGGATATCCGCCGGAACCTGTCGTACCCGTGGCTCGTGCACCGGAAATTTCCGGACGCGCGGCTGATGATCGGCGGCGGGGCGTTTACCGCGTTCGCGGATCAGTTAATCGAACAATTGCCCGACGGCACACTCGGAATTTTAGGCGAGGGCGAGGATGCGATCCTCAAGGTATTGAACGACGAGCCCCTGACGGATGAACGGTTCATCGTCCGGGAGCACGGACGCGTGACCAAGGGCGAGAAGCATGCGCCGGCCCTGCTGGATTCGCTGACGGTGGATCTGCCGTACCTCACGTCGATTTTTCCGCAGTACCCGGCCTACGTGGGCGAGTGTATCGGCGTGCAGTCGAAACGGGGCTGCCCGTATGACTGCGCGTTTTGTTTGTATCCGTATATCGAGGGGAAGCGCGTGCGGTATCGGCCGGCGGAGAACGTGGTGCACGATATTGCGCAGTATTATCACCAGTGGGGCGCGCGGCGGTTCTGGTTTACGGATGCGCAGTTCATTACGGGGAAGGACGCGTACCCGCAATGCACGGAGATCCTGGAACGGATTATTGGCGAGGGCCTGGAGATTGAATGGTCGGGGTACGTGCGCACGTCCCTGATTTCCGCGGACCTGGCGAAGTTGATGGTGCGGTCCGGCGTGGGCGACCTGGAAGTGGCGATTACCGCGGGATCACAAAAGGTGCTCAACAGCTTGCACATGGGTTTCAAGCTGGAACACCTGTATGACGGCTGCCGGTATTTGAAGGAGGCGGGGTTTGCGGGCCGTGTGATCCTGAATTATTCGCTCAACTCGCCGGAGGAAACCGAAGAGACGCTGCTGCAAAGTATCGAGTCGTATAAGGTGGTGGCGTCGATTCTCGGGGAGGACCGCGTGTTCCCGCTGATGTTCTTTCTGGGCGTTCAGCCGAATACGGACCTGGAACAACGGTTGTTGTCGGACGGCTATCTGTCCGCGGGCTACAACCCGCTCAGCCTCACGCCGTGGAACATCAAGAAAATGCTTTACAATCCCGCGCCGCTGAACACACTGATTGCGAAGGCGTGCCTGGCGGCCTGGAACCGGAAACACGGGAGCCGCGACCCGCGGCCCTGGTCCGGCAGCCTGAGTCAAAGCGCCACGCAGGACCACGGCCACACCTACGCGGACCAAAGCCTGTCCAAGGGCCTCGAAGCCAACTCCGGCCGTGACGCCCTGCTGACCCTGGAAGAGCTGTTGCGGTCGCGCCCGGCGGCGCAACGCCGCGCCTCGTAAGCGGCTCTATTCTCTTTGTCTGTCATCCCCGATCCTCGATTACAAACGTCAAGGACAGGCCCCGATCGAGGATCCAGGGTCGTTGCTTTTTCTCTTTTTTTGTATTCGTAGCGGCGCCATCTCATGGCGCTGTCTTCTGTCTACGGCCTCTCTCAGCCGCATGAGATGCGGCCGCTACAACTGCGGAGAGGCCGCTTTGTTTGCGGGCTCGGGGCGCAGCCACGCCCGCAGGCGCCGGGAAAGGGTGCGGGAATGATTGATAAGGTGGGTTACTGCGCGGAATGCCCGCGGAAATTAATCCCTGATCGTGAACTGCATGGTGCCGATTACATTGGGGTCGTACAGTTCCTGGCCGGGACTTTCGAAGTAGAGCTTGACGAGATACTTCCCTTTTTTCCAGCCGTCTTCGGGCCGATAGATTTCCAGATACCCCGCCTTTTCGTTCATTTCCATGAACAGGGCATCGGTGCCCGTGAGTTCTTGTACCGGAGTCTGTCCGTCCGGCATGTAAAACCACGCGGCCCGGTATTGCGAGGGCGCATCGAGAGCCGACACCGCGAAGACGAGATAGAAGATGTCCGTGTCCGGTGGAAATTCAGATACGCCCGGGTCCACGGGTTCCACGTAGGCGTCATCCGTCATCCACCCCTGCCGGCCGAACGTGTCCCAGGGCACCTTGATGTCCCGGGCCATGGCAATCCATTTGAAGGCGGATTGCGGACGCTTCCAGTTTTCCTGGTCCAGCGCCATCAGTTCGGTCGTCGTGGTGACGCTTCCCTCGCTTTCTATTGTGGCCGCCTTGGGGGTAAAGCTTTTGTCTTCTTCCCCTATGGCAACCGAGGGCATCACGAGGGCGAGCACGAGAATACAGAGGCCGACACTGCCGAGGGATCGGTCAACGCGACACGAGTGATTTGCGTATGATGGTTTCTTTGTCATGATTCACCTGCCTCGGCGAGGAAACTCTCCTGCCCGTACTGTACCCCTCTCGCGGTGTTTTCGCAATCGTTTGGCGCCGCGCGATCATCGTCCCGTGCGATCTCTTGCGCCCAAATCTTCCTCTTGCTTTCGTAGCGGCGCCATCTCATGACGCCTGTTTTCTGTCGGCCACATTTTCGGCCGCATGAGATGCGGCCGCTACAACGACGGAGAGGGCGGTCACCGCTCTATAGATTATCTATAAAACTGCTCGCAGTCTAGCTGGTCAACAATAGGATTATTCACTATGTACTGGCGTATCTCCTTGAGGGCTGCTTCATTTCGAATGACATGGTCATAATAATTGCGTTGCCATATGGAGTGCCCCAATCCCCATGCCCGCGTTACCCACGATTTAAACACCTGAATGATTTGGCTAAGCGGTTTCTCCGACGATTGAAAAATCAAAATGACATGCAGGTGATTCGGCATCACCACGCTCTGATCGATTGAGACACCTGGAAAAAACCGAGGGATTTGCTCCAGATGTTGTTGAACCAGAGCCTTGGCAGTGGGGGTTGCAAACCGTGGGCTTCTATTCTTCGTACAAAGGGTTACGAAATAGTATCCGTTTTCGCGGTAGTCATAGTGACGCAATCGAAGGGGCCGTCGGGAGGGAAATCCGAAAGTTTGTCTCCAAGCATCCTTCTTTTTTTCATCTGAACCCGACATTGTTTCTCCAAATATTAGCCTCTCTTGGCGGCATGAGATGCCGCCACTACAACTGCGAAGAGGCCATCGGTTCCAGGCATTCGTAGCGGCGCCATCTCATGGCGCCTGTTTTCTGTCGGCCGCATGAGATGCGGCCGCTACAACTCCTTTTACAATGCGGCCACTTCCTCTCTATGGCGGGGGGGCGGCGACGCGGGTGGTGGCGATGGCGTGGCGGCGGCGTTCGACGATGCCGTCGGCGATTTCGGTAAGGTGCTGTTCGAGTATCAGGCGGAGTTGGCTCCCGCTTCGGTAATCGGCCGGGGCCATGAAATGCACGCGGTCGGCATGGTACGTGAGGTCGTAACATTTCTTGAATGACCGGCGCGTGGGATCGTCCGGATTGTACACGGCCACGGCGAGGCCGCCGTGCTTTTTGATGACGGTGAAACACGGCACGTCGGTCGGGCCGTCGCCCACGTAGATCATATGCGAGAACGGGACGCGCCGGGCTTCTTCGGGCATGTGGTCGTTTACGTCCTGGGCCGGGTCCAGGAGGTGTTTGTTGACCCGAAACAGGTATTGCGTTTTTTGCGTGTGACTGATGGTGCGCTTGGGGAAACTGATGTGCCCGTCCGTTTCGTCGAACTGGCATCCCCAGATGGCCTTGGTCCACTTCGCGATCTCGCTGCCTGCCAGGATCGCTTCCAGCCCCGAACTGACCACGTAGTGTTCTAAATGAATGTCCCATTCCTGGTATTTGGGTTGTTGAATAATGGTGTTCAATTCGCCGAAACAGTCCGGCACGCCGGGGAAAAACGTGAGTTGCGCGCCCATACCTTGGAAGTCCCGGTTCGACAGGGACCGGATCGCGTCATGTTCCAGCATCCGTTTCATATAGGCGAGTTCCTGGTCGTAGCCTTTTTCTTTGATGAGCGCGGTGCAGCTTTCCCAGAACTGCTGCGGGTCGATCCCGGCGTGAGGCAGGATCGTCTGATCCTGCATGTACTGCGGGCTCAGGGTGTGATCAAAGTCGTAGACGACGGCGATGATGTTTTGTAGTTCGGCCATAGGAGTGTGAACGCGAGGCTTCTTTCATTCACCTCCCCTTTGTAAGGGGAGGTCAGGTGGGGTAGAGCCACCCATTCAGGCAGCACATTGGTTCGCCGCTCCGGCCGCGTTCTCTACCTCCCCTTGCCCCTCCTTACAAAGGAGGGGAACTGGTTTAGTGAGGGGAACGGTCGAACGACAAGGTTGCTTAAAAGATCGCTTTTACGAGTTCTTGAATGCTGCGGTGCATATCGGCGTCGTCCGTGATGGGCTGAGTCACCGCTACCTCGCACGCGCGCTCCGGGGCGACGCCTTGCCGCATGAGGGTGCCGGCGTAAATGAGCAGTCGCGTGCTCACGCCTTCTTCGAGCCCGTGATTGCGCAGGTTCCGCACCTTGCCGCCCAGCTTGACGAGCCGTTGCGCCACGTCGTTAGCCACGCCGGCTTCATGCTGGATGATTTTCGTTTCGACGTCCGCGGGCGGATACGTGAACTCGATCGCCATGAACCGCTGCTTGGTGCTTTGTTTGAGTTCCTTGAGCACGCTCTGGTAGCCGGGGTTGTAGGAAATCACGAGCATGAAGTCATCGACGGCTTCGATCACCTGCCCGCGTTTTTCAATGGGCAGGAAGCGGCGGTCGTCGCCGAGCGGATGCACGACCACCGTGGTGTCTTTTCGGGCTTCGACGATTTCATCCAGATACACGATGGCTCCGTGTTTCACCCCGAGGGTCAGGGGGCCGTCCACCCATACGGTTTCTTCGCCTTTGAGCAGGTACCGGCCTACCAGATCTGACGCGGTCAGGTCCTCATGACAGGCCACCGTAATCAGCGGGCGCTTCAGCCGGTACGCCAAGTGTTGCACAAACCGGGTCTTGCCGCAGCCCGTCGGGCCCTTCAGCATCACGGGCAGATGCTGTTCCGCCGCGATGTTGACGAGCCCAATCTCACCGTTGATCTCCTCGTAAAACGGTTCTTCGGTGATCCGGTATTGCTCGATGTCGATTTCGTGACCTTTCACGCGTCTCCTGCTTTCTTTCCCTGATCAAATAGCGTAGGGAACAACGATCGTTGTTCCCTGCCATTGCCGGTGACGGCCTCATTATACGGACGCCGCCGGCAATGGACAAGAAGCGCCTCGCTTGTCTATCCGAAAGGGCTCGTGGTATTATGACGATCTGTTGGGTGTTCTGTTGCGACCCTGCAAACTCCACCAACGTCCATTCTTCATCCCTTCATCATTACGATTCACTGAGGTATAACGATTTCATGGCCAACGGCCCGGCGGCAGGTTCCATGCTTCAGCAGACTTCGGATACAGCAACGTCTTCTGCCTCCTCGCCTGCGCCTCCTCTGTGCGAAGAGGGCCAGCGCTGCCTATCCGTACACCATGCGCTTCAGACGGCGGGGCTGTTCGAGTCGGCTCCCGCGTGGCGTGTCTCGCCCGTTCCGTTCCAATTGACCGCACAAGACGTGTCGTTTTTCGAGGACTTGGGTCCCCGGCTCTGGTCGTTTTCCAAGGCGCTCAACCGGCTGTATCTGGAGAGCCTCAAGGGCCGGCAACCGTTCTGGGTGCACCAGTATCTGGACCAGGGCAAGCCGCAAGCCCTGCTGGAGTATGCCCGCATGAAACGGTTTCGTGACGCGGTCCCGCGGGTGATCCGGCCCGACGTGATTCCGACCGAGACGGGTATGATGATTACGGAGTTGGATTCCGTGCCCGGCGGAATCGGCATCACGGGCAGTTTGTCCTCCGCTTACGGCGCGTTGGGTGATACGCTCGTCGGTGGGGCCGACGGCATGATCAACGGATTTGCCACGCTGTTCCGGGAACCGTCCGGTGACTTAGCGGGCGAAGACGCGGGCTGTCTTGCCATCGTGGTGTCCGATGAGGCAGAGGATTACCGGATCGAAATGGAGTGGGTGGCCTGCCGGCTCAGAGCCGCGGAGTTGGAAGCGTATTGTGTGCATCCCCGCGATCTCCGGTTCTCGGAAACAAGCCTATCCCCTCAGTCTTCAGGGGCGATCCAAATCAGCATGGTGACGCCTTCCGGCGAACGGCCCGTCTCGCACGTGTACCGGTTCTTTGAACTCTTCGACCTGGATAACGTGCCGAAGTCCGAACTCCTGATGTACGGCGCCAAGAAGGGCCAGGTGCGCGTGACGCCGCCGTATAAACCCTGGATGGAAGAGAAGCTGGCTTTCGCGTTTTTGCATCACCCCATGCTGGAAGGGTTCTGGTCCGACGAGTTGGGGCCGGACGTGTTCGAGCATCTGCGGCAGGTCATGCCCCAAACCTGGATCGTGGACCCTCGTCCTCTGCCTCCGTCCGCGATCATCCCAGGGCTCACGCTTGACGGGAAGGCCGTGTCCGATTGGCGGCAGTTGGCCCATGCCACGCAGAAACAACGACAGTGCGTGTTGAAGCCGTCGGGGTTTTCGGAGCTGGCCTGGGGCAGCCGCGGGGTGGTCGTGGGACATGATATCCCGCAGTCCGCCTGGGCGGCGAAATTGGAGCAGGCGCTGGATGCCTTTTCCTCGACGCCCTACGTGTTCCAGGCGTTCCACAAGGGCCGGCAGTACGAGATGACGTATTGGGACGAGCGCACGGAGCAACCGGCATCCATGGAGGGGCGGGCTCGGCTGTCCCCGTATTATTTCGTGTCCGGCGATGAGGTGACCCTGGGCGGGATTCTGGCGAC
Organism: Nitrospirales bacterium; assembly: GCA_965208595.1. Classification (GTDB taxonomy): domain Bacteria; phylum Nitrospirota; class Nitrospiria; order Nitrospirales; family UBA8639; genus Bin75. The sequence continues at coordinate 1,268,294 of OZ242346.1, forward strand.
GGTGTGCCCCAAGGATAAGAAAGTGCTGCACGGCATGCGCGATGCCATCCTGGCCCCGTGCGCGTTGCCGGCCGGGTAGGGAGACATATGGTACCCTCTCCTTGTGGGAGAGGGCAGCGTGAGGGGGACATGCTGTGTCGTTGCTTTTCCTCTGTCTGTCATCCCCGACCTGATCGGGGATCCAGAGGTTTTTCTTTTTCATGCGGGGTTTCGCCCCCGCACGACGAGGTCCTTTTGTTTCGGCAAAAGGACCCAAAACCATTGGCGCCCGGGCTTGGCCCCAGGGGGGGTGCCTTTACCCCAGTCCCGCTTACTTGGGCTGCGGAACTCGCTTCGCTCAGACAGTCCTCGCCCCCACATAGAGTTTGCGGGACCGGGGCGCAGCCACGCCCGCAGGCGCCGGGAAATAGCGCCATGAGATGGCGTGGCTACAAACTTTAGAGGCGACGAAACTGAAGTCATGGACTCGCTCACGTTGTATCATACGGAATGGTGTCCGGAATGTGCCTTGGTGCGCAGCCGGCTGGATGAGTTGGAGATCGAGTATAAAAGTGTTATTGTTCCTACAGTCCGCCCGTTCCGAAAACAAGTGTTTGAGGTCTCGGGACAGTACTATGTCCCCGTCCTGGTTGATGGAGACACCGTCCTGACTGAAACGCCGGACATCCTGGATCACCTTGACGCCTTGGCGTCCGGGTAGGGAAGACCACCATGGTTGTTCCCTGCAGAATCGCACCCGCATACCACCCCTAGTCACGAGGCATACCGATGGATGATTGGAAACGTATCCTGGCCGAGAGCATCACCAAACCCGACGATTTGGCGAAACATCTCGGCGTGGACCCCAAAGAGGTGGAGCAGGTCGTCGGCCCGTACCCCATGCGGATCACGCCCACGGTGCTCGCCACGATCAAGGAGCAGGGCGACGCGATCTGGAAACAGGTGGTGCCGGACGCCGTGGAAATGGACGACTTCGACGCGCCCGACGATCCCCTGGAAGAAGACACCGACAGCCCCGTGCCGCACTTGGTCCATCGCTATCCGGACCGCGTGCTGTTGATGGTCACGAATCAATGCCCGATCTATTGCCGGTTCTGTACGCGCAAGCGGCTGGTGGGCAAACCCGGGTTCCTGAAGAAGGGCGAACAGGATCAGGCCATCGCCTATCTCCGCGAGCATACGGAAGTCCGGGACGTGATCCTGTCGGGCGGCGATCCCCTGTTGTTGCCCGATCACCTGATCGAACGCATTCTAAAGGCGCTCCGGACCATCCCGCATCTCGAACTTATCCGGTTCGGCACCCGCGTGCCCGGGACCCTGCCCCAGCGCATTACCCCGGAACTGTGCGAGATCGTGAAACAGCATCATCCGATCTATATGAACCTGCATTTCAATCATCCCGATGAACTCACCCCGGAGGTCAAAGCGGCCTGCGGGCGCCTGGCCGACGCCGGTGTGCCGCTGGGCGCGCAAACGGTGTTGCTGAAAGGGGTAAACGATGACCCGGCCATCATGAAGCGGCTCATGCACGAACTCCTGCTGGCCAGGGTGAAGCCGTACTATCTGTACCAGGCCGATTTGACCAAGGGGACCAACCATTTCCGCACGACCGTGGAGACGGGTTTGTCCATCATCCAGGCGCTGCAAGGGCATACCAGCGGCATGGCTGTTCCGCATTTCGTGATCGACGCCCCGGGCGGCGGCGGGAAAATTCCGCTGTTGCCTTCCGACTACCTGCTCAACCTGGATGAAAACGGCGCAGTGCTGAAGAATTACGAAAACAAGACCTACCATTATCCGCAGCCCGACGCGGGTCGCCTCCGGGAACTGCCCATGGTCGGCACCTCCGCTTCCGAGGGACTCTGTAGCCTGGGCGCTATGGACGAGTGACGATGGGCGCGACGCGCAAGCACGGTATTCTGTCCGACACTCACCTGAAAACCTTGATTCGGGACCGCGCGATCCACGCTGATCCCGCGATCACCGACAGCCAGATCCAACCGGCCAGCGTGGATCTCCGGCTCGGCACGAAAGCCTACCGGTTGATCAGCAGCTTCCTCCCGGAACGCTCGGAGATCAGCGCGCGCTTGAACGTGCTGGACTTGTACCAATCCGAGTTGGTCATGTATGAGATCGACCTGACCGAGGGCGCCATCCTGGAAAAAGGGCACGTCTACCTAGTGCCGTTGTTGGAACGCGTGGCCCTGCCTTCGGACGTTCGCGGGAAGGCCAATCCCAAAAGCTCCACGGGTCGCCTGGATATTTTCACGCGGCTTATCACGGACCTGAACGCGGGGTTCGATGAAATCCCCGCGGGCTACCAGGGGCCGCTCTACCTGGAGATCGTGCCCCGGTCGTTCACCATTCGCGTGCAGACCGGGTTGGCGTTGAACCAACTCCGGCTCCTGACCGGCCGGCCCACGGTCTCGGATTCACGCCTCCGCGCCTTGCACCGGTCGGCCAAACTGCTTTACCACAATGACGACGACCCGGCGGAGGCCCGGCCGCTCGCCGCGCCGGACGTCCGGGCGGATCACGGCCTGTTCTTGCGGATCGACCTGCGGGGTTCCGGCACGGATCGTGAGATCGTGGGATACCGGGCGAAAAAGAACAGTCACGTGGTGGACCTGTCGAAGACCGGCCATTATTCGGCGCTCGACTTCTGGGAACCCATCTACCGGCAGCCCAATAATACGTTGTTGCTCGAGCCCGAGGAGTTTTATATCCTGGCGTCCCATGAGCGCATCAAAGTGCCCGCGGGATACGCGGCTGAGATGGTGGCCTATGAAGCGGCGTTCGGCGAATTGCGCACCCATTACGCCGGATTTTTCGACCCGGGTTTCGGCGCCGGGGACGGGCCGCGCAAAGGCACGCAGGTCGTGCTGGAAGTCCGGCCGCATGACGTGCCGTTTTTGATTCACGACGGCCAGACGTTTTTCAAGGTGGTGTACGAGCACATGTTGGACCTGCCGGAACGGCTCTACGGGGCCTCCATCGGGTCCAGTTATCATCAACAGGGGCTCACGCTCAGTAAACATTTCAAGTGGTGACGTATGACACCCGAGACGGAACAACCTGACCCCTCCCGCGTTCCCGAGCAGCCCGACCCGCCCAAGCGGCAGATACCCGGGATCCCCGTGGGACCGCCGCGCCAGGATGCGGACGTGGACCAGGAAGCGCACGAAGCCCTGCAAATGAAAGTGGCCATGAAGATGGTGGGCTCCGCCATGGTCTTCATCGGGTTCATTCAGGTCTTCATGTCCGCCAGCACCGGCGCGGAAATTTCCATCTTTCCCATGATCCTGTATTTTTCGGGCCTGGCCCTGTGGGCCTATTCCTCCGTCAGGATCCCCGTTGTCCGGTATGCGGTCATCGCCTTTTCCGTTTTCTGCATCGTGGCTTTCCTCAACATCGGCGAAGTGCTCTTCTGGCATAAATACGTCATTTACTGGGGCACCATCGCCATGGTGGTCTACTTCATGTTCCAGAACCCGATGAAACCCTCCAAACCGTCGTAGCGGCTTTGACCACTTCAATCTCTTTCTCTGGGCACATGCCCGCTTCGATCGCCGTCGTGATTCCCACTTTGAACGAGGAACGCGTCTTGTCGCGGACGCTGCTTTCGTTGCGACAATTGCGTTTCGATGAAGTCGTGCTCGTGGACGGCGGCAGCCGGGATCAGACGGTGTCCATTGCGCAGGGCCAGTTACAAGGGCTCAGCCTGCAACCCGCGAAGGTGCTGGTCGCGGAGCAGGGACGCGCGCCACAAATGAATGCCGGCGCCCGGGCCGCGCGCTCCGACGTGCTCTTGTTCCTGCATGCCGATACGCTGCTGCCGCCGGAGACGCGCAACGAAATCGAGCGGGTCCTGGAGCATCCCAAGTACGTGGGGGGCCGGTTCGACGTCCGGTTCGAAGACGATCGCGGGTGGGCGTGGCTCATCAGTCGTCTGATGAATTGGCGCTCGCGATGGTCGGGCATCGCCACGGGGGATCAGGCGCTCTTCGTCCGTCGTTCCGCGTTCGACGCCTTGGGCGGGTTTGCCGATTTACCGCTGATGGAAGATATCGAATTGACGCGGCGCCTCAAACGCATGGGGTCCCTTGCAGCCTTGCACATCAAGGTGACCACGTCATTCCGGCGATGGGAGCAACAGGGTGCCGTCCGCACCATCTTGCAGATGTGGCTCCTCCGCTTTTTGTACTGGATAGGCGTCCCGCCTCACCTGTTGCAGCAATGGTATGGCACGATCAGGTAAGGCCGGCTCATCGCATCGGGACCGCCGCAAACAAAGAGGCGATCCGTCTCCGGGACCCGCAGCAGGGGCGATCATTATTTTTGCCAAGGCGCCGGTGCCCGGCACCGTGAAGACGCGCATGTGCCCGCCACTGACGCCCGATGAGGCGGCGAGCCTGCACGGGAGTCTGGTCATGGATGCCGTGGAACGCACCCGTTCGCTTCGGGGGTTCGACGTGTTCCTGGCCTGCACGCCCGGGATGGAGCATCCGTTTTTTCAAACGCTGGCTGCCAGGAATCGCATCCGTTTGTGCGAGCAGGTGGGCGAGGATCTCGGACAGCGCATGGATCACGCCCTCACCGCCGTGTTCAACCGCGGGTATGCACATGCCTTGCTTGTCGGCACGGACATTCCCAATCTGTCCGCGCGGCACTATGAGCGCGCGAAAACGCTCTTGCAGACCACGGACGTGGTATTGGGGCCTACGGAAGACGGCGGCTATTATCTGGTGGGGGCGAAACACCCCGTACCCGCCCTCTTCGCCGATATTCCCTGGTCGACCGGCGACGTGCTTGCTCAAAGTCAGGCCCGTGCCGAACGGACTGGGCTGGCTGTCGGGTTGCTGGATGCCGAACGCGATCTCGACACGTTCGACGACTTACGGGCCTTCTTGCACGAAGACACGGAATCCGGCAAACAGACGTTGTCCACGCGAACGGGCAACGTGTTGCATACGTTGATGCAACGGCATGGGAACGCATCGCCTGGGTAATCGGCCACCGGCCGTTTCCCTGCCTACGACTTCTCCAGAGTCTCTAAAAATGTACTTGTAGCGGCGCCATCTCATGGCGCCTGAAAGGCCACCAACACCAAGCGCGATAAGATCGCGCGGCTACAACTACGAAGAGAACGACACTGGATTCCCGCTAAAAACATGGGGGAATGACAGAAAGAGAAATGACCGGGGCGCAGCCACGCCCGAAGGCGCCGGAACTTGGCGGCATAAGTTGCCGCCGCTACAATGGCCTTGAGCACGCGACCTGAGGATCCAAGTGCTGGACAGAAAGGCAGGGGCAATGTTCAATTCAATCCGTTCACTGAAGGAGGAATCTCCATGGACCCGAAAGTCGTCCTGATCACCGGTGGGGCGCGCGGTATTGGAAAAGGGATTGCCCTTGAGCTGGGAACACGGGGATGGTCCGTTGCCATTTGCTATCGAACCAGCGAACAGGATGCGACTGAGACCAGCCAGGCTATCGTCGAACAAGGCGGCCAAGGGTTCGCTGTTCGTTGCGACGTGTCCGATCCCGTGGCCTGCCGGGATCTGGTCAGACAAGTCGAAGAGCGCTGGGGCAGGATCGACGTGCTGGTGAACGGGGCGGGACCGTATCACCGGGTCAACTTGTTCGACGAAACACCGGAGGGCTGGTCGGACATGTTCACCAATAACCTGCACCCGATTTTTTATCTGGCCCAGGCGGCGGCCCCCGGCATGAAAGCGCGACAGTACGGCCGCATCATTTCGTTCGGCATGGCCAACGCGGACAAGATGGAAGCCCAGCCCATGGTTACGGCTCATTATATCGCCAAGGCGGGCATCCTGATCCTGACGCGGACCCTGGCGAAACTGTTGGCCCCGCACGGGATTACGGTCAATGCGATTTCACCGGGCTTTATAGATTCGGGAAGCGCCCCGCCGGGAGAACTCGATGGCATGGCGAAGAAAATTCCGGCCGGGGTCATCGGCGAAGTGAGCGATATTGTCTCGGCGGTGACGTATCTGTTATCCGATGAGGCCCGGTACGTGACGGGCACGAACATTCAGGTCAGCGGCGGGTGGGGCCTGTAACACGGCTCACGCCGCGCCCCGCTCGGGAACCTCTGATTTATTGCACCATCGGGCGCAAGGCTGCGTTGTGTCCTCGCTCAACCCTCACCTATCTCCCTGATAAGCCTCAGGTTTCGCTCCGGGACGCCTTGCCCTGCATCCCGCTATCACAAATAAATCAGAGGTTCCCTCATGGCGGGATTCTTTCCACTCCAGTCCGAACACGTCCCCGAAACATCGTACGATCCGGTCACGGACTTCGTCCGGCTCGACCTTCGTGCGCAGCACTTCGGCCATGGACGTGACGCGGCAGCCTTCAATGCCGCACGGCACGATCCCGGCAAACGGCGCGAGATCGACCGTGACGTTCAACGCAAAGCCGTGCAAGGTTACGCCGCGAGCGATTTTCACGCCCATCGCCGCAATTTTCGCCAATGGCCCGGCCGGGTCGACGGGATCGTTCACCCAAACCCCGACCAACTTGTCCACGCGCCGGCCTTCGATCCCCCAGTCCGACAATACGCGAATGATCACCTCTTCCAACATGCGCATGTAGGCCTTCGGGCCCGGACAAAACTGTCTGAGCTTCACGATGGGATACCCCACCACCTGCCCAGGTCCGTGGTAGGTCACGGACCCGCCGCGCTCACTTTCAATCACCCGAAGACCTCGCCCTCCGGGCACTGCGCGAAGCCCGTCCCAATGCGCGTGCTTGGTGGTCCGGCCGAGCGTCAGCACGGGCTCGTGTTCCACCAGAACCAACGTATCCGGTCGAACGTCTAAGACCCGTTCATCGTGAAGATGCCATTGAAGTCGGCGGGCTGCGTCGTAGTCCATCAGCGGAAGCGAGAGCACGACACCCGTAAGCCCCCGATGGGAAACGGGCCGATGCGGCAACGATCGTAATGAGGCAGGATTCATTGAGTAGCGATCTTACGCCTGCTCTACTCCGGGACGCAAAACCCGGAAACTGTCACGCCGAGCGAAGCGAGGAATCCAAAGTGTTTGTTTTTCATGCGGGGTTTCGCCCCCGCACGACGAGGTCCTTTTGTTTCGGCAAAAGGACCCAAAACCATTGGCGCCCGGACGTGGCCCCACAGGGGGTGCCTTTACCCCAGTCCCGATTGCTTGGGCTGCGGAACTCGCTTCGCTCAGACAGTCCTCGCCCCCAAATAGAATTTTCGGGACTGGGGCGCAGCCACGCCCGAAGGCGCCAGGACATGGCGGCATCAGATGCGGCGCTACAACTACGTAGAGGCCGTTGTGTATTTTGTAGCCGCGCCATCTTGACCTTCCCCCCAATTTAGGTCCAAGTCGAAAGTGAGGCAATGACCGAATTATAGCCCTCGGGATGGCTGGGGGAAAGTGGGCCATTTGCCGTTTTTGTCAAGCTTGCCGAGCGACCGGCTTTGTCCACGTCACGTTCGCCTGCCAGACGAAACTCTTCCGGACTGAGAAACCCTAGCGAACTGTGGGGCCGGACGGTGTTATAGTGGAGGCGCCACGCTTCGATACGACGCCGGGCCTCGGCCAAATCAACGAACCATTGTTCATTCAGGCAGGCATCCCGGAATTTGCCGTTAAAACTCTCTACGAAGGCATTCTGACACGGCTTCCCCGGCTGGATGAAGCGCAGGCGCACCCCCGTGCGTTGGGCCCACAAGCACAGCGCCTTGCTCGTGAATTCCGGTCCGTTATCCAGCACGATCGCTACGGGCCGAGCCCGCTGGACAGCCAGGTGATCCAAGAGCCGACTGACTCGCTCTCCAGAGATCGAAACGTCCACGAGCTGGCCGATACATTCCCGGCTGTAATCGTCCACGACGTTCAAAATGCGGAAGCGCCGCCCTGTGGCCAATTGATCCGACATGAAGTCCATCGACCAGCGCTGATTCGGGCCGTCTAGATGCGGGAACGGCCCACGGTCACGGGCCGGGAGACGTTTACGCCGCTTGCGCCGGACCTGCAGACGCTCTTCGCGATACAGCCGATACGTCTTCTTCGCGTTCACCACCAAGCCCTCCCGTTTGAGTAACTCATGCAACAGCTTGTAGCCATAGCGCGGAAACGCCGCCGCCAGTTCGCACAGCCGGACCCGGAGGGCGGCTGCGTCGGGACGGCCGGACTGATGGCGCACTACCGAGCGGTGGATGCCTACCAAGTGACAGGCCCGCCGCTGACTCATCAGCCCCAGCGTGACCAGATGAGCCACCGCTTGGCGCCGTGCCGCGGGCCTTACCAGTTTTTTGACAGGAGTTCCTTGAGCGCCGCCTGATCCAGGTGCGCGTCGGCCAACAGCTGCTTCAACTGCCGATTCTCGGCCTCAAGCTGCTTCAGCCGTGTGACGTCGGAGACCCGCAGGCCCCCATACTTGGCTCGCCACCGATAGAACGTTTGCTCGGTGATCCCATGTTTCCGGCAGAGGTCTTGTTTCTTGACCCCGGCCTCGGCTTCTTGTAACACCCCGATGATCTGGGCTTCGCTGAATCGTTTCCGCTTCATGATGAGTCCTCCTGGGTTGCTGTACCAGAAAACTCACCCTCGAAGTGGACCGTTTTATGGGGGGAAGGTCAATCTCATGGCGCTTCTTCCCTTCGTCGTAGACACGGATAAAAACGCGCTCTAAAAAAACAACGGCGGAAGAAGGGGTCCTTCTTCCGCCGCGTGTTCAACATGGAGAGAATCTATTTCTTTTTCTTGGCCGGAGCTTTCTTCTTGGCAGCTTTCTTAGCCGGGGCTTTCTTCTTGGCAGCTTTCTTGGCCGGGGCTTTCTTCTTGGCTGTTGCCAATAGTCTCACCTCCTTTCAGATCTTTTTCGAGACTACGTCTATCTCTCTCATCACAGCGAAGTGTAAAACCCTCACTGCTTCTTACGCTCCTCCAAAAAAAATTCAATCCCTTTTTATTCATGGCAAACACTCGTCACTTGTCCCGAGAGAGAACGTCGTTCATTGAAACATTTTTTCCGAATCGCTGTTCCTCTCACACTGCAAACCCTATCGGGCATTTCATGGACTCCGTCCTTCCGTTTCATGAAGAACATTGCAGCATGCCTACCTCGATTCACACATTCCTTTTTCTCTTTGAGACATGAGCGGGAAGGCTGACTGGGAGTAGACTGGTCTACTCCCAGCAGTGTCGTTAAGCGGAGGGAGTGCTCACTTTTTCTTGGCGGGAGCTTTCTTCTTGGCAGCCTTCTTAGCTGGTGCCTTTTTCTTTGCAGCCTTCTTGGCGGGAGCTTTCTTCTTGGCAGCCTTCTTAGCCGGCGCCTTCTTCTTCGCAGCTTTCTTAGCTGGTGCTTTCTTCTTGGCAGCCTTCTTAGCCGGTGCCTTCTTCTTTGCTGTTGCCAAAAGTCTCACCTCCTTCCAGCGTTATGGCAATAATGATGAACTGAACTCTTGTTCATCGACTGACGCGTCCCGGATGTGTTATCCGGACGCGTTCACGGACTTTTCGGTCGACTCCACGTGAGCGAAGGTGTTCGGTCCAACTTTTTTGAAACGGGGGTCTCGTTTGAGCGAGGTGGCAATCGACGTCACCGGCGTTTTTCCTCTGATCTGCATCCCACCCTCAAGGAGAACCTGACACAATTCCTTGGCATGCATCGGCCCTCGCGTTTCCCGGAAAATGATGAACGCGGCATCAGGGACACTCATCCCCACGTACTTGCTGCGCCCCAGAAGGATTTCCTTGGATTGATCCGTGACATCCGTGACCGGTAATGGTGGGGCGCCCGTTTCGTCCGAAATGATTTGGCTGGAGAGACTGGCCAATTTCGCTTTGTCCGCTTCAACTCGATACAACGTCTTTGCCAACTCCAAGTATTTCTCAATGGTCGCAATTTCTTCATTGAGCCTCTCCCTCTTTTTCTTGAAGTCCTTGAGCTTGGTTTCATACGCAGTAATGCGCTGCTCCAAGCCGACAATAATATCCCTGAGTTCATCTTTGATTTCTTCCATAACACAAGCAATCTTTAATGTTGCTTGCTTTTATCATTGTTTTAAAAGCAAGTCAATGCAAAATGATTACATTTATTTAAATATATAAATGAGTCAAATTTCATGACAATTTAATATTATTTAGCTTACGTCATACGCTCACTATATGAACTTGCTGTCATGTAATATTTCTAAGCCTATATTTGGTGTTAATTGCCGTTACTCTACAAAATCCAGTGTCCTTTGATTTTTTGCAAGGAAGGAACAACAAAGACACTGGATGCCCGATCAAGCCGGGCATAACCATAAAGAGAGAGTGCCATCAGACAGCGCCACATCCCGGCGCCTTCTGGCGTGGCTGCGCAACGGTCCCGCAACCTCACACCCTCCCCTCGTCGTGCGGGGACGAAACCCCGCATGAACCTCTCTTTGGGGTGTTAATTGTCGAACATTTCTCGCCTGTGATAGGGTTTTCCCATGCGTAACCCACCCTACCCGGACACCCAGGACCGGCCCATAACCAATCTCTTTGCGCTCGACGTGGCGCACGTGGGTTCCCTGGTAGAACGGCTGGGCTGGCCCTCCTACCGAACCCGGCAAATACTCCAGTGGATCTACCAACACCGCATTCGCGACATCGCCGGGATGAGTAATCTTTCACTTGTGGATCGGGAGACGCTGGGGTATGAGGCCGCCATTGAACGCTTGGCCTCGCCCACGCTTTTCCAAAGCGCGGATGGGACGAAGAAATTCCTGTTTTCCCTGAAAGACGGGTTGACGGTGGAGAGCGTGCTGATCCCGGATGGAGAGCGGTTGACTCAATGCGTGTCAACCCAGGTCGGGTGCACCTTGGACTGCGGGTTTTGTCTCACGGGACAAATGGGACTCAAACGAAATCTGAAGGCGCATGAAATTGTCGATCAAATTTTGACGGCCCAGGATCAACTGCAAACCGGCGATCGTATTTCGTCCCTGGTGTTCATGGGCATGGGCGAACCGCTGGCGAATTTCGATGAACTGTCGGAGGCCCTCACCCGGCTGACCGATACCGAGTGGGGCATGGGCTTTCCCAAACGACGCATCACGATTTCAACGGCGGGGTTTTCGCCGCGCCTCCCCGACGTGGCCAAGCTCGGGGTGAACCTGGCGGTGTCGTTAAACGCTACGACGTCCGAGCAGCGAGACCGGCTCATGCCGATAATGAACCGCTTGCACCCCCTGCCTGACCTCCTCGCGGCGTGCCGTGCATATCCCATCCCGGCGAACCGGCACTTGACGTTCGAGTACGTGTTGTTACAAGGGGAGAACGATTCCGCGGATGACGCCGTTCGCCTGAGCCGGCTGCTTCGCGGCATTCGATGTAAAATCAATCTCATCCCGTTCAATGAATTTCCGAACAGCCCGTTCCGGCGGCCGGTGGACCCCGTCATCGCCGCGTTTCAGACGATCCTCCGGCAAAAGGGGTACGATGTGTTCGTCAGACACAATCGCGGGCGTGACGTCCTGGGGGCCTGCGGGCAACTGGGCACCCTACCCGCGCAAACGGCGCCTGCGCCTCTTTCGATAGGCCCCTGATGCAAGCGCTGCACCTTCTTCCCATTCCCCAAGACCTCCGGAACAAAACCGCAACGCTGCTTGACTGCTTTCAGGGGCTGGATGGCGTGCTGGTCGCGTTCTCCGGAGGCGTGGACAGCGCACTCGTGCTCAAAATTGCCACGGACGTGTTAGGCGAGCGAGCGACCGCCGTGACCGCGGCGTCGCCAACCCTGCCGCGCGAAGAGTTGGCGGCCGTCCGGCAACTGAGTGAAGAAATCGGGGCGAGGTTGATCGTGGCCTCCACGAATCAACTGGACGTCGAGGAGTTCGTGCGCAACGACTCGAGGCGATGCTATCATTGCAAAACCGATCTGTACCGGCTCCTGGCTCCCATCAAACAAGACACGGGCATTGCCACGGTCGTCGACGGGGCCCACGTGGACGACCTGGGCGATGACCGGCCGGGGATGCAAGCGGCCAGGGAGTTCGGCGTTCGCAGCCCGCTGGTGGAAGCCGGGTTTCGGAAAGCCGATATTCGCACCCTGGCCAAAGCCCTGAGTTTATCCAACTGGGACAAACCCGCGGCCGCCTGTTTGTCTTCCCGTATTCCGCGAGGGATAAAAATTACCGAACAGAAATTACAGCGCGTAGAGCAAGCCGAACGGTTGCTGCAGGACGAAGGATTCAGGCAGGTGCGCGTCCGCGATCATGAAGGCATCGCGCGCATTGAGGTGGACCCGAACGAACTCCCCGAGTTTCTCGAGCCCGTGCGCCGTGACCGTATCAGCCGGGGCCTGAAAGCCCTCGGGTTCCAATTCGTCACGTTAGACCTGGAAGGCTACCGCCCGGGCGGAAGCGTGAGGTAATTACCGAATGTGTTACAGCATCAGAAGGCTTCCAGGCCCTCCTGATAGAGCCGCGAGGAGCTTGGCACGGACACGTGCTCTTGCATCTGGCGGTCGAGTCGTGGTTGAATCAGGGCAGTTGCAACATACGCCAAAGGCCCACTTACTTGGAGGCAAATATGCCCAGGGACAACGAATACCGAATCCGTGAGGATCTGGAGAAGATAGAGAGGTCGTTCACGCATACCAATCCTCCCCCCCACACTGATCCACCGACCAATCCTGATCCACCGACCAATCAGCAATCGAATGAAAGCGGGGAGTCGAATAGTGACGGCAACTCATCAACGAGTAGCAACAACTAGATGCTGGATCTTGCCGGAGCCGCTGAAGTTGCAAACGTTCCATTTGGTGAAGCCATCGGCCTCTTGCTTTATTTGGTGCCAGGCTTCCTTGCCAGGCAGCTCTGTCGGATACGCTACCCCGCCAAACGTTTTTCTCAGTTTGAGAACGTCGTCTGGAGCATCATCCACAGCCTCATAATTCTTCTAGGTCTTACAGGCATTGCGTGGGTGTTTGATTACGACGACCTCGATATCCTAAAACCAAACCAGCATTTCTTCATCCAACCCAAGACGATCTTGGTTTTGCTCATCGGAGGGTTCGTTTGGGGTGGCATTCTCATCGGATATCATCGGCTCCGTACTATCGTTCCGTTTCTTTCAAGTCCTGACCCTCAGGCCATTTGGCCCGTTATTGCTACCCACGCAGCAAAGAATGAACTCTGGATGCTCGCTCACACCAAGCAAGGGGCACCCTATCTGGGTTGGCTAACGCAATACTCCTTCGACCCGGCGGCTGACGATCATGAGTTCGTTCTCCGTCCAGCGTATCTCGTGGACGATGATCTTAACATCAAGCGAAACTTTAAACAGGGCGGTGTCTATTTGAACACCAGAGATGTCGATTCTTTGGAAATGATCCCGGGCAGTAAAAAGGCGTAGGTCGGGGCAAGGTCAATTCGGCAAACGGTTCTCGCCTCCACGGCCCAACATAGGGGCCGGAGCAACCGAAACCAGAGATCGTTCAACCGGCTATTGAGATTTATTTCTGAGATTCGCCGGTGGCCACGGCTTGCACGGCTTCCCGGGCGAGACGGCGATGATCGTCGTCCGAGAGACTCCGCGCCAGAACTTTTTCCGCTACCGTCAATGCCAGGTCCGCGGCTTCGTTCCGAATGTCCTGGAGGGCTTTGCGCCGTTCCCGCTCGATTTCCTGCGTTGTCTCCGCCTGGATCCGTTCCGAATCAATGCGCAGCCGCTGCTCGTTTTCTTCCAGCAGTCGTTGAGCCTTGGCTTTGGCTTCCGCCACAATCGCCTCGGCTTCCTGCGCCGCGCCGCTCAGTTTCGCCTCGTAGTCGGCCAGGCGTTGCTCGGCCGTCAGCCGGTTCTGTTCCGCTTGCTCGATACTGTCACGAATCTTGCGTTCACGCGTTTCCAAGGCTTCCAGAATCGGCGGGAATGCAAATTTGTACAGGACCCAGAGCAGGATACCGAATGAGATGAGTTCCCAAAAAATCAGGGACGAAAAGAAATGGACGTCAAATTGAGGCATGGCGTGCGCGTCCTATTTCCGCAGACCCATAATGATGAACGCGATCACCAGCCCGTAGAGGGCGATCGCTTCGACCAACGCGAAGCCGATCCACATGTACTTGCCGACCCGGCCTTCGGCCTCCGGTTGACGGGCCACCGCCTCGATCATCTTGCCGAAAATATACCCGATGCCCACGCCGGCGCCGGCAAACCCCGCCGCCGCGAGCCCCATGCCCAATAATGCTGCCGCTGCAGAATCCATGATGTGTTGTTCTCCCTGGTGAAATCGTTAGTAACAGTCTGGTAAACGGATGGTTCGGTTTTAATGGAGATGAAACGCGTCTCCCATATACACACACGTCAAGATCGTAAAGATATAGGCCTGAACAAAGGCGATGCCGACTTCCAATCCGTAGAGCGCCACTGTAAAGGAAAACGGCAGCCAGCCGATCAACAATCCGCCGCTGATCGACAATCCGAAGAGGACCCCGAGAATGACGTGCCCCGCGGTCATGTTGGCAAACAAGCGAACGGACAAGGACACCGGCCGGGCCAATTGACTGATGATTTCAATCGGGACCATGAGCGGCAACAGCCACGCCGGCGTCCCCGACGGCACGAGGATGCCCAGAAACTTCATCCCGTGGATTTTGAACCCGACCAAGATGCTGAGTGTATAGACCCCCAGGGCAAACGCGCCTGTGACCACGAGTTGACTGGTGACCGTATAGGCGCCGGGCATGAGCCCTAGAAGATTGCAGAACAGAATAAACAAGAACAGCGTGGCGATCAGGGGGAAAAACCGCATCCCTTCCGGACCCATGGTGTCGTGAATCATCCCGCGAATGAACTCCACCAGCAGTTCGGCCACGCTCTGTAATTTCGTGGGAACCAGGGAACCGGACGAACGCGCTTTCGTGAGCAACAGGGTGACCAGCCCCACCACCACAAACATCATGATCACGGCCTTGTTGATGGACACGTCCAGGCCGAACAGGGACAGTGGAATAATCGTATGAAGCTCAAAAGGATGCAGTGGATCTTCCAACGGAACCTCGTCTTCGTATTCGAGAAAACGTTCAGGGGAAACGCTACGATTGATCCCAGTCCTTCGACTCGCTCAGGACCGATGGCTTCTCCCTCCGTTCATCCTGAGCGTAGCAGAGCGAAGTCGAAGGACGCTCAGGACATGCGTTGGGCAGCACGGTAGGCGTTTCGAATACCGGCAATCAGCCCGAGGATCAGACCTCCCACCAAACCCCACGGCTCAGTGGGCAACAGGTAGGAATCGAGACTCCATCCCAACCCTCCGCCGACGATCAGAGTCGCAAGCAAATTCGTGCTTATTCGCACGGCTTGCCCCAACCCCGCAAATAATGGATCTGGTGACGAAGGCATAGGCCCGCCCTCTCGAATCCGGGCAGGCTATTCAAACAAAATCAGGTTTCGACTGTCAACTCGAACCTGCTCTCCTCCTTTGAATCCACCTCTCTCCCTCCACGTTTCTCTCTGAAGGGCTTTCTCTCCCTTGTCCACTCCGCTATGATGCATAGACATACCGTCCGAACTCGTTCTGAAATTATGAACCAGCCCGTTCTTTCTTCACGTTCTTCCACTCGTCCCGACACGGGACGGTTTCCGCTGGTCCGGACCAGGCCTTTGCTGGACGAAAGTGCCTGGGATGCCTATCGACGGATTGCAACGCCGCACCGGCCTTCCGTTCTTCTGGAAAGCGGGAACCCGTCGTCCGGCCTGGCCCGCTATTCGTTTGTGGCCGGGAACCCGTACCTGATTTTTACCGGAGGCCCGGGGCACTATATCCTGGAAACGACACATCGAAAGACCAGGCATCTCGAGGATCCGCTTTCCGCATTGTTCGGGCTCTTGGGTCCTTGCCTGGTTCCTCGTTCCGACTCCTTGCCGCCGTTTGTCGGGGGGGCCGTGGGGTACCTCAGTTACGACGTTGTTCGGCACTACGAATCGCTGCCGTCGCTGGCTCGCCGGGATCTCTCCCTGCCCGATCTGGAGTTTTTGTTTTTCGATCTGGTGGTGGTGATCGATCATCACAGCCGGTTGCTGCATATGATTTTCACGCCGGCTCCCGAGCGGTTGCTTTCCGAATCCCATGATGCCTTGCATCGTGAAGGCACCGCTCGGCTGGCCGAACTGGACAGCCGCTTGTCCGCCCCATGCGAAGACCCGTCGGGTTCTCCTATCGTGGCGTCAACCATGGAAGGCACCCATTCCGAACGGGAGTACGTCGAACGCGTGCAACAATGCCAGGCGTTCATCGGGGCCGGCGACATCTATCAAGCCAACCTCGCCCAACGCTTTTCCGTCGCCTTCAATCCGGCAAAGGACCATGCGCTGCACGCGGCCGGTCAAGACCTGTACCACCGCTTGCGCACGGTGAACCCTTCACCCTTTGCCGGGTTGTTCGTGACCAGGAACCTCGCGTTGGTTTCTTCCTCGCCTGAACGACTCGTGCAAGTCACCGGCAACCGGGTAACCGCGCGTCCCATTGCCGGCACTCGACCTCGCGGACGCACCGCGGGTGAAGATCATGCCTTGATGGACAATCTGCGGCTCGACGCGAAAGAACGGGCGGAACACGTCATGCTGGTGGACCTGGCCCGCAATGATCTGGGCCGGGTCTGCGAATACGGGTCGGTCCACGTCGAGGAATTCATGACGATTGAACAGTATTCACACGTGGCGCATTTGGTCTCCGAGGTCATGGGGACACTGAAGCCCGCCTGTTCGACACCAAACCTTGTTCGATCCGTGTTTCCGGGCGGCACGATCACGGGCGCGCCCAAGATCCGGTGCATGGAGATCATCGAGGAACTGGAACCCGTTCGTCGCGGACCTTATACGGGATCCCTGGGGTACGTGAGTTGGACCGGCGACGTGGACTTCAATATTCTGATCCGCACCATGGTGTTGACGCAGCAACGGGCCTACCTGCAAGTGGGCGCCGGAATCGTCGCGGACTCCGATCCCCGGCGCGAGTATCAGGAAACCCTGTACAAAGCCCAAGCCCTGTTTGAAGCGTTGCAATAGGACGCCACGTTACATTCCATGTGGGTGTATCTGAACGACCGGATCGTACAGGCAGAACGTGCACGGGTCTCCGTGTTCGATCGCGGGTTTTTGTATGGAGACGGCGTCTTCGAAACCGTCCGAATCCATCACGGGCGCCCGGTGTGGCTGGACCTTCATCTCGCACGGCTCGCCGACTCCTGCCGGCAGATCCAACTGCCGTTACCTGACAAATTGTGGCCCGCGATTGTTCAGAAGGTCATTGACAAGAATCGTGTGGACCACGCGTTGATTCGGCTGACGCTCTCCCGGGGCACAATGTTCCCCTCTCCCCTTTCCACCTTCAGCGAGAAAGAGGGAGAGAGCCTGCCCCGGACTCGATCCGGGGGCCATGGTGAGGGGGGTGAAACCCCGACCGTCGTGTTGTTTCCGCGGCCCCTCCCGCACGTGACAACCTCCCAACGGCGCAAAGGGGTCAAGCTCACCTTCGCCGCGATTCGCAGGCCGTCACCGCTCTCGTCTCCGACACAAGCCAAAACCCTGAACTATCTGAACAGCCTGTTGGCCAAACAGGAAGCTGTGGAACAAGGCGCCTTCGAAGGGTTGATGGCCACGACGGGTGGGCACGTGGCCGAATGCTCCATGAGCAACGTGTTTTTCATCAAGGGCAGGACCCTGTACACGCCGTCATTGGCCTGCGGCGTCCTGCCCGGCGTCACCCGGGGAGTCGTGCTGGAAATGGCCCCTGCCCTGGGCCTGAAAACCAGGGAGGGCCGCTACCGCCCTGCATTCCTGTATGAAGCTGATGAATGTTTTTTGACAGGCAGCGGGGTCGGCATTCTCCCGGTTGCAACCATCGACGGACATACCTTCCCCAAGCAAACGGCTCGTTCCTGGACCAACACCCTGC
Organism: Nitrospirales bacterium; assembly: GCA_965208595.1. Lineage (GTDB taxonomy): Bacteria > Nitrospirota > Nitrospiria > Nitrospirales > UBA8639 > Bin75. Next base: position 1,286,225 of record OZ242346.1, read on the forward strand.
GGACGCGGTACGAACGCTTGTTGAGAGCACAAGGTTTGATCCTGTAGGGGCCGCTCCCTGTAGCGGCCCAAGGAAGGGGGCGGGGCGGGACGGCACAGGGGCCGTCCCCTACAATTATCCGGCGCGGCGGCGGGTTTTGGGAGACGAATGGAGAGGTTCGTCCAGACGGACTTGACTGTGCGTTCGCCACGCCTCACCCCGGCAGCTTGGGAAATCCTCCCGGTAATGCGTGCCCAAGCTGTTTTCCCTCCACAGGGCGGCTTCGGTCACACATCGCGCCACCTGGATCATGTTCTTGACTTCGAGGTCGGACCGCGTGTGCAACGAAGCCTGGATTTGCGGGTCCCACCGGGAGAGTTGCGCCAACGCCTGGATCAAGGAATCGCCGGTCCTGACCAGGCCCACCTTGGTCCACATCAGCCGGCGCAAGGAGTTCCTGAGTTTCTCGCTGTCTTCCAACGCCCCGGCCGCTTCCGCGGCAAACCGTGCGGCCAGACTCTTCAGATGCGCCCGCTTGGGACCCGCCGGAAGGGATGCCGCCGACTCGGCGGCGCGGTAGCCGAAGACCAGTCCTTCCAATAACGAATTGCTGGCCAACCGGTTCGCTCCGTGGACCCCGTTGCAGGCCACTTCCCCGGCGGCCAGCAGGCCGGGCAAGGTGGTTTCGCCATCGATCCCCGCTTTCAGGCCGCCCATGAAATAGTGGGCGCTCGGCGCAATTGGAATCCATTCTTCCGTGATGTCGATGTCGAACCGCAGGCAGGTCCGGTAGATCGTCGGGAACCGTTTCTTGATGAAATCTTTCCCCAAATGCGTGACGTCCAAATACACGTGGCGCGACCGGGACGCGGCCATTTCCGACCAGATCGCCCGGGCAACGATGTCCCGGGAGGCCATTTCCGCAGCCGGGTGATACCGTGACAGGAACAACTCGCCTTTCCGATTGCGGAGCACCCCGCCTTCACCCCGCATGGCTTCGGACAACAGAAAGGGGGGACTGGAAGGAAGGTACAAGGCCGTGGGATGAAACTGGACGAATTCCATGTCTTCCAACACCACGCCCGCCCGATAGGCCATGGCCATGCCGTCGCCCGTGGCATTGCCCGTATTGGTGGTCCTCCCGTAAATCTGGCCCGCACCTCCGGTGGTCAGAATCACGGCCGTGGCCGGGAGGAGTTTGACGTCCCCCGTGGCTTCACTCACCGCCACCGCGCCGCAGCACCGGCCATCCACGACCAACAGGTCCATCGTGAAATGACGATCAAACCATTGAATGTCCGGATGCTGCCGGGCGCGTTCCAACAGGACGCGAATCATTTCATTGCCCGTGGCATCGCCGCGAGCCCGCAGCACGCGGTTCCGGCTGTGAGCCCCTTCCTTGGTAAAGGCGAATTTCCCGCCGACCTTGTCGAACTGTGTGCCCCAGGTGATGAGTTCCTGGATCCGGGTCGGCCCTTCCTCCACCAGGACCCGCGCCGCGTCTTCCCGGCCAAGCTGATGCCCGGCCCGGATCGTATCGGAGAAATGCAGGTTCACGTCGTCTTCGGCATTCATGGCCACGGCGACGCCGCCTTGGGCGTAGATCGAGTTGCTTTCCAGGCGGCTGCCTTTCGTCACGATCAGCACTCTGCCGTGTTGCGCCAACTCGATCGCGGCACGCAACCCTGCGATCCCGCTCCCGATGACCAGGAAGTCAGCCTCCGGCCCCCACCGATGCTGTGTCGCGCTTTTTTTCATGGAAATAAGAAGTGATTGGCGTCTGGGACGGCCACACGGCACCCCCTCAAACACGGGACATGATGCGCAGATTCATCAGGAACAGGGAACGGGGGTTAGCGATCTGCTTTTCCGAACGGCATGGCTCCTTCCACGCCCGCGAACAGAATATCCTTTGTGCCTTTCCAGACCCACACCCCGTGGCCACTCTCCGCCACCGGCATTTCTTCCGGGGAACGTTGCCATGCGCCATCCCATCGCACATTGACCTTGATCTGCTCTCTCTGGATGTAAATCCGCTCAATCGTGACGCGCAAGGAAATAGTGGCATACGTGTCGAAGTCCCGTTGGATCTGACCTTCGAGTTGCTGAAAGCCTTGTAATGGCAACATCAATTTTTGAATCGCGTCGAACTTTTGCTGTTCATACGCCGAGCGTAAGGTTTCCACTGCCTGCACGATTCGTTCAAAGCGTTCATGATCTGCGGAAACTTTCTTGTCACTGGAGAAGAACTGGCACCCCGACAGAACCACGACAAGGAGCAGGCTGAAAGACAGGAGGGCGGATCGAACCATGGGGCCATTATAGCGGGAGCATGATAAAACCTCAAAAGCCCTCAACCGTGCATTTCTTGACACTTCTTGGGACGCTGTGTTACCTCTCCATTTCTCCATACCTGTTTCGATCGCGTGTCTCTCGACCAGTGAGACCCCGATCGGCGAACAGTTCCCCGCTTCCGCCTGAGGAAGAAATGAAGGAGTGTGAATGGCGAGTGTAGTTAAAAAACGACGAAAAAAAATGCGGAAGCATAAGCATAAGAAACTTCGCCGACGCATGAAATTCGCCCGTCGGCGGAACTGAGATACACCAGACCAGCACCAGGTGGGCCGGCACCGAGACAATTCCATGGACGACACGACCGCACCGGCTTTGCGGCGTCCGGGGCCACGAGGATGGAGCCGGTGACTTCATCGGCATCGTCGGCCCTTGTGAGTTCCAGCCTGTAACCGTCCATGGCCACCTGTTTCCCCGCAGCCGTTGCCTGCCGCGTCTGACGTATAGCCCTTGCCATGAGCCACTTCTCCCGCCTGCTCCCGTTTGTCCGGCCGCATCTTTCTCAACTCGCATTGGCCGGCATCCTGATCATGGGCGTGGCGGCCCTCAACCTGACGTTGCTGAAGCTCGGCGGCACGCTGTGGGACCTCATCACGGTTCAACGGGATGTCGAACGCATGACGCAGACGATCCTGCTGTTCCTGGTGATCGCCGTCGTCCAAAGCGTCTTGAGCATGGGCCAGAGCTACCTGAGCACCCGCCTGTCCCAACTTATCATCGCGGATTTCCGCACTCACCTGTTTCGTCACCTGCAAACCCTGTCTCTCAGTTTTTTTGCCAAACGGCGCACGGGAGAAATTCTCTCGCGACTCATGAACGACGTGGGCGTCATCCAGAACCTGGTGACCGAAACTCCCATTGATTCGGCCAAGCAACTGGTCACGCTGGTGGGCGGCATCGCATTCCTCCTGTTCATGAATTGGAAACTCTGCCTGCTGATCGTCCTGTTGCTGCCGCTCCTCGTCCTCGTGGCGCGGTTGTTCGGCAGGCGTTTGAAATCCCTCTCCACGCAAATACAGGATCACACCGCCGCGCTGTCCACGCTCATCGAAGAAGTGGTTTCGGGGATTCGAGTCGTGAAATCCTTTGTCCGGACGGGCCGCGAAGAAGGCCGATTCGGCGTCGCGGTCGACGCGTTGGTGGCCGGCGCACTTCGCCGCGCCAAGATTCTTTCCGTGTTCATCCCCGTCATCACCCTCTTGACGCTTGTCATGGCCGGGATGGTCCTGTGGTACGGCGGCAAGCAAGTCATCGACGGGGCCATGACACCCGGGGATCTCCTGGCCTTCGTGTTGTTTGCGGGGATTCTCATCGGTCCGTTCGGCGCCGCGGCCCGGATCTTTTCCCAGATGAAGGAGGGACAGGGCGCCCTGGAACGCGTCTTCGAGTTGCTCGACACCACGCCGGAGGTCACGGACGCCCCGCACGCCCGACCGTTGCCCGCCGTCCAAGGCCACGTCAAATTTTCAAACGTCACTTTTGCGTATGACCCGCGTCACCCGGTACTCACCGATCTCTCCTTCGAAGTGCAACCGGGGGAAATCGTGGCGCTGGTGGGGCCGACCGGTTCGGGGAAGAGTACGATCGCCAACCTGTTGCACCGGTTTTATGATCCGACGGAAGGGACCGTCACGATCGACCACCAGGACCTGCGGGACGTGCAATTGGCCGGCTTGTATCAACAACTGGCCATCGTGCCTCAAGAAACCGTCCTGTTCGGGGACACGATCCTCGAAAACATTCGATACGGACGCGACGACGCATCGGACGAGGACCTAATGGCCGCGAGCCGGGCGGCTCATGCCCATGAGTTCATTGCGGCGCTGCCGGACGGGTATGCCACGCTGGTCGGGGAAAAAGGCGTCAACCTGTCGGGTGGTCAGCGGCAACGCATTGCGATTGCCCGGGCCATCCTCAAGAATCCCCGGCTCCTGATTCTGGACGAAGCGACCTCGGCGCTGGATTCCGAATCCGAGATGCTGGTCCAACGTGCCTTACAAGGACTCATGGCGGGACGCACGACCGTGGTGATCGCCCATCACCTCACGACCATTCAGGAAGCCGACCGGATTTTTGTGCTCAACAAGGGCAGGATCGTCGAGGAAGGCACCCATGCTTCCCTCATGGAAGGTGACGGCCTGTATCGCCACCTGTATACGCTTCGGATGGTGGAATCGGAAACACCGGCGTCCGCTTCTTGAGGGAAGCAATCGTCGTTGATCCCCAGCCCAACGATCGTTGGGCCCTACTTGATTGTGGAAAAGTCCGCTTCGATCGTGACCAATTTGCCGTCGGGGAAAAACACCACGATATTCGTTACGGCCTGCGGGTCAAAATCCTGATAGGCGAACCGGGCGGAAAACCGGGACACGTAGTCCATCTCCGATCCGGGAATTTTCCGGCCCCGGCTGGGCTTGCCTTTATCCACGGCCATGACGTTCGTCGATCCTTGTTGCAGCGCCACGTCGGCCCCTTCGGCAAAAAACTCCTCCTGCCCGCACAGCCCGATCTCCATTTCCAGGTTGGGCATGCCCAAAATCTCCTGGATTTTGGATTCCGGCATCCGGACTTCCTGCTTCGCGACCTTGGACCGCCGGCCTTCTTCACGTCCGAAATATTCGAACCAATAAGTTTTCGTTCGGAGAATGGCGCTGCTCCCACAGGGTGTGGTGGCCGGGTCGTCCCCGATGCGTGAGTTCTTGTCCGCGGCTTTGATGATGCCGAACATTTCGTCATTGGACGCTGCCTGCTCCATGGGCCCCCGGGCCGAGGCCATGATCTGTTGGGCCTGCTCCAACGTCAATTCGACGTCGATCGCCAACGCCGGCGACCCCATCGCTCCCAACACAAACAACAACATGAGCCCGAATGCCTTTTTTCGGTGGTGGAATCGTTCACGTGAGCTCATGCGGTCTCTCCTTTTTAATTCAGATTGGCATGATTAACGATGGGGTCCCTTCGGACCTGAGTGCAAGGGTGAATTGTAAGAAACCTTCCTACCTCTTTTCAATGCCTATCAACCTCCCGGCTGTCCTCTCGACCATGTGTTGACGGGAACCAAATGGTTGACTCGTCGTCGGCGTAGTGTTAAATTTCTGTCCCTATCGGGCCTGCTTCAGATGGGCCTTCCAACGGTTGTCGGGCTGGACGGGAGTACTCCCGTCTCACGCTCTCCTGAATTAGCATTCTTGTAGCCGCAAGTGGACTGTTCACTCAACTAGCAACGGACATGGCATGGGAAATGGAATAAACCAACAGGAACAGCCCATGAACCTCGAAAACCTCGAGCGCGTCTATACGAATTACTCGTCGGTCTACGACCAAACCTTCGGCAAGGCCTTTGATCAATCACGCGAATCGGCTGTCAAAGGGCTGCACATCGCTCCCGATGCCCACGTCCTGGAAGTCGGCGTCGGCACGGGCATGGCCTTGCCCCTGTATCCGACCCACTGTCGAATCACGGGCATCGACCTCTCGGAAGGCATGCTGAAAAAAGCCGAGGAGCGCATTGCCAAGCATGGGCTCGAGCACGTCACGCTCCAACGCATGGATGCCGGCGAGATGGCTTTCCCGGACGATACCTTCGACCTGGTGATGGCCGCCTACGTCGTCACTGCTGTCCCGGACTATCGGAAAGTCGTGTCGGAGATGATTCGCGTCTGCCGCCCCGGTGGTCGCATCGTCATGTTGAACCACTTCAGCAACGGCAATAAATTCATCGCCGCCGTGGAGAAACTGATTTCTCCCATCTGCCAGCGGATCGGGTTCCGTACGGACTTGTCCCTGCATCACGTGCTCGAAGGCACAGCCCTCCAGGTCACGAAACAAGAAAAAATGAATCCCTTCCAATATTGGTACCTGGTGGAATGCGTGAACGCGAAAAACGGGTATTCCCACTCGTAATCGCCACGCCTCATCCCTTCCTCGACCCGTCGTCCCCATGAAGCAGGCCCTGTGCCTCCAACACGTTCCCTTTGAAGGCCCTGGCGCGTTTCGTCAGGCGTTGGAGAACCGTCAATATCAGCTCAACGCCCTGCTGGTCCCGGAACGGGATCTTCCTCACACGCTGCCGGATTTCCTTCTGGTCATGGGTGGCCCCATGTCCGTGAATGATGCCGACCCGTGGATTGAAAGAGAACTGCAGTTCATTCGACGCACGATCGAGGCGGGCATCCCGGTGTTGGGCGTGTGTCTGGGTTCGCAATTCATGGCCAAGGCCTTGGGCGGGCAGGTGCGTCCCGGCCCTCGACTGGAAATCGGGCCGACCCCGATCACGCGCACCGTCGAAAAAGACGGCGACGCGGTGTTTGGCACGGTTCCCCGCGAAATCACGGTGTTTCAATGGCACGGCGAGGGACTCACCCTGCCGACGGGCGCCTGCGTGCTCGCCGCGTCCGAGTTCTATCCGGTCCAAGCCTTTCGATACGGGGACCGCGCCTACGGACTCCTGTTTCATCTGGAATTGGAAGTCGAAGGCGTCGAAGCCCTCTGCCGTGAATGTCCCACCGACGTACAACGCGCACAAACCACGACCGAGGCCCTATTGAAATCAGCGGAGAACATCCTTCCCGAATGCCATCGCCTCGCCGACCGCCTCATCGCCCATCTGACAACCTGATCAGAGTAAGAGTTGCAAGAAACGGTGGCTCAAATCCTAAAACTCCACAGCCGATGACTCACAGCCTCTGCCGGATAATGCCGTATCCAAAATCGCTTGTTGTTGCAGAAGTTGCTAACAGGCCAATGGAGGAGGAAAGTATAAGGCGGTTCAGATAAAAAGCAGGAGCAAATCATGGACGGCACAGAAAAAGTCGTAAAGCATCTGGAAATGACTCAAGCCGTTATCAACCGTTTGGGGAGCAACTCTTTCCTCTTAAAAGGCTGGAGCATGACCATCATTGTGACGGCAACGGTTTTAATTGCCAGATATGACTTACAACACCCATGTCTTATCCTGTCCCTTATCATTCCCATCCTCGGATTTTGGATTCTGGATGGATACTTTCTTTGGCAGGAAAGGTTGTTTCGGAAAATCTACGATGAAATAAGATGTCAATCCGACACCGATTTTAAAATGGACGTGATGAAGCATAAGAATAAGCCGGGATGCAGTTGGGTCTCCGCCATGTTTTCCGTCACGCTTCTCATTTTCTATTCGTTGGAGGTTGTCTTGACTGTTGTTGTGTTTTTCATAACTCCGGGGGCGGCATCATGAGAAGAGTATTTTTCAGTTTTGATTGGGACGATGTTTGGCGAGTCAACCAAGTTCGTAACAGTTGGGTTACTAAAGGCAACTATAAAATAGCAGGCTTTGCAGATGCAGCGGAGATAGAAGAAGCCAAGAAACGAACAGACAAGGAAATCCGAAAGTGGATAGATGAGCAGATAAAAGGAACGTCTGTTACTTGTATCTTGATCGGCGGCAAAACCGATGAAAGCAAATGGGTGAAATACGAGATAGAAAAGAGCATTGAAGAAAAAAAGGGACTTTTGGGAGTCCTTATTCACAACTTAAAAGATGCTGCTGGCAAGACTGATAAAAGGGGAGCTAACCCTCTGGGCAATTACAATGAGGATAATTTTGGCGAGGCAGTTAAAAGCGCTCTGCTTGGAGGGAGCGTTGGGTGGGGACTTGCGAGGCTTGTTTTTCCTCAACTTGCCATTCCGGCAACTATTTTTGGAGCTGCCCTTGCCCTACTAGAGTCAAATGACGATTACAGGATTTATGATTGGCTTGAAGATGACGGATATAAGAACTTGGGCGATTGGATAGAAGAAGCCGCTGAACAAGTGGGCTGATAAAGAGCGCTGTCGCAAATTGGAAAATCTATTTGTGAAAACGACAAAACCTACACATCCGCGCAACCTGTATATGTTTGTGGATGAAGGCGGAAATTTCGACTTTTCCGAAAAAGGAACGGCTTTCTTTACCCTGACGTGTGTGGCAACAGAGCGTCCTTTCAGGATTTACCAGGAAATTGATAACTACAAATACGATTTAACTGAAAATGGCTTTCCTCTGGAATTTTTTCACTGCGCCGAGGACAACAAGCACGTCAGATCCAAAATGCTTGGTCTTATCAAAAAGTATCTGGCAAAATTTCGAATTGACAGTTTGATTGTTGAGAAGCGTAAGACTTCCCCTTCTCTTCAGGAACCAACGGAATTCTACCCACGTATGCTGGGCTACCTCTTGGCCTATGTTTTGAGAGATTATAGATTCGGTCAATTCAGCAAAATAGTGATCATCACAGACAGCATGCCGGAAGCGAGCAAACGCAAAGCAATGGAAAAATCAACTAAGGCGATTCTGGCAACAATGTTGCCCAAAGGTACGAACCATATCATCCTGCATCATGCAGCCAAGTCTCACTATGGTCTCCAGATTGTTGACTATTGTAATTGGAGTATTTTCAGAAAATGGGAGCGTAGAGATAATGAACACTATGGCATAATCGAATCGGCTATACGGAGTGAATTGGACGTCTTCCTGACTGGAAAAAGAAGGTACTACTGATGGCAGGGATAGAAACGACCTCCCCAACTACTCTGTTGCCAGAGAGAGCCCCTTGGGCTCTTGTCATCGGGGAGGTACCTTTGTGGTTATACTAAAACCGGGAAAGAACGAAAGTCAAATAGGTGTTGGTCGAAATATCTGCATTTTCATGGCACATGGCACTTCCATAAAAGCCACCTTCAGCACCTACTTGGCTATGAGCAATGGAAGAACTTTAAAACGGTATTGATAAAGCAAGTACTACCTGTGAGATAGTGGAAAATCGTGTTCCTCATCATTATAGATTCTTGCCACCGGGAGGCATCTTTCTTGTTATACGGCAAAAGCAAACAAGCGTTGGCAAAACCATAGCGGTACCATAGCAAAAACATAGCAATTTCATAGCAAAGTATAGCAATTTCATAGCACTAGCATAGCATTTTCATAGCAAAAACATCTCAACGCCTGCTTTGCTATAACTTTGCTATAGAAGAGAGCAACTTCAAATCCGTTGTTCCAAGGCAAGAACCACCTGCGAAGTAATGAGGCATACCGTTCACGACCATTTTGTTGACGCTAACAAAATGGTCCCTTTGGCTCCGGGAGCAAGGAGAGGTACATGATATGATATTTGCCCGCTTTGGAACCGCATCAATTTAAGCCAGGAAAACGGCGTTTATGAAATTGTTCTTTGTTCACTACATTGAAAAAATCCGTCAACGCCCGTTGAATATTGGATACAATAAATGCACAACCTCATATTCAGCGAAAAATACCGCTCCCCAATTCCCGTTCTCCAGAGCCTAGTCTACCGCGCGTCGCAGCCGACCATTGCGAGCCGTTCCTTGATTCTCGGCTTGCCGGTACAGTAACGTGAACCCTCCGTGCTTTTGAAAACGAAACTCTGAATTTGTTCGATTATTGAAAAAGGAGTGGCAGGAATGAGCGGTGTTCCCATCACGTATGCCGAACGCATCAGGACCCTACCCCCGTATCTGTTTGCGGCCATTGACGAGATGAAGCAACAGGCCGTTGCCCGCGGGGTCGATATCATCAATTTGGGTATCGGCGATCCCGACCTGCCCACGCCCGATCCTATTCTGGAACGCATGCAACAGGCCGTGACCGATCCGCAGCATCATCAATATCCTTCTTCGAGCGGGATGTTGTCGTTTCGCACCGCGGTCGCCGGCTGGTACAAGTGTCGCTTCAACGTGACCCTGGATCCCAAGTCCGAGGTGGTCACCTTGATCGGGTCGAAGGAGGGCATCGGTCACGTCCCCATGGCTTTTATCGACCCGGGCGACGTTGTGCTCGTCCCAAGCCCCGGGTATCCCGTGTATCCGGTGTCCGCCAGTTTTGCCGGCGGCATTGCCCATGAGATGCCCCTGTTGAAACAGAACGGGTTCCTGCCGGACCTGGACGCGATTCCCCCGGAGGTGGCCCGAAAAGCGAAACTGATGTTTTTGAATTCGCCGAACAATCCCACGTCGGTCATTGCGGACAAGGCGTTCTTTTCGCGCGTGATTGCGTTTGCGAAGGAACATCACGTCATCGTGTGCCACGATGCGGCGTATTCGGAAATTTTCTACGACGGCCAACGCCCATCCAGTTTTCTGGAAGCGGAGGGCGCCATGGACGTGGGAATCGAATTTCATTCGTTGTCCAAGACCTTCAACATGACCGGCTGGCGGATCGGGTTTGCCGTGGGCCGCGCCGAAGTGATTGCGGGGTTGAGCCAAGTCAAAAGCAACATGGACTCGGGCCAATTTCAGGCCGTTCAGGAAGCCGGAATCACGGCTTTGGAGTCCGACGATCGACTCACCGCCGGGCTCCGGGCCATTTACCAGGAACGCCGGGACGTGTTGGTCGCGGGGTTGAAAAATCTCGGGCTCGAGTTTGAAACGCCCTCGGCCACGTTCTACGTTTGGATCGAGGTGCCCAAAGGCTATACCTCCGCGTCCTTTACGGCACACCTGTTGGAAAAGGCCGGGATCGTGACCACGCCGGGAAATGGGTTCGGGGCTCCGGGTGAAGGCTACATTCGCATGGCTCTCACCACGACGAAAGAGCGACTGGCCGAAGCCGTGGACCGGCTCAAACAAATCGGGTGGTAACGGGGCAGCCGGCATGCGGGTCGGCCCCTATAGGCATTCGTGAGCGTCGAAACCGTCTTTATCGCCTTTGGCTCGAATCAGGGAGACCGGCAGGATTTGTGTGACCGGGCCGTGGCCTTGATGGGACTGCTACCGCAGTCCACGCTGACGGGCGTCTCGTCGTATTACGAAACCGAACCCATCGAGATGGCTCACGGGCACGACGACACGTGGTTCTATAACGGGGTCGTTTGCCTCGAGACGCAACTCCAGCCGGAACATCTGTTGGCCATTTGCCGGGAAACGGAACAGGGTCTCGGACGCGACCCCGTGCTGCAAAACGTTTCCCGGCCCATTGATCTGGACATGCTGTTCTATGGACAGCGGATCATCGAAACCCCGACGCTCATCATTCCGCATCCCCGTCTCCATCAACGGCGGTTCGTCCTGGCACCGATGACCGAACTCGCTCCGGACTGGATTCATCCTCTATACGAGCAAACGATGCAAGCCTTGCTCGACCGGCTGACGGACACCCGTCGCGTGCACAAGCTCGACGTGGTTCCCGGTTCCCGGTTCGCGACCCGGCCATCGTGCGCGCTGCCTCCCGCTGACTGAATGCGCATCATCCGAACGACTCAGGCCCTGCGAACCTGGCGACGCCGGCACGATCCGCTCGGAACCGCTATCGGGCTGGTACCGACCATGGGCGCGTTGCACGCCGGGCACCGGTCGTTGATCCAACGCGCCCGCCGAACGTGCGGCACGGTCGTGGTCAGCATTTTCGTGAACCCGCTTCAGTTCGGCCCGGCCGAGGATTACCGTCGCTATCCCAGAGACCTGTCACAGGATCTCGCATGTTGTCGCGAGGAGAACGTCGATCTGGTCTTTCTTCCGAAACCGGATATCCTGTACCCACGGGCCTTTCAAACGACCGTTGCCGTCGGGACGCTTTCCCAACGATGGGAGGGTGAATGTCGGCCCACGCATTTTCAGGGTGTGACCACAATCGTGACCAAACTGTTGAACCTTGTCCAGCCGGCTCACGCGTTCTTCGGTCAAAAAGACTACCAACAATATTGCCTGATCCGGCAACTGGTGAAGGATCTCGACCTCGACACGCGGATCACCCTGTGCCCCACCGTTCGCGAATCCGACGGGTTCGCCCTGAGTTCGCGAAATCACTACGTGACGAAATCGCAACGCCAACAGGCCCTGGCTCTCTATCAGGCCCTGTCTGCCGGGAAGCAAGCAATCGCAGGAGGGACGCGGCGCGCAGACCTAGTCGAAAAGAAAATGGCGAGAGTCCTCAACGCGGGGCACGGGCTCGCCATCGACTACCTGGCGTGTTGCGATGCCCGCACGCTCGAACCGCTTGACCGTGTTCGGGGAACCGTGGTCTTACTCGGAGCGATCCGGGTCGGCGGGGTGCGCTTCATCGATAATCTCATCGTCCGGATTCGACAATAAGGGCGTTGGCCCCCGGGCGCACCGGAACCCTATATTGGGCGAACGCGTCGTTGGCGTGGCTCCGTTGCGCGTGGCCGTTCGCAGGAGTTGCGGCCGGCTGCGCCACGACCCGCCGCGCACGCTTTTATACCGCCCAGCCCGGGAACCCTGGGGATTCCGTTCGGACATCAGGGGATAAGAGTCCGGACCAAACCAATCGTGCACCCATTCCCGCACGTTGCCGGCCATGTGGTGCAGCCCGTACGGGCTCCGCCCGTCCGGAAAACTGTCCACGGCCGCCACCAACGGGATCTGGTGAACGTGATACAACCCGAACACGGCCACGTCCGGGTTGGGCGGGCCGGCGCCCCAGGGAAATATCCGGCCGTCGGTCCCCCGCGCGGCCTTTTCCCATTCCGCCTCGGTGGGCAATCGCTTGCCCTGCAATCGACAAAATTGATCCGCTTCATCCCACGTCACATATAAGGCCGGCCACCGCGCCATCACGTAATCCGGGAGAACGTGGACGTCGATCAGGTGCCAAATCAGGTGGCGCAGCTTGAGCGGAACCGGAAGCCCGTGCCGGTGCAGAAAGGCCAGGTACTCTCCCATGCTCACTTCATCCCGATCGAGTGAATACGCGTCCAACCAGATCCGTCGTTGTGGAAACTCCGTGTCGTCATACTGCGTTTCCAACCCGAACGGATCGTCATCTTTGCGCACGGTGCCCATCAGGAACCGTCCCGCGGGAATCTTCACCGTCGGAGATGGTTGAGCCAACGCGGCGATAGCCGCCAGATGCGGCTCCAACTCCGGCGGCGGATCAATGTTTTCCTGAGCAGCACTCGCCGGTCCGGCGACACAGGAGACAAGAAGAACCGTCACAACCCATCGGGCTTGCCGGACGTTCCGGGAAGAAGGCCCGGTTGAAGGGGCGGTCCGCTCCTTCACTTCACGGCCCGTTCGGGAAATTCCGCCGGAAGCTGCCTGAGCAGGATAAGTTGGCCGCTTTCGACCAGGTTGCGCTTTGCGATCATGCCGTCGCGTATCGTGTGCGCCTGGACCGTGGCAAGCAGCACTCGTCCTCCAACGCGGGAATCGAAAAGATGCGTGACGTCGAGAATCCCGGCCGACTCCCATTCTCCAATCACACCGGGCTTTTCATCGGTGCTGCCTTCCGGCAATACGACGGATCGATCGATCCGGGCAATGCGTTGCACCGCACCCGTGAGCGGGTCCAGACGCCAAATCGAAGACTCCTGCCCTGAATGACTTCCAAACAGCGGATCCCGTTGTTTCGCCTTGTCTTCCTGGATGTAGATCAATCCATCCTCTCCCCAATCCAGGTTATCCGGGTTGCGAATCCCCGCGTCGGGGTGTGAAAACCGGCCGCCGCCGGAATCATCGCCGTCGTACAGGATTGTAAGCGTGGCCTTCATCTCCTTCAGGTCGACGTCGATTTGATAAACCGTCCCCCACGCATCATGATCGGGAAACACCGTATCCCGTCCCGTCGAGGCCAAAACCGCCCTGGTGCCGATGGAGGGATGCGTGCTTACGTCTTCCGGCCGGGAAAATTGAAAGGCGCCACCGGCCTTCGCCTCCCGCCGAAGGGTCCATCCGGTTTTATAGCCCAATGAGTCATACCCCTTTGTCCCTGCCTTCGTCTTATCCAAGACCTCTATCTTTTTCCAGATGCCGCTAAGGGTGGAGCCCGTCCCGTTGAATTGCGCCACCGTCCGCACGCCATCCCCCGCCACGAAGTAATACAATTGCCCCACGAGTAACCCGTTCCGGTTCAGGAACGTCGCGTTTGCCGGCTCACCCCCCGGAGGAAGCGCCTGTTCAAACGGCGAAGCATTTTTTTGACCCACGTACAACCAGAGGGGCGCCGTGACGACATGGTCGGGAGACATATGAAGGTCGGCTATTTGTCCGGCGAACTTCCCCTCGTCGGTTTGCGGGATCGTATCGTCTCCGATCAGGAGAGCCACCGAATCATGCGGGCCGGACAACGGTGTCGTGTTTTCTCCTGCCATTCGCCCCATAGCCGGCACCGCGTGAAGCGTCCGGCGTTCCAGGTCCAAGGCCCAGACCGTTCCTCCATACGGATGACCCAGAGGATCCGAGAGTTCTTCCTGGGTCATGTAGATGGTATCGACAAAGTTGAACGTGCCCCTTTCGATCACTTGGCTGGAACACAGGCGTGACAAGCCCTGTTCGGTCTGCGCGACCTCATTGACCTGAAAGCCCGTTTCGACTATCCGGCCTTGCCGGTCATGAATGGTTCGATACGCGATGCCGCCGTCGAGAACCTGCAAGGTCCGGCGATCGATATCCAGAAAGCTGATGCGAGCCCCTGTCAACCTCGTGCCGTTGTCGAGCCGGTACGGGTATCCGGTCTTCCCCGCCAACTCATGATTCACCAGCACCCGGACGGTCCCGTCATCCAACCGATAGGCCCCGAGGCCATCCGGCGCACCCACAGGTAGATACCCCTGCTCGCTGAAACGAGGATTCCGGGAAGGCAAACGGTCTCCGATCGTCAACAGGGAACGCACTTCCCACGTTCCCTCGCCGTTCATCATGGGCGGGTCCTTGAACGCGAATCCTGTCAACGCTAAGCCAAGGCAGACTAAGGCTGCACACCTCAGGACCCGATTCAATGTAAACGAATGCATCGGCAACACATTCCCCCCCCCTTACGCCAGCGACTTCAATAGATCGACGGTTTCATATCCCTGCGGTTTATGCAACAGCTAACGGATCAGATCTTTCCCCTTGACAGAAGCGCCTTTATATGGTAATGAGTATCATAATCATTATAGTATATGGCATGGCCATGCAAAGAGAACAAAGGAGGACTCCTTGATGAAAGGTTCGTATACCCTGACGCTTCGACAACCGGCTACTCCCATCCCCAATAAAGAAAATCCGTTTTGTCTCGTTCGAGGATTTCTGCAACTCATGGAAAGCCATGACCCGCTGATTGTCGGCCATTGCGAACGGACGGCTCAATTTGCCTTAGCCCTCGGACATGCCATCGAGTTGGCCGACCAGGAACTGCTCCAACTCCATTATGCCGCCCTCTTACACGATCTCGGAAAATTTTCCCTTCCGCCGCGCGTTCGAACCGGCACCGATTTGTCCCCGGACGAAGAGATGAAACATCAATGCCATCCCCGGGTCGGCGCCGCCATTCTTCAACAATGGCCCAGTCTCAGTACCGCCTCCGTCCTGATTGCTCACCACCATGAACGATGGGACGGCTATGGATATCCCTATGGACTTCGGGGCACGTTGATCCCCCTCGGATCGCGTATCCTCAGTATTGCCGACGCGTTTGATAAACTGACTTCTCCCTGTCCTCACGGAGAAGGACAACCGTTCGAAAAAGCCGTCCAGGTCCTCAAGGGAGGCTCCGGCCTCCGATTCGACCCGGACCTGACGGACCAGTTCCTTCTCCTCATTCCCACGTTATTCAACGTGGAACACGAGATCCAATTTTCCCTGTCTCACTATTCTCCGGTCGGCAATTTGGTGAGTTGACGCGCGTATGCTACAATTCCATTCGTCCACACGGCCGGTGAACATGCCTTCAGCCATCTCCCATCACCACCCTGTCCCTGCCAAGGGTCGCGTTCGCCGCGATGCCGTTTCTTATTGCATCGTGCAAAGTCCCGTGGGCAGGCTTCTCCTGGCAGGGACTGCCCGCGCCTTGACGCACCTCTCGTTTCAGGATGGTCGGCATCCGACCGAACCGGACCCCCGGTGGATCTATTCCGAACAGCCATTTCAACGACCGATTCGGCAACTCAAGGAATATTTTTCCGGGAAACGGAAAACGTTCACGATCACACTGGCCCCGCAGGGAACCCCGTTTCAAGAACGGGTCTGGCAGGCCCTCCGGGCCATCCCCTATGGACAAACGCTGTCATACGGGCAGATTGCAAAAGCCGTGGGCAAGCCCAAGGCCAGCCGCGCCGTGGGCGCGGCAAACGGGCAGAACCCCATTTCGATCATCGTCCCCTGTCATCGCGTTATCGGCAGCAACGGAAAACTCGTCGGGTACGGCGGCGGGCTCTCCATCAAAGAAACCTTACTGGCTCACGAGAGCAGTCACCATTCCTGAGGCCGGGGCATGGATCGCATTCCTCATGATGGGCGATTTCCCGCCCGGCGCGAAGCTGACCGTTTTTGCTGGCTTTCGAGAATAGGCTCGATCCTGGCCGGTGAATAGGTGGGCGGTTTGACCCACTTGCCGTCGTCCCGTTTATACCCGCCTACCTTGCTCATGTTCGAACGCTGGACCTCCCGGAACACCGGGGCCATGTCGATCCCATAGGAGACGGCCGTGCCGTACACGACGTAGAGCAGATCGGCAAGTTCTTTCGCAATAGAGGGAAGGTTCTCGGCTTTCATGGCCTCCTTCAATTCGTCAAACTCTTCCTGAATGAGCCGCTCGCGCAAAACCGTGGTCTTCGGGTCCGGCACACAGGGACGCCCCGCCACGTGGATATCGAACTCCTTGTGAAATTCCCGAACCATTTTTTGTGCTTCGTACATTCCCCATCCTTTCAATCAAGCGTTATTTACAAGACCAGAATCATATAGACGTCGTTCACGTTCGTGCCGGTCGGTCCGGTTATCACGTGCCCGCCCACCCGCTGAAAAAACCCATAGCTGTCATTCTCCCGAACCGCCGCTTCAGGACTCACCACCTTCTCTTCGGCCCGGCTGATGGTTTGCCCATCCACGACGGCCCCAGCCGCTTCCGTCGGTCCATCGATCCCATCGGTGCCGAACCCGGCCACGAACACCCGAGGCAACCCGTCGATAGAAGGAGCGGCAGCCAAGGCAAATTCCTGGGCGCGCCCCCCGATCCCGTTCCCTTTCACGGTCACAATGAGTTCCCCGCCGGCCAGAAGACACGCCGGAGGCCGGATGGGATTTCCTGAAACGCGCATTTCCCTGGCGAGATCCCCAAAAAGCCTTCCGACATCACGCGCTTCTCCGGACAGGGTCGTGGTCAGGATCAGGGGCCGGAGCCCCAATGCCCTGGCTCGTTTGGCCATCCGTTCGATGACGGCGCGGTTGTTGCCGATTACGTGATGCCGGACCCGGGAAAACAGCGCCTCACCGGGTTTCGGCGTCTCGGGTATGTGTCCTTGAACTCCAAGGTCCACGTGCCGTCGAACGGCCACGGGAATCCGGTTCCGGAGGTCGAACGTATCGAGCACTCTTTTCGCATCTGCAAACGTGGAAGGATCCGGAGTCATGGGGCCCGACCCGACCGTCGCCGGATCATCGCCCGGCACGTCCGACAGGATAAGCGTGATGACCGTCGCAGTCGTGGCACTTGCCAGGCGACCGCCCTTGATCGCAGAGAGGTGCTTGCGCACCGTGTTGATTTCCCGGATGGTGGCTCCGCTGCGGAGCAGTAACCGGGTGGTGAGTTGTTTCTCTTTCAAGGTCAGGCCGTCGGCCGGGGCTGCCAACAGACTCGACGCGCCGCCGGACAACACCATCAGGGCCAGGTCGCGATCCGCCAACGACTCGAGCAGCCGGATCATCCGTCGCGCGGCTTTTTCACTGCGATGATCGGGGACCGGATGCCGCGCTTGGAGTAGCCGGATCTTTTTCGTTTTCCCGGCCTGGCCGTCGTTGACCACAACGAGGCCGCCTTCCAACCGGGACCCGAATTGCCGTTCCAGCGCCGCGGCCATGATGCCCGTGGCTTTCCCGGCCCCGATGCATACGATGCGCGAAAATCCGGTGAGATCGTACTCCCATGTGCCCACCTTGAACCTGTTGTTCCTGATCCGGACGGCACGCCGGATCGCCGATTCGGGATCCGCGGCCTCCAATCCATCGAGGAGCAGTTGCCTGAAAATCGTCCGGGCGTTTCTGTCGGGGCACTCGATACGGATTCGCATATGTTGCGCCGGTTTGTTTTTAAACGACGAGATTCTTCGCTTCGCTCAGAATGACCAAGAAAACCAGTAAGACCCGATTCGTTCGTTATGGTACGATTCTCATGATGCGCAGCCTCAATGTTTTACACCAGACCATTGCCGATTGCACGCGGTGTCCGCGCTTGACCGCCTACCGTCAAGAGGTCGCCGACGTGAAGGTGAAACGGTTTCAGGAGTGGGACTATTGGGGGCGGCCCGTTCCCGGGTTCGGAGATCCCCGTGCGAGGCTCTACGTCATCGGGTTGGCTCCGGCAGCGCATGGCGGCAATCGGACCGGACGGGTGTTCACTGGGGACCGGAGCGGAGATTGGCTCTATGAGGCCCTGTTTCGATTCGAATTCGCCAACCAGGCCGAGTCCGTCCATCGGGACGACGGGCTGCAATTGACGGATTGTTACGTAGGCGCGGCCGTGCGCTGCGCGCCACCGGGCAACAAACCATCGAAAGAAGAGTTTGAAACATGCCGGCCTTACGTGCTGGAAGAACTCCGTTTGTTGAAGCGCATCGCCGTGGTCGTGGCCTTGGGGAAAATCGCCTTCGACGAATATCTGGCGGCCGCCGGACCACCGGGACGTGTCACCGGGAAACCCAAGTTCGGGCACGGAACAAGCTATGTCACGTCCCGGGGAGTCACCTTGTTAGGGTCGTACCACCCCAGCCAACAAAATACATTTACCGGAAAACTTACCCGTCCCATGTTTCATCACGTGTTTCAACGCGCCCGGCAATTGGTGGACGGGCTGCCCTGACGGGATTACCCCTTCGGCGCGTTTCGGGCTTCCCAATCGGCCAGAAATTTCTTGAGTCCGATGTCCGTGAGCGGATGCTTGGCCAATTGTTGAAACACGCCGTAAGGCATGGTGCAAATGTCGCCGCCAACCAACGCGGCCTCCACCACGTGCTGCGGATGTCTCACGCTGGCCACAAGCACCTGGGTGGGAAAATCGTAATTGTGAAAAATGGTCACGATTTGCCGGATGAGTTCCATGCCGTCAGTGCTGATGTCGTCAAGGCGGCCGATGAACGGCGACACGCACCACGCGCCGGCTTTGGCGGCCAGCAGGGCTTGCGTCGGTGAAAAACACAACGTGACGTTCACCCGAATGCCTTCGTCCGCCAAGCGTTTGGTTGCCGCGAGTCCTTCCGGGATCAGGGGGCACTTGACCACGACGTTGGGGTGAATGCGGGCCAGTTCCCGCCCTTCCTTGACCATGGCTTCAGCCTCCACGCTCACGACCTCCGCACTGACCGGGCCATCCACGAGTTGACAAATTTCCAGGATCAGGTCCTTGAAGTCCCGCCCCTCTTTGGAGACCAATGAGGGATTGGTGGTGACCCCGTCCAGAATCCCCATCCGAGCGGCTTCGGCAATTTCTTTGACGTTACCCGTATCCAAGTAGATTTTCATGGTCTTCCTCCCTCATCACGTAGTTGGAGCTTTTCCCCGGTCACATGCATGGCGCTTGGCACAATGATGAGCACCGACTTCAACGCACTGCTCACGTGTATTGTAATTGAGCCTGTAGAACGTTGACAATCGGAAACACCTTCGCATGGATGCAGAGCTGGCGGCCATTCCTTCATTTGACTGGACACCGCGTCAGGATTACGATCCTGTAAGGCCTTGCCTCTCGCCTCTCTTCTTATGAATAGTTCAGCGGAGATGTCACGCAAAATCCTCACCATGAACGCCCGGACGTCACTTCTTTGCGTTCTGCTTCTTGGAACGTTGTCCACAGGTGGCTGTGGCACTTCTCCTAATCAGGAGGCTCCACCTGACCCCACCGCGCTCAACGGGAAATCGCAAGCGTGGTTTCAAGAACATTGGGGCACGCCCGGCGCCAAATCCAAGCGGTTTTTCGGAGGCGAGACCTGGGTGTATTTCCGCCTGACCGGCACGTCCTCCTCCCCGCTTTCCAACGTGGCCCCTGCCCAATGCCAAATTCGTTTGGACTTCGATAAAAAAGGCATTCTCGAAGACTCAGGCTATTCCGGCTGTTGAACGCATGGCTATGGGTTCACCTTTCTGACGCCTCGCATGCCGTATTCTCAACGGGACATACACGTCTACCCGACGTCTCAAGCGTTGCTGGAAGCCGCGGCACACCACCTTCTTGATCATGCGCATCGGGCCATCGCGGCACGGGATTCGTTTACCCTCGCCCTGGCCGGAGGCTCGACCCCGAAGGGCCTCTATGCAATGCTGGCTGCCCCGCCGTTCCTGAGTCAACTGGATTGGACGAAAGTCAGGTTTTTCTGGGGAGATGAACGTCACGTCCCACCGGATCATGCGGACAGCAATTATCGAATGGCCCATGAAACGCTCCTCAGCCACCTGCCCATTTCCGCGTCGCAGGTTTATCGCGTGCCGAGCGAACTTCCCGATGCCCACACCGTTGCCGGCCAATACGAAGCCGTGCTGCGTGAGCAATTCGACGTCCCAGAACCGGACGTCCCTTGTTTCGATTTGATCCTGTTGGGCATGGGACCGGACGGACATACCGCTTCGCTCTTTCCCGGCACGGGGGCCGTGCATGAAACCAGCCGGCTCGTTGCCGCCCCCTGGGTCGAAAAGTTGGAAACGTCCCGGATCACCTTCACCCCGGTTCTGCTCAATCACGCCCGGCAGATTACATTTCTCATCTGTGGCCACGCCAAAGCCGAAACGCTTCACGACGTGCTTGAAGGACCTTTTCAACCCGACGCACTCCCCGCTCAAATCATCGGACCACGGACAGGGACTCTGACCTGGTTCGTGGACCAGGAGGCCGCCGGTGCGCTGACCTTCCTGCAGACATAGGGGTCATGCCACCTTGAAACTACCGCCCCCGGCCATTTGAAAAACTTCCCCATGGTACAATGGAGTGAGGCCCCATGTTTTCTACTCCGTAAAATTTCTTGATCAGCGGACTACGGCCTTGTTACAACTATTTTGGATTTTGGATTGCGGATCTTGGATTGCAACAAATCAGAAATCCAAAATCAAAAATCCAAATTGCGGATTTAACGATGACGCCTCTTACTGTGCTCCCCAATCTTTTTTCGCAAACCTTGACGGAACATGGAGGGCTCCCCCTTCACGCCAGGACCATTCACACGTTGCAGGTGAACGTCGGGAAACTCTGCAACCAAACCTGTCATCATTGTCACGTCGACGCCGGACCCTCCCGGAGGGAGATCATGAGCCGCGAGACGATGGAGGACGTTCTCATGGTCCTTCGACGCCATCCTCAGATCACCACCGTGGACGTGACCGGCGGGGCCCCGGAAATGAATCCGCACTTTGAATATCTCGTGTCGGAATCTTGCGCCCTTGGGAGAACGGTGCTCGACCGCTGCAATTTGACGGTGTTTTCCGTCAAAGGGAAATCCCACCTTCCCCGATTTCTGGCCGATCACCAAGTGGAAATCATCGCCTCCTTGCCGTGCTATCTTGAGGAGAACGTTGATCAACAACGGGGGAAAGGGGTCTTTGCACGGAGCCTGGACGCCTTACGGCAATTGAATGCATTGGGCTACGGAAACGAGGACACGGGCCTGGTCTTGAATCTCGTCTACAACCCGTTGGGACCGCAACTGCCTCCCGATCAAGGAGAATTGGAGAAAGCCTATAAGGACCAACTGTTCTCGCGTTTCGGTATCCGGTTCAATCACCTGTATACCATCACCAATATGCCCATTAACCGTTTTCTGAACGACCTGCACGCCCAAGGCCAGTATGAAGCGTACATGAGCCTTCTGGTCGAGAATTTCAACCCGCACTCGGTCGAACACGTCATGTGCCGAAGCTTGCTCAGCGTGGGATGGGACGGACGGCTGTACGATTGCGATTTTAACCAGATGCTCGATTTACCCGTGGACCGCGACCTGCCGCAAACCATCGCGGAATTTGATTTCGAGGCGTTGGCCCGGCGCCCGATCATCATCGGCCAACATTGCTACGGGTGCACGGCCGGTGCGGGCTCATCCTGCGGCGGGACCCTCGCCTGATCCCTCCTGACCGCTCTCAATCGTTGCTTCTCCGACTTTAGGAACCTCTGATTTATCGTGATAGCGGGATGCAGGGCAAGGCGTCCCGGAGCGAAACCCGAGGCTTATCACAGAGATAGGTGAGGGTTGAGCGAGGACACAACGCAGCCCTGCGCCCGATAGTGCATGAAATCAGAGGTTCCTTTATCCGGACATATAACTTTTGAATTTATGAGCACATTCGTTGCTGCAGAAGTGATAATGCTGCCCCCCGATTCTTTCAACCACCGCGGAGCCCGCCGTAATATACAGTTTGCAGACGGGGTCCTGCACCATCATGTCTTTCGAGGGCAAAGAGGGATCGGCGGATTTTCGGCCTCGAAAATCGCGAATGGATTTCCGGATCATCAAAAACAGAATGATCAGAAGAACCAAAATGATAATGATGCGCCACATGAGTCTACCGGGGTTGTCGCCAGGGAATTCTCATCAATCCAGTATACTGATTTCTTTTCCCTTGGCCAATGCTTCGGGACGGCTCTCTCACGCCCAATTGCCGGGTGGACGTTCATCCTGATAGAATTGGATGTGGAATCACTCTTGCACTTCGGATCCCCAATCCAAAATCCACAATCCAAAATGCTAGCATCGGATCACCATGCCAACTCACTGAATGAGGGAGGTTGTTGATGGTCACGATAACCCTTATGGGAGAATTGGAAACGTCTGACGGCGAACGAAATTTGTCCTGTGAACTGGAAGATCCCCTTTCGGTGAAACAACTGATCAAACAGCAGGGGCGCAAACTTCGACAGGTGACCAGACTTTTACGAGAAAATAAGGTGATGGTGACGATTAATCGACGGGTAGCCAGCGAAGATACATCAGTCCACGATGGAGACGAAATCAGCCTCGTGGCTCACGATGGAATGAGTACGAAAGGATTGGGGGCTTCGTTTTATTAAACGAATCTTTGGTGCTTCCTTTTTAGAGCAGGAAACACCAGTGCGGCGAAAAGTTTTTGGGTGTGAAGCTTTCTGTTTCTCCTGAAAGAAACCGTTAATTCGTGATCCCCGTTCGCAAACAGGCGCTCCAATCTCACCGTCAAAACTGAAAATTTACTTTTTGCCCAAGATGGAATCTTTTGCGACTTTAGCCACCCGAAACTTCACGACTTTCTTGGCCGGAATTTTGATCGGCTCACCGGTTTGAGGATTTCTTCCGGTTCGAGCTTTCCGATGAGACAGCACTAACTTTCCAAGTCCGGGTACGGTAAAAGAGTTCTTCGCTTCTTTGTAAGCCAGGGCAGCCAAGTTATCGAGAATTTCACTTGTAATCTTTTTTGTCACCCCAGACTTTGTCGCCAACTGATCAACGATCTGGGATTTTGTCATAGCTTTGGCCATGAGGAACCTCCTCTTCAAAAAGAATACGTGTCAGTAGGATGGAACACGTGCAGAATCAGCTCAAACTGGAAGATATGTTGAAACGCTTAACGGCACCGAACAGAACACAGAAAAGCACAAAAAGGATGAAGGCGAGTCTACCGAAAGCGTCATACCCTGTCAACCACAAAACCCTTGCATGATGCGAGACATTTGCGAATTCTTATCGAAAGAATCAATTGGTTTCCTTGAAGCCCAAGTTGAGACCACGGTACAGTGTGATTCATCCGAGTGATTCAAGTGAAAGGGAATAACCATGGGAAGAGAATTATCCGTCATTTCACTGACCAAATCCGATGACGCGGGAAACGAGTTTCTCTATTCACGGGTCTTTTGCCAACGCAAGGACCCTCCTGCTCTCCGCTTGTTGTTGGATTTCTTAAGATCGAAAAGCCAAGTGCCCCTCATCCCCAAC
The DNA here is from genome assembly GCA_965208595.1 of Nitrospirales bacterium. Lineage (GTDB taxonomy): Bacteria > Nitrospirota > Nitrospiria > Nitrospirales > UBA8639 > Bin75. Next base: position 1,310,401 of record OZ242346.1, read on the forward strand.
GTGGAGCCTGAGGTGCTCGATGATTATTCATGGGTCCAAATGGCTATCGGGTATCATCGTGAGAAGAAACCGGTTCAACTGTTTTGCATTCGTCACGAAGGCACTTATCAAGATGTCTTTGAGAAAGAACAACAGAACTTTTCCGCGCACCTCTCCGCCTTTGGGGACGTGGAGGCCGATCTGGCGAGGGAATTCGTCGTTCGAGCCCACTTTATTCTTGCGACTCGAATCCTCAAAAACGATATCACCGACGAAGGCTATGATTTCAACGGGTGGATCCTGGAATTCTTTCAAGACAACTGTAACGGAATTGTCCAGATCGACGGGCAGGGCTTTTTCTCACCCAAAGGGGAACTCGTCGTGGACTTGCAGGATGACCCCGCACAGCAGGACTTCTCCAAACCGGAAATCCAGCCGTCCTGATTGCCTGGGAGTCTCCGATTTAAGAGGAACCCCCGAGCAGATCGTTCACCCCGGAACGAAAAGTTTTCTGAGGAACTTCGTTCAGACAACCGCGGTAGCCGACGCCGTCCTTGACCACTTCCACCAACGCTCCCTGGTCGAACAAGTGCGGGTCGGCAACCACGTCGCCCCGGCTGAACAGGATGTCGGCCCGGTACCCCGGGGCCAATTTCCCGGTATCGTCTTGTCCGATGCGCTCGGCGGCGAGTCCCGTCCCGCTGTACCATGCGGCCAGGGGAGGCAGGCCATCCCTGATCAGCGAGACCATCTCCATATAATTCCGGCCATGCATTCGGGGGAGAATCGGGTCGGTTCCCGTAATCATGTTGAGACCACTCGCTTGCGCGATTCTGACCGATTCGGAATGTGACGCAGTGACTTGTTGCACTTTTTCGGCGACAAAAGGAGGAAGGCCCTCCACCTTGGGCAACTCGTAGTTGATCCATGACGTGGGGGTCACCGTACACCCTTTGGCATAGGCTTTTTCCGCCAAGGCTTCATTCAGAAACGAGATATGCTGAATGTCATGCACGCCGCAATCAATGGCCAATTCGATACCGTGACGGCTATGGGCATGGGCCGCCACCATCATGCCGCGCCCGGCGGCTTCGTCACAAATCGCTTCGATTTCCGCTTGCGTCAAATCTCGATTCTCCAATTTGTCCGAGGGAGAGACGACCCCCGGGCTCGTACAAATTTTCACCAGGTCCCCGCCGCACGCGGCGATTTCACGCACCCGCTTTCGACAGTCCCAAGGCCCGTCCACAATGCTCGAGGGGCGGCCGGGGCCCGCAGGCCATAGCCGGGAAACCGTATCATGGCACCGGTCCGTGCCTCGAAAATCCGCATGGCCACCGGTTGTGGAAAGCATGCAAATGGCAATTTTCAAACGAGGTCCGATGATGACGCCTTCCTCCACCAATCGTTTCACCACGTGTGTGGCCCCTCCCACGTCGCGAACGGTCGTCACGCCGCCATGAACCAGGGTGGCATACAAAATCCGCTCGGTATAGAGCAGGCCGGCGGGCCCGTTCATGGTCGCCAGGTCTTCGTCGTGGATGCCCAACACGGTGACGTGCCCATGGCAATCGACAAGCCCAGGGGTCGCGGTGAGTGACGAACAATCAACGCGAGGGACCTCGTTGCCGGGTCGAGCCTGGTGCGGCTTCACCGCCTCTATTTTACCCCCGTCAACCCACACGTCGACTCCTTCATAAACCGCCGCACCGGTGGCTGAAGTACCGTCATACAACTTCTTGATGTTGGAGAAAATGACCATCGCGTCACCTTTCGTGGAAGCCGGAAGTATACTTGTGTACCGGAACCTCGAAAATTTCTCAAGCAGCCGGGGCTTCGGCAACGTGCAGAATGAAGGTTCGCCGGGTGCAGGAACAATGTGGCGCGACAGCAATTGCAAAAGATACCCGGCGTTCACTATGCGCCAGGTCTCTCGATGCCGGATACCGTCTTCCCTTATTGAAAAATACTGAAATATCTGGATAATGGTGAATGACTTTCTTCCCATTGTTGTGGCCGTTTCCCTTCACTGCGAGGCCACCGGCATCCTGCTCCGTGAGAATAGCGAAAGAGGAATGGAACGATTCGGCGTGTGCCTATAGTGGCCATCACCCAGCGCAAGAAATTCTGATCGTATGAATGCCTTTATGAATTTTGACGAAATGTTCGGGACGAGCGACACGCATCGCGTGCCCTATCGCGACTATCACCGATGGCTTGAGTCCCAGGACACGGCATGGCTGCATCGGAAGTCGGACGAGGCCGAGACGGTGTTTCGCAGGATCGGGATCACCTTCAGCGTGTATGGAGAAGAGGAAGCCAGTGAACGACTGATCCCATTCGACGTCGTGCCGCGCATCATTTCCGGTCGTGAATGGTCGCGTCTCGTCCGCGGGCTCCGGCAGCGGGTCCAGGCCATGAATGCCTTTTTGCACGACGTGTATCACCGCCAGGAAATCATTCGGGCAGGTCGCATTCCCGCGGACTTGATCGCCGCCAATGAGGCCTTTCTTCCACAGATGATGGGGGTCTCGCCACCCGGGAACGTCTATACCCACGTCGTCGGCGTCGATATCGTCCGCACCGGCGAAGACGAATTTTACGTCCTGGAGGACAATGCCCGCACGCCGTCCGGCGTGTCCTACATGCTGGAGAACCGGGAAATCATGCTCCAAATGTTTCCGGAACTGTTTGCGCGGATCAACGTGCAGGCCGTCGGCAACTATCCCAAAAACCTGCGACGCTTGCTCGGCAACAGCGTGCCACGCGCCTGCAAAGGGACACCCGTCATCGCGGTGCTGACGCCCGGCATTTACAACGCGGCGTATTTTGAACACGCGTTCCTGGCCGGCCAGATGGGTGCGGAACTGGTCGAGGGGCACGATCTGCGCGTGGTCGATGGCCGCGTCGCCATGCGTACCACCCAGGGATATGCTCCCATTGACGTCATTTACCGGCGCGTGGACGACGATTATTTGGACCCGCTCAACTTCAATCCGCAATCACTCCTGGGGGTGCCGGGCATATTCGACGTCTACCGGGCCGGCGGGATTACCATCGCCAACGCTCCCGGCACGGGTATTGCCGATGACAAGGCCATCTATTCGTACATGCCGGATATCATCCAGTTTTATACGGGCGAACAGGCGCTCCTGGAGAACGTGCCGACCTGGCGGTGTTGCGAGCCTGAGGCGTTGCGCTACGTGCTGGATCACCTGGCCGAGTTGGTCGTCAAGGAGGTGCATGGTTCCGGCGGATACGGCATGCTGGTCGGACCGACCGCGAGCAACGAGGAACTCGTTGCTTTCCGGAAGAAGTTGGAATCCACGCCCGGCAAGTACATAGCCCAGCCCACCCTTTCGCTTTCCACGACGCCGATCCTGACCAAAAATGGTCTGGATCCGCGCCACGTGGATCTGCGGATCTTTGTCCTGACTGCGCCTGATGAGATTCATATGACGCCGGGCGGGCTGACCCGCGTGGCATTGAACAAAGGATCGCTCGTCGTCAATTCCAGCCAAGGCGGGGGCACCAAGGACACCTGGGTTCTGGAGGAATAATCGGGATGCTCGGGAAAACCGCCGACGGCCTGTTCTGGATGTTTCGTTACCTGGAACGAAACGAAAACACCGCGCGCCTGCTCGACGCGGGTTTTCGCATTGCCCTGACCCGCGCCGCGGCCGCGGAGAACGAATGGGCGTCCGTGCTCACCACGGTCGGCGTCAAGCCGGCTTTCATGGACAAATACGAACGGATGGAGACAACCCACGTCATCGATTTCCTGTTACGCGACCCGTCCAATCCGTCCAGTGTCATGTCGATGATCCACGCGGCGCGCGACAATGCCCGGCGCCTGCGCACCGCGCTGACGCGTGAGCTGTGGTCGGCCACCAATGAATGCTGGCTGACCCTCAGGGAATTGCTCATCCGTCCCGTGCGGGAACGGGAGTTGCCTTTTGTCCTCAATACGATTCAGCAGCAGAACGCCCTGCTCAACGGCACGCTCCACGGCACGATGATGCGCAATGAAATCTTCAATTTCGCCCGGCTCGGTACGTTCCTGGAACGGGCGGACAACACGGCGCGGATCCTCGACGTTAAATATTATTTGCTGTTGCCCTCCGTCTCACTGGTCGGCAGCTCCGTGGATAACGTCCAGTGGGAAACCATTCTCCGGTCGGTGTCGGCCCAACGCTCCTACCACCGGCTCCATAAGGGCGACGTGCGTCCGAGGGAGATCGCGAACTTCCTCATGCTGGATCTCCGAATGCCGCGTTCTCTGGCCTTCTGCTATTCAAAGATCACGGATAATCTCACGCATCTCGCTAAAGAATACGAGGTTCGCCAACCCTGCTTCGACCAGGGGGAAGCGGTATATGCCAGGCTGACGGACCGCTCAATCGACGAGATTTTCGAAGCCGGGTTGCACGAATTTATCCAGAACTTCATCAGGGACAACAATGCCCTGGGAAGACAGATTGAAAAGGATTACCGATTTTACGGATAGCAGGATGAGACTGCACGTTTCCCATCTCACGAAATACGAATACGACAAGCCCGTGCACTATGCCTTGCAACAGGTTCGGCTGACGCCGAAGTCCGAGGCGTCACAGAACGTGTTAGCGTGGGGCATTACGGTTGAAGGCGGTCGCAAGGAGCTCGAGTTTACGGATCAGCACCAGAATCTCGTGACCCTGATCAGCCTGCACGAAGATCAGTCGGAAATCAGTATCCTTTGCACAGGGGAAGTCGAAACGACCGCGCACAACGGGATTGCCGGCCACCAGTACGGCGACACGCCGCTGTGGTATTTCAAACGGTCCACCGCGCTCACCAAGCCGGGGGAGCAAATCCACGATCTCGTCACATCTCTGATCGATGACGCCAAAGACGACCTCGCGCGACTGCGCGCGCTTTCCGGCCTGGTGGCCAAGGCCATCTCCTACAAGAAGGGACAGACCAGCGCCCAAACCACGGCGGAAGACGCACTACGTGCAGGGCAGGGCGTGTGCCAGGACCATACGCACGTGTTTCTCAGTGCGGCACGACTCCTCGGCTTTCCGGGCCGGTACGTCAGCGGGTATCTCCTGATGGATAAACAGGCGGAACAGGACGCCAGCCATGCTTGGGCGGAAGCCTGGATCGAGAGGCAGGGCTGGACCGGGTTTGACGTATCAAACGGCACGTCGCCTGATGAGCGCTACGTGCGCGTGGCAACGGGTCTTGATTACAGAGACGCCGCGCCCGTATCCGGCATCCGGATCGGAGACGCCACGGAATCCATGACCGTCACCGTCCGGGTTGAGACGTAAGCCGTTCATGCGTTTTTCCAAGCGACCTCATCAATGGATTCGTGACTCTTCTTGAGCACCCCCTCCTTGCCAGCTTATGTGGTCAGCCCCGTATGCTCTCCGCGAATGAGTGAATACAGACAGATTCGCTGAAGTGGGCCGCAAAATTTGAAGGTGGCGTTCAGCCCGATCTGGTAATCCGGGACGGCGTCCCGCTAGTTACGCTGCCCACCGAACAGTTCCAGCCGCAGACCACCCGGTCCTCCCGCCGGCCCCTCCAGCCGCAGGCCCATCTGGAGACGGCCCGCACCCCCCAGACTCAGTTCCCCGAAGGGCGTCAACACGCGACGGCCCCTTGGTCGTTCCCCCACATAGCCGCCACTCCGCTCGACGCTTGACCCCAGACAGGGGCCAGGGAAAACGACAAGGCTTCGCCGGAAAAACCAGGATCCAGGCTGGCCGTCACGCTCGCGCCCCACTGCTTGAAATCGTTCTCCCTATGCACCAGCAGGATACGCCCGCGGGCTTCGACCATCAGGCCGAGAGTCGTGTTGACGTAAGCAAGACCGCCGCCCAGTTCCGCCCCACTCCTCGTCTCGGCGTCACCGCCGTCATACCACACGCCTAGCTCCATGCTCGGCACGAGCCGCGAGTCTGCCGACATCGCCCACTTGGTCTGACCTTCCAGCATCAGCCGCAGGCGCTCCACATCCTTATTCGTTGACGGCAATAGCAGCGCGGCATCCGATTCCATCTGCACGACGAAGGCGTCTGCCTCCAGAGCCAGATCGAAGCGGCTCACCGACATCAGCGCGTTGCGCACGCCCAAGGCGGCCATCCACATCGCGATGTCCGGCTCGACCCGGTTGGCGGCAGCATCCAGATCCATCACCCGAACCAGAACGCGGTCGGCAATGACGCCCCGCATAGTCCGCACCGCTGACCTCGTGGTGAATCGTGGCCGTATCATCGGTGGCATCAGGGTCCTGGCCGCCCGTCAGGCTGACCGCCTGCGGTCGGTTCCGGGTCTCCGGGGTAAAGGTCAACGTCTTCGACGAGACCCTGACCGTGCCAACAGCACTGCGCACCGGCGTGACGGTGACTTCGGCATGGGGTATGACGTCCAGCACTACCGTGCAGGCCTCGGCCGCCATCGCACCCTCGTTCACCTCCACCTCGGTCGGGGTGATCGTCACGCCCGGCGCATCGTCGTCTAAGGCCATGACCATGACGGCGGCGCTTACATGGTAGCCACCGGACGTCGCATGATTGAGGGTGAACATCTCGTGGTCGTCATCATCATCGTGGAGGCCGGTGGGTGGATTCACATTTGAAGTGCAACAGTTGGTTCCGAAAAATCTCGGCCGGGGTCTGGTAGCCGAGGCATTTGCGAGGCGTATTATTGTATGTCTGCACCAAGCGCGTAAAGTGCTCGTCTGAGAGAGTCGCCAAGTCGGTCTTGCGGGGCAGGGTCCGGTGCAAGCGGCCGATGGCGTTTTCGATGCCGCCCTTTTGCCACGGCGCATGGGCAGCGCAAAAGAACGTCTCCACGCCCAAGGCATGGAGGTCATGATGGCGCGCAAACTCCGTCCCGTTATCGAACGTCACGGTTTGGCGTCATGTGGGCGGCAAGGGAGCCAGCAGGAAGGTCATGGCTTGAGCGATGGGCGCGGCGGCCTTGCCGGGCGGCCGCTCCGCCAGCGGGCGGCGCAGGGCGATGAACGAGGCCGGGCTGCGGTTTTTGTAGCAGCGGCGGCCCGCCACTTGTTGGGATGACCAGCCTTGCCGAAGGCGCTCCAGGACTGTGGCGCGGAGCGTGGGGTCGCGGTCGAGCTTGGAGCCCTGCCAGCGCCGGGCCCGGGCCTGCTGGTCGGCATAGCGGGGTTGATAGCCTTGGGTGCGGGCCGCATTGCGTTTCAGTTCGCGAGCAATGCTCGATGGCGCGCGATCCAGAGTTGCCGCAATTTGGCGGAGGGAGTGGCCTTCGGCGTATAAGCGGGCCATTTCACAGCGTTTCTCGATGGTGATGTGGGTGTAAGAGCATCCCATGGCAACACCTGAACAAGGTGTTGCACTTCGTTTGTGAATTTAGGGGCCGAAGGGGTCACAGTTCGTCGCGACCACCGTGGTCACGGGAATTATCCGGCATACTTGACAGGCTCCTGATTCTTGCCTTACTCGCGCGCAGCCAATTCCATTGCGTTTTGGCTCCGGTGGATAAACTCGATCACACTAGCCCCCACGAAATGGATGTCCACCAGTTTTGAGCCGGCGAGGGCTATCGGGAACATCTCGGCGCGATTGGAGCGACGGTAGAGGACAATAGAAACAGCCAGATCGTGGGCTGCCTGTCCGATTCGCGTCCATTTATTCTTGAGACATGGGGCGAGCCCCTTACCGTCGAGCCAGGCGCCGGTTCTCACCGCGTCCCCTATGGGATCAGGCGGCAGTTCTGTGTAGAGTGGGTCGGTGATGATCCTCTGTATCCAACTCCCCAGCCGTTCACCGGGATACGCATCGATTGCGTTTTGCACCAGTTCAGATCCCAGCAGGGTCATGGCGACCCTCTCGATTTCCGTAGTTTGTTCGGTCATTGCCAGTTTTCTGTCGTGGTGTCCCATGTCCTCTCACTTGCCTGTCAACTATTCTGGATAATTCCCGTAGCACTCCGACCAATACGAAAGGAAAAACCAAAGTCGAGACGGCAACGCAACATGGTGCGCGGCTTGACGCCCATCCCGGCAAAGGCTGATAATTGCCTTTGCTTCACTTCGCCTGCCCTGAGCATAGCGAAGGGTTCAGGACAGGCTTCATGCCGATGTGGCGAAACTGGCAGACGCACTAAATTCACGGTCTAGTACCCCATGGGGAGTGCGGGTCCACAGTTCAACCTTCGGCACCAACCTCCCTCTTACTACAGAAGACTCTAAAACGCCTGTCTAGGAGGTTACGTTGATGGTGGTGAATTTTCTACAGACTTTACGACAGACCATGAGACCTTGATCGAGGGATCCGCGTCCGTCGTTCTTGCCCACGTCCACTCTACTTGCCCCTCTGGACCTTGCACTTCGTTTCTTCGGTCCGCTCAGAATAAGCAGGACCGCCCCTGTGCAAGCCGGACATGGTTTACAAAATAAACCGGACACATCGTTTACATCGCCTGCGGGGTTTCCGGTTGATGCCACTGCCGGGCCGAGGCGATCGTCAACGTGCGGTCATCCAAGGTCCCCAGCGGATGGAAGCTATAATGAATGGCCCAAGTGCTCTCCCCGATCGGCGTGAACCCCACCGGCTCCTGCGCCAAGACCTCGGACAGGTACAGCCGATGACCCCGCCATTTGACTTCGCCATTGTGCCGCACGTGCCGCACCACCGTCCCCGAGCCATACTCGATGGGCGGCAGTGTCACAGGATAGGGCCGGGGCGAGCCCTGGTACACACTGCCGGGCGTCCGGCGCCCCAGGGCCTCATGCGAGCGGGCCCAATTATATTCCTGCACAAACGCCACGAACCGCCGTTGTTGCGCGGCCCAGGTCGCCGCCGGGGGCCCCACCGCCGCTTTCAGCGCCCGATGCATCCGCTCATGACAGCCATTCTCACTCGGGGTGCCCGGGCGAATCCGCTCGGGCCGAATGCCTAACCGCACCCACCACGCCGCGAGCCGACTGAGCCCCCCGAGCGCCAGAGACGCAAACGGCGGGCCGTTGTCCGTCCGGATCGTCGTCGGCAGCCCATATTCCTGAAACAGCCAGACAAACCACGGCTGCACCGCCGCCGTCGTGGGCTGGCGTAAGCCCTGACACCGCAGCAGATACCGGCTGGCGTGGTCCAGCACCGTCAGCGGATAACACCGCGCGCCATTGCCCACCCGAAAGTCCCCCTTGAAGTCCGCACTCCACAGCGGGGCCGTCGCGGTCCCCTGGCTCAGTCGCTGCGGATCGGCCGGGACCCGTCGGCGATGCCGCCGCGGGCGGACCAAGCCCGCCCGGCGCAAAATGACCCCCACCGTGCTATCCACCGGCCACCCCTGCTCCGGGGCGACCGCCCGTAACCGGTCCCGAATCTTCTTCGGCCCAAAACTCGGATGCCGGCGCTTCATCGCAATGATGGCCGCCACCAGCGCCGCCGGGGTCTGGTGCGGCTGCGTGTGCGGCCGCCGCGACAGGTCCGCTAACCCCGCCACCCCGTGCGTGTGATACCGCGCCAGCCATTTGTCCCCGGTCGGCCGGCTGATGCCATATACCGCACATAACGCGCCCTTCGCATACGCCCCGGTCAGATAGTCGCATACAAATTGTTCTCGTTGGTCCATGATCTTCCACTCCTTCCACGGCATGGGCAGGCCCTCCTTTGCCGTGTAGTGTACCCGTGTAAACCATGTCCCCGGTTTAAAATGTAAACCATGTACCCGGTCTGTACCCCCCCCCAGCCCTCTCCCGCAATTGGGGAGAGGGAGGGGGGGGGGAGGGGGCAGGAGGATCAGAACCCCCAGGTGGCCTGGAATTGGATGCCCTGGTTCAGGGGTTGTGATCCGGACGATTCCTGCCACTGGCCTTCCAGGGTCAGGTCCAAGCCCGTAGCCCCATTTCCGTTCACGTGCAGCCGTGTACCCAGCCGGTAGGTCCGGTCCCTCCCGTCCGCCAGCACCGTACCCACATAGGGGGTGAGCAGGCCAGTGCCTAAGGGAGCGAAGCCGTAGCCCACCTCCGCTGTCAGTTGGCCGCTGGGCACACGCCGGTCGCCCTGCGGCGCCAGCCCTGCCGTGTTCGGCCGGGACCATAGGGCTTCCACCCCGCTGGAGGCAGCCCCCCAGGTCGGTGCCAGGGCCAGAGACAGGCCTTGGCCCGCGGCCCCTGGATCAAGGCGTAGGGTACCCGAGGCCCCCCATTCGTCATAGCTGGCGTCTTCGTGAGCCACCAGGCCCCGTACGGCGCCTTCCACGGTCAGACCCAAGCCCGGGTCCGCGTACTGCATCCGGCCTCCCACTTCCAGGCCAAAGCCGGTTTCCGCATCTCCCCAGTCACGCCGCAGGCCTAGTTGCAACGTGGGCGTCAAGCGCCGGCCGTCGGCCCATGTGACCACCCGCACGCCTTCCAGGATCAGCCGCAGCCGGTGCGCCTGCGCGTCCGCCCGGTCCTGGCCGGTGACCGCATCCGAGGTGGTTCGCGTGAACATGGCGTCCGTGCGCGTGGCCAACTCGAATCCGCCGGTATCCGCCGGCGTGAGCAGAAGCCCACGACCTCCGAACGCGCCCATCATCAACCTCGTGTCCGTCTCGAAGTTCTCGCCGTTGTCCGGCGCTACTTCCCATTCTCCCCACCCGTAGCCCGCCAAGCCCCAGACGTTCAACCGTTCGTTGACCGCATAGCGCACGTAGGGCTGGAGGCTCGTCAGATTCTTCGCCAAATCGCCCCGGCGGCGTGCCACCGTGCCGGGCCGGCTGAAGACGCCGTCGCCCCAACTGTGGGCCACGGCCACGCCGGCCAGCAACCGGTCCCAGGTCCCGTCCACGCCCACGGTGCCGGTGAGCAAGTCCCCTTCAATGGTCTCGCCGTCCTCGCGGCCGGTAAACCGGGTGCCGGCGAACCGAGCCCAGGCGGTTAGGTGTGGGATGGGAAGCCCGGTGTCAGCCGCGTTCAGGTTCAGCCGGAAGGAACTGCCCATGAGAAGCTGACGCAGATCAAGTTGGGGGGACCAGCTCTGGTCTAACCCGGGATCCGTGCCGTCTTCCGCGTTCCAGGACGCCTCGGTGTTGGCGCCCGAGCCCACGCCCAGCATCCCGGCCAGCCATTGCAGTAGGGCCGACGCAGTGTCCGCGCCAGCCTCGTCCCCGGCGGCCTCGGCTTCACCGGCGGCGTGCCGCCCTAGCGGCAGCCGGTAGCCACCGACCGTCAGGTGCGACTCGCCGGCTCCTGTCCCCTGCAGCCGATTCCCCACCGCGTCCGTGATGTGGGTCGCCGCCGTTCGGCTGAACCGTGCTAGCCACGACGACGGAACCGCCCCACTCGGGACTGCAGTGGATTCGTAGATGGACGTGGCCCGCGCCGCCGCATTGCCGTTACCCTCGTCGTTCATGGCGGCGAACGTCGGTACATCGACCGTGACCGCGCCGTTGCCTGCCGGGGTGATCAGGACGCTGAACACCGTGTCACCGTCCTCGCCCGTGAAGGCCGAGGCCTCGCCGTTGTCTACCACGATTTCATCCAGAGCAAAGCCGTGGACCGGCTCCGAGAAAGTGAACGTCGCGGTAAAAGGGCTCAAGGTGGTCGCCGGTACGCCGCTGATCTGCACCGTCAGCTGGGGTGTGTCGGTGGTGGGCGTGACGCCGGTGGCGACGGTCATGTCTTCGACGGTGGGCCACCTGTGGGTGGACGAGACCTGCGCCGCCGCCGTATTGGCGTTGCCCGCTTCGTCCGTGGCGACGGACGCCTCCACATTGATGGTGACCGCGCCGTTGGCTACCGGGCTGATCAGCGCGGTGAACGCCGTGTCACCGTCCTCGCCCGTGAAGGCCGAGGCCTCGCCGTTGTCTACCACGATTTCATCCAGAGCAAAGCCGTGGACCGGCTCCGAGAAGGTGAACGTCGCGGTGAAAGGGCCCGTGCTGTTCGCCGGCACGCCGCTGGTCTGCACCGCCGGCCGGTCGTTGTCCATGAGGTAGGTGTTCTCGTTGGTCCCAGTCGGCGTGGTGTTCGTCAGGTCGTTGTCGTTCGTATCCGCAATGTTCTGGTTGCTCCTGAATCCCAGCGTCACCAGCCCGTTGAGGTTCGCGAGGTCGCCCCCGGCCGCGGTCACGGTGTACTGGACGGCCGTGCCCGCGACGGTCACCGTCGCCGTTGTGCCAGTCACCATGAAATCGTCCGCGTTCACGTTCTGCACAGCCTCGCTAAACCTCACCTGCCATGTCAGGCTATCGGCGTTGGTGGGCGAGGTCACCGGGTCGTTGCGCAGGAGCGAGCTTACCGTCGGCGCGGTCGAGTCGATCACCGGCCGGGTGTAGACGGACGAGACCCGCGCGGCCGCCCTGTTGTTGTTGCCCGCGGCGTCGGTGACCACGGCCGCTACCACATCGACTGTGACGTGGCCGTTGGCTGCCGGGGTGATCAGCGCGGTGAACACCATGTCGCCCTCTCCGCCCGTGAAGGTCGAAGCCTCGCCGTTGCCCACTGTGATGTCATCCAAGCCAAAGCCGTAGACCGGCTCCGAGAAGGTGAACGTCGCGGTGAAGGCGGCCGAACTGGTGGCCGACACACCGCTGATCAGCACCGTCGGCTGGCTGTGGTCCACGTCGTAGGTGTGCTGGTTGGTCACCGTCGGCGTGGTGTTCGTCAGGGCGTTGTTGCTCAGGTCCGTGATGTTCTGAGTGTTCCTGAATCCCAGCGTCACCTGCCCGGTGAAGTTCGCGAGGTCGCCCCCGGCCGCGGTCACGGCGTACTGGGCGCCCGTGCCCGTAACGGTCACCGTCGCCGTTGTGCCGCTCACCATGAAATCCCCCGCGTCCACGTTCTGCACGGCCTCGCTGAACGTCACCTGCCATGTCAGGCTGTCGACGTTGGTGGGCGAGGTCGTCGGGGCGTGGTGCTGGATCGACGTCACCGTCGGCGCGGTGAGGTCGAACACTGGCCGGGTGTAGACGGACGCGACCCGCGTGGCCGCCGTGTTGGCGTTGCCCACGGCGTCGGTGACCACGGACGCCGCCACGTCGATTGTGACGATGCCGTCGTCTGTCGGGGTGATCAGCGCGGTGAACACCATGTCGCCCTCTCCGCCCGTGAAGGCCGAGGCCTCGCCGTTGCCCACCGTGATGTCACTCAGGCCAAAGCCGTAGACCGGCTCCGAGAAGGTGAACCTCGCGGGGAAGACGTCCGAACTGGTCTCCGGCACGCTGCCGATCAGCACCGTCGGCCGACGGTGGTCCACGTCGTAGGTGTGCTGGTTGGTCCCAGTCGGCGTGGTGTTCGTCAGGGCGTTGTTGTTCAGGTCCGTGATGTTCTGAGTGTTCCTGAATCCCAGCGTCACCTGCCCGGTGAAGTTCGCGAGGTCGCCCCCGGCCGCGGTCACGGTGTACTGGGCGCCCGTGCCCGTAACGGTCACCGTCGCCGTTGTGCCGCTCACCATGAAATCCCCCGCGTCCACGTTCTGCACGGCCTCGCTGAACGTCACCTGCCAGGTCAGGCTGTCGACGTTGGTGGGCGAGGTCGTCGGGGCGTGGCGCTGGATCGACGTCACCGTCGGTTGGTCGTTGTCCACGTCGTAGGTGTGCTGGTTGGTCCCAGTCGGCGTGGTGTTCGTCAGGGCGTTGTTGTTCAGGTCCGCAATGTTCTGAGTGTTCCTGAATCCCAGCGTTACCTGCCCGGTGAAATTCACGAGGTTGACGGTCACGGTGTACTGGGCGCCCGTGCCCGTAACGGTCACCGTCGCCGTTGTGCCGCTCACCATGAAATCCCCCGCGTCCACGTTCTGCACGGCCTCGCTGAACGTCACCTGCCAGGTCACGCTGTCGGCGTTGGTGGGCGAGGTCGCCGGGGTGTGGCGCAGGATTGACGTCACCGTCGGTTGGTCGTTGTCCACGTCGTAGGTGTGCTGGTTGGTCCCAGTCGGCGTGGTGTTCGTCAGGGCGTTGTTGTTCAGGTCCGTGATGTTCTGGGTGTTCCTGAATCCCAGCGTTACCGTGCCATTGAGGTTCGCGAGGTTGCCCCCGGACGCGGTCACGGCGTACTGGGCGCCCGTGCCCGTAACGGTCACCGTCGCCGTTGTGCCGCTCACCATGAAATCCCCCGCGTCCACGTTCTGCACGGCCTCGCTGAACGTCACCTGCCAGGTCACGCTGTCGGCGTTGGTGGGCGAGGTCGCCGGGGTGTGGCGCAGGATTGACGTCACCGTCGGTTGGTCGTTGTCCACGTCGTAGGTGTGCTGGTTGGTCCCAGTCGGCGTGGTGTTCGTCAGGGCGTTGTTGTTCAGGTCCGCAATGTTCTGAGTGTTCCTGAATCCCAGCGTTACCGTGCCATTGAGGTTCGCGAGGTTGCCCCCGGACGCGGTCACGGCGTACTGGGCGCCCGTGCCCGTAACGGTCACCGTCGCCGTTGTGCCGCTCACCATGAAATCCCCCGCGTCCACGTTCTGCATGTCCTCGCTGAACGTCACCTGCCAGGTCACGCTGTCGGCGTTGGTGGGCGAGGTCGCCGGGGTGTGGCGCAGGATTGACGTCACCGTCGGTTGGTCGTTGTCCACGTCGTAGGTGTGCTGGTTGGTCCCAGTCGGCGTGGTGTTCGTCAGGGCCTGGTTGATCGAGTCCGTGATGTTCTGGGTGTTCCTGAATCCCAGCGTTACCGTGCCATTGAGGTTCGCGAGGTTGCCCCCGGACGCGGTCACGGCGTACTGGGCGCCCGTGCCCGTAACGGTCACCGTCGCCGTTGTGCCGCTCACCATGAAATCCCCCGCGTCCACGTTCTGCACGGCCTCGCTGAACGTCACCTGCCAGGTCACGCTGTCGGCGTTGGTGGGCGAGGTCGCCGGGGTGTGGCGCAGGATTGACGTCACCGTCGGCACGGTGTCGTGTGCATAGCCCCGGATGGACAACACAAGGACACCACTGCCGATGTTTGACCAGATATTGTTAAAACGATTCAAATAGGAATTGCCAAGGCTCCAGCCCGTCGCCTTACCGGAATCCTCGTCGGCGGACGTGGTTCGTTTAGTACTTAGTCGATGACCTGAGCCAGCAGTATGATCCTCATTTAACACCACGTAATAGGTGGTGTTTTCCTCAAGCCTGGTGTTGCTCGGCGCACTAAATGTGGTTCCCTCTGCGCTGGCGCTGGCTGGTGACCTCAGTCTGGCGACCAAGTCTCCGGGTTGGCCGCTGCTTCGCGTATAGATGGAGACGTACTGTCGGCTGCTATTGAATTGACTGGGTTCATGCAGCGGTATCACGACCGAACTGAGCACGAAACCGTCCCCGTTGGGGTTCGCGCCTGTCCTGAAGGGCATTGCGTATATGGCGGTGTAGCCCTGAGTTAGACGCGTTTGCCCCGTATTCTGCACGAGCGCACTGACAGTCTGCGCCTGGGCGGGGGGGGCAATCAGGCCGGCGGCCAGGATCAGGCCGGCGGCCAGGATCAGGCCGGCGGCTTCAAATGGTTTAATGGTCTGTTTCATCTGTTCAATGACATGTTTCACAATCATAATAAATCTCATCCTTTCCTAATTTGGCACGGGTAAACCAAAAGCGAGGCTCTCTACCCGGTGGCTTAATTGTAGGGAATTGTCTGCCAGGAAGACCGTTCCGCATCGACAAACGATCGCTGTGCTCGCAGCCACCCTGTCCAGGACCCAGACGGGTCCGGCAAGGTGACGCTGCGGGGGTAGACGGAGAAATTTGCGAACAGTTGAAGAGAAAAAGCCATCGAGCCATCGCTTGCCCCCTCATCGTAAGACTCCGCAATACATAAATGCCGTTCGTTGTATTTCAAACACAGTTCGTTGAAATTATGAAACCATTGATTGACATGTTGGACAAGAACAGCAAGATCCGTACCAAATCTCTTGGTTAATTCATAACTCATTGTCCCTTAAAGACTTCTGAGCCAGAATCCACAGAATTCTCATCATCCGCAAACGTCGCATCATGCAGCAGCTGAAGTATAATCAGCAGGTCATCGATTCTGAAAAAACTAATTATTGTAGTCACTTGCACAATGAAGGCATGAAGGAATCGCATTCAGCGATCAAAGTCGCATTTTGCGATAGAAGCGGGAGCGTGACGGAGTGGAATTCAGTTACTCGCGGGGAAGGTCGTATTTCTTCAATTTCCGGTACAGGGTCGCACGATTGAGACCCAGGGCCCGAGCGGCCTCGGTCACGTTATTGAACGAGACTTCCAGCGCGTGAACCACCGCTCTCCGCTCGACTTCGGCCAGCGGGAGAACGGTCATCGGCTCCGAGGGGCGGTCGCTTTGAGCAGCCCCAATGGGCAAGATCTGAGTCGGGAGGTTGTGGGCTTGCAGAATGTCCGTCGTCTCCAGCAGCACGGCGCGCTGGATAGCGTTTTCCAGTTCCCGAACGTTGCCGGGGAAATCATACAGCAGCAACATTCGTAAGGTAGCGGGTGACAGGCCGCATATCGATTTGTGAAGACGGACGGCGTGTTTCTCCAGAAAATGTTTAGCCAATACGGGAATGTCTTCACGGCGTTCCCTGATGGGCGGCATCATGATGGGGAAAACCGCAATGCGGTAGAACAGATCTCCGCGGAACTGCCCCTTCTTTACCGCAACCTCCAGGTCCTTGTTGGTGGCCGTAATCACCCGGATATCGACGGGGATGGTGGTGGTTCCACCCACCCGCTGGATTTCCCGCTCCTGCAGGACCCGCAACAGCTTGGGTTGCAGAACCAATGGCATGTCGCCGACCTCGTCGAGAAAGACCGTTCCACCCTTGGCGCGTTCGAATATTCCGATTCTTTGCTGCGTTGCTCCGGTGAAAGCGCCCCGTTCATGGCCGAACAGTTCGCTTTCAATGAGCGCCTCGGGAATGGCCGCGCAGTTGAGGGCCAGAAACGGCCCCTTCTTTCGCAAGTTGTTGTAGTGAAGGGATTTGGCAACCAACTCCTTCCCCGTTCCGCTCTCGCCTTGAATGAGCACGGTAATCTCGCTTTCGGCGGCCTGCTTCATCAGCGCGTACACCTGCTGCATTTTATGGCTGACGCCAACCATGCCGGCAAAGGAGTAGGTCGTTTCCAACTCGCCACGCAAGCGCAGCACTTCGTTCTTCATCTGCTCGACTTCGATCTCCTTGGACACGTCGCGGTAGACCATAAGGGTACCGATAGTCTTTCCTCGACCATCACGCACCGATGCGGTCGTTTGATAGAGTAGTCTCTGCTTGGGCCCGTGACCGGCAGTGGTCTTTTCCACCAAGATGCCGCGATCTTCCCCAAAACCCCCGCCCTCCATGGCGGCGGGCAGGGCAGGTTTCTGAAGCCGCTCGTTGAATCGCGCCATGAGAGCATCCGGCTGAAGGTTTTTGAGTTCACTTTCCGTCAGGCCTAATACTTTCTCGTAGCCCTGATTGGCAAACACCAGGCGCCCGGTGAGATCGTACATGGCCATGGCTTCGTCGGTCGCATTGAGCACGGCTTCCAATCTTTGATGCCCGATGGCGAGTTCCTGCCGTTTTTCTGCCAACTCCTGTTCCACGTTCCACTTCCCGAGCAGAGAGAGTGTGATCTGCTGAACCTCTTCGCGCGCAAACGGCTTTCTGATATAGAGCATTTTATGAGGCAATTCTATATTGGAGATAATTTCCTGCAGAGACTTGTCCGTGTACGCGGTCATGATAACGCACTCGACGTCTCGATCGATTGCGCTCATCCGACGGAGCGTTTCAATGCCATCGATACCGGGAGCCATTCTGATATCAACGTAGGCAACGGCAATGGGACGGTTCGAGTCCTTGCTCATCTTGATGATTTCGCAGGCCTCTTCTCCGCTGGTCGCGTGCAGCAGATCGATCTCCGGCAGAAAGGACGGAGCGTCTTCGAGAATGAAGGCGGACGCCCATTCATCCGCTGCCGCCTCCTGGAAGTTGGGCTTCAACATCTCGGCAATGTCGTCGTGGATCTCTTGCTGATCATCAACAATCAAGACACGTTTGTTTCTGAGGTCTCCGGCGGGCATCATTTCCTGGGGATTCCTTTGTCTAGGGATTTCAGCCTTCTATGGGGAAAGCCCCCTGCTGCTTTAAATTGACGCGATTTGTCGGCCTCATGGAACGCTTGCTTGTGCAGGTGGCTCACGCCCCGGTTGTCCAAGAGTTAGGCCTCGTCCGCCAAGTCCCCTTGATGAGCGGACGCTCACGCTCACGCTGACCCCGACCCGGCAGGGGCATCAACCAGAAACCCCGCAGGCCATGTCAACCATGTCCGGCTTGCCTGCGGGCGGCACATCGAGCCCTGCGTCGGCCTAGAAGGCATACAGCGCCCTCAGGTAATAGAATCGGCCGTTGAATCCATAGGGGGAATTTTCTGGGTACTGGACACCCAATATTCCGGCGTATGGATTCGTGCTGGGATACGCGTGGAGCACGTTTTGCCCCCCACCCGCGACCGTCACCCTCAGTGCCTTGAAGGTGTACGCGGCTTCCACGTCCACAAGCATCCGTTCAGACGGATCTGAGCGCAAACTCTCCTCGTTCGCATGTAGCACTACGAAATATCGTAGTAGTGCAGGCGGGTCAGGACCCGCCACGGTCCCTGCTGGTGGTCGGCCGTCAGCGTGAACCGGAAAGGGGGCAGGGTCATTTCCAACTGGAGCACCCGCTTGGCATTGATAATAGCCGGATTGAACGCGGTCCACCCTAGTTTGGTTCCAGTTGCCTGCGAACGTCAAGCGCGTCTTCCCGTCGGATGTGCTCATCGGGTAGGTCGCCACGACGTCGACCCCTTGCGTGGTGGTGTCAAAATCGTTGGTGAAGTACTTGAGGGCCGTGAAGCTCCTGACGTCGTCGCCGGCACCCAACGCCCGCAATTGCCTGAGCGTCTCAGGACATTGATCAACTTGGACCGGCTGGCCCCGCGGTCACACAAAACCAAGTCTTTGGTCTGGGCGATACGGTCCTGTACCTGCGTGCGGTAGTAGGCGAGGGTCACGGCCAGCTTCCCGACCTTGACTACCGTCCCCGCGCTGATGTTGAAGGAGGTTTCAGGTTTCAGTGCCTGCCTGCCCAGGAAGCGGGCGGCCGGATGAGTCGGCGGCAGGGCGGCAGGGTCGGCGAGGCGCCCGCCGACGAATTCCGTGGTGACGTTGCGCACGTTCGCCTGGCCCACGATCTGGGCCCGGAAGCCCGTGCTGAGTTCCCCGCGTAGCGCCACGGTGGTTTCCAGGTCGACGCACGCGGCGTAGCTGTTCCGGTCGTTTTTCCCCGCAGCCGCGGGCTGGAAGCCGGGAAATCCGTTGGAGCCGATGCCAAAGCCTTGCGCGGCCAGCTGGTCGTCAATGAACCAAGACTGCTCTTCTCCGGCTTTGATCTCGCACGCTTCGGTTCGATATTGCAGGCCGAGGCCGAGGTTCAGGGGCGAGGCGAACAGGGCCGTGTCCAGGGACCGAGCGAGGTCGCCATTGAACACGCGATCCGTCTCTTTGCACACGCCCGGCTTATACGTCTTGGGAACGTTCGTTCGCAGGCCGGCGAGCTGCGGATTGATGGTGTTCCGCATGAAGAAATCCGTGCTGTGTTGCCCGAGCGCGACGCTGAGGTCATCGTGCCAGTCGTCCAGCCAGACGTTGGCGTGCGCAAGCATCCCGCGGAGGCCGACGGCGCCGCTCCAGTCGTGTACCGTCCCTCCGAACGTCTGGGTGAAGCCCCCGGAAAACTTCTCGTTGAACATGAAGCAGTGAGAGGGCAGCGACACGTTGCCGTAGTCGGCTGCCGCGTTTGTCGGTATGGGGAGGACAGCCTCGGCCATCGTCCGACAGGTCAGCCACGAGCAGGGTTTGCCCCCCCTCTTTGGTGAACACCCCCCGCGCGTATTGGGATTTCTGTAGAAGACCCCCCCTTCTATTTTGCGTTGGGCATAGTTACCCCAGCCGTAGAGTTCGGTACGGCGGTTCAGTTTCGCCCCGAGGTTGCCGAAGAGTTTATAGTCGTAGTGAACCTCGGGGGCGCCCCAGATCTGGGCGTAGGGTTGCCGCACGTGCGTGTTGCCCGCGTCCCGTAGCGCCTGGGCATCATCCCGCTGGACGCTACGGCTGGTCGGGTCGGTTTTGTTGTATTTGAAGCTGAAATTGGCAAAGCCGTACTGGACGAACGGCAGGGACGGGGGGACGCCCAGGTTGGCCGCAAGATTGCTGGAGGCCCCGTCGCGCAACACTTCCACGCGCTTGAGCGCAATGGCCAGAATCGCGGCCAGGTCCGTGGCGTGCGCCCCGTCCGAAATGCCGCCGCCCAGGAAGGTGATTACGGACGACCGATGGCGTCGTTTGCCGTTGACCAGGATCAGGAGGCTGTCCGGCGGCAGGCCGCGCAGGTTCGCCGGGCGCACCAGGGTTGGGGCGTCATTGATGGATTGCTGGTTGACGTTGTAGGACGGCACGGTGGCGGCCAGGAAAGCATCCATGTCCCGCACGCCGTAGTTTCTGAACGTATGACCTGGGAGCACATCCGCCGGTACCGGAGAAGCATGGACCGGACGTCCCGGAACGCGGGAGCCGACCACCACCACGGCGTCGAGTTTTACGACTTCTGCCTTCCTCTCCTCAGCGGCTGCCGACGGGGGGGGCATCGGCAAACACAGCATGCATGACACGATGGAGGGCAGAGTGCCGGGTTTTTTGTTCATGAATCGATCTCCGTTGCCCCATTCAGGACGGGGCGTTGTGTCGTTGTTCCGAAGCGCGGGGCCCGTCCTCGATGTCGAATCCGGCAGGCCGGCCGAGCGAGAATGGCGGGCACGAGCAGATGCACCGGGCGCTCAAAGTCGCGGTGTGGCCGCGGGCGCGACCCCCCGCGGCACAACAACGGCGCTTTGACGCGTTTGTGGCGGAATAGAATTGGGCCCGGTCGCATGAGGCATTGGAGCGCCAGACGCCGGGCAGGGTATACCAGCGGTCGCCCCAGCCGTCTCCGGTGAAGCTGCCGCCGATCGCGTATACGCCGGGGACAGTGGTGCGGCACGGGGAAGGCACGTGGCGAGGCCCGTTGCTGTATGTGTCCGAGGTGCTGGTCCAAGAACCGGTCGGGTTCATGCCGATGGGGGAGAAGACATGGGCGCTACAGTACAGCTTTCATCTATTGGGCACCTTGTATGAGCGGACGCTCACCATCACACCGGTCTCGCAATGGCATTAACCAGCAACCCCGCCGGTGATGTAAACCATGTGTCCGGTTTATTTTGCAAACCATATCCAGCTTGCACAAATCACTGCCTGGTTTTCGAAAACCTGGATTTCGACTTTTTTGATAGGGGAGTAATGGAGGAAAGCCTCAGCATGACGCGCATGGTTGCTCCTTGACCGATGCCGTTGCTAAAGGGATGAATCTGTCCACCAGACCCCATGACGAAATTGGCGATCGAATGGAGACCAAACCCACTTCCCGATTTTTTCGTCGTATATCCTGGAGCAAAGAGCAGCTTGGAGTTTTTCGTGCCAATGCCGATGCCGTTATCGCTCACATCGAGGTTGAGAAATTTCCCTTCGACGTAGGCTCTGATCTGAATGCGAGGCTGTTCCTTGATTCCGCTGAAGGTTGCAAGTCCTTCAATGGCTTCAATCGCATTTTTGATCAGATTGACCAGCATCTGATGTAATTGACTTTCCTGAATCCAAATCTCTTTCGGTGCGTTTTTGCAATCGACGTTAACCTTGATATCCTTTCTCTTTAACGAATCCTCCAATACCTTGATGGTCTCTGAGATCGCATCCTGCAGGACGAGGCATTTCCGCTCCGGCCTCGAATTGCCGAACGCCTTTTGGTTGATGATGACATCAGCGATGTACTTCGCCCGGCCTCTCACGCGATCAATCGTCTGGGTCATCTGCTCATTCTGCCTGACAACGTCTTCGGCGAGGGCAATAATAAAGGGCAACACCTTTTGGCCTTGCGAGTCATGCTGGATGTAATCGATCCAATCATCTCGATGCGCTTTTATGGTATTGGCAAGTGCGCTGAAGCGGCGAACGAACTGATTGTGCGTCAGATTTTGGTGAAGAGTTTCAGCGGCTGTCATGACGCTATTGACCGCATTGCCGATATTGTGAAGGACGGTATCGACCATCTCCAACTTTCCTTGTGCGAATGCATGAATCAACGTTTCTTCGGCGAACCATTGCTCAGTCACATCGCGGAAAATGATCACCCCGCCCCTGATTGAGCCGGTCTCGTTGAGGAGCGGTCGCGCGCTCCCTCGAACAAACACCCCATCCGGCTTATTCTTATTCCTTAGAAAGAGCGTCTCTTCGTCGGTTGACTCGCCGTGGGACATGGCGCGGATGAGTGGCAGGTCCTCTGTTTCAACAGGCGTTTTCCGGTCGGGATAAAACACACCATAGGCTTGAGCCCATTCATCCGGGGACATACCGATCTCGCCTAGGCCGACGATTCGTTCGGCCCCGGGATTCAGGTACCGGTAACTCGCTTCGACATCGACAACGATGATGCCGTCACTAATGCTATTGAACGTGGCCTCCATCAGTTCGTTCTGTTTTCGCAGTTCCTCCATCGTTTCTTTCAATTTGGTCTCTGCCATTTTAGGCTGGGTCACGTCGCGAAACACGATGACCCCACCTCCGTACCCCTCTTTACCTTTCGGTAGGGGTCGTCCGCTGAAGCTGATATACACCCCTTCCGGCTTTTTTTCATTGCGTATAAACAACTCCATCCCGTCCGTCGCCTTTCCCTGTATGGCAAGCACGAGTGGAAGCTGGTCGGTTGGAACGTGTGTGGCTTTATCGAGATAAAAAACCCCGTACCGCTCACTCCATTGATCGAGGGGTACCGTCGGCATCCCGATACCGAGAATTCGTTTGGCGCTTGGATTAAAAATCGTGAATTCTCCTTTGGCATTGACAACGACGACGCCCTCGCTGAGGCTGTCGAAAATGGTTTCCATGTCCTCGGTCTGCGTTTGCAAACGGTCGGCCGTTTTTTTCAACCGAATCTGGGCTTCCCTGAGATCGGTCACGTCGCGGAAGATGACCACGCCACCTTTCGTCGTTCCTGAATCGTCCTGTAGCGGTCTCCCGCTGGCACTGACGTAGACACCGGCCGGTCTTTTCTGATTGCGTATGAATAGTTCGATGCCGTCTGTCGACTCGCCCCGCACGGCACGCGTGAGCGGAAGTTCATCGGCTGGAAAGGGTGTTACTCCATCGGGGAGAAAGAGGCCGAATGTTTTCGGTCGTTGCGCAAGCTCTGTATCCGATCCATCCAAGCCGGCAATGCGTTCTGCACTGGAATTATAGATAAGACATTTTCCATTTTCATCTCCAGCGAGCACGCCGTCGCTGATACACTCGAAAATGGTTTCCATAAGGTTGGTCTGCTCTTTCAATTTGACCTGTGTTTTCTTGTAACTCTGTTCCTTCTCATATAGGGAAAGGGCGATTTTGATATTCAGATGTAGCTGTCGCACATCAAATGGTTTCAGCACGAAGCCGAACGGATTGGTCGTCTTTGCCCGTTGCAACAGACTTTCCTCGGCATGATCCGTGAGATAGACCACCGGCACGTCAAATTGGCTGCCGAGCCGGTCGCCCACGTCAGCGCCCGTGACGTCCCCGGTGAGCCCGAGATCGATCAGGGCCAGATCGGGACACATCTCAGCGGCTTTTTCCATGGCCTGGGGCCAGGACGACACACGGGCGCACACCGTATATCCCAGCCCGGTCAGGCATGCTTCCACGTCGGCGGCCTCAGCCGTCTTGTCCTGGATGACCAGTATCTTTACGTTCGCCATCGGATTCACATCGCTGTCCCAGCCGAAACAGCCGGGGCATCGCGTCGAGCGTCCCCCCGTTGCTTCCTCCCCCTTCGCCCGGGGGCCTTATCGTCGCACATACTAGTGTTGCGTTTCAAAAGTACATTGACTAATTAGACTGCCAACGGATTCCCCGCATAGGTCCATTGAAAGGGACGCGCTTGGGCATTGTACGCTTGGATGAACGTCATGAGCCGCTGGACGAGTTCGCGACGAGATGTGAAAATGCCGCGTCGGATGACCTTGCGCGTCAAGATGCCGAAGAAGATTTCGATCTGATACAGCCAACTGGCGTGAGTCGGCGTATAGACGAGGTGGAGACGCTTCTGCTTCTCCACCCACGCTCGGGTTTGCTTGCTCCGGTGCGAGGAGCCATTGTCGACGATGACGTGGAGGTCCTGCTGCGGATAGGCGTTGAGCAGGCCCCGGAGGAAGCGGATGAACGTGGCACTGGTATTGCGCCGGATGGCTTGGCCCCGGACTTGCCCGCTGTGGACTTCCAGAGCCGCGAGTAGCGAGGCGGTGCCGTTGCGTTTGTATTCATGGCTGAGGCGTTCGATCTGATGGAGTTTCATGGACAATCGGGTTTGGGGTCGGTCGAGGGCTTGGATGGAGGTTTTTTCCTCGACCGACAAGACGACCGCATTCTCCGGCGGATGCAGGTACAACCCCACGACGGCCAGCATCTTCGGTTCGAACTCCGGGTCGTCCGAGTGCTTCCAGTAGCGAACCCGGTGGGGCTGAATCGCTTCGGCGGCCAATACCGCCGGCACCAACCCCCAAATAGGTCGCCAGCGTTCGCACACTCCAGTGCGTGCCCACCGACGCCGGGGGCGTGCTACAGGCCGTGGCGGCAATCCGGTGGCGGACGATAGCATCATGCTTGCGTTTGCGGCCCCGGCCGCGCTCATCACCCAATCCGTCCCGCCGCGCACGAGCAAAGCGCTGCCGCCATTTGCCCACCACGGGGGTCAACACCCCCAGGGCTTCCTGGATCTGGTCGTTACGGTACCCCCTGGCCGCCAACAGCACAAACCAAGCTCGCATGGCATCCCGTTGGGCAGAGGGGGGAGAACGCACGGTGCTTTCCAGAGCCGTGCGCTCTTCTGGGTCCAACGTGATGCTCGGAGCGTACCGAGCCATGGCACGCAGCATAAATTAACCTATACAATAAGTCAACTTATTGTATGGGTCCACCCCCTTTGGCACTCGGGTTGCTGGTGCATGAAGAATTGTACCGGAGATTGTCGTTCCAGGCTATGATGAGGCAAGATAGTATTGTAAGCCAGCAGCCAGTCGGCGAGTTTTCGGTTAAAGGCAGCCAGGTCGTCAAACAGCAAATCCTCATGGTAGTCCACAAAGGTCTCTTGGAGGGTACGATTGAAGCGTTCGGCGTGGGCGTTCATTTTCGGGGAGCGGGGATACGTCCACCAGTGCGTGATCCCGTAGGCGTCGAGGCGCTGCTGGAAGTGGCCGAGGAACTCCGCGCCGTTGTCGGAGAGGAGGAACTGGGGTGGGGAGCAACGCACACAGCGCGTCGAGCGCGTGAGTCGCGTGGCGGCTGGAGGCGGTGGCGGCGGCCAGAGCGAGGGCGAAGTGGGTGTGGGGATCGATGAAGGTGAACAGGTAGCGACGGAGCCCGGCGTGCAGGCGGACCACGGTATCACACGCGAAGACCTGCAGAGGCCCATGGCGGCGGCCCTTAGGGGGGCCGAGCTTTGCGGGGCCGGTCTGCGGGTTTGGGGCGGCCCCACGCATTCAGGCGGACGGGAGTGTGCCGCATCTTGTCGGCAGTGCGGGCGATCAGGCGGCCGATGGTGGAGACCCTGGGAAGGGCGAGCCCCTGCTGCGCACACCAAGGCCGCAGGAGGATCTGCAGCTTGGCCTTGCCGAGGTTGGGGTAGCGGGTGCGCAGGCACCGGATCTCCTGGCTCAGGGCCGGCGGCCAGGTGGCCTGCCGACGACGGTGCGGGGCGCTGGAGCGAGCGGCCAAGGCCCGCGGATCGCCGGCGGCCTGGGTGAATTCGCGCTTCCAGCGATAGAGCGTCCGCCGGCTGACCCCGAGAAGGCCTCACAGGTGGCTGCCAGGCCGTGGCGGGCAAAGAACTGCAGAATGGTGAGTCGGTGTTGGGCATCTTTGGGTGTCATCGCCCAACGATGCCCGAGTTGCGCTAGGCGATAAAACCCCTTGATGCGGAAGCCGATATGGTGGACTCGCATGGCCCCTCCTCCTGCTTCGAGGAGTGCCAAAAGTTTCTGAACTTATACAGTCTCCACTGGCAGTGTGTAGAGAGCACATGATCTGTCCGGTTTTCATTGGATGCAGGAGGAGGCATCTGATGAGACGGACAGAATGGTTACAGGAGACACGCATGGCACGATTTGAGGAGGCGTATGAGGGCTGGACGGAGAGTCGGCTGACGCAAGAAGAGGCGGCGCGATTGCTAGGGGTTTGCGACCGCACGTTTCGGCGTTGGATTGATCGGTATCAGGATGAGGGGCTGGACGGGTTGCGAGACAAGCGGCTGGCCCAGGCCTTGAGGCGGGGGGGCGCCGGTGGACGAGGTGCTGGCGCTGGTGGACCGGTACCGGACCGGGCACCGGAGTTGGAATGTGAAGCACTTTTATACCTGGTACCGTCGCGACGGGGGCGGGCGCAGTTATACCTGGGTGAAGAACCGGTTGCAGGCGGCGGGGGTGGTGCCGCGCGCGCCGCGACGGGGAGCACACCGCAAGTGTCGCGAGGCGGCGCCGTGGCCGGGGATGCTGCTGCACCAGGACGGGAGCCGGCACGAGTGGGCACCGGGGCAGCTGTGGGATCTGATTGTCACGATGGACGATGCGACCAATGAGCATTACTCGATGTTCTTTTGTGCAGAAGAAGGGACTTGGAGCAGTTTTCGGGGGTCCGGGAGGTGCTCGCAGGGCAGGGGGTGTTCTGTTCCCTGTATACGGATCGTGGCAGTCACTACTGGCACACGCCGGTGGCGGGGGGCAAGGTGGACAAGCGCCACCCGACCCAATTTGGGCGGGCCATGGCCCAACTGGGGATCGAGCTGATGCCGGCGTATTCGCCGGAGGCCCGGGGGCGGTCGGAGCGGGCGTTCCGGACGCACCAGGATCGGCTCGGGAAGGAACTGGCGGCGGCCGGGATCACGGACATGGCGCGCGCCAATGAATATATCCGGCATCACTATCTTCCGGCTTTCAACGCGGAGTTTGCCCGGCCCGCCCGGGAGGCGGGCTCGGCCTTTGTGGCCGGCCCGGATGCGGGACGGCTGGACGAGATTCTGTGTGAGCATCATGAGCGGCGGGTGGGGCATGACAACTGCGTGCGCTTTCAACGCCGGGTGCTGCAGATTCCGCCGGATCGGTACCGGTGTCACTACGTGAAGGCGCACGTGACGGTGTTGCATCATCCGGATGGGTGGCTTGCGATCCGCCACGGGCCGCGCGAACTGGCCCGGTACGATGTCAACGGCAAACCGTTGCCGGAGGACCGCAAGGTTGCGGCGTAGGGTCCGCCGCCATGGCCAGTGCCCTTCGGGAACTGCCAAGCGCACGGATCACAAGCGGACAGTTAATGTGCTACAGAACCGGACATTTCTATTTGCTATTAACACTTATTTTTAGAACCCAATACTATAGATCTTCACGCCCTAGTTGACAAGCATCCCGGGCGGGCCTTCCGCAAGATCCCCGCATCCATTCGAGACCTGCCTGTTTTGGAACACGTTCACCAGGTTGAACCCCAATGAATGGTTGATCGCGCTGAAGACGTCGGCTCACTTGGCAGGCTTCGCGAGACCATGATAGGCTTAATATTGACGTCGGGAACGCGTGCGATCGGTCCCAGCCACCGCCGCTCCAATCTCTTCATATTCGTTGCATGCAATCGCATGTGCCGTCTCGCGACGCCTTTTCCCGGACTTCGCGCTGAAAAGACCATCATGAACCGTTTCAATCCGGACTGAGCCTCTCCTTTCCTCGCTTCATGACTGACCGTATCGCACAGAATTGGTTGATGCCCGCGAAGACGTTCCTCGATCGACACGTCGGGCCGACCGAGGTCGAGAGCCGGGAGATGTTGAACGTCCTCGGGTTCCCGTCGCTGGAGACGTTGGTCAACGCCACGGTCCCCGAGGACATTCGCTTTCAGGAATCGCTCGCCTTGCCGCCTCCCCGGAGCGAGCAGGAGGTGTTGGCCGACCTCCGGCGCATGGCCGGAAAGAATCAGGTGTTCCGGTCGTTTATCGGGATGGGGTATTACGATTGTCACACGCCCCCGGTCATTCTCCGGAACATCCTGGAAAATCCGGCATGGTACACCCAGTACACGCCCTATCAAGCGGAAATTGCCCAAGGCCGCCTGGAAGCCCTGCTCAACTTTCAAACGATGGTGGCTGATCTCACCGGCCTCCCCTTGGCCAATGCATCGCTGCTGGATGCCGGGACCGCCGCATCGGAAGCCATGGCCATGTGCAAAGCCATCACCGGCCGGCCGGCGTTTTTCGCGTCGCAAAACTGTCACCCGCAAACGCTGGCGGTGGTCCGGACGCGCGCTACGTCGCTCGGTCTCCACTTGGATATCGGCCCGGTCGATGAGATCGACTGGGAACGGGCGCCGTACGGCGGGCTCCTCCTGCAATATCCCACCACGGACGGCACGTTTCACAACAACCACGACCTGGTCCGGAGCGCCCATAACGCAGGCACCCTGGTCGTCGTAGCCACGGACCTGCTGGCGCTGACCCTCTTCAAACCACCGGGAGAATTCGACGCGGATATCGCCGTAGGCTCCAGCCAGCGCTTTGGGGTGCCCTTGGGATTCGGAGGCCCGCATGCCGCGTTCTTGGCCACGCGCGAAGCCTATAAGCGCCAAATCCCCGGGCGCATCGTCGGCGTGTCCAAAGACAGCCAGGGACGAACGGCGTACCGGCTGGCGTTACAGACCCGGGAACAACACATTCGTCGCGACCGGGCCACGAGCAACATCTGTACCGCGCAAGTACTGTTGGCCAATATAGCCGGCATGTATGCCGTGTATCACGGGGCCGACGGGTTGAAACGCATGGCCGAGCGCGTCCACGGCTTGACCCTCGTCCTCGCCGAGGGCCTGACCCGCCTCGGGTGTCGCGTGCCGGAGGAACTCTTTTTCGATACGTTGCGGGTATCCACCGACGCGCTCCCGGCTGAACGGGTCCGCGAGCAAGCGGAGCGGCATCGTCTCAACCTTCGCGAATTTCCGGACGGCTCCTTCGGCATCGCACTGGACGAAACCACGACCATGACCGACGTGGAGACGCTTTGGAAAACGTTCTCCAAAGACGGGCAGGTGTGGTTTACGGCAAAAGAACTCGCGGACACGCGCTCCGTCTCGTTGCCGGCCCTGTTTGCTCGGTCGACTCCTTTTCTGACGCACGCAGTCTTTCATCGGTACCATTCCGAACACGAATTGTTACGTTACATGCATCGTCTCCAGTCGCGGGACCTCTCGCTGGTGCATTCCATGATTCCTCTGGGTTCCTGCACCATGAAACTCAACGCGACGGTGGAGATGCTTCCCGTGACGTGGCCGGAATTCAGTCACATTCATCCGTTTGCCCCTCCGGAACAAACCGAAGGGTACACCCAGCTGTTCCGGGAATTGGAAACTTGGCTTTCGGAAATTACGGGGTATCCGGGGGTCTCGCTTCAACCCAACGCCGGTTCCCAAGGGGAATATGCCGGGCTGCTGGTCATCCGGGCGTATCACGAAAGCCGCGGGCAAGGGCACCGGAACACGTGTCTGATCCCGGCGTCGGCTCACGGGACCAACCCCGCGAGCGCGGCGATTGCCGGCCTGCAAGTCGTGCCCGTGGC
This sequence comes from Nitrospirales bacterium, assembly GCA_965208595.1. Lineage (GTDB taxonomy): Bacteria > Nitrospirota > Nitrospiria > Nitrospirales > UBA8639 > Bin75. The sequence goes on from OZ242346.1 coordinate 1,340,008, forward strand.
CTGTGACGAACGCGGGAATATCGATCTGGTTGATTTGCGCGCCAAGGCCGAGCACCACCGCGAGACGTTGGCAGCCCTCATGGTGACGTACCCTTCGACGCATGGGGTCTTTGAAGAAACGATCCAGGAAATCTGCGGAATCGTGCACGAGCACGGCGGTCAGGTCTACATGGACGGCGCCAATATGAACGCGATGGTCGGGTTGTGCCGGCCGTCGGACATCGGCGCCGACGTCTGTCATCTCAACCTGCACAAAACCTTTTGCATTCCCCATGGCGGAGGCGGACCCGGGATGGGGCCGATTGCCGCGGCGGCGCACCTGGCCCCGTTTTTGCCCGGACATCCGATCCACAAGACAGGTGGGGAACACGGCATCGGGCCGGTCTCCGCGGCACCTTATGGAAGCCCGAGCATCCTCCCGATTTCCTGGGCGTTCATTGCGCTCATGGGCGCAAAAGGGTTGACCCGGGCCACCGGTATCGCCATTCTGAATGCCAATTACATGGCCAAGCGATTGGAGAAAGACTTTTCCATTCTGTACACCGGGAAGGGCGGCCTGTGCGCCCATGAATTTATTCTGGATTTGCGGCCGTTCAAGAAATCCGCCGGGATTGAAGTGGAAGACGTGGCCAAACGCCTCATGGATTTCGGATTCCACGCCCCGACCATCTCCTGGCCCGTGGCCGGCACGATGATGATCGAACCCACGGAAAGCGAATCCAAATCGGAACTCGATCAGTATTGCGATGCGCTGCTGACGATTCGAAAAGAGATTGCGGATATTGAAGAAGGGCGACTCCCGCGAGACGACAATCCTTTGAAAAACGCCCCACATACGATGGAAGACGTCACCAAGGCGGACTGGAATCATCCCTACGGCCGAGAACAGGCGGCCTTTCCCCTACCGTGGCTCCGGGACCTGAAATTCTGGCCGGCCGTCTCACGCATCGACAGTGCGTATGGGGACCGCAACGTGGTCTGCACGTGCCCTCCGATCGAGCATTATCAATAACCTCCGAACGCCCTGATGACGGGGTTCAATTGAAGGCGCCATGAAAACGAAATCAACAAACACGCTGTTGTTCGCAATCCTGTCGGGAATCGTTTTCGGAACGATCCTCGGGGGGACTTGGCCGGAAGGAGGACATTCCATTGCGTTCCTCGGGGAATTGTTTCTCAAAGCCTTGTTCGTGCTCGTGGTCCCCCTGGTCATGAGTTCCATCATCGTCGGCGTCACCAGTCTCGGGGACGTACGCCGACTCGGCCCCTTGGGAGGCCGCGCGGTCCTGTATTTCATGACCACCACGGGCATCGCGGTGGTCATCGGACTGTTCCTGGTCCTCCTGATCCAGCCGGGGACCCCGGGAGGGGCAGAATCCGCCGGCGACATGACCAACGTCTCGGAACGATTGGAAGACAAACCTGCCAGCGTACCCGAACTGCTGCGGACCATCCTGACCGGACTCATCCCGAAAAATCTGTTTTCGGCCATGGCCAACGCCGACGTCCTGCCGCTGATCATTTTTTCTTTGGTGTTCGGCGGGATCCTGACGACGGTGGGAGAACGGGGCAGGCTCGTGATCCAAGTCGTGGAAGGCGTGAACGAAGCCATCATGGCCATGGTCCACTTGCTGATGTGGTTTGCACCGGTGGGAATCGGCGCATTGATTGCCGGCCGTTTGGGCGAAGCGGGAGGATTCGGCGGCTTCTGGCCGCAATTGGTGCAATTAGGCGCCTATGCCGGCACCGTGATCCTGGGTTTGCTGATCCACGGCCTGATCGTGATTCCCCTGATCCTCCACTTTATCGGGAAACAGAACGTCTTCTCGTACGCACGCAACATCGGGACCGCCCTGACCACGGCGTTCTCCACGAGTTCGAGTTCGGCCACGCTTCCGCTCACCATGGAAGCCGTCATCGAGGAAAACAAAGTCTCGCCGCGAACCGCGCGCTTCGTGCTCCCCCTGGGCGCCACGATCAACATGGACGGCACGGCCCTGTATGAGGCGGTCGCGGCTGTGTTCATCGCGCAGTCCTACGGCATCGAACTCGGGTTCGCCCAGACGGTGATCATCGTGCTGACCGCAACCCTGGCCGCGGTCGGCGCGGCCGGTATCCCCGAGGCCGGACTCGTCACGATGGTGATCGTGCTCAAGTCCGTGAACCTGCCCATCGAAGGCATTGCCCTCATTCTGGTGATCGACTGGTTCCTGGATCGTTGCCGCACCACGGTCAACGTCTGGGGAGACGCCGCTGGATCGGCGGTGATTGACCGGTTGGAGAACCGGGGCGGCAGCGGGTGAACCTGCCGCCCGGTATTTCAAGGAGGGCTAAAACCCGTAGATGACCCCGATGCCGATGTCATGTCCGCTGATTCCGACGTCGAACTGGCCGCCCGTCACCCGCCCTGTGAAGGTCGGATCCTGGGTCGCGAAGTATCGCCAGTCCAGGCTGACGGTGATTGAACGACCCTCCTCCAGGGGAAACTCGTAGCCGAGGCCCGCACCCACCTGATACGCGAAGACGATATCGCTGGAGTCCGCGGTCGGCGTGCCATCGTCCGTCTCCGTATCAACCGAAATCGTAGCAACCCCGAGGCCGCCCCCGACATAGGGTACCCACCTGGTACCGGTATCAAAATCATAATCCACGTTAGCCATGAAGGCGAGCATCGAAAAATCGCCCACGACGGCTTGTGGTGTCGCCGTAACGGCATTCTGGGCAGCCATTTGGCCTGGGGCCGGGAGATCAGCATACGATGTCGTACCGGGTAAGCCAAATGCAGCAGCCACGTCTGGAGCAGCGAGTTCCACGAGGCTGCCAGGGCTTGTGACGTCCATTTGGTTTGTCTTGTGCTGGCGGTAGTCAATCTCGGCCTCCACTCGGAAACCGTTGGGAAAGGCGTAACCGGCCATGCCTCTGATGGCAAACCCGTCGTCGGTGGTGGCGGTGGCGGTGAGCGCCGGATAGGGCTCATTGGCGGGAGCCGTGACGCTGTTATTGTTGAGCATACTGAGACCGCCCCCGATCCCGACGTACGGCCCATCGCCGGCATAGGCGCTCGCGCCGAATGAGACGAGCATCACGGCGAGTGCGGCCAGCACACCTTTTGTCGCACTCGAGAAATGCCGCATGACGGGCAGCCACGCCGGTTCGTGAGAAAAGACAACAAATGAGGGATCCGTTCGCATCGCTCTTTCCTCCTCGCTGAAAAAAATTTATTAAGCATACCTCACTAATGACGCGAGCTGGAGTTTAGCACAACATACTTAGTTTTCCCATGTTATAATTAAAAAGAATGAGCACGTCTCACACCATCGGATCCCTGGTTCTGGATCGCCTGCACCGGCTCGGGTTGAAGCATATTTTTGGCATCCCGGGCGACTACGTCCTGTCGCTTTTTCAGTTGATCGAGGAATCGCCCATCGAGCACGTCGGGACCACCCGCGAAGATTGCGCCGGGTTTGCCGCGGATGCCTATGCGCGTCTCCACGGCATCGGCGGAGCCTGTGTCACGTATTGCGTCGGCGGTCTGAACATCGTCAATGCCATTGCCTGCGCGTATGCTGAGCGGTCGCCGGTCGTGCTGCTGTCGGGTTCCCCGGGACTGAAGGAACGACTGACCACGCCCTTTCTTCATCACATGGTCCGGGATTTTTATACCCAACGCGACGTGTTCGACAAAGTCACCGTGGCGTCCGTGATCCTGGACGATCCCCTGACGGCCGAACGGGAGATCGATCGCGCCCTGACCGCTCTCCTGAAATACAAACGACCGATCTATCTGGAAATTCCACGGGACATGGTTTTCGCCCCTGTCCGGGTGTCTTCCTCAACGCCTCCCACGACGACCGGCGAAAGCGATCCCATTGCCTTGAAGGAAGCCGTGGCCGAAGTACGCGGCATCCTTTCAAGCTCGGAACGACCGGTGATTCTGGCCGGTGCGGAAATTTACAGGTTCGGACTCCAGAACGACCTCACGGCGCTGGTCGAACGCATGGGCGTCCCCGTGGCAACCACGTTGCTCGGCAAATCGGTCATCCGGGAGGATCATCCCTTGTACATCGGCGTGTACGGCGGCCTCGTGGGTCGCGACGAAATCCTGGAATTCGTGGACAAAACCGATTGCCTGTTGACATTGGGCACGCTCCTGACCGACGTTGAAGACGTCACGGTCCATCCCACGCTCCTGGCCGCCGGGCAGACGATCCATGCCACGGCCGATTCGATTGCGATCAAGCACCACTGCTACGAGGGCGTTCGATTCGAGGACTTCATCCGGGCGCTTTCGACGGCCCCCTTGCCCGCATTTCTACCCCGCCCTCTGCCTACCCGGAATCGCGGCACGTTTGAAGCGCCTGTACCGGACACGCCGGTCAACCTGCAGGATATGTTCGGCTACCTGGACGGGGTGCTGAACGAGCAGACCGTGGTGATCGCCGACGTGGGAGAATCGCTGTTCGCCTCAGCGGACCTGCACGTGCGGAAAGGCGCCGAGTTTCTTTCCCCGGCCTATTATACGTCCATGGGATTCAGCGTCCCCGCGGCGCTTGGCACCGGATTCGCCGACCCGTCCCTGCGACCCCTTGTCCTGGTCGGCGACGGCGCGTTTCAGATGACCGGGACCGAACTCGCGACCTGTCTCCGGCACGGGCAAACACCCATTGTCATCATTCTCAATAACCGCGGCTATTCCACCGAACGGGAAATTTTGGAAGGGCCGTTTAACGACGTGCATGAATGGCGCTATGACGAGATCTGCACGTTGCTCGGCGGCGGTATCGGTCACCGGGTCGAGACGTTCGGGACCTTTGTGCAGGTGCTGGATGCGGCCATGGCGGATTCCGAACACCTGCACGTCCTCAACGTGATCCTCGACCCCAAGGACCGCTCCACCGCCATGACCCGGGTAGCGCGTCGATTGGCCAAACGCCTGTCTGAGCAAAACCCCCAACCTTCTTGACCCTCCCCCTTGCGTTCCCTTACCCTTCGATGAACACCAATTGTTCCCCCTCGGCGTCACTCCAACGCGAGGTCCCTGCATGAAAGTGTCGTTTCATCAGTTCAATCCCAAGAAATTCTCATTTCGGAAAGATCCGGTGCTGATACTGGACAATTTTTGGACCGAAAAGGAAATGGAAACCTTTCGAGAAGCGATGACGCATTCGAGCTGGACGGGCCTGCGGGACATGCCCGCGGTATCCCAGGCCTTCCCCGATTCAGGCAATTGGCTGAAGGCCGAAATCGGCCAGCGCGAACGGCAACTCTTTCTGGATAAAATGTCACTGCCGTGCATCGTGGAGTACATGGAATCCTTTCCGAACATCCGGCAACGGCACGCGAATTTCAATTTCTACTCCTATGGCGCCGGAGACTGTTTGCCGACGCATGACGATACGGATGAAGCCTATGCCGCCAACCGTGACCGCCCACCGCCACTCCGGCGGCTGGCCCTGGCGACGTACGTCCATTCCGAATGGAACACCGATTGGGGCGGGGAACTCATCCTCTATCATGCCAGGAAGGACTCGCGCGGGAACCGTGTCCTGGAAGTGGCCCAATGCATCGCCCCGCAACCGGGATCGCTCGCCCTCTTTGCCGTGCCCCGGTTTCATCGCGTGTGCCGGGTGGATGCGCTGGCAGGCGAGCACAAACGGCTGTCGATCGCCGGTTGGTTCATGACGGAACAGTACGCCTGACGCGAACCGATTTTTCCTTAGGCCTGCTCATCGTCACGGCAGCCCCGGCTCTCGACCTCACCCATGCACACCATCACCACTCTCGACTGTCACGTTGCCGGCGAAGCGCTTCGCGTGGTGACGGGGGGATTCCCCGAGCCTGCGGGTTCCACCATCCTGGAAAAACGCGAGTATTGCCGGACGCACCTGGACCATCTTCGCACGGCGCTCACGTGGGAACCGCGAGGTCACCACGACATGTACGGGTGCCTGTTGGTTGCCCACGCACACCCGCAGGCCGATACCGGGGTGCTGTTTTTTCACAATGAAGGCTACAGCACCATGTGCGGGCACGGGATCATCGGACTCACGACAATCATGCTGGAACAAGGGTTATTTCCCGTTTCCGTCCCGACCACCACAATCCGGTTCGAGACCCCAAGCGGCCTGGTGACGGCACGGGCGTCCCTCGACGGCGGCAGAGTGCAGAGCGTCGCGTTTCTCAACGTACCGTCCTTTGTCCTCGACGTGGAGCAGACGGTTCACGTTCCGGGCATCGGCGCGATTCAATATGATGTAGCCTTTGGCGGGGCGTTCTATGCCTTTTGCCGAGCGGAGGGGCTGGGCCTCGCCCTTGAGCCCAAACAGGCAGGACAACTCCAAACCCTGGGCCTCGCCATCAAACAGGCCATCATGGCCGAACGCACCATTTCTCACCCCACGGAGCCCGAACTTGGCTACCTGTACGGCACGATCTTTGTCGGCCCTCCCCGGACACCCGGAGGGGACGTGCGGCACACGTGCATCTTTGCCAATGGCGCATTGGATCGATCGCCGACCGGAACCGGAGTCAGCGCCCACATGGCCCTGCTGCACGCCAAAGGAAACCTGCGGGTGGGACAAGCCCTGCAATTTGAAAGCATTTTGGGCACGTCTTTCGGAGGGAAAATCGTGGATGAGACGAGACTGGGTACGCACCCGGCGATCCTTCCGGAAGTCGAAGGCCACGCCTGCCTCACGGGCCGTCACGAATTCATGATCGACCCGGACGACCCATTAAAAGACGGGTTTCTGTTGGGGTAGGGGTTCACTCATTGAGCGAAGCTCGCGTGGGGTAAAACATGCGAGGTCGAATTTTTAACCTAATTCAAGAAAAGCCGTCTCCGTATTGCTCTCGAAATCATGAAGGTCAGAATGATGGTTTTGAAGGAGGAGCACGACATCCATAGTGGTGCAATTCCCGCGTTGGATCCAAATCACTTTAGGGGGAGATCCCAGGACAAAACTCATTTGGTGGAAATCCGCATCTTTGGATACAATGGCAAATCCATGGGTTTTGGCATAGGACCAGACAGTGTCATCGTCAACTTGAGCTAGACCAACTTCCCGGACATGAGTGGATCCAGGAAACTTGTCTGAAAGAAGACCGGCAAGACGCGGCGAGAGATTTTCGTCAAAGAGGAGTTTCACTCGGGAGGCACCGACACGAATTTCCGTTCGCGGTCGGCAGCAAAGGCCAAGCAGGCTTTAATATCTTCAGGCTCCAGATCAGGAAAATCAGCGAGGATTTGTTGCTCTGTCATACCGGCAGCAAGATATTCGAGTATGTCATAGACAGTGATCCGGAAGCCTCGAATACAAGGTTTCCCCCCTCGTTTTCCCGGTTCTATCGTGATGCGTTCGCGATAAGACATGGTTTTTAGTTTACAAGGGCCATTCTTTCGGGTCAACAATGGATGCATAAGTGCACTCACGAAAAGTCCGTTTCGTTCTTCATCTTGAGAAACACCGCCTGGAGCCCGATGATGGTCTTGGCGTCCTGGATCTCGCCGTCCTTGATACGGGCGATGGCTTGGTCGAGCGGCATTTCAATGATCTCCAGGACTTCATCCGCACCCAGGTTCTGCGTGCCCAGAGAGAGTTCGCTCCCCACGAAAATGTGAATGATCTCGTTGGTGAAGCCCGGCGTGGTGAAAAAACTCAGGAGCGGCTCCAACAGCCCGACCTTGTAACCGGTCTCTTCTTCGATTTCGCGCGCCGCGCAATCTTTTGGGTCTTCGCCGGGATGCAGCTTGCCCGCTGGGATTTCATAGATGAAGTTTCCCACGGCATGACGGTATTGCCGGACCATGACCACCGTTTGGTCGTCTTTCATCGGCACCACAGCCGCGGCGCCGGGATGGGTAATGACCTCAAGGTCGGCCGTGGCCCCGTTCGGCAGGGTCACCGTCTCCACGGACAGATCGATGATTTTTCCCTTATAGATCGGTTTCTTCATCGGGAATCATGCCCTGGCAGCATGGAACAGGGTTCTCACTCATGCCGGCGATTTGGGCTTTTTGTAAAATGGAAGGGCCACGACTCGGGCAGGCACGCGCTTGCCTCGAATCTCGACGTCGAACGCCGTGCCGGTCTCGGTATAGGCGGGGTCCACGTACGCCAAGCCAATGCCTTTTTGCAGAATGGGCGACAGGTTGCCGCTGGTCACCGTGCCGATCTGTTTGTCCTGAGCAAACAATTTCATATTGTGACGGGGTACGGCTTTTTCCAGTAATTCGAATGCCACCAGGCGTCGGGATGGTCCCTCCTGGGCTTGTCGTTTGAGCACGGGCTCGCCGATGAAGGCGCCCTTGGTAAAGCTCACGACCCATTTGGCATTGGCCTCGATAGGGGTGGTCGCTTCGGTCAGGTCATTGCCGTACAACAAATATCCCATGTCCAGCCGCAGCAAATCCCGCGCGCCCAATCCCGCGGGCTTCAGGCCGAACGCCTCCCCGGCCTGCATCAGTCGATCCCACACGCGGCGAACCTGCGTCGCCGGCACGTACAATTCATACCCCGGCTCTCCGGTATAGCCGGTCCGCGTCACCAGACACTCGACGCCATTGATCCTCTCTCGCAGACATTGTCGCGGCTTCAACCCATCGAGTGACGATTGCACCTGCGCCTGCAACAGCGACTTGGAGGCCGGCCCTTGCAAGGCCAGTTGGGCCAGATCGTCCGATTGATCGAGGATGCGCAGCTCCCCCTGTTCTTCATCCTGCTGTTGGAACAGCCAACTTCTGATCTTGTCAAGATTGGACGCATTTACACACAGCAGAAATTCCTCCGCACTCAACCGGTATACGAAAACATCGTCTTTGACGCCCCCGTCCGGGTTACAAATCATCGAGTACTGCGCACCCATGGGCTCGACGCGTTGCACGTCATTGGTGGTGACGCGCTGAAGAAAGGGCACTGCCCCGGGGCCCTCGACGTGCAGGCGACCCATGTGACTCACGTCGAACAAGCCCGCGGTGGTGCGGACCGTATGATACTCATCGAGGACGCCCGAATACTGCAGGGGCATGGCCCAGCCGGCAAAATCCACGATTTTGGCCTTCCGGGCCACGTGGGCCTCATGCAGGGAGGTCTGTTTCATCAGCGAGATAAACCGGAAGTTTGGTTGGAACGCTATCCCGTGAACGGAACGATTCCTTACCGGAGATCCAGAAGTTCCACTTCGAAAATCAGCGTGGCGTTCGGGGGAATGATCCGACCCGCGCCACGACTGCCGTACCCGAGATGAGGCGGAATGATCAACTTGCGTTTCGTGCCGATGTTCATGCCCACGACCCCTTCATCCCAGCCTTTGATGACCCGGCCGGCACCCAACCGAAAAGAAAACGGGTCCCCGCGGTCCACCGAACTATCGAACTTCGTTCCATCTTCCAGCCACCCCGTATAATGGACGAACGCGGTTTCTCCCACGTGCGCCTCCCGGCCATCGCCCGTTACCAGATCCACGTATTGCAGCCCGGAAGATGTCTTGACGGGTTCGGGGTCGGCGCCCAAAACCGCTCCCGGCCCTTGAAAAACAAACAATCCACTCACCACAACGCACCCTACCCATGTTCCGATGTTTTTGAACACCATGTGTTTTCGTTCCTTTCGTTTCGCTGACGGACGCACGTAGTTGCAGCCTGTTCTTGTTACTCTTTCAGGTTGGGGACAAGGCTCATGTCCATGGACTCTGAGGGAGAATCTATTTATCCGGGAACGGCTCGGCAAACAGCGCCGCACTCGCGGTATACCCGTGGATGAAGTTTTTCCCGCCCACCGGCCCGATTTCTCCCGCGGCAAAAAACCCCGCAACCGGAATCCCTTCGGCCTGTCGTTGGAGGGCCGTAATATCATGGTTCGGTTCGCCGAAGAATCGCCGGCCCCGGCCGTTGCAACTGAACAACAGGGCCCCCTTGAAAGGAGAATTCGGGAAGTCGAGGCGATCCTGCGCCAGCAATAGATTGAAATCTTCACTCGCGGCCCTCGGATCCCTCACGTGAAATTGAATCGTCTGCCCTTCCTTCACGATATCGGAAATCGCCACGCCCCCGGATCGTTGGTCCGCGCCCAGCAGCCCGCGAATGAGAAAATCTCCCCGGTCAAACTGCTCGCGTTGCTCATCAAACGCCACCCCGACCTGCACCGCCATGGCGACCTGTTTTCCCCGTTCGGGACCCAAACGTTCGAGTGTCTCCTGGAGCCGTTCCAGGGTGGGCACGCCGCCCAATTCATACATGATATTTCGTTCAGCCTTGGTCACCACGTAACGTTCCCCGATGGGTTGACAGCCCTGAGACACCAGGGTTCGAATCCACACCGGTCCCCACAGGGCCGCTCCGACGAGGCCTTCCTGCACGATCCCGCCGTTGAACACCAATCGATTTTCCCCAAGATCCGTGCCCCCGCTGGCAACGCCCCCGATCGCGGGCGCACCCGGGCAGCGTTCCTCAATGGTCTCAAACACATCCTCAATGGGCGTGGAAAAGGGATCGGCAAAGACCAGAAACGTGGGCCGGTCCGACAGCGATTCCAATTCCTGCGGCCATCCTTCCAGGCCCATCCCGGGCTGTGACCCGGAACCGGAGGATTGGGGTTCCTTTTCATGGAACGTCAAGTGAAAAGGGACCATCCGTACCCCGGGCAACTCTGCCGCCCACAAGCTCACCACCGACGTGTTTTCGTATTCCTCGACCGGTCCGATCACGCCGTCGCCCATGCAGCCGACCATCACGCGAGGGGCTAATTCCCGTTGAAGCGTCTCGACCAATTCACGCGACGCATTCGCATAATGCGGCGAAAAAAACAGGCAGACCAAATCAGGAGACATCCGGCCGAACGCCTCCCGTACGGACGCGATTAACGCCTGCGCCGCCTGCTCTGCGCCCGAATCACGAGCTATGGCTACGTGGAATTGCATGGTCGCTTTCCCATACCTAGTTGCAACTCTTTGTCGCTCCTGGAAGTGTTGTTTGACTTTGAAATAGTGACAAGGGTGCCTGATCGACAAAACACTTTAACCGGGTGTGATCGTACTTGTCCACCACTCAAGCGAGCAAAGGCTTGCGAGGGACTCAACAAGCAGCAGTCCTCATGATGTAAGCGGGAAAAATGCAGCGAGGAGGAAGGTGTTTGTCCTGGGTTTTTTGATTGAGTCGGAGTGCGTACTGAGGTCTGTCATTTCCTCCTGCAAGATTCAGGATTTTTCACTTGGTCTGGTGGGGAGGACGAAATCGGTTTCAAAGACTTTGTAGGGTGCCGCCGAGAGGCCGGCTTGCGTATACACTCCCTGGGCGATGGCGTTGTCCTGTTCCACGTATAAGCGGATGCCGGCCACGTTGCCTTGGCGTTTTCCTTCTTGTAACACGTAATCGTACAGGGTTTTGAACACGCCCTGTCGTCTCCAGTCCTTGTGGACGTACACGCTTTGGAGCCACCAGAAGACCGCGTTCCGCCAATCGCTCCATTCAAAGGTGATCAACAACTGCCCTATCGTCTGCCCAGTAGGCCGGTGCTCCATGACCACGTAAAACCCCTTGGCGGAGTCCGCCAGGATCGATTCCACGCCGGACTGGAGCAGGGCCCGGTCCAATTGTCTGCCCTCCGTTTCCCACGCGAGCGCCATGTTATACGTGACTAACGACTCAAGGTCACGTGGTTCGGCCAACCGGATATGAAAGTCTGACTGGTTCATGAAACGAAAATTACCCGACTGGATCGCCGAGCCATGCGAGCGCAAGTCTAAGGAAGCGGTCGGACCTGAGGTTCGGCTTCCAGCCACCCTTGGGGCGGTCGATACAACCCCGCGGAGAATTCCAATTTCATGGCCTCTTCGGGACGCAGGTTGACGCGGTGGACCTTCGAGGCGCCCACGAAAGCCAAATAGCCCGTAAAGGGGTGAATGGCCGTCGGCACGAACACCATGATGAGTGAATCGTCTTCGGCTATTTGGAGCATCCCGGGTGCGGCGCCCATCAGAAATCCGATCGCCCACAGGCCGGTGCGGGGAAACGGAAACACGACCACCGTACTTTTGCCGAATCGCTCACGAAACTGAAACACGTCGGTCATCCCCTTGAGCGTGTAATAGATACTTCTCACCAATGGTATCCGCTCGAACAGATCCTCTACTCTTTTCACGAACCGCTGCCCGACGAGGCGAGTCCCCAACATTCCCGCCCCCAAAATAAGCAGGAACAAGAGCGCGATGCCCGCTCCCGGCATTTCAAACGTCATCATTGGGCCCAGGAGATCCTCCCACAGACCATCCAACGTCACGAACAAGGTGGACAATATCAGGAAGGTTCCCCAGGCCGGGACGACGACAAAGAGTCCCGCGACGAAATATCGTTTGAGTTGCTGAAGTCGACTGCGCTTATCCATTCATCCCGTCTCCACGGCCGTTCATCACGGCTCGCCTTGCATTCCATCGACGTGTTCCCTAGTGTATGAGAGACGGCCGTGGAAAACAACTACACAAACGGGAAAGGGATTTCATGAGTCCTGACAGCGATTCAGCCCCGGCGATACCTCTCGACCCCGCGCTCCTGGAGATTTTATGTTGTCCGGAGACCAAGCAGGCCATGGCGCTTCTGGATGCCGCCTCTCTCGACGTCCTCAACAAAAAAATTGCGAACGGGGAATTGCAGAATAAAGGCGGGAATCCGGTGAAAGAACCCCTCGACGGCGGGTTAATCCGCAACGATAAGAAGGTGACCTATCCGATCAGGGAAAAAATTCCGATCATGCTCGTTGAGGAAGGGATCCCTCTCGACGGCATCCTGTAAGCCGTACCTACGGCCGCGTAGAAGGCGGTGTCACGAATCGGCGGCGCGCTCCCCTCTCCACAACCACCACACCGAGCGCAACAACTGGACGCACACGTAGACCGAGAGCGCGAGTAACAAGCCGTAGAGCCACAAGCTGCCGGCCGGCCATTGGTCCGGTGCGTGCAGCAAGAGGCCGAGCGCGATATGGCCGCCCAGACCGAGGCAGACGGCAAAAATAATCCACTCTCGTATCCAGCGTGACTTGAATTTGTCTGCGGCAAACATGCTCAACCAGGACAGGCTCCTTCGGCTTCGCTTCCTTCGACTTCGCTTCCGCTACGCTCAGGACGAGCGGGGGAATAATCCGTGCATCCTGAGCGTAGGCCTCTTGAGGCCGGAGTCGAAGGATCAGGACAGGCGGGGCAGGCTCCGGCCGTCCCTACGGTGAAAAGGCATTCCCGGAAACGCCGGCACCATGAACAACGTTAGACCGGGCTTTTGGCCGATTCGATTTCCGTGGCCGTAATCAAACTCGTGAGGTAATCGGTTACGAAAATCAGCGCTTCTTCACGTCCGTCAGCCCTCCTGCCCTTCTCGCGTCGTTGGACGGATAATTCATGATCAAGATCCGATTTGACGTCTCCTAACAGTTTGTGGAGGGAGGGTGTGGTGAGATTTTGGTCCACGTCTTCAAACTCCTGGCATCGGTCCAGGACCCAATTAAGCCCTTCCACTCGCCCCAAGTACCGGTCATGGTCAGCCGAATCGATTCGAGCCATCGCCGTGGAAAACGCCTGTGCTTCATAAATCAGATTGTAAAAACTTGAAATCGCTCGATGTAAAGTTGAGTTCATTGTTCCTCCTACGTTCGTCGAAACACGCGGTTCTCCGGACCAAGGGTCAGGTAAATAATAAAGGATGAAATTCTGCCATGAAGCCGTAATACAGCGGAGCAAACTCCTTTAAGCTGTGCGGACTCGTTTCCTTTAGGCATCTAAAAAAGAAGATCTGTTGACGGGCGTCAATTTGTTCGAGAATCGTCGAAAGCTGGGGGATCGAAATGGATTTTGCGGGAATGCTCAACACGTAATGCACCAACCGTTCGACAAATTGCTGAGTCACGTATTCCGTCTTGAGATATTCTTCGGGCACCTTTCCGGTTTCGAGGAGTTCCCAAAACGGAATGGCCTGAGCTGAAACCGGAACGGGGTTAGGAGGAGCGAGACTCATGGTGTCGGGATCGCGTCTTTCGTCATGGTGTCTGATAAAAATCAAAAATATCTCATTAGGATACACCATTTAGAGAAGGAATCTAAGCAAATTTTTGGAGATCCTTACTCCTCATAATCCTCATAACGGCTTTTCAAAAAAAAGAGCCGGAGGTCCGAAAACCTCCGGCTCTTTCTCATACCCTACCAGGCCCTTACAGCCAGGTAGCGCGTTCGGCTGGCCGAATGTAAATCGGCTCTTCCACTTGCTGCCGCACGGCTTCCTTCCCGGACTTGTTGAACCCTAACACGGTGTCGTTGTACATCTCGAACTTCCGACCGTGAATTTGGGTTTCAAACACTTTCGGTCCAGGAATGATGTCGTACCGGAAGACGATCTGTTGGCTCGCTCTCCAGAGCTGGAGGACGGCTAACAGTTCCCGGCTCGGCACCAAGTACTTCTCGATCGCATTGTCCACGCCCGGCCCGAACATCTGCCGGATGTAGCCACGGGGCGATTGCCGCGGGGGAATGTAATACCCGTTCGGCTCCGTGCCCCATTGCGGGTACAGCGGTAACGCCACCTGTTCCACCCGGATGGTGTAATACAGGGGGTTCCACCGATCTTCCGCCCACAGTCCGTCCTCACCGACTTTGACGAGGTTCTGTAAGCGAATCTTACCCACGCAGGCCGCCATACACCGGGTTTCCATCGGCTCGCCGCCGGTGAGAGGATCTTTCCCCTCGACCCGCGGATAGCAGGCGATGCACTTCTCGGTTACCCGAGTCGTACCCCGATACATTGGCTTTTTGTATGGACATTGCTCCACGCACTTCTTGTACCCACGGCACCGGTTCTGGTCGATCAGCACGATCCCGTCTTCCGGCCTCTTATAGATGGCCTTCCGCGGGCACGCGGCCAAACATCCCGGATAGGTGCAATGGTTACAAATGCGTTGAAGATAGAAGAAGTAGGTTTCATGTTCCGGCAAGCTGCTGCCGGTCATCCGCCATGGTTCTTCCTTCGTAAACCCGGTCTTATCAATGCCTTCCACAATGGCGCGCATTGACGTGGCCGTGTCTTCATAAATATTGACAAAACGCCATTCTTGGTCCGTCGGAATGTACCCGATCGCGGCCTGGCCGACTTTGGCCCCGGCATCGAAAATGGTCATTCCTTCGAACACCCCATACGGCGCATGGTGTTTGCGGCCGACCCGCACGTTCCACACCTGCCCACCTGGGTTGACTTGCTCAATCAACTGCGTGATTTTCACGTCGTAGAACTGTGGATATCCACCATACGGTTTCGTTTCCACGTTGTTCCACCACATGTACTCCTGGCCTTTCGAGAACAGCCATGTGGATTTATCCGCCATGGAACAGGTTTGACAGGCCAAGCAGCGATTGATGTTGAATACAAAGGCGAATTGCCACTTTGGATGCCGTTCCTCGTAGGGATACAGCATCTTCCGCCCTAAGTGCCAATTATAAACTTCTGGCATGGTTTCCTCCGTTTCTTTGAACCAAAGTTAGTTCAATTTCTAAAAGTCCACATTTGATCTCGGTTCTATCTTTACACCTTGATCTTAATGTGGTCGCCTTTGAGCCACTTGATCATGAACTCATTTTCCTGTCCAGGCGTAAACCCTGTCCGGACTGGCTCCCATGGACCCCTGCCGCCGATACCACCGTCCTCTGCTTTTGTAATCCGCATCAGACATTCTTTCGGAGTGGTGTTGACCGCGTGGTTGTCCACCTGGAACCCGAATTTGAACTTCCAGCCCACTGCGTGTTTGCCCGGCAGTGAGTCGGTTTGGTGCATCGGCATCAACCAGTCACGGGTGAAGGACTGTTGCGCCCCATACCGGAAGTTGGATTGATAACCCGTATCCATCGCGATGGCCCGTCCATCCGGTCGGGTTTCGTGACCCTTCACGGATTTCGCGGTTGCCACGTACGGAGCGTGTTTCGCCATCGTCACGTGGTACGGGAACGCCGGGTTGTACTTCGACCGGATCATCAACCGAGCCACTTTATAGTACGGGTCACTCGGCTTCCATCCGCGGTACGGCCGATCAACCGGATTGCCGTCAACGTACACATAGTCACCGTCGTTGATGCCCCGGTCTTTTGCCGCTTGTGGGTTCATGTGTAATTGGTGCTCACCCACACCCGGTGTCCGTTTATCCATCCGATACGCGTCACCGAAGTTCGATTCATACATCTGCACCCAGTCGTTCACCGACCATTGGCTGTGTACACGATGCCGCGTCTTCGGCGTCACGCAGTAGAATTGATACCCCTTCTCCCACAGCGGGTTGGAGTACCGTTTGATTTCCTGCCACGGCAACGCAATGTTCCGCACCGTCTTGTCGTCATGGTGCTGCGCCGTGATAGGAATACCGTAGTCATCCGGCCGTACGTACGGGTTCGTCGTCATAATCGCGTTCGGCAAGTATGGAGTGGCCTCCGTACCTTCCCGGTGCGAAATGAAGTTTTCCCCGTACTCAATGGCTTCCGGCTCCGTCCGGTAGTTTTCATACCGGCCAGTCCGCGTCCATTGCGGCTTCGATTCGTTCGTCTCTTCCCAGAACGGTTGCCGCGGATAGGTCCGGCAGAGCACCATCCAGCCCTTCTCGGACTTGAGCATGGTGTCAACGCTGTACCCGTACCCCGTACAACTGGCGTCCAACAACCGTTGCACGTACACATCGACCCGGTTGTCATAGACGAACTTGAAGTAATCCCGGAACCGCCCATCGCCCGTCATGTTGGTCAATTTGGCGGCCACGCCGGCTGTCGTATCCAGATCGTTTCTGGTGTCATACAAGGGCCGGATGCCCCCTTTCCACACCTGGAACCACGGATTCGACACCGTCGCCGTATGCTCCGGATATGTGAACTCCATCCACGTATTCACACCCATGGCCACGTCCGCGTGGTTCACGTCCGAGGTCATCTCGATATCCTGGGTGACAATACATTCAATGTGTGGGTCCACGTTCCTGACCATGTCATAGTGGTGTTTGGCGTTGTTCAACACGTTCACGTTCGCCACCCACCGGAACTTGGTCGGGGTCGGCATGTGCGTTTTTCCGGTAAACACCCGGCGCCCATACTTCGGCGTGTTCACGATCAACGCCGTGTCCCCATGGTTCCAGTAAGCCACCTCTTCACCATAGTAGTAGCCACGCACGTGCACTTCCTTACCATGTGCATTCGGATCCGTCGTGATTTTGAACGGATTTTCCGCAGTGTGCGTGCCCAAACCACCGCCGGACCACGGGGTGGCGTTCCAGATCCCCGCTTTGTAGTTCCCGGCCCAGGTATGTTGCCCGGTCCCGAACTTCCCGACGTTCCCGGCGATAATCAACACCATCGCCGCGCCACGCGCAATGATGGTTTGGTGGAAGTAGTGGTTCGTGCCTTCCCCGTTGTGAATCGTTGCCGGTTTGATGGTACCTGAATCTCTGGCCCAGCGGACGATCAGGTCCTTCGGGGACCGGTTGATCTGGTGGACCGTATCCAAGTCGTAGTCCTGCAAGTGGACTTGATACAACTGGAAGATCGGTGCCACGTCGACTTCCCGGCCGTTCAGCAACTTCACCCGGTAGGTTCCGGTCAAGGCTGACTCGATGCCGCTGTTCTTGTAGTGCCATCCCACCAATTCGCGGTGAATCGGCACGGCCTGGTTCTTATTCATGTCCCACACCATGAAACCGCCGAGACGCGCAATCTTCGCCGGATTCAGCGTTTGCACTTTCCCTGAATAGGTCTTGGAAAAGTCCGGCAATGAATAGCCTTTGATCACGTCACGCGGATCAAGGTATTGCAGCGTATCCGTACGCACCAGAATCGGCATGTCCGTATAGGCCGAGCAGAAATCATGATCGTACATGTTTTCGTCGAACATGATCTTACAGGAGCCCAAGAACAACGACGCGTCCGTCTCCGGCCGAACCGGAATCCAGTAGTCGGCGCGATACGCCGTCGGGTTGTACTCCGGCGTGATCACGACCACCCGCGCGCCACGCTCGATACTTTCGAGCTTCCAGTGCGCTTCCGGCATCTTGTTTTCAACGAAGTTCTTTCCCCAGCTTGTGTTCAACTTCGCGAACCGCATGTCGCTCATGTCGATGTCAGAGGTTTGCACACCGGACCAGAACGGATGCGCTGGGTTTTGGTCACCGTGCCAGGTGTAATTCGACCAATAGCGGCCGCCTTGGGCCTGGGCAGGCTTGACTTTCCGAATGTAGTGGTCGAGCAACGCGCCGCAACCACCGTTCATCCGGGTGACCGACATCTTGCCGATCACGCCCAGGATGGGCATCCCCGCGCGGAACTTCATGGTCCGCACGCCAGACCCCTTGGTCATTTCGATCATTTCCGGCGGATAGCCTTGCTCCCGCAACCGACGGGCGCCGGATTCACCGCTGTACCGCTCCGCGATAATGACCATGGCTTTGGCCAGGTACGTAAACGCCGTATCCCAGCTTACCCGCAACATGTCATCCAGGAACCGCGAAGTGAATTTGTATTTATTCATGACGTCCGGAGTGAATTCCGGGCTCCCGGCATCCATCCAGGCTTTCCAACCACGGCGCATCAGGGGGCCTTTCAACCGATAGGGCCCATACACCCGACGATGCATCGTGTACCCCTTCAAGCACATCCGCGGGTTGTGAGCAAACGTTCCGCGATTGCCGTAGAGGTCTTCGTAGGTTTGGTGGTCGTAGTTTTGCTCGACCCGCATGACCACACCGTTACGCACGAAGGAACGCACGCGGCAGGCGTGAGTGTCGTTCGGGGAGCAGACCCACGTAAACGACGAATCATAGCGATACTGATCGTGGTACACCCGCTCCCAGGCGCGATCTGGATACTCGCCCAGCGGGTTGCCCACTTCGACAACCGGTTGCAGCGCAGTCAAGGCCAAGGCTTTGTCCGCCAACGCCACTGCCGCCACCGTCCCGGTGGTCACTTTTAAAAATTGACGTCTAGAAAGAAACATTGTGAAACCTCCTCGTGTAAAGGCCGATCGGCCTAACGTGGAATGGATAAATGAAAAACCCCCCTATTGGGGAAAACTTTTCTCCGACCACCTCCTTTCCTGACTGTTGCTTCATCATCATGTTAATCATTTGCCTTGAATACAGGCTGGTTTCCTTTAAGCTCACCTATTTTCTAGCAATTTTCGGGCCATTGTGAACCATTGCGCATGCATGATATAAGTAATTGAAAATAAAAAGAAATGTGTTTTCAAAACAATGCAGGATATTCCCTCACGTTTCCATTTGGTAGCATGAAAGCACCCCGATCGTGCCCCTTACGAACAAAAGTTCCGACACGATTAGAACCTGGTATCGAGAGATCTTGAATATTCAATTATATATCAATAAAAACAAAAGGTTATGTTTTCATAGAATATATTGTCGGTCATGGATGGTGCATGAAATGTTTAGTTTTCGTAACGCAAAGGTCCATTCGGCCTATGAGAGTGAAAAAAAAGCCTACATAATTTGACATAAAGATACATGAGGTGTTCAGTTGATGAGATTATTTTGGATTCTGTGACCCACAGAGCATTAGAAATCCGGAAAGCGATCTCAGTTTATCGAAGCTTGACAGGATAGTTGCCTTCCCTGCAATTGTTACCTCTAGGTAACAGATTAGTGGGCCATATCGTATTTCAGCAGGGTTTGGTGCATTTTCGGAGGTACAAGAAGCAGGTGCAGATGCGGTCCCCGGGACCGGCTTGAGGACATCTTCAACTCATGAACGCAGGAGCGTGCAGACAGATCCTAGAGGCAATTACCGGCAAAATACAGAGCTTTCCAAGGGCGGGAGTTCGAGGCCTTTTCTGAATTCATTGACTTGCAGTTCCTTAACCGAGCAGTCTAACAGGTAATCAGACCGTGCCTTGACTGCATTGGCTAACTTCTCAGGTTCATCTGCATCAACAAAGTGGCTTCCTATAAGCGCTCCCCCAAGAAGGGATATAGAGAACATGATCATGAAAAGGCTCACCGTAATCCTGGCGTCATGTTGTTCACTACCATTCGCGGACTTAAAAAAAACCAACGCTCCTATGCTCGAAAACCCCACAGGAAGCACCGACGCCAGAATCACTGCAGGCTCCCTGCTTACAGCCACAAATATTCCGGAAACCACTCCATAAACCGTAGCGGCACCTAGCACCAAAATATAAATCCCTATTACCTTTTTTTTGGGTAATTAGGGCGAAACGTAACCAAAATAGATCTTGAGAAACTGTTTGAACACATTCTCCTGGCGGTGATTAAAGCGATACTCGATTTCTTTCAGATACAGCGGGAAATGATACTTCGAGACCCCGCGATATTGATACAAAATATGTTTGGCATAACTCCAAAACCCTTCAATGCCATTAATGTGATTCTTCGTCCGCCGACTCACGAAGGTTTTCGCATGATTCACGGTATGATGGTGGCCATAGCGTTTTAAGGATTGATAGCCCCGAAAGGCATCGGTGAAATAGACCGAGCCTTTCCGGGTGTGGGCTTGAATATGCCGCAGCAATTCGTCCGCACTGACCGATTCAACCACCTTGGTGTACACGCGCCCGTCCCGCTCCAGGAGCCCGAACACGACGCTCTTGCCCGCCGTGGCGCGCCCGCGTTGCCCTTTGCGCTTGCCCCCGAAATAGGCCTCATCCAATTCGATCTCGCCCTTCAGTTTCCCCGCTTCCAGTTCGGTCACATGAAACAACGCTTCGCGGAGTCGGTGATAGATGCGGGTCACCACTTTGACATCCAGGCCCAGATCCTGGCTCAACCGATAGGCGGGTTGCAATTGATAGAAGCCTTGCAGGATCCGGATCTCCCGGCGCAACCGCCGGAGACTCTTGCTTTTCCCACAGCGCCCACATTTCACATAGCCGCGGCGCGTATGCAGGAGCTGAAAGGAGCCACAGAAAATGCATTTGCGGCCCCGCAGAAAGTTGGCCGCACAACTAAAAACCGTATGTCGTCCAGTAACCATGCGCGTTTTCTACCACACATTGGTTACGAAACGCCCTAATTACCTTTTTTTGGCAGTGACCATAAGTGAAGCGTCACGACATTATTTTTGTTGATCCGGCAAGTAGTACTTACGATACACTTCAGCTGGCGTCGGGCCCCAGACCCGTCCCCAAGGTGATGACCCCACCTGAGGTACCCTGTCTGCTAACTCCTTTTTGATATCGGAGTTGTTATACGTTTGCGCTAAAGGTGCATTCTTTTTTTCAGCACACTTTTTCTTCCAATCAAATATGTTGTCCAAGACACACTTCCTGAAAGTTTGGTCAGTAAGATTTCCCCCCCCTGTGCCGCTACTGCAACGGGACAACACAGAACGATCCAGAAGAAAAGACTAATCCATCTGTGATGCATGACGGTCACCTCCGAGAATAGGGTCGCACCAATTCACCTTGTGCATTGACGCATTCGCTCTTGATACAGCAATTTTCTTGCCAGCATGAGCGTTTTTGAAATATCACTGTACCACGTTGAAAAGAAAGATTCATTTGTTTTTTAAACCGTACAGGGTATTCACTCACATTTCCAATTGGTAGCACGAATGTGTAGTCCAGCATCCTGACGCGAAGGCTAACGTGTTTGGTTGTGTCCTTGCCGTATCCGTCTAATCGTGACGCAACTATCTTTCGATTTTCAAACCCCCTGAGGTTTTATGATGGCCAGTGGAATGTGGGTCCAGGACTCGCCACCGTCCTGACTGCGGAAGAGGCCGCTGCCGTTCGTACCCGCGTACAGCACCCGTGAATCCTGTGGATCCATGGCGATCGCTCGAATATTGAGGTTGTCCAACCCCTCGTTCGTGGCCTTCCACGTTTGTCCGCCGTCCCGGCTCTGAAAGATGCCCTTGCTGGTCCCCATATAGACGTGCTGCCCGTTTCCCGGTTCCAACACGAGACTGCTCACGTAGAGTGCTCCGAGGTCAACGGCCAGTCTCGACCACACTTCCCCTTTATTCAGTGTTTTGAACACGCCTTGGGTGGTGCCCGCGTAGACCACGTCCGGATCGGCAGGATCGATCATCAAGCGATTCACGCCCAAGGCCATGGACGCCAGTTTGGCATCGTCGGGCACGAGCCCGTTATTGGCCTTCGTCCAATGATCCGCGCCATCAAAACTGCGATAGACCCCGCCACTCGTCCCCGCGTAGAGGATATTGGGACGGATCGGATCGACGGCCAATGCCACGATGAAATTGATCTCGGTCATGCCTCGCACGCGTTCGTTCCAGGACTGCCCGGCGTCCTTCGTCTGGAACACGCCGACGGTGGTCGCCGCGTACAGGATTTGCGAGTCAATCGGATCGAAGACCAGTTGATTCACGTTGGCCGAGATCGTCCCTTTCTGAATGCCGGCATTGCGTGGGAGCCAACGTCGCCCCCCGTCCGGACTTTTGTACACCCCATCGGCAAGCGTGCCGGCAAACACATTCGCCGGAAGCTGCGGATCGATCACCAGATTCATCACCCGCACGCGGGTCAACCCTTCCGAAAACCGCTTCCACGACCGCCCTCCGTCCCGGGTTTTATATACGGCTTCTTCCGTGGCCACGTAGACCAACTTCGATTTCGTCGGATGAACTTCGACCGCGACCACTCGATCGCTACGCTGGGTGCAGCCCAGCAGCAGCCCCACCATCATTGAAAAAACGAGGGCATATCGAATGGCGGTCTTCATCGGCTCAGTTGATGTTTGCGTGAACCACGGTCCAATTCCAGCGGGTTCGCATATCCGGTGAGTTCCACGTACCCGTTCCCTGTCACGGGCGCATTCCGAAACTGGCCACGCACGTCCACGGCCCCTTCCCAATAGGTCACCCGGGTGCTGTTCTCAGTCCTCAGTTCCTGATCGGGCAGCACCGGCGTCACAGTGACCTGAAGCGAGACCGACGGCACCTCCACGATCCATTTCGCCGGGTACTGCGCACGACTGAGCGAGCTGGTCCACTGATCCGTCGTTCGAACCACGAAATCCGCGTGTGTCAAGTGCCGGCTCGTGCCATCCGGAAAGATCACCGTTCCGCTCGACGCAGGATCATGAGACCCGTCTTGTTTACGCAGGAGATAGAGCATGAATTCGACGTTCGAATCAAATTGAACGCTGAACCAATCCCACCCGACTTGATCCTCGCCCAAGCCGCCGGACCCGAACTCGTGATCCATCCAACTGGTGCCGGTGACCTCAAACGGTTCGCCGCGGACCCGGACGGTTCCCCGGGTCGCCAGACGCGTGAGTGAATAATAGTGTGACGCCTGGCCGGGGTCGGCGCCCTTGCGACTAATCCCTTCCTGTCCATGGATCACGGGTGGTTTGTTCAGGGTGAGGGTCAGATCGACCCCGAATCCGGCATCCTCGGCCGTGATATGCAACTGCTGATGCTCCTCGGTCACGGGTTCCAGGGTCCAGCGGTCGATCCAGACCTTCATCCGATTGGGATCGGCTCCGGCTTTCCCAAACGCAGATCGACTCAATTTTTCGGAAAACCGAAAGGTGGCCCCCTCAACGTCGGTCAAGGCCAGGTGCGCGAAATACAGGTGCCGTAACGCCCAACGCGAGGGGTGTTCGCGAACGCGCGCATCATTGATGGCCTTGCGGAAAAACGTGACTTCATAGCCGAACCGTCGTGCCGATTGGTCAAAGAGGTGACCGGTGAAGTACCACCACTCCAGGCCGTAGCCGTCATGGGAACCGTGATCACGGGGAAAAGCATAGACGTACCCGGGCCGTGCCGGGATCAACGTGTCCGATGGGACGGAGGCGGGTGAGGCACCCGCGAGGCCTCCGGATGGAGAGGCAAGTTTCCCCTCACCCCGGCCCTCTCCCAAAAGGAGAAGGAGAAAAATCGACAGCGCACAGCACAGACCGATCACTCCCGAACGCCATCCCGGCATGGCTTCTCTTCCCCCTCCGTAGGGGACGACCGGAGCCTGCCCTGCCTGTCCTGAGCCTAGCCGAAGGAAGGGACGCCGAAGGAGCCTGTCCTGAGCTTGTCGAAGGATGCCGTCCCGCGAAAGTGACATGCACGATCGCCTGTTCAAGAGAGACGATTCATTATTCATCAACCGAACCTTCACGAAACCATCACGTTGACAGGAATTTTGAGCGTCGGCTATCGTACCGCATGCCTGCAGTAAATGACACGCCTTCTTCGAAGGCCTTTCCCGTCCCGGAGGTCATCCCGATCTTTCCGCTGCCCAACGTGGTGCTGTTTCCGGACACCTATTTACCTCTTCATATTTTCGAACCTCGCTACCAGGCCATGGTCGCCGATGCCAGCCGGGAAGGGGCCTGCATCGGCATGGCGTTGTTCAAGCAAGGATGGGAGAGTCGGTATTATGGCAATCCCCCCATCTTTTCCCTGGGATGCGTGGGACGCATGACCCATATCGAGCCGCTGGAGGACGGGCGGTCGAACGTGATCCTGCAAGGCTTGTATCGGTATACGATCGAAGAGGAATTTTTTGACGAACGGTATCGTAAGGCCAAAATCACGTTGGGACCGAGTGAACCGTTTCAAACGATTCCCGAAGAACCCGTACGTTCAACCCTCACCACGTTGGCGATGCGCTATCTTCAATCTCGAAAGGCCGATAAACTCTGCCAGCTTGTGACCGACGATGCCATGACGGATCGCGTCCTGGTGAACGGTCTTTCCTCGTGCCTGGACTTAACGCCGCTGGAAAAACAGTTCCTGCTCGAAGCCGAAAGCCTGCACCAGCAATCCCGCCGCTTGATCGACCTCCTGAAGTTTAAACTCGACGGTGAAACTCAATTGTCAGGGTGGGGATGATGGATCCCGCCGTAGTGATCAACGTCGCACGCTTGGGGAAAACCTTCGGCCCGGTCACGGCCGTCCAGGACCTGTCGTTCACGGTACACGCCGGTGAGATCTTCGGACTCCTGGGCCCCAATGGCGCCGGGAAGAGCACGACCCTGCGGATGCTGATCACCGTGCTGCCCCCGTCCACCGGCACCGCCACGGTGCTGGGCCACGACATCGTGACGGAGGCGGATACCGTAAGGAGCCTGATCGGCTACGTGCCGCAGGAACGCGCCGTAGATCGGTTTCTCACCGGTCGCGAGCACCTCGAGTTGTTGGGGGGGCTCTACCATCTCTCCCGGACGGAAACGAAGGCCCGGATCGCCGAACTGCTGAAGCTCGTCAATCTCGAAGAGCACGCGGACCGTGTGGCCAAAACCTACTCCGGGGGCATGAAACGCAAACTGGATATTGCCTGCGGGTTGCTGCCCAATCCCAAAATCGTGTTTTTGGATGAGCCGACCCTGGGGTTGGACGTCCAAAGCCGGCTCAAGATATGGGATTATATCCGGCAACTCCGTGAGAACGGCATCACCATCGTCATGACGACCAATTACCTGGAAGAAGCCGACCAACTGTGCGATCGACTCGCGATCATCGACAACGGGACCATCCGGGTCATCGGGTCCCCACTGGAATTGAAGACCGGATTGGGGGGCGACAGTCTATCGGTGTCGATCAAACAACACGAAGCGGACAAACTGCCTCGCCTGCGTGAAGGAGTCATGGCCTTGCCCCTGGTCCGTGACGTGCGCCTCAACCCGGCCGGGCTGGATATTCTCGTGGAATCTCCTGAAAAATCCCTTCCCGCCGTGATCGAAGTGGCCCAACGCCTCGATTGCAGCCTAGATGGGATCGAATACCATCGGCCCCGACTCGATGACGTGTTCGTCGCCCATACCGGCCGCGGGTTACGGGGCGGGACTCCGGACGCGGTGGAAGAGGAATAGCCCGGGCTCCACACCATGACCTTCCAACACTACAAACAGGAAGTGCTTGCCCTCACGATGCGGTGGGTACGCCGGCTCAGCCGGGAAAAGTTCAGTATGCTGTTCACCCTGGTCCAACCCATGCTGTTCTGGCTGATCTTCTTCGGCAGCCTCTTTCAGCACGCCGCCAACATCCAAATCCTGCAAGCCCCGAATTACATGAGTTTCCTGGCGGGCGGCGTGGTCGTCATGACGGTGCTCAACAACGGGCTGGCCGGCGGCGTGGACCTGTTGTTCGACAAAGAGAACGGGTTCCTGGAACGCATGATGTCCACGCCCATTCACCGGTCCTCCGTGATCCTGAGTCGCTATCTCTTCGTCATGGCCATTACCGGCATGCAGATTCTGGTCATTCTGAGCATCGCGTTCGTCTTCGGCGTGCGCCTCGAAACGGGATTGCCGGGCATCGCCGTGATCCTGGTGATCGGGATGCTGTTCGGCGTGGGTCTGACCGCCATCTCCATGGCCCTGGCATTTTCCGTCAAGAGCCACGGCGATTTCTTTTCCATGCTGGGCTTTCTGTCCCTCCCCATGATTTTTCTGAGTTCGGCGCTCGTCCCCCTCTCCGCCATGCCGGGATGGATGCAGGTGGTGGCCATGGTGAATCCGATGACCTGGGTCATCGACGCCGTGCGCCCGCTCATTATCACGGGATGGAACGCGGCCATTCCCCAAGTCGGCATGGCTTTCGTGATCCTGGCCATCTTCGACGCCGTGTGCCTGTACGGCGGGGCCAAGGCCTTCCGCCGGGCAATCGGGTAGGGTTCGTGAACCCTGGCTCCTCCGTGATGAAGAACGCACCTTCATCCTCAACCGAACGACCAAACATCGAAGCGCTGCTCCATCTGCTCTCCGACCACGATCCGCGCATTATCCGGCAAATTCACCAACACCTCGTCGATGCGGGTTCTGAGACTCTCCCCTTCCTCAAAGAAGCCCTCGGGGATTGCGACGATCCGTCGCTGGCCGCACGCATCCACGCTATCATCGGAGACATTGCCCAAACGGACGTGGAAGAACACTGGGACGCGCTCCTGAAGACTTCGGAACACGAGCTTGACCTGGAAGCCGGGGCCTTCCTGATTGCCAGAACAGGGGACCCTCACGTGGAAACGACCCCGTACCGGCAACGACTGGACGACATGGCCGCCGAACTCCAACCACTGTCGTCAGGCTCCCCTCGTCAAGTCGTGCGCAACATGAACGAGTACCTGTTTCAGACCCTGCGGTTTCGGGGCAACACCCAACAGTATTACGACCCCAACAACAGTTTTCTGCACCGCGTCCTGGATGACCGCGTCGGGATCCCGATCAGCTTGTCGGTTCTGTATCTGCTTCTGGGGCAGCGGCTCCGCATGCCGGTGGCCGGGGTGGGCCTGCCGGGCCATTTTCTCGTGGGGTTACGCACGGAACCCGTGTTCATTGACTGTTTTCACCAGGGAACGCTGCTCACGGAAAAGGATTGTGCGCGACTGTTGGAGAACTATGGCGTCGAGTTCGACCATCGCTATCTCGAACCCTGCTCCCATGCCCACATCCTGGGACGCATGCTTCGCAACCTCATCGCCGTGTACGAGACCCGCCAAGAGGCAACAGAGGGCCGGCGATTTCGCCGGCTGCTGACCGCTCTTGAAAACCGGGAGAACCGTCCACACGTTCACTAGCAGTTGGCGTCATGACAAGCGACGCGCTTCCACCTCATCTCGACAACCAACGGGGACAAGCCAATATCACCATGGCTTTGGCCCTGATCATCCTGCTCGTCGGCGGGATCTGGATTTGGAACCATTTGGATTTCGACACCCAGGACTTTATCGTCGATGAAGTCGTCCCCGTCCTGTTTCTGGTTGCCGCGGTCACCCTCATCACATGGGTGAACGTGCGAAAGATCAAGCGTGCGAAACACAAGAAGAACCGGCAAGCCAAACTCCTCCAACAATTTTCCGGCGAAAAGGCGCCGCGCAAACGGTTCGACCTCGCCAGCCAACTCATCGAACTCAACGAGTATCAACTGGAAGGATTGGAAAGTGTCGCCACGGACATGGCCGAGGTGTTCCTGTATACCTTCAAACGCTCCCTGGGTGACAAACAACACCGCATCCGGGGCATGGCCGCCAGTTACCTGGGCGTCGTGCAACATCGGGAAAGCATTCCGCTGTTGATCAAGGCGTTGGAAGACGACCACGCGTACGTTCGAAGTTCCGCGGCGCTGGCTCTGGGACGCATGCGCGCCACGGAAGCCAAGGCCAAATTGGAATATACCATGAAGGAAGATTGGGATCAGACCGTGCGGAGCCGGTCCAGAGAAGCAGTGGAAAGAATGAGCTAGGGTTCCTGGGGAATCAGGATTCGCCCGTCACGCGACCCATCGCGGCCTGATCCGCAGGGGTAAACCGGTATCCTTTGGTGTACAGGGCCTGCATGCCGTCGGTGAGGGTCGTAAACTCGATCGCCTCACGCACGTCGTCGAATTTTCCCGTCAGCTTTGCAAGGAGCTGAAAGGGATGATCACCCTGCAACAACTCCACGTTCAGGGATGCCAACATATCCTGTAACTCGCCCGCGTCATAGCTCTCATCATCGTCACGATCGGCGACAAGGGCCAATTGATAGAACGTCAGGCTCAACGAGAGCGTGGATTGGCTGTGCGAAAAGGCCTGACGCGCTTCATCGATGCCGGGGTATCGACCGGCACAAGGATGAGAGTCGGGGTCGTCTTCCGCAACAAGAGAAAGGCGTTTCACGTCAGGGCGAACCGGTTTTTTCAATTGTTCATAAAACCACGAGGTACAGGATTCCGCGACCGCAAAATCAACTTTGTCCCTGGTAATCTGCTCGGCGATATGGTGGGTGAATCCCTGGAACACGCCATTGCCGATCGCGGCCCAACTCACCCCGCCCATGCAAAGCGCCATTGCCAGGCCCGTAAGACCCAGGGCCCGTTTCCATGATCCCAGCCAATCCATATCGACAGTATACCACCCTCCCGGAGTCCTCGCCAAAGTCATTTCCCTTTCCCTCCGGCATGAAAATACCTTCACTCAGGCCACCTCTCCTGTTCCCCTCCTTTGTAAGCAACTGTCTGGGTGGGGATTAAGGAGTTACATGCCTCTGTTCTTGCCAAGACGTTCGATGTTTGAGCATCGCGTTCAGAATCGTCAACAATTTGCGCATACAGGCGACCAACGCCACCTTGCGTTTTTTGCCCCGGGCACACAGGCTCTGATACGTGTGCCGGATGACCGGGTTACAGCGGGTGGCCACCAAGGTCGCCATATACAGGGCCGTCCGAACGGGGGCGCGGCCGCCCCAACACGTGCGCGGCCCTCGGACCGTGCCACTATCGCGGTTGAGGGGGGCGACGCCCACCAGCGCGGCGATCTGGCGCCGCGTCAAGGTGCCCAATTCCGACAACTCCGCCACGAGGGTGCGGCTCAGGACGGGGCCGACGCCGGGCACACTTTGGAGCAAATCGGTCTGCTCCTGCCACACGGGGCTGTGCCGAATGCGGGTGGTGAGGTCCTCGTCCAAGGTGGTCAATTGCTGGGTCAACCAAGCCACGTGCGCCTGAATCCCCGGGCGGAGGGCCGCCGCGGCTCGCCCCAAGCGGTGGCGTTCGGCGGTGAGCATCTCGATCACTTGCCGGCGCCGGGCCAGCAGCGCCGCCAATTCCATGGTGGCGGCATCCGGCTGGGGCCGGACCGGGGGCTGCACCCGCGCGGCAAACAAGGCCAGGATCTGCGCATCCAAGGTATCCGTCTTCGCCAACTGGCCGGTCGCTTTGGCGAAATCCCGCACTTGCCGCGGATTCACTACGATGACGGGCAGCGCTGCTTCCACCAACGCGCGGACCACGGGCAGTTCATACCCGCCCGTGGCTTCCACCACGATCCGCTCGGGCGCCAGCGCCTGCAATTGAGGCACCAACGCCTGAATCCCCGCCTCGGTATTCGGGGCGGTCGTGGTCACGCGTGGGGGAACGCTGGCGACATCCAACGTCGCTTTGGCCACATCAATGCCGACATAAGTCTGAGTCGAGTCCATAACTGGCTCCTTGTTCTGAGGCGCCTCTCCCACGTCGCCCTACCTTGCCAACTGATCCGGGCTCACACGGCCCAGGCAACTGTGCGGGCTGCCGAGAGGCCGAGCCGAACGCACCGTGCTTACAAGCGGGCTTGGGCGCCCGTAGGAGGGTCGGGCTGTTCGGCTCTATCGGTGAATAAAATAGCATGCAGTATACACCCTTTCTTAGATACAAGGAGGGGAGAGGGGAGGTAGAGGACATGAACATTGAAAAAGGTTTGAGCCCCCGCGGGTGTACAATAAAACCATGGCGACTGAAACCGTCACTCTCGAAGGCCATATCATCGATTCGCTCATCCTAGCGAAGGTGCTCGACACGATTCTCCAAAGGAGCGGCACCTTCACCATCAGGGAGATGCAAGTCGGAGCCACGCGAGAGGACGCATCTTCGGCCACGATCGCCGTGCATGCCGACTCCCCGCAACGGCTCGCGGCTATCCTGCACGCGGTCCAACCGCATGGGGCCGAGGTCGAACACGCCGCCGATTGCATCGTGGAACCCGCGCCGAAAGACGGCGTGTTGCCGGATTCGTTTTATGCGACCTCGCACCTCCGGACGCAAATCCGACTCAACCGCCAATGGCTCGACGTGGACGCCATCGAAATGGACTTGGCCATTCGCGTGACCTTAGAACCTCCAACGGCTTGCACCGTCCCCATGGCCGACGTGAAGGCCGGAGACCTGATCGTCACGGGTCGAACCGGCGTTCGGGTTTTCCCGCTGGAACGGCCGCACGAACGGGATGCGTTCGCCTTCATGGCGGCAGACGTGTCTTCGGAACGGCCGCATCATCCGATGATTGCCGACGTGGCCAAACGCATGCGGATGATTCGCGACAACCGGCAGAAGGCATGCACGGACGGCGGGCCCGCATGCGACCCGGACCTCGGCACCAAAGTCCTGTTCGTCGGTGGCCCGGCCATCATCCACGCGGGAGGCCGGGAAGCCCTCTCGTGGTTGATCGAATCCGGCTTCATTCACGTCCTGTTTTGCGGAAACGCCCTGGCCGCGCATGACATGGAAGCCAGCCTGTTCGGCACGTCCCTGGGTTACGGCCTGCGCGCCGGGTGCGCCGTGCCCCATGGTCATGAACATCACCTGCGCACCATAAACCGTGTCCGGAACGCCGGCAGCCTCAAGCACGCGGTGGAATCCGGGTTGATCCGGGATGGAGTCATTGCTTCCTGTGTCCACAAAAACGTCGACATGGTATTGGCGGGCAGCATTCGCGACGACGGACCTCTCCCCGACGTCATCACGGACACGAGACACGCCCAAACGGCCATGCGCGCCGCGCTCCCGGGCATCGGGCTCGCGTTACTGGTGGCGACGACGCTGCACGCCATCGCCACCGGGAACTGTCTGCCCGCGAAGGTGCCGACCGTATGCGTGGACATCAACCCGGCCGTTCCCACCAAACTCAGCGACCGCGGCAGCTTCCAATCCATCGGCCTGGTGATGGACGCGGCTTCCTTCCTTCGACAATTGGCGCAAGCACTCGGCTGGCGGGGCTGAGACGATGGCACGCCTCCTGGTTTGCCCACCTGATCATTTCGGGATTCAGTACGAAATCAACCCGTGGATGCGTCTCTCCAATGCCGTGGACAGGGACGCGAGCCAAGCCCAATGGTGGACCCTCACCCGCGTGCTGGAAGATGACGCGGGCGCCAAACTCGAACGGATGACGCCGGTCGCTGGCCTCCCTGACCTGGTGTTCACCGCCAATGCCGGCGTGCTCCACAACGGGACAGCCGTCATCAGCCGGTTCCGGCATCCGGAACGCCGGGGAGAAGAGGAACACTTCGCGCGGTGGTTCAGCGAACACGGATACCGCGTGATCCGACTGGACAAGGATTGTTATTTCGAAGGAGCGGGAGACGTGCTGGGTTTCTCGGACACCTGGTTCGGGGGGTACCGGCAACGCAGCGACATCAAAGCCCATCGTGTGTTAGGCGAAGTCTATGGCAAGGAAATTCTGCCCCTGGAACTCGTCACGAGCCGGTTCTATCACTTGGACACCTGCTTCTGCCCACTCAGTAACGGCGAATTGCTGTACTATCCTGCCGCGTTCGACGCCTATGCACAGTCCACGATCTCGGATCGCGTGGACGAACGGCGACGCATCGTCGTGCCCCACGCCGAAGCCACGCGATTTGCGTGCAACGCCGTCTGTATCGGGCGTCACGTGGTACTGCCTTCGGGATGTCCGGAAACCACGGCCATGCTCAAAGACCACGGCTACACGCCCCACCCCCTCGACCTGGACCAATTCCTCAAATCCGGCGGCTCCGCCAAATGCCTCACACTGGCATTGGACTAACCATTCGTGCACACACGTGAAAAATTCAGGCAACTTCTTTAAGCTGCCATGAATGGCCCCCGAACCCTACTTCGAAATCGACCCTGATCCTGAATCCGCCAAACGGATTCGCAAAGAGCGGGACAAGGCCCGCGCACTCAAACGCACGCCCTGGTGGAAACAGCAACTCCACAAAGGACGCTGCCACTACTGCGGGAACTCGTTTCAGCCGGACCAATTGTCCATGGATCACGTGGTGCCGCTGGCCCGCGGCGGGAAATCGACCAAGGGCAACACCGTCCCGTCTTGTCACGAGTGCAATCGAAAAAAGAAGCTGGAAACCCCCGCGGAGGCGGTGCTCAGGAAGCTTTCAAAAAATTGAGGGCCAGCCTTGCTGCCATTGAGGAGAATGTGCCTATCGCGAGAAGCGTTACGGGGATTGATCCAATTGCTCCAGCCGCGCCTTCGCTTTCTCGGCCCATTCCGAACCGGGATGTTCGCGAATGATTCGTTGATACAATTCCCTGGCGTGGACAACGTTCGTCTGCCTTTCCTCAAACTGCGCCGTTTCAAAGAGACTCTCCGGACTCTCGCTACCACAACCCACCATCAGAGAAAACAACAGTCCAAGCCCACCCAGAACTTTTGCCAAATCATTTAACTTCTTCATAAGTTGTTCCTTCAGAATTAATCGCCTTTTAGGGTTTCCCGCCTTTGGCCTAGCCAAGAGGTGCCGCCAAATCTGGAAGAACGGCGAGGATTGTTTGAGCGGAGCGAGTTTCCGCAGCCGCCAGATTTGGCAAACCTCGAAGGGAACCCGCAGGGCCAGGCCAAGGCGGAAATGGTTTTGGATCCTTTTGCCGAAACAAAAGGACCAAGCATGCCGCTCACCGTCGCATCAGCATGATCCAGCGCCAGATGTTCAGCAACCCGCCCAGTGATGCCGCGACATAGGTGAGTGCGGCGGCTGTCAGGATGGTTCGCGCGCCTTCCATGTCCTTTGGCGGGATATAGTGACCCTGTTCGAGGATCGGCAGGGCCCGGCGAAAGCTGGCATCCCATTCCACGGGCAAGGTCACGAGATGCACCAACGCCCCCATCGACATCACGGCAAGCCCGGCCAGCAGGACCAGCAAGCCGCCGGCCGGTGAACGGGTCAGCCCGGCGACGATGGGAATCCCCAGCATGACGAAGGACCCGGCTTTTTCCGCACCTTGCGCCAACTGGATGAGTTTCGTGCGTTCGTGCAGCGGCCCGTACCCGGTTCGATCCTGAATGGCGTGTCCCACCTCGTGCGCCGCGACCGTCACCGCGGTCAACGACTTGCCGTTGTAGTGATCCGGGAGCAACCGCACCGCTTTGGCCTGTGGGTCATAGTGATCGCCGAGTTCCGTGGTTTCGACCTGCACGTGCGACATCTCAAAGCGATCGAGCAAATGCCGGGCCAGTTCACCACCCGTGCCCGAGTAATCCTCACGATGACCGCGATATTTTTTGAAGACCCATTTGGTCCACAACTGCGGCCCGATCAACACGGCCATGATCAGGAGTAACAGTAGAACGCCTCGTATCATCTCATCCTGAGTAAGAGGCCAGCGATGGACAGGATCGCGGCGGCGCGAGCCCCCGCTACGACGAGCAACTCACGACGATCTGCTTGCCCCAATCCGGCGGCGGGGCGGCATACTCGTTCATCTCGGGCTGGTCGTCGAACGGGCGGCTCAGCAGTTCCCGCAGACGGTCGATCTCCGAATAATCCCGGTGCTGGGCCGCCCGTTCAATCGCCACCTGGACCAGATAGTTCCTCAACACGTATTTGGGATTGCAGGCCTCCATGCGTGCCTTGCGTTCGGCGTCCACGCTGTGCTCGGCTTTGAGCCGCGCACGATACCGATCCGCCCACCAGTCGAATCCGTCCCGATCCAGGAACTGATCCCGCAGAGGCTCGTTCGCCGAGGGATCATCCTGGTTGAAAGTGCCGAGCGCCCGAAAGAAATTCGTGTAGTCCACGTGGTTGCTATGCATGAGCGCGAGCACGTCGCGCCGGAGCTTGTCGTCTCCTTCGCGGGTTTCGTTCAATCCCAACTTGGCTTGCATCAAGTCCGTATAGGTCTGCTGCATGGTCGCTTCATAGATCTCGGGGGCCCCCAGCACGTCGACCTCTTCCACCAAGGGGGAAAGGGCCTGGGCAATCGCACGCACGTTCCAATAGCCGATATCGGGCTGGTTCTGAAACGAGTAGCGGCCATGATGATCGGAATGATTGGGAATGAACCCCGGGTTGAAATCATCCATGAAGCCATACGGTCCATAGTCGAGGGTCAACCCGAGGATCGACATGTTGTCGGTATTCATGACCCCGTGCGCCCAGCCCACGGCCTGCCATTGGGCAATCAACAGGCCGGTGCGTTCGGCCACTTCAAACAAGAATCGCGCGTAGGCATCCGGGCCGTCGACGAGATGCGGAAAATGCCGGGCCAGGACGTAATCGGCCAGGGTCTTGAGATGATCGTGTTGACGACGGTAAAAGAAGACTTCGAATGTCCCGAAGCGGACGTGGGTCGGGGCCATGCGCACGAGCATCGCGCCGGTTTCCACGCTTTCCCGCAGCACGGCTTCATCGCTGCCAATGAGACACAAGGACCGGGTCGTCGGGATGCCCAACCCGTGCATGGCTTCACCGCACAAGTATTCCCGGATCGTCGAACGAAGCACCGCCCGGCCATCCCCGTCCCGTGAAAAGCGCGTCAGCCCCGCACCCTTCAGGTGCAGGTCCCATGTCTCTCCCCGGCTATTGCGGACTTCGCCCAACAGAATCGCCCGGCCATCCCCGAGCGGCGACACGTAGTGACCGAACTGGTGACCCGCATACAGCATGGCAATAGGCTCGCTGCCCGGCAGGAGGAGTTTGCCGCCCATGGCCTCATGGAACTCCGGACGCTTGGCTTCATCCGGGTCCAAGTCAATCAAGGCCGCGGCCGAAGGATTGAAACTGACGAGATGGGGGGTTTCAAAGCCCGCAGGCATCACCCGCTCAAAGAAGACCTCGGGCAGCCCGGCATAGGTGTTGTCAAAGTTCAGTGTTTCGAGTGTCCGCACGTGCGCAACTCTTGAAGGGACATGTCTTCGGCAATCAGAACCTTCGCCCGCCCCTCCACGTTCTTCCGATGTGCCTCGGGCGGTATGTCCATTCACTTCGTCAGTGTCGGTATCCTGACTGCCGGTGTGCGTGTATCATGTCCCCTGATGCTCGGCCTGCGCAACTCTATGCGTGCACTCACCTTTGCGAGGAAGATGAGTTGACCGGCATAAGTTGATATACGCCCTCGAAATGGTTCTTCCTGCATGTCTTTCCACTGAATGCATAGGGGATCGACAACATCTTGCAGAAGAAAAGAAGTGGCCAACGATCGTTGGTGACTGCGGCTGAGAGCGTTTGCGCATGCGCGAAACCGACGACGAACTGCTTGGCGTCTAAAATTATTAAAACTTAGTAAGTTACCCTGATTCCGTCAATATGTTGCATGATGGCTCAAGGCATATCAATACACCGCGCAATATGGGATAGTAGGGCCGATGAAACCGGCCCTCTTTTCAATCACATTCATCAGCGGTCTCGTTGCACTCACGCTTCCCATTGACGCGGCCGATCGTGTCACTCTGCCCGACCTTCCACAGATGATGCGGGACATTCGGATCCTGAGTCATCCCGACTTTGCCGGACGGCAAAGCGGCTCGGAGGGCGGACGCCGCTCAGCGGAATATGTAGCCGACCGCTTTGAGCGCTTAGGCCTGACGCCTGCCGGTCACCAGCGCATGGGCGCTGAAAGGACGGCATGGGAACAAACCGGCCCCGTGACGGTAACGCAGATCGAGGCCCCTGCAACCCTGACGTTTTCTTTTCCCGAGGCGCATACACCCGGCGCGATCGTCCCGCAATTGGGCTCACAGTTTCTTCCCGTCCTAGACTCTCCCTCCGTCAATCTCACGGCCCCTTTGGTCTTCGTGGGATACGGCATCGCGGACCCTGCGCGTAGGTGGGATGAATATGAAGGCGTGGCGGTCCGCGACCGAGTCGTCATGTTCTTGCGAGGGAAACCGCCGCATTATCCTCTCCACGTGCAGCACGCGGAAAAAGAACACATCGCCCGGGAAAAAGGCGCCGTGGGGTTTGTCACCTTCACCGGGCCCGTGTTGAGTCGTTACGCCGCGCGCCGCGGCATGGGACACCGGCCTTTGGCGTTTTATACCAATGCCGGGGATGACCGGCCCTTACCCGGAGTCTGGATCAGTGGCGAGACCGGGGCGGCCATCTTCCACGCGCAAGCCTTATCCGTCACGGATGTCCAAACCAGCTTAAACAACGATCGAGTGGTCCAATCGAAAGCGCTCAACGGCTTGGCACACATGCAATGGGCGAGTCAGCGTCAGGCGCGTTCGCTCGTGAACGTGTTGGGCACGATTCCAGGCCGTGATCCTGTCCTGAAGGACGACACCGTGATACTCGGAGCCCATCGCGATCACTTCGGCAACCAAGCGGGCCTGCTCTTTCCCGGTGCCGACGACAATGCGTCGGGGACAGCCGTGTTGTTGGAACTCGCACGCATTTTGAAAAACGGTCCGTCACCCAAGCGAACGGTCCTGTTCGCATCGTTCAGCGGGGAAGAACAAAACCTGCTGGGATCAACCTGGTACGTTCGGCATCCCGCGCACCCCTTGTCGAACACCGTCGCCATGATCAACGTCGATCACGTGGGCCTCGGCAACGGCAAACTCACCGTTGGGGTCGCCAACATGCCTAAAGACGTAGCCTCCCGGGCAGCCAAGCAGGCCGGGCTATCCGAGGCCGTCAAACTCTATGGGTTCTTTCCCGGGGGAGATCACGTGCCGTTTGCCGAAGCCGGCATTCCCACGGTGGCGGTGGTCACGGCAGGAGCCCATCCTCACTTTCATCAGTCCTCCGACAGCCACGATACCATCCAACCCGACAGGCTCAGTACTGCCGCACGCTTCGTCCTGGCCCTGACCCGACGCCTCGCCAATGCCCCGTAACCATCGTGTCTCGCGGGTTCTCCCGTCGACAAAATGAGGGTCCAAGTCAATCAAGGCCGCGGCCGAAGGATTGAAACTGACGAGATGGGAGGCTGCAAAGCCCGTAGGCATCACCCGTTCAAAGAAGATCTCGGGCAGCCGGGCATAGGTGTTGTCGAAGTTCAGCGTTTCGAGTGTCCGCACGTGCGCAACT
The DNA here is from genome assembly GCA_965208595.1 of Nitrospirales bacterium. Taxonomy (GTDB): domain Bacteria; phylum Nitrospirota; class Nitrospiria; order Nitrospirales; family UBA8639; genus Bin75. The sequence goes on from OZ242346.1 coordinate 1,377,477, forward strand.
CTTGAAGGAACGTGTCTTCGGCAATCAGAACCCTCGTTTGTTCCTCCGCATTGATTGCCGATGTTCTCTTATCATGTCCCCTGAAACTTGGCCGGCGCAACTGTCTGCGTTCACTTACTTGACAAAGATGTATGTAAGACCCGCTGCACAAAATGCCCGCGTCGATTTTGCTGCCAGCAACTCGGTGCGGATTCCGTGCAAAACGGTTTTTCTTTCCCGTAGCTGGCAATCTGAATTCTGGATTCTTCAATGCCCAGATCAATCAAATAATCTTTCACGGCTTGCGCCCGACGTTTTCCCAATTCCAGGTTATATTCACCAGTCCCCCGTTCGTCACAATGGCCTTCGATCAGCACGCTGGAATTCTTATAGGCCTGTTTCAACAGTTCGGCATTCTTTTCCAGCACGGGGACGGCAGCGGCACGAATCGAATATTGATCAAATTCAAAGAAGATGTCGGCCAACTCTGAATCGACGACCGTCTCAGCTTGCCGTCCCTCCGGCGCCGGCGCCGGTGCTGCGGGAATGAAATCGGACGGTCCAAGTTTGGCGATCTTCATCTCCGGCACAGCCACGGGTTCCTCGGTTGACAAGGTCTTCTCAGCAACCTCATGCGCCGGCTCATCCACGAAACTTACCCCAAACTCCCGGACACGGGCCTCATGAAAAACTCGAGGGAGTGACTCCGGAACGTAGTCCGATGCCGGGCTCCGTTCGACACGCGGGGCTTCCGAATACGCTTTTGGAAGGACACGCGCCGCAGCAGGAGCAGGCGCCACCTCGGAACTCGACTCGCTAGTATCGCTGGGAGGCGATGCCGGACTGGGCGGAGGTTCCGGAGTAAAGACGATCGGTTCCGATAAGCCCAGTAACTCTTGGTCGATGGGTTGTCTCGCGAACGTACCGCCGGCCTGCTCACTCTCTGTTGGTGTATCGGTATCAGGAGCAGTCGCCGTTTGAGCCTGTGCCAACAAATCTTCCGTGCTCATGATTTCAGCATGTTTCGAATTCTCACATGCCGATAACGTCACAAGCAGCCCTATGCCAATGGCAAGAAGAGTAACACCACTCTTTGCCTTTATAATGGCCATGCAGAACCCTCCTTTTTCATTGCAGTTCTTCACCGGCACAAATTGATGAAGACCTTTGAACTTGCCTTTTTTCACGCATCTTTTTCGGGTCTCTCCATAGAGTCGCGAACGACGATTTGAAGAAGAGAAGTAGGGGCCGACACTCGCCAGTCCCCACGGCTGTGCGCGATTGCGCATGCGCTGACACGTCGACGCACCGCGTGCCAGCTAAAAACCTTAATTTTTAAGGGGCTGTCCTAGATAACTAACCTAGTTCTCTTTTAACCCACTGTTTCAATTGGCTTAATTGACGCTTGGGATCGCCGTTGTTAAAGCGCCACTCACATTCTTTCAAAAACAGATGAAAATGCGCTTTCGGGATCCCGTTAAACTTGCGTAAATGGCGCTTGGCTTGGTTCCAAAAATTCTCGATCCCATTGATATGCTGCTGCTGATCCGCAAACCCGTCGCTGTGGTTGATCCGGTAGTGCTTAAACTCCGACACGTCCAAGGCGTTATAGCTGCGAAAAGTATCTGTATACACGATGCTATCCGGCCGGACTTTTCCGCGAATGATCGGTAGTAAGGTCTGGGCCTTCGCATTGGGGATGACGACCGCATACACCTTGCCCTCCCGCTTTAACAGCCCAAAGACCGGCACCTTCCCTGGGGCGCCGCGGCCTCGCTTCCCTTTGCGTTTTCCCCCAAAATAACTCTCATCTATCTCTATTTCACCGGCTAGCCACCCTGCCGTCTCACTCTGCGCCTCAATCAACTGGCGCAACCGATGAAAATAATAGCTCGCCGTGGCTTTATTCACCCCCACGAGTGACGCGGCGGTTCGGGCAGTGGCGCCCGCCACAAATAGTTCAATAAGCCGCCGTTGTTTGTGCCAACTTAACCGGCTTTTCCTCATCATGCCATCTTAGATAAATCTCGTTATCTAGGACAGCCCCATTTTTAAAACTTAGCAAGTTACACTTATTAAGTCAAGATGTTGTGTAAATATAGGGATTTGCGTACTACTTGTTGTTGATTGATAAGGAAGTGGATCGAGAGATGGCATCCCAATTACGAACGGCGTCGAGGACTGTTATGATAATGAGTGACAGACTAAATTGCAGCTAGGCTGAATCTTTATGCTGCCGGCGCCAGATGCTTGCCAACAAGGGGCCGGTCACGTTGTGCCAAATGCTGAAAACCGCGCCGGGTACGGCAGCCACCGGCCCGAAGTGAGCCACTGCCAAGGCCACGGCCAGCCCGGAATTCTGCATGCCGACTTCGAGGGCCACGGTCCGGCAACGACGAAGCGGGACTTTCCCCAGTCGAGATCCCCAATACCCAAGCGTCAAGCCCAGCGCGTTATGAACGATCACGGCCAGTACGACCGGACCGGCCACGTACATTTGACCATGATTCAACCCGACGATTACTCCGACGATCCATGCGATGATGAACATTGATACGAGCGGCAGCGCGCCTTCAAAAAACCAGGCACTCGGTTGCCACACGCGGCGCAGAAGCACGCCCACCACCACCGGCAACAACACGATCTTCGTAACCGTCCATAAGAGCGGGAACGGATCAATCGCCAACCACGTGGAGGCGAGAAGCCAAATCCACAGTGGTGTCATGAGCGGGCTGAGCAACGTCGAGACCGTCGTCATGCCCACGGATAAGGCCACGTCGCCTCGCGCGAGGTAGGCCACCACGTTCGAGGCCGTTCCCCCGGGGCACGCCCCGACTACAATGACGCCGAGCGCCAACAGTTTCGGCAGGCCCAGGACCGTCGCGATTCCCCACGCGCCGAGCGGCATCACCAAGTATTGTAAGGCCACGCCCAGCAGCAACGTCCGGCCTCCCTGGCGCAGGGTGAGCACGTCCCGATGCGTCAACGTCAATCCCATGCCGAGCATCACGGCGGCCAAGGCTTCGGGAATCCAGCTTTTCCCGGCCGCCGCGGGACCCGGCATGAACCAGCCCCAGGCGGCTCCAAGCACGACCCACACGAGAAACCCGTCTTGAACCAGCCTCAGCCAGGACGGAATGCCGCTCGTGGGAACGACGCTCGCCGAACATGGATTCCCGACAGGTTGTCGCCCGAGATCGCCCATCACCTTGCCCATCGCCCCCTGTTTGTCATCCTATGTGGGCCACCCCATATTCTGTCAACGAATTCATGAACAGGTTCACATGCGTACGGTTCATTGTCAGGAATCAACGGGCTATGATAGACTCCCAACGTGGGCGATTAGCTCAGTGGGAGAGCGCTTCCCTCACACGGAAGAGGCCACTGGTTCGATACCAGTATCGCCCACCATTTCTGCATTCTCCACTGATTAACGCAGGTCGAGCTTGAGGTCTTTCCCCACCCGCTCAGGAGTGAAACCGCCAGGGGCGTGGATGTTTGTCCTGTGGCTGGGCCTACTCACGGCATGCGGGACTCCATCAGCACCGCCTCGCGACCCTATGCTCCCCCCGTCGGCCAGCGACCTCGAACTGTTGGGAGCGTCACACCTGTGCGACGCCAAGGAGAGCGTTGTCAAACACTGGCAGGGCCTGCGATATGAACAGGTCTCCTGGGGCTCGGGAGAACAACTGCAACGTTTGGTGCAAAGCGGGCAACCTGACCACGACCGGTTTTACTTTTTCAGTGATGAGCAGCGTCTGGTCGGGGCCGTGTTTCGCTACAACCAAGGACTCGCCTTAAAGCCGTATCCCATGCTGCGGCAAACTTTATCCGAACTCCGCCCGTCCTCCACGTTTTATATCGACCCCACGCAGCTCCTTTCCCAGGAGGGCGCGCGTTCCGCAGTCCTGTATCGAACCGGGGATTATATCAGTACGACCCAATACCTGGTGCTGGAAAGTGAGGGGGACCCGACGTTACTCGTGGCTTCCCTGGCGATCGATCCGTACGAGCAACTGCTGTCAAGTTATCATGAAACCTTTCTGCCGGATCTCAACCGAAGCCGTTCCACGACGCCGGGAGAGCCCTCGCCGGAGGAGGACTCAAGCGACGATTTCCTGGGGCTTCAACAATTCGCACGAGGGGAAGCCGCGTTATTCGGGTCGTGCGGAACCGCTCAGCCGGCGATTGCCGTCGACGCCTACCGGCGATCCATTCAACTGGGGCTTGAGGACGAGGCTCGTGTAGCCGAGGCTCACCATCGACTGGGCCTGGCGCTTCGGGATCAAGGCCAACTGGCTGACGCGCAGCGCGAACTGGAGCAGGCCCTCTCGCTTCGCCCCAATGCTCCGGCGATCATCAGCAATCTCGGCCGGGTCCTGGCCGAACAGCAACAGCAGGCCCGCGCCATTGAACTCTTTCAACGGGCGCTCGTCCTGCGCCCGAACTTCGCCGAAGCCCGATTCCATTTGGCAAACAGCCTGGAACAGAGCGACACCCGGCGTGCGATCGAAGAATACGAAACCTATCTGGCCCTGGTCGAAGGCATCCCCAGGGAAGCCAAACGAATCCGGTTCGTCCTGGAACGCGTGAAACGGCTGAAGGGTGAATAGGCGCCGTGAAATTCTACGCCGTGCGAAAAGGGCGCCAACCCGGGGTCTATACCACCTGGCCCGCATGTGAAGAGCAAGTCAAGGGATTTCCCGGAGCCGTCTACAAAGCCTTTCCAACAAAAGCTCAGGCCCTGGCGTTTGTGGGAGAATCTCTTCCCGATGCGACTGTCCCGCCAACGGCCGAGACCTTTTCGGCAACCGATGCCATACACGTTTGGGTCGACGGATCATGTGTGCCGAACCGCAATGGACGCCTGAACTTCGGCTGGGCGTACGTCATCCTTGATGGTGGACGGGAACTCCACCGCGCGAGTGGGCATGACGTGCCTGCCGAGGCGCGCCGGCATCGAAACGTGGCCGGAGAAATTCAGGCGGTTTTGCAGGCACTGGAATGGTGCCGGGCGCACGGCATTGCGGCGGCTGCGATCCATTTCGACTATCAGGGGTTGGCCAGTTGGGTTGAGGGTACGTGGAAAACCCGGACAGCCTTTACCCAATCGTACGCGGAACGGGTCCGGGCCTTAGGGATGACCCTCACGTGGCACAAAGTGCAGGCCCATTCCGGCGAACCGCATAACGAGTTGGTAGATCAACTGGCGAGAGAAGCCGCCCGGTCCGTGCCAGGAAATCAACAAATCTAAAAAGAATTAAGATCTCAATGAATGCCAAAGATCACAGGCCGACGCGCTGGATGACGAGAGACCAGCTGACAGTTGACGTGTAGGACTTTGCTTTCATCCGGGATTGTGCCAATTTGTCCTAAAGGTCAGAAGCCTATCCGCATCGGACTTTGACCACACGCCCGTCAGGTCCGGTGACGATGTTCATCCGCTCCGGACGGTGATCCATGGTGATCCGGCTTCCGGTAGGATAGACCCGTAAAGGTCGAGTCAGACCAGCAAAGTCGATCTTCTCTATCGGCCGCCCGATTAGTGTCCGATGTTTCCCGGGGTACACTTGCGATCATCGGGCAGTACCACAACCTCCACGTTGGCCTGGCTTGGTCCGGCCACGTTTTTGTCAGGAAAGCCCGGAGTCGTACAACTTGAGAGGAGTACTCCCGCCAACGTGATCAACATGCCCTGCATCGTTCTCTGGTACCGGGACATTCTCGTTTCACCTTTGTATTTGGAGCGTCGTTGTCAGGTTACGCTAGGAATGTCGGATTACGCTCTGCTAATCCGTATATGGTCTCCTCCCGTCTTGCAAGACCTTGCTTGAGCATGACAGGGACAGGCTTGCTCTCGTATATCCGGCCTGTTTGTGAAGGGCACGGCCCTTCTGGCCTTGATGAAGTACGCGCGTATCGTCCTTATCGACCTATCGGCGTCGAGCCGCCGTCGGATTAGCCATGGTCGCGATACGCCGGTCTGACCTGTGGTGTCATCGCTCGTCACTCGGTCGTCGCAATGCTCGGTAGGATCCCTCCTTGTCTCTCTTCCCCGCGCCGCCGCCAGTCTCAGGCCGCCCGGTACTGGGTCTCTCCTCGTACGACGGCCCAGCCGATCCGCGCCAACTTGTTCGCCAAGGCCACCGTGGCCTTGTTCGTGCCGCGCGTCTCCTTGAGCCGCGTGACCCACCGACTCAGCCGATCGTCGCGGTGCGCGGCTCGGCGTAGGACCGCCCGCGCCCCATGCACCAACAGACTCCGCACGTAGCAGTCGCCCCGCTTGCTGATCCCCAGCAGCACCGTCTTGCCGCCACTGCTGTGTTGCTTGGGCACCAGCCCCAGGGCCGCCAAGACATCGCGCCCGCGGCGAAACTCGCGTCCCGAGCCCACAAAGGCCTGGAACACACTCGCCACCACCGGGCCAAACCCCGGCACCGTCTGTAAGCGCTGTACTGCCTCGTGGCGGCTCGCGTACGCTTCCAGCAGCTGCGTGTAGCCCGCAATGTGCGCGTCGAGTTCGCGCAACTGCTGGGCACACTCGCGCAGCAACGTCCGCAAGAATGCACTCAACTCGGCCGATCCCGCCGCCACCAACTCCGGCAGGTGCCGCCGTACCGTGCCCACCCCCTGAGCCAGCACAATCCCATATTCGGCTAACAGGCCCCGCACCTGATTACACAGCGCCGTGCGCTCCTGGACCCGCGCCGCGCGGAGTCGATATAACGCCTGCATGTCCTGCTGCTCGGGCGTCTTCACCGCCACAAAGCGCAGGTCCGGCCGCCGGACCGCTTCGGCAATCGCCCGAGCGTCGTGGTAGTCGGTCTTGTTCCCCCGCACATAGGCCTTGACGTGCTGCGGCGGAATCAATCGCACCTCATGTCCCAGGGCTTGCAACTCCCGCGCCCAGAAGTGCGCACTCGCGCACGCCTCGATCCCCACCACACACGTCGGCAGGTTCGCAAAGTACGCCCGCACTTGGCCCCGCCGCAGCACCTTGCGCCTCACCTCGTGCCCGTGGCGATCGCAGCCCACTACCTGAAACGTGTGCTTGGCCACATCCAACCCGATGGTCGTCAGTTCGTTCATGGTCGCCTCCTTTTGTGCCTCGATGGTTGTGGTGAATCGCTCCATCTTGGCACACCCCACGGCAATGAATTAAGAGGGAGGAAACCATCTCATCGACCTACGATGTTGCATGAGAGATTCCCGTAGGGAACAACGATCGTTGTTCCCTACCCTTAGAACTCGGCATGCCACCCCGCCAACAGGCTGAACATGGGCTTCGCCGTCACGTGGCCCGGATTGTGCGACGCCGCCGCCTCCGCCCGGAACTCGCCGCCGAAAACGCCCGTGCGGTGCCAACGGGCCGCCAGATCAACCTGCCTGGCCGATGGGACAAGACTGGCTGAAAACGACTCTCGGAGGATCATGCCGTCCCGGGTTCGGCCCACCGGCAGCCTGAAAGTCGCCGCCCCGTTCTCGATCCGCGGTGGTTGCGACACCGAAATGGTCAATTCGTCATGCGCGCCCAGTCGCCTGTTGGCGCGAAGCGATATCGCACTCGTGGTCAACCACGACATGCCGTCGATAAGTCCGCCCCCAGCGTTGGGGGCCACTAGGCCGATCTCGGTGTCGAAACCAAGCCGCCAGCCACCCACTTCGGCGGCTGCCTCGAACCCGGTGACCACGTTGTTAGCCGAGAGCCGGCCAAACGCGCCGGTCGCCGTGGCCCCCAGCAAGGAATTCCCTTCCTTGAGCCATCCGACCCTAACGCCAACGGGCATATCCGGCGGTCGCCAAGCGAGCAGGGCCCCCATGTCCGAAGTCTGTTGTCGAGGCAAACCGGCCGGGTTGAACGCCGTGGCTTGGCTGACCGTGGCAAACGCCGTGGCTTCGAGCCCGGTTGGGGCCGTGTAGGTCACCGTCGCAGCGTTCCCGGCCAAGTTGAGCAGGCTGCTTTGGGCATCCGCCGGGGACTCGTACAGACCGAAGCGCCAGTCGCCTCGATGCGCGGCGAGCGCATAGGGTGCGCGCGTCAGCCGCGTGCCGCGCTCGGCCTGGCCAAAAGCGTTTCTGCCAGGAGTCATGAGACGAAAAAGCCGCCCCAGTGCGGACGGTTGCAATGCTGTGCCGGCCAAGCGCGACAGATCGAACCAGAACGGCGCCCCCAGCGCGTCAAACGCGGCGATTTCCCGTCCGGCCAGTGAGCGCGAGAGACTATTTCCAAACGCCATGCCCAGCCTGATCTGAGTCGATTGGATGCTATATCCGTCATTTCCGTTATCGCCGACCTGGCTGTTTAGCATCACCTGAGCATTGTCCACCGGTGAGACCGCGGCTCCGAGATCCATCATCCCCTGGCCGTAGATGGAAGAGCTGCCGTCGGTCCGGTCCGGCGCATAGATCCCGCTCTTGTCGGCAGTCGCAAAGAGCCGCGTGAGCAGTTGCCTGTTGGAAAGTTGACCGCGGAAAAAATGCTTCATTAGCGCAAGCCCACCGCTCACCATAGGCGCGGAGACGGAGGTGCCTTCGAGATCCGATCTAATCAAAAGGGTGTTGGGGGGTGGTGTCACGGCGCCGAACTCCGCACCCATGATATCGACGCCGGGCGCCGCGATGCACCACGGACCGGCAATGCCGCAACGGTTGGAGAAATCGGCGATTGAGCCGTCCCGACCCACGGCCACGGTGACCACGTTGTGCCCTTGCAGTTCCGGCAGTTTGGCGACCGCCCCGGCCTCCGGGCCTGGTGAGGTCGCCCGATAACTGAATCCCGTGGAACTGGTTGAATCCGCGAAGCAGTTCTCATCGCCGTCATCGCACGGGACGCCATGATCGTTGCCCGCGATCCACACGAAGATCGCCGGATCCGCCACGCCTCTTTGCGCGATCACCTCGAAGGAAGAGCCGAGCCTGCCGGGAGCACGAAGTTGGTGCGCCGCGTAGTTTTCCACGAATGTACCGAGAAAACAGTAACTCGCGTTCACGATATCCACGCCGCTCGCCAACACGGCTCGATAGGCGTCATCCCAGTCGAACGCGGTCAGGAGCGGATCTTCTTCGGCGAGATGGTTGCCGATTGGCGCGGCAAACACCTTGTACGTCGAACCCCAGGCGATCCCTAGAAACCCGCCATTGTTCGGTTGCGCGGCCATGATACTCGTGACCGAAGTGCCATGCGAAAATTCATTCGCGCCGTAGTCCGTTCGCATCTCATCCGGCAGGTTCTGGAGAAGCGTTTCCGTAATGCTCGCACCGCTGAATTCGAGATGGGTCAGATCCACACCCGAATCCAGGACCCCAACGATGACACCGTCACCCGGCTTTGTATTCGCGCCGTATTTCACGGCAAGAGCCGCATGCGCTTGGTCAACGTTGAGCGTTCCCAGGGCCCACTGGCGTGAAAATTCAGAGTCCGCTCGATGGTTGGCTGCGATATCATTGCGGAGGCGGTCAAATTCATCCCTCGAGATACATCCATGATCCAATGTATCAATGCCCATACAGGAGGATGGCGTTGGTGAGGGCGGCGGTGGAACCGGGTCTGGAGCCGGAGACGGAGCGGGAGGCGGAGCAGAGGACCCAACTCCTCCCTTTCCTCCTCCACCACCACAACCGGACAACGCCAGGACCAACGACACGGCTGCAATGAAGCCTGCGAATCTGTAGATTAGGAAAAACATAGCGAAGATGGCAGGTATTATACCAGTTGGAATAAAAAATGAAAGCAGATTATAGAGCGGCGGGATCGGGCAATACGGGCTAGAGTTTGCCTTTGCCTTTGAGATACTTGCGGAACCGGTCCATGAGTTCTTCGCCGAGTACGCCGACTTCCGGCTTGTCTTTCGTCATGAATTCCCGGATTTCTTCCAGGCGTTGCTCTGCCTGGCTGTTCCCTTTCAGGCGTTTGACTTTCACCAGCGCATCGTCAAAGGCGTCAAACGTCAATTCCTGATACCCGAAACTTCTGATTCGCTTGACAGCTTTCATCATGGCTTCGTTCCGAAATATGGTCAGGTGTTCGGAATCGATTTCCCGTAACCCGAGTTTTCTGGCGCGCCGCTCCGCGGCCTTCCGAATCCCGCTGCGCACAAAATCCGGGGACGTGAGCAACCGTTTCCAAGCTTCGTCGGTCCACGCCACTGTTTCCTGCGGCGCTCCCCAGAACTCGCGCAGCGTGCGTTCATCAATCGTGGTCACGCCGGCTTCCCGCGCCAGGTCTTCGGCGTCCCGCTTCAGCATATCCGTGACGAACTCCAGGGCGATGGGTGGAGAATCCTTCACTTTTTCCCGGAGCATCGCCTGCGCCCCTTCGGTCCATTCCACCGGTGCCATCCGGGCTTCGGCCTGTTCCCCCATGGCTTCGACTTTTTCGAACAATTCCACGTTGACTTCCAAATGGCCTCGTTCCCGCGCCACCTCTTCGGTAATTTGCTTGATCATGGCCCGCATGAACTCCGGCACGCCTTCCAACCGTTTGCTCGCTTCCGCAGTCCAAGGTAATTTGCCTTGGGCCATTTGATCGGCGGCTTCGGCCATCCCGGCTTCTCCGCCCATGCTCCCCATCATTTGGCGCTTGAACTGGTCCAACAATTCCCCGGTAATCTCGGGTTCCCCCAATTCGCGGGCTTTCTTTTCCGCCAAGCGTCTGACCATGCCCCGTAAAAAAATAGGGGCGCGCTCAAGACGCGTCAGGGCCTCAGGGGTCCAGGTCGGTGCCGTCAATGTGGGGTCAGGATTACTCATGCGTTGGCCCTTCTGCATTCAACAGTTCCTTGATCTCTTTGCCCGCCTTAAAAAACGGCATGCGTTTTTCCGGCACGGACACGGTCTCCCCGGTTTTGGGATTGCGCCCGTCCTTGGTGCGTCTGATGCGCAACCGGAAACTTCCAAACCCGCGGATCTCCGTTTTCTCCCCCCGCTTCAAGGCGTCACGGATGGAGTCGAAAATGCCATTCACCACCTTTTCTGCGTCACGGCGGCTGAGAGTTTTGGCTTTCTCCACCACTTTCTCAATCAGGTGTGCCTTGGTCATGACTCCACTCCTTGATCGAACGGCTTGGCGGCCTGTTGCTCGCGCTCGCCGTTCCTCGCTCACGCCGTGCCGTTTCCCCTACAGCGCCATGAAATACATGAGGTTCATGCCCGTTTGAAGCGGCAACGCGGGCGTGTCGCCGAACAGGGATCCCACCAGCCAATCCCGAAATGAAAATTCCGGTGTCGTCTCGATCACCGCCGGAGAGCCTTTTATCCCGGTCATCCTCGCCGCCAGTTTGACGGCGTCTTTCAGGTCTCCCAGATCATCGACGAGGAGCACGTCTTTGGCTTGTTGCCCGGTCAACACCCGTCCGTCGGCCAAAGTCTCAACGTCGGCGACGTCCAGCGCGCGCCCTTCTGCCACGACTTCGATGAACTGGCGATGAGCATCATCCATGACCGACTGCAACAGCTTCCGCTCCTCTTCGCCCATCATGCGAAACGGAGACCCCACGTCCTTATACCGTCCGCTCTTTATGACGAAGTTCTTCACACCGATTTTCTCCATGAGTTCTTCAAAATTGGCCAACTGCATAATCACGCCGATACTGCCCGTGAGCGTTCCCGGGTTGGCCAGGATACGATCGGAGGCCACCGCGATGTAATACCCGCCGGACGCCGCCACCGTTCCCATGGAGGCCACGACTGTTTTCTGCTTTTCCGCCCGCACCCGTTTGACCGCATTGTAAATCTCCTGAGAGGCCGCGACCCCTCCGCCCGGAGAATCGATCCGAAGGACAATGGCCTTGACGAGTGGATCATGGCCGTACGACTCCAACTCATCCACGGTGGATCGCGAATCCAGAATGGGGCCTTCGATCCTGACGAGCGCGATGCGCTCCTTACCGACCGTGGCAAGTTCCGGTAAGAGCGCGTTGCCCACCACGGCAGCCGTCACGGCAACCACCACGATCCAGACAACCCGGCGCCACTTGAAAGGAGGTTTTCTTGAAGGGATATCGTCCGTCATACGCTTCCGTGTTCAGTCATTCGTTGACACGTTCTGCCTTTTCGTTCCCCTCCTTTGTAAGGACGGGAACTTTTGCCGAAGAGGGAAAAGTTGGGAGGTAGAGCCGAAGCCGGAGTGGACAGAACTCGTGTGGTGATCGGTGCTCGTGCCCTGTGCGTCTGCGACTCTACCCCACCTATCCTCCCCTTACAAAGGGGAGGAACACGGCGACCCTGCTGTCCGGGTTTCTCTCTTGTAATTCGCCTCTGATTCTGTCAGCGAATTTGTGAGCATGTACAATTCCCGTCTCTCCAGCTGCCACTCTCTACGCCGGTTCTGCCGAGTTGGAAACTTCCTGCTCAGGGTCGACGTTGCCCTGGTCGCTGACCATTTCGCTTTCCTCGCCTTCCGGTTCCTGCGGACAGTCTTTCACGCTCAAGGCAATTTTCCGTTCTTCACAATCGACTTTGACGATCTTCGCGGTCACCTTCCGGCCTATGGCAAAACTCTCTTCCAGCTTGGTCCCCCCGTCGGACCCGACTTCACTGACATGGATCAATCCTTCCACGTCCCCGTCCAATTCGACGAATACGCCGAAATCCGCGATCTTGGACACCGTGCCGGACGCGACGCTGCCCACCTGGTACCTCGCCGGGATGTCCCCTTCCCACGGGTCCGCGGTGAGTTGCTTGTAGCCCAGCGACAACCGCTCTTTTTCTTTGTCGATACGCAAAATGACTGCGGATACCCGTTGCCCCTTCTTGAACAATTCCGACGGATGCTTGACGTGTCTGGTCCACGACATGTCCGAAATATGAATCAGACCGTCGATGCCTTCATCCAGTCCCACGAAGGCCCCGAAGTCCGTCACGCTCTTGACTTTGCCCTCGATTTGCGTGCCAACCGGGTAGCGAGCCTGAATGACGTCCCACGGATTGGGGGCGGTCTGTTTCATACCCAGAGAAATCTTGCGACCTTGCTGGTCCACGTGCAGTACTTGCGCGTCTATGGCGTCTCCCACTGCCACGACCCGGGAGGGATGGCGCACTTCATGCGTCCAGGACATCTCCGAGACGTGGACGAGCCCTTCGACGCCCGGCTCCAATTCCACGAACGCGCCATAATCGGTCAGGCTGACGACTTTGCCGCTCACCCGCGACCCTTCGGGGTATTTGGAGGCGATGTTCATCCAGGGGTCGGCGGTCTTTTGTTTGAGCCCCAGGGAAATTCGTCCGGACTCGCGGTCGTACTTGAGCACGAGCACTTCCAACCGGTCACCCACGGAAAACATATCGGAGGGATGGCCGACCCGTCCCCACGAAATGTCGGTGATGTGCAGGAGGCCGTCGATGCCGCCCAAATCCAAAAACGCACCGTAGTCGGTTATATTTTTCACGGTGCCTTCGAGCAGTTGCCCTTCGGCGAGGGTCGATAACGTGGTTTGCCGGCGCTTGTCCCGCGTTTCTTCCAAGAGGGCCCGGCGGGAAATCACCACGTTGCCGCGCCGGTGATTGATTTTAATGATTTTAAACGGGAAGGTTTTACCGACCAGGCCGTCCAGGTCGCGGACGGGCGTCAGGTCGATTTGCGAACCGGGCAAAAAGGCCTTGACCCCGATGTCCACCATCATGCCGCCTTTAATGCGTGAGACCACTTTCCCGTGGACTTCCCGCTCCTCCTGATGCGCGACTTCAAGCTCATCCCAGATTTTCATCTTGTCGGCTTTTTCCTTGGAGAGGAGCAAGTTCCCTTCCGCGTCTTCGCGCTGCTCGATGTACACCTGGATGCGGTCGCCGATCGCCAACGTGTCCAGTTCGTCCGGCATGAACTGGTTCGTCGAGATGATGCCTTCGGATTTATACCCGATGTCCACGATCACTCGTTCTTTTTGAATGACCACGACCCGGCCTTCCGTGATCGTGCCTTCTTCAAAATTCTTGAAGGTTTCTTCATACAGGGCTTCCAGGGCCCCGCGGTCCATTTCTTCAACGACTTCCATGCTCATTTATGATTCCTCATTCCTCGGGCGAACACGGGGGTCCGCCCCTACATGATTGCTTCGCAGCAACCGTTGCTACGAAGATCGAGCCATGACCGGCGTGGAGGCTCAATCTCTCGGGTTCATGTTGTCGGCACCGCCGAATGATCCACGCCGCGCAATTCGGCAATCCGAGCCATTACTGTCTCACTGATCCGTTGATACAATTCTTTTCCCTGGTATTGTCGACATTCCTCTTGAAAATCCATGGACTCCCCAAACGACACTTCCACCGGATACCGCCTCAGCCATGACGCTCCCATCGGGAGCACCTGATACGTCCCCCTGAGATAAACCGGCACCACGGGACATTGGGCTTGAGCCACCAGCCGCCCGATTCCCGGTTTTCCCGGCTGCAGCGCGCCGTCCGTCGTCCGCGTCCCTTCCGGAAAAATGACCACGGCCTTTCCCGCCTTCAGCAAATCCACCGCGGACCCGAACGCTTGGCGATCCCATCGCTCGGTCTTCAACGGAATCCACCCCAGCCAGCGAAGCATACGTCCGACCGGGGGATAGGGGAACAAATTGGCCCGCCCCAGATAAAAGAGGCGACGCCGGACCCCGCATCCCAATAACGGAATATCCGCGTAACTCGCGTGATTCGCCGCCAACAACACCCCGCCCGCAGCCGGGACGTGTTCCACGCCCTGCGTGCGATACCGCAGGAACACGCGACCGACCACGCGAGTGAGGATCCACAGGATGCCATAGACCACGCTACTCACGAGTGACCCGGAATCCACGCCATCATGTGTTCCACCACCTGCTCAACCGTCAAGGACGAGGAATCAATCACCACCGCATCGTCGGCCGGTTTCAACGGCGCGGTTGCCCGCGAACGATCGTTGGCATCCCGTTTCTCAATGGCCAGCCGAATGTCAGGCTGGGTTTCGGGATGACCGGCCCGCACCGTCTCCTCATACCGGCGAGTCGTCCGTGTCTCGAGATCCGCCTCGAGAAAAAATTTCACGTCCGCTTCGGGAAACACCCTGGTTCCCGTGTCACGGCCTTCAGCCACGATCCCGCCCTCCCGGCTGTACCGTGCCTGAATCGGTAACAACTGTTCGCGCACGTGCGGCAGCGCGGCCACGCTGGACGCCAACCGGCTGATCTCGGGAGAACGCAGTTGAGCGGTGATTTCTTCGTCGTCGATAAAAGTTCGCGTCACCCCCTCATCGAGAGACACGTGAAAATCAATCGAGGACAAGAGCGCCTTCAAGGCCTCGCTGTCGGCGCAATCGATCCCCGCTCGTCGGACCACCCATGCGACTGCACGGTAGAGTGCGCCCGTATCAAGATAGGCGTACCCCAAACGCGACGCCAACGCCCGCGCCGTCGTACTTTTCCCCGCGCCGGCAGGGCCGTCAATCGTGATGAGTAAGCCTCGCCTTTGGGCAAACGTCTCCACGGTCCTCGGAAAAGGACATTATTATAGAATTCAATGTGAAATTGTCAATAATTCCAACAGGTTGTCATGGAAATTCGGGAAGGATGTCGCGATGCAGCCGGTATCGAGGATGGTCGTGGGCGCGTCGCCGGTCAAGGCGGCGATCGCCAGTGCCATGGCTACGCGATGGTCGCCATGGCTCATGCAGGTTCCGCCTTTGACGGCGGCGCTCCCCTCCAGAATGAATCCGTCCGGGGTTTCCTGAATGGGGACGTTGAGTGTGGTGAGTTCCGCGGCCATGGTATGGATCCGGTCGGTTTCCTTGACGCGCAACTCTTCGGCACCCGTCACGACGGTCCGGCCTTCGGCCAGCGCCGCGGCCACGCAAAAAATGGGAAATTCGTCGATCATTTTGGGGACGCGTGCGGCTTCGATAGTCACGCCTCGCAACGGGGCCGTGCGGGCCACCAGATCACCCACCGGCTCCCCGGCCTCTTCCCGCGGGTTGACAATTTGGATATCGGCGCCCATTTCGCCAAGAATGTCCAGGATCCCGGTCCTGGCCGGATTGAGGCCGACGTTCACGATCCGGACCTCGGAACCGGGAACCAGGGACGCGCCAACGAGAAAGAAGGCGGCGGCGGACAGGTCGCCGGGAACCGACAGATCCTTGGCCGCAAAGGTGGGACGCCCAGGCAGAACGACGAGACACCCGTCGGTTTCAAGCGGAATCCCCAGATACCGGAACATCCGCTCGGTGTGGTCACGGGATTGCAAGGGCTCGGAAAACCGAGTCTCCCCATCGGCGAACAGGCCCGCAAAGAGGACCGCGGACTTGATCTGAGCGCTCGATACCGGTGATTGATAATCGATACCCCTCAGGGTCCCTCCCTGGATGGCCAATGGCGCCAATTCGCCCCCTTTTCTGCCCTGGATGGCCGCGCCCATCATGCGCAGGGGGTTGACGATCCGTCCCATGGGACGGCTGCGCAACGAGTTGTCACCCGTCAGAACCGAAAAAAACGGTTGGCCTGCCAGCACCCCGGCCAACAGGCGAAGGCCCGTTCCGGAATTGCCGCAATCCAATTGCTGCACGGGTTCGGTCAATCCGCTCAACCCCTTGCCCCAGACCCGCACCCGATCCGTTTCGACTTCGATTTCCACACCCAAGGTTTGCAAGGCACGGAGTGTGTTGAGGCAATCTTCTCCGCGGCAATAGCCCGTAATCGTGGCGGAGCCTTCGGCCAGGGCGCCGGCAAGCAAGGCCCGGTGGGTGATGGATTTGTCCCCGGGCACCCGGATCGTCCCGCGCAAGGGACCTTGCGGCGTAATCATGAGGTCACTCATTTCAGCCGCTGCCGCGCTTCCCGCGCCTTGGCGATTTCGCGCTCCAGGCCCGGGCCGTCCTTCGCCTGGATCAACGCCTTGAACCGCTGCACGTGTGTTTCCATGGCTTCGATCATCGTCAGAAGATTGTCGGCGTTCCACAAAAAAATATCGCGCCACATTTCCGGAGAAGAAGCCGCGATGCGGGTCGTATCCCGCAAGCCGCCGCCGGAATAATCCAGCAGGGAACACCGATCGTCGTTCCCTGTTGCTTCGTTTCGTTCTTGAAGGTCCATCAAGGTATTCATGAGGACGAAGGCTGCGACGTGAGGAAGGTGACTGACCGCTCCCAATATCCAATCGTGCACAAAAGGATCGATCGACCGGACGACGGAGCCCATGGCTTCCCAGACGTGCTGCACCGTGACGAGCGCCTGGGGATCGGTGTGCGCCGTCGGCGTGATCAGACACAGGGCCCCGGTGAACAAATCGACGGACCCCTCCCCGACCCCGGATGATTCCTTTCCGGCGATGGGATGCGCGCCCACGAAATGCACGCCGGCCGGAACCAGCGATTCCACCTGTTCCACCAAGGGACCCTTGACGCTTCCCACATCGCTGACGATCGTTCCGGGGGCCAAGAGGTGCCCCCACTCCTTGAGATGCCCGGCGTAACTTTCCACGGGCGTGGCGAGAATAACCAATTCCGTTCCCGGCATCGCCGCCTTGGGATCACGTTCAAACGCATCGATGGCCCCGCGTTGCACGGCCAACTCCAGATTACCCAGACTTCGGCCCACGCCGACGACGCGGTCGGCCAGACCCCGACGCTTCAGGATCATCCCCATGGAGCCGCCGATCAAGCCGACTCCCACGATCGCGACTTGTTTGAAATGGAGGGTCATGGTCTGACGAAGAAACAGCAGTGCGTCACGAGGAGATCGAAAACCGCAAGCTACAATTCTCGTCCCACGGCCTGTGCAAGGAGTTTCAGGTCGTTCATCAATTCCTTGAACCGACTGGGTTTGAGCGATTCCTCGCCGTCGCAGAGAGCGTATTCCGGATTGGAATGAACCTCGATCAGAAGCCCGTCGGCACCCGCGGCAACGGCGGCCTTGGCCATGGGAGCCACAAGGTTCCATTTGCCCGTCGCATGACTGGGATCAACGATCACCGGCAAATGCGACAGTTCCTTCAACGTGGGCACCGCGGCCAGGTCCAGCGTATTGCGATACTGGGTTTCAAAGGTGCGAATGCCGCGTTCACACAACATGACGTTACGATTGCCGCGGGAGACGATGTATTCAGCCGACAATAAAAATTCCTTGATCGTGGCGGACAGCCCTCGCTTTAACAGGACCGGCTTGTCATAGGCCCCGACTTCCTTGAGCAATTCGAAGTTCTGCATGTTCCGGGCCCCGATTTGAATCACGTCGGCTTTTTCCAGGAACACGTCCGTGTCGCGAGGATCCAGAATTTCGCTGACCACGGGCATCCCCGTCTGCTTCTTCGCTTCAACCAAAAAATCGAGTCCTTCCCGGCCCAAGCCCTGAAACGAATAGGGCGAGGTGCGCGGTTTGTACGCGCCACCCCGCAGGATCGCGCCCCCCGCGGCTTTGACGTCATGCGCAATCCCGACCGTCACTTCCAATTTTTCAACGGCACAGGGGCCGGCCATCACCACCAACCGGTTCCCCCCCACCGTGACCCGATCCACCGCGACCGTCGAGTCCTGGGGTTGAAATTCCCGGCCCACCAGCTTCCACGGCGTCAAAATGGGCGTCACGCTCTCCACGCCGGGGAAAACAGTGAGCGGTTGGTGTTCCAACAGGCGTTCGTCACCGATCACCCCAATGATGGTGCGTTCCTCGCCACGGGACATTTGCGATTTCAGGCCCAGTTCCCGGAGTCGATCCGTGACGTGGTCGATGTCCTCTTCCGTGGCAGTCGGCTTGAATACGATAATCATCGGGAATCCTTATCCATCGGCAGGGGGAAGGGTCTCCAGCACGCGGCCAAGGGCCTCAAGGAAGCGACGGTTCTCCTCCGGTTGCCCGATCGTTACGCGAAGCATGGACCCGCAGATATGCCGGACGATGACCCCTTCCCGAAGAAGCCGGTCGAATACGTCACGGCCGTCCCGCTGCGAATCGAAATAGAGAAAGTTGGCCTGGCTGGGCAGAGGCTCCAGCCCCAATGCGCGAAGCCCGTTGTCCACTGATGCCATTTCCGTTTCATTGAGCGCGCGGCTGGCGGCCACGTGTTGTTCGTCACTCAACGCGGCCCTGGCTGCGAATTGGGCCAGGGTATTCGCGTTAAAGGGGTTGCGCACGCGATGCAGATAGTCGACGATTTCCGGGGTCGTGATCCCGTATCCGATCCGCAAACCCGCCAATCCGTAAATTTTGGAAAACGTCCGTAACACCACCACCGGCCGGTTTTGTCGCACATAGTCTAGGGTGTCGGGATACTGCGGGTCCCGGACGTATTCATAATAGGCTTCGTCGAACACCACGATCACGTCATCCGGGACCGCGGCCATGAACGCCCGGACTTCATCGCGGGTCACCATGGTGCCCGTGGGATTGTTGGGATTGCAGACGAACACCACCCGCGTTCGATTGGTCACGGCTCGCGCCATGGCCGGGAGATCGTGACGCCAGTCTTTCAAGGGGACTTCCACACAGACCCCATGCCCGCTGGTCACGGCGAGCTTATACATGACGAAGGTATGATCCGCCATGACGGCTTCCTCGCCGGGTGATAAGAACGTCTTGACCAACAGGCTGATGATTTCATCGGACCCGTTTCCCACGACGATCTGATTACCGGACACCTTCCACCGGTCGGCCAGCGCGCGGGTGAGATGATGCGCCCCGCCGTCAGGATAGAGGTGTAGCGTCTCTTTTTCTGCATCCAAGGCCGCAAGCGCCTGGGGGGAGGGACCGAGCGGGTTTTCATTGGACGCGAGCTTCACGGCTCCACGAATGCCCAATTCCCGCTCCAATTCATCCAGGGGCTTCCCCGGCGAATATGGAACGAGCTTGGCTATACTGGGATGAACTCGGATAGGCATTCGCAACTCATAAGGGCATTGTGGATTTTGGATTGTGGACTTTTTGATTTGGAAAATCCAAAATTAGCAATCAAAAATCAGCAATGCCTTAAGCATGGGCGGGATACGAACCGAGCACTTTCATGAACAAACACCGGCCCTTCAATTCCTCAATGGTCCGGCGGATCCGGTCTTCCCGCACGTGGCCTTCGATATCGACAAAAAAGATATATTCCCAGGCCTTGCGACGCGAGGGCCTTGACTCGATTTTGGTCATGCTGATGCCGTTGGAGGCAAAGGGCCGCAGCAGATCATAGAGCGCGCCGGCCTTATCCTTGACCGACAGCATGACGGACGTCTTGTCCTTGCCAGTAGGCTCGGCGCCATGCCGGCACAACACCAGGAACCTCGTGTAGTTGTTGATGTTATCCTCGATGCGTGATTTTAGCACGTGCAGGCCGTACATGTTGGCTGCCAGTTCGGACGCAATGGCCGCCGCACGCGGCTCCTCTCTGCACCGTTCGGCCGCGCGAGAGGTACTCGGAGCCTCCACCATCGGCACCTCGGCCATATTGGTCTTCAACCAATTCCGGCACTGCGCCAAAGCGTGAGAATGTGAATAAATCTTCTCGACGTCCTGGATCCGCTCACTCTGCGACATGAGGTGATGGGAAATCTCCAGCATGACTTCCCCGTAGATCATCAGGTTGGAGTCGATAAACATGTCGAGAGTATGATTCACCACGCCTTCGGTCGAGTTTTCGATCGGCACGACCCCATAGATCGCGCGGTCGCGTTCCACGGCATCAAAGACTTCCTGTATTCCGCTGACCGGCACGTATTGGGCGGAGTCGCCGAATTTTCCCAGGGCCGCCAAATGCGTAAACGTGGCCGGAGGGCCCAGGTACGCCACGGTTTGCGTGCCTTCCAACGACAGCGAGGCGGACATGATTTCCCGGTACACCGGACGAATCGCCTCGTTGGGAAAGGGGCCGGCATTCTGACGCACCAGCCGTTCCACCACGAAGGCTTCTCGCCCGGCAGTGTGCAGCAGGGCCTGCGGGTCCGCTTTTCGCTTCGCTTTGCCGATCGTGATCACGTGACGCGAGCGTTCATTGAGAAGCCGGAGGATCTCATCGTCCAGCCGATCGATTTCCTTGCGGGATTCGTCTATTTGTTGTTGTTCCGACATACCATGACCTGGGAAACGGCGCTGTATGATTGAGCATACGCAGACGCTCCCATCTTTGCAAGAAAACAGCGGCATCAGTCGACTCAACCGCCAAGAATGGATCGAAAAAGACGGCAAAGACCTGCCTGAAATTCGAAACTGGAAATGGCCGGGGGAAATAGAGTAATCTCGTCTCCTCGCTTTGCCCGGCATGACAGATTCGGGGTATTGTCGTATCAGACTTCCGGCATCCCTAACTCGATCGAGGATCCAGGGTTTTTTCTTCGTTCGTCAAGACGCGGGACGGCACCCAGGCCACCCCCTACTTTTATGACATGATAAATCAACCGATTCTGGAGTTGAGCGGGTTCGATGGCGCGATCTTTGACCTCGACGGGGTCATCACCAAAACTGCGGCTGTTCATGCAGCCGCGTGGAAACACCTGTTTGATGCTTATCTCCAACAGCAAGCCGAACAAACAGGTGAGCCGTTTCAAGCCTTCGACCCTCTCAAAGACTATTGCAAATACGTCGACGGCAAGCCCAGATACGAAGGCGTGTCCAGCTTTTTGGCCTCCCGGGGCATCACGCTGCCCCTGGGGGAACCCTCGGATCCGCCGGAGCACGAGACCGTTTGCGGGTTGGGAAACCGTAAAAACGTCCAGTTTTTGAAGACCCTTCACGAAAACGGGGTGGAGGTGTTTCCCTCGACCGTCGCGCTCATGCGACTACTCAAAGCACTGGGCAAAAAAACAGCAATCGTCACGGCCAGTGAAAACGGCCGGGCCATTGTTGAGGCCGCTGGTGTCACGGATCTTTTCGAGGTGATGGTTGATGGCCGGGATGCCCGCGCCTTGAGCCTGCGAGGGAAACCACAGCCCGATACCTTTGTGAGAGCCGCCGAGTGTTTGGAAGTCCGGCCTCAACGAGCCGTCGTGTGTGAAGATGCGTTGGCCGGTGTGGAAGCCGGGCGAGCCGGAGGTTTCGGCCTGGTCGTGGGCCTCGATCGCGTCGGACAGGCCGACGCCTTGTACACCCATGGCGGAGACGTGGTCGTCCCGGATTTGGAAGAACTCAGCATCCGGGATGAAGCCGGGATTACGTGGCATAGCGCCACGGCCTTGCCGTCCGCGCTCGACCGGTTTGAAGACGTGCTGGCACGCTTTGGTCGACAACCGGTGGTGGTGTTTCTGGATTACGACGGCACCCTGACCCCAATCGTGGACCGGCCCGAGTTGGCCGTGTTGGCTCAGGACGTACGCGAGGTCATGGACGGGTTGAGTCGTCACTGTCCGGTCGGGATCATCAGCGGTCGTGACCGAAAAGACGTCACCAACCTCGTCAACCTGAACTCGTTGATCTATGCGGGCAGTCACGGGTTTGATATTGCCGGGCCGGAACGCTTCGCTCTGTCCCATGAAGTCGGGACGCAATTTTCCAAAGCGCTCGATCACGCGGAGAACGTGCTTCGGCCTCTCCTTGAACCCATTGCCGGCTCCTTGATCGAGCGCAAGAAATTTTCCATCGCGGTGCACTATCGCCTCGTTGCTCCCGACGACGTGTCACGGGTTGAAGAGGCCGTCACTCGCGTCATGGCCGAGTCTCCCGATCTCCGGCGCTCGGCGGGCAAGATGGTCTTTGAACTTCAACCGCAGCTCGACTGGGACAAAGGGAAAGCCCTGTTGTGGTTGCTGGAAGGGATGAAATGGAAGAAGCACCGGTATGTTCCCGTGTATATCGGCGATGATCTCACGGACGAACACGCATTTCGTGAGCTGGTCGATCGTGGCGTGGGGATCGTGGTGGAGCACGGCTCCCGTTTTTCCTCGGCCTCCTATTCATTGCAAGACCCTCACGAGGTGAAAGAATTTCTCATGCGTTTAAGTCGTCACCTGGAAAACCAAACGTCATGAGCGACTGGTTATTGATCTACGACGGATTCGATCCCGCCAAAGAACGCCTGCGCGAAGCCCTCTGTACGCTGGGCAACGGGTACTTTGCCACCCGAGGGGCAGCTTCCGAAGCGAATGCCGATGCCACGCACTACCCGGGGACCTACCTGGCAGGCGGATACAACCGGTTGCAGACCGAGATCGAAGGACGGACGATCGAGAATGAAGATCTCGTGAACCTGCCGAATTGGCTGGTCCTCACCTTTCGCCACCCCGGCGAGGATTGGTTCGACCTCGTGTCCGTTGACCTGCTTTCGTACAGGCAGGCCCTCGACCTGAAGACCGGGGTCCTTCACCGTTCGTATCAATTTCAGGACCGCCAGGGGCGAAAGACCACGGTGCGCTCCCGCCGGTTCGTCCACCTGGGTGATCCGCATCTCGCCGGGGTGGAGGTGGTGATTACCCCTGACAACTGGTCCGGCCCGTTGGAGATTCATACCGGCCTCGACGGCCGAGTCCGCAACACCGGCGTGCCACGCTACCAGGCCCTGAACAGTGCCCACTTATCCCCCTTGGAGACCGCCGCGTTCGGCCGGGACGGGATTTTTTTATGTGTGGAAACCTGTCAATCGAAAGTCCGCATCGCCCAAGCCGCGCGCACCGGGTTCTTTCCCGATGCGGCCTGGGCTGACCTGCCCAGGACCCTGGTGCAGGACCGGGACTACATCGGACAGGAATGCACGATTGCCATGACGGAAGGCCAGCCCCTGACCGTTGAAAAAATCGTGACGTTGTACACCTCCCGGGATCACGGCATTTCGGAATGCGGTGAAGAGGCCCGCGATGCCCTCATCCACGCCGGCAGGTTCGAGGACCTGCTCCGGTCGCATACGCAACACTGGGATCAGGTCTGGCAGGAGTGCGACCTGGGCCTCCAGGGCGGCGAAGGCTCCCAACTCACGCTCCGGTTACACCTCTTCCACTTGCTGCAAACGGTTTCGTCGCATACGGTCGAGTTGGATGCCGGCGTCCCCGCGCGGGGGTGGCACGGCGAGGCGTATCGGGGCCATATCTTCTGGGATGAGTTGTATATTTTCCCGGTGTTGACCCTGCGCTTCCCGGCCCTGACGAAGGCGCTGTTGATGTACCGGCATCGACGCCTCGAACAGGCCAAGCGAAACGCCGCACTGGCCGGGTTCAGCGGGGCCCTGTATCCCTGGCAAAGCGGCAGCAACGGCCGTGAAGAAAGCCAGATCCTGCACCTGAACCCCAAATCCGGCCGTTGGATCCCGGATCACAGTACGCTCCAACGACACGTGAACGCGGCCATTGCCTATAACATCTGGGAGTACGCCGAAGCCACCGACGACTGGGAGTTCCTCTCAGGTTACGGCGCGGAAATGTTCTTGGAGATCGCCAGGTTTTGGGTCAGCGCGACCTCATACAATCCCGACAAGGAACGCTATGAAATTTTGCGGGTGATGGGACCCGATGAATACCACGATCAGTATCCGGATGCCGAAACCCCCGGTTTGGACAACAATTCCTACACCAACCTCATGGTGGTGTGGATCCTGTGCCGGGCATTGGAACTGCTGGACCGGCTCGCGGCGTCGAGCCGGACCGAGGTTCGGGACTTCCTGCACGTCAGCCCCACCGAGATCGCCTTGTGGGAAGACATCAGCCGGAAGATGTTCGTGCCCTTTCACGAGCAGGGGATCATCAGTCAATTCGAAGGCTATGAGGCGTTAAAGGAATTCGAGTGGGAGCGCTACCGGCAACAATACGGGGACATTCACCGGCTGGACCGTATTCTGGAAGCCGAAGGGGATTCCACGAATCGTTACAAACTCTCCAAACAGGCCGACGTGCTGATGCTCTTTTATCTGTTCTCCACGGAAGACGTGCGTTCCCTCTTCGACCGGTTGGGCTATCCGTTCGAGACGACCACCATTTCCCGCAACGTGGAGTACTACTCGGCGCGAACGGCCCACGGGTCTTCTCTCAGCCGGGTGGTGCATGCCTGGGCCATGACGAGGTCCGACCCGGAACTCGCCTGGGAACTGTTCAAGGATGCTTTGGGCGTGGACGTGTCCGACCTGCAAGCCGGCACGACCGCGGAAGGCATCCACACGGGGGCTATGGCCGGGACGGTGGATCTGATGCAGCGCGCTTATACGGGATGGGAAACCAGGGACGGCACGCTCTGTTTCACTCCCTGCCTCCCGTCGGCCGTGGACGCCCTCCACCTTCGGGTGAGGTATCGCGGGCATTCCCTGGACGTGACCGTGACCCCGGACACCTTTCAACTCGCCTCACGCCCGGGGCGCTTAGCGCCGATTCAAGTTTCCATCAAAGGCCAATCCCACGTCCTCGCGCCCGGGCACACTATCAAGGCGGTCTTGTAACCGACGGGCCGTGTCTTGCCACGGCCTCGTCGGAGTTTCTTACAATCGACTCAATTCGTGTTGCTCCACGGCCGACGACACGGCCCTCACCAAACGATCCTTCCCGATCGGTTTCATGAGAAAATCTTTCACGCCGTCACGAATCATCCCCGCCAACTTTTCAGACCGAAACACGTAGGATTGTATTTCCCGTTCCCGTTGAACCAGCAGCCACAAGAGCTTTGATGCGGCGCCACTCAGCACCTGGGTCCGTTCATGCTTGTTCCCGGCTATCCGCGCCTCCATGGCCGGGTCGCCGGTGACGTCGATAAGCAGATCCACGTCTTCGTTGCGTATCAGATTCATCGGCTCAGCTACCACCGGGATCTCGAATTCCTGCGCGAACGATAACCCCGCCGCTCCGGGATCCTTGTCCGTGATGCCCACGACCTGGGCGTCCGGGAGGTGCAGGAACACGTCGAGCAGCGCCCGCCCGCCTTTCCCGGCCCCAACCACGCCGATCCGAATGGCCGAAGAACCGGACGCTTTGGGGTCGAGCATGCCCGTCAAGGCAATCAAGGGAATATGCGGAAATTGGGATTTAAAATAGTTCAGGGATCCGACACCCAACTTCTTGTCGATATCCGTAATCACCACGTCGAGCAACAATGGATTTTCACCTTCCTTGACCACGTCGATCGCCCGCTCTTCAGTATCAGCCTCCAACACGTCGAACCCCGCCGCTTCCAGGGTCGTGCGCAGCTCATCGCAAATACCGGGATCGTCCTCTATGAGCAACACGCGGCCGTTCCCCGGTTTGGAACCAAACATTGCAGCAGTTTTAGGTTCAGTCATAATGATCCCTCCTTGATGAAAAAGCTCATGATATCTTGACCCTCCCCGCACCGCGACCGAGCTTGAGAGATTGTACGTTCGGGCTTCTGGCGCGGCCTTCGACCGTTCACGTGCGGACAGGATCCGGTTTCGTGTTCAGGGCCGAAAACTACAAAAGCCCTTTGGATCCTTCACGGTCCAAAGGGCTTTGCCTCGATCTTGTTTGCCGCAGGAGGTTACCATCCAGGAAACTACCCCATCACCTGCCTCTTTCTTAAAAAGTTCTTCTTAATAAAATGATAAGCCCGTCTTCCTGTGGTGTCAATAAAAAGGCTCTCCGTGCCCTGCGTTTTAGTGCATTCTCCGGCAGTGGATTGGTAGAATGGCGCATTGCCGATCCCACCCAGCGTCCATGAACGTCGTTGAACCGATGCCCCATCCGTTTCACCCGGTGGCGCCCCCGGCGAGGACGAAACCAGAGACAAGCTGAAGATGATGACACCGCAACACCGAGACGCTCCTGACCAACACCTGTGTCTGGTGGATGGGTCCGGTTTTCTGTTCCGGGCATTCCACGCGCTCCCGATAATGACCCGAGCGGACGGGACACCCGTGAACGCCGTCCTCGGGTTTACCAACATGTTGCTCAAACTGCTGGATGACCTGCAGGCCACGCACGTGGCTGTGCTTTTCGATTCGGCCCGGGAGTCGTTTCGCAACGAAATTTTTCCCGATTACAAAGCCAATCGACCCGACCCGCCCGACGAACTGATCCCCCAGTTTCCGTTGGTGCGAGACGCCACCCGGGCGTTCAATGTGGAATGTATCGAACGGCCCGGCTTCGAAGCGGATGACCTGATCGCCACCTATGCGCGACATGCCGTGGCGGACGGGTTGGACGTCATGATCGTGTCCTCGGACAAGGACCTGATGCAGTTGGTGTCCGACCGGGTCAGCATGTTCGATGCCCTCAAAAACCGGAGGATCGGCCCGGCCGAAGTCGAGGATAAATTCGGCGTGGGCCCCGAGCGTGTGGTGGACGTGCAAGCCTTGGCCGGCGATTCCACGGACAACGTTCCCGGGGTTCCGGGCATCGGCGTGAAAACCGCGGCCCAACTCATTCAAGCCTACGGCGACCTGGATTCCCTGCTCGCGCGGGCGTCCGAAATCAAACAACCGAAGCGCCGCCAAAGCCTCATCGAGTTTGCCGAACAGGCCAGGCTTTCTCGAGAACTGGTTCGGTTACGGGATGACGTGCCCACGGACGTGCCGGTGTCCGAGTTACGACGCCAGGACCCGGACCCTTCAGAGTTGCTGACCTTTCTCAATGAACAGGGCTTCAGGTCGGTCATCGCCAAAGTGCAAAGCCGGCTGGCGGCGTCCGGGGAAGCCGTGCTCAAGACCGAAGAGGCTCAGCCGGCCGCCGCACGTTATGAGTTGGTCCAATCCGTTGAGGTTCTGCAAGACTGGGTAACCCGGGCGCGCTACGCCGGCGCCGTGGCAATCGATACCGAAACCACGTCGTTGGATGAAAGCCGTGCGGCCTTGGTCGGCATTTCCCTGTGCGTACAACCCGGCCACGCGTGTTACGTTCCACTCGCACACCGTCTTCCCGAGCCTGCCGCTGACGCCGATGTTCTGCAATTTTCCGGTGAACAGCCTGCCTCTTCACAACGGGAACCGCTCAACCAGATCCCGCTCGACGCGGCGCTGGATCTCCTGCGTCCGCTCTTCGCCGATCCCTCGGTGCTCAAAATCGGCCAAAACCTGAAATACGACATGGTGGTGCTTCGACGGTACGACGTCGTTGTCTCGCCGCTGGACGACACCATGCTGATGTCCTATATCCTGGACGGGGGCAGCCACGGCCACGGCATGGATGAATTGGCCGCACTGCATTTGGACCACCGGACGATCTCGTTCAAGGACGTGACCGGCACGGGAAAATCACAGGTGACCTTTGACCTGGTCCCGCTGGACCGAGCCCTGGCTTATGCCGCGGAAGACGCGGACGTGACCTTGCGGCTTCACCGCTTCCTCAAACTCCGTTTGCCGGCCGAACGCATGGTGACACCCTACGAAACCCTGGAGCGGCCCCTGGTGCCGGTCCTGGCCTGCATGGAAGCCGAAGGCATTCACGTCGATCGTGCGATACTGGAACAACTCAGCCGGGAATTCGCGGAACGCCAAGCCGCATTGGAGCAGGACATTTACCGGCTCGCCGGTCACGAATTCAACGTGGGCTCCCCGAAACAACTTGGCGAGGTCCTGTTCGACGAAATGCACCTGGAGGGCGGGCACAAAGGGAAATCCGGCGCCTATGCCACCGGCGCCGACGTGCTGGAATCCCTGGCCGCCGAGGGACACGAACTGCCGGCCACGGTGCTGGAATGGCGACAGCTCGACAAACTGAAGAGCACGTATACCGACGCCCTGGTCGAACAGATCAACCCGCGAACGGGTCGCGTGCACACCTCCTTTGCCATGGCCGCCGCATCCACGGGCCGCCTATCTTCCACGAATCCCAACCTGCAAAACATTCCCATCCGGACCGAAGACGGCCGAAAAATTCGCCATGCCTTCGTGGCCGAATCCGGCCGGGTCCTGCTGTCGCTGGACTACTCCCAAATCGAACTCCGGCTCCTGGCCCACATCGCCGGTATCGACACGTTGAAACAGGCGTTCCACGAAGGCCGGGACATTCATGCCCTGACTGCGGCACAGATTTTCGGAGTCGACGCCGGCAAGGTGGACCCGGCAATGCGGCGGCAAGCCAAAGCCATTAATTTCGGCATCATCTACGGGATCAGCGCGTTCGGGCTGAGCCGCCAACTGGGCATTTCCAACGAAGAAGCCGCGGCGTACATGAAAGCCTATTTCGAACGATACCCGGGTATCCAGGACTACATGACACGCACCAAGCAATTCTGTCGTGAACATGGGTACGTGGAAACGCTCTTCGCGCGCCGGTGCCACATCCCGGGCATCCACGACAAAAATGCCGCCAGGCGCAATTTTGCCGAACGCGCGGCGATCAACGCGCCGATCCAGGGCTCCGCCGCGGACATGCTGAAACGCGCGATGATCCGCGTGCCCCCGGCCCTGGCGCGGCATGACCTCGACACGCGAGCCCGCATGCTGTTGACGGTCCACGATGAATTGCTCTTTGAAGTCGACGAAGCAATCGCGGATCAAACGGCCGAGGTGGTGAAATCCGTCATGGAATCGGCGTGTCTTCCCGCACTTCAGTTGGCGGTGCCGCTGACAGTGGACGTGGGACAGGGCCGGTCGTGGGGCGAGGCGCATTGAGAGGTTTGTCACAACGCAACGAAACTCTTTAGAATCTCCCGGCATGAAGATTGCCACGTGGAACGTGAACTCCATCAACGTCCGGCTGCCGCACGTCACGGCGTATCTGAGAGAGGTGAGCCCCGACGTCCTGTTGCTCCAGGAATTGAAATCCACGGAAGAGCGGTTCCCCCAAGCCGAGATTGAAGACGTGGGCTATCACGTCGCGCTCGCCGGGCAGAAAACCTTCAATGGCGTGGGGATACTCGCGAAACAGCCCATTGAAGTGGAACAGCGGGCGCTGCCCGGCGATGCGACCGATGAGCAGGCACGGTACCTCGAAGCCACCATTGGCTCCGTCCGCGTTGCGTCGATCTATCTGCCGAACGGCAATCCGATCGACACGGACAAATTTTCCTACAAGCTGGCGTGGATGGATCGCCTGATCGCCCACGTTCGCACTCTGCTGGCGTATGAAGACCCGTTGGTGTTGGCGGGCGATTATAACGTCTGTCCCACGGATGACGACGTGTACGACCCCGAGGGATTCGCTCATGACGCGCTCTGTCATCCCGAGACCCGCGCCCGGTTTCAGACCTTGTGTTACCTGGGCTTCACCGATGCGATTCGAGCCCAACATCCGCAGGTGGGCACGTACACGTTTTGGGATTACCAGGCCGGGTGCTGGAATAAGGACCAGGGGTTACGGATCGACCACTTGCTCCTCTCTCCGCAGGCGGCCGACCGGCTCGTCGACTCCGGGGTGGACAAAGGCCCCCGCGGGAAAGAAAAACCGTCCGATCATACGCCCGTCTGGTGTGAGTTGCAGAAGGAGAGATAACGGGATATTTCAAATAGGAGAACCCTCTCGATGAAAGCCAAAATGTCAGTTGTCGTTCTTGGGAGTCTGCTCATGGTGGCCGGTGTGTTTTCCGATGCGCGTCCTGCCTTCGCGCAGACGCAGGAAGATACTCTGCACCCGCAAACACATCCGGAGGAAGCTTGTCCACGCCCTGCCGGCGTGTCTCCTATTCCGGATCCGCCAGTGACGGCACAACAGGTGGAAGACGACCCCAGCAGTCTGATGGAGTTCGCGCGGGCCGCGACAGAGCTATTCAGGGACGTGAGCGGGGCGATGGACCTGCAACGATTCCTGCACTATTCGTGTCTGCTCAGGCGAGAGGAGAGCCCTTGGCGTTCGGGTTCCACCTACGTCGTGGCACTGTCGCTCGACGGCAGGGTGTACTTTCACGCAAACAACATGGCGCTGTCGGGCCGGCGACTCAACCCCGTGATTTTTGGAGTGATCCTTAATGCACTGGGAGTCTCCCGGGACGATCTGGCCGACTTGGCGTCTCCCGATCCTGCTGTTCGCGCCAGCGCTATCGGTGCAGTCAGCGCCACATTGTTGCAAGAGCCCGATGCCCCGTTCGATGCAACCAGCGCCAGGCCAGGCGCGTCCGGCCATGCCGGTTCCTATGTCTCGACCGCCTTTGGAGGGATCCGGATTCCGTTCGTGGCGGTCGCCGGATTCGATCTCAATGAATCTCACTTGTCTCCCTTGGCTGCAGAACAAATCGATTACGGCGACCCGGCCATTACTGCCGAGGAAGTAGTGGACCGCAGCACCTTGAAGGCCTTCGTCGAGGAAGCGGGGAAATTCATTATCGGACACCGGCAGAGCGGAGATCCGGACGCAAGTGCACATGCCTTCATTGCCCTGCGGGATGAGAGCGGACCCTGGAAACACGGTAACGTGTACCTCTACATCCTCGATCTCACCAGCAGGACAATCTTATTTCACGGAGCGAATCCGGACAGATACGAGCTTCGACCTCTGATACCGACTGTCGAAGTCAGCTTTGCCGATGGTACCGAAGGGTTCATTCTTCCGCGAGTCCTCGACGCGGCGGTCAGTAACCCGGAAGGCGGCTTCGTCGAGTATTTCTTCGACGATCCCGACGACCCCCACGACAGCAACGACACCCCCAAGGTGGGCTACGCCCGCGAGTTCACCGCTCAAGTCCCGACGCCGGACGGAAACGTAGCGCAAGCCGACTTCGTCGTCGGGTCGGGTTTTTATCAGAGTTCACCCGGGGTGGTCGCCGCGCGGCAAACCAATGTCGTCAAGTCCGTGCTGCCCCAGATCATGCGGGCCATGACCGCCAGCACGGTCGATGCCGTCTCCGGCCGCATCCAGCAGGCCACCGCCGGCGCCCCGCCGGCCAAGGGCTTCCGCCTCGGCGGCGCCTCCACGCTCGCCGACGCCCTCCTGGCCAACGGCCGGGCCCTGGGGACCGGCTCGTTCGATCTCAGCCGGCTCCTCGCGAACTCCTCCTTCACCCTCCCGCTCAACGCGGCGGGCACCGGGGGCAGCGGCCCGCTCGGGAACCTGACGCTCTGGGGAAGCGGCGACTACCGCAACTTCTCCGGCGGCAACAGTAATGCGATTCAATACGATGGCGACGTGGTGAGCGCCAACCTCGGGGTCGATACCAAGCTGAGCGCGGACCTGCTGGCCGGAGTCTCGGTGGCGTGGGCGCGCGGCGCGGTGGATTACATGGACTCCCGTCTGTCGGGCGAATCCACGACGACCCTGACGAGCATCAATCCCTACGTGGGCTGGCAGGCCCCGAGCGGCCTGAACCTGTGGG
This sequence comes from Nitrospirales bacterium, assembly GCA_965208595.1. Classification (GTDB taxonomy): domain Bacteria; phylum Nitrospirota; class Nitrospiria; order Nitrospirales; family UBA8639; genus Bin75. The sequence continues at coordinate 1,409,477 of OZ242346.1, forward strand.
GCACGGCCGGCTATGGCTGGGGCGAGGTGGAGATCGACGAGCCGGCGGCGGGCTCGCAAGCGAGCGACCTGTCGCAGCAGATGGTCGCGGCGGGCGTGAACGGGCCGCTGGTGTCCAGCGATCAGGTGATCCCGGGCGGGACCACGAGCCTGCGGCTCAAAGGCGAGACCGCGTTCACATGGGCCGATATCGAGGGCTCCGGGAGCCTCCGGAGTACGGCGTTGAACGCCAGCCGGCACCGGCTGATGTTCGAAGGGGTCCACGCCCACAAACTCGCCTCGGGGGCCACTTTCACCCCCTCGGTCGAGATCGGCATGCGCTATGACGGCGGGGACGGCGACACCGGCCACAGCATGGAAATCGGGGGCGGCTTACGGTATGCCGACCCGGCGTCGGGGCTGACCATCGAAGGCCGGGCCCGCACCGTGCCGTTTCATAGCGGCGAGTACCGGGAATGGGGCGTGAGCGGGCTGGTGCGGCTCGATCCGGGCGCGGCCGGCATGGGGCTCGCACTTAGCGTGCAGCCGGCCTGGGGCCAGACGGCCAGCGGCGTGCAACGGTTGTGGGAGACCGGCATGACCCAAGGCGCGGTTACGGCCAACCAAGCGGCCGGGCGCGTGAACGCGCGGCTCGCCTATGGCATCGGCACCACGTGGGGTGGGCAGGGGGTGCTGACGCCCTACACCGACGTGTCGCTGTCAGGAGAAGGGTCCCGGCGCCTGAGCCTGGGGGGGCAATTCACCCTCGGACCGGCGGTCAGGATGAGCCTGGAAGGCGTGCACAGCCGGCCGGCGCAAGGCCTCACCAACCACGGCATCATGTTACGCGGCGATCTGAACTGGTAGTCGTCGCGGTCTTGCCGTCGTCTGGAGAAGTAACAGGATGACGCCGGCTATAGAACGGCCACCTCTGCAGAATGGGCAACGATGGCGCCGGCTTCCTGCATGGCCTCAAGTGCTCGATCGGCATCCCCGGGCTCCACGTCGATCCCCCGCACGCCGTCACTGAGGACCACAACGCGAAAACCCAGCCGGCAGGCATCCAGGACCGTTTGTTTCACGCAATAATCGGTGGCAAGCCCGATCACGTACAGGGTCTGCGCGCCTAAATCTTCAAGGCGCTCGTCCAACGTCGTCCCGTCAAAACCGGAATAGGCTTCCTTTTTCGGATTCGTGGCCCCGGACACGATCAACGTGCCGGGCGGCATTTTCAAATCCGGATGGAATTGGGATCCCAACGACCCTTGCACGCAATGCGGGGGCCACGGTCCGCCCTGTTCCTGAAATGAACAGTGGTTGGGCGGATGCCAATCCCGCGTGGCGACAATGCCGAAGCCTTGCGCGGCAAATGACCGAATCCATTCATTGGCCACGGGGATGACGCGATCCCCCTCAGGAACCGGCAATGCTCCCCCCGGACAGAAGTCGTTCTGCAGATGCACCAAGAGGAGTACACTCTTCCGATCCGGCTGAGGAACCGAGGCACGATTCTTTCGTTCGGCTTGAGTTTTCGTGATTTTCATCAGGTCAACCGACGGGTTACGCCACGATTTCCGTGCCGATTCCCTTGTCCGTGAAAATCTCCAGTAACACGGCGTGCTCGATCCGGCCGTCAATAATATGGGCCTTTTGCACGCCGGCTTCGATGCCGGCTAAACAGGCCCGCACTTTGGGCAGCATCCCTTCACTGATCGTGCCCTTCTTCACCATGCGTTCGACGTCTTTTCTGGAGACCGTGGGCAGGTGCCGGTTGTTGGCACCGCGAATGCCTCGCACGTCGGTGAGCATCAACAGCTTTTCCGCTTTCAACGCGCCGGCCACGGCACCGGCCACGAGGTCCGCATTGATGTTATGCGGTTTGCCTTTGCGATCGACGCCGATGGGGGCGATGACCGGAATCAGGTTCTCCTGCTGCAATTTCGTGATCAACTGCGGTTCGATTCGATCGACCTCCCCGACAAAACCATACTCTTCCTCCGCCTGACCGTGGGGCTCATGGCTCAACCCTTGTGACCAGGCTTTCGCGGAAAACGGTTTGCACACAATGAGCTGCGCGTCCTTTCCGGTGATCCCGACGGCTTTTCCTCCATGTTGATTGAGTAGCGTCACGATTTCCTTGTTGATCTTTCCACCCAGAACCATTTCGACCACGTCCATGGTGGCCTGATCCGTGACGCGAACGCCGCGTTTGAAGGTCGGCTTCATGCCCAACCGGCCAAGCATCTGATCGATTTGCGGCCCGCCCCCATGCACGATCACGGGATTGAGTCCGACGTATTTCATCAGCACCACGTCTTCGGCAAAGCCGTCTTTCAGTTCATCCTGAACCATGGCCTTGCCACCGTATTTGATGACGATGGTCTTTCCCGCAAACGTCCGGATGTAGGGCAGCGCCTCGACGAGGACGTCGGCTTTTTTGATCAGTCTGTTCATGGTTCGTCCCGGAGCCGGCCAACGTTCCTACAGGATGTACCGGCTCAAATCCTGATCCTTCACGATCTCCTTCAAATGCTCGTTCACGTAGGGCGCGTCGATCACCACTTTTTTCTCTTCCAGTTCCTGCGCCTCAAAGGAAACTTGCTCGAGCAACCGCTCCACAATCGTAAAGAGCCGGCGCGCGCCGATGTTTTCCGTTCGATCATTGACCTCGACGGCAATGGCCGCAATGGCGTCAACGCCCTCCCGGGTAAAGTCGAGCGTAATGCCTTCGGTTTCCATCAAGGCCTGATATTGTTTCACCAGGGCATTCCGGGGTTCCGTCAGGATGCGCACCAGGTCTCCCTTGGTCAAGGGTTCCAACTCGACCCGAATGGGGAACCGGCCCTGCAACTCGGGAATCAAATCGGTCGGCTTGGCCACGTGAAACGCCCCGGCGGCAATAAACAGAATATGGTCGGTCTTCACCGGGCCGTATTTGGTATTGACGGTCGCCCCTTCGACAATCGGCAGCAAATCCCGCTGCACGCCTTCCCGTGACACGTCGGGCCCCATGTGCTTTTCCCGACCGGCGATTTTATCGATTTCATCCAAAAAGACGATGCCGGATTGCTCGACCCGTTCGATGGCGTCACGCGTCACCTCGTCCATGTCAATCAGTTTTTGCGCTTCTTCCTGCGCAAAATATTTCAGGGCATCGGGAATCTTCATGACCCGGTCTTTCTTCTTCCCGGGCATCAACCCGCCCAGCATGTCGCGCAGGTGGTTTTCGAGTTCTTCCATGCCTCCGACGTTGGAGATAATCCCGACCGGCAACCCGCGTTCCTTGATTTCGATTTCCACGGTCCGGTCATCGAGCCGGCCTTCCCGTAATTGCTTGCGGAGTTTTTGTCGCGTGCTGTCACCCGCCGCCGGTTGCCCCGGCCCATCCTCCTGTCCCTCCGCGGTTCGAGACGTACTGGGAGGAAGCAACAAATCGAGCACGCGATCTTCGGCCATGTCTTCGGCCTTCCGTTCGACTCGCTGCAGCGACGAACTTTTCACCAAGTTGACCGACTGTTCGGTGAGGTCGCGGATGATCGATTCCACGTCGCGCCCCACGTACCCCACTTCGGTAAATTTCGACGCCTCGACTTTAATGAACGGGGCGTCGGCCAGTTTCGCCAATCGCCGGGAAATTTCCGTCTTGCCCACGCCCGTGGGTCCGATCATAACGATGTTCTTCGGGAATATTTCCTCGCGCAATTCCGGGCTGAGTTGCTGGCGGCGCCATCGATTCCGCAACGCGATGGCTACCATCCGTTTGGCGTCGCGTTGTCCGATCACGTACCGGTCGAGCACTTCGACGATTTCGCGAGGTGACAAGCTGTCGAGTTTCACGGCCGGGGAGTCGAGATTCATGACGATCCCTTCAATTCTTCAATCACGATTTCGTGATTCGTGTAGATATCGATGCCGCCGGCAATGCGCATAGCCTTGTCGACAATTTCCGCCGAGGTCAAGGAAGAATTGTCCATGAGCGCGCGCGCCGCGGCCAGCGCATAAGGTCCGCCCGACCCGATAGCGAGAATTCCGTCTTCCGGTTCCACGACGTCCCCAGTGCCGGAAATGAGAAAGGACCGATCCATGTCCGCGACGGCCAGCAGCGCTTCGAGGCGACGCAGCACGCGATCCGTTCGCCACTCTTTTGCCAACTCGACCGCGGCTCTGGTTAGATTGCCTCGATATTCTTCCAATTTCTCCTCGAATTTTTCAAATAGGGTAAAAGCGTCAGCTGTGGCTCCGGCAAAACCCGCAATCACCTGATCGTGATGGAGACGACGGACCTTGCGGGCGTTGGCTTTCATCACCGTGGTCCCGACCGTCACCTGGCCGTCGGATCCCATGGCCACCGTTCCGCTCCGGCGAACGGACAGAATCGTAGTGGACCGAATTTTCATGCCGATTTCTTCGGGTTTGCGGGTTTTGCCGCCTTCACGTTTCCGGACCGCGGATGGGCCTGATCATACACTTCCATCAAGCGATCCGTGGCTAGGTGCGTATATTTCTGGGTGGTGGCCAACGACGCGTGCCCGAGCATTTCCTGAATGACCCGGAGGTCGGCCCCCTCATCCAATAAATGCGTGGCATACGAATGCCGAAAGGTATGCGGGGTCACGGTCCCCACCTGCAAACGGTCGGCGTAACGCCGGACGATCCGCTCCACGCTCCGTACCGACAACCGGCCGCCCCGATTGTTTCGAAATACCGGGCCGTCAGCCGGCTTCACCGTGAGGGTCGAGGCCGTGCCCTTGGCCGTTGCCGGGCTCACCCGCATCGGGGGCACCGCGAGGTAGTCCTGGATCGCCTGGACCGCCACCTGCCCGATCGGCACGAGGCGCTCTTTTTTGCCTTTGCCCCTCAACCGCACCATCCCTTCATCAAGACTCAGATCGCTCCAATTCACTCCCACCAGTTCGCTCACCCGTGCGCCCGTGGAATAGAGGGTTTCCAGAATAGCCTGATCCCTAGGGGTGTAAGTCCCCTCATCGGCATCCGGAGACTCCATCACCCGTTCCGCCTCGTCTTTCGTGAGGACCCGGGGCAAGCGTTGCCCCAGCCGGGGAGACCGAACGTGCGCAACGGGATTACTCGGCACCTCCCCGCGGCGGTGTAAAAACTTGAAGAGGCTGCGTAGCGTCGCAAGCTTCCGCGCCTGCGACGACTTTTTATCCTTCCGCTCAGCCAGCCACACCAGAAACCGGCGAACCAGGGACGCGTCGATCCCGGCCGGTTCCGGCACGGCGTCCACGTCGGTTTTGAGAAAGGCCACAAATTGTCGCAGGTCAGACTGATAACTGCGAATCGTTTCCCGGGACGCTCCACGCTCCACGTCGAGATACGTCAGGAAAGTGCGGATTGCCGTTTCCATCCCTGCCACTCTTCAATAGCCCGTTGGTGGATCATGCGACGCTTTTGTTCTTTGTCCCGCACGTTCAAGGGAAGGGGCGGGAACAGTCCGAAGTTCGTATTCATGGGCTGGAAATGCTTGGCGTCGCTCGTCGTAATATAATGCAGCAAGGCCCCATGTGCCGTGGTAAGGGGAGGCGTCACCAACGGCAGATCCGCCAGCGCCCGGCCGGCGTTGATTCCGGCCAAGCCGCCGGTCGCGGCACATTCGACGTAGCCTTCCACCCCGACGATACAGCCCGCCAACCACGTGGTCTCGCGCGCCTTCAGTTGCAACGTCTTCCGCAACAAGGCCGGAGAGTTCACAAAGGTATTCCGATGCACGCTCCCATAGCGGAGAAACGCCGCCTGTTCGAGACCCGGAATCATCCGAAACACGCGTTTTTGCTCCGGATAGGTCAGCTTGGTTTGAAACCCCACCATGTTATAACACGAACCATAACGATTTTCCGCACGTAACTGGAGCACCGCGTGCGGCCGGACCCCGGTGCGCGGATCAACCAAGCCGACGGGTTTCATCGGACCGAAGGTCAACGTCTGCTTTCCGCGTTCCGCCATGGCTTCAATGGGGAGACAGCCTTCAAAGTAGGGAACCTTTTCAAAATCCTTCGGTTGCACTTTGTCCGCGGCCATCAGCGCCTCGTAAAAGGCCGCATAGGTTTCTTCATCCATCGGACAATTCAGGTAATCCGCGCTGCCTTTTTCATAGCGCGACGCCCGGAACACTTTGTCCATGTCAATGGACTCGGCATCGATGATCGGGGAAATCGCATCGAAAAACGCCAGGTTCGTTTTGTGGGTAAGCGCGGTCAGGGCCTGCGCCAGGCTCTCGGAGGTCAAGGGCCCCGTGGCCACGATGCACAAGGCGTCCGTGGGGATCTCCCGAATCTCCTCTCGAATGATCCGGACATTCGGGTGGCCTTCCAGCGCTTGGGTGATTTCGCGCGCAAAAATCTCGCGATCCACGGCCAGCGCCGCCCCGGCGGGCACGCGGGCTGTTTCCGCCGCGCGGATGACCAGCGAATTCAGCAGCCGCATCTCTTCCTTCAAGATACCCGGCGCGCTGAAGGGATCCGCAGACCCCAACGAATTCGAGCACACGATTTCCGCCAACTGATCGGTCTTGTGTGCCGCGGTTCCCTGCTTCGGTCGCATCTCGTACAGGGTGACGCGCGCTCCGCGCTCCGCCGCCTGCCACGCCGCTTCCGACCCCGCCAGCCCGCCGCCTATGACCACCACGTCATCGCGCATCATGCGTTGATTCTCCAATCCAAAGAAGTCGATTTGGTGTTCCAACTCCGCCGTGCGCGAAAGCTGATGATCTGAGAAGCATATACAGTTTGACTATCTTAAATTGAGTTATCGATTAACGAAGATTTTCATGACCGCTACCATCGTGGCCTAAATTCGCAGGGGTCAAAAGGTTTTTGATTATTTTCTATAAGGTACTTCTCAAGTCCATCTATGCTACCTTCACACAATCTCGCCAGAAATTTAACCGGAAAAACAAATTCCCATGTTTTCCCCCCAGTAGATGCATCTCCTACTTCTTTCGAAAATGGTGAAAGGTCATCAACAGATGGAATCGCATACTTACCAGGCTCTCTAAATTCATGAATCAAAGTATTTCGGTACTTATAGAAAAGCTGGTCATACCGAACCTGATCCACAATTTCTAAGTCATCTGAACATGCTACTTTCTTAACCTCTTCAAATGTTAGATCCTTGCTTGCATCTATGCGTGTTCCGCATTCGTTGATTCGGTCATTAATGAGCTTGAAAAGTGTGCTTGAGCTTTTCCCTTTTGCTTCGAGAGAAAACATCAGTTGAGTTGCGCTGACCCTGTCTCTTTCACTCCAGTTAGAGCATTCATCCAAAAATTTTAGGTAATTAGGGCGTTTCGTAACCAATGTGTGGTAGAAAACACGCATGGTTACTGGACGACATACGGTTTTTAGTTGTGCGGCCAACTTTCTGCGGGGCCGCAAATGCATTTTCTGTGGCTCCTTTCAGCTCCTGCATACGCGCCGCGGCTATGTGAAATGTGGGCGCTGTGGGAAAAGCAAGAGTCTCCGGCGGTTGCGCCGGGAGATCCGGATCCTGCAAGGCTTCTATCAATTGCAACCCGCCTATCGGTTGAGCCAGGATCTGGGCCTGGATGTCAAAGTGGTGACCCGCATCTATCACCGACTCCGCGAAGCGTTGTTTCATGTGACCGAACTGGAAGCGGGGAAACTGAAGGGCGAGATCGAATTGGATGAGGCCTATTTCGGGGGCAAGCGCAAAGGGCAACGCGGGCGCGCCACGGCGGGCAAGAGCGTCGTGTTCGGGCTCCTGGAGCGGGACGGGCGCGTGTACACCAAGGTGGTTGAATCGGTCAGTGCGGACGAATTGCTGCGGCATATTCAAGCCCACACCCGGAAAGGCTCGGTCTATTTCACCGATGCCTTTCGGGGCTATCAATCATTGAAACGCTATGGCCACCATCATACCGTGAATCATGCGAAAACGTTGGTGAGCTGGCGGACGAAGAATCATATCAATGGCATTGAAGGGTTTTGGAGTTATGCCAAACATATCTTGTATCAATATCGCGGGGTCTCGTGACCTTCCCCCCAATTTAGGTCCAAGTCGAAAGTGAGGCAATGACCGAATTATAGCCCTCGGGATGGCTGGGGGAAAGTGGGCCATTTGCCGTTTTTGTCAAGCTTGCCGAGCGACCGGCTTTGTCCACGTCACGTTCGCCTGCCAGACGAAACTCTTCCGGACTGAGAAACCCTAGCGAACTGTGGGGCCGGACGGTGTTATAGTGGAGGCGCCACGCTTCGATACGACGCCGGGCCTCGGCCAAATCAACGAACCATTGTTCATTCAGGCAGGCATCCCGGAATTTGCCGTTAAAACTCTCTACGAAGGCATTCTGACACGGCTTCCCCGGCTGGATGAAGCGCAGGCGCACCCCCGTGCGTTGGGCCCACAAGCACAGCGCCTTGCTCGTGAATTCCGGTCCGTTATCCAGCACGATCGCTACGGGCCGAGCCCGCTGGACAGCCAGGTGATCCAAGAGCCGACTGACTCGCTCTCCAGAGATCGAAACGTCCACGAGCTGGCCGATACATTCCCGGCTGTAATCGTCCACGACGTTCAAAATGCGGAAGCGCCGCCCTGTGGCCAATTGATCCGACATGAAGTCCATCGACCAGCGCTGATTCGGGCCGTCTAGATGCGGGAACGGCCCACGGTCACGGGCCGGGAGACGTTTACGCCGCTTGCGCCGGACCTGCAGACGCTCTTCGCGATACAGCCGATACGTCTTCTTCGCGTTCACCACCAAGCCCTCCCGTTTGAGTAACTCATGCAACAGCTTGTAGCCATAGCGCGGAAACGCCGCCGCCAGTTCGCACAGCCGGACCCGGAGGGCGGCTGCGTCGGGACGGCCGGACTGATGGCGCACTACCGAGCGGTGGATGCCTACCAAGTGACAGGCCCGCCGCTGACTCATCAGCCCCAGCGTGACCAGATGAGCCACCGCTTGGCGCCGTGCCGCGGGCCTTACCAGTTTTTTGACAGGAGTTCCTTGAGCGCCGCCTGATCCAGGTGCGCGTCGGCCAACAGCTGCTTCAACTGCCGATTCTCGGCCTCAAGCTGCTTCAGCCGTGTGACGTCGGAGACCCGCAGGCCCCCATACTTGGCTCGCCACCGATAGAACGTTTGCTCGGTGATCCCATGTTTCCGGCAGAGGTCTTGTTTCTTGACCCCGGCCTCGGCTTCTTGTAACACCCCGATGATCTGGGCTTCGCTGAATCGTTTCCGCTTCATGATGAGTCCTCCTGGGTTGCTGTACCAGAAAACTCACCCTCGAAGTGGACCGTTTTATGGGGGGAAGGTCAGGAATATTACCCATTGGAAAAATGGTTTTGGGCACTTTTGTCGAAACAAAAGGATCGCGCCGCGCGGGGGCGAAACCCTGCTATAAAAAATTCAAAAAATGAGAGATGTTGTACTAACTTCCCGGAAAAGGTAACGACAGATTTCGACAAATTTTTTGGGCTAACCGATCGGGAATTTCGGTATGGCGAGGGATGGCTTCGACCGAGCCAGTAGCAGGATTGGTCCAAAGTGAATGCGCGCTACCTTCACGCTTCAAGTAGCAGCCGTATTTGCGCAAGTGGCGAAGCAAGGCGCTCCGTTTCACCCAAGAGTCACCGTATCTCGAATCGCTTCAGGTGGGGTTCCTCGGAGGGCATCTTCGCGACGATCTTGCAAAATGAGGGCAATAGCATCAGCAAGACTGCTTCTTGCTTCTTCTTTTGTTTTGCCTTGTCCATTCGCCCCGGGAATTTCCGGGCAATACGCAATAAACCATTCCTCATCTTGTTCGATAATCGCCGTGAATTCGTTAGGCATCGCACACATCCATAACTCACCAGTCTGTTCGATCAATACGTTGAACGTTAAAGCATTCTCTAGACACTGTCAATTTTCAGATAGTGGCTTTCCCGCCTTCGGACGCGGCTTTGCCGCGGAAGCAAATTTGACTGCTCCGGCGGCGACTGTTTGAGCGAAGCGAGTTGTGCCGGCATGTAATCTGGTTTTGTGGCAAAGTCTCCCCATAGGGGACGCGCACTGGCGGAAATGGTTTTGGGTACTTTTGCCGAAACAAAAGTGCCTCGTCGTGCGGGGGCGAAACCCCGCATAAAATGAATTGAACCCCTGGGATGGAAGATCTATTTGGCCTTTCGGGGACTCACCTGTTTGGCTAACATCTTATCCAAAGTGACCAATTCAACGTCTAACTGCCGGGCGAGCCATAAGAAGGAAGCGTCATACGCAGTCAACTTTTTGGCTTCAGCAAGTGTCACGACCTCCGTCATGTTGACTGCCATGAACGTCAAGGGCAGGCGACTGACCATCTCATAACCAGCCAACAGTAACTCCTTCTTAACCGGATGCCTCCGAATCTTGGTGAGGCAGACGTTAGCCAACTCAAAGGGTAACAGGTGCGGAGCGATCAAGTCATGCTCTTCCAATTGAGCCGCGATCCGTTGGCCATCGGGTTCGGCAAACGCAACCGCCGCCAATGCTGACGTATCAATGACCTTAACGGCCATCCCGGTCTTTCCTCACGATCGTCACCGATTCCTTGGGAGTGCGTAGGCCCCGTTGACGTAATTCCGCCAAGAGACTTTGTGGGGAACTCTTGTCCTGCTGATTCAGGCTGTCTTCCAAAATGGAAAGTAATTCACCTTGAAGCGAACGATGGTGTTTGCTGGCACGTTGCCGTAGGTGCTGCACCCATTCTTTCGGAACATTTTTGATGGAAAGATTGATAGACATCCTGGCCTCCTTGTGGTTCTATTTTGGAACCATTATAGATCCACTGGAGTTATCCCGCAACACCGCATTCGAGAGAGGCCTCATGTTGCTTCTCCTTCTAAGACCGAAAGAAAGGCATTCTAGGGACCGATATTAAAACCCGTCAAGAAGGAAGGCCTGACGGACCTCACGCTTTGGGCATCCCACAGCTTTCGGCATCCAACAAACTTGGTTTCTGTTGCCATACATATCGATATGAAGTACTGTTTGATCCTCAGTCAGTCATAAAACTGGATAAAATAATTCACTAAGACCAAGGGAAGAAGAAAATGGCTGAAGACGCAGGGGGAATAGGAGAAACGCCGTATGCCTCGCCGGAGAATGCATCCAGCGGAGAAGTGGGTGGTCAGACGCACGATGGCCTCCGGATGGCGCCCGACCTCATGCTCGATCTCGCGCGCAGGGCGGCGGAGCTTCTGGTGGACCGAATCGAGGGCCTGCCCAAGGAAGGCGCTTGGGAAGGAGACTTCCAGCAGATACTGGCAGACCGGCTCATGGAGGATCCGCCCGAGCACGGCCAGTCGGCAGCGGAGGTCCTGGAGCGGGCCGCCCGCGAGATCCTCCCCATCGCGCTACGGCTAGATCATCCCCGTCAATTCGCGTTTATCCCGACGGCTCCCACGTGGCCCGGAGTACTGGCCGACTTCATGGCTGCCGGCTACAACGTCAATCAATGCACCTGGCTGACATCGAGCGGGCCAAGCCAGCTTGAGTTGGTCGTCATCGACTGGATCCGGCGCTGGCTTGGTTTTCCGGAGAGCGCGGGCGGACTGTTGACGAGCGGGGGCTCGGCGGCCAGTCTCGACGCGCTCGTCGCTGCACGGGAAGCGGCGGGCCACCCCGAACGCGCGACCGTGTACATGAGCGACCAGAGTCACAGCGCCCAGGTCCGTGCGGCCAGGATCATCGGTGTGCGACCGGAGTGCATTCGCAAGGTTGCGAGCGATGAATGCTACCGCCTGGACATGGAGGCGCTCGCTCGCGCCGTGGCCGAGGACCGCGCCGCCGGGTTCAATCCCATCGCGGTGTGCGCCAATGCCGGAGCGGGCAGTACGGGTGCCATCGATCCGCTTGAAGCAGTGGCAACCTACTGCGAGGCGGAAGGTATCTGGCTGCACGTCGACGCGTCGTACGGCGGTTTCGCGGTCGTGACCGAGCGTGGGAAGGAACTCTTGCGGGGGATTGAACGCGCCGATTCGATCGGGTTGGACGCGCACAAATGGTTCTTCCAGCCGTACGAGGCAGGCTGTCTCCTGGTGAAGGACGCAAGGACCCTCGAACACGCATTCGTGATTCCGCACGATATGCTGCAGGACACGATATGGGGCGCGCATCACCCGAACTTTTCCGACCACGGCCTGCAACTGAGCCGCTCGGTCCGGGCCTTGAAGATCTGGATGTCGGTTCAGACCTTCGGGATGGCCGCGTTCCGGAGAGCCGTATCGAACGGAATGGAGTTGGCCGCCCGGGCTGAAGAATATGTCCGGGCAAGCCCGATCCTGGAGATGTTGAACCCCGCGTCACTGGGCATCGTGTGTTTCCGGGTCAACCCCAAGGCCGCCGCCCTGGACGAGGAAGCCCTGGGAAAGATCAACCGGAACGTACTCGCCCGAGTCTTTTGGGAGGACCCCGCGTTCATGTCATCGACGCTGCTCCGGAAAAGGTTTTCGCTCAGGCTCTGCATCCTCAACCACACCACGACCTGGGACGACGTGCGCGAAACCCTTGAGGCCATCGAGCGGTTCGGGCGGGAGGCGTTGTCGAGTGGCGAGCATGATGGAACGTGAACGAGATATTTGGAACGCCGGAGGCGGACCTTTAGGGAACAGGAACTTCCCAAAAGGCCTTTGAGTGGACTTAACAGAAAAAATAGGAGCATAATACGATTCGCAAAACGCTGTATGTATTCACCGGACCAGCCGCATTACATTGCTGAAGGATATTCCTGTTTATTTTCCTCATAGTCGTACAATCATAAAACCTTGGAGGAAGAAGATGATTGCCGCCACGACAGAAATGACTCCCCTGACTCAAGGATTTTTGTCTGCGCCGCGGAAAATCCTGATTGATGGCAAATGGGGCAACGCCTTATCCGAACAAACGTTTCCTACCTTTAATCCGGCCACGGGTGACGTGTTATGCCAAGTCCCTGATGGTCAAAAAGAGGACATCGATCGCGCCGTCAAGGCAGCGCGGCATGCGTTTGAGCATGGCCCATGGCGAACCCTGACCCCGTCCGAACGGGGAAAGCTCCTGTGGAAATTGGCCGATCTCATGGAACAGCGCTTGGAAGACTTTGCGCAATTGGAGTCTCTTGACAACGGCAAACCGGTGACCGTCGCACGGGTCGCCGACGTTCCCATGGCCATTGACCTTTTCCGGTACATGGCGGGCTGGGTCACGAAAATCGAGGGCAACACGATTCCTATTTCCGTCCCGTATGCGCCCGGGGCTCAGTTCCATGCTTATACCTTGCGGGAACCCATCGGTGTCGTCGGACAGATCATTCCCTGGAATTTTCCACTGCTCATGGCGGCGTGGAAGTTGGGCCCCGCCCTGGCCGCGGGTTGTACCGTCGTCTTGAAGCCCGCCGAGCAAACCCCGCTCTCCGCGCTCATGCTCGGAGAGTTGGCGTGTGAAGTTGGAATTCCGGACGGCGTTCTGAATATCGTGACCGGCTTTGGGGAAACGGCTGGAGCCGCTCTCGCCGCGCATCCCGACGTCGACAAGGTCGCCTTTACGGGCTCGACGGAAGTCGGCCGCTCGATTGTCCACGCCGCGGCCGGGAACCTGAAAAAAGTGACGCTTGAATTGGGAGGCAAGTCTCCCAGTGTGGTGCTGCCCGATGCCGACTTGGCTGCAGCGGTCCCCGGGGTGTCCAATGCCATTTTCTTCAACCATGGACAATGTTGCTGTGCCGGCTCGCGCCTCTATGCCGAGAAAAAGATCTTCGATAACGTGCTCGCGGGCCTGGCTGATCAGGCCAAACAGATTAAACTGGGACCCGGCATGGAGACGACCACCCAGATGGGGCCGCTGGTGTCCGATGAACAACAACAGCGCGTCTTGGGGTATGTGGAATCCGGGATGAATGAGGGAGCCCAAGCGGTCATCGGAGGAAACCGCTATGGTGACAAAGGCTATTTTGTGGAGCCCACCGTGCTCGTGAACACCACGCAACACATGAAGGTCGTGCAAGAGGAAATTTTCGGACCCGTGGTCTGCGCCGAACCCTTTACCGATCTTGAAGAGGTTTTGGAAAAGGCCAATGACAGCGTGTACGGGTTAGCTGCCGCCGTTTGGACCAAGGACGTGAGCAAGGCCCATCGCATTGCCTCTCGGCTCCGGGCCGGAACGGTCTGGATCAACTGCCATAACATCCTGGACGCCGCCCTTCCCTTCGGGGGCTACAAACAATCGGGATGGGGCCGGGAGATGGGTCATGCAGCTCTTGATTTATACACCGAAGTGAAAGCCGTCTGCGCTCAGCTCTGACGGAATGGCGTTTGAAGTGTCATGTATGATTCCCGCCTTCTGGCGTGGCCGAGAAGCAGAGCGGACTCCGGGGATTCGGCGAGCACTGTTTGAGCGAGGAGGTAGCTGTTTACCTCGGAGCGAGTTGCGCAGCCGCCGGAGTCTGCGAGCATCGCAGGAGACCCGGAGGGCCACGCCAGGGCGGAAGTGGTTTTGGGCACTTTTGCCGAAACAAAAGTGCCTCGTCGTGTGGGGGCGAAACCCCGCTGTGATAAATCTAACCTGGATTCCATCCAGTTAAGCGAGTCATCTCCGGATTGTTGTCAAAGCCTTCATCGAAACTGATGATCCGCTTGGTGCCATGACGGCAACATGGAGTGCGTCTCACTTACGCTTCCCGTGGCTTGAGCCCCAGTTCTTCCACAACCGGTCGCAACGCTTGCACCACGCGTTCGTGACAGAACCCGTTGCTCGCCAGCAGGCCATGTGTGTTGGCGAGTTGATCCTTGACCAAAGCCTTCGGTAACCGGTTCTCGCCATAGATCAGGGGCTGGCCAAGGATCGTGGTGAATTCTCCACCCGCCGCCCGGAGGATCGCTTCCGGGGCGCAGGAATCCCAGAGTTTGGTATAGGGACCGGGCTCCAGGTACACGTCGGCTTCTCCCCTCGCAATCAGGCCGATTTTCAATCCCACGCTTCCCGATGGAATTTCATCTTCCACGCCGAGCGTCCGGCTGAACTTTTCGACCATGGGATGGCGATGCGACCGGGAAACCGCCAAGGTGAGGGGTCTTTTGGAATCCTGTCCCTTGATCACCAAGGCTGTGCGGATGCCTCCGTGTTCCATCCATGCCTCACTTCCCACGTCTCCGGCATACAGCACGTCCCCCTCGGGGCGATAAACCACACCGAGTTGCGCGTGCCCGTTGAGGGCAAGCCCGATCATCACGGAGAACTCTCCGTTCCTGGCGATAAATTCTTTGGTGCCGTCCAGCGGATCCACGTACCAGACGCGCCCGAAGGCCGGAAGGTCGTCAGGAGGAGGACTTTCTTCCGCCACCACGACGTCCTCGGGGAACGCCTCTTTCAGGCCCGTCACAATCAGGTCGTTTGCTTGCCGGTCGGCCTCGGTTACGGGATCGTTGCGACCTTTGGACGCCACGGCAAAGTCCGTGGCATACACGTCCATCACGGCTCGGCCCGCTCGTCGAGCCAATTCCACGGCCACCGCCAATTCTTTGTCCATGCTTTCTCTCGTTCCCTCCGTTCCGGTTGTCATGTGATGGAGTGTAGAGCCTAACGATCGTTGGGCTACGCACATCGAGGCATCGAACGAACCGTGACGTCGGCCAGGAATTCTCGAAACCACTGAACCGCGTGAGGAGGACAGGCGAACACGAGCACCGGATGCGTGGACGCGATGGTGTTGCAACACGTGTTCACGTCGGGGAAGGAGCACGTGCAAAAGCTTCGGGGCAAGCCGGAGCTTACGCCTCAATCGCTTTTTTGGGGGCCGTGATGCACGAGTTGTTGCCCGGCTGCCATGAGCGCCTCCATGTCCTCACGAGTCGACGCTTCCGCATAACAGCGCACCCATGGTTCCGTCCCGGAAGGACGGAACAGAAACCAACTCCCGTCTTCCAACACGAGTTTGCATCCATCAAGGGTGTTGATCTCCTGAATCGATTTCCCCGCGAGATCGGAAGGCGGCGTCTTCTGGACCTTGAGCAAATTTTCCTGCATCGTGTCCGTGAGGGTCTGGTCGTCGCGGGACGAAAAGACCGGGCCCACCCGAAGAAACAAGTCTTCCGTGAGTTCTTGAAGCGTCTTCTTGGTTCGGGCAATCATTTCCGTCACCAGCAAACAGGCCAGGATCCCGTCCTTTTCCGGCACGTGCCCCTGGATCGACAGACCCGCACTTTCTTCGCCGCCCATCCGGATCTCGTCCTTGGCTAAAAGTTCGGCGAGATATTTGAACCCGACGGGTGTTTCCCGGACGCCCAAGCCGTGCTTGCGGGCCACGCGGTCGATGAGATGCGTCGTGGCGACGGATCGTCCCACGTCTCCGGTCCAACGTCTGGTCGTTGCCAGGTAATCCACCAGTAACGCCAAAATGATATTGGCATCGATAAAACTGCCGTCCCGGTCCACGACACCGAATCGATCGGCGTCCCCGTCGGTGGCCAACCCGATATGGGCCTTTCCTTGTTTTACCGTTTCTTGCAATTCCGCCGTGGTCTCTCGGGTGGGTTCAGGGCGGAGTCCCCCGAAATACGGGTCGCGCCAATAGTGCAGGACCGCCATTTTCGCGCCGGCATTCCTGAGGAACGTATCAAGATAACCGCGCGACGTTCCATACATGGGATCCATGACCACGCGCAGGTCGGCCTCGCGGATCGCATCCACATCGATATGCTTCCCCAGCGCAGCCAAATAATCGGGACACGGATCAAACAGTTGCACCATTTGCGTTCGCTGGGCCTTCTCCCACGGGAGCCATTTCACGTGCTCCCCGTGCAGCAGGTGTACCAGCCGTTGTTCGATGGCCCGGGTGGTTTCTGGAAGCGCAGGGCCGCCCCACTCCGGTGTAAACTTGATACCGTTGTATTCGGGAGGGTTGTGGCTGGCGGAAATATTCAACCCGCCGGCCAGGTTCTGCTGAAGCACATGGTACGAAATAGTTGGCGTGGGTGTTTCCCGGTCACACAGCGACACCGACATGCCGTGGCCCGCAAATACTTCAGCCGCGACCCTGGCGAATTTTTCACCAAGAAACCTGGAATCGTAGCCGATAATCAGGCCGCGGTGCCCGATTTTTTCTTGTTTCAGGACGTGGACGATGGCTTGCGAGACGATTCGGACGCTTTGAAACGTAAAATCTTCCCCCAGAACGGCTCGCCATCCTGATGTCCCAAAGGTAATTTGTCTCATGCAGCTTTACGTGCTCTCTTGAGCCGGATACTCGAAGACATAGCCTCCAAGGGTAGCAAACCTGGTGTCCGAAGACCACCCTTTTTCATCGGGGCGATGCCGGGCGTATCGCCAATCAAGCACCATCGGGAACAAAGTAAAAGAAAAGCCCACGGATTCGTAGACCCGTGGGCTTCAAAAGAACCCGGCAACGCCCTACTTTCCCACAGCCTCGCAGCTGCAGTATCATCGGCCCTGGAGGGCTTAACTTCCGTGTTCGGGATGGGAACGGGTGTGGCCCCTCCGGCATGGTCACCGGGAATATGATGATCGCTTTCCCCTCGAGAATTCATGATGGAACGAGACACGCGGCTCGCGTCTGCATCCCTCATGGTTCCCGTCGTTGACGTCCCGCTGGCGGGAGGTCATGTCTATCAGAAGTAAAATGATGTTAAGTCGCACGGCCGATTAGTACTGGTTAGCTTCAAGCCTTACGGCTCTTCCACATCCAGCCTATCAAACTCGTCGTCTACGAGTGGCCTTTAGGGAGGTTACCCTCCGGGAGATCTTGTCTTGAGGCTGGCTTCCCGCTTAGATGCTTTCAGCGGTTATCCAAACCGGACATAGCTACCCGGCGCTGCCGCTGGCGCGACAACCGGCACACTAGAGGTCCGTCCATCTCAATCCTCTCGTACTAGAGACAGACCCTCTCAAATCTCCTACGCCCACAACAGATAGGGACCGAACTGTCTCACGACGTTCTGAACCCAACTCTCGTACCGCTTTAACGGGCGAACAGCCCGACCCTTGGGACCCGCTTCAGCCCCAGGATGCGATGAGTCGACATCGAGGTGCCAAACCTCCCCGTCGATGTGAACTCTTGGGGGAGATCAGCCTGTTATCCCCGGCGTACCTTTTATCCGTTGAGCGATGGCCCTTCCACCCAGGACCACCGGATCACTAAGCCCGACTTTCGTCCCTGCTCGACGTGTCCGTCTCGCAGTCAAGCTCCCTTTTGTCTTTACACTCGACGGCTGATTGCCGACCAGCCTGAGGGAACCTTTGGGCGCCTCCGTTACTCTTTGGGAGGCGACCGCCCCAGTCAAACTACCCACCAGACACTGTCCCTGCCCTGGATGACAGAGCCAGGTTAGAATGTCGGAAAAATAAGGGTGGTATTTCAAGGATGACTCCACGGGAACTAGCGCCCCCGCTTCACCGTCTCCCACCTATCCTACACATAGTCGCCCAACACCCAATGTCAAATTGTAGTAAAGGTGCACAGGGTCTTTCCGTCTAGTTGCGGGCACCCGGCGTCTTCACCGGAACCACAAGTTCGCTGAGTCACTCCCCGAGACAGCGCTCCAATCGTTATGCCATTCATGCAGGTCGGAACTTACCCGACAAGGAATTTCGCTACCTTAGGCATTATTGTTACTGACGCGGCCTTAAAACCGCGCGGCTAGTACGTTTCTGTTCCGCCTAGCTCTCCATATCGCTATGGAGATCGGACCATATCTTCACTTCTCCGCTGAAGTGTTTGGCATATGGCCTCTGAGGATTCTGTCAAGGACTTCTTGGAGTGGTCGCTGTCGTTGCTTGCCTTCATGGTTCATCTCATAGGCAAGCTGGACAATTCTCGCAAGTCCCTCCTTGGTTTGATGGGCACCATCTTCATAAAGTCGCAACGCCTCACCAAACTTCCCGTAGTCTTCCTTCCGTGCGGAAAAGATCATATACCGATTCAGAAACGGAATAATCTTTTCCGTAATCGTCCGCCTCGATGTGATGGCGTATACCAACACATCTGGATTCCCATGTTTTGGGAAAATACGACCTGTTTGGAAAACTTCCGAGGCGATCTCGAGGATTCTACGACGGTTCCGGTGTTGGTAAAGAAAAAATTCCGGATCGACATAGTAACCAAACGCTGCGGTGGGATGCTTTTTAATGGAGATACAAACGCTTCCTTCTCCTTCAATTACACCCGCCAGAAACCAACGTTTCGTTTCCTCACTTGACAGCCTTTCCTGCTGATTGTCTGCACCCATGCTTTATCACCTCCTCGGTAGCAAGGGATTCTCAGATGTCCCAGCATATAGCCAAATTTTACAACGGCCAAGTCGTAGCAACTTTACCGTTATAGTTACGGCCGCCGTTTACTGGGGCTTCCCTTCGAAGCTTCGCCTTGCGGCTAACATCTCCAGTTAACCTTCCAGCACCGGGCAGGCATCAGACCCTATACATCCTCTTACGAGTTAGCAGAGTCCTGTGTTTTTGGTAAACAGTCGCCAGAGCCATTTCACTGCGACCTCGTTCCGCTCGAGGAGCAAGTCCTCTCACGTACGCGAGGCACCCCTTCTCCCGAAGTTACGGGGCTAGTTTGCAGAGTTCCTTAGGGAGTGTTCTCTCACGCCCCTGAGTGTATTCCACTCGCCTACCTGTGTCGGTTTGCGGTACGGTCACCATGCCCACTCACTACGAGGCTTTTCTCGGCAGTGTGGGATCAGCCCGTTTGTGGCCTTGCGGCCTCCCCATCACGCCTCGGCGTTAATGGATTCGCGGATTTGCCTACGAATCCCGCCTACACGCTTGGACCGGGTATTCCAGGGACCCGGCGGTGCCTACCCTTCTGCGTCCCCCCTTCGTTGATAACGCGAACATGATGGTACAGGAATGTTGACCTGTTTCCCATTGACTACGCCTTTCGGCCTCGCCTTAGGGACCGACTAACCCTGACCTGACGAACATTGGCCAGGAAACCTTAGGCTTACGGGGACGATGATTCTCACATCGTTTATCGCTACTTATGCCGGCATAATCTCTTCTCTGCAATCCAGCTG
The DNA here is from genome assembly GCA_965208595.1 of Nitrospirales bacterium. Taxonomy (GTDB): domain Bacteria; phylum Nitrospirota; class Nitrospiria; order Nitrospirales; family UBA8639; genus Bin75. The sequence goes on from OZ242346.1 coordinate 1,429,464, forward strand.
TCCTTGTCGGTCAACCTTCACCTCACAGAGAATGCTCCCCTACCGCTCATCCCGTGAGGGACAAGCCCGCAGCTTCGGTTGTAAACTTAAGCCCCGTTACATTTTCGGCGCAGGCACACTCGACCAGTGAGCTATTACGCACTCTTTCAAGGATGGCTGCTTCTAAGCCAACCTCCTGGCTGTCTGAGCACACCCACAACCTTTCCCACTTAGCTTACAATTGGGGACCTTAGCTGGCGGTCTGGGCTGTTTCCCTTTTGACCACGGACCTTAGCGCCCGTAGTCTGACTCCTGGAGATCCAGTAGCGGCATTCGGAGTTTGGTTGAGTTCGGTAGCGCGATAACGCCCCTAGCCCATCCAGTGCTCTACCTCCGCCACGGTAACTCCAAGGCTAGCCCTAAAGCTATTTCGGGGAGAACCAGCTATTACGAGGTTTGATTAGCCTTTCACTCCTACCCACAGCTCATCCGAGCTTTTTGCAACAAACAACGGTTCGGGCCTCCTCCATCTGTTACGACGGATTCACCCTGGCCATG
>OZ242346.1:1432500-2618325 GCA_965208595.1 Nitrospirales bacterium
CCCACCAACAAGCTGATAGGCCATGAGCCCATCTTCGAGTGCCACATCCACGATGCGGCTTTCCTTCCTTACCCGAGGGACCGGAAGCGTATGGGGTATTAGCCAGCCTTTCGGCTGGTTATCCCCCGCTCAAAGGCAGATTACCCATGTATTACTCACCCGTTCGCCACTTTACTACTCCGAAGAGCCTCTCGTTCGACTTGCATGTGTTAGGCGCGCCGCCAGCGTTCGTTCTGAGCCAGGATCAAACTCTCAAAAATTATACTTCTTTTCACAAGGGCCACCACTTCAACACACTTCTTCTTTGCCGTTGGTTCCGGCTATTTAACTGTCAAAGAACGACTGAATAGCGAACTGTGGACAATACTCAAGCGTCAGGGGATTGTCAAGGATATTTTCGGGAATATTCGTCCCCAGTGTATTTTTTCTTTTAGGGGGACTTCGCTGCGGTAAAAATCGGCTCTGACGGCGCCGTGCCGTTAGTCCCAATGCCGCGCGTGCGAATGGGGGGGATTGAAAAACTTCACGTGGGGATGTTTGAAGAACCCGATCAACAGGACGCCCGCCAGAAAGCCGCCGATATGCGCGAAAAACGCCACGCCGCCGCCTTCGGTGCCGAGGCTCATCCCGCCGCTCAGGACCTGCATCACGAACCACAGACCCAACACGATCGAGGCCGGCACATGAAGTATCTGGCTGAAGAATCCCAGGGGGATGAGCACCAACACCTGGGCACGGGGGTAGAGCAACAAATAGGCGCCCAGGATCCCTGAAATGGCGCCGCTGGCCCCCACCATGGGAACCGTGGAAACCGGGTCAACCGCGGCATGACTCAACGCCGCAATAATCCCGCACAGGAAATAAAAGATCATGAACTTTCCATGTCCCATGACGTCTTCAATGTTGTTCCCGAAAATCCAGAGATACAGCATATTCCCGATCAGGTGCATCCATCCGCCGTGAAGAAACATGCTGGTCACCAAACTGCCATAGGGTGACACTGCCATGAGTTCAACCGGGAGTTCGGCATACCCGAACACGACCGCAGGGATGGCCCCATACTGATACACGAAGGCCTGCCCGCTCTGCTGCCCCAGCATGAACTGGTTCAGGAAGACGATGACGCAGGCAACCAGAAACCCAATGGTCACGACGGGTTTGACTTCCGCTGGGGTGTCGTCACGTAATGGAATCATGAAATCACGCTGCTACGCATCATCCGGCGCGCCATTCAACATCTGCTATTCCGCGCTATGATTTGCTATGCCGCGCTATGAAGTGCTGCTTTCTGCTATGTTTCTGCTATGTTTTGCGATGCCTTGCTATGTTTTTGCTATGTATTGCTATAATATGGCGATGTTTTGCTATGTTTATGAGATGTATTGCTATGCCAAGCCACTTCCAGGCAACGCCGGGCTACCATCTGATGGGATTCAGGATATCCGCGTCTTCAAGAGGAATGGAAAAACCCGCGGCATTGACGTGCCCGCCGCCCCCATGCCGCGCGGCAATGGCGGAGACGTCGACGGTCCCCGGTTTGGAACGCAGACTGAAATACCGCCGGCCGTTCCGTTGGTGCCAGATAATGCAAAACGGATAGTCCCGGCCCAGGCGTTCACCGATCTGACTGGTCATCACCGGGCTATACACCGCCGGCACGGTTTCACCCTCAAAGTCAACCAGAACCGATTCCTTGACGATTTTGGAAATCAGGACGTCTTCCCGTCGTAGAATGGCCCGGCCTTCGATTTCCAACGTCTCCTGCGTCAGACTATCCCAAACCTGAAAATCAAACGGATACGAGTCCAACGCGGCGTTGATTTCACGACTCATGGGCAACCGCCATTCCCACAAATCCTTGTCCTGAATGTATTGCAGCAACCAGGGGGCCGGCTCCAGGTGCGCCCATTCCCAGGCCAACACCGCGCCGCTCTTTTTCATGTCGAAATACGCGTACGGGAGACCGGCCAACGCAGCCTGCGCCGTGACATGGTGATCCAGGATCCAGAGACTGGCCGTGGAGCCGGCCATGCGTTCGATGACCTCGCGAGGATAACTGAAGTCCACCATCACCACGTGGTCGTTGTCCAATCCCGACGGCGGGCTGAGCCCGTGTTCCACCGGAAGATAGCGCGCGTCCGGATACTTCTTCCACAAGGCCCAGGCCGCACCGAATCCATCGAGGCAATCGGCATGATACAGCACGACCGTCGGATCGTGTTGGGATAACGCTTTTTTCATGGCATCCACATCAACGCTTGTGGTAATGACTACCCCGTTCTTTGGGATGAACGGGGTCTACTAATCGATCCTCTATATGTCTAAAGCTGGCTGCCCGGGATGCCCCGTCTCCGCTTAGAGTGATTTTGTCTAAACATATAATCCATCGACTCTGCATTACGTCAACTAGATGAGGATTTTGGCATTTTCAGATTGGCGAGTGCAAAACGTTGACGATGTCTTCACGTTCCTCAATTCATTAGAAAAACCTGTGGACGTGATTCTGTACGGGGGAGATGACGTGTCAAGATTCAAGGTTGGAAACACAAATTATTTTACAAGGCTGGCATCGCATACGGTAGGGAAAAAGGTGTTGGCAGTCATGGGAAACGACGACTACCCTTCGACAAGATCGGTCATTCAAGGCGAAGACATCCACGATTTGCACAAGGAACCATTTGTTATAGACGAATTTGGCTTTATTGGACTGGAAGGATCAACTATTGGGCCAGGTATTATAACCTACTCGGAGCCTAGTGTCCGCAACCACCTCACCAGACAACTGAAGCAACTTGAAGAGATGAAAGTCCAAAAACGAATCATTGTCTCACATCCTCCGCCCCATGGAGTTCTCGATAGCGGCGCGAGATTTGCAACCAAACGAGAGGGAACTCGTCACGTCGGCTCAAAAGCCCTGAGAAGCTTTATCCGGAAGAACGCAGTGGAACTCGTTGTCTGTGGGCACTGCCACTTAGGGGGAGGGCGTTCAGAGTCATTTGGCGAAACCCTGGTTGCAAACGTCTCGTCACATGACCATGAGGGAGCAACCGGAAATCTGGCGCTGATTGAATTTGATTCGGAATTTCGTCCGCACATACGATGGGCCAATACACACCAATTCGTCGACCCAGATTCTCTGGAACGACTTCATGGAATCAAACAGAAGAGGGCGTTCCGGTTCAAACGGGCCGGGATCAAAACCATTCCGCAGCTCGCAAAAGCAAAGAATCTGGAACAGATCTCTCAAATGACCAAACTGTCAAAAGATTTCGTTGAAAAAGCAAAGCTGAATGCAATCTCGGTAACTGAAAACAGAACCTTGCGGACTTCCGAGACTAGCCTACCCCAAAACAACGTGATGTTCTTTGACATTGAAACCGATCTGAGCCAGCGGAGGATTTGGCTGATCGGGGTTTTACATGATGAAAAATTTGAACAATTCTTTGCAAAAGACTGGAAGCAGGAAAAAACTATGCTAAAGGACTTTCTTGAATTTCTACGCAAAAAACCTGGGGTGGCTCTTGTGAGCTATTCAGGAACCGACTTCGATCGGCGTGTGGTCTGTGCGGCTTTGAAAAGGAATAGACTTGGCTGTAAAACTTTTTCCTCCATTCCGCACATCGACCTGTGCCAATCAATAAAAGAAAGCTTCATCTTTCCCATACAGAAATATGCCCTAAAGGATCTTGGTGCGTTTTTGGGATACGAGTTTAAGCATCAGGACATGGATGGCTTACATGTGGCTTTGGAATACTTGTCACACCTCAAGGAGAAGAGAAAACTCGATTCCAGAGTCTTTGAATACAACAAAGACGATGTGAGTGCACTTCCTTACCTGATAAAGAAACTGGAAAACGTATGAGCTTTTAGCTGCACCTTCCCAGCTCATCATCGGGTTGGCTCCCATGGGCGGGAAACCGATAACGCGTTCCATTACGTCATCGCCCCCCTTTTCCAATTTGGGCCGCCCCTCTGGTGATGAGGGTAATGCCCGTCATTGATGTTGCATATAAGCGCTGTATCGCGTAGGGTAGAAGTGAAAAAAATTTTCTACCCCTGGAAGCGGGATGGGCCTGAACATCAAAAACGACGAAGCCTGCCGGCTTGCCGGCGAGTTGGCGCGGTTGACCGGCGAGACCATGACCGGCGCGATTACCGTGGCGTTGCGCGAACGCTTGGAGCGCGAGAAGCGTGAGCGTAGCGCGGAAGCTCTAGTTCAAGAGATGCGCGCCATAGCCGAGCGTTGCGCCAAGCTCATGGGGCCGGGGCCCTCGGCCGTGGAAATCGGCGAGATGCTGTACGACGAGCAAGGATTGCCCAAGTGATCGTCGATAGTTCGGCAGTCGTGGCCATTCTCAACCGCGAGCCGGATGCAGGGCGTTACGAGACCGCTGTGGCCACGGCCCCGAATTGCCGCATGTCCGTCATCAATATGCTGGAAGCCGCCATCGTGGTGGAAGCTCGCGGCGGCGCGGCGGCCGGGCACGAACTCGATGCGTTCCTGGACAGGGTCGGAATCACGTTGATGCCGGTCATGCCCGAACACGTTGAAGCAGCCCGCCTTGCCTGGCGGCGTTTCGGCAAAGGGAACCACCGGGCAGCGCTGAATTTGGGCGACTGTTTTGCCTACGCCCTCGCACAAACAACGGGCGAGCCGCTCCTGTTCAAAGGCAAGGATTTCTCTCACACCGATATCGAGCCGGCATGAGGTTGGCTCCCCTGATCGAATAACGCCCGCGTCTCTTCCAACCGCTCAGGACTCGTGACCGGACGCCTGCGGCAAGTCGTTCAGCCAATCGATGAGTTGTCTGAGGCGGCCCGCGTCCTGGCGGTGATAGGGGATGATCAACCTGGGAAGGGAGAGGACGGCCGGGTCATCGTGTTCCGGCGCCAACGCTTTCCCTTGCACGATGACCCCATTGGGAGCGAGGTCATGAAATCGGGAGCGGACTTCCTGGAGCTGCTCCCGAGTCAAGCGGTGTCGTATCCTGATGGTCAGGGATTCTTTCACAAAACGGTACGAGTGAAAATTCCGGTAAAAGTGTTGGATTTCGTTGGCCGCAGCCTCGGCATTGTCGAAAATTTTCAACAATGACAAGTCCGATTCCGAGATGAAGCTCCCGGGCAACAATTGGTGTTTCACGAAATCCATCCACCGGGTCCAATAGTCGGAGCCCGGGGCCTGCAGACACACGATCGGCACGACGTTCGCCTTGCCGGTCTGGATCAAAGTCAACAGTTCGAACGCTTCGTCCATGGTGCCGAACCCGCCGGGGAAAAAGGCGGCGGCGTGCGATTCCCGCACGAACAGGAGTTTCCTGGTAAAGAAGTACTTCAGGTGAACCAGTTTGGGGTCGCCGGCCATGGTGGAGTTCGCGGCTTGCTCGAAGGGCAGCATGATATTGACGCCGAAACTCATGTCCTTGCCCGCTCCCTGGTGACCGGCATCCATGATGCCCGGCCCCGCACCGGTAATCACCATGAACCCGCTCTGGCTCAACAGCCGCCCCATCCGCGCGGCCAGTTGAAAATTGGGGTCGTGGGCCGGCGTCCTGGCCGACCCGTAGATGCTCACTTTCAGACAATGTTCATAGGGCTGAAACACGCGGAACGCATGTTGCAGTTCCTTGAGCGCCCGGCTCATGATCTTCACGTCCAAGAGGTCGGGCGGCTGTTCAGCCATCCTGACGACACCGGCCAACATGCCCCGTACCAAGGTGCTTCGCTGGTCATCGGAGGAGTTCGCAAGGATCCGTTCAAGTCTCGCCAGCAGTGCTTCGTGATCGCCCGACAGGTCGCTGGACAGCGGGCTCGCGCCAGACTCGTGATCCGCCCGCGGCATGATGACGCTGGCCAACATCCCCTCGTCCATGTGACTTCGCCGGCCCTTGGATGATTCCGGCAAGACACGTTGCAATCTGGTCAGTGCGTCATCGTGCTCGTTTGACAGTTCGTGGGACAGCAGGCTCACTCCCGACTCCGGAGCAGCCGATGGATTATGGTTCAAGTTAAGCCGGTTGTTCATGGCGATCACCTCTTGTCAATCTTTCCGAACATTGCACTGGACAATGCTCCCCTCTTTCTTATATTTAACTCTTTATCTATATTGTACAGTATGTCGTCCACTTCAACGCATATGAGCTTTTGGCATCTTCTTCCACGGCCCATTATCGGGTTGGCTCCCATGGACGGAGTCACCGATATTGCGTTCCGTCACATCATCGCCACCTATGGCCGGCCGGACGTGATCTTTACCGAATTCACCAACGTCCATGACATTTGCCAGGGCCGGGTCATGGGCTGGGAACCGTTACGGTATACCGACGGGCAACGCCCGATCGTGGCCCAGTTGTACGGTAAAGATCCTCTCTTGTTCTACCGGGCCGCCCATGTGGTGAGTGAACTCGGGTTCGACGGCCTGGATATCAACATGGGATGCCCGTCCAAGAACGTGGCGTCGTCCGGGTGCGGCGCCGGGCTCATCAGAACGCCGGAACTGGCGCTCGAGATCATGGCGGCGACCGAACGCGGGCTGCGCGATTGGGCTGACGGGCAGACCCTGGCCGAAGCCGGGCTCAAACCCGGCATCGTCGAAAAAGTGCGCATGGCGCATGGTGCGCAGGACCGTCCGGCCTCAACACGTTCCGTCCTTCCGCTGTCCGTGAAAACGCGCCTGGGGTACGACTCCATCATCATCAATGAATGGAGCGCGTGTCTGGCCCAGGGCCGGCCACACGTCATGTCCATCCATGGTCGCACCTTGAAACAAATGTACCGGGGTGACGCGGATTGGGACGCGATTGCCGAGGCCGCGGCCCAAATCCGTGAACAAGGCATTCTCGTGTTGGGCAACGGCGACATCGGCTCCTTGAACGAATCCATTGCCCGCATCCTTGCCAGCGGGGTGGACGGCATTCTCATCGGCCGGGCGGCTCTGGGCAACCCGTGGATCTTTCACGGCAAAGAAGCGATCCGTGAGGCCGTGAGGGCATGTTCTCAAAATCCGGTCTCCGAACCCGCGGTCTCCCGTGACGACCGGTTCGACATGATCCTGAAGCACGCACACACGTTTGAACGGTTTCACGATGCTCCCCGTTTCCCCCGCATGCGCAAACACCTGGGCTGGTACTGCAGCGGCTTCCCGCATGCGGCCGCCCTGCGCGCCGAAATGGTCAAGACCAACAATTCCGGGGACGTCGAACGATTGCTCCACGAATACGTCTCCCGACACGTCGCACCCCACGTCGAAGCCCTCACCGCCGCACCGGCGTAACCCGCCGCAAGAACCCGTGTCCATCATCCTGGCTTCCACCTCCCCCCGCCGCCGCGAACTACTGGCCCTGCTCGGCATCGCGTTCGAGATCATCCCGCCCGCGGCCGAGGAAATCCCCTTCCCCGGCCTGTCCCCGCGCGACCAAGCAAAACAATTCGCGTTGGACAAGGCGCTCTCCATCGCACGCCGGCACCCGGACGACCTGGTGTTGGGCAGCGACACGGTGATCGAGATCGACGGAACGCTGGTGGGCAAGCCTCGAGATCTCGACGACGCCGAAACCATGCTGCGGCAACTCCGGGGACGCAACCACCATGTGCACACGGCTATCGCGCTCATTCACGAGACCGCCTACGTGACCGTCGTCCAGGTCGAGACCGCTTCAGTCCTGATGACACCGTTCACGGACCATGAACTCAGGGACTATCTGGAGACCAAAGAAAGTTTGGGGAAGGCCGGGGCCTACTCCATTCAAGGAGAAGCAGCACGGTTTATTGAAAAGATCGAGGGAGATTATCCAACCATCGTCGGATTGCCCCTGCGGCAGACCGCCGACCTGCTGGAGCAACGGGGCGTCGCGTTACCGACGCCCGTGGAAGAGATTTACCGCCTGAAGCCGTACGCAAATTGGGGAGAGTTTGCGTAAAACAGTCGATTGTTTTTCAAGGGTACAAAATATGGTTGCTTGACCGGTGAATTGACAAGTATGCTAATCTTACCAGTAAGATTCTAGCAAGGAGGGAACACGCATGGCAGAACTGACGACGACGAAGATGTCCTCGAAGGGACAGGTCGTCATTCCCGAAGAAATTCGAAAACGCCTGGGGCTTGATGCCGGGACTCAATTCGTGGTGATCGCCAACAAGGATACGGTCATCATGAAAGCCATCTCCCCACCCTCGATGGACGAATTTGCCACCCTGATAGCGAACGCCAGAAAGCAGGCGAGAAAGGCCGGCCTGAAGCGGGCCGACGTCAAGTCCGTTATCTCGGAAGTACGCTCAGGGAAATGAAAACCGTCGTAGATACCAACGTTCTCATATCGGGTATCTTCTTCGACGGACCGCCGGCACGAATCCTGGAGGCGTGGCTTCACGGCGAACTAGAATTTGTCGTATCCCACGAGATTCTGGAGGAATACTTTGAAGTCTGTGAACGACTTTCCCTTCGATATCCAACTATCGATGTGACTCAAATTCTCATTCTGATTGTCCAGAACTGTCACATTGTGGACCCGTTGCCATTGGCCAAGCCAGCCTCAAGTGATGCGGACGACGATAAGTTCATTGCCTGCGCTTTGGCGAGCGCCACTAACCTAATCATCAGTGGCGACAGGGATCTACTTGCGCTGTCCGGCTACGACAACATTCAGATCGTAACGCCTCGAGAGTTCGTCGATAGACACCTCGGTTGAAGCTCTCAATTTTTTCCGCGAGTGATCCTTCGCCATATCCTTCGCATTGCCCACGACAAGTTCAGGCTGACAGAAGGAAAGGCGAGGTTGGCGGAAAAGAAAAAGGCGGCTGGGGAAACAGCCGCCTTTCACAAAATTCACTGGAAAATCTGTGTCACATGAACTTCATGAACTTTTCCTTGGCTTCGTCCATGAGTTCGGCGGAGACCGTCGTGGCGCCGCGCTCCTTGGCTAGGCGTTCAATTTCTTTGCGGGCCATGGGTTGAATGAAGTCCGGGATGTTACTCAGGCGCTGTTCGGCTTCCGGCGACCAGTTCATGCCGTTGGATGAATTCTTCGAATCATCCATGACTTGAAGTGTCACGGTCGTGTAGCCGTTCTTCCGCGCAAACGTTTCCACGCTGCTCTTGACCATCGGCTGCACAAACGACGGCAACTTGTCCAACCGTTCCTGCGCATCGGGGCTCCATTGAAGCGCGGCCGGTTGCGTGCCGGCGGAGGACTCGCCGCTCGTCAACCCCATTTGCGCGACCATCGAGGAAAACGGACAGCCGCCGGACTCGCCTTCTTTGGCTGTTGCGCCGGGCGCGGGGGTCGTGCTCTGTCCGGCGTGGATCTTGTCGTTCAGATAGTCCGCCATGGAACCCGCTGCGGCCGAAGTCCCGACGTCTTCCTTCAACGTGCCCCGGGTCATTTCCAATGGGGACGGGTCAACTGTCCGGCCGCCAAGCTGCACGCCCAGGGAACTGACCATCTGCGTTTCGCCAGGATTGGTCACCATGGACACCTTCACGTCGCACGCGGGACAGGCGAAGAACACCCCGAGCGACCCTTCGGCGGGTTTCTCCACCTTTTCAAAACTCATATAGGTTTCACAGTTCAAGCAGACGAATTTCATAATGGCCTCACGCGGGAGAGTTAAAGGTAAGGAACCTCTGATTTATTGCACTATCGGGCGCATGGCTGCGTTGTGTCCTCGCTCAACCCTCACCTATCTCTCTGATAAGCCTCGGGTTTCGCTCCGGGACGCCTTGCCCTGCATCCCGCTATCACAATAAATCAGGGGTTCCGTCATAAGGACAAGTGCCATCGTTCGCTTATAGCCTTTCGGCCAGGACCTTCTTGTAATCCAACATCGACTGAATGCGCCCTATAATATCCGTATAGCGCCGGTTCGTGGGATACTCCCCATCCAGCAGCGGGGTCCCTTTATCAAACGTCTTCGCAAAGTTCCGGTCGAACGGAATGCTGCCGAGCAACGGCAGGTTGAGGGCTTCACACATGCCCTCGGTGTTACCCTCGAACAGTTCGTTCTCGGCGCCGCAGGACGGACACCGGTATTGGCTCATGTTTTCCACGACCCCCAACACGGTGATGCCCAGTTCCGTGGCATAGCCGATCGACTTCTGCACCACGTTCGAGGCCACTTCCGAAGGCGTCGTGACCACCACCGCGCCGGCCAGATCCGGAAGGAAACCTGCGATGACCGGGGGTTTGTCCGCCGCGGCGCCCGGGGGAAGATCGGCCAACAGAAAATCCAGGTCGCCCCACAAAATATCGGCGAGGAACTCCCGGATCACGTTCATTTCCATGAGCCCCAACCACACGGGACTCAAATCCATCGGGCCTTTCCACCGCACGGGAGCCGTCTCATTGAGCAGGAAATCCATGGAGGCCACCTTGATGCCATACGGCCCTTCCGGCGGTCGCGCCCCATCCGGCGTGACTTCAAGGCCTTTGCCCAGGATCCCCATCATGCGTGGCACGCAGGGGCCGTTCAGATCCACGTCAATGATCCCGACCTTGTGGCCTTGCCGTCCCAGGGCCAGGGCCAAGTTGACCGTGGTCATGCTCTTCCCGACCCCACCCTTGCCGCTCATCACCACGATCTTGTGCTTGATCCCCGACATCCGGTCATGCACCTGCCGGGTTTGCTGGGTGATCTGCTGCACGACCTTGGCGTCGTCGGTGTATTGCAGTTTACCCAGAATGCTTTTCAGGTCTTTTTCCATAGGGTTCGTCTACCAACGTATCAGGCTAAACGAAAAAGGTAGCATAGGGGTTTTGACCAGTCAATCAAGGGGCAACGGAAGGCCGAAAGGGGAATGCGTAAACCTTACAAGCCCCCCGGGCGAGCATCAGGAGCTTCGGGTAAGGCGGGGTTCTGCACTGGCTTGACCGTGAACACGGCTGCCTTGTCCGGATCGACCGTGACTTCTACGGCGTGCATGTGTTCCGCGCCGTATACCTCCACCGCGGTCAGGTTGCCGGCCGAGCGGGGAAAGGGGTGAAAGATTCGGAATTCGTGACTGTCCCCGAAAAGCAGCAGGACCGGTTTCCCGAAGGATTGGGCCTTCGCGACGAGGGTTTCGCCGAAGTCCTTGAACCCTGAAACGCGGGCAAAGGATTCCTCCTCTGGATCGAACCCGTCCCTGAACATGTCGGCGTGAATGGCGATGACCACGGCTTGGGCGTTCGCGGCCGTGGCCTTGTCGAACGAGTCCGCCAACCACGTACGGTCCGCCTTGTCACGCGCGAGGAATTCCTGAGCCGCATCGGAATCCTCGACGGCGTCAAGATTATTGTTGGAGCCGACCACGTGTGCCGTCACAAACCACACGCGCGCGCGATTGAACCGGCTGTTCTCGACGAACGGCTCGAAGCCGGGCATGATGTCCGCCTGACGCTCAAGGCGCATCGGCTGCCCGCCGAGACTCAAGGCAGTCCGGAAATAGTGCGCGCGGATGAAGCGCAGCCGGTCGAGCGGGTCATACGCGCCGGCCAGCAGGCGGTGACAGTCGGTCCACTCGTTGTCTCCCGGGGTGTAGACGAGGGCCGACGCGAAGCTGTTCATGAAATCCCGCTGCTCCAGCAGCAGTTGGTCGGAGCACGGGGCAACGCCAGACTTGGTGTCGCCGAGGTGGAAGGTGAAGATGGGAGCGCGGTGGTTGATCTCCCCGATCAACGCTTTGAACGCGGGGTAAGCTTGCTCACGCGGACCATAGGGCATGTCGCCTAAGGCCACGAATGTGAATTCCGCGGCCGTTGCCCCGGTCGACAGGGCGAGGTATAGACCAACGAATGCCATTGCCAGTAGGGAACAACGATCGTTGTTCCCTACACATCTCATCACCGGCGACCCACTGCCAGCAGCAACGCGCCCAACTGTTTGACCCGCTCGAAATAGTCCAGGGGCTCCTCGCTCAGTTCCGGCAGTGCGGCCTCCAAATCAGACAGGCAATCTTCAAGAATCACCACCCGTTGCGGGTCGAGGTCATGCTCTTCGAAAAAATAGGTGACGCATCCGCTGACTACCGTGTCCAGAGTCATGAGTTCGCCTTCACGGGAGCCCACCCCGGCCGGCCATTCCGCTGCCTTGTGGATTTCCCATATACTGTTCAGGTCCTGGTTATTCTCTTGAGTCATGACATCCGTTTCAGCCATGGAGAATGAGGTCCGCAGCCAAGCCCACTGCGAGGGCCAGGTCGACCGTTCCGCCGACCCGGAACAGCCACGGTGGCCAAGTGCCGAGCCATCGCAACACCCGCTCACGCCACAACAATGAGGCCCCCAGCAACAGACAGGCCTTGATCGCGGCCAGCGCGCCGCACACCGCCCAAACCCAAAACCCCGTGAGACCCGTGGTGCCAATCATCAACAGCAACCCGATCAACAGGATCGTCTGCCCGAACCAAAACCGTGGCCAGGGATCCAGGAGAATCCGCCTGGCCCAGACAAGCCCCAACGCGGGCACGATGGCCACCGTCAACCCGGCCAATCCCCAGGCCAGACTCGTCAATCCCATGAAGAGGTCTGCCACCAACCTTTCAACGCCTTTCCCGGACTATCGTTCACAGCCACCCGCATGCGTGGATCAACAACACCGAGAGCGTACACAGCCCCAGCCCCCAAATCCGATAATCCACGGCCTCCCGGCTCAAACACCACTGCAACACGGACTCGCGCGTTTCGTCATTCGACAACAGAAAAAATCCGCCCTTCGCCACCATGGCAAATCCCGTAACCATCCATAGTACCTGGTACGTCAGATCAGGCGCTTGCAGGAGCAGGATCATGCCTCCCACCAGGGTGAGCCCCGACCATTTCGTGAGTGAAGGCGAGGTCGAGAGGGCCTGCCTGACTTTCCCGACGATCGACAGGGGGGCCACCAATAAGGCCAACCCATCGGCCATCCATAACCCTGCAATGGCCATCAGGAGATAGGACATCGCTTTAATTGCCCCGTCTGTTCTGTATCAGGATGGGATGAGAGAAATCGCCACGTCAAGCGTGGCATTCACCGGGTTTGAGTGTCAAGCGAGGCGCTTGCCTCAACTACGGTCTGCTGCGTATGCTGCCAGGCGATCATCAATAGCTCTCATCCGAGCACGCCATGACCGAACACGCCCAAGAAACCGCGAAAGCTCTCGTTCAACTCATCCCTCCATCCGTCGCCCCGGATTTCCTCGAGGAATACGGACTGACCCTGACCACCCAACAGGCGCAAGCCGTCACCAAAGAGGTGCTGGCCCTGAGCCTGTTTTGGATCACCTGCGCCATGCGCGTGAGTATCCCGGAACCCGTCAGAAGCCGAATGCACCCAGCCATTCATGAACACGTCCGTGACAAATGGAGCAACCGGTTCGGACTGGTCCACGTGCCTATCGATCAATTTTATGCCGCGATGGAACACAAGCACCGGACGTGGGAGGACATCACCCAACAAGGCGGGGAACCGATTGCGGTGCTGAGTGCGGCGGCAGAGGCGCTGGAAGACGACGGTGTGATCCCCGGGCACGGCAGGCAAAAACTCCTGGCGGTCCTGCTCGACCTGGTCCCGATCGACGAGATCGGTGAACTCGTCGCCGAACTGGAGGAAACTCTGAGATAGGGTCGGTTGCAACCACCAAAGACAACGACACTGGATCCTCGATTAAAATAGCCTGTCCTTGACGTTGGTAATCGAGGATCGAGGATGACAGGACAGAGAAGGGAACGGTGCCTAGAGATACCGGTGGGTGACGGCGTGGCCCTGGTCGTCGAGTTCGTAGAGCAACGGGGCGCCGGTGGGGATGTTGAGTTCGAGCACTTCTTCTCGTGAGAGTTTGTCGAGGTGCATGACGAGGGCGCGCAGGCTGTTCCCATGGGCCGCCACGAGCAACGTCTCACCTTTGGCCAGGCGCGGCCAGATCCGGTCCCGGTAGTATGGCAACACGCGTTCGGCCGTGTCGTGTAAACTTTCTCCGCCAGGGGGCCGCACGTCGTAACTTCTCCTCCACAATTTCACCTGAGTCTCTCCGTATTGTTCTGCGGTTTCGGCTTTATTGAGGCCTTGCAAATCGCCGTACATGCGTTCGTTCAATGCCTGGTCTTGTTCGACGGGGAGTCCGGGTTGGCCGATGACGTCCAACACGATCTCCAGGGTTTTGATGGCCCGCGTCAACACGGAGGTGAACGCATGATCGAACCGGAAGGCCCGGAGTTTCTCCCCGGCTTCCCGCGCTTCCTGCTCACCCTTCGGGCTGAGGGGAACGTCCACCCACCCGGTAAACCGGTTTTCGAGATTCCATTGTGATTCACCGTGGCGAATCAAGACGACTTGTTTCATGCCTCCTCCTCATGTCGGAACCATCGTTTCGATTTCCATCTTCGCGTCATTCGGGGCTACCCGGTTCTCTCCTCTTGCTTTGCTTGGCCGCACCCCGTACCATGCCAGGCACGTTCCCCAGTCTTCACGGTATCGTGTCCCGTCATGGCGCGTATGGCTCAACCCGATCTCCCTCAACCCGATGCCCAGTGGTGGATCACGCTGGCGCAACGCCTCCATATCAAAGACAAAGTCGAGCAGTTCTTTCACCACGCTACCACGCCCCACAACGTCCTGGATCGTGTGGCGGAAGTCGATGGCGACATGCAGTATATTCTGTTTGTCCTGGTCCGCCATTGGATCCCCACCGTCCTGCCCCCACCGGGCCGCGAGCGCATTGCCAAACATGATCCGGATTACTGGCTGGAATCGGCACAGATTCTCGATGCCGCGGTGACGCGCCTGCGTGAATTAAAACCCCTGATCGACCTCCTGACCACGCCCAATCCCCTGGCCGGCAAGCCGGCGCCTTCGGCTTCCCCGATTGTCGAGGTGGAGTTGGCCAATATGTTGCAGGACATCGCCAAGGTCGCGGGCAGTTACGGCGGGCCGGACTATACGTCGATCATCAAAGACTTCGATCCCATTCCCCTGCGACAAACGCAACCCTTCAAACACAACAAAAAACACAGCGCCGAGTTGTGGGTCGTGTTCCTGCTCCGTGAGCATTTTCGCACCCTGAACCTGGGGAAGGACCGCTATTGGCCGCTGCTCACCGAAGTGATTACGGCCGCCGGCATTCGTCAACCCAATGACCATCCGTTTACCCCGGGAGAACTCAAATCCTGGTGGACGAAGAACTGGCCCCGGACCTACACCCTGTTGAAGGAGAAAAGCGACGACGGGCTGCCCACCGTGCATACGGCCTACCAGAGCGACTATGAGTGGTTTCAATCATGGTTCACGTGGGAGTTGTCGCAACCGGCCGGCCCCGGCCGCTGATCCCCGGCTCGTTCAGGGGACCGTGCGTCACAGAATCATCCGGCGGCCCTCCATTTCTTCCCCGCCCGGTTCCCCGTCAGGCAACGGGAACTCGTCTTCGAGCGGTGCGTCGCCGAGCACGGCAAAAAAGACGCCGATCTTCAATAGGAATGACGCCGCCACCAACCAGAACACGTAGGGTTGGACGCCCCCTTCATCCATGAGCTGCCGCATGCGGGTCGCGTGATCCAAGCCGGTCCTGGCTTTTGCCTTCAGCAGAAGGTCTCTCACGTGCCAGTAATACACGTAATTGGCGCTCGCACTGGCAATGATCGACCACACGACCGGCACCGTGATGTCGCTGGTGATAAACACGGACACGATGGGGCCGATAAAATACACGAACGCAAACATGTACATTTTGCGATACAGAAACCAGAGAAAAGGCTCGACCAAAAACGGGGCCCAATTCCACGTGAGCGAAAAGCGGGGGCCTTGCGCGGTATGAAATCGTTGAAACGCGCGCTGGTAATAGTCCCAGGCGGGTTTCCACGACCAGCCGCCCCTCAACGTGAATTGGACACATTTCCCGGGACCGATCAACGTCCGCCAATACTGCTCTTCCTGATCCGTCTCGGTTGCAGCCTCAGCCGCCTCTTCCGGGGGAAATTCCTTGCCGCACCGCAGGCAAAATTGAGCATCATCGGGATTCTGTTGTTCACAGGCATCGCAAGCTCTCATGGTTGGGTTATACCATGCGACTGTTCCGGAAGGCCACCGGGCGGGTGAATGCCCTGTCAACGCGAGAGGAAGAGGCCTCATTCCGTTGCACCACTGAGAGGCCCTGTGCTAGATTCGCCTGTTTCCACGCGAGGTTTCGTTGACATGCTGACTGAAGATCTGCAACAGCGTTCGGCCCGGACGATCATGAATACGTATGCCCGGTTCCCCATCAGCTTGGTGCGGGGCAAGGGGTGTAAGGTCTATGACGCCGAGGACCGGGAATACCTGGATTTTGTCGCCGGAATCGCGGTCAATGCGCTGGGTCACGGCCATCCCGACCTGGTCACGGCCATCGAGCGGCAAGCCCGGCATCTTCTGCATACGTCGAACCTGTATTATTCCGAGCCGCAGGTGCTGCTCGCCGAGCGACTGGTCGCGCATTCCTTCGCCGACAAAGTGTTTTTCTGTAACAGCGGGGCGGAGGCCAACGAAGCCGCCATCAAGCTCGCCCGCAAGTATTCTTTTGACAAATACGGTCCGGACCGGCACGAGATCATCACCATGAACAACTCGTTTCACGGCCGGACCCTGGCGACCCTGACCGCAACGGGACAGGACAAAGTGCGGCAGGGATTCGCGCCATTGCCGCAAGGATTCAAATACGCCGACTTCAACGATTTTTCCTCAATCGAACGCCGGATGGATAAACGCACCGCCGCGGTGATGCTCGAGCCCCTACAGGGCGAGGGCGGCGTGGTCGTGGCCGAGGCAGCGTTTTTGGAACAACTGCGCGCGCTCTGTCGGGACCGCGACGTCCTGTTGATTTTCGACGAGGTCCAGACCGGCATGGGCAGAACCGGCACCCTCTTTGCGTATGAACAGTACAACGTCCGGCCGGATATCATGACCCTGGCCAAGGGCTTGGGCGGCGGGCTTCCCATCGGCGCCTGTCTCGCCACCGACGACGTGGCGCAAGCGTTCGGGCCGGGTTCCCATGCGTCTACGTTCGGCGGGAATCCCCTGGCCTGCGCCGGCGCCCTCGCGACGCTCGACGCCTTGTTGGACGACCATCTGCTCGAACGCAGCCAGGCAGCCGGGGCCTACTTGCACAGAGGGCTCCAATCCTTACAGAACCGGTTGTCCGTGGTCACCGCGGTTCGCGGCCTGGGTCTCCTGCAAGGCATGGAACTGTCTATCGACGGGCAACCGGTCGTCCGCGACTGTCTGGCCCGGCGCATGTTGATCAACTGTACCATGGGCAACGTGCTCCGGTTCGTGCCGCCGCTGATTGTGAGCAATGACGAAATCGATCGGCTGTTGGACGTGTTATTGGGCGTGTTGAAAAAACAACTCGAGTCACTTCCGCATTCGTGAAGACGAGCAGAACTGATGTTGCACACCAAACGATGGGGACCTGACGCATGACCCTGTTGGGACATTCCATACCCGACCCCGGCATTTCGGCGGCATCGCCTGCCGCACCGGCGGAGCGCGCAAAAGATTTCCTGGCCGTCTCCGGCGTTTCCGGCAGCCAACTCTTCCGCTTGTTCCGTATTGCCCGGGAACTCAAGGCCACCCCGCGTCCCGGCCCCGCCTCTCAATGGCTTTCGGGATTGACGCTGGGCCTCCTGTTCGAGAAACCCTCGACTCGCACCCGGGTCTCCTTTGAAGCGGGCATGCATCAATTGGGCGGGCAGGCCTTGTTCCTGCCGTCGGACACGATCCAACTCAGCCGGGGCGAAAGTCTCGGCGATACCGCCCTGGTGCTTTCCCGGTATCTCGACGGGCTTGTGATTCGCACGTTCGAGCAATCCACGTTGGAGGAATGGGCGCACCATGCCACCATTCCGGTCATTAACGGATTGACGGACCTGTGTCATCCCTGCCAGGCCCTGGCCGACCTCTTCACCCTCATGGACGTCAAAGGATCTTTTACCGAGGACGCGTTCCACGGGCTCAAACTCGCGTACGTGGGAGACGGAAACAACGTAGCGAATTCATTGATCGAAGCCGGGGCAAGAGTGGGGATGCACGTCGTGATCGGATGCCCGCCTCAATACCAACCCGATCCCGGTATCGTCGCACGCAGCCGCGAGGAAGCCGGCCGCACGGGCGCGACCATCGAGATTGTGCATGACCCCGGCCAAGCCGCGGAAAACGCCGATGCGCTCTATACGGACGTCTGGACGAGTATGGGACAGGAGCAGGAACAAGCCGAACGCGTGAAGGCCCTGGCCCCCTACCAGTTGAACGAAGAACTACTCAGCCGGGCCAAATCCTCGGCCATCGTGTTGCATTGCCTGCCGGCCCACCGGGGTGAGGAAATCACAGCGGCGGTTCTGGACGGCCCGCAATCCGTGGTCCTCCAGCAGGCGGAAAACCGCCTGCACGTTCAAAAAGCGATCTTGACGGAGTGGCTCGGGCGGCCCTGGCCCTGAGGCGCTGATACCACGATGCCGACACCTCCACCGCATAAGATCAAGAAAGTCGTGCTGGCCTATTCGGGCGGGCTCGATACCTCGGTGATCCTGCAATGGCTCCGGACGGAATACGAGGCCGACGTGATCGCCTTTTGCGCGGACCTGGGTCAAGGCGAAGATCTTGAGGCCATCAAGAACAAGGCCGTGGCCGTGGGGGCTGCGAAAGTGTACGTGGAGGATCTCCGGGAAACGTTCGTCAAGGACTACGTCTTTCCCATGCTCCGGGCCAACGCCGTGTACGAAGGCTGTTATTTGTTGGGCACCTCGATCGCGCGGCCGCTGATCGCCCGCCGCCAGATCGAGATCGCGCAACAGGAAAAAGCCCAGGCCGTGAGTCACGGCGCCACGGGAAAAGGAAACGACCAGGTCCGGTTCGAACTCACGTATACGGCCATCAATCCCGATATCACCATCATCGCGCCGTGGCGGGAATGGACGTTTGAATCCCGCGGCGAGTTGATCCGGTACGCGTGCAAACACGGGATCCCGGTGACCGCCACCAAGGCCAAACCCTACAGCATGGACCTGAACCTGTTTCACGTGAGTTACGAAGGCGGGATTCTCGAAGACCCCTGGAAAGCTCCGCCCGAATCCATGTTTCAGATGACGGTTTCCCCGGAACGTGCGCCGGACCGGTCGCGACAGATCGAAATCACGTTCGAGCGCGGAGACCCGGTCGCGGTGAACGGCCGGCGCCTGTCCCCGGCCAACCTCCTCGATCTTCTCAACCGTCTTGGAGGCCAACACGGCATCGGACGGGTGGACCTCGTGGAAAACCGTTACGTGGGCATCAAGTCGCGCGGGGTCTATGAAACGCCCGGCGGCACGATCCTGCACGTGGCGCACCGCGGCATCGAATCCCTGACCATGGATCGGGAAGTGCTTCACCTGCGCGACAGTTTGATCTCACGATACGCGGAACTCGTGTATTACGGCTATTGGTTCGCGCCCGAACGCGTGATGCTGCAGAAGCTCATGGATGAAGCTCAACGCGGGGTAAACGGCACGGTCCGGCTCAAATTGTACAAGGGGAACTGCACGGTCACGGGCCGCCGGTCCGAGTCGTCGCTGTATCGGGAAGATCTCGCGACCTTCGAACAGGACCAGGGGTATCGCCAGCAGGATGCCGAAGGGTTTATCCGGCTCAATGCATTGCGCCTGGCGATCATCAAATCCCGGAAAACGTCTCGTGCACGGGGGACATCCAGTCGAAAGGCCAAGGGGTCGAAATGAACTCCGGCAAGCGTACGCAGCGTCGCTCCCGCCCGGCCGTGGACGGACAACCCCCTACGAGTTCCAACCGCCGGCCTCCGGCCAAGAAGGGTGCGCCTTCAAAAGCCTGGACCGGTCGATTCACCGAACCGACGGATGAATTGGTCGAACGCTTTACGTCCTCGCTGCCCTTTGATCGACATTTGTTCGAGTACGACATCCTGGGCAGCCTCGCCCATTGCCAGGCCCTGGAAAAAGCCAATATCCTGACCCGTACGGAACGTCGCGCCTTGGTGCGCGGGCTCGAACAGGTTCGGGACGAGCTTCGCGAAAACCGGTTTCCGTTTACGGATTCGGATGAGGACATTCATATGGCGGTGGAGCGCCGGTTAACGGAACTCGTGGGTTCCGTTGGCGGGAAGCTCCATACCGGCCGGAGCCGGAACGATCAGGTCACGCTGGATCTCAGGTTGTACCTGCGAGACCACCTCGGGACGTTGCAGGCGCGTATCCAAGACCTGCAGCAGGCGTTCGTGGGGCAGGCACGTGAGCACCTCGACGTGATCATTCCCGGATATACCCACCTGCAGCGGGCCCAGCCCGTTGCGCTGGCCCATCACTTTCTGGCGTACGTGGAAATGCTGGAACGCGACAACGCGCGAGTGCGGGACGCTTTGAAACGCGTGAACGTGATGCCCCTGGGTTCGGGCGCTTTGGCCGGCAACAACTATCCCATCGACCGCGCCTTCATCGCGAAGCTGCTGGAGTTCCCGGCCCTGACCCGCAACAGCCTGGACGGGGTCTCGGACCGGGATTACGTGGCGGAAACGCTCGGTGTGTTGTCCATCATCATGATGCACCTGTCCCGGCTGAGCGAAGAGCTCGTGTTGTGGGCGTCGTCTGAATTTTCCTTTGTGGATCTTCCGGACGGGTTTTGTACGGGCAGCAGTATGCTGCCGCAGAAAAAAAACCCGGACGTGCCCGAACTGGTCCGGGGCAAAACCGGCCGGGTCTACGGCCATCTTCTCTCGATCATGACGACCCTCAAGGGACTCCCTCTGAGTTACAATCGAGACCTGCAAGAGGATAAGGAACCTCTTTTTGACGCCATGGGAACTGTGCTAGAGTCTCTCACAATCTATGCCGAACTGATCCGGCGGCTTCTCATCCGCCGGGACGTGCTCTCGGAAGCCGTGGGATCGGGGTTTCTCCTGGCTACCGAATTGGCCGACTACCTGGTGAAGAAGGGCGTGCCATTTCGGGAAGCCCATGGCATCGTCGGTCAATTGGTGCGATACTGTCTGGAGCACCGGATGGAATGGCATGATCTTTCGTTGGCCGATCTCAAGGCTGCGTCCCCGCGTTTTTCCAAGGACGCGTTGCGGTTCCTGACCCTCGAAGGGGCCGTTGACCGGAAAGCTCAAACCGGGGGCACGTCCCGAAAACAGGTGACCCGGCAAATAAACGCATGGGAAGCGCGTCTCGCCAAGAAACCGAAAGCCTAGGCATGTTGCACGATTCCCCACGCCCCGTTCTTCGACGGACCCTCGTTCTGGCAATACTTGGTTCGTTTGCAGCGGGCTGCGGAGTGATGGGCCCGCCCATCGCTCCGGAAGACATCGGGATCGAAGCCAAAATCCGGGCCCAACGACAAGCCGAAGAAAAGCGCTCGACTCCAGAGGAATCGGAAGTCGTACTGCCCCCTCTCCGACCTGTCGGAACCCAATGACCGGCCTTGAGCGAAACGACGTGTTTCGTATAAGTTTCGACATTCCTCAACCTGTCGGCTCGATGCCATCGTAAGGGAGATTGTTCCATGGACGTAAACGCAGGACGCGAGAAAACCCGGACGTTACTTCTCCTCGATCCCTACCCCAGGAACAATCCGTATCGCATGACCGCGAGCGAGCGGCGCTCCATCTGGTTTCCCAAACTCAGTTTGCCCGTCATCGCCGCGTACACGCCGCCCGACTGGGACGTGCAACTCGTGGATGAGGCGGTCCAGGAGATCGACTTTGACCAACCCTGCGACATGGTGGGCATCTCCGTGATGACCTGCTATGCCCCGCGGGCCTATGAACTCGCCACGGAATTTCGCAAACGCGGCAAAACCGTGGTCCTCGGCGGCGTCCACCCGACCTATTGTCCCGAGGAAGCCCTGCAATATTGCGACACCATCGTGTGCGGGGAAGCCGAAGACCTGTGGCCGCAAGCCATGGCCGACTTCGAGGCCGGGCAGATGAAACGCATCTACCGGATGGAGCAATTTCCCGCGTTGGACGACTACCGTGCCCCGAAGGTCCAACTCCTCAGCCCGGACTCCTACATGACCCGGCATTGTACGTTCACGACGCGCGGCTGCCATTTCGATTGCGAGTTTTGCAGCGTGTCGCCCTTCAACGGGAAAACCACCAGACGGCGGCCCGTGCCGGAAGTCATCGAAGAAATGAAGCGCGTCAAGGAATGGATACGGGCCGAGGTTGTCGAGCGCATGGCGAAAGGCTCATTGCGGGAAGCCATGACCATCGCTGCAAAAATTTGGGTAGGGCTCGAAGAAGGATCTATCGTGGCCTTCGTGGACGACCTGCACAACAGTCACCGGGCGTATTGCCGGGAGTTGTGGCAGGCTATGAAAGCCCTGAACATTAAATGGGGGTGCCAATCCACCCTGTTTTTAGGGGATGACCAGGAGATGGTCAAGTTGGCGGCCGACAGCGGATGCGTCTCGGTCTTCGTGGGAATGGAATCGGTCTCCGAACATTCCTTAGTCGAAACCAACAAGGGGTTCAACCAGGTCAGAAAATTCGAAGACCAGATCAAGATGTTTCACGACCACGGCATCATGGTGAATCCGGGCATGGTGTTCGGGTTCGATAACGACGATGAATCCGTGTTCGAATCGACGCTGAACTTTCTCATCCGCAATCGCGTGGAGTTGGCGTATTTCAACGTCCTGACGCCCCTGCCCGGAACCGCCTTGCATGAACGCTATACGCGCGAAGGCCGGATCTTCGATCGGGACTGGGCGAAATACGACGGAAAACACGTGGTGTTCCGCCCGAAACGCATGACGCCGGAACAACTGCAGGAAGGCTTCTACTGGGCCAATCATGAGTTCTATTCCTTGGGATCCATTTGGAATCGACTCCGGCATACCACCCAACGCCTGGTCCCGCGCATTGAAATGAATTACGAATTTCGAAAGCTGGTCAAGCGATCCTGTCCTCAAGGGAAACTCTCGCCCATTGCGGCCGTGCTCAAGAACCTGCAGGCGAAACTCCCCACCGTGGACACCGGTCTGCTCATTCCCAACGCCTTGCACAAGATCAAGCAAACGGTCCCTGCGAAGCCTCACGATTTGTTCCTCAACATCAAAGGCCGGCGCCACGATGCCTCCATGTCATTATTTATCGACCTGGAGGGCACGCTGGATCATTTGAACGCCCGGGAACTCCTGAACCGCATCAAGGACGCGGCGCAACAAGCCAGGATGGACATTGTCGTCAACTTCGAGCATCTCCGGCAGGCCACGCCCAAGGCGATCCAGATGCTCCTGGACCAGGACGTTCTCCAGGCCGTGACCCCCTACGCGAAGCTGCGCTATCGGAAATTGCAAGACGC
Organism: Nitrospirales bacterium; assembly: GCA_965208595.1. GTDB lineage: Bacteria > Nitrospirota > Nitrospiria > Nitrospirales > UBA8639 > Bin75. Next base: position 1,455,792 of record OZ242346.1, read on the forward strand.
GTTTCAATCGGCCTTGGACGGGTTAACGCTGTTCGACCCCGAATTGTTTGACGAGCTGCCACAAGATGCATGATTTTCACTATCACAATGATGCGCTTTTCTGTGAAGACGTCCCGCTCGAACGCTTGGCCAAGGAACAGGGCACACCCTGCTACCTCTACAGTCACGCGACGCTGACCCGGCACTTCCAGGCCTTTGATCAGGCCTTCGCTTCGGTTCCCCATCTCATTGCGTTTGCCATGAAGGCCAATTCGAACCTGGCCATTCTCCGGCTCATGGCGGCGCTCGGCAGCGGGGCCGACATCGTGTCGGGCGGCGAATTGTTTCGCGCGTTGCAGGCAGGCATCCCGCCGGGCAAGATCGTGTTCGCCGGCGTCGGCAAGAGTCATGAAGAAATCGCCTATGCTCTGGACTCCGACATCCTGTTGTTCAACGTGGAATCGCCCGCGGAACTCCAGGCCATCAACGACGTGGCGAGGGGAAGAGGCGCGCGGGCGCGCGTGGCGCTTCGGGTCAACCCGGACATCGACCCCAAGACCCATCCCTATATCACGACGGGGTTGAAAAAGAGTAAGTTCGGGATCGGCGCGGACCGGGCCCTCGAAGAATTCACCACCGCGGCATCGCTTCCCAACGTTGAGGTCATCGGGGTGCATGCGCACATCGGCTCTCAACTGACGCAGGTCAGTCCCTTTGTGGAGTCCCTGAAAAAGGTGGTGGAGCTGATCGAGACGTTGAAAGGCCGGGGCATTCCGATCCGGTATTTGAACATCGGCGGAGGACTCGGCATTACCTATTCGGACGAAACGCCGCCGCATCCCAAGGAGTACGCCGACGCCATGACGCCGCTCCTGCAGGCGGCGCAATGTGAAATCATCATGGAACCCGGCCGCGTGATCACGGGGAACGCCGGCGTGTTGTTGACGCGCGTCCTTTACATCAAGGAGACCGGGACCAAAACATTCGCCATCGTGGACGCAGCCATGAACGATCTGCTGCGGCCCAGCCTGTACGAGGCCCATCACGACATCCTTCCGGTTCGCCAGGTTCCCAACGCCTCGACGGCCGTGTTCGACGTGGTGGGGCCTGTTTGCGAATCCGGAGATTTTCTCGCGCAAAACCGGACCTTGCCCGCGGTGAAGGCCGGGGATCTCCTGGCCGTGATGTCCGCGGGGGCCTATGGATTCACCATGGCGTCCAATTATAATTCGAGACCCCGGACTTCGGAGATCCTGGTGAAGGGCGGGGAAAGTTTCGTGATCCGTGAACGCGAGACGTTCGATGATCTCGTGCGCGGGGAACGGATCCCCGCGTTTCTTGAGGCAAAGGCGTAAGCTCGGACGCAAGCCGTCCGGCACACTTGTCCACACATACTGTTTACCAAAGGTCGCACGATGTTTTCAGGATCCCTAGTCGCCATCGTCACCCCGTTGAAGAACGGCGCACTCGACGAAACCGCGTATCGCGAGCTGATCGAATTTCAAATCGCCAACGGCACGCATGGCATCGTGCCCTGCGGGACCACCGGGGAATCCGCCACGCTCTCGCACGAAGAACACGAGCACGTCGTGGCGTTTACCGTGGAAGTCGTAAAAGGACGGGTCCCGGTGATTGCCGGCACCGGCTCGAATGCCACGGACGAGGCGATTGCCTTTACCGCTCACGCCAAACAGGCCGGCGCGGACGGCGCGCTCCTCATCACGCCCTATTACAACAAGCCCACACAGGAAGGTCTGTATCAACATTATGCGGCCGTGGCCAAGGCCGTGGACCTGCCCCTGATCCTCTACAACATTCCGGGCCGCACCAGCGTGAACATGACTCCGGCCACCATTGCGCGTCTCGCCAAACTCGACAACGTGGCGGGGATTAAGGAAGGCAGTGGGTCATTGGGGCAGGTCTCCGACATCATTCATCAATGCGGCGACGATTTGACCGTACTCTCCGGTGATGATTCGCTGACCCTGCCGATGATGGCGCTGGGGGCCAAGGGCGTGATTACGGTCACCGCCAACGTGGCGCCGAAAGACATGGCCGCGCTGGTGAATGCGGCCCTGGCCGGGAACGTTGCCGACGCGCGCGTCTCTCATTTCAAACTCGCGTCGCTGTTCAATGCCCTGTTCTATGAGACCAACCCTATTCCGGTCAAAGAAGCCCTGGCCATGATGAACAAGATTGAACCGGAATTCCGGCTCCCGCTCACGCCGATGTCGTCGGACAACCGCGAACGGCTCCGGCAGGTCATGAAAGATACCGGGTTGATCTGACGCCATGACGGCTTCCCGGGCCTTACAACACCATTAGGCTATGAGTTCCCCGATCAACGTCACGGTCACCGGCGCCGCCGGACGAATGGGCAAACGCCTGGTTGCCCTCGTCCATGAATCTTCCCGTCTGCAACTGGCCGGCGCCACGGAAGTGCAAGGGCACCCGGCCCTCGGCAAAGACGCCGGAGATATAGCCGGCTGCGGCTCCCTGGGGGTCGCGTTGACCGACGATCTGGCGCAGGCTCTGGCCGTGAGCGACGTGGTTATCGATTTCACCGCACCGGTCGCCACGTTGCACCATCTTGCTCAAGTCGTCCAACACAAGCGTGCCATGGTCATCGGCACGACGGGGTTGTCACCCGATGAAATGGACCGGCTGCGCCGACACGCGGAGTCGATTCCTTGCGTTCAAGCGCCCAACATGAGCGTGGGGATTACCGTGCTGCTCCAGATTATCGGAAAGGTGGCCCAGGCGCTCGGAGATGACTATGACCTGGAAATAATCGACGCGCACCATAACAAGAAGAAAGACGCGCCGAGCGGCACCGCGCTGAAACTCGCCGAAGTCCTGGCTGCGGCCAAAAACTGGGACCTGGAGGAAGCAGGGGTCTACGCGCGTCACGGCCTCGTCGGGGAACGCACGAAAAACGAAATCGGCATCCAGACCGTGAGAGCCGGTGACATCGTGGGCGACCACACCGTGCTCTATGCCGGCCCCGGAGAGCGCATCGAGATCACGCACCGCGCCCACAATCGTGACCCATTTGCGCACGGAGCCCTACGCGCCGCGGAATGGGTCGTCAATCAGCCCCCGGGCCTGTACGGCATGGCCGACGTGCTCGCGTGTAAGTGATGACAGGGTTTAAGGAGGGAATACCACAATGGGCAGACAAAGTGACTTGGACAATCACGCCAACCAACTCAACCCCAACAACGACGCTTACTGGCAGTCCCGAGATTACGATGAGCGTCCCGATGATTGGGATGAAGAGATGCCAAAAAGTGACGCGAAAGCCGAAAAGCCCCAATGATCTGAACCAAAGATCCTACACGCAAAAAATAGATGACTCTGGCTACAAGGAGGAGTTATGAAAATTTATACGCTCGCAGCTATTCTCGTGTTTGTCGCACTACAAGGTTGCGCGACAAAGCACTACGGGCGTCAAGGTCAATTAACGGCTTATGAAAAAGAAACCATGTCATGCCGAGAAATTGATCTTGAAATGGCAAAAGTACGTGGCTTCATCGACCATGTGAATAAGGAAAGCGAGTTCAGCGGAAAAGATGTACTGGCAATATTAGGTGATTTCGGAATTGGTAACTCCATGGAAAAAAGCGCAGCGATCGAAAGTGCGAATAATCGTCTTGATTTATTGAGAGATTTAAAAAGCACTAAGAAGTGTACCAGCGCGCCAGGCTAAGAAGGGGCTGGGCTGGAACAGCCTTGCGATTTCGCTTGCACCAGCGTCACCGTGGGTTTTGTCCTTAAAGTATTGTGTTGTTCTTGAATAAGGAGGGTTGTGTCATGGATATGTTTGGGAAGATTCCACTCATCGAAATTCCGGTTCATGTGACCCCGGACCAAAAAAAATGGTTGGAAAAAATGGTGGAAGAAGGCCGGATCGCGGTCCCACCTGGCGGGACACTGGAAAAAGGGTCCGTGATTTCGATGTTCCTTCGGCTATTGATTCACAACGCCATGGAAGAGCAGATGCGGCAAGAAGCGCTGGAAGTCGATGATGAGGATGACGATGATGATGACGAATAAATAAGAAGTCCCATCTCCCGGCCCTGACTGGGAGATGGGACAGCGAAGGATAGTGCCGTTCTCCGATGAGATTCAGGACGGGGTTGTGCCATCTCCTTCCGCAGGCCATGGGTTGCCCGATACCGGCTGGACGGCTGAACCACGCTGCACTTTCACTATTTCAACTGTATAGTCTTTATACCACGTTGATCGCCCCAATGCCTGAGCGGCCTGGTGTTCCGGGTGTTGTTTCCATGCCTTGATGGAGTCGAGGTCCTGCCAGTAAGAAATCGTGATTTCCTGTTTTCCCTCCATAAGGTCAGATCTGCCCATATAACCAGGTTGTTTTTCAACCAGCACATTCATTCTGTGTACCATGTCTGCGTACCCAGCGACGTTGTCGCCCAGTTCAGCAGTAAAAATCACTTTGTAATAACAGTCGCTGGCATCATTCATCCATCAATCCCCCGTAAACGCATAGCCATCGGCAAATCGGAAACACCTACAACCGCTTAAACGCTTCGTGCGCAGCCTTGACGGTCTGTTCGATATCGGTTGCAGTGTGCGCGGTGGAGACGAAGGCGGCTTCGAATTGGGACGGGGCGAAGTAGGAACCGCGTTTCAACGCGTGGTGGAAGAATTTGGCGTATCGAGCCGTATCGGATTTCTTGGCTGATTGATAATCCACCACCGGGCCGTCGGTAAAAAATCCACCCAGCAGGGAACCGACTCGCGTTTGATAAAACGGCACGTTGGCTCGCCGGGCGGCTTGCGCCAGACCTTGCGCCAACTGGTTCCCACGCCGCTCCAATTTCTCATAAACTCCGGAACCCTTGAGTCTTTTCAACGTTTCGATTCCCGCGGTCACGGCCAATGGGTTCCCTGATAGGGTCCCGGCCTGGTAGACGGGGCCTGCAGGGGCCACCATCTCCATAATCTGCTTTGACCCGCCGTAGGCGCCCACGGGCAATCCGCCGCCGATGATTTTTCCCAGGCACGTGAGATCGGGGGCGATGCCATACAGGGTTTGTGCGCCTCCATAGGCCACACGAAATCCGGAAATCACTTCGTCGAAGATCAGGAGGATGCCGTGTTTTCTGGTGATCGTGCGCAATTGCCGGAGAAAATCTTTTTGAGGCAGAACGACGCCCATGTTGCCGGCGATCGGCTCGACGATGATACAGGTCAGGTCCCGCCAATGTTTGCGTACCAGGCTCTTGACCGACTGAATGTCATTATAGGGAGCGGTAAGCGTCTGACTCGCCGCGGCTTTGGGCACGCCCGGGCTGTCGGGAAGACCCAGCGTCGCTGCCCCGGACCCCGCCTTCACCAGGAGATGATCGGCATGGCCGTGGTAGCACCCTTCGAATTTGAGGATGGCGTCCCGTTTGGTGAAGCCTCGCGCCACCCGGATGGCACTCATCACGGCTTCCGTTCCGGAACTCACGAGTCGAACCTTTTCGATGGCTGGGAACGCCTCGCAAATCATCCGCGCCAACTCCAGTTCCTGTAGGGTCGGCGCGCCGTAGCTGGTCCCCGCTCCTGCAGCCCGCTGAATGGCCCGCACCACCCCCGGATGGGCATGTCCCAAGATCATGGGGCCCCACGAAGCCACGTAATCCAGATACGTGTTGTTGTCCGCGTCGGTCACCGTGGCCCCTTGCGCGCGTGTGATGAACAACGGATGCCCGCCGACCGACCGGAATGCACGGACCGGGCTGTTCACCCCGCCGGGGATATACTTTTGTGCGCGGGCAAATAATGTCTTCGACGCGGCGTTCTTCATACTGTGTGTTACCTCTCCCGGAGTCGCTGATTCGCACCTTTACTGGGGATCGCTGAAGCGCTGTCCTTCCTCACCGGACCAGCGCACGATGCCGATTTCTTCCGATTCCCACAATTTTTGTTCTTCTTCTGCAGCCAAGTCGGCCTCTTTTTGTTTGTCTTCCGCACCGGCCTCTGTGCCCTGCTCATGGGCAGAGACCCAGCCCGGCGGTTTTTCTCCCTTAGGAATATCTTTGCGAAGCACGTTGACTGGCATCTGATCCCTCCTTGTTATCCACCATGGCACTGGCACCATGGGTTCAACCCCCACGCAAGCGGCCAAGCCATAGGCCTAGCTGCGAAGGCCACGCTTTGTCAAGGGATGCTGCACCCGATAGGCATAGAGCGCCATACCCGCGGCGATGACGGCATTGAGGGACTCGACCGAGTCGCTCATGGGGACGGCCAAGCGTGTGCCGGAGGGAACAGGCGGCAGGCCAGGCCCTTCTTCTCCAACCAATAGTCGAATATCTTCGGGCCATTGAAACGCGGGCAAACTTTCACCCTGTGTATCGAGGGTCACCCACGTGGCGGGTTCCGGCAGATCCTTGATTGAAGGACCCTGCGTCAGAGACACCTTGAACGTTGTTCCGCTGGCCGCCCGGATGGCTTTGGGGTGATAGGGATGGGCCGATTCCTTGAGCAGCACGACCCGTTCGACGCCCATGGCCACCCCCGTCCGGATCAAGGCTCCCACGTTCGCCGGATCTCCCAAGGGGCACAGGATTTCGAGGTCTCGCGGAGGAGCCTCAAAGTCTGAAGAGGGAAAGGGCGGGGCCTGACAGACCAATATCGGAGCCCCCGTGCCAAAGAGATCGATCTTCTCGAAGAGCGGCGCGGACAGGGCATAGGTTGTGACGTGGGCCGGAATCGAGAAAGACACGAGCGCCCCAGCGCGCTGGATGAGTTCGAGACAATGCGCAGGATGCTGCTCCAGAGTTTCACGAACGACTTTGTTCCCAGCGACAAGGCATTGCCGGAACCGTTCGATCCCGCGAGCCTCCAGCAACGCCACCCATCGCTTCACGTGGGCATTCTGCGCACTACTGATGGATCGGATCCTTGAAGGCGGCGTCATAGGTCATGGGTAACTGCCGGCGTCCGGACGTAGCGTCGTTGACGATCCTTTAAAATGAAGAGAAGGATTTCCCTTTTCCGCGGAGTCGCAAGTCGTGGGTTTGGATCACGACTTCCCAATCCTCCGGGTCCCTGTCGGTCACGTGCCCGAGCCGGTAGGCCTTTTTCCCGAACCTGCTAACTAGCTCAAGCGTCCTGTCGGTTTGGCTTTCCGGGACCACCAGACAGAAGCCGATGCCCATGTTGAACACCTCGAACATTTCCGGGTCGGCGATGCCGCCAAGTTTTTGAAGGATGGAGAAGATCGGAGACGGCGTAGGAAACGTCTCGATCACAAACGTGACTCTAGGGGGCACGCGGCTCAGGTTCAGGAACCCATCGCCCGTAATGTGGAACAGGGCCTTGACGTCAATATCCGAATTCGCTTCAAGGAGGGGCAGGATTTCCTGCGTGTAGATATGCGTCGGCTGGAGCAATTCTTCACCCAGGGACCGGCCGAGTTCGGGGAACCGTTTTTCATACAAGGACACGTCCTGTGCAATCGCCTTTCGGGCCAGGGAGAGGCCGTTGCTGTGCACCCCATTGCTTTCTATGCCGATGATCGCGTCTCCCGCGCGGACACGTTCCCCCACGATGATTCTGTCCAAATCCACAATCCCGATGGCCGACCCCGCCAAATCAAACCCTTCCCCTTCTTTGCCCGTTTCGCTCTTGATGACGTCCTTGACTTGAGCAATCTCCCCGCCCGGAATGGAGATGCCGGCACGCAGGGCTCCCTCGGTCAATCCCTTTGCCAGTTCTCCCATGCAGCCCGGATCGAGCGTCTGCACCGCAATATAGTCCACCATGGCCAGCGGGGTCGCCCCGACGCAGAGCAAATCATTGACGTTCATGGCAATGCAATCAATGCCGATGGTGTCGTATTTGCCCATGCGCTGGGCCACCAGGACCTTGGACCCCACGCCGTCCGTGGTCATGGCGATGCCCTTATTGTTGCCGATCTCAATGATGTTCGCGAATAACCCGAAGTCCAGGCGGACGCTGCCGGTTTGTCCCTTGGGAACGGTCCACGTCTCCCTGAGCTGCTTGGTAATATCGGCCAGGGATTGAACGATCCGGTCGGTATCAACCCCGGACCCTTGATAGGTCATGCCGGGTGAATCACTCAATATTCAGGCCCTTTCTCCAATGTGACGATAACATTGCTCTCTATGATAAAGCCTAGCACAATGGAAGTCATCAAGGATTGTGGGGTTGAAACGGCAGGACCCAGAAGCTTATACTTTTTATTAGCGAGGGAAGCAATGGGGTCAACGCGGAAACAGCCATCTTGTTTCCGGGCAAGCGTGGCGACATGAGGCATTGCCCTTCGAGTGGGAAGAGACACTCGGAGGGCAGTTTTGTCTTCGTCAGGCCACGCGAAAGGAGAAACGCCATGATGAGATTACTGGCCATCCCGATCATCCTCTTCTCGATGTTCGTGGTCATCCCGCAGGTTGACGCGGCCTGCACGACCAATAAAATCGGGAAAACGTCATTCACCAATTGCACCGACGGGAGTTCCAGTTTCAGCGTGCAGTCGGGCCAGAACACCTTTAGCACATTCAATGATGGAAGCAGCAGCGTGACGAACTCGTTCGGCAATACCAGTGTTTCCAGCAGCAATCAGCCGGGTCTGGGTGGAACCAGCCTCTCCATCAACGAGGATACGGGGGTTTCCCAATGGGACGACGGCACGACCGGCGTCCACCAGAATATCGGCAACGTGCGCGTGGACACGTATAACGACGGCACCATCTGCACCACCGCACCGGTGGGATCGTCGAGTGTCACCAACTGCAGGGGGGATTCCAAAGACGCGCCGAAGCGCAGCGCGATTATCGGGACGAAGTAACGAACCACGGACGGAAAAATGGCTGGGGGACCAGGAATCGAACCTGGGTTCACAGATCCAAAATCTGTTGTCTTGCCCCTAGACGATCCCCCAACCGGGGAGCCTCACCTTACCCAGCCCGCCCTGATTCAGTCAAGGCTGTTGATGAACGGCGGCCGCTAATACACGCGACCGGATACGAGCCAATGTCGATCGTCGTGCACGTCGATCAGCAGGCGGCTCAAATTCATTTCCGCCATCTGGGCCGCGATTTCATCTTCGGTGAAGGCGCTCAATAAGGAATGATAAAAATCGTGGCGCAGTTGTTCCGGCTCATCAGCCGCGTATTGATCGACCAGCGCTTGGGCCTCTTCCGTGGTGTCGGGTCGTAGCAGGTCCATGATGAGCACCGGAGCCCCAGGCTTGGCGAGGGCTTTCAGCGCATACCAAAACTGAAACGCGTTGGGCACATGATGCACCAGGCTATTGGAGATCACGGCATCAGCCGGCTGGTCCAACTGCAGATCCTGGAACCGTCCGCAGATGAGTTGGATCCGATCCTCAAATCCCGCTTGGCGAATGGCATCCTTTGCCCAATGCATCATGGGACCGGACGCATCCACTCCGGTGACGTGAAGCGCGGGACGACTCCGGAGAAGCCGGATCGGAATATCCGCGGGGCCACAGCCCAAATCCAGCACGGTTCCTTCCTGGAAATCGGGATACAAGGCTAGAAATTGATCGACGAACCCCTGATTTTCTTCCGCGAAATCGGCGTTCGCATATACCTTGGCCTGCTCTTCTCCATCCATGATTTCCGGTTCAAGAATCCGTTCCATAGCTGCGCTTCCTTTCCACGGCTCTCGTGAGTCAATACGGGTCGCGTGATCGTACCTAGCCCCACCAGAAGGATTCAAGGTGGTGTCGTTCAGGACAAATTCTCCTTGCACCATCCCCAGGTTCTGGCTAAGGTCTGATGCATGCTGCTTTTGTAGGGAACCCGTATGGCCACGTATGCAATCGGCGATATTCAGGGGTGCCTGACCCCCCTCCAAGAACTGTTGGACCGCATTCGATTCGATCCGTCTTCGGACCGGCTGTGGTTTGTCGGCGATTTGGTCAATCGCGGCCCCCAGTCGCTGGAAGTGTTGCGCTTTATCAAAGGTCTCGAAGAACGTTGCGTGGTCGTGCTGGGCAACCACGATCTGCATTTGTTGGCAATCCGTTGCGGGGTCGCGCGGCTCCGGAAACAGGATACGATTCAACCCGTCCTGGAGGCGCCCGACGTAGAGGAATTGCTGGACTGGCTTCGTTGTCAATCCATGCTCCATCGTGAAGGCGACTATGTGCTGGTCCACGCCGGCATCCTTCCCCAATGGTCCGTGGAGCAGGCCGTGGGATTGGCCGGTGAGGTGGAGGCCGCCCTCAGATCCGAACAATATCAAACGCTTTTACCATTCATTTACCGGAGTGAGGAGACCCATTGGTCCGACTCCATCCCGTCCCCGGCCCGCCTCGGCGCGATCACAAACGTCCTGACCAGAATGCGGATGTGTTCACAGGAAGGCCTCATCGACCTTGCTTTCAAAGGCCCGCCGGACCAGGCACCCGCCGGTCTTACCCCATGGTTTCATCTGACGCCCCGCACCCGACGAACCGAAACGGTGATTTGCGGGCATTGGTCGGCCTTGGGGGTATGCCTGGACAAAGGGGTAATCGCGTTGGACGGAGGGTGCGTCTGGGGACACGAGTTGGCCTGTCTTCGACTGGAAGACAGGAAACTGTATACGATCGCGTGTCGCTGAGACGGCCCGTGGCAGCTTGGTAGTTTCCGGCAAACTGGAATCCGCGTCCGGCGCCCCTGCGAGTGCCCCCATGGAGCTACTTTCCAAAGAGCATTCGATCCTTGAAAGACCCGTCATGCAATTTCGCCCGTTCGGCGTGACCCCGGATGGGCAGAAAATTCGCGACGTGAGTGGGATCACGATCAAGGCGAACGTCGAATATTTGGAAGAAGTCGTCGGCAAGAAAAACGGGGAAGCCTCCGGTTGCCAAGCCATTGACCGCCTCTGCGACTCGCTGAATGCACGGATCAGCGATCCCTCGTACCACGTCACCCCGGAATTCTTACAAAACATCTGGCACAGTTACTCCTATGAATTCGCGGTTTACCTCGGCGAGTTCTGCATCCTGATCTCCGAGGATCCCAACTTCCAATTCGAAATGGGTAAACACAAATTCATTTCTCCGGTCATTCAAACCCTGGGGCGCCCGTTTTCCGTTGCGCAAATCTTCGAACTCTTCCCACGCTTCGGAGAAAAGTTCGCCAAAGACTCCTTACGGTTCAGCGTCCGCACCGTGACCAATGGCTCCGCCGTTCTGGGCATGACCCTGACCGAACACGTGGCTCGACAATTCGGCCCCTACCGCAACCGATGCGCCGACATCATCTGCCAGGCATCGAAGGGCGGCCTCCTGGCCGTGCCGCAACAGATTCACCACCTGGGATTTGCCAGCGTCCGCGACCTCCAATACATGGCGGACGGAGACGAGTCCTGTGAATGGGAATTTCATTGGCCTGCCCAGCCGCTCTCCGAAACCCGTGGATGGGTCGTGACCGGGACCGTGGCATGCGTGAGCATCCTGGCCTTCGTCTACGTCCGTTGGGCGCATCCTGAATTGTCCTGGTTGGAGGCAAGCCTCTGGACCCTCATCCCGGGCTTGGCCTCCTGGTTCGTCTGGAATTGGTATCGTCTCAAGAAGAGGGTGCAAGAACGGGAAATCTTGCTCAAAGAACAAGTGGATTCCGTGGATGCCCGCCACGAAGAGCTTCGAGAAGCCTACCTTGACCAAGAACGAACCGTCGTGGAACTGCGTACGCTGAACGCGGACCTGGAAAACCGGATCCGGGAACGCACGCGCTCCCTCGCGGTCGCCAACGAACGACTGCGCGAACTCGATGAACGCAAATCCGCCTTCGTCTCCATTGCGTCTCACGAGATACGCACGCCCCTGACCTCCATGAAAGGGTTCGTGGAAAACATGCTGACCGGCGTGACCGGGGACTTGCGTGAGCGACAGGTCCTGTATCTCACGCGGGTCAAATATAACATCGACCGATTGACGCGAACGCTGAACGACCTGCTGGACTTATCCCGTATCGAAGCCGGCCACGTGGAATTACGATTGGCCGACGTGTCGCTGGCCGAAGTGACCGCGGAAGCCCTTGATAATTTACGCCCCCAGGCAGAAGAGAAATCCCTCGAGCTGGAAACCACGGCCCCTTCGCAGCTTGCCCCGGTACGTGGAGACCGGGACAAGATTCTTCAGATCTTGACGAACCTCATTCACAACGCCATAAAATTTACGCCTGCATCCGGACGCATTTCCGTCTCACTCACGCCAATGGAAGATTCCGCGATCCAGGTGTGCGTCGCCGACACGGGTTGTGGCATTGCTTCCGAAGAGGTACCCCATGTGTTCGATCGCTTTTATCGGAGCGACAGCGGGACGACGGAGGCGCGGGGAGCGGGCTTGGGCTTGGCAATCACGAAAAGTCTGGTGGACCTGCATCAAGGACGGATCTGGGTGGAAAGCACGGTAGGCAGCGGGAGCCGATTCTATTTTACGCTTCCCACCGGTTGAACGGGAAACGGTCTTACTGGTCCTCTTTCTGCGCTTCCGCCCGTTTCTGTTTGAGAACGCGCGCGAGGTACGAGCGCTGGAGCCCCAGCGCTTCCGCGGCTTTGGTCTGATTGCCATGGGCGCGTTTCAGGGCTTGTTCGATCAGGAAATACCGGTAGTGTTCCATCGCATCATGGTAAGACAAATCGCTCGCCTCCCGCACTTGGGGCTCTTCTTCATGAACTTGGGACTTTTCTTCGTAATCGTGTGGGAGACGCAAATGCTCCGGTCCAATCTCGCGGGCCGTGCTCAAGACAACGGCCCGGGCCACGGCGTTTTCCAATTCCCGCACGTTGCCCGGCCACGGGTACCGTTGCATGGCCCTCAGGGCGGCCTCCGTCAGTCGCATGCCAGGCTTTCCCATCTCCTTGGTATAGCGTCGAAGAAACAGGTCGGCCAAATGAAGAATCTCATCGGGCCGTTCGCGTAACGGTGGTATGGAAAAACTGATCACGTTTAACCGATGAAATAAGTCTTCACGAAACGTGCCTTCTTTGACGGCCTTCGACAGGTCTCGATTCGTCGCGGCAATCACCCGGATGTTGACCCGAACCAGGCGCGTCCCGCCCACCCGATGAAATTCCCGATCCTGTAGCAGGCGCAACAATTTGGCTTGCAGGTCCGGAGCCATGTCCCCGATCTCGTCCAGGAAAAGGGTCCCGTCATCGGCCAGCTCGACTTTTCCCTTTTGTTGCGTCGTTGCGCCCGTGAACGCGCCTTTTTCATGACCGAACAATTCGTTTTCGAGCAAGGTCTCGGTCAAGGCCACACAATTAATCACGACGAAGGGATTCTCGATCCGTCTGCTCCATTGATGGACGGATCTGGCAAAAAGCTCCTTGCCCGTGCCGCTTTCTCCCAGTAACAGCACGGTGGCATCCGAATCGGCCGCCCGCTTGATCAACTCGATGAGGGATGCCATGGCCGGCGTGTCTGCCACGATGGTGCCGTACCGGGAATCGACTTCCTCGCGCAACACGGCGACGTGCCGTTTCAACGCCTCGCGTTCCAGGGCCTTTTGCATCACCAGGATCAGTTGATCGACGTCCAGGGGTTTCGTGAGAAAATCAAAGGCTCCGCGCTTCATGGCTTCCACGGCCCGTTCAATCGTCCCATGGGCCGTCATCACAATGACCGGAGGATGATGCAACAGGGCCGCCTGCTCTTGGCGGGCCAAGTGTTCGAGAACTTCGAGGCCCGTCATCCGGGACATTTCCAGATCAAGCAGAACGAGTCCGGGTTCTTCGGATTCCAGGAGTTCGAGCGCACGTTGCCCGTCGCCGGCGGCCAGCGTGGCATAGCCCAAGGACTCCAAGCGATCCGTCAACATCAACACGATGTCGGGATCATCATCGACTACGAGGATTTTTTTCTGCATGGGCAACCCAACGAACGTTGGTTCTGACAAGCAATTCTATGGGGAAACGAAGCCTTGACTCGGGTTTCGTCCCGGCCCGTTTCTTCCGCCATGCCGAAACGGCCGTAAGCGATTCTAGGCCCACCATCAGGAAATCTCAACAGGTTTTATAACACTTGGTTTATAACGATTGCCGCCGGGCCAGAGTGGCCCTGAGGCAGACATGATTCTCCTCCGGCGCCTGGAGTTTGCCGGATGGCGATGCTATAGTCTCGCGGTCATGAGCGGGGAATATCGGACCAAAGCCTTACTCATCGCGGTGTCAGAGGACCCGGTCCCGGTGCAGGCCTGCATCAACCGGCTCGCCCCGGAGTTTCTCTGTTTCGTCGTCTCCGAATCCCGGAAAGCCTCCATTGAAGCCGACATTCAACCGGCCATCATCACAATGCCGCAGCGATGGGATTGGATTCTCGCTGAAAAATCCGAAAGTTTTACCGCGGTCCATCACACGTTAACCAAAAGCCTTCCCGACATGCTGAAGACCTGGGGCCTGCAACCCGGAGAACTCGTCGTGGACTTCAGCCGCGCCACGCCGGCCATCGCCGCAGCCATGGCGCTTGCCAGCCGGCCGTGGACGTCGCAAGTCGTTGGCTTGACCACGCCGGAGAGCGACACGGGCAAGAGTAACCTGGTTGCGGTCGGAGACCGAACCTTCGCCTGGCAGGAAGGGAATCCCTGGAACGAGGAAGCCGTACCGGCCCGGCAGGAAGCGGCCCTGTTATTCAATCAAGGAGCGTTTTCCTCAGCTGCCAAACGGTTCCGACGAATCGAATCACTGGTCGGGGGAAGCCTCAAACCGTTGTATCACGCCCTGGCGGATTTGGCCGACGGCTATGCCGCCTGGGAAAGCTTCAAGTACCGGGACGCCTGGGACAAACTCAAAACTGCGCACAAAGCCTTGGAGTTGGCTTCGCTGTGGGGTGGGCCGGCCGGCATGTCCTCGTTACTGGCCGGGGTCAAACAAAACCTGAAATTTTTGGAAAGCATCGTCATGGACCCCGACGACGTCAAACTTCCCGTAGCGCATGATCTGCTCGCCCAGGCCAAACGACGCGGGGGGGAGCAGCAAATCGACTCGGCCCTCCAACTGTTGCTTCGAGCTTTGGAAGCCTATGCCCAGTACCACTTGTGGAAACAGTATCGAATCAAAAGCTGGGACGTGCAGGTCGAACAGTTACCGCAGGATCTGCAGGAACCCTGCCGGGCTTGTTATACCAGCGACGTGGACGGCAAGTTTCACCTGCCGCTTCAAGCCCAATTTCGCGCCTTGGCCGGGCTGGGGCATCCCATGGGGCAAACCTTCGTGAACGAGTGGACCAAGCTCAAGACCCTGTGGGATGCGGCCCATCAGAGCGTCCTGGGTCATGGGTTTCAAACGACGAAAGCCGACCGCTTCCACCAGTTCTACGCCGCAGCCATCAAACTGACCAACGTCACCGAACCCAACTTGCCGGCCTTCCCGAAGATGACGCTGTAACTCCTGTGGACGTCAAAATCTATTATGAGGACACCGACTGTGGCGGCGTGGTGTATTACGCCAACTATCTCAAATATTTTGAACGCGCGAGGACCGAATACCTGCTCTCACACGGGATCTCGGTTGCAGAGTTCCAGCAGCAAGGCATCTACTTCCTGGTCACCCACGCGGAAGTCTTTTACCGCTCAGCGGCGCATTACGGAGAAACCCTCCATGTCGAAACGGTGGCCTCGGCATCCCGAAAAACCGCCCTTACCTTCTCCCACACGATCCGGGAAACAATCAGCCAGCGCTTGATCGTCGAGGGATCAGCCACACTCGTCACCGTCGACGCCAAGGGAAAAATCATCAAGCGACCACCCCAGTTGCAGGCGATGTTTGAGTAGGGACACCCCCCCGTGGTTGTCCTGCCTGCTCCTGAACGGCGGGTGGACTGGGACGAGTGCGTTTAGGGCTTTTTTAATTTTTTTCCCGAAACACCCAAGCCAAATACATGCCGCCAATTGCTATTGTCACCAGTTCCACGGTCTGGAGGATGCGGCTCACCACGGCCTCGGCCTCCGGAGGCGACAGGATGAAATGCATGCCCAGGTAAGCGGGAGGAGTCCCGGGCGGCGACTCCCAGGGCGGAAACAGAACCGCCAGCACCAACAGCCCCGCCATGACGTACAAGATCCGAAGATTCAGAATTTCCTTGGCACGAACCTCAGTTTGCGACTCCTGAAAAAACCGCTTCCCGCAACTGGTGCAAAACCGGGCCTCCGAACCCGATTCATGCCCGCAAGCCTGACACGTCTTTTGACCATTCATCACGTCAAATTATAAACGAGCGTAGAGAAATTGCCAGCGGGGAACTCCGAGTCACCAAAATCTGAGATCCAGACAAAGGCGTCTGGAACTGTGTTTGTATGTGTTCACTCATTCGTTGACAGTTTCTACTCCACAACTCCCTCGCCCCCTGTGGGAGAGGGCTGGGGTGAGGGGGCATGAGGGAAACCGACACCGAACAGGCTCCACACATGCCAGGAGACGGTTTCAAAAGAAGTACCGGCACGGTAAGATTGCGATACGATTGTGAAAAACGATCCGGAAATATCCGAATCGCGAAACACATCCTGAAGCACATATAGAAATGTCAACGCAGTCGAGCATCGAATGGACCGAGACCACCTGGAACCCGGTGACGGGCTGTACGAAGATCAGCGAAGGCTGTAAGCATTGCTACGCTGAGCGAATGGCGACACGGCTCCAGGCGATGGGCGTTGAAAAATACCGCAACGGATTCGACCTTACCCTTCACGAGTCCGTACTGGAAGAGCCGCTCAGATGGAAAAAACCGCGGATCGTTTTCGTGAACTCCATGAGCGACCTGTTCCACGAATCCGTCCCCGCTACATTTATTGATTCAGTGTTCCGTGTCATGAATCAGGCGTCCCAGCATACGTTTCAGGTGCTTACCAAGCGCCCGGCCCGCGTCATGGAACTTGACCCCGGACTGATTTGGACGCCGAATATCTGGCTGGGCACAAGTATTGAATCCAAAGAATGTATCGAACGATTGGCGAAGCTGAAAGAAGCCAACGCCCTCACGAAATTCCTGTCTCTCGAACCGTTACTGGCGCCATTGCCCGGCCTGGATTTGGCAGGAATCGATTGGGTAATCGTGGGCGGAGAATCAGGACCCGGTGCCCGGCCCATGAAGGCGGATTGGGTGTGGGAAATACGTGATAATTGCCTACGAAGCCGCGTCCCGTTTTTCTTCAAGCAGTGGGGCGGCGTATTCAAGAAGCAGACAGGTCGTGTGCTAGATAACAAGAAATGGGATCAAATGCCTGCTTTCAAGTCGATCTGACCCAATGCCCAATACTCCTTCCAGATCACCACATCCGGGCCGCTCGATCAGGCGAGACTGTCTCGAAGCCCTCGGACTGACGGTAACGGACGGCGCAAAGATACTGGGGATTACCCGGCACATGCTGTCGAGGATCCTCAATGGTCAAGCCGGGATTTCTCCGGAGATGGCCGTGCGGCTGGAAATAGCCTTTGGCGGAACCGCGCGTAGTTGGCTCGCACTTCAGCAGGCGTATGATCTCGCACAGGTAAAACGGGAAAAAATCAAAGTGCGACGTGCGTCTCCGGTTCTGGAAGAAGTGAGAGTGTGAGGGAAAACCCTAGAGGAAGTTTCAATACTGCGCGTCATTGAGTCGCCAATAGGCATCCGTATTTTTCAGCTTCTCATTCTTCTCACGGGCGTAGGCGAATGGAGTTTTGCCTGATCCATCTTTAGCCTTGGCATCCGCCCCAGCGTCCAGCAAGGCCGTGATGATGGTGGGATTTGTGTTGTTCGCGGCTGCCCCATGCAGGGGGGTAGCACCCTGCTTGTTGCGCGCGTTGGGATCCGCCCCGGCGTTCAGCAAGGTCGTGATAATGGCGGGATTTGTGTTGTTCGCGGCTGCCCCATGCAGGGGGGTCTTACCATACTTGTTGCGCGCGTTGGGATTGGCCCCAGCTTTCAAAAGCATGGTGATAACGGCAGGATTTGTGTTGAACCTGGCTGCCAGATGCATGGGGGTGATACCCCAATTGTCGCGCGCGTTCGGGTCCGCCTTGGCGTTCAGCAGTGCGGCGATCAGGGAGGGCGTTTTGTCGTACTGGGCCTCATACAGGGGGGTCTCACCCCGGTTGTTGCGCACGTTGGGATTCGCCCCAGCGTTCAGGAGCGCGGTGATCACGGCGAGCTTCTTGTTGGAGCTGAAGCCACCGACCGCCTCAAGCAGGGGGGTCGCACCCCGGTTGTTGCGCGCGTTCGGGTCTGCCCCAGCGTTCAGCAGTGCGGCGATCAGGGCGGGCGTTTTGTGCCTGGCTGCCCCATGTAGGGGGATCTCACCAAACTTGTCACGCGCGTTCGGGTCCGCCCCAGCGTTCAGGAGCGCGGTGATCACGGCGGGGCTCTTGTTGAGCCTGAAGTAATCGACCGCCTCATGTAGGGGGGTCTGACCCCATTCGTCGCGCGCCTTCGGATCCGCTCCAGCGTTGAGCAAGACGGTGATCACGGCAAGATTGTTGTCAGCCGCTTCGTGCAGGGGGGTGTCCCCGTATAGGTCGCGTGCGTTGAGATTAGCCCCGGCGTCCAAGAGCGCCATGACAACGGCGGGGGTTTTGTTGTAGGCGGCTGCCGTATGCAGAGGCGTGTAGCCCCGGTTGTCGCTTGCATTGGGATCGGCTCCGGCGTCAAGACAAGCGGTCACGGCCTGCGGAGTGGCGGTTTTGAAAAATTTGTGGGTGTTCCAGTTCTCACAGTCAGCGGCGCTGGTTGGCCCGGCTACAAGGAGGAGGAAAAGGCTACAGATCGCTGCGATGCGTGTCATACATTTTCTCCTGGATCCGTTCTCTGCTTTCAACAGCGTCATGATACCTCAACTATACATTCGTTTATCAACCGCGATTTAGAATACCTGCTCTCACGCGGGGGAGTCACAATCGGGAGAATTCATGAACAAATCATGCTGTTCCCCTTCATGACAGAATTGACCGTTTTGCGACTCGGCATTCGGTCAGACTGGTCATGACAGTAACCAATCCTCGATCGGCATGGACAAGAAGGTTTCCACGGCGAGCCCGTCGCCGCCAATGAGCAGTTTTCTGGCCGGCCGAAAGGCTTCGGCAAAAGCGGTCATTCCCGGCAGGGCGTGACGCGCGTGTCCGCCCTTCACTTCGATCGCCACGATGCGCTTGCCCGCCCGCACGACGAAATCCACCTCGCGGTTGCGGTCCCGCCAATAGAAGACCTGACACGCTCCGCCAGCCGATGCGTTGACCAAGTGGGCACCCACGGCAGATTCCACCAGTCTTCCCCAGAACTCGCGGTTGGCGCGCGCTTCGGCCAGGGTCATCCCGGACTGGGCCGTTATCAGTGCAGTGTTGAATACCTGTAGCTTCGGGCTCGATCCTCGTTGCCGTGCCGCGGAACCGGCATACTTTTGCAGTCCGGTCAGCATCCTTGCACCCGCTAACAACTCGAGGTAGTGGGCCAACGTCGTGGTGTTGCCCGCATCTTGGAGTTGCCCCACCATCTTGGTATAAGACAGGATCTGCCCCGAATAGACGCAACCAAGTTCGAACAGACGGCGTAGAAGCGCGGGCTTATCCACACGGGATAGCAACAGGACATCACGAGCAATCGTCGTTTCGATCAGCGAGTCTCGAATATAACGGGACCAGCGGGCCGGCTGTCTTGTCAACGGCGCGGCGCCGGGGTACGCGCCGTAAAAGAGGTATGTGTCCAGCGTCCAACCGAACGCTTCTCGCATCTCAGGGAAACTCCAGTGCGGCAGGGGGAGAATCTCGAACCGGCCTGCCAAGCTCTCGGTCAACCCGTGCTGGATCAGAAGCGGGGCCGAACCCAGCAACACGACTTTCAGCCGCCTGCGGAAACGCGTATCTTCATCCCAGAGTCGCTTGACGGTTTCTGACCAGTGCGGGACCTTCTGTATCTCATCCAGGACCAGAAGCGCACCGCCTTTTCCCGCCTTTGCGGCCAGCAGTCGCGCAGCCTCCCACTGGGCTTCCAGCCAGTCGAGGCCGCGCAACGTCGGTTCGTCCGCACTGGCGATATGATACGGCAGTCCGGCTTTCGCCGCCACTTGGGCGATCAGAGTGGTCTTTCCCACCTGTCGCGCTCCGGAGAGAATCTGGAGGAAGCGGCGGGGTTCGTCCAGACGGCGCAACAGTTCGGTCGCATGAGGGCGGATGAATTCTTTTTTACTCACCATAGCGCGTAATTTTACTCAAATAAACTCGTAAAATGCAAATTCTTCGGAGAGGACATGTGCGACGTAAGCGGGTGTGACGCAGACGGTGGCGGGTTCTTGATTCGTTCTCTCAGGAATTGACAGTCCTGAAAGGCCGTTCCTATAATCCCGCACCCGTTTTACCTGACAAGAACGAACGTGATGACGACTTCTTATCCTGCCATTCATACCGCGTCGGTTATTGGAGCTGGTGCTTGGGGCACCACGCTGGCCCGCCATTTGGTGAATCAGGGGCTTGCGGTCAAGCTCTGGGCCTACGAAAAGGAGGTGGTCGGGAGCATCAATCTCAAAGGGGAAAATGCCTTGTTTTTGCCGGGGGTGACGCTTCCCAAGGAGCTCTCGGCCACGCACTCTCTTCAGGACGCGGTTGCCGGCACCGGATTGATCGTGCTGGCCGTGCCTTCTCATGCCATGCGAGCGGTGGTCGGGCAATTGAAACCTTCTCTTTCCGATCCTCTTCCAATTGTTGTGGCGTCGAAAGGGATCGAGGAAGAGTCGCATCAATTGATGTCCCAGGTGCTCGACGAACTGCTGCCCGAAAGGGTTCAAGGAATAACCGTGCTCACGGGGCCCAGCTTTGCCGCTGAAGTGAGCTGGGACAAACCCACGACCGTTCTGTTGGCTGGTCAGGATGCCGCCCTCACGGCTCACCTCCAAACGGTGTTCATGTCAACGTCCTTCCGGGTGTATACCGGCACGGACGTAATCGGAGCGCAATTGGGAGGAGCGCTCAAAAACGTGATGGCCATCGCGGCCGGCGTGGTGGATGGATTGGACTTGGGACTGAATGCCCGCGCCGCGCTGATCACCAGAGGATTGGCCGAGGTGATTCGACTCGGCGTCGCGCTCGGGGCCGATGTGCATACGTTCTACGGTCTTTCAGGCTTGGGGGATCTGGTGCTGACCTGTACGGGCGCCTTGAGTCGCAATCATGCCGTGGGACTGCAATTGGGCCAAGGCCGGCGGTTGGAAGATATTCTGAACGAAACCGTCACGGTAGCCGAAGGCGTTCGGACCACCAAGGCCGCCGTGGCGTTGGCTCGACGGGTGCAGGTGGAGATGCCGATTGTCCAGGGCGTCCACGCGATGTTGTTCGAAGGCAAACCGCCCAAACAGATCGTCGCTGATCTGATGGCACGATCAGCCAAGGAAGAAACCCCTTTCGCCGGCTCAAGCCAGCAACGCTGACCCACCATGCACCCGTCGGTTCTCGAATCTCTCCTTCAATCGGTTCAAGACGGATCCACATCGATTGCGAAGGCGCTTGAACAACTGCGCACCTTACCCTATGAGGACATGGGCTTTGCCAAGCTGGATCACCACCGCACGTTGCGCCACGGCTCACCGGAGGTGATTCTCTGCGAGGGGAAGACCGAGAAGCAGATCGTCGCGCTGACCCGGGGCTTGCTCAAACACAAACATCCCGTGCTCGCGACACGCGCCGATGCCGCTGTCGCGCGTGCGCTCAAACGCGTGAGCCGGAAGGCCGTGTATTATCAAGCGGCGCGCGTCGTGGCGATTCAGCCGTCCGCTCCGACCCCCCTTCAGGGCGACATCGTGATCGTCACGGCCGGCACTGCGGATATCCCGGTTGCGGAAGAAGCCAAAGTGACCGCCATGACGATGGGAAGCGCGGTGGAGACGATTTTTGACGTGGGGGTGGCCGGGGTCCACCGCTTGTTCGATCAGGTGGATCGTCTCCAACGCGCGCGAGTGGTGATTGTCGTCGCGGGCATGGATGGCGTCCTGCCCAGCGTGGTGGCCGGTCTGATCCAAACCCCGCTCATTGCCGTACCCACCAGCAACGGTTATGGCGCGAACTTCGGGGGGCTGGCCCCTTTGCTCACGATGTTGAATACGTGTTCCGGCGGAATCGGCGTGGTGAATATCGACAACGGGTTCGGAGCCGGGCACCTGGCGCATCGCATCAACACCCTGGTTGATCGGCCATAAGGGCCGGCGGGTTCCACTCACTGCCCAGCATTTTCAGTAGCCCCGGAACTTTCCGGTTGACCGGACACGCCTGGAGTTTCGCCTTCTTCATTCAAGAGGTCGGCACCGGTTTCATCCGAAACAAACGGCACATGTTCCAAATGGGGGGCTTGCCGGGCGAGGGTTTGTGGAGAAGATACGGCGAGCGTTCCTCTTGCATACGGCGAGACGATTTTGGCTTTGTTAAATCCTTCCTCATGGGCCATCAACTTGGCTCGGGCTTCATAGGAATACGTGCCCTGCGGCACATGCTGCCGGGTCTGGTCTTTCCCATCCCAGAGCAGGGTGGTTTTCACATGAGGCTTGCCGTCCTCGATGACCA
The DNA here is from genome assembly GCA_965208595.1 of Nitrospirales bacterium. GTDB lineage: Bacteria > Nitrospirota > Nitrospiria > Nitrospirales > UBA8639 > Bin75. The sequence goes on from OZ242346.1 coordinate 1,478,283, forward strand.
CCGTATTCAAGGGGTGCCGTCTCACCAGGAAGCGAATGGAGCGTCTGGTCGGCACACTGATGAGGGATGAGACTTCGATCAAATCGAACTGATCCAGTTTCTCTGGCAACTCCACGGTCACGGTGATGGCCAAGGGCTCACGCCCCGGCGCAAAAGGCACGGGTGAGGTCGTGATGTCCACGATTTTGAGTGGGGGCTTGGGGGTCGGCTTTTTCCGTTTGGCATCCAATACCGCAGGCGCCAGCACAAAAGCCAGAAGCGTTACCAGACCGATAAAGGTCAGACGAGAGGGGATCATTTGCATTGTGGATTTTTGATTTTGGATTGCGGATTTTGGAGTGCTGATTTTTAAGATTTTTAATTGAGGAGTGTCGATTGACAACCCACTATTCACAATTCACAATCCACACTCCGCAATGTCTTTACATACCGTGACGCGTGTATCCCGTCAAGGCTTTTCCATTTGGACGAGGCGTGAAGGATCGACATGCATCTTCACTTCGATTGTTTTTCCGGCATCAGCGGAGACATGACGTTAGGGGCCCTCGTGGACGCCGGGCTTTCGCCGAGAGCCCTGCGCCAAGGTCTCAAAGCGCTTCCTGTTTCCGGATACCGCCTCAAAGTTTCGAAAGTCACCCGCGGGGCGATCCACGCGACGAAAGTGGACGTGGTCATTTCCAAGGTCGCGGAGAAACGTCGCTCCTGGCCACAAATCCGGCGGCTTCTTTCCACGAGCCGGTTACCGCCTCAGGTCAAGAAACAGGCGCTTTCGGTCTTCGAACGCCTGGCCACGGCAGAAGGAGCGGTGCATGGATACGATCCCGCTTCTGTTTCGTTTCATGAAGTGGGGGCGATCGATGCCCTGGTCGATATCGTGGGCGGGCTGCTCGGATGTCACGAACTGGGGGTGAAGACCTTCAGTGCGACTTCCGTCAACGTGGGGTCGGGAACGATTAACGCGGCCCATGGCATATTGCCGGTGCCCGGACCCGCGGTTGCCGAAATGGCAAAAGGGCATCCCATTTATTCCCGAGGCCCCGCCATGGAATTGACCACGCCAACCGGGATGGCTTTGCTGACCACCCTGACCCAAACCTTCGACCGGCTTCCGCCTATGGTGCCCGGTTCCGTGGGATACGGGGCAGGCACGGCCAATCCACCCGATTGGCCGAACGTGTTGCGCGTATTCCTTTCCACTCCTGCGTCAATAGATTTGTTCGAGACGGATCAGGTTATCCAGTTGGAAACCAACATCGATGACATGAACCCTCAACTGTACGACGCGGTCATGGAACGCCTGTTCGAGAACGGCGCCCTTGACGTCAGCATGACCCCGACCATCATGAAGCGCAACCGGCCGGGAATCATCCTCACGGTTTTGGCTCAACCCGAACACGCCGGGATGCTGACGCAACTGCTTTTTCATGAAACGACCACCCTCGGGGTACGAAGCCGTCTTGTGAATCGGACCACGCTTGCCCGGTCGATGCAAACGATCCGCCTGCCACAAGGCCGCGTCCGGGTGAAAACGGTTCACGTGGGGAAGACCGTCAAACATCGTCCCGAATTTCAAGACTGCCAGGCCATCGCCAACAAAACCGGAACCCCGGTTCACGAGGTCATCGAACAAGTGATGCAAGCGATCCGGGACGAGGGCCGGTCTTAATCCATGCCGAATACGCCGACACGCCAACGGCCCATTCTCGCCGTAACCATGGGTGACGCGGCCGGGATCGGTCCCGAGGTAATCGTCAAAGCCCTGGGATCTCCCGTTGTATGGCGCGCGTGTCGTCCCATCGTGATCGGATCGGTTCCGGTACTCCAACGGGAAACCCGCCGTCTGTCTTCTTCTCTCACGGTTGTGCCCATGCAGGCTGAGCACGGACGAGGGCCGGCCATTCGCAGGGGCTGCATTCCGGTGTTTGATCCTTTGAAAACTCCGTTGGGCCGCATTCGAGCAGGCCGACCCGCCCAAGGCCCCGGAGCGGCTTCGGTCGAGTTCATCAAAACGGCTGTCCAATGGGCAGAAAGCGGCTGTGTCTCGGGCATGGTCACGGCTCCCATCAACAAAGAATCTCTTCACCTTGCCGGGTATCCGTACCCCGGGCATACGGAACTCCTCGCCGAGTTGACGGGTTCGAAACAGGTCGGGATGATGTTGATGGGCGGACCATTGAAAATTCTGTTCGTGACGACGCACCTGGCGCTCCGGGACGTTCCCGGCACCTTGACGACCCAACGCGTGTTTCAGGCCATTCGACTCGCGCATCGCGCCATGAAAGACTATTTCAGGATCACGAAGCCACGCATCGGCGTGGCGGCCCTCAACCCGCACGCGGGCGAACACGGGTTGTTCGGCCACGAAGAACGGGGCTGCATTGCGCCGGCCATCCGTCTTGCCAGGCGCGCGCGCATTCAAGCGTCCGCCCCGCTTCCGGCCGATACCCTGTTCGGCGCCGCGGTCCGCGGTGCGTATGACGTTGTGGTGGCCATGTATCACGATCAAGGGCTGATCCCTCTCAAGACCGTCGCGTTCGGGCGCTGCGTGAACGTCACGGTCGGCTTGCCGATCATTCGCACTTCGGTGGATCACGGTACGGCCTATGACATTGTCGGCAAAGGAAAGGCCGATCCCCAAAGCCTTGTGGAAGCCATCAAGCTGGCGAGTCAACTGAGCGCCGCCAAGGGACGGATGTGAAACATTTCTTAATCTCAGCGGCTCTCACCACTGACCAAAACTGCTGAAACGGAGGAAGGGCCATGGCGCGTGAATATAGAGAATATAAGGTCGAGGTTGTCGTCGAAGGTGTCATCGGGAGCCTATTGTTCGGGGCCAGCAAACTCCCGGTTGAAAAGATGGAAGAACAGATGAACGAACTCGGCCGGCAGGGATGGGAGGTGACCTTTATGGTCATTGAAAAGAAGCGCCTTTTCCTGTTTTGGGAACGCGAGGCCGCCGTGATCACGTATTCCCGTTCTCGATAATACGATGGGATGGTGAAGCGTATTCATGTCTTTTCCACAATCTTCACCTGCCAGGCACGCGGCGCCCAGCCGGCTGCTCGCCCTCCAAACGCTCCTGGCCGTCGAACGGCAAAACTGCTTTGCGGATGACGCGTTTTCCAGGTGCGCCGCGCGCGCGAAGCTGTCACCCGAAGACCAAGCCTTGGCGTTTGAACTCGTGTACGGGGTGCTCCGCCACCGGGCCACGCTGGATTGGCAATTGAACGCCGTGGCAAGTCGGCCCGTTGACCGGCTGCCGGCAATCGTGGCTGCTATCCTCCGTCTCGGCGCGTATCAAATGCGGTATCTGCATCGCATTCCGGTTTCCGCGGCGGTGAACGAATCCGTCAAACTCGCCAAAGGAGTGAAAGGCCGGGACTGGCGCGGCGTGGTGAACGGCATTCTTCGGAATTTGAACAGAACGGAAGTCGAATGGCCGGATATGACGCACGACCCCGTGAACGGGCTGTCCGTTACGTACTCTTGCCCGAACTGGTTGACGCAACGCTGGATCGACCGATGGGGACTCGAGACGGCGGAAGCAATGTGCCGGCATACCCTCACCATCCCACCCCTGACGTTGCGAACCAACACGCTTCGTTGTTCTCGCGAGCAACTCGAAGCCAGGCTTGGGGAAGAAGGGTATATGGTTTCCCGAACGTCCGTCAGTCCCCAGGGACTCATTCTGGAGAAGTGCGGGTCGTTACAGGCTTTGCCCGTGTTGCAGGAGGGCTGGTGTTACGTCGAGGACGAGGCTGCCCAGTTGGTGCCCTTGCTGTTGGACGTCAAGCCCGGGCAGCGGGTCCTGGACGCGTGCGCGGCTCCCGGAGGCAAATGTTCACACATCGCGGCGTTGCTGCAGAACAATGGAGAGATCGTGGCGGCCGACCCGGAACCCCGCCGCCTGAAACGCCTGGAATCGAATCTGGACACCCTGGGGATCACGTGCGTGGAAGCGGTCGAGATTGCCCACGAGGCAGACGGTGATACTTCATGGTTTTCTGATCAACAAGGGTTTGATCGGATCCTGGTGGATGCACCCTGTTCGGGATTAGGGGTGCTCCGTCGCCATCCAGAAGCGAAATGGCAGAAGACTTCCGCACAACTCGATCGGCACGGGGAACGACAGTCAGGCATTCTCGAACGCGTGGCTCCTTACTTGAGACCGGGCGGAGTCTTGGTCTATAGTGCGTGCTCAACGGAGCCTGAGGAAACCACACAGGTCGTTTCTCGTTTTTGTCAGGACCACCCGGAATTTAGCCGTGAATCATCGGCAGGTTGGCTTCCTCCACATACGCATTCCCTGACGAACCCGGACGGCGATTTCCTCACGTCCGGCTTCCGTTACAATATGGACGGGTTCTTTGCCGCACGACTTCGACGAACGTAGACGATGAGTTCCACGACCGTACACATTGCTCCTTCGATTCTCTCTGCCGACTTTGCACACCTGGCCGATGAAATCGCCGCGGTGGAAGCCGCGGGAGCCGACCTGCTCCACGTGGACGTGATGGACGGGCATTTCGTGCCGAACCTCACGATCGGTCCGCCCATTGTCGAATCGCTGCGGAAAGTGACTGCCCTTCCCCTCGACGTTCATCTCATGGTGACGAATCCGGATTCCGTCATTCCCGACTTTGCCCAGGCCGGAGCCAACTACCTCACGGTGCACACGGAAACCTGTCCCCATTTGCATCGCACCATCCAAAGTATCAAAGAGCATGGGGTCAAGGCCGGGGTCACGCTCAACCCGTCGACCTCCTTGAGCGCTCTCGAAGAAGTCGTCGCGGACGTGGACTTGGTGCTGATCATGTCGGTCAATCCCGGATTCGGGGGACAAACCTTTATCCCCGCCTGTTTGGATAAACTGCGGCGAACCAGACAACTCATCGACCAGACCGGTAGCCAGGCCCTGCTCGAAGTGGACGGCGGCATCAAAATCGAGAACGCCGCCGAGGTCCTCAAGGCCGGTGCCAACGTCCTGGTCGCGGGGTCGGCGATTTTTCGCAGTCCCAATTATGCCGACACCATTGCCGCGTTCCGCACCGTTGCCCGGGAACTCCAACCGCGTTAACTCCATGCAGACCACAGCTGTGTATGACAGTTTGCATCCTCTCGAAATCAATCTGCTGGCGGCTTTCAGTCAATCCGCGGATAAGCCGCTCTCTGATTCGTCCTTAGAGGAACTCACCCGGTTAGAGCCGTCTCAAGTCAGCATGGCACTGGGGTGGCTTCAAGCCAAAAAACTCGTTCGCATCCATTCCGAGGTCGTTACGGCCTGGGTGGGATTGACGGAAGTCGGACACCGGTACCTGGCTGACGGGTCTCCACCCGAGTGGATCATCAGGACATGCAAACAAGGGGCCAAGGAGGGGCGATCCTTCACCGTGAAAGATTTACAGAGCCTGAACACATTCCCCCCCACGGACCTCAGCAAGGCCTTTGGCCTGCTCAAGAAAGAAGGCGCCATAGCGTTGGGAGCCGGCGGCCGTATAGAACCCACGGAGACTTCGAGTCCCACTGTCGAGAAGCTGCACGTGCTCCTGTACGAGTTGAAAAAGAGCCGTCAGGAGCTTCTCTCCTTTTCGTCGGACCAACAAACCCTTTTGCGCCAGTACGCGGTCAAACGGGGAAGTGCCCAGGAGCCGTTTCGGATCGAGGAACGGATTCAACGCGAATACCTCCCGACCAAAACGGGAAAGGCGGTGGCGAAACGCTGCCATGCCGGCGCGGTGGAAGAAGTCTCGCAACTGACGTCCGACATGCTCAAGGACGGCTCATGGCGCAGCAGGCGTTTCCGAAAATACACCATTACCCTGAGACCCCCGCGGGTCGCGCCCGGACGGCGGCATCCGTACAGGGAATTTCTGGATCTGGTCAAACACAAATTGGTCGGCATGGGATTTCAGGAGATGCGAGGCCCCCTGGTCGAAACCGAGTTCTGGGGCATGGATGCCCTGTACATGCCGCAATTCCATCCGGCGCGCGCCATTCACGACGTCTACTTCGTGAAAACCCCGGCCCATGCGAAGACGATCGCCGAACCGTTTCTCTCTCACGTGGCAGCCACCCATGAGACCGGCGGGTCGACCGGTTCGAGCGGATGGGGGTACCGCTACGACAAGGAGCGCGCCCGTCGCTTGATCCTGCGAAGCCAGGGCACGGCCGTGTCAGCTCGTACCCTGGCGTCGAATCCCTTGATCCCCGGTAAATATTTTTCCATGGCCCGGTGTTTTCGCTATGACCAAGTCGATGCGACGCATGCCACGGACTTCTTTCAGATCGAAGGGATCGTGCTGGGCGAAGAGATCAATTTTCGCACGCTGCTGGGTCTGCTCACCGTCTTTGCCAAGGAAATGGCGCAGGCGCAGGAGAGCAAGTTCTTCCCGGCCTATTTTCCCTTTACGGAACCGTCCGTGGAACTGCACGTGCGTCATCCGAAACTCGGCTGGATGGAATTGGGCGGCGCAGGCTTATTCCGGCCGGAAGTTACCCAACCTCTGGGAGTCACGGTGCCGGTGATCGCGTGGGGCTTGGGTCTGGATCGCATGGCCATGGTGGCCTTGGGCATTCATGATATTCGCGAACTGTTTTCCGTGGACCTCGAAAAAGTTCGCACCTTGCGCGGGCGGTTTATGTAAAACATTGCTGATTGTGGATTTCTGATTGCTGATTTTCAAATCCACAATCCGCAATCCACAATTGAAAATACTCTTATGCCCACGATTTCCTTTTTCCAGAAAGATTTCGAACGGCTTCTCGGTAAAAGAGCTCCGCTTGAACAACTGGAGTCGTGGCTTCCGTTGGTCAAAGGGGAATTGAAGGACGTGACCCAGGCCACCGGCGAAATCCGGGTTGAGCTCCAAGACAGCAACCGGCCCGACCTGTGGAGCGTGGAAGGAATCGCCCGGCAGATTCGGATCAAGTTGCAGGAGTCGCCGCCGGACTATCCTTTTCTGCACACCAAGACCAAGCCCCAACGGCGCATCCTGGTAGCCGAGGGACTCGAAAAGGTGCGACCGTACGTGGCGGCCTGTACGGCCACGGGGTACACCGTCACCGAGGAAAGCTTGGCGCAACTCATTCAGGTGCAGGAGAAACTTGCCGACCTGTACGGGCATAAACGAAGAACCGTGTCGGTAGGGTTGTATCGCCTTCCCCGAATCCACTTCCCCGTAACCTATGGGTTGGTAAAACCCACGGAAGCCCGATTCACGCCTTTTGGATTGTCCGAAAAACTCACCCTTCAGGAAATCCTGACGGTTCATCCCAAAGGCATCGAGTACGGCTCCATTCTCGTTGATCAGCCCCTGCTGCCCTTACTGTGGGATACGGAAGGCCAGATTTTATCTTTTCCCCCCATCATCAACAGCCAGGACATCGGGCAGGTGCACGCGGGCGATTCAGAGTTGTTGGTCGAAGTCACGGGTACGGATATGCGAATGGTTCTCCTGACCCTCAATATTTTTTCCACGAATTTAGCCGACCGGGGGGCCGTCATTGACCCTATCGAGGTGCAATATCCGTATGACACGGAATGGGGTAAGTCGATCAGAACCCCCTGCGACATCAGCGACGTGCATAAAATTCCGCTGAAAGCTATTGAATCCGCTCTCGGGCTCCCGATCGACGCCGAACACGTTCAACAAAGCTTGCGGGCCTATGGTTATGAAGTCAAAGCCAGTCGCCATACCCTCGCGGTGCGGTTACCGCACTATCGCAGCGACCTCATGCATCCGGTAGACGTGGCGGAAGACGTGGCGATCAGTCGCGGGTACGACTCGTTTGTTCCGGTGATGCCGGCTCAATTCACCGTGGGCTCGTTATCGCCCCTGGAAATGATGTCCGACTACATTCGTGAACATATGATAGGGCAGGGATTCCAGGAAATCTTTTCCAATATTCTGTTGTCGCATGAAGAACTCGTTGAACGGATGAGGCTACCCGCGACCGAGCAAGTCGTGGAAGTGGACAACGTCATGTCGCAAAGTTTTTCCTGTCTTCGATCTTGGATCGTGCCTTCACTGTTGCGCGTTGAGACGGCCTCGCCACGCGCGTTTTACCCGCATCGACTTTTTGAAATCGGTGAAGTCGCAATTCCCGATTCCAGCCAGGAACTCGGGTCGCGCACCGCGATTCGACTCGGGATCGTCATTGCCCATCCCCATGCAAATTTTTCCGAAGTGCATACCTGCCTGGACGTCCTCATGTTTTATCTGGTGAAAGACTACGAACTCGAGCCCCTGAGTCACGACTCCTTTCTAGACGGCCGAGCGGGAACCATCCTTTCCCAGGGACAACCCGTCGGGTTGATCGGAGAACTTCATCCCGAAGTCTTGGAGAACTGGGGCATCTCCATACCCATCTCGGTCTTCGAGCTCGACGTGGACTGGCTGTGCGCCGACGGTTCGTGACCGAAATGCGGTCAGAATCGCAGCCTCAAACCTTGAATGCTATTCGAACTACTGAAGGTGTCGCCGACGGGGGGCAACGAGACCAAGCTCGCCGATTGGTTCCGCCGGCATCTGGAGACTCTGTTGTGACAGGATCAAGAGGGGTGACGAGGAAGCGACCGGGCATCCTCGTCACCACTGAAGTTTTGATGGGGCTAGGCCGCGGCTTTTGCCATGTCCGTCAGGGATTTGAAGCCTTCCGGATCGTGGATGGCCATCTCCGACAACATCTTCCGATTCAAGGCGATGTTGGCTTTCGTCAACTCATGGATAAACCGGCTGTAGGATAACCCGTGCGCTTTGACCGCTGCCGAGATCCTCGCAATCCACAGTCGCCGAAAATCTCTTTTTCGATGTCGCCGGCCGATATACGCATAGACTTGGCCTTTATCGACTGATTCCGTCGCCGTCCGAAATAGTTTGCTTCTGCCCCCATACTGTCCCTTGGCTAATTTCAGCCGTTTCTTTCTGCGGCGACGGGTTTGAGGGCCTCCTTTGACACGTGGCATAACTTAGAACTCCTTCGTTATATTGAATTTGTCTCTCTCAGGACTTGCCTAACGATTGCGTTGCGCCAGTCTGTCCCAGAGAATTGACGTTTCGTCCGACCAAACACCAGGTTGCGGGTACTCAAAAAATCAGGAATACGGTAAGAGTCTGGCCAGCGAGGCCTCATCCGGTTTCGCAACCACCACCGTATCGCCCAGACGACTCTTCCGTTTGGCGTTTTTCGTGGTCAGGATATGTCGCAGTCCCGCCTTCCGCCTCAGGAATTTTCCGGTTCCCGTGCGCTTAAACCGTTTGGCTGCTCCCGAATGACTTTTTAGCTTCATACGTGCCATGTGTTCATCCCCTTAAGTCTTGGGCGCCACAATCATATACAGGTTGCGGCCTTCCATTCTGGGCTCCATTTCAATCGTTCCCACGTCCTTGAGTTCTTCCCGAACCTTTCCCATGGCCCTCCGCCCCAGCTCCTGATTCGCCATTTCCCGGCCTCGAAACATGACCGTCACTTTGGTTTTGATCCCTTCATCCAAGAACTCTACTATCCGGCGAACTTTGGTTTCGAGGTCATGATTGTCCGTTCGCGGACGCAGCTTGATTTCCTTGACCTGCGTCGATTTCTGATGCTGGCGCGTTTTGTGTTCTTTCTTGCTCTGTTCGTACTTGAATTTCCCATAATCCATAATCCGGCACACCGGCGGTGTGCTGGTTGGCGCGACTTCCACCAGATCAAACCCACCCTCATGGGCCAGTTTGAGCGCCTCGGACGTCTTGAGGATCCCCAGTTGTTCACCTTCCGATCCAATCACCCGGATTTCGGGGACCCGGATCAGGTGGTTCACACGATGTTTGGCGGTGACCGCTGTTCTACCCATCAGTGAACAGATGAACTGGTCTGTGGTTCTACTGGCATATCCTGTCGAATCAGATCTATCACCTCGCTGATTGGCAGCGTCCCCACGTTGGTTCCACTGCGTTTTCGCACGGAGACCGATTCGGCCTCCCGTTCCCGATCCCCCACGACAAGCATGTAGGGAACCTTGGCCTTTTCCGCTTCGCGGATTTTGAGGCCTACCTTTTCTTTTCGCAAGTCTATCGAGGCGCGCAACCCGGCGCCCACCAAGTGGTCCCGGACCTGTGACGCATACTCAGCCTGTTTGTCCGTAATGGGCAGCACGATGGCTTGGACCGGAGCGAGCCACGTCGGAAAGGCCCCGGCATAATGTTCAATCAGGATGCCGAAAAACCGTTCGATGGAGCCCATCAGCGCCCGGTGAATCATGATCGGTTGGTGCGCCGCGCCATCTTCCCCGATATAGGACAACCCGAACCGTTCGGGATTGTTGAAGTCAATTTGCACGGTCGAACATTGCCAGGCCCGCCCCAACGCGTCATGAATTTTCAGATCGATTTTCGGCCCGTAAAACACCCCTTCGCCGGGGTCAATTTCATAGGGAAACCCGCTGCCTTTCAGCGCGGCTTCCAGGGCCTCCGTGGCCTGATCCCATTTTTCCATGGCGCCGACGGCTTTTTCCGGTCGCGTGGACAGGTACAGCGCGAATTCCGTAAAGCCGAAGCGCCGCAGGACAAACATCGTGAAATCCAGGACTTTCTTGACTTCGGATTCGATCTGATCCGGCCTGCAGAAAATGTGCGCGTCATCCTGCGTGAAGCCCCGCACCCGCATGAGACCGTGCAGCACCCCTGATCGCTCGTAGCGATAGACCGTTCCCAATTCACCATAGCGAATGGGAAGCTCCCGGTAGCTGCGCAAGTGCGACTTGTACACCATGATGTGGAACGGACAATTCATCGGCTTCAACTGGTACTCGGCCGCCTCCACGGTCATGGGCGCGAACATGTTCTCCTTGTAATAGTCCACGTGCCCGCTGGTCTTCCACAACTCCAACCGCGCCACGTGTGGCGAATAGACCAGTTCATAGCCGTGCTGCATGTGGCTGTCGCGCCAGAAATTTTCGATCAACAACCGAATTAGCGCTCCCTTGGGATGCCAGAGGATCAGGCCCGGCCCCGTCTCGTCGGGGCTGCTGAAGAGATCCAGTTCCTTGCCGAGTTTCCGATGATCGCGGCGCTTGATTTCTTCGAGCTTCTGGAGATGGGCATCCAGGTCGGCCTGGGTGGGGAACGAAGTCCCATAAATTCGCTGGAGCATGGGATTGCGCTCATCCCCCCGCCAATACGCGCCGGCGGCGTTTAACAACTTGAAGGCTTTGACTTGACCGGTTTCGCTCACGTGCGGTCCCCGGCACAAGTCGATGAAGTTGCCCTGCTGGTAGAGGGAGACGACGTCATCCTCGATCTGTTCAATAATTTCGACCTTGAAGGCTTCCCCTTTTTCCCGAAACAGTTTGATCGCGTCTTCCTTCGACATTTCCAGGCGGTGCACGGAATAATTTTCTTGAATAATCTCGTGAGCCCGGGCCTCGATTTTCTCGAGATCCTCCGGCGTGAACGGCCGTTCAAAGGCAAAGTCGTAATAGAAGCCTTCGTGAATGGCCGGTCCAATCGTGATATTGGCCGAAGGAAACACGTCTTTCACGGCCTGCGCCATAATATGGGTGCTGCTGTGTCGATAGATTTCCTTCCCGTCCTCCGACGCAAAGGTCACGGGTTCCAGCGTGGCGCTCCTGGTCAGGGGTGTACTCAAGTCGCCGGGTTGACCGTCAATCCTCACGGCGAACACCTCCGGCGGAAGAGGCCCCGTCAATTCCGTCAACGCCTCGCGCGCCTTGACCCCGGCCCGGAACGTCTTCGTGCCGGCTCCCGGCAAGGATATCTCGATCCCTTCGCCCTGCACTTTTTCGGCTTCAATAGAAACTGACATGTTCCTCAAACTCCCATGATCACCCGCAACAGTCGGGCTTCACCCGGCCCTCTCACAAAGGAAGAGGGTGGTAGGCGCGGGCGGTATTGAACCGCCGACCTCTACCGTGTCAAGGTAGCGCTCTCCCCCTGAGCTACGCGCCTATCACAAACGAAATATGCTAGAGGAGCCCCTCGTCTCCTGTCAAGAAATTCAGGATTGTCTAAGCCCGCGATAGAAGGCTGGTGGAATCTCCTTCGGTGTGCCGAGGCATTGTTTGACATTCCTGCGAACAGTGGATACCGTTTTTGTCAACTCCACCCTTTCTTTCACTCAATTCCAACGCCTACTTATCAGACCGACAATGTCGAAAGCCTACGACCCGCTTGATTATGAAAACCTGGCCCGTAGCGTAGTAACCGCCCTTTTGGAATTGCCCCCTACCGCTCTCCCGCCCGACGAGAAATTTTCTGGTTCCGGTGTGTATGCACTCTATTACACGGGCAACCTTCCTTTCTATTCACACATTTCTTCATCGGATTTGCATAGACCGATCTATGTCGGCAAAGCCGTCCCGACCGGCACGAGAAAAGGCAGCGAGCGGGCAGATTCCGAATCAAGTGCCGAGCTTTATCGACGCTTGAATGATCATGCCAAATCCATCGAACAGGCCAAGAATTTGGCCTTAGGGGAGTTTCAGGTTCGCCATCTAGTGGTGGAGCCGGTATGGATCACGTTAGCGGAACGGTTCCTCATCGATCATTTCCGACCGGTGTGGAACACCGTGATTGACGGCTTCGGCAATCATCCTCCCGGGCGGGGCCGTAGTGCTATGCGACGCCCCCGCTGGGATATCGTCCATCCGGGACGTCCCTGGGCGGCGAACCTCCAAGCCGCCGAGACGGCGGAACAAGTTGTTCGATTTATTGACACACAGGCAAGATAAATCAAGGCACTCGAAGCTCAACAGCGGTTTCGTATAATCGTGTTCGTTGTGTCACCGTCCCGTTCCTGACCGACGAGTTCACGATACTGTTCCCCGTACGCTTCTTGCGCACTTCATGCAGAGCGACGATCTCAAAACCTTCTTGTTCCGCAATCTCGGTAAACAGCTTATCCGTCTGAAACTCTATGCCTTGCAAAATGTTGTTCCCGATGACAACGACGACCTTCCCTCCAGGCCGCATACGGGTTCGCGTGAGAGCGCAGAAGAGTTGACAATCGTTAAAGTAAGTCGCGGCGTAGTTTGCCCACCCGCGCCCGCCATAGGCACCTTTCTCCGCGTGGCGCGACCTGAGGTCTTCGAGTTGTTCGGCTAGATGGGGCAGGTGCGGCCGTAACACAACCTCCGGTCCGGACCGAACGGTCTGCCAAAATTGACCGAAGCTCTTGTGTTCAATGGTCTTCAGATCGGACGATGTGTTCACCATCCCGAGCCAGAACAGATGCGGCCTCGTGTTGCGAATATAATGGTAGTTATTGAGATACGGGGGCGAGGTAATGAGCACGTCGATACTGTTCGGTCTGACTCGCCGGGCGTGGTCCAAATACGACAGGGGATACACCGTTACTTGCGGCATCCGCTTGTGTTTGCTCATCCACCTTTGGAACGTGACGATATCCTCGTGCATTTCGCGTAGCTTGCGCTTTACAATGCTGAACACATCGGCGTGCTCGATGTCGGGTTTTCCGGCACCGGCCCGCGTTCCAAGACTCGGTTCGTACGAGTAGTTCGAGAAACTCACCATGACGGCCCCGAAAGCCACCTGAAACAAATCCGTGACCCAATCCGTTGTTTCTTGCGCAATAAAATCCTGACACACCAGAACTTGCCTCTCCACTTCCGGACTGAAAAACGGGACACGGCTTGAAAACCCCTGGGGAGGAAGAGACGCGGCACTTTCGTTGATCGACAGTTTTTCCTCGCCGTATTCTTCGAATCGATCGAGCGTCGCTGCCAGTGTATCGGGATCGTAGTGAGCCGTCTGAGCCTTGGTCTTACATGCCAACGCCGCGTACGGATTGATCTCAAATCCGGTCGCATCGCATTCATACTTGAGGGCTTCGATCAATGTCGTGCCGACGCCGGCAAATGGGTCCAAAACACGCAACCGGTGGCGCTCACGTCTCACGCCTTCGAGCACCCCGGCGACAAACGAGCCGGAAAAGCCAGCGATCCAGGGGGTCCAGCGATGCAGGGTCCGATCGTGATTCTCGGAAAAAGCCGTATCGCGAAAGTCCGAGATCGGCAGCTGGTATTGCACCACCGCTTCGGCGACGGCCGGTTCTTCACGGGCGACGGCTTCCATCAGTCTGTCATCACGAACGCCTTTTCCAACCAGCCATGTTTCGAGTGCGCTACGCAAAAAGCGCCACTCCCTTCCTACCTTCTGTGATGGAACCCGTCGGGTCCGAGCCATCTCCCCAAGCGTCTTTTCACTTACGCGAATAAAGGCCGCTGCTTCGGCGCGGGTAAGGATGTCAGAAGTTCCCGTATCTTCCTTTATCATCACTTAAATTCCTTTTTACTTTCCAGAAATGTACTGTAGCATGAGGACAAGGATTGTCAAGTGGATAGATCGTGATGTTGGTGCCAGCCTTATATCTGCCTGAAAGCGCTCTCAATCCATCCAAACTAGAAAAATGATGACTTTCTCATTCTAGGCCTTGACCATTATTATGTTTATATTTTAAGATAGTCACAATAATTAGTATAGTATTTAATTTTAGTAATGAATGGGGAGGTTTTACGTGGAATACACAAATCAGCAGCTAAACAACTATGTCAACCGGATTAAGCTCACCCAAGAGCAAAAAACTTCTTACGCCGACCAAATTGACAATTTGAAAGAAACGGTCATCCAAGCCATAAATGGTATGGAGAATACCAGAGTGACACGGGCAAGAAGAGCCGGTTCGTGGAAGAAAGGCACGGCCCTAGCACCAAAAGGTGATTATCCTCTCGATGTAGACATGGTGTTCTTCCTAGATGTTGAAGAAGATACTTCATTTGACGCTGAGGAGCTTCGGGAAGAGATTATCAAGGTATTATGTGATGCGTATCCCAACAAGGAACGATCAGATTTCACCGATGGCCAAAAAACGATCGGCGTTGTATTCCGGGGCTCAGGGCTTGAGGTTGATATTGTGCCATTTATCCCCGAAAGAGGTAATACGACTTATGGCAGGCAACCTCGAAAAAGACTCAATTCTGGCGAGTTCAAAACTAGCGTTGACAAACAGTCGGACTTTATAAGTGATATAAAGGACAAGTGCTCGAATTTCACTTCAATTGTCCGCATTCTGAAAAGTTGGAGAAATTACCAAGAACTGGAACTTTCCTCTTTTTCCATTGAATTGGCAGTAGCACACTTGATCAAGGAAGGCAGAATATCTGCTTCTTCAATCAACCAGGCAGTTATCACTTTCTTCGAGTCTTTCGGAAACGGTAATCCTATCAAAGTATATTTCTCTGGGGCTATTGGACCAAAAACGGGTCGCGCCCCATGGATAGCGGACCCAACGAACAACGAGAACAACACAGTCAGCTTATCTGATAGTGAATGGGGCGAAGTTGTAGAAGAGGCTGAACGCGGCTTTGACACTATTTCTTATGCACAGACTGTCCGAGAAGCCGGAATAACATTGGACTTGTGGAAAGAAATCTTTGGACCAAGTTTCAACATTCAGGCGCAGGAGTAACCCGAATGAACACCCTAACACAAACATCTACTCGTACAGACACCCGCAAAGTTTTTGAAAAGTTTGAAGCAGACCTGCGAATGCTTGCTGTAAGAACGCAAGCAATGAGCTTGGATTATGCCCAGCAGCTTGGCCATGACGTCGCTCTAATGGCCGAAGTAAAGTGTTTGAGGTACATTCATGTTCAATTACGTGACTATTATGGAAATCTTGTAAGAGTTCATCGGTATACCGTGCAAGAAGACATATCATCAGATTCCCAACGACCAGGAGGAAATAGATGGCCGTGCTTGCCTGGCGGCACACTAGGCGTGCTCATTGACTGCTCGGATAATCAAAAGTTGGAAGCGCTTAAAAGATCAGGTCGCTTAAAAATAAATTGGGGACCCTCATACTGGTCAACCAATTACTCTGGAATGAGAAGCGATGGGGCGAGGTTCTATTCCAGTAATAGCTATGGATTACGGCGCGATACTTTCGTGAACTAAACGAGGCAAGACCATGGCACACGATACGTTTGATTCTCAACGAGAACTCCCATCAGGCGAGTTGGAAAATATTGCTAAAACCCTCGTTGGCTTTGAGAGGCATTATGAAGCATTGAAAAATCATCTGATGGTAGTGTTAATGCCCGATCATGTAGATGAGTGGAGTCGTAATCACCACAAACAAATTATTCCTTTATGCAAGGTGATCCAACAAAGATATCCGCTTTTTCTGTTTAGCGGTGATGTTGGGACGGGGAAAACTGTCACGGCCGAGTGTGCGGCAAATCGGCTGACAAAGGATATGGGTAAAGAAGGCTTTCTCCTCAAGCTGAGCACCCGCGTAAGAGGCAAAGGCTTGCACGGAGAAATGAGTCAGCTTATACAGGACGCGTTTGAGAATCTGGCAATTCAGGCAGGCAAAAAACGCCTCTCCTTTCTACTGATAGATGAAGCTGATTCCATTGCATCACTTCGGTCAACCGAACAAATGCACCAGGAGGAAAAGGCTGCCGTCAACACACTGATACAAAAAATTGATGAAATTCGCCAAGCCCGCGGCCGGGCAGTTGTGTTTCTGTGTACGAATAGAGCAAATGTCATTGATCAGGCAATCGTTAGGCGTGCTGCGTTACACATGGAATTTTCTCGCCCGAATAGAGAAGAGTGTCTTAAATTATTGACACATGATCTTGAAGGAATAGGCTTGACACCGGAAGAGTTAAGTGAATTAGCCTCCCTGACGTCCGAAGGAGGGCACCACGGAAATGACGGTTATTCATATTCAGATTTTCGGTTGCGATTTCTTCCGGAAGCTCTTGCTCGGGTCTTTCCTGATCGAGCGCTAACGTTTGATGTTCTCAAAGAAACCGTCTTGGCTGTGAAACCAAGCCCTAGGATTGTCTAAATGCAAAATGATGAAGTTCAATCAAACCAGGAACTTCTCAAGAAATTGAGAGGAAAGGCCGAGCTTTGTCGATTTTCTCACTCGGAGCTAAAAGCAAGATATACCTTGTGTCGAAACCTGAAGGAATTTTCGGTTGTTTTATTGTCTGTGCTTTTGATTGCCCTAGTCAATTTTTATTATCGCAAAATGCTTGAAGGCGATTGGATATTGGCGTTTATTTGGATCCTACCTCTTGGCATAACGCTAATACAGACACTGGATTGCACTGTATTTCATTGGGCACACAAAGTAGCACGGCACGAGTCAGCAGTTGCAATTTGGGGCGATTGGATTAGAGAGGCAGACTTTCTTGAGAAGCGCATTCATCAGTATGCAAGTGATTTGGCGAATGAAAAGATGCAGAACATACAAGAAAAATATAACAGTTGTATGGGTAGTACAGAACAAATACCAAACAACAAGTTCCTAAATTTCAAAAAGAAGTTCAGGGCACATGTATTAAAATCCAAGAAAATTGATGGGATGTCTTTGGAAGAAATAGAGAGAAAATAAAGAGAAGAAAATTGAAAGAGCGCAAAAGAGACTTACCAGACGCACAAAAAGAAAAACTGGAGTTCGTCGAACTCCTTGCATATTTTAATGGCTTCGTGATTCGCGATGATATTACAAATAGATTCGGTTTATCTCCAGCATCAGCTACAAACATATTATCTCGGTATAACCAAATGGCTCCTGGCAACCTGAGTTATGACATACGCCTCAAACGCTATGAGATTAGTACGTCCTTCAAGCCTATTTTCGATGTTCGTATGATGATTGAGCGTATCCCCGTATACACCATGCCCAAGCTACACAAGCCAGCCGACAACGACGCAATCGAAAGAATCGCAGTAATATCAAGAGCAATTCAAAGAATACAATCTTTGAAGATCACCTATTCCTCTGCCGCTAGCGGAACAAGCACGCGGCAAATTATTCCTGTTGCTTTTGCTGACAATTGGCTTCGATGGCACTTACGTGCATACGACAGAAAACGAGCAAAATATGTCGATTTTGTTTTCAGCAGAATCCAGCAAGCGCACCCGATTGAAGGTGATATGGTTCAGGATCATGAACATCCAAAGAACGATAGACAATGGCATGCCTTTGTTGACTTAAAAATAAAAGCTCATCCACACAATCTGGCAGATGTCGAGTCCTTTGCTATGGACACTGATAGTCATAGTGTTAATAGTGTTAAGATTCGTGCGGCTATGGCCGGTTATTTCCTTCAGCTTTGGAACGTTGATTGTTCATCAGATGCGAGGCTGAGAGGGAAAGAATATCAGTATGTTCTAGCCAATCTGGCGGATGTCGCTGAAGTAGCGGATTTAGCGCTAGCTCCAGGGTATAACGATAAAGCGCAAAATTGATACTACAAAACCATACCCATCACTAGCCATATAGACACAGAGCATCCACGACCTCTGACCTGAGAGCCCAGGCAAAAAGTGGTCAGGAGGATTCAGCACGTTGGCGGGAACGACGCGTGACGGGGATGTGGTATTCCACGATTTTCTTGCGCAGGGTATTTCGGTTCATACCCAGGAGTTGCGCGGCTTGGACTTGGTTCCCATTCGTTTCATGAAGAGCATGTTGGATCAACGGTCGTTCCACCGCCTGGATGAGGGTCACGTGCAAACCCTTGGCCGAACTCGCCTTCATAGTGTGAACGAACTCACCGAACTTCAACTCGACGTAATCTTCCAGAGTCAAATCCGGGAATGCCTGCAATCCGTGCCTGGCTTCTCTCCCATCATCTTTGCCGAACAGCCATTTCATGGTATCCAAAGCCACCTGAAGGGAAGGCGGCCCGGAGATAATCAACGTTTTTGACATGTCGACGACGCGCAGCAGGTCACTGAGGCCTTCCTTCGCCGTCTTTTCCGAAAGCACCAACCCATCGATCGGTAACTTTTGAGCCACTTGCTTGACCTGCTGGAGATTCTCCACCGCCACCACGTGAACACCTGCCCCATCCCGCCGGGTCTGGAAAGACTTCCCTGCCGGATCACCCACCACGACGATATTCCTCACTCGTGACATAGTCCTTCCCCTTCGAAAAAGTGGCCGGCCGGCTTATTTATCACGCAAACCCCATCAACGGACACAGGAGGCGGAGGGTGAGCCATATGAGGACGGCTCCGATGATATTCAAAAACACCCCGGCCCTCAGCATGTTCGGAAGCGGGACGAATCCCGTGCCGTAGACAATCGCATTCGGCGCGGTCGCGACCGGCATCATAAATGCGAGACTCGCCCCCAGACAAATCCCCAGCGTCGGTGGAACGGGAGAAACCCCGGCCGCGGTGGCGATGGAAATCACCACGGGAACGAGCATGCTCGTCGACGCGGTATTCGAGACAATCTCCGTGATCACCAGCGCCGTGCCGATGGCAACGGCCGTCAGGGTCCACAACGTATTGCTCCCGAAGAGCGCCACCAGACCTTCTCCGATGATCTCGGCCAGGTGCGTTTGCACCATCAGATGGCCAAACGTCAAGCCGCCGCCGAACAACAAGATCGTGCCCCAATTGATGTTCGCCGCCTGGCTCCAACTCAACGTAAATTCTCCGGCTTTGAAATTGAGGGGCAGCACGAACAGCAGCCCCGCCGCGAAAATCGGGACCATTTCCTTGGGAAGACGGGCATTGATGAACGTCACCAGATCGGAATCCCGTCCCAACACGATCCCCAAGACCCCCGGTCCGATCCAGCACGCGATAGCCAGGATCAACGCGAAACAGGTATTCTTTTGGCCGCGCGTCCAGCCTTCCTGTTGCTGGCGAAGATCGTGAAGATGATCGCCCAGGTCCGGGAACGTTTTGGGCAGCGGATGCAGCCAAAAGAGAATCGCAGCAATACCCAACCAGAGCACAACGGCCAGCGGAAGCCCGACGGCCATCCAATCGAAAAACGAGATGTCAATGCCGGCTTGTTGGGACAGCAACCCCACGCCGATGATATTCGGCGGCGTGCCGATCATCGTCGCAATCCCCCCGGCCGCCGAGCCATAGGCCAATAACAGAAGCACGCCGGGCTCATGGGACCCGGACTCTTCCCTCGACCCGCGAACGGTCGAGAGAAGGCCAAGCGCGATCGGCACCATAATCGCCACGGACGCCGTGTTGCTGATCCACATGGACAGGAAGGCGGTGGCGAATCCCATGGCCCCAAACATCAAGACCGGTCTGGCCATGATCTTCTTTCGGGACAACAGCCAGACCGCAAATCGCCGGTCCAGCCCGTGTACTACAAAGGCTTCGGCCAAAAAGAAGCTGCCGATAAACAGGAAGATGATCGGGTGGGCGAACGTCGCCAGCACTTCCCTGGCCGACCCCAACCCCATGGCAATACACAGGGCCGCACCGACCAGTGAGGTCACGGCCAAGGGAAGGGCTTCCGTGGCCCAACTCACCACGACCCACACCAAAATTGCCGAGAGCACGTGCGCCGAGGGCGGCAGGCTGGAAAACGGGTTGAGATACACCAGGAGCGCCAGCACGGGAGCCGCATAGAGGCCGACCCGTTGTCTCATTCCCCAAGACTGCCGGTCTGCGGTTTTCATACCGATGCGCGTAGCGATGCGACGCCGAGCCTCTGTTTCAGAATAAGCCCGGACGTGGTTGATGTGATTGGAACATTCATGGCATTGGGTAAGGCACGGAAGCCTAACATAGGAAACCGCAAAGATCACGTCGATCCTTGATCCGGAAGAGAGCGCGTGAGCCGCCTCTCTTTGCTTCTTCACAACCTAGGATTTTTGCCGGAGACGAGGTATCATAGACTGTTCAGGGCAAACGAACGGTCTGGTTGATTTTGGGTACGCATCATCACCGTTCAAGAACTCATTCCCCTTCTGACGCGGCAGCGAGAGCAAGACGCCCGGGTGGCATTGACCAACGGGGGCTTCGACTTGCTTCACGTCGGGCATATCCGGTATCTCCAAATGGCACGAGCGTTAAGGGGACGTGTTCGTCGTGCGTGCCAACAGCTCAGTTGTCGGGTTACGCTACGCTGACCCGACCTACGCCCCCTCACCCTGCCCTCTCCCACGGTGGGGAGAGGGTTCTAAAGACCTATCGTAAGTGCTTTCAGAATGAACAACCCGTTCCAGGCATCCTGCGATCAACTTCTGACGCCCGTGTTTGAGGCCTTGACCGCTCCGGGAGCGCAACCCCTGGTACTTGGGCCACATGGCCCCGGCCTCGCATTCATCCTGAGTCTGCTGAGGACGACGGGTAACGAGGCTTCGGCTTCCGAGCGACCGCTCCAAGGCGTCATTCCCCACCACTGGCTTATTCTGACGCCGACTCAGGACGAGGCGGAATCGTTATGCCAGGACATGGCGTTTTTCTTTGACTTCTTCAACCTGCCCGCCGACTCTCTGGCGTTTTTCCCGGACCGGGGCCAAGCCCCGTATGAAGCCGATGCGCCGTCCATCGATCTCGTCACGCAACGGATGCGGACGTTGTTTCAGCTTCAAACCCATCGCCCCACGGTGGTTATCACGACGCCGCACGCCGCTTTACAATACCTGGTCCCCCAATCCGTGTTCGCGCAATCGTGTCTAACCCTCAAAGTGGGCAGCGTGATTGAGCGGGAATCGCTGCTCCGCCATTTGCTGCGGACCGGCTATCGACGCGTGTCCGTGGTGGACATTCCCGGAGAATTCAGTGTTCGAGGAGGCATCGTCGATATCTTTTCCACCGGTGCAACCGAACCCTACCGGATAGAGTTCTTGGGCGATACCGTCGAGTCCACCCGGCAGTTTGATCCGGGCACGCAGGAGTCCACCGAATCCGTTCTTTCCGCAGTGCTCCTGCCCGCCCGTGAATACCTGCTCCCGACCGACGAGACCGACTCCTCGCTTGCGGAAATCCCGCCGGATGCCGAGTGGCGATTACCGGACGTCCACCCGTCCATGGCCACCCTGTTGGATTACTTTCCCGCTTCGCCTTTCGTGGTCATGGATCGTCCCGTCACCCTGGCGCAGCACGCACGGGAATGGGAGGAACGGCTGCACGCGGCATGGGAAGAACACGAGACGACGAATCCCGAAGTTACGTATCCGGGTCCCGCTCAGCAGTCCGGCGTCTGGGATGAGTTCCTGCCGCGCCCTGCCGATGGCCCGGTTCTGGCTTTTGACGTGGTCGCGCCCGCCGACGATGCCTGGAACCCGGTCGTTACTCTTCCGCTTCAGTCGGCCAAGAGCCTGGGGTTGGGACTCCGCGGAACGTCCTTTACCGAAACCCTGGCGATCCTGGAACGGCTTCGCCGTGAAGGGCCGGTGATGGTCGTGGTCCGATCCTCCGGACAAGTCGGGCGCTTGTCGGGGTTGTTTGCCGAACACCATGCGCCCGCGACGGAACAGAATCCCTTCTCTCAATCCCTCCAACCCGCGGAACGATTGCCGTTTTATATTCTGCAAGGGTTTCTTTCCTCAGGGTTTGTGGTGCCGTCGTTGCCGTTCACGGTGGTTACCGAAGACGATGTATTCGCCAAGATTTCCCGGCATCGACCCCAACCCAAAAGCAAGACCGCGACCTTTCTCTCCTCATTGGAGGATCTGAACGCCGGAGACTACGTGGTCCACGTGCAACACGGGATCAGCCGGTACAAGGGGCTTCGGCGTTTGTCCGTACAGGGCTTTGAAAGCGACTATCTGATTCTGGAATTTGCGGGACGGGACACGCTCTATGTCCCGCTGGACCGGTTGAACCAGGTCCAAAAATTCCGGGGCAGCGATCACCTGGCTCCGACTCTCGACAAATTAGGGGGCACCGCGTGGGCCAAGACCAAGGCGCGCGTCAAGAAAGCCATTGAGGACATGACCGATGAACTCGTCGATTTGTATGCCGACCGAGAAGTCGTCACTCGCCAACCGTACCAGCAGGACGGATCCTTAGCCCATGAATTCGATGCGGCGTTCGATTATGAAGAAACCCCGGACCAGATCAAAGCCATCGAAGACATTCAACGGGACCTCAAGCTACCCAAACCCATGGACCGGCTGGTGTGCGGAGACGTCGGGTATGGCAAAACCGAAGTGGCGATGCGCGCGGCGTTTCAGGCCGTCCAAGATAACCGGCAGGTGGCGGTGCTGGTGCCCACCACGCTGCTGGCTCAACAACATTCGGAAACGTTTACGCGCCGCTTCGCCCCGTTTCCTATCGGCGTGGGAACGCTCTCGCGGTTTCAAACCCCCAAGGAGGCCAAGGCGGTGTTGTCCGACCTCGCCTCGGGCGTCGTGGATATCGTGATCGGCACCCACCGGCTCCTTCACAAGAACATACGTTTCAAAAACCTGGGACTGGTCATTATCGACGAAGAGCAGTGGTTCGGCGTTCGGCATAAGGAACGCCTGAAACAACTTCGCACGCAAGTCGACGTGTTGACGCTCACGGCGACCCCTATCCCGCGCACGCTGCAAATGGCTTTTTCCGGGGTTCGGGACCTGTCGGTCATCGACACGCCACCACCCGGACGCCTGGCCATCCGCACCCAGGTCGTCCGATTCAATCCCAACCTGGTCCGCGACGCGATCCGGCGTGAGCTGGCGAGACAAGGACAGGTGTTCTACGTGCACAACCGGGTCGAAACCATCGAGCGGACGGCTGGCTGGCTCCGGGAGTTGGTTCCCGAAGCCCGGCTGGTCATGGCGCACGGGCAGATGAACGAACACGTGCTCGAAGGGGTCATGCTCAAGTTCTTTCACGGCGAGGCGGATATCCTCGTTGCGACCTCGATCATTCAATCGGGACTCGACGTGCCGCGCGCCAATACCATCCTCGTGGATCGCGCGGATACGTTCGGACTGGCGCAACTCTATCAACTGCGGGGACGCGTGGGGCGCGCCGGCGATCAGGCTTATGCGTATTTCTTTTTCCCCAATGAAGAGATCCTGGGCACCGACGCCCAACAACGGCTCCTGGCCATTCAGGAATTTGCGGACTTGGGTTCGGGGTTTCGCATTGCCGCCGCGGACCTGGAAATTCGCGGCGCCGGCAACCTCCTCGGCAAACAACAGTCCGGCAACATTGCCGCGGTGGGCTTTGATCTGTATATGCAGATGGTGGAAGAAGCCGTGCAACAGCGGCAAGGCGGACCCGTGGAAGAAGAGATCGAGCCGACGTTGCACGTGCCCGTGTCGGCCTTTATCCCGGACGACTATGTCGAGGACGGCCATCAACGCTTGTCTTTGTATAAACGGCTCTCCGCCAGCCAGAAGGTCGGCGATCTGGCGCTGTTGCATGGGGAGACGCAAGACCGGTATGGAACACCGCCCGAACCGGTGGAGCAGTTGTTTGAGGTGATGGAGATTCGCCTGCTCGCCAAGAAACTGAAAGTGGAATCGCTGGACGTTACGAATGGAACCGTGACCGTGACCTTTGCTGCCAACGCCATGATCGCTCAAGAGAGTCTCGATTGGCTCATGCAGCATTCGGAAGGCCGGCTTCAATTTCTCTCGCCGGTCTCCTTTGTCTTTCCCATGGACCTCAATGACTGGCCGGCCATGGTGTCGGTCCTGACGACGATGTTGAACGGCTTGCTGGATTCGTCACCGGAAGCCATAGCCTCTACCATCTCATGAAGCATTTTCTTCGCCAGGATTGTTCTACATCCCTCTCTTGCCGGCACCCGCAGGCCCGGCGGATGCACACGACGGCCATCGCGCCAATCGCCCTGTGCGTGGTCGCGTTGCTTGCCACGATCGCGCTCGCCCAATCCTCGATCCGGGATGCAGGGGACCAGCCTTTGTCGGACGGGATCGCCGCCATCGTCAATACGGAGATTATTACGGTTTCCGAAGTCCAAGCGGATATGGGGGATGAATTCTTTCGCTTGAAAGCCCGGTATGAAGGGGATGAACTCACGGAGCATCTCGCTCAGAAACGATATGAAATCCTGAATCGGCTGATCGAACACAAACTCCAACTCCAGGAAGCCAAGGCCAAACAGATTTCGATCAGCGACGAAGAATTGGAATCAATTTGGGAACAAGTGCGCAGAAACCCCGCCGGGTTCCCGCCGGCTGCCACTCGATCAAAGGCCGTCCTCCGCGAAGAGTTGATGGTACGCCGCGTCAGAGATATGGAAACTCGCCGAGGCCTTTTCGTCTCTCCTGAAGACATTCGCGCATACTATGACGAGCAACATCGGCTGTTTACGTCTCCCGGCACCCACCACATCCGGCAGATTCTTCTTTTACCGAAGCTGGACGAAAACAGGGAGACGCTGAAAGCGCGGGCTGAGGTGCTCTTGAGTCAACTCAACGAAGGCACGACCTTCGAGAAATTGGCCGAACTCTTTTCCGATGGGTCGGAAAGCGTCCTGGGGGGCGACCTGGGGTTCGTGACGAAAGATGCATTATTGGCGCCTTTGAGCGAAGCCTTGGACAAGCTCGGTCCGGGGGAGGTCAGCCCGCTGATTGAAACGGAAATCGGGATTCATATACTCCGGCTCGAGGAGGGCCGACCGGGAATCACGGAGCCGTTTGAGAAAGTCAAAGATGCAATTGAGAACCGGTTGTTTCAAGAGAAACTCCAGGAATACTCAGACAAATGGATGTCGTCGCTAAAAAATAAGGCCTACATCGAAATCCGCTTTTAAATCCCTCCGAGGCCTCGCACGCCTGCCGATTCCAGCTATGGCGCGTCATCCAGGATCAGAAAAGCATCCCGTTCGCTAAAACGAACATCTTCATGAACTCTCATGTAGCTGGAAAAGCGTCATTTAGGTGCCTTTTGTCATACTTTTGGAGTACTTTTGGATGCGTTTTGGAGTATTTTCTGAGCAATTTAGCGTACTTTTGGAACCCTTCTTCGTCACTTTTGCTCAGAAATCGCGTCATTTGACATAAGGGTTTTGCAGACGCCAGCAAGAGTGGGACGCACGGTCGCGCCACCCCGGTCCGGTTGGTACGAGGCATTGAGTTCCTCCCAAGCGGCAAATTTGGCATCCAGATACGACCTCAGCAACTTGAATGACGGCGATGCGTCATCCACCCGCGTCACGTTGATCACCGGATTATCGAAAAAATTCTGAATGAAACCGGTTTGAGTCAACTGCACGCTTTCCAAATCCCCTGTTTCAACGGAACGACGGATTCTCCTGATCGCGTATTCCCGCTCTTGCCAAACGATATACTCCTGATTGCGTAGAAAAGGAGGGTATTCCTGACTTTCGATCTCCTCCCAACCGAGAGGCAGATGATCGCGATGGAACCCGTCCATCAACAGGATCAGCCCACCCTGCGTATTCCACAACCTATACAAGTCATTAAGGCGATTCTTATGTCCGTCAGGCCCGGCCTGTTCACAGACCTTGCGGTATTGGTCAGCGGGGTTGTCGATCATCCGTTTGATGTAGGTCTCCAAACGCGGCCTGTCCTGCTCTCGAAAGAGAAGCAGCGCAGCCTGTTGGCCCTCCTCGCCCGCGGGCAGCGCATCGACCCAGATGACAAACGTGTCCCCGTCGTACGTCCCGCGATACTCTCCGGCCAAGCGATCGAACGACCCAAAGGTCTGTCGATCCGCCACCGGCCTGGGTCGAGCCTCGACGGCACGTTCATCACCGGGTTTACCCCGTGCCTGACAGGCGGTCAACAACACGAGCGATACGGCGATTCCAAACAGAAAGCCCCGGCAGCCTGAACGTCTCAACACGAGGCCGTGTTCAGCCGGGATCGGCAGTGTTCCACGATTCATACCGCGCTCTCAATGCGTTCCAAAGTTCCTGGCGGCCTTCGTTCGTCTTTGAGGAATACCCGACCACCTCATCATGATTGTCCACGCCCAGGGTTTGGCACACTTGCAAGAGAGCCGGCCGGCGCCGGCCGCGGGAAAGTTTGTCGATTTTCGTCACCACCATGATCGGCCGATACCCGAGATGGGTCAGCCATTCCAGCGTGGTCACGTCGTGAGCTTCGACCCCTCGCACATCGACCAATTGCACGACCGCGCATAACTCAGCCCGTTGCCTCAGATAGCGCTCGATCATCGGGCCCCATTGTTCACGAACAGACCGGGCGGCTTTGGCATAGCCGTAGCCCGGCAAATCCACGAAGAAGAGCGGGGGCAACGTCTTGTCACTCGTGAGGATACGAAAGAAATTGAGTGTTTGCGTCTTTCCCGGCGTCGTGCTGACCTTGGCGATGGCCTTGCGATTCAACAAGGAATTGATCGCCGACGATTTGCCCACGTTGGAGCGCCCCACGAAAGCCACTTCGGGAAGGCGCTCGTGAGGATAGTGCGCCGGTTTCATGCAACTCTTCACAAAATCTGCTGATAGAATCTTCATGCTTAGACTCAAGACGCCAATGCAGGCGTCATAGTTTCCGGGATTCCCGTTTCATGGCTCGTTCCATTTCACGACCGGCCTCGCGTTCTTTCACGGTCTCCCGACGGTCATAGTGCTTTTTCCCACGCGCGAGCCCCAACTCGACCTTGGCAATCCCGCGTTGATTGAAATACATGCGGAGCGGCACCAACGTCAGGCCCTTCTGCTGAACTTTGCCGGTTAATCTCTTGATTTCTTTCTTGTGCAACAACAGCCCGCGGGCGCGCAAGGGGTCATGATTCATGATGTTCCCATGACTGTATTCGCCGATATGGCAGTTATGCAGGATCGCTTTCCCTTCGGCCACCGTGGCATAGGCCTCGCGCAGATTCACCCGGCCCTGCCGGAGCGACTTCACTTCAGTGCCTTTCAGGATCAGCCCGGCTTCGACCTTCTCTTCAATCGCATAGTCGTGAAACGCCTTGCGATTACTCCCGATCAGTTTTGTCGTTGGATCTTGAGACATGCCGTTATGCCGGCTCCTTCGAGAAAGGCGGGACAATGCCCTGGTCATCAATTGACCCTACCCGTTTCAGAGCCTAGAATACCATCCCATGCACGCCTTTTCCTCCTCCCGATCAGTCATCAAGGAAATTTCTCAAAGCCACGGGTTTGCCGGGCGTCTGTGGGAGTATCGTCTCCAAAAACAGTGGAAAGTCCTCGTGGGCGAGGTCGTGGCGGCCCATACCTGGCCTGCCCGGATCAAGTTTCGCAAGCTGCACGTGGCCGTGGACAATTCCGTGTGGCTGCACCAACTCCTCTATCTCAAGGCCACGATCATGGAGAACATTCAGGCGCAGATGGAAGAACTCCAGTTAGAGGATATTATTTTCCGGATCGGTGAACTACCGGAAGCCCGCGAGGATGCCGTCGCCGAGGACGCCGGCCAAATCCCCGTTTCTCCTGATGCGCAGATAACTGCCCGTGAATATACTCAAGCGGTCAATGACGAGGAGTTACGGGATTCACTCAGCAGAGTGATCGCCAGGGCGCTGTCATCGGGGCACCATCCCAAATAGCCGCCTCAGGAAGAATGGGGTGAAAGACTTCGGGTTTCATCCCGGCCTCCGCTCGTTGCAGTCGATCCGAGTAGCCCCGATTTTTGTTGATCATTTTGTGAATGCGAGATGGGAAACCTGCTGAATGGGTCTGCATTCATAGAACATGGGGAATTCCCAAATCTTTACAGATTTTATTGGCAAGCTGATCGTCAATCTCCGTATGCCGTGGCACTGCACTTCTGGTATTCAGCGCCGCGTTGCCCCACCACGAGTGATTACGACCTTCTCAAATTGCAGCCGTGCTTTTTGAGATGACCGACCAACGCCCTTCGTTTCATACCTGGATTGCAACTTCTTGATACTCACTTGCCGCAACGCTGATTGCTTGCTGCCGATTGAATTCCAAGGCTTCGATAAGGGTGACGCGAAGGGCAGCAAGCAATTCTTCTCTTGTTTTTTCTTGACAATTCACGCCGGGGATCTCCTCTATCCAGCCAATCCACCATTCCTTACGTTGCTGGATAAGTGCCGTGTACGTTTGGGCCATGTTTTTATCCTCCATTGTTCGTTGTCAGCGTTTCAGTGTTTCTCTATCACCGTTTGTCGCCGATGTGATTCCTCAATTTGGCATCAGAACCGGAATGACTTGGCGGCTGTGTTTTCGATAGATGCGAAAGTCCTGATCCAGGGTCAATACTTTACTTTGGGCATGTTGTTCCGCCATCCGAACCAGACACGCATCGGCCAGGGACATAGGAACGTCCGCATAGCGCTTGACCAGCTTCATGAGTGGCTGGACTTCTTGTTCCAGGTTGAATATGGGCTGAATGACTCCCCGGTTCACCAGTTCGAGCACGGCTTGGCTTCCTCCCGGCAGGTGACGCATCAGAAAACAGGTTTCGGCCAGAACCGCCTCACACGTGAGGAGCGGCGGGCGTATTCGCTCCCATTGCTGTTTTGTCCAATTGTGGAAGCGGTCGCTCCGGTTGAGAAATGCGACAAGGGGTCCCGTATCCACAATGACGGACGTGTCCACGTGGATTATCGGCCAAAGCCTTTTAGATGGCTTTTGTTGACTGACAGGTCGGTTGGCCCGGCCACGGTCCCCGCCAGATCATGGGCTAACTCAAATGCTGACCCTTTTGAGGAGCCGTTGTCTTTTTCAAAGCAGAGGGCAAGCGCCTCCCGGACGACTTCCGATTGGGTCGCTTTTCGTCGTTTGGACAGGGACAAGACTTTGGCATAGAGCGCTTCATCGAGTCTAAGCGTTAAGGTTTTCATGTTCTCGCCTTTTATCCTAGCTCATTTGTCATACAAATATGACGATACTGTAATTCATTCCGTGTCCGCTGTCAATTTCGCTTTCAAAACCCGTCATCCACCTGAACGTTTTCGTCCCTCTCCGTCTTCCCATTGCCAGGAATTGGCCCAAGTCAGCCCCTGATCTGATGTAGGGACCAACAATCGTTGGTTCCTACGCGGGCAGGTCCTCCACCCATAGCATCCGCTTTCCATAACGGGTTGCGGCTAATGAAGAACTGAATTTCCGGTCTGCGGTCACAACCTGTCCGTCGATGGCTTCAGCCAGGGCCAAGTACAGACAATCGTAGAAACTTCGCTTGGTTTGAACGGCGAGAGCAAATGCAGGGGTCATCAATCGTTCATTCGAATGCTTTTGTAAGGGAATCAATTGAAGTTCTTTCAAAATCGCTTCTCCTTCTTCGGGAGTCAGTTCATCCCGGCGGATTCTCTTGGAGAGGACGTTGCCCAATTCCAAATGAAAAAACGCCGGAACGTGAAGCGAAGCTTTCAAAAATTGTAACCGGCCGGCCAATTCAGAGTGAATTTCAGGAAGAAACCACTTGATTCCGACACTCGCATCCACCACGTAGCGGGTCACCGGTCACGGTCCTCTCGAATGAGGAACGTACTGTCACTGAACGTTCTGCCTGCCCGTTCGAGGGTTTTCTTCAACTTGGCAATCCGTTTCCAAGCGCCTTCGTAGTCGGGGACCGCTTCCTCCAGAATGGTCTTCACTTCCGATTGCAACGACCGGCCATGTTCTTTGGCTCGTTTCTTCAATCGCTCTACCAGTTTGTCATCCAGTTGCCGAACGAGAACCTGTGCCATGTTTGCCTCCTCAATCCATTCGATCATGTCATAGGTGATAGCAAAATGATAGCATGATGTCAGAGAAGGGGCAAGTAGAGGCCTGGATCCCCGATCAAGTCGGGGATGACGAAAGGGGGAGAAATGTTACGAATACTTCTACCTCCCCTTCACCCCTCCTTGTATCTAAGAAAGGGTGTATACTGCATGCTATTTTATTCACCGATAGAGCCGAACAGCCCGACCCTCCTACGGGCGCCCAAGCCCGCTTGTAAGCACGGTGCGTTCGGCTCGGCCTCTCGGCAGCCCGCACAGTTGCCTGGGCCGTGTGAGCCCGGATCAGTTGGCAAGGTAGGGCGACGTGGGAGAGGCGCCTCAGAACAAGGAGCCAGTTATGGACTCGACTCAGACTTATGTCGGCATTGATGTGGCCAAAGCGACGTTGGATGTCGCCAGCGTTCCCCCACGCGTGACCACGACCGCCCCGAATACCGAGGCGGGGATTCAGGCGTTGGTGCCTCAATTGCAGGCGCTGGCGCCCGAGCGGAT
Source organism: Nitrospirales bacterium (assembly GCA_965208595.1). GTDB lineage: Bacteria > Nitrospirota > Nitrospiria > Nitrospirales > UBA8639 > Bin75. Next base: position 1,509,200 of record OZ242346.1, read on the forward strand.
CGTGGTGGAAGCCACGGGCGGGTATGAACTGCCCGTGGTCCGCGCGTTGGTGGAAGCAGCGCTGCCCGTCATCGTAGTGAATCCGCGGCAAGTGCGGGATTTCGCCAAAGCGACCGGCCAGTTGGCGAAGACGGATACCTTGGATGCGCAGATCCTGGCCTTGTTTGCCGCGCGGGTGCAGCCCCCGGTCCGGCCCCAGCCGGATGCCGCCACCATGGAATTGGCGGCGCTGCTGGCCCGGCGCCGGCAAGTGATCGAGATGCTCACCGCCGAACGCCACCGCTTGGGGCGAGCCGCGGCGGCCCTCCGCCCGGGGATTCAGGCGCACGTGGCTTGGTTGACCCAGCAATTGACCACCTTGGACGAGGACCTCACCACCCGCATTCGGCACAGCCCCGTGTGGCAGGAGCAGACCGATTTGCTCCAAAGTGTGCCCGGCGTCGGCCCCGTCCTGAGCCGCACCCTCGTGGCGGAGTTGTCGGAATTGGGCACCTTGACGCGGCGCCAGATCGCCGCGCTGGTGGGCGTCGCCCCCCTCAACCGCGATAGTGGCACGGTCCGAGGGCCGCGCACGTGTTGGGGCGGCCGCGCCCCCGTTCGGACGGCCCTGTATATGGCGACCTTGGTGGCCACCCGCTGTAACCCGGTCATCCGGCACACGTATCAGAGCCTGTGTGCCCGGGGCAAAAAACGCAAGGTGGCGTTGGTCGCCTGTATGCGCAAATTGTTGACGATTCTGAACGCGATGCTCAAACATCGAACGTCTTGGCAAGAACAGAGGCATGTAACTCCTTAATCCCCACCCAGACAGTTGCTTACAAAGGAGGGGAAAAGCAATGCGCTAGGACGGGGACGGGGCGAGGTCGTTGAACAGGATCTGAATGTTTTGGCGCTGTTCGGGGGTTGATGGGTCGGGAATGGGGCCGAGCCAGCCTTTGGTGTTGCCCTGGGTGTAGATGAAGCCGCCACGGGTGGAGCGTTCGAACTCGCGGCGAAACGCGTCTTCTTCGACGCTCACTTGTTGCTCCGCTTCCGCGGGGGCACGCTTCGCCAGATAGCGGTGGAGGGTTTCCGGTTGGGTCCACTGGGGATCGGAAAAGACGTAGACGACGACTTCCCGATATAAGGTGGCCGGATCGTCCGGTGAGGTGGGACGCACTTTCATGGACCGGAAATCATGGTCGGTCTGGCCGACCTTTCGGAACCGGCGGATGAGCGTTTCAATGTCCGGATCACTCGTCCACGCCGGTACATGCACGGCCACCACCGCGCCTTCCTGTCCGCCGATGCTGAAGGGCGGAATCGTGCGATCGGGTCTGGACAGGAACATGCCCCCCGCAATCAGCGTCAGGCCGCCCAGTAACACCGTGAGTCCTATCTTGACGACGGGGTCGAACGGTTTTTTGCGCATAGGAAAGGCAAAGGACTCGCCCCCTCACCCCCAGCCCTCTCCCAGAGGGAGAGGGAGAAATGCAAAAGGCAAAGACACTGGATTCCCGATCAAAAATATCGGGAATGACAGAAGGAGGCAAAGGCTCAACTACGAGATTCCTTCCTTCGACAAGCTCAGGACAGGCGCTTCGCTCGGCATGATAGAGGGAAAGGAGGGCATGACAGAGAGGGAAATCATGAAAACCCGGTCGTCTCCACCCCGTTGCCGGTGCCGTTTGTCCCGTCACTTCCGTCGTCCTCGCTGCTCTCGGCGAGTTTCGCCACGTCCACGACCCGGTCGGTCTCTTCCATGTCGATAAGACGCACGCCTTGCGCATTGCGCCCGATGTCCCGGAGAGCCTCGACTTTGGTCCTGAGGATTTTTCCTTCGGACGTCATGATCATGATTTCATCGGATTCTTTCACCTGATGAAAGGAAACTGCGGATCCGTTTCGCTCGTTCACTTTGATACTGATTATCCCGCTCCCTGCCCGGCCTTTTGTACGGTACTCGGTCGCCAACGTTCGTTTCCCGAACCCCTTTTCGGTCACGGTCAGGATCGAGGCCTCCACCTGCGGCTGGATAATGACCATCCCGATCACGTGATTGGTTTCGCGAAGGCGCATGCCCCGGACCCCTCGAGCGGTCCGGCCCATGGGCCGCACGTCCCGTTCTCGAAACCGACTGATGAGGCCTTCCCTGGTGCCCAGCATGATATCGTTCCGGCCGTCGGTGATTTCCACGCCGATCAGCTTGTCCCCTTCCTCCAACGTCAGGGCGATGATGCCGCCCTGCCGGGGGTTGCCGTAGGCGGATAATTTCGTTTTCTTGATATAGCCCATGCGGGTCGCCATCACCACGTACAAATCGTCGGGGAATTCCCGCACCGGCAGCGTGGTGGTCACCCGTTCGTCCGCACCCAAGGCCAACAGGTTGACCATGGCTTTGCCTTTGCTGGTCCGGCCGGCTTCGGGCAGTTCATGCAGTTTGAGCCAATACACTTTTCCCGCGTTGGTAAAGAACAGGATGAAATCATGCGTCGAGGCCGTAAAAATCTTCTCGACGAAATCTTCTTCCTTGACCCCCATGCCGATCTTGCCTTTTCCGCCGCGACGCTGCGCCCGGTATTCGGAAACAGGATGGCGCTTGATGTAGCCTTCATGGGAAATGCTGACCGCCATGGTTTCATCCGCGATCAAGTCCTCGATGTTGATCTCCGCTTCCTGCGGCACGATCTGGGTGCGGCGTTCATCCTTATAGGCGTCCTTGAGTTCGATCAACTCGTCCTTGATGACCTGTTTGACCAAGTCCTCCGAACCCAGGATGGCTTGGAGCGATGCGATTTTAATTTTGAGTTCTTCATATTCCTGAGACAGTTTCTGCTGTTCGAGTTGCGTCAACCGTTGGAGCCGCATATCCAGGATGGCCTGGGCCTGAATCTCCGAGAGCGGGAATTGTCGCGTGAGGCCGGTCTTGGCTTCCTCGGGCGACGCCGCCCCGCGGATCAACGCAATCACTTCATCCAAGTGCGCCAACGCGATCGTGAGGCCTTCGAGAATATGCGCGCGTTCCTGAGCTTTCCTTAACTCGTAGGCGGTTCGCCGGATGACCACTTCGCGTCGATGCTCGAGAAAGGCCGCCAGGATCCGCTTGAGATTCAAAATCTCCGGCCGGTTATTCACGAGCGCGAGCATGATGACACCGAACGTATTCTGGAGTTGGGTGTGCTTGTACAACTGGTTCAGGATGACGGGCGGGAGCTCGTCTTTTTTAAGTTCGATCACCACGCGGATGCCGTCCCGGTCCGATTCGTCCCGAATGTCGGAAATGCCTTCCACGCGTTTCTCCTGCACCAACTCGGCAATTTTCTCCAGCACCTTGGCCTTGTTCACCTGGTACGGAATTTCGGTCACGATGATGCTCGACCGATCCCGCTTCTCATCGGTTCCCACGTGCGTCTTGGCGCGGATGGTCAACAGCCCTCGCCCGTGTTCATAGGCGTCCTTGATGCCTTGAGTTCCATAGATGAATCCGGCCGTGGGAAAATCCGGACCCGGGATCATGTCCATCAATTCCGCAATCGACGCCCCGGGATTCTCAATGAGGTGAAGTAACGCGCTTAGGACTTCGCCGAGATTATGCGTGGGAATGTTGGTGGCGTAGCCCACGGCGATCCCGCCGGCGCCGTTGATCAACAGGTTGGGGACCTTGGCCGGCAGCACCAGCGGTTCGACGTCCGATTCATCATACGTGGGGCCGAAATCCACCGTTTCCCGATCGATGTCCGCCAGCATTTCCCCGGCCAACCTCGTAAGCCGCGCTTCGGTGTAGCGCATGGCAGCCGGCGGGTCGCCGTCCACGGATCCGTAATTCCCCTGGCCGTCCACCAGGGTATAACGCATGTTGAAGTCCTGGGCCATACGCACCTGCGTATCGTAAATGGCGGAATCGCCGTGGGGATGATAATTCCCCATGATTTCGCCCACGATCTTGGCCGACTTGCGGTAGGCTCTGTTGTGCGCCAAGCCCATTTCGTTCATGCCGTACAGGATACGGCGGTGCACGGGCTTCAGCCCGTCACGGACGTCCGGCAGGGCGCGGCCCACGATGACGCTCATGGCGTAATCCATGTACGACAAGCGCATCTCGTCTTCGATGGCGACTTGAGTGAAACGTTCTTCGGTGGGCATTGTGGGTGGGGGGATCGGGGTTCCTAGCGACTACACGTCCAACCGGCGGACTTCCAACGCGTGTTGCTGGATGAAATTCCGTCGCGGCTCGACTTCATCACCCATGAGAATGGTGAAAATCTCGTCCACGCCCGTCATGTCTTCGAGTTTCACCTGAAGCAGGGATCGCGTCTCTGGGTTCATGGTGGTTTCCCACAGTTGCAGGGGATTCATTTCTCCCAGACCTTTATAGCGCTGAAGATTCAATCCCTTTTTCCCCACCTCCAAGATTTCCCGGACGAGTTCATCCGTGGAGGCAAAGGTGGTTTCCGCGTCATTCACTTTCATGCGATATCCGGGACGGCCCAACCCGATGGCATTGGGCGCCAATTTCTGCAGTTCCCGAAAATCCGCGGACCCCACCAAGTCATGGTTGACTTCGAGGTGCGACACCACTCCATTCGTCGGCAGCCGGCAGACGATTTTGTTGGATTGATGTTCTTCATCTTCCACCAGGTCCACGTGGATTGCGGCCTCCGGATAGGCCATGGTCAACCGTTCCTTCACCCGCTCGATCAACTCCAGGACGGCAGGCCGGTTTTTTAAAAGTTCGCGCCCCAGGGCGGGCTCATCCACGAACGCGCGCAATAGACCGGAGCCCTGTTTTTTCCGGCTCAGTCTTCCAAGCAGATCTTCGAATTCGATCATTTTCTTCAAGACGGGATTGAGCGTCTGCCCGCTGATAAACGCGTGATGACTGTCCACGTAGACTTCCACGGCTTGACCCGCCAACTCGGCCAGGTAGTCGTTCAGGGCCTGTTCATCCTTGAGATACTGCTCGGATTTGCCTTTTTTCACTTTAAAGAGCGGGGGCTGCGCGATGTACACGTAGCCCCGATCAATCAGTTCATGCATCTGGCGAAACAAAAACGTGAGGAGCAGCGTGCGAATGTGGCTTCCATCCACGTCCGCATCCGTCATCAAAATGATCTTGTGGTACCGGGCGCGGCTCAGGTCGAAGGCTTCCTTGTCATCTTTGCCTTTTTCCGCCTCATCCCGCTTGCGGCCGATACCCGTTCCCAACGCCATGATGAGCGTTCGAATCTCTTCGCTCGACAGCATCTTGTCGAACCGCGCTTTTTCGACGTTGAGGATTTTTCCTTTCAGCGGCAGGATGGCTTGAAATTTTCGATCGCGGCCCTGCTTCGCGGACCCGCCGGCTGAATCCCCTTCGACGATGAACAACTCGCTCAGGGCCGGATCCTTTTCCGAGCAATCCGCGAGTTTCCCGGGTAGCGATCCGCCATCCAAGGCGCTTTTCCGGCGGATCAGATCCTTGGCTTTCCGGGCGGCTTCGCGCGCGCGGGCTGCATCCGCCGCTTTGCCGATGATCCGTTTGGCCACGGCTGGATTTTCTTCGAAGTACGTCCCAAGGCCCTCATTCACGGCGACTTCGACGATCCCCTTGACCTCGCTGTTGCCCAACTTGGCTTTCGTTTGTCCCTCGAATTGCGGGGCCCGCACTTTGACGCTGACTACCGACGTGAGGCCTTCACGCACGTCGTCGCCGGTGAGCGAGTCCATGTCCTTTTTCAGGAGATCGTTCGCGCTCGCATAGGAATTGATCGTCCTGGTCAGAGCCGCCTTGAACCCGATCAGATGCGTGCCGCCTTCCCGCGTATTGATGTTGTTGGCAAAGGAGAAGAGGTTTTCTGTGTAGCTGTCGTTGTACTGAAGCGCGACTTCCAAAATGGCGTCCGGTTTTTCAACGGAAATAAGAATCGGTTTGTGGAGCGGGGTTTTGGCTTCATTCAAATGTTCGACGAACGACACGATCCCGCCCTTGTAACAAAAGACCTGTTCTTTTTGACTTCGTTTATCGGCCAGCGAGATCGAGAGGCCCTTATTGAGGAAGGCCAATTCCCGCAGGCGTTGGGCCAGCACGTCGAAACTGCACTCGATCGTCTCGAAAATGGTCCCGTCGGGTTTAAACGTAATTTTCGTTCCCCGCTTTTTGGTCACGCCCGTCACCTGAAGCGGCGCCCCCGCGGTGCCCCGGTCGTAGACCTGTTCAAAGACCTGCCCGTTTTGCCAGATTTCCAGCTCCAGCCATTCCGACAAGGCGTTGACCACGGAGATGCCCACCCCATGGAGCCCCCCGGACACGGTGTAGGCGCCCTGTTCAAACTTTCCGCCCGCGTGGAGGACGGTCAAGGCGACTTCGGCCGCCGATTTGTTCTGGGTGGGATGGAGCCCCGTGGGAATGCCCCGGCCATTGTCCGTGACCGTGATACTGCCGTCGATTTCCAAGGAGACCTCGATCGTCTCCCCATAGCCAGCCATGTGTTCATCGACGCTGTTGTCCACCACCTCGTAGACAAGATGGTGCAGGCCGTCCGGACCCGTACTGCCGATATACATCGCGGGCCGTTTCCGAACGGCTTCGAGGCCTTCGAGCACACGGATCTGTTCCGCACCATAGTCGCTCTGTTCAACGGGTTCTTCGGGGAAACCGGAGGGATCAAGACTTGTGGCAGGTGACGGATCGTTTGGCAAACGCTGAGGGGTCATCTCCTCGTGAAGCATGCTATTCCAGTATACATGACAATTACACTTTGACGGGCATGACGACGGCCTGGAACAAGGCGTTGCCCTGCTCTCGAATTAAACACGGGCTGAGGGACGCCTCCATATTGAGCACCACCGTCTCGCTTTCCATAACGCCCAACACGTCAAGCAGATATCGCGCGTTGAATCCCGCGGAAAAATCCTCGCCGTTGAAGCTGGCGGGAATCTCTTCTTTCGCTTCCCCCATGTCCGGATGACTCGAAAAGAGCGTGATGGCCTTCTTTCCAAAGGTGAGTTTGACGGCATAGGTTTTGGTCTGGGACAGGACCGATACCCGTCGCAGGGCACCTTCGAGGTCCTCCCGATTCACCGTGATTTTTTTGTTGCCCGCCTTGGGGATGACCTGCTGATAGTTGGGGTAATTGCCTTCCATCAGCCGGGAGGTCATGACCAGCCCGCTTTTCCTGAAGATCAACATGTTCTTGGTAAAGCCGATCATCGGCTCATCGTCGTCCTCCTCCAACAACCGGCGAATCTCAGCCGCGGCTTTTTTCGGGACGATCACTTTTTCCTCTTGCTCAGGGGACTTCTTCTTGTCCGTTTCCAGTTTCTGCTCCGCCATCGCCAACCGATGTCCATCCGTCCCCACCAACCGGATCATCGGCGTCTCGCCTTCTTTCGTGACGACCACCAGCAACCCATTGAGCACGTAACGCGTATCGTTGTCCCCGACGGCAAAGAGGGTCTTTCGAATGAGTTGAAGTAAACCCGCCCCGGGCAGTGGTATGAGGCCGTCCCGCTCAATGGCGGGTAAGGGCGGAAAGTCCTTGCTGGGGAGCCCCACGACCTTGAATTCACCACGGTCGGTCGTAATGGTGACCAGGCAATCCTCCGTGACGGTCATGGCGATTTCCGGGTCCTTGATCTCTTTCAGAATTTCATAGAGCTTTCTCGCGGAGAACGTCACCGACCCCGTTTCTTCGACCGTTGCTTTGTAAAGCCCGCGCATGCCGAGTTCCAAATCCGTTGCCGAAATGTCCAAGCCTTCCTTTTTCGCTTCCAACAGGACATTGGCCAAGCTGGGCATCGTATTTCGTTTTTCTACGATCCCCTGGACGCGTTGGAGGGCCGTTAACAGGACTTCTCGTTCCACCGTCACTCGCATGAGAGGCTCCCTTCTGTTACGCCTTACCGATTTCGTCTTTGAGGTTGTCCAGCGTCGCCCGCAAGGTGTTGTCTTTTTCCAGGGCTTTTTCTATCTGGCGACAGGCATGGATGATGGTGGTGTGGTCTTTTCCTCCGAACTCGCGTCCGATTTCCGGGAATGACGCGTCCGTCAGTTCCCGGCAGAGGTACATGGCAATTTGCCGGGGATGAACCACGGTTTTCGTTCGTCGCTTGGATTTGAGTTCGGCGACTTTGACGTGAAACCTTCTGGCGACCACGTCTTGCACGTCTTCCAAGGTGATGACCTTTTTCTTGCTCCCCAACAAATCGCGAAGCACGGTTTTCACCATGTCCATGGTGATGGCCTGGCCGGTCAGCGTGCTGTAGGCTCCGAGACGAATCAACGCACCTTCCAATTCGCGGATGTTACTCTTTAACCCTTCGGCCAGAAGATGAATGACGTCGTCTCCAATTGCGATCCCTTCTTCTTCTGATTTTTTTCGCAGGATTGCGATCCGGGTTTCGACGTCTGGCGGTTGCAGGTCGGCGATCAGGCCCCACTCGAATCGCGAGCGTAATCGTTCTTCCATCGAGGGCATTTCTTTCGGAAACCGGTCGCTCGACAGAACGATCTGTTTTCTGGCCTCATACAACGCGTTAAAGGTATGAAAAAATTCCTCCTGTGTCCGCTCTTTGCCCGCGAGGAATTGAATGTCGTCGATCAGAAGCATATCGATGTTTCGATAGCGCCGTCGCAGTTCCATCATTTTGTCGTATCGGATCGAGTTGATGACTTCATTCGTGAACTGCTCCGTCGTAACGTACGCAATCCGCAGATCCCCTTTTTGCATGACGAAATTGCCAATGGAATTCAGGAGGTGCGTTTTGCCCAGGCCCACCCCCCCGTAGATGAAGAACGGGTTGTAAGAGCGCGCGGGCTGCTCTGCGACCGCCAGGCTGGCCGCATGGGCGAACTGATTGCTTGCCCCGACCACAAAATTCTCAAAGGTATATTTTGGATTCGGCAATTGTCGATGCACTCGCGTCTGTTGGGGAGCAGCCTGGGGTTTGTCCGCTCTCTCGCGGACCTCGGGTAAAGAGGATTCCACGACAATAAACTCGACATCGACTTTTCCTTCTTCACCGGGCCGAACCGCTTGCAAGGCTTCCCCGATCATCTCCCGATAATTGCGCCCCAGCCATTCCCCGAAAAACTTATTGGGTACGACAACCGTTGCTTTCGTCCCATTCAGTTCCCCCAATTTTGTCGGCTGAAACCACGTTTCTATGACTTCATCCCCCATTTTCGATTGGATAAATCCCAGGGCCTCTTCCCATATACCCACTGTCTTCTTTTCAGTCTTTTCCATTATAATTATTCACAGGTTTATTAACACCTGTTAATAACTTACATTTTCTCACAAATTCTCTTCTCTTTACCTTCTTTCATCACGACAACCAACCCTCTTCTTCAAGACGCCTCACACGTCTTTCACCTCTTATCCAGCCACTTTTCCATATATTATTTATTGTTATTTATCAATATAATCAATAAGATATAAAGAAATTATCTTATTCACAGCCCCTACTCCTCTTCCTACCACGACGGATCTTCTTTCTTTGGTAATCAAGAAATAATAGTCTCAGCCTCAAAAACCATTTTCAGTACATCAGGATAATTTATCGAAGGATATGTCGAGTCCGGCATTTTTTCGGCGGCTTCAAGCGTATAACACGGAAAAGGAAACGTCTTTCCGGATCCCGGACTCTCTTTCAAAAAGACCCCCTGCGCTGAGCAGTCAGAAAAATCGGATGCCTCAACAAGTTTTTCCATAGAGGATTCTGATTCGGGAGATAATAAAAAGAGAACTTTCCTCATGACTCAAAACACCAGGACTCGGTCGGCCTCGCAAAGCAAGGAAGTGATACCCGCTTGTGAGACTTCGCGAACGGCAAAATCCGGATCTGCAGGAAAAGACTCAGCGCTCCCGTCAGGAAGCACAATAGGAAGTTCCAGTTCTTGGATCACGGGAAGATATTTTTCGAGAATTTCTACCTCAACAACGTCACTCGTTTCTTCAGTCACGAGGATTCTCGCTTGTCCGAGGAGAACGACGGTGACCGAGGCCGCTCCGGTTGAGAGACCGAGCGCGATCCGAAGGCCTTCAGTCGGACGATGGGTTTCCAGGGGGTTGCTCTGAATCAAGACGAGTATGGAAAGCCCCATGATCAAAAAGACAAGAGGATTCTCGCTCGATACGGAACGAGACCCCTGGTTTGGTCGATGAAAACAGTTGAAGATCGCCTCATTGTATATGAGGCACGGACTCTGACGATGAAGATAGAAAAGCTTTAAAAAGAGATGCTGTTCTAAGCACCATTACGTATTAAGAAACAAAGAAAAAATCGTATTCCGAACACTCAAGAAAGTCAATTGACGTTTCTACGTGTTTAACGGAATCCCAGGCGTTCCAAGATAGTTGAAGGGGCGTCATCCAAGGGGTGAATTTCCTGTTCTTTCGTCGTCATATTTCTCAGTATAACCTGGTTATTGGCGACTTCATCGTCGCCTACGATGACGACATATGGCGCGTTGAGCCGGTCGGCGGAGCGAAGGAGATTCTTCAAAGTTGAAGCGGTGTAATCCGTATCGGCTTTCACGTGGTTTGAGCGAAGGGAATCCAAAAGGGTTTCGCCTATGTGCCTCCCTTTTTCTCCGAACGACGCGACAAATACCCATGGATCGGGAGCCGGGATGGTGGACTCGGGAAGGGCAAGAATGACCCGCTCAAGACCGATGGCGAACCCAACTGCCGGCGTGGGAACGCCGCCCAACGTTTCAAACAATCCATCGTATCGTCCGCCGGCGCCGATAGCATTTTGGGCCCCGAGCGCAGAGCAGGAAACCTCGAAGGTCGTCATGGAATAATAATCCAGGCCCCTGACGAGCCGGGGATTGATGGAATACGGAACGGCCAGGGCTTGTAACCCCTTCAACACCCGATCGAAATGTTCCTTGGAAGAGGCAGAAAGAAAATCCGTCAGAAAAGGAGCATCTTTCGTGGCTTCACGACAGCCGGCAATCTTACAATCCAAGGCTCGCAAAGGATTGGCCTCCAGTCGTCTTTGGCAATTTTGGCAAAGCGCATCCGCTTTTCTTTTCAGAAAGGAAACCAGTTCCTTTTTATAGACTTGGCGGTCCGCCAGGACACCCAGGGAATTGAGTTCCAACGAGAGGCCGGGTAACTGGAGCGCTGAAAAATATCTCCAGAGCAGCGTGATGACCTCGACGTCGGCGGACGGCTCAGAACTCCCCACATATTCGACCCCGAACTGGTGAAATTGCCGCAACCGGCCGGCCTGGGGGCGTTCGTGGCGAAACATCGGCCCGATGTAATAGAGTTTTCTCGAGGCCTCGTAGGTCTTCAGCCCGCGTTCGATAAACGCACGAACGACACCCGCGGTGCCTTCGGGACGAAGCGTTAAGGAGGTTCCATCCTTGTCCGGGAACGTATACATTTCCTTTTCGACAATGTCGGTGGTGCCCCCGATGCTGTGAACAAAGAGTTCGGTTTTTTCAAAAACCGGGATCCGGATTTCATGAAAGCCGAACGCGTGAGCCAACGCATGCGCGGTCCGTTCCACCACGCTCCACTTGGGCATTTCGTCGGGGGTAATATCCTTGATGCCTTTAATGCCTCGAATCACCGTGACGGTCCTTTGCTGATGAGAAAGAGGAAGAGATGCGCGCCTCCCGACTATAGAAGGGGGACTTCGGTGAGTCAACGAAATGACCGGTCCTGAGTGTAAATGAATCAGGGGCAATCAAGACATAGGAAACTGATCTTCAAGACTGTGTCGGAGAGAGTTTTTATCATCGTCGAATCTCAAACACAGAGGAGGTAACAATGAAGACTCAAGTTGAAATCATCAACATTGTATGGAAAGGTCCGCTGACTCTTAATGATGCAAAGAAGAAAACCGGGGATAGCGATTATGGCGTGTTGTATCAATGCTACGGCGACCACCACGTTTATGGGTCGGACGTACTACTGTACATTGGACAGGCTAAGACGTTGGCCGACAGAATCCGCAAGGATCGTTTTGACAAATTGTGTGACCGGAATATCAAGATATATTTCGGCCCCGTAAAGCAAAGCATGCTAGCCAGAGTGGAGAAGCTCCTGATCTGCGCAAGTGCGCCTGCCCGCAACAGCCATCATGTTATAGAGCCTCTTGATGAGGCCCAGGACAAGAGCCTGCTTAACCTGCTTATCCTGAATTGGGGAAATTACAGGAGTTTACTCCCGGAAATCTCAGGATACCGGTTTACAAACCACCTGTATAAGAAATGGCCGTGGCCGGAATTGCGAGATCTAAGCAGGCATCTGGCGGCGCTTGACGATCCATTTCTTGATCGCGAACGTGATGACACCTGCGCTCAATAGCACGGGCAAGATAAACAAGATAGCAATAAAAACGATATACTCCGGCGGGAGCATGGGTAAGATTATTGCCAGAAAGGAGAAGATGCCCGAGCCTGCGTCTTCGGCGGTCGAGAATAAGGGCTCACTCATTCCTGCGGTGGTCACGGTGGAGGCGAATCTCAGGACGGCATCTCCGCCGTGGACCAGTCCTGCCGGGCCGCCGCCGGCGATGGCGGCCAGGCTCCATTGCAGGAGCGGGCTCATATCGGTGACCATTAATGCCTCAAGAACCGCTGCCTCAAGAACCGTTCCCGCGACGACTGCTAACGGCACTTTGACTCCATCCAGGATCTGAGCTATCCCGGGAAATTTAGAAAGGATGATTTCGCACACCGTTGCGACGCCGAAGAGGATCAGCGCGGGCCATTCGCCAAACCATGTGAAGCCTTCGGCCAGTTCCATATTTCCCGTATAGGCAGCGATCCCCATTGCAAGCGGAGGGAGGAAGACCCGGAAACCACAGGCCACGCTGAGCCCCAGGCCGGTTAGGATTGCCAAAAATGTGCTTCCAAAATCCATTGTTTGACCTTTCTTTTGGCAGCCGATCAGGGAACGGGATCAATCCACCCACGGAGGAGGAGGGGTTGGGATCCCAAGGAAGTCTTCTATATAGTAAGTTATCGTTCCCACAATAAGCATAAATATATCCATAAGCACCCAAATGACTACAAAAGCCAGTATCCACAGAATACCTATGCCTATCATGCGTAACACAACCCACCGATTGCCTATCACCTTAAGAGACTTATCCTTTTGCCTGGATATGATGCCGGAAACTCATGATTGTCCAGAGGAAATGGGGTTTCTCCCGATGTTTTAGGATTTTGTTGGCGTTTGGGGATTCTCTTGCGCCTCCTTTGGCCCGGTCGCACCCGTAAAAACATCTGTAATAGATGTCGCGGCACTCCCTATGGCCTCTCCTGTATTTGTCGCCACACCTTTGATTTTATTCATAACGGCACCGCCGGATGACGTGGCAACCCGCGTTGCCCCTGCTAAAGCAATAGCACCAAGCAATCTGGCGGCTTCGGCAGTTGCGGATTTTCTGATCAGCTTTTTGTCACGTCTAACCAGGGCGTTACAGTATTGTCTTGTAATCATACCGACTCGAAGCGTGAGAAAGGCATTGGCGGTTCCAGAAACAATAGAATTAGTCACAGTCTTCAACCCTGGGATAGCTCCGCCAATCTTCCCTACCACGCTTGTCAGAATGGGTTCTACTTGCTCAGCAAAATCGATATCATCCAATTTGCTGGCAAGGAAGGCTGTGTATGCAACATTTGCATACAACTGGGTCATTTCTCTTAACGTCGGTCTCTGATAATAAACGTGAGCCACCTGCCACACCATCCTGGATTGGGCAACGAGCACGAGCAAGGCATCCAGATTGCCATTTGGAGAAACGGCCGTGCTCATGAAGACCTGGGAAGCCGTGTCCTTGATGATGTCTTCAGCCCGTGCGTCCAATACTTCAATGGCTTTTTCTACGTCCTCTCTTGTTTCAAGTGCAAGACCTTTCGTGTGAGAGTTGGTCTTCAGGCGGGTCTTCAACAGGGAAAGATGCTTTTCAAATGCCGGTGACGTTTCATCATCGGGAGGTATCAGCGCTTTGGGAAGGCGAAAAAACAGCACGATGGGTGTAAAAATCAAAACGGCATAGAGTGTGATCAAACCCCAGAAGACGAGTCGGCCCAATCGTTCATCGAATTGGGTTGCTAACTGAGCGAATTGGTTTGTCTGGTTGACAACCATCACGGTGCCGGCCACCAGAATCAACAGGGAAAGCAGAACAAAGATGTATTTGATTGAACGATTCATGGATCGGGACTTATTCTTTTAACTTGACATGATGCCAGCCAGACCACCTGAAATATTTGACAGGCATAGCATCGGAATTTACAATCGCTTTTTGGATATTTTTTGAAGAAAGAGGTTTTCTACCATGTCCATGACGTATCGACAACCGTCGAATCTCAAGAGAAAACGCGACCACGGGTTTCGCAAGCGAATGAGCACCAAAAGCGGCAGAAAAATCCTAGCCCGCCGTCGCCGAAAAGGCCGCTACCGCCTGACCGTATCCGATGAGTGACGTTCCCTCACGGTGCCCGCCGGTATTCTTGAAAAAAAAAGAGGACTTCGAGCGAGTCAAACGGGAAGGAAAGCGCATCACGACGCGATTCTTTAATGTCGTATGCTGCCGGTCCGATCTCGGGAATACGCGGATCGGAATCGTGGTGGGACGCCGGCTGGGCAATGCGGTGGTGCGTAACAGAGGAAAACGCATTTTTCGGGAATTGGTGCGGCACACGTACCAGTGCCTTGTGAAGGGGAACGACATCGTTATATTTCCCAAACGGCCGGCACTGGAGCTCAACCATCAACGCCTCCACGAAGCTTGGATAACGACCCTGATCAGCCAGGAGCTGATGTTTTCCCCCAACCCCCCTGCCCCCCTTGTCAGGGGGGTGTGAGAGAGATGCGCAAAATAGCGTTGTGGCTCATCGTCGTCTACCAGAAAATCGTGTCTCCGCATTTGGGACCGCAGTGCCGCTTTGACCCGACCTGCTCACGCTATACCAGCGAAGCGATAACCCGTCATGGCCTGCTGCGAGGAGTGTGGTTAGGGATCTGCCGGCTTCTGAAGTGCCATCCCTTCCATCCGGGCGGGATTGATCCCGTTCCCTGATCGGCTGCAAGAAGGTTCTTCAGTTCTAGTCTTATGGAAAAACGGATCCTCATCTTCCTTCTCATTTCGTTCGCCATCATTTTCAGCTTCGACTTTATTCTGAAAGAGCTGGGGTTGATGCCGGAACCCCCGCCCGTTGAGGAAGGACGCGAAGCCACGCTCTCCGGGGATGAAGCTCTGCTACCCACCGGCGGTTTCCCGGACGGCTCATCCGAGATTCGTGCCCAGGGCGACGAATCGGAACACCCTCACCCTGGCCCTCTCCCGTCAAGGGAGAGGGAATTGGTGGAAAAAGTCGAGACGCCGCTGTACCGGGTCGCGTTCACAAACCGGGGCGCGCAAATTCAAAGCTGGAAACTGAAACAGTATCTGACCCAGGGCGACGACGATCCCCAACCCATCGAGTTCGTGTACCCGGAAGGACACTTTGCCGGCCCGGTGTCCATGCAGGTTGAAGATCCGGAGGTGAACGCCCTGCTCAACACCGGTTTGTTTGACGTGAGCCGAGACTTTGAAACGCTCGACGACGCCCATCCCACGGGCCATCTGACCTTTTCCTATCGGAACGAGGAAAAAGGCCTGTTGGTGGAAAAGGAATTCACCTTTTCCCATGACTCCTACCTGGTCGACGCGTCAATTCGCGTCGAAGGCCTTGCCGATACCGTGGAGGTGCTGTTGGGCACCAACTTCGGGGTCGTGGAATGGGGGCAAGGGTTCATCGGCGCCCTGGGGCCGGCGTGGATGATCGACGGCGCGTTGGAAAAGGAAAGCCCGGACCCTGAGATCCGGCGGACCGGGGACCTGCGCTGGGCGGCCCTCCAAGATAAATATTTTATCAGCGTCATGATTCCCCAAGGAGCCCAGGGCGTGTTTGCGAAAACCGAAACCGACCACGTGGTGACCTCGGGTGTGGAGTTCCCGGTTGACGCGGAAGGCAGCCGGATCGCGTTTCAACTCTATGCCGGGCCCAAACAATTCGATCTCATGCGATCGTTGGGCCACGACCTGGAAGATACGATCGATTTCGGCTGGTTCATTTACGGGAGTTGGAGCGTGGTGAAAGCGGTGGCCAAACCGTTGTTCTACGTGCTGCGATTCGTCTATGACTACACCCAGAATTACGGCGTGGCGATCATTCTCCTAACCTGCGGCATCAAGCTGTTGTTCGTTCCCCTGCAATACAAGAGCTACAAATCCATGCAGGGCATGCAGAAAATCCAACCCAAGATCAAGGCCGTCCAGGACAAGTTCAAAGAGGATAAGGAACGTCTCAACCGGGAACTGATCAAGCTGTACAAAGAGCACAAGGTCAATCCGGTCGGCGGGTGTGCGCCGATGCTGTTACAGATGCCCGTCTTCATCTCGCTGTTCAATATTTTGTACATGACCGTGGATCTCCGGCAAGCCCCGTTCATGCTGTGGATTACGGATTTGTCGATCCCGGATCCCTTCTACGTGTTCCCGGTCCTGATGGGCGCGTCGATGGTGCTTCAACAGAAAATCATGCCGACGACCATGGATCCCACGCAAGCCAAGATGATGCTGTTGTTGCCGGTGTTTCTGACGTTTCTCTTTTTGAACTTTCCCGCGGGGCTGGTGATCTATTGGCTGACCAATAACGTGTTGACGATTCTCCAACAGGTGGTCACGGATCGGTTTATTTTAAAACCCGCGCCCGCCGGCGCACCGGCACCGGCCAATGACGATTCCTCGCAGAAATCCGATAACGGAGAGCCTTCCAAAAAGAAAAAGGGCAAAGCCAAGGAGTCGCAACAAGAAGCGGGTGAATAGAGTTTTCTCCGATGGAAAACTCGGTTGACGATACCATTTGTGCGATCGCCACTCCCGTGGGGGAAGGGGGAATCGGTATCGTTCGAATCAGCGGTGCCCGCGCGGTTGAAATCGCAGCTCACGTCGTGCGTGCCCGCAACCAACAGCCCCTGCACCAACTGAAAAGCTACCGCCTCTATCTGAGCGACGTCCTGTATCCTAAATCCCCTTTCTCCCCGGGAGAAGGACAGGGTGAGGGGCATATCGACGAAGCCCTGGTCGTCATCATGCGCAAGCCGCAGTCGTACACGGGCGAGGACGTGGTGGAAATTCAGACCCACGGCGGGGCCTGGATCCTGCAGGCCACCTGCCACGGCCTGATCCGGCACGGCGCCAGAATGGCGCAACCCGGAGAGTTTACCAAGCGGGCGTTTCTCAATGGCCGGTTGGATCTCACCCAAGCGGAAGCGGTGCTGGATACGATTCAAGCCACGACCTCACGGAGCCTGCAAGCCGCGCAATCCTTGCTGCGCGGATCCCTTTCAAAAGAAGTCGATGCTCTCCGTGAAAGATTGATTCGTGTGCTGGCGCACGTGGAAGCCGGGATGGACTTTGCCGAAGAGGACATTACCTTCATTCAAGCGGCCGAAGTGCAACAGGCCTTAACGGACACGCAACGGGCCGTGGAGCAATTGATCGCGTCCTATGAAGAAGGCCGCCTGGTCCGGGAAGGCATCAAGGTCGCCATCATCGGCCGGCCCAACGTGGGCAAATCGAGCCTGCTCAACGCGCTGCTGAAACTGGATCGCGCGATCGTGTCGGATCAACCCGGCACGACCCGCGACGTCATCGACGAGTCAATGAACGTCCGGGGAATTCCCCTGCGCTTGCTGGATACGGCTGGCCTGCGACAAACACAGGACAGCATCGAAGGGGAAGGCATTCGTCGAACCGAGGACGCGATTGCCGAAGCCGACGTGTTGCTCCTCGTGATGGACGGCGCCGAGGGCGTGACAGATGAAGATCGCGCCGTGTACGAAACGCACGGCTCCCGAAGACATCTGCTAGTGATGAACAAAATGGACCTCCCCGAATCCCAAGCCTTTTCCCCTCTCCCTCTGGGAGAGGGGAAGGGTGAGGGTCCCGCTTCCCTCTCCCCTTGGTGGGAGAGGGCCAGGGTGAGGGGGAAGGGCGAGGAAGAAGAGAACGCGTTTGTCAAAGTCTCCGCCAAAACAGGGGAAGGCCTTGATCATTTGACAACGGTCATTCAAAGTGTCTGCCTTAAGGAAGGGCTGGAAGCGCCCCCGTCCGTTCTGGTGACGAGGCTGCGCCACAAGGCCAGCCTGGAGCAGGCGCACTGCTCCGTGGGAGAGGCCATGCGTTCGCTTGAACGAAAAGAATCCGGAGAATGCGTGGCCCTGGATATCCGAGCGGCGCTCAATGCATTGGGAGAAATCACCGGCGCGGTGAGCACGGAGGACATTCTGGACCGCATTTTCCAGGATTTCTGCGTCGGGAAGTAGCAATCAAGCAATTCCATTTGCAGCAGACATTACAAACTCATTCATTTCTATGGAGGCACAATGAAACAAACGACAATCATATTGGTCATGTTCGGAACGCTTATAATCGGAAGCCTCAACGCTCAGGCAGACGATGGGAATCCTTTCGGGTTCGAGACGAACAAACATCCCTTGGAATATGAGTTTTGTAAAAAGATAGATCTCAATGCCGTTGAAACCCACTCTGAGTTTGACCACTTTTCATATGAATGCAGTTCTGCACCAAGAATTCACCCAGAAGTTGGGAAATATTACCTGTCTTTTGTTGAAGATGTTGGTCTTTGCTTTATAGCTGCGGAGTCCTTTAAAGATAAGGTGGCTTATTCAAGTACCGAAGAAATAGTCGAAAAGTTCAAGCTGCAGATTGCCAAAAAATACGGACTCCCTGCTCGCGAAAAGGACAGAGAATCTAGCTCTAGGTATCGTTATGATTGGGACCAAGAGGCAGGTTTTAAAGGACTAGGTAATGTTAGAGCGATATGGCTGAAATCGCGTCATCAAGGTGGTTACTATGTGGAAGTCGCTTTTCATTTAGTAGGTTTAGATGCGTGCAGGAAGAAAGTAACCGATATGAAGTATAGTGCCTTTTAGTGAATATGATTAAATTATTAGTTATTTATACTCATGTCCATTCAACGTGACATCATAGTCATCGGCGGCGGGCACGCCGGGTGCGAGGCCGCGCTGGCCGCGGCCAGGATGGGATGCCGGGTGCTCTTGCTGACCATCGATCAGGACAAGATCGCGCACATGCCGTGTAATCCCGCGGTGGGTGGAATCGGCAAAGGGCATCTGGTCAAGGAAATCGATGCGCTGGGCGGGGAAATCGGCCGCAACACGGATAAGGCGGGTATCCAGTTCCGCATGCTGAATACGAGAAAAGGGCCGGCGGTGCGCGCTACGCGCGTCCAGTGCGATAAGGCCTTGTATCGAAAGGCCATGCAGGCCACGCTGGCGCACCAGCCCAACCTGGACATCGTGTCGGGTACGGCCAATCGCCTGTTGACGAAAGGCGGCGAGATTCGCGGGGTGGTGACGGATTCGGGGGAGACCGTGCACGCGAAGGCGGTCATTATTACGTCGGGCACATTTTTAAAGGGGTTAATCCATATCGGTATGAGCCATATGCCCGGCGGCCGAGCCGGAGAGGCGCCTGCCGAACACCTTTCGGATTGCATGCGGGATTTCGGGTTTGAAGTCGGGCGCTTGAAAACGGGCACGCCGCCGCGCTTGCATCGGGATACGATTGATTTCAAAGTCATGGGCGAACAGCCTGGCGACGTCCCGCCCCGGCCGTTTTCGTTCCGGACGTCGCGCATCACGAACCCGCAAATTTCCTGTCATCTCACGTATACCACTGAGCGAACGCATGACATCATCCGCAACAATTTGGACCGGTCCCCGATGTACATGGGGGTGATCGATTCCACGGGGCCGCGGTATTGCCCGTCGATTGAGGATAAGGTTGTCCGGTTTCAGGATAAAACCCAACATCAGATCTTCGTGGAGCCCGAGGAACTGGATTCCCCGTCGTTTTATCCCAACGGCATCTCGACCAGTTTGCCGGTGGACGTGCAGGCGGCCATTTTGAAGACCATACCGGGACTCGAATGCGCCACCATGCTGAAACCCGGGTATGCTATCGAATACGATTACTTTCCGCCGTATCAGCTCCACCAAACCCTGGAAACCAAGAACGTGAAGGGGTTGTATCATGCCGGCCAGATAAACGGGACCTCCGGGTATGAAGAGGCCGCGGCCCAAGGCATCATGGCCGGGATCAATGCGGCCCTCCAGGTCAAGGGGGAACCGCCGCTCATCCTGGATCGATCTCAGGCCTATATCGGCGTGATGATCGACGATCTCATCACGAAGGATGCCAGGGAGCCGTACCGGATGTTTACTTCAAGGGCGGAATACCGGCTCCTGTTGCGCGAAGACAATGCGGATCAGCGACTCATGGAAACAGGGCACCGGCTGGGCCTGGTGCCTGATGATCTATATGGAATATTCCAAGAAAAACAACGTGTTGTGGATGAAGAAATCCGTCGTTTGTCGCAGACCCGGCCTCCATGGACCACGGAACAGGCAGAACGGTGGACCCAAATAGAGCCCAAATTGCCCGATCCCGGCGCCACGCTGGCGCAATTGCTCAAGCGTCCGGAAGTGAGCTACGCCCGGTTGATGGACATCGCCGGTGAAGCGGACCCGGCCAGCACGCAAATCGGTGAAGCCGTTGAAATTGCAATCAAATACGACGGTTATATCAAACGGCAACTCGACCAGATTGAAAAATTTCGGAAACTGGAAGGGAAAACCATTCCCGCGCCCTTCCGGTATGACCAGGTCACCGGGTTTTCAAACGAGGTTGCCGAAAAGCTGTCGAAAATCAGACCGGCCACGGTCGGCCAGGCTTCGAGGATTTCAGGCGTGACACCCGCGGCCATTTCGTTATTGCTTGTGTCCTTGGAACGGTTTCAGCGCTCGGCGAACGTCGCATAGCCCGGATTTCTCCCCGCTCCTTCCCGAATGTTCCACGTGGAACAATCATGAACACAGAACAACTCGAAGAACTCTTCCGGCAAGGGTTGACGGCTATTGGGATAGCCCACGACCAGGCAGCAATTGACAAATTTGTGTTTTATTTACAAGAAGTTATGATGTGGAATGCAAAGACGAACCTCACAGGCCATAAGAAGGAAGAAGAGATGGTCGGGAACCTTTTTATCGACTCCCTGGCCTGCACCAAGGTGTTCTTGCCGGAAACTATCAGTTCTGTTCTGGATATCGGAACCGGCGCCGGGTTTCCCGGTATTCCCTTGGGTATCGTCTCCCCACAACGGGACGTCACCCTGATCGAACCCAATTTGAAGAAAGTGGCTTTTTTGCACCATGTTATCGGTTCCCTGGGCTTACCAAACGTTCGCGTGGAAGCGTGCCGGATCGAAGAGTTTTCAAAGAAACCGGAATTTCATGAAAAATACGATTGGGTGTTCATGAAGGCATTGAGATTCGACGTTGGTTTGGCCTATGTTACTCCTTTATTGTCCGAATCCGGGAAATGTGTGTTTTGCCGGGCCGAACCCCTACCCCCGAACCTTGTGCCGAAGGGGTTTTCCCTGGTCGATGAGATGCCTTACGAATTGCCGTTCGGGTTGGGGAACAGAATCCTCAGTATTGTAGGGCCTGCATAGGCTGTGTCCAGGAAATTGTTCCACGTGGAACATCGTGACGGGAGAACACCGCCAATGGATAAAATTGTCGCCGTAGCGAATCAGAAAGGCGGGGTTGGAAAAACAACGACTTCCGTCAATCTGGCGGCTGCACTGGCACTGTGCGAACAGAAGGTTTTACTGGTCGATATTGACCCGCAGGCCAATGCCACCAGCGGGGTGGGCGTCGAACAGCCGGAACGCACGCTGTATGATTGTTTGTTCAAAGGCGTTCCAGCCGCGGATTCGATAGTGGCCACGGCCGTTTCGCAGTTGGACCTTTTACCGTCCGGGCCGGATCTCGCCGGAGCCGAAGTCGAATTGGCCGGGGTCGCACAACGGGAGGAACGCTTGAAGCGTGTGCTTTCCACTATTCCCAACCAGTACGATTTCATCATTCTGGATTGTCCGCCGGCCCTCGGGCTCCTGACGGTGAATGCGCTGACCGTGGCAAACTCTGTCCTGATCCCGGTTCAATGTGAATATTATGCCATGGAAGGCCTGGGACGGCTGATGTCGACGATCGAGCGCGTGCGGAGCAGCTTCAACCAGGCCTTGTCGATCGAGGGGATCCTCTTGACAATGTGTGATGCCAGGCTCACCCTTTCCAGGCAGGTTTCTGAGGAAGTCCGAAAATTTTTCCCTGATAAAGTGTATCAATCGATCATCCCGCGAAACGTGGCCTTGGCCGAGGCCCCGAGTTATGGACGCCCCGGATTGCTCTACAATTCGGCGTCGATCGGCGCCAAGGCCTATATGGATTTTGCAAAGGAGTTTTTGGCAAATGGAAAAGAAAGCACTGGGTAAAGGCCTGGCGGCCCTTCTGCCCGAGAGCGAAACGAAGGAGACCGGGCAAGCGATTCACATGATTCCCGTGGCGCAGATCGTGCCGAACCGGTATCAGCCCAGAAAAACGTTTGTCGAAGAGGAACTGCGGGAATTGGTGGAGTCCGTCAAGCAGCACGGGATTCTTCAACCCGTCCTGGTGCGGCGAAAGAGCGAAGATCTCTACGAACTCATTGCAGGGGAGCGGCGGTTCCGGGCGGCCAAATCGGCGCAACTGCCGGCCGTCCCCGCGGTAATCCGTAAAACCAGCGACGATGAATCTACGATATTATCACTAATTGAAAATATCCAACGAAGTAATTTGAATCCGGTTGAAGAAGCCAAGGCCTATCGCCAACTGATCGACGATTTGGGGGTGACCCAGGAAGCGGTGGCGGAGCGGGTCGGGCGCGACAGAGCATCGGTGGCCAATATCTGCAGAATTCTCTCCTTGCCCACTGAAGTTCAGGGCATGGTGGCCTCCGGTCGATTGACATTGGGTCACGCTAAGGTCATTCTTGGTCTCAAAAAAGCGGAAGACCAATTGACCTTGGCCAAGCGCATTCTTCGCGAACGGCTTTCCGTGAGACAGGCCGAGCAATTGCTCAAGAAACGGTCCGGGAAGGCAAAGTCCCGACAACCGGCAGGGAATCCCCTCCACGCCGATGTGGAAGACCGCCTCCGTAAACATTTGGGAACGAAAGTCGTGATTCGCTCGAAACGGCAGAGGGGTGAAGTGGTTCTCGCATATTATTCCCAGGATGATTTGACACGAATTGTCGACGTGATTTTATCGTAACAATCCAACAGGGCCGTTCGGACCGGAGATGCGGTCATCAGGATGGGTGAGCCGTAGTTTCCGAGCCTGGGTCCTGGTAAACGGAGGGTAGTCTCATGTGGGGTACAGCAGCAGAGCAAAAAGACAAGAAATGGGAATCGATGTTTGAGGAAGGCGCTTACACGTTCCTCGGTAAGGGTGTGGACTTCAAAGGGAAAGCCAAGTTCGACACCAGCGTCCGCATCGACGGACATTTTGACGGTCAGATCGCTGCGCAGGATACTCTCATCATCGGTGAGGGTGGTGTCGTGAAGGGCGAGATCACCTGTGAAACCATTATCTGCAGCGGCAAGATCGAAGGAAATATTGTTGCCTCCCAAAAGGTCCAATTGCTGAAACCGGCCGTGCTGATCGGCGGTGTTCGTGCCCCCTCTTTTGCCGTGGAAGAGGGAGTCGTGTTCCATGGCTCGTGCGATATGGGCGTCAGCGGGCTTGAGGACGTTTCCTCGCAATCCGGCGAGGCAGCGGCGCAATAGAAAAGGTTCACCACGGTCTCTCGGCACGCCGAGGGCAACACCCAGGAAACCGGCCCCGTTATGCCAAAACCAACGGTCCTTCTCGGAATGAGCGGAGGCGTCGATAGCTCGGTCGCAGCCCTACTGCTGACGGAGCAGGGCTATGACGTGACAGGGGTGACGCTGCAAGTATGGGAACCCGAAGATGAAGACGTGGCGGTGTCGAAAAAATGGGAAGAACGGGGCTGCTGCAAAGTCGGCTTGGCCCGGCATGTCGCGCAGCGGTTAGGCATTCCACATGAAGTGATCGATACCCGGGAGACCTTTCGCACAAACGTGGTGGATGATTTCATCGCAGGGTATTTGGGTGGGACCACCCCCAATCCGTGCGTGCGATGCAATGAACGGGTGAAGTTCGGGCAGTTATACGAACTGGCAAGAGCCCGGGGGATCGACTTCGTGGCCACCGGGCATTATGCCCGGGTGTTGCCGGTCGATGACGGGGTCGGCTTGTTTCGAGGAGCGGATGCCAAAAAGGAGCAATCCTATTTCTTGTACAGGCTCCCTGCGGCTTGGCTTCCCCATATCGTGTTTCCCGTGGGCCATCTACAGAAAAGCGAGGTGTGGGAACGTGCGGAAGAGTTGGATCTGCCGGCCGATGAAATGAAAGAAAGCCAGGAAATCTGTTTTGTCACCCAGGGCGACTATCGCACGTTCTTAACCGCTGAAGCGCCGCAGGCCCTCCGGCCGGGTCCGTTCCTCGATCCGGAAGGCCGCAAGATCGGAGAGCATCGCGGCATTGCCTTTTATACGCCCGGCCAACGAAAGGGGTTGGGCATTGCACTAGGCGAACGCCTCTACGTCAAGGAGGTCAACCCCGAAACCAATGCGGTCATCCTGGGACGCGCGGAAGACCTGTCCCGGCAAACGTGTGCGGTGCATGATTTGAATTGGTTGGCTGGCGCCTTACCCGAAACCCTGGAGGAAGTGGACATCAAATACCGGTATGCCTCGCCGGCAGTCTCCGGCCGCGTTCAGCAGCACACGGCAGGGACCCTCTCCATCGAATTCCGAGAACCGCAACAAGCCCTGAGTCCCGGCCAGTCGCTGGTCCTCTATCATGCCGACCGCGTCCTGGGCGGCGGAATCATCCAGCCCTTCGAGCGCTCCAAGATTTCGACGGCCTTACGCGAAAAACCCGCCTGCGCTTGAGATCCTCTTGCTTGACCCGCGCCGGCGTTACGAACAAATCTAAAGATCGAACACCAATTCCGGCACTACCACTTCCCAGGTGTCGCATTTCACGCTGTCCTGGTACTGCGGCGCTGAGGCTTCGCGGCTCCAGGCCATGACGGCGAGGACAGTGGCTGAACAGCAACGCGTCGCACCTGGGGGCTGGAAGTTATTGGCAAGCCTCCCAACTACCGTTCCCGATTGATTCAGCAATTCCCACCGTCCATGTTCCTTCACCCGCGCCTCCAGCGGGTTGCCGGGCGACAGGGCGGCAATGGCGCGATGCACCGGATCGCCGGCGAGGTGACGTCCCGCGAAGCCCAGATCGATCTCTTTCAAACCTGGCCGTCGATATTGGCGGGCCAGTTCCGGCGTTGCCGGCGGAAGGTTGATGGCTTGGCGACGCAGCACCGCGGGGATGTCCTGCAAGGTATCCTGGAGCGGGTGCGATCCTGGAAAGCTGGCGAGGGAAAGGGTTTGACGGGCGCGGGTCATGGCTACGTAGTAGAGCCGTCGCGGGGCGTCCGGGTCCTCGCCCTTGCCGACTCTGTCCCAGCCTCCGTCGAGCACGGCCACGTGGTCGAACTCCAACCCCTTGGCGCGGTGCGCGGTCAACAGCAATAGCCCGCGCTGACGGCGGCGGACGTCCTGCCCCCACTCGGCCATCCACTCGATGAAGTGGGCCACCGGTATTTCCCCACCGCCGGTTTCCAATGCATGCTCGTCCAACGCTTCCCGCAGCAATTCGATCCAGGAACCCGGGGAACGTGCATTCACCCAAGCGCGGAGATCCGCGCCGTCCACCAAGCGGGTCTCGCGTCCGCGCAGCCATTCAACAAGCGCCCGGGTCTCCCGCAGGAGCCAGAACCTCGGGATTTCTTCGTTCCCCATCTGCGCCGGGATGTGGTGGACTTCGCAGAACGCGCGCACCGGGTCCAGGTACTTCCACTCGCGGGCGATGACCGCGCACGCGGACCAGTCCCAATCCGATGAAAGGACGGCGAGGCGTCGCAACTCCGTCATCACGACTTGCGCTTGCGAGATCGGCGAGTGCTGGGCCGGCAGAATCTGGACCCGGCCTTGGGCGACCGAATCCAACGCGTTCCACTCACCGCCAAGCGGGTCTTGCGCACGCGCCCGGTTGATGCGGATGGGATGTCCGGTCTTCATCCGTTGCCGCGCCGGTTCGATCAACGCATTGGCCGCCGCGATGATGTGGCCGGCGGAACGATAGTTGTCGATCAGAAAGGCGGGCTTCGGCCCGTAGTCTGCTTCGAAGCGGCGGATGAACTCCACCGACGCGCCATTGAAGGCGTAGATGTTCTGGTCGTCATCGCCTACCGCAAAGAGCGTGAGTTTGCGGTCCTCATCCTCCAGGGTCCGTCCGGCCAAGGCCGCTATCAACTCGTACTGGTCCGCGTCGATGTCCTGGTACTCGTCCACCAGGATCCAGCGAAAACCCGCGAGAAGCCGCTCGCGTTGTTCGTCGGCTTCCTCAGGCGGCAGGCCTTCTCCACGAAGCAAGCCCACCGCCTGCCGCAACACCTCCTGAAAGCCATCGTTGTCAGGACGTTCCGCCCTTCCACTGAAGCTGGCGCCGGCCAGCCGCATGGCGAGACCGTGACAGGTGAGCACGGTCACTCCCCGGGCGTCGTCACCGATCAAGTCCTTGAGGCGCCGCCGGATCTCAACCGCCGCATGCCGGTTGTAGGCCAGGGCTAGGATGCCGCGAGGATTCTCGCGTCTGACACGCACCAGGTAGGCGATGCGCTGCACCAGGACCCGGGTTTTGCCGGAACCGGGACCGGCGAGCACCAGCACGTTCGTCTGTTCCCGATCATCTGCGACGATGCGCTGCTGGGTGGGATTCTTCAAGTTCTCGACGATGGCCCGCCACGATTCAGGGGTGGTCTGCCGTGCAATCTCCCTATCCCGGTCCGGCAGCCAGCGGCGAAGGAAACTCTCCTCATTCAGACTGAAGTAGTCCATGGCCAAACGCAGGGCGTCGGTCATGGCGTCGAGGCCCCGCCGCGCGAATTCCACCATCACGTGGATCTGCCGCACCTGTCCCCGGTAGTAGAGCTTGAGCGGCTCGAAGTCGGCGGCGGCGAAGCCGCGTCTTGGCGTCTCTTCCTTCAGCTTGATGGTCATGGCCGGGCGGAATACCGCCAGACCCTTGTGGAGGCGAATGATCTCCTGCTCGTGCAGCCATAGGAGGGCGCGGTCCAGCAGCTTCTCCGGATTCCTGACACTGCTCCTCAGAACCAAGTCGGAAGTGAGCGCGTCCAAGAGCTTCCCGAGGGTGGTTTCGGCCAGCAGATCCGTTCCCTTGATCTTAGGCGGCAGGCAGGCGAGCAAATGATCCAGTAGGAGTTTGCCCCCCTCACGTCGGCGCGACGCGATCTCCGCCAGTTTCGACCATTCACGTTGCAGCGTGACCTGTACCGTCTCCGCGTCCCGCTTTCGGATCCCCAGGCTTCCGGCATCGCCCTCTTCGCCGCGGCCGTCGGCGGCAATGCTGCGGAGAATGCGCCATAGCTTTTCCGGCAGGGGATCGATCACTCCCGCATCTCGCAAGGTTTGCGTAGCGACGCGCAAATGCAGGATGGATGTCTCTCCCTTGCTCATGTCCGGCGCTGCTTGGCGAAGGTGCTCGATCAAGGAGGTCTCCAGATTTGCTGCCTCCTCGAAGCGCTTCTGAGAACTACGCTCGACCCCAGCGTGGACGAAGGCGGTGAGCGCCGTATCGTTGCTGGCGATGCCGAGCCGTTCCAAGTCGTAGAGCGCGCCGCGCACGCCTTCGGGACTCAGTCCCGATCCGCTCATCAGCTCGTCGGTGGAGATGCCATCGTCCGGGTCCGCGTCGATCAGGGCCTCGGCAACGTTCAGCAACTGGCGGCGATAGACATCCACCATGTTTTGTCTTTCCAGCTTGGCGCGCGCCTCATCCACCGAGTTCACCCGCAGGGACGAAGGAAACACCTGCACCCGGTTCTCCTCCCGGGTCAGCAGCATGGCCTCCTCCAGCCAGGCGATGGCGGTTCGTACGCGGGTATCGTCGGTGGCAGAATCGCGCTCGAATACCTTTTCGTCGTCCTCACCGAGGATCTCGCCCGCAGTGGCCACGACCTCGTCGCCCGAGCGCCTCCTCCGGTCCAGGTTGCGTAACGCTCTCAACACGGCGAGGATCTCTTGCCGGGTGAGCCGCGAACGCGCCGACATGCCGAACTGCCTCTCCACGTCCTCCGGCGTATAGAGCAGCACGCAGCGGGCCACCTCCCGGTCGCGTCCGGCGCGGCCCGCCTCTTGGAGGTAGTTCTCCAGTGACCCCGGGATGTCGGCATGGATCACCAGCCGCACGTCCGGCTTGTCGATCCCCATGCCGAAGGCATTGGTGGCCGCGATTCCCCGCAGTTCGCCATCGATGAAGCGCTGTTGCACGCTCTTCCTAGTCTCGGGCGGCAGCCCGGCGTGGAAGTAGTCCGCCGCAATTTCTTTCATCTGCAGGAACTCTGCCAATTCTTCGGTCTGCCGGCGCGTCGCGCAGTAAACGATGGCGCCTCCGGGCATCTCCGGCGGCAGGCTGTTCATCAGGAGCTGGTGGATGTGCGGGAACTTTTCTCCTCCCGTCGTCGGCACCACCGTGAACTCCAGGTTGGAGCGATGGGCGCCACCATCGAAGACCTTCAACTCGATGCCGAGTTCCTCACGGAAGTGCAGCTTGATATCTGCCACCACGTCGGGCTTGGCGGTCGCGGTCAGGCACAGCACCGGCGGGATCGGCTCTTGCCCCGCTTTTTCGCGGATAAAGCGTCCCACGTAGCGGTAGTCGGGCCGGAAGTCGTGTCCCCATTTCGAGAGGCAGTGGGCTTCGTCCAGCACCCAGGCGCCGATCTCGCGCTGATTGAGCACCCGGCGCAGGGATCGGTTGCGGATCTGCTCCGGTGAGATAATGAGGATGCCCGCGTCCCCGAGCCGGACCCGGTCCAGGGCGTCGGTCCGCTCGGGCAGGGACAGCAGTCCGTTGATGGCGACACACAAGCCAATGCCACGCGCCTCCAACCCCGCTACCTGATCCGCCATGAGCGCGACCAAGGGCGAGATCACCACCGTCAGCGCGCCGGTCTTGTCGTAGCGGGAGAGGGCCGGAATCTGATAACAGAGCGACTTGCCGGTGCCGGTGGGCAGAATCCCCAATACGTGCTCCCCGGCCATTGCCGCCTCGACGATGACCTGTTGCATGGGCCGGCCGTCCTCGTCCGCCGGCTCCGGGCGGAAGCCGGCAAAGCCAAACCAATGTTGAAGCTCCTTGCAGGCGTTGTGTCTCTCCTGGCACCAATCGCAAGAGGGATCGCCGCAGGCCGTGTCCCGCAACTGGCGAACCAGTTGTCCCGCCTCCGGGAACTGGTGGCGTACCCAGGGCGGCATGACTGAGTTGCCACCGGCTACCGACAGCCACGCCAGCGCATAGGCCAAGGCCCAACCATGGCAAGCCGTGTTTTCCAGGGCTTCGCGGCCGTGTGTTAGACAGGCGTTGCTCTTGAGCCGGCTCCTTATTGCCGTGCGCGCTTCGGCGTCAGACGGTCGTTGTGATTGCCGCAGGTTTGAGAAAAAGATGCTAAAGCCGGCCCTTTCATTCTCTGAGAAGGTCTTGACACCGGCCTCTTCATTTTCTGCCGTAGTGAGCCAGTGCCAAGCCAGCAGAAGATCCGGTGCGTCCCGCGTGAAACCTTGCAGGGCCTGCCACTGGTCATGCAAGAGACCCAGTGCGAGCCGGGCATCGAGTTCCGGGTCGTTCAATCGCCCTCGCTTGAGTTGCCCGTCCTGGTAGTGTTTGACGAGGTGGTGATAAGGATTGCGGGGAAAGGCGAGGGGGTTCAGTAGCAACGTATCCACCGCGGGTAGCTTCAACAGCCGAAGGTCCGATTTCGCCGCGGTCAGATGGGGCAGATCGAAGGCAATCAGGTTGTGGCCGAGCAGGAAATCCGCCCCCTCAGTGAAGTCGTCGAGTTCCGCCAACGCCGCGGCCAAGTTTCCGCCACGGAAGACCAAACGTTGACCGCGATCCGAGCGCACAGCGGCGAAGGCGTGGATGTGGCGGTTCCGTTTGCCGACTTCGAGGTCCAGTGAGAGGCAGCGGGGAGAAAAATGTTCCATTTTCATTTGCCCTCAAGGCCACACTACCCTATACTTCAGTTGCCTCCTGTATCTGGCGGAGATCATTTGCTGCGGAAGTGTAAGTATTTCTGATAAAATAAGCGAGAGAGAACTGAAAGCGGTCATCTTATTATGAGTGCCATTGTCAAAGAAGTGTACGATGCCTTCAGAGAAGCTGGGGTGAGTGAGGAAAAGTCCGCTGAAGCTGCCAAAGCGGTTGCCGATTTTGACACACGCTTCTCTAAGATCAAGGCTGATCTCTTGGTTTTGAAATGGATGGTTGGACTGGTTATCGCCGCTGAGGTCTTGCCCCTTCTGAAAACGCTTTTCACGGCGTCGCTATGAACCACTCGCCTAGGCTCCCTAAGTACTCTCATATAGCCTGACCCCCCCTCGGTTGACACTCGGATTTTCCACGTGATAGCGTGACTCGTTTTTTGCGCGAGCAGCGCAAACAGTGGGATTTCGTCTTTTTCTTTACAACTGATTCATCATGAAAAATGCCATCGCACGGCGGTATGCCCAGGCGTTTTTTCGCTTGGTGCGCCAAGAAGACCTGACGGCTGCCGAGGACGGGTTGCACGCCCTGTCTCAGGCCCTGAAGGATTCTCCCGCGTTCAAGCACGTGCTGGCCTCGCCGGTGTTTACCCTGGACGAAAAACTCCAGGTCCTCACCACGTTATGTGAGCGGACGGGCTGCCCACCGATCATGGGCCGGTTCTGCGAACAGTTGCTGAAGAAAAACCGGATCGGGGTCTTGCCGGAAATTGCCGAGGCGTTCAAAGCGCTGATGATCCGGCAGAGCGGCAAGCAACAGATCGTCGTGGTCTCGGCGAGACCAGTTGACGACAACATGAAACAGGACATTCTGGCTCAGTTAGGCGCCACGGCCAAGGGGGAGATTGGCGTCGACTTTCAATCCGACCCGTCCTTGCTGGCGGGCGTCCAAATAAAAATCGGGAGTAAAGTCTATGACGGGACGGTCAGGGGCCGACTCCACAAGATGCGGGCTCAATTGGTGAAGGGGTAAGGCATGCAGATCAAGGCGGAAGAAATCAGTTCAATTATTCAGGATAAAATCAAGGGCTTCGATCAGCGTGTCGATGTGACGGAGACCGGCTACGTGATTCAGGTGGGTGACGGCATTGCCAAAGTCTATGGTCTTGAAGGCGCCATGGCCGGGGAATTGCTGGAGTTTCCCGGTGACGTGTTCGGGGTGGCGCTGAACCTGGAAGAAGACAGCGTCGGGGCCGTGCTGATGGGTTCGGACACCGGCATTAAAGAAGGCGACCAGGTCAAACGAACGGGCCGAATTGCCGAGGTGCCGGTAGGCGACGCGCTTGTCGGGCGGGTGGTCGATGCGATGGGGCAACCCATTGACGGCAAAGGTCCGGTGCAAACCTCGGAGACCCGGTTGATTGAAGTCCGCGCTCCCGGCGTGGTGGAGCGTCAATCCGTCAGCGAACCGTTGCAGACGGGCTTGAAAGCGATTGACGCCATGATTCCCATCGGTCGCGGGCAACGGGAGTTGATCATCGGCGATCGGCAAACCGGTAAGACGGCGATTGCCGTGGATACCATCATCAATCAAAAAGGGCTCGACGTCTTTTGCATTTACGTCGCCATCGGCCAGAAGCGGTCAACGGTGGCCCGCGTCGTGAAGACGCTGGAAGACCATGGCGCCATGGCCTACACCACCGTAGTCTCGGCCACGGCCAGTGACGCGGCGCCGCTCCAGTTCTTTTCACCCTATGCCGGGGTGGCGATGGGTGAATATTTCCGTGACAACGGGAAACATGCGCTTATCATCTATGACGACCTGTCCAAACATGCCGTGGCGTATCGACAATTGTCCCTGTTGCTCCGCCGGCCGCCGGGCCGCGAGGCGTTTCCCGGTGACGTGTTCTTCCTGCACTCCCGGTTGTTGGAGCGTGCCGCAAAATTGAGTGACGAGAACGGAGCGGGGAGCCTGACCGCCCTGCCCATTATCGAAACGCAGGCCGGCGATGTGTCGGCCTATATTCCCACCAACGTGATTTCCATTACCGACGGGCAAATTT
Organism: Nitrospirales bacterium; assembly: GCA_965208595.1. Taxonomy (GTDB): domain Bacteria; phylum Nitrospirota; class Nitrospiria; order Nitrospirales; family UBA8639; genus Bin75. The sequence goes on from OZ242346.1 coordinate 1,541,321, forward strand.
ATTTGGCCGGTGACTTGTTCTATTCGGGTATTCGCCCGGCCATCAACGTGGGGTTGTCCGTGTCCCGCGTGGGTGGGGCGGCCCAGATCAAAACCATGAAACAGGTCGCCGGTACCCTGCGACTCGATCTGGCCCAATACCGGGAAATGGCCGCGTTCGCGCAATTCGGCAGTGAGTTGGACAAGGCGACGCAGGCCCAGTTGGCTCGAGGCGCGCGCATGGTGGAGTTGCTCAAACAGGAACAGTACAAACCCATGCCGGTGGCGGATCAGGTGCTGTCGATTTTTGCCGGGGTCAACGGGTTTGTCGATGACGTACCCGTGAACAAGGTGCGTGAATTTGAAGAAGGCCTGTTGGCGTTCATCAAAGAACGGCATCCTCAACTGCGGGAAGGCGTTGTGACCAAGAAGAAGATCGACGACGAGTTGGGCGGGCAGCTCAAACAGGCCATTGCCGAATATAAACAGACGAAACAATTCTGATCGAGCCGACGTTTCATGCCAAGTTTACAGAGCCTCAGACGGAAGATCGCTTCCGTCAAGAATACCCAGAAAATCACGAAGGCGATGAAAATGGTCGCCGCGGCCAAGCTCAAGCGGGCCCAGGACCGTATTCTTTCGGCCCGGCCGTACGCGCATCAGCTTCGTGACGTGGTGCGGCATCTTGCGGAACGGGCGAGCCCGATCTCGCATCCCCTGTTGCGCAAACGCGAGGGCCACAAAACCGAATTGCTCGTGATCACGAGTGACCGGGGGCTGTGCGGGGCGTTTAACGCCAACATTCTGCGACAGGCCACGGAGTTCCTGAAGGAGCACGCAGAGCAGGGCGAACAGGTGAGCGTGTCCCCGGCCGGGAGAAAAGGCTGCGATTTTTTCCGGCGGCGCCCGTGGACGATCCGGCAGGAATGGCCGGGCATCTTCGATCGCTTGAGTTTCGAACATGCCCTGGACATGGGCCAGGACATCATCCAGCACTACAACGACGACACGTTCGATCAACTGTACGTGGTGTACAACGAATTCAAATCCGTGATGCAGCAACGCGTGGTGGTCGAGAAACTGTTGCCGATCGAATCCCTGGATGAAGAAGCCGGCGATGAGCCGGCCAAGGCCGTGGGCGCCTATTTGTTCGAGCCGGACGAGGACGAGCTGCTCCAAACCCTGCTGCCGAAACATTTTCAGGTCCAGGCGTTTCGCGTGTTGTTGGAATCCGCGGCGGCCGAACAGGCCGCGCGGATGACCGCGATGGATGGGGCGACCCGGAACGCGGGAGAACTGATTCAGAAAGTCACGTTGTTTTACAATAAAACCCGGCAGGCCGCGATTACGAAAGAGTTGATGGATATCGTCGGCGGAGCGGAAGCCTTGAAGTAGAGATGGAGTTCGTCAGAAAAGGAGTCATCAGGTGAGCACCGAAACAGGAAAAGTCATTCAGGTCATCGGACCCGTGGTGGACGTGGAGTTTCCCCCCGGGCATCTCCCCAACATTTTTAACGCGCTCAAGATCACCCGCGACGGTGAGGGCGAAGCCGGTGGAACGGAATTGACCATGGAAGTCGCCCAGCATCTGGGAGAAAACCGCGCGCGCGCCGTGGCGATGTCCTCCACGGACGGATTGGTGCGCGGGTTGGAAGTCCGGGATACAGGTGGACCCATCTCGGTGCCCGTGGGCCGTGAGACGCTGGGTCGGGTGGTCAACGTGTTGGGCGATCCGGTCGATGGGTTCGGTCCGGTCTCCGCCAAGAAAACCTATTCCATTCACCGGTCGGCTCCACCGCTCGAAGAGCAGGAAACCAAGACCGAGGTGCTGGAAACCGGCATCAAAGTGGTTGACCTGTTGGAGCCCTATGCCAAGGGCGGAAAAGTGGGCCTGTTCGGCGGCGCCGGAGTAGGTAAAACCGTGATCATCATGGAGCTGATCAACAACATCGCCTTGCATCACGGCGGCTTTTCCGTGTTTGCAGGCGTGGGCGAGCGCACGCGTGAAGGGAATGACCTGTGGCATGAAATGCAGGATTCCAAAGTCATCGATCCTTCCGACTTCACCAAGTCGAAAGCCGCGTTGGTATACGGACAGATGAACGAACCACCCGGCGCGCGGCTCCGGGTCGGGCTCACCGGGTTGACCATTGCCGAATATTTCCGGGACGAGGAAAACCAGGACGTGCTTTTGTTTATCGATAACATTTTCCGGTTCACGCAAGCCGGCTCGGAAGTATCGGCCTTGTTGGGCCGCATGCCGTCGGCCGTGGGCTATCAGCCGACCCTTGGGACGGAGATGGGAACGCTGCAAGAGCGGATTACGTCCACCAAGAAAGGATCCATCACCTCGGTGCAGGCGATTTACGTGCCGGCCGACGACCTCACGGACCCGGCGCCCGCCACCGCGTTCGCTCACTTGGATGCCACGACCGTATTGTCCCGGCAATTGGCGGAGTTGGGCATTTACCCGGCGGTCGATCCGCTGGATTCCACGTCCAGGATTCTGGATCCGTACGTCCTCGGGGAAGAGCACTACAGCGTCGTGCAACAGGTCCAAGGAACCTTGCAGCGGTATAAGGACTTGCAGGACATCATTGCCATTCTCGGGATGGATGAGTTGTCCGAAGAAGACAAACAGACCGTCACGCGCGCGCGCAAACTGCAACGCTTCCTCTCCCAGCCGTTCCACGTGGCCGAAGCCTTCACGGGCACGCCGGGGAAATACGTGAAACTCAAGGACACCGTCCGGAGCTTCAAGGAAATCGTCGAGGGCAAGCATGACGATTTGCCGGAGCAGGCGTTTTACATGGTCGGTGCGATTGAGGAAGCCATCGAGAAGGCGGAGAAACTGGGACACACACGATAATGGCTGAACCAGGCAATACCATGCCCTCGGGCAAACTGCTGTTGGAAGTGGTGACACCGGATAAACTCCTGGTGAGTGAATACGTGGACCAGGTTTCGGCCCCCGGCGCAGAAGGCGACTTCGGCGTGTTGCCGGGCCATTGTCATTTTCTGACGACGCTGCGGATCGGCGAACTGCACTACCGGATCGGCGAGGCCGAGCATTACATGTCGGTGTTGTGGGGATTCGTCGACGTGACGCCCCGCAAAGTCACCGTTCTGGCGGAGATCGCCGAGAAAGCCGAAGACATCGACGTGGACCGGGCCCACGAGGCCGTGGCCAAGGCCGAAGAACGGCTTGAGCGCGGCGGGTTGCCGTCGGAAGTCGAAGAGGCCCGGGTGAGTTTGGAAAAAGCGCGCCTTCGCGAAAAAGTGGCCGAGCGGCTCAAGAAGCAAGGGCACGCGTAACCGGTTCGTCCCGGATGCGGCCATGCCGTACATTGAAACGCGGACGGAGATCGTCGTTTCGCCTGGCGAAGGCCCCAAGCGCTTGGACCATTTTTTGGCCAACCGCGATCCGGATTTCTCCCGAACGATCCTTCAGCGGTTGATCCTCGACGGCCACATCACCGTCGACGGGCAGCCCACCAAACCCAGTCACAAAATCAAACCCGGCGACGTCATCGTGCTCAGGGTCCCCAGGGCCGAGCCGCTCGACATCCAGCCCGAGCCCATTCCCCTTGAAATTCTCTATGAAGATGACGCACTGTTGGTCTTGAACAAACAAGCCGGCTTGGTGGTTCATCCGGCTCCCGGCAATTGGTCGGGCACCCTGGTCAATGCCCTGTTGCACCATTTCAAAACCGGGACGGGGTCGTTCTCCACCATCGGCGGCAAGGAACGGCCGGGGATGGTGCACCGGTTAGACAAGAACACCACGGGCATCATGGTGGTGGCTAAACAGGATCGGGCCCATGCGGCATTGGTCAACCAGTTCAAGCGGCATACCATCGACCGGGTCTACGAAGCGTTGATCTGGGGAGTCCCGAAAAAGACCCAGGGGATCATCGACGTGGCCATCGGGCGGGATACCAAGGACCGGAAAAAATTTTCCGCGCGCACCACCCGGCCCAAGGCGTCGGCCACGAGATACCGGGTGACGGAACGGTTTGAAAAACTGGCGGCGCACGTGGAGCTTTTTCCGCAAACCGGCCGGACCCACCAATTGCGCGTGCATTTGTCGGCGATCGGGTGTCCGATCCTCGGGGATCCGACGTACGGGGGAAAGAAGGTGGGCGCAATCCGCGACGTGTTCATTCCCCGGGTCATGCTGCATGCGAAAGTGCTCGGCTTCCTCCACCCGATCACGCAACAGGCCATGAATTTCGTCGCCCCCATGCCGGCTGATATGGCGGAGGTTGTGAACCAATTGCGGGGCAGGAACACGCGCGGCACTCCCGACGTGGGAGCAGGACAAGAGCGATGACTTCAAAAAAAGAAATGGACACCGTCCAGGTGCTGGATGCTCTCGGTGAATTAATCGCGGCATTGGCCGCGTTGGCCGTGAAAGTGCCGGCAACGTCGTTCATGGCGATTCCCGGCGGGATCCGCCCCACCGAAGAAGCCATCGACAAATATGAAACGGTGGTCTACCGGTTTCGGGATCAAGCGGGGGCGACGTATCGGGTTCTCTACGGCTTTTTCGTGGATTCGCTCGAGGCCTTTGAAGCCGGGCGGATCTTTGATGCCGTGCCGCCCCTGCTCCAGGCGATCGAGCGGTTGGTGGATTTGCACAAAGAAGAAAAAGTCAGTTTCAATTCCGCGGAGCAGACCCGCATTCGCGAGTTTCAACAACGCCTGGAAAAAATTCTCCCTGAAGCCAGCAAACCGGAAGTGGATCTTCCCACCCCCGAGACCTACTGACTCGTTCCCAATAGAACCCTCTCCCCTCTTGTTCTTCTCCTTGCGTCATTTGTATGTTGCTTTCACCTCGCAAATTGGCCAATTTGTGAGGTGGGCGTGAGGGGCGCGTCGCTTGTCATAAGGTGAGCCCTAGGGTGGCACCGTGCGAGAGTAGGACACCCCTCATGCCAGTTTGTCGCTCCGAACAGATACAGGGGGCTCACAGCCCCGCATGACAAGTGGGGAGAACAAACGCCATTCATCCGCAGCAGGGAGAGGGACATGAACAAACTCGTGGCAGGGATTGATGTGGGGAAACAAGACTTAGTGGTGTCCGTGGCGCGTGGGCCGGTCCGCCGCTTTGCCAACACGGGCGTCGGGATCACGGCATTGCTGGCGTGGGTGCGGGAGCAAGCGGTCACCCAAGTGGTGTGTGAAGCCACCGGGGGGTACGAACACTTGCTGGTGCAGCGGGTCCGGCCTACCGCCCTGACCGTGGCGGTGGCGCATCCGACGAAGGTGCGGGCGTTTGCCCGGGCCGTGGGGCAGGGCGCCAAGACCGATCCGCTGGATGCGCAGATCCTGGCCCACTATGGCGAGGTGTTGGAACTCCCGGTGGAAGCCGCGCAAGAGGAGGCCAGTGCGGAGGTGCGGGCGCTACTGGGGCGGCGGCAGCAACTGCTCGATCAACGGACCCAGGAACAGAATCGCTTGGAGAAAGGGTTGCAGGGCCGGGTCAAAAAATCGTGTCAGCGGCATCTGGCGTGGTTGGACAAAGAGTTGAAGCAACTGGAGGAGGAGTACCAGCAGGCCATCCAAGCCCGGCCGGAGTTGGCCGAGCGCGCGGCCTTGTATCAGAGTGTGCGCGGGGTGGGGGTGCTCACGGCAGCGACGTTGCTGGCCTATGTGCCGGAATTGGGCCAGGGCTCGGGGAAGGCGCTGACGGCCTTGGTCGGCGTGGTGCCGTGGGCGCAGGACAGTGGGAGCCATCGGGGGTATCGGGCCATTCGCGGCGGCCGGGGGCTGGTGCGCCGCGCCCTCTACATGGCCGCCTTGTCGGTGATCCGCACGCACACGGATCTGGGGCAGTTTTATCAGCGGTTACGGCGGCGCGGCAAGCCGGGCAAAGTGGCGTTGGTGGCAGTCATGCGGAAGCTGCTGTTGCGGCTGCATGCGATTGCGCACCGGGGAACACCGTGGGTCGCCGAGGGGACGCCGGCATCGTAAAAAAGGCTTGACTGGAAACACAGATACTCTCGTGCACGCGGGAAGGTGGATTCACATTTGAAGTGCAACAGATGGTTTCTAAAAACCTCGGCGGGCGTCTGATAGCCGAGGCATTTACGCGGCGTATTATTATAGGCTTGCAGCAGGCGTGTAAAGCGCTCGTCCGAGAGGGTCGCCAAGTCCGTTTTGCGCGGCAAGGTCCGGCGCAAGCGCCCGATGGCGTTTTCGATGCCGCCCTTTTGCCACGGCGCGTGGGTGGCACAGAAAAACGTCTCGAGGCCCAAGGCATGCAGGGCATGATGCCGCGCAAACTCCGTGCCGTTATCGAAGGTGACGGTTTGGCGCCACGTCGGGGGCAACGGAGCCAGCAGGGCCGTCATCGCGCGGGCGATGGGGGCGGCGGCCTTGCCGGGCGGACGCGCGGCCAGGAGCAGGCGGGAGTGGCGCTCATGCAGGGTCAGGATAGCTTGGCCGTAGAGTCGGAACAGCATCAGATCGGCCTCCCAGTGGCCCGGGGTCTGGCGATCCGCGACCGTGGCCGGCCGCGCCGCCAGCGGGCGGCGCAAGGCGATAAACGACGCCGGGCTGCGGCCTTTGTAGCAGCGGCGGCCGCGTTTGGCTTTGGCCTGGGGCAGATAATGCCGCCAAGCGTACTCCTGCTTGCGGGCGATCTGGGCGTAGAGGAAGCGGTAGATGGTCTCGTGCGAGAGGACCTTCCGCTGCTGCTCCACAGCCAGGCGGCCCGCCACCTGTTACGGGGACCAGCCAGCTTGGAGCCGGGCCAGGACCGTGGCGCGGAGCGTGGGGTCACGGTCAAGCTTGGAGCCCTGCCAACGGCGGGCGCGCGCCTGTTGGTCGGCATAGCCGGGTTGGTCGCCCTGGGTGCGAGCCGTATTGCGTTTCAGTTCCCGAGCCACGGTCGATGGCGCGCGATCCAGAGTTGCCGCAATTTGGCGGATCGAGTGTCCCGTGGTGTGTAAGTAGGCCATTTGACAGCGGTCTTCAAGGGTGAGTTGTGTATACGAGCATCCCATGGCAACACCTTAACAAGGTGTTGCACTTCGTTTGTGAATTTAGGGGCTCCAGTGTCTTTCTCTTTCTTTTTACCCCTCGGTGTGCAGTCGGGTTAGCGTAGCGTAACCCGAATTGACCATCAATTATTAGGTTTATTCGGCAAACGTCGTTGGTGGCGTCACGAGTTGACAAACCACTAAAAATAATCGAAAAAGACGAACAAAAGTGCCCGTAACTCAAAGTCTCTTGAATGACCGGTCAGCGAGTGGCATAGACAAACAGTAAGCAAACATACGATGAGCCATCAAGACATTCGCTGGATTCAACGAGCCGTTCATTTTGACAAGGCGTTTTCCCAACTGCGTGAGGCCGTCGAACTGGCCGGACAACGGCAACTCTCGAAGTTGGAACAACAGGGTCTGATACAGAGCTTTGAATATACCCATGAATTGGCATGGAATACGCTGAAAGATTTTCTCGAAGACCGAGGCGTACAGAATCTCTATGGGTCAAGGGACACCACCCGTGCCGCCTTTGCAGCGGGCTTGCTTGAAGACGGCGAGGCATGGATGGACATGATCAACAGCCGCAACCTGACCTCCCACACGTATAACGAGACCACTGGCGCTCAGGTGGTCACCGCGATTCTCGATACCTACTTCGCAAAGTTTCAAACTTTGCAAAACATACTGAACCGTCTGAAAGAGGAAGCATCGGCGTGACTTACGGCTTACCGGAACGTACCATTCACAAGATCCGCGCGGTTTTCGCCGGTTATCCGCAAGTAGAAAAAGCCATTTTGTACGGCTCACGCGCCAACGGTACCCACAAACACGGTTCCGATATTGACCTGACCCTCTGCGGCGCCGACCTGACGCTGAACGTGCTCTCCAGAATCATGGACGACCTGGACGACCTGCTTTTGCCGTATACAATGGACGTGTCCATCTTCCGGGACATCCGCGACTCCGACGTGATTGACCACATTCAGCGCGTGGGCGTGCCCCTGTATGAAACCTCTTTGGAGGGACGCTGACCCTCAACAGGCCGAAGTGCGAACAGGAATCGGAACCGGCCCACGGCCCGGATTTCTTCTTCTATCTTGTCGCTTTGTCCCAGGAGGCATTGCATGAAACCGGTTCTTCTTGTGCTTCTGTTCATGGTTCCCTTGTTAGTGGTCTCATCGTTCAGTTATGCGGAGACGGACGCCAAAGTTGATAAACAGAAAGCCGACTTCGCCGCGACTAAAGCCAAAGCGGAAGCGGGAGACCCCGATGCGCAATTCAACCTCGGCGGCATTTATCTTGATGGCTATGTCGTTCCGAGAGACGTTAAACAAGCCCTCTACTGGTTCAACAAAGCCGCCCAAGGAGATCCTGTCAGGCAGTATATGATCGGCGAGATACTCACCTCCCACTATCTGCCCGCTGAAAGGTGGTACGAGAAAGCTGCCGATCAGGGACATGCCGACGCGCAGTATCGCACTGGAGTCCGTTACTACTATGGCCGACTCGTCGGCACCAAAATCGCTGGGAAGGATTATCTTAAAGCCGCCCAATATTTTGTGAAAGCCGCCGACCAGGGACACGCCAAGGCCCAGTATATGATCGGCGAGATGTACTACAAGGGGGAAGGTGTCCCGAAGGCTTTAGACAAAGCCCTCGAATGGTTCAGGAAAGCTGCTGATCAGGGACATTTTAACGCGCAGGCGATGCTCCGTCTTCTTGAGTAGGAAGTGAACCGCCAAGTTTCGTCAACGACAGGGTCCTGCCACGCCTTAAAAGAGGGTTCAGAACTTTATTGCTGCTGATTCTTCTCTTATTGGCTTTGGAGATTTCGACAAGATTTCCCGAATATCTTGAGCAATATGCTCAAACCCTCCGTGTCGTTTGTTTCCAGGAAAGTAAGTTCCCATCAAAGGAATTTGACGACCACCAAGAAGGACATAGAAAGGTGTCCCACGGAAATCTTCCGCTTTACGTGGAATTTCTATATTAAACGCCGCTGACGCACTTTGCATGGGGATTTTTCCCAAAGCCAGAATGCGTTCAGGGGAAAGGCTTTCGCATTCCTTGTGCAGAAACGGTGCACAATTCTTTAGCGCCATGGAAGATGGAAGATGGTCATTCCCATTTTTACACGATGGACATTTCGTAAGCTTCCCCGTCAAGGAGACAGTTCTAAAGTAGAGTGTCTGGCTTGTTCGACCTGCCGTCTGAACATGGCAGGGGGTATGCTGCCCAAGCTGTGATGAGGGCGGTCCTCATTGTATGCCGTGATCCAGTGGCGAGTGATTTCTCGGACTTCCCGGAGCGACGAGAATACATAGGCATCCAGCACCTCATGGCGGAAGGTGCGATTGAAGCGTTCGATGTAGGCGTTCTGATTCGGCTTGCCGGGCTGGATGTAGTGGAGCGTCACCCCCTGTTCCTGACACCAGGCGATCAAGACCTGGGATAGATACTCGGGGCCGTTGTCGACACGGATCGCGTCCGGTTTGCCCCGCCACTGCACGAGGCGATCCAGCGTGCGCACCACGCGCGCCCCGGGGATCGAGGTGTCGATGACGATCGCTAAGGCTTCGCGGACCCCCTCATCGAGGATATTCAGCGTGCGAAACCGGCGCCCCTGATACAGCGTATCGGCCATGAAGTCCATCGACCATTCGGCGTTGGCCCGAGCCGCCACCGCCATCGGGTGTTGCACCCGTTGCGGTAGGCGCCGTTTCGCGCGTCGGGGTAGATTGAGCTTCATGGCCTTATAGACACGATACACGCGTTTGTGGTTCCACTCCTGGCCCAGCAGCCGGAGGCGGTGGTAACACATCCAAAATCCCCAGCGGGGGTGTTGTTCCACGACGCCGTTCAACGCCTCCATCACGGCACCATCCCGGGAGCCAGTCGTGCGTCTCGGCCGGTACCAACTCGAGCGCGAGAAGTGCACCGCGGCACAGGCCCGGGCCTTGCTCAGTCCCCAGTGGGCCACCAGGTAGTGCGCGGCGTCGCGCTTCGCCGGTGGCCTCAGAGCTTTTTTGCAATTAACGCCTTCAGGGCGTCGTTCTCACGAGCCAGTTCCGCATACATCCGCTTGTACTGCGCGAGTTCCCCCTCGGTCTCCTTCAAGCGCTTGAGGTCCGAGGCGCTCATCCCGCCGTATTTCGCTTTCCAGTGATAGTACGTCGCATCGCTGATGCCATGCTGGCGACAGATCTCTCGTGTCTTCTTTCCAGTTTCCGCTTCTTTCAGAATCGATACAATTTGCGTCTCGGTGAATCGGCTTCGTCTCATGGGCGTCTCCTTACAGGGTGATCCTGCCAGAAAACTCCACTTATCACATGTCTCAAATTAGGGGAAGCTTACGATTTTACCGCAGGTACCAGAAAAAACCCTTGTTCTCGAAATTGAGAAAGGGTTGAAATCCTCTGTCCGGCTTTTTGGAGAGCCTCAAATAGTCCCCTTCTCAAACCATCAGGTTGGGTGTCATCCCAAAAATAAGATCCTCCCCACGGTGGAGCGACGGAAATAAACAGGAGGCGAGTTGGTTGCGGGGGAGGTAATGATGGATGCCGCTTTTTCTTTGGCACCACCAAATACCGGACTTTATCATTTTCGCAACGCCGACACTCTTCAATTTGATTTTGGGCGGTTTCCCAACAATTCATGGGGTTCTCCCTCGGTATATTCGTGAGGATGTTCAGGATGGCCCCATCTTGGATAAGGAGCCTTTGGCCATTTTTCAGATGAGTCCCCAAAGCGGGTCAAAAGCTCAAAAAATGTAGGAACCATTTTCTCGATCACTTGCAGGCCTTTTTTAAGAGAAGGGAATCCTCTGGATTGGTCATCCCCTCTTGCCGATCCATGCACAATTTGATTTCGTAAGACCAGTAAACGGCTGCATGGAATGTGGAAAATCTTGTCAAAATCCAAGCAATTCGTGCTCATCTGCTCCTGGGTTTTTTCCCAATCACTTGCACATTGGCTCTTCACCGAGCGCGAGCTCTCTTGACCCGTCCAATATTTTCTGCTCAAAAAAGAGTCTTTGATTAAAAGTTCCAAAGATCCCTCCATTTTACGCACATGCTGATAAAGTAGACCCCTCTCTTTTTCTTCACAAACTGTTATTACCCTTTTCAATTTCTTGAGAAACTTTCTTATATCCTTCATTTGGTCTGGGGCAGTTTCTTCCTGATTCATAGGATTCGGGGGTTCTAAACCATACATAGCATTGAACGCAATCCAGTAAAAAATGAATCGAGCGTGTGCAGAATTTTTATGAGATTGAGCTAAGTCAATCCATGACCAAGCTCTCTCAAGGCGTATTCTTAAATTGTCATCGCGTATTCTGCTTAAATTAACATCGTGCGGGATCATATTTAGATCTCCTATCTGAAGCTCTATACAGAGTGACTCCATAATGCCGCATACTCGTCGTCCTACCGAAGAGGGTTTTTTGTCAGTGCATGCGTGCAGGAGAATAGACTTTTGACTGGATACCGGGTCAAGCCCGGTATGACGACGTGCCGTCATCGGGATAAAAATAGGAAATTTAGAGCCCGTAGGTCTGGTTAGCGTAGCGTAACGCTATAATCTAACTGCAGACTTGCAAGAGGGCTTCCCGTGACGGCGCAAACCAGTACGAACTCGTGACCGGTTTGGAATAGCGGATAAGCTGATCGGAAACCCCGTCTCCCGACACGCCGAACATGCGTTCCAGCAGAACCTGAAACCGGTACAGGTCACAGGAGAAGGCCAGGAAGTACAGGCCATGTTCTGCGACCGTTCCATAGGGAGCGCTCCGACGGACGATCTTCAAGGCCTTGCCGTTTTCCTTATAATCGGTCCGGCTCACGTGGGAAGTCGGGGGCATGGCGTCGCCTTCGAGTTCGATGCTGTCAGGCTTGGTGCGGCCTACGACCCGTTCCTGTTCGGACCGGGAAAGGAAATTGAACGCGGGGAGGTTGTGTACCCATTGCTGGGACAACACAAAGCTTCCTCCCGCTCCCGCCTGCCCTTCAGGAATCAGCGCGGCCTCACGAGCCTTGTCCTCTTTGGGATTCGCGGTCCCGTCAATAAATCCGATCAGGTCTCGTGAGTCCAGGTACTGAAAACCGGCCAGGTCCAGCTTCAGAATTCCCACTGTTCGCATGAACGAATGGATGCCCAGCACCACCTGCAAATTCACGTCCCGGCGATGGCTCTGGATCCAAAACAGCAGATCCCGTTGCGTCGAAGGAACGGAACAGCCATCGACGCCTGAAAGAGGTGCAAAATCTCGCAGCTCCTCAGGGTGCCATGAGGGGTTCAACCGGTCCCAGGCGTCTTTACCGAATGCGATGACCGTCTCGGATGGTTCCCCTCCTTCGACAGCCAATGCCGACTGAACAGCCCGTCGGATGTCCCGCGTTCCGGCATCAGGATGGAGTTGGTATTCCAGGTAATAAAAATGCGTGCGGCCTTCGGTAAAGATCCCTGCTTGTGGTGACGACGCCATGTTCGATTCCTTCCTCACTCAATTCATCCAGTATTCATTCTATCAGGTTTATTCGGCACGCGTCCTTCGTGTCGTCTCGGGTTGACAGGCCACTGAAAATAGGTGAAAAAGACCGTCGGACGCGCCCGTAGCTCAATGGATAGAGCATCAGACTTCGGATCTGAGGGTTGGGGGTTCGACTCCCTCCGGGCGCGCCATTTATGGGGGTGAGATGAAGACTCCGGTTGCTGATCCGTATAGGAAGAGATCATGAATGCCATGCTGACATGGCTGCCCCTCATCGTTTCGATTGTCATCGTTATTCTGCTCAGTCTCATTCTCCGGAAAGTCTCCACCCGTGGCGGAGAAAAAACGGAGGAAATCATACGAGAAGAATTCCGCGCAAGCAGAGAAGAGGCCATGCAAAGTGCGCGCAGTCTTCGCGAAGAACTCGCCGCGACGCAGAAAGACGCACATGTCACCGTCATTCAGGCTATCAGCGAGATGAACAAGTCGCAAAGAGAAAGCCTTGCCGCAATCGAGGAAAGGCTCAAGGGACTTAGTGATACGAATGAAGCAAGGCTCGGTGGCCTTCGTGACACGCTGGATTCGAAAATGAAAGCGCTGCAGGAAAGTAATGACAAGAAACTCGACCAAATGCGGCAAACGGTGGATGAAAAATTGCAGAGCACGCTGGAGAAACGCCTGGGTGAATCGTTTAAAATCGTCAGCGAGCGGTTGGAAGCGGTCCAACGCGGCCTCGGTGAAATGCAAAATCTTGCGACCGGCGTGGGTGACCTCAAACGTGTCTTGACGAACGTCAAGGCGCGGGGGACCTGGGGGGAAGTCCAACTCGGTGCAATTTTGGAACAAATGCTGACCCCCGACCAGTACGAGAAGAACGTCAAGGTCCGTCCCTCATCCGGTGAAGTCGTCGAGTTTGCCATCCGTCTTCCCGGCACCGGTAGTGAAGCAAACACGAACGTCTGGTTGCCAATTGATGCAAAATTTCCGCAAGAAAATTATCAACGTCTCATCGATGCTACTGAGAGAGCTGATTCGGAGACCGTTGACCAATCGCTGAAAGCCTTGACCCGTGATATCGAGAATTCAGCCAAGGACATATCGAAAAAATATATCGAGCCACCGGCAACGACCGACTTTGCCATCCTGTTTTTACCCACTGAAGGTCTGTATGCGGAAGTGCTCAGGCAACCGGGTTTGCTTGAAAAGCTGCAAGACACCTACCGGGTCGTCGTCGCCGGCCCGACGACCTTATCCGCTATCTTGAACAGTTTGCGCATGGGCTTCCGGACGTTGGCCATCGAAAAACGATCCAGCGAAGTCTGGCAGGTCCTTGCCGCGGTCAAGACGGAATTCGGCAAGTTCGGCGACGTCTTGGACAAGGTCAAGAGACAATTGGAAACAGCGTCCGGCACCATTGACGAAACCGGAGTCCGCACCAGAGCTATGGAGAGAAAACTCCGTGACATCGAAGCCTTGCCCGAGGAAGAATCCAGCGAACTCTTGAAACTGGAGTGAGAAATTTGAGGGTTCGGGTTCGACTCCCTCTAGGCGAGCCAGAGCACACTTAAGGTTTAATCAACAGAAAGAGAACATCACATGATGGGCCACAATTACCTTAAACCAGAGCGATTATCTCTTAAGGGTCACTCGAACCTGAACGAAAAATGGGTTCAGGAACTCATTGCGAAAGATCCTTCCATCCTTGGCCTTGGAGACTTGGAATTGAGGGGTAGCGAAAGAAGACAACCACGAGCAGGCCGCCTCGATCTTCTTCTCCAGGACTCGGATTTGCAACGACGGTATGAGGTGGAAATTCAGCTTGGCGCAACGGATGAATCCCACATTATCCGCACTATTGAGTATTGGGATATTGAGAAAAAGCGGTATCCGCAATACGACCATTGTGCCGTCCTTGTGGCAGAAGACGTGACCAGTCGCTTTCTGAACGTTCTTTCCCTCTTCAACGGCACCATGCCCTTTATTGCCATCCAAATGCAGGCTCTTCAGGTTGGCGAGAACGTGACGTTGGTTTTTACAAAGGTCATGGACGAATTTTCGCGTGGGCTCGTTGACGAGGACGAAGAGGCTGAGGCCGCACCTGCTGATCGAGCATACTGGGAACAACGTGCGACAAAGGAAACCGTTGCCCTGTCCGACCAACTGCTTGCTATACTCCATAAATTCGATCCAACGCTTACCCTGAAATACAACAAGGGTCATATTGGAATCGCAAGAAATGGCCAAGCATTCAACTTTGTTTCATTCGGCCCTAGGAAGAACTATATTATTTTTCGGCTTCAGCTTCCTCAAGTGGGTGAGCTTGATCGCAAGATAGATGAAGCAGGTCTTGTGCTTTTGAATACAGTAAAGGGGGGGCGCTATCGGCTTCGCTTAACGGAAGAAGATATCAAGTCAAAATCGGAGATCCTTGAGGAGTTGTCAAGGCTGGCTTATGACCGGCGAATCGAAGCGTAAGGCCATGATTTCGTGAAAACCGAATTATAAGTGACCCAACAGTATTTTGCTTCTCCATCGTTCGATGATACGTAAACGCGTTTCAATTTTTGTGGCGTTTGTCCACGATAAGAAGGGCCTCGTACTGGCTGGAAAGATTTTCCAGGGAACTCCACCAGGGTGGCGGCTCCGTTGGATGCGGAGGGCACCATTCCTTGTTGTCTCCTGTGTCTGAAGGATGAAATTGTGTTCGCACCAGTAACGACCTTGGGTTGAAATCCACACCGCTCAAGTCTTGGCACAACGGCCTGATGTCATTGATCATGGAAACCAGTTCTTCCGTGGGATCGCACTCACCGATGTACAACTCCCCTTTCGCGACATTGGAAATCACGAGAGCGGCTATCGGATTTGGGGTGGCGCACCCAATCCAGCGAACTGAGGAAAAATGGTCGGCGAAATTTTTCACCAAGTGTGTGCCGACTCCCTTCCGTCGATGTTCTGGCAGGACCGCCAACGAATCGATCCAACCAACAGATCCACGTGAAGACGAAATCTCTGTAGCGAAGAGATAACCAACAGGCTGATCCGCTTCGTCTGAAGCAAGAAACAGACGATGAGCCAACGCCAACCGCTTTTTGGTTGTTTTCGGACCGAGTCTGTAAGGCTGTTGGGTCTTAGGATTTATGCCGAAGCTGTTGCTGAAAATTGAAGAGACAGCTTTTACCAACGAAGAGGATTCAGAGGCATTGGAACCGGAATGGCTTTCAAATTGATAATGTTCCGGATGGGTCATGCTTTTGTCTGAGGGGCTTCATGGGCAGACTCTACAGCATTGCAAGATGTTGAAGAACTGTCTGTTCTCTCGATGACGAGAAGGGCTTCATAGGCATTGGGTAAATGTTCAAGCTCATGCCACCAGTAAGGTGGAGAAGAAGGTGTTCGGGGATTCCATTCCCGTTCGTCCGAGCGGGAAAGCGGGCTGAACCCGGTTTTTATTCCTAACGGCTTTTTCTGGATGGCACATCCGCGAAGGTCAAAACAGTGTTGTCGGATTTCGCGGAGCATGTGAAGCACCGCGGCCGGTGGGTTACAGTTTCCGATATACAAGGTTCCGGGTATGGCTCTGGTCACCACCAAAGCCGCAATAGGATTCGGAGTCGCGCATCCCATTTTGGATGATCCCTTGGTAGCCAGACGAAACTGCTGGATCAAGGCAGTCGCAATACCTTGTTTCCGGTAAAGTGGTAAGACCGCCATTGACTCAATCCAAGCGATTCTTCTGCTCCGAAAAGGGATCTCTTTGCCAAATAAATACCCGATTCCCGATTGTTCATCACCGGCGATGAAGAGAAAATCCGTCGAGGCTAACCGTTCTGCCGTGGACTTTGGACCCAGACGGTAAGGTTTTCCGTCCGGTCTATAACCAAAGCTCTCGTTAAAAATTTTAGAAACAAGCCCGCTTACGGTTTCATTTCGAGCGGCTTCCAGACCGGAAAACCTCGTAATCTTTTGAGAAGTTGGCAGAGTCGGGCAATCGGATTCTCTTTCCCAACGGGCTTGAGTTTGTCCGTGTACTGAAGGAAGGGGAGGCATGTTGTCTGTAGGCAAGAACGGAAGACTCGTGTAAATTTATACGTGATTGTTCGGGTAATAACAAGACAAATCCCCGCGAACGCCACTAGCTTCCGTCGTCTTCATGCGAGAGGAAGACCTTCATATCTGCTGAAACGGACCGGCCGTTTTCGGAGCCTGGCATCTTGGATCAGGGAGCCGGGCGTTTATTTAGCTCGCCGGTTTTTTCAGGCCCATTCGTTGGATTCTGGTCGTCAGGGTTGTCGGGGGGATGCCGAGCAACTCGGCGGCGCCATTTTTTCCGAAAATCTTCCAGTTCGCGCTGTTTAACGCGTTGAGAATGTTTTGGCGTTCGAATTGTTTGACTTCATCAAACGTGAGCACCGGTCCGGAAGCATGGACGGTTGGATTTTGGGGCACGACGTTTCGACTTTTCGGATTTTTGGGCAGATCGAAAACCAGCCTGTGGGCCGGGGCAATAATCACGGCACGCTCAATCACATTTTGGAGTTCTCTGATGTTGCCGGGCCAGGAGTAATTCTCGAGGGCGATGATGTTGGCCTTGGATAACGCACTCCCCGTGCGATTGAATTTCTTTTGCGCCAGTTTCAAGAAATGACCGGCCAAGGCGGGGATATCTTCTTTTCGTTCCCGTAAAGATGGCACGACGATGGGAAAAACATTCAGACGATAATAAAGATCTTCCCGAAACGTTCCGTTGTCTACCTCCTGTTTCAAGTGACGATTGGTGGCCCCGATCACGCGAACGTCCGATTGTATGGTTTTTTCATCGCCCACCCGTTCGAAGGTGCCTTCCTGAAGAACCCGCAGTAATTTACTTTGCAGGTCCAAGGGGATTTCCCCGACTTCATCCAGGAAAAGCGTGCCGCCATTGGCCAATGCAAACCGGCCGGCGCGATCCTTGAACGCACCCGAAAAGGCGCCTTTCACGTGACCGAAGAATTCGCTCTCATATAATTCCCGGGGTATCGACGCGCAGTTAACTCGAATCAGCGGCCTGGACGCCCTGGGGCTGCGTTTGTGAATTTCATGCACAATGAGTTCCTTGCCGGTTCCGGATTCTCCGGCAATCAGGACATTGGCATCGGTGGGAGAAACCATTTCGATCTGTTTCAGGATATGTTGGAGCGGTAAACTTTTCCCGATGATGTTGCCGAACGGTTGGAGTTCCCTCACCTCTTCATGAAGATACTCGTTCTCCAGCTCCAACTGTTCGCGCAATCGATTGATCTCTTCAAACGCGGCGGCTTTTTCTTCTTCAATTTTCTTTCGGCTCGTGATGTCCCGGAGAAAACCCACGGCGTACTCCCGCGCATCGAATTCCAAATAATTGACGGTGATGTCCGTAGGAATGACCGTCCCACCCCTGGCACGATGGCGGGCTTCGAACGTCAGCGTTTTAGCGTGTTTGAGCTCTTGCCAAAACGTTTGCCAGGTCTCTTGATTGGAATCCGGATTGATATCCTGAATGGTCAAGCCGATTAATTCGTGTTCCGAATAATTCAGAAGTCTGCACGCAGCGTGATTGGCATTTAAAATCACCCCTTGGCAATCGTGAAAAATGATGGCATCACCGGCATGTTCAATAGTGAACTCCGCCAACGCTAACGTTTGATCCTTATCGAATTTTTTCGTCATCGTGAATCTCCCGGCTGTTGAAGCGCCACCACATGAAGATCGCACCCACCACACTATACGAATTTGCGTAGATTATCTACTCAAGACAGTAATATACTCATTTGAGTAGAAATTTCGGCAATATAGAGAATCACAAAATCATTTATTATCAACATGTTATGATGATCAACCTATGTTGGCACAATCCGTGCTTTTGAGAAGCCAGACAGTCAAAATGAAAAATCGAAAGGAAAGCGCCAATGAATCAATTAACGAAACCAATGGATATTCAAATCTATCCTCCCGAAGTCCAAGGAGTCGGAGAATTCGATGGCGGGAGGATCACCGAAATCAAGCCCCTCGGGTTTCCCGGAGAAGGTCCCGGTGTTCCCCATACGGGCCCCCTGTTTTACTGGGCCTGGGCCACGGCCAAAGGCTACGGCAAGATCGGCCTCCATCCTCATCAAGCCTTTGAAATCATGAGTTATGCCCTCGAAGGAGAAATCGGCCATTACGATACCATGGACAATCGAAGCCGGGTGAAAGCCGGAGGCGCACAGGTGATGCAGACGGGGTCAGGCGTCTCTCACGAAGAGGAAACGGTCAGCGAGCATAATGAATTCTTTCAAATCTGGTTCGAGCCGAATCTGAAAGAAACCGTGCTCCAGACACCGACGTATGCGGAATTTCGCCATGAGGATTTTCCCATCGAGGTTCGTGACGGGGTGACCCTGAAGCACGTCATTGGGAACGGCGCGCCGGTATCGATCCTGGCGGAGGTGGCGATGCAGGATATTCTCATTCCACCGGGCCATGGTTACCGGCGCGAACTGTCCACGAACCGTATGTTGGCCATGGTCGTCATCGATGGAGAAGGCACACTGAGCGATGAGGCCCGTTCTGAACAACATGATCTTGAGCCCAGATATTTTGCGGTCGTCCATGCCGGGGCTACCGGCTCGATCGCTCTCCAAGCGGAGCAAGACGCTCCTCTTCGCATCGCCATGATCGAGGTCCCGGCAGAGGTGGAGTACGCACTATACAAAGAACAACGGCATTGAGAGATCCCGTATCCGGCAGGGTGTCGAAAAAGTCCGCGGAGCGCGTTCACTTTTAACCAGTAGAGGAAGAACAACATGTTGAAGACAAAAGACCTCAAACGAAAAACCGTTTTGCTGACGGTTGCACTAGCCCTTGCCTTACAAGCCTTTCCGGTTTCTTACGGGGTTGCGCAAACAGCTTCGGAAACAAAAGCGGCCTCTCCGCCGGGTACACCGCAACTTCAATCAGCAGGTGCGTTAAGCTTTGGACCAAACAACGTGCTATTCGTCGGCGATTCAAAAGGCGGACGCGTTCATGCGCTTGAATTGAGTGACCGTGATATCGATTCCCAAACCGGCGTCGCTCTGGGCAACGCCCAGACGTTTGAAGGGGTCGATTTACTATCCGATATCGGTGTAAAAGCCGCGAGACTGTTGAACGTGAATAGTGATGACATTCGCATCAATGACATGGTGGTTCACAAACCGTCCAAGCAAGTGTTCCTCTCCGTTCATCGTGGACATGGTCCCGATACCGTCCCGGTCATCTTGAAAGTGAATAACGGACGGCTTGAGAGGCTGAGCCTTGAGAAGATCAAACACTCGTCGGCCAATGTCGGGCCGGTTCCCGTGCATGAAACGTTGGAATTCGGCCAGCCTCAAAACATGCTGGCGATCACGGATATTGATTATTGGGAAGGTGAGATTTTTGTCTCCGGCGTCTCCAATGAAGAATTTGCCTCGAAGCTGCGCCGCATGGCCTATCCGTTTGATTCCAGCGTTTCCACCACGTCCATAGAAATCTGGCATGCGGTTCATGCGCAATTTGAAACCCGCGCGCCGATTATCGCGAAGGACATTCGTAAGATTGACGGCACGCCAACCCTGATTGCCGTGTATGCCTGCACCCCGTTGGTACGGATTCCGCTGGACCTACTGCAGGACGGGACAAAGGTTCGCGGTGAAATGATTGGTGAACTGGGTTTTGGCAACACACCGATCGACATGATCAGTTACAAGAATCCGATGGACGGTCAAGATTATGTCCTGGTGACGAATACCAGCCGTAGCGCGAAACAAGTGTCCCTTTCTGCTATTGGTTCGGCCCAAGCCATGCCGGTGAATGTGACAAACAATTATGGCCCCGCCGGGGTTGCGCAATATCCCATCCCGCTTTCGGGTGCGCTACATCTTGATCTGCTGGATGCCGGTTGGGCTGCTGTGATTCGGCCAAACCCTCAAGACCCGGGCCGCCTTGATTTGCACACATTGCCGGTGCCCTTTTTCTTTGACCGGGCTGATCATATCGTAGAGATGAATTGGCCGGGACCCACCTGATCCGTTTGGATCCACGTTGTTGAAGATGCGGTGAGATGGATCATGAATCGCTTCTCTAAAATAGCCTGTTCGTTTACGGCGATTCTGATGTGTCTTGCCGTGCCTGTCCATGGCGATGGCGGAGAGGCAGGTGGTCGTCACGAAGTTACCGCAATTTATCCGACATCCGATGTGCTTCCTGAGAACCTCTTGCGCTTGTACGTGCATTTTTCAACGCCGATGCGTCGGGGACAGGTTCGTGAATCCATCAAGCTGACAGGAGAGAATGGGGAACAAATCATCAATCCGTTTCTTAATCTGGCCATAGAGCTTTGGGATCGTGACGAGAGACGCCTGACCCTGTTGCTTGACCCGGGGCGGATCAAACGTGGTGTCGGTCCGAATGTGCGGGTTGGAGCGCCGCTTCAACGCAACAAACGATATACGCTGGTGATTAGTCAGGGCATGAAAGATTACCGGGGCAAGACACTCGACCGAACCTTCACGAAATCATTTTTCATACAAGCGCCGATTCGCTTGGCACTGTTGCCGGAAACATGGATAACGGGTTTGCCAAAGGCCAAGAGCCAAGAACCGCTGATACTGGAATTTTCACGCATCATGGATAGGCCGCTGCTCTTTCGCTCTCTTGCGGTGCTTGATGCGGACGGCCAAGCGGTGAAAGGAAAGATGACGGTTGTAGAGAATGAAACGCGCTGGGAATTTATCCCTTCCTCGCCATGGCAATCAGGACCGTATCGTCTGGCCATTTCGACCGACCTTGAGGATGTCGCGGGCAACAATGTCAGGGCAGCGTTCGAGGTGGCAGTGGATGAAACGATGATGAATGAAAAGAACGTAGAACAGGTGTTCTTGCAGTTTTTCCCGAAGCATTGAACGTGTAGATCCGGGTAAAGAGACATGAAAGCCTGTTTTTCAACGAAAGGAGCACATCGATGGCCGATCCAATCATTGCGCAACGTTCACCCTATGTGATGGAAGTCGAACCCGGAAAATACTATTGGTGCCGGTGCGGCCGGTCCAAGAATCAACCCTTCTGTGATGGCTCGCACGAGGGGACCGAGTTCACACCCGTGGAGGTGGACATCACTGAAAAAAAACAGGTCGCGTTTTGCGGATGCAAGCGCACCGGCACCCCACCCTTTTGTGACGGCACCCACTCGACTCTCTGATGGTAAATGTGCGGGTAAGGACAGGCAGACAACATGACAAATACGTATCTCATTGACATAAAGAAGGTGTGCTCATGGCGATAATATCGAGAATACTTGCGGTGACGGTATGTGCCATGAGTGTCGCTGCCTGGAGCATGCTTCAGGCAGCCGACTCTTCTGCGCACGAGACTCAATCGAAAACCGACCAGGGGATCTCCTTAATTATCCACAATAGCCGAATCACGACGTTGGATGTCGACCACCCATCGGCAACCGCCGTGGCGATTCGGCACGGTCGCTTCGTCAAAATCGGAACGGACAGAGAAATCCTGGCCATGCGTGGGGAAACCACACACGTCATTAATGCGCAGGGTCGCCGGATGATCCCGGGGCTGAACGACTCCCATTCCCATTACATTCGGGGCGGCTTGGCGTTTAATGCGGTTCTGCGTTGGGATGGCGTCCCCACGTTGGCCGAGGGGTTGGAGATGATTCGCCAACAGGCCCTTCGGACTCCGAAAGGACAATGGATTCGAGTGATCGGCGGGTGGACGCCTCACCAATTTCAAGAAAAACGATTGCCCACGCCGGAAGAACTCACCAACGCGGCGCCCCAAACGCCCGTCTACGTGCAGTATTTTTACAGCCGGGCGGTGTTAAACCAAGTAGGCCTCAAGGCCCTTGGCTTTACGGAACACACACAACTTCCTCCCGGGTCGCGTTTGGAATTGGGACCGGACGGGAAGCCCACCGGACTGTTGATTGCCGATCCTCACCCGGCCTTGCTGTATCAGTCCATTGCGAGTCTGCCGGCGCTCTCACCCGAGGAACAAGTCAATTCCACCAGACACCTCTTTTACCAATTAGCCCGATTCGGATTGACGAGCGTCATCGACGTGGGCGGCGGCGGCCAGCACTATCCCGTAAATTACAAGACCGCCGAGCAACTCGCCGAACAAGCCCAGTTTCCCTTGCGGGTGTCCTATTTCCTTTTTGCGCAGACTCCTGGGAAAGAATATGCCGATTTCCAAACGTGGGTGAAAATGGTTCCCCCGAATACGAACACCGATCCCTTGCGCGAGGACGGCTACGTCATCGAAGGCGGCGGCGAGTATTTGGTGTGGGATGCGGCGGATTTTGAAAATTTCATGTCGCCGCGCCCGGAACTCAATCCCGGTATGGCGAAGAATTTGGAGAAGGTGGTCACGCTGTTAGTCAAGAACCGGTGGCCGTTTCGGTTACATGCCACCTATGACGAATCCATTTCCAAAATTTTGGATGTCCTGGAAAGGGTCAACAAGCAAACGCCCTTTCGTGGTCTGCGGTGGTCAATCGAGCACGCAGAAACCCTCAAAGAGCCGAACATGGATCGAATCCTCGCACTTGGTGGAGGCGTGGCCATTCAAGATCGCATGGTCTTTTTAGGCGACGATTTTCTGAATCGGTATGGCGCCGAAGCGGCTTCACATACGCCCTCGCTTCGCATGCTCTTGGACAAAGGCGTGCCCGTGGGCATGGGTACCGACGGCACCCGTGGGTCGAGCTTCAATCCGTGGGTAGGCCTGCATTGGTTGGTCACGGGAGAAACCGCGGGCGGAACGCGTCTGTATGGGCCGGACAATCTTCTCGCGCGAGAGGAAGCGTTACGCCTATATACCGTCGGCAGCGCCTGGTTTTCCCATGAAGAGCAGGTCAAAGGCCGAATCGCGCCGGGCCAGTACGCTGACCTCGCCGTTTTGTCGGCTGACTATATGAAGGTCCCCGTAGAAGAAATTAGAAACATCGAATCGGTCTTAACGGTCGTTGATGGGAACATCGTGTATGGGGCACAAGACTATGCATCTTTGATGCCTGCACTCCCTCCGATACAGCCGAACTGGTCCCCCGTGAAATATTTTGGAAGTTATTGGAAGGAAAAAAGTCAGTAAAATTCGAGTATGCTCTAGCCATGAGTTGAACAAAAATGTTGAGGAGGCTTGACTATGAGTGCAGATCATGAAGAAAAAAATGTTTCAATTGAATGTACCCCCAATGGACCGCTCATCGTCAGAAACCTGAACGCTTTGAAAAATTCAAAGGATCAGGCTATTACTGCCAAAGAGGTCATGGCGTTGTGCCGATGTGGGCAATCTGCCAACAAGCCCTTTTGCGACGGCACTCATGCCACAATCAACTTTTCCGATGAGAAGCGCACGGATGGCGCGTTAGATAAACGAAGTAGCTACGTGGGGAAACATATTACCGTTCACGATAACCGTGGGATTTGTTCCCATGCGAGTGTTTGTGCAGACAATTTAGAATCCGTGTTTAATGCGGAGCGAGAACCCTGGGTCGATCCGGACGCCGAACCGGTTCAGGCCATTATTGACGTGATTCAGACTTGTCCCTCCGGAGCCTTGAGTTATTCTATTGACGGGGTAGAGTATCGTGCTCAACAGCGGAACCAGAGTATCACGGTCTCCAAAGATGGGCCGTATTTTGTCGTTGGAGGCATCGAACTCAAAGACGTCACTTGGGGCAGGGAGGCATCAAAAGAACATTATGCGCTTTGCCGCTGTGGTCAATCGAAAAACAGTCCTTTTTGTGATGGCACTCATCGCAACGTCAATTTTTCTGACGCCAAGAATTGAAGAAAATCGATTGGCCCAAGCATGAAGATCATTTTGGGCGAGCGTGACTGTTTCATCCAGCAACACCAGGGCCGGTCGATGCCCTGTTTGCTCATGTCCTGCTGATGGATCAAAATCCAACCAGATAAGATCACCGATGCCGGCACAAAAAGCGGACTCTGCCGGTGTGACGGAATCTTCCCAGTCCTCCTTATTGACAATACAACCCCGTCTGCTATGATTGCGGCAGTCACGGACAAAGGGGAGCGTAAATGAGTTTCGTCCTCAACACCTTTTCGTTCCTGATCTGGGGTGCGCTGGTAATGTGGATGTGCGCCGGCTTCACCATGTTGGAGTCCGGGTCCGTCCGCACCAAGAATGCCTCCGTCATCTGCCTCAAGAACATCGGCCTCTACGCCATTGCGGGACTCGCCTTCTACGCGGTTGGCTACAACCTGATGTACGTGGACGTCGGGTCCTGGATCGGCTCATTCAAATTCCTTTACGGTCCTTCCGCTCAAGAAATCGCCTTGTTGAAGGGCGATGCGTCCGTGGAAAAAGCGGTCGCCGAGAACGGCTACTCCGTCATGTCGGACTGGTTTTTCCAGATGGTGTTCGTGGCAACCACGGCCTCCATCGTCTCGGGAACCCTGGCCGAACGGGTGAAACTTTGGTCGTTCTTCCTGTTTACATTGATCCTCACCGCGTTCATCTATCCCGTGATCGGTGCTTGGACGTGGGGCGGGGGCTGGCTCAATCAGATGGGGTTCCAGGACTTTGCAGGTTCGACCATCGTGCATTCCACCGGCGGGTGGGCGGCGCTGGCCGGGGCGATCGTGGTCGGCCCCCGGCTCAGGAAGTTCCGGGCCGACGGGACAGTCAAGCCCACGCCGCCATCGAACGTGCCTGCGGTGACGCTGGGCGTGTTCATTCTCTGGCTGGGTTGGTTCGGGTTCAACGGCGGCTCGCAACTGGCGCTGGCCGGGGTGAGCGATGCCGTGGCCATCAGCATAATCCTGGTGAATACGAACTTGGCGGCGGCGGCGGGAGTGATGGCGGCGATCACCGTGTCCAAACCCATTTTGGGCCGTCAGGATCTGTTTGCCGGGCTCAACGGGGCCATTGCCGGTTTGGTGTCGATTACCGCGGGTCCCGATATTGTGGAGCATCACTGGGCGATCATCATCGGGGCCGCGGGCGGGGTGCTGTGTACGGCAGGGATCAAGCTGCTGGAAACCTTGAAGATTGACGACGTGGTCGGGGCGGTCCCGGCGCATCTCATGGCTGGCATGTGGGGCACGCTGGCCGTGTGTATTGCGGCGGGCGGCGACGTGGGAGTGCAGCTCCTGGGGATCGTAGCGGTTGGGGCGTTTGTGTTCGGCATGTCATGGGTCCTGTGGCTGGTCATCGACAAGACCATCAAGGCGCGGGTCTCGGAACACGTGGAGGAACTCGGTCAGGATGTGGCGGAGTTGGGCATCGAGGCGTATCCCGAATTTCTGGTGATTCCTGATGCCGACGACATCGGTGATCTCAAGAAAAACAAATAAGGGGCATCCCCGGCAGAAGATCAGAAAAGGCATTTCTCCATTCAGATAAGACGGCGATAAAGACAAATCTCTCCTATCCTCGCTTCTCATAAATCTCCTCGGCCCCCTTCAGAAATTCTCACCGCTGCTTTAATCAACGGTCAAGACTGCCTGACAGTCCGGTAAACCATGGTCCGCGGCACTCCGGCATTGCTATGATCACGATGCTCTCGGAGCAGGGGAGGAGCCTTGAGCTTCGTCCTTGACATTTTTTCATTCCCGATCCTGACGATATCGATGAGCTCAATGCCGGGAAATAGCGTTATCCACTGTTACCCGTGCATTGTGAGTACGACGGTTTTTCGGTATAACGTGCAAGCGACGGACAACCACAGGGGGTTGTCCCTACGCTCATGGTGAAAGGAGCGACGATGGTCCACCGGTTTGGAGTGTTCATACTGGTTCTGCTTTTCCCCGCCCTGTGTCTGGCCGAGATTCAAACCAAGGCGATTCCCTATCAACACGGCAACGCGCAACTGGAAGGGTTCTTGGCATGGGATGACGCCCGAACGGGCAAACGACCGGGCATCCTGGTGGTCCACGAATGGTGGGGCTTGAATGAATACGCCCGCGACCGGGCCCGGCAACTGGCTGCGCTCGGATACGTGGCCTTTGCCGTGGACATGTACGGCAAAGATCAAGTCACCACTCACCCGGACCAGGCCGCGACGTGGATGAAGCAGGTCCAGGCTGACGTCAAGCAATGGCAAGCGCGTGCGCTCAAGGGCTTGGCCGTGCTGCAAAGCCAGGAGATGGTCGATCCACAGCACATGGCGGCGATCGGCTATTGCTTCGGCGGGGCCACGGTGCTCCAATTAGCCTACAGCGGGGCGGAAGTAAAGGGCGTGGTGAGCTTTCACGGCGCACTACCGTTTCCTCCCCAAGGCCAAAGCGCCAAAGCGAAAATCCTGATTGCCCACGGTAACGCCGATCCGTTTCTCAACGAAGAGCACGTGCGCAAATTTCGCCAGGCCCTGGATGCCGCGAACCTGGATTGGCAAATGGTGATCTATGCCGGCGCACGTCACAGTTTCACCAATCCCGGTGCGGATGCTCACGGCATAGACGCCTTGAAATACGACCGGCAAGCCGACGAGCGGTCCTGGCAACACATGCAACTCTTTTTCGAAGAACTCTTCCAGGGTTCCTGACCGGGGCCTCACCCGTTGCGGGGCCACGGCTCGTTCGAACCGGCTGAACCCGATCTCTCCATCACCCCATGGATTTGTTCGACATTCTCGCCATCGTCCTCACGCTGACGGCTGGATTCTCGTATCTCAATTACCGGTTCATTCGATTACCCGTGACCATCGGCGTGATGGTCATTGCCCTGGCTGGGTCGCTCCTGCTGCACGGGATCGATCTCCTGGGGTATCACGTGGAGGCCCTGGCCGTCCGGTGGCTTGCATCCATCGACTTCAACAAGACCCTGCTTCACGGCATGTTGAGTTTCCTGCTCTTTGCCGGGGCCTTGCACGTGAATCTCAACGACCTGTTCAACCAGAAATGGACGATCGGCTCGTTGGCCACCATCGGCATCCTGTTGTCCACGTTCCTGGTAGGCACCTTCACCTATTGGGTGCTGGACCTGATCGGCATTCCGCTATCCTACCTCACCTGTCTGGTGTTCGGAGCCCTGATCTCCCCGACCGATCCCATCGCGGTCCTGAGCCTCTTGAAAAATGCCAACGCCCCCAAAAGCCTGGAAGTGAAGATCACGGGCGAGTCGCTCTTTAACGATGGTGTGGGAGTGGTGGTCTTTCTGGTCCTGGCCGAAGTCGCGGCTGGGACGCATGAGCCCACCGTCGGCTATGTGGCCGGATTGTTCGCGCAGGAAGCCGTGGGCGGGATCGTCTTCGGATTGGGCCTGGGATACCTGGCGTACTGGCTCCTGAAGAGTATCGACCAGTATCAGGTCGAAGTGCTGATCACCCTGGCGCTTGTCACCGGCGGGTATGCGCTGGCGGGCGCGTTGCACCTCTCCGGTCCCATCGCCGTGGTCGTGGCGGGCCTGATGGTAGGCAATCAAGGCCGCGTGCTGGCGATGTCGGCCAAAACCCGTGAGCACCTGGACACGTTCTGGGAACTGATCGACGAGATCCTGAATGCGGTCCTGTTCGTGTTGATCGGCCTGGAAGTGCTCGTGCTCACGTTTACGGGGGACTATCTTCTCGCGAGCGCGATGCTCATTCCGCTTATCCTCCTGTCTCGCCTGATGGCCATCGGGGTGCCGATCGCGCTGCTGAGTCGCGTGCGTTCATTTACACCCGGAGCCGTCTGGCTGATGACCTGGGGCGGTCTGCGCGGCGGCATCAGCGTGGCCCTGGCCCTGTCATTGCCGGCCGGCCCGGACCGCGACGTGATCCTGGCCATGACCTATGTCGTCGTGGTCTTCTCCATCGTGGTCCAGGGCCTGACCATGGAAAAGCTGGTGAAATATCTGATCCCGCGTTGAATGCCTTCGACTCATCTTCAACATGGGTAACAGGCTTGAAAAGGCTTTTCCTTTTGTGTATCTTGACTAAGTTGGTCATAAAGGAGGCAAAACTTATGAGTAAGTCTCGTCAAGCCAAGCAGGCCGGTTCAACGCTATTTCACGGCTGGAAGTTGGGAGAGGCCAAAGCGAAGTTCAGCGCTGTTGTCCGCCTCGCTGCATCCGGCCAGCCTCAACGTGTGATGGTTCGCGGTAAGGAGACGGTCGTGATCGTTGAGGCGTCCGAGTTCGAACGCCTTCGTGCGCGGGGGACATCGGCCAGCCTGCACGATCTGTTGTCTCAATCCCCTTTGAACCGCTTGGAATTCGGTGATGAGGGCGTGCGGAGTCCGGTCCGCGAGGTCGAGTTGTGAATGGATGGCTGCTCGACACCAATGTCGTGTCCGAGTTGCGCAAAACCCGGCCCAACCGCCGCGTGAAGGCATGGTCCGATGCGCAAGCAGCGGATAGCTTCTTTCTCAGCAGCGTCACCCTTGCCGAGATCCGTTTCGGGATCGAGTGCCAAACAGACCCCACGCTTCGCGATGAACTCGAAACGTGGCTTTCCCACCGGCTGAGACTCTGGTTTGCCGGACGTGTCCTGCCCGTGGACGAAGAAGTGATCCTGGAATGGCGCCGAATGGTCGAGCGGGGCAGAGAAAGAGCAATCACTTTCAGCCAACCGGATCTCTTTATCGCCGCGACCGCACAAGTCCATTCCTTGACGCTCTGTACCCGTAACGAGAGAGACTTTCGCAGAGCCAACATCCCGATCTTCAATCCTTGGTCCGGCTGATTTCCGGTGCCCTGTATTGACCTCCGCACCTCAACGTCGAGAGCCGGGGATTGTCATTTTTTGTCTCGTTCCCATTGAAGCCTGGCATGGATTTGCCGGGATTTCGGCTTCACGCATTGAGAGGGGCGATGAAAGGCTACTTTGCCGTCACGGTGTCGGGGAACTGGCGCGTGACCTTTCGCTTTGAGGACGGATCGGCGGTCGACGTCGATTACGTTGACTATCACTGAGGAAGTATCGAACCATGGCCATGCACAATCCCCCCCATCCAGGCGGCATCGTAAGACGCCAGTGCCTCGAACCGCTCGGCTTGTCCGTCACACGGGCCGCAGAAGGGCTCGGCGTCGCGCGTCAAAGCCTCCCCGACCTCGTCAATGAGAATGCTGGGGTCTCCATCGACATGGCGATTCGTCTGTCCAAAGCATTCGGCTCCACCCCGGAGACTTGGCTCGGCATGCAGATGGCCCATGATCTCTGGCAGGCCCGTGACCGCGTCGATCAGATCAGGGTTAAGCAGTTCGAGGTGGCTTGAAGGACGCCAGCCGACAGAGAGCCGCACTTGGATATCGGTTCCAGCTATCCGGAAGATGCTTTGTCCAGCAAGGTGTTGATAAGCCGTTGCGCTGATGGCGAGGCTTCAAACACGTTCTCCGCATGTCAATCCAAAGAGCCGAATCCCACTTTCCCATCCTTGAGGTTGTATTCGAGAGCGTCGGGATGAAGGCGATGTTCCGGCTTGACGTTGGGTAGTCCTTAGCGCGGAGTGTGATGGGCTGCTTGCTCAAGGCGCTCGGCCAGCCAGACTTTAATAATGGATTGGCGCGTCACGCCGAGTCGACCGGCTTCCTTATCCAGAGAATCGATCATCCAAACGGGAAAATCGACGTTGACTCTTTTCTGTTCTTGCAGGGGCCTTCGGGCTTTTGATACATCCAACACATGAGAAACGTCTTTGCCTGCATCAAAGTCTGAATCAAATTTCTTGGCTTTCATAGATCAATACCTCCTCTACACGAGATCGACGAACGGAAATAATTCGAATACGGCCTCCTCGCGGCGTGACAATGGCTGACCAGTGTTTGCCCTTGATGCGGCCTATGACCAAAAACCGTGTTTCATCATCTGTTTTTGCCTGAATTTCAACGACTTGGGGATCATGCCACAGAGCCTGGGCTTGACCGAAGTCGATCCCATGTTTTTTCAGATTAATTTGACTCTTCCGTTCGTCGAACTCAAAAGAAAACATGGTATAGAAATTATACCATTATGGCTTTAAATGCAAGGATTGACGTGTGGGGTTCGAAACCAATTTGAGCAAGCATTGTCGGTAACGGGAGGCATGGACACGCACACCATTCACTTCAGTCTCGCGATACTGGCCGCGGGGTTTTGGGTGCCGGCCGGCATCTGGCTCATGCTCAACAGGCACGCGTTAACGGTGTTGGCGTCCGTACCGGTCGAAGACGATCACCCTCTTCCGACTGTCTCGATCGTGATCCCTGCCCTAAACGAAGAACGAAACCTGGAACAGGCGCTGGAATCGGTCCTGGCATTGGACTATCCGGACCTGGAGATCATCGTGGTCAATGACCGGTCGACCGATGGCACCGGAGCGATCCTGGAAAAACTCGCGGAGCGGGACACGCGCCTCACCGTGGTGACGAATACCGACTTGCCTGCAGGCTGGATCGGAAAGCCGTACGCGTTACACAGGGGCGCGCAACACGCGCAAGGCGAATTCGTCCTGTTCACCGACGCGGATATCGTGTTTCATCCTTCCGTGCTCAGAAAAGCCATGGCTCACGTTCAGGCGAACGAATTCGACCACGTGACCCTGATCCCGCAAGGCACCATGCCCGGGTCTTTCTTGACAACGGTTTCCGCCACCTTTGGCATCTTCATGTTTCTGATCTTTAGACCATGGAGAGCTCGAAACCCGCGGAGCCGGTGCTACATGGGCGTCGGGGCGTTTAACCTGATCCGGACGTCGGCCTATCGGGCCATGGGCGGTCATCAACCGGTTGCTTTGCGGCCGGATGACGATCTCAAATTCGGAAAGCTGGTAAAGGACCACGGCTACAGACAGGACGTGCTGAACGGGAGGGGGATGGTCACGGTGGAATGGTACCGGTCGGTCAGGGAACTCATCGACGGCCTCATGAAAAACATGTTCGCGGGCATGGAGTACCGAGTCTCGTCGGTGGTGGCGGCGACAATCGCAGGCCTGCTCATGCACATCTGGCCGTGGATCGGCGTCTGGGTGACCGGGGGATGGCCTCAAGCGGGGTATGCCGTGACTATCCTTATGATGATCGGGAGTTTTGGTGTCGCCATGGCGCCGTTCGGGGTGAAATTCCGGCATGGCCTGTTGCTGCCCCTCACGATCGGCCTGTTGGTCTATATCCAATGCCGTTCCGCGGTTCTGGCACTTTGGCGGGGCGGGATCGTCTGGCGTGGCACCTTTTATGAATTGCGTCAACTGAAAACGGGGAGC
The DNA here is from genome assembly GCA_965208595.1 of Nitrospirales bacterium. Classification (GTDB taxonomy): domain Bacteria; phylum Nitrospirota; class Nitrospiria; order Nitrospirales; family UBA8639; genus Bin75. The sequence continues at coordinate 1,572,945 of OZ242346.1, forward strand.
AGGTCGGGGTAAGACAAAAGACCCTGGATCCCCGATCAAGTCGGGGATGACAGAAGGAGAAAGTCGGGTAGGTCGAGTTAGCGTCGTGTCACCCGACACCTGATTGAAAAAAAACCGTGAAAATTTGGCACCCCGTCAGGGCTGGGGTGTATACTGTCTTATGCGCTCCCGTTCGTCGCGGCACCGCGACGTCGGAAACCGAAGAAATGGAATGCAGAAAGGAAGTGAAGTCGTGAAACGATCCGTACTGGGTGTGCTTCTGGTGGTGTCGATCCTGACTGCATCATGGGTCGGCGCCGTGTCGGCACCGTTCAGGATTCAAATGGAATCGTGGTCTCCCTATTTCGCCCCGGTGGCAGCTACCGTGACAGCCGGAAGCACCGTTCGGTGGGAGAATCCCACCGGCTCGCATCACACGATTACGCATGACGGCTGCCGGGGAAGCGGCGCCTGCGCCTTCGATTCCGGATCCATCGGGCCGGATGGCGCGTTTGAACTGTCGGGACTCGCTCCCGGTCTGTATCCGTACCATTGCACGCTGCATCCGATCATGCGGGGGACTTTGTTCGTTGTGGATACGGAGCGTCCCTCGGAAATCTAACCCCCCGACGTTCTCAAAATCCGCCAATGCCACTTAAGGAGAGCCTGCAAATCAGGTCCTGGAAAAATCCGGTTCAGGGCTCTTGACTCCGGCACACGTGTTATGAAACAGGATGGAGAACCCGGAAACGGGAATAGTGAAAACAATGGACGCGATGGTTGAACTGGGACAACTTCGGAAGATATTCGGGCCGATCGTGGCCGTGGAAGACGTGTCGTTCACGGTCGGTCGGGGAGAAGTGCTGGGCTTCCTGGGTCCGAACGGCGCGGGCAAATCCACGACCATGAAGATGATCACGGGGTTTCTGACTCCGACCGGTGGCACCGTCAAGGTCAACGGCTACGACGTGCAGGAGCAGCCGCTCGAAGCCAAAAGAAGCCTGGGGTATCTGCCGGAAGGAGCCCCGGCCTACGGAGAGATGACGCCGCTGAGTTTTCTGATGTTCATCGGCGAAATGCGCGGCTTTCGTGGAGCGGAATTGTATCGCCGGGTCTCCGAGACCATGGATAAAGTGAATCTCGAAGGGGTGGCGCACCAGCCCATCGACACCCTTTCCAAGGGATTCAAGCGCCGGGTAGGCCTGGCCCAGGCCATCCTGCATGATCCGTCCGTGTTGATTCTCGACGAACCCACCGACGGGCTCGATCCCAATCAAAAACATGAAGTGCGCGGGCTCATCAAAACCATGGCCCGCGAAAAAGCCATCATTCTCTCAACACACGTGCTGGAAGAAGTCCACGCGGTCTGTACGCGCGCCATGATCATCGCCAAGGGCAAGGTGATCACCGACGGCACGCCGGCGGAGTTGGAGGCCCGTTCCCGGTATCACAATGCGGTGATTCTGCGATTGCGGGGGCCGTGCACCGAAGGCGTGCAGGCGATGCTGGAAGAGCTGCCCGGCGTCAAGCGAGCCGAGGCCCTTGACCGGAATGCGGCGGAATACCGAATCCTGCCGAAAGACGGGCAACCCATTATCGGGGCCGTCAGCCAGTGCGTACACCGGCAGAACTGGGACGTGGTGGAGTTGTCCGTGGAACACGGGCATCTGGACGAAGTGTTTCGCTCGTTGACCATGCCCGCCCAGGCCCTCACGTAGGACACGCTCGGCAAGAAGAAACCGCGAACGGACCGGCCAGAGAACAGCACATGGGTAGAATCGGTGTCATATTCAAACGAGAACTGGTCGGGTATTTTGCCACGCCGATTGCCGCGGTATTCATCATCATTTTCCTGATGCTGGCCGGGGCCTTCACCTTCTATCTGGGCGATTTTTTTGCCCGTGGCCAAGCGGACCTCATCCCCTTTTTCGACTTTCACCCGTGGCTCTATCTGGTCCTGATCCCGGCCTTGGCCATGCGGCTTTGGGCGGAGGAACGGCGAGAGGGCACCATCGAGTTGCTGCTCACACTGCCCGTGACTCTATGGGAAGCCGTGGTCGGCAAGTTCCTGGCGGCCTGGTGCTTCACGGGCATTGCGCTGGCACTCACCTTTCCCATGTGGGTGACCGTAAACATCCTGGGGGAACCGGATAACGGGGTCATCCTGGCAAGCTACCTCGGCAGCTTCCTGATGGCTGGCGGCTTTATGGCGATCGGCTCATGCGTGTCGGCTCTCACCAAAAACCAGGTCATTGCCTTCGTGATCAGCGTGGTGGTCGGGTTGGGTTTCGTCCTCAGCGGTTTTTCCATGGTGCTGGATCTGTTCAGCGGGTGGGCCCCGCAATTCTTCGTGGAACTCATAAGCTCGTTCAGCTTCCTGACACACTTCAACGCCCTGAGCCGCGGGGTCATCGACCTGCGCGACCTGGTGTATTTCCTTTCGCTCATAGGCTTCTGGTTGTTCGCCACGGCGCTCATGTTGGAATGGAAGAAAGCGGAGTAAAGGACCCATGAACACACGGCTCCTGACAGGAAGCGGACTGCTCATCGCGGTGGTCCTGTTTTTCACGGTGAATGTGCTGAGTCACGTGGCGTTGCGGTCGGCCCGGGTCGATCTCACGGAACAACGGCTCTATACCCTCTCCGAGGGCAGCAGAAACATTCTGCAGAGCCTCGATGAGCCGGTGACCCTGCGGTTCTATCTGTCGAAGAAGCTGGCCGTGGAGCTGGCCGGTATTCGGGGCTATACCAACCGGGTGTTGGAACTGTTGGAGGAATATGAACAGGCCAGCGGTGGGAACTTGATCCTGCACGTCATCGACCCCGAGCCCTTTTCAGAGGAAGAAGATCGGGCCGTCGGATACGGACTCCGCGGCGTGCCGCTGAACCAAGGCAACGCGCAGTTCTATTTCGGACTCGTGGGCAGCAATGCCACGGACGACCGGGAACTCATCCCGTTCTTTCAGCAGAGCCGTGAGGAATTTCTCGAGTACGATCTCACCAAGCTGGTGTACCGGTTAGCCAACCCCAAACAGAAAATCGTGGGCCTGTTGAGTACCCTGCCCTTGGACGGCGGCCCGCAAATGCCGTTTCCGCAAACTCCCGGCGGCGGCCCGCCCTGGATGATCATGGACAGCATCCGGGAACTCATGGACGTCAAGGTCCTGGACAAGGCCGTCACGGACGTTCCCGAGGACGTGGACGTGCTCATGGTGGTGCATCCCAAGCAACTCGGCGCCCCGACCCTCTATGCCATCGACCAATTCGTGCTGCGTGGCGGCCGCGCCGTGGTTTTCGTAGATCCCCATGCCGAAGCCGACCGCGTGCCGCCCAATCCCCGCAACCCCATGGGCATGCAGGGGCCGCGCAATTCCGATCTGGGTCCCGTCTTCGACGCCTGGGGGATTGAGCTGGTCGACGGAAAAGTCGTGGGCGATCTCCCTCTGGCCAAACGAGTGAACTTCCAAAAGGAAGATCGCATGATGGTCGCGGACTATCCCGTGTGGATCGACCTGACGCCCCGGCAACTCAATGCCGATGACGTCGTAACCGCCAAGCTCCCGAACATCGCCATGGCCTCGGCCGGGGTTCTGCGCAAAAAAGAAGACAGCACGATCGAGTGGACACCCTTGGTGGAAACCGACGACCAAGCCATGCAGATCGAGGCCGCCCGCCTGCAGTTTCTGCCCGACGTCGAAGGCCTCCTGCGGGACTACCGGCCGGGCGACGAAATCCTCGTGATGGCCGCCCGCCTGACCGGCACGGTGAAGACCGCGTTCCCCGGCGGCCGCCCGACCGCCGAGGATCCGGAGGAACCGGAGACCGCGGGCGCCGACAAGGAAACCGAACGACACCCGCATAGGGCCGAATCCGCGGAACCCATCAACGTCATCGTGGTGGCGGACACCGACATGCTGCAGGACCGGTTTTGGGTCCAGTCCCAAAACTTCCTGGGGCAACGGATAGGTATCCCCACCGCCGCGAATAACGATTTCGTGACCAATACCCTGGACAACCTGACCGGTAGTCACGACCTGATCAGCGTCAGGAACCGGGGGAGCTTCTCGCGCCCCTTCACCCTGGTCAGGGCCATCCAACAGGAAGCCGAAGCGCGGTTTCGCCAAAAAGAACAAGCCCTGCAACAACGCCTGAAAGACACCGAACGCAAGATCCAGGACCTGCAGAGCCGCAAAGAAGACCAGACCACGATCATTCTGAGTGCTGAACAGCAAGCCGCGCTGGAGGGTTTCCGGCAGGAGTTGGTCGTTACCAGAAAAGAATTGCGAAACGTCCAACACGAATTGCAGAAAAACATCGACAGCCTCGAAAACGTCGTGAAGTTTTTGAACATCGGCCTCATGCCGCTGGTCATCGCCGTGGGCGGCGTGGTGCTCGGCGCCTGGAACATGCGCCGCCGGGGCACCGCGGCCACTGACCGAAACCCGGGGCCATCCCATGACCAAGATGCTTAAGAGACTTAGTACTGCAGCCGTCATCGCAGCCATCCTGATCATCGTGACAATGTTCGTGGCCAAACGGGAAGAACCCGGGCCTCCGCCAACGGGCCAACCCGTCTTCCCTGAACTGAAGGCCACCATCAACGACGTGACGGAACTCAACGTAGCGACGCAGAGCGGCACCCTCACGCTGCACCAACAGGAAGACACATGGCGGGTCAAGGAAAAACACGACTACCCGGCCGACGTCGGAACGGTGCGGGAAACGCTCATCGGCCTCGCGGAACTGAAAACAATCGAACCGAAAACCAGAAAACCGGAACTCTACGAAAAACTGGGGCTGCAGGACGTGGACGCCGAAGGCTCGTTATCCATGGGCGTGACCCTCAAGGATGCAACGGGCAACATCCTGGCTGCAGCCATCATCGGCAACGATAGACCGGCCAAAGGGAAAAGCGGGTACAAGGAAATGTTCATCCGCAAGGCCGGAGACCCACAGACCTGGATGGTCGAAGGACGACTCACGGTTGAGAAGAACCCGGGTAAATGGTTGGACAAGGAACTCGTGCAGATCGAAACAAAACGGGTGAGGCGTCTGACCGTAACACACCCGGACAAGGCCCGGCTGATCGTGGAGAAAGCCAAGCCCGAGGACTTGGACTATCAGGTTGCGGATCTCCCGGACGGCCTGGAAATACAATCGCAATTTACTGTGAACAACATCGTGTCCACGGTCACCTCTCTCTCGTTGGACGACGTTGAACCGCGGAGCGAAGTCCCGTTCGATGACCAACCGGTGGTGACCGCCGTGTTCGAAACCTTCGACGGCCTCCAAGGAATCGTGGAATTGCATCCGAAAGACGAAAAAAACTACGTGAAAATCTCCACCACGTTCAATCCCGACCTGATCTGGAAACCGGAGCCAGAAAAAGGACACGAACTGGAACAAGATTCAGCTCCCCCAACCGGCGAGCAACCCAAGATCAAACCGGAAGCGGAAGTCAAAGCCGAAATCGAAGCCCTCAACAAACGCGTCGCCGACTGGGTCTACGTCATCCCCAAATTCCGCGCCGACACCTTGCTCAAGAAACCCCAAGACCTCCTCAAGACATCCGACAGTTAGCACCAGTTCACTCATTGTGTCATCCCCGACCTGATCGGGGATTCAGTGTCTTGGTTTTTGCCCTTGCCTTTGTTTTCTGTGGTCGTAGCCGCGCCATCTCGTGGCGTATTTTTTCTTCTTAGCGACGGGGAATATACGCAAAACACTGCAAGCTGCGCGATGCCCTCCGAGGCACGACACGCGACAAAGAGAAACAGAATGGCCGGTAGTTTTTCCCGTCATTTCTTGATCGAAAATTCCTGTTTGAGTTGGAATAACTGTTCTGCTTAGTACGTATTGACAAGTACGCCACTTTTTGTATAGTACAAATACTATGTAACATCAACCTCTATCAATTCCAGGAGGGTTTCTATGCATTACCGTGTGTATTTGGACGATCAACAGGAGTGGCGATGGGTCTTGCGGACGAGCATGCACAAAACCATCGCCGTATCGAAACAGGGTTATCCGCACAAGCGGGAATGCCTGATGTCGATTCTGCTGGTGAAGAATTGGACGGATGCCCCGATCTATGATGGTGATGGGCGTCTTCCTCAGGAAGGAGGATCATGCTAGTCAGTCGCCAGCATTCTTCTGGCGTTCCGTGATCGTCCTGTCAGATGTCGTGGTGGGAGGCGGCGTTCAACGCCGCCTCCTCTTCCCTTCGCTCCATTTCATTGAAGAAAACAATAGTGCCCGCCTCCGCTTGGGCTCTTGCGTCAGAGCTTTCGCGCTTCTTCCCAGAGGTGCGCTTTCCCCACGGTTTGATACCACTCCTCGAAGGTTGCGCGGTGTTGTTGCCAGGGTGCGCCGAGGTCTGGTCGCGGGTCCTGGCCGAGTGCGTACGCCATGCCTTCCATCAGCCAGGCAGGGCTGCGCCATTGCCCGAACACCCCGAGCCGTTCGGCTTGAAGATGGTGGATCATCTCATGACGCAGGTAGTAGTCCTTCCACCCGCGCGGGCTGAGGAGGATGCCGGAGATACCCACGGTGTGTGCGGCTGCTTTGTTGAATCCGAACGATCGGAAACAGGCTTGGGTCGCACAGAAAATCACTCGTGGTTTCTGATCGATGACCCCGACAGACGAATGGACGAATGCATAGGCTTCGTCATATAACGCGAGCGCATTCTCATAGCGCGACGGATCGTCCGTGCAAATGGTTTCACTGAGGCAGGACACGCCGTTCCACTCGGGAGCCAGTACGCGCGTGGGTTTGTAGAACGTCCAGGCCGCTGCCGGCGTACAGACCAGGCCGGTAAGCAGTACCCATATCAGCATATGCATCTTGAAACGCCGGGTCATGTTTGCCTTTCCTTTCCCCTTACCGGCCGGTGTGAACAAGTCGGCCGGTCAGCCGAAGGCCATCGAGTAGGCTCAACGCCAGAAGCGCGAGGTTTAGTGCTCCCGCGGCAAGTTCCAGTATCTGCACAACATAGAAGGTTGCGTCGAACGCATAGGTGTCCGCCTTGAAGGCTAGAAACAACGCGGCCGGAATCAGGATGAAGATGCCATTGGCAGCGATAAACGGCATCCGCCTGCGCTTGCGGCCGACAGCTTCGTCTGTTCGGCGGCGGGCGAGTGAAGAACCGGTGCCCCCTGCTAAGGCGAGTGACGGAATAAGAACCAGGAAGCCCCAGGGAATCATCAGCTTGACGGCCCTGATGTCGTCTTCCGTGCCGAAGAGTTCAGAACCGAGCGTCCCGACCCAGAACACCGAGATGATCAGAATCGAAAGAACGCCGGCAATGGGGTGCAGTCGCCTTTTCAATTTTCAATCCTTTCTAATAAATATAGCATGCCACGCTAGTCTCTCCGCGAAGTGCTTGTGCCGCTGCTTAAAAATTAATCCAAAGTTGGGTGTAGCCCCAGGTTTGGGTCACGGCATCCCCGCTCACCACGGCATTTCTATCGATAAACTCACTGAGCTCCGCTGTCAGGCCGTCGTGAGACCAGCCCACGTTGTTCCAGTCGAAATGTCCGAACATCCGGTAGTTGCCCCACACCACCAGTTGCCGCCCGGCTTTCACGGTCAGGTTCGGCACCAGGAAGTTTCATACCAGCATGAAGGCCTGACGGGCGAAGAGGGTCCCCCTGGTCCCGTTGGCGTCGACCGTATTGTTGCCCCCCAGTTCTTGGAGTATTGGGGTTGAAAGAAGAAGGTCACATCCGGCGAGATTGCGCAGTTGAAGCCGGGTTCGGGGCTACGCTCCACATGGCCTGTTTTTCTAGGCAGTTACGCGAGTGCGTTCGGGCTGTGTCCCACATTTTGTCCACCCTCATCCGTATATGGTCTCCTCCCGTCTTGCAAGACCTTGCTCGAGCCTGACAGGGACAGGCTTGCTCTCGTATATCCGGCCTATTGGCGAAGGGCCACGCCCTTCTGGCCTCGATGAAGTACGCGCGTCTCGTCCTTATCGACCTATCGGCGTCGGACCGCCGTCGGATGAGCCAGGGTAGCGATACGCCGGTCTGACCTGTGGTGTCATCGCTTGTCACAAGGTCTTCGCAATGCTCGGGTGGAGTCCTCCTTGGTTCGTATCGCACCGCGCCCGCCAGGTCAGGCCGCCCGGTACTGCGTCTCGGTCCGGATCACGGCCCAGCCGATCCGCGCCAACTTGTTCGCTAGCGCCACCGTCGCTTTGTTCGTCCCGCGCGTCTCTTTGAGCCGCGTGCCCCACCGACTCAGCCGGTCGTCGTGATGCGCCGCCCGCCGCACCACCGCCCGCGCCCCATGCACCAACAGACTGCGTACATACCGATCGCCGCGCTTGCTGATCCCCAGTAGCACGGTCTTCCCCCCGCTGCTGTGTTGCTTGGGCACCAGCCCCAGCGCCGCCGAGACGTCGCGCCCGCGACGAAACTCCCGCCCCGCGCCCACAAAGGCTTGGAACACGCTCGCAACGACGGGGCCAACCCCCGGCACCGTCTGCAAGCGCTGCACCGCCTCCTGGCGGCTCGCATGCGCGTCCAACAGCCGCGTGTAGCTCGCAATGTGGGCGTCGAGTTCGCGCAACTGTTGAGTACACTCGCGGAGCAACGTCCGAAACAACTCACTCAAGCCAGTTGCCCCAGCCTCCACCAACTCCGGCAGGTGCCGCCGCACCGTGCCCACCCCCTGGGCCAGCACGATCCCATACTCGGCTAACAGCCCCCGGACCTGATTGCACAGGGCCGTGCGCTCCTGCACCCGCGCCGCGCGCAGCCGATACAAGGCCTGCAGGTCCTGCTGCGCCACCGTCTTCACGGATACAAAACGCCGGTCCGGCCGCCGAACGGCTTCGGCTATCGCCCGCGCGTCGTTGTAGTCGGTCTTGTTCCCCCGCCCATAGGCCTTGCCGTACTGTGGCGGAATCAACCGCACCTCGTGCCCCAGCGGCTGCAACTCCCGCGCCCAGAAGTGTGCACTCGCGCACGCCTCGATCCCTACCACACACGCCGGTAGGTTCGCAAAATACGCCCGCACCTGCCCCCGCCGGAGCCCCTTGCGGCTCACGGCTTGCCCGTGGCGGTCGCAGCCCACCACCTGAAACGTGTACTTAGCCACATCTAACCCAATCGTCGTCAGTTCGTGCATGGTCGCGCCCCTTTGTGCCTAGATGGTTGTCGTGAGTCGCTCCATCTTGGCACACCCACGTCGATGAATTAAGAGGGAGGAGACCATCTCATCGACCTACAACACGGCTTTCGCGCCCTCTTGGGTCCCGTATCGACCCAGGCCACTGCGCTGTTGGCCCCCACGTGTTTGAGCCTCTCTCTAAGCAAACCTGTCCCAGACTATACACTGCCCTTATACCTTCACCGTTCCCCGTTTTGACCGCTTCGGATCGACGGGATTACCGGTCGTGCCTACTCTGTGTTCCTCGTGTGCCTGACGCGGGGCCAGCACGAAGCACAGCGCAAAGAGCGTTTTCATCGGAATCTCCTTTCGTGAAATCGCTGTCAAATTACCTACACAAGCCCACCGATAAAACCCCCATAGCACGGGACAATCCCGTAAGGAACGATCTTTCAACGAACCCATATTCGCAATGACTCTCTCGGGCGTATCAAACATTCAAGGGCATTTCACAAAGATCAAGGCTCTTTTCCACATACAGTTTGACAAAGGGATCGATGGTGAGGATCACCAACGTCCAAGGACAATCTTTGGAACCAAGCTGATGAAGGATAGGTTTTCGAAGATGGCTGGCAATTTCATGCAAATCTCCATCCAAGATCAAGAGCGATGGACGCGTAATAATGGCACGAGCGAGTAAAATTCTGAGTCGCTGCCCGGGCGTGAAGTCCCGTCCGCCTTCCTTCGCGACAGTTGCCAGCCCATCAGGCAACGCTTCGAGGTCTTCCTCCAATTGCGCAGCGCGTAACGCCCATATCAAATCCTCCGACTGCACGCCTGAACGACCCATGGTAACATTGTCGGCGATAGATCCTTCAAACAAAGTGAGATTCTGTTCAAATACGATACTTCGCTGTCCGTTAATCTGGCCGGTGGAGAGACTTCGTAGATCGACGCCATTATACCGCACGGCTCCCGACGGCGGTTGTAGTAACCCGGCCAACACCAACGATAGACGATGACCTGTCGATGGCGTTGGGCAGATCAACGCCCATTTTTCTCCTGGCAGGGCTTCAAAGTGGACGTCTCGGGCAGGCGACCCTGAGTGCGCCCAACCCAGTTGGCTGCAAGTCAGATGCAAGCCGCCCTCGTGGGATTCAGGCATTGACAAGCTCGATCCATCCAGGAACTTGTCTTGAGGCAATGACAACAAATAACGCAATTCCGTTAAAGCCGCAAAAAAATAAAACACGATATACGCGCGTTTCGTAACCGAATCAAAGTTGAGGAGCAAACTCGCGACGACCACTTCTGCCGCCACGAGTTGCCCGACGGTCAATTCCCCTTGACTGACCAACCAGCCCGCAATTCCCAGCAGTTCCGCGTGCAGGATCACTTGAAGGGTCAATGACCCAATGTATTGACGAATCAAAACACGAAACCGGGATTGACGTGCTTGCACATAGGTCGATGCTAATCGATCAACGTTTCGCATGATGAGGTTGGAGGAATTGACGGTTTTGAAATGTAAGAAATTGTTGGCAACCTCTTGAAACCAATTAAACACATCATATTTGGCTCCGGACATCTGAAGTGTCGTTTGGAGCCCGCCCCTGCCAAGGATGCAGATGAGGATCATTGCCCCAAGCAACTCGACATCAAAAAATGCAAAATAGGGGTGGTAGATTGCCAGCAAGGCCATTCCGATAATGCCTCCCACCAGCACATTGATAAAATCGACAAAAAAGCTCGACAGCGCTCGTTGGAGAAATACGGTTTCAAAAAACCGACTGACGGCCTCAGACTGAAATGTCTCCTTCTGATATCGCGGTAATCTTTGAGCTAAGATGAGGGCCACATGAACGAAGACTCGTCGTTCGAGAATGTCCATCGCATAAAATTGCAGGACTCGAAAAACACCCACAAAGACTAAAATCACGGCCATGATTCCGACAATCGTGAGGACCATCACTGGAGAGACCGAAAAGGCAAAGGTATTCACCAATTCTTGAACGGTGAGGGGAATAATGAGAGAAAACACGCCTACCACAACGGCATAGGTAAGCATGACGAGGAAAATGGGGCGCTCTTGTTTTAAGAACAGGCCTAACGAAGCCAAGTGTTCTCGAAGGGAAGAGACGGGGTGATTCATGCCTTGACTATGAGCCCTTCTCTCCTTCCTGTTGAATGCCGGCGAGCGATGGGGCATTGATCCACCCACCAGTAGCCCATCGATACAGGGCGCGCGCTTTCTGATAGTCGGCCATGGCCCTAATCCATCCCTCCGCCGCGGCAAGAACATTGCGTTCCCGCAGGTTCACAAGGAGTAAACTCGTCGCACCAAGTCTGAATCGAGTGCGTTCGCCCCTTTCTAATTTCCGTGCCAGTTTAAGCGCTTGTTGCGAAACCTGAACACGATCCTGCGCTCGCATGACGGCTGATCGCGCATTCGCCACGTCCATAGCCACCTGCTGCAGGCGATAACGTTGCAGGAACTTGAGGCGTTGGGCCTTGCCCTCCATCTGAAGCAGGTCACCGCGAGCCCCTCGTTGAAGAAACGGAAAGCTCAACTGAACCCCAAACCGGTACCCAAGGCCCAGGACGAATTCGCCGGGTTTCCTTGAAGGCTGAGCTTCGGCGGTCAGATTTGGGAGAAAATTATTTTCGGCCACTTCCAAGTCGACATGATTGAACTCGGCTTCCAAATGGACGAGTTGGACTTCCGGACGGATGGTCAGGGCTCGCTGTTGCGCTTGTTCGATTTGCTTAAACGCCTGCTCTGACAAGATGGAAGGAAAGGGTGGAGCCGTGAGATGTTCAGGGACGAGCAAATCGTCATCTTTCCATAAGAACAATGCGAGCTTATATTGCTCTTCATCCACTCGACGTTCGGCTTTAATCAGCCGCTCTCGACGCCGCTGAACTTCCTGGTTCGCCTCGATCACGTCAAACTGCGCTCGCGCTCCGGCCTTAGCCTGTTTCGACAATTGCAAGGCACGGGCTTCGGCCACGGCCACGGCCCTTTTTTGTAATTCCATGAGTTTTCGGGTCGCCACCCAACTCCAATATTGTGTCGCGGCCCCAAGGTACAAATCTTGTCGGGCTAGCTGAATTTCCAATTCTGCTTGTTTATCGGCCAGCGAGGATTTCTTCAATTCCGCGTGAGCCGGGTTTGTGATCAACCCTCGAAGGAGAGGAAACACGATACCCAACAGCGGCTGATTCGAGGTATTGATATCCAAATCTGCAACTTCCACGTCCCCTATGCCCGCTCGAAATCCGGCAAACCCTTTGATGCCCCACGGGTGCTGCATTTCCACAAACGTGTCATTGAATCCCACATTTGTCGTCTTCCCATCATTCACGAGTCGTTCCAACTCCCAATCGTTGACGAGATTCGGTTCAAACTTTCCCAGTGCTTTCAGCAACTTCCCGCTGGCCACCAGTTTCTGTGTCTGACTCCCCCGAAGGAGTGGATGGTCCTCTTCCACTCGTGTCAACACAGCTTGCAACGTCAGCATGGAAGGCGATGAGTTCACTGCCGTTGTTGGTGTGGATTCCCGTGCCCAGAGGGAAGTCCCGGGACAGATCGCCAGCATCCCCACCATCACAAGTTGTAGAAGTTTCATGGCTGCCTCTTTCGCGACGAAACGCTCGTTTGTTTATCTACCCGCTCTTCCGGCCTTTGGCAAAAACACGTCTTTCAAACCTTTTTCCGCTGATTCATAATCCGACGGAAACAAGTTAACCCGACGCCACATTTCATACCACAGCGGCACACGATTTAAGATGACCCAGCCCATCACCTGCGCTCCCTGTCGAATATTGACGTGCGAAGGCCAGTTTCGCCGTTCAGTATCAGGCACCACCCACAGCCGGAATTGGCCATTGGTGGATGCCGATTGATCGACAACTTGAATTCGGCCGTCATACGTGCCGACCATCGATTCCGGCCATGCCGGGAGAGGGATTGCCGGGATTCCCTGGAACAGTAATCGAACGGGACGCCCTGGTCTTAACAAAGGGGCATCAATGGCATGGGCCCACATTTCAACGGCTGGCGTGGCACTGAGAGGCACAATCGTAAACAACAGATCCCCAGGGTGTACGATTTCACCAGAACCGATCCGCGTCAAACGGACGACCGTGCCGTCAAGCGGGGCGAGGACGCGGCTGGCGATACGTCTCTGAAGCGCATTGGATCGAGTCAATTCCAAATCCGCTAAAGCCTTCGAAGCCTCGGCGGCCTCACCTAGCGCCGAAGCCCGCTGTACCCTTGTCTCTAGTTGACGTTGCACCAATTCCGCATCGACGCGTTCACGATTGTGCGCCAAAGCACGCCGTGCTTGTTGGGCTTCACGAAGCGAGGCCTGGGCCGCCTTCGCGTCCGCCTTGGCCGCCGTTGCTGCTTGAACGGCAAGTTCAAGGTCGCGTCGAGAGAGTAACCCTTCAGCTTCCAGGATACGCGACCGGTCGAGGTTCAACAAAGCAGTCTCCTTAGCGACGTTGGCTGCAGCCACACGCTGCTTTGCGCTTTGCACCTTATTGTCTGCTTCGGCAACTCTTGCCTGGGCCGAAGCCGTAGCGGCCTGCGTCAAGGTCGTCATTTCTTCCAGACGTTCAACCAGAATTTGTGCCCGCTCTCTAGCGGCCTGTTGCCGCTGTTCCAAAGCTTCGCGAGATTGATCCAATCGTTGAAGGAGGTCCTCCGCCATGAATTGAGGATTCACGTCTTCCAGTTCGAGGACCAAGTCCCCTTTCTGTACCGTGCTCCCTTCGTTCACGTGCCAGGTGCGAATGCGTCCATTGATCTGCGCATGAATCTCTTGGGGTCGTTCCGTAGGAGAATACGCCGAGAGTTGGCCCTGAACAGTCACCGTTTGCGTCCATGGCACAAAGCACACAATCGCGACCAAGACGATGGACAGCACAAGGGCTGATCGTGACCATCCGTACAATCGTCGAGGAATTCTGACCAATGTTCGGGATTGGAGCCGCTGGTTTTCAAGGCGAGACGGCACCGCAATGGGTAGCGTGACTTCGTCAGATTTCATTGCTCGATGTGCCATTCACAGGCTAGCCCCTTTCCTCGTTTCGGGCGCCAGATGATGCCATTAGATAAATTGGTTAAGCATAATTACAAAATAAGCCACGCTATCATACCAAATAACTTGTGATATTGTCTTTAATAATAGCTTTATGTAATGAGGGCGAAACGTAACCAAAGTAACCAAAATAGATTTTCAGAAACTGTTTGAACACATTCTCCTGTCGGTGATTAAAGCGATACTCGATTTCTTTCAGATACATCAGGAAATGATACTTCCAGATGCCCTAATTCCCCCGCTTTCTGCTTCACAATCCGGCGTTTCTCCGGTTTCAACGGGGCCGTTCAGCCCGTAGCGTTGCGTCATCCGATAGACCGTACTCGGCGACGGCATCAGGTGCTTGAGTTTCGGGGCCAAGTGCTGGCAAAATCTCATAGCGATTGACGCCCTGCTGCCGGTGCTGCAGCACGTGCTGCTCAATATACCCTCAGCCCCGGCGCTGTTTCCACTTCGGCCCGCGTGTCTGGGGGACCAGGGCGTAGTCGGCCCCACTTTGGCGGAACCGGTGGTAGTACTTGAAGAAGGTCTGCCGGTAGGTCTGATGAAACCGCTAGAAGTCGGCCGCAAACCGGAACTTGTGATGCCGCTTCTTTTTGACCAACTCGTATTCCTGGATCAGAAATTTCCACTTCCGGACATAGTTGCGGTAGAGGGTCTTATCCTCCGTATTCTTGCGCATGGGGTCGCCTCCAGATGATAGGGTGAGTTACCCTCCATTCTGTCAACGCCTGCCCTGAGCGGAGTCGAAGGGAATGACTGAACATTTACAATCCTCGGCGTGTGATGTATGCCCAGACCCGGACCAAGCAAAGCGCAAACACAGGCTCAACAGCCCCATACGGCGTTGCGAAAACCAGAACCCGCAACCATGACGCAGGTGGACGAATCGACGCTGGAGGAGCCGTTGCCGGAGATAGGACTTCTGTTCGCGGCAAACCGGGCGTGGGCGAAGCACCTGAAGGAGACCGATCCAGACTACTTTAAGAACCTGGCCAAACAGCAGAAACCGGAGATCCTCTGGATCGGGTGCGCCGACAGCCGGGTGCCTGCCAATCAGATCATTGACCTACCTCCCGGCAAAGTGTTCGTTCACCGCAACATCGCCAATGTGGTCGTCCATTCCGATTTGAACTGCCTCTCTGTCCTGCAGTATGCGGTGGAGGTGCTGGCGGTTCGGCATGTCATCCTCTGCGGGCACTACGGCTGTGGCGGTATCCGCGAGTCCCTGGCCAAGCCGGAGCACGGTCTGATTGACAACTGGCTCAACCACATCCGCAATGTTCAGCGGCTTCACCGCGCAGAACTCGATTCCCTGGAGGGCGAGGCGCGTGTACGACGACTGTGCGAACTGAACGTGATCGAGCAGATCTGCAACGTGGCCAACACAACCATTGTGCGCGACGCCTGGACGGCCGGCGTGGGTCCGGACATTCACGGCTGGATCTACAGCATTGACGACGGACTTCTTCGGTCGCTTTGCCTGTGGGTTCGCAACGACGACGCCCCCTTTATCGTTCACAAGACGGCGTTGTAAACGTTCACCAATTTGTTGACGTAATCAGTGAAAAACAACCACGGGCGCCGGCCTACGGCATTTCTACGATTTTCAGGAGATTTTTGATTTGAGTATCTTCAAAATCAGCCCGAGCCTTGTGCGCTTTGATTGAGCCAGACTTCCCGGAGTTCTTGATAGACCTGCATCAATCGCGAATCTTCAAGCCGGTAGGCCAGGGACATCAGGATCAACCCGAAGAGCAGGACCAAGGCGCCGAGTCCCGCTATGCCAAGGGCCAGGAACCAGCCGCTGGCCGAATTGAATCCGCCGTCGACCCCGAACGTGACCAGAAAGACCACGGTGCCGATTGCCACGAGTCCCAGCCAGATCAGGGTGAGCAAACCCGACGACCAGGGCACGCGTTTAATGAGGTGCAGTTCCACGCCGGCCCCGGTGGCATTGACCGTGATGGTGCCTTTCAACGGCCACGCCGTGCGGAACCGCATGGAGAATAATTGGTACGAGGGCCGGAGCGAAATCACCTCTTGCGCGTCGAACCAGCGGGCCACGCCGTGGGGCAGGGCAATGGTATCGTGTTTGCCGAATCGCTTGAGCAGGGATTGCCGGGAGAGTGTGTCGAGGCGGTCGCGCCGGCGGGCGATACCGAACCCGTATTGCGCGGCGAAGGGACGGAGGCTGGTAAACTGATACCAGTCCCCGATGATCAGCAGCACAAACAGGATGCCTCCGAAGATTCCGGCCAGGAGCATGGTGCCCGCACCATAGCACAACTGACCCCGATCCTGTGAAGCCGTGCTCTCCCCTGTCATCCTTAATCGAGGATCCAGTTTGACATCGTTCGCAACGCTTCGCTACCATGCCTCTGCGGGGTGGAGCAGTCTGGTAGCTCGTTGGGCTCGATTCTGTGGGGAGTGATCCGCTGGTTGCTTCAGAGAGAAGCAACCCCTCCCAACAATCTATGGGCTGTGCAGAGGGAGACTTCTGTACGATCACCTGTCAAATTCGGGGAAGCCGGTAGCGGGGTAATCCCGAGCCAAGCTTACAGAGCCGACACGCTTTGCAAGAAGGTGTAGAGACTTGACGGCAGGCATCCTAACGGCGGCTAAGCCGGTCCGAGGATGAAGAGAAAGTCCGGACCACAAACTGGATTCACCAGGCAGCGAAAGCTGTAGTGGCGCGCATAACCCAAAGGTCGAGGGTTCAAATCCCTCCCCCGCAACCAACGCGCTCATCGATCTGACGGGATCGTCCTCCTGGGACGGTCCCATTTTTTTGCCGTTAACACGACCATGACGGTTCCTGGCATCGGATGGAATCATCCGTGGTGTTCCGCCAGGGTCGCACCGGAGAGACGTTTTTTATAGAATACCCAGGAGTTGGGTCTGGAGTCTTTTTTGGAAAACACGGGGAGGCAAGAGTGGTCAACGTACGCTGGTTGTGGATTCCCCTGGTCGGGGCGAGCGCGTTTCTAGCCTTGCCCGGCAACGAGACCATCGGAGGGGTGCTGGGCGACGTGGTGGGGCACTTTTTCTCGGCGGCCCTGGTAGCCGTGGTACCGGTCGTCGGGTATCGCCTCATTTTCAAAGACATCGGTGAAAAGGAAATCACCTACATCTTTGCGGCGTCCTGGGCCTATCTCGTGATCTCGCAGATTTTCAAATTGTAAAAGCCTCGACGTTCACCTCTCACAGGCAGGGAACAACAATCGTTGTTCCCTATTTTTTACCCAGGTATCAAGCGCTTTTAACGAAACCGACATCTGCTACCTGTATCCTTCCTCACCTGCATGTGACCCCGAGCCGTCACGAGATGACGAAACCATGATAGGATGAAGTATGAGCAAATACAGGCCGTGTCCCCAATGCCAGAGGCTGATGGTTCTCGAAGATCAAGGCGAATTGCTTGAGACGGTTGACGTGCTGAGTTTCTTCGAGTACCGGTGCCGCGCCTGCGGCCATCTCGAAAGATCCGACGAGGGTTCTTTTCAGATGGAGACCAAGGACGGATTCGACGACGCGGGGAAGATTTCATACCGCTGGTCGGAATTGGATCCCCCCGCTACGCGTAGACCCGTCCAAAGCGATTCGAGAGAACCGCTGCGAGCGGAAACGTCTCTTGCTGAATGAACCCGTGGTAGTGAGCCGGGTCGGAGAGGACCAAATCCACCACACTGCACACGCCGGCAGCGGTGGTCACTTGAATGGCCGACCATAGGTTTCCGGCAATGGATTGCGGATAAAGCTTTTTGACGTAATTCTCTTCCATTAGTTTTCCGTTTTTTCTCCCTACCACGGACACGTAAATCAGGACCACGTCCTGCTCGGTTTTGGGAACGACGTTCTCAAGCAGGTGTTTGAGCGTGTCCCGTTGTTGATTCAGTTTCAGGTCGTTCATCAGAAACTGAATTTTGTCGCAGTGTCCCGGGTACCTGAGGGTTTTATAATTCATCGTCTCGACTTTCCCCGCATAGGTATCCGCCAGGGTTCCCAATCCTCCCGAGGTATTGAACGCCTCGTAGAGCAGGCCGTCGACTTCGATGGTCTCATATCCTTCGAGCGGCCGTAGCGCGGTCTTGACCCCGTTTTCAATGCCGTAGCACACGTTGCCGTATTCGTTGATCAGGCCGTCCGTGGACCAGGTCAGGGAATATTTCAATGCGTTACTGGGGTGGACCGGCAACGCCCCAACCCGCATTTTGACGGTCTCCAACGTGTCGAAGTGTTGCATGACCTCGTTGGTCACGATGCTGATAAACCCCG
This sequence comes from Nitrospirales bacterium, assembly GCA_965208595.1. Classification (GTDB taxonomy): domain Bacteria; phylum Nitrospirota; class Nitrospiria; order Nitrospirales; family UBA8639; genus Bin75. The sequence goes on from OZ242346.1 coordinate 1,591,424, forward strand.
GGGCCAACCCGCATTGGGGCACAAAGGCCTTTTGGCTTCTGCGACTGATGCGTTCAATGTGTTCGGTCACTTCGACGTCTTCCGTCAAATCGAAATAATGGAGGCCGTGCTTTCTGGCTACCGCGGCAACCGTGGGATTGGAGAAATACGGGAGACTGGAAATGACGGCTTCGGGCCTATGCGTGAGCACGTAGTCTTCCAGGCCGCGACTGTTGTCGGCATCCAGGACCACGGGAACGATCTCCGGCCTGTCTTGAGCAGTCGTGGTCTGAGGATCGACGTCGGCAAGATGAACCCTGTAGTCCTTGGTCTCCGCCAGAAAGGTGGCAATGAGTGAACCGATCTTTCCGGCGCCTAACAGGAGGAGGGTTGGCATGGGATCACCTGTCAGTAGTTGACCGTGGACTGCATCAGGGCATCGGCCTGCGGCGGGGAGAACCCCTGGTAGCCGGCATGCCGTTCGATCAATTCCAGCACGGAAAACGGCACCCCCCGGACCGGCTCGGGCACGCTGAAAACTTGCCGGATGACCTCACCTCTTTCGCCGATGACGGACCCGGCAAAGGTCACGCCTTGGCGTTGCAACCGGCCCATGGCTGCTTCAATGTCCTCCGTCGACAGGGCGATATGGTGCAGGGTCTGGTCCCCGAAAGCGTTCACCCAATCCGGGATGACGCTACCTTTGCCCCGTTCATCATCGTAGGCTTGATCAACGAACAAAGCCGGAAATCCCGGGGCCCGGTACACCTTGGCATACCAATCCCGGTATTCCAGCGTCTCGGAATAGACGTACCCGAGCCGGACGAATTTCCGGGCGCGCCGGTCGATATTTAGGGTCCTGAAGGTGATATGATCGACAAGCGGTTTGAGCCCGATTCCGGCGGCATCCAAAACGCCTTTGGCAATCAGCGCCGCACGGTTTTGTGACACGTACTTACGAATGTAGGCGTCGGTCACGCGTTCAAGTTGGATGTTGTTCATTGTGCACCTTACCCGTGGTTCACATGTCTCATCAGGTTACGTCGATCTGGGCGCGTTGTAACTGGCCGCTGTAATCGACGTAAATGGATTTCCATTCACTGAACGTATCCAGGGCTGCCTGCCCGGCCTCACGGTGCCCGTTCCCCGTGGCTTTCACGCCTCCGAACGGTAAATGCACTTCACTGCCGATGGTCCCGGCGTTGATGTACACGATCCCGGAGCGGAGTTCACGCATGGCGTATTGGGCCCGGTTGACGTCTTGCGTATACAGGGCGCTCGAAAGCCCGTACTCCACGGAGTTGTTCAGGACAATGGCCTCGTCGAGGTCTTGGACCTCCATGACGGTCAGGACCGGCCCGAAGATCTCTTCGTTGGCAATTCGCATGGATGGCGTGACCTGGTCGAACAGGGTCGGCGCAAAGAAGGACCCGGCGGCATACGCTCCGTCGGTCAGCGGATATCCGCCTGCGAGCAGTCGTGCGCCTTCTTGTTGACCGGCCTTGACGAGATCGTAGACCCGGTCGAGTTGGCTTTGATTAATCAAGGGACCCACGTCGGTCTCGGAATCGAGGCCGTTGCCCACTCGAAGCGTCTTCATTCGATCCAACAACATCGTCACCAGCCGGTCTTTCACCGCTCGATGCACAATCAACCGGCTACAGGCCGTACAGCGTTGCCCGCTGGTGCCGAAGGCGCTCCACACGATGCCTTCCACGGCCAACTCGAGATTCGCATCCTCCATGACGAGAATGGCATTCTTGCCACCCATTTCAAGGGCGAACCTCTTATGATGAGTCGCGGCATCCCTGGCGACTGTCCCCCCCGTGACCCTTGAGCCCGTGAAGGAGATGAGCGCGACGTCGGGATGCTTGACCAGGGCTTCCCCCACTTGCGGGGTACTCCCCAACACAAGGTTGACCACTCCGGAGGGAATGCCGGCCTCTTCCAGAATTTTCACAAGAAGCGCCGCGGTGAATGGGGTATCGGGAGACGGTTTGAGCACCACCGTGTTACCCATGATTAGGGCCGGAAGACTCTTCCAGGCCGGAATGGCCGCGGGAAAGTTCCAGGGAGTAATCAAGCCGACCACCCCGAGCGGCTCCCGTATCGACCAAGCGGATTTATTGGGCAACTCGGCCGGAGCGATATGCCCGAACTGTCGGCGACCTTCTCCTCCCATGTAATAGGCCATGTCAATGGCCTCCTGAACGTCACCTCGCGCCTCAACAAGGACTTTGCCCATTTCACTCGTTAAGGCTCGGGCTATAGATTCTTTCTCGTGCACCAACCGTTCGGCAACCCGGTACAATAATTCACCGCGTCGAGGCGCGGGCAAACGATACCAGGATTCGAAGGCCTCCCGGGCAGCCGCTACGGCGTGCCGGATGTCTTCGACGCCAGAGTCGGCGCATTGGGCAATCACTTGGCCTGTGGCCGGATTCCGGCTTTCATAGGTCCGTCCCGATAGGGCGGGTACCCACTTTCCTCCGATAAAATTACAGGCTTGGTTCTCCATGGCTTTCCCTCACAAGCAACCATCAATCGTGTTAAACGTGTACGCTAGCTCTATCGATGAAGTGACTTTGCCGAATGAGAACGAGCTGAATGAGTTCGGGGAGAAGCATAGGTTTCCGGAATGCAAGTGATCGTGTCGTACGCATCCATGTCCTACTTACAAGGTACTCCCGGAGGTGGGGGATAACAAGGAAGTGCGGGGGAAAGGAAGGCCCGACGATCGTTGATCCCTGCGCCGTTGTTCAGGAACGCCCTGGGGCACGTGCGTCAGGGCATTTTCATACCATGAGTGGCGATGAAAAGCGGAAGCGCCGGCGCCTAAGCGAAGTCAGGGCCTGGCAAAAAAGCGATGATCAGGAAAACCGGCGCAGAGAGCTGGCGAGTCCCATGCGGGAGAGGCTATAGATGAGCCATTTTGACGGGTCGAAATTGTACCACTTGGGGCCATTCCGATAATCACTTTGGTACATGTGGTGATAATTATGGTATCCCTCTCCGAAGGTGATGAGCGAGATCCACCAACTGTCACGACTGGAATCGGATGCTCCATGCGGTTGGCCACCCCACAGGTGGCAAATGGAATTAATACAAAACGTGGAATTCAAGACGAAAAAGGTTCGCCCGACTCCTGCGAGCAGAAAACATCCCAGTCCTCCAATCCAGCCGTTGTACAAGAATCCCACCACGAAGGGAAGTGCCAGGCCGGAAAGGACAATGGGGAGATAATAACGATCTTGCCATACCACCACGGGGTCCTGTTTCAGCTTGGTGGCATATTTATCGTCTTTATGGGGATCTTGCCAGAAGAGCCACCCACAATGACTGTACCAGAAGCCCCGTTGAGCATTATACGGATCCTCTTCCTGATCGCACCGGGCATGATGGCGGATATGATCTGCTGCCCATTTGAGGCCTGAATTTTGGAGCGCCCATCCTCCTGCGATCAAAAGAGTGCCTTTCACCCAATTGGGGCACGAAAAACTTCGATGAGCCAATAAGCGGTGGTACCCCACGGTGATGCCAAGGCCCGTGATGATATAGAGCAGCACAAACAGGGCCCAAGCAAGCCAAGAAAAATCATAATAATACGCGTAGACCGGCAACCCGATAACGGCACCGCTCGTGATAGTGGGAAACAACGTCAGGTTCAAGCGATCATATTTTCGTGGTACGGGGTTGACGGTTTGTGAATTAGTCAGAGTCATCATGGTGTTAGTATCCATTGAGTGATCGGTAAAGTCGTGTCTGAGAAATAACCAGCACGCAACAAAGTCAATGATTGTTGAAACGGAAAGTGCTGCTTTTCACTCGCTTCAGTATCTTCTTTTCAAAACCCGTCCACCTTTTTTGATGAAGCAGCACTCAAAAAGGCAAGTTTTCTAAGGATACCTGCCCGAGGACGGATTGTAAAGGCTTAACCTTGCTTTTCGTGGAAATCGTGCGGCTCACATGCGACGTATGGCAAGCTGCGGCGTTGCTCTTGCTCGGGTGCAAGGCGATCCTGCTTTCGGCAAGGGCGTGAAAACGACAAAGGAATCAGGGGGATTTGTGGCCAGACGTTACCGTCGTGGGCGGAAAGATTTTTCTTTGGGTCTCGCCTCATTCACCACGAGACTTCTGCCTTGGAATTCTGATCCATTGAGCGCCTCGATGGCTTGCTGCGCTTCTTCGCCGCTCCCCATTTCCACAAATCCGAACCCTCTGGATCGTCCGGTATATCGATCCGTGACCACGTTGGCGGATTGGACGGTTCCGTGCTGTGCAAACAGATCCTGTAATTCCTGGTCCGTTGTGTCATAGGACAGGTTCCCGACGTATAACTTTTGATTCACGTATGCCTCCATCTTGTCAAGATGTCACACAGCGAAGCACACTGCTTGGCCGCACCCCCTGAAGGCTTCCGGTTGTATTCCGCAGACCCGGCGACCATTCGACCCGGGGCGACTCAGAGTTCCTCGAGTTTGGCGGGTTTCAGCGAAACGGGCTTTTCGCGAAATTTCTTGATTTCCGTCGTCGCGGCCTTGAACGCGGAGCGAATCGCTTCCTCGAAACTCTTGGCTTCTTTCCGTGCGGTCACGGTATGCCGTGGAGGAAGATTCAGCACGATCAGCGCTTGGGCGTTATCGGCTCCCTTTTTGTGATGTGGGTTTTTGGTCAGTGTAATACGGGCATGGGTGATGTTGTCGTACTCTGTTTGGAGTGTGGTAATACGGTCTTGGATTTCCTGTTTCCATCTCGGCGTCATGCCGACGTTCCGACTGTCAATTTTCAAATCCATTGGCCTCCTCCCTGCTCGGGTCCATCACGATCACGAGTTTTTAGAGACACCAACTACAAAATATTATCTCACGAATGCTCTCATTTTGTCATGAAAGATTGTGTGCCGACAGGGCAAAAAACTTCACACACGTGAAAAATCACCCAATTTCAATCTTGTGTGACCCAAGCCGCGTGAGGTACCATCGGGTCTTATTGCTTTAAGGAGGCATCATGGATAAAACACAAGGATCCGTTAAAGAGAAAAGCGGCGCGCTCGATCAGAATATCGATCGGTTTCGTCAGCAAATTGCGAGCCTGAAGACGTTTATTATGGGAGGCTCAGCAACGCCATCATCCATAGAAGAATTTGACATGGCCGTTGAGGAACTTATTGCCGAAGTGCTGGGCAGTTCCTCGAGTATGTTGGAAGCCTATGAATATGCTCAGTTGGGGGAAGCAGGAGGGCTCGTCAATCTTTCGGATGAGGCTCCGGAGGGAGCGGGTCTGGATAATGAACGAGAAGCCCTGCGACAACGACTCCGGGTGCTGGAGAGTTGCGTCGCGGACTTGGAGGCCCGGCGGGCTCAAGCCAGTGCAGGCCAACGCTCCCAGTCAACGAGTGGCCCCACCGTGAGCGAATTTATGTCCCGGGCGATTCGCTCCGTGTCCCATGACGCCACGCTTCGGGAAGCAGGGGAAGCCTTGCAGACCTGGAAGGTCGGCTCGCTGTTGGTCGAAGGTGGCGATGACTTCATCGGAAGCATCACGGAAACCGAATTGAGTCGCGAAGTGGTGGCCAACGGGGTCGATCCCGCGACAACGACCGTCAAAACCTGCATGCGAGAACCGCTTCTAACGATTGAAAGCAGTGAATCGGTGGTGGCAGCCGTGCAGTTAATGAAAGAAAAAGCGACGCGCCACGTGTGTGTGACCGAGAGCGGCAAAATCATCGGCTTGATTTCCGTGTCGGACATTCTGCGCTACTATTCCGGGGTGGCGTGACATCAGCCTCACACCGGGGCGTGTTACTTCACCGCCTCGCGTTTTGATTCGAGCATGCCGACGACCTCGGCAGGGTCTAACAAGTCGCCTGCGTGAAGTCTCAGGATGGCGTCTTGTTCGTCCGGCGCGAGAGGTTCTTGGTCCCGCTCCTGTTGTTCGAGCACGGGCAGATCGGCTTCCGAGACGTTATTCGACTCGACGGTTCTTGCCTTCACTCGTTCGCGCAAAGTGGCCGGCGTGGCCTGCATATCCAGTATCAAAAAGGGGATATTCAACGAGGCCGCCAGCGTTCTGAACGCATCCCGATGTTGCCGTTTCAAGAAGGTCGCGTCCACGATAACCGGATATCCCAACTGCAGAAGCTGCCGGGCAAAGGCTAGCAGGCGTTCATAGGTCTTTCGCGTCGTCTCCGTTCTATACACGACGGCTTTGATTTCCCCGGAACTCTGATCCAACGGTGATAATCCAAACAGGCGTTTGCGTTCGACGTCCGACCGGAGACGGATGGCGCCTGTTTGTTCCAGCAATGTTTCCGAGACGGTCGATTTGCCGGTGCCGGATACCCCGTGCATGATGACGAGCCAGGGCGTTTGGGTTTCGGTGAAGGATTGTGCGGCCGAGAGATACCGAATGAAGTCGTCCACGAGGGGCGAAACACGCGGACCGCGGGCCTGGGTGAAAACAAGCGCTGCGACTTTCACCCGGACGAGAGCCCGATAGACTTCGTAAAAGGGGAGAAGCCTCAGGCCTTCGTAGTCCCCCGTGAATTCGAGGTAGCGATTCAGGAATCGCCTGGCCAACGCCGGCTGTCCTCTGGCCTGAATGTCCATCACCGTAAAGGCCATATCATTCATGACGTCGATCCATCGCAGTCGTTCACTGAACTCGATGCCATCGAATGCGATAATTCGATCGTGACGCAGCACGAGATTGGCCAGGTGAAGATCACCATGGCACTCTCGAATGAACCCGCTCGCTTTTCGTTTCTCGAAGTCACCGGCATGGTCCGCGTGGAAATGAGTAAGCCAGTGCCGAAGTTGCTCCAGGGAGGGACGATGTTCGGAAAAGGCGCTATGCGCGGGGATTTGTTCAAAGACTTCTGTAATGACCCGTGCAATCAACCCGGGTGTTCCAAAGACTGTATCCTGATCCGCCCTGGCCACGTTATGGTGAAAGGCTGCGATGTCCAAGGCCAATCGGTCGACTTGTTCCGGTCGAATCTGAGCCAACACGTGATCCAAGGTGGCATCGGCCGCGAACTGTTGCATTTTTACAGCGAATTCAAACGGCTCGCCTTGCCCGTCCAGCCGCGGATGATCGGGCGTCCCGGAAATCGGCAGCACGTCCACGTAGACGTCCGGTGTTGACCGTTGGTTCAAGCGAATTTCCTCATGACAAAAAAACTCGCGTTGAGTGAGTGAAGAAAAGTCCACGAACCCGAAATTAACGGGTTTCTTGATTTTGTAGGCAAAAGTTCCAGTCAGCAGAACCCAGGAAATATGTGTTTCCCGAAGATCGAAACGGGTGACCGGATGAGGGTAAAGACGGGGATCTTGCAGGGCTCGAAGCAGTGTGAGCGAATCGTCGGGTCTCATGGCTCAAAATGAGATGACGAGAGTAGGAACGAACAGATGAGAAGTTGCGAACGTCTGATGTGCCGTGCGAGCGATTCCCATAGCAAAATTGGAGCCAAACGATCTTTCCCCAGAATCTGGGGATAACATGGTAAAAATTATTTTTGAATGCTTATTCCATGTCCGTATGATCGTAGAGTGAGCAGATTGCACATTTTTTGTGCATTGTGTCGAATTATTTTTTGCTACTAAATATAGTGTGTTTAAAATAAACACGCGTATTTGGAGTTATATTTCAAGGTGTTATGAAAATATCACTGGAATGTTAAAGGGTTTTTCCCATGACACGCTTAGGTTGACCTAGAAAATGATGATTATCCACAAAGGGTGTTGACAAATGAGCGAATCAGCAGCAGCTTTCTAAGCACCGCGCAGCCTTCTTCAGCAACCGGGCTTCATTCTTTTTTGAAGGAATCACACCGCGATTATGCAGGGAATCTCCACACTGGCCACCATCATCTCGGTTTTCAGTTTTTCGTTGACGTGCATTGTGGTCCTGTACCCTACTCTGTCACGTTTCAAAAGTCGATGGAAGGGAGTCGTCTTCTATGGTGGCATTTCAGCGGGCACGTTGGTGGTGGCGGCGCTGACCGCTCCTGATCCGGCTTTGCCCGACCAAGTTTGGTCCTGGGTTGATTGGATAGTGCTTGGTTTCGGCGTAGGGACCGGCCTTGCCGTGATCCTGAACCGTTCGGGGTGGCTTGGAAAGAACCGGGCGGAAGACTCTAGTCCCACAGGAAAAGGGGGACAGGCTCTCTTTACCAAAAAGAAGCCTCCAAGATAATTGACTCTAGAGGACGGCACAGTTATGGTTTACCTCAAAGTGAAAAAGTTGTTGTCATGGAGCCACATGGTTCGCCAGTCGCTTGACATGGCTATTGTAACAGTGGCCGAAGATGAATATCGTCGCCTGAGCACTGGCAAAAGCCCAAAAGAGTGCCTGAATCGTGTCACGAAAGCACTTGAATCAATGGGTGGGCTTCAAAAAGGCAATGAACCCAAGTACAACGAGTGGGATGCGCTCTTCTACCTCACTTGGTATCAGCCTCGCCAAATCAACCTTGCATTCGCAATTGTGCGCCGCTTTCTTTCGGGCAAGTCCCTTCATGTAATCGACGTTGGGTGTGGCTCGTTTGCCGTGCAAATTGCCGTTGCGATTGCGGTCGCCAAAAAGCACTTGCGGCACACCGATATCAATGTCACCATTCAGGGGATAGATCGTAGCAAGCACATGAGAAGGATCGGCAAAATGGTTTGGTCAACGTTCAAGTCCATTGTCGATAAGAAGCTTCGGCTCTCCAATCTTTCTCGTACGTGTGACGCCATGACAGAATCGTGTGGTTCATATGATTCAAACGATTGGTATTACCGCTCTGGCGCTGCTCACACTAGAAGGTCTTCATCGCACGGCGAATGTTGGCTAATGGCTATACATGCAGTATATGAATCAAACAAGCATGACGTAAGGCGCAGCCTCGCTGCTATCCGCAAGAAGTCCACCCCCGCATTGGTCGTAGTGACGAGCCATTCGAGCAAAAGCGGTGAGGCCTGGTTTGCTGCTGGGGATGAGTTCGAGGAAATGACCACACAACTTCCGTGGTCAGGCAACCTCCCCAAAACCACGGCATGGCGAAGTGATCTGCTCGACCGTTTACCAAAGCCACCTCCCAATATAGTTTGCAACTATCTTGAAACCCCAGTTCAATGGAATCCGCCAAAGAATGATCCCGTGATTCTTTTCCGTAAAGGTGATCGCTAATCATGAGTCCCACAACCCAACCGTTACTCTTCCTGGAATCCTCTCAATCAGAGCGTCCTGATCAAGTTGGCCAAGTGACAGTCGAGTATGCACCCGTGCGTGACATATTGACCCGAGCGACGGGATTCATGGATGCCTATGATTTCACGCTGAATCCCTACGCAGGTTGTTCGTTCGGATGCACCTACTGCTATGCCGCATTTTTCTCACACAGCACGGAGAAACGGGACTCGTGGGGACGGTGGCTCGAAGTCAAGGACAATGCCGTCGAGCGTCTCGAACGACGGCGACGAGGCAGCCTGGATGGCAAGTTGCTCTACATGAGCAGTGTGACCGATCCCTACCAGCCCATCGAACGCAAGCTTGAACTTACGCGGAAATTGCTGGAGATTATGGCCCGACGGCATCGGCCTAAACTTGTGGTACAAACTCGAAGCCCCGATGTTGTGCGTGACTGTGATCTTTTTCACCTCATCGTGTCCAATGGCGGACGGGTCCAAGTCAATTTGACGGTCACCACCGATGATGAGGATGTGCGCCGCACATTCGAACCCTATTGCCCTGATAACCGGACCCGGCTGCGAGCCTCGCGTCAGTTGTACGTCGAAGGTGTGGATACCTGTATCACCATGACACCGCTGTTGCTGGTTCGAGATGCCCGTGAGTTTGCGAGTGACCTCTTGGACACGGGTGTTGAAAAATTCATCGCCCAGCCGTTCCATTTCCAGCGCGGCAAGTTCCTAGCGGGCACGCGCGATGCAGCGCTTTGCTTAATGGCGGATAAGTTGTCCAGCGACATGAAGACCTTCCACCGAGCGTACCTAAATCACTACCAGCATGTTCGAGCGGTTCTTAGCGAACAGTTGCCGAGTCTGGGCGAGGGCAAGGATGGGTTCCGCCCACCTTTTTGACCGTCGCCAAACCGCCTTCATCTTCAGGAAGATCCCGAAGCATAACGGACCGTGCTCCAAAACCTCGCGTGTCAGTCAGGTTCGGCACCCAATCCCGTTTTTGCCGGCGCGACCAAGGTATTCAGACCGTTGTGACTTCGTAACGAATTCCTTGTTGAGATGATTCGTTCGAGTGTTGTCCAGTCGATCGGCGGATAATCAGGCTGGAAAAGCTGGTTCAGGGTCAATTGCAGAAATCTTGGTAAAAAGGGATCCAGGATGGTCGAGTCATGCAATACGTCACCACCATCCTCGATCCGGAAGTGATTTTCGAAAGGCTGGCCGGTGAATCTCGTCTCGTCACGGGGTTCCAGTTGCAGCCTGAACCGGAGCGCCCCGGCGTTGACCTCGATGTAACGATGGCAGATCAGTCGGTCATACGGCATGAATGAGGCAAACTCGTACTTACCAAGCATCGACGACCTGAGCTGGATCTTCGTCCCGGACGGTAATACGCTTTGTTCGCCAAGCTCGGAGACGAATTGCACGTGATCAAAGGTCGCCTGCAATTCCGATGTCAGGTCCCGATACGTGGCCCAATCGTCCTGGCCGAGGAGTTGTTGAATGATCGTCAGGATGTGCGACCATTCGTATCCCAGAACCCCGAAGTGCGAGTCGACGAATCGGCCCGAGTCAATATCCGGACGGCGATCCTTACTGAACTCGATTCGAATCTGGTCGATGTGCGCCACGTCGTACCGCTTCAGCGCATTCACCAGTTCCCTGACGGCGCGGGAATCGGCATACTGCCTGTTTATCAGGACGCGCGCCTCGCGGTATTTCTTGAGAAGCGCCTGGAAGGGGTCGACTTCAAAACTCAGGCAAGCGGGTTTCTCCACGATGACCCGTGCGCGTGGATTTCTCGACAGAATCGTCTCAAGGCTCTCGAAGTGTTTTTCCGTGGGCGTACAGATGCACCAGACTTGAACTAGATTGAAAAGGTCTCCGGGCACGTCACTCAACGTCGTGTAGGGCCGGGGTTCCAGGTGGTCGGCCGCCCGAGGGTCCACGATCACAAAACGGTCACACAACGGGTCGAAGACCTTGTGATAAATGCGACCCATCTTGCCGCATCCGACGATCCCGATCAGTTGAAAATTCTTATTCACAACAGCGTGACATCCTTTTATCCAAGCATGTCAGAACGTTCCGACACCTGAACCGGGTTCTGTGCCGTTCATGTCCGAATCCCTACCAAGACGTTCCGGCAGGCCGGGGAAGTTGACGATCGATCTCCTGAATTCTGTACCCGAACCCGGGACCGCTGATTGTCTTGAGGTCGAGGACTCCGCCCACTCGTTGATACAACCCCGGGTGCACCTTGGCTTCGTTTGCGGACGCGTCGGGATAAAACTGCATGGAGTTGGTCTCGATGCCAATGCCGGGAGAAGCATGAGCCCCGAGTTGGGCATGTGCGATTTGTGCAAGCATCGGGTTGGTCAAGTCCTGGGTCAACACCTCCAGACCGTGGCGTTTCGCCCAACTCAGCGTCAAGAGCGCTTCCGTCTGGGTTTTACACGTTTTCACCACCACACCCGAGTAACCGAGTGCGCTCGCTTTCTGAAGCACGCGCCAATCATGGGCGCTTTCATCCAGGACGCAAGGCGCCCACTTCGCAAGCGCGGACACGCCCGTACCAGCGTCCAGCAGTTCCGGCGTGAACGGCTCTTCAATGTAGCAAAGCGCGTCCGGGACGTCGGGCCGGTCCCGGTGGATTCGCTCGAACAGGTGTTCCACGTACGTGGGGTCCGTCACCGTTCCGTTGAAGTCCACGCCCAACATCGTGACCCCGCGTGGCATCGAAACCTCGGCCACGTTCAGCACGCGCTCATAATCCCACTCGAAATCAGTTCCGCTCAACTTGATTTTCAGGCGACTCAATTGGTCTTTGCGTATCCATTCTTCCAGGGTCGAGGGAAACCCGCTTCCCGGCTTCCCGGAAGTTCCCGCCCCTTCGAACAATGCGTCAACACCCCCGACGGTATGCCACGCGGGGATCCTGCTTATGCCGTATGAGAGAAAATCACTTGGGTACAGTCCTTTGAAGTCGGCTTCTCCAAGGTAGGAGGTCAAATCATCGGGCATGTCGCGGGAGGAGTAGCAGTCGTAGATCGGGCGGCCCGCGGCATGGCCATACGCATCGTGGAGCGCGAGATCGAAGGGCGCACAGCACATCAAGGCCGCTAGGTAGGGCAATTGGCTTTCCGCACTCCGTTGCGCATTAAACGAAACAAGTAACCCCGGCAACGTCTCGCGGAGGAATGCATGTCCGAGCGCGAGCGGGTGCCCGCCGGCGTCGTACGCCGACCATGCATCCAACACCTCGCAACAGAATTGTCGCAAAGCCGCCTCGCGTTCCGCTAACGGAACGTCGCTGGGCCATGCCCATTGCGCGGAGAGAGGCGACTCCCCCCAACCTTGAAAAGGACCACGCGCGGCTTCTTCCACTTCACACATCACGCGGGCACACGTGACCCGCTCGAGCGTCTCCTTGCCGAATCGAAACGGCGCTTGTGCACGGACGTCGATGAAATAGAGGGCCGACCTGATCGGACGAATCGAAATCATTTTTTTGATCCGCTGAACGTCATCATTGGAATGGGAAAGCGCGGGAATTCATCTTCAGGACGCGCCATGGTAGCCGGTCTGCTTTGACCCGTCAAAACCGCTTTGATATTTTTCGCGTCATGCCCAACGTTGACAACTGGAACAGGTTGTACCGAACGCAGGGACATAGCCTGCCCTGGTGCGTCGATAACATGCCGTCCTGGTTTATGGAAGTCCTGAATTCAGGTTGGATGAACGCTTGCAAGGCGTTGGACGTGGGATGTGGGGTCGGCAATTATGCGTTCCACCTTGCGCAAAAGGGATACGAGATTTTGTGTATCGACCATTCCGAGACGGCGATTGCACTCGCGAAGGAAAAAAACAGCCATCCGTCTTTACGATTTATGGTCGAAAGCACGGAAAACCTGAGCGTCCTTGGCGAGACATTTGATCTTATCTATGACATCTCGTTACTCCATCATCTGCAACCCCGGAAAAGAGACGAATACGCGCTTCAATTGGCATCGCTCCTTCGTGCCGGCGGGAAACTCATGGTGTGCGTGTTCTGTGACGATGAAGAACGGTTTGGCAGGACCAACGAGTTCATGAATCCGGTCACCGGCACCATCACCTCCCTGTTGTGGAAAGAAGAACTCGTGAGTATGTTTTACCCGTATTTCATATTCGACAAGCTGGAAAGAGTACCCTTCGACAACTACCTGCGCTACCTGTGTTTAATGAGAAAAAAATAGATTCAGTGAACGAGGAACGGCCTCGCCAACTCTGTGGGCGGATGCGACGTTAGGTCACGTCTTTTTCATGTGACCATAGGGAATTTTCAGGGCAAATGCAGTATACTTTCTCACGGAAAACAAAAGATGTCAGCCGAAAAAAAGGTGTAATATTTCTTATGAGCCGTCTAACGATTTGGATTATGGCGATGCTGTCGGCCCTGCTGATGGCATCACACGCTGCGGCGTCGGAAACCCCGCCTCCGAGCCGGTTTCTTCACCAATCGATTCCCGTACTCGGGATGACTCTGGACCAAGCCCGACAACCCGCGGGAATCGTGACGTACGTCATGATTCACTTTCACCAACGCTCGGATCATGATGGGCTCAAGGTCCATTTTCGAAAAATCCCCGGCCGGTTCGGCCCCATTGCGCGAAAAGGCGTGGCGACCGCCATCGACCGGGTCGCAAAATCCGCGAATCTTCAGGATGACTCGTGGACCGTGGTCTTGACGTTTCCCTACTCCGGGTTGACCTTGTATGGCGACAGCCTGTCGGCGATGGTGGCGTTAAGTGTCCTGGCCCTTGCCAAGAACGAAGCGATCGTTTATGGCCGAACGCTCACCGGAAGGATTACGGAGGACGGCCACATCGGGAAAGTCGCCGGGGTCCCGTATAAAATTTATGCAGCCCATTCGGAACGCCTGGACCGGGTTCTTATTCCTGAGGAACGGCATCCCGGCGACGGCGAATGGCGAACCCCGTTCCTCATGCACGTCTCGCACGTGGGGACGCTGGAAGAAGCCTATCAGGGATTGACGGGTCGTTCCCTGTTTCCCAAGAAATCGTTGAAATAAGCTCCCGTTGTGTCTCACGGGCGTTCCGGTTTTTCAACAAGTCGAATCTGCTAACGGAGAAATGCGTGCTCGATGGTTTAGGTGAAAATGGAGGCTTGCTTGTGGCAATCTTTGCGTTGTCTCTGATCGCCTTGCTCGGTCTGTCGTTCATGACGCCCACAACCGGAATAAGTATGGAATTCGAACCCCTCGAGCATCCTTCTCCTCGACAAAGTGAACGGGATCACATGGTGAAGGCGCAACTCCTCACGCGTGGGGTCAGCGACCAAGCCGTCATCCGAGCCATGCGGGAAGTGCCTCGTCATGAATTCGTGTTGGCCGAGGATGCAACCGAAGCCTATGACGATCATCCGCTGCCGATCGGATACGACCAAACCATTTCACAACCCTACATCGTGGCTTATATGACCGAAGCGCTACGCCTGAACGGCCATGAACGCGTGTTGGAAATCGGAACGGGTTCGGGGTATCAGGCCGCGGTGTTGGCGAAGTTAGGAGTGAAGGTGTTTACCATCGAGATCGTGGAGGCACTGGCCGCACGCGCACGTCAAACTTTTGACAGGTTGGGCATTCCCCATATCACCAGCCGGGCGGGTGACGGGTATCAGGGTTGGCCTGAGGAGGCGCCCTTTGACGCGATCATTCTCACGGCGGCCCCGGAGCAAATTCCCCAACCTTTGCTGGATCAGCTTGCGCCCGGGGGACGAATGATTTTGCCCTTGGGGAAAACGCTGCAACGCCTGATCATCCTCACGAACACGCCGGCGGGGCTCCGGCGCCAAGAGTTGTTGCCGGTCGCGTTCGTGCCGATGACGGGAGAGGCGCAGACGCGCTCGTCGAATCACTAATCGACCGCCGGTGTTCTTGTTGGATTGATTGTCGGTGCTCTCCAGGCATTCGACTCTACCCCTCCTGACCTCCCCTTACAAAGGGGAGGAGAAGATGACGCCTCTCTTCGTTCCCCTCCTTTGTAAGGAGGGGCGAGGGGAGGTAGAGATTGAAATCGAAAAGAAAAGGAAGCATCCCAATGAATAAGAAAAATGGACACGTTTCATGCCGAAAGTCCGGCTTCAAGCTCTGTGTCATGGGAGCCACGCTGTTGTGTCTGACAACAGGGGGGATCGCTCAAGCCGAACCGTTACCCAAAGAGGCGGTGCTGCCCTTGGCGTTGGCCCAACAAGCCGCGGCAGCAGGCTTGGCCGAATGCGAAAAAGGCGGGTACAAAGTCAGTGTCGCCGTCGCCGACCGCGGAGGGAATCTGAAGGTCCTGTTGCGCAGCGATGGGGCGGGACCGCACACCACGGACAGCAGCTTTCGGAAAGCCTATACCGCGGCGAGTTTGCGACGGTCCACGTTGGAGCTGGCCGAACTCATCGCCAAAGTTCCCAGTATCCAGGCCTTGCGGGACATGAACGATAGGATCCTGATCCTTGGCGGGGGCTTGCCCATTGAACTCGAAGGCGAAGTCGTCGGAGGGATCGGCGTCGGCGGCGCCCCGGGGGGACACCTGGATGAAGCCTGCGCCGCAGCCGGTCTTGCCAGTCTTGGGAAGCCCCAGGCATCAAAGCCCGCCAATGGGAAATAAACCTGAGGCTTGGGCAAAGCGGTTTCATCGAACCCTTTAAAAAACATTGAATCGCCCTAAAATCTGGCTATAATATAGCCAGAATGTGGCATGAGATTATTCTGGCCCCTGAGGCCGTTGAAGATTTACGGAACCTCAAGGCCAACATCCGAGCCACGGTCCGGGCTGGCATTGAAAAACATCTTCGTCATCAACCGTCGAAGACGAGCAAGAGCCGAATCAAAATGCTACAAGGTATCTCACGCCCCCAGTTTCGACTTCGTATTGATGAAGTTCGTGTGTTTTATGACGTGAGGGGAGTAGCCGTTGAAATTTTGGCTATCATCCCAAAATCTCAGGCTCAAGAATGGCTCAGGCAATATGGAGAATCACCATGAAGGAAATTGCGCTATCAGAAGTCAAAGATGACCTGTCGAAATACTTACGACTTGCTGAAAAAGAGAAAATCGTGATTACAAGGCACGGGAAACCAGCAGGCGTGTTGATCGGGTTTGAATCAGAAGATGAATGGTTCGATTATCGGCTGGAACACGACCCTCGCTTTCTCCAACGCGTTGAGAAAGCCAGACGAAGTCTGCGAGCCGGACGTGGCGTCACGCTCGAAGATAGCGAGAAGTAAGTCCAGTAGCCTCTAATTTATTGTAATCGGGTGCATTGCGGTGTTGCCTTGGCACCCTCACCCGATGGTCAGGATCCCCGCTCCATTGATCGTTCCGGCTTTCAGGGCTTGAAGTGCTTGGTTCGCTTCCTCCAGCCTGAAGGCTTGGGTGTGGGTGCGGATGGGAATTTCCGCCGCGACTCGGAACAGGTCCAACCCGTCCTGCCTTGTATTGGCCGTGACGCTTTGGAGCGACCGTTCGTGAAACAAATCGCGGTCGTACACGAGCGACGGCACGTCAGACGAATAAATGCCGGCCATGGCGACCGTCCCGCCCCGTTCCAGGGCTTGCAGCGCATGAGGCACGAGGTGCCCGACCGGGGCAAACACGATCGAGGCATGCAGCTTTTCCGGCGGTGATTCGGTCGAATGCCCGACCCAGGTCGCCCCGAGTTCTTTGGCGAGACGCTGATGGGCATCCCGGTGCGAAAAGACGTACACCGGGCAGCCCCAATGCCGCGCGATCTGAATCGTGATGTGAGCGGATGCGCCAAACCCGTACAGGCCCAATCGTTGCCCGGGTTTGAGTTGGCTCCGGCGTAAGGCCCGGTAGCCGATGATGCCTGCGCACAGGAGCGGCGCGGCTTCCGCGTCGGAAAAGATCGAAGGAATGGGGTACGCAAAGCGTGCGGGCACCAGCGCATATTCTGCAAACCCGCCGTGTACGTGATAGCCGGAAAACGTCGCGTGCTCGCACAGGTTTTCTCGCCCCGTGATACAAAACTCGCAGGTCCGGCACGTATCCTGGAGCCAGGCGATGCCCACTCGATCGCCAGGCTTGAGCGTGGTCACGCCTGCGCCCAGTCGATCGACGACCCCGACGGTTTGATGGCCGGGAATAATGGGCCTCGCGGCAGGCGGTAACTCGGCTTCCACCACGTGCAGATCCGTCCGGCACACGCCGCACACGTGCACTTTCACGCGCACGTCGCCGGGTCCGGGTTCCGGCACGGGCACGTCCCGGAGCTGCAACGGAGCCGTGCCGACGTCGCCGTCATATTCGAGGATCATCGCTTTCACGACGTGTCTACTTCTCCGGCAGGTTTTTTATCTCCCAAACCCACGACGCATGGCCTATAATAGGCACGTATGAAACTTCAAAAACAATATACTGCATTAAAAAAGATGTCCAAGGAAGACTCCCCTTTTGTTGACGGCTCCCCGGCCGAACGGGTGTCCATGGTCTGGGACTTGACGGCAGAATTATGGAGTTTGACCGATCCGCAAGGTGTTGAACGACGATTACAAAGAGATGTTGCAAAGCTTATCCGCCCACGGAGTTAGATTTCTCGTGGTGGGCGCATATGCCATGGGTGCCTACGGGTATCCCCGGGCCACGGGGGATTTGGATCTGTGGGTGGAATCCAGCCCGGAAAACGCCGAACACGTCTATCTGGCCATCTCAGACTTCGGTGCTCCGATGGACGAGATCGACCGGCAAACGTTCACGGAACCGGGTGTCGTGTTTCAAATCGGGGTGGCCCCGCGCAGGATCGACTTGCTGACGCACATCGACGGCGTTGACTTTAACGAAGCCTACCAGGCGAGAGAGGAAATTCAACTCGGAGGGCTGACGATTCCATTTCTATCAAAGGACCATATCATTCAGAATAAAAAATCGACGGGACGGAAAAAAGACGAACTCGACGTGGAATACCTTGAAGGCCCAAGCCCGACTCAACAAGGGAAGAAACAAGACTGAAGCTCTGGGGAAGCTTACGAAACCTCGCAAACCTCGTCAGTCCAAGTACGACGAAGTGAACGATCCTGCCTTCAAGATCTCCGACATACCGGAAAATATCGCTAAGACTATTCTCCAAAAGCCTCCGAAACAGTGGGACTATCTCACCAAGACTTCTCAATCCTCATCGTAATTTCCACTCGTAATTCGCTTTACACACTTTCCTGATTCCTCTAAAGTTTTGCTATTCTATTCTCCTATTCTCTGAGGGGCAGCCCCTGTGTTGGGCTAGTCTGGCTCAATCAAGGAGGGTCTTATGAAGTTTTCTATACAGCTACTACTTGGGTTTTTGTTATGGAACGGAGCCTTCTGTTTTGCTCAGGGAGAAGGCCAAACACCCCTGAGAGAACAACTAAAGGAAGAGTTACGGAAAGAATTGCGAGAGGAGTTGAGAGAAGAAGTGAGAAAAGAAGAGGGTATTCGACAAGAAGTTAGAGAACTTGTCATGCCCTCTTGTCGTAACGTGTTACTCAAAAAATGTTCGTTTGTTCCAAATATGCCCAACTGTGAGGCTAAAGTAAAAGAAGTGTTTCAGGGAATAGAGGATATAACAGTCAAAAAAATGTTAAAGGATTATCCAAACGATAAAGACATGAGAATGGGACTATACCTTGTACTTCGACGAAAATGTGAGAAGGTATGACCTTCCCCCCATAAAACGGTCCACTTCGAGAGTGAGTTTTCTGGTGACCTTCCCCCCAATTTAGGTCCAAGTCGAAAGTGAGGCAATGACCGAATTATAGCCCTCGGGATGGCTGGGGGAAAGTGGGCCATTTGCCGTTTTTGTCAAGCTTGCCGAGCGACCGGCTTTGTCCACGTCACGTTCGCCTGCCAGACGAAACTCTTCCGGACTGAGAAACCCTAGCGAACTGTGGGGCCGGACGGTGTTATAGTGGAGGCGCCACGCTTCGATACGACGCCGGGCCTCGGCCAAATCAACGAACCATTGTTCATTCAGGCAGGCATCCCGGAATTTGCCGTTAAAACTCTCTACGAAGGCATTCTGACACGGCTTCCCCGGCTGGATGAAGCGCAGGCGCACCCCCGTGCGTTGGGCCCACAAGCACAGCGCCTTGCTCGTGAATTCCGGTCCGTTATCCAGCACGATCGCTACGGGCCGAGCCCGCTGGACAGCCAGGTGATCCAAGAGCCGACTGACTCGCTCTCCAGAGATCGAAACGTCCACGAGCTGGCCGATACATTCCCGGCTGTAATCGTCCACGACGTTCAAAATGCGGAAGCGCCGCCCTGTGGCCAATTGATCCGACATGAAGTCCATCGACCAGCGCTGATTCGGGCCGTCTAGATGCGGGAACGGCCCACGGTCACGGGCCGGGAGACGTTTACGCCGCTTGCGCCGGACCTGCAGACGCTCTTCGCGATACAGCCGATACGTCTTCTTCGCGTTCACCACCAAGCCCTCCCGTTTGAGTAACTCATGCAACAGCTTGTAGCCATAGCGCGGAAACGCCGCCGCCAGTTCGCACAGCCGGACCCGGAGGGCGGCTGCGTCGGGACGGCCGGACTGATGGCGCACTACCGAGCGGTGGATGCCTACCAAGTGACAGGCCCGCCGCTGACTCATCAGCCCCAGCGTGACCAGATGAGCCACCGCTTGGCGCCGTGCCGCGGGCCTTACCAGTTTTTTGACAGGAGTTCCTTGAGCGCCGCCTGATCCAGGTGCGCGTCGGCCAACAGCTGCTTCAACTGCCGATTCTCGGCCTCAAGCTGCTTCAGCCGTGTGACGTCGGAGACCCGCAGGCCCCCATACTTGGCTCGCCACCGATAGAACGTTTGCTCGGTGATCCCATGTTTCCGGCAGAGGTCTTGTTTCTTGACCCCGGCCTCGGCTTCTTGTAACACCCCGATGATCTGGGCTTCGCTGAATCGTTTCCGCTTCATGATGAGTCCTCCTGGGTTGTTGTACCAGAAAACTCACCCTCGAAGTGGACCGTTTTATGGGGGGAAGGTCAGGTAGATAGTGTTCAATAGTGTGGGAGTCTATATCATGACCCGTTGAGGGCACGCTATCGTTTCAATCTTTCATGGTGATTAACATCTTTTAAGTGTATAAATTCCCTTAATTGAAGAGCGGCAATAAGATATGTGTGCGAAACGCTCGAACTATTTCAAGTATTGTGACAGTCACCAACAACAATAATAAAATGCTGATGCAAAACCAGAAAATCATTTTTAATTTTTCAATTATTTCGCCTTTTTCCTTTTGCTTTCCAATTTCTTCAAATCGCTTTAAATATAAATACATCGAAATTGCCGTATAGAGACTCACGTATGCAATTGCTGGTAATTCAATATTAAAATAAAAGGCAGCAGAACCTATAGGAATCACAAACAAGAGAAGTCTTCCACCAATGATCAAAATATCTTTTGAGGTTAATGCTAAATCATTGCTCAAGTTTATTTGGAAATTTCCGATTCCCTCAAAAGGTCTCAACAGAACATCTCTGTATAAGTAAATCAGAGAAGCACCGCCAACTATCATGAATACCCAACTCAAAAGTCCTCGATCTAGTAACATGACAATCCAACTCCACCACGTTTGAAGATCGTCGGGGAGACCAGCCAAACCGATAATAAAAATTGCCCCTGCCCCTGCCTTCCATACCCAATTAGTTGATTTATCCATGATGACGCAACACTATACTTTGTGCAGCTTTTTGTCGAATCTATAAGCACCCAAAATACTGATTCAAGCTGAGATAACCGAACAATGGTATGGGTAAACATGTATATATGTCCCTCAAATTTCTATTGACTCTCCAACGGAAGAGGCATAGGATTTTCTCCTGAAATTATTGGTTTAAACAAGAGGGGTCTACCATGAATGACCTCAGCCCACCGAAAGCGTCAGGCCCGTAGCGAGCGAAGGTTGCACCTTCTTCGGAATACGGGCTCACATGGTTGCCGAGAGGCGATGCTTCCGGACCGTGCTTAGAGGCACAGGGTCGGAACGACCAAAGACCAGCCGGAACAAGCAGAATTCCAGAAGAGAATTCTCCCTCGGGCAACGGCTCATCCGGAAGAAAAGAGGCCGCACCGCTAACGGGTCAATAACAGCAGAAGAAATAAAGCGCATCACGCGCATGACGCATAGGGGCCTGCTTTCGAAAGGAAGCAGGCCCCTATGCGTTAAGAAGAGATTTAGTAATGGCAGTCGTTTTAGGCAGACCAATTGCAGAGCAGATGACCTAGCTCTGCCTCTAAGCCAAGGTTGGTCCAGCATCTAAGCGACTCTTCTGCCTTCGAGAGAGGGATATAGAGTATGGCTGAATATTCGACTGAAGACCAAATACGCAATGAAGCGGTGACAACCATGGGATCGCCACTTGGAGAGCTGTATTTTGAACTTCACAAAGAGATCACGTGGCTGCATTTGAAATGGAAAGACTTTAGGGCTCTTTTTGCGAGTAGTCGGGAAAGAGTTGATCTGCTTAACAGGGTCGCTCCCGATTTCTTTGGGAATTTACAGAGAATGATGTTTGAAGATGCGCTCATGCATTTATGCAGGTTAACGGACCCTCCGCAGTCAATGGGCCACGACAATCTTACTCTGCAGCGACTGCCCAATTCGATCACAGACCCAAAACTTTCCACCCAAGTCCAATCGAATGTAGATGTCGCTAAACAACAAACGCAGTTTGCCCGGGATTGGCGGAATAGGGCATTGGCCCACAAAGAACTTCCGCAGCCTATGGGGCTACAGCCGCTTGCACAAGCTAACCTCCAGAGCGTTGAGGACGCCCTGGAAAAAATCCGGCAGACAATGAACTGCATTGAGCAACACTATCAGGGATCCCCAGTAAACTACGCAGAGTCGGTTGAACCACCAGGAGGCGTTGAGTCGCTGCTACGGCATCTTAGAAGAAGTCTCGAAACTTAGCGGATTGAACCTGAGAGATGGCTTGTCACACGCCCGTTTCCTTTGACCCCGTACCGGACTTCCGTGTACATTTTTTGTCGAGAACAACCCCGCAAGAAACGATGCGCAATTCCTTTTTTAAAGGCCATGGCTTGGGCAATGATTATATTGCCCTTGAGCCCGCACAGTTGACGTTCAAACTGACCGCCAAAACCATTCGGGCGATCTGTGATCGACATTGGGGGGCGGGGAGTGATGGGATCCTGGCGCTAGTGCCCTCGAAGAAAGCTGACTTCGGGTTGCGGATTTTCAACCCGGATGGGAGCGAAGCGGAAAAATCAGGCAACGGCTTGCGCATTTTCGGTTGTTTCCTCTACGCCACGAAAAGGACGAAGCGCCGGTCTTTCTCGGTTGAAACAAAAGGCGGGTTGGTTCACGTGGAGTTGGCTGTGGACCGGAACGGGCAGGTGCACGGCGCGACCGTGGACATGGGGAGGGCCTCGTTCAGGCCGAAGGATTTACCTTGCACCATCAAGGCCCCGGAATTGATCATGCAGCCGATCAAAGCCGTGGGGCAGTCCCTGCGCTTTACGGGGGTGAGTGTCGGCAATCCGCATTGCGTGGTGTTCAGGGAACGGGGCGGGTTGTGGACTCGCGAGGATTTACTTCGCATGGGGCCGGAATTGGAAATCCATCCCACCTTTCCCAAACGCACGAACGTGCAATTGGCTGTGCCCACCGGCCCGCACGCCGTGTCCATTTTGATCTGGGAGCGGGGGGCCGGAGAGACGCAGGCCTCCGGGTCATCCGCCTGCGCGGTGGCCAGTGCGGGGGTGCGCTTGGGGTTGGTGAAAAGCCCGGTCAGGGTGCTGGCTCCCGGCGGCCGGCTGGACATCACGGTGGATGCCCAGTACAGCCTGACCATGAAGGGCCCCGTCGCCGAAGTGTATCAGGGACGGTTCAGCGGAGCCTTGTTGTCTGCCGCGCGGTAGACCCTGTGGAGACCCGTCTACTGGGGGAATTGGGTTGGCGGCGTGACGTTCCAGCCTTCCCCGTTCAGTGATTCCATAAACTCGACCAGATCTTTCTTTTCCTGCTCGCTCAATTTCAGGGGTTTGATCACGGGATCAAGCCGCGGATTCGCGATTCCGCCCTGATCATAGAAATCGACCACCTCGCGCAAGGTCGCCAGGCTGCCGTCATGCATGTAGGGTGCGGTGTTGGCGATTTCACGAAGGGTCGGCGTTTTGAATGCGCCCATGTCTTCGGGCTTGTTCGTCACGGCTTGCCGGCCAACGTCGCTCACCTTTTTGTTCGATCCCACCCCAAGGTTGTGATATTGCTCGTCCGTAAAATTGAATCCGAAATGACAGCGGAGACATTGCCCCTTCCCCACGAACACACGCAGCCCGTTTTGAGCTTTGGCCGATAACGCCTGCTCCTCGTTCCCCTGGGTGAAGCGGTCGTAGTTGCTGTTCCCGGAGAGGAGGGTGCGTTGAAAACTGGCAATGGCCTTGCCGATCAGATCGACCGTGATGGCCGGCGACCCGAAGGCTTGTTCAAATAAGGGCTGGTACCCGGCAATGCTCTTCACTTTGGCCACCAGTTCGTCGTGATCCTTAAACCCGTGCTCGATAGGGTTGGCGAATGGCCCAACGGATTGCTCCTCAAGCGTGGCTGCCCGCCCATCCCAAAATTGGGCCGAACTGAAGGCACGGTTAATGGCCGTCGGAGCGCTACGCCCTCCTTTTTGCCCATGAATGCCCGCGGAGACCGACTGCCCGTCTGTAAAGGCCAGGGACGGCATGTGACAGCTTGCACAGGCGATCGTGTCATTCGCCGACAATCGTTTATCAAAGAACAGCAACTTCCCCAGTTCCACTTTTTCTTTGGTTAAGGGGTTGTCCTCGGGAATCACGAGGCTGTCTTTTTCGAGTCCCAACGGGAGGGTCAGTTGAAAGGGAGTCTGCCCTGAGCTTGCCGAAGGGTCTGCTTGAGTCATCCCGGTCTGAATGGTGACGAAGAGCAGCAGCAATCCCGCGGCGAGAGCCCATCGGGATCGAAAATCTTTGGTGACGCCGGGAAAAGCTTTCTGTCCTTTGTTACGGGTCATTTCGTGCCTCCTGTTTTGCAAATCGTCAATGATAATGCGGTAGAGCACTCTCTATCTTCATTATACAAGGCAGTCGCTACGACGCCTTCCTTTCAGCAACCTATGAGTCACTGTAATCCGGCATTCTCGTTTGAGTTGAAAATTTAGTCAAAGCGATTTTTTTGAACTTCGGGACGGCACGGGGGCCGTCCCCTACCTCCGAGGGAGCGGGGGGCGTTCCGAAATCTCCCGGTGAAAAGTCTTGCAGGCTTCGAGGTAGCGGACGAGGTGCCGGGACCTGAATTCCTCCGGATGCCAGGGAGTGGCCGTGAGGCACGCTCGATCTTGTGGACGAATCAGGTAGGCATAGGCTAGCAGGGATCGGTTTCCCTCAACTTCGACTTCGATGTGTTCCCGTATATAGACGTCGTCTTCAAAGGCGTCCAGGATTTCGAGGGTGCGGCTGTCTATGTGAAAATAGACTCTGCCCGAACAGATCGATCCTTGGACCGCGGTCATGCCGGGGTAAATCCGGCCTTTGAGCAAAAATTTGGCGAACCCTTTTGCCCGAGCCTCGGCCGACGCCAGTGATCTGCCGGTAACCGCTTCCATCACTTCTGGGATTTCAAGCGTCCCGTAGGTAAAGAGGTGCCTCATGGTTCTTGATAAATCGGCTACTTCGCTTCATGAAAAATAACGCCCAGGACGTAGCGCTGACCGGTCTTGACCGGGCTGACCCCGTGCCGCATCGAGGCCCGGATGTATGCGCGCTTCCCTTGGACGGGTCGCTCATGAACGGGAAAGATGATGAGGTCTCCCAAATCAGGATTGAACGCGACCACCCTGGCCTGCTGACGCGGCCGGTTTTCGACGAGTACGAATTCACCGCCTTCGAACTCCTGTCCTTTCCGGCTCAGCATGACCATGGCTTGCAGGGGAAAGAGCGTCGGGCCATAGAGATCCCGGTGCAAACAATTGAAATCTCCGCGGTGATACCGGAGCAGCAGGGGGGTGGGTTGGGTTTGCCCCTGGCGGCGACATTCTTTTTGAAAGGCCGCGAGGGTGGCGGGGTATCGCTGGGCGCGGTTCAGACGGTCCATCATCCGGTTGGCAATGGGGGCCAGATGCGTATACAAGTGAGTCCGTAATTGCGAAACCAGCGCCGGCAATGGATACGCGAAATATGAGTACTCCCCCTGTCCGAAATTGTAGCGGGCCATGACGATCCTGGATCGAAAAGAGCTATCCTTGTCGTAGAGTGTCCTGAGGGATCGACAGGCCGAGGATGGCACAATCCGTGGCACATGGGCATACCCACTCGTGAGGATCGAATGTTCGACGCCAACCCAATCCAAGTCGTGAAGATTCGGAAGACCTGACGCGAGCTTTCGCTTCGTTCTCATCATGGCGGTCAAACGTTCAATTCCCCTCTGGGGCAAGGTGATCTGGTGGTTAGGAATCTTGGCGTCGTTCGTCCTCGCGCTCTGGATGCTTCTTCCCAAGGTCGCCTCTTATTTTGTGGAACGTCAATTTGAAGCCTTCGGCTGCAAACATGTCAACGTGGTGGCGGAATACCCCGGTTTGCGAAGCACCGTGGTCCCGCTGGTTTCTTTTCAGAAAGATCTGGGAACGGAAACGGCTCGCCTGACGATCAAAGGGTTGACCCTTTTCTATCAGCTCCCTCGGTTGTGGGAGGGTTTTCTGAGTGAGGTGCGAATCGAGGAATTGAGTCTGGATCTGACAGGCGGGGTGACCAACCAATCTCCTTCTCCTTCCGACGAACTTTCGATCGCCATGGTTGCCGCGGCCCTGGACTCATTATCGGAATTCCTGCTGGTTCCCCCGGTCGGGCGAGTCGCGTTGGCGAACGCGAGCATCTTTCGGGAGCAGGCGACCGGCCCCTTTAGGCGCTTGACGGTATCCGGAACCCTTCGCCACGAACACGGAACACTGCATGGAGCTATCACGTTTCAGGGGACAAAAGGAGATCCGTATGCCCTGCAACTGACTATGAATCCTCGCGGCACGACCAAGGTTCTGCTGCACTCCGCGAAAAGCCCTGCCGAATCCCTGCTCGAGATGGAGTCTACCGTGC
The DNA here is from genome assembly GCA_965208595.1 of Nitrospirales bacterium. Taxonomy (GTDB): domain Bacteria; phylum Nitrospirota; class Nitrospiria; order Nitrospirales; family UBA8639; genus Bin75. Next base: position 1,617,710 of record OZ242346.1, read on the forward strand.
AGATCTCCCGAGCTCTTCACTGGCAAGGCTCCGTGATAGCGAATCTGAAGCGATCGACTCCCTTCTTGGCCTTGCTGCTGCCACTGGGGCCTGATCTCGAACGAGTCGATGGGGTGGTGCAATTCCAAGGGGAAGGCTCGACAAAGCAAATCGGATCATTCCGCCGTCTGCTCAGGGACGCATCGACCCGCGTGCACGGCGCATTTCAAGCCTCCGTGGAGCTTCCGGCCTGGGGTGAGACCAGTGAAGACATAGCCATGACGCTCTCCGGTGAAGTGGACGCCGATGCGACCGGCGTCGCGTTGACGCTCTTTCCGGTCTCTTCCGTGAAAGTCCTGGTGCATCCCCCGGAACAGCTTCTGCAGGGGACTCCCTTCCTGAGCCAATTCAAAGGTTGCGAGCCGGTTCATCTTCAATTGCAGGATGAAGTCAAAGCTCGGTTTTCTTTCGATGCCGATCCGCAATGGTATTTCGATGGCCCCATTCGGGTGCAATACGGCGTGGAGCAATCGCCGGTCGGGCTCGATGTTGTCGTGACCGATGCCTCCGGTCCTTTCCGGGATCCGTTATCCGCCAAAGCCGACGCGCACGGTCGTCTTTGGGGGGCGTTGCCTGTTCTTGCGTCACAACCGATCCAAGCAAAAGATCTCCGCTGGAGTGTAACGGGCAAGCTGGCCTTCCAAAAGCCGGCCATCCAGGTGGAGGTGGAAGAAGGCTCCTGGGTCAAGACCGGCCATCTTCGATTTGAGCAAGGCACGGCGAATCTTGCGGAGTTCTACGCCGGCCGTACCTTCCCGGTTTCCGTGGAATGGCCTTCAAAAAAGTGGAAGGTCGGGCCGACTGCGACGAAAATCAGGCTTCCCCGGCTTCGCTGGGGAGGCCGGACCGTGACCATGGAGAGAGTGGGGCTGCGCCTTGAGGAAGCGAGCGGGAAAGGCAACACATGGCAAACCAAGGGCACGGCGCACCTCACGAATCCCCGGATTGACTGGGGAGGCCGGACCGTGACCATGGAGAGAATGGGCGTGCGCCTTCGGGAAGCGAGCGGGACCGGCAGCGTGTGGCAAACCAAAGGCACGGCGAAGATTTTGGGACTGTCATCCGTACTGGACGAGTTCATTCCTCCGAAGATCAATCTCGCCATTGGATTCGATGCCGTCCCCGCCTTGGTGAAGGCTGGCATCGTGGCGGAAACCGTGGATCAGTCCGTGAAGGTGACCGGGCGGGTGACGCACGATGTAACCACGAACCAAGGGGCTTTGCGAGCAACGCTGGTGCCTCGAAAGTTTTCTTTGTCGGGAACGACTTTGAGTCGATTGATCACGCCCTGGGAGTATCCGTTTGATGTCACCGCAGGGCGGCTTGCCCTGTCCGCGGCCATGACCTGGGGAGCCGATCCCCGACGCGCGTCATCGGGGAACGACGATAGGCAGAAGCCGCGAAGCATTGCCGTCAAACAGGGTGAGGTCATTATCAGCGCCAAGGATCTGGACGGATACTACGAGGACATAGTGATCGAAGACGTCAGTACGACAATAACCGTGAATGCCACGAGCCTGGATGATGTGACAATGGCGGGTCCGGCACAAGTCCGCATAGGCCGAGTCGATTCCGGGATCGCACTCGAAAATATCGCGTTGACCCTTCGACTCGGACGTCTCGGATTCGGTCACGGTGCCGGACAACCCATCGTGGACCTGAAGAACATCTCAGCGCACGCGTTGGGGGGACGCGTCTCGAGTCCGCGGATTTACCTTGATCCGGCGCGACCACCGACCCGGTTTAAGTTGAAGGTTGACGGCATGCAGCTTGATCGACTGTTACAGTTGGAACAGCAACCAGGGTTGGAAGGGACCGGCGTACTTGACGGCAGTGTCCCGATCACGTTGAATGGCGAGACGATCACGATCCATGAGGGTCGGGTCGCGGTCAGGCCGCCGGGAGGAGTGATTCGTTTTGCGCCCCTCGACGAAACCAGGCAGATGCTGGTTCAAGCAAAACCGGAAATGGAGCTTGTTTTGCGGGCCCTAGAAAATTTTCGTTATGATGTGTTACGGGCTGAGGTGAATTATCGAGAGGACGGAACGCTTTCGCTGGAGACCCGGCTCGAAGGCAAGAATCCGGACATGACAGAATCGCCGCCCGTTCATTTCAATTTGAACGTGGAAGAAAATATCCCCGCGCTGCTGCAAAGCGTGCAGGTGGTGAAAGACATTGAACAACGGTTGGAAAAGGCGTTCGGGCAACCATGAGATCGAGCCTGATGCCGGGGTGTTCGTGTCACTCGAAGCGGACCGTTTCAACGAGCCGTGCCGGATGATGAAAAGGATAAGACGAGGATGAACCGTTATCAGATTTTGAGAACGTGGTTGCTCATGGGACTGGGGTGCATGCTGTCGAGTTGTACGACGCATACTGTTCAAGTGGAAGCCCCGGATAAACCCATTACCATCAATTTAAACGTCAAGATCGACCACGAAATACAGGTGAAAGTGGAGAAGGATCTAAATGAAGTCTTTGCGGAAAACAGTGAACTGTTTTGAACGTGAGGGAGTACCGGTTATGCGGATGAACATACGATCCACACGAGCTTTCATGATCCCGGTCCTGCTGGTGATGCTGCTCGGAGGACCGACCAGTCTCTGGGCGTTAACCTTGGGGGAAGCCAAGGCCAAGGGGTTCGTCGGAGAAACTCCGGCGGGCTACTTGGGCATCGTCTCGGGAAAAGGGTCACGGGAAGTCCGGGCCTTGATGAAGGATGTCAACCAGAAACGCAAGCAGAAATATCAAGGCATTGCCAAACGGAACGGGACCAGTCTTCAAACCGTGGAAGTCCTGGCAGGCAAAACCGCCATCAAGAAAACCCGATCAGGTCACTACATCCAGCTTCCATCCGGAAAATGGACCAAAAAATAACGCACAATCGCCTGCCCTTTTCTTCCTCTCTGTCGTGAGAGGCTCACGATGATGGAATTCGGGAAACACGTAGCTGAGGTGTGGCACACGGGCGTGCTCGGGGTCAGTCTGGGTCAAGTGGTGACGGCCATTCTCGTGCTGTTGGTCTTTCTGGGCCTGCGCCGCGTTTTTTACCGGTTCGTGGTCTCCTCGCTTCGGGCCGTAACCAAGAGAACCAAATCGGAGCTGGACGACCTGGTGCTCCACGCCGTGGAAAAACCCCTGGAGTTCGGGTTCGTGGTTATGGGGTTCTACCTGGCTGGTCAGATCCTTCCCATGTCAGAGGACGTCAGCGCGACGTTCGACAAATTCATTCGATCCCTGATCGCGCTGGCGTTGTTCTGGGTGCTGTTTCGCTCAATCGATCCCCTTTCGGCGCTCATGGACCGTGGGATCGCCATGCTGGGCAGTTCGAGCATGCGCGATACGATGAAGGGCTTCTTCGTGAAGCTCGCCAAGTTCGTCGTGATCTGCCTGGGAATCGCGGCCGTGTTTCAGGAATGGGGATTCAACGTCGCGGCGCTGCTGGGCAGTTTGGGACTGATGGGCATGGCCGTGGCTCTGGGAGCGCGAGAGTTCATTGCGAATCTGTTCGCGGGACTCACCATATTCCTGGATCGGATGTTCGAAAAGGGCAATTGGATTCGCACGCCGGACGTGGACGGGCTCGTCGAAGACATCGGCTTTCGCGCCACCAAGATTCGACGGTTCGACAAAGCCCTGGTAACCATTCCCAACTCGCGGTTGGCAGGTGAAGCGCTGGTGAATTTTTCCCGCATGACCAATCGAAGAATTTATTGGACGATCGGAGTCGAATATCGCACGAACCAGGATCAACTGCGGATGATCGTGCAGGATATGCTGGCATACCTGAAATCCAGCGAGGACTTTGAAACGGACCCTGCGCGAACCAAGACGTTTGTGTTCGTGGATGCCTTCGACGCGTCCAGTATCAATATCATGCTTTACTGTTTTACCAGGACCACGGAATGGGGGGAATGGCTGGCCTGTAAGGAACGTTTGGCCTACAAGGTCAAAGACATTGTCGAAGGCCACGGCGTGGCGTTTGCCTTCCCCTCGACCTCTCTCTACGTCGAAACGCTGCCTTTCGGAGACCCCGAGACGTTTCCGCTTCCAGGCAAGGCCCAGCCGCAGCAAGTGCCCTCTCACCCCGCTTAAGGCGGAGGTAGGGCAGGTCGTTAATGGTAGCCCTGACGCTGGTAACATTCCAGTGCTTCGAGAAACGCCCGATTCGCCAGGTTGGCGGCTTTCGCCATATAGTACCGCTCAACCGTGTTGCAATAGCCGTTCTCCTCGGGTCGCTTACAGGGCTCTAACGGCCCGTCGGGATTTTTCGAGACGTCGCGCGCAATGAAGTCGGCACTTTTTTCCACGCGGACCTGATGTTGAATTTCTTTCCGAAGAAAGGCCATTTGCGCCTTGATCCCGTCGGCCCGCTCAATGGCTTGGGGAATGGACGCCTGCAGGACGGAGCGCATCGTGCGTTTGAATTCCTTGACGTGCACGCCATTGAGTAACGCGTCCATTTCTTCACCGAGATGAGACAGGTTTTCCGGGCAGTGTTCCGCGGCCTGCGCCGCCGGCGAGGATAGAGCCAAGACCCCCAAGAGCATCGTGATCACGGACAATCGTTTCATTGGTGGTTCATCCAACCTCCATTCTGCTAGAGTATACGGGAAATCGTTTTTGAGCAATTCGCGTGAAGGCCTCTCATGGAACTCACGGAGATTCCGTGTAAAACGATTCTGAATCCCACCGGGGGATTTTTGGGTCAGGGGTTTACCCATACGATCAATCTCTATCGGGGCTGTGCGCTCGGGAACACGTTGTGCGGGTTGTACTGCTATGCCCAGTGGAATCCCTACCACGTGCGGGGGCGGACGTGGGGACGGTTCCTGGACGTCAAGGCAGGAGCCGTACAAGCGTATTGTGCGCAATATGACCGGCTGAAAAGCCCCGGCGAACCCAAGCCCATCAGGATCTTCATGTCCAGCGTCACCGAGCCCTATCCGCCGCAGGAACGAACCCTGCGAGGCGCACGGGAATTGCTCGAAGCCATGGTCGAACGCCCGCCGGATCTTCTGGCCATTCAATCGCATACGCCGCTCGTGGTGGAGGATCTTTCTCTTTTGCGGCAACTTCAGGAGCAGTGCGACGTGCGCGTTCACATTACGGTGGAAACGGATAAACCGAGGCTGCCGGCTCCGTTTCCGAAGCAAGCCTATTCGCCCCATTCCCGGATTCAGGCCCTGCACGCCCTGCGAGCCGCGGGGCTGGACGCGGTGGCCACGGTGAGCCCGTTGTTGCCGTTGGATGATCCCCGGCGCTTTGCCGGTGAGTTGGAGCAAGCCTGCACACGGGTCATCCTGGATCATTATTTGTTCGGGGATGGGAGCAAGGAAGGGCAACGGACCAAGCAGACGGCATTCCCCCGACTGTTACGGGAAACTGGCTATGAGGAATGGACGACCTTAGAAAAATTTCATGAAATCGTGGACGTCTTCCGCACCGTGTTTGGAGGCCATGAGCGGGTGGGCGTGAGCCGGGAAGGATTTAATGCAGGTGGCAACAGGGTGTGTGATGGACAACAGGGTGTGAATGCGGGACCCGGGACATGAGAAAAAACAGAAAATCGTGGGGCCACGCAGGTCCCCCTCTACTGGCTTTGGTGCTCATTGTAGTCTTGGCCCCTGCTCCGGCATTGGCCCAAACCGAACCCCATCCCCTGGATACCCTTCTGACGGACATCCTGAACTTTACAAAACCCACGGGTATCAGGGGCACCGTCCGCTACATTGACTTCGACGGACCTATCCTCTGGTTGAATTGGCATCAACGCTCCAGCGATCCGTCCTTCGAAATGGGATGGCATACGGTTCCCGGCGAGGCTATGCTGGCGGTGCATCCCCACGAGTCCGAATCCATCGTGGATTTGCGGACCCTGAGAAAGGGGACCGCCGTCGAATTGATCATTCAACTCGATTCCGAGGGTAAACGCCGGATCCTGTCGTTTCGACCGATGTCCCAGCCACGCGATGTGCCTTTGTAAGCGACGAGGTCTGAGTCGGGCGCCATGTTTCGCGTGCTTAGAGTGCTTCACGTGGTACAAAGAAAAGCGGATGCAATAATCCGCAAGTTGCGGTATGATGAAAGATGTGCGTCGCTGCATGGTTCATGGTCGACGCATTTCGCGGGAGTTTGATTTCTCACTCGTTGTCCCCAACGCCGGTGCGGCAAGAAGCCTCGACGAACCCATGCATCGGATCAACCTACCCACCCTATCTCAAGGCCGGCATATCGTTCCGCCCCAATCGGTTCTTGAGCATTCAAAGGAGGTGTAAGGATGTTCATGCAAGCTTATACGAACCAAACGTATGCCTTGTTGAGAATCTTCACGGGCCTGACGTTTCTGTTTCACGGCGCACAAAAACTCTTTGCTTTTCCCATTCCTATCCCCGCTCCTATTGCAGAGCAAATGCCGCCATTTGTCGTCCCTATCGCCGGTCCCATTGAATTGATAGGCGGCCTGCTGGTCGTGGTCGGCTTGTTCACCAGGTGGGCGGCATTCTTGTGCAGCGGGCTGATGGCCGCGGCGTATTGGATGGCTCATGGGACACAGGCGTTTTTCCCGCTCGTGAACCAGGGAGACCTGGCCATCATGTATTGCTTCGCCTTCCTGTTCATCTCGGCGCAAGGGTCGGGAATCTGGAGTGTGGATGAGGCCCGCGGCGCCGCATAACGGGCACCAGATTTTTAGTCGTGGTAGGTCGGGTTAGCCCTTCGACTACGCTTCGCTACGCTCAGGACGAACGGGTGACTCTCCGGTCACCCTGAGCGTAAGGCGCCACGCGCCTGGAGTCGAAGGGCGCTCAGGACAGGCGTAGCGCAACCCGACAACAGTTGAAGTTGCCGGAATCCCGGGTCAACGCTCGGGGTATGCCCTGTGCGGCCCGGAGATGCCGGCAAGAAAAGGACGCTGAGAGTGAACGGCCCCTAGTTGGTGCGCGTAAACATGATCTCCATCATGCGAAATTCGTTGCCGCTCTTATCCGCAACGTACATTTCATAGCTGTAGTGGGCATCGTCGATAAACGTGACGACCCCGCGATAGCTCCGTTGCCCGATCATGGGATCCGTGAAACGGCCTTGATCCGTTAGCGTCTTCTTGTTCGGGTCATAGGTCCCTTCACCGATCATCATGCCCGTCCCCATGTTATCCATCCAGATCGTTTGATAGGTTTGACTGCCGTTGTCGAATCCCGTCAAACCCATCCCTTCAAAAGGCTGACCCATCGACGTGCCCTTGACGACTTCCAGGAGGTAGCGGCCGCCCAGCATCCATTTTGTTTCGTTCGTCCCCTTGGACGTTTCAGGCTGACTGTCCGGGGTCATCCACCACTTCACGACGTGACTCCACGTCCCGACCAACGGGTCCAACACTTTATGGTCGTCACTGGGAGACGCATACGCTTGCCACGATTCCATCATGGCTTGAGACGCTGCATCCATCGACTGACCGTGTGATCCCGCCCGGTCATGATCGTTTGACGCATACCCGACACTCGCGAAACAGAGATGCACAAGTCCAATCATCAGCACAATCCGCCTGAAAAAACTCAATCGATTCATGATCGTACGCTCCTTGATTCGTAAAAGAATAAACCGTAATGCTCCGTACAGACTCTAAGGCACCATGCGGATAATCTCAACCGGAAGCATCGGTACAGAGCAGCCCTCCATGGCATGCTCCATCTTTGCCTGTTTCGTAACGCCTGCCGGTTAACTGAAACGAGAAGAAACGTTCACAAACATATTCCTGCTGCTTCTCTGAACCAGAATTAAATGGGCATTTGAAATATAAATTCGAATTGGGTACGCTTAAGGCGTTATGAGGAAAAGTACTCGAACAAAACTCATTGAAGCGGCGTTGGAGGTCTTTGGCGAGCGGGGCTATTACCATGCCACCATCCAGCAGATTGTCCGGCGTGCGGGCACCAACGTGGCGGCCGTCAATTACCATTTTGGTGACAAAGCCCAATTCTACGGCGAGGTGGTGTCCCACGCCCTGAATCTGGACCAGGCTGCGGAACGCATGGATTTGGGAGACGAACCGCCCGAAGAGCAACTACGAACATTTGTGTTCTGGTTCGTTCACAACATCGTGGGCCTTCACAAACCCTCCTCATCGCTGGAAAAGATCCACATCCAGGAAATGGTGAATCCCAGTCCGATTTTGGATACGCTCGTGGACACGTTCATTCGCCCGAATCACATGAAGCTGCGCGCCATTGTGGCGGCATTACTCCCGGATGACGCGACCGAGCAGGACATGCGGCATCATTGCTTCAGCGTGATCGGACAGTGCCTGCACTACAAATTCGCGCGACCGGTGATGAACCGCCTTTATGACGATATCGAGTTTACCGAAGACTACGTCAATTCCCTGGCCGAGCACATCACGCACGTCAGTCTGGCCGGCATGCGGGCCGTACCTCGTCAACAGGCCATGACGGCGCACAGCGGGAGAGCACGCCGATCATGATGATCCGGTTTCTCATGATAAGCCTCTGGACGTTCGCGCTGGGCGGATGCGCGCTGGGGCCGGATTATGAGCGGCCGCCGGTGTCGGAACCCGACAGCTTCCGGATGCAGCAGGAGGCGACCCTTGAAGAGGTGTCCTTGGCTGATCTGGGCTGGTGGGAGCTCTTTCAGGACGAGAATTTGCAGGCCCTCATCCGCAAAGCGTTGGTGGAGAACAAGGACTTGCAAATCGCCGTCGCCCGGGTCCGGGAAGGCCGTGCCGTGCTCGCGGCGACCGGAGCCGATCAATTCCCGCGGATCGACGGCAAAAGCAGTCTCCAACGGAATCAAGTGTCGCAGGCGGTGGTTCGACAGTTCGGTTTTCCCGGCGGAGGCCCTGCCCGTCAGATTCCCGCCACGACTCAATTCAGGGCCACGATGGACTTGTCATTTGAACTCGACTTCTGGGGAAAACTTCGTCGAGCCACGGAGGCGGCCCAGGCCGACCTGCTTGCTCGGGAATCGGCGCGCCGGACGGTGGTCCTGACGCTGGTCAGCGATCTGGCCCAGGCCTATTTCGAGCTTCAGGAATTGGATGCCGAACTGGTGTTGGCCAGGAACACGCTCAAGACCCGGCAGGAGGCCCTCGATCTGATCCGGTTGCGAAAACTCGTGGGGCAGAGGTCCACGCTGGAAATTCGTCGCGCGGAACAGGAGGTGGCCCGGGCCCAGGCCGTGATCCCTGATCTGGAACGGCGGATCGGACAGAAGGAACACCAACTCAGCCTCCTGGGGGGACGGAACCCGGCCCGCATCATTCGTGGAGCGTCGTTGCGCTACAACCCGTTGCCTCCCGAGGTGCCCGCGGGGTTGCCGTCGACGTTACTCGAGCGGCGTCCGGATATTGTGGAAGCCGAACAACGGCTGGTCGCGGCCAATGCCAAGATCGGTGTGGCCAAGGCGGCGTTTTTCCCGCAGATCAGTCTCACGGGAAATTTCGGCGCGCAGAGCCTGCAATTTTCCGACCTCTTTGTCGGCCCTTCACGGGTCTGGATGTTCGGCCCCACGCTGACCGTGCCGCTGTTCGACACGGGGCGCAATCTGGCCAACCTGGAAGTGACACGAGCCCAACAGGAACAGGCGCGGCTGTCCTATGAAAAAACCATTCAACAAGCCTTTCGGGAAGTGGAGGACGCCCTCCTGGCCCATCAAAAAATTCGAGAGGTCCGGACGGAACTGGAACGGGTGGTCGATCTCTCACGTGAAGCCCTGGAGTTGGCCCAACTCGAATACCTGAACGGGCAAGCCTCGTACCTGGAGGTCCTGGCGGCTGAGCGTGACGTGATGAACACGGAAACGGCGCTGGCTCAAACGCAACGCAATCATCTCCTCACCGTTGTGCAATTATATAAATCCCTTGGGGGAGGATGGACTCCCGAACCCGTATCCGAAGACCTCGCCATGCGGGGGGTTCCCCAGTGACGGACTCTCTCGAATCAGCGGATAACAAATCGAAGATCCTGAAGGTAGTCCTGCCCCTTCTCGTCATCGGGCTGGCCCTCCTGGGGGCGCAGGCCTTGATGTTCTTTGGTCCGGCCGTGCCCAAGGCCCCGAGAGTCGTCAAACCGACCTTTGTCGAAGTCCTGACCGCGCGGGCCCAGGACGAGCAGGCCGTGATTGTCGCGTACGGGACCGTGCAGGTTCATCAGCGGTTGATTGTGAAACCGGAAATCAGCGGCCGGGTGGTGAAACTCAATCCCCGTTTGGTGATTGGGGGAACCCTGGACAATGGTGCCGCCTTGTTGCAGATCGACCCGCGCGATTATCGGGTCGCGGTGAATGAACAACGAGCCGCTCTGGCGAAAGCGGAGTTTGATTTGAAGGTGGAACTGGGCAATCAAGCCGTGGCGAAGCGCGAATGGAGCCTGTTGAACCCGTCCGCCGGCGAAGTCAATGCGTTGAGTCGGCAACTAGCCCTTCGCCGTCCGCATCTCAAGGAAAAACGCGTTGCGTTGACGGCGGCGAGGAGCCGGTTGCGCAAGGCGCGATTGGACTTGCAACGAACGGTGTTGCGAGCCCCCTTTAATGCGTTGGTGCTTGATGAATCCGTGGAGATAGGGCAACTCATCAATACGCGAAGTTCCGTGGCGACGTTGGTCGGGACGGACGAGTTTCGGGTGCAGGTGAGTGTGCCCATCCAGCAGTTGGATTGGATTGCCTTGCCCGGTGCCGGTCATTCTCAAGGGTCACCGGTCCTGGTGATTCGCGAAATCGGTAGCGGTGAATCGGTGGTGCGGCGGGGGAGGGTCGTCGAATTGCTGGGCGACGTCACGCAGAATGGCCGGATGGCCCAGGTCCTGGTCTCGATTGACGATCCCTTGGAATTGGATAAACCGGCCAAGGATCGTCAGCCCCTCCTATTGGGCGAATACGTCCGCGTTGAAATCGAAGGGCCCGAGTTACGCGACGTGATTGTCGTGCCCCGGGTTGCAATCCGGGAAGGCACACGCGTCTGGGTGAAAAATGCCGAGAATCAATTGGAAGTGCGGCCGGTGGAAGTCGTCCTGTCTCGAGAGGAGACGGTCCTCATCAGCCAAGGCCTCCGGGACGGCGAAGCGATCATCACGAGTCAGGTCCCGGCGGCGATTCCCGGGCTCCCGTTGCAAACCGTTGATGACCCGGGTTCTTCTCCGGAATCCGGTGATTCCGGACGCGCGTCGACGGTATCCACCGAGTAACCCTGTCCATGGCGTCTCCTGACGAAACCTCTCCGCGTTCCGGTCCGATCGCCTGGATGACCCACCACACGGTGGCGGCCAACCTCGTCATGTTGATTTTCCTGATCGCCGGGTTGGTCATCTTGACTAACATCAAGCAGGAAGTCTTTCCGGAGTTCAAAGTCGATCAGATTCGTGTCTCCGTATTCTATCCCGGGGCCAGTCCGGAAGAAGTGGAGCAGGGGATTATCCTGTCCATTGAAGATGTGGTGCGGGGACTGGACGGGGTGAAGGAAGTCACCGCCACGGCTTCCGAAGGCCGGGCCAAGGTGGAGATCGAGTTGCTCGACGGGGTCAACGCCGACAACGTGCTGCAGGACGTCGTGAACGAGATTGACGGCATTCAGTCGTTTCCGGAACTGGCGGAGGAACCCATTATCAGTCTGGCGGAAGTCCGCAATCAGGTCGTGACCGTCCTGGTGTACGGAGACCAGGAAGAGCAGACCCTGCGTGACGTGGCTGAACGCGTTCGCGACGACTTGTTGCAACGACCGGGGATCACACTCGTGGAACTGGGTTTGGCCCGTCCCCGCGAAATTGCCATTGAAGTGCCTCAACGGCATCTGCGCGCCTACGACCTGACCCTGAACCGGATTGCCAGGGAGATCGGAGAGGCTGCCATTGAACTGCCGGGGGGAGGGGTCAAGACTCCCGGCGGCGAAGTGCTGTTGCGGACCCAGGAGCGGCGTGATTTCGGCCGGGAATACGCGGATATTCCCGTGGCCTCGACGCCTGATGGTGCCACCATCACCGTAGCCGATATTGCGACGATCAGAGATGGCTTTGAGGACGTGGACCAGGAAGCCTACTTTAATGGTCAACGGGCTATCCAGGTCAAGGTGTTCCGGGTCGGCATGGAAACCCCCCAGTCCGTCTCCGAGAGCGTCCAAGCGTATTTGGAGGAATTGCGACCGGAATTGCCCGACGGCATTGGCTTCGCCATGTGGAACGATCGATCGGAGATTTATCGGGATCGGATGAATTTGTTGTTGAAAAATGCATTTCTTGGCTTGACGCTGGTCCTGTTGCTTCTGGGTTTGTTCCTGGATCTGAAGCTCGCGTTTTGGGTCACAGTGGGCCTGCCCGTGTCCATTATCGGGTCGTTTCTCTTCATTCCGTTCACGGGCGCCTCCATCAACATGATTTCCCTGTTTGCGTTCATCATCACGCTGGGAATCATTGTGGACGATGCCGTGGTGGCGGGGGAAATCATCTATCAGAAGCGGGAACAGGGGCTGCCGTTGGTCCAGGCGGCCATTGCCGGGGCCCGGGAGATTGCCGGCCCCATCATGTTTGCCGTGTTGACCAACATCGCCGCGTTCATGCCTTTGTTTTTCGTGCCCGGCGCTCTGGGTAATTTCTTGATGCAGGTTCCCTCTGTCGTGGTGGCGGTGTTTGTGGTGTCGCTGATCGAATCCTTGTTCGTGTTACCGGCGCATCTGGCCCATACGCGAGAACTGTCGGGGTTCTGGAACACGCTGGATCGTCCGCGACGGTGGTTCGGCCAGACTATGCGAACCTTCATCCGGGAGCAGTATCAGCCGTTTCTCCGAACGGCGATCGCCAATCGCTGGTTGACATTGGCGGTGGGTTTGGCCCTGTTGATCTTGGCGGTGGGCATCGTGGCCGGCGGGCATATCGACTTTACGTTTCTGCCGGCGATTGATTCTGAAATTATCACGGCCCAAGCCACCCTTCCGTATGGTGCGCCCATGGAACAATCCCGGAGGGTGTTGCGTCGTTTGGGAGATTCCGCAAGTGCCGCGATTGCCCGACTCGGGGGTGAGTCCGCGTTACGAGGCATCTATGCCCAAATCGGTGCGGCCTTGATGCAAAGGGGACCGCGGCAGGTTGATTCGGGTCCCATGGGCAGCCATACGATCGGAGTGCAGGTTTTTTTGAAACCGGCGGATCAACGGGAGTTCAGCGGAGCGGATTTTGCCAGGGTCTGGCGGGCCTCGATTGGGACGATCCCGGGATTGGAATCCTTGGGGTTTAAAGCAGAAGTTGGTCCGACCGGTGGACTTCCGATCGATATCCAACTCGCCCATCGTTCCAGGACCATACTGGAAACCGCTGCCCAGGAATTGGCCGGGGATCTGTCAGGGTACGCGGGAGTGATGGATATCGACGACGGCGTCTCATTGGGCAAACCGCAATTGAACTTTCGCATCAAGCCCGAAGCTCGCAACCTAGGCCTGAATGCGTCGGATTTGGCCCGGCAGGTGCGCGGGGCCTTTTACGGCGTGGAAGCGCTACGTCAACAACGAGGACGCAACGAAGTGAAGGTCATGGTACGGTTGCCCGAATCCGAACGCCGGTCCTCGTTCACGATCGAACACTTGATTCTGCTCACCGAGCAAGGAGGAGAAATTTCCCTGGCCGAGGCCGCGGAAATTGACGTGGGGCGGGCTTATACGGAAATCAAGCGACGCGAAGGGCGTCGCATCGCAGCGGTCACGGCCGACATCGATGATCAGATCGCCAATGCCAATAGCGTCATGGCGGAAGTGACCGCCCATGAGTTGGAAGCGTTGACGAAGAAATATCCGGGACTCACGTATTCCGTGGAAGGCCAGCAGGCGGAGCAACAGGAATCGCTGTCTGCCCTGGGCACCGGGTTTGCCCTGGCGATGTTGTTGATTTATGCGTTACTGGCGATTCCCTTCAGGAGTTACGTGCAACCGCTGATCGTGATGCTGGCCATTCCCTTCAGCTTCATCGGCGCGCTGATCGGGCACCTGCTCCTCGGCTATGGGCTGAGTTTGATCAGTCTGTTCGGCATCGTGGCCCTGGCCGGTGTGGTGGTCAATGATTCGTTGGTCTTGATCGCCGCCACGAATCGGCTTCGCGAGGAACAACGGGTATCCCTCCATGAGGCCGTGATTCAGGGGGCCATGAACCGGTTTCGTCCCATTGTCCTGACGTCGCTGACCACGTTCTTCGGGTTGGCCCCGATGATTTTCGAGACGGCGCTGCAGGCCCGGTTTCTCATCCCCATGGCCGTCTCGCTGGGCTTCGGCATCCTGTTCGGGACGGGGATCATACTCGTCATCGTGCCGACAGTCTATCTCATTGTGGAAACCCTGTTACGCAGGGACCGACCGGCCCTGGCCGGCCCCCCGACTCTGCCGGAACATCAGGAAGTGGGGTCAGTGTAACGCCAACGGCATTGTGGATTTGGAATTTGGGATTGGAAGAATAGCCGCCTGCTGTGCGGAACATAGCAAAATCATAACAAATCATAGCAGGGCATAGCAGAAAACATAGCCAAGGCATAGCAATATCATAGCAAACATAGCAATGCGATGTTTGCTCACCGTCCCCCTGATAAGGGGAATCAGAGGGTTGTCTTTGGACTCCCTCATGCAGGCTTTACCACCTGTACCCCAAGAGATGAAAATGGCGTTCCTGAGAACCATTTTCGTAACAAGAACCTGCTTCTGTCATCCTCGACGCTTGTTCCCGACATCTTCCATAGGGGGCGTGGTGGACCCATGCAGGAAGTTGAACCTGCTCGCCGTGTGGCGCTATAATTGCGGACATTCCCGCGTGACCAGCGTCCGGGCCGGCCTGTTTATAGCCGGCTTCCTCGCATTCAACGACGTGCAAGGCACCGAACTCGTGGCGGGCATCCTTGGCAACCTCGATCATTCCTGCCGTGCTAAGCGACTAATACTTCCGGGAGTCTTGCGATGATACAGCCAGGAGCCAAATCCTTACGGAAAATCGCGGTGATCGGGCGAGGAACCGCAGGGTCCCTTGCCGCCGCCAACGTGGCGCGACTTCACCCCGACGAGGACCACGAACTGCACCACATCTATGACTCGCGCATCCCGGTCATCGGCGTGGGCGAAGGCAGTTGGCCGAGCCTCGTGCAGGATTTGAACAAACTGACCCGTTTGTCCCATGAAGTCGTCCAGCGGCGCCTGAACGGAACGCGCAAGTACGGCATTGCCTACGAGGGATGGGGTCTCGGCAAGGCGGACTTCATCCACTACTTCACCCCGCAACAGGTGGCCTACGCCTACCACCTGTCTGCCGACTATCTGGTGGATTTGTTGCACGAAAGCACGCGCGCGCAACATATCGACGCCAAAGTGCTCAGTATCACGAGGGTGGAGGACGGTGCGCGAGTGGAATTCGAGGGGCGGGCGGCGGAACACTACGACTTGGTCTTCGATGCTCGCGGGTTCCCCCGGGAGCTCCAGCCCGAACAGCACATCGATGTCCCCTGCATCCCCACCAATACCGCGATCATCCGCCGCTGTCCGGCAATCGTCGAGGCGGAGGGGGATGGACCGGTTGTGCGGCCTACCTATACCCGCGCGGTGGCTCGTCCCCACGGTTGGGTGTTCGTGATCCCGCTCACGGTGCACACGTCCTACGGCTACATTTTCAATCGCGACGTCTCAAGTCAGGCCGACGTCGAAGCCGACTTCGACGAGCTGCTTGCAGCCGATGGGGTGACGGAATTCGAGCAACGCGCCGTCATCTCGTTCCCCAATTTCGTCCACCGTCAGATCTACGATGGGGCGGTGGCGCGCATTGGCAACGCGGCCGGCTTCTTCGAGCCCCTGGAGGCGACGGCGATCGTGATCGCCCAGTTGCAGGTCGGGATGGTGCTGCAGATGCGTCTCAACCGGCCGGTCGAGTACCGCGAGAGCGACGCGCCGGTGGTGAATCGATTTCTCATCAACTACATGCTCTGCAGCGGCCTGTTCGTGGGCTGGCATTACTGCTGTGGCTCCCAGTACGACAGCGAATTCTGGCGGTACGCTCGCGACCGCGCCTGGCCGAAACACCGGGCGGCAGCTGACCCCGAGGCGGTGGATTGCGACGCGTTACGCAAGTTCGACGAGATGATCGGACTGATCAACCAGAGGGTCATCGACAAGGAGGACTGGATGCGGACGTGCGCGGTGTTCCCGCTCAGCAGTTATGCCCAGATCGCCCAGGGTCTCGGATATTACCCAGGCATGACGAATGGCCGTTGAGATGTATTCGCAATCGCGAAAATGGCGAAGGCTTCAATGAAGAAACCCTTGGACGTAGCTGATGTTCTTGTGTCGCGAGCTGGGGAGGATGACGACTTTCGGGAGCGTCTTCTCGCCAAACCCATGGAGACCATCGAAGGGGAATTTGGCGTGACGATGGCCAAAGACCATGAGATTCACGTGCACGAAGAAACCTATACCACGACGCATGTGGTTCTTCCGCCGCGCAGCAAATTCACTGAGGCGGAACGGGAGGAGGCCAAAACCGGCGCGGCATCGCTCGAGTTTCTTCGCAAAACAATGTACGACCCCGCGCCGCCCCTTCGCCCTCCCGCCGTCGATCGGGCGAGTGCCCCAAAGAACGCGACGACCACCGAGGAGCTTGCAAAAGCGGGGACAGAAAGCATCCGCCGCGGTCTCGTTTTCCTGGAATCCACAATAGATGAAAACGGGGCGTGGCGCTGCATCCGGTTCAACATCGCTGATCCGGACATACCACGGCATTTCGAAAAACCTCCCTTTGTATCGGCTTTCTGCGTGCTGGCCCTGGAATGTTGCGAGGAAGCGCGGGCCAAGGCCATCTGCGCCGCGACCAAGGCGTATCTCGTCAACACCATCGAATATCCCGGTTTGTGGCGCTATTATCGCCATCTTCCTCAGGATCTCGACAGCACCGCACTCTGTTCACTGGTGATTGACACGCACCCCTGGATTTTACTGGGGAGAAACGTTCCGCGAATAGTGGAGAATCGCGACGAGGAAGGTCGCTTCATGACCTGGGCTCTGGAGGATGACGAACCCGATGTGGTGTCGCGTTTTCGTCTCGAAGCCGACCCCGTCGTCAATGCGAACGTCATTGCCTATCTCGGCGACTGCCCTGAAACCAGGGATGCTCAACGATGGTTGGAAGCCTTGATCACCGATGCCAAGCTCAAGGGCTCGTCCAAATGGTATCCCGACGAGGTCGCGATCTACTATGCAACCGCCCGTGCCATGATGCGCGCTCAGCCCGCGCTTGATCGACTCCGCCCGATACTTGCGGATCGTATCCTGGGCTTGCGTGACGACAAGGGAGAATTCGGCAACGTCCTTCAAACCGCTCTGGCCGTGTCGGCCCTCGACAATGTTGGAAGTCTCGATCGCATCGACGCGAAACGCGAGGTGGAAAGGTTCATCGGTTCGCAACGCGAGGACGGCAGCTGGCCGGAACTTCTCGCGTTCGGTGACCAATCGTTAAAGTGGGGCACAGTAGGACAGATAGGGCATGGCTCCGAAGCCGTGACCTCTGCGTTTTGTATCGAGGCTCTTGAGCGTCTCGTCGCAATTTTGCGGTCCTGAATTTTGCAGATTGCTGAAGTGATGGGATGATACAATGGATGTCCGCGTAAGGGTTCAAGTCTACTGACCGTAGAGGAGTGACTATGCTGCAGAGTCCAGCGACAGGCAGTGGCACCGGCCCGAGCAACGCCGACACCACTCGGCAGATAGAGCCGTCCATTCTGACCGCCTTTCCACATTATCTGTCATTAGCAGTGTTTCCGTTGATTCTTGTCGCGGCGCTCTATGGAGGTTGGTGGTTGGTGCCACCGCTGGCCTTTATGAGTCTTTCGTGGTCGTTTGACCGGGTGCTGGGTCGCGACGGACGGACTATGGATCCGTCGAAAACGTCGGAACACCGCCTGTTCTGGCACAATCTGCCGGTCTGGTCCTGGGCGTTTCTGTGGCCGCCGACGCTGATTTTCGGGATGTGGCAAATCCTGGTGGCGAATCAATTCTCAATTTGGGAAGCAGTGTTCCTGGCGATCATATTGACCATGGAAGCACAAGCGGTATTCGTAGTCGGTCACGAACTGATTCACCGGCGCTCGACTTGGGAACGCCGGATCGGCGAATTCCTGCTTGCGTCTGCCTCCTATCCGCAATATGCCACGGAGCACGTCTATATTCACCATGCCATGGTGGGCACGCCGTCTGATGTGGGGTCCGCTCCAAAGGGGGAAAGTTTCTGGAGATATTTCCCCAAGGAAGTTGCCAGTAACCTCGTCCATTCCTGGCAGGTTGCCGGAGAACGCCTGGCGCGGCGCGGTCTGACCCGGTGGCATTACCGCAATCCGTTCTGGCGCTACGGCATGGGTCTCGCGTTCTGGTACGGACTGGTGTTCTGGATGGGCGGGATCTGGGCCGTTCCGGTTTTTGCCTTCCTCGGTCTCTCCTGCGTCTTTTCGATGAAGATCAGCAACTACTTTCAACACTACGGCCTGCGACGGGTCCGTTTGCCGAACGGTCGTTGGGAAAAGGCGATGCCGCGCCATTCCTGGGACGCCGACTGGAAGTTCACCAATTGGATGCTGTTCAATATGCAGCGTCACGCGGATCATCATGCGTCGGCATCCCGCCAGTACCCGCTGCTCCAGGTCAGCAACCTTGATGAATCGCCGGAATTGCCGGGAACCTACGCCGATATGATGAACATCGTGCTGCGGCCCAAGCGCTGGTTTGCGAAGATGGACCCGCTTGTCGATCAATGGCGCGAGCATTTCTATCCGGAGATTGATGACTGGAGCGTGTACGACAGCCCGATTCCCGCGGCGAGACCCGAGGCCTTCGACGCGATAGTCGAAATCTTCGGCGTTGCCCCCCGGCTTGCCAAATGGATCAAACGCCATCCGGAGTTGCTCGATAACCTGCAGGACCGGGAATTCACCGATCTTGACCTGCCGAAAGGATTCGGACCGGACCCAAAATCCGAAGCCATCGCGCGGCGCGGTCTGGCGCGACTCTATTGGACGCGCGAAATGGACGTACAGGCGATGAAAGACCTGGTCGCGGAAATCCCGGCGGTCAACGCGAAAGAGACCGCTGAAATCGTGCGCAATTGGTCAAACGACAAGGCATTTCAGATCGGGATGCACGTGGTGCGCGGCAATCTGTCACCGGCCGAGGCACAAAGCGCGCTGTCCAATCTCGCGGAAGCCTCAATCTCGACCGTACTGACCGCCGTCGTCGGTGATTCCGTTGATCGGCACGGGCCGTTGCGCGGAGGCGTCGTCGCCGCGACAGCCTTGGGCGATCTCGCGAGCCGGGAAGTGCATCCCGGTGTGGCACTCGAGATCCTGTTCGTCCATGACGGCTCCTGGGCGGGCGGATACGAGCAGTTGTGCAAGCGCTTCCGCGAGAGCCTGA
Source organism: Nitrospirales bacterium (assembly GCA_965208595.1). GTDB lineage: Bacteria > Nitrospirota > Nitrospiria > Nitrospirales > UBA8639 > Bin75. The sequence goes on from OZ242346.1 coordinate 1,637,163, forward strand.
CCAGCCTCGCGGAGGACAGCCTGGTGTTTTCGCCGATCCCGCGCGAGTCGAATGCCTGTCTCGCCCTGCCGCTTGCCGACCTGGCCGGTGCTTGCGGGACAGTGGCAATCAATGGGGTTCCCGGCCTGACCAGGGCGCGTTGCGTGTTCGAAGCCGGCGACACCGGGATCGAGACCCGGTTTGCCGAGGTACGGCGCGAAGTGCTGTCCGAATACGCAGCGAACGAGTCGTTGATCGCGAATTTGTGCAAGCCGGCGTCAAACGGGGCCGAAACAGGCGTGTCTGCTTATGCAGGCATGCGTGGGGGGCTCAAGGATATCGAGAGGGCGGCGCGATTCCTGCAGCTAACAAAGGGGGATGCCGGGCTCGAAGATTCAGCCCCAACCGCGGCGACGGTGCTCCGTGAGTGCGAGCCGCTGGCGCAAGCCGCGGCCCTGTGGCGCGATTTACAGGGGATCCTGCGGCTCATCGTCGAAGAGGAATTCGACGCGGCAACGGCGCGACCGAGGATCAAGTCTCTGATCGCCGGTGCGTGCGGGCATGAAGATTTCGATGCGCTGAACGCGGCGGTTGTTGAAACCGCGTCCCGCGCCGCCGCCGAAATCGAGACCCTCCTTGCGCGCGCTTGATAATGCCGGGTGATCCTGCACAGAAACGCCAAGTGGTAGCCAGGACGGACGCGCAGTCCCGGCGCGGGATCCTGGCGAGAACCACCCCTGCCGATGAGGGCCTCGTTGAGCTTCCCGCGCTGGCCCCGCATCTGCGGTTCCACGTCATCGGCGAGCAGCAGACGCTCCTGGTTTCCGAAACGTTCAATACGCTGCTGCACGGCGGCCTGTATTGCGATCTGCTGCCGCTTCTCGACGGCTGCCGCGGGCGAGCCGAGATCGTCGCCGCCCTTGACGGCCGCCATGCCGCCGCCGATCTGCACGCGGCTGTGGTTTCGCTCTCCGCGAAGGGCTATATCGTGTCCGCCGGTCACTGTATGGACCGAAGCCGGGCGGCCTACTGGTCCTCCCTCGGTGCCTCGCCGTGCTGGGTCGAACAACGGCTGGCGGCATCGCGTATCACGGTAACCGGTGACGACGGCAAGCTGGTTCGACGCCTGGAATCGTTCGGTGCCTGCGTGGGGACTGACGACCCCACACTCACCGTGATCGTGTGCGATGACTACCTGGAAGAACGCTTGGTCGAAGTAAATCAGCGCCGGCTCGAGGCGGGAACACCGTGGATGCTGGTGCGGCCGCGTGGCATTGAACCGCTCTTCGGGCCGGTTTTTCGGGGAGATCCGGAAGGACCCTGCTTGACCTGCCTCACCAACCGCCTCCGCAACCATCAGGAAGTGCATGGGTTCCTGCGCCACGTGGCCGGCGAGGATGGCGCGTTCAAGGCGTTCGCGGCGGAGCCGACGGTGCTCGAAGCGCTCTACGGACTGATCGCGGCGGAGATCGTCAAATGGCTGGTGCTGGACGCGGCGGCCCCGGTCCACGAACAGGTGATCGCGATGAACGTCGGCACATGTGCGAGTTCGCATCATCGCGTCATGCGGCGGCCGCAGTGCCCGGCCTGTGGCGACGAAGCGCTGCACCGGCCGGATCGGCCACCGGTCGCGTTGCATCTGCAATCGAGTCCCAAAACCCATTGGAGCAGCGGCGGCGCGCACACGGTAGCCCCGGAAGCCACGGTGGCGAAGTATCGCCACCTGGTCAGCCCGATCAGCGGTGTCGTCGCCTGGCTCAAGCGCACGACCGATGAATCCGATTCCTGGCTGCACGTCCATTGGGCGGGCAGCAATCTGGGTGTCAGGAGCCGGAGCTTGAGTTCGCTCAGGCGGGGTCTGCGCAGCAAGAGCGCCGGCAAGGGCAGTTCTCGTGCGCAATCCGAGGCTAGCGCGCTATGCGAGGCCCTCGAGCGCTATTCAGGTGCCTTGCACGGTGACGAGATCCGCGTGCGCAGGCGACTGGTCGATTTTACCGAGGGTGACGAGGCGATCCATCCCAACGAAGCGCAACTGTTCAGCGACAATCAGCTTGACAACGCGGAACGCATCAACGCGAAAGGCCATCCGTACAACATCGTGCCCCCACGCCTGGATCCCGGCGCTGAAATCGACTGGACACCAGTGTGGTCGCTCACGCAGCAACGGCATCGTTATCTGCCGACGTCGATGCTCTACGGCATGTCTGCCGAACAGCGCGGCCCCGCCGACCTGATCGCCGATTCCAACGGCTGCGCAGCGGGGAACACGTTGGAGGAGGCCATCCTGCAAGGCTTCTTTGAACTCGTCGAGCGCGATGCCTTTGCCATCTGGTGGTATAACGGGCTGAGGGCCCCCGGGGTCGATCTTGCCAGCTTCGACGACGAATTTCTTACCGCGGCCGAGGGCTATTACAGCCGTTGCGAACGGGAGATGTGGATGCTCGATGTCACCTCCGATATGGGCATTCCCGCGTTCGTGGCGCTCTCGCGCAGGCCGGACGCGGGAACCGAGGACATCATATACGGCGCCGGCGCCCACGCCGACGCGCGCATCGCGGCTCAGCGTACGATCTGCGAGTTGAACCAGTGCCTGACCTGGTTGCCGCGTCCCGGGGCGGGCGGCGGCCGGCCCATGATCGACGATCCGTTGGCGCTCAGGTGGTGGAAGACGGCTCGACTCGCCGATTGTGCCTGGTTGGCGCCGGCGCCGGACGCGCCGCTCAGGCGCGCCTCGCAGTATCCGGTCATGGAATCTACGGACACGCGCGACGACGTGGAGCAGTGCCGGGCGTTGGTTGAAGCCAAGGACATGGAGTTCCTGGTGCTGGACCAGACCCGGCCTGACGTTGGCATGCCGGTTGTGCGGGTCATTGTGCCCGGCATGCGCCACTTTTGGGAACGATTCGCACCGGGGCGCCTGTACGATGTGCCGGTCAGGACGGGCCACCGCAAGCGACCGATGGCTGAAGCCGATTTGAATCCCGCGCCGGTCATCGCCTGAAGAGACAGGATGGACATTTTCGAGGCCATAGCACTGACCCAGGATCGTCTCGTTGAAGAAGGCGCCTCCATGGGTGAATTGCTCGGGTACTTCAGAGACAGAATTTCGCCGGTTCTGGTCGGAGAGCGGGAATGGGACCGGATACTGGAACGTGCGCGGCAGCTTCCAATCACCATGGGTGCTCAGCCATTCGGCTTTGAACTGCCTCTGCACACGAGCCGGCCGGAGGCGGATTTCGGCGTGTCGCTGGCAAGCGGAAACCGTTCGGGCAATTTTTTCGAAGAGCGGGCGCGGAGGGACGAGACGGATGAGACCGCGAGAGCGGTCAGCCGGCTGTTCAAGGAAATGGAAGCCCCGGACTCACCGCTGCGGGCGATTGTGGGGCGCAAGATGATGCTGGAATATGACATCGGTTCCACGTCGGGCAGCAAGAATTCGCTGCCGGGAATGTTCCTGCGGCCCAACGAACGCACGTTACTCGCTGGCGGTGGCCACCAGAACGATGTCGGCATTGTGGTTGACGCACTCGTGTCCTGCGTCGGCTGGGAACGGAATGCCGCGGAACGGGAGAATGCCGAACGGGTGTACCTGGCGCAACCGGAAGATACGCGCCTGGATTCGTTCGGCGTCTTCCCTTCCCGCTCGCGCACAGTCCGCTTGGCGGTCATGGGCTTCAAAACTCAGCGGGACATTTGTTCTTTTCTGGAAAACCTGGATTGGCCGGGTGAGATTTCCGCGGTCGAAGCGGTGATTTCACGTTTCGAGGAACGCGCAAATATTGTGAGAACCGGGGCGAATGTCGACGTGCATGCGGATGGTTTGGGTCCGACGCTCGGCCTGACGCTCATCGTCAAGCAAAGATATACAAAAGATTCTCATTACTGGCTCGACGGCCTGACCGATTGGCACCCCATGCTGGAAGCCCTGAGTCATGAGGAGCTGGTCGTTGGGGAGAAAATCAAGGCGCTGGCCGGCTGGGCTTCGAAACCCACAACGCTGTTCGCCAAAACCGGGCGTTTTGTGATGTTGCGTGGCATTCACCACATCAAGCTGGTCATATCCGGAAATCGACTGGAAAAGGTCAAGGCTTACGTCTACATGGTGCTTTCCGGAGCACCCTTCTCATGAACTTCTTTCCAACGGGGCAAAAAGCTCCCCCGGCTCACAATGAACGGGGGAGCCCTTTACCTTTTCAATTGGCTCTTCCGGACTACCAGCAGCAGCAAAGGCCGGCGGAGATCGCTTGAAGTTGCTCCTCGGTCATGTTCGGGTCGGGGGGCAACGCGAGATGCACCGTCTGCAAGTCGCTCTCATGGACCTTGATGGTCATCGATTCAGGTATCGTCACGCCCAATTCCTGAGAGATGGTCGTCTTGGGATCCGAAAGAAGCTGTTGCCTGAAATCCGCATTCAATGCAGATTTGTCAACGAGTTGCTGAAGCATTTCCTGTCCACTTCTCATGTCAATCCTCCTTAACCAATTAGATGAAACAGTTCAACAATTTAATGCAATTTTATGCACTAATAGATCTCCTGTCAAGTCATTTTGTAGTATTCTATAAAATAATTTGCGCTAATCGATCTCTTGTCAAATCTAGTGTCTGGCCGTCTTCCCCCAGGCGGCATGGGTGTGCATCGAGCCCGTCAGTGCAGTAGGGCCCCCCCGGTGCTTTTCCTCTGGCATAACGTGGTTTCACCCTCACACCCCACGCACCCACGGTGCGGCTAAGAGAGTCAGTCGCCGGGGGCGGGGCACTAGTTCCTGTTTTGAAGCCAGCGTGGCAGCGGGCGAATCAGGAAATCGTCGATCGCGGATATGCTGGCCCTTACGATCAACAACGAGGCCGAAGCTGCCTACGCTCGCAACGACCTGTGCGAGAAGTGAAGGGAACTGATGGAGGAGCGGTCCCGTTATCTTGCCGCCTGATGAGTGGGAATTATTGACATGTAATGCGGTCGCGAAGTAGTTTTCTGCAAAAGCTAGACTACTTTTCGAATCACCTCACGGAATCCAGATTTGTGGACAAATCTGAGCAACTTCGCATTTTGAACGTGCTTGTTCAGCACATTGCCAACGGTACGACTGCCGATGCCGGCGGCATCATGCGTGTCCCGATGTCGGATTTCACGCGCCCGCAACTCCTCGCGCAAGAGCAGGATGTGTTTTTTCGGAACACACCTTTGTGCATGGGTCTTTCGTCCGAACTCCCCGAACCCAATACATATTGGTCAGACAATGCAACAGGTATCCCAATACTGATGGTTCGGGACGGTGGAGGTACTTTTCGAGCGTACGCAAACGTCTGTAGGCATCGAGGGAGTAAGGTCGTCCTTGAAGGACGCGGCGCGAAGACATGCTTTACTTGTCCTTTTCACGCATGGACATATGGAATCGATGGCAGTCTGTTGTCGGTCTATAAGGATAGTCATTTTGGAAACGTGTCGAATAGGAATCTAGCGCTCATCGCATTACCGTCTGCGGAGATTCATGGGACTTTGTGGGTACGACCCACTCAAGGCGATCCCATCGATGATGACGAGTGTCTGGCCGGACTTCAAGACGACCTGATGCACTGGAAGTTATCGGATCATCCTCATGCCGGCACGCAAGTCATCGATGCGCGGATGAACTGGAAATTGGGTATCGATTCGTACGGTGAGATCTATCATCTAAACATCCTTCACGCGAAAACCGCGGCCAAGGAAGCGCTGGGGAACTTGCAGATAATCGACACTTTCGCCAATAACCTTCGCATGGTCGTCGCCAATCAGAGGTTCAACCTGATGCGATTAGTCATGCCGAACATGAGCCTTTGGCCTTACCGGCAGATAACATCGACCATGTATTTCCTCTACCCCAACGTCATCATGTTGGTGGACACATTCGGCGTAGACTTGTTAAGGATTTTTCCTCTTGAAGACTCACCTACGAAATCCAGAACGATTCATACCTGGTACATTCACCCCAACGTACAACAACATTTCAAGACCCATGGGATGTCGTACGAGGACAGGCTTCGAACATTCAGGGATGCCGTCGCAAAAGAGGACTATGTGATGGGGGAGGATGTTCAATTGAACGCTGATATGGGGGTTCAATCGGAGATCTTGCTTGGGCGGAACGAGGGGGCACTACAGCATTTTCACAATGCGCACCGATCTGGAATTGGCCTTGATTTGCTGCTGGTTGAGGATATGTAGCCAATATCGGGTTGTTTAGCGAATCCGTTTACATTTTGCTTCGTCACCGATCCCATCGGTGACTGACCGCGTTCACGACACACATATCGAACACAGCCTGCGACAGGGGGCTTGCCATCATTGGCTTCCCTCAGGGTCAGCCGATCCGGCTCGACTTCGACCAGCGCAGACCTCGAACCTTCCTGAATTATCACGTGAGGGAGCAGGGAAACAGGGGGATGGCGTTTCAGGACGTCATGATGGACCGCTGTGGATAACGCTTTGACAATCAACTCGCCACATAATAAAACAAAATTTTAATGAGCATTTGAAATATGCATTAGTACTTGCCAAAATTACCGCTTCATGAGGAAAACGACTCGAGCAAAACTCATTGAGGCGGCGTTGGAGGTCTTCGGCGAGCGGGGCTATCACCATGCCACGATTCAGCAGATTGTCCGGTGTGCAGGCACGAACGTGGCGGCGATCAATTACCATTTTGGCGACAAAGCCCAATTCTATCGCGAAGCGGTTTCCCATGCCCTGAACCGGCCTCGGAATGCGATCCGGGAAGGCATTCGCGTCTGGGTCAAAACTGCCGGGAATCAGTTGGACGTTTGTCCGGTGGAAATCATCCTGTCCCGAAAAGAGACGGTCCTCATCGGCCGAGGCCTGCGGGACGGCGAAGCGATCATCACGAGTCAAGTGCCTGTGGCGATCCCGGGCTCCCGTCGCAAGTCGTTGATGAAACACTGTCTTCCGCTGGCCCGTCTCCGGAATCCCCTGATCCCGGCCGGATCTCAGCCGCGCACCCAATGAGTCCCCCGGTTTATGGCATCTCCTGAACAAATCTCCTCGCGTTCCGGTCCGATTGCCTGGATGACCCACCACACGGTGGCGGCCAACCTCGTCATGCTGATTTTCATTATCGGCGGATTGATCATCGGTACCGACCTCAAGCAGGAAGTCTTTCCGGAGTTCACGTCCGATCGCATTCGTGTCACTGTGGCCTATCCCGGCGCCAGCCCGGAAGAAGTCGAGCACGGGATTATCCTGTCCATTGAAGACGTGGTGCGAGGACTGGACGGGGTGAAAGACGTCACCGCCACGGCCGCCGAGGGGATTGCCTTCATGAAAATCGAGTTGGTGAAGGGGGTCAATGCCGATAACGTGCTGCAGGACGTCGTGAACGAGATCGACGGCATTCTGTCGTTTCCGGAACTCGCGGAGGAACCCATTATAAATCTGGAGGAAGCGCGGCATCAGGTCGTGACCGTCATGGTGCACGGCGACCAGGAAGAGCAGACCCTGCGTGACGTGGCCGACCGCGTGCGGGATGAACTGTTGCAACGGCCCGGCGTCACGCTCGTGGAACTGGGCTCGGCCCGTCCCCGAGAAATTGCCGTTGAAGTACCCCAGCGGCATCTGCGCGCCTACGACCTGACCTTGAACCGGATTGCCCGGGAGATTGGGGAGGCGGCCATTGACCTGCCCGGGGGAGGGATGAAGACCACCGCCGGTGAAGTGCTGTTGCGGACGCAGGAGCGGCGTGATTTCGGCCGGGAATACGCGGACATTCCCCTGGTGTCCACCCCGGACGGCGCGACCGTCAGGGTCCGCGACTTGGCCACGATCACCGACGGTTTCGAGGACACCGATGAGGAAGCCTATTTCAACGGGCAGCGGGCGGTCCAGGTCAAGGTGTTCCGGGTCGGCAAGGAAACGCCCCAGTCCGTCTCCGATGACGTGCACGCGTATTTGGAGGAATTGCGGCCGGAACTGCCGGATGGCATCGGCGTGACGGTCTGGGAGGATTGGGCCATCATCTATCGGGACCGGATGTCCCTGTTGTTGAAAAATGCGTTTCAGGGATTGATCCTGGTCCTGTTGTTTCTGGGATTGTTCCTGGACCTCAAGCTCGCGTTTTGGGTCACGGTCGGCCTCCCCACCGCGATCATCGGATCGTTTCTCTTCATTCCGTTCACCGGAGCCTCCATCAACATGATTTCGCTGTTCGCGTTCATCATCACGCTGGGGATCATCGTGGACGACGCGGTGGTGGCGGGCGAGATCATCTACCAGAAGCGGGAGGAGGGGATGCCGTTGGTCCAGGCTGCAATTGCCGGGGCCCGGGAGATTGCCATGCCTGTCACCTTTGCCATCCTGACCAATATCGCCGCGTTCCTGCCCCTGTTTTTCGTGCCCGGCGAGCTGGGAATCATCATACGACAGGTGCCCTCGATCGTGGTGGCGGTGTTCGTGGTGTCGCTGATCGAATCGTTGTTCGTGCTGCCGGCGCACCTGGCCCATACGCGGCCGTCGTCGGAGGTCTGGAAGACGCTCGATCGCCCGCGACAATGGTTCAGCCAGGCGATGCAAACCTTCATCCGGGAACGCTATCAACCGTTTCTCCGGATCGCGATCGCCAATCGCTGGTTGACGGTGGCGGTGGGACTGGCCCTGTTGATTTTGGCGGTGGGCATGGTGGCCGGCGGGCACGTCGCCTTCAGTTTTCTGCCGGCCATTGATTCCGAAAACATCACGGTGCAGGCCGTCATGCCGTACGGGGTGCCCATGGAACAGTCCCGAAGAGTCCTGGACCGCCTCCTCGAGTCGGCAAACGCCGCGCTCGCGCAACACGGAGGTAAAGCCGTGCAGCGTGGCATGTATGCCCAGATCGGCGCGCCGTTGGCGCAACGGGGAACGGCGGAACCGTCGCCGGCATCGGTCGGCAGCCACATGGTCGGGGCGCAGATTTTTTTGGTGCCGGCGGATCAACGGGATTTCAGCGGCGCGGATTTTGCCAATACCTGGCGGTCGGCCATCGGGTCGATTCCGGGGGTGGAATCGCTGATCTTCAAATCCGAAGTGGGGCTGAGCAATGACACGCCGATCGACATCCAGCTCTCGCATCGTTCCCGGAAAATTCTGGAAACGGCCGCGCGGGAATTGGCGGAGAGGCTGTCGCAGTATGCGGGGGTGCTGGATATCGACGACGGGGTGTCGTTGGGCAAACCGCAACTGAATTTTCGCATCAAGCGGGAGGCCCGCAGCCTGGGCCTCAATGCCACGGATTTGGCCCAGCAGGTGCGCGGGGCGTTCTACGGCGTGGAAGCGTTGCGTCAACAGCGGGGACGCGATGAAGTGAAGGTCATGGTGCGGCTGCCCGAATCCGAACGCCAGTCCGCGTTTACGGTCGAACACCTGATCCTGCGCACCGGGCAGAGCGGAGAAATTCCCCTGGCCGAGGCGGCGGACATCCAGCCGGGCCGGGCCTATACGGAAATCAAGCGGCGCAAGGGCCACCGGATCGTGGCGGTCACAGCGGAGGTCGACGAGCAAATCGCCACGGCCAACAGCATCATCGGGGCGGTGTCCGCCAATGAACTGGTGGCGTTGCAGAAGAAATATCCGGGGCTGCGGTATTCCCTGGAAGGCGAGCAGGAGTTGCAACGCGAATCGCTGGGAACCCTGGCCGCCGGGTTTGCCCTGACGCTGTTGCTGATCTATGCGTTGCTGGCCATTCCCTTCAGGAGTTACGTGCAACCGCTGATTGTGATGCTGGGGATTCCGTTCAGTTTCATCGGCGCGCTGATCGGGCATCTGCTCCTGGGCTATGGGCTCAGCCTTATCAGTATATTCGGCCTTGTGGCATTAGCCGGCGTGGTGGTGAACGATTCGCTGGTCCTTATCGTGGCGACGAATCGCATCTATGATGAGCAGGATGTTCCCTTCTCCGAAGCCATCGTGCAAGGGGCGACGAGCCGGTTTCGTCCCATCGTCCTGACGTCCTTGACCACGTTCTTCGGGTTAGCCCCGATGATTTTTGAGACGGCGTTGCAGGCCCGGTTTCTCATTCCCATGGCGATTTCGCTGGGCTTCGGCATCTTGTTCGGAACGGTGATTATTCTAATCATTGTGCCATGTGTCTATCTCATGGTGGAAACTCTGCTACGCAGGGACCGTCAGGCCCCGGCCGACGCCGTGGCTTCACCGGAACAGCCGGAAGCCGGGTCGGTTTAACGCGCCGCCGTTGGCCAAATACCGGTAGCACGACAAACCGTTGTATCCCGCCCGTCTAGCAACGCGTCTATGCAACCCGGACGTCCCACTTGAAATGAGTGAATTGTTGGGGGGGCGCCTCCCCTCAAACGAAGGGGAGACGCCTTCTGACAGGAGGAGCCGTCTGGCTCTTGTCAGATTAAAAGAACCACTGTGCGCGGAAGAAGACAGAACGCGGCATGTTGGCATGGGACACGCCGAGCCCGACACTCTGTTCGCCGGTGTTCACGAACTCATGCTGATCGAAGAGGTTGACCATGTCCACGGCCAGCAACAGCTTTTGTTTCTTGGCAAAAGGGAACACCTGATTCAGGGAGAGATTGTAGGTGGTAATCGAATCTTCAGTCCCCGAATTTGTCTTTTGTCCAGGTCCCGCGCTTCGCAGACCTGACCCGAAGAGCATCTGTGCGGTGATCGTGGTGTTGGTGAAGGGCCGATACGTGACCACCGCGGAACTGGTGATGGTTTGTGAATGGTCGGTAAATATGCCATCAGGTGTAGCGAGATCTCGCAACTCAGGCTCGTGCAGCAAAAAGTGTCCCGATTGGAGGTCCCACGCCTTGGATTGCCCCCACGCCACGTTGGCGCGGGCCGTGAGCGTGCGCGTGAGCTTGGTTTTCAGGGAGAAGTCGATCCCCCGCGCCCAGCCCCGATCATACGCAAAATACCCCAGCATCGGCGTCGTATTGAATTGGTGGGCGTCGGTCATGTTGCGGTTGACTTTGTAGTAGCCCGTCACCTGGATCACGGTACTTCTCCCAATCGCATGGGTCGAGCCGATTTCAAAATAATGCGACCGTTCCGGCTTGGTCCTGACATTGGTCGAGTCATCGGGTGCCGCGGTGGTGCCGTCAAGACCAAGGGCTAGAAGCGGCAAGGCCTCCAGACTGGGCGGAGTAAACAGGCGACCGTAAAACGCGCGGAAGGCATGCCGTTTGTTCGGCGCATAGGTCACCCCGATGCGAGGACTGGCCTGGAAGGCCTCCACGTACCCGTGGATGTTGTCCAGTCGCAGGCCGAGGTTGATGGTCCATTGGTCATTGGGCGTGTATTGATCCTGGATCCAGAATTCTTCCCGGTACCCGGTAACCCGCCGGTTGGCCCTGCGGTCGATGACTCCGCCCATGGGCTCACCGTGTCCATGGTCGTCATGGTCATCATGCATGTCGTGGTCGTCATGATCGTCATGCATGTCATGGTCGTCATGGTCATCATGCATGTCATGGTCGTCATGATCGTCATGGTCATCATGCATGTCGTGGTCGTCATGATCGTCATGATCGTCATGCATGTCGTGGTCGTCATGATCATCATGGTCGTCATGGTCATCATGCATGTCGTGGTCGTCATGATCGTCATGGTCGTCATGGTCATCATGGTCATCATGCATGTCGTGGTCGTCATGATCGTCATGATCGTCATGCATGTCGTGGTCGTCATGATCATCATGGTCGTCATGGTCATCATGCATGTCGTGGTCGTCATCTCCACGAAGGAACGCAAACAACTGGTTCTTGTTCCTCGTCGTCGTCCCGTCGAACTGGAAGCCAGCTTTGATCATATGCTGGGAATTGAGCGCGTGCGTGTAATCCAGCCGGATGCCCCCGGCATAGGCCCACCGATCCTGATTGGCCGCGGAAATCGCACTGGCATGGTCATGGCCATGACCGTCTTCGCCGCCCGTATAGGCCAGGACGTTATAGGGATCGGTGGTGAACGTCGCCCGGCTGTGGCGGAAGTAACCGGCGACGCTCACGAACTGGTTGGCATTCATGTCGTGTCGCCACACCAGGTGCGAGTACTGGTTGCTCTCCACCTGGTTTTCATCGATCCGTTCCGAAGGCCCCGGCGTAAAATTCGCGTCGGTGTGTTCCCGGATCAGATCGACAACATGCTGATTTTGCATTTGCCCCGGTTCCGTGGGAATCTGCGAGTCCGCCACGCTGTTCAGGAGTAGGAAGGTGAGGTTATTGCGGTTGTCGATCTGGTAATCCCCGCGCAGGAAGGTCTGGTTGGATTCGCCATGGCCGTGAAAGATCGACTGGCCCAACGTGGGCGGATCGATCGCCCGGTTGGTCGTCTTATAGTTGTTCATCACGTAATATCGGAATTTGTCCCCGGCCGTCCCTCCGTATTCAAACGACGGCAGCACGGTCTCATTCGAGCCGCCGAATACGCCGATGGACCCGAAGCCCGGTTTGGTGCCGCTTTTGCTGGTGATGTCGATCACCGCGGTTGTCCTGACCCCGTATTGGGCCTCCAGGCCGCCCAGCAAGATGTCCGCCCGCTCCCAGGCCCGGGGGGAAAGCAGGTCCGTGAACTGGCTCGTGACGGTATCCGGAATCGGTACGCCGTCGATCCGGAATTGGAGATTCGCATGCTCCTGCCGGATATGCACTTGTTTGAGGCTGCTGGTGATTGCACTGGGGATCGTCGCCAGGACGTCGTGCAGGTCCACATTGTTCCCCCGGGGCAGGGCTTCGATGTCTTTCCGGCTGACGGAATAGGTCTCACCGGACGAGTTGGGCTTGACGGGAGTGAGGGGCGCCACGATTTCCAAGGCAACATCCTTGGTCTCCGTCAGTGTCAACACCACGGGAGCGGGCGCTTCTTGACTGATTTCGATCACCACGTGCTCACTCCGGTAGGTATCCTGAATGGCTTGGACGGAGAACACCCCTTCGCGAGGGGTAAACAACATGAACCCGCCGGCATCGCTCGTCGTGGCCGATGTGACCAACGTCCCTTCCTTATCCCGCAATTCCACCGTGGCTTGCGCCACGCGGCGCAAATCCGCATTTTGCACGTACCCGGTGATCGTTTGATTGGCCGGAGCGGCGTCGCTCGGCGGCACTCCCCAAAGCAGCGTCAGGGCGACTCCAAAGATGAGCCATCCCCGTCTAACGGACTGAGTCTCTAGCAGATCTATCATCGAATCTCTCTCCCCTCTTAACGTGGTCGCTCCTTCTTTTCTCCTGAGGTGAGCCTTATACAGGACCGGTTCGTGTTACGTGAGTTGTTTTCAACGAACGGTCGAAAATCGTTCATGAACAGCCGTGATGATGGGAACGAATGGGATGGGAGCAGAAGAGACCGGGTCCGTGTACCGTCAGTTGGCTAGGACTTTTGGTTGAGAATTTCCCCAACGTGTTCACTGGCTTCTTTCACCAGGATCCCCATCTTGGAATGGGAGGGTTCGAAATCAACGGGGAGATGGTGATGACGGAGCCGCTGGCTGGTGATCGGGCCGATCGAGGCGACCATGGTTCTTCCCAGGGCCTCCCGAAAGGCCGCGAGTTCATCGGCGGCGTCGAGCAGTTTCACCACGTGATCGACCTGAACGGCGCTCGTGAACATCACGACGGACGCTTTTCCGTCCACAATGCCGCGGAGCGCTAGTTTGAGGGGCTCCACGTCATTGGGAAGAGCCCACCGGTACACCGGCACGCTCCTGACTTGAGCGCCCCGCTCGCTCAATCCCTGCGTAAGGTCCGTGTTTGCCGTCCCGTATTCTTGAATGGCAATCCGAAGTCCTGAGAGTCCCTCCGGTTTGTGCTCATCCAGGGTGTAGAGGATATCCCGCCATGTATTGGGTTCGGGCACGGTGATGTGGGGTTTCAATCCCAACTCCTTTAAGGCCGCAATGGGTTTCGGCCCACGGCAGACCAGAGTCGTGTTCGTCAGGGCTTGCCGGATTACTTCAAGAGGAAACTGCGGTTTCCAGATGTCCACCAACGTCCTTGTGCCCACGCCCGTCAGCAAAATAAGCAGGTCCACGTTCCCTGCCATGAGGTGCTCCGCAAAGTCCAGGGCTTCTGTATTGTTTTCCAGGGGAATCTCTTGCAAGGCAGGAGCCACCAAGGGATTCCCGCCATGCCGGGCAATCAGCGTGGCCATCTGATCGGCCATCCGGCTCTCGAAGGCAACGACGGTCATGCTGGCGAATCCGCGTGTTGCGTCCGGTTCAATGTCCATGCGGGTGATGGTCACATGCGACCCATTTTGTAGGGAACAACGATCGTTGTGCCCTACTTGGAAATTGCAATGGGCAACGAGGGGATTTGAGAAATGTCGGTCACGGTGAGGTGGTACAGTTGGTAGAGAAGGTCAAATGCTTCGTGATTCCACCGGTCGAACGCTTCTCCTTCCGCGGATTCCTGGTCGATGTAATACCACAACCCGCGTTTCTGAGCGGAGATGATGGCTCCTTCGGGTTGGGTGCGTGATTCCCGGATGGTCAGAGTCTTGGGTGGATTGACAGTCTTCAACTTTGTCTTCTTGTTCGGTTGCACGTCAAATTCCTCGTCCTCGGTAATGCCTCGTCCGATAAATTCCAGGATCGCCTTGAAGCTGCGCAATTTGATGTGGCCGATCATGGGGAAATCACCGCCCGGATCGCCCGATCGAATGTGGACCAGAATATGATGATTGTTGGCTCGTTGCGCTTGCTGGTTTAACTCCTTTCGCTCCTCGTTGGGAAGCGAATTCGGATCATAGTTGGCGATCACGATTCGTCCGGTCTTTCGTTGGTCATCGTCGGTGCATTCAAGCCGGCAGACAAACAGCTTTCGCTCGGTTCGTCCGGTCTTCCGTTGGTCATCGTCGGTGAATTGAAGCGGGGCAATAAACAGATGTCGCTCGGACTTTAGCCATGACAAATGCATCACTCGTTCCCGGAACCTTCTGTATTCCTCTTTTCGGCGAGGCTCGTTTGCGAGGACACCTGAACCGACGAGATTGATCCTTTGAGACACCAGGCGAAAGAGGATGGCGGGATCGATTCCTTGTTGCGCCAGGAAGAAGATGGTCTCCTCGGTAATCGGGGTCAGCAGGCGTTTGGTAAATTCCTTGCCTTGAATCGGGATGATGGTCACGGTGGGGTTTTCCGCGGCGGAACTGCCCACGTTCAACGACAACGAGTCGGCGCTCGGCGCTCCGGCCAGTAATCCCGCCAAGCCGGTGTTGACCCGGAAATCGAAGGTGGCGGCGATGTTGGAGACCGCCGTGAAATGAATCGGCTCATGATAGCGGGTGCGGGCGATATTGAGCAGCAGGAGTTCGGTTTCGATCCGGTTGACCGTCCAATCGTATTTCAGCACCGCTTCCTGCATGGCCACTGGAGAGACGCACCCGCTCGAGAGCAGGCTCATGCACCACAGGGCGGCCGCCAGCATCATGGCGGTGCGAGTCTGACGCCTTCGGCCCGGTCGGGAATCCCGGTGTGTAACGAATCCGCTTGGTGCGCACGGTTCGGTGTTCATGGGTGCGATGGTAACACACGGCTCGTCCCGTGGGGAACAACATTCGTTGTTCCCTCGACAATGGGTGGTACGCCCCGTTAAGATGCCCTCTCGTCCCTGAATCGGGAACCGGGATCAACATGTCCGAGCAACAAGATATTCCACAGGGGAAAGGCTTACGCCACGTGGCCTTGAACGTGACCGACGTGGAGGTCTCGAAAACGTTCTATCAGACCTGGTTCGGGATGAGAATCGTCTGGGAGGCTGATGCCGAGAACGTGTATATGAGTTCCGGCGTCGATAACCTGGCGCTGCATCAAATTCCCAAGGAGCAGATGCCCGCTTACCAACACGGTCACGGGCAATTTCTCGACCATTTGGGGTTTATCATGGGTTCGCCGGAAAGCGTGGACCAACTGTATGAACGGGTCGTCGAAGCAGGCGTGGAGATCATCCACCACCCGAAGCAACACCGGGACGGCAGTTATTCATTTTATCTGTCGGATCCCGACCGTATCGTCATCCAGATTTTATACGAACCCACCATCAGTCCGATTCGGTTTTCAACGGAAACGTAGGGAGTATGCCTGGTTGGTTGCGTTGATGGTGGTCCCTCTGATGAAGAAAGATTCTTAGTGCCATGGCTCTCTGGGATCGTGTCGGCCTCGATCAGTTTGTCGGATTGCAGCCCTGGGTGTGGGTGCAACTGGAAAGCGCCGAGCCGCCGGGTCCCTTTCCGTTCATGGGAGGCGTGGATCCTGCGGTTGTGGCGAGTCTTCACGAAGTCCACGGCATTCTCATGAGCGCGGTGGAAACGGCCATCAGTGACGTGTTCGCTCATCGCACGCCGGTCGATGATCCCGCGGCCGGTCGCCGGCTGGAAGATGCTTATGCGGAGGTGGTGCAGTCACGCCCCCGGCTCCGGCAGCACATCCGGTGTGGACGGGACCGAGACGGCGTCTTTTTCTGGGAATTTCCCAAGGACCGGCGTCAGTCGGCGGTCATGAATTACGCCGGCCTGCGTATTTTCAACGCGGTGAACCGGCAGGCGTTGCCCATGGGATTCGATCGCCCGCTCTCTCCCGAGGTGGGCAAGTTGTTGGGCTGTTTGAACGGAACCCTGACCGTCTCGGAAATTCGCACCATTGTCATGACCGCCGGTCGTGACGCGGCGCCACAACTCCTGCACCTGCTGGAGCAACTCGATTCGCACGAGTGTTTGGCCGTGACGGACCGTTCCTCGGTTCTCCAGCAGTGGCTCGACGCGACCCGGGACCAGGATACGGTTCATCTTGGTCACGCGGCCTTGCTGTATCGACAACAGGACCGGTTCCTCTGGTTTGATCCGTGGCTGATGCCCTGGTTTGCCGAATCCCCGGTCCCTTCTTTGTGGACGTCGTTGTTACCGTCGCCGGCCGCCGTGTTCCTGACTCACGACCATGATGACCACGTCGATCCCCGCACGTTGCTGCACCTGCCGAAGGACGTACCCGTGATCGTGCCCAGCCGGAAAAACCGGAAGACGTGGTATTACGATTACCTTTCCCTGATGCGGGAATTGGGCTTTACGAACGTCATTGAACTGGCCCATGGAGAATCATGGAAATTTGACGGCGGGCAGGTGGTGTCGGTTCCGTTTTTCGGGGAGGACCCTTGTGACCTGGCGCTGCCGCGCAATTGTTATTTGATCAACGATCGGGGACACAATACCCTGGTTCATGCCGACAGCGGACCCACGAACGACGGGCATTCGGCGATCCAGGATGGGGTCATCGCCCGCCTCGTGGAGCAATACGGTCCGATTGCGACCGTCTATGCGTCACAGCAGCAGTTGAAAGAAATCCGTTCCTACGCGGCGCACGCGAGTCTGTCCCATCCCGGCAAGTGGTTGGAGGTGGGAGAAAACGGGTTCCTCACCAATCACTATCTGTCGGAATTGATGAAACACGCCCAAGCCCAATTGTTCGTCTCGTACGCCACGGGCGGCGCCGATTGGTATCCGGACCACTTATCGTTCATGTTCAGCGACCGCAATCCTGCCCGGACGGCGTTGCTTACCGCCCACTGGGATCCCCCGGAATCCCTGCGAGACCTGCTGGCGGCATCCGGCAGTCAGTACCATCATGGCCAAGCCTTGGACGTCGTGCGAGTGACTGCGCCGGGCCAGGTCAGTCTCATCGAAAAAAACGACGCCGTCGCCCCGCTCGCTCTGTATCAACTTGACCATGAAGTGCCCGCGTTCCTCAAAGGCGCTCAACGGCAGCAAGGATGATTGAGACGATGAAACCGTCGGTCCTTCTTGCTGTTCAACCGTGTAATGTGATAGGACTACGTACGTTTTACCACGGGAGGCCTTGTCATGACCGATCAAGCAGTTCCCGTACCCGGGATTGAACAGGAAGAGTCGTTTCCTGAATGGGTCACGGTCGTTGGATTGAAAATTCGCGATCATGGTGAAGTCAAGGTCGCGCAGACGACCGATTCCACCCTGAAGGTCGGTGACCACGTGCTCCTGGAATTGGAGAACGATACGACCTACGGCACTGTTTTCTCCCCGCCGCATACGCAACCGTTCCTCCCACCTATGCGCGTGATGCGGAGTATCCTCCGGAAAGCGACGCCGGAAGACGAAACCGCGATTGCCCATCAAAAAGAGTTATCCTCCACCGGCATCGCGTTCTGTCGAGAGCGGGCCGAGGCTCTGGGTTTGCAGATGAAGTTGGTCGAAGTGTACGGATCGCTTCGGCGGCGGGCCTTGACGTTCAGCTACACGGCGGAATCTCGCGTTGATTTTCGGCAGCTCGTCAAAGATTTGGCGCGTGAGTTCAATTGCTGGATTGAAATGCGGCAAATTTCCAGCAGGGATGAGGCTCGCCGACTGAGCGGGGTCGATACCTGTGGGCTTGTCCTCTGTTGTGCGAGGTTTCTCACGGACTTCAAACCGGTGAACCTCAAGTTATCCCGTCGTGAAGCGGCATGGTCAAATGATGCACATCGGATCGGGGTCTGTGGACGGTTGAAATGTTGCCTGATGTTTGAAAACGAGGATTGGCCTACCTCCAAGGCGCCCGATCAACAACTCATTCAACCCACGCGATCGTAATTGTTGACCTGCCCTGTACGCAGGCGGGCCGCAGTTTCAAGAGGTCGTTCAGATGAGTGCCCCACCTCGTTTTATCATCTACGCCCATAACGCCACCTACGACAAATTGCACCAGGTGGCGACCATCGCCCTCACGGCCTCGGCCATGGGAAAAGACGTGGCGGTGGTGCTGTTGTTTTGGACCATTAAAAAGCTGGCCGAGGGAAAAGTGGATGACATCGATTTTCCCCCGGAGTATGACCGCTATCATGATGAAGTGGCCCGCCTGCTTGCCGAGCGCAAGGTTCCGCGTATTTCGGAAATGTTTGACGAGGCGAAGAAGGTGGGGAAATTGCGTCTCATCGCGTGCAGCGCCGGGTTGGAATACATGGGTGTCGACGCGGACGCCGTGGCCAAACAGGTAGATGAGGTGATGGGTCTTCCCGCCATCCTTGCCATGGCGGCCGGTGCCGAGACGACCCTGTTTGTGTAGCCTGAACTTGATCAGTTTGTGATGCACTCGAAATGAGCAGGAAGTGGAACGTTCTTGTTCATCATGTATCAACCGGTCAAGCCATTTGGCGGCTAACTAGATCCCGAAAAACGCCTTCGGTGGCCACCAGTTCCTTAAATGTCCCTTCCTGAACCACCTTGCCGGCTTGCAGCACATAGATGCGATCCGCTTGGCGTAGCGTCGATAGGCGGTGGGCAATGATGATCCGCGTCGATGACAATCCCGCGAGATTGACCATGATTTTGGACTGGCTTTCGTTGTCGAGCCAGTTTGTGGCTTCGTCGAGCAGCAGGATCCGGGGATTACGGATCAACGCGTGGGCGATCGTGATGCGCTGGCTTTCGCCTCCGGACGTGACGCTGGCGCTGTCGCCCACGTTCGTGAACATCCCCATCGGCATTGCCGCGATCTCGGTGTCGACGGCCGCGAGCTTGGCTGCGTGCCACGCATCCTTGGCGGTCGCTCCCTCGTAATCTCCAACGATGTTATCCCACAGGTCTTGCGGTTGGAGTTGCACTGCCTGTGGAACCGCGCCGATCTGCCGGCGCACCTGCTTGACATTGAGGTGCTTGAGATCGCGCCCGTCATAGTACACTGCTCCACCTGACGGCTGGTCCAACCCGAGCGCAAGCCGGAAGAGCGTGCTCTTGCCGGCCCCCGACTCACCGGCAATGGCGATGAACTCGCCGGGACGAGCCTGAATAGAGACGTTGTCCAGGATCAACGGACCATCGGGATCGTACTCGTAGCTGACGTGGTCGAATACGATTTCGCCGCCCAGAGTCTCCACGGGTTCTCCTTCGATGCTGATCTCCGGGGGCTCGGTGAGAAACGGCCGGACCTGTTCCAGGGCCGGCATGATGGCGGCAACGGCGCTGAACGATGCACCCAGGCGGGCGACCCCCGTCAGGAACAACATGAACAAGAGGTAGACGACGAGAAAGTCTCCCACCGTGATGGTCACGTGACCCGGAAGCGTGACTGCCAGGATCAGGACTGCTCCGGCAAGAAGCGGGAGTGCCGTACCGAATGCCTGCAAATGCGTCTCGAAGGTTCCCCGTTGCAACTCCGCGATTTTCTGTTCACGATAATCCCGTGCCCAGACCGCAAACGCCGACCCTTCCGCGCCGTCGACGCGCAGCTTGGAAATGCCATTGATGAGTTGGAACAGCCGGCCCGCGAGATGATGTACCGTCCGGATCGCCCGGCCCTGAGGCGATATCTGGCCCAGGCCAAGGATGACGGTCACAATGATGGACAAGAGACCGAAGGCGGCGGTGATGGCACCCAGCTTGGCGTCATAGAAGCCAATGAGAACGAACGCGGGCGACAGGAAAACGATTGATAACATGGCGTTGGCGACCACTCCCTGCACAGTATCGCGAAGATTCTGGAACGTCATCCCCCGCATGGCGAGGTCACCGGCCGAGTAGCGATGAAGGCAATTCAGAGGGAGCCGGAGCAAACGATCCCAAAACGCGGCTTCGACTCGTGACGTGGCGCGTCCTTCGAGACGCATCAGGGCCGTTCCCTGGAGGACGTGTAGCAGTCCCCGGATCAAGGCCAATGCCGCCAGTGCCGCGGTTGCCGCATACAACAGGCTGGTTGCGCCGGCGGGGATCACCTCGTTCAGGATGAAACCGGCCACCACGGCCGGTAGCAACATGATCAGACCTCCCATCAGCCCAGTCAAGGCGAAGCGTATGAAGTCGGCAGTCAACCTCTTTCTGGCGAGCCTGAACACATCGCGCGGCCCGGCTACGCCGGACGGCAGTGGTTGATAGAACAGCCATGCTTCGGGGTTGAGCGATTGGGCGCGTTCCGGCGTGACACTGGTCTTGCTGCCGAAGGAATCCACTTCCCGGTATCCCAGCAAGCCGGGCAACAACGCCACCGGCCGTCCATCGTTTTTGCGAAACGCCAACATCGCGCCGCTGTCACCGATCCACCACCTGTCCGTTGGGTCGAGCCGCACCTGACGGCCGCGTACAGCGGATGCATCCAGCACGTCGCTGAGAGCTGCGGCGGCACCGGCCGTGTCTCTCTTTACGGGCCATTTGAAATCGATTCCCTCCTGGCGACCGATAATCCGCAGGACATCGAGCAGTGCGGAGTCGCTCTCGCCGGCTTCTTCTGGGTCCAACAAGCCGTACAGGTTGAACAGCCGGCGCCGGGCGCCTTCCTCATCGGCACGGCGGTTGGTCGCCCTTGCCCGGTCCAGGTTTGCCTGGTCCACGACTGCCAGGCGGCGGTTCAGTCGCTCCAGGGAGAACGCCACAGAGTGGAAGTGGACAAGGGCCGGCAGCAGAAGGCCTTCTTCGGCGAGCGTTTCGGAGGACCGGGCGTACAGCTGTATCTCTTCTGTCAGAGTGAGCCAACTGACGGGTGTGAGCGGTATGGTTGCCGAGGCGGCTCCGCTTTTGCCCTGCGCCGCGTCGATGAGGCTCATGAACAGTCCCGCGCCTGGTGTCAACTCTGACACCCATACTACTTCTCGATGTGCTGAGAGCCTGCCGCTTCTCGACTCAGGCTTCTGAGTGGGTTCAACGAGTACGTCTGGGCGTGGTCGGGGCACGGCGTCTCGTGACAGCATGGTCGAAACGTCCAAGATCCATGTGTCGACATGCTCTGCCAATTCCAAATGCCGGACCACAGCCAAGTTGGTGACGGGAAGGCGCCGCAGGACGGTGCCAGGGAAACCCTTTGCGATCAGACTGAGAGTTGTGTTCCCGATCTGGGGTGCGACACCGAGCAGGAGGCGACCTGCATCAGCTCGCATCAGGTGCTGTGGTGCCGATTGTTCCTCCCCATCCCGTTGCTCGACCAGAAACAGGTCGACGGTGCCCTTCTCGATGAACCAAACGACTTGCGGATCATCCATCGCCAGCGGCAGATTGCCGGCACAGGGCACGGGCACTCCCGATTCAACGGCGAGGCTGGCGAGCGAGTGGTGTTCCGGAGTCGACATCAGGCTACTCCTCTTGGATGAGCCGGTAGTACAATCCGGTTTCGTCCTTCATGAGTTCGTCATGGGTGCCGCGTTGCACTTCGACTCCCTTGTCGAGAACAATGATCTCGTCGCAATCCCGGACCGTGCTTAGCCGGTGCGCGACGATCAGGCAACTGCACCCACGACGCCGCAAGGCTTCGTCGATGTACTTTTCGGTCGTGGCGTCGAGAGCGCTCGTCGCTTCATCCAGAACGAGCACCGTCGGGTTTCCGACCAACGCCCGGGCGATCTCCAGCCGTTGCTGCTGGCCTCCGCTGAAATTGCTTCCGCCTTCCACAACCCGCGTCGCATACCCGAGGGGCCGGCTGAGAATTTCATCATGAATGCAGGCATCCCGGGCCGCGTCCACCACGTCGTCATCCGGAAAGGAGGGGTTCCATAGCGTGATGTTTTCCCGTACGGTGGCGGAGAAGAGGATGCAGTGCTGGTCCACGAGCGACAGGGAACGGGAGAGCACTTCTTCGGGAATTTCGTGTCCCGGACGGCCATCGAACAGGATTTCGCCCGACCAGGGCTGATAGAGGCCGGAGACCAGACGCGACAGTGTCGATTTTCCGGAACCGCTGGGACCGACCACCGCGACCCGCTGTCCCGGTTTGATGGTCAAACTGCAATCCTTGATCAACGGCGGTCGGCCCCGATTGTACCCGAAGGTGACGCCACGCAGCTCCACGTGGCCGGTCAGCCGCAGCCGCTTATTGAACGTGGCAATGGCCTCCGATGTCTGGTGCCGACGCGTCAGTTTGGGATCTTCGCGGATTTCCATGATGTCGTCCAGGCGCTGCATATTCGTCTCGAGCGCTTGACGTTTGTCCGCGAGCTCGACGAATCGCCCAACAGGCTCCAGGAACATGGCGGCCACGAGATAGAACGCCACCAGCGTGCCCAGCGTCAAATCGCCGGCCATGACCTGGGTTGCCCCGAAGGCCAAAACGGCACCGTTGCCCAAAATCAGGAAGAAGTTCGGCATGGCCTCGTTGAAGTGGCTGAGTTCGGAGAATCGCTGGCGTGCGGCCAGTTCCCTGGCTTGATGGCCGCTCCAGCGGGAGAAAAAGCTGCCCTCCTCGGCGTTCATCCGCAGGCGGTCCGTCTGATTCAGCATGAGCATGCCGACACCAACCAGCAACCCCTGCTCGCGCCGCCATGCATGGCTCTCGTCGGTCTGGACGCGGGTGATCATACGCATCAGCAGCCCGTTCAGGATTGCCAGGCCGAGGATGATCAGCGCCAGTGTCGGATCGTACGCCACCATGACCGCCAGAAATACGACGCTCATCGTGATTTCGATGAGCACGCCGAGAAAATGCTCCGATAAGCCCCTGGCGATCTTGTCGATGGACAACACCCGGTCAGTCAGTTCGCCGACAAGCCGGTGATTGAAATATTCTATCGGCAGCCAAAGCAATTTCGACAGGCAACGATTGCCGGCAATAATTGAAATCTTGATGGACAGGCGATGGAGACACCACTGCTTCAGCCAGGTGAGTCCGTAAGCCAGGATAGCGGCGGCAGCCAGTACCCCGGCCAGGAGCCTCCCCCCAAGCTCATTCTCTCCCAGCACCCGATCCACGAATATGCCCATGATGGCCGGTGTGACGAGGGCCAGCACGGCCAGCAGCAGGCCGCATCCGAACGCATACGCCAGTGTTCCCCTGGACTCGCGAAGCCAGAGCTGGATACGTTCCAGGAGGTTTGGGCGGACGCCTCCCCGCTGGAACTCCGGCCCGGGATTGAATTGCAAGACAATGCCGGAAAAGCTCGGTTCGAACTCTTCCGTGGAGAGCTTGCGGCGTCCCGTGGCCGGGTCGTTCAGATAGAAGGATTTTCGATCATAGCCTTCCAGGATGACAAAGTGGTTGAACTCCCAGAACAAAATAAGCGGAAGCGCAAGATCTTTGAGTTGGCGGATGTGTACGTTCAGGCCTTTGCACTCGAGGCCATAGGACTTGGCGGCCCGTACGATGCCCGCGGCGGTGGACCCGTCCCGGCTGACCTCACACTTGCCGCGCAGTTCGATGAGCGGCACCCAGCGCCCAAAATAAGCGAGCACGCTGCCAAGGGACGCCGCGCCGCACTCGGTGGCATGCGTCTGGAGCAGGAGTGGAGTGGTGACGCGTTGCTTGGCCGGTTCCCTCATGGGGTGCTTGTTTGATTAGCCTGATTCCAGTCTCAAGGCGGATGAATACATTCAGGATCGTCAGAAGCCGAAGAGGGCTGTTATCGGTTGTTGGCCAAGCACGATTCGAACGCGACACGGCGTGACGTCCGGCAGGGAAAGGTCCGATGCCTGATGGAGGACAACGTCGACTCGATAAGTGGCGTTCGGGCCCGCGGGCCTTAGCGGTGCCAGCCATTTGGGCAAAGGTCCGGGGGTCACGGAGGAGACCTCGCCGTCGAACCGTCGCTGCACATCGTCGGGCATCGTGATCTCGACCGATGCCTGCATACCGCGTTGGACGCGTTTCGCCATGCGCGGGGCGACCTGCACGACCGCTTGAAGCGGCTGGTCTTCCGTTTCGCGGAGTTGTGCGACGGCGCCGCCAGCCGGCAGGTATTCGCCGGGGGCGGACCGCAAGGCGGTGACCTCGCCAGCCACCGGGCTGACGATCAATTCCCTCGCGGAGCGCCGGGCTTCCATCTGTAACAATGCCACTTGGGCCGCGGCCAACAGCGAAGGCAGGCCACTCTCCTCTCCGTCAACCTGCCGGAATTCCGACTTGAGCATTTCCACCCGGTCGCGCAGAGCTGCGGTCTCGCCATCCAGTTCCGGCACGCTTTGCCGGGCAATCGGATCTCCGACTTCGACGTGGTCTCCGGGACCGACCAGAAATACCTCGAGATATCCGGGCTCGCTGGAGACCAGTTCGTGGCGGACTCCCGGCTCGAACAGGATGCCGTCGACGGTCACGCTACGGACGATGCTGCCGAACAGCGCCCATACCAAGAGTGCCAACATAACCAAGCCGATGCCGGCCAGGATCATGCGTTCGTGAGGCGCCGTTACCCTCAGAAGATGGTCGAGTTGCTGGTATTTGTTCCTGCTGCTTCCGGAATCTTGGAGAAATGGATTACCAAACATCGGTTGCCGTATCCAAACTTATAATCAGGACCCGATCAACCCACCGTCGAGTTCCGGTCCTTACGGAAAATATTGGAGTATACTATATCCGCCGTTCAAACAAGGCCTCAAGATATATCCGTCTAGCCTTCATAGAAGTTTGATGAGTCACGAAGCCATGATGCCAGAAACATGGACTTTGTCAACGGGGCTGTCCTAGATAACGAGATTTATCTAAGATGGCATGATGAGGAAAAGCCGGTTAAGTTGGCACAAACAACGGCGGCTTATTGAACTATTTGTGGCGGGCGCCACTGCCCGAACCGCCGCGTCACTCGTGGGGGTGAATAAAGCCACGGCGAGCTATTATTTTCATCGGTTGCGCCAGTTGATTGAGGCGCAGAGTGAGACGGCAGGGTGGCTAGCCGGTGAAATAGAGATAGATGAGAGTTATTTTGGGGGAAAACGCAAAGGGAAGCGAGGCCGCGGCGCCCCAGGGAAGGTGCCGGTCTTTGGGCTGTTAAAGCGGGAGGGCAAGGTGTATGCGGTCGTCATCCCCAATGCGAAGGCCCAGACCTTACTACCGATCATTCGCGGAAAAGTCCGGCCGGATAGCATCGTGTATACAGATACTTTTCGCAGCTATAACGCCTTGGACGTGTCGGAGTTTAAGCACTACCGGATCAACCACAGCGACGGGTTTGCGGATCAGCAGCAGCATATCAATGGGATCGAGAATTTTTGGAACCAAGCCAAGCGCCATTTACGCAAGTTTAACGGGATCCCGAAAGCGCATTTTCATCTGTTTTTGAAAGAATGTGAGTGGCGCTTTAACAACGGCGATCCCAAGCGTCAATTAAGCCAATTGAAACAGTGGGTTAAAAGAGAACTAGGTTAGTTATCTAGGACAGCCCCTTGTCAACAAAATCAAGTGCTGTCCATTGCACTGGACGTAAGCCGGAGCAATGACTCACGATGCCTACCGGGAGGTTCGCACGCCGACTCGCTTGCAGTATTGGCTGACCGGGCATTGGCTGCAAAAGGGCGAAATGGGGCGACAGAGGTGTTGCCCAAAGGGCACCAGCCAGTCATTGAACGTGATCCAGTATTTTGCGGGAAGTTTTTGTCTAAGAGCGCGTTCGGTTTCCTCAGGGGTTTCGGTTTGAACGTAACCCCACCGGTTACTGATCCGGTGTACGTGGATATCCACGCAAATCCCGGGCTTTCGATATCCCACGGTGACCACCAGATTGGCCGTCTTGCGTCCGACGCCCTTCAACGTCAGGAGTTCTTCGATGGTATCCGGAACCCGTCCCCCGAAGTCCCGGAGAAGACTTTGGCAAATCGCCCGGATCTGTTTGGCTTTGTTCTTGTAAAATCCCACCGGATAGATGGCCTTCTCTATCGTTTTGATGGAGAGCGTTTGCATGGTCTCCGGCGTGTCGGCCAATTGGAATAACAGTTGGCTGGCCTCGGCCGTGGTTTGATCCTTGGTCCGGAGACTCAGAAGACAGGCAATCAAAACGCGGAAGGGGTCGCGGGTTTCGCGAGCCACGACGCCAAGGATAGGTTCTTTCCAGCGGCGAATGGTTTTTTTGACTTCGGAGACGACCGCGTGAATGTCGGTATCACGCATTGAGGACGAGTTGAACGAGGAGGGATGGGGAGGTGACGGAACGGTGTGAACTAACGAAACGCACGCTTTGCCAACCATTTTTGTCGTCGCCGGGCCGCTTCCCGCTCTTTGGCTTTCCGCTTCACACTCGGCTTTTCGTAAAAACGTCGGCGTTTCAATTCACGAAACAAACCATCGGCTGCGAGTTTTTTCTTCGCAACACGAAGAGCTTTCTCGACATTGTTGTTCACGACCTTGATTTCCATTGTCCCTCGTGATCGGTAGAAGTTCCTTATCTCTCACTCAAGCTTCGTACGCCAACGTACCATGCCGCTTTCGCGAGAGACAAGTTTGCCTGTAAGAAACAAGGTAACGCAAGAAAATCTTATAAATCAAATAAATTCAATGAGTTATATGAAATTATGTTTGATAATTTCTCTGGTTTTCAGACAGAAGCAGAGGTGTTATTGCTAAATAAAATTACTGAGTAACATGAATGAAGTTCTGCGGGCAGCGTGCGATCAGGTATCTTTGAGCGCGGCGATGATGTCCAGCACCATCTTTTTTCCGTCGCCAAACAGCATGAGGGAATTGTCCAACGCGAACAGGGGGTTCGGGATCCCGGCAAAGCCCGGGCTTAAACTCCGTTTTATGATCACCACGGTCTTCGCCTTGTCCACGTCGATAATCGGCATCCCGGCAATGGCACTCGTGGGATCGGTCCTGGCCAGAGGGTTGACCACGTCATTCGCACCGATGATCAGGGCCACGTCGATTTGATCGATATAGGGATTGATGTCGTCCATGTCCTTGAGGGCCTCATAAGGCACGTCGGCTTCGGCCAACAACACGTTCATGTGGCCCGGCATGCGACCGGCCACGGGATGAACGGCGTATTCAACCTCAATGCCGCGTTCGTTGAGGATAGAGGCGAGGTTGGCAACGGGGTGCTGGGCTTGGGAAACCGCCATGCCGTACCCGGGAACGATGGCGACCCGTCGAGCTGCGTCAAAGAGGAGCGCGACTTCTTCCGGCGAGGCGGACTTGACCCGTCCGGCATAGACCTCGTCCGCAGTCGCCCCTCCACCCGTGGGCGCCAGTACTCCGAAGAGGACGTTGGTCAGGGAGCGATTCATTGCCCTACACATGATTTCCGTCAGGATCAAACCCGACGCACCCACCAGGGATCCGGTGATGATCAGCACGTTATTGGACAGGACAAATCCCGTGGCGGCGGCGGCCAATCCCGAGTAGGAATTGAGGAGCGCGACCACGACGGGCATGTCGGCTCCGCCGATCGGAATCACGAGCAGCACTCCCAGGAGGGAAGCCACGGCAACCAATGCCCAGTACAGGATGAGATTGGAAGGATCGATGACCACGCCTACGCTCAACGCGAGGGCGATGATCGCCAACACCGCGTTAATGACCTGTTGGCCTGAAAACAGGACGGCATTTTCATTGATGAGACCCTTGAGCTTCCCGAAGGCCACCAGGCTTCCCCAAAACGTGACGGCGCCGATCAGCCCGGAGGCTGCCGTGGCCACGGAGACCTGTACCAAGGGGATGCCGCCGTTGAGGGTGTTTTCGATCAGCGCGGCGCCCGCCACCAACACCGAGGCAATGCCGCCAAACCCGTTGAACAACGCCACGAGTTCCGGCATGGACGTCATTTCGATTTTTACGGCCAGGACGGCCCCTATGGCCGCACCGATGACGAGCCCGATGAGGATGACTTCAAAGCCGACGATACCTTGATCCGTGAGCGTAATGACAATCGCCAGGAGCATGCCGCACGACCCGAGCAGGTTGCCCCGAACCGCGGTGCGCGGGTGGGTCAGGCCTTTCAGCCCGAAGATAAAGAGGATTGCGGCAACGAGGTACCCTCCATTGATAAGTAAATCGGTCATGATTTCTTCTTGAACATTTCCAGCATGCGATTGGTTACCATAAAGCCGCCGACCACGTTAATGGTCGCAAAAACCACGGCGAGCCCCCCAAGCACGGTCGTCACCAACGTCTGTTGGCTGCCTGCCGACAGGATAGCTCCCACGAGTGTGATGCCTGAGATGGCGTTGGCCCCGGACATGAGCGGAGTATGCAGCGTGGGCGGAATCTTGGTGATGATTTCGAAGCCCACGAAAATGGCCAGGACGAAAATCGTAATGCTGGAAATCAAGATTTCCATGGCTTACTTCTCCTCTCCCTTGCCCGCGGAAGGGTCCAGGATTTCACGAATTTGGGGATGAACCACGTCGCCATCACACGTCAGGAGCGTTTCCCTGGTGATTTCGTCTTCCCGATTGA
The DNA here is from genome assembly GCA_965208595.1 of Nitrospirales bacterium. Classification (GTDB taxonomy): domain Bacteria; phylum Nitrospirota; class Nitrospiria; order Nitrospirales; family UBA8639; genus Bin75. The sequence continues at coordinate 1,666,211 of OZ242346.1, forward strand.
TCGTGAGTTCGCCCTTCTTCACCAGATGAAGCAGGAAGGTGGCAATGTTTTTGCTGTACATCTGGCTGGCGTGGTAGGGAACCAGGGAGGGAAGATTTTCCGTTCCGATCACCGTGACCCCATGGGCGACTAGCGTCTGGCCGGCTTGGGTCAATTCACAATTTCCGCCGCGTTCGGCCGCCAGATCGATAATGACCGATCCCGGAGACATGCCGGCCACCATATCGGCCGTGATCAGGATAGGCGCTTTTTTTCCGGGTACCGTCGCGGTGGTAATCACCACGTCGCTTGAGGCGATCACTTTGGTCAGCAATTCCCGCTGCCGGCGATAAAACGATTCATCCTGCGCCTTGGCATAGCCCCCCTTGTCTTCGGCTTCCTGCGTGTCCAACGGGAGATCCACAAACTTGGCCCCAAGGCTGAGGACCTGTTCTTTGACCGCGGGTCGCACGTCATAGGCCTCGACCGCGGCGCCCAGCCGTCGAGCCATTGAAACCGCCTGGAGTCCGGCCACGCCGGCTCCGATCACAAAGACCTTGGCCGGCGCCACGGTTCCGGCTGCCGTCATCAGCATCGGAAACATTTTCGGAAGCGCATCGGCAGCCATGAGCACGGCCTTGTACCCGGACACGGTTCCCATGGACGAGAGAACGTCCATGCTTTGGGCGCGGGTGATGCGCGGCATCAATTCCATGGCGAAGGCCCGGACCCGTCGCGGGGTCAACTCCCTGACGCTCTCAGGATTGGCAAGGGCATCGGCCATGCCGACAATAATCTGATCGGGTTGCATCAAGGGCAGGTCGGTTTGGCCTTGTTCGGGATTCGCACCCAACAGCCTGACTTGGGCAATGATTTGAGCGGCTTCAAAGAGTTGCGGACGTGAGGAGACAATGGTGCCCCCCTTCTCCGCATAGGCGTCATCAGGATAGCCGGACGCGGCCCCTGCCCCCGTTTCGATCTGCACCTCCATCCCTTCCTTTTTCAACGAAGGGAGGGTGGCGGGGATCAGGGCGACCCGCTGTTCACCGGGATAGGTCTCTTTGGGAACACCGATTATCATGGTCTCATTACACGGTTCATACCCTAGTGACCAAGGAGTCAACTAGGGCAAACTGGAAACGAATAGCATAAACATTTCATGGGAAGCAAAGTGTTTTTTTGGGGAAAGGAGACCGAAAAGTCAGGAGGAGCCTCAGGCCCCATAGAGCGTTTCGACGATGCGGCCGGTTTGAAACAGTAACGACTCAAGCCGCGTGTAGCAGGCATGCCCAAAGAGATGTTCTTCCGGCGAGCCTCCCGTTGCATCGCGATAATCGATCAGCAAGCACTCGCCATCGTTTGGACAACGGGTCACGCGTCGTGCGCATTCCAACCACCGTTCGAATCCGTCATACGGCTCCAAATTTTCACGCAACGCCTGGTCCAGTTCCACTTCCCATGGTGAAGCGGGGATCGCATCGGTTCCGGCGACGGCAAGCTGGTGCACGTAGTCGCCGCCGGAGGCCATGGGCATTTCCATGACGATTTGGGGCAACTCCATTTTGGCCAGCCATTGTTTCCCGTCTTGCCGGATCGGGCGATGATTGACGACGTGGAGGAGTTTGCCGAGACCATCCGTGTCCCAGCCGTACCGGATCGGGGTGCCGAGCGTCACCACGTCGAGCGACGGCCATGCGGCCAATTGGTTCTCGGCCAACAACCGGTCCAGTTCCTGCAAATGTTGAACGGAGGCGGAAGGAGTCTCCTGTTGCTCATAAAAGTAGGCCAGGGTTTCAAACACGGTGTCGCGAACCGAAGAGTCCCCCGGAGCCACGAGATTGGAAAGCAGCGCCGGCAACTGCCCGGCGTGACCATGGGCGACAATTAATATGCGTTCGCCGGCCTGTAATTCTTGTTGCGTCTTGAGTTGATTGAGTTCGTGCAAGAGCGCCAACGCCCCTTCCATTCGACCGGGATGGTGGTGCAGGGACGACCAAAGGTAGCGTTGGACAACCATCGCGTGAGTGCCCGCAAGCCCGTCCCTGAGCGCGTTGACGTACTGTTCGGAAAAGTTTCCTTTGTCATTCAGAAGGTTGTCCAGCTTCGTTCTGCCGGCCTCGTCATTCTCAAAAGGGGGTTGGCAGGAGGGATTTTGCGATGAGCATTGATATTCATTGGGGCGAAGGGCCGCTAGGAGAGACTCCAGCCCCGGAATGCCGCGGGAGTAGCCCCGCTTGAGACCTCCCACTTCATCGAGCCGCCCCGATCCAAAGAGGTCCGCCCCCAAATAGGAGCCATACACCAGGACGATTGCGCGGACCCCCGCGTCCCACATGCGTGTGCCCAAGCGTCCGAGTGCATCGTTCCAGGCAGGGGAAAAAGGCGGAGCCCCGGGTTCGAACGACACGTACCTGACCCGATCCCCCGGATCCGAGCGGGAATACTTGGAATGCAGAAAATTATTGGCCTGGGGCATGAGCGGAAATCCGGATGAGTCGAACGCGGTTTTGCCCTGCTGTCATACCGTGAAAGAGAAGCCCCGCGCAAATTGGAAGCGTCAATGAAGACGGGTCCGGTGCTCCGGTTCGCGTAGTTGACCATGGAAAAACCAGCATGGTAGTTTGACTCTCTAACCTGTTACAAAGAGGTATGTGAGGCTCTTTTATTGGAAAAACAGAACGGCGGTGCGTGCTCCAGTCTCCTGCGTGTCAACACCACGTCCTCCAATAATTTTTAATAACCCTGAAAACAGAATCTTGGAATCATGTTTGTAAACATTACGATTTCTCTCATTGCGATTTTGGCGTTCGGTTTCCCCGGGAAGAGCCAGGTGTTTGCGGCTTCAAGCCCAACCCAGGCGGACCACGTCCTGCTGTTTGTCCTGGAGGGCGTGGGTAATGACGTGATTCAAAACGGGACCATGCCGGTCCTCCAGAAGCTCGCCCAGGAAGGCGCGGTCACCTGGAATGCGCAATCGGTGTCGCCCTACACGGTCCCGTCCATGGCCAGCCTCCTGACCGGGCTGCCCGTCAAGAAACACCGCGTGAATCAGGATTGGGAAACCTATGATTTTTCCCGGTCCTTTCTTCGGTCGCCGACCCTGTTCGATTACCTGGATCTCGCCGGAGGGATCGATACGGCGCTCTTCATCATGGATGAGCGGTTTTATCAATTGGCCAGACCGGAAATTTACGTGGATACGCAGACGTGCGGGAAAGCCAAACCCCAGTGCAATCCGGCCACCCAGGTCGAATATATTAAAGATTACCTGAAAAAAGTGACCAGCCCCGGCGGCTTTAATTTTCGTATCTTCGAGATACCCGGTCTCCTGGTGGCCCATCTTCCCGAGCCGGCGGACGTCGCGCACAAACGCGGATGGGAGTCACGGCAGTATGCCCAGGCCCTCAAAACGGTTGATACGGCCATCGCGGACCTGATGGCGCTCTATCAGAAATACGGTGTCCTGGACAAAACCATGGTCATGGTAACGGGCTTGAAGGGAGCGGATACCCCTCAAGCCTCGAACGCGAAAATGGATGCGCCACGGCAAACTGCGGTCCCATGGCTTGCCTGGGGGGTGAACGTGAAGCCGGGGTATACCATTCCGGATCACGTGAACATCATGGACGTCGGCGCCACGGTGCTGGAAGCACTCGGATTGGAAACCCATACCGAATGGGAAAGTCGCGCGTTGACGGACATTTTTCAAAAGCGACCCGAACGAAGGACAACGGGAAATGAAACGTTCGAGCTTGGATCTCCCACGATTCGTAAAAACTAGCATCCTGGCATGCAGTCTCGTCGGAACCGTGCTGATCGGCGACGCCGGCGCGGCGCGCGAGGCCGTGAATCCGTTAACCCGGGAATATGCGATCACGATTGATCCCACGGCGCTCGATCCCCCGACGTGGTGGCATGTGCCGGGCATAACCCCGTTGATCTGGACCAAGGATCCCATCACGTATGAATCCTATAAGACGACGGACGTGCGGGAAATTAAATTGAAACCGGGCGAGTACCGTTTCGGGACCTTCACCTTCGACTTTGCGTTTCTGGTGACGTTGGAGGGCAAGTTGGAATTTGATCGAACCCTATCGCAATGCGTGGACGGACTCGGAACGGCCAGGCTCGTGATCCGGTGTAGCCACACGCAACCGTATAAACAAGAACGCGATTACGATTATCCCTCCGCCCCTTAGACGTATCAGCAATTCCGGAACCATGTCACAGACCGTAGAACACTGGATCGAAGCGCTGGACGACGTCGACGACGCGACGCGGGAAGAAGCCGCGAAGGCGCTCGCGGAGTTGGGTGATCCCGAGACCCTCGAAGCCCTCTCCGTGGCCCTGGAAGATGATTATTGGGCCGTTCGGGTGCACGTCGGGTGGGCGTTTGCGAAGATCGGCGGGGACGTGGCCATCGATGCGCTCATCACGTTGTTCAACGACAATATGATGGAAGTGCAGGATGAGGCCGTGTCCGCCATGGCCTCCATGGGGACAAGCACCGTTCCAAAACTCATTCCCTGTTTGAAAGATGACCGGTGGCGCGTTCGTCAGCAGGCCGGGAAGACCTTGGGTCTGCTCAAAGAGCCCGACGCCGTCCAACCGTTGATGATCGCCTGTCGTGACCGTGACGGGGCCGTGAAGAGTGCGGCGGCCGAATCGCTGGGACGGATCGGTGATCCGCGGGCCGTGCCGGCTTTAATCAAGCTGTTCAAGGACACCTCGAAAATTGTCCGGGAGACCGCCGGAACCGCCCTCGTGTACATCGGTGAAGCCTCCATTCCTGCACTCGTGGAAACGCTGAACGATCCGCACTTCGTGGTCCGCTGTCATGGCGTTCGGGCGTTGGGCGGCATGACGACCGACTATCAAATGGGTCGGGCGTGGACCAGGGACGGGCGCGTGGTCGAGGCGTTGATCCAGGCATTGAAGGATGAAGACCGGGCGGTGCGCGAAGATGCCACGATTGCCTTGGGCATTATCGGCGATCCCCTGGCCGTGGACGGCCTCATCGACGCCATGCGAGACGGAGCCGTGAAGCGTCACGCGATTGCGTCGCTGGGCATGATTGGAGACGCCAGAGCCTTGCCACCCGTGTTGGATGCCCTGAAAGGCAAGGGCATTGCGCAGCAGGGAAAGCCGACTCCGGGGTGTATCATCAGCGAAGATCAACTCATCAAAGAAGCCGCGGCCACGGCACTGGGCCATTTTCGGGACCCCAAGGTGATCCCGGAGCTGATCCTGCTGTTAAAGGATATCGTGTTGCGGGAGTACGCCGCCTCGTCGTTGGTGCTGATCGGAGACGCGGCCGTTGAGCCGTTGGTGGCTTTTCTGCATGATCCGGAAGCCTCCAAGGTGGAAAAAGAAAGCGAACGGGTGTTGGCGTTTGCGTCGACCCGGCTGACGGCTTCGAGCGCGTTAAAGAAAACCGTGGTGGAAACCTTGGAGAAACTTGGCTGGGAGGCGCCCAAAGACGACGCGCACGTGGGCGTGAAGGATCTCGAATATACCGACCCGGATAAGGTGCTCGGTGAAGAAGGCCGGTTCGGGCCCTCCGGGGACTTTGCCAGGCCGGCTAAACCCTACCGTATAGAACGTTGACCCTCTTGCCCGTAACAAGCGCGGGCAACCCTTTCCCAGTGGCAGAGGGAATTCAGAAATTACGGCTTTTGGAAGTGGAGAATTCCCCAGGTGAGATGGCCGCCCTTGCCGCCGTCGATCCAGTGCTGAAGACCGGATTTCATCCGTTCGATGTAGTCCTCGCTGCAGACTCTCACCAAATTCCATTGATTGGCCAGGACTTCTTCCAGGACCCGCCCATAATGAGTACCCAGGTGTTCGGAGAGGTCCTCAATGGCAAGCTCTTTAAACCCGAGGCCCAACAGCATATCCTTGTACCGCGGAATTGAACCCAACGAGTCGAGGTGAATACGGTCGAGAATGGGTTGCAAGGCTTCCTTTGGGCAGGTTTCACTCTGCATCGGGTCTGTAAAAATGAACTGTCCTCCCGGTGCAAGGACCCGATTGACTTCTTCGAAAACCTTCTCGCGATTCCCGCTGTGCAAAATGGCATCCTGCGACCACACCACGTCCACGCTGCCATCCGGTATGGGAATATCTTCAAAACTTCCGTCAACCACGTTGATGACCAGAGAGTATTTCCCCTGGGCGTTGAGTTCACGGTTTCTGGCATTTTGTGTTTCGCTTAAATTCAGACAGCCCACCTGGCATCCAGAATGCTTGACCAGAAACCTGGCTGACCCGCCGTACCCGGACCCGATATCCAACACCCGGGTCGCCGGCCCCAGACCCTTGACCATGGAGGCCATTTTCTCGACCGTCTTGCGACTCGCGTCAAAAATGGTATCCGTGTCGTGTTCATAAAGACCGATGTGAATATCCTCGCCCCCCCACACGGTGGCATAAAACCGGTCGGCATCATGGCTGTTATAGTAGCTTCTGGCAGTTTCAACGGGCTGGGAGTACTCCACTGAAACTTTAATGGCCCGTTCCTCGTTTTTATACAATTTTTCAGCCACGTGGACATAAAAATCAGGGTCCTCGACGCGGTGTGTTTCTTGAAAGTCCGCAAAGGTTTTGACTTGCTGAAACCCCACCTCTCCCATGAGTTTTCTCACGTAATCCTTGCGCAGGGGGAACATGTTAAGATGATATTCCGAGTCGTCCGGGAACCGATACCGGAATCGGGCCAATCCTTCATCAACGTATTCAGGCTCGGCGCTTACGTTGTCCCCACAATAGTAATAGACGTGTTTGGAGGTGAACCCGTTATCGAGGATGCCGTCGTAATTCCGTTGATCAAGCACCAGGACGCCGTCATGGTTCAGCACCGAATAGAATTCGGCCAGGGCTTTCCGGCGGTCCTGTTCCGAAAACAGATGGGTCAGGGAGTTTCCCAGGCAAATAACCGCATCATATTGGGTGTGAACATCCCGACTCAGCCACCGCCAGTCAGCATGAAGGGTCTTCATGATAAAGCCCACTCGTGTGGCATTTTCAAAGGCTTGCGCCAGCATTTCCGGGCTGCCGTCCGCGCTGGTCACGTCGAACCCGGCCTTCAGGAGCCGAATGGAGTGAAATCCCGTGCCCGTTGCTACGTCCAGGACCCGTTGAACACCCCGTTCTTTGAGGATATTGATGAAAAAATCCCCTTCACTCTTGGCGCGGGCCTCCCAGTCGATGAGTTCATCCCATTTTCTGACAAAGCCGTGGACGTATTCGCGTTTGTATTGGTCGGTTTTTCGTTGGGCGATGGGGTTATCACCGTACAACTGTTCTTTACCCATGATCCACCTCCTGGATGGTCAAGCTCGCAATCCCTTTCCCGTCGAGCCGAGGCTCGACCTGAGGTTGGATGGAATAACGAAAAAGGGCATTGGGGAAACTCCACTCTAACGATTTGGTCCCCTTTGGGCAACCCTTAATCTCTCCGATGGAATTGGCCTTGAGTTCTCCGGATGTTCCCGTCAAACTATCCGGATAATATCTCTTATGAGGGGGGGTATTATAACTTGTCGATTTTAAATAGTTTTTATGAGTCATACCGCTCTGACGGCAACACAGGGATCTTTTCTCGCACGCATTTCCCATGAAAACCGCCACTCCGGTCTTTAAGATCTCCTTTTCCATTGTTGCGGCATTCCTGATCTGGGGGGCTGTGGCTCCCACGCAGTTGGCCACGGTCACCTCCGCGATCCAGCGCTGGTTGCTGGATGCGTTCGGGTGGTTCTATCTCTTGTGCGCAGTCGGGCTTTTAGTCATGGCAGTCACGCTGATTTTTTCGAGATATGGAGATATCCCCTTGGGAAAGGATGGGGAAAAGCCGGAATTTCCCTTGGTCACGTGGTTTGCCATGTTGTTTTGTGCCGGGATGGGCATCGGGCTCGTGTTTTGGGGGGTGGCGGAACCCACCGCTCACTTCTATGATCCGCCCAGAGGAGCGGGCGGGACACCGGAGGCCGCCAGCTTGGCCCTTCAGTATTCGTTCTTTCATTGGGGGCTGCATCCCTGGGGCATTTTCACCATGGTGGCGATGTGTTTGGCCTATTTTCAGTTTCGCAAAGGCAAACCAGGGTTGATCAGCGCGAGTTGTGAGCCTCTGTTCGGTGAACGCATGAAGGGGCCGAGTGGACAAGCCATTGATATTATTGCGGTTTTTGCAACGGTGTTTGGGGTGGCCACGTCATTGGGTTTCGGGGCCATCCAAATCAGCGGGGGACTCTCCTACCTGTTTACCCTGTCCAATACTGTCATCCTGCAACTGGTCATGATTGCCGCGGTCACGGTGCTGTACATCCTGTCCGCACAGACCGGCCTTCAGCGGGGGATCAAATACTTGAGCAACCTGAATATGGTGCTGGCAATCTCGCTGATGGGCTTTCTCTTGTTCCTAGGCCCGACGAAATTCATCATGGAGGTCTTTACCTCGGCGTTGGGGGCCTATCTCCAGAATCTACCGACAATGAGTCTCTATCTGGCGCCATTCGACGACTCGCGGTGGATACAGGATTGGACCTTATTTTACTGGGCCTGGTGGATTGCCTGGGCGCCGTTCGTCGGGACCTTTATCGCCAGAATTTCTCGAGGCCGCACCGTCCGGGAGTTTGTCCTGGGAGTGTTGTTGGTCCCGACGCTCTTTTGCGCGTTCTGGTTTTCCGTTTTCGGGGGGACGGCCATTTCATTGGACATGTTCGAGCAGGCGGGCATGAAACAGGTCATCGACTCCCAAGGGAAAGAAGTCGCCCTGTTCACGCTGTTGGAGCATTTTCCCTTCGGCGGGATCATGTCGCTTATTGCGATTTTCCTGATCGCCACGTTTTTCATCACGTCCGCGGATTCCGCCACGTTCGTGTTGGGCACGTTAACGTCGAACGGCAATCTGAACCCTCCGAATGCCATCAAGTTTACGTGGGGAATCATCCAATCCGTCGTAGCAGCCGTGTTACTGTGGTCCGGCGGGCTCAAGGGCCTTCAAACGGGTTCGATCCTGGCCGCGTTCCCCTTTGCCGTTATCATTTTGCTCCTGATGCTGTCCCTCTTCCGGTCATTCAAGGAAGAGATACGTCTGAAAGCGGGCACATAGGCCCGCCCCTACGCAAGCCCCTATGTAAGCGATTTCATTGACCCTCAAAAAATCCCTGTGATAAGTTGCCTGGACGAGGTTTTCACGGCATTTCCCCCTATCGACAAAGGGAAAAATGAGGTAAGCCCGATTTTTGCGGGTGCGGGAGGGGCGCACGGGAAAAGGGACAACCATGGCCGATAGTGTGGCGGAGCACATTGCTGCTTTGAAGGACGAGGATTGGGGCATACGCGAAGATGCGGCCATTGCCCTTGGCGAATCCCGTGACCCCAGGGGAGTGAGTCCGTTGATCGAGGCTTTACGGGATTCCGATCGAGCCGTGAAAACTGCCGCCACCGGTGCGTTGACCGCCATCGGAGGCCCGGCGGTCGTGGATTTGAGTTACTGCTTGCAGGATCCGGATTTGTCCGTACAGGAAGCCGCGGCGTCCATTTTGTCCGAGATTGCCGATGAGCGGGTGCTCGAACCCTTGGAGTCCGCGCTCCTGAGCCAGGATTGGGTCGTGCGCATGCATGCCGTCCGCGCCGTGGGGCGACTCGGAAACCCACGGTCGGTTGAGACCTTGGTGCTGCTGCTCCAGGATAAGGTGCCGGCCGTCCGCGATGAAGCCATTGCGGCCCTTGTGTCCATTGGTGAATCGGCGGTTGAACCTTTGGTGGCGGCGCTGCAGGATCAGGATTGGCGGGTCCGCCTGCGAGCCACGGAGGCGTTGTGTGTCGTGAAATCCCCGACGGCCGTCGAGCCCCTGGTGGGTCTTGTGCAGCACGATCCCGACACGGCCGTGCGCCAGGAGGCGGCCCGGGCACTCGGGTATATCGGCGACAAGGCGGCGGTCGACGCCCTCTTGGGGGCCCTTGAGGAACCCCGTCTTCGGGTTCGCGTCATTGAAGCCATCGGAAGAATCGGCGACCGTCGGGTCCTCCCGATGTTGTTTCGACTGGTGAACGAGTTGAAGACGAGCGACTATGAAGATCGAACCCCGGCTTGTGAAGATAACCGGTACGAAGAGGATCTGGCCAGCGTGGAAGAGGCCATTCGGGCGATTGCCCGTATCCATGACGAGGAGGCCATTCCTCTGTTGATCACGGCTCTGCAAAGCACCCTGATACGGAACGAAGCGAGTGAAGCCTTGGTCCAATTCGGGCAGAAGGCCATTGCCCCCTTGGTAAGCCAACTGCAACGGGAACAGGATGAAAACATCCGCTACCATATCAAGGAAACCCTGACCCAATTGGGATGGAACCCCAAACGGGTGCGGTTGTAGCACCGACTGCGAATGAAGGGGTGAAGCGACACCGCCATGCCGAAAGAAGCCATTGAAGTCATCGTGACCGAGCTTGACCATGAGGAAGATTGGCGCCGTATGCGTGCCACGGCCACGTGTCTGAAGGGAGGTCCCAGCGTCGTGGCCCTGGTCATCGAAGCCATGAAGACCGGGTCACCGGACTATCAGGTTGAAGCGGCCCGCATGTTGGCGCGGATCCGGGATCCTCAGGCAGGGGTGCCTTTGGTCGAACTGATGCAGGGCGAGGACGAAAGCGTCCGGGAGGCCGTGGTGGCGTCCCTGGAACAAATGGCCGGCGTCGTGAATGAAGAGACCGCGGCGGCCCTGGTCGAGCTGTTGAAAAATGACATGCTTCGGCCCTCGGTCACCAAACTGTTGGGGGTCATTCCCACGTCGATCGGCCCCCTGACCCTCATGCTCAAGGACCCGGATGAGGAGGCGCGGGTCAACGCCGCCCACATCCTCGATCATCTCCTGGACCCGCGCTCCGCCGATGCGTTGGTCGATGCGATGGGAGATCCCGCACTCTGTGATCTGGCGATCGGGACCCTGCAAAAACTCAGCGCCATTCGGGATCGCATCGACGAGGTGATGGATGAATTGCGGGACGTGGAAGAATCCGAACTCCGGGAAGGGGCGCGGCAGGAAGCCGTGCACAAGTTGCATCCGATCGGCCGGCCGAGCGTCGAGATTCTGATTGAATACCTCGAAGACGATGATTGGGTGGTGCGCGAAGCCGCGGCGGACGTTTTGGGAAAAATTGGCGACGTCCGGGCGGTGGAGCCGTTGATCGATCGTCTCAAGCGGGATAAGGATACGGGCGTGAAAGAACTGGCGACGAAGGGCTTGGGCTTGATCGGCGACGCCAGACCCGTTCCTCTCCTGATTGACATGATACCCATCAAACCGTTACGGGTATTGGCAGTGGAAGCCTTGGAAAAGATCAAAGACGTGGAGACCCTGCGTCCCTATGCGGAGGTGTTCAAGAAAATGAAAAATGACCGTGACGGGTTGGTCTCGTATAACTCCGGGGTCATCATCGATAAATTGGAAGCCGCCGACGCGCAGATGGATGAATCGCAGTGGGCGGAGAAGGAGTAGGTGAATGGCTGAGAGTCAGCGCATTGAACAATTGTTGGCCGCGCTTCGGGATGACAACGAAGGTCTGCAAAATTATGCGGCGGCCGGACTCGGGCAAATGGGCGACTCGGCCATCCCCCGCCTGATCGAGATGTTTGAGGATGATGATCTCGTGATCCGGGAGGCCGCGGTCACTGCCATTGTGCAAATCGGGGAACCGGCGATTGATCCCTTGATCGAAGCGTTGGAAGAAGATGAATGGACCGTGCGGGAGCAGGCGGCGTCGGCGCTCGGGAAATTGAAGGACTCCCGGGCGGTGCCCCCGTTGGTGAAGGCGTTGAAGGACAAGGATGGAGGCGTCCGAACCGCCGCGGTCTGGGCCCTGGAACGGATCGGCGATCCCGAAGCCGTACCGGCCCTGGTGGACTTGCTCATGGATGCGATGTTGCGTGAAGACGTGGCTCGCGTGTTAAAAAAGATCGGAGACGCCAGAGCCACGGATGCCCTGATCGACGGGCTGAAGGGATCCAATTGGATCGTCCGCCGCCATTCGGCCGAAGCCTTGGGAAAAATCGGCGATCCCAAGGGGTTCGCTCCGCTGGTGGAAGCCTTGACGGATGAGGACTGGCTGGTACGCCGGAACGCGGCTGAATCCTTGGCCCGGTTGGGCGATGCCCGCGCCATCCAGCCAGTGGTCGCCTTGTTGGAAGATGAAAACGAAATGGTCCGCGACACCGCCGAAGGCGTGTTGGCGAGTTTAGGATGGAAATCCGAGTCATGATAAAGAAGGAGATATAGATATGGCAGATCCCGCTCCAACCCCTCTTGTACAAATCTCTCCCAAGAGTGCCAAGAAAGACGGCTTTAACCTGGTGACCGAAAACGTCATTGCCGTCAACCTGGAGGCTATGCAACTCGAAGTCGAGTTGTTGGCCTATGATGGGAAAACCGTGTTATTGGACGTGTCCGAGGACGTGCTGGAAGATCTACAAAAGATCAAGCCGGGCGACGGGGCGACCCTCCGTATCGTCGAGGAAGACGGCAAGCGGCTGGTCAAGCAGTTCCGGATTCGGGCGAAAGATCCGAACGTCGTCAAAGTCGACGCCGCGTTGCTGGATTTGAAAGATTCACACTGGCTCAATCGCAAATATGCCATTGAGACGTTGGGCGAGCTCAAGACCGCCGATGCCGTGGATCCCCTCGTCGATTGTTTGGAAGACGAGGTGGGGGACGTCCGGCATCGAGCCTATGACGCCCTGATTAAAATCGGGGCGCCCTCCGTGCCCAAAATCATTCCGCTGTTGGTGTCGGAAGAAGATGAATTGCGTCAGTCCGCGACCGAGATTCTTCGGAAGATCGGCAAGCCGGCCGTGGAACCCTTGGCCACGGCCCTGGTCGATGCCGATGGTCCGCTGAAAAAGCGGATTACCAAGGTGTTGGATCGCATGGGGTATAAACCCAAAGAGGCGTAAGCCCTCGTCGGCAAAGCCCGGCGTCGTAGCCGTCAGGACGTTGTATAGGGATTCACGCCGGCGGGTGGGCGGCCGACCGAAACGTAATGAAACCCGCTTTCGGCGACCCGTTCGGGGTCGTAGACGTTCCGGAGGTCGATAAATACCGGGGCGCGCAGCAGCGATTTCATGTGCTCCAAATCCAGGTTACGGAATTGATTCCATTCCGTGGCCAGCACCACGGCATCCGCTCCCGTCATCGCATCATACGCATCCCGGCAGCCGATCAGGCCGGGTAACGTGTTGAGCGCGCCTGCCAATCCTTCCGGATCATAGGCCCGGATGGCGCAGCCTTCCTTCATCAGGTGTTCCGCGATCATCAACGCGGGCGAATCCCGGAGGTCGTCGGTATTGGGTTTAAAGGACAGCCCTAAAAGGGCCAGGGTTTTCCCTTGGACGCCGTTCACCGCGTCACGGATTTTGTCGACCATGCGAGCCCGCTGTTGTTCATTCACCCGTCTGGTCGTGGCGGCCAGCTTCATGGCATACCCGGCTGTTTCTCCAATGTGAACCAGCGCCGCCGTGTCCTTCCCGAAACAGGAGCCGCCGTACCCGGGTCCGGCGTGCAGGAACTTGGAACCGATCCGTTTATCCAGCCCCATGGCTTTAGCCACGGTCTGCACGTTGGCATCCACTAATTCACACAGATTGGCCACTTCGTTGATAAAGGAAATCTTGGTGGCCAGGAACACGTTCGACGCGTATTTGATCACTTCGGCTGTTTGTACCGTGGTTACAACGAACGGCGTTTCAATCAGGTACAACGGCCGGTATAAATCCTTCAGGATGGCCGCGGCCTGTTCGCTCTCCACGCCGATGACCACGCGGTCCGGACGCATGAAGTCTTCAATCGCCGATCCCTCGCGCAAGAATTCCGGATTGGCGGCCACGTCAAAGTTGATAGGCTTCGACTGATGGGCCTTGATGATCTCTCGCACGCGTGTTGCGGTCCCTACGGGCACCGTCGACTTGGTGGCCACTACCTTGTATCCCGTCATGCGGCTCCCGATGCTCCGGGCCACTTCATCCATGTAGGACAGATCCGCGGACCCATCGAGGTTGGAGGGCGTGCCGACTGCGATGAAGATCACCAACGCCGTATCCACGGCCTGGTTCAAGTCGGTGGTAAAGGTGAGCCGCCCGGATTGGAGGCCTTTGGTCACCAGCGCGGCGAGGCCGGGTTCATAAAACGGCACGTCTCCACGCTCCAATTGTTGAATGCGCCCGGCATCCACGTCCATGCACGTCACGTTGAGTCCGAATTCCGCAAAACACGCGCCGGTGACGAGCCCCACGTATCCCGTTCCGAGAACACTGATATGCATCACAACCTCTTGGATGAGAAAGAATACACGTTGCTTGAGAACGAACGATTATCCGTCAACGATTCGGTACAGCGTAGCACAACCTGAAGAAAAATGAATGACACCATGTCATTGTAGGGGACGGCCTGTGTGCCGTCCCTCATGAACCGCGTGCCATTTGGCACGGACAACCACAGGGGGTTGTCCCTACAGGTGCATCTTGCCGGTCTTTCTTGACAGGGTAGCATACGCGAACTAGAATCAAAATCTCACATCCTTCCCAAGAGCGGGAATAGCTCAGTGGTAGAGCATCGCCTTGCCAAGGCGAGGGTCGGGGGTTCAAATCCCCTTTCCCGCTCCAACTTCCCTACAACGCACCAATGGATTTGATCCCCCGACCGGGGATTCCGAAAGGGGTGTGCCGATTGCCGAGCGTTTTCACCCTATTGCCACCCGTTCCGGGACGAGTACCAGATGCCAGGGAGACGCTTCTTCGCTCATGTGACGGAATTGCCGGGCGGTGCCACCGGCGGGCATACCGGGAAAGACGGCGCCACGGCGGATTTCCACAAAACGGAAACGGCAGGTGACCGGGTTCCGTTCCCGAGGAGTTATGCCTGCGGGGAGGGTCTGCCGAAGAGGGGCGACGTCCGACAGGTTGCAGCGTTCTCCGATTGTCAGCGACGCGAGGGTTTGATGAAGGTGCCCGAAGATCTCCGGAATCGTTTCCGGAGTGAAGACGACGTCCTGGGGTCGCATGCCGGGATCTTCAACCAGTTGAGCGAGTATTTCCCAAAACACTTCGTCGTCAATGGCCGCGAGCACACAGAGGGCGCCGCGACGAGCCGCAAGGTTCAACAGCGCCAGCGGACCTTGAATCACAAATTTCCAGTGCGGAAAGGTCAAGGCCTGTCCCCGATGCATGACTTCGAGGGCTTTCTCTCCGCGGAGGCGAACCGTCCGGTACTCGCCTTTGGTTTTGGTGAGGTGGGAGTGAATGGTGGCCGGCGACAAACGCGCGGGCTCATAGGCAAAGGTCGGGGTGGCAGGCGCGTGACAGGTTACCATGGTGTACCGGGCAAGCAGGTGGGGGTGCGTCGAAAGATCCATCATGTCGACTCCGCCCCAAAACCGGAATTGGAGAGAGTCCTGAGGATAGTGGGCAAATCGGCGAAGGCGCTCCGGGTCGGCATGGTATGCGCCACCCAATTGCGAGCCGGGCTGCAGGCGGTCCTGTGCATGAAGCGTGAGTGTGTGTCGCAGTGAAGGAAGATAGTGATCCAGGAATTCCTCTTCAAACGACAAATCTCCAGCACCCAAATCCAGCAAGGACGGCTTCTCCACCTGAAGAATAAGATCATAGGGCGATGGATTCTGTTTCACGAAGGCTTCAACGTCATGAGGAGCGTGCCCGAACGATGAGGGAGCTTCTTCCCGGATGAGCGCAAAGTACACGCACAACGCTCGAATCGCCTTTGTTGGAGGGAGCCCCGTCAATTCTTTGAGCCGGGCCTGATCTAGCTCCTCCGTCGAGTCAGGGGCCATCCCCAGGCTGGCAACCAACCCGTCCCGAAGCGTGCCGGGCAATGGGCTGTGTTGAATGCGTTCCGCGAGTCGAGCCAGGGTGTGAGACAGCCGGGAGCGATGCACCAGTTTTCTGGCAGATTCCCACGCAACGGGGTCCGCGGATTTGCTTTCCTGCAGGAGCCGGCGAAGTTGAGCAGGGTTTTGTGGCGTTGCCGGTTCGGTCGCCGGCATGGAAGGTGGGCTCGACACGCGGGAAGCGTAGCTTTCGTTTTGATCAGGCGTCAAGATTTGCCGGAGCAATGGGATAAGTTGCGGCGAAACACCCCCTGTGCTACATCATGCGCATGGTGCGATTCGTCACTTGCCGTTCACGTCAGACTTTGGCGTTCGTGGGGTTTGTCTGTGGGATGCTGGTCGCAACCAGTGCCTGCGCCACCGTCCTTTCCTCCGGCAATTATCGGGTCGGCCAGATCTTTGAACCCCAAGAAAAGACCACCCTATCAGACCAGGAATTCCGCGCGATTCTCCAATCGGCTGATATCATCTATATCGGTGAAGCGCATTACACGCCGTCCCATGTCGAGGCCGCGCTGCACGTGCTCCAAAGCGTGCTCAACGGAGGCCGAACGCCGATCCTGGGCATGGAAATGTTCAGTTGGGATGGGCAACCCGGACTCGATCGGTACCTCACGGGCGTGACGTCCACGGAGGATTTCCTAACCGAATCCCACTGGAAGAACAATTGGGGCGGAAAATTCGCGGATTACTCGCCACTGGTGGATTTTGCGAAAACCCATGGCCTGACGTTGCTGGGCCTGAATCCGCCTCGTCCGCTTGTCAGGAGCGTGGCGAAACAAGGACTCGCGGCCATGGGGAGTGATCCACAGGTGCAACGATGGACCATTCCCGTTCCGTTTCCTGCCGACGACCCTGAGTATCGACGGGTCCTTTACGAGCAAATTGAACAGTGTCATGCAGGTTTATCACAGGAGGTCTATCAGAAAATCTATGAAGCGTCCGTCTTTCGGGATGAAGGCATGGCGTCCGTCATTACGACGACCGTCAAGCCGGAGGCGCCTGAACCAACGACCTTTGTCAGTTATACCGGAGCAGGGCATATCCAATACGGGCTTCCGATTCCCAAACGGGTCCAACGGCAATTGGGCGTGCCGGTCAAAGACGTGACGGTATATCTCCACGCCCTGGACCCCGACCACCCGGAAGACGTCGATCATTTGATCGACGAACGCATTGCGGATTACGTGTGGCTCACGGCCTTGGGCCCGCAGGGAAGACAGCCCCGGTGCGGGGAATAGAAGCGTATTCCGCTTTGTACAAGGACGATCGCGGAAACAAAATCGTTATCATCAAGAAAACGAAAGGAGGAAAAGGATGGGAGATCCGGTCATGATTGCGCAACGAATGCCGTACGTGCTGGAAATGGAGCCCGGCAAGTATTATTGGTGCCGGTGTGGTCGATCCAAGACGCAACCTTTTTGCGACGGGTCACATACGGGCACGGAACATTCCCCTGTGGAAGTCGAATTCACCGAGAAAAAACGAGTAGCATGGTGCGGATGTAAGCATACGAAAAAACAACCGTTTTGCGATGGAACCCATTCCGACCTCGAAGAATAGCTTGACCCTCTCTTGCCTCTTATATGAGAGTTTTTATATAATTCGATGCTTCCGGACTCGAATAACAGACTTCTGCTTGCCAAGGAGGATGAAACAATGAAGAAAACCATACAGGGGATTCTCGGTGCGGCTGTCCTGGCTGCGAGTGCCTCGCCCGTTTTCGCCAATGAACCGGGTGGCGGATATGAAGGTATCACCGCCATGTACTATTCGATGATCGTCCTGGTTCTGGTTTATGGGGCGTGGGATATTTTCTTCAAAAAAGACTGACGCCTCTCCAAACGTCGCCTCCTTTCAGGCCCTACCTGGGGTGTGAAAGGAGGCGCTCCTTCTCGAGCAACGGTTCGATCACGTCAAACACCGTTTGCGCGACGATCCGATAGCCCTCCGCGGTAGGATGGATGCCGTCGGCTTGGTTCAATTCTTTCCGCGCCGCCACGCCTTCGAGAAAAAAAGGGATTAAGGTGACCGAACGGTCGCGGGCCAATTGCTCAAACAGAGAGGCAAAGCCCGTCGTATAGTCCAAGCCGTAGTTCGGAGGAATCTGCATCCCCGCCAGCACGACCGCGACGCCTGCTTCCTGTAACCCGTCAATGATTTCCGATAAATTCGAGGCCATGAGAGACAAGGGCTGTCCTCGCAAGCCGTCGTTTGCGCCCAATTCCAGAATCACGATCGAGGGCCGGCTTTTGAGAATCCAAGCGAGGCGGCGCAATCCACCCGTCGTGGTGTCCCCACTGACGCCGGCATTGATGACTTCGTAGGAATACCCTGCCTCGCGCAAACGACGTTGCAGTTGAGCAGGATACGATTGGTCGGGAGAGACTCCGAGGCCGGCGGTGAGACTGTCCCCGAACGCGACGATTCGAGGGGGGTCTGCAACCACGCGATCTGAAACGTTCGAAGCCTGAGAAGATGCAACGTGACGAGCGGGTTGCGTTTCCGCCGACGGCAGAGCAGGATCTTTGGGTTCACATCCTCCCACTCCTGACGCGAGCAGGAGAATCCCTACGGCGATCCGGAGCCATCGTCCCGATCCACGGAAGCGTCGGGTTGCGAAACGGCAGAGAACGTCAGGGGTGGTAGGGACAACCCCCCGTGGTTGTCCGGTTGCGAAACGACAGAGAACCTCAGGGTCAGGGGTGTCCGGAGCCATAGTGTATAATAGACTTCTTTGAGGAAGGTTTGCCAATAGGGAAGAGACGGTTCAGGCCATGATCCAGGTTGAAAATCTGAGCATACAACTCCGGGGCGGCGGCCACGTCGTGTCCATCCTCAAGGGGTTGAGCTTTGAGGTGCCGCACAAGCAGATGGTGTCCATTGTCGGCCCGTCGGGGAGCGGGAAATCCACCCTGCTGGGGCTGTTGGCCGGATTGGATAAACCCACCGCCGGCTCCATCCGGTTGAACGGCCAGGAGATCACGACGTGGACGGAATCGCAACTGGCGCACTTTCGCCGCCAAAACATCGGGTATCTGTTTCAGTCGTTTCATCTGATCCCCACCCTGACGGCCCTGGAGAACGTCATGCTGCCCATGGAATTGAGCGGCGATTCGTCTGCCTTGGCTCGCGCTGGCGAATTATTGGAAGCCGTGGGGCTGCAAGACCGTCAGGACCATTATCCCACCCAACTCTCCGGGGGCGAGCAGCAGCGCGTGGCAGTGGCGCGAGCTTTTGCCTGCCGCCCTCCCATTTTGCTGGCGGACGAGCCGACCGGGAATTTGGACAGTGCGACCGGGCAACTCGTGATTGATTTGTTGCTCCGGCTCCATCGCGATCAGGGGAGCACGTTGCTCCTCGTCACGCACGATCCCACGCTTGCCGGACAAACGGAAAGAATCATCACCCTTCACGACGGCACGATTACGTCGGACACGCCGGTTCGTTCGTAGCTCATGCAACGATTACCCATTTCATTCCTGATGGCATGGCGGGAAATTCGAGGCAGTTGGCGTCAGTTTGTCTTTTTCCTGGCCTGTCTGGCTGTTGGCGTCGGGGCCGTGGTGGGCATTGAATTGTTTGCGACGAACATGGAAACCCTCATCCTCCGCGATGCCCGGAGTCTTCTGGGCGGCGATCTGGAGGTTCGTGTGGCCCATGAATTGAGCGAATCCGGGAGAGAGACGTTGGATGACCTCAGGGAACGCAACGTCGAGGTCACGCACGTGAGGGAACTCGTGGGCATGGCGGCTGTTCCTTCTGAGCATTCCCTGACTCAATCGACACAGTTGGTTGAACTCAAAGCCGTTGAAGAACAATACCCGTTGTATGGGAAGGTGGAGATGACCCCTCAACAATCTCTCCATGATTCGCTTGCCCCCGTCGACTGTCCTTCCCTCCCTTGCTTCGGGGCCGCGGTGCAGGAATCCTTACTGATCAGCTTCGGGCTTCAACTCCACGATCACGTCAAGATCGGACAAGCCTGGTTTGCCGTGACGGGGATTCTCGTCAAAGAGCCGGATCGCGTGGCCAGCGCCTTCAGCTTGGGACCGCGAGTCCTGATCTCCCGGCAGGCGTTACAGGCGACGGATCTGGTCAAGCCGGGAAGCCGCATTCGTGAGCGCTACCTGCTTCGCGTTCCGGAATCCCTGGCCCTTGGCCCTCTAAGGGGCGAACTGCAAGGACGACTTGGGCCGGAGGGGGCCGGTGTCTCGTCGTATCGTGACGCCCAACCGCGGATTCGGAGATTTTTGGATCAGTTGACCACCTATTTGGGACTCATCGGCCTGACGTCACTGTTTGTGGGCGGGATCGGCATTGCCTGCACCATTCACGGATTCATGCGGCACAGACTCACGACCGTGGCGATTCTGAAAACCCTGGGAGCCGACTCCGGCCTGCTGATCCGGGTATATCTGTTGCAGAGTCTGTTCATGGGATGCTTGGGCAGTCTGGGTGGCGTAGCAATAGGAATCGGACTGCAAAGGCTATTGCCCGCGCTCTTTGGTGAACTTATTCCGGTTGCCATCAGCAGCCAAGTCACGGTGTTGCCCTTGGGTAAAGGCCTGCTGGTGGGCGTGATAACGACGCTCTGTTTTACGATTTGGCCGTTACTCACGATCCGGGAAATCCCTCCCGCGTTGGTCTTTCGAAGAGAAGTGGAGCAGCATCACGTTCCGGCCGGTTCGCGTTTGAAATGGGTACGGACCGCGTTGCTCGGGATCGTGCGAGACCGCCATCGGCTTGGCACGGCCGTGCTGATGGGGTGCGGCCTCTTCGTTCTGGCATCGTGGCAAGCGCGGTCACTCACGTTGGGGGCTCTCTTTATCGTTGCGTTTTGCGCCGCGGTGATTCTGCTCCAAGTCGGCGTGTGGGTGTTGCTGCACGGTCTGGGCAAACTCCCCCGTCCCCGTTCATTCGTGATCAGGCAAGCGCTGGGCAACGTGCAACGCCCGGGCAATTACACGCGAGGCATGGCCGTGGCGATTGGAGTCGGCGTCATGGTCATCGTGACGGTCGCGCTGGTGAAAACCTCGTTGCTCGTTGCCCTTGGAGAACGTATCCCGGAGGATGCCCCGACGTTTTTCTTCATCGACATTCAACCGGATCAAAAAAAATCGTTTGAAGAGATCGTGCAACAAGAAGCCGCTCAGGCTCCGTACCGGCTCACCCCCGTGGTTCGGGCGCGGTTGAGGGCGATTGACGGGCACGTGATTGATCCTGAAGAACACAAGGGCAAAAAGAATGGATGGTACTTCACCAGAGAATACGTGCTCACGGCGCTCTCGACGCTTCCTCGGGACAATGCCGTGGTGAAAGGGACATGGTGGGCGATTGATTCGGCAGCAATGAGGAAAACGGATTCCAAGCAGGAGGCAGCTCCCGTGCGCGTGTCGATCGAGGACAAGGCTGCCGCCAACCTCGGTGTGGACGTAGGGTCCACGATCGAGTTCGTGGTACAAGGGACGCCCTTGCCCGCCGTTGTCGAAAATACGAGAAAGGTTGACTGGGGAAGTTTCTCCATGAACTTTTTCATGATTCTTGCACCGGGCGCGCTGGACGGGGCGCCGATGACTTACATTGCCTCGGCGAAGGTCAAACCTGACAAAGAACTGCCGCTCCAGCACGCGCTCGTTCGAGCCCTGCCCAACGTGACGGCGATCAAGATCGGTGACGTGCTGGCCAACGTGGCGAGGTTGTTGGAACAGTTGGCTTGGGCGATTCAAGGCATTGCGCTGTTGAGCATGGTGAGTGGCGCGGTCGTCATGACCGCGGCTGTTTCATCGACGCGGTACTGGCGTCTGTATGAGTCGGCCATTCTCAAAGCCATTGGCGGGACGCGCCGGATCGTCGTGGCGTCCTTTGCCGTGGAGTTTGCCCTGATCGGCGGCCTGGCGGGTGTTATCGGCGTGGGGTTGGCCAGTGCGCTCTCCTGGGTCATCCTGCACTTTTTCCTGGACCTCGCCTGGACCGTTCAACCCATGGTCCTGAGCTGGGGGCTCCTGGCGACCGTGGGCCTGGCCGTGGCCGTCGGGTTTCTGAGCACCTTCAAGATTCTCGGCGAACCGCCGCTGGCCGTGTTAAGGCAGGAATAGGTATGAGTGGTGCCGAAGCCGGGGACTCGAAGTCGCATGAACTGAAATTCAGTTCATGCTCCCACTAGGGGGCCCGCCCCCTCGTGCCTCGCCTGCGGC
Source organism: Nitrospirales bacterium (assembly GCA_965208595.1). GTDB lineage: Bacteria > Nitrospirota > Nitrospiria > Nitrospirales > UBA8639 > Bin75. The sequence goes on from OZ242346.1 coordinate 1,688,278, forward strand.
TCGGTCACCCCCTGAAGGGGGAACACCCCCTTCAAAACCCCCGTTCGCGTCCCGGCTTTACTTCTATTGTCGCTGCTGTTGCTTTTGGTGGGAAACAACGCTTGTCGGTTGTAGCGCAAATGGTGCCGAAGCCGGGACTCGAACCCGGATGGGTTGCCCCACACGCCCCTCAAACGTGCGTGTCTACCAGTTCCACCACTTCGGCATGACAGGATTATAGGTAGGGCTCCAAATGGTTGTCAATCGACGGAACCTTCGGTAAAATTGGTGGATTATACTGGTGATGGTTAAAAACTTTTTTTGTATGTCTGATTCTTCTCACCACACGCCGAGTTCTCCCCCCAGCCAAGTCGCGGCATTTTTTGATGTCGATAATACCTTAATCCCCGGTCAATCCATCGAAATTCATTTTGTCCGATACCTGTGGAAAACCGGCCTGCTGTCCAATCGCGTGTTGGTCGAAAGCGCATTGTATTTGCTTTTCAATATTCTCGAGCTTTCCCTAAGGCCCTTGCGGGAACGAAAGATTTACCTGACCAACAAACGACCGGAAGGGGTCGAGCCCCTGGCGAAATGGTTTGTGCGCTCGGAGATCTGTCCCCGGCTGTCCCTGCAGGGAACCGCGGCCTTGGCCCAACATCAACAAGCCGGTCATCAGGTGGCCTTGGTCAGCGGCACGCCGGAGTTCCTGATCAAACCCCTGGCTCATTATCTGGACGTGCCGAACGTCCTGGCCGCACAATTGGAAACCAATGAAGACGGTTACACGTGTCGGGTCCTTTCACCATATCCGTACGGTGAAGGCAAACGGCGCCTGCTCCAGACGTTTGCAGACAGTCACGGGGTGGACCTTGTGCAAAGCTACGCGTATGGCGACAGCCCTGGCGACATTCAGGCTCTGGAGTCCGTGGGGCATCCACTTGTGGTCAATCCCATTCGCGGGATGGCGAGGATCGCACGCCGGCATCGGTGGCCCACGACCCTTTGGGCGTAACGACCCAAGCCAAATCCTGAAGAATGTGCTGAAGCGATGACGACGCGAGTTCCCGCCTCTCCGCCTGCCCTGCGTATCACGGAAATTTTTCACAGCATTCAAGGGGAATCCACTCGCGCGGGAGAACCGTGTGTGTTTGTCCGTTTAACGGGCTGTCCCCTCCGATGCACGTGGTGTGATACGGCCTATGCGTTTTACGGAGGCACTGACATGAGTCTGGAGGCCGTGGTGGATCAGGTCAAAGGGTACGGGTGTTCGTTGGTCGAGATTACGGGCGGGGAGCCGCTGGCTCAACCGGCGGCGTTTGAGTTGATCACGCGTCTGTGCGAGGAACGCTTTGACGTGCTCATCGAAACAAGCGGAGCCATCGACATTACTCCGGTCGATTCTCGGGCGAGCGTCATTCTGGACGTCAAGTGTCCCGGCAGTGAGATGGACGACCGGATGCGTTGGGACAATCTCCAAGCTATCCGTCAAAAAGATCAGGTGAAATTCGTCATCGCCGATCGCCGTGACTACGAGTGGGCCGTCGACGTGGTCAAACGGTATCGACTCACGGAGACGTGTCCCGTGTTGTTCAGTCCGGTCTGCGGAACAGGTGAGCACGACGATCGTGATTCACTTCTGCGACCGCTGGCGGAATGGGTTCTCCAGGACCGCCTGCCCGTGCGCTTGCAAGTTCAATTGCATAAGTTCATTTGGGATCCGGACACGCGAGGGGTCTAGCAGGATGTTGAAAAAAGCCACCAGCTTTGTTCTCGCGGCACTCGGAGGCTCAACGTACTCTCAAAGTACGCCTCGCCACCTCGCTTGCTGCGGCCGCGCTGGACGGCCTTTCTGAACATCCTGCTGGTGATGGTGTTCAATGATACCTTGAGGTGGAAAAAATAAGGGAGAAGTGCACGAAACTTCTCAGGATATTGTTATCTTCATTCAGGAGTGAGAGGAGAATCGTATGAAGTGTCAGGTCAAGGAAGGGCCTATTGCCCAGGAAGCCACGGACGTGCTCGTGCTCGGTGGCTATGAAGACGAGAACGCGTTGCCCAGGACGCATCAGGCAGTGGATGACGCGTTGGGCGGACAACTCCGGGAGTTGAGAGAAACCGGAGAGTTTTCAGGCAAGAACCAACAGGCAGTGTTGATTCATACGCGAAAGGCCCTTCCTGCCAAGCGAGTGCTGTTGCTGGGGCTGGGAAAGAAACGCGACGTGACCCTGGATCGCGTTCGACAAGCCATGGGCACGGCATTCAAAAAGGTCAGGAAAACCGGGGCGGAAACGTTTGCCGCGCCGGTGTTGGGAACAGATAGCTTAAGGGCGCCGGTATCTGACATTGCCCAGGCGATGGTGGAGGGAGCCATGCTGGGCGGGTACCGGTTCACGCACTATCGGTCTGACAAGGACGAACCATCAGAAAAAGAAATCCAGACCATGACCCTGTTGGCGAACCGTGCGAATCAAGTCAGTGCAATGAAAACGGGAGTCCGGCGGGGAGAGGCCAGCGCCAACGCCACGTCGTTCGCCCGTGATCTGTGCAACCACCCGGCCAATGTCATGACACCCTCTCGCGTGGCTCAGGAAGCGCAAAAGCTGGCTGAAGACCTCGGCGTCACATTGACCGTGCTCGAGCGCAAGGATCAGCAGAAATTGGGAATGGGCGGCATGCTGGGCGTCTCACGTGGAAGCCAGGAGGAGCCGAAATTCATCATCCTGGAATATTCGGGGGGTAAGAAGAAAGACCGGCCCGTAGTGCTCGTCGGGAAAACGGTCACCTTCGATTCCGGTGGCATTTCCCTGAAGCCTTCGGAAAACATGGAACAGATGAAGGCGGATATGACGGGTGGGGCTGAAGTATTGGGGGCGGTCCGGGCCGCGGCGCAGTTGCGTCTGCGCGTCAACGTCGTGGGCATCCTGCCGGCCACGGAAAATATGCCGGGCGGGCGAGCCACGAAGCCGGGTGACGTCCTGCGCATGCTCAACGGCAAGACCGTGGAGGTGCAAAATACCGACGCCGAGGGAAGGCTGATTTTGGCGGACGGGCTGGCCTATGCCGCGCGGCTCAACCCACAATGTATCGTCGATATTGCCACGTTAACCGGTGCGTGTATCGTGGCCCTGGGCCAGTTTGCGATCGGGATGCTCGGGAATGACGACGCGCTCAAGGCCGGCCTGAAAAAAGCCGGTGAGCAAGCCGGCGAACGCGTGTGGGAGATGCCGCTCTGGGAAGAATATTTCGAACAACTCAAAAGTGACGTGGCAGACATGCGCAATATCGGCGGTCGTGGAGGGGGCATGATTACAGCCGGCATGTTTTTGAGCAAGTTTGTCGGTGATTGCCCCTGGGTGCATCTCGACATTGCCAGCACCGATTGGAGTTCGTCCGAGCGGCCGTATATCGGTAAAGGGCCGACGGCCATTGGAACGCGATTGCTGGTACAGTGGCTGATCAATCGCTCGTATAAATAGGGAAGCCGTAGTGAGTTTTCCATGACCATCCGAGACACCGTCGGGCAACTCGTGATGGTGGGGTTCCAGGGGACGGAACTCTCCAGCACGTTTCTCGATTGGTTGCAGGAGTGTCGGCCTGGCGGCGTCATTCTCTTTTCGCGCAACCTGGAAGATCCCGAACAGGTGGCGCGGCTGACCAACGCCCTGCAAGAGCATGCGCCGAATCCTCCCTTGTTGATTGCCATCGACGAGGAAGGTGGGTGCGTATCCCGCTTGCCTCAGGGTTTTACGACGTTTCCCGCCGCCTCACGGGTCGCGGCGTGTCACGCTCCGGACGTGGCCTATGAAGTGGCGGCGGTAACGGCCCAAGAACTACGCGCGGTCGGGATCAACATGAACCTGGCGCCGGTCCTGGACGTGAACAGCAATCCCGCCAATCCCATTATCGGCGATCGGGCCTATGGCACGCAGCCTGAACCGGTCTGCACCTATGGCATGGCCGTAGTGCAGGGGCTTCAAGACAATGGCATCATTCCATGCGGCAAACATTTTCCCGGGCATGGCGATACCACTACGGATTCACACCACGTGCTGCCCGTGGTGGAAGCTGACCGCGCACGACTCGATGCAGTGGAACTGGAGCCCTTTCGACGAGCGATCAGCCGAGGACTGCCCGCGATCATGACCGCGCACGTGCGCTACCCGGCGCTCGATGCGGAAGTGCCCGCGACGCTGTCCCGACCCATCCTCACCGACCTGTTGCGGAACAGGTTGGGCTTTCAAGGCGTCACGCTAACTGATGATATGGAAATGCGCGCCATTCTCGACCATCATCCCATAGGGGAGGCATCGGTTCGAGCATTACAGGCCGGAGCCGATATGGTCGTGATCTGTCATCAGCAGGACCGGCAAGGAGAGGCCGTGGCAGCCATCGAGCACGCGCTTGAACGAGGTGAGCTTTCGTGGGAAAGGCTCACGGCCAGTGTTGCACGTATCCGGACCTTAAAACAGAAACGGCTCGAGCCGTTCAAACCCGTCGATCCGTCTCGGGTCACGCAAACCGTCGGACATTCGAGGCACGAAGCCTTGTTGGCGAAGATTCAAAGTGGTGTTGGTTAGCCGGGTTCACGACGTGAATCGCCTATAACGTGGATTTTATTTTTTCGGAGGAGAGCATGGGGTTAAAAAAAGGCGACATTATTGATGAACACAAACGCCACCCGGAGAGTTGCGGCTTGATGATCAAAGTCATGGCCGGGGGAGCGGGTTTTGAAAAAGTCATGTGCTGCGGGCATGAACTGACGGAAGAAGACGTGACCCCGGCATTTTCACGCGGCAGAGGACGGAAGCGCGGGAAACTCCCGCCGGCCGTTCTTCTGGATGAGAAAAAACTGCACCCGGATTCCTGTGGGCTCCGCGTCATGATTATGGACGGAGGGGAAGGGTTTCAGGAAATCAGATGTTGCGGCCATTCGCTCAAGCTCAATTCGATGAAAGAATTCAAATATGGTGAAGAACAGCGAGGAGCCTTGCCCGAACCGGGCCCGGCGGGTCATGCCTGAAGGTTGTTTCGACACCGCCAAGACCAGGACTTTTTGTTCTGTACACGCAAGATAGTAAAGCCTATAATACTATTTCCCTACGGTGAGTCAATCCCATGTACCGCTCATAGCGCTTTTCTGTTTGTACGGAAAACTAAGCAGGAACGAAAACGAAGAGACGCCCTTGGCAAGAGTTTCCCACGAAAGGCGATGTAAATGGCCATCGACACTCAATTCGAGCGAATAGAGGAAATTCTGATAGGGAAGATTGATGGTCGTATCGACACGACCAATGCCGATGAACTTCAAAATCAATTGGACGCTGAAATTAGGGCTGAAGACCCCGGCTTAGTCCTGAATTTCGCGGACGTGTCCTATGTCAGCAGTTCAGGCCTTCGGGTGGTTCTGAGAATGGCGAAGAGATTCAATGAGCCGGGCAAGCGATTTGCCATTTGCTCACTCTCCGAATCGGTCCGCGATATTCTCACAATGAGCGGGTTTGATCAACTTATCTCGATTTATGAATCTCAGTCCGCGGCAATCAACGACATCAAGAACCGTTAATGTCTGTTATTGTCTGAGGTGCCTGACCATCAACACAACCTAATCGCAAAGGAGTAAAAAATGGCTATCAATGACGAAGAAAAAATTGGGTCAGTAAGAAGCGCGGTTGATTTGGCGATCGTGGGGGATAACATCAGCGATATTGCGGCGTTCACACTTGAGAAACATGAATTCAAGAATGACACGACTCTCTCTGCCGAGGTGCGTGCGGAAGGGGATGCCAAGATCAAGGAGGTCTTGTGGAAGCGGGTGGAGGAGTTGAAGAAGCGGCGCATGCAGATTCTGGCGGAGATGTTCACCCTGGCGGAAACGACGCTTGAGGAAGTCATCGGTAAAGAGAAATAAACCAGTCTTCCAAGCAACTCTTATAGACCTTCCTTTACAAGACGCACGATCGACTGGTACCGAAGAAGCATTCATGCATTTCGACAGTGCCGGGTTACTTACTGGTGGTCCGGCACGCATGAACGGCTTCTCGGCACCGGCGAGCGTCCTGTTTGATCCACAAGCTCTCAGCCACTGGCGTGGCGGTCATCCCCTCAAGGCCACGGATATTTTCCCCCCTGAATGGGTTGTTTTTTTCACCCTTCTATAATATTATCAACTGCACTATTTTGATGTGAGGTTGAGCGATGACGAGCAAGTCGTGAACTCGTAGCGCCGGGCACCGACCACACTCGATTTGAGTCTGAATCTCAGACCGCTATACTCAACGACGCCAGGAACCGCGCAACGTGGTCTCTGGGGGTCTACAAACGCAAAGGAGAAAAAGGCTATGAGTGACGAGGAAAAAATCGGATCGGTGAAAAGCGCGGTTGATTTAGCGATCGTAGGGGATAACATCAGCGATATTGCGGCGTTCACACTTGAGAAACATGAATTCAAGAATGATACGACTCTCTCTGCCGAGACGCGTGAGGAAGGCGTCGCCAAGATTAAGGATGTATTGTGGAAGCGGGTGGAGGAATTGAAAAAGCGTCGCATGCAGATTCTGGCGGAGATGTTCAGCTTGGCGGAAACGACGCTGGAAGACGTGATTAATAAAGGGAAATAAAACAATCTCTGAAGGCATGAGGCTCCGGCCTGGTGGGTTGTCAGTATCAAGGATACCGATTAATCCCAAAAGTGTCAGCCATTTGCGCGGGCTCATTTTGCCAGCCCCACATTGTTTGCCTCTTCCGTCATGGGTTGTTTTTCTCGTCTTTCAAAGTTATAAGTATTTTTTTCGGTCTGGAGTCTGGATCAAGACAGGCAAACAGTAGGCTCCGGATTTCGGGTTGCCGAGTGCACTGGAGAGAAACATGAATAAATCAGAATACCCTGTTGCCATCGTCGGGTACAGTTACCGCATGCCTGGCGGTATCCTCACCGACGATGACTTCTGGCGTCTGCTCAGCGAACGTGAGATCGTTCAGGAGCCTGTGACAGACCGCTATGGCAGAGGATGCCGTCCGGTCGGCGGATTCTCCGGCCCGGGTCGCTTCGCCAGTCCCTACGAGGGCCTGATCCGCGAAGAAGAAGAGTGGCTCTTCGATCGCAGTCTCTTCGGATTGTCTCATAACGAAATGATGTCAACGGATCCGCAACTACGGATGATGTTAACTTGCGCCTGGGAAACCTTCGAACGGGTCGGCTGGGATTTGCATTCATTGCGCAACAGTCCCACGGGCGTCTTCATTGGTGCACAGGTTCCGGCAGTGGCCAACTGGCGTCCGCTGCGCGGGCCGAATGAGTTTTCCGTAACGAGCCTCAGTCTGGCCATGCTGTCCAACAGAATCTCCTACCACTTCAACCTGATGGGACCGTCAACCACCTATTGCACGGCCTGTTCAGCCGGACTGAGCGCGTTGCACGCTGCGATGAACGCGCTCCGGTGCGGCGATTGTGAACAAGCTCTCGTCGGGGCAGTCAATTACCTGGGAGGCCCCAGGCTCGGCACGGCCTTCAATGCTCTGGGTGTCATCAGTTCAGACGGCAAGTGCCATTCCTTCGACGCGGAAGCCAACGGGTACATGCGTTCGGAGGGGGCGTTCGTCTTTGCAATCAAACCCCTGGCGGCGGCCGAAAAAGACGGGGATCCCATCCACGCCGTCATGGAGGCGACCGCGGTCAACGCGGCTGGCGCTGCCGATGGCACAGACGGACTGGCTCAGGGCCGTTACATCACCGCACCCACGCGCCACGCCCAGGCTGAGCTGATGCGCATAGCTTGCGCCCGTGCGGGCCGGACGCCGCAGGAGTTCGACTACATCGAGGCCCATGCTACCGGCACCGTGGTGGGTGATCGTATCGAAGGGAACGCCATCGCGGAGGCGTTCGGTGGTTTCAATCGCGCGGTTCCGCTACGCGTGTCCAGTGTGAAGAGCAACCTCGGACACATGGAAGCCGCCGCGTTCCATTGCGCCTTGCTCAAGGTCATCCTGATGATGCAGCAACGCACGTTCGCGCCGGTCTCCAAGAATTTCCTGGTCCCGAATCCGGAGATCGACTTCGACAGGTGCCCCATGGAGGTGCAGACCACATGCGAGCCTTTTCCCGACCGTCCGGTTGTGGTCGGCATCAATTCGTTCGGCTTCGGCGGGGCCAACGGGCACTGCGTCGTTCGGGAATACCGCCCGGCGCAACCGAGGGTCTGGTCGGTGGCGTTGGCCCCGGGCGCCGGCTTCATGATTCCCCTGTCAACGCGTACGTCCGGAGCGCTGGTTCAGAGCGCACGACAGTTGCGGGAGGCGCTCGTTCAACAACCGGTGGACCTCTACACGCTGGCCGGCAATCTCAGCCGCCGACGTACCCATTTCCCCACGAGGGTAGCCTTTGCGGTGCGCAACCAAGAAGAACTGATCGAAGCACTGGACGCCTTTGCGAACGACCCTGCGCCGGTCGCCACGATAGGCGAAGGTAAGCCGCGGCTTGTGATGGTGTTCTCCGGACAGGGCACACAGTGGGCCGGGTGCGGTCGCGGGCTCTACGACGCCGACCCCGTGTTTCGCCGTGTGATCGATGCCATCGAGAAGCACTGGCGGACGCACTCGGACGTCTCGTTGCGGGAGGCCTGTTTCTCGGCTCCGCAGGAGGCGCTCAACGAATGCGAGTTGGCCCAACCCGTCACGTTCATGATCCAGTGCGCTCTGGCGGAATTGTTCAAGACGTGGGGAGTGTATCCTGACTGTGTGGTCGGACACAGTTCCGGCGAAGCTGCCGCGGCCTACGCATGCGGGGCGCTGTCGCTGGCGGAAGCCACGCGCCTGATTTTCCATCGCGCTACGCTGCAACAGCGCGTGGCCGGCTCCGGACGCATGCTGGCGATCGGCCTCGATCGGCCGGGCGTAGAGCAACTGCTCGAAACGCTGGGAGTGCCCTTTAGAGCCGGCGAGGATCGACCGGCGCAGGTTGAGATCGCCTGCGAGAATGCACCGGCCAGCACCGTCATTTGCGGGAAGGAGGCTGCCTTGCGGCCAATCATGACGGAGCTTGATCGGCGTCACCTGCAGAATCAGTTGCTTCAGGGAAATATCGCCTTCCACTCAAGCGCCATGGACCCGCTCAAGGAGGATGCACAGGCGGCCCTGTCCTTCCTGAACGATTGCGCCTTTGACGACGGAGTACCGTTGGTGTCTTCGGTAACGGGCGTGACGACGCAACGGCTCGACAGCGCCTACTGGTGGGCGAATATCCGTCAGACCGTCCTGTTTGCCGAAGCGGTGGAAACCGTCAAGCGGGAGTACCGGCCCGACGTCTACCTGGAACTCGCGCCGCACAGCGCCCTGCAAACGACCTTGGCGCAATGCCTGGAAGACAGCGTCCCGGTCCCGATCTGCATCCCGACGCTGATGAGAGACAGTGACGCATGCCTCGGCTTCAAACAAGCGTTAGGTGCCCTGTTCAGGGCCGGGGTGGACCTGGACTTCGCTGCCCAGTATCCGCGGTCTGAACCAATTGTCCATCTGTTGCCCGGTCATCCCAGAGAAGAACAGACGACGATGGATATCATGTGCGACAACGAGATGTTCGTCCGGCAAGGCGAGTACTCGCATGGCCCGCTGGTCGGACACCGGGTCCCTTGTGACGAACTGCTGTTCGAAGCGCGGCTTTCGGAGAAGGATTTTCCCTGGTTGGCAGACCACCGCGTCCATCATGCACCGATCATGCCGGCGGCCGGTTACATCGAACTAATCCTGGAGGCGCTCAACGGCGGTCCGGTTCATTTTGAAGAGATTGAATTTCTCCAACCCTGTCCCATCCCCAAGACGGCAGTCCGGCTACAGACGGCCCTGCATCCGGTTGCCAATACTCCGGACGAATTTACCTTCACCATTTCGTCCCGGTCGTATGCCGTTGAGACGGAAGGCTCGGCCCACTGTCGCGGCAGGGTGCGTCGAATAAGCGACCATCTCGTACCGGGTGTACCGGAACGACTCGCGGATGTCGACACCTCGGGTTGTGATCTGGTCCCCCTGATGAGCGGCCCGGATTTTTACGAACACGTCGAGGGGATCCTGGGCGACGCCTTTCACTATGGTTCTTGTTTCCAAACGAACCAGGGGGTCGAGGCGGATATTGCTGCCAAGGTGTTCCGTTTCGACGTGGCGGTGGATGAGGAACTGTGGGCCACCGGTCAGGAGGAGGGTTTCGTCGTGTTCCCCGCCTTGCTCGACGGCGGGTTACAGATCTTTCTGCACTATCTCATGCGGAAATCCGATCTGTTTGCCATTCCGCAACGAGCCAGGCGGTTGACGTTCGTTCGTCCGCCGACCTCGTCACGAATGACGTGTCATGTCGCCGGCGGCATCAACGACTTGTCCGGAACGGATGAACGGGGTCAGTTTACCATTCCTCTTGGCGAGATATCCCTGGGCAGCATCAGTTTTTACGATAGCGCGACGGGTTTGTTGGTTGCTCACATCGACCAGTACTGCTCCTTCAACAGCAATTCGCGATGGAACGACCTGCCGCACAGCAAGCATATATTGTCCTGGCAGCCAAAGTTCATCTCTGCAGGACAATCGCTTGTCGATCGATTGCCCGACGGAGAGATCGACCCCGCCGCATTGATCGCCGCTCTTGAACAGCCGGGGAGAGGCGAGCGCTACGCCTGTCACGTGATCGAGTTCGCAGGCTGTCGAGAACCCGATCAGACAATCCTCAAACAGTGCATTAACTATCTCTCGAGTCGTGAGGCACAGACCGAGTTCTGGCTCATCGGCGACGGTGAGGAAGTCACGCGAGCTCACTACGAAGCATTTCACCACCACGAAGCCGCACTTCGGTTCGACTACCTCGATCCGGCCGCGGAGCCGGAACTGGATACGGGCCTGCTGCGTCCGGGCGCCGCGGAGGTCCTTTTTCTTCATGGAGACAACGAGGCGCTTGGCGTGGAGAAATGGACGTTGGCGCATCGTTTGGCGGTGGCCGGCGGCTTGGTCCTGGTCTCACATGGGGAGGGCGAGGTCATCGAACCGGTCGCCGGCTGGACCACGGTTCGCGCCGGTCGCCGGACCACCCTGCTGCAGGCGTCGCAGGCATACGGAGATGCTCCTGACACCATGGAACTTCCGGGCCCACGATGGGTGCTGGGCGAACCGGGAAGCTGGGCCTCGGACTGGGCGGCCCTGCATGATGCACCGGATGTGCATCGGATTCCTGATGAAGCCCTCACCACCGACGCTATCCACTTGCTTGAAACATGGCCGCAGGCGGCTGACCTGCGAGCAATCGACTTTTTCTGCGGTACAGATCGCGAGGATCCGACGGGTGAAAAAGTGGTGTCGCGTTTTATTGCTTTCATCCAGGCGCTTGTTTGGTACAGGGTTGAGCACGCGAACCATCTGTGCCGCTTGACAGTCTTGACGCGAAGAGCCGTGTGTGAGGTGGACGATCCGCGCGGCAGCGGGCTGTGGGGTGCAGTTCGCAGTATGGCCGCTGAGATCGGCGAGGAGGCGAAAATCGATTTCCGTCTGATCGATTTTGGTGACACCTATGATCTGGAGACGCTGGCCTGGCTTGCTCGGTGCGATTTGCGTGAGCGCGAATTGACCGTCCGGCAGCGCCGCCTGTGGGTACCACGGATCGTCAGTTTGCGGGAACGCTATTCGCACGTGACGTCCGGCGTGGAGCCGGCGTACCGGCTGACACTGGACAATCCGGGCCAGATCAGCGGCCTACAGATGAAAACATGCAAATTGCCGCCGCTGGGGCCTTCCGACGTGGAGATCGAAGTGGCGGCAGCAGCCCTCAATTTCCGCGACGTCATGGTCACGCTGGGGCTATTGCCGGCCTTGGCCTATGAGCGCTCGGCAATGGGACGTGAAGTCGGTATGGAGGGAAGCGGAATTGTCCGTCGCATCGGGTCGGCTGTGCGGCATTCGCGTGTCGGCAACGAGGTGACGTTCATACAGGGCGGATGCATCGCCAATCGCGTGGTGGTCAACGAGCGCCATGTTTTCGCCAAACCTGGCTGCCTGAACATGGAGGAGGCCGCGTCATCATTGTCGGTCTACGTCACCGCGTACTATTGCCTAATTCACCTGGCCCGCCTGCGGAAGGGCCAGCGCGTCCTCATCCACTCGGCCATGGGTGGCGTGGGCCAAGCCGCCATCGCCTTGGCCAAACACGTCGGTGCGGAGATCTATGCTACCGCTGGCAGTCAGAGCAAGCGAGACCAGCTTTTAACGATGGGGGTCCGGGAGGCCTTTGATTCGCACAGCTACGACTGGTACGACGACCTGAAGACGGCGACCGGGGGCGAAGGCGTCGACGTCGTCTTGAATTCCTTGGCCGGCCGCCACGTTCATCTGTGTCTGCAGGCACTGCGTCCTTCCGGCTGGCATTGCGAAATTGGCAAGGTCGACATCTACGCCGACAACGACCTCAGCCTGCGCGTCTTCCGCAAGAACCTGCGCTTCGCGGCCGTCGACGTGGACCGCCTGATGGTCGACGACCCGATGCTTTCGCGCGAACTTTCCCAGACCTGCCTGGACTTGCTCGATCAGGGCGCCTTGACGCCGCTGCCGGTCACCGTCTTTCCGTATGAGGACTACGCCAAAGCCTTGCGCATGATGACAACCGGCCAGCACCAGGGGAAGCTGGTGCTGAAGGCGCCGCAGGCTCCCCTTGAAGCCGAATTCCCGATTGCCGACACGCGGCCATTCCTCGACCCCGATGCAACCTATCTGGTCACCGGCGGTCTGGGCGGTTTCGGCCTGCGATTCTTGCCGTACCTGGTGGCTTCGGGCGCCCGCCATCTCACCTTGATGGACCGGGACCCTGAGCGCCGCCGGACCGTCGATTGGATCCGCAGGTCAACGACGCTGGTCAATCTGCGTGAAGAGGTCGAAATTGACATCGTCTCGGGCGATGTGTCGCAGGAAGCCGACGTCCAGCGTTGCGTTGCGCAGTTGCAAAAGCCGCTGAAGGGCGTCTTTCATCTCGCGGGGATGCTGGACGATCGTCTGCTGGCCGACAACACCAGTGAATCGGTGACGCGGGTATTCGCGCCCAAGGCTCGCGGGGCCTTGTATCTCCACCGGGCCACCGCCGGCTACGCTCTTGACCACTTCGTTCTGTTCTCGTCCATCTCATCGACGTTTGGCAACTTCGGACAAATCAACTATAGCTCCGCCAATGCGTACGTGGACGGGTTGGTTGCCTGGAGGCGGGCGCAGGGCCTGGCGGGTCTGTCTTACAGCATCGCCGCCGTGGCTGAGGTCGGCATGGCAGCTCGCAGTCTTCACTTGTTGCGCATGATGAGGGCCGTCGGCACACCGCCGGTCAGCAGCGATTCCGCCATGAGCAACCTCGATTACGCCTTGCGCTCGATGGGTGACCGGGACCACCTGATGACCATCTTCTTCACTAGGCCGCCGTGGACGTTCAACTCCCCGGACTATATGCGCACCGGGCGATTGATGAACAATCAGGATGCTTTTAAGGTTGACACGGGCAGCCAGTTGACCGTCGAGAGCGTCGTGAAGCAGATCGCCGATAAGGTCGCCGAACTCTGCGGCCACGAGGAGGGCGGCGTTGAGGAACCGCTGGCCAGTTTCGGTCTCACGTCCATCTCGGTGGCCGAACTTGGGACCTTCATCCAGGCGCAGTTCAACTATCAGGTGAGTGCCCTGGAATTGATGACCACGGCTTCCTCTTTGTCGCTGGCCCAGGCTATCGTGTATGGGAAGATGAAAGGCGAGGAGGATCAGGCCGAGACGGATACGGTTGATACAGAAGCCGCTTCCCTTGTGGCCCGGCAGAGTGTCCGCCGCACCCCATCGGCTTTTGCCAGCGCGATCCAAGATCACTTTCCGCGCGGGAATAATGTTGAATAGGGCACCCTGGCCATCCGCTAATCCGAAAACGAGGGGAACAGGAGAACGCTGCCATGCCTAATGCTCTTCTGGTTTATCCCGAGCAGCCCCCTACCTACTGGGGTGCGAACTTTGCTCTCGGGATTTCGGGAGTACAGGCGACCTTCCCGCCTTTGGGTTTGCTCACCGTCGCCGCGATGTTTCCTCCTGAATACGACCTGCGCGTCGTGGACATGAATGTGGCTTCCCTGGAAGATTCGGACCTCGAATGGGCGGATATGGTCTTTACGTCCACCATGATCGTTCAGCGAGTCTCCCTGCAAACCGTGATCGAGCGATGCAACCGGGCCGGGGTTCCCGTGGTGGCTGGGGGGCCTCATCCGACCACGTTTCACGATGAGATCAGAGGCGTCGACCATTTCGTGCTGGATGAGGCCGAGGAAATTTTTCCCGAGTTTCTGCGCGACCTGGAACACGGCACGGCCAAAGCCATGTATCGCGAGCCGCGCAAGCCGAATGTGACGCAGACGCCCATTCCCCGCTTCGACCTCATCGATATGAAGAACTACTACTCCATGGGCGTTCAGTTCTCCCGGGGGTGTCCGTTCGACTGTGAATTCTGTGACATCATCAAGCTCTATGGACGGGTGCCCAGGACCAAGTCACCGGAGCAGATGGTGAACGAGTTCGAAACCCTGTATAGACTGGGCTGGCGCGGCCCACTGTTCCTGGTGGACGACAACTTCATCGCCAACAAGCGAGACGCCTTGAAGCTGTTGCCGGTCCTTGCCGAATGGCAAAAGGCCCGTGGATATCCTTTCTCTCTCTCCACGGAAGCGAGTGTGAATCTGGCGCGACTGGACGAACTGATGGACGGCATGATCGAGGCGGGGTTCGATACAGTGTTTCTGGGTATTGAAACCCCCAACCCCAAGGCTTTGCTGAAGACCAAGAAACCGCAAAACGTCAGCAAGCGGGAAGAGAATTTCCTTCTGAATGCCGTTCGCAAAATCCAGCACGCAGGGATGCAGGTCCAGGGTGGATTCATACTGGGCCTCGATGGTGATGATGAGGGCGCGTTTGACGCCCAGATCGATTTTATCCGTGAGGCGGGCATTCCCGTGGCCCCGATCTATTTGCTGACCGCTCTGAAGGGCACGGACATGTATAACCGCCTGATTTCGGAGAACCGGCTTTTGGATGTTCCCATTGGAACCCACTCCATGACCCTCAATTTCCGGCCGGAGATGAATCCCCAAACACTCATCGAGGGATATCAGCGAGTCAACGCCACCCTCTACGATTCGACGCTTGAGAACTACTTGGAGCGGTGCCTGACATTGTTCGAGCACCTCAAGCCCATGCCGCACTTGATGAAGCCGAGGAACAAGAATGCGATGGCTCTCGCCATAATGACCGTGCGCCGGCTGCTGTCCGCAAAACAAATTCCGCCTTTCACGAAGTTCATCGCCAAAGTCTCCAAGGATCATCCCCGCATGCTCCCGGAGGCGCTCCGCCTCGCCGCCATGGGGTACCACTTTGAAAAGATCTCCCGCCAGCAGACCGTGCTCCATGACTTCAAGGAATTTCTGGCGGTCGAATTGAAGGGGTTCAAGGAAGTGGCTTCGCACCAGTCCCGGGAAGCGGAAAAAATCAGGATCCGGCAGCAAGCGTTGTTCACGCGAACGGATGCGCGCTACCGATCGATACCCGATGACTTCCGCTATCTTGGAGATGGAATCGAGGAGGCTCTGGAGTCTTTCCGGACTGCTGTGAATGCACGGGTAGAGCAGTTCACACACTCGACGGCGGTGTAAGGCAAGACCCTGAATTTGCACGATTCAAGAGAAAGAAAACATGATTGAAAAAACTGTCGCCGACGCGACGGTGGCCCCGCTCGTCGGCGCTTTACCGCCTCATTGCCAGAGAGACGTCGACATTCTGCGTCGATTCGTTCACGAGACAGTCAGCGGGGAAGCACCGGCCGAGGCCGTCTCGCCGGATGATTTCAGAGAGGTATTTTTAACCGGGTCAACCGGGTTCGTCGGACGTTTCGTCCTGAGCGACCTCCTGAGGCAGAACGCCGGTCTGGTGGTCCACTGCGCCGTCCGGGCTGGCAATGTCGAACAGGGGTTCGAGCGCCTGCGCGCTTCCCTGCAAGAGGCCGAAATCTGGGACGAGAGGTTCGCCTCGCGCATCCGTGTGGTGAACGGTGACATCACGGATGTCCGTTTCGGCCTGAGCCAAGTGGATTTCGACGCCCTCTGCCACGGGATCGACGCCGTCTATCATCTTGCTGCCGACATCAATCTCGCATCGTCTTATCTCGGCATTCGCAAGAACAATACATTCAGTATTCGTAACGTGCTGGAACTATGTTTGCGCACACGCTTCAAGCACCTGTTCTATGCCTCGACCATGGCCGTGTTTCCGCAGTATTTCTTCGACTTCGCGAATGAATTCAGGGACAGCAGCATCGACCACCAGATGCAGCCGGATCTTGCCAGCATGAAGCGGAAGTTCCCGCTCGGATTACTCGGCTACCCTTGGAGCAAGCTGGTGAGCGAGCAGACGGTATTGTTTGCTCATGCGGCTGGTTTACCGGTCGGGATCTTCCGGTTGCCGCGCACCGGTCTGGCCAGCACCGGACCCACGCAGGCCAACGACATTACGGTGCGTCTCGTCGCTGCAGCGGCCGATGTTGAATTGATGCCGCAGGGCTTCTCAATTCAAAGGGCCAACGAGGCGGTTGATGTTCTGAGTCAAATTCTGACGGCTATTTCAACGAACCCGAGGCGACGTTTCACGATCTACCACTGCTGCGACCCGCGGCCGGCCATCCATGAACTCGAACCCGCGGATTTTGGAATGTACTGGCCCGAGGTTTCTTATGCGTCGTTCAAACGCGCATGCCAGGCAAGCGGCGAAGAGTCGCCGCTTCATGGGCATTGGGCTTTGCTCGATCATTTCGCGCCCTACTGGTTCAGAGACCGGCAGGTAGGCACCGCCCTACCCATCTGCGACCGTGCCATCCGAGAGGATAGTCCGCACCCGATCGAATGGCCGGGCTTGCTGACCATGATCAGGCGTTCGGACGAATGGATCGCGCGCCAACCGCAGTGGCCGCATCCTCGGCCACAGAGCCGCCTGGACGTCGACTGCCTGATCAGCCGGGCCGAGCGTTACGCCGAGCGCGCGGGCGTGGCCTTTGAGCGCGCTTATCCGGAGTGGATGCGCCGTGGCCTGGAGCATCTGGTGAAGGCTTTGAGTGCGCCGGAGGCCCGGCTGTTGGATGAGCGACGTAGTTTCCTGGTCTTTGATCTGAGTCGCCTCCTGCGTCACAACGCGGCCCTTGCCCGTGAACGGCGGCAGCATCCGGAGATCGAACGGGAGGAGATCGCGCAACCGGTCTTCATCGTCGGGATCAACCGGACCGGCACGACCTACCTGCACCGCTTGATGGCACGGGACAAGCGTTTCCGGACGCTTCGGCCCTACGAGTACTTCGAGCCGGTCCGGCCGGCGCACGAATACACCACGCTGGCCGGAACCCCTGCTGACCCCCGGCGGCCGGCCCTCGAAGATTTGTTCGAGGCCGCGGGACTCGTCGAGAAGTTCGCCGGAATTCACGACTTTGCCATCGATGAACCGGAGGAGGATTTCCCCATCATGCGGTTGGGTTTCGCGGCGTGGACCACGTTGGTCCGATTCCATCTGCCGGATTACGGCCGCTGGCTGGCTACGACTGATTCGCGGCATGCCTACGCCCACCACCATCGCATCATGCAGCACTTTGCCTGGCAACGCCGGCAGCGTCAGCCCGCAAGCCAGGGACAATGGTTATTCAAGATGCCATTTCATCTCATGGAATTGGAGTCGCTGATCAAGACCTATCCGGACGCGTTGTTCATCCAGACCCATCGCGAACCTGCGCAGTTCATGGGTTCCTGGAACAGCTTGGTGGAACGGGCGCGCTCCATTGTCACCGAACCCCGCCTGCCGCACGAAGTTGGCGCTGAGCAATTGGCTTTCATGAGTGGCATGCTCGACAAGGCCGTGGACTTCCGGCTGGCCCATCCTGAACTGGAACACCGCTGGATGGATGTGAACTACTTCGATCTGATAGAGGATCCGTTTGAAGTAGTTCGCCGCATTTATCAGCACTTCGGCTGGACGTTCGAACAGGTGGCTCTCGAGGCCATGGAAGAGTGGCAATTCCGGCAGGCAGAAAAACGACGCACCGAGAAGCGGCATCGCTACGCCTTGGAGGACTACGGGCTCACGCCGGAATCGGTCAACGCCGCTTTCAAACGGTATCGTGACTTCATCACCACCCGCGGCATTCGAACATCCGGGCCATGATTCGGGTCTGCCCGAGCCTTCATAAGTCAAATTCGGCTCTTCAACCTCCCATTTATTCACTCTGAAACTGGCGGCGCAGCCTTTCGACGCGCCTCCGGTTCACGCCGGAGTCCCAGATGCCGAACCCCCGCGACGCCGAACGAACGTGGATCACGCGGCCGGTTGGACAGAGACAGCACTCCAGGTTATCGACAAACCCGATGCGGGTCTGGCAGGCCGCATGGAGGTAGGTATCCGTCGCGGTGAGGATGACGGTGCGGGCCGTTTTGGAGACCAGGTCTTTCAGCCGGGCGAAAGCCGCCAGTGGATCTCCAGACACGGCGAATGGTTCGACTCGATGAAGACGCGTTGCGCCGCCCACGCTGCAGACACAAGTAAACGGAAAAGAAGGACAGGGTGAAAGTTGCTCAGACACGACGCCATTCTCCCGGCATTGCGGTCTTGGCAAAGGCACATGTGCTGTGCGGCGTCCTGGAGTGGGCATTGTAACCGACACGGAAAGTCAAAGTCGAATCACAAGCCCCACGTCACTCTTTTCTAGACATTCGGAATCGAAATAGACACAATAGCGGCCCATGCCGAATCAGAGAGGCTTCAGCCGTTTCGACGCGCTTGAGACGGAATCGGGTAGTGCCCGGGAGAACGTCCTGCGCTTCATCATCTGCGGCGGTGCGGGCGACGGCGAGTCCGCACTGATTGGCGGCCTGCTCGACGAATCCCGACCCATATCCCACAACCGCCTTGCGCGGGCAGACGCCGACAGCAAGCAGCACGGTACCCCGGGCGACGGCCCGCAGGCGGAACGTGAGCAGAGCACCACGACCGACGTCGCTTATCGCACGTTTTCAACCGACAAGCGCTCTTTCCTCCTCGCCGACACGTCGGGTGACAAGCAAGACACGCGCAAAATGGTAACCGGCGCCTCGACCGCCGATCTCGCGATTGTCCTTATCGACGCCCGTAAGGGCGTGATGCCGCAGACCCGCCGCCACACCACGATCCTCGCGCTTCTCGGCATCCGTCACGTGATTCTGGCCATCAACAAGATGGACCTCGCGTCGTGGTCCCGAACCCTCTACGACGGGATCACGGGGGTCTATTGTGACTTTACGAAACAACTCGACGTCACCGACGTCACGTGCATTCCGGTCTCGGCGCTAACCGGCGACAACATAATCGAGCCGTCCGCCGCGATGGGCTGGTATCACGGTCCGACGCTCCTCCAGGCCCTCGAATCGGCCGACGTGGCGACCGACCGCGAAAGCGTGCCTTTTCGCATGCCCGTGCAGCGGGTCAACCGCTCCGATGCCGGATTTCGCGGGTTCGCGGGGACCATCGCGTCGGGTCTCGTGCGTCCCGGCGACCCCGTCCTGATCTGTCCCGCGCAGAAGCCGTCGACCGTGAGTCGCATCGTGACCTCGGACAGCGATCTCACGTGCGGCAGACCCGGCCAGGCCGTCGCGCTCACGCTCGCCGACGCCATCGACGTGAGCCCCGGTGACGTCATCGCGTCGACCACCCATCCTCCGGGCCGGAGCCACCAGTTCGCCTGTCACCTGATCTGGATGCACGAAACTGCGCTGCTGCCCAAGCGCCCTTATGTGTTGAAGATCGGCACGTGCGTGGCGGGGGTTCAGATCACGGATCTCAAGTACAAGCTCAACGTCGAGAACCTGGAACGCATGGCCGCCAAAACGCTTGCACTCAACGACATCGCCTACTGCAACATCAGTCTCGACCGGCAGATCGCCTTCGATCCTTACCGGGAACTCAGGGAAACGGGCGGCTTCACCCTGATCGATCGCTACACCCATGCCACGGTGGGCGCCGGCATGATCGATTTCGCCCTGCGGCGGGCGTCCAACCTGACCCGCCACGAACTTGCGGTCGACAAACCGGCCCGCTCGGCGCAGAAGAATCAGAAGGCCTGCGTCCTGTGGCTCACCGGGTTGTCGGGCTCCGGTAAGTCAACGACGGCCAATGCCGTGGAGCAGCGCCTGCACGCCCTAGGCCGGCACAGCTACGTCCTGGACGGCGACAACCTGCGCCATGGGCTGACCAAGGATCTGGGCTTCACCCCGGCCGACCGCGTCGAGAACGTGCGGCGCATCGCCGAGGTCGCCAAGCTGTTCGTCGACGCCGGCTTGATCGTGCTGGTCTCGATCATCTCGCCCTTCCGGGACGAACGCGAGATGGCCCGCCGGATGATGGAGGAAGGCGAGTTCGTGGAAGTCTTCGTGGATGCACCCCTGGAGGTCTGCGAGAAGCGAGATTCCAAGGGGCTCTACAGGAAGGCCCGTGCCGGCGAGATCAAGAACTTCACCGGCATTGACAGTCCCTATGAACCGCCCGAGAGTCCCGATATCGTGTTGAAGACCGCCGAGCGGAGCGTGGACGACCTCGCGGATCAGGTCATCGCCTATCTACAATCGAAGATCGATTCTCCGGAGCCATAGGCGCGACGACTCCTTCAACTTGGCTCATTATGGCCTTGGCCCCCTGTCTGCGGGACGGTTCCTCTCCGCTTCAAATTCCAAAGGGTGCGGCACGATCTTGCGTCACGAAAAGGGGTGTGGCACTATAATCTCTCTGGCCTGTCATGAGCACACTTCCTGAATTTGTCGGCACGATTCATATTTTTTTCGGACCCTATCGAGGCAACCCGATCGGGTTGTACCTTCGAAAAGAGGGTGAATCCTGCTCCATTGCTCCGACCGTGTATCCGTGGAACCGGTTTGTGGGCGTGGGCGAAACCGTGAACAAAGCGGCGGCGGATTTTGATGCCAAATGGAAAGAAGGCGATTTAGCCGCGGAGATGTACTCCGGTCCGCATTGGGAAGGCGGCATCAAACCGGAAAAACCCAAACCCCCTCCCAAACCCGCGACCCCCAAGCCGGAAGGAGGAACGCCTCCCGAAGCCGCGGCTCCTCCCAAGCCCGAGACACCGGCAACCGGCGATGCCGTCTCTCCGGAGTCAGCGCCGGACCCCAAGACCACGCCGCCTCCGGCGACTCCTGCCGAATCAAACCAGTCAGCGTCCTAAAAAGTGTTGTAGGTCAGGTTCCCGAAGCGTGGCCCGATGTCCGCGTTTTCTGCCCACCGGCAAATGTCCTTGCGGCTCGGATCAATGTAGAAAAAAGACGTCGTTGGATAGGGTCCCGATCATAGAGGAATTCCGGATGCCATTGGACCCCTAATAGAAATGCGCGGTCTGGTGCTTCAATCGCTTCGATGACGCCATCGGGGGAGACGGCGGTCTGCAGCAGTTTCGGCGCCACTTTTTTGACGGATTGATGGTGGGAGCTGTTCACCGCCACGCGGGCCTTTCCGGCAATGTGGCGCAAAAGAGAACCCGGAGCGATCTGCACGGCATGCGTCGTCTTGGTCGCCGAATAGGCGGGAAGATGATCGATGGGGGTCTTGAGTTGCGCCGGAATGTCCTGGTACAGCGTGCCGCCCAGGGCGACGTTGATGGATTGCATGCCGCCGCAAATCCCCAACATGGGTACGTCGGCCCGGTATGCCGCTTTGGCGATCCCCAGTTCCATGGTCGCCCGCTCGTGACTCATGCGGGCAAACTTGTGCCGTTGTCGTTCTCCGTAAAATGCGGGCGCCAGGTCGGACCCGCTTCCCGTGATGAGCAGCCCGTGCACGTGGGCCACCACCTGACGCCATGCGTCCTTGTTCGACAACAGGGGCAACACCACGGGAATGCCCCCGGCGTCTTCAATGGCCTTCATGTAGCGGGCGCGCAGAAAATAGGTCGGCTCCTTGCCGCCCATGTCTTTGCGGTCACCGGCATTAAAGTCGGGCGTGACGCCAATGATCGGTTTGTTCATTTCATGACCCACGGAACTGCTTAGTCCTTCCCGGTAGGAATATCCAATTCGGCCAACAGGTTTTCTTTGAGCGCAGCCCCGTCCTGGCGTAGGGCCTGCTCCAGTTCCTGGGAAAGTACGTCGTGCGAGAGCAGGGTCGTTTCCTGGCGAAGGCCTTCATCGAGCGCGAGCTGCAATTTGGCCTGACACAGGTATTGGAGGAACAGGTCCTGGCCTCGTTGAAAATATTCGTCATAGTCCTCTTGAGGGAGATGGCGCAGGGTATTCCGTAACCAGGATTCGACTTGAAGGATGTGTTTGAAACGGGAGACGTCGCGTTGCGCCATCTCCACCACGAGTTGGATGCCTCCTTTCCAACTCCGCTTTTTGACGTTGAACACGCAATACAGAATATCGGCATGGGTTTCATGAACGTCGGGTCCGAAAAACAACGTGGTTCGATACCGTGGGATTTGGGGAGAGGACGAGGTAGACATCAATGGCGATTCTACCACGTGTTTCACTCAATTCAAGGGACGCCCTTGTATCCCGTGTGGAGACGGCCTGAAGATTTTTCCTGATGGGTCAGCAGGTTGACACGCTCCATCCTGGTCTTTACAGTAAACTCACGGAGTGCTTAGGCGTTTCTCTTCTGAAGGACGTACGATGTTCGGAACCCTGGGATTTTCAGAACTGATCATCATTCTGGTCATTGTTCTGATCATTTTTGGAGCGGGGCGGCTTCCTCAAATCGGCGAGGGAGTCGGCAAAGCCCTGAAGGGCTTCAAAAAGGAAGTCAATGAGGTTCCGCCTCCCGTAGAAGAACAGGAACAAAATTCTCAGGCTGCCTTACCCGAGCCTGCCGCGGAGGCTGTGGCTCAGCCCGGTGCTGCTCCGGGAGCGCCCGTAGCGGAGCCTGCGCCTCAGCCCGTGACTCAGCAAGCCCAGCAACCCGGTCCCGAACGGACCCCGGGGACTTTAGCGGCACAGGTGTATGGCGGTTTCGCTCCCGAAACCGTGCAACCGGCGTCTCAACCTGTTGCCGAGTCGGAGCCGAACGCCGCCCCCTATCAAGAGCAGTTTGAACCGGTGACCATGGAACAGCGTGCCGCGAATGCCGTGCCTCAACCGATGGCGCAGTATCCGCCGGTTCCTTCTTCGGCCGCGACCACGCAAACCGGAAAACGACCGGCAGCCATCGTGAATAAAAAGGCCGTGGAACGCGTGCAGGCGCAACGTGCCGCGATGCAGGCCAAAGCCGCCAAGCCCCCTGCCGCCCAGGCTGGCGACGACCTGCAATCGCTGGGCGAAGGGTTGGGCAGCACCCTCCGAACCTTCCGTGAAGCCACGGCGGACGTGCGAAACGCGATTGATCCGGAGATGCGGACCATTCAGGCAGAACTGGAATCGGCGCAAAAAGAGGTTGAACAGTCCATTGAAGCGGCCAAACAACCTCCGGTCCCCAAAGATCCACCACCAAATCCGTAACGAGACGTTGACCACGCACGGCCCGAGTCGGGTCCCACGACGTCTCCTGCGCAACCTCTGCGGGCCCGTCCTGCTTGTGTTCCTTTTCATTGGGGACGCAGGTTGTCAGGCGGAAGCCCCTGTTGAGGATCCACGGACCGTCACGGTTCGACTCGTCACCCTTCTTCAAGACCCTTCCCCGGACGTTCGACGAACGGCTGCGCTCTCTCTTGGAAAAATCGGGCATTCCACTGCCGCGGCGGGCCTGGTTCAGGCATTATCCGATCCCGATTCCCTCGTGCGTGAATATAGTGCCTGGGCCTTGGGACAAATCGGGGAAGACGTGAACGACACGGCGGCGGTCCGCCTCGCGGGAGCATTAGGTGACGAGCATCCTGCCGTCAAACAAGCGGCCGCGCTGGCGTTGGGAAAAATCGGCCCTCGTCCACCCGTCATTGCCATCCTAACGCAAGCGTTGGCCGTCGGAGAGAGAAACAGTCGTCGTGCCGTGGTTGAAGCGTTAACCCAGCTTGAAGCCAAGGGAGCCTTTCCGGATTTGAGGAAGGCATTGACCGATCCGGACCCTGCCGTGCGACAGGGAGCCTTGGCTGCGTTGGGTGAATTGGGCGATCGTCGGGCTCTCCCTGATTTTCGGGAACGGCTTCTGTTCGATGCTTCCCCGGGCGTGCGGACCGAGGCGGCCTATCGATTGGGGAAGTTGGGAGATCCCGGAGACCACGGGGAGTTGCAAGCCCTTGATGAAGCCGCCCGTGACGATGCATCCCCAATTGTTCGCGTGTGGGCCGGCCGGGCAAAGGCTTATATTGGTCCCGATATGACGGGCGAGGAAGAGGATGAGAGACCGTAGGCCGGGTTAGCGTAGCGTAACCCGACAATCCACAATCAAAAATCCGCAATCAAAAATCAAATACATCCCTATTCGACCTTCGTGTCCACGAGAAGTCCGATGGCTCGACGAATCTGATCGCGGCCGCCCATCAACACCACGACGTCCCCGGCTTCGAGTACGGTTTTGTCCGAGGGGTTGGATTCCGTGACGCCGTCGCGCATGAAGGCAATCACGGACGCGCCGGTTCGTGGCCGAATCGCCAACTCATGCAGTGATTGACCCAGAGCGGGCGAATCGTCATCAATGCGGCAGGTTTCCACTTCCGCGTCTTCCAGCGTGCCGGACCGGAGATGGTGCGCCAGTTCGGGCAGTTCTCCCCGGCGGAGCAGCTCATAGCCTTCTTGCCGGATTTGTTCGGCCTTCCCCAGGATCACGTTGTCGGGAATTTGAAACGACTGGAGCACCAGCGTTGAGATTTCAATCGACGTTTCAAATTCTTCTGGAATAATTTCACTCGCTCCGAGTTTGTGCAATTCTTCCAGTTCTTTGAGATATCGGGTCCGGACGATGACGTGGATCGACGGGTTCAAACTCTTGGCGAGTTGGACGATCCGCCGTGCCCCGAAGGGGTCGGAAATGGCCACCACAAGGACTTTGGCGTTTTCGATTTGCACTTGGTGCAGGACCGTCGGATTGGTGGCATCGCCGTATTGAATGGGGACACCCGTTCCGATTTCCAATTGCACCACCTCTCCCCGGATATCCAGGACGACGTAGGGAATCTCGAACTCTCGAAGGACACGAGAGAGATTGCGACCGTTCAAGCCGTATCCCACAATGATGACGTGATCCCTGAGCTTGAATTGAGCCGTTTCCGCGCGTAGCGACACACGTCCGGGCAACCATTGGTGCAGCCGTTGCACGGCTTCCGTCCGTCGCGCGATCTTGGGTGCCCATTGGATCAAGAACGGCGTGATGATCATGGTCAGGACCGAGACGGCGAGAAACATGTTGTAGGTTTCAGGGTGGAGAATCCCCGCGGTGAGCCCTTCTCCAGCCAGGATAAAGGCGAATTCGCCGACTTGGGCCAAGGCCACCCCGGCCAGGATCGCCGACCGAAGCGGAGCGCCGACCGCCAGCACGGCCGCGGCTCCCGTCACGAATTTGCCGATGACCACGGCGCCGACCATGGTCATGATGAGCAGGGGGTATTCCAGGATCACGCGCGTATCCATGAGCATGCCGATCGAGACGAAGAACAGGCTGTTGAAGCTGTCGCGAAACGGGAGTACCTCGGCCAGGGCCTGGTGACTGTATTCCGATTCGGAGATGACGAGTCCGGCGATAAAAGCGCCGAGGGCGATGGATAACCCGAACAGGGAGGTCAACCACGCCGTTCCCATGCAGAGGACCACGATGGTTAGGAGAAAGAGTTCCCGACTTTTTACCCGAACGATGTGCTCCAGGAGTTTGGGAACAAAGACTCTGGCGGCCAGCACGATCAGGACCACGAGCGTGAGCGATTGTCCGAGAGCAAACAGAATGCTCCCCATGCCTTCCGATCCCTGATTCCCCAAAAACGGCGTCATGAGCATCATGGGCACGATGGCCAAGTCCTGAAAAATCAGGATGCCGATCGTGGATCGTCCGTGGAGGCTGTCGCTTTCTCCACGCTCAGCCAACGCTTTCAGGACGATGGCGGTGCTGCTCAAGGTGATGAGGAATCCCCAGAAGATTGCGGAGTTCACGTCGATGTCCAACAGGTACCCGCCGACCACGAAAAAGAGCAGGACACTGAACATCTGGGCCGGTCCTCCCACGAAAAACAGGTTCTTGGAGGACTTCAGCTTCGCCAACGAAAATTCCAGGCCGATGGTGAACAGCAACAGCATCACCCCGATCTCGGCCAGCACGTGTACCTGTTCCAGATCGGAAATGAGGTTGAGCCCGTGGGGACCCACGAGCGCCCCTACGACCAGGAACCCCGCAATCGACGGCAGGTGGAGCTTTTGAAACAGGAAGACTACCGCGATGGACACGGAGAAAATAATGATGACGTCCCTGAGTGCGCTGAATTCATCCATCGTGATGTCTCCGGGAAACGGAGGAGTGGAAAGACATGATGATCCTTTCGCGTCCGTGACCCATGTCAGGGAGGATCCAGGAAACGCGGCTTGGTTCGTCGAACGGCGCCGGTGACGTCCGGAAAGGCGGACTTACGAGCACAAGTCCTGAAAGAGCCAGGGGGCGTCCTGCTTTCTTCCAGCTTCGTAGTCCGCAATATCCTTTTCGCGTCGGAGGGTCAACCCAATCGCGTCCAACCCTTGCAACAGGCATTGTTTTCGAAACGGATCAATGGAAAATCGGAGAGTAGATTGCTGTGGCGTGGAGATCGTTTGCGCAGCCAAGTCGATGGTCAGTTCAAACCGGTCGTCCGCGGACACGTGGTCGAAGAGCCGTTGAATCTCTTGGGCTTCCAGCACGATCGGCAGGATGCTGTTTTGAAAGCAGTTATTGTAAAAAATCTCGGCAAAGCTCGGAGCCAGAATGGCGCGAATGCCATAATCCAACAAAGCCCAAGGCGCGTGTTCCCTGGAAGACCCACACCCGAAATTGTCACGGGTGAGCAGAATGGAGGCATTGGCGTACTGCGGTTGGTTCATGAAAAAAGCCGGGTCCGGTGACCCGTCGGGCAGATTGCGCCAATCGGCAAAGAGTCCTTCTTTCAATCCCGTTCGATGAATCGTCTTGAGATATTGCTTGGGAATGATCTGATCGGTATCGACGTCCACGCGATCCAGCGGCGCGACTTGTCCCATATGGGTGGTAAAGGGTTCCATGGCAACGTTCCCGGGTCAGGCCCAATGACGAATATCGACAAAGTGGCCGGTCACGGCTGCCGCCGCGGCCATGGCCGGGGAAACCAGGTGGGTTCGCCCGCCCTTTCCTTGACGGCCTTCGAAGTTTCGGTTGCTCGTTGACGCGCATCGCTCACCGGGTTGGAGTACGTCGGCATTCATGGCCAGGCACATGCTGCAGCCGGACTCCCGCCATTCGGCCCCGGCCGCTCGAAAGACGGCATCCAATCCTTCTTCTTCCGCTTGTTTTTTGATCAGGCCCGATCCCGGTACGACCATCGCCTGTACGCCGGACGCCACTTTTTTTCCTTTAAAGTAGGAGGCGGCCAATCGCAAATCTTCAATCCGCGAATTCGTGCACGATCCGATAAACACTCGGTCGATGGGGATTTCCACAATCGGGGTGCCGGGTGTGAGGGCCATGTAGTCGAGCGCTCGTGTCGTGGCGTCACGCGTTTCCGCGTCGGTAAAGGATCGCGGATCCGGGACCACGCCGTCCACTCCGGCGACCATGCCTGGATTCGTGCCCCACGTGACTTGCGGGGCAATGTCTTCTCCTCGAAGCGTGACGACTCGATCATAGGCGGATCCGGGATCCGTGTGCAGTCCTTCCCAATGTTGGACGGCTTGGGTCCAGAGTGAGGCCGAAGGAGCCATGGGACGGTCCTTGATATAAGCGAACGTGGTCTCGTCCGGGGCAATCATCCCGGCACGGGCTCCGCCTTCGATGGACATGTTGCAGAGGGTCATCCGGCCTTCCATCGACAAGGATCGAACCGCCTCGCCAGTGTATTCCACCACGTATCCGGTTCCTCCGGCGGTGCCGATGGTTCCGATGATGGCCAGGATCATGTCTTTGGCTGAACAATGGGGCGAGACGCGGCCGTCGACTCGGATTTCCATGGTCTGCGGTCGTTTCTGGATTAAACATTGGGTGGCCAGCACGTGTTCAACTTCACTGGTCCCGATCCCGAACGCCAACGCCCCGAATGCGCCATGGGTCGAGGTATGGGAATCCCCGCAGACAATCGTCATGCCGGGCAAGGTGAGCCCCTGCTCCGGACCGATGACGTGCACGATCCCCTGACGCACGTCGTGCATGGAGAAGAGCGTAATGCCGAAGTCGGCGCAATGTTGTTCGAGAGTTTCAATTTGAATGCGACTCAAGGGATCCGCAATCCCCACGCTTCGGTCGGTGGTCGGCACGTTATGGTCCGGTACCGCGAGCGTCGCTCCTGGCCGGCGAGGACGACGTCCGGCGAGCTTGAGTCCTTCAAAGGCTTGCGGAGAGGTCACTTCGTGGACCAGGTGGCGATCGATATACAACAGGGTCGTACCGTCCGACTCCTCGGACACCACGTGGGGATCCCATATTTTGTCAAAAAGCGTGTTGGCTGCCATTAGAAAAACCTCGATTCGTGAACGGTCAATATGGCGTATTGAGGGCGTCACGTGCAACCTTGCGGCCTCGGCCTCCGGGCGGAATGGTGGCTCGCCTCTGCTGTTGTCCTGCCTCACCATAGACTTGGTCATCCATCTCCGCTAAAATTCCAGCTTCCATTCCGCCCCAGGTGCCCAAAAAGGCGAATTCATAACGGACGGAGCAAGGCTCCGTACACGAGATCAATTAAGCATGCTTGAAGAAGCCCTGCTGTCCATCGGTCTGGTTATCGTCGTCGCCAAACTGGCCGAAGGCCTGCTCCGGCATTTCCGCCTGAATGCCATTGTAGCCTACACGGCCACGGGAATCCTGCTGGGACCGGTGGCGGGAATCGTCGAGCCCACCGGCGAAATGCAGATCCTGCTGGGCATCGGCATCTTCCTCTTCTTCTTCCTCATCGGCTTGGACGAACTCGACATTTCCGGCTTCATCGCTGCCATTCGAGGCAGGTTTTTCGTCACCGCGATCATATCGGTCCTCCTCTCCTTGGTCGTGGCCCTCACCGTTACCTCCGATATGATCTACGACTTCGGGCTGGGCCTCACGTTCTCCGGGTCGCTGGCCCTTGCCGGGATCCTTTCTTTGACCAGTCTGGGAGTGGTCGCCAAGGTCCTGGTCGATGAAGGGCACCTCAAGCAGCCCATCGGAATCCAAATTTTCACCACCGCGCTCATTGCCGAGTTGCTGACCCTGTTGTTGGTGGGATTCACCATAGGCGAGCACGTTCACCACTTGAGCTGGGAAAGCCTGCTGATCCTGCCGGTGAAGATTGCCGTCTTTACCGTGGTGACCTGGCTGTTGGCCAGCCGGGTGCTTCCGCCTCTGATCGTCCTGCTGAAGCGCTTCCTGCACGTGCCGCAACTTTCCTTCGGACTGATTTTGGGCGGGCTGTTTTTAACCGTCGTCGGCGCCGAGCATATGGGGCTCCACGGCTCCCTGGGGGCGCTGCTGTTCGGGGCCGCCCTCTCGAAACTCCCCTATCACGTGCGCCGGGACATTATCCCCGGCATGAGAGGCACCGCCGAGGGGCTGTTCGTTCCCCTCTTTTTCGCTTCAGCCGGGTTACACCTCAGTTTGGCCTTCGCGGAGCTACCGGTGTGGACCATTGCGGCATTGGTGTTCATTCCCTTGATTGGAAAATTCGCCGCAGCCTATATCGGCGCCTCCGTGGCCCGTTTGAAAATGCCCTTTGCTCTGGCCACCGGGCTGATGGCCAAAGGCGTCGCGGAAATGGCGCTTCTGCTGGTGCTTCTCGAGATCGAGATGATCGGACACGACGTCTTCTCGTTGCTCGTGCTCATCATGCTCGCCTACATCTTGCTCACGCCGCTGGCCATCCGCGCCGTTGTCAACCGGGTGAAGCCCTCGGAAGCAGTCGCGCTGCCGGAATCGCTCCCGCCGTCTCTGGCCCGCTTTGCACTGGACGACATCACTGTGGGCGACATCCTCGACCGGACACGTCCCTATCCCGATCCGGCGATGTCGGTACGGGCTTTTGCCGACCAGTGGATCGTTCCCCACCAGCAGGACTACGCAGTGGTGGATCAGGGCGAACTTTACGGGATTGTTTCGGTGAGCATGCTGCGATACCTGCCCAAGGAATCCTGGTCCAAAACGCCGTTGCGCAAACTTGCGCGCCGTAGAACGCTGCACGCATGGCCCGACGAACTGGTGGAAGACGCCCTGCAACACATGACGGAGAACTCGCTGACGGTGATACCGGTGAGGGACCGGGAGTCCAAGAAGTTTCTGGGCGTGGTCAACATCCGGCAGATCCTGGAACTCATCACCCGAGAAGCCCTTGGAGAATATTGAGGCCACAAACCTCAAACCTATGACGGCACCGGTTTCAAAAGAAAAAAGCACAGAAGGCGAAAGCACGTCTTAGGCCGTTCTTGCACGCCGGCAGCTGGTGCGGGCGTTAGTACACGCGTACGCTCGTTCCCGTCTGCATCAGGACATAACCGGAGACAAAGCCCGGTTTCGCCAGAAAACGTTTGACAACACCCCCTAAAATTATAAATAATGCAATGCGTAGAATTATCATGGAACAAATTGGACCGTTGGCCATTTCTGCCAAATCCTGCTTTATGCAGCCTCAAGAATGAAGCAGAGAAAGGTTGGGCATTCTTTCCTTTCTAGTAAAAAAGAAGACGCGACTATGAGCGATCAAAAAAAGAAGGAAGCAGCGGCCAAGGAAGAGGAGAATGGTCAACCCTTGGATGACGAGGAATTGGAAAAGATCGTCGGCGGGGCCGGTCCGTCGGCGCCGCCTTCCTACGCGCCAGATGGCACGATTTTGCCAGCCAACTAACGAACAGGGCGACTGAGGCGAATTATTCGTCAAGGGCATAATCGGGACCGTCGATGAACAAGGCCCATCAGCACACCAGTGACGGTTTGGGGTCCGCTTGCTCTAACGACCCGAATCAAAGATAACCCAAAGCGGAAAGTATCACGGAAACGCCGGTCTTCGCTTCCGTCCGGTGCCCATCTTCAAGTCTGTTTCGACATACAGGAGCAGCATGTGCCGCTCGGCTGGAAGCCCTTGATCTCTTCAAGCGTAATCCTCTGACAGCGTGCCGTCCGACCATCTCTCTTTCCGGCAATTTCCTCTACAACAATTCCTTCTTTAACACCGGTGTCCAAACCGGTTCCTGTTCCTGCTCTTCAAATGCTTCTATTGATTTTTGAGAATCTTTTCATGAGAATACCAGTTAAATTAATGAGTTCAGTAAGGTGAAACACAACCCAATTGTTCTTGAGACCTTCCCTATGGGTATGCGTTAAGCAATCCGGTAAAAGTTCCCAAGATGCTACAATCCCCATCAGCCTATACCGAAGGGTATGCCAAGGCCCGTCTCTCCGATCAGTTCAGAGCCGACAACCACATCAAGCATACCACCATAGGCGATTCTGTCCTCGATCCGGTGATGGAGGAACTTTCCTCGTTGCCGCTCGCCGACCTGCACCGGTTCATCGAGGCGGGGATAGAGCAGCAGGCGGACGTTCTCCATAGCGCGCCGCAGGCCCTGCGCGATTTCTTCGACCATTTTGAAGAGCCTCCCTGGCTGGACTACCAAGCGTTTCGTCCGGGCATTCTGGTCTTCAATGAAAACGTCTCACTCATGCTCGTCGCTTTCGTGACCGGGGTGCTGGTGGAAGGCTTCTCGACGCTGATCGCCAAGTCTTTCAATATTACCAAGCGAGTAGCATCGAGCGACAGACGCCTCAAGCAGAATAACCGCCAACTGATGGAAATCTTTTACCCTGGGGGGTTGCGAAGAGACGGCGACGGCTGGAAGCTCTCCACGCGCGTGCGCTTCGTTCATGCTCGCATCAGGAACCTGTTGGCGAAATCCGGCGATTGGAAGCATGACGCGTGGGGCACGCCGCTGAGCGCGGCGCACTTGGGGTTTGCCATCTCTGTCTTTTCCAAGCGCCTGTTGGATTATTCGGCGTTGGTGGGCGCGCGTTTCAGCGATGAAGAAAAAGAAAGCGTGCTGGCCGTGTGGCGCTACACCGGCTATCTCATGGGGATCCCTGAAACCATCCTCTATACCGACGGCGCGGAGGCGGACATGATCTACCGCGTCGGGTATATGTGCGAGCCGCCGCCGGATGCCGATTCCATCACCATGGCGAATGCCTTGATCCAGTCCATTCCGGCCGTCGCGGGAATCGCGGATCCGGTGGAAAAGGAAAAAGTGATCAGGTTGGCCTACCGTCTGTCACGCGCACTCCTTGGGAACACGCTTGCTGATCAGTTCCAGTATCCCAAGGGCTTGAACGTGGGCACGCTGTTTCTGTTCCGGAACAAACAACGCCTGCAACACTTGTTCAAACGCTGGCTCAAGAAAGGCGGGGTCAGATCAGATAATTTTTCTCAAATGCTCCAAATCTCGGTGTATGACGAGGGGGGCTTGAGTTACAAGATGCCCGACCACGTCTACGCCTCAAAATCGAACTTCTGGTAAGCGATGTTCGTGTGCAAACGAAAGTTTGGGCAGGGTGCGTTCGTTCTCGCTCCCGGCCGCTGATGGTTACGCGATGACTTTTTTGGACCGCTATATCGGCGCGATTCTACACCGCCGGTGGCCGGTCGTGGTTCTCGCGACGCTGGCCATGCTGGTGATGACGGCGGGTGCCCGCTTCATCGGCGTCACGAACGATTACCGTAGTCTGTTCAGCGAAGACGATCCGCAACTCGCCGCGTTGGAGGCCCTGGAGGATACCTATTCCGTATCCCATACGGCCCTGATCGCAGTCACGCCGCGCGATGGTTTGGTGTTCACCCGGGAGACGCTCCGCGCCATTGAGGAACTGACCGAAGCCGCGTGGCGCACGCCGTATTCCACTCGGGTCGATTCCCTTACCAACTATTCCCACAGCGAGGCGTTCGGCGACGATCTGGTTGTCGCCCCGCTCGTGGAGGACGCGCAATCGCTGAGCGATGCCGACTTGGCGCGAATCAAAACAATCGCACTGAACGCAATCGACATTGCCGGGCGGCTGGTCGCCCATGACGGGCGAGTGGCCGGGATGGCGATCAATGTCGTCCTGCCGGAAAATTCGGACCCCGCGGTGGTCGAACTGACCGATTATCTCAATTCCCTTCTGGACCGGGCCCGCGCGAGCCATCCGGATATCGACTATTACCTGACCGGCGACGCCGTTATCCACCGCGTCTTTGCCGACGCGACCAAGGACGATATGGAGAACCTTTCGCCGATCGTGTTTCTTCTCATCGTCGTCATGGCCGCCGCTCTTCTGCGCTCCGCATTCGCCACCCTGGCCGTCGTCGTCACGCTCATGTTTACGATCAACACCACCGTGGGGTTCGCCGGTTGGATCGGCACGGTGTTCAGCCCCGTCAATGCCGGCGTCCCGATCATCGTCATGACGGTCGCCGTCGCGGATTCCATCCACGTCGTCACGACCGCCCTGGCGGGTATGAGCAGCGGTCTGAACAGGAATGAGGCGATCACGGAATCGCTACGCAGCAATACCTGGCCGGTCTTCCTCACCTCGGTCACGACCGCGATCGCGTTCCTCAGCTTGAATGCTTCGGATTCGCCGCCTTTTCACGTCCTGGGCAATCTCGTGGCGTTTGGGGTGCTGTGCGCATTGGTCTACTCCATGACGCTCCTTCCGGCGCTCCTGTCCATCCTGCCGTTGCGGGCACCTCGCGCTCATGCCGACCGGCCGGGCTTCTTCGATCACTTCGCTGACTTCGTCATTGCGCGGCGCACGTTTCTGCTCTGGTTCGTCGCCCTGTTGACCGTTGTTTTGGTCATGGGAATTTTGCGAATCGAGTTGACCGACAACTGGACGGAATATTTCGACGACCGTTACGCGTTCAGGCGCGATACGGACTTCGTGATCGAAAACCTGACCGGCATGGAATCGTTGGAATACTCGCTGAACGCGGAGCGCAAAGGCGGCATCACCGACCCCGACTATCTGCGCACGGTTGATGCCTTTGCCGAATGGTTCCGGGGGCAGCCCGAAGTGACCCACGTTCAGGCCTTCCCGGACATCATGAAACGTCTGAACAAGAACATGCACGGCGATGATCCGGCCTTCTATCGCCTGCCCGCCGATCCGGAACTGGCCGCGCAATACCTGTTGCTGTACGAGTTTTCGCTGCCGTTCGGCAGGGACCTCAATGATCGCATCGACATCGCCAAATCCGCCACGCGCATGACCGTCGTGATGCGCAGCTTGTCGGCTCAGCAACAGCGCGATCTCGACGCGCGCGGGCTGGCCTGGCTCCAGGCCAATGCGCCCGACCTCGCGACCCCGGCCACGGGCGTCAGCATCGTCTTTTCTCACCTGTCCCAACGAAACATCCAGAGCATGCTGCGCTCCACGATTATCGCCATGGGCCTCATTTCGTTCATCTTGATCTGGTTTTTGAAAAGCCTGCGACTCGGTTTGGTCAGCCTGGTGCCCAATTTTATTCCCGCGGCCATGAGTTTCGGGCTTTGGGGCTATCTGGTCGGCCAGGTAGGTCTTGCCGGGTCCGTGATGACGGCGATCGCCTTCGGGCTTATCGTGGACGACACCACGCATTTTCTGAGCAAGTATCAGAAGGCCCGCCGGGAGGGGCTTCTGGCGCCCGAGGCCGTTCGCTCCACCTTTCGTACGGTGGGTCAAGCGTTATGGACCACGACGGTGGTCTTGGCGGCAGGCTTCTTGGTATACTCCGCATCGGGATTCGAAGTCAGTTGGGCGCTCGGCCTTATGGTCACGATCACGATCGTTTTCGCGATCGCCGCTGATTTTCTGCTTCTTCCCCCTTTGCTGATGGCCATCGATAGGAGAAAATTATGAAAATGATCCGAATTTATCCCGTTCGATCGGCGCTTGTGTTTCTCGCACCGTGCCTGGTCTTGTTGTCCTGGCTGGGGATGCCGTCTCTCGTGCATTCGGCCACCCCCGAGGAAATCGGGCTCAAGATCGCCACTGACACCAGCGCCAGGGGTGACGGCTTCGGTAATTTCACGGCCACGCAAGCCATGGTGCTGCGCAACAAGCAGGGGCAGGAGAGCCGGCGCCAGCTCCGCGTCAAGGTGTTGGAGGTGGCTGGCGACGGCGACAAGAGCCTGATGGTGTTCGACGAGCCGCGCGATGTGAAGGGAACCGCGCTGCTCACTCACGGCCATAAGCAGGAGGCGGACGACCAATGGCTCTATCTCCCCGCGCTGAAACGGGTCAAGCGGATCAGTTCGTCGAACAAGTCCGGCTCCTTCATGGGCAGCGAATTCTCCTATGAGGACCTGAGTACCCCGGAAGTGGAAAAATACACCTACCGGTACTTGCGGGACGAGCCGTGCGGAGACTTGACGTGCACGGTCTGCGAACGCTTCCCGGTGGACAAGAAAGCCTCGGGCTACAGCCGCCAGGTGGTCTGGCAGGACAAGGACGAGCTGCGCACCTGGAAAGTCGAGTACTACGACCGCAAGGACGCGCACTTGAAGACGCTCACCATCGGGAAGTACCAGCAATACCTGGACAAGTACTGGCGCGCCGGTGAGATGAACATGGTCAATCATCTGACAGGCAAGAGTACCGTGTTGACCTGGGCAGATTATCAGTTCCGTACCAAACTCAGAGAACGTGACTTCAGCAAAACCGGGTTGAAACGGGCGCGGTGATGCCACGCCGTCCCGCTCGTTACCTCGCGGCCTTCACGGCGATCTGGGTGGTGGCTCTGGTTATTGCCGTCGAAGCCCATGCGGAAATCGAGATCGCGGCCTGGGAGTTGTCAGGGCGCGTGAGCCTGGAAGGCCGTGCGTTTCCGAAAACCGGCATCGACGCCAGCCAGCGCTCGTATACGACCGGCTTTGTGGTAGAGCCCAAACTCTACCTGGAAGAGGCCGAAGGGAGCAGTTTCACCCTGGTGCCGTTCTTTCGCTACGACAGCGTGGACTCGGTCCGCACCCACTGGGATCTGCGGGAAGCGTATGCGCTGCTGTTCGGGGAACTCGGTGAAGGCGAATGGGAAGTCCGGCTGGGCGTGGACCGGGTGTTCTGGGGCGTCGCAGAATCGCAGCACCTGGTCGATATCATCAACCAGATCGACTTTCTCGAACATCCCAACGGTGAGATAACGTTGGGGCAACCCATGGTTCACGTGACGTGGACCGGCGATTGGGGCGCCTTGGAATTCTTCGGGCTGCCGTATCACCGCGCGCGCCGCTCTCTGGGCCGAGGCGGCCGCCTGCGCTTCGCAGCACTTTTGGACGACGAACGGGTGGAGTATGAAAGCGGGGCCGAGGAGTGGCATCCTGATTTCGCGGCCCGCTACAGTCACAGCTTCGGACCCCTGGATATCGGTGTGAGCGTGTTCAATGGCACCAGCCGGGAAGCAACCCTGATTTGTATGCCGCCTGATTGTGCGCCGACCGGGGTCAGTGATCACTCCAATGTCTTTATCCCGTACTACGCGCAGATCCGCCAGTTTGGATTGGACGCGCAACTGACGCTCGACGCCTGGCTGTTCAAGCTGGAGGCGATGCATCGCTCCGGCGAGCGCAACGCGCTCGGTCGGGAACAGGAGTACGGACAGGCGTATTATGCTGTCGAGGAGGGGGCCGGTGGGTTCGACGATCTTGTCGGCACCCTACGGAAAGAAGAGTACGTGGCCGCCGTGGTGGGAGGCGAATACACGTTCTATTCCGTCTTTGGTTCAACGGCCGACGTCGGCCTGCTGGCCGAATGGAATTATGACGAGCGGGGCCGCCAAGCGCTTCCCAGGCGCCAGCCCATGACGCTCGACAACGATTTCTTCTTAGGCGCGCGTCTGGCGTTCAATGACGTCGAGAGCACCGAGATCACTGCCGCGTTTTCGACCGACGCCAGCCGGGACACCCACACTCTGGGCGTCGAATTCGACCGGCGGCTCTTCGACCAATGGTCCCTGCACGTGGAGGCGAACATGATTCTCAGCATCGACCCATTGGACGTTCAATACGTGGGGCGACGCGACGGCTTCTTCGAGTTCCACCTGGAGTACAATTTCTAGCGGGTTCATGAATGGACAACCACGGGGGGTTGTCCCTACCCAATCATGCCCACGGCACCATCGTCACTGTAGGAGACGGCCCCTGTGCCGTCCCAACTCTTTAGCCGGTTTTCACCCTGAGGCCGAACGCGATTCTTCAGGGAATGGGTATCCGGATGAGGGGTTCGGATCCGGTTCACGCGGTTGGAGGAAATGAGGCATGACGAGACACGGCTTTGCCGTATCTCATTCTGTTTCGTTTGCGGTACTGCTCAGGGCTTCTGCAGGCGGCTCCAGTGGCAACGATACACGCATCTCGGTATAGTGCCCGACCTCCGTGTCGACGTGGATGGAACCGGCATGTCGTAGCAGGATGTCGGTGGTCAGCGAGAGCCCCAGGCCGGTGCCTTTCCCCGGTTCCTTGGTGGTCACAAACGGCTCAAAAATCTTGTCACGTACCTCATCCGCGATGCCGGGACCATTGTCCCGGATGCAGAATTCCACGTGATCCTCCAACTGCCGGCTGGAGAAGGACAGTACCGGCATATAGTCACCGTCCACCTTTTTTTGCTTTTCGTTCATCGCCTGAAAGGCGTTGTTGACGAGATTGAGGAACACGCGGCAGATGTCCTGGGGAACGACCACAATTTCTTCCATGTTCGGGTCAAGATCCTCCTTCATATCCGCGTTGAAGGAGTTATCTTCGGCACGTAGTGCGTGATAGGACAATTCCACGTACTGTTTCAATAGGGCGTTCAGGTTCGTCTTTCGCCATTCTCCTTCTTTGCTGCGGGAATGTTCCAGCATGCTGCGTACGATGTTGTCGGCTCGTTTCCCGTGTTCTTTGATTTTCCCGAGGCTCGTCCGCAGTTCATCCAGGATCGACCTGATTTCTTCAAGGTCGAGGTCGTCTTGTTGTTTCATCAGATCGTCGATCTCATCCGCCATCTCAATCGAGACGTTGGCAAAGTTGCTGACGAAGTTGAGCGGATTCTTGATTTCATGTGCCACCCCGGCGGTGAGTTGACCCAAAGACGAGAGTTTCTGCTCGGCAATGACCTGCTCCTGGGCGGCTTTCAGATTCTCCAGTGCCTGCTCAAGATTTTCATTCTTGGCATCCAGTTCCTCAGCCAGTTTTTCCACAAGATTCAATCGCTGGACCTCATGGGCGTAACGCCGGAAGACTTCCAGCGCCCTGGCCATGTCGGTGACTTCGTCATTCCAGATCAAATACTTGATGTTGCGTGTCAGGTACTTGGCCGATCCCTTCATCGGCTTCACGATATGAGTGCCCTCGACTTGCACCGGAACCTCCAGGTCGCCACTGGCCATCTCGCGCATCGCACTGGCCAGTCCCGTCAAACGGCGTACGAGATAGCGCCTCACAAAAAACGAGCCTAGTGCAAAAGCGCCTATGGTACCGAAGACATTGAGGAGGATCAGCAGGAATATCCCCGTCTGGGCAGCTGCGCGGGAAGCTTCGCTGGATTGAATGGCCTCCTCGTTGATTTGTGCGACCAGATTGTTGACCTCCGACACCAGCGATTCCGAGGTGGTTCGGGCTTTTGCCAAGGTCTCCTGCTCCTGTTCCAGTCTGAGCAGTCCTTCCTTCCGCAGCTTAATGACTCCTTCCGGGCCTTCCCCGATTACGTCCAGACGCGTCAGGTTTTCTTCAAGCAGATCATTCTGCATGGAAACCGGGAGCTTCGCATAGGCTTGGATGAAATTCCGGACGGCACTCTGGAAGCGTTCTTCCAAGGGGGTGAGAAACTGGCGGTCCGCCAGAACCAGGACCTCATCCAACAGCAACACGGCCAGATTCGCGGATTGGTTCACGGTAATCAGATTGCGATAGGCGGTCAATTCGTCTTCGGAAGCCCGCTTCTTGATGGAGTGGACCTTGTCATCCAACTCCCGTAAGCCTGATACCAGGTAAAAGGCCTGATCATCAATGGCTTGGACCAGCAAACGTTCCACGCTCCTGGTTGTTTCTCCGAGTTCGTCAATGAAGACGGTGAGTGCCCGGTCAATGTCCAGGCGTCGGGCGGAGGATTGCTTGATCACATCCAGATGCTTGCCAAGTTCCTCCAGATTTGACCTGATCAACCGGGTTTGTTCGCCGAAGGCGGAGCGAGCCTCCAGTTCCAGGATCGTGTTTTCAAGCGAGGCTATTTCTCGAGCCGTGGCTTCCACCACAGCCGTATGTTCCTCCTTCGAGGAGGCCGACACCAGACGAAAGGCACCGTTGACCACGACGGCACTCTTCCGGGCCACGTCTACCGAGTTGATCAGATTGGGCATGCTGTATTCTGCCAGCCGGATTTCGTGTTGCAGCGTTTCGTTGAAGGTAAAGTAAGCCAGCACCGTGGC
Organism: Nitrospirales bacterium; assembly: GCA_965208595.1. Taxonomy (GTDB): domain Bacteria; phylum Nitrospirota; class Nitrospiria; order Nitrospirales; family UBA8639; genus Bin75. The sequence continues at coordinate 1,727,798 of OZ242346.1, forward strand.
GCCGCCCATGAGAACCACGGCACCAAAGAGCAGGAAATACAGCCTTGCGCCGATTCCTACCCGGAAATTTTGCTCGGTTCCTGGTTCTTCAATGGCGGCAGGTTTCACCTGCAGTGGAGGTGCGCCGGAATCGATCGGGTTTTGGGAGCCGGTGGGTGGGGGTTCGTTCATGGCGCCGACATCTTGTTGACCGACTGGAAACGTCCCCTCTTATCGATGCGGGTCAGGTACACTCGATCCGACCCCTGATTGTCATCGACGCCGTAGCGTAAATGAAACCCGCCCAGATCAATGTCTCCAGCCTGTGTCAGCGCATGAAGGAAGCTCTCTCTGGTCGGAGCTGGTCCCGCCAGCCGTAGACCTTCTATAGCGATACGGCCGGCGAGGTAGCCTTCCAGCGAAACAAAACTCGGTTTGCTGTTCGTGTCAATTTCCTTGAGAGCCTTCTGGTATTGCGCGACAATCGGCAGGGAGGTATCCCGCGGAAAAGGCACGACCTGGGTGACGTACACGCCCGTCCCGTCTGGCCCCAAGGCCTTCGCCAAGGCCGCGCTGCCGATGAATGAAATGTTGATGAAATAGGGATTGAAATTCAGGCGTCTCGCCCACCGGATCATGGTCGCCGCGGGTTTATAGGCGCCCACGATGACGACGGCCTCGGCCTTAACCCTTCGCAAATCCAACAGCGCGATTTTGACGGCCTCGGTATTGCGTGTATAGTACACCTCTTCAATCAGGCTCAGGCCATGGCGATTGACCGCGCGGCGCAGCCCGTTCAACCCGGCTTGCCCGAAGGAGTCGTTCTGGTAGAAAATACTGATTCGGTCTATGCCCAGATCTCTGTGAAGTCGGACCACCATTTCCTCGGTTTCCTGGTAGTAGGAAGCCCGCACGTTCACCACGTTGGGACGCTTCTTCGCGTCCCGCAGGAATTCAGCGCCCGTAAAAGGGGCAATATACGGAACTCCCGCCTCCGTGGCGACGGGTTGGGCCGATTTCGATGTTGGCGTGCCGACGGCACCGATCAGTGCAAAGACCTTGTACTTTTCAATCAAGGAACGGGTATTGGCAATCGCGGCTTCGGGTTCGTATCTGTCGTCCAGCGATTCGAGGAGTAGCAGGTGATCATGGACCCCTCCATCGCGATTGACTTCGGAAAAGGCCGCGTGAAGCCCGAGGCGCATGCCTATGCCCAGTGCGCGGGCCGGGCCGGTGAGAGCCGCGGACTGACCGAAAAGAATCGTTGGTTGATCGGACTCCGCCCGGGCCGGCCCCCAGGGCGTGACCAGAACCAGCAACAGGATCATCCGTATCGTCATGGGCAGAGTAGAGTTGTCTCGCTTAGGAAGGACCCGGCCGAAAACGTGCCACCACGCACGTGATGTCGTCTGATTGCGCGGCATCTCCGACAAATTCTTGCACGGCGTCCACGATCTCCGTGGCGACCCGTTCCGCACTTGCCCCGGCAAGTCCAGCGAGCTTCTCGTCGAGACGCGATTCAGTGAATTCTTCATCTAGGAGGTTTTCCGCTTCCGTAATCCCGTCGGTGTAGAGGAACAGGGTATCCCCTGGCCTGAGCTGGATTTGGTCATTGTTATACGTGTGGCCGGGTTGTATCCCCAGTACGATGTTCTTGGTCTGGGGCACCACCTCGACTTGGGAATCAGCCTGCAGCAGTCTGGGGGGATTGTGACCGGCGTTGGAATAGTGGAGTTCGCCGTTCCTCAGGTCGAGCACCCCGAAAAACAGCGTAATGAAGATGCAGGAGGGGTTGCTCTCGCAGAGTAGTTCATTGACGCTCGTCAGACACTCTGCCGGTGTGGAATAGTCCTTGGAGGATGTTGCTCGCAGGAGTGCCCGGGTCACGGTCGTGAATAACGCGGCCGGCACCCCTTTGCCGGACACATCCGCAATCACCAGTGCGATGCGTGATTCGTCAATGAAAAAGAAATCGTACAGGTCCCCACCGACCTCTCGTGCCGGGAGGATCACCGCCTTAATGTCGTGGGTCTCGCTGTCCGGGATCTCCTTTGGCTGGAGAGACATCTGCACGTCTCGGGCCATGTCAAGTTCCTGCTTGACGGCAACCAGCCGATCCCGGGTCTCCAGGGCGCTTTGTAGAGCTTGAACGTGCTTGAGGCCTTTTTCGATGGTCGCTTCGAGGTCGTTGAAATCAATCGGCTTTGTCAAAAAGTCAAACGCCCCGCGGTTCATGGCCGTACGAATGTTTTTCATGTCACCATAGGCAGACACGATTACCGCTTGGATATCCTGTTCGCCATCGGCAAGCTGACTCAGCAGGGTCAGACCGTCCATCACCGGCATGTTGATATCGGAGAGGACCAGGTAGACATCAGGGTGCTCTTCCAGCACCTCAAGCGCCTCTTTGCCGTTGTGGGCAAAAAGAAACTTCAGGTCCCCGTCGCGGATCCGGCGGCGGAATTTCTGGCGCACCAGCAACTCAAGATCTTCTTCGTCATCGACGACAAGTACCTGAGTGGGTGATTTACCCATGCCTTGGCTTTCCCGTCAGTTTTCTTGATTCGGCCATTGACAATACGAGCCGTCTCTCAGAGCGCACCAATGGCATCGGCCCTGGTGGCGCGAATGTCCAGAATTTCATTGAACCCGCTGATCTCGAAGATTTCAGCGATGTGATCGGCAAGGGCGCAGAATAGAGCCTTACCCCCTTCTTTCTGGGTCAGACGGGCGGCGATGAGCAATGCCCGTAAACCGGCACTGCTGATGTAACTCAGATCCTTAAAATCAAAGACCAGGGTTTTATTACCGGCATTGATCTGTTCCTGTACGGCACTCTCCAGAATTCCCACACTGGAACCATCCACACGCCCGATCACAATAAGGATCGTGGCCTTGTCGCCATGTTCGGCTTCTACGGACAGCTTGGCTTTTTCCTCCATTAGTTTTGCCTCCAAATAGGTCACACTCAAACGTCACGATTAAGCAAATTTTACCCCTCTATCATCAACGCCCACGCATCACGTTCCACGAAAATGAAATCGTTCATCAAAAATGCAGAAATAAACAAATACCATAGCATTCATCCAATTTTGCTTCAATAGCCGTGCAGGGGACCACGCCAATCCGCGTTTATACGTATAAGAGACGTATCAGTCGATTGTGACGGATGATAGTACTCGATTGGAGTCGGTATGCCAAGACCAAGATGGGGGGATGGCAGGGTCGATGTAGGGCTTGATCCGGTTGCGTGACCGGGGCTCGTCTTTTATCTTTTTTAATCGGCCTGTTGATTCAGCGCGACAAAAATACGATACTGATGCACGGTTCATGCTAAACTTCCTCAGACGAGAGGTGTTGGATTTGTTCAGGTCAGGATTGCAATGAAACGGATTTCCCTTACCCCGGACTTGTCCTCAATTACGGAACTGGAACAGTCTCTGGAAGAGTTTGCCGGTGCCCACGAGTTGGACATCGGCTTGCAGAATCGCCTGAATCTGATGTTCGAAGAACTGATCACCAATAGTGTGAACTACTCTCTGCACTCGGTGTCCGGGCCGGAACTGGAGTTATGTCTGTCGGTGGAAGACACGTATGTCGTGGCTCAGGTTGAAGACAACGGACCCGCGTTCGACCCGTTTACGGAGGCGCCGGAAGCAGATACGACCTCGGCTTTGGCGGACCGGCCCATAGGCGGCCTGGGCATCTTTCTCACGAAAAAGTTCGCGGATGAATACACGTACGAGCGGGTTGGCGAGCGCAATCGCGTGACCTTGCGGTGCAAAATCGGGAAAACTCCCTAAGCTACCCGGAAAGGCCGTGGTAGGGACCAACGATCGTTGGTCCCTACAGGGCAGGGTCTGCCTTACAAACGTCTCGTCCCCGAGGAGCATTGACGTCCGGCCGTTGCGAATCGGTCCTCAGGCATCCACGCGGATGGTCACGATGTCCGTGCCGTGGTATTGCTGGTGGCGAACCGAGGACGCAAGGTGCCGTAGCAGCCGGAGTGAAACTTCCTGCTCGACCAGGGCCGCGTCGGCCCGTGCTCCAAGCAGCGCGATCCGGTCCTGGATGTTTTCTTCTTCGGTCGAGACCACAAACTCAAGGACCGCCCCGCTGTCTTCCTTGTAGGCCACCACCAGCAGGCGCAGCCGGTCATTTTCCTCTCCTGCTTTTTGTCGTTGAATGAGCGTCAGCAGCGTCTCCTCGCTGGCGGCGTCGAGCCGGTTTGCCATCTCAGCATCCCAACCGCTTTGGGACGCAAATTCGAGGAGAAACTCCCTGATCTTGGGGAGGGCCGAGACATTGAACTCCGTCTCCATTTTGTGACGGGGTGTCGTCAGATGCGCGAGAAGGGTCATGAAGATGGCGACGAACCCGCCGGCTGTCATACCGTTCTGCAGAAGACCGCCGCCGAGTTCTGCAACGGATTCGGGGAAGATCATGCCGTTTTGGAACCCAACCCCCACCCAGAACCCGACGCCACAGACCAAACCCTTGCGATAGTCAATCCCGTCCTGGACGACCAAGTTCATGCCGATGACGAACAGCATGGCCAGAAAGACGGCGAGATAGGCTGCGACCACCGGGCTCGGTATCGCCAGGATCACGGCGAGCGCCTTGGGAAGAAAAGCCAGCAGGATCAGGACCATCCCGAGGACGATGCCCACGCTCCGGGCACCGACCCCGGTCAATTCGGTCATGGAGACGGTCGTCGAGTAGGTCGTGTTCGGCACCGTGCCCGAAAGGCCGGACAGCAGTTTGGCGACTCCGGCGGCGGCCACCGCGCCTTGCACTGCCCGGAAATCCACCGCACGAGGGTGGCGCCAGGATACGTGCTGAATCGCGATCGATGCGCTGATCGTTTGCATGGTGTCGATCAGGGCTACAAGCACAAAGGCCGGAAGCAGCGTCCAGAACACCGGTGAGAAGTCGAGATCAAAACCCGGCCAGGTGCCTTTGGGAAGACCCATCCACGACGCCTTGGCAACACGGTGCACGTCGTAGAGGCCGAACCCCCCGGCGACTATCGAACCGGCCATGACGCCGATCACCGGCGCCCAAAGACGCCATGTTCCCGTTCCTTTCAGGACGCTTCCGGCGATGACGAGCAGGGTCACTAGTGCGCTGAGCGGCGCGGCCACGGCCGGAACCCCATCCGGTACGTCGTTCAGCAGATCGAAGACGTGCGGCATCACCGTGACCGGTATCAGCATGATCACGGTTCCCGTGACGGTCGGCGTCAGGATGCGCCGGAGCAGCCAGAGTCGTGCGGACAGCGCAAGCGGAACGAGCGAGGAGACGACAACCAAGGTCGCCAGCATCGCCGGCCCTCCTTTGGCCAGTGCCGTGATACTAATGGCAATGGAGGCTCCGGAGATGCTCATCAAGAGCACGTACCCCGAGCCGATCTGGCCGAATCGAACCGCCTGCAGCACCGTGGTCGCGCCGCAGACCGCGACCGCGGCGAACACCGCCCATGACAGGTAGGAATCGGGCCCACCGGCAGCCCGGATGATGATGGCCGGTACCAACACCGTGGCAGCGACACTGAGAATGGCGAGTTGCAGACCCAACCCGAAAGCCAGTGCCATTGGTGGTTTTTCGTCGGGCTGGTAGCGGACCACCGCGCGACGGTCGGAGTCGTTTGCATTCATGCCGAAACCTGGATGTTCTTGAGAGAATCTCCGGAGCCGCGCAAGGAGGCGAGGCGTTCATGTTACGGGATCACGGCCACTCATTGTTACGTCTCTGCCGAGGCGTGTCAATGAGGGTGTCGTCCTCGTCCTCACCCATCACCGGATGGTTGGCTCCTGGCCAGTCTTCGGCACGTTGCCCGGTTGGGTCCTCTCATACGGACGTTTAAAATTTTGAGGTTAGGCGTCAGGTCTGCTATACTAGCTGATCTAAAGTGCGGACAATTCCCACGTATGGGAATTGATTGGAGAGTGAACAAGTCTTGTCCGTCCTTCTCTTCGAACGTCCATTTTTCCGAACAGCGGTATTCCCTTTGTTGCCGGACGTGAGTCGTCGTTTGTCTTCCGGGACAGTCTGCTCCCGCCGAGCGAATCCATGGAGAGTTGGTCGTCGAAGAGAGTGATGAATGGCCAAGGGACCAGCGTCCTCTATGAGAACCATCGTCTCCGAGTTCAGTCTGAGAGGCCGTCTTTGCCGGTGAACCGATCATGGGATTGATCAGCCAATTTTTGAGTTTGTTCTCGAGCGATATGGCCATTGATCTTGGGACGGCCCATACCTTGGTGTATGTCCAAGGGAAAGGCATTGTGTTGAATGAGCCCTCCGTCGTGGCGATCGAACAGCAAACAAGCAAAATTTTGGCCGTGGGGAGTGAAGCCAAGCGAATGGTTGGCCGGACGCCCGGCAACATTTCCGCCATTCGTCCGATGAAAGAAGGGGTCATCGCGGACTTTGAAATGGCCGAGCGGATGCTTCGGTATTTTATTACCAAGGTTCACAATCGTACGGCATTTGTCCGGCCCCGGATCATCATCGGTGTTCCGTCACGTATCACGCAAGTGGAACAGCGAGCCGTCAAGGAATCGGCGGAATTGGCCGGTGCGCGTGAAGTCTATTTGATTGAAGAACCCGTCGCGGCGGCCATTGGATCGGGGCTGCCTATCACCGAGCCGTCGGGGAACATGGTGGTCGACGTGGGCGGGGGCACGACCGATATCGCCGTCATTTCATTGGGAGGGATTGTCTACAGCGAATCCGTGAAAGTCGCTGGCGACCAAATCGACTTGGCTATTATCAATCACGTGAAGCGTGAACATAATTTATTGATCGGCGAGCATATGGCGGAGCGAGTGAAGGTGGCCATCGGTTCCGCCTATCCGCTAGAAGAGAAAGCCCAAATGATGGTCAAAGGACGTGATTTGGTTTCCGGTATTCCCCGGACCATTGCGCTGGAAGACGGTGAAGTCCGGGAAGCCTTGCAAGAATGCATTTCGGCCATTGTGTCGGCCATCAAGTTGGCGTTGGAACATACCCCCCCTGAATTGGCGGGAGATATCGTGGATCGCGGTATCGTGTTGACAGGGGGCGGAGCGCTGTTACGCGGGTTGGATGCCCGGTTGCGGGAGGAAACCGGTCTTCCTATTGTCAACGTCGATGATCCCCTCACGTCAGTCGTCTTAGGAGTCGGCAAGACGCTCGAAGAGCTCACCCTCCTGCGGAGCGTCTCCTCTATGTCGGCCGTCAGTTCGTAAAGGAACAACTTCTTATGCGTGGCCGGTTTCGGCCTGGGGTGTTTTGGGGTTCCGGCGTGAAGCGGGTTGGCGTGGCCGTCTTGGCCATCGCCTTTGTCGTGTTTGCCCTCTTGCCCCGGCAATCTCAATTTCTCTTCCACACGCTCGGCGAACCTCTTGCCGATCTCGTCGCCATTCCTGTGAAGGGCATGGCCACATTGGACCGGACCCTGCGTGAATGGTGGATGCAATATATTGCCCTCCAGGGTCTTTCCCAACAAAATCGTGAGCTTCGGGAAACAGTCCAGCAACTCAATGGGGAGGTGAATCGATTGCGAGAACAGGCATACATGGCGGAACGGTTAGCCTCACTATTGGAATTTCAGGAGGACAAATCGGTCCGGACGGTGGCGGCAAGGGTCATTGGCCGCAGTGTGTCGAATTGGTATCAAGGCGTGATTCTGAATAAAGGTGAAGATGACGGCATTCAGGAACAGATGGGCGTCATTACGCCGGCCGGGGTGGTGGGGCGTATCGTCAGAACCTCAGGGTCCACGAGCATTGCCTTGTTGACGATCGACCCGAATCTTGTCATCGCGGGCATGGTTCAACGGACGCGAGATGAAGGAATGGTTCAGGGGACGTCGCAAGGACTGGTCCGCATGAAATATATTCCCCCGCTTTCCATGGTCAAAAAAGGTGATGTCGTGGTCACTTCAGGCTTGACGGGAGGATTTCCACGCGGGGTGTTGATTGGAGAAGTCACCCGCGTCGAAGAAAGTGAAGACAGTTTGTTCCGTAGCGCCGAAATCGTGCCGGCGGTGAAGTTTCGACACTTGGACGAAGTGCTGATCGTTGTTTCTCCTCGGTCACCGGAAGCCACGCTTTCACTTGATCACGCGTTGATTGTCCCGGGACCCGAGAATCCGACTCCATGAAGATTAGTGCGTATACGCTGTTAATTCTGTCCCTTTTTTCCTTTCAGGCCACCGTGTTATCTTCTTTCAATCCTTTCGGGATTCAACCGGATTTCTGTCTCGTCATCGCCTGCTTGATAGGATTTCGGACCGGACAGGTTCCCGGCCTGATCGCGGGGTTTGGCCTGGGCTTTCTCCAGGATTTATTTTCCGCCGGTCCGTTTGGACTGCATACGTTCACAAAAGCCGCGGTGGGATTCCTGGCCGGCGTCTTTGCCAGAAATTTGGCCAATAGGGAGCCCCATGCAGCCTTTGTGCCGGTTATGGCATGTTCCGTTCTTGCCGCCATGGTGTTCTTGCTGTCGTCACGGATGGGCATGGGCCTGGGAGAGATGCTCTACGGTTTTTCCTTTATCTTATTACCTCAGGCGGTATTGGATGGATTCGTGGCCATCGTGGCCAACTGGGTCTTCGTGCGGTGGCTGGTTGAAGCGCCGAGTCCGTGAAGGACGTCCTGTGATGAATCAGCGTGAGGTCTGTCAATGAAGCCGGCCATGACGGATCCCGGTTTCCAATCAACCGGATTAGCAGACATCCAGGGACGATTACTGCTCATCCGAGTCGTCGTATTGATCGTTGTGGGGCTGCTGGTCGTACGCTTATGGCAACTTCAAGTTCGTGACGGGGACTACTATCGAGATCTTTCTCGTGATAATCGGACCCGTTCGGTTGTATTACATCCGGTTCGCGGATTTATTTATGACCGAAACGGGATCTTGCTGGCGAATAGTGTCCCGAGTTTCAACTTGTACGTGGAACTCAGTGACGTGCCGGACCGTGAAGCCCTGATCGAAAGACTCGTCGAGTTGTTGTCGTTGGACCAGAGTGAGTTGACCAAGACGGTGGAGGCCCACGTCGGGGAAACGCCGATCCGTTTGAAGAAGGGCGTGAGTCTCAAAGAAGCTGCCATTATCGAATCGCATCGGCTGGATCTGCCCGGCGTGGCGATCCGTCCGGAATTTCAACGGAACAATCCTGAAGGTGCCTATGCCGCCCACGTGCTTGGGTATGTGGGGATCGCCTCAGAGGAACAACTCGCACGTGAAGAGTTTCAAGGGCTGCCCTCAGGCAGCGTCATAGGCCAATATGGCGTGGAACGGATCTACGAGAGGACGTTGCGAGGACGGGCAGGGCGAAAACTCATCGAAGTCGACGCGTTGGGTCATGAGAAGCGTATGATTTCCGTGGATAAGCCGCACGTGGGAAACGACGTCTATCTCACGATCGACTTTCGTTTGCAGAAATTGGCGGAAGATCTGTTGGGAGAAGAAGCCGGCGCGATTGTGGCCTTGGACCCGCAAACGGGGGACATCCTGGCCTTGGCGAGTCGGCCGAGTTTTGATCCCAATGCTTTATCTCGTGGGTTACGTGCCGATGCATGGAACGACATTCTTCAGGACGAGCGCCATCCTCTGACGAATCGAGCGATTCAGGGTCAGTATCCACCGGGCTCCACGTTTAAAATCATTATGGCGACGGCTGCCCTTGAAACCAACGCGATCGAACTCACCGAGACGGTTCGTTGTGGGGGGCGGTTTCGATTCGGCCGCCGAACGTTTCGGGATTGGAAGAAGTATGGGCATGGTGCGGTCGATCTCCATAAGGCCATTGCCCAATCGTGTGACGTCTATTTTTATCGTTTAGGTGATCGCATGGGTGTGGACACCATTGCGGCTTATGCGAAACAGTTCGGGTTGGGAGCGAGAACGGGCATTGACCTCCCTGGCGAAAAAACGGGCTTGGTCCCGTCCTCGGAATGGAAGCAGCGGACGCGAGGGGAACCATGGTACCCGGGTGAAACGATTTCTGTCGCGATCGGACAAGGTTTCGTCACGGTCACGCCCCTTCAAATGGCGAAAGTCATCGGCATGATTGCGAATAACGGGATTGCGCTGCAACCGCATGTCGTTCGTGGCGTGCGAGGACGAAAGGGCGAATGGATTGAGGAGTGGAGTCCGACGCAAGCTGTCCCCCTGACGTTACCGGCCCATCAACTCGAAGCCATTCAAGCGGCGCTGGCGGCGGTGGTCACCGAAGGAACGGCGCGACGAGCTCGATCGTCGATGGTCCGGGTGGCGGGAAAAACCGGGACGGCGCAAGTGGTTTCATTACGCTCGAAATCCAAAGAAGACACGCCGAAGCAATTTCGAGACCACGCCTGGTTTGTCGCCTATGCGCCATTCGAACATCCGAGCATCGCCGTGGCGGTGTTGCTCGAACACATGGGCCACGGCGGGTCTGCGGCAGCCCCGCTGGCTAAAGAACTGATCGAGGCCTACGTGTCATATGGGGTCGATGACAAAGAGCGCACACAGATATCTCTTGAGCGGCCGTCCCACAAGATCATGCAACAGGAAACGCGACGTGATGGATGAACCGTGGCGTCGCAGGAGGGGGTTCGACCGGTTTGATTGGTGCTTCTGCGCGATTATTCTGGCGTTGGCAGGCATTGGGCTCTTGACCATTTACAGCGTGACGGCAGAGAGGGCTGGGACTCAGTTTCCTCTGTACGTGAAACAGGCGATCTGGATCGGTGTGGGTACGCTGGCTTTTCTGGCGGTATCGCGAATCGATTACCATGCACTCGCTCGATGGTCGTTTCCGTTGTACGGCTTTGCCTTGCTGCTCCTCGTGATCGTTCTCTTCGGGGGGAAGAGCAGTCACGGTGCTCAACGATGGATCGCCCTGGGGCCCTTGGCGTTTCAGCCCGCAGAATTTGTGAAGATACCGATTCTCCTGGTATTGGCCGTCTATTATTCCACCCAAACGCGTCGAGGCTGGTGGTATCGGGTGATCGTCCCGGCGTTGATCACCGTTCCGGGATTTTTCTTGATTCTCAGACAGCCGGATTTGGGGAGCAGTCTCAGCTTCCTGTCGATTTACGTCACCCTGCTTCTGGTCGTCGGCGTCAAGTCGAGAGCGTTCGGGATAGTGTTGTTGTCCGCACTGATGCTGTTCCCTTTCGCTTGGAGTGAATTATGGAGTTCGCTCCATGAGTATCAAAAGGAACGGATCTTAAGTTTTGTGGATCCCGACTATGATCCGGCGGGAAGAGGCTACCAAGGGATGCAGTCTCGCATCGCCGTAGGCTCAGGGCAATTGATCGGAAAAGGGTTCCATAGCGGGACACAAACTCGCTTCAAATTTCTTCCGGAAGGTCACACCGATTTTGTCTTCGCGGTCTTGGCCGAGGAATGGGGGTTTTTAGGCGGGGTACTCTTCGTCAGTCTTTTTCTCGCGTTACTGTTAATGGGGCTGGAGATTGCGGCGAAGGCCAAGGATTCGCTGGGTGCCCTGTTGGCCATCGGGCTCGTGGGCATGTTGACGTTCAATTTGGCGGTCAACGTGGGGATGACCATTGGTCTGGCACCCATTGTCGGCATTCCTTTGCCGTTACTCAGTTACGGGGGGAGTGCGACGATTATGACGATGGCCGGGTTGGGCCTGCTGTTCGGTGTGAAGAGGGAAAGATTGATATTATCGCCGTGATCCGTTCGCAGGAGGCTTTCCTGTCGCGGAGCGGGCTTGATCATTTGACGAAATGGAGAATCCATGTCACGCTTTTGGGTCGCTATCCTTGGACGGGGTATGGTCGGATGTTCCCCCGAGTCGCAAGCGCGTCTCGGGTGACGAAATAAAGGAGTAGAGGTATGGGAGTTGAAATTGCCATCAATATCACTCCGCAAGAAACGCGTGCGGCTGTGTTGGAGAATAAAGTGGTCACGGAACTCTACGTGGATCGCGCCAAGAAAAAAGATTTTGTCGGCAACGTCTATAAAGGCAAAGTCGTGAAAGTGCTGCCCGGTATGCAAGCGGCGTTTATTGATATCGGGCTGGAGCGAGCCGCCTTTATGCACGTGTCGGATTTGTCGGTCGGCACCGAACCCGGCGATATCCTGGTGGAAAGTGATGAAGATGAGAAGGGTCCGGAATTTCCGCGCCCCCGACGGCAAACGGTGCGGCCCATTCAAGAGTTGTTGGAAGAAGACCAGGAACTCGTCGTACAGATTTCCAAAGGCCCGATCGGAACCAAAGGCCCCCGAGTGACGTCCTATTGCTCATTGCCGGGCCGTTTCCTGGTGCTCATGCCGAACGTCGATCATATCGGGATCTCACGACGCATAGCCGAGGAGGAGGAGCGCAGTCGTCTCAAAGACATCATGAAACGCATCCGGGAACCGGGCTTTGGATACATCGTCCGGACGGTGAGCGAGGGGGTCAGCGAGGAGGATCTCAAAGCCGATGTCGGGTTTTTAACCGCCATGTGGCAAGATATTGTCAAAAAGCAAGATCGCCATCCGGCTCCTGCCGCGTTGCATACGGATTTGGACCTGACGCTTCGGGTGGTGCGTGATTTATTTACCAAAAACGTCAAGCGGTTGCTCATCGATTCGAAAGAGGCCTGTGAAGCGGTCAAAGAGTTTGTCCGGCGGTATCTTCCCGACCAAACGTCTCGAATTTTTCATTATGACAAGGATGAAAGTTTGTTCGATCATCTGGGGATTGAGCTGGAAATCTCCCGCGCCTTGGGCCGAAAAGTCTGGCTGAAGTCCGGAGGGCACATTGTAATCGACCATACGGAAGCCATGACGGTCATCGACGTGAACACGGGTCGGTACGTTGGAAAGCGCGACCAGGAAGAAACGATTTTGCGAAACAACTTGGAGGCGGCTCGCGAGATTGCCTACCAGATTAAACTTCGTGGAATCGGAGGGATCATCATTATTGATTTTATCGACATGGAACGAGGACGGAATCGTGACAAAGTCTATCACGTCCTCGTGGATGCGATGGGTAATGATAAAGCGCGCACACGTATTTCCCGCATCAGCGACTTGGGGTTGATCGAGATTTCCCGGGAGCGCGTGCGAGAAGACTTGCTCCGGACGCTCTCCGACGTCTGCTCCGATTGTGACGGTCGCGGATATACCCGATCCGCGCTCACGGTGGTGTACGATATTTTTCGCGATATCCGCCGAATCGGACGAGCAGCCGGGCAGCAAACCGTGGTGATCGGGGCCCATCCTCATATCGTGGATATGCTGCAAGACACCGAGCCCGAAACCCTTGAGCAACTTCAACGGGAGTTTCAGTATCAGATCATGGTGAATGCCGACCCCCTGCTTCCTCTCGAGCAGTATGATATTGTGGTGTTGGGCGAAGGTGCGGGGGTGGCCTAGCCGACCGATGCCCATCACATCCACGTCTTGTGTGCGGTTCTGCTGAACCATGGAATTGCTGGAAGCGTGGCTGATCCTGCGGTCAGTGAAAGGCGTCAGCGACGGGACCATCTGTACGCTCGTTCGGCATTTTGGCGGACCCAAGGAGGTGCTGTCCGCTTCGGCGTCCGAGTTGCGGCATGTGGCAGGGTTGCGTCCTTCTGTTGTGACCGCATTGCGGAGAGACCCTGATCCACGCGTCGTGGCACACGTTTGCAAGGAAATGCGGCTGCTCGAAAAGGGCGAGAGTGCGATCGTCACAATTCTGGATGACGCCTATCCTGGCCGGTTGGCGATGATCGCCGATCCACCGCCCTTGTTGTATGTTCGCGGCACGTTGCCTTCGTCCGAGGATCACGCCATTGCGATCGTGGGATCGAGAAAAGCCACCCCGGCGGGGGCGCTCATGACGCAAGAACTCAGCCAACAATTGGCTACCATGGGGTTTACGATCGTAAGCGGTTTGGCCAGGGGAATCGACGCGGCGGCCCATCGAGGCGCGCTGGCGGCCAAAGCCAAGACGATTGCCGTCGTCGGGTGTGGAGTGGATCGAACGTATCCGCCCGAACATCAACGATTACGACGGGACATTGAAGGCCATGGCGCCGTGGTGTCGGAATTGCCGCTCGGGTCCCCGCCGCTGCCGTACCATTTCCCTCGCCGCAATCGGATTATCAGCGGATTGTCGTTAGGCGTGATCGTCTCGGAAGCCAATCAGAAGAGTGGCGCGTTGATCACGGCACGATTTGCGCTCGAGCAGAACCGTGAGGTCTTTGCCATACCGGGTGCCGTCAAACACGGGAAACATCAAGGGGCTCATGGACTCATCAAACAAGGAGCCAAACTCGTTGAAGATGCGCGAGACGTCGTTGAAGAATTGCTCCCTCAGCTTGACGGACCCTTACGCGATCAAGTAAAGAATGCCGGTTTTCAGGAAACGGCCTCTCCAAGCTTCACCTCCAAGGAACAGCACGTGCTGTCCCTTTTGCATGAGGACCCCGTGTCGATTGACGAGATATTGATGGAAGCGCCGTTTGATCGGGCTGAGGTAATGAGTCTCCTGCTCAACCTGGAATTGCGAGGCTGCATTCAACAGGTCCCCGGTTCCTGTTATATCAGGATGTCTGGCTGATGCCTTCCCGTACAACCACTGCACCCAAGAAGAAGAAAACGTCACCTCACTTTGCCGCAGGGGAGGGGAAGGTCTTGGTCATAACCGAGAAGCCCTCGGTGGCCCGCGACATCACCAAGGCGCTCGGTGGTTTTCAGAACGAAAAAAACTTCTTCGAGGGGCCGTCCCACGTCGTGACGTCGGCGGTCGGTCACATGCTCGAACTGGTTGCGCCCGAAGGTGTCGAAGTCAGGCGTGGAAAGTGGGCGCTCGCCAACCTCCCGGTGATTCCCGACCAGTTTGAACTCAAACCGATCCAGCAGAATGAATCGCAACTCAAACTCATCAAGAAACTCTACGCGCGCAAGGATATTGACAGAGTCATCAACGCCTGCGACGCGGGCCGCGAGGGCGAGCTGATTTTTCATTACCTGATCCGCCATTTCAAGGGGTCAAAGCCGATCCAACGCCTGTGGTTGCAATCCATGACCCCGCAGGCGATACGCGACGGCTTTGAGCGTCTTCGTGACGGTGAAAAATTGTTACCGCTCCAGCGCGCCGCGGTGTGTCGCTCGGAGTCTGACTGGCTTATCGGGATCAATGCCACCCGGGCGATGACCGCGCTCAATTCGAGCGGCGGCGGGTTTTCACTGACTACGGTGGGGCGGGTGCAAACGCCGACGCTGGCGATTCTTGTCGACCGCGAGAAAGAGATCCAGCACTTCGAGCCTCGTGAGTATTGGGAGGTCAAGGCCACCTTCGCGATTGCCTCCGGCCGGTACGAAGGGTACTGGGTTGATCCGCAGCTGCAGGCCCGGGCGAAGCAGGGAGCTACACAGGGTGCGGTCAAGGATCAGCACGGCACCGCAAAGCCCGAGCGCATATGGGACGAGAGCCGGGCCGAGGCCATCGTGGCGCAATGTGTGAATCGGGAGGGCCACGTGTCCGAAACCACGAAGCCGTCGAGCCAGCAGCCGCCGATGCTGTTTGACCTGACCTCACTCCAGCGTGAAGCGAACCGGAGGTTCGGGTTTTCGGCGAAGGCTACGCTCGGCATCGCGCAGGCGCTGTACGAACGTCACAAGGTCTTGACCTACCCGCGCACCGATTCGCGGACGTTACCCGAGGATTACCCGGAGACGGCCAGAAAAATCATGCAATCGCTGGGCTCCTCCGATGCCGGCCCGGGCGCCATGCCGTCGGACAACGAAGGCGACCGGCCGATCAGCCACTGGGCCCAACGGGTCCTTCAACAGAACTACATCAATGGCCACAATAAGCGTATCTTCAACAACGCCCAGGTGTCCGACCACTTTGCCATCATTCCGACCGGGGAGTTGCCGGGCAAACTGAAAGAACAGGAACGTCGCATCTATGAATTGGTCACGCGCTCTTTCATCGCGGCGTTCTACCCGCCGGCCCGCTTTGAAAACACGATGCGCCGCACCGTCGTTGAAGAGCAGACCTTTGAGACCCGCGGGCGGGTGTTGATCGAGAGCGGCTGGTTGCAGGTCATGGGGCGCAAGGAAAGCAACGAGACGTTACCTCCGCTCTCGGGCGTCGGCGCCGAAACGGCCAGGACCGTCGACATCGGCATGGAGGGCAAGCACACCAAGGCCCCACCGCGTTACAACGAGGCGACCCTGTTGTCCGCAATGGAAGGCGCGGGCAAACTGATGGAGGACGATGAGTTGCGGGAAGCCCTGCAGGGGCGTGGTCTCGGCACGCCCGCGACGCGCGCCGCGATCATCGAGGAATTAATCCGCAACCGGTACGTCCTGCGCGACGCCCGTGAATTGATCCCGACGGCCAAAGCCGCGACGCTGCTCAGGTTGTTGCGCGCCCTCAAGATTGATGAATTGACCACGGCCGAATTAACCGGTGAGTGGGAAAAGAAACTGAAACAAATCGAAAGCGATCAGTTCTCCTCGGAGGAGTTCATGCGACATATTCGCGGGATGACCGCGGATATTGTCGAGGCCGCCCGGCAGTGTGACGTTGACCAGATTGACGACGAATACGCCGTGCTTGAGGTATCCTGTCCCAAGTGCGGCAAGGGCACGGTGCGGGAGAACTATCGCAAGTTCGTGTGCGATACCTGTGATTTCTCGATTTGGAAATCCATTGCCGGTCGAGAATTATCGCCCAACGAAGTCACCATCCTGTTGCGTGACCGGCGCCTCGGCCCGCTGAACGGGTTCCGCAGCCGTCTCGGCCGGGAATTTGCCGCCGAGTTGATGCTCAAGGACGATTGTACCGCGGTTTTTGATTTCGGTGAGACCACCGGGGATGACGACGTTGATCCGCAGAATTGCGAGCAGGTCGGTCCCTGCCCCAAATGCGGCGCGCCCGTGCTTGACACGCCAAGACGGTACGTCTGTCGCAACGGGCTGAAAGACGAAGGACCCTGTGATTTCAAAATCAGCCGGCAGATCCTGAATCGTCCGATCGATGGAGGTGAAGTGCGACAATTGCTGGACAAGGGGAAGACCGACCTCCTGCAGGGTTTCGTGTCGAAGAAAAACAAACGCAAGTTCGCGGCCCATCTCACGATCGACCTGGGGTCCGGTAAATTGGGCTTCGAGTTCGCCCCGCGCAAGAACGCCGTGAACGGCGACGGCAAGAACAAACGATTCGGGAGAAAGAAAGCCGCGGGAGGCTTCGGCGGTTGACGAGTGATGGGGGCGTGGCGGAAGTAGCGCGAGTGGGAGGTTGTGACTGGTGCTTGAACCGCCCCGGTGATCAGGATCGAGGCGGTCCTCTCGTTACGAGCCCACGGCAGGCTTCATGCGTGGTGACGGTTCCAAGAATTTGAACGGTTCGCCCTTCTTGAGAATCACGTCTTCGGTAATCACCACTTCCTTGATCTCGGTTTGCGATGGCACGTCGTACATAATATCGAGCATGACTTCTTCCATGATCGCGCGAAGCCCCCGAGCCCCGGTTTTTTGCGCATAGGCTTTTCTGGCAACGGCATGGAGGGCCCCGTCCGTGAATTTCAATTTCACGTTGTCGAAGGACAGCAGCTTTTGATACTGCTGGGTTAAGGCATTCTTGGGTTCGGTCAAAATCCGGACCAGCGCTTTTTCATCCAACTCTTCAAGCGTGGTCACCACCGGCAAACGCCCGATGAATTCGGGAATCAATCCGTATTGCAGTAAGTCTTCCGGTTGGATCCGGGCCAACAGGGAAGCGGCGCGTTCCTGCGGTGAGGCGGACCGGTCCGATTTGAAGCCCATGCGGTTTCGGTTCAGGCGTCGTTCGATAATGGGTTCAAGCCCGACAAACGCTCCGCCACAAATGACCAGGATATTTTTGGTATCCACCTGGATGAACTCCTGGTGGGGATGTTTCCGGCCGCCTTGCGGCGGCACGTTGGCCACGGTGCCTTCGATGAGTTTGAGCAGGGCTTGTTGCACGCCTTCCCCCGACACGTCGCGGGTGATGGAAGGGCTGTCGGCCTTCCGTGTGATTTTGTCGATCTCATCAATATAAATGATGCCACGCTCGGCGCGTTCCACTTCATAGTCCGCGGCTTGCAGCAATTTCAGAATAATGTTCTCGACGTCTTCCCCGACGTATCCCGCTTCGGTCAAGGTGGTGGCATCGGCCAGGGTAAACGGCACGTCCAGGTAATCGGCCAGGGTCTGAGCCAAGAGGGTTTTCCCGGTTCCCGTCGGCCCGACCATCAGAATGTTGCCCTTTTGGAGCTCGACGTCCCCGGTTTCATTGGCGGCAATGCGTTTATAGTGATTGTGAACGGCGACCGAGAGAATCTTTTTTGCGCGCGCTTGGTCGATGATGTATTGATCCAGGTGCCGGTTGATCTCGGCGGGTTTGCGTAGTTTAGAGGAAAGGGCTTCTTTGGCCTCTTGCCATTCCTCGGCCATGATTTCATTGCAGAGGCCCACGCATTCGTCACAGATATATACGGTCGGGCCCGCGATCAACTTGCGCACTTGATCGCGGCTTTTCCCGCAGAACGAACACCGGAGATTCTCGTCTGACTTGAGTTGTTTGGTCATGGGAGTGATCGGCGTTCAGCGGTCAGGCGCCGTTTGAGCCGGCCGTCTCCTTTTCCGACGCCCTGACAATGACTTCATCGATAAGACCGTAGTCCTTGGCTTCCGTGCCCGACATGAAATAATCCCGCTCGGTATCCTGGCTGATTTTATCCAATGACTGGCCCGTGTGTTCCGCCATGATCTGGTTGAGCCGCTCGCGAATTTTCAAAATCTCGCGCGCGTGAATATCGATCTCCGTCGCCTGTCCCTGAAATCCCCCCATCGGTTGGTGAATCATCACCCGGGCGTTGGGCAGGGCATAGCGTTTGCCCTTGGTGCCGGCGGCCAGGAGCAGGGCGCCCATGCTGGCGGCTTGGCCCAAACAAATCGTGGTAATCGGAGGTTTCACGTATTGCATGGTGTCGTAAATACCCAGGCCCGCGGTCACGCTTCCGCCCGGGGAATTAATGTAGAGGTTGATGTCTTTTTCCGGATCTTCGGCTTCCAGGAACAACAATTGCGCAATGATGAGGTTGGAGAAGATGTCGTCGATGGGCGCACCGAGAAAGATGATGCGATCTTTTAACAGGCGGGAGTAAATATCGTACGCCCGTTCGCCCCGGTTCGTACTCTCAATGACCATTGGAATCAACATATGTTCGTACCCTTTCTGTGCCAAACGGGTTTGCGGCGCGTCTTACCCTTGAATCACCGCAAATTGGTAGACCAATTGAAGCGTTTTTTCGGCCCGGATGCGATCCACGAACTCCTGACGTGAATTCTCCCCTCCCGATTCCACCATCTTCCGGATGTCGTCCAGCGGGACTTGAAGACCCCTGGCGAGTTTGGTGAATTCCTCATCGATCTCCTGTTCACTCACGGAGATCCCTTCCTTGTCCGCAATGGCGTCCAACACCAACCCGAGCTTGACCCGTTTCTGCGCTCCCGGCGCGACCTCCTGTTGGATGCGTTTCGCTTCCTCTTCCATCTGGAGTTGATCATTCATCGAGAACTTGCCGTCCTTTTTCCGTTGCTCTTCCATGAGGCGTTGTCGAACCAGCGTGCGAATTTCCCGTTCGACCAGGGTCTCGGGGAGATCGAAGTGATGCATGGCCAACAGACGCTCCATAATCTGATCCTTATAGCCTTCTTCGATGTCCCGTTTGAGCACCGATTCCAATTCGGAGCGAATCTTGTCTTTGAGCGCCTCGAGGGTGTCATACGCCCCGCAATCCTTGGCAAATTCATCATCCAACGGCGGGAGAATCTTTTGTTTCACGCCGAGGATGGAGACGTGAAACGTGACGACTTTGCCGGCCAGCCGGGCATCCGGATGCGTGGCGGCATAGTCCTGCTGAATCTCTGCCTGGTCCCCTTCCTGTTTCCCCACCAGCACGTCGTCGATGGTGAGACCCAGCACGGGGTCCTGAGATCCCACTTTGTGGAGATGGCCTTCCTTTTTCGACCCTTCTACCGGCTCGCCGTCCAACATGCCTTCTATCGTTACGACCGCATACAGGCCCTCAGCCAGGAGGGTGCCGGACGGGGTGGCCTCCAGCTTAGACTGTTGTTCGCGAAAACGTTCCAGGGCGTTATCCACGTCCTGGTCGGAAATGGTCCGGGAATCGGGCTTCAAGGAAATCGGATTGGGTGGACGATAATCACGTACTTCAATCGGAGGCTTGATTTCGACGGTGGCGGTGAAGGTCAGTGACGTGTTGCGGTTGGCTTTCATTCGCTCCAATGGCGGAATTTCAACCAGTACGGGTGCGACGCCGGCTTCTTGAATCGCCATCTGGTAGTAGGTCGGGACCAGGCGTTGAATGACATCCTGTTCGACGGCCTTTGCGTAGCGTTTTTCCAACATGGCAACCGGCGCCTTGCCGGGTCGGAAGCCCGGGACGCGCACCTGGCGTTTCAGATCGGTATACACCCGGTCGAATTCCTGGTTAACGACGTCTTCCGGCACTTCGATTTTAATCGCACGTTTAACCGGCCCTAATTCCGTGACTTCCAATTTCATGTCGAGTCCGTTCGTTGATGAACAACAGCGGTGGAGTGGTGCGAGAGGGGGGATTTGAACCCCCACGGTCTCCCACGAGATCCTAAGTCTCGCGCGTCTGCCAGTTCCGCCACTCTCGCGTCTCCGAATCGCTTGTTTTCTAGGAGCACTCGAAACGGTACGGCTGGAGCCCAAAAGGCAACAGTACTTCGGGGAAAAGCGACGCCGTTTTTGCTATTTACCCATACAGGTGCGTAGGGTGTCAACGCTTGCCCCGCCTTCCTGAACGCCGGGCGGAGGGTTCTTGCCAGAATCCGATGGAGTAGGCTATGGTACTTGTGATGGACCTCAAAAAACTGTACCTGAACATTTACGAACAATTTATCCAAACGCGCGAGACGCACCAAGGGTTCAATTTTCAAGAGGAACCGCTCAAAAGCGTGGCGCCCAAAGCGGTGTCGTTCAAGGATCGCGTGAAGTGGTGGACCCTGGACCGGCCCAGCCGGTTGAAGAAGATCGAGCAGGAACGGGACCGCCAACAACAGGAAATTCTCGCCCTCAAGCAGAAATCATCTGGCTAACCACCTTCCTCTTGCCACGACGACTCATGTCGGAGTTCGTCCCAGCGACTCTTCAACTCTATCGTCAAGCCATGCTCGCGACCTGGCGGTCGCTGACCAAAAACTGGTTGCTCGTGCCGGCGGTCATGATCCTGGCCGTGCTCATGTACGCAGTCACGGGGCTGGCCATGGCCTTCGGCATGCTGGGAGGCTTGTTGCTGGGCGTGGCCAATGCCTTTGTGGTCGGCGCGTTTCTGGGGTTACTCGAACAAGCCGTGATGGGCGCGCGACACATGGTGTGGCGCGACCTGTGGGACGTGGCCGGCAGCTATTTCTGGGACGTGATCACCGTTGGATTTATCGTGTGGGTGCCTTTGCAAATTCTCGAACTCGGCATGCAGGCCAACCCGTATGGGCCGGCGATCGTCTCGGCTGTTTTTCTGCTCTTGTTTATTTTGCTTAACCCCGTCCCCGAACTGATTTACCAGGGCCGTTCTGGTGCCTCACTTGAAATTCTCAAAGACAGTTACGAATTCGTCCTGGAAAATTGGATTGAATGGTTCTTGCCCCTGGCCGTGGTCTTGGCGCCGTTCGGATTGTCCTTTTTCTTGTCGATTTCGAGCCGAAGCGGCCGGCTGATCGGTTTGGATTTTTTTCAACTCTTGGGATTGCCCTTCGCCGTGTTGAGCCAATGGTTCCAAGCTCTCGGGCTTTCCTCCTCGACGGCCATCATCCTGGTCCTGTGCCTGACGCCCGTTGCGGCGGTCGTGATGATGCTCTTTCGCGGCCATCTCTATAAGGCCCTGACGGCGTCGTCCCGGCGACAACGTTTATTTCAACGACGCCAGTCCTTGTGAACTTGAGGGGCTCGAGCTCTATGTCTTCCAACGAGTTCCTTGTTGCTCGGCAGGCCCCATGCTAAGATGACCGACTCATCCCGTAACGTTCGTAATGCGGAGAGGTGCGAGAGTGGCCGAATCGGCGTGCCTGGAGAGCACGTGTGCTGGCAACGGCACCGTGGGTTCGAATCCCACCCTCTCCGCCACAACGTTAGGGTGGTATGATCGAGAACGGAACAAAGTTTTCACAAAAGCTGTAACTGTAATGATGAGGGTGGGATTCGAACGGGGGGGTTGAAGGGGGTGTGCCCCCTTCACGGGGTGACCGGAGCGAAGCGGAGGCGCGGATGATTCTGACCTGCCCGTCTTTCTTCCCGGCCTAGATGCTCTTGCTTCCCGCCGCCCCCCCGACTCTCGCCAAACCACCACGGCTTAGCCCATCCTTTCACAAATCAGCAACCGTTCATCGGCTTTCTTCGGCCCGAAAGCCACCCATCTCCCCTCTTTGACCGAATAACAGAACGAGCAGGTTCGATCCTCAAAGGGAGAGAGCCCCATCAACCAATCAGAGGAAAATCCGGATTGATATTCGAGAGGCAAAAAGCTGGCAAAGGATGAAACCAATCCCGCTTGGCGTGCCGGGGGTTTGCCTTCCGGGAGCTGTTCGGTCATCCGACCCCACCTCCCGTTTCTGCGACTCCCCCTCGATGCAGTTCCCGCACCGTCTCGGCTAATCGGTAAATGGTGTGCGCCGTAATATCCCGGAACGACAACATGGCATCTTCATGGCCGGCCTGAGCACATAGTGCCATCGTATAGCAAGAGGTCCCCCCTCGGACGATTTTCAGTGTGAGATTGGCCTGGTGACAATGAACTCCGACAAATAACCCGACATCGATCCGATTATGCCAGATGGTTAAGTTGGGATGATTGGGGTTAATCTCCACCTCCGGATTAATCTTGGGGTATTTGGGCCGGTAATCAGGCATAGGGATCAACATCGCCCGTTGGTGGGGCATCACGCAGGACTTAATCGTATCATAGAGATGGCGTACCGCCCTGGCTTTTTGAGCGGCAGCCTCATTCCATGCCCAGAGCACCAAGGGACCAGGGAAGATCGTCGGCACCTTGGCCAACAGGAACTGTCGCGCTGCCTCTTCAAGGCCCGTCTCTTGGGATATCAGATGCCCATAAAGAATGGCCTGCCCGGGGTCCGGAAGCCGTACTCCCATGTTCGCGGCAGCCGGAGGAAGGAAATGCTCGGGGCCTGGACGCACTTCATAGGATGCTTTCATTAATCCACTCCGCTCCCGGTCATCCATGCGATTGACATGGCTCGGTGATGCCATCAATCACATCTCTCACCTGGGCCACACCGCAACGTTCCGGCACGACAACTTCAATATGATACTCCAGTTGACGGCGGATTATTCTTTCCAGCCCCGCAGGTCGCAAGACTTCTTCAATCAAATGTCGATTCCTCCATTTGAATAGTCAGATTTTACAATGCACAGTCATCCTCTATGCATGACGTATCCGATCAAATCACACCAATCGCATCGCCCTTGCTCCCCTTATTCAAAAGACTTCCTCATGCTCCATTCCTGCCCGCCAAGGCTCGAAGTTCATCACCCGCGTCTCTCGGGAGCTGGCCGCCGGCCATGAGCGTTCCCCAAACGGCATCCCAGGGAATTTGACGGGGCCAGACAAAACACGGCCAATTCTTTACCTGATCCGCCATGGCCTCGGTCGGCGCCTGCACGACTTGATTCCACACGACACAGGCCCCACCGGCCCGCTCTTCCGTTTGCAGACGGGCATGCAAGGCAAACAGATGTTCAAGAGCCCAGATATCTGGCCATGAAGGACGCACCGGCACGACGATTTCCCCGGCCGCCCGGATGATGCTGGCTGTCATCTCGGACACGGTCGGCGGGCCGTCTACAATCATCCAATCGAATGTTCGTCCGAATCTGCCAGCTTGGTCATGAATGACCGGCAGAATCTGGGACCGAACCACCACACGCCATCGCTCACCCCATCGTGTGCCCCATTCGCTCGCCGTCCCTTGCGGGTCGGCATCCAGCAGGAGCACCCGCGCACCGGTTTCCGCCAGGGCCATGGCTGTCCCGATGGCCAGTGTGGTTTTCCCGGTTCCGCCTTTTTGATGGATGAATCCGATGGTCCGCATTGCCCACCTTATTCGTCTTTCCCCGTACCCAACTCGTCTTCCGTGACCAGCGCCGCAACCAAGTCTGCTTCAATCCGCTCACGGTTGGTTAGAGCTGGGTGGGATTGGGGGCGTCACCATAGACTTTCCGGGGGTCGAAAGCCTTCTCCATCTCCGTGAATTCCAGCGGCTGGCCCGCCTCGTCGCCAAAGGGCACGGCTCGGTAGAAACAGGAGCGATACCCTACATGGCAACTGGCCCTTCCCTGGACGTCCACGCGCAGCCAGATACAATCCTGGTCGTCATCGATTCGCATCTCGCGGACGCGCTGCACCAGGCCGCTCGTTGCGCCCTTGTGCCAGAGACGCTGTCGGCTCCGGCTCCAGTACACGGCTTCGCCCAAGGTGATCGTGTGCGTGAGCGCCTCGGCGTTCATGTAAGCATGCATGAGCACTTCACCGGACGAGAAGTCCGTGGTGACGACGGGGATAAGCCCGTGCTCATTGAACTTGGGAGCCAGATCGACGCCTTCCTCGACCTGCTCGATGCTCTGTCTTTTCGAACAGGGTGAACCACTCATGTGCTTGTTCTCCTGGTTGTGTCAGTTCGCGAACCTCGCGTCTCGACACCGATGTTTTGATGAATCATAGAGCTCACCCGCGCGCAGCACGAAGGTGTTGTCATCGAAGAAAAACATCCCGACGACCTCGGCACCGTGATAGCCGCCTTCGAGTTGGGGTAGGATCATTGTTGCCGGTTGAAAGGTGGCAGCCATGTTGGATCGGAAGATGTATGCGACTTTCATGGCACCATCACTCTTGAGGCTCGGTGACAGGTGGAACAGAAGCCAGCAGCCTCGCAGCATCGAGCGCACCGTAGGTCACGATCAGATCGGCGCCGGCTCGGCGCAGAGAGCCGAGCGATTCCAGCAAAATCTCTTCGTATCCGAATGCGCCAGCGGCGGATGCCGCTTTGAGCATGGCGTATTCGCCGCTTACTTGGTACACCGCGACTGGAAGCGCCGTATGGGCTCGCACCAGACGCACGACATCCAGATACGGCAAGCCAGGCTTCACCATCAGCCAATCAGCGCCTTCTTCTTCATCCAGCCGGATTTCCCGCAACGCTTCCCTTCGATTCCCCGGATCCATCTGATAGGTCCGCTTATCGCCGACACGCGGCGCACTCTCCAAGGCATCGCGAAACGGTCCATAAAATGCCGAAGCATACTTCACGGCATAGCTGCAGATGCCGACGTGTGGATAGCCGGCCTCATCCAAGGCCCGACGGATCACACCGATCCGTCCATCCATCATGTCCGACGGAGCCACGAGGTCCGCTCCAGCCTGTGCCTGCACGAGAGCCATCTCTGCCAACAACGGAAGTGTCGCATCGTTGTCGATCCTTCCATTGATCACCACGCCGTCATGGCCATCCGACGAATAGGGATCGAGTGCCACGTCACTAAGGACCAGAAGGTCTGGCGCAGCGGCTTTCACTGCGCAAATCGCCCTGACCATCAGTCCCTCCCGGTTGCGACTCTCCCGGCCTCGCGGATCCTTGAGACGATTCGGCACAACCGGAAATAGCGCAATCCCGGCCAGTCCCGCGTCAGCGGCTTCGGCAACCAGCTCGACGGCGCGGTCGATCGAGATCCGCGCACAGCCCGGCATGGAGGCAATCGGGGTCACCAGATCGACCCCCTCCTGCACAAACAGGGGCCATATCAGATGCTGCGGCGTGAGCCTGCCGATCGATCGCCTCGCTCGGAATGCCGCTCGTGCCCGCTGGAGCGGAGGCGATTCGTCGAGCGAAGTCGGAATCGAACGGAGGCTCATTCCCAAAGCTCCTTCACGAGCAGCATCAAACAGTCAGCCGCACCGGCAATGAACATCCAAAACTACTAAATGAAATGTGTGTTTTCTGGAGACGAGTGTATGACGAACCGGTTTGGTTGAAAAGCACGTGATTCAGCAGGGTCGTCTTGCCCGCCCACAGGAACCCGGACAGGACGGTGACGGGGAGTCTTCGTATCATTTTCGATCTTCAGCCATTTCGTCGGCCGCACGACGGAACCAAGCGATCGTTCGCTGAAGATGATCGACTCCATAGAGCCTTGCAAATTCCCTGGTCTTTGCCTGCTTGTCATCTTGCAATTCAGCCAAGCGTTCGCGGATAAACGCCGGCGTCAACCGGATTTTGCAACGGACCTCAATGCAATTTCGCCATTGCTCGTACGAACTAGGAATGACGTCATCGCTCATGGTTGGCTCGTTCCTAGAAACGCATCGAAATTGGATGCCACTCGAAACGACAACTCGCGCCAGGCCGACGCAAAATTCTCGGCTGGCACGACTGGTCGCGTGCCGTTGTCCCACTCAAGCAGGGTTGATCGTCGGTACCCGATCCCCAATTGCTCGACGATGTTTACCTCGTAACGCCGCATCCAATCGATCAAATCCAAGGTCAACGTTGCGCACGCATTTCGCTGGGATTCAGTCGGCGTGTTCAACTTCGGGAGATCTGTATCGGACCAGGGTGGACAATCCAGCGTCGCATGTGTTGTATAGCGAGGTCGAAACTCGGAGCGAGGCAGGAAGACGCCACCCCACTGACCATCTCCGTAGAACACACCAAACCCACGCAGCACAACACATCGTTTCCGCGGCATCGCCAAGGCATACACGCTCGCACATTCTTTGCGATCGGCGGGCGGCTCTATGCGGTCAAAGCCGATCTCGAGCAGCCAGTTGCCTTCCGGTCGCACAATGTCGCGACCCCAGCACCACACCTGTTGGCTGAGCAAACTCACCGCTTGTTCAAGGAGTTCACCTTCAGCACGTTCGTGATCATTCACTTGAAGTGCTACCGACATCTCAGTCAGCCTCGGCAGTCGCAAGCGATGCGATGTTTGCCAACAGCCATGCGGAAGCAGCAAACACCTGTAACCAATCCCCACTGGAGCTGATCCCGTAAGTCAGCATGCTGCCAATCCAGCAAACGCTGGCAGCCGTTTGTCCAAGCCATTCGACGCGTAGCGCTCGTGCTAGTCGGCTTCGCCCCTCGTCAGACGCAATCCCCCTCCTCGCGACCTCGCTCGTCGCGTTCGGTCCGTTCGATGGCGCGGCGAGCGCCCACCCGGCGACCCCTTCATCGTTCCCCGTCAACATACGCACTCCTCCCCACAGCAAGAGAGGTCATCGAGGTACATGCCCCACTTGCGGTAATTCTCCAACTCTTCAGCCGGCAGCCCCAGGGACCCGGCAATCGCCTTGGCAACCACGGCGAATCGCTGTCGATACTTGTAGATAAAGCAAAAGGAATGGTTAGCGTGACGCACGGCGGGCCCGCACAGAAACAGGCCAGGCACAATTGTTGACTCATCGTGCTCGCTCATGAGCGGAAAGCCGTCGTCGCGTCGCTCGAACAAATCTGCGACCAGCTTGTGACTTCCTTCAAATCCACCCGCCCAGAGTGGCGGAACGCGAGTTTGAAACCGGCGTCCGTCCTGCGCCGTGACTTCATACGTGGCATCCACGCGGGTGACAGAGGCAATTGGCGTTTCCGGAAACAACTCCACATACTCCTCAAACCAATCTTCTCGCATCCGTTCGAGCGAATACGTGGACAGCGCGATACTGGGATCGGAACTTTGGTCTTTCCATGGACAACCTTTATCGAACAACTGTACCCGTTTGTCGCGATACGCCAGGTGGTAGGCCGCGTCGACGCCACTCTCGTAGCCACCGACAATGATGAAGTCGTCTCCGTCAAGTTCTTCATAACTGGCAATTGTTGCCGTGTGTCGACAGAGTTCGCTGCCGACAAACCCATTCAGACGGGGGTATTGGAATTCACCGGCCGCCCAAATGACATGCCTGGCTCGCAAGGGCTCGTCGGCTGTATCGATGCGAAAAACATCGCCAACTTTTGTTATCCGTGTCACGCTGGTCTTCTCGCGTATCGGCAACTCGAAAAACTTCGCGACTCCCCGCAAATGCGACGCGTATTCCTCGCCCGTCGGATGCTCAACCTCCAAGCTGAACGCGGGCGAAACACCAATCGCGATCGAGTTCAAATCGAGCATGCCAATCGAATTGGTCGGAAACGAGGGGGTGATGAATCGAGTCTCGGACGGCCATGAGGCAAACGACGATCCGACCGTTCGTCGCTCGAGCACGATAAAGTTCTCAATCCCCGCATGCCTTAGGGCTATCGCAACCCCCACACCCGCGGCACCACCACCGACGACTACGACATCGTAAGTCTCGACGTTACTTGCAATCGTCATCAAGAGCTCCCCTCGGTAACTTCACTGCGGCAACAACCTCACAAACACCCGTAACGGCGGTTCAGCAGGTGAGCGGGAACCGGCATGATTCCGCCCGGCATTCGTGAGCACGGCCTGCCCTTCCTGCGGATAAGCAAACTCGGCGAACATTTCACAAAGCTGTCCCGCGCGCATCATGCCCTTACCGCTTTTCTTTGTGGACGGCATGCTTCCGGCAGTACGAACAATATTTTTTCAGTTCGATCCGGTCGGGATCGTTTTTCTTGTTTTTGGAGGTCCAATAGACCGATTTGCCCGGCGTCTCACATCCGGTGCAGGCAATGGCAATCGTGACACGCATACTCTAAACTCCTGAGGCCCGTTAGATGTGTTCACCGGCCGCCCGCATGTCGGCAACGACGCGGGCCAGCCCCTTTTTATCGATAATTTTCATGCCGTGGGTTGAAACCGACAGGGTAATCCAACGATTCTCTTCCTGCAGAAAATAACGTTTCCGATGCAGATTCGGAAAAAACCGCCGCTTGGTTTTGTTATTGGCATGACTCACACGATGGCCGGACATAGGCCGCTTTCCGGTGACCTGACAACGTTGTCCCATCAACACACCTCCTTATCATCGCGTCAATCATTCAAATGTGAACATTCCCGTTTCTAATAACTCCTGCTGGGAGGCTCCTGCCGTGGCCATTTAGCCTGCCTGTTGTCCCAGCCTGGTCTTCCAAACGGATCGACAAACGAAGTCCACAACTCCTCATCCGGCAGCGTGGTCAGACCGGCGATATCCATTTAGCTGCGTCTAGGCATCGGGAGATTCCGGTGACAACCAGTCGGGAAACGGATCGGGAAATGACCTCCACCCCTCGGCCCCCAGGCTCAACTCGGCATCCGTCACCAAACAGGCATCCAATCTCTGACTAAGTGCCGCTTGATCGACATTCTGTCCGATCACGACGAGTTCCTGCTGGCGGTCACCATAGACCGGATCCCAAATCGTCTCCAATCGCTTTCGCTCTTCGTCATCCACCTCCCACTCATCACGGGGAATCGTCGCATACCAGCGTCCTCCACCCTGTAAGACGCCTGTCCCACCGGCCTGGGACCAGATCCCGACCCAATCGGGACGAGAGGCCAGCCAGATAAATCCTTTTGATCGCAAAACCCCCTTCAAATTTTTCTGAAACAATGCCCACAGACGCTCAGGATGAAAGGGCCGCTGGGCCACATAGACGAAACTCCGAATGCCGTATTCATCAGCTTCCGACCGCCATGCCCCCCGCAAGATCTGCATCCATCCCGCTGCGCGGCTCGCCCGCTCCAAATCAAACCGGTTTGTCCGGAGCACCTCCTCCAAGGACACCCGTCCCTGTTGGGCCGGCACGACCTGCGCATCCGGATTCAGTGCCCGCAGAATGGCGGTCAACTCGGCCAGTTGCGCATCCGACACCGTATCGATTTTGTTGACCACCAGCACGTCCGCAAACTCCACCTGGTCAATCAGCAGATCCGTCACCGTCCGTTCATCCTCTTCACTCAGTTCGAGCCCCCGCTCCTTCAGGTCCTCGGACGCCTGATAGTCGGTCAGAAATGCTCCCGCATCCACCACAGTGACCATAGTATCCAATCGGGCCACCGAGGAGAGCGACCGTCCCATCTCATCCTGAAAGAAAAACGTCTCGGCCACGGGCAAGGGCTCGGAAATTCCAGTGGATTCGACCAACAAATAATCGAAGCGTCGGGCTTCAGCCAGCCGGGCCACTTCCTGGAGCAAGTCCTCACGGAGGGTACAGCAAATACAGCCGTTACTCATTTCCACCAGCTTTTCTTCGGTCCGGCTCAGGGCCGCCCCACCTTGGGCGATGAGAGCGGCATCCACATTCACACTGCTCATATCGTTGACGATGACCGCCACCCGCAGGCCCTCCCGATTATGCAGAACATGATTCAACAACGCCGTTTTCCCCGCCCCCAGGAAACCGGACAGCACGGTCACCGGCAATCGCGCATCCCGGACCACAGCCCCATTCATTTCCCTCTCAGCCATATCCATCCTCCCGCCCCTGTTCAGACTCACGTTCATCTTCCTGCAGATCAATTTCCAAGTCCGCCTGCGCAAAAGGATCCTCAAGCCGGCGCCAACCCTCCAGACCAAGCTTCGACTCCGCCGTCGTCAAGAGACATGATGCCAGCCGTTGAAACAACCGCTCCTGATCCAACCGGTAGCCGATACAAGCCAAGGCCTGCCGACGATCACCAAACTCCAACGACCAATCCTGGTTCAACTCTTTGCGAAAGGCTTTATCGTCAGGCCAATCCGCACAGGGAATCGACGCCCACCAATCCCCGATACATTCGTAAAATCGGCCGCTGGCCGTCTGAGACCAGAGAAAACACCGATCGGGTTGTGACGCAATCCAGAAATAACCTCGGCACCGCAGAATTCCCGGCCAATCGGACTCGATCAGCTCCCATAGCCGCTGCGGGTGAAAGGGACGCGTGGCTCGAAAGGCCCTCATCGCCCAATAGGACGATCGAATCGTCGGCATCGGCGCTCCCTGGATCAGCTTCGCCCAGCCTGGTTGAAAACTGATCGGCATCGAGGCAGGAGTACGCTCGTTGACAATCTGCCTCCCCACATCCAACCCCTCCGCGATCGATAGGATCGTGGCTTCCGGGTTCAACGTCTCAAGCAAGCACCGGAGACGAGTCTTCTTACCCAATGACAGCCCTTCGGTTTTGGATATCACTAGCACCGTGGCATACTCCATCTGCTCCACCACCAGTTCCGACACCGTCCATCCATCGTCCGTCCCACAACTCACGCCTCGGGTCTGTAAATCGTCTTCAGAATGCAGATCGTCCCATAACGTCAGGCCGTCGACGACCGTGACCAGGTGATCAAGCCGCACCTTCGATGCCAAGGGTTCGCGATTCTCCCAGGCGTCGTTGAACACTTCGGCGACCAAGACCGGCTCCACAAGGCCCGAGCACTCGACCAGCACCCGATCAAACCGCTGCATGTCGGCAATCGCCGTGATGGCGCTCGCCAAACTGTCGCGCAAGGAACACCCGACACACTGTTGAATCAACTCGGCCAAGACTTCACCGAGACGGAAGACTTCGACCCCCAGCGAGCGACAGAGGTCCGCATCCAATCCTGCGTCGCTGCGGTCATGGACCAGCACGGCCAACCGACCGGACGTCCAGCCGGCGACAACTTTCTGCACCAGCGCGCTCTTTCCGGCTCCGACAAAACCACAGACCACGGTGACCGGAAGCCGTGTGATCTCGAAACCATCGCGTGCACAGAGGTCAGGTACTGACAGCAGCACGACGGCCTCCCGATGCGCCAAGGACACGATGTTTCTCCTCTTCACTGCTTGCTCGACTCTTGATCACCGTCTTCAACGACGCACGCCGTTCGGCATATTCCACGACCAAGCGCTTACGCTTTTCATTTCTTAATCGACTGCTGGGTCTTGCCATACACTCACCTCCCTACTTCGAGATCGGGGGCTCTAGGCCCTGACTCCATCACTATTCGGACTGCCGACCGAACGGTAACAGCGCCATGTGTCGTGCTCGCTTGATCGCTCGCGCGATCTCCCGCTGCCGATGTAGACTATTGCCCGTCATTCGTCGAGGCAGGATGCGCCCGTTTTCCGTTATGAACCTCCGCAGCCACTCCGCATTTTTCCAATCCACTGGTGTCGTATCGTCGATCACGCGACGGCGTCGCCCTTCAAGCATGCTCATTTCTCCATATACAATGAATTGCGCCTGTTTCATGTGGCCCGGACTGAAGCCCTCCCCGATAGCGCTCACGGATACACGTGAGGTTGCCACACACGGACACGCGTTCAGTCGGACGATCAGAACAATGTGACGAGTCAAACTGTGGCGGGAGGGCCCCGCGAATAAGGGACGGATACGAGCAGGTTCGACAATCCTTGCACTGAGGGAATCGGCAGCATAGCCGACGGCAACGGCACGGACGGCAGGACAAGGCCAGTTCCAGACAACGATGAACTGGCAGCCCACTCCAGCCAGGCGTGAACATCGGTATCAGAGTGGTCGGGATCGCCGGCTTGTACGGCGGAATAGTGATCGCTCAGCAGGTAGGGCAGGGGCAGAGCGACCAGCCCATACAGCATCGCAACGGCGACGATGAACATCACTCGAATCAACCGGGCCTGCATCCTTCCTGCCACTCCGCTACACTAATCCGTAGCGCGCCTCGCATTTGAGGGCGCTCTGGTCGAACGCTTGTGAGCCTAGTCCAATCCACTCGAATATTTTCCCAGCGCGACCGATCCGGCCTATCCCCGCCACCGGAATGGACGGTCCGACGTCCTAGCCGCCATTCATGGTCAGCCCTCTACCAGCTTGACTTTCTCACTCCGGGAATATCCCCTCGTAACGCCAACAAACGAAAATCAATGCGGGACATGCCGAATCGCCTCAGGAATCCACGGGTCCGGCCTGAAATAAGACATCGGTTTCTCACTCGCGTTGGGCTGGCATTGCGGGGCAGCGCCTGCAGCCCCCGCTGCGCCTCCATCCGCTCTTCCAACGAAGACCCAGGATTTCGGATAACTTCCTTTATTTTGGCTCGTTGGTGGGCGTACTGCTTCACCACCTCTTTTCGTTTGTCATTTTTAATGATGCAACTTTTTTTGGCCATAGGACCCTCTTTTCCTCAAGGTGTGAAGCTTTCTCCATATCCTCTTCTTGGGTTAACCCTTGTTTTGGGTCATTCGCCCCCCAATCTCGACCAATCAATCGCTCCCTGAATGCGCTTGGTAGATGGCAATCGAGTGAATCTGTGCATTGAGAGAAACGAGGTTATGGGTTGAAAATGATTTGAAACGCCAACTGAAGGCTCGCTCACCAGCGATAGTTTCTGCCGTGTATACTTATACGCGGACACTCCGCTTTCATGAATAACTTTTCAATGAACATCCAAAACTGCCAAATGAAAGGTATGTTTTCTGGAGACGAGTGTACAGCAAAGAGGAAAGGCCGAACGCAGGAATATCGGAATGTGGGACGTCACCAACGGAGCAGATGATGACGGATCGTGCGGGACTGGCTGCGCCTGACTCGTGTTTGCTGAGTATTGGTTAAGGTGACAAGATACGACCTGCCAGGCAGTTGGGTGAGCTTACTGCTGGCATCGACCTTCACTAATGCGCCGCGCCCCAAGCGAAGAAACCGCCTGGGTCGCGGCTTGGCCTCTCGTGTTGATACCTGTGACATTCGCGGTTCGAAAGGATGGGGCTTGGGGTGCACACGAACCCGTGCAGAATGCCCACCAATCGATAACGTCGTCTATGCGATGCGGAAGGCTCTCGTGATCGGATGCAGTGCATGCTCAGCAGCACGAGCAACTACTGCCCTGAGATTTGGCGCATTTCGTGCCCTTGAGCATCACATTGCCGCCTCCAAAAAGACGACGGACGGGCGTTTCCGGTGGCGTGTCACCCGGATGTTGGTTTGCCCGAGCACACAGTTCTCCCCAAGTAGCCAGCGTTTCCTTCATGCTGTGGCGAACGGTCAGCGTCGTTTCATTGGCGTCACAATGATAGTCGTATGTAATCATGTGTGAACCTCAATACGTCTGAATGTGTGATTACAGCAAAAGATGGGCGGGTCAGCCCATCTTCGCAGGGGGCACTCCAGCATTTCGGTCAGCGAAGTCTTGAGATTGATTCCCCCACCGAGGTCTTTGATACTTTTCTGAAATGACAGCCTACTCAGCGTTTCCAATTCTCTGCAGTTACGGTTCGACCACAAGATCTGATCGAGTCTCTTCATTGCCGAGGTTCATCGCGAGTTGTTCCGTATTGCAGTTTCCAATAATGGAGTCGCCAACTGCATGAACAAGGCTTGTTTCCGGTGCGTCTGCTTATACAAAAGCACTTCGCTTTCATGAATAACTTTTCAATGAACATACAAAACTACTATATGAAATGTATGTTTTCGGGAGACGAATGTATGACGAAGAGAAACTACCGGAACAAGAAATGTGGGAGTGTGGACGTCACCAACGGAGCAGGTGATGACGGAGCGGGCGGGATTGGTTGCGACTGACTCGTGTTTGTTGGGTATTGGTTAAGGTGACAAGATACGACGTACCAGGCAGTTGGGTGAGCTTACTGATGGCATTGACCTTCACTAATGCGCCGCGCCCCAAGCGAATAAACCGCCTAGAGTCCAGCTTTGCTTCTAAGGCCAAGATTAATCAACGCAGATGCATGGCTTATCGGATAACAAGCGGCATGGGCAAAAATATACCCAAGCCGTTGTCAAGTTCGACGGGAATTCGGTGAACCGATTTTCAGCTACTCAGGCGAATACGATACTCCGTAGGCAAGCCGTCAAGCCTATGATCGCGTAGCCCGCGCGCGGATTGAAACTCGGTTGCAGTTAAACACGGCTCGAGGGCTTGCAGCACCCGCTACAGCAATTACCACATACGCATGACGCGTCACAGCGACAAACTTCAGTGCCACAACAGCAGTCACACGGCGTTGTCTTGCATGCACACTTGGCATTTTTGCAGCATCCACAGGAATCATTCATTGCTTTCTCCTCCTCATTTTTCGCAGCACTCCCAATTGTTTTCAAAGCAATCCAGGAGCCTGCATTCAGAATCATTCGAGGCTTCACTTCCACAGATCAGGGAAAACTCGCGGAGCATTCCCACCATCCTATTCAAGTCGGCTATCTTCTGTTCAATTTGATCGATCTTCTCGTTACAAGTCTTTGCAATAACAGGTCGTGTTTCTCGGGAACAAAGAGCAAGGTCCAGGAGATCTTGAGCGTCTTTGAGAGAGAATCCAAGCCCCTGAACTCTCTTGACAAACTTGATTGTCCGCACATCAGATTCCGAATACTTTCGAAAACCTGACGTTCGAAATGGTTTATCCAGAAGACCCTTCCTGTGATAAAAGCGGACGGTCTCCACCCCAACCCCGGCTGCCTTGGCTAAGGTTCCAATCGTCACCAGTTCTTGATCGGTCTTTTTCATATCCGAAGTATAAACTCCGTACCTCAGTACAGAGTCAAGCTTTTTTTTTACCCGCTACTGCCGGCCGGGAGCACGGGAAGGGGAGAGTCGCCCTATACGGTGAGCCACAGCAACCGCGAATCGTCGAGTGGTTCCAGCGGTTCGATAGATCTGAGAGGAGAACCCTCTTGCCGGCTTCCTGACATGGCCTTATAACGTCATACTGTAGGCCTGAGCCTGGGAATAAGAATAATAAAAGGCCTTTTGGGCTTGGACCGGAAAGGAGCCTGGACGGTACGAATGGGTCAATCAGGGATCGGAAATGGTGTCAGGGCTTGCCATGTGAATGCCCTCCATGCGACCGGCAATCATGTCCACAGCCTTGTATGCCCAACCCGCCACCGTAAATGTTCTTGAGCGTGGGGGGAGGAGCGGTCGAGCCCGGTGGAGGATCCGATGACGCCCGGCTTTGGGCCATAACATCAGCCCCTGCCGAAAACACCGACGGGATCTTTTCCAACGGTGCCCCGCATTCACGACAGGCCGTCACCGGGGCATCATGCATGTTCTGCCAAAAGGCAAACCGCTTGGGACAAAACAGCGATTTCAAACAATATTCGGCTTGATATTCATAGATGGGCATGCACTTCCTTTTCTCCCTATTGGCCTCTCGTTCTTTGAAACACCGTCACCCCGCCGACTAAGGTCCGGACAACCGCACCCCGAAGTCGCCACCCCGCGAACGGGCTGTTCCGCCCCTTCGACCGAAACCGTTCCGGATCAACCGTCCATTCCATCCTTGGATCGATCAACACCACATCAGCGTGCGCACCGGCGGCCAACGTCCCGCACGATAGGCCAAGCAAACGGGCCGGGGCTGACGTCAGTTTTTCTATCATGGATTCGAGGGACAACAGGCCCTCTTCTACCAGCCGAAGAGAAAGCCCTAAGGCCGTTTCAAGCCCGACTATTCCAAATGGAGCCTTGGACAATCCCCACTGCTTCTCATAGGCAGCATGCGGAGCATGATCGGTGGCGATGGCATCAATGGTGCCATCCTGCAACCCGTCGCGGACCGCCTGGACATCCGCATGTCGGCGGAGGGGAGGATTCATTTTCGCCAATGCGCCCTGCTCCCGCACCGCCTCTTCGGTCAGCATGAAATGATGGGGGCACGCTTCCGCGGTCACCCGAATTCCGGCGGCCTTGGCCGTCCGGACGGCCTCCACGGCATTCGCCGTACTGATATGCGCGATATGCAGATGACATTCCGTTTCCTTGGACAACGCGATATCCCGTTCCACCATCTTGGATTCCGCTTCAGAAGGGATGCCTCGGACTCCCAAGAGACGGGAAAGGGGCCCCTCAGCCATACATCCGCACCCTGCCAATGACAGATCTTCGCAATGATCGATCACTGGCAGATCCAAGGTCCGAGCCTCTAACATGGTCTGTCGCATGACGGCATTTTTCATCACGGGACGGCCATCATCCGAGACAGCCACACATCCGGCCCCACGTAAGCCCCGAAGGTCTGCCGGCTCTTTCCCTTGTAATCCTTTGGTGATGGCCCCGATTGGATGTACGCGAACCCGCCCGGTAGCCTGCACACGGTCGTGGATGGTCCGGGTCACAGCAGGGGAATCATTAACGGGATTGGTATTGGGCATGCAACAGACGGTCGTAAACCCACCGGCAGCGGCTGCAGCGGTCCCAGTCTCGATGGTTTCTTTGTACTCGAAACCCGGTTCCCGGAGATGGACGTGCAGATCCACCAAACCCGGCGCCACAATCAACCCGTCGGCCTTGAAGTGGCCGGCATGTGAGAGAAGCGCCGTCTGTGGAGGCGTCACCTCGGCGATACGCCCTTGGGTGATCCAAACATCCCCCACACCATTCCACCGTCCGGGGTCGATGACCCAACCGCCTGAGATGATGAATAAGTCGGCAGGATGGTTCAGGGATCCCCCTAGTGCGGGAGCATGGTCAGCATGCCGATAGTCACCATTCCGGTCAGCATCATGGCAAACGGCCAAGCCCCACTGGCCGCCCCGTGTCGGCCATGTAAGTCGGGAACCAGATCGGCAAGACCGATATACAAAAAACTGGCGGCGGCCAACGTCAGGGCATAAGGCACGATCGGCTCCGCATAGGCCAAGCCCCCAAACGCCAACACCACCCCTGCGAGGGTCGCCATACCAGACAGAGTATTGGCCCAAAACGCCTGCCACCGGGAAAATCCGCTCGATAGCAGAATGGTGAAGTCACTCAACTCCTGCGGAATTTCATGAACCAGAACCGCCAACGCCGTGACCAGACCCAGGGCAGGGGATACGACACAGGCCACGCCGATGGCAATACCGTCGGCAAAGTTATGAACGGCATCGCCGACCAGGATCAATGTTCCGGCTTCCCGGCGAACCATCGAGCCCTTCGCATGCCCGTGAGGCTTGAGTTCAGCGGCCTCCCCGTGCGCATGACGCCAGATCACCATCCATTCCAGAATAAAGAACAGGACCAGCCCCGCCAACAAAGCGATGCCCGCCTCATGAATCGAAATGTCTTCGAGTGCCTCGGGAAGCAGCCCGATGGTCGCGGTCGCCAGCATCGTGCCGGTCGCAAACCCCAGCAGATTCGGCATCATCCATTGCCGCCACCTATCCGGAATAAACAGAACCAGACCGGCGGGTAATAAGGCGCCCAGGCTGCCCAGTAACCCCATCAAGATGACAAACATCCATGTGGATTCTTGGGGCAGGCTCACGCGTTTGGCCCGATCCGGTCAGGGCTACAGACCTGAGGAACCTCTGATTTATTGTGATAGCGGGATGCAGGGCAAGGCGTCCCGGAGCGAAACCCGAAGCTTATCATAGAAGATAGGTGAGGGTTGAGCGAGGACACAACGCAGCCATGCGCCCGATAGTGCAATAAATCAAAGGTTCCCTGACCATGATACATCGAACCCCCCTTGGGGTTAGCCACGTCCATGGACCGGTGGCTGTTCATGTTTGACACGTGGCAATAATTCGGTGAGGTTGCAAGGGCGATGATCTATGTCGAGCTGGGGAAGGATGATCTGTTCCATGCCCAAGCGGCAGGCTCCGGTCGACCCCGGCAGCAGAAACACAATGGTGTCGCCGCACACCCCGGCATCCGCCCGGGATTGAATGGTAGAGGTTCGGATTTCACGGTAACTCAGCCAGCGAAACAATTCACCGAAGCCCGGAATCGGCTTGGAAAAAAGCGAACGGACGGCCTCCGGCGTCACATCCCGATGGGTCACGCCGGTCCCGCCCGTCACGATCACGAATTCAATCGCTGGGTCCGCCACCCAAGCGGCGATCGTTTCCCGAATGGTCTCATATTCATCCGGACACAGTTTGCGGTCGGCCACGCGATGCCCCGCCCCCATCAATCGATTAACAATGGTGGATCCACTCGTATCCGTTTCGATCGTTCTGGAATCTGAGACCGTCAAGACCGCCACCGCCACGCTGAGGCCGGCTCTCTTAAGGGCTGCTGTTTCCGTGGTAGCACCGTCTGCCTGACTCATTCCATCACCTCATGGTTCGATAATATAATCATCCGTGTGCCGACTCCGCCGTTCTCTCCGAATGACACACGCCGGACGGCCGGAATCCAGATGCCAGCCACCTCCACAAATTCGTTGACGTAACTTTCCATCCCGATCACCGTCTGACCATCCAGCGAAAAGTAGGTCATCACGTAATGACTGGACGCTTGCCGGCCATCCGGGGCGGTGTCGTACCGTTCTATGGTATTCACCCGACGTTCGGTCATGGGGGTGATGCGCCCGATTTGCGTATATTGTCGGTTCTTGAGGCGATACCAGGACTCGAGTCGTCCTCCGGTCAACAGCACACGGCGTCCCCGGGGATGAGCACAACCGGCATCCTCTTCGGAATCGAAGGATAAGATGTAGCGGCCGTCACCATCCTCAAATGGCGAATAGGCCAAATGCATTCCCTGCGTCCACAACCGTTCGCGCACCCATTCCTGTAACGCCGGATCAGCGCCCGGCAAGTCCACGGTGGTTTCTTTTCGAGGCACCAACTGAACCGTTCCCCGGACAATTGTGCCGTTGTGGTTGAGGGTGACGTCGGCTCGATACCCGCCAAACTCTTTGGGCCACTTGTACATCCGGGCATGGGCCTCCCGAACCAGATGTCGCGCCTCGGGGTCGTCGGTCAGCTTCAGGCCGTTTGCCATTGTTGCGTCAGTCACGCCGTTTCCCGCTTCTCCTATACATCGTGGTTTCTATCGTGATGATGTTCGCCATCCTGCGCGAGGGCGTGCACATCCGGTCGCGTCACCTCATCCGCCGTTTTATGAATCTTGAACTGGGTCGTCTTTCCCGGCCCTTCCAAAAGCGCAATGACCGTTTCAATGGGCGGACAACCGGGCTCCCGGCACTCCAATTCGGTCACCATGATCGTGGTCTCTTCCGGCAAAGACCAGGCCGAACGAGCCCAGGCTTTGATGCGATCCGCCTGATCCGGATCGATGCGGCGGCCCCCTCCAAATAAATTCATCATTTCTCCCCCACGCCTTCCACGGCAAAGAGCACCACTGTTCCGTCATCGGCGCCCGCCGCCAGACAGTCATCGGTCGGACTCCAGGCCACACAGGACAATCCTCCCGACACACGCAGCTCCCGACTCACTCTGGGCTTCGCCTTCCCGGGCTCCCACAAGCAGAACAACCCGTCTTCTCCTACTGTAGCCACCGCCCGCTGATGAGGGTGACAGGCAATTGCTTGAATCCACCCGAGATGGCTGCTCAAAAGCCGGCCACTGGATCCTTCGAATTTTTGGGCCGACCACGCCACCAAATCAGGACCGGCTGCTGTCCATAAAAATTCTCCATAAGGATCGAAGACCACATGCCCGACCTTGCAGGGATAACCGGCCATATGCCAGCTCTGCCCGGTCGAGAGACTCCATAAATGGACCGACCCGTCCAAATTTCCCGCGGCCAGATACTGTCCGTTCGAACTGATTGATAGCGACAGGAGTGCCCCGTCATAGGGAAACGTATTCACGGGAGAATCCATCCCGACCTGCCACAGGGTGACTCCTCCGAAACAGGAGGAAAAAATTTGGCCCGGATACCCCTTTCGCCAACAAAGATCGGACACGGAACTCTTATGATCAGAGGTCTCCCATTCCACGGAGCACCCGCCCGACTCCGACCACTTCAGGATCTGCAGGGTTTTTCCCGCAGTCATCGCCAACCGTTCGCCGCCGGACTCCCATGCCAGATGCTCCACCCAGCCCTTTCCATCTCCAACCGGAACCACGGCACGCTCTTCTCCGGAACCGACGTCCCACACACGCCCCACTCCGTCTTCCCCGGCGGTTGCGAGAATTTTTCCTCCGGGATGCCATCCCTCCGCCAGTACCGCGCCTTGATGTTTCGTGTTACGGAAGACACACCGCAGGGATCCCGCATGCCACACCGCGACCTGGCCGCTCGCATCCGCAGCCGCCAATCGGCTGCCGTCAGGCGAAAACATGACGGCATGGATGTATTCATCCAATTGAAACGTCCCGATCGACTGCAATTGAATTTTGGCCCGGGGCCGTACTAAACGAGGCATCCCCGAAACCCTTCGACCAGCCGGTCCCGATCGAGGTTGCGCCCGATGAACACCAACTGATTCCCCCTGGTTTCTTTGGCCTTCCATGGCCGATCGGGACGCCCGTCAAACAACATATGCACGCCTTGAAATACAAAACGTTCATCCCGTCCCTTCACATCCAAGATACCCTTCATGCGAAAAATGTCGGTACCCATGCCCGAGAGTACGTCCCGAAGCCAATCATTCGTCCGAGCCTCATCCACCTGCCCTGGTTCGGCAATCGATACGGAGTAGACCGACGGATCATGCTCGTGGGCTTCCTCGCCTAAAAAGTTCGGGTCGATTTCCAGTTTCCGGCCCAGATCAAACGCCCCCACATTCAACAGGCGTTCGATTTCCAACCGGGCATCGCGGGTCCGGTAGATTTTGGTCATGGGATTGATGGCCCGCACGCGGGCCTCCAGCCGCTCCACCTCCCCTTCGTCCACCAGATCGATTTTATTCAGGAGAATCACGTCCGCAAATGCGATCTGCTCCTTGGCTTCGGGACTGGTGTCCAGATGCTCCCAGATATGCTTGGCATCCACCACCGTCACAATGGCATCCAGCATCAACCGGCGCTTCATGTCATCGTCCACAAAAAAGGTTTGTGCGACGGGTGCCGGATCGGCCAGTCCCGTGGTCTCGATGACCATATAGTCGAACCGCTCTTTCCGCTTGAGTAAATTGGAAATTATCCGGATCAGATCTCCGCGAACGGTACAACAGATGCACCCATTGTTCATTTCAAAGATTTCTTCGTCCGCCCCTACCACCAGCTGATTATCAATTCCGACTTCGCCGAATTCATTCACAATCACCGCCACTCGTTTCCCATGCTCGGTGGTCAGAATGCGATTCAACAAGGTTGTTTTGCCCGCACCAAGAAATCCCGTCAACACAGTGACCGGGACTGGAGCCTGCTCTTCGACTTTCATACTTGCCCCCTTTCTGTTCGCACATTTTCCCAGTGCGACCAATCCCGCTTATCCCCACCTCCGGAATGGTCGGTCCGTGCGATTCCTAAAACTGTTACCCCCCACGGGTAATGGTGAGTCTTGGCGAAGCGAACATGAATCGCTTCGGAACTGAAGCAAGCTGGTGGGTTAAACTTAGCCGAATATACGAAAACGGCAACGAGATTTTCATGAATGGTTCAATTGTTTCCTCGATCCTCCCCAATACGGCTATGAGCAGTCTATTCCGATTTGTTTTCTCTTGGCTGCAAACTGGGGAACCTGTGAGCCCAAGAGAATGAATGAGACAGGAGAAGATATCTATTGCAAGTATGTCAGCGATCCTTGGCGGACACTACCTTGGTAAACGAGGACGTCTTGATGCCCTTTTGTTAGGGTGGGAGTATTTCTGGTTACTGATGCTCCCACGGCTTCTTTCCGGCTCCTCAGCCTCTTGCAACATTTCGACGATTGGCGTCTCGGTGAATCGGCTTCGTCTTACGATCGTCTCCTTACAGGATTACCCTGCCAGGACACTTCAACTTCAGCATGTGTCACCTAAGCGGCAGCTTTCGACGCGGAGTGCCCCATCATCGGATTATCTTCCGACGCAACTACGCGGCGACCGGTTCAAAACGTCATGGGTTCGATGGCGGGCTCGACAACAGTTTGCAATCGAAAGACGGTTTTACGGTAGCCCTTTCGATAGGAATGCTGCTACTATAGTTGACTGCGGTGTGTATAGAGTAGAAAAGATCCAGTCTTCGTTTGACCGATGAGCCCCCACGGCCGACGACGCTCTGATCAAAAAGATGTCGGCCCACGTGTCGTTGCCATTTCAGGACCATGACGTGTTGGCCATCCTCCGAAGTGAACTCCAGGTCTGGCAGAAAGAGCCTGGCCTGAGCCCCGTCGCCCGGAGTCCCATTCTGCGGGGGCCGCGCCGACGGATGTGGGAACAAACTTGGGAGCACAAGTTACATGATCGGCGAAACGCCACTGTTTATAGAGGTTTCGCGCGTCATTGAAAGAACACCCTCTCCGCCATACCGTCTAGAGCACTAAGGGAAGAACATGCCGAAATTCATGCTTGCCTATTACGGAGGGAACAAGCCTGCTTCGCAAGAAGAAGGAAGAGCGCAAATGGAAAAATGGGGCGCCTGGGTCAAAGGGCTGGGGGATACGATCGTGAATCCGGGAACGCCGTTACCCGTTTCAAAAATTGTCACATCCGGTCGCGTTGAAGATGATACTGATCCGAATTCGATGAAGGGCTTTGCCGTTGTGAAGGCGGACAGCATGGCGGCTGCCCTGGCAATAGCTCAATCAGATCCGTTTTTGGAAAGCGCCGGGACCATACGAGTGTCGCAGATGATGGAAATGACTGAGCAGGGCTCATGCTGACCCTCACATGGTTAAGCGCAGAAATAGGGAGGAACAGCCGCTACGCGTTTTTCATCTTCATTGAGACTTCATCCACTGACTACGAAAAGGGGCTGGGCCCTGTGCAGCAGAATCTTGTGAACCCCGCCAGGTCCGGAAGGAAGCAACGGTAAGCAGGCGAGTCTGTGTGCTACAGGATCACCCGGCCCCGGTTTAAACGATCCTCATGAGTAGGGGCGGACCTGCGTGTCCGCCCTAGCACCTGACCGTGAAGCAAGAGATGAAGCGCGTAACGCAGGACGAGTGATGGAATATCAGGTTTCCGCCAGAAAATTTCGTCCGGGCACGTTTGAAGAGTTGATCGGGCAGCCGCACGTCGTGCAAACGCTGCGGAACGCCATCCTCCGGCAACAGGTGGCCCATGCCTATCTCTTTTCCGGAATGCGCGGCGTGGGCAAGACCACGGCCGCCCGCATCCTGGCCAAGGCGCTGAATTGCGACAAGGGACCGACCCCGGAACCCTGCGGCCAGTGCGAGAGTTGCTTGGAAATAACGCGCGGCAACTCGGTTGACGTCATCGAGATCGACGGTGCCTCGAATACCGGGGTGGACGACGTCCGGGAGCTTCGTGAAAACGTCAAATTCTCGCCGTTCCGGGGCACCTATCGGATCTACATTATCGATGAAGTGCACATGCTCTCCAATTCGGCATTCAACGCGCTGCTGAAGACGCTGGAAGAGCCCCCGCCGCATGCGGTGTTTATCTTTGCGACGACCGAAGTCCATAAGATCCCGCCCACCATCACGTCCCGCTGTCAACATTTCAACTTTCGACGGATTCCCCGGCGCGAAATCATTGCGCGTCTTCAGGAAGTGGTGACACACGTCGGCGTCACGATCAATGAACGCAGCTTGGGCGCCATGGCCAGGGCGAGTGAAGGCAGTATGCGCGACGCGCTCAGTCTGTTGGATCAGGCCGTGGCGTTCGGTGGCACAACGATTACCGAGCAGGACGTGGACGAGATGCTCGGGGCCGTGCCCGACGAACTGGTGGGTCGCATCGTGCAGACGGTTGTGAACCAAGACCCGGCCGCGGCCGTGGCCCTGGTCGGCGAGGTGGTCGATCACGGGTACGATTTGCGGGCCTATTGCGGGGCGGTGGTGGAGCGAATGCGTCACCTGATGATTGCGTCCGTGGTGCCCGGGTTCGAGCAAGCGCAAGGCTTGATGGATTTGCCCGATGAAGACGTGAAACACTTGTTGACGGAAGCCAAGTCATTTTCGGTAGAACAGTTGCAGGAGGTCTTTCACCTCTTTGCCCAAGCCGAAGATCGCCTCCGGTCAACGGCGCATCCCCGTTTTGTCTTTGAAGTGGCGGCCGTACGCGCGGCGCGGTTGCTGCAACCCGGTGCGCAGATTGCGCAGCCAGTCGAGGCTGTACGGGGTCCACAACCACAGGCTTCAAGAGCGCCGGCTGAAAAACCTCGGCCGCCGGCCGGGGCGCCGTCTCCACCGGTACGACCACCCGCAAATCGCGCCGTCGCGTCAGGGCGGTCTCCGGCTCCCGCGCCCGGTCAAGGAGGTACCCCGTCTCCTCCCGTGCCAAAAGACCCTCTCCCCAACGTGG
The DNA here is from genome assembly GCA_965208595.1 of Nitrospirales bacterium. Taxonomy (GTDB): domain Bacteria; phylum Nitrospirota; class Nitrospiria; order Nitrospirales; family UBA8639; genus Bin75. The sequence continues at coordinate 1,772,774 of OZ242346.1, forward strand.
CGAGCCCGCCCCGCCCTTCACGCCCTGCGGTCGAGACCAAATCGGCACCGCAACCGAAACCGGCAGCCCCGGGGAGTCCGCCGGCTATCCGGGAAGAAGACTGGCAGCGGGTCGTCGAATTCGTAATTCGCGATCACCCCAACATTGGACCTTTTTTGGAAATGGGGACGTTGGTGAAAATCGAAGGCAACCAGGTCATCGTGGGGTTTCCCAAAACCGCGACCGCGTCGGTGGCCTGTTCGAGAATCCAGAAAGAAGAGAACCGCGCACTGATCTCAAAGGTCTGCCGGGACGTAGCAGGGGCGAGCATTCACCTTCGTGTGGTCGAGTTGACCGGAGAACCAGGCGACGGGCTTACGATCAGGCAGATGCGAACCAAACGGCGGGAACAGGATGACGAGAACTTGTTGGAGCAGGCACGAGCGAATCCCATGGTGAAACACGCTATGGAACTGTTTGGCGGAGAAGTGGTGAAGGCCAGTCGCGCGAGTGGAAAGAAGGAGGCGTAAGTATGTCCAAAAATCCTTTTGGCAATATGGGGAATCTGTTGAAACAGGCCCAAGCCATGCAGGAGAAACTGGGAAAAATTCAGGAAGAAGCAGCCGCGAAAACCGTACAGGCGTCGGCCGGGGGCGGGATGGTCACGGTCACGGCCAACGGCGGGATGCAAATCACCAACGTGGCGATCGAGCCCGAAGTCTTGAAGTCGGAGGATCCCGACATGTTGCAGGACCTCCTCGTGGCTGCCACCAATGAAGCGTTGCGCAAGGCCAAGGAGTTGATGGCTGATGAAGTGAAGGGATTGACCGGAGGGCTCGGCATCCCCGGAATGTAAGGAATTGCTGATTGTGGATTTTTGATTTTTGATTTTCAAATCCACAATCCGCAATCCACAATCAACAATGCAATCATGAGCGTACAACAGCGGCAGGGATTATTGGCCAAGCTGGCCAAGGAGTTTGTGCGGTTGCCCGGCATCGGGCAAAAGACCTCGCAACGACTCGCGTTTCATATGATGAAGGTCAACAAGGACGAGGCTCTGCGCCTGGCCGATGCCATTCGGGACGTCAAGGAGTTTGTGGTGTTTTGCAAGCAATGTCGCAACATTGCGGAAAGCGAGTTGTGCGACATCTGCGAGGATCCGAAACGGGATCGAACCAGGATTCTGGTCGTGGAAGAACCGAGCACCTTACATGCGATCGATCAAAGCCGCGGGTACAAAGGCTTGTATCACGTCCTGATGGGCTCGCTTTCGCCGCTGGACGGGGTGGGGCCGTCCGACATTCGCGCCAAGGAGTTGGAAGCGCGCGTCCGGGACGGTGGAGTGCAAGAGGTCATCGTGGCGACGAATCCCACCATCGAAGGCGAGGCCACGGCGATTTACCTCACGAAACTCCTGAAGCCCTACGGGGTCAAGGTTTCACGAATCGCGTACGGCATTCCCGTGGGCATGGATATCGAATACGCCGACGACGTAACGCTGACCAAATCCATCGAAGGCCGCCGTGAATTGTAGCAGGCAGATCAAAGCGGACAACCACAGAGAGTTGTCCCTGCTTCAGGCAGGTTCCGTCCTTCACGTTTTCTCGGAGCATGCCTTTCCTGTTCACGCAAACCATCCGGTCCTATCACAGCTTTTCTGATTGAATCATCAGCCGGGAAGGCAGATTCAGATGAAAGTGTTTGTGAGATTTCTCGTGCTCATTGGAGTCATCGGACTTCTGGGCCTGGTTTTGGTCGGTCTGTCGTTGGATGCCCTGGTCGAAGGCGGGATCGAGACCATGGGACCCCGGCTATTGGGCGTGCCGGTCACGCTGGAGGACGTGGACGTGACGCTGTTGTCCGGCACAAGCATGCAAGCCGGGTTGACTCAACTCGTTGTCAAGAACCCTGAAGGCTATGAGACCGCCTTTGCCGTGACCCTCCCGGAGATTCGGGTAGACGTCGATTGGAATTCTCTGTTGACGGATACCGTGATTGTCGAAGAGGTGCTGATCGTCGCACCGGCCATTACGTTCGAATGGTCGCTAGAAGGCAGCAACCTCGGCGCAATTCACGAAAACGTCAAGCGCAATACGCGATCCGGTTCCGAGGATAACGGTCGGGAAAAAGGCGAAACGCATAAGGAAGGACAAGAATTCGATAAAACCGTTCACATCAAGAAAGTGACGGTCAAGGACGCGGTCATCAACGTGAGCTTCATCGGTGGACAAGACGAAGTCACGCAGGTGTCGTTACCCGATCTCGACTTGCGTGACATCGGCAACCCATCCGGAGGCACCACGTTCTCGCAAGCCTCAGCCGTCATTTTCGACGAGATCTACGACGCCATTAACAAGACCGTCATGAAACCGGGTGTCCTCTTGCCCCAGGGTGTCGAGCAACTCGGCAAATCCATCGGCAAGATGGGAAAGGAGTTGTTGAAGGGACTATTTGGCGAATAAATGTTGCCTTCATGATCCAGGTTTGTACTATTTATTGTACATATCCTATGTTTTATATATACTTTTACGATGATATGTACAACTAAGAGTGGGGGGTACGATGCTAATTGTCTCATTTACCGAAGCCCGGAATCGCTTGAAAGCATTGCTTGATGGAGTTGCGAATGATGCTGACTGTGCGGTCATCACGCGTCGGGATGCAAAAGATGCCGTTGTGATGTCAATGGATTATTACAACAGCTTGATGGAAACCGTCCATTTGCTGAAATCACCGGCCAATGCTGCTCATTTGACTCAGTCCATTGAGCAATTCAAAACAGGGCAGGTCACTGCACGAGACATAATTGATGGGTAGGACGTTAGCGTGGACCGACGCGGCTTGGGACGATTATTTGTATTGGCAGGAACAGGACAAGAAAATACTCAAACGAATCAACAAATTGATAACCGAGACAAAGCGTTCACCATTCGAAGGGATTGGCAAACCGGAGGCACTGCGAGAGAATCTCTCGGGTTTTTGGTCAAGACGTATCGATGATTCTCATCGTTTGGTATATGCCGTAGATGAACTCCGCATCACCGTCATTTCTTGTCGCTATCATTATTGAGCCCGAGACTGAATTGAGTTAATCGACAAGGGCATTATCTGCTGACCGTGATTCCAACATCATTGCGAAAACTGAATCCCCGTGTCTTGCACTTCGCGGTACGGCAGCAACCACACCAGCGACTCATCGTGAATGTCGACGACCTGGATACGGTTTCCCCAGGGGTCGCGGAAGTCGCAGCGGAAAGGCGGCTCCAACGTCAGGCCGTATTTGTTGATGAGTTTATCCCGCACTTCATTGACCTGTGCTTCGTCCCGGACCATGATACCGAAGTGTTTCATGCGATCGGGTTGCAGGGTTTCGACTTCGAAGATGGCCAGGAACTGATGCTCTCCCAGTTTGCACCAGGCGGCCCCTTCTCCTCCCCGCAGCATTTCCAGGTTAAATACGTCTGAATAAAACGCTACGGCTTTTTGCGCGTCGTCCACTTCGATGACGACGTGATTACATCCATAGACTTGAACTGCCATTACTCGATCTCCTTTTTTGATAAACCCTCTCCAGTTGATATGGAAATCATACCAGATTCTCCTGGATCAGGCGTTCTCGCAAGGTAGAAGTCCCTTGCGAAAAGGCTACCCCATCTCCAGAAGATCGTGGTCGGGGTTGTGTTCTTTGGCGAAGTTTTTGGACCAGGATGAGCGGAAGAGCACGATAGGACGGCCCCGATGATCTTTGACCAGCATGGCGTCGCTCGGGGCGCGGAAGGTGTCGAGGTCTCCGACCAGCCAGGCGCTGCATGTAAAGGTGAGGGGTTCGAGTCGAGTTTCCACCCGGTATTCGTTACGCAGGCGAAATTCCAGGACGTCGAATTGGAGGCGGCCTACCGCGGCGACGAGGAATTCCAGGTCATCGAGGCTCCGGAGAATCTGCACCGTGCCTTCGGCGGCCATTTGCTCCATGCCTTTGTCAAAGGCCTTGCGTTTGCCCACGTCGGTGGGCTGCACCCGGGCAAACACCTCCGGTTGAAATTGAGGAAGCGGTTGATAATTGAACCCGTCACTCAATGAGATGGTATCGCCGATGGCAAACTGTCCCGGGTTGATGATCCCGATGATGTCCCCGGGATACGCAACGTCCACGGTGTTGCGGCCCTTGGCCACGAGACTGTGCGGCCGGGACAGTCGCACGTCATTGCCCAGGCGGTGATGTTTGACCACCATGTCGCGCTCGAACCGCCCGGAGCAGACTCGCAGGAAAGCCGTGCTGTCGCGATGCCGGGGATTCATGTTCGCCTGGATCTTAAAGATATAGGCGCTGAACGGCCGCTCCACCGGATCCACGACGATAGCCGTGCCGTCGTGTTGCTCGGCCGTTCGCGGAATGGCGGCGGGCGCCATCTCCACGAAGGCGTCAAAGAAATTTTCAATGCCGAAGTTCGTGAGTGCGGAGGCAAAAAACACGGGCGTCACCTCACCGTTGAGAAAGGCCTCTTTCGAATATGGGTTCCCGGCCACGTCCAACAGTTCCAAATCGTGGTTGACTTCCTGTAATACGTCTTCCTCTATCAGAGCCTGGGCTTCCGGGCTGTCCAAAGAAATTTCACGACGTTCGGCTTTGGCGGATCCTTGCGCCGCCATTTTCTTGAACAGCGAGATCTGGCGGGTGGCGCGGTCCACGACGCCCACGAATTGTTGTCCTGATCCGACGGGCCAATTGATCGGATTGGCGTGAATGCGCAGGACGTCTTCCACCTCGGCCATGAGGTCCAGCGGTGGGCGTCCCGGCAGATCCATTTTGTTGATCAACGTCAGGACGGGGATTTTGCGCAACCGGCACACCTCGAATAATTTCCGGGTTTGGGTTTCGACGCCTTTGGCCGCGTCGATGACCATCACGGCACTGTCCGCGGCGGTCAGCGTCCGGTAGGTATCTTCACAGAAATCTTCGTGGCCCGGTGTATCAAGCACGTTGATGACGGTATGCTTGTATTGGAACTGCATGGCCGACGCGGTGATCGAGATCCCACGCTCCTGTTCCATCTCCATCCAGTCGGACGTCGCCGTCCTGGAGCTTTTTCGGCTTCCCACCATGCCGGCCGTCCGGACCATTCCTGAATAGAGCAGGAGTTTTTCCGTGACGGTGGTTTTCCCCGCGTCGGGATGACTGATAATGGCGAAGGTCCGGCGCTTTTTGGCCTGGGCCCGGACGTCGTTTTGAATGTGCGGTTCGGATGTGACCATGGGTGACGGCGGTGGGCTAGAGTTCTTCGAGCCGGCCCTGGGCTCTGGCGAGGTCCACACGCGACGCGTTGAAATTGAACAGTGCTTCGATAAGGTTGTCCCGGGCTTGCGCCACCCGTGTCTGAGCGTCCGTCACTTCGATATTTGTCGCCAGGCCCACGGCGAAGCGCTGCCGGGCCAGAAGGAGTTCCTGGAACGCCAGCCGAAGCCCTTCCTTGGCCACGGCGACCTGTTGTTGGGTCGATTCTATCGTCAACAGCGCGTCCCGGACTTCCAGGCTGACTTGCCGTTCAACGTCTCGCGTTCTGATGGACTCCAGGCGAAGCAAACTGCGCTGTTCGGAAATGCGACCTTCGCGCTGGCCCCCATCGAACAGGGGAATAGAGAGCAGGACCTGGACGTTGTCGGTGGTTAACGCCTTGCTGGGTTGATTCCCGATCATTCCCACGTCTCCGCTGCCCGTCAAAGAGGGCACGCGTTCCATCACTACCGAACTGAGCGTGAGTTCAGCCAAACGTTCCCGTTTTTTTTGGGCTTTGAGTTCGACCCGGCGTTCCCTGGCGATTTGCAAGGCTTGGTCCACGGTCTGCGGGGTGACGGAAATGAGTTTCAGGTCGTCCGTGAGTATCAGCGTCACGTCGAAAGAGAGCCCGATGCCTCGGCTCAGGTTGAGTTTGGCGCTGCCGAAGTCGTTGCGGGCGACGAGCAGGCGTTGTTTTTCATTTTCGAGTTGCACCTTCGCGCGGGTGACGTCCAACTTGGTGGCCATGCCGACCGACTTGCGTTCCATGGCCAGGCGCAACAGTTGGTTGTTGAGCTTGACGTCGGCCAAGCGGGCCTTGACGGATTTTTGGACCCGCAGGGTGTCCAGGTAGGCCAAGGCCACCAAGGCCATCGTGTCCATTTTCTGGGTTTCCGAGTCCAGGCCGGCCACTTCGATGTTCGTTCGGGCCGCGCGCCATTTCTGGATCAGGCTCAGGCTGAAAAGATTCTGGGTCAATGCAAGACGGCTGTCATAAAAATCCAAGGGACGGCTTACGTTGGCCGCTCCGCCAAATGCGCCCAGAAAGAATCGCCTTCTGGCTCCGCTGACCCGGGCGGACAGGTTCGGCAGCAGGGCCCCGCGTTGGGCAAAGGCTTGCTCTTCCGCCTGGGTCACGCGTTCTTTGAACATCTGCACCGTGGGATTGTTATCCACGGCCGCTTGCATCGCGTCCTGCATGCTCAACCGAAGTTCGGGTGGGCGTGGGCGCGCCACGGCCTTATCCGGAACGGCTTGAGCCCAGGAGACGGTCGCCGTTCCCGACAACCACACGATGCCGGCGAAGATGAGGGCGATCATGACGGCCCCTTGAAACGGGTTGATGTTTCTTGTCGCGACGTCAGGCATACCCCTCCCGATCACGTCTCGCGGATTTCCGGGCCCAGGACCGCTTCCGACCGAGCGGTCCGTCCCTTGAGTTTCCAGCTCATCATGAGGCTGAAGATCGCCGGGACCAGAAGGAGCGTAAACATCGTCGAGAGCATGAGCCCGCCGAGCACCACGCTGCCGATACCCCGGTACAATTCCGATCCGGCGCCCGAGGCCAGGACCAGCGGCAGGAGGCCGAAGGTCGTGGTCAGCATGCTCATCATGATGGGCCTGACGCGGGAGCGCACGGATTCGGCAATGGCTTGACGGGCCGGCATGCCGCCCGTCGCCCGGTCTTCATCGGAGGCCCACAGGTTGAGCCGTTGCGGATCCATGAAGTTCAAGGCCTGGTGCACGACCAGGATGGCATTGTTGACGACGACGCCGATCAGGATGATAAACCCCAACATGGTCAGGACGTCCATGGGTTGATGGGCGATCAAGCGGTTGACGACGGACAGCCCGAGCAGGCCACCGGCCGCGGCCAACGGCACGCTGAAGATAATCACAAACGGATACAGGAAACTTTCAAACAAGGCCGCCATCAACAGATAGGTTATGAGCAAGGCCAGGAGAAGATTGTATTTCAGGGCGTCATAGGTTTTCGTGAGATCGTCCGCCGTGCCGGCCAGGTGAATATTATAAAGACGCCCGAGGTTCCCTTCTTCTTCGATCGGACGAACAACCTGCTGCTGGATCAGGTCCATGGCCGTCTCCAACGGGATCTGGCCCGGCGGAATGACCTGGATGGTGATAGCCCGTTCCCGTTCGATGTGGTTGATTTGTTCGGGGCCCGCGACGAGCGTGACGTCGGCGATGTCACCGACCGTGGTGAGGCGGCCGCCCGGGGTAAAGATGGGCAGGTTCCCCAGGTCTTGCGTTCGATCGGCAAACCGATCGACGCCCCGGATGGTGAGATCGATTTCGTCTCCTTCAAATTGATAGTCACTCGCCTTGGCCCCGTCCACCAGAGCGTCGATGGTAAAGCCGAGCGCCTGATTCGTCATTTGCACGTCGGCCGCCCGGTCCCGTTTCAGGTGGACTCGCACTTCGGGACTTCCCAGGTCCAGACTCGGCTTCGGGCGAACCTGTGCGCCCGGCAGGATTGCCTGGATTTGTCCGAAGATCCGTCCGCCCAGGGCGAGGAGCTTGTCGAGGTTCGGCCCGGTAATCTCAATGTCGATGTTCCGCCCTTCGCCCAACCCTTGGTCGAATAAACTGCCTTGGGTCACGATGCCGATGGTCCCCGGGAGATCGGCCAGGGCGCGGCGAAACACCGGGATCAAGTCACGAATTTGGGCATCGTCATTCGTGCGACCGCCCATGAACACGCCGCGGCCGCGCGCCACGTAGAAGAAATTGCGGATACTGGGCCCAACCAGGGCGGCTTCTTCCGGGGAGCCGGGTTCGGCTTCCCAGTGGGGAGTGAGGACGCCCTCGATGGATTCTCCCATACGAACGAACTGCTCCGTGTTATAGCCGGGCGGGGGCAGGACAATGCCGAAAATCAGATTTCGATTTCCACTGGGCAGGTATTCGGCTTTCGGCAAGAACTGCGTGATGATGCCGAGGGCGAACGCCGTGAGCCCGAATACGATCACCACGCGCCAGCCGACACTGCCGCACATCCGGTACACGAAATCGGCGATCCGGTCGGCTGTTGTCCTCTTCCGGCCGGCCGGCCGGGCCCCGCGACCGGACACGTCTTCCGCCGGGAGCCTCGAACGGGAGGACACGCGGCGCCGGCCGCGGTTCGTGGTCGTCAGAATGCGTGCGGACAGGCACGGGATCACGGTAATAGAGACCACGAGGCTCAGCCCGACTCCGGCGCTGATGGCAATGGCAATGTCCCGAAAGAGTTGTCCGGCCTGCTCCTCGATGAACACGATGGGCACGAAGACGGCGATGGTCGTGAGGGTGCTGGCCAGCACCGCGCCCCAGACTTCGGTGGTGCCGTCATAGGCGGCCTTCCCCAGCGATTTGCCCGCTTCCCGGTGACGATAGATGTTTTCCAGGACGACGATGGAATTGTCGACCAGCATGCCCCCGGCCAGCGTCATGCCGGCGAGACTGATCACGTTCACGTTCCGGTCCAACACCCACAAGGCGATGAAGGTACCCATGATGCTGACGGGAATGGCCAACCCGACCACGAAGGTCGTGCTCGCCGTGCGCAGGAACAGGAAGAGAATCGTTACGGCGAGGATGCCGCCGATGACCAGATTCTTTTGCACCAGGTTGATGGAACTGTAGATGTAGTCCGTTTCGTCGTAGACTTGAAACAGTTTGAAGCCCCGTCGTTGGAGAATCTCGTCGTTCAATTCCTGAACGGCTTCTCGCAGGTGCTGCATCGTGTCCAGGGTATTGGCCCCGGTCTCGCGGATGGCGTTGACGGCAATGGAATTGCGCCCCATTTCCCGTACCACGTGTTGCGGCTCCTGATACGCGACGCTGACGGACGCCACGTCCCGCACATACACCGGGGCCCCGTCCCGTCTCGCGATAATGACGTTCCCCACGTCTTCGGGGCTTTGGTATTCGCCGGTGGTTCTGACGACGTACGATCGTTTGCCTTCATCGAAATCTCCCGCGCTGTAATCGCGATTTTCCTGGTCCAGCGCCTGCGCCAGCTCCAGCACCGTCAGGGAACGGATGGCCAGTTTCAAGGGGTCCACGAGCACGCGCAGCTCCCGTTTCCGGCCCCCGTACACGTTCGAGGCGGCCACGCCCGGAATGCGCTCGAACCGCGCCTTGATCACGTCTTCCGCAAAATCCCGCAAGGTGTCGATTTCGACGGGGTTGTCTTCCTCCGGTTCGAAAATAAACCACCCCATGGCCCGGCCGCTCGAATTGGCGCTGCTGATGACGGGTTCGTCGACTTCGTCGGGGTATTCCTTGACCTGATTGAGTCGATTGGAGACGCGAAGAAGCGCCGTCTCGGTATTGGTGCCGGCCGGGAACCGAAGGATGATTTCAGCGGAGTCGTAGGAACTTTCGCCGAACATTTTCTCCAGCCCTTCGACCCCTTTCAGTTGCTCTTCCTGTTTGTCCACGATTTCGCGTTCGACTTCCTTGGGGCTGGCCCCCTGCCACCGGGTCGCAATCGTGATCTCGGGCTTGGAGACGTCGGGCGTGAGTTGGATGGGCAGCTTCATGAGCGAAACGAGCCCGAAGAGGGACATGAGAATCACGACCACGGTCGTGGTCACCGGATACCGGATGGCGAATTGGATGACGTTCATCGGTCGTTGCCGGGAGCCTCCGCATGAGCGTTCAGGACACGCACGGGTTGGCCGGGGAACAGGCGTTCGTTGCCCTCCACCACGACGGTCATGCCTTCCTGGACCGGCCCTTCGATTTCAACGAGGTCTTCGACGTGCAGGACGGCGGTCACCGGAATCTGCTCGACGATCCCCTCGTTCACCTGAAACACGAATTGCTGGCCTCCCCGGAGGACCAGGGCGTCTTTCGGGACCACGATCCCCTGGTGAGGCCGGTCGATCCGGAACGTGACGCGGGACACCATGCCGCTCTTGATCGCCAAGCCGGGATTCGGGATTGCCACTTTGACCGGAAAGGTTCTCGCGGTTCGATCGGCCTGGGCCACAAGCGAGAACACTCTGCCCCGCGCCTCGAACTCCGGAAGGCCGTCGAAGGTCGCGGTGACGGGATCACGGATTTGAATATGACTCACGTAGCGTTCCGGAAGCGGAACTTCGACTTGTACGTTCGACAGGTCGACCATCTCGATAATCGCCCCGCCTTCTTCCACCCACTGGCCGACCTCCGTAAATTCCTGCGTAATCCATCCATCGAACGGAGCGACGATTTTGGACTTGTTCAGGGAGTCTCTGACTTGCCGGATGTCGGCGCCCAATTGAGACAGGTGTTCTTTCAGCGCGGTTTCCTCGGCCAGGGCGTCATCGAAGTCTTTCTGCGTGACGAGTTCCCGTTTGAAGAGGACGCGGATCCGGCTCAGGTCCCGTTTGGCTCGTTGATAACGGGCGCCGGCCTCCCGATAGAGGGCTGCGGCCGAATCGAGCCGGATCTGCAACGTATCCGTGCGCAAACGCGCCAGGAGTTGCCCGCGCTTGACCTTCATGCCTTCTTCCGCGGGAAAGGCCTGGACCAGCCCCTCGCCTTCGCTGGCCACGACGCTCCGTTTCCATGGTTCGACGGTCCCGACCAACGTGGCGGTTTGCTTCACTTCTTGTTGAAGAACCGGGGCGACGCGTACCGGGGCCGGCGGAGGACCCGAAGGAGGAGGCGCGGCTTGTTGTTCGTCACATGCCTGGAGTGTGACCAGGCACAGGACCACGGGAAGGAACCGGCAGGTCTTGGGGAACCATTGATGCAATGGGTGCAGAATCGTCATAACGACAAACGTCAACGAAGCCAATAATCATATCTCTCAGTCAATAATAAGGATATTCTACTATATGAAAACCCCATGTCAAAATTAGAATACGCATTCAGGTTATTGCAACTCTCACCTGAGAAAAAGAAGCAACGACGCCGGTTATTGAAATGAATCGGGAGACTTTTGTGACTCGGTCGGGGACGATAACGCCGGGGTGTCGCCGGGAGCCGGGTTGCCGGATTTCCCGTTGGCTGCGCCGCCCGAAACTCCGCCCGAAACGATGAAGGCCATAATGTCCGCGCTGTCGGCGTTGAGCGGGTGGATCTGACTGCGAGGCACGACCAGCAGGTTGCCGGCAAAGTTGTAGGACTGCGGAAAGTAGACGGCCACCCGATCTTCCAGCCCCAACAGGTCCAGGTTCTGGCGCGTGACGAACCCGATCGCTTGGGCATTCCCGCCGGGGATCAGCGTGACGAGGACGGGTTGATCGAAACGCTTTTTTTCACCCATAAACGCTTCGATGAGATCTTTGAGCGACGTGTAGACCAGTTTGACAAAGGGCGTGCGGGTCAGGACTTTTTCCAGGGAACCCACGGCGCCGCGGAAAAACACGTTTGAGGCCAGGCGGCCGACAAGCACGAGCATGCCGATGGTGAGGACAAACCCGATCCCCGGAATCGGGATATTCAGCCAGCCGTCGATGAAATTGAACACCACAAAGACCACGTAAATGGTGACGGCCACCGGAACCACGAGAAACAGGCCTTCAAAAAAGTTTCGCGCCAATTCCTGCATGTCCCAGCGTTTGGGAATAGCTTCATCTTTGAGAGATTTAAGAATTTCTTTCCAGTCAACACTCATCGGAACTGCCTCTGGATAAAGACGTTAAACGGCGGCCCTTCATTCGGGGAAGCGCTCAATTCCTTGACTCTAACCGGAGAGAAGGCCTTGAGACAAGAGCTTCGCGGGAGTAAAAGTCCCTGTGATCGAACCCACACGTCAATTTGACACTCGATAGAATAACCCGTCACAGTACTATTTCGCAGTCCGGGATTCATCCACCTTATGCAGAAAGGCACATATTGTGGCAGGCGAAGCTTCACCGCGAAAAGCGTCCTCCAAAACAAAAGGCCCTCTCGAAACCGAAATCCTGACGGTCCACGTCGAGCGTGAAGGCCAACAAGTCAGTGCCAAATGGGGGCTGAATCCGAGATTGAAAGAGGAATTGACTCCCGAGGAATGGAAAGAGGTGACGGACATCATGGGGAAAGTCACCGACATCGTGGGCAAACGGTTTTCGGAAATGCTGGCACAGGGGCCGACGGAAGCCGGCGGAAACGCGTAAGCCCCCGGGTTGTTCCTCAGCTTCGGCGCTTGCGCCGACCCTTCTCCTACAGATGCGGATTGACCGGAAGGGCCAGGGTCAAATAGCGGCCCTTATCCTCGACCAGGACCCGTTTGGCCGCGAGGGTGGCCACCGCCGCATCGACGGAGGTTTCCGCGGTCATTGCCGCCGGGTCCTCCGCTGAAGCCCGCCGGATTTGCTCCAGGGTTTTAGGGGCCTCATTGCAGTACTCGATGACGAACGAAAAGGGCCAATCGAACCGCTCGCTGGTGGGCTGATCGGTCCGGCCGTCATAGACAATCACGTAACTCATGGCCTTGGAATAGAACAGGAACGGGCGGTCCTGCGAAAAATACCGGGCCCGCCATTCCTGCACGAGGCTGCACAACTGTTCATAGAGCGCCGGGTCCACCTTCCAATCGATCTCATATTCGAAATCGTACGCAATCTTGTTCAGGTCCACTTTCCTCGCGTCGTACACGTATTCATAAGCCGCGCCCGGTCCGGTAATACGCACGCCGTATTCTTCGGGACGCATGAAATACGGGCTGAACCGTTCCAGCCACAGTCTGCCGGTGCTTTCCGGCGGTTGCAGGTGAAACAGTGAGGGAATGAGCGCAATCTGGCGCTTGTAGTCCCCGTTGGTTTCCTGCGGAAAGCCCAGGAGGATGTTCCAGTTGATGTCCAGGTTGTAATAACGGCTCCATTTCAGGCACTGGATATTCTGGAGCGGGCTGACACCTTTATCCATCTCCTTGAGTTGCGCGGCGCTCAGGCTTTCGATGCCCGGCTGCATGCACTTCACCCCGCCCTGGGCCAGGGTCTGAATCTGTTGTTTGGTCAGGTTGGCCTTGGTCTCCATGAACACGTCCAGGTCATAGTGCCCCGCGGCGAATCGGCCGAACAGACTGTCGATGTATTTCAGATCGATGATGTTATCGACCAGCCGGAAGCGCGTGGTGCTATAGCGACTCGAGAGGCCGTCCATTTCCCGGGCCACCTGTTCGGAAGTCTTGGCGCGGAACTGCATCGACTGCGCGTTCAACCCGCAAAACGTGCAATGATGTTTTTCGCCCCACCAGCACCCGCGTGACCCCTCGTACAGCAAAATCCGGTTGAGTCCGGTCGAGCCCTGCCCTTCCAGTTCTCGCACCATGTCAAAATAATCGTCGTAGTCCGGCGGGCCGACTTCGGTAAAATTGGAAAAGAGCGTGGTGTTGGGTTGGAAATGAACCTCTCCGCTTTTGCGGTACGCCACTCCGGAGGGGAGCACGTCTTCCTGACCGCGAAGCACGCTCTTTGCCAAAGCGGGAAAGACCTCCTCGCCCTCGCCGACCACCACGTAATCGATCCAGGGAAACGCCCGGAAATGTTCCAGGCCCATCTCACCGTCGAAGTTGGCCCCGCCGAACACGATGCGAACGCCGGGATACAACTCCTTGATCAATTTGGCCAGGGTCAGGCTCGCCACGTTCTGGTCGAACGTGGACGTGAACCCCACGACCTTGAATTGCCCCCAGTCGTACGAGGTCAACATCTCGGTGAGAAATTGTGGCGCAATGGTGTGGGCGATCTCTTCCAGATACCCCGTGGAACAACCGGCCTCCTGCGCCGTACTCTCGAACACAGGCTTGAACACGTCGGGATATTGGGCATGCTTCGGGTTGTCCCGAAAGAGGATCGACGAGAATAACCACTCGCCGATCATGCCGCGTTTTTCGCACAACACTTCGTAAAGCGGGAGCCCGATGCGGTGGGCAAAGAGCAAATTGAAATGGTAGCTCTTGGATCCCATGCCGTGGTTCTTCAAGACCCGGGACAGCGTGCCGAGCTGAATGGACGGGAATTTGGAATACCCGAACGGCATGGTGACCAGGGCCACCTGCGGGATACTGTCCGGACCGCCCCAGGGTTCTTCAGCCAGCGCCGCGCCGGTTTGAGAAGCCGGATCAATCGTGATGAGGGATTCAGCCATTGCCCGCGAAGACCCGGTCGGCCTTGGCCGCCAGGTAAAAATCGCTCTCGGTAAGCCCGTGAATCTTATGCGTCCAGATTTCCACTTTGCACCGGCCCCACGCCAAAAACAGGTCGGGATGGTGGCCCTCCTGCTCGGCAATCGCGCCCACTGCATTCACGAAAGCCAGGGACTCCGCAAAGTCCTTGAATTCGTACAGGCGCTCGATATGCCCGTCGGCATTCAACGCCCATCCCTGATCCAATTGGCCCAACAACTCCTCCACCTTGGCCGGTTCCAGCGGCGGCACCCCCCCGCGACACGGCACGCATTGCTTATCAGCCAAACTCATAAAAGTCCTCCTCTTGTTCCGTCAATCGGCAGTGCCCGTTTTCTCGTTCATTTTCAAGAAGAATTATAGACTCCAAAATGGCAAGGCACAAATGGGGTCGCCGCAAAGATTCGCTTGGTTTTTCGGTAGCAAAGTTGGATAATCTTCCAACACACACCGAACTGCGTTTGGAAGGACGGTAAAGCGGTACTCATAAAGCCCTGATCGATCCTCTACTCCAAGGAGGTGTCACATGGGACCGACCAAAGCCATTATGAAGGATGGAGCCCTCTACGATGCCAGGAACGGGAAGTTGCTCAAGGATGGGCTGACGACCCATGAAGCGGTCCGGGACTACGTCGATCACCATTACATTGTCCTCCCGGTCGTGAACAAGGAGTGCCAACCCTGGCTTCTCGACGGCGAACCCGTCTATTGCTTACGGGGCACGCGGTACGAAAACCTCAAAGACGAAGTCCTGCACCTGGCGCGATGCCCGGATTGCGGGGGCATGGGGATTCGCGACGACGAACCCATGGTCGAATCGGATTGCATTCGCTGTGTGTCCTGCGGCCATGAATTCGACACCCGCCTGGAAATGATGGAGAGTTAGGGGCATTCGTGTCTCCAGAGACCGTGGCTTTCTTCCTGCTCTACTCAGGATTCGTGCCCAAGCAGCACGCCCCGAGGTTTTCCGCTGAAATAGCTGACACGAGCACTGAAATAGTGTACACTGAAAAAGTGCAATCCTGTTAGTCTGAGTGAGGGAGGAGATCATGAAAAACATTACCCTAAGCGCCGATGAGAACCTGATTCAAGCGGCACGTCGCCGTGCCATGGAAGAACGCACGACCTTGAACGAACAATTTCGGTTGTGGCTCAAGCACTACGTCGGGCGGGAACAGCAGGTGGCTCGGGCCATGCGAACCATCCGTGAACTGCAAGGCAAATTGCGCGTCGGCCGCAAGTTGACACGTGAAGAGATGAATGAGCGCTGAAAGTTTCATCGACACAAACATCTTTGTGTATCAGCTTGAGCGCCTTGATGCTCGTAAAGCCGGGATTGCAGATGAATTGATTAAACACGGGCTTGCCACTCAAACGGCGTGTATCAGCTTTCAGGTCGTCCAAGAGTGCCTCAATACGGCGATCCGCAAGGCTGAAGTACCATTGACCGAAGATGAGATGCGAAAATACGTGGACGATGTGCTTGTGCCACTGTACAGTGTTCAATCCAGTATTCGCCTCTATCAAGCGTCACTGGACATCCGGTCCCGTTACCGTTTCAGCTTCTATGATTCTCTCATCGTCGCCGCCGCGCTTGAAGCAGGCTGTCATACCCTCTACAGCGAAGACCTGAAGCATGGACAACAGATTGAGGGCCTAACTGTCACAAATCCATTTAAGGATACGAGCAGAGCCGTCGCGAAGAATGGGAATAAAAGACGGTCGTGAAACGCTCAAGCGCACGGACGATAAGCGCGTCAACGGACCTGCCAGCCTGTGGCTAGTAGGGACAACCCCCCGTGGTTGTCCCTGATGAAGCGAACTCCCCGACAGTGTTAATTGGAAGGTCTATCCACGCGGACGGTCACGATGTCCGTGTCATAGTATTGCTGGTGGCGGACCGAAGAGGCGAGGTGCCGTAACAGGCGGAGCGAGAGTTCCTGCTCGATCTCGATTAACTCCCCTGTAGTCCTTCCGTCCAGCAACGCGATCCGGTCCTGAAGATTTTCCTCGCCGGTGGCAGCAATGAACTCGAGGTGCGCCCCGCCGTCTTCCTCGTACGCGATCAGCAGCAGGCGCCGTTGTCCGCGCTCTTCTTCGCTCTTATCCTGAAGGAGCGTCAGCAATCCCTCCTCGCCCACGGCGTCGAGGCGGTCGGCCATCGTTGCGTCCCACCCCATGCGGGAGGCGAAGGTTCGGAGAAACTCGCTGATCTGCGGCAGGGACGCAATGTCGAACGCGACCTGGATCCGCCGGCGCCGGGACCCCGTCAGTTCCACGAACAGGGTCATCAGGATGGCCACGAGCCCGCCGGCCGTCATGCCGTTCTGCAGCAGCCCCCCCGCGAACTCCGAAAAGTACTCGGGGAAGATCACGCCGTTCTGGAAACCGACGCCGATCCAGAACGAGACGCCGCAGACCAGCCCCTTCCGGTAGTCGATCCCGTCCTGGAAGACCACCCGCATGCCGACCACGAAGAGCATCGAGAGCAACACGGTGAGATACGCCGAGGCCACCGGACCCGGGATGGCCAGGATCACGGCCAGGACCTTGGGGAAGAACGCCATCGCGAGGAACAGGATCCCCACGGCGACGCCCACGCGACGGGCCCCGACGCCGGTGAGTTCGGCCACGGACACGCTCGTGGAATAGGTCGTGTTCGGCACGGTCCCCGCGAGACCGGACAGCAGGTTGCCCACGCCGTCCGCGGCCACGGCGCCCTGCACCGCCCGGAAATCCACGGCCCGGGGACGGCGCCAGGATATGCGCTGGATGGCGACGGCGTCGCCGACGGTTTCGATGGCGCCCACCAGGGTCACGAAGACGAATGCCGGAAGAAGCCCCCAGAAGACCGGTCCGAATTCGAGATCAAAGCCCGGCCATGCGCCATCTGGAAGCCCGATCCATGACGCTTCGGCCACGCGGTTCACGTCGTAGAGACCGAAAAACCCGGCCACCACCGATCCGACGGCCACGCCGATGACCGGGGCCCAGAGGCGCAAGGTCCCGGTCGCCTTGAGGGCGATACCGACGATAACGAGCATCGTGGCGAAGGCGCTGATCGGTGCGGCCTGCGCGGGGACCCCGTCCGGCACCTTCGTCAGGAGATTGAAGATGATCGGCATCACCGTGACCGCCACCAGCATGATGACTGTTCCGGCGACGGCCGGGGTCAGAATACGCCTGAACAGCGACAGCCACGTGGAAAACACGAACTGGAAGAGCGAGGAGATAACCACCAGGGTGGCAAGCATCGCCGGGCCGCCCTCGGCGATTGCCGCGACGCAGACCGCGATGAAGGCCCCGGAGGTGCCCATCAGGAGGACGTACCCCGCGCCGAACCGGCCGAACCGGATCGCCTGGATCAGCGTGGTCACGCCGCTGACCAGGATCGCGGCAAACACGGCCCATGACAGGAAGGCTTCGCTCCCCCCGGCCGCCCGGATCACGATCGCCGGGGTCAGGACGATGCCGGCGACGCACAGCACCACCAGTTGCAGCCCAAGCCCGAAGGCCAGCGGCACCGGCGGCGTTTCATCCGGCTGGTAGCGAATGCCCTTGCGCAGAGAGGGTTCGTCGGCAGTCATGGTGTTACTCCTCGTTCCCTGCTGTCATTCCCGATATCTTTAATCGGGGATCCAGTGTCTCTATTTGAATCCAGAATCTTTGTCTTTCGTATTTCCCCCTCTCCCCATAGTGGGAGAGGGCTGGGGTGAGGGGGAATAGTCAACGAATGAGTGCACCCATCCACTTTCAACAAAAAAGGCCTCTGGATCAAATGATCCAGAGGCCTTTATGGTGGAGGTGAGGGGACGGATGTTCCATGCTTTTCAGCGTGGTCCGGACTATGCCTTCATCCACGTGGGATGCGGGGCGTCTTAGCATCTGAGGATGCTCCGAGTGCCCGCTCATCTCTCGACCAGCGGGTCTCTGAGTCTCTACAGGGCCGGACGAGTTGGCCTCCTCCGACCCCTCGGCGTTGCCATGGCCCATTTGTTCAATGGGCGGTAGGGTTCACCGAATGAGCCCCGTTCTTCACCCGAGGATTGCTCCCCGGGGCGACCATTTCTTGATCGAACCCCTGTCCGAAGATATTCAGCACAACGGTCCTACGTGTGTAGCCAATGTTTTAAGATTCGCGCCCGCCCACGCCCACTGACCGGCTTAGAGCGTTTGCTAGCCCAGAAAAGTCTCATCCGCCGTTGCTGAGCACCAACATTGGACCAGCCTGCTGAAGTAGCGCCTCATCCATGCCCGCAGACAAAGAATGGGGAGACGTCGCAGTCAATTAAGCTGCGAGAGCCAATTCTTGGTTGGCAATTATAAGGTTCCCGAAGGTTTAACGAGACTCCGAGAGCTCGACACGCACCGTTGACCTCCTGATCCCCGTCGAAGCTAGTCACCCCCTTTGTGTAGAGTTAGCACATTCTTTATGTGTGTCACTTACTATAGCCTAACCTTGAATTCAATTGCTAGGAGAAGAAGTCTCTAGGAAAATCATGAAGCATTATTGACTTATCAGTCATTTTCCGATAGTGCCGACCTTAATCTTTTGAAAAAAGTCTTCTATCACGCTATACTTGTCTCCATCAGTCTTGCGGTCTACGAAGACATTCTGACCAATCGTGACACCTACCCTCTCTAAGGACCATGCATCGAAATCTCGATGCTGACGGTCTGCTTGATGTCTACTCAATATCCTCAAAATACTGATTCACGGAAACCGGGAAAAGCTTATCGGATATCAGGGCACGAGACGTTTCCGTGTCGTTATGCCTGGCTACCCAAAGCTGTGCGTGGTCTACAAGAAGATTCGAAACTTTTTGGGGATGAAGAAAACGCTATGGTCAAGTTGGGCGTCGGTAAAAATATGGTTCGTTCCATTCGATTTTGGTCGCAAGTGATGGGCATGGCGGAAGTAGAAACAAAGAGACAAGGACTTTCGGCCACAGATCTCGGAACAGCCCTGCTCGCCCCAAATGGCCGCGATCCATTTCTCGAAGACATTCGAACGCTTTGGCTCCTCCACTGGAATCTATCCACCAATATAGTGAATCCACTATTGGCGTGGGACTTTCTGCTGAACCGCTGGCAGGAACCTGAACTCGTACCGAGTGTTGTCCTCAAGGCGCTTCAAAAGGAGGCGGAGAAGCAGGAGAGTCAGTTCTCGACAGTCACGTTGCAACAACACTTCAATACGTTTCTACACACCTACTATCCAACCCGGGGCCGGAAAGGCGAAGTTCAGGAAGATAACTTGGATTGTCCACTCGTCGAA
The DNA here is from genome assembly GCA_965208595.1 of Nitrospirales bacterium. Lineage (GTDB taxonomy): Bacteria > Nitrospirota > Nitrospiria > Nitrospirales > UBA8639 > Bin75. The sequence goes on from OZ242346.1 coordinate 1,792,415, forward strand.
CTGGAACTCATCCTTAAAATAGGGGAACGTGAACTTGATCGCCAGTCCAGTAAGCATGAAACGATTTATGGATTCAATCGTGAGGAAAAACCCGACATCAGCCCGGAACTCTTTGTGTACTGCTTAAATGATTTTTGGCAAAACCGTCACGGAAAGGAATCGACCCTGACGTTACGGGAAATTGCCCATGGTCATGGCAGCCCGGGGCAAATATTCAAGCTTCCAGAGGAAGACATCCGCACACGAGTTGAGGCTTTGGCACAGCAGACTGGCGGATTCTTAAAGTTCATGGAGTCCGCGAACCTGCAACAAGTCCAAAAAACCCAAGACCGTACCAGCATGGAGTTACTCAAGGAAATGTATTCGGGCGCGGTGAATGATGGTTAGAAAAAAAATCGGCGACCTGTTCCAAGTCAGAAGCCGCTTCCTTCGTTCTGCCCATCTTGAAAGAGATTTCGACGATCCGACCTGCTTGTCCGGATACGTCATGACGAATTTCACCCATTCCTGCTTGGGAAATGTGGCAAATGGGCTTAAGCCACGTTCCGGGCAGCGAGCATGGCGGATGACGGGTGATTATGGCAGCGGAAAGTCGAGCTTTGCGCTGTTGCTCGCACACTGGTTTGCTGGCCGTGAAAAGATTTTCCCACCGGAGCTACGCAAAGCTGTTGACTTTCGTCAGTTCGCTGTACCGCGACGGCCTCATTTCGTTCCCGTGTTGGTGACCTGCTCACGGCAGGCTTTGGGAACTTCAATTCTAAACTCACTGCACGAAACCTTGACTCAGATTTATGAACGCGGAACCAAGAGAAATCTTGTGCGAGAAGTTGAGCGCCTGCTCAATGCAGGCCAGGAACCCACTGACGACCAGATCTTCCGACTCGTTCTCGAAGTGAATTCCCGAATCATTGCAGACTCAAAGGGTAAGGGACTGATCTTAATTCTTGATGAACTCGGGAAATTTTTGGAGTTTGCCGCCTTGCATCCACAACGACAGGACATTTTCCTGTTACAACGTTTGGCCGAAGCGGCTTCACGTAGCGGCGATCAACCATTGTTTGTCATTTGTCTCTTGCATCAAGGATTCAATGCCTACTCGGACCTACTCAGCCAATCGGCCCAACGCGAATGGGAAAAAATCGCAGGGCGTTTTGAAGAAATTGTCTTCAATCAGCCTATCGATCAAGTCGCCAATGTCATCGCTGCAGCCATAAACGTCCGCACAAGGGAGATCCCAAAAACGAAGTCTCTGGAGTTGAGACAAGCCATGGAACAAGTTATGGCACAAGGTTGGTTCGGCTCTAGCTCAACGAAATCTCTGCTGGCTGTTGCAAACCGGCTTTACCCGCTTCACCCAACGGTCCTGCCGATTCTCATTCGCACGTTCCGGCGATTCGGGCAAAATGAACGGTCCCTCTTCAGCTTCCTAATGTCGAATGAACCGTTTGGCTTGCAGGCATTTTCAGAGGAAAGCCTACAAGAAGGAAATCTGTATCGTTTGCATAACTTCTATGATTATGTGCGGACAAATTTCGGTCATCGTCTTGCCATTCAGAGCTACCGCAGCCACTGGAACCTTATTGATTCCGTAGTTGAAAGTTTCGCCACGGAAGACGAACTTCAAGTTAAAATTCTAAAGACAGTAGGAATCCTCAATCTAATCAACGATGGAGACCTCCTGCCGACCGAGGAATCGGTTGTGTTGGCGTTGGCGAGATTTCATCCCACCGAACGAAAACGGGTTCAAAACACACTAAAGAAATTCCACAAGGACAGGCGGGTTCTCTACGACCGCGGTCGGGCGCGTGGCCTCTGCCTGTGGCCGCACACGTCTGTTGACCTGGAAAAGGCTTACGAGGATGCATGCCGATTCGTTGACGCCCCTCAGCACGTGGGCAGCCTCATCAAGGATTCTCTGGAGTCCCGTCCCCTCGTCGCTCGGCGGCATTACATCGAAACGGGCAATCTCCGTCACTTTGATGTCCGCTATTGCTCAGTGCACGAATTATCCGGTCTGTTTGAACGGCACCTAACTAACGCCGATGGACTCATCATCGTGCCATTGTGCGAAACACCAACTGAGCGTGAGACGGCATTGGAATTCGTCAAAGAACTAAGGGTCAAGCAACACTCGAACTGGCTTGTCGCCGTTCCCTGTCCGCTGAATCACCTGACGAACTTGGTTCAAGAAGTTCAACGATGGGAGTGGATTTTTACGAATACGCCTGAACTAAACGCGGATAAGTTTGCCCGCGAAGAAGTCTCACGTCAAAAAGCCGCAGCACGCTTACAGTTGGAAAAAAGAATTCAAAGCTACGTTGGGTTCAAAACTTTCACTGGTCAAATGATGCTCGAATGGTTTCACGAAGGGCTTCCGCTCAAAATCAAAGACGGCCGCGAGCTTCTGTCTACGCTGTCTCGAATATTCGACAAAGTTTACGACCATGCTCCACGCATTCATAGTGAACTCGTTAATCGTCGCAATCTGAGTTCGGCGGCAGCAGCGGCCCGGATGCGTCTGATCGAACGTATGCTCACGAATCCCGGAATCAAATTTTTAGGCATGATTCCTGAGAAAAAACCACCGGAGATGAGCATGTATCTCTCTGTGCTCGAAAATACAGGGCTACACCATATGGAAGAGAATCGTTGGCGAATCGGCGAGCCCAACAACGAGATTGACAAGAAATGTAACGTCCTTCCCACAGTACAACGTATTCGTGAAATTGTATTGGAAAAGCCGGACAGCCGAGTCAACATAGCATCCCTGTTTACTGAATTGAGAAAACCACCTTACGGCGTTCGCGACGGACTCATTCCACTCTTCCTGACGGTGTTTGCCATCGCACATGAAAAAGACGTGGCCTTTTACAAAGACGGAACCTTCCTCCGTGAACTTACTGGCGAAACGATGCTCGTGCTGACGAAAGCTCCAGAACGATTTGATATTCAATATTGTAAGATTGAGGGTGTTCGGGCCGAACTCTTTCAACGGCTCCTGACTGCATTAGACGTCAGAGGGGCGGCACGGCGAGAATTCGAACTTCTCGACATGGTAAAGCAACTTTGCATTTTTGTTGCGCAACTACCGACCTATGTGTTGAATACCAAGAAGCTTTCCGGCACCACATTGGCTGTTCGAGACACCATCCTGAACGCCCGCGAACCTGTAAAGCTATTATTCACGGAGCTGCCGAAGGCGTGTGGCTTTGAACCGGTCCAAGCTGAAACCACAGCCAGCAAAACGGTGCCAGTTTTCGTGAAGGCATTAAGAGCCGCATTGGACGATTTAAAGGTAGCTTTTCCGGAATTGCAGGACCGGTTGCGAAAAGAATTGCGTGCCGCGTTTGACTTGCCCGGCACTTTTGAACAGTTTAGGACAGCACTCTCAACCCGGTCGGAACAAATTCTACTCACGATAACAGAACCGAAGCTTCGTGCGTTCTGTCTGCGTTTGATGGATGACAGCTTGCCGGAGTCAGACTGGCTTGAATCTATCGCGAGCTATCTTGCACTCAAACCACCATCTAAATGGCATGACGAGGAAGAAGATTTTTTCAGCTACGAACTTAGCCAATATGTCGCAAGATTTCATCGCGTGGAAAGTATTGCATTCGCCGGAGGCAAAGCGCGCAAGAATTCCGTTGGAGTTCGATTGGCAATAACTCAAGCCAACGGGGTCGAGCATGAGCAAGTGGTTCACTACGCAGCAAACGAAGAGGATCAACTGCAAGACCTGCAAAAGCAATTTGAACGTTTATTGTCCAAAGACAAACGTCTTGGTCTCGTAGCAGTATCTCGGGCAATTTGGACAAATTTACCAGAAGAAGAAAAAAGGAAGGCATGAGCCAAGCAACACGGCATATCCTCTGCATGTCGGGAGGCAAGGACAGTACCGCACTCGCGCTCTATATGCGTGACCGTGTGCAGGATATGGAATATGTTTTCTGCGATACCGACAAGGAATTGACCGAAACGTACGAGTACTTGAATCGTGTTGAAGCCTTCCTGGGTAAGAAAATTGTGCGCCTGAATGCCAGGGCTGGCTTCGACCACTGGCTTGAGGTTTTCGGCGGCTATCTTCCTTCGCCGAATATGCGATGGTGTACGAAGTTGCTTAAATTGAAACCGTTTGAGGAATACGTGGGGGAAAATTCTGTGGTCAGCTACGTTGGGCTTCGCGCCGACGAAGACCGAGTTGGCTACATCAGCACGAAGCCGAATATAAAAGCCGTGTTTCCCTTCAAGGAAGACGGGATTGACTACGCAGGCGTCATGAAGATTCTGCGGGATAGTGGCATTGGAATGCCGCCCTATCTCGATTGGGGCAGGACCCATTCAGGATGCTACTTCTGTTTTTTTCAGCGCCCGATTGAATGGGTGAGGCTTCTCGAAACCCATCCCGACCAATTCGAAGAGGCTCAGAAGTACGAGAAGATTACGGATGACCCCGGTAAAACCTTTACCTGGATTCAAGGAATGCCCTTGAGCGAACTTCGAAAATCTGAAAACGTCGCCAGAATCAAGGCTCGTTATGCTGAATCCGAGGAACGGAAAAAAGCAAGCCGAGGGAACAAGAAACTCATTGAGGTCTTGGGTGGGATGGAAGACGATGACGATGAACCGAAGGCGTGTTTGATTTGCCAGCTTTAGACAGAATTTCTGTGAGTTGGAAATGTATTACACCCTGGCACTCAATATCCGATATTGGTAATTTTATCTCTCTTCATGAGCGCGTGTTCAGTATTTGAGAACAGGTTAAAACTACGATGAGCCATAATACCCAATGGATTCGGTTCCTTCGTCATTATGGGCCGGTGCCTAAAAATGACAATATGTACGACGAGACGATTCAACGATTTGTTCAAAAAAAGGGGATTGAACCCATTGAATTTGAACATCCTTACCGTGATCGGGTCCTCAACTGCTTCTCCAGCGTTGATCCGGTATCTGTCATACTAACGGGGACGGCAGGTGATGGCAAAACGCATCTTTGTCGACAAGTCTGGGAAAACCTTGGGGGCAACAGGGACGACTGGGCATCGAATGATCCTTACTTGACCTTAAATTCCCATTATCCCGAAGATCGGACGACTTGGCCTGCTTCACGAGACCAAAGGCTTTACCGATCGGTAAAGATCCATTTTATACGTGACTTGAGCGGATGGGCACCGCAACAAGGGGCGGAATGGGAGCCAAAAAAGGAGGCTCTTCTTCAAAAGTTCTGCTGTTCCCTGTTCAATTTTGACGCGAATGACATTTTTCTTATTGCTGCCAATGACGGGCAACTTATTGAGTCGTTCCGTCGTCTAAATGAAACGAAGTACGTGGGGCTGGCAAGGCAGACTTTCGAGGATCTCCTTGTGGAGGACCGGCAAGAACAGGCTAACGTGCGATTAAAATTGTTCAATCTTAGCCGCACCAGTTCAGCTGAATTGTTCGATCGGGCCATTGAGAAATTTCTCGCACATCCGGGATGGGAGGAACTGAAGCAAGGCGAACCAGGCGAGAACCAAGTTTTTGGCCCCCAGTGTCCGATCCGTTTCAACTACGAATTACTCAACTCACCGCTTGTTCAGGCGAGGCTCCGTTCATTGCTCGAGTTGTGTGACTACAATGGGCTGCACATTCCAATCCGACAAATTCTTCTTCTGCTCGCAAATGCAGTACTCGGTCATCCTAAGGTGAAAGACCATCTGATGGTTCCTACGGATGTGCCCAAGGTTATCTCACAGGGTACCGTGTCGAAAGCCAGTCTCTACGACAACGTCTTTGGCGGAAATCTATCAAGAATTCGACGCCAATCTATTACCATTTTCGATTACCTCGAGCGTTTCCAGATTGGCTACGAAACGACTAACCGCATAGACAACATGCTCATTTTTGGTCAGGACGGCACAGAACTCGGCAACTTCTTCGACGAGTATATTGGCAAGGACACATTCTATGGGGCAGATGAACGATTTTACGCGGCAAAGAAAGAGTACATCGAGGGCACGAATGATGATGAGAATCCAATAAAATTCTTAGAGATGCTTACAAGTCAGCGGCGAGGACTTTTCTTCAAGATTCCTAAGGAAGCAGAATTTGATTTCAACTTGTGGGAATTAACGGTATTTAAATTTGCTGGTGAATATCTCGAAGAGGTTGTGGCCGTGCTCAAGAAGCCTGCAGTCGTGAAACGTCCTATTCTCTCTAGGCTAGTGAAGGGATTAAACCGGGTGTTCACCGGTATGCTTATCAACAGCGACCGAGAACTTTATTTAGCTACAAGTGGAAATTACTCTCAGGCCAAGGTTAGCCGTTTCCTTATTGAACGTGTGTCAGTTGAACCAAGTAAGGGTGAGAAGATTGTTATGAGATACGCTGAGGGCAATGGGCATGTACTGCTCTCAGTTTTCTTTACACCCGATGATCTCCCGGTTGATTTTGACCTGACGCTGATTCGATACGAATTTCTTTCGCGCATCGCCTTGGAAGGGGCCTTGCCAGCAAGCTTTTCGAAGGAGTGCTACGAGGACTTGCTCGCATTCAAGAGCCGACTGATTGCAGCCTACAAGAAACAATCAGACAAGGAAATGGAGCAGGATACCTCTACCATCAGATTAGATCTCCTGGCAATGACTGAACAAGGTATGCCCGACCCAAGATCTGTAGAAATCATCCCATGAACTCCCTTCCCAAACGCTTGGCTCCACCGGAGAGCTATGACCAATCGTCTTCGATGTGGGTAGACGAAGCAATTTGGGGACACCGGCTCTACGATGAACAGACACCGTGGATGGTGCTTCTTGAGTTTCTTAACGTCTTCTATCACGAGATCAACAAGAATCGAGCTTTTGAAGAACCCCGTGAGCTAAATACCCTAAAATACAAAGCCGCACATCGACTCTACCTCCGAAATATCCTATTTAATAACCCTCATCTCGCAGAGATCCAACTAAACTATTCTGACGACAATCAACGTTGGGATGAATTGTTGAAGCGCATAATGAAGTCAGCCGCCACAGTCATCGCACACCCTCAATTTGGCTACCTCAAAGACCACTTTCATTCCTTCGATGATTTTTGTGAGATTGTGTCGCTGATTCGCTCGTCAAGTCTCGAAGTAAACAGCAACAAACGATGGACTTCTAAGTTCGTTTTCCCCTACGGCAAGGAATGCCTCTACGAAGACTTGGACAACAAGGCAATTACTAATGACCGTCGCTTCTTCGGGAGGACAGGCGAAATACTGTATTTAATGTTTTGTCGCGTTCAATGTAAGCAAGAGTTGCTCGCCGAGCTAAAGAGACGATTGAATGATACTGATCCGATGTGGAATTCAATCGTTCAATGTCTCCAACCCCTCGACGATGAGCAAGAAAGTAATGAGCGAGCCAATGCGTTTCTGCCATATAAACAGCATCCATGTTTTGATGAATTCGCCAAGGATTGGCTCGCTATCCTGCGTCTCAACATTCCTGGATTCGACGTATTCCCACATTTGGTGAATTTAACCGGCCTTCACTTGGTCAAGTATCTATTAAACGTCTCACATGAAGAATGTGGATTAACAGCACCGTTGAGTCTGATTTGCGAAGTTGTTGCTCCGAGCAAGACTCTCGTGCGTGAACTTTCGTGCGACCTCTACCAGTCGAACAACCTATTGCCCGCACAGGCTGTGGAAAAATTCATCTCAAAAATCGAAAGTGCTACAGTTTGGAAGCACGCACTTGCCGAAAATGACGCATTCGGGAAGTGTCAGAAGATTTTGATCGACAAAGTGCGTTGGGGCGAAGACTATGATGGCCCAAATGACCCACAACAGTTGATCGCCTCCTTAAGACAGGCAGCGATGAAACGGCATCGTCAACATGTTGCCAATATTCACCGAAACTACGGGCGTGCTATTGGACTGGTCTCTAAGCGAGGCACTGTGAAGCTTCGGTATGCACCGACTGATGCACTGTTTAAGACTTTGCTGTTCGCTAACGTCGAAAAACGTATGGAGCTTCATCAGTTTCTGAAAACATTGCACGATCGTTATGGTCTTATTTTTGGTGACAAGGAAGCTGAGCGAGTTTTGCCGAATGACGAATTTGACAAGAAAGCTTTTCAGGGAAACTCACGACGGCTCGAACAACGGCTTGGGAGTTTGGGTCTTCTTAAGCGTTTATCGGATGGTTGCGCCTACGTGATCAATCCCTATGGTGTGGAGTCTGAATGAGCAGCGATTCACTGATCGGTGGGGTCGCCGCCGCCTACCTTCATGATCACCTCATCGAAGATGATTCCGTCGGCGTTGACAGGTACTTACTCGACTGCCTGACAGCTGACCAGACAGCAGCAGTGGCTAAGGCTATTCTGGCGGATCCGATGCTGTCGAATCTCGTCCAGATCAAACTCCCCATCAGCTTTGTGGGAGAACATGAATTACCAGAAGAAGTCCTCACCAATGAGCGGACGACCTATTTTCGCAATGCCACATGTGACAAGTCGGTACTTCTCGTTGCAAATACCGGAGACGATGAAGAGCAGTCGCTCAAAGAGCTAGTTCCCATTGGGGCGCTACAACTCCAAAAGCGTTGCGACCTTTGGGTAAAGCTAGCTGCAGAGGGATTGCCAATTACAGACCAGCATAAAACCTGGTGGTTGAAGGCACTTGAAGGTTTACTGCAGGCCCGATCGTTCGCGCTTGATCGTTTTGGCGCGTACATTCTCCAAACCCGAAAAGCGATTGAAGATGGACAGCCTATACTGTTCGCACTTGGGGCTGCGCTTCCTGCACTTCGTATTCCCAAAGACGCCGCGTTCTTCAGCAATCTAAACGAAAAAACGGCTGGTCATGCCGCGAAATGGAAAGCGCTCTATGCTCAAGCCATCAAGAAGCGCAGCTGTTATCTTCTAAAGCAGACACCTGCTCAGGCACTCCTGTTCGAGGACGATCTTATCGCCGCATTTGAGAAGGTTAAGGACGTCATCCCAGACGAGATTCATCCTACTCTCCTCGCTTTCATCCAAGCCAATAGTGGCTGGAATGAGGAGGCGGCTGATCTTGCTCAATGTGAGTGGGAGATGGTGAAGCCCCTCTTTGATGGCCTAAAAAGAGAGAAGTTTAATCTCGGTAAGGCGACACTCGAATTTTATGAAGAGCGTGAGGCCGAACTGTTAACAGAGGACGAATCAGATTACCTTAGAAGATTGAGTAAGAGAAATTACACGGAATCACAAGAAGACGATGAGGACTTTTACGAAAGGCACCGTAATGAACTCAAGGAAAAGCCTCCACTTAAGGCGAAGTGGGACAAATTTGTTTATGGCATGCCTATCGAGACGGAAGATTTCCTGTTAGGTATTGCCCTCTGCATGGAACGTTTATTCGACCGAGACATGCTTTCCTCGAACCGACAGCTAAAAATTTCCTGCGACCGCCGAACCAAGAAGGATCTCAAAGATTTGAATGAAGATGCAGGCTTATTTTTCGCCCATCGGTATTGTGGATTGAAAGCTCTGCTTGGCAACCGAGTTTCGTGGGACATTGGGGATTTAATGAATTTTGAGGCATTGAGTACCCAGTGGCGCAAGGCGACCAAACCCTATGTTAATCGTTCCTTTGCCAAGTCCGCATTGCAACTAAAATTTCTGTTGGAGTTAGAAGTTGAACTGTCAACCGGTGCAACGGAAACATATTTCAAACAATTGGTCTGGAAATACGACCCCAACGCCATTACGAGTGAATTCTACAAAGATTGGCTGCGCTTGACGGAACATCCATTGGTATTTTGCCGGGTCAATCGTGAGCCTGTAAGTGGCAAGGGGCGCTTTCAGTCACTTGACCTCCGCAATGTTCGGACACTCTATGCTGCTTACGGCCAAGACAGAGGCTCTTTGGTCTCCAGTTATAAAAAGGAACAGGATATCTCATTTCTTTGGCCAGCGAACCTCATGCAAGCTCAGCAGGACGGCTTTGTGTCTGAATCTATTGCATCCAGACTGTTGAAGCTATTTCAGATCTTTGAACAGAGCTATCAAGAAGCGGTTAAGGGTTTCGTAGAAGACGGTCTCTTTTGCGAATTCTTGAAGAAGCAAATTGAAGATTATGGGGTTTTACTCAGCGCTATTTGTCTCAATGCGAAAGGAGACCGAAACCGAGAAACGCTTCTTCGTCCTTTGCTGCAAATTGGCACGGTGGAGGTAGACGGAGGATCCGTGACTGCTATTGTGGCTCCATGGCACCCACTCCGACTTTCCGCCATGGTTAACAAGGCACAGCGAGTAGCCTCGCTGATTAAGCACTTGTTGAGCGCCGAGGAAATTTTCTTTGGCGACTCGCGTCTGTTCTTCAAAGAACTCGAAGAGGAACTGTCACATCCCTACTATCCTGAAATCATCTTAGGTTGGCATGACAGGAAACCAGAAATACTTTCCTTGAGCGACCAATATCTTGACTATAGCCTTCACGAGTCTCCAGTCGTTAGCAATGATGGTTTTGACGAGACGAATGAGAGTCCTTCCGAAACATCGACGCTCATCGTTAACTTAACGAAGCGGTTTCTGTCTCTCTATCCGCATGAACTAGCCAACTTTTCCATTGTTCTTTACAACTGTGATTCTGCGAGACTTCCATATGCCCTTGTTGAAAAGATGAATGAGCTTCATGAAGGCGAAGAAGATATGCGCTGCCAAATCATTTTGCGCCATCGTGATGGAAGGAAGTTGCGTGAACTCTATGAACAAATTATCGAATCTTCAGAAGTCGATGCTGACTCATACGTGTCGAGCGAAGCGGCCAAGGATTTCATGGCACGTCTTCGTATCGGCATCATGGCTGACCAAGCCCCCCCGCCTAATCCCAAAGATGGACCACCGGCAGACATCGTATTTCTTGAGGATGTCATCACTCGGCATGCTAGCCTAGATTGGTATCCTGAAACCTCTGTGTGTGTAGAACCGGCCACATTCATCCCAGCACAGTGGTCGCGCCGGCGTCCCGCAGCACTAGACGACATGAATTCTGTTGTTTATTTGTGTTGCCCTGTGCAGAGCAAAGAAGGCTGGTCGTTCATCACGGCACTGACGACCTTCATCAAGGGCGATTGGGATGAGGATGAAAGCAGGCGCCTGCTTCCAGCTCGCAAGCTTGACTTCAATGACCCGCGCACGGCGAGCATATTTCAGGAAATACACTATTTAGGAAACTGGGTTGTAAACTTTGACGAGTTGCTCGACCGCCGCCAACTCTTAAACCAGAATGTAAAGGTTATTCGCTACAAACAGAGAGCTATGCAGGGACGAAACATTCTGATTTCTTCGACTGCGCCATTGAGCCTTCTGCACTCAATGGTTCTCAAGCGTATTAGGGATTTGAATCTTAGTTTGACAGACTCAGAATGCCGGAAACTCATGGAACGATTTATTAACGATGCAAACGAAATTTCCGGTGATTTGGTGCTGCGTGCGGCGAAGCGTGGACGAAATGCCAGCGAACTTATGGGGGTTGTTCTTAGTCGCTACATGATTCGCCACGAACTTCGCAGTAATCGGCACTTTGGCTGGTATTTCCTTGATGACTACGCTGAGTGGTTAGGGCAGCGCGAAGAACAAATTGCCGATATTTTAGCTCTCTGTCCACAAGAAACTCCAGCGGGCAAACTCCAACTCGCCGTTATCATTTCGGAAGCGAAATACATTGACTACGCCAGTTTAGCCATCAAACGCAAGGAGTCGCAGAAGCAACTCCGTGACACTGTTCGTCGTATTGACAATGCCATTTTCGGAAATCCCAAACGACTTGATCGTGATTTGTGGCTATCCCGCTTTTCTGATCTCATGATAAATGGAATTCAATTCCCTGCGAATTCGCCAATTAATTTGCAGGCTTGGCGCCGAGCAGTGCGTGATGGAGAGTGTGATATTTACATGCGTGGTTATTCGCATGTCTTCGTATCCAGCCCATCTGACTCACCAGAGTGTTCAGATTTTGGAGCGGTGGATGAGGTGAATGAGTCCTGGCAAGAAGTCTTCTCCCGAACGCAACTGCGTGACCTAGTTTTGAAGTACGCCATGGATGCCGATCCAAGCACTATTCGTAAAGACATCGCAAGTCACGATGTCTGGAAAGAGCCAATCTATCGAAAGCCAGCGAAGGGGACACAAATTCCTGAGCTTTCCAAGCCCAACGAGCAGTCAACGGAAAATGTCGAAAAGTCGAAAAATGAAGACATTCAAAGAAAGCAACTGGAACCAAAAATTCTCTCTACTAATCCATCTCCTACAATCTATGGTGGACCATCTATGCCTGCTTCATCTGTCACCGTCAGCTGTGCATGGGCCTATCCCCAAGTTGAGAAAATCATTAGTGATCATGAAATAAGTACGCATTACGGCGACGATGAAGAATGGCTCAAGCAGATTGAGAATAGAAGCAAAGGCGCCTTACAACAGTTCCATCTTCAATCAAAGTTACTCTCAAAGGCACTCACGCCGAACGCAGCCTTGCTTAAGTTTCAAGGTGGCGCAAACCTTACGGTAGAACAGGTACTTAAACGGCGATCGGAATTCTTGACTACGCATGGGTTGAATGTAATTTCGGTTCGTCCTCAACCAGGTATCGTGTCCATCGCCATTGCTCGTCCGAATCGCCGAGTGCTGCACCTGCTAGATATCTGGAAACAGTGGAACCCAAGTTGCACTCACGGGAATCACGAACTTCTCATTGGACTAAGAGAAGAGGACAGCGGTTCCCTATTTCTCTCTCCAAAATCCAACGCGCCTCACACCCTCATTGCGGGTTCGACGGGTAGTGGGAAATCAGTGCTGATGCAGAACATTATTCTTGGCATCGCCTGCACAAATACACCGGAACAGGCTAAGATTGTCCTCATTGACCCCAAATTGGGGGTCGACTATTTCGCGTTTGATGGGTTGCCACATTTGCAAGAAAGTATCATCGACAACCAAGAAAACGCCATGATTAAGTTAAACGAACTTGTTGGAGAAATGAACCGGCGCTATACGATTCTGAAGGAGAATAGGGTTTCGGATATCTTTGACTTGAACAAAAAAACGAATGCGACCGAGCACTTGCCATTCTTGTGGGTTATCCACGACGAGTTCGCCGAGTGGATGATGACCACTCAATATGCGAATGGTGTATCGGATATTGTGGGGCGGTTGGGTGTAAAAGCTCGTGCAGCAGGGATTTCGCTCGTTTTTGCTGCTCAGCGGCCGGATGCGAATGTTATGCCAATGCAACTCCGCGCCAACTTAGGAAATCGTCTGGTGCTCCAAGTCGACAGTGAAGGCACATCCCAGATTGCATTGGGTGAGAAGGGTGCAGAGCGGCTGCTCGGAAAAGGCCACTTAGCAGCTAAGTTAGCGGGGGAATCGTCAATAATTTATGCTCAAGTGCCCATAGTGGATTCTGACTTTTTGACTGAAATGGTAGCTTTGCTGAAAGATAAAAGTTGATCGTTTAACAAGGTTTCTTTTCTTCAACAGTTCCAAATACAGCAATCCCTCACCGAACCTTAACAAGCATCCCCTTCGCTCTAGTGCAACATCTCTTCGATTGGGCCAAGAATCAAGCTAGCCGTATAAGCGCACGAAGGTAGTCAGCCCATGGGGAGCGGGTGGTGGGTTTCCTGTTCAACCAGTTCTTCGGCATAGTTGATGGCAGCCCGGATGTCTTCAACCGTCACCTCATACTCCCGGCATAGCTCGTCGAAGGTCATTCTGCCTGCCAGTCCAGCGAGGATGCGGGTCACCGGCACTCGTGTGCCGCGAATCACTGGTTTGCCGTGTTGAATCTCCGGATCAATGACGATTCGTTCATTCATGGTTGATCTCGTCGTCCTGGAAGAAAGCACTGCCTTTTTCCGTACTATATCCTAACCCTTGCTGTAAGTGCTAGCCCGGATATCTAGTCTACATGCCGCCAATAGATGGTGCGGCTACAAATGCCTCTACCTCCCCTCGCCCCTCCTTACAAAGGAGGGGAACACAAAGACACTGGATCCCCGATCAAAGCCTGTTCTTGACTCGATCGAGGATCGGGGATTATATGTGTTGAGTCATTCCCTTCGGCAGGCTTCCTTCAACTTCGCTTCCGCTACGCTCAGGACAGGCGTTGACAGAATAGCTAGCCTGCGTTGGCGCGACCGTGTCCTGTTCCTCCGCGTTGTCCGCCCGCTTTGCGGAACATAGCAAAATCATAGCAAAATCATAGCAAAACATAGCGACAGCACAGCAAAGCATAGCAGAATAATAGCAGGGCATAGCAAAACTATAGCAAACATAGCAATGCGATGTTTGCACGAGTAACGCCCAACCCCTTCTCCCCTTTTGGTGAAGAGGGCTGGGGTGAGGGGGGGCAAGGACAAAGGCAAAGACAAAGGCAAAGACAAAGGCAAAGACAAAGGCAAAGACCCTGGATTCCCGATTAAGGATGTCGGGAATGACAGAAGGAGAAAGGTTCTCGCGGGGTTTCGTCCCCGCACGACGAGGTTCCTACGCTCTGCTCAGGACAGGCTCTTTTGTTTCGGCAAAAGGACCCAAAACCATTGGCGCCCGTGCGTGGCCCCAATGGGGTGCCTTTGCCCCAGTCCCGGTTGTTTGGGCTGCGGAACTCGCTACGCTCAGACAGTCCTCGCCTCCACATTAAACTGCGGGACCGGGGCGCAGCCACGCCCGAAGGCGCCGGGACATGGCGGGACTGCGAATAGAAAGACACTGGATCCTCGATTAAGAATGACGAGGATGACGGAAAGAGAGACAGGAATGGGTAGTGGTCATGCAAGGCCGGGGCGTGTTACAAGGGAGACCTTCGGGTTGTCCTTTCACGAACAGGAGGAGTGTATGGCGTGGGTGTATGTGTTTGTCGCCGGTGTTTTTGAGATTGTCTGGATTACCGGGATCAAATATGCGGACGGGTTTACGCGGCTGTGGCCGAGCGTGGGGACGGTGGTGGCGATGAGCGTGAGTATGGTGTGTCTGTCGTTGGCCGTGCGCGCCATCCCGATCGGGACGGCGTATGCCGTCTGGACCGGCATCGGCGCAGCAGGCGCGGCGATCATGGGCATGATCCTGTTCAACGAGCCGCGCGAAGCTGTGCGTTTGTTGTTTATCGTGTTGATTGTGTCGGGCGTGGTGGGGTTGAAACTGTCGACGCCGGGCTAACAGGACGGGACCAACGATCGTTGGTCCCTACCCACCCTCACCTTAGTCCTCTCCCATCAAGGGAGAGGGTTATGCAGCCCAAAGACAAAAGACACTGGATTCCCGATTACTAATGTCGGGAATGACAGAAGGAGAAATGCAGATTCTTCGCCAGGTCCTTCGCGTTGCTCAGGACAAGCTCAGAATGACAAGAAGCGAGGTTGACACTAAATCGAGAATTGGAACACGGGTTGGTTGCCGATGGTTTCGGCGATGATACCTTTTTCTTTCAGCGCGGCGAGCACGTCATGGGTCGTGCGCGTAAAGTCTTCGGGTCCGGTGAAGGTGAGGTCGGCCTCGAAGGGCGAGGCCGCCACGTCCCGGCTCATGTAGACCGTGAGGACCGGGGCGGGATGCACCAGTGTGCGGATGGCTTCGACGGTTTGATCCGCCGGCAGGCCTGTCCTGAGCCCAGTCGAAGGGTTGAACGAGTTCGTGGTTGAAATCAGCAGGACCCCGGTATCGATGAGCAGCCGCGCCACTTCGCCGTAACGACGGATCGTTTCCCGGGGGTCCTCGTCCTGCAAATCCGCATCGAGCCCGCGTCGAAGGTTTTCCGGGTCCAGCATATAGACGTGCCGGCCTTCGGCCACGAGCATGGATTCCACTTTCTTGGCCAGGAAGGTCTTGCCCGTGGTATCGGGGCCGATGAGGAGGACCAGCGCCGCACGGTGGCCGTAGTGCTTGGCGCGGTCCGCCAGGGTGACGTCACCCTTGACCCAGGCAAAGTCCCGTTGCCGGGCCTCGATGCGCAGGGTCTCTTCACGGTCCGCCACCATCTCGGTGATGATGCCGCCTCCGGACACGTCGTAGTCGTCGACCAGGACGAAGCGGCCCGTGGTCTCGAAGTCGGCGTACAGGTCGAAGGCGATCGGGGCCTTGGCCTGGATAGTGACGTCCGCCACCTCGTTGCGCTTCACGACCGCGTGGGTCTGGTGCTGATCCAGCGAGAGGTTATCGGCGTCCACGATGCGGTGAATCTCCGCCACGCGGCATTCGACTTCGTGCGTGGCCAGCCGGACCAGATAGGATTTGTCCATGTTCAGGGGCCGGCGGCCGAGCCAGAACAGGTTGGCACGGAAGGTCGTGGAGACGAGCGGCAGGGAACCCTCATGACTGATGATCTCCCCGCGCTCGACGAAAATCTGGTCGTCCAGGGTGATCCCCACGGATTGCCCGGCTTGGGCTTGCGTGGGCGGCGGGTCCACGTTGAACGCTTCGAGCGTCTGCACGACCGCGCTTTTGTTCGACGGCGAAAAGATCACCTGGTCACCCACTTTGAGGCGTCCGGATGTGATGCGTCCCGTCAGGATCCGGCGGGCGTCGAATTTGTAGACGTCCTGCAGGGGAAACCGCAGGGGTTGTTCTCCTTTTTCGGATTCCGAGGAGAATTGCGCCAGCGACTCCAGGACCGTGGGGCCGGTGTGCCACGGCATGTGCGGGCTGGGCGTTGCGATGTTGTCCCCGCGTTTGGCGCTGGCGGGGATCACGAATTGGGGCGTCACGTCGAGTTGGGACAGGAACTCACGATACTCCTGTTCGATGAGTGCGAACGTCGCCTGCCGGTAGTCCACGAGGTCCATCTTGTTCACGACCACGGTGACCTGTTTCACGCCCAGCATCGAGAGCAACAGGCCGTGCCGCTTGGATTGATCCCTGACTCCTTCCAGCGCGTCGATCAGCAGGAGGGCGGCTTCGGCCCGCGCTGCGCCGGAGACCATGTTTTTCAGGAATTCCTTGTGTCCGGGCGCGTCAATGATGATGTATTGGCGTCCCTCCCATTGGAAGAAGGTGCGGGCGGTGTCAATGGTCACGCCCTGCTGCTGTTCTTCCAGGAAGGCGTCGAACAGGAAGGCGTATTCGAACTCCTTGCCCTGCTGTTTGCAGATGGCCTGAATTTTTTCGACCTTGCCCTCCGGCAGGGTGCCCGTGTCCGCATACAGGCGCCCCAACAGGGTGGACTTGCCGTGGTCCACGCTACCGACGATGACGATGTTCATGCGGTCGCGGATATCAACGGTGGCCGCGGTTTCGGTCTTACATGTAGCCATCTTTGCGGAGCACCTCCATGCCTCGGCCTTCGTCCTGAGCGCGACCGGCGCGTTCGGCTACGTTCGTGGCGCGCAATTCTTCTATGATTTCATCGACCGTGGTGGCGGTGGATTTGATGGGGAAGGTACAGGGCGCGCACCCCAGGCTCCGGTACCGCGTGCCGTCGCCCTTATCGAGGTACAAATCCATAAAGGGAATATTTTCCAGCTTGATGTATTCCCAAATGTTGATCTCCGTCCAGTCCAGCAGGGGGTGGATCCGGATGTGGGTGTTCGGCGGGAACGAGGTTTTGAATTGATCCCACAGTTCCGGGGGCTGGTCGCGAAAATCCCAGTCGTTGTTCTTGTCGCGCGGGGAGAAATACCGTTCTTTGGCGCGCGTGCTTTCTTCATCCGCGCGGACGCCGAGGATGATACCCGTGTACCCTTTCTCCTCCAGCAACAGTTTGAGGCCGTTGGTTTTGAGCGCGGTGCAGCATTCGACCCGGCCTCGCTCGTGATTCATCCCTTCGGCCAGGGCTTTCTTGTTCTGTCCGACCACCAGGTTGAGGCGCCATTCGCGCGCCAGCCGGTCCCGGTACTCGATCATCGCGGGAATCTTGTAACTGGTATCCACGTGCAGGAGCGGGAACGGGACGTGGCCGAAAAAGGCTTTGCGGGTCAACCACAAGAGCACCGTGGAATCCTTGCCCATGGACCAGAGCATGCCCAGGTTATCGAAGTGTTTATAGGCCTCCCGCAGGATATAGACGCTTTGATCTTCCAGTTGTCGAAGATGTTTCATGCGTGCACGACCTTTTGCTCCGGTGCAGTTTCAGAGTCTCCGTGCGGCGCCGGGGATGCAGCGAGATCGGCCAGCCTCTTCGCTGCCGCGCCGGAATCCAATGCCTTTTTCGCCAACGGCATGCCTTCGGCGATGGACGGGGCTTGCCCTCCGGCATACAGAAACATGGCGGCGTTGTAGATGATCCAATCGCGGAATTGGGTTTGTCCTGCGCCTCGAAGGGGTTGGTTATTCAGTACGCGATGAATCATCTCCGCCTCCAGGGCCGGGAGTTCTTTGGGCGTGGCTTGCCCCGAGCCTTGAGCGGCCTGTCCTGAGCCCTGTCGAAGGAACTGGGGAGCAACGGCCATGTGTTGGAACGAGCCAAGGGGAAGCCGGACGTCTTCGGGTTTGAGGGTCAAGCGGGTCACACGGTTTTCACGCAGTTCCCGCATGATCGTCGGGGTCGCAATCGACAGTTCGGGAAATCCTTCCAGTCCCTGAAACACCAGGAGCCTGCGCCCACCGATCATGTTCACCACTTCCGGGATTTTTTCGAGGTACGGCGGATGGGCCACACCCACCACTTGCGAGTGCGCTCGCATGGGATTGAGGACCCGGGCGACCTGATGAAACAGGTTTTGGGCTCCCAGTTGTTCGCGCAACGCGAGTAACTTGGCCAGGGGAGGGTGATACAACGCGAGGTCCAGGTACGCGAGTCCTTCCCGTTGCAGCACGCCGGCCAGGTCGTCACCCTGTAACGCGACGGGGATGCCCAGTTGCGTCAACACCCGGGGCAGGTCGGAGGAGACCGTGGGATTGTCGATGCCGTGAAACAGCATGGTGGCCCCGGCGGAGGCGGCGACGATGGCGGCGGGCACGCACACGTGATGCGTATTGTGCTTTTCGGCATAGATCGGCACGTCGACCACGTTGAGGCCGGCCGGGGCGTTGATCGGGGCGGCGTAGCTGCGCGTGGCCGCGGTGAACGAGGCCAATTCCGTCACGCCTTCCAGCTTGATGCGCATGGCCATCAAAAAGGCCCCGGTCTGATAGGGGCTCGCGTTGCCTTCGATCATATCCCGGGCAGCCTGTTTGGATTCGTCCCACGAGAGGTCTCTGACCCCGCGTTGTCCTTTTCCGATTTTGGTGATGAGGTGATGCATCAGCTACGCCTGCGGTCGATGAAACGTACGGTCGAATTCCAATGGTGGTCTATGGTGTGTTTCCGGGGCGCCGGTTATTGGTGCAGCCCACATTCGGTTTTATCAAGACTCTGCCATCGCCCGGATCGCAGATCGTCGCCCGGCTGAACGGGCGCCGTGCAGTGCGTGCATCCGATGCTGGGATAGTGTTGGTCATGGAGGGCGTTGTAGGGCACGTCATTCGTCCTGATGTAGGCCCAGACCTGATCGCTGGTCCAAGCCGCCAGGGGATTGAACTTGACCAGGCCGAACCGGTCGTCCCATTCAACCAGCCCCGCGGTCGCGCGTGTCGCTGACTGGTCGCGGCGAATGCCGGTGACCCATGCCGCGTAGTTTTTCAAAGTCCTGGTCAACGGCTCGACTTTCCGGATTCGGCAGCATTCATCCGGTTGCCGGACCCACAACAGGTCTCCGAACTCTTTCGCCTGCTCCGCGGGCGTGAGCGCCGGCGCCACGCGAATCACCTGCTCGGGAGAAACCTTGTATCGCTCCATCAGGCGGTCACGCACGGCGTAGGTTTCCGGAAAGAGGAAATCCGTGTCCAGATAGAAGAGCGACGCTTGCGGGTTGATGCGGTGCATCATATCCCAGAGCACCATGTCCTCCGAACCGAAACTGCACGCCAACACCACCTTGGGGAAAAACCGTTCCAACGCATAGGCCAGGACTTCTTGCGGCGACTGGCCCGCAAAGCGTTGGTTCAGTTCCTGAATCGCCTCTATTGAAAAATCTTCTTGCACGGTTTTCGTCACGGGTTAACCTTCGACTTTTTCTACCAGAACCTTGAAATGTTGCTCATCGGCTTCCAACGGATCTTCGCCGAGCACCTTATGCCCGTCGTTGCGCAGACTCATGGGTACGTTCTTGATGGGCTCTCCGGCATCCAGCCAGACTTCCAATCGTTCACCCTCGTCCATCATTTCCAGTTTCAACTTGGTCTTGACATAGTTCAGCGGGCACATGACCCCTCGAAGATCCAGCACGGTCACGTCCTGCACGGGTTCACTTTGCGCCGGAGCTGGTTCCGCCGCGGCCGCTACCGATGCCGGGCTGTCTTCAGCGGTGCCGAGCTTGAGATCCTGATCGATGGCTTCGGTCAGTTTCCGGCAGACTTCCACGAACCCTTTGGCAAAAGCCATTTTCTGGCTGGTGAACTCGGCGGAATTGTCCTTGGTGCCCAGGTCACTGACGGTCCCTGCCATGCCCCGATAGGTTTGCGGAATGAGCCCGTTTTGCCGGTCGGCGAACTGATCGAATTCCGCCAGCGTGTCCGCATCGGTGTTCGGATCGATGCCTTCGGTCACGAGCAACGCCTTGGCTCCGGCCACCACGGCGCGATAAGACTTGTTGATGGCCATGGCGTATTGATGTTTCTCGGCCAGAATGCGGGCTTGGTACAGTTCCTGCTCGGCTTCCAGGATTCGATTGTCGATCATCTCGATGGCGCCGCCGGCACATTCACCGGGTCCGAGATCTTCGAGCGTAAATTCTTCATCCGCTTCCCAGTCGAAGTAGTACGAGGGATCGTCGGCATAGGCCGGCAGAATGGAATGGCCGATCAGTTCTTCCTTGAGCGCGTTCTTGCCCGCCCGTTTGACAAAGGTGTGCAGGCTTTCGCCCTCCTGGCGGTCGCGTCGATATACGTCGAGTAAATGCGACACCGCGGCAGGGACGTTCTTGGCCGGAAGCTTGATCGTCATTTGTCCAACTTCTGCGGTCCCGTTGATCCGTCCGCCAAGGTGCAGCTCATACACCGGGGCAATGTGATCCCCGACGCGTTTGCCCACCCCGTGCAGCCCGATGGTCGAGATATGATGTTGGGCGCACGAATTATGACAGCCGCTGATGTGGATCGTGGTCCCTTTCAAATCCTCGGGAACCTGTCCTGGAGGAAAGACTTCGGCCAGGGCGCGGGCGACACCCTTGGATGAGGTGATCCCCAGACCGCAGGTATCGGTCCCCGGGCAGGCCACGATGTCTTCGGTTTTATTCGCGCCGGGCTGGCTTAATCCGTGGCTATCCAATTCCTCGTAGAAGGCATCGAGTTGATCATCGGACACCCAGCGAATGATCAGGTTCTGCCCGATCGTGGTGCGCACGTTGCCATTGGAATAGCGTTCGGCCAGGTCAGCCACCAGCAGCATTTGCTCGGCGGTGATATCGCCCGTCGGGAGTCTCAGGACGGCCGCGGAAAACCCATCCTGCCGCTGTTTCACCACGTTGGTGCGTCGCCAGGTGGCGAACGAAGAAGCCGGATCTCCATTAGGGTGAGCACCGTTGCCGTTGGCTCCATGCTTCGACGGCATGATCAGGGGAGCCGGGTCGGCATGCGGGAGGAGGTTCAACGGCGGATGCGCCGGCTTGGCGCCGAACATGTCCGCATAGGCTTCTTCCCATCGGCGTTTGAATTCTTCAAACCCCAGTTTCTCGATCACGAACTTCATGCGGGCTTTGCTGCGGTTCTTGCGATTGCCGAGATTGTCGAAGACTTTGATCACGGCTTCGATGGACGGGATTAGGTCATCCATGGGCACGAATTCCCGGAGCAGATGCGCGATGCGCGGGGCCGCGCCCAATCCTCCGCCGACCACCATGCGAAAGCCGATCGTGCCGTCTTCGGTTTTCTTCGCCAGCAAGCCCACGTCGTGGATGGGCGTCATGGCGCAATCGTGATTGCAGCCGGAAAATGCAATCTTGAATTTGCGCGGCAGGCTTTGGTTGAGCGGGTTGCGCAGCAGGTGCCGCGCTACGGTGTTCGCGTACGGGGTTACGTCAAAGACTTCACCCTGGCACACGCCGGCCAAGTGGCAGGCCGTGACGTTGCGGACGGTATTGGCGCAGGCCTCACGGGTGGTCAGCCCCACTTCTTCCAGCTTGCGCATGACCGTGCTGATCTGCGGCAAGGGCACGAAGTGCAATTGAATATCCTGCCGGGTCGTCACGTGGCCGACGCCCGTGGCATAGGTCTCGGCCAGTTCGGCGACGCGGCGTACCTGGTTGGCCGTCATCCCGCCAAAGGGAATCTTGATGCGCACCATTTGCACGTCCGCCTGCCGTTGTCCATAGATGCCGTATTGCAACCGGAACGGCTTGAACAGGTCCAGGGTGACGTCACCGGCCTGTAACCGTTTGACCTCATCTTCAAACGTTTCGATTTCCTCTTGAATCTCTTGAGGGATGGGAAGGGTATGAATTTCAGGAAACGTAGTGGAACGGCCCGTGCTCATGATGTGCCTCCGGATGAAATGGGGAATATGCTCCCAATGCCGTTAAATGTGATACATCGGCGCTCGTTGTTGTTCGAGCTCCGTATACTGTTCGATCAGGGATTGCAGCGTAACCGAACTCAAAATTTCTCGCTCGGCCTGGTACACGCGATCCCAGAGCCTCGATAATAACGCTTCGCGATGGGGAGGCCGCAAGGCCCGCCCATTCGTGCCGGCCTCCCGGGTGTCCGGCTCGGCTTGACCGTTCATCGTTTCGACAATGGCGGCCACGGACACTTCCGACGGGGGTTGTCGCAGTAGGTATCCTCCCTGCGGCCCCCTGATGCTGTCAACGATGCCGCCTTGCTTCAAGGCATGCAGCACCTGCTCGATAAACCGCGGCGGGATGGTTTGCCTCCGGGCAATCGTCCTGGCCTGCACCGGCCCCTCACCGTATCGCAAGGCCAGATCCAGCGTCGCAAAAATCGCATACGTCACTTTCAGCGGAATCTTGATCATTTCAATTCATACATTTCCGATAGGAATTATAGAATTATAGGAATTCGTCAATGCCGTGTCAATACCCCATAGAACCCTCTCCCAACGTGGGAGAGGGCAGGGTGAGGGGGGCTATCCTTATCTCTCTCTGTCATCCTCGACATTTATAGTCGGGGATCCAGTGTCTTTTCCTTTGTTTTTGTAGCCGCGCCATCTCATGGCGCCTGCTTTGCGCTGGCCGGCCCATTCACTTCCCGACGCTCACGCAAGGCCTGATCTTTTCCAATGTTTTCGGCCCGATGCCCGGAACATTCAACAGGTCATCGACGGACCGGTAAGGTTTCCCTTTGACAATTTTTTCGGCTGTAGCCGGGCCAACTCCTGGAATTTCCTGGAGTTGTTCTTGCGATGCGGTGTTTAGGTCGATGGGGTCGTCGCATCTTTTCCCCCATTTCTTCTCTTCTTCCAGCAGGATTTTTCGCCCTTGAATGAGGCGTTCAGGATCGGCTTCCTTCCATATTCCATTTCGTTTCAACATGGCGAAATCAAGGACATTCCGAAGTTCTTTCCATACGAATTTGCTTGGTGTGCCGTCAGGGGCTTGGTGGCTTTCGCCGTGTACCCTGGCCAGGCCCTGTTCGACGAGGAGGTGCCCGAGATCGCGGCCATCGTGGGTTTTGATAAAGGCATAGTGGCGACCTATGGTTGACCCTCCTGGTGCCTTAGCATAACTGGTGTAAATGGTGAATGGCCGGGACAGGACCCGTTTGACGTATGTGGTCGCCTGTTTGCCGAAGCGCATCACGGCCTTGGTGTCTTGGAGGCCGAAATAATATTGTTGTTCGAGAACTCTGTCCCTCGTAGCCTTGCTGGCGGTCGTCTCCGGGCAATCCACGTAGTAGAGTCGCAGGTGCAGTTCCTTCCCGCCAGCCTTGACCTTGAAACTGTCGCCGTCGTTCAGGCCGGCCTCAATCAGCGTGGCGTTTTCGAGGGTCTCAAGCTCGGCTGCGGGAATGGCCGTCGCCATACAGCATGAGAGGAGCAGGACAAAAAAAAGGCATTTCTTCATAACGGTTGTATCGTAGCCAGACGATTCATCTGTCTTGTGCGCGAGATGCACACGATGATGTGACTGAAACACATACAGTATTTACAATAACCGAAAAATTTCTGACAACCCGAGCTTGTTCCCAATGGTCGACGGGAGAAAAACTGTGGGGAACAATGACGTTACGCTCGAAGTTTTTGAAAATGCTCTTTGCCCAAAGTGAAAGATAACCTGATTTTCGGACCGACAAAGGAGGACTTGCGATGAGTTCAATTACTTGGAAAGGAAACAGGCTAATTCAACATGTGGGAGGGCACGATGAAGAATTGGGTTATGTAAAATGTGACGAAGATTCAGAAAAGTGCTTTTTATGGTTGAAGGACACTTGTGGCGTTTTGGGGTTGAACGGCGGACACATACGGGGAGACGAATTTCCTTCGATGTCTGCCGCCAAACAGAAAGCCGCGTCCTCGCCCTCCGCGTCCATTCTTCACTACATATGGATGAGGAACGTGGTCAAACGGGAAACCATACGAGCCTTTGATGACTATTGGGATGAAATCTCGCCGAATTTACCCCATGACACCAGTAAGGAGGATTTGCTTCATAAGATCCTTAGACACCTAGAACAATTACCAATCGATGAAATTAAAGCTTGGGCTGAAAAAATTAAAGACGTTTATAAGATCGTGAGTACGATAATCGAGTTGGCCAAGAGTGTGATGGGTGGATAGCGGATGATTTTGCTCGTGTCTAGATAGGTATATTTTCCGTTCAGGCTTTCACCTTTGGAAGGGGTTCTGAATCCTCCGCCGGTTCCGGGGAAATTTTCGTCGGGGGAGGCTCCAGCGGTTCATCAATCATGTCAAGGTATCCCTTGAAACACGGCCATATGAATTCATACCCCAAAACGCCTAACGTATTGGTTTCTTCCTGGCGGCATTTTTCAATCAGTCCGGCGGTATCGGTCTTTAGTTTCTGGCGTCACGATATAGTGCACTAACGCAGAATAGCCGGCGATGTTCGCCGTGACGCATTGCGTGACGTGTGCCTTGAGGGTGTCGAATTTGGCGGCCACCTGAAATCTCTTATTCAGTCTGAATTGCTCGGTTGCGGTACTACACGCATCCGCGATGGCGTCCACGATTTGGACACATTTCACAATTTCGACAAGTTCCACCACTGGCTTCAAGGTGGCCCGGCAATGCTTGGCCCGCTTCTTGCCTTGCCGTGCTTTTGCATCAGCGATAGCGGCGGCGTAGGCGGCATCGGCGTTAGCCTTGGCTTTTGCAAGGGCGGCTTCATATGAGCGGGAGCGGTAAGGGTAGCGCTCATATTTATCCTGTACTTCTGATGGCGGCGCGTCCGATGATGCCGTACGTTGTGAGGATAAAGAAAACCCGATGGGAATGACCACGACGCTGCGAATGGGGATGTTCCCGTCCCGCGCGGGGCGGAAAGACCATCGTTTGACGGCTTTGACCGCAGCGTCATCCAGAACTTTATGTCCGCTGCTCCGTGACACGTCGACCTTGCTGGCCCTGCCGTTCTTCTCAACCGCCACGCGAATCAGTACCGTCCCTTCCCACCCGGACTTTTTGGCGATCAACGGATACAACGGATTAATTCTGCGCAACACTCCGACGCTTGTCGTTACCCCGCTCCCGTGTGCCTGTGGGCCGTTGGCATCATCGGCCTTCTCTTCTGGCGATGAAGAACCGTGAAATCTGTTGAAGTAACCGGCTTGGGCTACTTGGGCCTCAAGCTTGGCCAAAGGAACAATCAGAGCCTCGTCAATCGCTTCTTGCAGGCTTTGCGAATACCCTACCGACGGCACCCATCCTATCAGCACCAGACACAAGAAAATGGTTTTCGGCTTGATGATTTTCATGGTACGGCCCCTTTTTGTTCAGTGAAGAAGAATATAAGGTAGTCTGTCTTTTCCATCCCTGCAACCTTTCGATTGCTCAGGGTTCCTCGGCGTGGATTCCCAATGTTTGCAGCCGGGTAAAGAGGTTTCGATCGCCTCCCGTGATGGAGATTGGTGTGCCGGCGAATTCCCGGCGGTGCGGATAGTCTCTTCGGAGCCGGTCGAATGCTTCTGGGCGTAGCGGTTCGGGAACGGCGAGTAGATCCCGCATCCGCGCGTGATCTCCCGGAAGGTCATGCAGGGTCGTGAGAATTTCATGAGCCAGGGTCTGGAAATCCTTGCCGGTGGCGTCGAATGCAACGTGGGGCACAGTGCCGGGGGCGGCGGTCGTGGGCTGATCCGGGGGAGGCGCCCAGACCGGCTCGATTCCCCAAAAGCTACAGCAGGCCTGATACAGCATCACCGTTCCATTGACTTTTCCGTCGGAAGAGTAGCCGGCAACATGTGGCGTGCCGAGCGTCACCTGGTTCAGGAGATCCCAGTTAATGGCAGGTTCCGTTTCCCAGACGTCCAGGACCGCGCCGCCTATCGTCCCTTCGGTCAAAGCCTCGAGCAAAGCTGCATTATCCACGACTTCTCCGCGTGCGGTATTGATTAGAATAGACAATGGCGCCATGTGCGCCAGTTCATCGGCTCCGAGCATATGAAACGTGGCGTCGGGTCCGTCGAGCGTCAACGGGACGTGCAGGGTCACGAAGTCGGCTTGGAGGATTTCAGCGAGTGGCCGATACCGGCGATCGCCGGTTGCGCGCGCCAATGGGGGATCATGCAGAAGCGTCTGCATACCCAACGCGGGCGCTTTGGCCGCCACAATGCTGCCGATCCGGCCGGCGCCGATGATCCCCAGGGTTTTTCCGCTGAGGACCAAGCCCTTGGCGTGAGCCGTCACCAGCAGAGCCGTCAGCACGTACTCTGCCACGGCGTTCGCATTGCAACCCAGGGCTGCGGCAAACCCGATCTTTCGAGCGGCTAAATAATCCTGGTCGATATGCTCGACACCCGTGGTCGCGGTTCCCACGAATTGCACGTTGGTATCGGCCAACAATGCGGCATCGACTTGAGTGACGGACCGGACGATCAGCGCGTGGGCTTCCCGAATCGCCTCGCGGGTCATGGCTCGTCCGGGGAGCAGGGTCACGGACCCGAGATGCGAAAACGCTTCCCGGGCAAACGGAATATTTTCATCCACGACGAATTGCACGAGCCCCCTCATTGTGATGGGATTTCCTCTTTTCTTTTAGCACTGGTATATCATAAAATTTTAATATTGGTCGGGGAAGAAGGGCCGTTGGTGAAAACCTCGGTTACCTGAATGACTATTCCGAATACATGAAGCGACGAGAGAAGGGGGAAGTAATGGCCCAGAAAACCAAGGCAACGAAAAAACCAACGGCATCCGGAGGAACGAAGAAGGCCGCCAGAAAAAAATCGACCACGCCGACCAAAGCGAAAACGACCAAAGCCGTACAGTCCGCCCCCGGACCTTCGACCAAACAGGTGAAAATCGGACAAAAGGCTCCGGTCTTTTCCTTGCCGAATCAGGATGGAAAAATCGTGCGGCTCTCCGATTTCAAGGGCAAGAAAGTCGTGCTGTACTTTTACCCGAAAGACGATACGCCGGGTTGCACCAAGGAATCATGCGCCTTTCGTGACGGCCTGGAAGAAATTCATGCCAGCGGAGCGGTGGTGCTGGGGGTCAGCGCAGACTCCGTGGACTCGCACAAAAAGTTTGTGAAAAAGTTCAACCTGAATTTCCCGTTGCTCAGCGATGAAAAGAAAACCGTTGTGCAGGCCTACGGCGTGTGGAAAGAGAAATCACTGTACGGCCGGAAATTCATGGGCATCGAGCGCACGACGTTCATTATCGATGAACAAGGCAAACTCGACGATATCTTCCAGAAAGTCAAAGTGGACGGGCATTTGGAGGAAGTCCTGGCAGAACTCGACGTCATGCCTTAGCCCGAGGCTAGCCCGGGAAATTTTCACAATAAGTCACCAATCAACCGTTCGATCGCGGTCAAGGGATAGAACAGGCGTTTTCCTGCTAGCGGGATAAAGCCGAACCGTTCATAGAACGCCTTGGCCTGCTCATCCTTGGCATCCACGACGACCGCGTAGACTGCGAGCAACCCACTTGCCCGGACCACACGGCGGAACGCATCCGCCAGGAGTGCCGATCCCAATCCTTGGCTTGCCCAGCGTCGATCCACTGCCAGACGTCCGATCAAAGCCACCGGCACCGGATAGTGAGGCAGGCGTCTCACGTCTTCAGGGGGCAATGCCGTACGTTCGATGCTCCCCGCGCTGAGAGCATAAAATCCCGCGACTTCCTTGCTTTTTTCAGGGAGAGCGACAAATACCCGCGCCACCTTGCGCCTTGTATCCTGCGACGCTTGCAGGCGGATATACCGGTCAAGCGCCTCGGAGCCGCAATAGAACCGCGAACGGTCATGCGGCTGCGCGAGTGCCTCTATGGTGAAGGTCACCCTCCAACCGTCTTCGTTACCAGACGTTTGTGGGTCGTGAACGCCTTACGGAGCGAGGCATTCGGTTTGGGGGGATCAACGAGGGCGTCGAAAAATCGATTCCAGTCCCGCTGGCTTATTGTAAGTCGTTCGCGTTTGCCGATCAGGCGGTCGGCGGCTTCGAGCGCGTTGTTGACGACGAAAGCCGATACCGTCGTGTTCGCCAGCGCCGCCGCACGCTCCAGCATGTGCTTCGCCACAGGATCAATGCGAACCTGCACTCGTTCGGTTTTGGTTTGCTGGGGAGCCATTAGATGTTCTCTCTATTTTCGGCAAAGTAAGCCAAATTGGCGTACACGTCAAGTCACGACGAAGGGCCGAATAATTTTCGCCCCTTCGCTTGCCCACCCGGCTTCCTCAGCACGTTTCGTTTTCGTCGCCGATTACGGTAGCGTCGTGCTCGCCGAAAAATCTGATGATCCTTGAATCTCAACAGCACGGCGTGTGTCTCTACCTCAACGTCGCGAGCAACGCAAGCGCCGGCGCGACACGAATGCCTTCTCGGGTTACGTAGTCCTTCTTCCCTTGCGCTGAGATTTGCCAGGCGTCCGTGTCCGGAAAACGCTGTTTCAGGTATCTCAATGACCGGCTGATCGCACGGTCCGACGACTTGCATTCGACAAACAGTACCGGCTTGCCCTTTTCAACCACCACGAAATCGACTTCTCGTCCTTCAATGTCGCGAAAATAGCGTAACTCGGTCGGAAACCCTTCCGTGTCTTCGCGGAAATTCACCCACTTCAACAGATGGGAGGCCACGAGGTTCTCGAACCGGAATGCGGCATCCGGGATTAACGACCAGTCAAAATGATAGTGTTTACGGGCCTTTTTCACCGCCTTGATCTTCGGAGAGCCGAACGGCAACGTGAAGAAGATCGCATAGAGTCTCTCCAAGATATCAAGCCACTTGCTCACCGTCTTGTGGCTGATCCGCATTTGTTCGGCGAGGCCATTGACCGAAAGCGGGTTGCCGGTGAGGTCGGGTAACCGGGTCATCAACAATTCAATGCTGCCCAGGTCCTGTACCTGCTCCAGACTCAGGAGATCCTCGCGCACCAGGCGGCTGCGGTATTCATTGGACCAGCGGCGCGCTTCTCTTTGCGACCCGCCAAGGAACGGTTCGGGAAAACCGCCCAGGTTCAGCAATGATTCAAAATCATCAGCGGAGGCCAGTTTGAGTTCAGCGACACTCAATGGATGAAGTCGGAGGTAGTGATACCGCCCCTGCAGGGAATCGCCACCGAATCGATAATAGTCGAGCCGGGCACTGCCGGTGACGAGAATCTGCTGCCCCGCTTCACGAGCATCCCACAGCCCTTTTAAATAGTTACGCCAACGCCGGTACTTGTGAATTTCATCGAAGACCCAGAGCCGGGATGAGGGGAACGTCTGGCGCAGGATACTATCCCGGTGGTCGGGGATGTCCCAATTCAGATAGCCCGCCTTGGATCTTCCCAGGATCTTACGGGCAAGCGTTGTTTTGCCGACTTGCCGGGGGCCGCCGACGAAGACCATTTTACGCCTCAGATCCTGGCGAACCTGAGGTTCAAGATAACGCTTCATGTTCTGACGCAATTCAATGTTTTTGTACAGCTATCCAAACATATTGCACGATTTTTATACAGATGTCAAAATATCGTGTAATTCGACGCATTCATGTGTCAGTCAAGAAGACGATGTATGAAAGGGGCGATGGGAGAATCTCTTCAATGGAATGTGACAAAGGATTTTTTGCCCTTACGCCTTCACGCCGGAGGGTGGCTACCGTGTTTCGTTTTCATCGCCAATCACGGCAGCGTCGTGCTCGCCGAAAATCGCGGTCTCATGCGTGTAGTGTTTGAACTCCAACAGATTGTGTGACGGGTCTTCGAGAAAAAAAGTCTGGTGTTCCAGCCGGGTTCCCGGGAATCGACGACGGGGCTCTTGGTAGAACTTCAGCCCGTGGGCCTTGGCCCGGTCCGCCACTTCTTTCCATTCCTTCTCGTCCGTAAAGACCAACCCGAAATGTCGGGGGTAGATGCCTTTCTGCCGGGTAAGCGGCTCAGTCGTCAATTGAGCCACGATTTGATGACTTTTGAATTCCATCACCATGGCGTGCGAGGACCGGCGCCCCAGCGTGCAGCCCAGACCGTCCACGTAAAAGCGCTCGGCTTCTTCGAGATCGTGTACGGGAAAGGCCAAATGAAAGATGACGGATCCCATACCACGCTTACTCGGTTCTAACGTTGCTCAATGCAGCAGGATGTCTTTGGCGTGTTTGTGCGGGGGGTGCTGCATGCGGTCCAGGTCCTGGCGGACGAGACCCAGGCCGGTCACGCACAGCTCGAAGTTTGAAGAGAGCTTTTGAAACAGCACCGGGGGGTCCTGACGCTCACCGTGTTGGAAAGCGGCGACAATCCGGTACGAGCGTTTTCCGGCTTTCACGTAATTCACGAAATGATCCTTGTGGTAAATCAGCCCGCCGGTTTTGAGATAGCGGAGATATTCCGGAAACAGCCCGGCAATAAACAGCGTCAAATCGCCGATGTGCCGGTGAATGTTCCGTTCCCGGTCCGGATCGGGGGAGTCCATCGCGAGTTCGGATTCGTATAAGAGTTCGACCACCGTTTCGACGGGTTGTCCGCGCTGACTCTTGATGTGACGCAGATGGTCGACGTGGGAGAATTCGACAAGCAGATTGGAAAGATAGGCGGTGACGTTGAAATCGGGCCATCCCAGCGACTCGGTAAAGCTGCGTTCCGTCAGCGCACCGAATAGTCGCCTGAGTGGATGATGTTGAGAAACGGCGGTCGCCATCCTCCCCCCTTTGACCCGTTCGTGCCCGGGTCCGTTCAACACCTACTCTATTTTCCCTGATTCCCTCCGGTGACTGTCAAGAACAAATGTCACCGGGCCGTCATTTTCCAGCGTCACGACCATGTTGGCACCGAACTTGCCTGTTTGCACGGGAACGCCACGCTCGCGAATGGCGTGCGCCACGGATTCATAGAGTCGTTGCGCAACGTCGGGCGGCGCGGCGGCATCGAAGCCCGGACGCCGGCCACGATGGGTATCTCCCAACAACGTGAATTGCGACACCATCAGCAGTTCCCCTTGCACGTCCATGATCGACCGGTTCATTTTGCCTGCCTCGTCGGAGAAGACGCGGATCTGCGGGATTTTGTCTGTCATATAGGAGACGTCGGCCTCGGCATCGTCTTTCGCTACGCCCAGCAGGACCACCAGCCCTTGCGCAATGGACGCGATCGTTTCGCCGTCGACCGCGACAAAGGCCGAACGGACCCGTTGGAGCACGGCTTTCATGTAAGGCCACCTCTCTGCGATTCGGACTTCAGACCTGGGGGCGCAGGAACGGAACGTTGCGTTGCGCGAGCTTCCACAGGACCTCCAGTTCCGGGGAGTGAAACAAAGCCTGCATGCCGAGGTAGCCGGTCACGCTCAATCCGATGCCGACCGTCAGCATGATGCTCTT
This sequence comes from Nitrospirales bacterium, assembly GCA_965208595.1. GTDB lineage: Bacteria > Nitrospirota > Nitrospiria > Nitrospirales > UBA8639 > Bin75. The sequence goes on from OZ242346.1 coordinate 1,824,311, forward strand.
GGCGATCCATTCGTCCGCGCGCTGCCAGACCGCCAAATCCGCAATCCACAGACAGCTCAGAATCACGGGGATGGTCGCGAGCACGGCCTGGCCGAGTGAGCGGCCGACCCCTCGCCAATCAATGCCCCCCAGTCGATGCGTGAGAATACCGATCAACACCCCGATGTTCACCATGGCCGAGAGCGCCGTGGCCAGGGCCAGGCCTGCATGCGCCAAAGGCTGCATCAGGAGAAACGCCAGGACGATATTGATAAGCATGGCGGCAACCGCCGCAAAAGCCGGGGTCTTCGTATCCTGGAGCGAGTAAAAGGCCGTTACGATGATGCGAATGCCCGCGAAAGCCCACAACCCGACGGCATAGGCCAACACGGTGGCGGCGGTGGCTTGGGTGTCAACGGCGGAAAAAGCGCCGTGTTCGAATAACAGGTGCACGATGGGGTTCCGAAGAAAGATGATCCCGATCATGGCCGGCAGGATAATGAAGCCGATCATGCGCAGGCCGAATCCTAACGTGTCCCGCAGTTCATCCAGGGCCCCGCGCGACGCTTGGTCCGACAGGGTGGGCAGAATCGCCGTGGCCAGGGCCACGCCGAAAATGCCCAGGGGAAACTGGATCAAGCGCATGCCGTAAAACAGGTACGTGGGTCCGCCGGGGAAATACGACGCCAGGATCGTGCTCACGGTTATGTTGATCTGCACCACGGACAGCCCCAGTAAGGACGGGATGATCAAGGTGCCGATCCTGCGCACGCCGGGGTGTCCGGGGTTGAAACGCCATTGGAAGAGCAGGCCGCGTTTCTGAATGCCGGGCAGTTGCATGACGAATTGCGTCAGCCCGCCGGCCACGACTCCGAGGGCGATGCCCAGGGCCGGTTCCTCCATTGCCGGGGCCAGCACGAGCGCCGAGAGGATAATGCAGACGTTGAAAAACACCGGGCCGAGGGCCGGAGCCGCAAAGGCTCGGAGGGAATTCAGCATGCCCATGGTTAAGGCCGCCAGACTGATGAAGATCAGATACGGGAACATGATTCGGGTCAGGACGGTCGTGAGGCTCATTTGTTCGACGTCCTCGTGAAACCCGGGCGCCAGGACCCACACAAGGCCCGGGGCGGCGATCACGCCGATCAGGGTGATTAGCATGACGATAGACAGCAGCGTGGTAAACGCGGCGCTGGCCAGTTCCCACGTTTCTTTCTTGCTACGCAGGGTGTGGTATTCGGTGAAGACGGGGATAAAGGCAGACGACATGGAGCCTTCGGCCAGCAGTTCACGCAACAGGTTGGGAATACGATAGGCCACGAAAAACGCATCGGCCGCAATCGTCGCCCCCAACAGTCGGGCGAGAAGGATATCGCGGACCAGTCCCAGGATGCGGCTGGAAAAGGTAGCGGCGCCGATGAGCCCGGCGGCCCCCGCGATAGAGCGGTGCTCGTCGGCGTTCGGCGATTGGGGTTCAGGAGACATGAAAGGAATTCTAGACGAACGATGCCGGGGAATCCAGAAAGCGAACAGGATGAGCCGTACCGGAATCCTGCCCTATAAGCCGCCGCGATCCTGGCGCGGGATCGTCAATTTCGCCTTGATGAATTCCTGATGAGGCAACTCGAACGATTTGGCGATCTGGCGAATCGCCTCGATCTCGTCATGTGAGGTGTCCTCCGCGGCGTTGGCAATGGCGAACAGGCACCGCAGAAACGACTTTCGTTCCTCAATGGTGGTGTGATGGCAAAACCCCGTCGTGAGACGAACCATGTCCAGCCCGTGCATGATCCGGGCGTGACTCATCTCGGTGATTAACCGGGCCTCGTCTTCGGGCACGTTCCAGAGTTGCCGAAGGGCCTGGCTCATGGCCTCGCGCTCTCGGTGACACACCTCGTCGTCCACCCAGGCCACGTGGGCCATCAGGCCCGCGGCCAGACAGATTTTCCGGGCCTCCGCCTCGGGAATTGAAAGGGCGCGTCCCTGCTGCTCCAACTCCGCAGTCAACTGGAAGTAAATCGTGTTCTTGATGAAATCCTCGATCCGGTCCTCGCGTGATCCCTGCCCCGCCTTGCGTTTCAGCGTTTGTCGAAATGGAGCGGAGAGGTGGCCCAACAGGCCGGTACTGCGTCCTTCGATATCCTGACGAATGTCATCCAGAAATGCCGACTCACTTGCCCGGTCGGCCCCGTTGCCTCCGACCAGTTTCTCCAGGGTCTGAAGAACGAGCTGTTTGTCCCCGGAGGATCGAATGCCGGAAAGGACGCGGTCCAGCAAGTCCCGGCGTTCGGCGTCGCTCACCGCATGCGTCATGTAGAGTTCCAGTTGCATCCAATCTTCCCCGGAAATATCGGGGAGCAGGAACAGGAGTTCCTTCAAGGCATTGATTTCGTCCTGCTCGAGCCGGCCGTCGATCCAAGCGATGCCGATCATCAATTTTCCTAGATCCAGAATAAAATTCCTGGTCGCCATGCATCCTCCGTTGCCCGCGGCCGTATTGTTTCATTGACACTCAAACGACCCTTTCTATAGCATCTTTCGGGGTTTTTGTCTTTGGAAAAGGCCGAAGACGGATGAATGGGTTTTCAACCGGAAGGGCGGACACCGCCCCTACACACTAGATGGACGAACAAGAAACTTTCGCATCACCTGACGAAACTCCCGCATCGCCGTACCCGTGGGGCAGGCTGTGGTTTTTCGGAACGGCATTTACCACTGGCGGCGTGGTCATGGCCCTGGAAATTCTGGGCAGTCGTTTGCTCGCCCCGGTGTTCGGGACCTCATTATTCGTTTGGGGCGCGCTGATCGGGGTCGTCCTCGCCGCCATGAGCAGCGGCTATTCCACCGGCGGCTGGCTGGCTGACCGGCGCACACCCGGCGCGGTGTTGCCCTGGTTACTGTTGGGCTCGGGCGCCTGGACCCTCCTGTTGGCGGGTGTGGGGCAGTCGATCGTGTTTACGGTCTCGCAATGGACCGCAGACCCGCGATGGGGTCCCTGTCTCGCGGCCAGTGTCCTGTTAGCGGTTCCGGCATTCGGGTTAAGCGGCGTGCTCCCCGTGCTTTTGCGATTGGCGATCGCCGATATGGGACACCTGGGCCGGCACACTGGAGCGATGATCGCCATCTCCACCGTCGGTAGCCTGGTCGGGACCTGGGGCACGTCGTTTTTTCTGTTGACGTGGTTGGGGAGCTTGACTCTGGTCGCGGTCCTGGGCGTGGTGCTGGTGGTTTTGGGTTTAGGCTGGTTGTGGTGGAGTCGTCAGGTCAAGGGGGTTGTGGTGGTGCCAGTCGTCGGGATACTGGGCGGGCTGGTCTGGCTGGGGTTCCACCCAGTTCTCATTTATCCGCCGGTGATCCATCAGGAAGACAGCCCGTATCAGCAGGTACAGGTCCGCGATGAGAAAAGCCTGCGCTTCCTGGTGCTCGACAATACCTTCCACGCAATCATGTGGCAGCCTGATCCGGTGCGATTGGTGCTGCCATACAGTCAAATGATGATGGCGGCCCTGGCGCTGCATCCCGAGCCGCAACGGGGACTGATCCTGGGGCAGGGCGGTGGATCCATCGCCAAATGGCTGGAGCGGCATTGGCCGGACTTGGAACTGGACGTGGTCGAGATGGACCCCTCGGTGGTCGAGGCGGCCGAAAGATTTTTTGAATATGACGCGCCTGCCAACCATCACGTGTACGTCCGGGACGCGCGCGTGTTTTTGGCGAGGCAGGCCACGCAATATGACGTCATCTGGGTGGACGTCTTCGCCCGTCACCAGATCCCGTTTCATCTGACCACCACGGAATTTTACGCCCAATTGCGGGAACACCTGAGTGAGGACGGGGTGGTGGCGGTGAACCTGGCCGCCTCGGATTCGGATCTGGACCGAATCAGGGCCGAGGCCGTGGTCTCCACAATGAAAACCTCGTTCCCGAACGTGGAAACGTACAGCATTCCCGCCCCGACCTGGCTCCGCACCAAACCGGGTTCGGTCAACCTGATCTTCTTCGCCGGCCGCGAGCCGTTACGCATGGACTCCGACGAGTTTTCCCTGGCGACCATTATCCTGCTGAATCAAGGCAAATTGCCGCCCGAAGTCCTGCCGTTTTTAAATTCCGCCAAAGCCCCGGACTGGAACCCCGGCCTCATCCTGACCGACGACTTCTCGCCATTCGACATCCTACAAGGCAGCGGCTGAGCCCACGCATCCTCGCACTTCCGGTGCGGAAAGACGCTTTTTTATCCAACCACCGCCTAACGAACAAATGGATCAGAGCGCATCGTACGGCCCCAGAAAACGCTCGCCATCGAAGTGGATTAAGTGCGATGGTGCATCGGCAACCCATACCTCGGTTTCCCACGCAATCTCACCAAGATACCGGGACATAACGGCACGATTCGGGAAGGCGGTCACGTAGACCAGTCCGGCTTTTGTTCCTACAAACAATTGGGCCAATTCAGTGTGTCTCTTGCCGTCAACGGGTCCGTGACTGGTAACGGCTTCCACCAGCACAAGCCAGTTACGATCAGCATAGTAGAGAACAACGTCCGGCATCTTCCCGTGTGAATACACGTTAACGCCGAGATCAGCGAGCAGGGGGGCGTCAAAGTATCCCCATTTGTCACCGGTGTCTCCGGCATAGATCAGTACACTGCCAGGTGTAAAGCGAGGTCCGAAGTCTTCAATAATCAAACGTATCAGTTCACTGTGTTCACCAGGACTGAGGGTTATCTTCTTGCTCTTGGCAATTTGTACGGGAATTCGGTTTTGTTGGCGTTCTTTGGCATACTTGGCGACCAGTGTCTCACGACGGGAGAGATAGTTTGTCAGCTTGTCGTGCCACGTCTTGGTGCCGAATCTGCTAAGCAATTCCAGTGTTAGCGGTTCGATCTGATAGACCGCTTTGGGGCTATTAACCGGTTTGTCCGGTGCGTCAGGATTGTAGAGAGCGATTCCGGCATCTACGAATTGATGCATAGTCTGTCGACGAAAAGTTTCTCGTGTGTTCGGGGCATATTCTTTTCGGTAGTGCTCCTTCGCCCAATCCATAATCGGTGTAATGCCCATTAGAGGATTTTCCGCCCGAGCCCATTTCTTACGAGGCGTCAAGTTCAGCAATGCAAGCAAGCAGAGGGCGGAACGCGTATTCTGTTGGGCGCGGGGTAACCCAAGTGCAATGAGAATTTGGTGGGCTTCGGAGATGCGTTTATTGGGGACATTCGTCATGCCCCCAAACTCTCCAGTTGATCTTCAATCAAGGCCTGGATCGGTTCATGACGGCGCATGGCCCACTCGCCCAAGGCAATGAGGTTTTCCTTGTTCGGATACTTGATGAGCCTGAGGTCGGTTGCATTGACTTGAGTATGGCCGTTGAAACGCCGAAAGTTTTCATCAACTGCAGTCGTGTTGAGGAATGCAGCCAACCCGTGTGCTAACGCTTCCGTCAATCCATGCTTGCCTTCATGAAACACGTTCAGGTGGTTTTCAAAACCCAACGCTTCGGTATTGGGGAAACGTTCAGGTGTTACGACACTCGCGACGATACGGCGTTTTTCTTCCTTGGATGAAAAGCGGCGCACGACGCAATAAAATCCATTGGGGTAAAGCCATTTTTCCGTTTCGGCATTGCGGCATATCGCATTGGGTTTCTTCAATTCCGGATTCGGCCAATCTGTAGTTTGACCTTTAAAGTGGGCGGGATAGAGCAAGGGGACCGTGTCCGCGTCCGGCATGTCACGCAGGTATTTCTTCAATCGGAAATCGACCACGGGACCGGTTGAGACCTTGATGCCTATATCGTCTAAGGTGAACCGGACCGTTTTCGACCGTTCGAGGGCGCTAAATTCCGGTGACGTTGGCACGTGTATGAATCGCTCGGGGTCTCCGGGAAACACGATGCGATCGAAAGAGTACCTGTTCGTCTCCATATCGGCGAAGCTGGCATCGGTCGAGGTTGTCACCGTCACGTTGCCTTGGCGGACCCCACGCTCCAAAGCGATGATGACGTTCTCCTGCAACACGTCATCATCCTTAAAGGCCTTAGCTCTTGATGCGAACAGGTGTATCTGCAGGATCGCCGCACGTTCCAGAACGTATTCACGAAAAGGACGGTAATACGGTCCATTGCAGAAACTGCGCGGTATGATTGCAACAAGTTGACCGTGATCTTCCAGCAAAGATAAAGATAAGGCCACAAACGCTGAATACAGATTGACGGTTTCAATGCCGACTCGCCGCAATGCCGAACGGTAAAGAGAGTTACTGCGTATTTTCTTGTAGGGAGGGTTCAGGATAGCGTGCGTGTATTTTGGAAGTGCCTCGGCAAAGAGATCCCCGGAGAGCGAATCTACTGCAGCATGGACGAAATCGTCACCCCGGATGGTTGACGCGACAGTTTGATCCCGCCTGTATTTCTCCAGCGATTGGACTAAATAGGGGTGCAGGTACTCGTCGATCTCGAAGGCATCAACTTCGACGTGCTGGAAATCAAAGCCGCCACCAGCCCACCATTCCAAAAAGGCCACGGAAAGAGAACCGATTCCGGCCCCGGCATCGAGCAGGCGGCAATTGTCCCCGGATCGTTGAGTAAACAACCCCACCATAAATCGAGCGATTTCTGCAGGTGTGAAAAATTGCCCATATTGTGACTTCCTCTTTGGATCACTGGCCTTTGCCAAAGTCAACCGTGATCGTTCAATTTCTGAAAGCAAAGGAGTGCCTCTTATTGATGGAGATGAGTGTCACTCTTCGTCTTCATCTGGAAATATCTTCGAGTTCCAGAACGAATCGATAACTTCCTGGGGGGTCTTGTCAAGGTCCGGAGCGATCCAGATCTGCCCCTTCAACACACCTGATTTGCGTTTGGTCTTCGGCTTGCGATAGGGCTCCAGCCGCAGGTAGGGTTCGCCGGCCTTGGCAATCACGATCTCTTCACCTTCCCACGCAAGTTTACCCAGCTTCGAAAGCTGCGATTTAGCCTCGCGCATGTTGACTTTCATTGCATCCTCGAAAAGCTAAGTCTAATTGAGGCTAAAACGGTGCGAGAGTTGTGTCAAGAATCCGTACCCGCTTGCCCCTGTCGTTGCAGCGCAAGACAACCCGCACGCCGTCGCGGGTCAGGTCGTGCTTCTGACGGTTGGCGGTAACATCTGAACGTGGTTGTGAATCAGGAATCCTCGACGCTCTCCAGACAAGCAAGTGCCTCTAGCTCGCCTTCAACTATTTTCTTCAAGTTTATGCCGTATTCTTAGCAAGCACTGGTCGGGAGACTTGGTCAACCGACATTCCCAAATGCGTATAACTTTCCAACCCTCTTGCCTGAGGGAACGGTTAGCACGAAGATCCCTAGCCTTGGTTTTCTCAATTTTATCTCGCCACGCCTTGAAGTTTGTCTTGGGTGTAAGGTTCCTGCAGTTGTGGCCGTGCCAAAAACATCCATCAACAAAGACGGCGACTTTCATCTTGGGCCAGACGAAATCCGGCCGTCCAGGGAGCAGTTGGTGCCTCCGCCAACCAGTTAGGCCTACCGTACGGAGCAAATGCGCGAGTTGTCTCTCCGTTGTTTGGTTGCCGGCGCTAAGCACGCGGGACATTAGCTCGCCACGGTTTAAGCCGCCAAACGTCGTGCGTTCCTTCTTAGCGTTGCCAGGCCACCTACTCATTGTTGTGCCTGCTCGAAGTGCTTTGAAACATTCCTTGGCCACAGCCTCAGCAAAGTCACAGGGAAGAGCGTTGCCGACGATATTGCACGCGTATTCCATATAAGGCGTGTCGATTTTGTAATCTGAGGGAAAGGTTTGCAACAATGCCGCCTCTCTCACGGAGATCGTTCGCTCAATTTCGGGATGGCCGAATCGTCCCTTGCTCAGGGTGGTGCATCCGCCAGTGATCGTCGGTGCGACTTCGTCCCACGTCATTCGCCCATACACGTTTCTGAATCCCCGATACGCACCTTTGTGACATTCAGGTCGAAGGGCCTCGGGAATCTTGATCCACGTTGCGCCAGGTTTTGCATGTTTTAGACGATGTTTGTTCATCTCCGACAGAGAACGAACGAGATGCCAGTTTGAACGTTCGAAGGTCAAGCGTTCCTTCGCGTCTGCCAACAGAATCGGTTCTGCCAAATCGCCAATCGTATCCTTAACGGTTCGCCAGGGAGCAAAGCCTTTCTTCCCATCCTTGGAATGAGTGGGTAGGGGAATGGGTATTTGGCAGCCACGACCTCCAAGGACGACGAGTCTGCGGCGATTTTGCGGGACGCCATAATCCGCAACTTGAAGGACTTCCATGGTCACCGTGTAGCCGAGTCGCTCAATTCGTTCACGAAATTCGTTCAACAACGGCTTGCCTCGCCCGGCGAGACCAGGGACGTTCTCCATCATGACCGCCTTCGGTCTGATCTCTTCGACTAACCGTGCCATCTCTCGGACCAGATCGTTCCTTAAATCATAGCGTCTATATTTTGACGTAAGGCTGGTAAACCCTTGGCATGGCGGACAGCCAGCGAGCAGATCTATCACTCGATCGGGCGCCAGTGCCTTCAGATCACCGCCCTTGATTGTTCGGATATCTTGCTTATACGCTCTGACCTCGGGATGGTTCGCGGTATACGTGGCGAAGGCATGTTCTTCGATCTCGACCGCAGCCAAGACCGTGAATCCCGCTCGCTTGAGACCGACGGTGAGGGCCCCTCCCCCTGCGAACAAATCGATAGCAACAGGCATGCTTCTGTCAGTCTGTTTGCTCAATAACATTCTTCCTTTGTTTTTCGGCCTCAGCCAAGAAGTCTTCGTGCATCTTTTTGGTTCTGAGGAGAAAAGTATTCCAATTTATGTGCGTTAGCGTACCATTATTGAGATATGAGTTGAATGAAACTTCTTGGGCACCGGTTAAAGACAGGTCTTCGCACACCAAGGTGATGTGAAATGATAGAAAGATGTTCTTGAACTCTGCATTTGCCGGGTCTTTTAGAAATTCATCCATCGCATTATTGTAGGAAATGATCCTGTCCATCTCATCATTCGTCAGTTTATGCATCGGTCTCTTGATTTCGATAATTTGCAGTCCATTGTCCTGGCTCGACAGCACAAAATCCGGCCGCTTGCCCGTCTCTGAAAAGTCCCCCAAGCTAATTTCCTTACCGGTCTTCCGTTTATAAAACCTCTCAAATTCTCTCCTAAGTGTGCTGAAAGCTTGATTAGCTGTGATTGGCGCCCACTGTGGGTTGATCAACCATGGAGCGTACTGAATTAGTTTTTGAAGCTTCGGCTCAGCTGTTTCTGGATCGTCCTTCAGACCTTGAACTCTTTCGATAACTTTGAGCCTGTCTTCTGCAATTCTTCCGAAAGAAGACAATTCCGCCAATCGGGCGGTTCTCAATATCCCACTAATCACCGCCATGGGTGTATTCTGTTTATCGGCTGCTTCCTTTAGTTTCTTGTCGAGTGTGATATGTGGTGCCAAGGTGAGGCTTAGTTGCACCATTGGCGCGACGACTTCGATGTCCTCTACTTCACCGGCGCGAATTGTTTGACCAAGCAATTTTGCCAGCCCTCTGGCTGTGTCCTTGATAGCTTCCTGTCCATCGGCTGGGAATGCTTTTTCTATTTGCTTCTCAACTTCGCCGACTTCGGCGAATCGTTCCCATGTCTTTTTCCTCATGGGATCACGCGTCAAGTGTCCAATCTTCAAAATGACTTTCTGACCCCATTCTTGAAACTTCTGACCTAAATCATGGGACCACAAGATATCCCGTCTGTCCGTCTGAATCATATCTTCGTCTTCATCCAGCCAGTCAGCGTGCAGTTCTCCGACCAAGTAGGACCGGATGCTGTGTTCACCGTGGAAGCCTGCTTTACGGTTGAAAATTGCTGTCTGCCCAGCGATCTTGCCCCTGCAGTAGATTCTGACTCCTGCCATCAATTCGTCCTTGTATGGGTTCTTGGCGTACGCTGCCCATCCGGTAATTGGGTAAAACCGTCCGTCGTGATGAAATCCTGCTCCAAACTCCGTTATCATTTCCCCGGCTGAATCAACCGCACTGTATCCTGTGTCGTCTTCCACTGAGAGGTTTGGCCCCATAGGTCCTTCGAGCGTTATCTTCGAGTTATCCATGGTTTCAACTGAGAACGGTCCAACTGTGGCTTCGTAGTCTTCCGCGGTCTTCATCTTTGTCGTGTCGCAAGTCTTAATTTTCCAGTTCTTCGTTGGCAAACCAAAGCGCTGTGACAACTGTCTTGAGAAGGTTAAGTGCTCGGAGACGCGACGGTAAGTGAAACGTTTTAGGATGATGGTTGTGCCAGATTCTGGCCGCAGGGTGTCGTCTTTAGAGCCGGTTTCAGGTTCGTACTCGAACTCTGTATCTTTCAGCATGTCCTTTCGGTTCAAGATTAAGTGTGCGGTCAGGTACCCTGTTTCCGATTTGCCATTAGTCCCGGTGCGTTGGATCTTTTCACCGCCGGATGTGAGTACCTCAATTACCTCGCATATACCAAATGGCGCCAATTTACCGACACCTTTACGCCCCATGACCTTTCTGTTGAACTTTGGAGAAGTATCGCCTCTTCTTGGACGATCATCTGTTCTTCGTTCGGCACCAACCACAAGGTAGTAATCGTTTACCTCGTCTGGCGTCATCCCGATGCCGTTATCAGTCACCTTGATTTCAAGATTTTTATCGGTGATGACTCCTCTTGCCTTTGAGGCGAGATATTCCCCCATAGGGGCTTCGATTGTGACTTCTGTCGCGTCAGCGTCATAGCTGTTGGAGACGAGTTCCGCGATGACGGCTGATACTTTGTCATAAAGCTTTACGCCTAGCTTATCGATTGTTAGCCGGGAAATTCTCATTTTGTATTTCATGGCTGGTCAGAGCTCCTGGTTCTGCAGATGTATCCGGCTAGTGAGATGCGCCCTTGACTGTTTGGTCTTCCGCTTATATAGGTCCGGTAGCTTCACCGTGCGAGGGTCGCTTGGCAAACCGCTTAGAGGTCGCGTCGCTCTTGATTCGTGGATGATCGTGCGGCTTTTTTGTTGAGTTGGCATAGTTAGATTACTTACACGGAACGTTAGACCTTTAACTTGCCTTCCCCATTCATCAGGCGTGGCAGGAGCAGGTTACAGGCTTGGGTGCGTTGTTCGTGTTCCGAAGCGTCGTCGTGATACGCCGCAACGAGGATGTTCACGTCAGGCAGGATCATGATCCCCTTCGATGAAATCGAGGAGCGAGGCCGAGTCGCTCAGATCCACACCTGGCATAACTCCTGTTCCATGGAACAGAGGCAGATCGATGGCAGGTTGATCCGTTGCACGACGTCGGGCCAGAGACTCGCGGATAGCGTCCTGAATACTGGCAGCCGGATGAGTCATAGCGGTTCCGAGACGACGTTCGTATCAAGCAAGTACTTTGTAGTCACAGATGAACGTCACGCCCTTGCGTATCCGCGCGAATTCCTGCGAATAAATGGTCGGGATCGAGATTGAGTTTCGCCAGGTCGATGCGTTCCGCAAAAGTTCGATACGCTTCGGCAAAACCCGAATGGTGGGAAGCAAGTTGCTCAAAGCGACGGCAACTGATCAGCATCGCAACCGGTTCCCCGCGTCGGGTCAACTCTACGGCCTTGCCACGTTCCACTTCACGAACCAGTCTCGGTAAATTCCGGCGGGCTTCGGCGATTGTATATCGTTCAGTCATGGTTCCCTCACAATGTACATTGAGATGTACATTTCACGGAACACCATATGATACTGCAACACGACGTCCCTCCTCCGGGTACTCAGCCGTGGTTTGCTGGATGTGGAGTGACCGATCACGTCAATCGAGTGGACGACGGAACTCAGTCGGCTTGGGCGGGCCAGAATTTGTAGCGGATTTGAGGTAACTGTTTGCCTTCGAAGTTGGGAATGTCGTACAGGCACCGATCGATGGTGGCAACCTCGTCCTTCGTAAACTCGAACACCTGGGACTGTTTCCAGAATTTATCAAAGGTAAAATAATCCCCTTTTTCCGGTTTTTCAGCCAGTGCGGCCTGCATCTTTTTAAAGCCCTCGGTATCCACGTCCGGAATCCGGCCATTATTTTTGTCCACGCACCATTTCAGGATCTCGGCGACCCCATACATGGTGATTTCAATTTTCACTTTACCCGATTTACCCGTTTTTGTTTCCGACATTAGTGTCTTCCTCCTTCCAAAGAGGAAATCTATAGCACATTCTTGTAAAACTCTTCCAGTCGTTTCATTGGAAAATTGCGGGATTCAAACAAAAACCCGTGGGAATCCCGCGTGCCACGAACAGAAAATCGGGCAAAATCTCCCGAAAAACACGGTGATTCGCGAATAAGCCGTTGTATCGCTTAGTCGAAAGCTCCTATACTATTTCGTTTTGAGCGGATGTGATGACGATCCCGGACGCATGCTCCGGGAGACGTGCGTTCCGATAGGGAGTGCTGAAATGGCCTTTCCCCGCTTGGTGGCAGGCGACATATTCCGTGTCCTCACGCTGTGTGGAATACTGTTCCTGCCCGGGTGCTCCCCCAAAGATTCCTACGTGCCCCCTGATCTGCTCTATCTCTTTGCCAGTTATGATGTCGGGAAAAATCCCACCGCCATCAAAGCCGGGGACTTCAACCAGGACGGCTTTTCGGATTTGGTGACCAGCAACATCTCGGCGAATACTCTGTCCCTCCTGCTCGGGAACGGGGATGGGAGCTTCCAGGCGCAAGTATCCATTCGGGTGTGCAAGGAACCGCGGAACCTGGCGGTTCTGGACCTGAACCGTGACGGGCATGAGGACTTGGCGATCGCCTGTTCCGGGAGTAACCAAGTCGCCATTTTCACGGGACAGGGGGGCGGGACGTTCGAAAAAGACGGTCTGTATCCCGTCCACCGGACGCCGGTCTCCATCGCCAGTGGCGATTTCAACGGCGACCGGCATCTGGATTTGGTGGCGGCCTTGCGGAACGACAAGCTGCAACTCTTGTTCGGAAACGGAAACGGAAAATTTCGACTCGGGCCGTTATACGAATATGGGGATACCCCCACGTCGGTCACCACCGCGGATTTCAACGATGACGGGCATTTGGATATGGCGGTCACGAACGGCGGGCCGATGAGCAGTGCCGTGTCGATTTGGTTGGGCCAGGGCGACGGCACCTTTCTCCTGCCCACCGATTACCGGACGGGCAAGCGGCCCTTATCCGTCTCCTGTGCCGACTTCAACAATGACGGCGTGTTGGATCTCCTGGTGGTGAACGGGCAGATGAACACCATTACCGTTTTTTTGGGAAATGGCGACGGCACCTTTCAGGAGGGTATGGATTCAGGGGGCGACGCCGGTCCCAATGACGGCCTGGCCCAGGATTTTGACGGAGACGATATTCCCGACGCCGCGGTCGTGAACATTCAATCGGGTAGTATCTCGGTGTTGTTCGGAAAAGGCGACGGCACCTTTCACTATCCCCCGCGGCACTATCGCACGCCCCGTGGGCCGTTTGCCCTGACGATGCTGATCGTTGCCCGGGATCGTGGTGAAGAACCCGGCTTGGCGGTTGTCAACAACGCGGAAAATAGTGTATCGATTTTCCTGCATCATGGGTTAAAATTCAGGGAACAGATCCAGGAGCCGACTGCTACCTGAGATGAAGAATGGAAAAACCACGGCAGGAACACCAGACGGAAACGTATTATGGAATGTCTCAGATGCCAGGGGCTGATGATGGTGGAACGGCATTACACCACGATGACCAAACACCTCTACGCCAAGTGCCTCAATTGCGGATTTTGGTTTGACCTCGTAGACGTGCTCAGGTTCTTCTATCGCGTGGTGCGAAACGGCTATCACGGAGCAAAAATCCGGGAAACGCTGTAAGCGCACAGGCAGCCGCTCGTCTGTCTGAGCGGACGCCACTCTCCTCTTCTAGCAACGAGCTACTGCTTCGAGAGCAGTTTCAAGCCTTCCCGAATCAATTCATCGAGTGACGTGGGGGCGGGGCTCATGCGGCTCACCCGGTCAAGGGCGTTGTTGACGTCGCGGTGCCGGTATCCCAGGTTGACCAGTGCCGACAGGGCATCGTCCCGGGGCGCGTCAACCGAAGTCGGCGCGTCGGGCGCTTCCGGCGTGTCCTCCGCGAGGCAGGCGATGGTGTCCTTCAGTTCCAACGCGATGCGGCCCGCGGATTTTTTCCCGATGCCCGGAACCGACGCGAGTTTGTCCACGTCGCCCGCAAGCACGGCCTCCCGCAGGTCGGCAATCTTCAGGGCGGACAACACGCTCAGGGCCAGTTTCCCGCCCACGCCGGAAATCTTGGTCAGCAGGGTAAATGCGGTTTTTTCCGCGGGCGTCAGGAACCCGAACAATTGAATGGCGTCTTCCCGCAGGTGGGTGAAGACGTGTAGCGTCAGGGGCGTGCGCAGGTCGGGGAGGGCGAAATACGTGCTGAGCGGGATGAAGACTTCATAGCCCACGCCGTTGACGTCGATCACGAGCCGTGAAGGGTCTTTGGCCGCCAGGATTCCCGTCAGGTTGGCAATCATGAAGCGGGGCCACGTGAGAGGGGTGTGCGCACGTCAGCTGGAGGCCGCGACTTTTTCCATGACTTCATCCGAAATGTCGAAGTTGGCATGCACTTTTTGGACGTCGTCATGGTCGTCCAGGATTTCCATCAATTTCAACATCTGCTCGGCCGGTTTTTCGTCGAGCCGGATCTGATTCTGCGAGAGATAGGTGAGTTCAGCCACCGACGTGTGAATGCCGGCCTCGTGCAAGGCCGCCTTGACTGCTTCGAACGCGGCGATCTCCGTGGTGACTTCAAAGCCGGTGCCGGTCTGTCTGACGTCTTCCGCGCCGGCATCCAGGACGATGTTCAATAGCTGGTCCTCATCGAGCGACGCACCCTCCGCGACCAGGAGCCCTTTCTGGTGGAACTGCCACGCCACGGCCCCGGCTTCGGCCATGGTCCCGTGATTCTTCCCCAGCATGCTGCGAATGTCCGACACCGTGCGGTTGCGATTATCCGTCATGACTTCGATCAGGATGCCGGTGCCCCCGGGCCCGTAGCCTTCGAGGGTGAACTCCTCATAATGGACGCCGGGCAATTCACCCGTGCCCCGCTGGATGGCACGTTTGATGGTATCGGCCGGCATGTTGGCTTCTTTGGCCTTGGCAATGAAGGTCCGCAGGGTCGGGTTAGCATCGGGATCGCCGCCCGCGCGGGCCGCTACGGTTATTTCGCGGATCAGCTTGGTGAAAATTTTTCCGCGTTTGGCGTCCACCCCGGCCTTATGCCGTTTGATCGTTGACCAATGACTATGTCCGCCCATACCGTCGTTCCCTCATGCAAAAATTTCTGCGATGAATCTTGGTTGTTCCAGGAAAACCTCGCTTGGTTTGCATCATAGGATAGGGCCTCCGATCGTGTCAACGAGAGTTACGTAACAAAGTCTAGGAAATACTGTTGAATGTCCCGTTATCTGTCCTTCACCGGCACCGAGCGCCGGTTCATGCGGTCAGGAGGACAAAGGGCAGTTGCGTGAAGACAGGGAGGATGGTAAGGAAACCCCATGCGTGTCGTGTTTATGGGAACCCCCGCGTTTGCGGTGCCGTCCCTGGAAGCCTTGGACAACTCGGACCATGAGGTCGTCGGCGTGGTCACGCAGCCTGACCGTCCGAAAGGAAGAGGACAGGCCGTGGTGCCGTGCCCGGTCAAAGAACTGGCGTTGGCCAGGGGATTGCCCGTACGACAACCCGACAAGATCAAAAGCCCGGAATTCCTGCAACAACTCGCCGAGTGGAAACCGGACGTCATTGCCGTCACGGCGTTTGGCCGGTTCCTCCCCAAGGCGATTCTGGATCTCCCGCCCATGGGGTGCGTCAACGTGCATGGGTCCCTGTTACCCGCGTACCGGGGCGCCGCTCCGATCCAGTGGGCGCTGATTCACGGGGACCCGGAAACCGGGATTACCACGATGGTGATGGATGAAGGCATGGATACGGGTGCCGTGCTGCTTCAGCAAACCGTCCCGATCGAACCCGAGGATACCGCTCTGGAATTGGGCGTCCGGATGGCGCAGGCTGGCGGTGCGCTCCTGGTGGAGACGCTGACGCGCTTGGCGGAGCGTTCGGTCGTTCCCCGCGCACAGGATCATAGCCGGGCAACGATGGCCCCATTGCTGAAAAAAGAAGACGGCGTGATCGATTGGACGCAATCGGCCACGCAGATCGCCAACAGGGTCAGGGGGCTCTCGCCGTGGCCCGGGTCCTATACCTTTCATCAGGAGCATCGCCTGATCATTCGCAAAGGCCGCGTCGATACAGAAGGCGGGAGCGACGGGCGACGACCGGGCACCATCCTGGCCGTAGGTCCGAAATCCTTTTGGGTGGAGACGGGTGAGGGCAGGTTCGAAGTGCTGGAAGTCCAACCCGCGAACAAGAAACGCATGTCCGTGGAACAGTTTCTGCTAGGATATGCGCTCCGGGTGCAGGAAACGCTCGGCCCGCAGCCGCAACGTTGCGTTTCGTAACAATGGGACCACGTGAACACGTAAAGCCACAGTCGAGGACCAAATGAGTGACCAAACCAAACAGGCATTGGAATTCATCGGAAAGCAGATCCGCGAGCTCAAAATCATTCAACCGCATCTGCTGGAGGCCGTGAACGCAATCCTGGCAAAAGAGCAATTTTACAAATGGAAAAAACAGGTGGTGGCGTTGGTGGGAGAAAAGCTCGGCGACGGCTACCGGAAACGATTGTCCAAGGATTGGTTGGAAACGGCCTTTGCCGGCGCGGATATGTACGATGAATTGAGTGACGACATCGAAATGTGCCTCCGCCACCTCTACCAACTCTCCCAGGAAATTGAAGCCAAAGGGTTTCAAGGCCCGGACGAAACCCCGTCAACCTGACACCGATGCCCACCTTGCCGCGCCCGCGAAAACGTCTTGGGCAACATTTTCTCATCGATCCCAATATCGTTCGAAAGATTCTGAAGGTCGCGGCGTTGCGCCCGGAAGACGTGGTCTTTGAAATCGGACCCGGACGGGGCGCCCTCACGCACGCGTTGTGCGAACGCGTCTCCAGGGTGATTGCCGTGGAGATCGACAGGTTCCTGGTCGAGTACCTGGCGCAAACCTGCTCGCAACACGACGCCCTGGAATTGCATCACGGGGACGCCTTGGCGTTTCCCTATGACACCCTGCCTGCGGGAACGGTCGTCATTGCCAATCTCCCCTACTACGTGTCCACGCCCTTAGTCTTCCGGTTGTTGGAGGCACGTGACCGGATCGACCGGATGATCCTCATGCTGCAACGCGAAGTGGCCGAGCGCATGATCGCGGAACCCGGCTCACAGGACTATGGCCTCTTGTCCGTGGTCACCCAATACCGGACGAAACCCCGCAAGGCGTTCGTCGTGCCGGCGAGCTGTTTCCGCCCCGTCCCGCAAGTGGACTCGGCGGTGGTGTGTCTGACGGGCCAGGCCGCGCAAAACCCCGACGATGCCGTGTTTGACGAAGTGTTCATGAAAGTCGTCCGCGGTGCGTTCGCGCACCGGCGCAAAACCCTCATCAACTCCTGCCGGGAAGAAGGATGGGAATACCCCGTGATCAGACGGGCCCTGGAACAGACCGGCATCGATCCACGCCGCCGCGCCGAAACGCTTACCGTCCGGGAATTTATCGCCCTGGCGCAAGCCGCCCACCCGACTCTATAAAGTTGACACTTTTTGCAGGCTGCTCTTTCCCTTCCCTCAGTCAGCCTGGTAATTCGCAAAGATACGCACATATTCTTCACTAGGTATTTTGATTGATAAAAGGAATCGCCATGTGATAAAGTGACTTCATGCGCCTATTTTTCAGGCCCGCCAAGAAGTCCGATAAGCCGGCCGTGCCGCGCCGCGCCTTTCCAATCAACCGGGAAATCGTCGGTATTTTGATCGTCACCCTGGCCGTGCTGATCTTTCTGAGTTTGTGGTCCTTTTCACTCCGGGACGTCGGCTGGTCTGGTCTCCCCGAGAGCGACACGGTGGTGGAACGCGGCAGCCCACACAACCTGGTCGGGCTGGTGGGCGCCTACATTGCCAAGGGGCTGATTTGGCTCGTGGGTTCCGCAGCCTTGGCGATCCCGTTTGTCATCCTCGTGTACGGCATTCGCATTTTCCAAACGGAACGCAAATCCCTCAACACGACCTTGGGCTCCGTGCTGCTCGTCCTGGGGTTGAGTACGCTCGTGTGGTTACATCATCCCGTGACCGTGCAGGTCTTGGATGACGGGATCACGTCGGGCGTCTATGCCGGGTACGCGGGTGCCTTGACAGCCGGCAAGCTGGAACCCTTGTTCGGCCGATGGGGCAGCACGATCCTCTTGGGAGGCCTGCTGCTCGTCTCCCTCTTGCTCGTCACACCTTTTTCCCTTTCTGCAGGGGTTGGCTCCATTCCCAAGGGCTTGGGGAAGATGAGGCAATGGGTGCGGCCTCCCGCGTGGCAGTGGCCGGCCTGGTGGAAAGACCGCTCGCAACCCAAGGCCAATAAACCGCTTAAAATCAACCGCGAATGGAAAAAACAACGGCCGGCCTTTGCTTTTCTCAAAAAAGAAGCCACGGACCAGGAACCGTCTTTGGAAGAAGAAGACCCGGCTTCGACTGAAATCGATTTTCCGGTAAGGGGCGGCCCCCGTACCGTCACGCGACCCGACGTCGGGCGACTTGAACCAATCCGAAAAGTGGCGAAAGGTTATCATTTGCCGGATCCCGTGGCCTTGCTCGAGGCACCGACGGTGTCGAACACGCAACAGACGGATCAAATCCTGGAGTCGCAATCCCAAGTTCTCACCGGCACCTTGCAGAACTTCGGAATTGCCGGAAAAGTTACCGAAGTGCATCCGGGGCCGGTTATTACCATGTATGAATTCGCGCCCGGGCCCGGCATCAAAGTCGCGCGGATCGTCACGCTGGCCCACGATTTGGCCATGGCCCTGAAAGCTCCCAGCGTTCGGATCGTGGTCCCGCTGCCGGGCAAATCCACGGTGGGCATCGAAGTCCCCAACCCGGTTAAAGAAACCGTGGCCTTACGGGAAATCCTGAGCAGCGAGGCCTACACCCGGTCCCGGTCCAAATTGACGCTGGCCCTGGGAAAAGACATTTTCGGCCGGCCATGGGTCGCGGACCTCAAGACCATGCCGCACCTCCTGGTGGCCGGGGCAACCGGATCGGGCAAAAGCGTGGGGTTGAACAGCATGTTGCTGAGCCTCCTCTTTTCCGCCCATCCTGACGAAGTCAAGCTGTTGCTCATCGATCCCAAGGTCCTGGAACTCCAGATCTATGACGGCATCCCGCACCTGTTGCATCCAGTGTTGACGTCTCCGAAAGCCGCGGCCCGCGGGCTGACTTGGGTCCTGCAGGAAATGGAGCGCCGCTATCGCCTGCTCGCGGAATACGGGGTGCGCAATATCCAGGCCTACAACGAGAAAGTAGAGGACGGCCTGCGTGCCGTCCCGCAAAAACCGGGTCCCGCGCGATCGACAGCCGGATCCCCGGTCGAAGAAACAGGCGACCCTGAGCCCGACGAGGAACCGCATCCGCTCCCCTACATCGTGGTGGTGGTCGACGAATTCGCCGATCTCATGATGACGGCGCCCAAAGAAGTGGAAGAAAAAATCGCCCGGCTGGCACAAATGGCCCGGGCGTCGGGAATCCATCTGATCCTGGCCACCCAACGCCCTTCGGTGGACGTGGTGACCGGTCTCATCAAGGCGAATTTTCCCACCAGGATCGCTTATCAGGTCTCGTCCAAAACCGACTCCCGGACCATTCTCGATGCCAATGGGGCCGAATCCCTGCTCGGGTGGGGAGACATGCTCTATTTGCCACCGGGCACCGGCCGTCTTACCCGGCTGCATGGCCCCTACGTCTCCGACGACGAAGTTCGCCGGGTCGTCGAGTACGTGAAGACCCAGGCCGGCCCGGACTTTTGTAACGAACCGGCGTTTCAGGAACAGGTGATCGTCGAAGGAGAGCAGGAACGCGACGAAATCTATGAGCAGGCCAGGGAAGTCGTGTTGACCTCCGGGCAGGCCTCCGCGTCGCTCATTCAACGTCGATTGCGGCTCGGGTATCCCCGCGCGGCAAGGATGATCGAACAGATGGAAGAAGAAGGCTTAGTGAGCGCACCCGGACGCGATGGCCGTCGTGAAGTCTTGGGTCGCCGGATGGCACTCGAAGAGGAGGTGGGATGAAGACCTGGCGATGGATCGTGATTGGCTGTGTGTTGGTGGCGGTGGTACCGGCCCTTGCGCAGGCCAAGGCGAGCGACGAGCTTGAAGCGTTGGTCGATCGCATCGATGCCCAATACGCGCAGATCAAAGATTTCCAGGCGGACTATGTCCAGGAAACGCGCATTCAAGGGTTCGATACGCCGATCCGCTCCTCCGGGCGTGTCTATCTCAAGAAGCCCGGCCGGCTCCGCTGGGATTACCTGGAACCCTCGGTGGAGCATATCTACGTGCATCAGGATCAAGTGGCCATGTACGTGCCTGCCCACAATCAAGTGTTAAAGGGCAGTCTCACGATGATGGTCTCGACCAAGGCCCCGCTCCGGTTGCTCCAGGGGGTCGGAAAATTGGCCGAACACTTTTCCGCGGAACCCACGGGAGACGGAAAGAAGGGAGAAGGCGGATTGCCGTTGGTGACGCTGATCCCCAAGCCCATTGACGGTGCGCCGCCGTCGTCACTCGTCAAGATTGTGGCGGAAATCCAGCCGCGAACTTATATGATTCAAGCCCTCACCTTACATGAGAACAACGGCAACGTCTCCACCTTTCGGTTCTCCGGCTTCAAGATCAACAAAGGACTGGATGACACCGTCGTGACCCTCACTCCCCCCGAGGGAGTGGTCATCGTCGAAGATTTTCTCCCGAAGAGCTGACCGCAGACTTTTTTCTTCTTTTCTTACGTCATGCCCGATTCTTGGAATCGGGGGTTCAGAGTTTTTTTGTTCTGTCTTGAGTTTTTTCCGTCTCGAGAGCCCTGCAAAAATCCGTTTGTAGGCCCATAAACGGCTCTTCAACGTCGAAGTGAAACAACTGTGCGGGGCAAAGAGAACGAGGAGTTTCAGCGGCGGGGTTGGGCAGAGGAAGCGAAGACGTCACCCAGCTCTCGAAGGAACTTCAGGAGCGCTTTGCGTAATGTGCCGGGCAGCCGGCGAATCTGGTGGAGCAGCGCTTTTTCCTCGCCGGTGAGAGAAGGGTCATCCTGTTTCGGCGACATCGCCGATATTTCTCGCCCCCGGACAGGCCCTTTACCGGTGGCCAGCCATTGCGGGTCTTGTCCCAGCAAACGGGCCAGTGCGAAAAAATAATGCAGTTTCATATTCTTCGTCACCCCATGCTCCCACTGATTGACTGCAGAAGGGGAGATGCCCAACGCCTTAGCGATATCCCTTTGGGACAAGCCTGCCTGTTTCCGGGAAGCCCGGACTCTGTCACTCAACGTGTGCATGGTTGGAATACCTACCGTATTTCAACCAATATGCTTGATTTCTATGTAAATATGGCTGATTTAAGAAATTCAGTAAGCTGTCAAGACGCCGGTGGGCATGATACGGGGTTCATATTTCCGGCTAGAGCAGTCCAACCTGATAAGGACTCCAGTGTCTTCATTGGGCCATAAACCACTACTGACAGGCCCGTGACACTCCGTTCATCAGGCCATAAACGTCTCTTCCCGGCGCAACTCCATACCTACCCCTTGCAATCGTCGCTGCTGCATCTTATCTTTCTTTTCTGTCATCTGTTGTCTTGTCTCTTGCTCCTGCGAAAGCAGGAATCCAGAGTCTTTGTCTTTTGGCCTGTGTAGCTGACGCATCTCATGCGGCAAACAATGCGGCCAGCAGAACACGGCGCCATGAGATGGCGCGGCTACAAATACAAGAACGGGAGAAAGAAGGAAACAATGAGTGGTTGCGAGAGAGTTCTGCTGTGCCTTGTGAGCTTGGTCATAGGCACGGGAGTGTTTCCCTTGCCCGTTTTGAGTCTGACGAACGACCTGACCAACGATCCGGCCAAGGTGATCGACAAATATCTGTCGTTGGATAAACGCGGGGTCCGGTTGGCCGCGCACTCCTACGAATCGATCAAGCCCTACGTGGCGTGGGAACAGGAAGAGCCGGTGTGGAAGCGGTTCGTGGTGATCCGCGACTATGCGGTCAGCGACGACGTCACGCAATGGGATGTCGTGAGCAGCACGGAGGCCTTCATCCCCGTCACCTTTCAGGTGTTGGGTGTAGTCCACGTGGAGACCGCGACGTTTGTCCCGGGGCCACGGGAGAAGGTGTTATCCGTTCGCATCCGGGCCGTGGACAATCACTGGAAACTGGTGGGGCCGGTGTTTCCCCCGCACGTCGGCCGACAACGTCTGGCGGATTTCGTGAAAAATGCAATATTCCATGAAGACAATGCCGACCGCGCCGACACATTGCGCCGGCTTAGGGACGCGCTCGTGAAGGCCGGCCGATCATGAACCCCGGCCCGCTTGCAGATTCCGTCCGGCTGGTCATTTTTGATCTTGACGGCACCCTTATCGATTCCAAGTACGATATTGCCGCGTCGGTGAATCTCACACTCGTGGACTTGGATTTGCCGACGTTGCCTCCCGAACAGATTTTTACCTTCGTGGGCGACGGGGTCAAACGACTGTTGCGTTTATCCGTCGGGGAGGGAAACGAGGCGCGTTATGAAGAATCGCTGCGGATTTTCCGCGGGCATTATCTCGCGCATTGTCTGGACACCACGCAATTGTATCCCGGCCTGGACCGGCTGTTTGATGGGCGCGATACGCGCATGAAAGCCCTGGCCACGAATAAATCGCTGGAATACACCCTGCGCATCATCGAAGGTTTGAAGGTCAAAGACCGGTTTGCCGCGATCGAAGGGCCTCTCGACCAGTCCGATTTGAAACCCGATCCGGGCATGCTGTTGCGCATCCTGGACGACCTCGCTGTTCCGCCGGAAGCGGCCATGCTCGTGGGCGACAGCACGAACGACGTGCGAGCCGCCCAAGCCGCCGGGGTGTCTGCCTGCGCCGTCGGCTACGGCTACGGCAATCGCGACAAAGTCTCCGCCCTCAACCCCGATTACTATTGCGAAAAGCCGCTTGACCTTCTCTCACTCCTGTTCGGGTAGGATTATGGCAAACCTCTCGATGGATGGTTTTAAGGGATGTCTACTTCATGCAGACTGCCAGGTAACGTGGACTCAATAGCCTGGTTGATAGCTGTGGCAGCCATTCGAATACGAGGCCAACTCGTGGTGGACAACACGATAATAGCGATGCTTCGTGCGGCAAGGTTCTGTTGATCATGTAGGTTCTTATCAGTCGTGACAAACACATCAAACTCCTGTTCCTCAGCCCTTACTAACAACTCTCCGTTCGTCAACGTGCTCCAGCCACGCTCAAAAACAGTTTCCACTTCATGAGGATTCAGGTAGTTGCGCAGGGGGACCGGCGTGCCTTGATCGAAAAGAACTCGCACTCAGACAACTTGGGGGGAGGCTAGACTTTTGGCGGCATGGTCGAGAACCGTGCGTACTTGCTCAAGAGTCACACCGGGGAACAAGTCCACAAATTCTGTGATTTCTACTCCGTCTTCAAGATTTTCAAACAGAGCTGAAACTGGGACACGAGTGCCACAAAACACCCATCCGCCACTCATTCGCTGGGGATCACGTTCGACCACAGAACAGGTTGACCAATCCAACATATCCCTATCCTAGCCCTCGTAGCGCAACGATTCAAGGTAAGATCGAAATCCAGGGTTTCTGCCCTCCCCTATAAACAGACCGCGGGTTCTGAACACTGACTTGGGTCTCGCTGTCTCCTCTGGCATAAGGGCTCGCCGGGGAGTAGACTGAATAAAAAGGAGCGTGCCTGAGACACGACACTGGGCGGAAGAGTCGACGGCAGCGGGTCACGGAAAGGAGGGAGGCATATGGAGATCGGAAGACGGACTGTCTTGCAGATAGGGGCCTTGGCGGGGTTGGGACTCATGGTGAAAGCCATGGGCTTCTCTCCGGTGTTGGCCACGACCAAAGAGGAACCGGGTGCCATCGTCAAAGTCGTCAAAACCGACGAGGAATGGAAGTCTATCCTGACGCCGGATCAATATTACGTGCTTCGGCAGGAGGGGACGGAGCGGCCGTATTCCAACGGCTATCATGCCAGCAAGGACACGGGTACGTACTATTGTGCGGGCTGTGATCTGGCGTTGTTCTCCTCGGAAGTCAAGTATGACAGCAACACCGGCTGGCCGAGTTTTTGGCAGCCGCTTTCGGAACGGGTCGTGGGAACCAAAACCGATTGGAAATTGATCTATCCCAGAACCGAAGTGCACTGCGCGCGCTGCGACGGTCACCTCGGCCATATTTTCAACGATGGCCCTCCACCGACCGGCCTGCGGTATTGCATCAATTCCGCAGCACTTCAGTTTCGGGTTGCCTGAAGAGTGTTACAGGTAGGGAGGACAACCCCCCGTGGTTGTCCTCGGTCGAAAGGAGGCCTTACGCCTTTTGAATGCGGCCGGATCGCAGGCATCGGGTACAGACCCGAATGCGTTGTGCCGTGCCGTTGAGCAACGCCCGAACGGTTTGCAGGTTTGGCCTGAAGACCCGTTTCGTTTTGTTATTGGCGTGACTGACGTTATTTCCGCTCATGCGTTTTTTTCCGCACACTACACAGGCAAAAGCCATGACGGTGACTCCTTTCCTTCAAACGTAAAGCAGCGTTCTGTTGATACCATACGGTTGATTCTTCTGACAACCCTGTCCTGAGCCTGTCGAAGGGCCTTTGTCCGGGGCCGTTATCTATTGTAGGAACTTCTGATTTATTGTGATAGCGGGATGTAGGGCAAGGCGTCCCGGAGCGAAACCCGAGGCTTATCATAGAGATAGGTGAGGGTTGAGCGAGGACACAACGCAGCCATACGCCCGATAGTGCATTAAATCAGAGGTTCCTGTACTATTCGCCCGGGCATGGAGACAGACTCACCGGCGGACCCCCGGATCTCGCAGACGTTACAGTCGCTTTTGGACCGGTTGAATCGCCCGATTCAATCAGCCTGTGAAAATCAGGGGTCATCCACGACGCAACTGAATTCGTTCGTTTCCGCGCAAATCGTGGAGGCCTTGCGGAACACGGTCTTTCCCTCGCGCATCGAAGCGGAATTATTGGTCCTGCGCTTTTTGTTTCAGGAGCAGGAGGGGGTTGTACGGACTCCGGACCGATTAGAGACGGCCAGGCAGGTCCTCGGACGTCTATCCACCATGGCGCTTCAGCAGACTTCCGATTCCCCAATCGCGGAATCCCCACCGGAACGAGGGGGTTCAACCGATCGCGGTAATTCTCGGAGCGCGGAGAAGCCTCCTGTTCTGTCGAATCGTGCGTTACACGAGACCGACATCCGGTTTGGCAAGGGTGTCGGCCCCAAACGTGCGCTGTTACTGGAAAAATTGGGAATTCGCACGATTGAGGACGCCTTGTGGTTTTTGCCCTGGCGGTATGAAGACCGTTCCCGCATCGTGTCCATTTCTCAACTGGTCCCCGGCGAGAAAGCCACGATTGCCGGTACCATCCACCACGCCGGACTCCGGCGGACGCGACGACGGAACATGACCCTGTTTACGATGTCGGTTCAGGATGAAACGGGTGCCGTTGAAGTCGTGTTCTTCAACCAGCCTTATCTCGACGACGTGCTCCAGAACGGGTTGCGCGTGGTACTCAATGGTCCGGTGGTGAGGCACCGCCGGGGGGTCGGGTTCCAAATGAGGACCCCGCAATATGAAATAGTGGATGAGGACGAAGACCTGCTGCTTCACGTGGGGCGCATTGTTCCGGTGTATCATGAGACACGTGGGCTGAGTTCCCGGCATCTTCGCCGGATCCTATGGGGCCTGTTGGAAACGTACGGCTCCGATTTGCAGGATCCGCTGCCTTCGCGTCTCGTGCAGCAACACCAGTGGCCATCGCTGGATGCGGCCATTGCGTCTCTCCATTTTCCCGGCCAGGATTCGGACCTGTCCTTGCTCAACGAATGGAAGACGCTGGCGCATCACCGGTTGGCCTTTGAAGAAGGCTTTCTCCTGCAACTGGCGTTGGCGCTCCGACAGCGCATGAATCAATCGGCGGTGCCCGGCATTGCCTTCCGCCTCACCGAGACGTTCACCGCACCGTTGCAGAAGCAACTGCCGTTTCGATTCACGGACGCCCAACAACGGGTGATTGCCGAGATCGAATCGGATATGCGCGCGCCTCGGCCCATGAACCGGTTGCTCCAAGGCGACGTGGGGTCGGGTAAAACCATCGTGGCCCTGCATGCCATGTTGGCTGCCTGCGGGGACGGGTATCAGGCCGCCTTGATGGCGCCGACCGAGATCCTGGCGGAACAACACGTGTTGACCATCCGGCCGTATCTCGACGCGCTTGATGTGTCCGTGGCCTTTTTGACCGGAGGGGCGTCGCAGAAGGAGCGGGCCGCTGTGTTGGCACGCATCGCCGCGGGAGAGGTGCAACTCATCGTGGGGACCCACGCGCTGCTGGAACAGGACGTGCAATTCGCCAGGTTGGGAATCGTGGTTGTGGATGAACAACACAAATTCGGCGTGCTCCAGCGAGGGAAGCTTCGAGAGAAAGCCCTGTACCCCGACGTCCTGGTGATGACCGCCACCCCGATACCCCGGACCCTGGCCATGACCATCTATGGAGATCTTGACGTGTCCGTCATCGACGAGTTGCCCGCCGGGCGCCAACCCATCCGGACGCGCGTCTTTCGTCACAACGCGCGGTCTCGGGCCTACGAGTTGGTGCGGAAGGAAGTCAATGAACGACGGCAAGCCTACATCGTGTATCCGTTGGTGGAAGAATCGGAAAAGCTCGACCTCGAAGCGGTGATGCAGGCCGCGGAACGCTTACGGACCACGGAGTTCCCCGGAATGAACGTGGGGATCCTACACGGACGCATGAAGTCCGATGAGCGAGCCGAAATCATGAAGGCGTTTCGGGCGGGCGACGTGCACATCCTGGTGGCCACGACGGTGATCGAAGTGGGCGTGGACGTGCCCAACGCCACGGTGATGGTGATCGAGCACGCCGACCGGTTCGGGTTGGCTCAACTCCACCAACTTCGCGGGCGGGTCGGGCGTGGCGCGCAACGTTCGTTCTGCTTCCTGATCAGTTCGGCAGGCAGGCGTCGGGATTTTGAGCCGGACGTGCCCACGGGGCAGGGAGCGTACGATCCGGTATTGCCGTTCGCCACGGAGACGGCCATGGACCGCCCGCTCATGCCAACCGGGACGACACAAACCGCGGCGCAGCGACTGAAAGCGATGGTGCAATGTGCCGATGGGTTTGCAATCGCCGAACAGGATCTCCGAATACGTGGACCGGGTGAAATGTTGGGAACCCGGCAATCCGGGATCCCCGAATTTCGCGTGATGAACCTGGTTCGGGATGCCCCTGCCTTGGAGCAGGCCCGGCAAGAGGCGTTTGCCCTGATGGAGCAGGATCCGCAGTTGTCGCAACCGGATCATCAGTTGCTCAAGGCCAACGTCTTACGAAAATGGCAAACCAAATTGGAACTGGGAACAATCGGATAAAAGTCGATGCGCGTCGCGGGTATTGATATCGGCACCCTCACCTGCAGGTTGTTGGTGGCAACGGTTTCCTCCGAAGGTCCTCTTCACACGATCCGTTCGGAACGAAAAATTTTGCGGTTGGGCGAAGGCATCGATCAAACCAAACGGCTCAAACCGGATGCCATGATGCGCGTGATCGAGACGATTCGGGAGTGGAAAACGATCATCGAGAGCCACGAGGTCGAACGGTACACGGCCGTGGCCACGAGTGCCGTGCGGGAAGCCAAGAACCGGGAAGAATTTCTGGATCGTGTCAAGAGGGAAACCGGCGTCGAGATCGAAGTCATCGACGGAGAGGAGGAAGCGCGACGGACCTTCCTGGGGATTCGATCCGGTCTGCCGGACGTTCGGGAGATCCTGGGGTTGGATATCGGAGGCGGGAGTACGGAATTCATCGCGAGCCGGCAAGGGCAGCCTCTCAAGACGGCGTCGATTGACATGGGGGTGGTTCGATTGACGGAGCGGGTGTTACAGGGTGATCCGCCGCGCGCCCAGGAAATTCAACAAGCGGAAATCTTGATCCGGGACCTTACCCGCAGCGCTCGACGGGAGATCGGCGATGTCATGGACCTGACCCTCGTGGGCACGGCCGGTACGATCACCTCGTTAGCGGCTGTCGCCCAGAACTCCCCGCCTATGATCCCGCGCGGATTCAGAATTACGTATTGGAACTGCCGGTGATCCGGGGTATCGAGCGCGAGGTGTTCGGCAAAACGCAATCGGCCCGCGTCGAGATGCCCGGCTTGGAAGCGGGCCGCGAAGGCGTCATTGCCGCGGGCGTGCTCATCCTTCGCTGCGTGATGGAAGAGCTGAACGCCGCGCGGTGCGTGGTGAGCGAATACGGGTTGCGTGAAGGCGTCCTGGTCCACCTCGCCCGGTCCTGTAAAGCACATCCATAGCTGTTTTCAAATATCGTTATTTGATAAGAAATGTGTTTTTGCCGAGCACCCAACTAAGGTCAAAGCATTGATCTTAGTTGAGTATTTTGTTATGACATCCACAACAACCCCCCAATAGCGGGATTCCTCATGAGAGATATTCCAAAAGCCCAAATACTCAAGCGAATCGAATTTGAAAATCCCTGGTGGGAAGCACCGCATGAGGTGCCCCCGAACTATACTCAGTGGAAGCCCCGGCCCTATTTGGAACTTTTTTACCCCCTGGTCGAAAGTCAAAGTATTAGACGAGCGGCTCTTCTTATGGGCCCCCGGCGAGTCGGGAAAACCGTCCTCCTGCATCACGCCATCAGTCGGCTCCTGCAAACGGTTCCTCCAAAGCAAATCGTCTACTTTTCCATTGATCACCCTTTGTACAATAGCCTCGGCCTCGAGCAGCTCCTGGAATTTTTCGGTGAGGTCAGCGGGACTGACTATAAAACAACTCCCGCGTATGTCTTTTTTGATGAAATTCAGTATCTGAAGGATTGGGAAATCCATCTGAAGACACTGATGGATGCGTTTCCTGCGGTGAAACCGATCGCGTCGGGTTCCGCCGCAGTCGCCTTACGGCTGAAGAGCGTTGAATCGGGTGCCGGCCGGTTTACGGAGTTTCTCCTCCCTCCACTCACGTTTCATGAATATCTTACCCTCTTGGACAGTTCCGACAAGCCTATGCCCAAATTGAAGCGTCGGGAGATGCCTAAGGGGGCAAACTTTTCCTCTGCACACGACATCGAGCATCTCAATCAAGTGTTTATTGATTACCTCAACTACGGCGGGTATCCGGAAGTCGTCTTTTCAACCGATATTCAGAAAGATCTGGGCAGATTTGTCAAAGCGGACATCGTTGATAAGGTGCTCCTTCGCGATTTGCCGAGTTTATACGGCATCCAGGACATCCAGGAGCTGAACTCATTGTTTACGACGCTGGCGTTTAATACGGCCAACGAGGTTTCCCTGGAGGACCTGACACAAAATTCCGGTGTGGCGAAGAATACCATTAAACGATACATCGAGTACCTTGAGGCCGCTTTTTTGATCCGGGTGCTTCACCGGGTTGACCAGAGTGGACGACGGTTCAGACGGGCCAATTTTTTTAAAGTGTACCTGACCAATCCGTCGATCTATTGTGCACTCTTTGCGCCGGTCAAGGCCCATGACCAAGCCATGGGCTCCTTGGTGGAAACGGCCATCTTCTCTCAGTGGTTTCATGCGGATATTTCGATGTTTCATTATTCCAGGTGGCCGGGTGGCGAAGTCGATATGGTCTTTCGGGGACCCAATCAGGGCATCCAATGGGCCATGGAAGCCACATGGTCTGATCGGCTTGTCCAGAATTCCGCTGAACTCAAGAGCAGTTTGCGTTTTTGTCGTTCAAACGATCTCAAAGACATGATCGTCACTTCAAAAAAGGAGAAAGCCTCCAAAGTGATCGAAAATGTCAACTTTGAATTCGTGCCGGCGAGCGAATACTGTTACACGGTTGGGTACAACCTTGTGATGGGAAAGAAAGCCTTCCGGACGGACGGCAAGCAGGCCTGACTTACCGTTGACTATACCAGCGGAAACCTTGGGATTCTTTGTAGGCGGGGCGCTGAAATCCTCCGGGTTTCTCCAGAATCAGGGCTTTGAAATCCCACAGCCCGAACCAGGCCGGATCAAGGACGTTGTGGTAGTGCAGCCCGGTCAGTCTTGCCAGCGACTCCCCGAGTGTGTCCTTTAATTCTGCTTCAGTATATGCCCGCACCGCGAACGTCTTGCCCTCGGCGTCCTGCAGGCGCCGGATGGCATAGGCGGCGCCGGTGCACAGCACTTGCGTATCCCGTCGAATCGAGAGCAGTTGCGGCAGCGCGCAGTATTGTTCCCGAAAGCCCAGCCATCGGGCTGCGTGGCGGAGGTAGGTAAATTGCACTTCGTATTCCGTATGCCCGGGAAGCCGCACGGGGTCCGGCCAGCCTGAATCGATTCCGAACTCAATCAGCAACGCCCGCCCGCCCGGTTTGAGCACGCGCCAGAGTTCGTGCAGGAATTGAATGGCGCCGTAGTTGAAGATCGCTTCATCGGGATACGGGGTGTCCAGGTTCAAGCGGAGCTTTTGGATCAGGTCCAGGCTTTGCTGGTGTTCGGGAGTCGTACCCTTGTGGGTCTCCAACTCTTCCTTGGACAAGTGGACCGGGGTCATATCCGCCAGGTTTTCATTGTCGATGACCAGGTCCACGCTGGCTTCGGCCAGGGGCAACTGTTCCGCGTTTGCGTTCAGGACTTTGGCGTCCCATCCGGCTTTGCCGGCTAACGCGAGTTGGGATTGCAGAAAGGCCCGGGTGAGATCCAGAAAGATGTATTCCACCCCGCGTCGTTCGACCCGGGAAAATTCTTTTGCCATTTCCTGGGACAGGTAGCCCAAGCCCGCGCCCACCTCCACGACCCGCTGCGGTTTCGGACTCCACCAGCCCAACTGCCGGAGGGTCTTGGCGAGCAATTGGCCATAAGAGAAGCCATGCAGCGCTTCGCAGGGTTCCCGGAGAAGATGGGAGACTGTGGTTTCCACGATTTCGAAGTGGCCATGATGGCTTTGAATCCCCTTGTGATGAAACTCCGTGAGGTGCTCCTCGCTTTCGACTGCCACGTTTTCATGCCATTGTTCGCGGACCTTCTGGAGGAGGAGGTCCCACTTCGCGTTGACGCTGTGCCCGCTTGGCGGTTCCGTCCCGAAATAGCATAACGAATACCGGGGTAGGGACCATCGTTCGAGAAACCACCGGCCGGTTTCCTGATTGGCGCCGCAGACCCATTTGCCGAACTGCTCGAGGAGCGCACTGATCGACAGGCGGCCATCCATGGCCCCGAGGAGCGAGGCGCCCATCCGGTTCAGCCGGACCAGGGGTAGGTCTTCATCCAGGGGCGTGACCCACCATTCCTGATCCCCGCGTTGGTAGACCACGAGGTCCGGCATGCGCCAGGCCCGTTGTTGGAGAATCTCGCCCTCCAAGGCAAGGGGTTCAAGGGATGGGACAGTTGAGGAATTCATTCAATCAACTGAATCGGTGGGGTTGGCATCAAAGACCATCCGGTGTATGCCCGCCCAGAACTCCAACCAGGCATCAGCGGTTTCCCGAGCGCCTATGGCCACTCGATGCAAGTCATCCTCGGATCGGGCCGTCTTGCGAACGGCTTCAACCAACCAATTGCCGTGGTGTTGTTCTTCTGCCAGGTGTAACGTGAAAAATTCCAGTTCTCCGGGCTCAAACCGTTCATATTGTTCAAGGCCCGGCACGAAATATCTGAATTCTGAGGCCGCGGTGGTTTCGACGGCCAAGGCCGCTCCCAGTGCGGTCAGATGGCCGGAGTCAAGGAATAGCCGTTGCAACGTGTCGAGGTAGGTCGTCACCTCGGGGATCGGGGCAGCGCAGTGGAGATCCTGCGGCTGGAGCCCGATGGAAGACGCAAACCGTTCGAGTTGCCGGATGTGCACGCGGTCGGGTGACCCGCTGCCCAACTCCGAATACAGGGTCTTGGCCAACTCGGTCCGCATTTCCATTTCGTGTATCGGGGTGTGGTATAACAGGCCTTCCAGGACCTTGACGAAATGGAAGCAAAAATAGTGGTACTGTTGGACAAAGGCCCGCAGTTGTCGAGGCCGGAGTTTTCGTGATTCGAACGTTCGGAAAAATTCGTTGGTATTGACCGGGTGCTCCTGGAGTTCCAGGACAAGCGATTCAACGTCGGAAGGGGTAGCTTGAACGGGGCTCATGCAAGTCACATCGGAAACGGCCTATCATTCAGCATCATGATGACCGAGGGCACATTACACGATGCCTCCGGCCAGTCGCAAGGCAGCAAGGCTCACGTCTTTAGCCCCTTGAGCGCGGGAAACGTGTGCCTATTGGTAGAAATATGGCGGCGGCATCTGATCCAGGGAAAATCGATGATAGAATGAATAAGGAGGTTATTGTTCATCGGTCTGTTTGAAACATGGTGACTTCTTACGAATTTGACGTGCTTGTGATGGGGGCCGGGTTGGCGGGGTTGCGGGCGGCGTTGGCCGCGCATCAGACCGGGGCAACCGTGGCGGTCATCACCAAGGTCCATCCCGTTCGGAGCCATTCCAATGCCGCGCAGGGCGGCATAAACGCCGCCCTGACCGACCGGGGCGACAAGTGGGAAGAGCATGCCTTTGAGACGGTGAAGGGCAGCGATTATTTGGGCGATCAGGACGCCGTGGAAATTTTGGCGCAGGAAGCCGGGCAGGACATTCTGGCCCTGGAACACATGGGCGTGATCTTCAACCGGAACGAGGAAGGACGGTTGGGCACCCGTCGTTTCGGCGGGCAGAAACGCGCCCGCACCTTTTTCGTCTCCGATTTTACCGGACAGGCGTTGTTGCACGTCCTGTATGAGCAGGCCATGAAGGCGCGCCTTCCGGTGTTTGAGGAATGGTTCGTGACGTCGTTGGTCAAGGACGAAGATGGTCGATGCGGCGGGGTCCTGGCCTTTGAAATACGAAGCGGGCGCATGGCGTTGTTCAAGGCCAAAGCCGTGGTCATTGCCGCGGGTGGATTGGGACGCGTGTTCGAGCCGAGTACCAACGCGCTGATCTGTACCGGTGACGGCATCGCGATTGCGTACCGGGGCGGAGCCCCGCTGATGGACATGGAGATGGTGCAATATCATCCCACGACCTTACGGGGCAAAGGATTGCTTCTGAGTGAGGCTGCCCGCGGGGAAGGCGCTTATTTGCTGAATTCCGAGGGTGAACGATTCATGGAGCAGTATGCTCCGAACATGATGGAGCTGGCCTCACGCGACGTGGTGTCTCGCGCCGAGCAAATCGAGATCAATGAAGGCCGGGGGATCAAAGGCTGCGTGTTGCTCGATTGCCGGCATTTGGGCAAAAAGCTCATCCGGGAGCGCCTCAGCCAAATTCTTGAGGAGGCGAAGTCGTTTGCCAACATCGATTTAACCGAAGAGCCGATTCCCGTGTGCCCGGGCATGCACTACATGATGGGCGGTGTGAAGACGGACGTGGAGGGACGCTGCTGGGATCTCGCAGGCGGATGGCAAGGTGTTCCCGGCCTGTTTGCGGCTGGAGAAGCCGCATGTCTGAGTCTCCACGGCGGGAACCGGCTCGGAGCGAATTCCCTGTTGGATACTGTGGTGTTTGGTCGTCGGGCGGGCAGTTGTGCCGGAGAGTATGCGAAAACTCTGGCTCACCCTCGTGTCGGCGACGGCGTGGTGAAGGATGAGGAAAACGGCATCAAAAAAGTCTTCGCCCGGCCCGGGACCGACGATACCGTGGCCCGTATCCGGCATGAGATGGGGCGTGCCATGACGGAGGGCTTCGGAGTGTTTCGTGATGAGGAAGGGATGGCCCTTGCGCAACAAACGGTCGGCAGTCTCCGTGAGCGCTGGAATCGCGTGGCCATTCATGATAAAGGACAGGTGTTCAATACGAGCCTAGTTCGGGCGTTGGAACTCGACTTTATGCTGGATTGCGCTGAGACCATTGCGCTGGGCGCCCTGACGCGAACGGAAAGTCGCGGCGCTCATTTTCGAACGGATTGTCTTAATCGTGACGATGACCACTGGTTGAAACATATTCTGATTTATCATCGTCCAGGCGGGCCGTCTCAACTGGATTTTCTGCCCGTTCGGATTACCCAATGGGAACCGCAAGTTCGCGTGTATTGAATGCGGTTCATGCGGGACGGCACGGGGGCCGTCCCCTACAACCATGATCGTAGGGACAACCCCCCCGTGGTTGTCCATGAGACGCCATGCTG
Source organism: Nitrospirales bacterium (assembly GCA_965208595.1). Taxonomy (GTDB): domain Bacteria; phylum Nitrospirota; class Nitrospiria; order Nitrospirales; family UBA8639; genus Bin75. Next base: position 1,858,671 of record OZ242346.1, read on the forward strand.
ACCACGTTTCGCATTCGCCGCTTTAATCCTGAATCCGAACCGCCACAACCCTATTTCCAGGACTACCGATTGGCGACGGAGCGGTCGGATACGGTCTTGGACGCGTTGATCAGGATCCGGGAAACCGTGGATGAATCGCTGACCTTACGCTGTTCATGCCGGGGCGCCATCTGCGGGTCCTGTGGGATGCGCATCAACGGACATGCCGCCTTGGCATGCAAAACCAAAGTGGCATCCATGGTCTCGTCGGGCGAGACGATCCACGTGGAACCCATGAACAATATGCCGGTGATCAAGGACCTGGTCACGGACATGGCCGGGTTTTGGGAGAAGATCCGCCAGGTTCAGCCGTGGCTCCAGCCTACAGGCCCGGAACCGGACGGCGAGTATCTCGCGTCCCCGGAGGCCATGAATCATTTGACGGGAGTCATGAACTGCATCATGTGCGGGGCTTGCGTGTCGGACTGTGCGGCCTTGGAAGTGAATCAGGATTTTGTCGGCCCGGCGGCGTTGGCCAAGGCCTATCGGTTCGTGGCGGACCCGAGGGACGGGAACAGTTCCTCTAGGTTGAGGGAACTCAATACTCCCGGCGGGATGTGGGATTGCACGCGGTGTATGGAGTGTATTGAAGTGTGTCCCAAAGACGTGGGAGCCATGGATCGCATTATGACGCTTCGTGCCAAGGGAATCGAGCAGGGCGTGCCGTCGACCTCCGGGTCGCGGCATACCGAAGCGTTTGCGGATATTATCGAACAGAAAGGGCGCCTGGATGAACCCATGTTGGCCGTTCGAACGTTCGGGCTTACCAATCTCCGGCAGATGGTTTCCTTTCTGCCGATGATTCTTCGAGCATTGCCCCGACGCAAACTTCCCAGATCCGGACCTTTATTTCGGCCCATACCGGGCGTTGATCGAATTCGCCGGTTGTTTCGACGAGCGAAGGAGCCACGATGAAATACGCGTTTTTCCCCGGATGCGTGTCAAAAGGAGGCTGTCCCGAACTCTATCAATCCGTGAAACAGGTGTATCCCCGCTTGGGGATTGACCTGGAGGAAATGACCACGGCGTCGTGTACGGGCGCGGGGGTGTTGCAGGAAAAGGACTTGCGCCTGGGGGATATCCTGAACGCCCATACCCTGGCCCTTGCCGAAGAACAGGGGCTCCCCATCATGACGATTTGCAGTACGTGTCAAGGCGTGATGAGTCAGGCGAATCATCGGCTGACGACGGAGCCCGGCTATCTGGACAACATCAACCAGGTTCTGGCTGAAGAGGGGCTCACTTACCGCGGCACCACCACGGTGAAACATTTTGTTTGGATTCTCCTGGAAGACGTCGGGGAGCAAAAGCTTCGGCAATCCGTGAAAAGGCCGTTGACGGGGTTGCGCGCGGCTCCGTTTTATGGGTGCTACATTCAACGGCCCAGTGCGGCCCTGGGATTTGACGAACAACCAACGCGGGCCCAATCACTGGAAACGGTCATGGCCCTGCTGGGTGCCGAGGTGGTGGATTTCCCCGGCAAGACCCGATGCTGCGGCATGCCGCTGCTTACCATTAATGAACCCGGCTCGCTGCAGATGGTGGCCCATCATACGTCCGATGCCAAAGAGCATGGAGCCGACGTGATGGTGACCCCGTGCCCCTTGTGTCATCTGAACCTCGACGGGCTTCAAACCAAGGCTGCCAAACACGAGCGCCGGGAAATCGATCTGCCGATTTTACATTTGCCGCAGTTGCTCGGATTGGCCATGGGCCTGGAGCCACGGGCGCTCGGCCTGAATCGCAATTTGGTGTCCACGAAATCGGTGTTGGAGAAACTCGGGGTGGCGTGAAAGTAGGGCGGTGGCCGATTACGAAACTTCTTTCGACACGGTTTTGAAGTAGGCCAAGAGGTCGCGCGCCGAAAGAATCCCCACGATCTTCCCGTTATCGGTCACGGCCAGGTGACGAATACGTTTGTTCGCCATGAGCTCGCGTGCATAGTGGGGCGAAAGTTTTTTCTCAACGGTCAGAATAGGGCTGGACATGACGTGAACCACTTGAGTCGTGGCCACGTCGTCCTGTTCGGCCACGGCCCGGACCACGTCGGTCTCCGTCACGATTCCGGAAAAATCGTCGCCTTTTCTTACCAACAGCGACCCAATCCGCTGGTCGTGCATTTGCCCGGCAGCCTGTTTAACCGTCGTGTCCTCGGTAATGACGCTCAGATCGCTGTTCATCAATTGTCCGACAGTCGCCATCGCGTTCCTCTGCAAGGAGGGGGAAAGAATTGGAAAACGATACTACGTATTCTAGGAAAAACCGCGAAGATATGCAAGAAACCGGCATCCTCTGACAATTACGCCTTCTATCTCCCCCGCTATTTTCTCTCTTGCAAGGGTTAACCGTGTGCGTTAGCCTGCTCAAACAAGACAAGCGACAGTTTCCCAAAGGAAATTTTGAGTCATACCTCATGAACGAATCCGTGATGAATCTCGAACGAGTCGTCAGTGGCATGCAGGAGCCGATGCAGCGGTTTGTTGATCGCGTGCAGACGCTCGGCGGTGCGAATTGTTTGGCGGTGATCGGGGTCGGCGCCATTGCCATGTCCGGCTTTGATCCGGCGCGGCATACCGCGCGAAGCGTCCTGGTCCTGGAAACGATCGATTTGGCCATGCTCCGGGAACTGGCCAAAGACGGGGTCAAACTCGGAAAAGCCAAAATCGCCGCTCCCCTGATCATGACGCCCGTCTACATTGCCGGATCTCTGGATACCTTCCCGTTGGAGTTTTTGGAGATTCAGCAATGCCACGTGTGTTTCACCGGCACCGACTATTTTGCGGATCTTTCGTTTGAGGACCGTCACGTTCGGCTGCAATGCGAGCGCGAATTGAAAACCATCCTGATCGGCATGCGTCAAGGCCTCCTGGCGGCCGCGGGTCGCGAAAAACTCTTTGGGGCGATGGAAGGCGATATTGCCGAGCGGTTGATCCGCACGCTCCGCGGGTTGCTGTGGCTTCATGGACAATACGACTATCTCTCGGCGATTGAAGTCGTCGGCCGGATTGAGCAGGAAACCGATCGATCCCTTCCCGGCATTCGCGCGGCGCTGGAAGAAAACCGACAGCACGACTGGAATGATTTCACGCGGCTCTATGATGAAATCGACGGTTTAAAAACCGTGGCTGATCGCTGGTGACGACCATGATCGGGAAAGCCCGGTTCGTTGTCGCGGTTCTGCTGGTCCTGCCTGCTTTGAGTTGGGGCGAGGTGTTTGTGCCGGACCCCGGCACCTACGTCGTGGACAGCGCGGGCATCATCGACCCCGGAACCGAGCGGCAGTTGGAAGGCTGGCTTCGCGAACTCGAACAGAAAACCACGGCCCAGGTGAAGGTCTTAACCGTTCAATCCACAGAAGGAGAGGACATGTTCGGTTTTGCCCAGCGGCATGCCGAAGCCTGGAAGCTTGGCCGGAAAGGGAAAGATAACGGCGCCCTGATCGCGTTGGCCCTCAAAGAGCGCAAGGTCCGGATTCATACGGGCTATGGCTTGGAAGGGGCGCTGCCCGATTCCTGGGCGGGCTCGGCGTCCCGCGCGGTCGCCTCCCAATTCTTTAAACAAGCCCAATATTCCCAAGGTCTGTTGCAATTGGCGGTCGTCACGGCCAATCAGGTCGCGGACTCCCAACGAGTCAAGCTCACCGGGATTCCCCAACACCGGTACCGGCCGAGCCGGGGCGGCGGCGGGGGCGGTTCGGTTCTGGGATCGTTGCTCGTCCCGCTGTTTTTTCTCTTCATGTTGTTTTCCAACATGCGGCGCCGTCGCCGGCATTATTCCACGTGGGGCGGTGGTGGCATGGTTGGCGGTATGGTCGGCGGCATGTTGCTTGGCAGCGCCTTGGGTGGCGTCACGGGACGAAGCCCGTGGGGCGTATCAAGCGGGGGGTTTGGCGGTGGATTCGGGGGCGGTTTCGGCGGATCATTCGGCGGCGGGGGCGGCTTCGGTGGCGGCGGGGGCGGCGCGGGTTGGTAGCGCGGCTTATTTTGAAGCGGATACGACAGAGGTAACGGAGGAAGAATATTATGAGCGCTGGACGCATATTACTCATGGTTTTCGGAGGGGTGCTCATCCTGATCCTGATGCTGGGTGGCTGTGTCTATTCCGGATATAACCGGGCCATTGAAATGGATGAAGCGGTGAAGAGCCAATGGGCACAGGTCGAAAATCAATTGCAGCGGCGGTTTGAATTGATCCCCAATCTGGTCAATACCGTTAAAGGGGTCGCGAGCCAGGAAGAGAAGATCTATCTGGGAGTCGCAGATGCGCGCAAAGCCTATTTTCAGGCGCAATCGGTGAATGAGAAAGCCCGCGCCGCGGGCGGGTTCGAGTCGGCGTTGTCGCGGCTGTTGGTCTTACGAGAGACCTATCCCCAACTCAAATCCGATCAATCGTTTTTAAAACTCCAGGACCAACTGGAAGGGACGGAGAATCGATTGGCGGTCGAGCGAAAGCGGTATAACGACAGCGTTCGGGTCCTGAACACCTTTATCCGGAAATTGCTGGGGAGGCTCTATGCGGGGCTGGCCGGCGTCGGACAAGCCGAATACTTCGAAATTGGAGAAGAAGCCCGAGCCACGCCCAAGGTGGAATTTTAGAAGAATTACTCCCCCCTTGAGGGGGAGTCGGGGAGCCAAGGCATAGCCCGCAGGCGAACCGGTGGGGGGCATGGGAACGGCGGGTTATTCTGTTCTCCGCTCCATCGGGACGTAGTCGGTGTGGGAAGGCCCGGTATACAATTGTCTGGGCCGGCCGATCTTGACGTGGGGCTCCTGCATCATTTCCCGCCAATGGGCGATCCATCCCGGTAACCGGCCGATCGCAAACAGGACCGTGAACATGTTCACGGGAAACCCGATGGCCTTGTAGATCATCCCGCTGTAAAAATCGACGTTGGGATACAGTTTGTTCGAGACGAAAAAGTCGTCCTTGAGAGCGATGTCTTCGAGGTGTTTGGCGATTTCGAGCAATGGATCGTGCATGCCCAGGGCGTTCAGGACTTGGTCACAGGCCTGCTTCAAAATCTTGGCCCGCGGGTCATAGTGCTTGTAGACGCGATGGCCGAACCCTGCGAGACGGAAGGGATGCGTTCGATCCTTGGCCAGTTCAATATATTTCCGCACGTTGTCTCCGTCGGCATGGATGGTTTCGAGCATCTCCATCACTTGTTGGTTTGCGCCGCCGTGTCGTGGGCCCCACAATGCATAGATGCCGGCGGACACGGACGCAAAGAGATTCGCGTGCGACGATCCGACGAGACGCACCGTGGACGTAGAGCAATTTTGTTCATGGTCGGCATGGAGGATGAACAGCAGGTTCAAGGCTTTGGTTACAACTGAATTCACTGCATATGATTCGGAAGGTACCGAAAACATCATGCGCAGAAAATTGGCACAATAGTCCAAGGCGTTGTCGGGATAGACAAAAGGCTGTCCGATCGATTTCTTATAGGAATAGGATGCGATGGTCGGAATTTTGGCAAGGAGCCGGTGGGTGGATAACTCGACCTGCCCAGGATCGGTGGGGTCGTGGCTGTCCTGATAGAACGTCGAAAGCGCGCCGACCACGGCGGATAGAATAGCCATGGGGTGGGCATCCTTGGGAAACCCGTCGTAAAATCGTTTCACGTCTTCGTGCAGCAGCGTGTGCCGGGTGATGGCGTTCGTGAATCGCTGATACTCGGATTGGGTGGGCAGGCTTCCGTAAATCAGGAGGTAGGCGGTCTCCAGAAAATTCGACTGTTCAGCCAGTTGCTCAATGGGAATCCCGCGGTATCGAAGAATCCCTTGATCGCCGTCCACAAACGTGATGCCGCTCGAGCAGGAGGCGGTATTCACGTACCCGGGGTCGAAAGTGGTGAGCCCCGTTTGAGCGCGCAGCGTGGTGACGTCGAGAACCTGATCGCCTTCTGTTCCCGTGGCAATGTCGAGTTCAATGGCTTTGTCGGCAACGTGGAGTGTGGAGCGTCGGCTCATCGGAGAACCTCCTTAAAGACACGGATTCCTTTTCATGATGCCCTATTTCATTCTACCGGAACAATTTGGAAGACGAGTGCCATACAGGGCTAAGGGGTTGCTGCCAAGGCAAAAACCTTGGTAGGTAACATTGTGGTAAACGCTTAAACGTCCTTCTTTCACGCGACTATGCCTGACTATCTGATTACCTGGATTCACCTTGCCGCGGCCATCACCCTCATCGGGGGATTGCTGTTTTCCCAATTCGTGCTCGCTCCTGTGGTACGGAAGACGTCGTCCGATTCAAGAGCACGGGAAATCGTTCGCCTGTCTGGGCGCCGCTTTCGAACCATCGCGTGGGTGAGTCTCATTATCCTGATCCTGACCGGCGCGTATCAGATGTTGAACGAAAGCGGAGCCGCCCGGATCGAGACCGACTGGGGCGTGGTGCTGATGCTGAAGCTGCTCCTGTTCGTCATCGCCTTCGGGCTCCTCCTCATCCACGACTTCATAATCGATCCGTACGCCCCGCCGTCTCAGGATACTTCACCGGCATCTCCATCACCAGTCGTCTTGGCTCGCGCCGATGCCCTGCAAAAAGCCGTCATCGTGATGACCCTGGCCGTCCTTCTCGTGGCTGCGTATCTGGCGGAGATCTGATTCCAAATAAATAACAAAGGAGTTATGATTAAAGGGCAAGCTTTAGTTGCGTATGACACTAAACATCTCGATTCATATGCGAAAAGTCGCCATCTCATTATTTGCCTTTCTCCTTTTGATGCCACTGCATCGAGTGCCGGCTGAGGAAGGAGAGACTCCGATTCCTGATGCAAGGACTCTTCTAAAAAGGGCGAGTGCTATCGCTGCAGGTGAAGAAAAAAGAAATCATACGCTTATGGAGATTGCTGAGGCACAAAGCCAGTTGGGTGAACTCCATACTGCGTTACAGACCATAATGCTGATGCAGGAGAAGTATACTTATAAATGGGATGCAATTGCGATAATAGTTGACTCTTTGATTGAGGACGGAAAATTCGCAGAAGCCGTTCAAGTGGTTAGTGGCTTCGAAGAAGAGACGCCTAATAACAGCCAAAAAATTTTAGAAAAGATTGCTGTTGCCAAAGCCAAAGCAGAGGATTTTCAGGGTGCTCTCAAAGTTATTTCCAATTTAGATAGATGGAGTGCAGATCGATTTTACCGTGATATTGCTCTGTTTCAGGCCGAGAAAGGCGATGTGGATAAAGCATTCCAACTGGTGAGTAAAATCCAAGACAGAGATCTTCTTGAAATTACCACAGTCTATATTGGTGGATATCAAGCCAAGGCGGGAGATATAGAGGGGGCTCTCAAAACCGGGGGCACCTTACGTCCAGAAGTCCGAGCACATAGTCGTTGGCCGATTGTTTGTCAACTGGCCGAGGAAGGGAACATTGACGCGGCATTCGAGTATGTTCCGCCAGAGACAGAGTCAGGGTCAGAGAGGTGGGCAAGAGACTTGGCTTTGCGATGCCTACCCCCTGCCCAGGCTAAACAAGGGCAACTTAAGAATGCTCTTGAAACAGCAAGTAGCATTGTAGGCCTTAGCTATAAGCAGGAAGCTCTACTGGGAATTGTAAGAGCAAAAACCATGCAAGGTGATTTTTCTGGGGCTGAAGAAGCTATTGCTTTCATGGACGATGATGATGAAAAAGACCGTGGTTTTTTTGAGATTGTGCAGGAGTATAGCCAAAGAGGGCAATTTAAAGAGGCCATGCAAACAGCATTAAACATGTCGCATAGTAATTTTCGCGACGTAACATTAGAAATGGTAATAGGAGATCAAGCTCAAGCCGGACTATTTCGTTCGGCCCTGGAAGGTATAGCGATGGTCCAGGATAGCTGTTACAAAGCTAGAGCCTTGAGTGCTATAGCTACAGCCTTGGCTAGAGCAGGTCAACAGTCATCTGCTTGGGAGATTATTAACGAAAGAATAACTGGCGAATGTTACGAAAGAATGCCTTCTTACAATCTCAGAACTTCCAAAATGCCAAATGGGAAAAGGCAGATTACCTCGGCCCTCGGCCTTCCTGATCCTAAATTGATCACTATTCGGGAGTTGGCAACAAGACAGACGGAGGAAGGTGATATTATCAGTGTGCTTGAGTGGGCCAATGATTTAGCTTTCCCTTTGGAACGAGCATCTGCCCTACTGGGGGCAGCAAGGGGGCTGTTAGCAGAAGCGCATCCCTGAACGTCTAGTAACTCAACTAAAACGGCGTCTCGCCCTCACGCAATTTGGCGAGGGCTTGTTTGAGGAATTCGGCGTCCTGGCTGCCGGGGTCGAGGTTCTTGTACGCGGTGGCCCAGAATTCTTCGGTTTCCCGATACCGCTTCAAATACCAGAGGGCCAACCCTTTATACCAATTCACCCCGGGTTCGTTGGGGCGATCGACCAACACGCGGTCGAAATGCTCGAGAGCGGCTTTGAAGATTTTGGGGTCGTCGAATTTTCGTTGTTCGATCATGATGACGCCCAGGTTGTAGTGCGCTTCATGATTGCGAGGATCCAATTCCAGGACCTTCGCGTACGCTTTCTGCGCGTCATCCATACGTTCCATGACCATGTAGGAGCGACCCGCCATCATTTGGCCCTGCACGTCATCGGGGTTTTCTTTGAGTCTGGCTTCCAACCGCGCGACCATTTCTCGCGGATCGGGCATTTGGCCGGTTCTTTCGGTTTGGAGTCCCACGAGCCGGTTGACGGTACGCCATTGCAGAAAGCCGTAGGTCCCGACCGACAAGATGACCACCACCAGGCTGACCGCGATCGCCGGTCCCCAGGCAGTTGCCGGTTGCCCGGCTTGCTCGGGTGACGATGCAGGCTGGCCGGTGGCGGTGAGAGCTTCGAGCCGATCCATGACGCCCAGCAGGCGCTGCTCGTCCGTGGCTTTCAGGCGTGCATAATCCTCCTGTTCCAACCGGCCTTGTGCCAATTCCACGTCGAGTTCCTGGAGTGACTGGAGGAGGACTTCGCGTTCGACAGCCAGATCGGCCCGTTCCTGGTCTTCCTCGGCTTCCCGGTCAATCAACTCAGGCGTCGTGGGGTCCTTCCGCCAAAAGGGAGAAGAAATCGCCGCAATGACCCCGATCAGGATCGTGAGACAGACAAAAAAGAAGATGGTCGACATGCAGTGTTTCCAGGAGAAATAGGGCGCGTGAAACGGCTAACAGGAGATCATTGATTGTTGTGTAATTCCCGCTCGATTCGTCGTCGGGAGGTTTCATCGAGTGTGGGGGGTGGCTGAGGCGCCGGGGTTTTCGTCACCCACCCTTTGACTTCTCTCCAGAGCAGGGCTCCGCCGCCGAACAGCAACAGAAACGGCGCCAACCAGATCAGCCAATTGATGCCCTGTTTCGGTGGTTCCATCATGATGTAATCGCCGTAGCGGCTGTGAAAGTATACTCGTATTTCCTCGGCGGATTGACCTTGCATCACGCGTTCACGAACGGCTTCCCGCATCTGATGGGCCAAGGGCGCGCCCGATTCCCAAATGTTTTCGGTCTGGCACACGGTGCATCGAAGCGTTTTGGCAATCTCGCGCACTTTTTGATCGATCTCCGTTTCATCCACGACTTTGGCCACGCCCGCGGTGGGGAAGACGAAACACAGAAGGAGCAGAATGGGGAACAAACGAAACATTCAGGTTGCGAAGTCGTAGGGGCGGACCGGAGCCTGCCCTGAGCGAAGCGAACGGGTGTCCGCCTTTTGCAATAAAGGGGTCAGAACGTTTTTCGTTAGATTGGCATACACGTTGTCCACGATCGGGCCGATCCATTTGTGCCGGATAACGCCCTCCCTGTCGATGACAAACGTTTCCGGCACTCCATAGACACCGAAATCAATGGCTAATGCGCCTTTGACGTCTTGCATGTGCGGGAAACTCGACCCGTAGCGTTCCAAATACGCGCGTGCCTTGGGGATCTCGTCCTGGTAATTGATCCCCACCATCACGAATTCGGGGTGGTCCTTAAACTCGTCGTACAGTCTGAGCAGGTTCTCGTGCTCGACCTTGCATTCCTGACACCAGGAGGCCCAGAAGTTCACGACGATGACTTTGCCTTTATATTCTTCGGAGGACAGCGGCTCGCCGGATTCCACGTTAGGACCTTCGAACACGGGCGCGCGGGTGTCCACCAGGACCGGGGGGATATGCCGCGGATCGCCCCACAGTCCCTGGTAAAACAACGAAAGCAGGGCCAAGAGCACGACGAGAATGGTGATCTGCGTGGTACGAGTCATGAGCGTAGGGGCGGACCTGTGTGTCCGCCCTTGGTCCTATTCATCCCGTTTTCGTGGCCGGAAAATGTTGAGCAAAACCCCGAGCCCCATGATGCCGCCGCCGCCCCACACCCACAGGATCAGGGGATTGATCACGCCCCGGGCGACCGCCACGCCGTCCGCGGACACGTCCGGCATGGTGAGAAAAATATGCCCCATGTTTTTGGCGTAGATAGCGGATTCGGTCGTCGGGGTCTGTGACGCATCGTACACGCGCTTCTGGGGGCGTAATTTCGTCAGCAGGGTGTCGCCTTCGTACACTTCAAACACGCCTTCCTGCGCGCTCCAGTTTTTCCCTCTCACGTCGTGAATCCGTTCGAGTTTCATCCGATAGTCGTCGATGACGAACTCATCCCCCACGCGTAACGACACTACCTTTTCCGTTTGGTACACGGTCGAAGCAATAATGCCGATGACCAGGACCAGCACACCCACGTGCGTCACGAGCCCCGAGTAGCGGCGTTGATTGGAGGTAAACGCCGACAGAAAACCCTTCAGCAGGTTGATGGACTCCCGGCGAGCGTACAACGAGGAAATTTTGCCGACGTCGATGAAGATGGCCGCGCCTGAAAAGCCCACCACGAACGCGCCGGTCAAGGCAAAGATGCTGCGGATACCGAGGGCGAACAACACGACCGTGGACACGACGCCCACGACGACCGGGATCAGGAAGTTTTTCTTCAAACTGGCCTGGGACGCCTTGCGCCACGGAATATAGGGGCCGACCCCCATCAGAAACAGGAGCCCCAGCGCGATCGGCATAAACACCGTGTTGTAATACGGCGGTCCCACGGTGACCTTCGCGCCTTGCCAGGTTTCGATCATGAGCGGATACAGGGTGCCGAGAAAGACGGTGGCCGTCGCCACCAGGAAGAAGAGATTATTGAAGAGAAACATCGACTCCCGTGAAACCATGGAATCCATTTCGATCTGACTTTTGAGCTTGTTGGCCCTGAGCATCAGGGACCCGAAGGCAATGCCGATGATCGTGGTCACGAAAATCAGGATGTAGAGCCCCCGCTCCGGATCCGTGGCAAACGTATGGACCGACGTGAGGACCCCGCTTCGGACCAGGAACGTGCCGATCAGCGACAGCGAAAACGTGACGATGATGAGGAACAGGTTCCAGACCTTGAACATCTTCCGCTTTTCCTGGACCATCACGGAATGCAGGAACGCGGTCCCAACCAGCCACGGCATAAACGAGGCATTCTCCACCGGGTCCCACCCCCAGTAGCCACCCCAGCCCAATTCATAATAGGCCCAGTAGCCGCCCAGGAGGATACCCGTGGTCAGGCATATCCACGCGAAGATCGTCCACCGCTGGGTGACCTTGATCCATTCCTCGCCCAGCCGGCCGGAGAGCAACGCCGCCATGGCAAAGGAAAAGGGAATCGAGAACCCCACGTAGCCCATGTACAGCATCGGGGGGTGCATGACCATGGCCGGATCCTGGAGCAACGGGTTCAAGTCCTTGCCGTCCGGCGGGGCGGGGATCAGCCGGTCGAAGGGGCTTGAGAGAAAGAGAATCAGGAGCAGGAACCCCAGGATGACCAGGCATTCCATGCCGATAAGGTACGGCATGATGGCCGGCTGGGTTCGCCAATGCAGCCACACCGCAATCGTGCTGAACGCAGACAGAATAAAGACCCATAACAGCAAAGACCCTTCATGGCCGCCCCAGACGGCCGCTATGGTGTAAAACAAGGGGAGTTGTGAATTCGAAGTGGTGGCGACGTAGTGGACGGAAAAGTCACGAGCCAGAAACGAATAGATCAACGCGGCCATGCCCACGGCCAGGAGCACAAAAATCAGCGTCAGGGCCATGCGTCCGGCGCGAACCCAATCCGTATTGCGTGTCCGGAGCGCCAGGCCGGACGACACGATGCCGAACACGGCAAGCACCAACGCGATGACAACGGAAAAATGTCCGATTTCAATGATCATGGGATTCTGGTACAGGCGCGCGGCGGTTTTATTCCACCAGCGATTTCATGAAATCCTTGCGGGGCAGTTCGACTCCCGCGCGTTTCAATTCAATGGGCATGTAGTCTTCGGAATGTTTGGCCATGATCAGGTTGGATTCGAATTGCTGTTGGCCGGTCCAGTACCCTTCGACCACGGCGCCCTGGCCTTCCTTAAACAGATCCGGCGGGATGCCTTCGAAGGTCACGGGAATCGTGGCCTCCCCATCGGTCAACTGGAAGGTCAGGCCCAGTCGATCGGGATACGTTTCCATGCTCCCCTCGACCACCATGCCGCCCACGCGCACCTTCTTCTGATAGTAGTCGGAGGAAAATGCTTTCACTTCAGAGGGAGTAAAAAAGTATACCACGTTCTCCCCGAAATTCCCCAGGGCGAGGTAGCCCAAGGCTCCGCCGACCAACAGGAAACTGACCACCATTCCGACTTTCTTCTTTGCGACCATCATTTCCTCTTCATATCTTCTCCCCTCTCCCTTGACGGGAGAGGGCTAGGGTGAGGGTGCGTCACTCTTCCTCGTACAGTTTGGAGGCTTTGATTTCTTCATACAAGAAGTTGACTCGCCGGTTCATGGCGAACAGAAACAGCGCCAGCGGCACGAGGCCCAGGAGATAGGCGCCGGCGATAAATCCATAGTTCGGCACGATCCCGATATCGCGGGCCTCGAACACCTGCATGGCCGCGTTCCACGTCCCGATCAGGACCAGGATTTTCAATTCCCGGAGGTTATCGGGTGGCGGTCCCTGATAATGCACGGGAAGCGCGGCGCTTTTCCCAAGCAGGGTGAACGTGGCTTCTCCGGCGTCACGAGGCTTGAGCGTTCCGCCTTGCACCATGCCCAGGACCCGGATTTCGCCAGCGGGCGCCTCCTGCCTGACCTGCTGCGGGACAAGACTGGCCAGGTTGTCCCGATAGTGGTTATAGGTGAGCACGATGAACACGATCGCGACAATGAGCACGCCGCCCCATCGGATGTAGAAATTTGTCATGAATCGGATTTCGACAGATGAAACTGGCTCAAGAGGCGACCTTTTTTCGCGTGAAGCAAGCGATCGAGATAGAGTAGCTGCGTGCGGACCATCAACATATACGAGAACAGCAAGGACATGCCGATGCTCATGAACAGCAGGGGCACCAGGAGGCCCGAAGAAATGCTCACTCCACGCATGGAAATGGATTGCGGTTGGTGCAGCGTTCGCCACCATTCCACAGAAAAATGAATGATCGGCAGATCGACGAACCCGACGATGGCCAGGATTGCGCCATAACGGGCTTCCTTTTCGGGGTCGTCCACAAAGGTTCGCAGCATGAGATAACCGATCAGAATCAACAAGAGCACCGTAAAGGAGGTCAGGCGGGCGTCCCACGTCCACCAGGTGTCCCACGTGGGCTTGCCCCAAATCATCCCGGTGCCCAGCGCCAGCGCGGTAAAGACGGCGCTGAGCGCGGCCACGGCCTGGCACATGTTGTCCACGACCGGGTCCCGTTTCCACAAGTACCAGACGCTTCCTATGGTCAGCACAATATAGGCAAGAAGGGCCGTATGGGCGAGGGGCACGTGAATATACATGATCCGCACCACTTCGCCCTGGTAGTAGTCCGCGGGGGACCCGATGAGTCCCAGGTAGAGCCCGGCCATGAGGCATAGGGCGGCGCCACCTCCAAACCAGCCTTCAAACCGTTGGACTTTTCGGATTACCCGATGAATGGTCATTGTGACTTATGGAACCTCTGATTTAATGCACTATCGGGCGCATGGCTGCGTTGTGTCCTCACTCAACCCTCACCTATCTCTATGATACGCTTCGGGTTTCGCTCCGGGACGCCTTGTCCTGCATCCCGCTATCACAATAAATCAGAGGTTCCTTATGAATCCATCACAAATTCGAACAGCCAAAACGAGACGACCGTAAAGACCACATCGTACACCGCCAGGAGTTCCAGCCACTGTTCATACATGGCCAGCGGGTCCCCGTTGAGGGCGCCTTTGGTGGCTTCGACCGCAGCGATCATGACGGGGACCACCAAGGGGAGGAGGAGGATCGGGAGCATGACTTCACGCGCCCGAATTTGCACCGTCAGAGCCGAAAAGAGCGTTCCTATGGCGGAAAGTCCCACGGTTGCCAAGAAAAATACTAACAGAAGGAGCGAAATCTCTTCAACGACCTCCAAATTGAAAAGGATCACAAACATCGGAAATAAAAGGATTTCCACCACAAACATGAACGCGAAATTCGCCGCGACTTTTCCGAGGTAGATCGCCCCCTTGGCTTCCGGCACCATCTGCAGGGCTTCCAGGCAATCATTCTGCAATTCGGTGGAAAACGACTTGCCCAGACCGATAATACCGGTAAAGGCAAAGGCGACCCACATGATCCCCGCAATGACTTCGCGCGCGGCTTGCTGGTCCATGGAAAAGCTGAAGCTGAAAATCAGGATGACGATGAGGGCGAAAAACACCATGGAGGAAATCGTCTCACGGCTTCGCAGCTCGGTGACGAAATCCTTCCACACGATCCAGCGGATGACGTTAAACGAGGTCATCGGACTTCAGCTCCTCGACGCCCATTTCCTGCAACGCCCCGTTTCGCAGGATACCGGCCCGGCTGGCAATGGGACGTGTTTTGTCGTAATCGTGCGTGGACAGGAGCACGGTGCCATTATCCGAGAGTCGTTCCCGGACGTACTCTCGCAGGATTTCGGTTCCGGCCGCGTCCAGCGCCGTAAAAGGCTCGTCCAGCAATAAGACGTCGGGTTTCGCCAGCATGGCTTTGGCCAAGGCCAACCGCTTCTTCATCCCGGCGGAATAGTACCGGACCTTCATGTCGGCAAAGGCGCCGATGGCCACGCGGTCCAATACCCGCTTCACGTCGCGGTCCGTGGGGTGGTGTCCCCGCATGGCGAGAGCGAACTCCAGATTTTCCTTGGCATTCAGTTCATCGTACAAATGCGTGCCGTGGGCTAAAAACATGAGGTTGGCGCGAATGGCGTCTTTGTCCTTGAGACCATGCATGCCCAGAATTTCATAGTGCCCCGTACTGGGCCGTTCAAGCGTGGCCAGGACTTTCAAGAACGTGGTCTTGCCCGAACCGTTTGGGCCGAACAGGGCAAAACATTCACCTGCCGCGATGGTCAGGTTCACGTCGTGTAAGACTTGGAAATGCCCGTAGGATTTGCCGATACCGTGACAAGCAATCATGGAAAGGGAGTAGTTGATGCCGGTTAGGGAAAGTCAGAGAAAGGATGTGCCCAGCGGCTACCATGTCGGACAACCGTCGGATACCCAGGTTGTCTGAACAAAACACTATACTGGATGGTCACGCTTGGTGTCCACATATGTCATCATTCCGAGAGGGCAAGCAGTTCACCTTTCCCTAGCCGGTTGACGGTTTCGGGAATTCCTGAATAAGATGAAATCCGGTCGGGCAGACGCGCAGGCGAAAGAAACAGGCTGGTTCAGTGTATAATGGTTGGGAAACGTTGACTGCATGGGTCAATAATGTGGGCGAACGCAGGGGGCTTTTTCAGTAAACAGTTTGTGGTCTGTTTTTTAGGGCCGTTGCTTGTCGTATCGGGAGTAGCCTGTGATTCAGGGTATTCGGATGAGCGTCAAGAACAACCATCAGGGAACGCCGTTGCCTTTCGTATGGTCCCGCCGGCCATGGGGTCCCCGGCCCCTGAGTTTCAACTCATCGATTTGCAGGGGAACCAGCAGGCGCTTCCGGACTATCACGGCAAGGTGGTGTTGCTGAACTTTTGGGCGACGTGGTGTGGCCCGTGCCGCGTCGAAATGCCGAGTATGGAAAGCTTATATCAGGATCTCAAGGACGAAGACTTTGCTATCCTTGCGATCTCTTCCGACCTGGAAGGGAGTGTCGTGACTCGACCGTTTGTCGCATCCCAAGGGTTGACCTTTCCGATCTTACATGATTCGGATTACCAGGTAAGCGGGAGTTACGGCGTACGAACGCTTCCCATGAGCTTTTTAATCGATCGAAACGGCACGTTGACCCATCGCGTGTTCGGGGCGAGGGACTGGAACAGTTCGGAGGCGCGTGAACTGATCCGCGGCCTTCTCCGGGAGTCGTAACGCGATGATCGACGCGATGAACCCCGTTTCCCTGTTTGCTGCCTTCAGCGCGGGCTTTCTGTCCTTCATCTCGCCTTGCGTGTTGCCGCTGGTCCCTTCCTACGTCTCCTATATTACCGGGCTCTCTCTGGAGCAGTTGGTGGATGCGTCTGAGCGGCAGCGTTTTCGCAAAGCCATTATCCTGAATTCACTTTTGTTTGTGACGGGCTTTTCTTCCGTGTTCATTGCGTTCGGCGCTTCAGCCAGTTTCGTGGGGCAAGTACTGTATCAATATCAGGATATCATTCGAAAAATCGGAGCCGTGGTCATTATTGTCTTCGGGCTCTACCTGTTGGGTCTGATCAAGTGGAACGTGATGATGACCGAGCGCCGGCTTTTCTCGTTCGGCAGCCGGCCCGTGGGGTACGTCGGATCGTTCCTGATCGGGACGGCCTTCGCCGCCGCGTGGACGCCCTGCGTCGGGCCTATTCTGGGCGCGATTTTGGCCTATGCCAGTACCACGGAATCAATGCAGTCGGGAATTCTGCTCCTGGCGTCCTATTCCTTGGGATTAGGGCTGCCGTTTCTTCTAACCGCGTTCAGCATCGATCGATTTCTCAACTATTTTCAAAAGGCCCGGCTTTACCTCCACGGAGTTTCTCTCGCCAGTGGCGTCTGCCTGGTTCTGGTCGGCGTGATGATTTACGTCGATTCCCTGGCCCGCCTGACCAGTTTTCTCGAACGCAACGGGATCGGGTGGTATATCGGGCAGTAGTTCTCGTCTAAGGGGGAGCGAGGACACAACACCGCCCTGCGCCCGATAGCGCAATAAACGGTTTATTGGCACCAGGTGCCGGGCCGACACGTCACGGAAGGAGTATTGCGGGGAGTTGGCGCGAAGGCACTGGAGAGGGACGTGCCTGTTTCTCCGCACCAGGACCCCACTTGGCAATCGGTCACCGTTGAAGAAGCTTGCGATACCCGCGAAGGATAGGTGTTTCCGTTGTTTGCGGATGGAGCGGGGAAGAACGCGGGCCTCGACCCGTTTTGGTTTAAGGAGCCACGAGGTTGGAAGGCACCACGAGGTCGGGCCGCCATCATAATATTGGGTTTTTCTTTTTCAATCGCCGCCAGCAACTTGAGCCCATCCTCCCGTAATGTATGTCGGGGATGTTGTTGAACCAAGTCCACCGCCCAATCGCGTGCCCATTCCAGTGCCCCTAACTCCCGGTAGGTTTTGGCCAATTGCAGTTTGGCCTCGACGGCTTCCGCCGTGGAGGGATAGCCGTCGATAATTTTTTCGAACCGTTTTGCCGCGGCCAAGTATTGTTCTCTTTTATAGTAGAACGTTCCCACGAACAAATGGTTTTTGGCGAGGAGGCCTTTGCATTCTCTAATCTTGACCCGTGCCTCCGCTTCGTATTGGCTCGCAGGGAACCCGTCAATGAGTTTTCGAAATTCTTCCTGGGCCCTTTTGACGGGAGTCATGTCCCGGTCAATCGTTTGAATCATTTTAAAATGGCTGAGGGCCAACCGGTATTGCGCGTATGGGGCCAGGATGTGATTGCGGTGCAAGTCCAGAAAATGTTGATATTCGACGATCGCTTCCGCGTATCCCTCTTTCTCATGATATGATTCCGCTCGTTTCAAAATGACGTTGGGGTCATAGTTCATTTCGATGGTATCCCCGACAAAAATCTGGGCATCGGTTCTGTCGGCACCCGTTGCAGGGGCAGGGGCCTCGTTGTCCGAGAACATCGAACAGCCCAGGGTGAGGCAACCGGTCAGGGCCACGACCAACGTCGTGACCGGATGGCGAAACACGCGCGGCATCTACGTAGAACTCCTTGGAACTTTCAAGTTGGCAATCAAGTATAGCAGCGTTCCGAACGCTAAAACAAGATTGACGGCTTGAGAAGCAGGGCGCGTGTTCTCCGTGCGCTCACCTCAAAAAAAGGCGTTCCTCGAACAGGTAACAATCAATGGTTCATTCTTATACCAGTCGAATTCGTGGGACCGGTTCGTACGTCCCTGAACGTCGAGTGACAAATGAAGAGGTGGCAACGGAATTTGCCCTTCAAGGCCGGGACGTCTTTCGGGTCACCGGGATACGGGCCCGGCATTGGAGCCCGGCCGACGAAACCTGTTCGTACTTGGCCGAGCAAGCGGCTCGACAAGCCCTGGCATCCTCGGGCCTGTCGAGTGATGCGATAGATGCCATCCTGGTGTCGACCACTTCTCCGGATACCTCGTTTCCATCCACGGCCTGTGCGCTTCAGGAACGGCTGGGCGCGCGCCGCGTTGCCGCCTTTGATCTTGCGGCATCGTGCAGCGGTTTTCTGTACGGCTTATCCATGGCCGATGCCTTTATCCGGTCGGGACAGTTTCGAACCTGTTTGGTGATTGCGGCCGAGATCAAATCCCGCTCTCTCCACGTTTCCCAGCCTGCGAGTGGAATACTCTTCGGTGATGGAGCCGGGGCGGTGGTGGTGACCCGGGATGAATCGCCGGGTCGCCATCCGGCTGCGGGGATCATGGCTATGCGACTCTATTCGGAGGGCGCCTACCATGATCTGATCACGATTCCGGCAGGCGGATCGAGGCACCCCATGAGCCAAGACACGATTCGCAGTCATCAACACAGCATTCGATTGCAGGGTGGGGCGGTCTATCGCGTGGCCGTCAAGCGGTTGACGGAGGCGATCGAGGCGATCCTTCGTGAGACCGGCACGAGTTTGTCCGAGGTCAAGCAGGTGATTACGCACCAGGCCAATGGCCGGATGCTTCACACCATTGCGAAACGTTTGGGCGTGCGTCAGGACCAAATGGTCTCAATTGTTGACCAGGTCGGCAACACGTCGTCGGCTTCTTTGCCGATGGCCCTGAATTGGGCCTACCGGCAGGGAAAATTTCGAGAGGGCGATCTCATTTTGCTTGGAGCGTTTGGCGGAGGATTAACGTGGGGCACGGCCTTGATTCGATGGTAAAGAGTTTCGACGGGCAAGAGTTGACGAATCCCCAGTTTATGTCATAATGTCGAAGGACGTACGTGGGCGTGCCGTTTGGGGAGACGAGAAGCCCAGCCCGATTTTCCACGAACCTGAGGGGGTCGGAGTGAAAAAGATCTATTTGGCCAATCCACGGGGGTTTTGCGCCGGCGTTGACCGGGCCATTGAGATTGTCGAAATGTCGCTGAAGCGCTACGGTGCGCCGATTTACGTGCGACATGAAATCGTTCACAGCCGGCACGTCGTCAACTCGCTTCGCAAACGAGGCGCGGTGTTCGTAGAGGAACTGGATGAGGTCCCGGACGGCGCTCTGGTGATTTTCAGTGCCCATGGAGTGGCCCAACGGGTATGGGAGGAGGCGCGGCGGCGCAATCTGAAAGTCATCGACGCGACGTGCCCCCTGGTGATCAAAGTTCACAATGAAGTCCATCGCGATTACAGCAATGATTACGAGCTCATTCTCATCGGTCATGCCGCCCATCCCGAGGTGGTCGGAACATTGGGACAGGTTCCGGATAAATTTCATCTGGTGTCTTCGGTCGAGGACGTGGAAAAGCTTGAGGTTGAAAATAGCGAACACCTGTCCTACGTCACTCAAACAACGTTGAGCGTGGATGAATGCAGTGAAATCGTCGAAGCACTCAACCGGCGATTCCCCGGCATCAAAGGTCCGCATCAGGAAGACATTTGTTACGCCACGCAAAACCGGCAAAACGCCGTAAAAGAACTGGCCAAATTCGTTGATTTGATCCTGGTCATCGGGTCTCCCAACAGTTCAAACTCCAACAGACTTCGTGAATTGGCCGAACGATTTACTGTCCCCGCCTATCTCATTGATTCCTATCAGGACATCCAGCCTGAGTGGCTTAAGGACGTGGAAGCCATTGGGGTCACGGCCGGAGCCTCGGCACCGGAAATTCTCGTTAATGAAGTGGTGGCGTATCTCAAAGGAGTCGGAGCCGAAGAGGTCGAAGAACTCACGGTCGTTGAGGAAGACATCGAGTTTCTGCTTCCCAAAGAACTGATGATGCCCGGACAAACCCGAGGGCAGAGAGCCCTCGTCTAGCCGTTTTCTATATCTACAGGTAACCCACAGCATATACACTGAAACCCACAACATATACACAGCCATTCATTCCTTGCCACATTATCTAGTGTAAAATCCTTGATTTTTTTCTCTTCTGTGGTACAGTTCCGCCACGAGTCCGTTTGCCCCATCACCCACTTCCCGCTGAGAGTTTCTCATGAAATTGAAATCCCTCCTGGTTTCTGGATTCAAGTCCTTTCCCGAAGCTCGACTCGACTTCCCTCAAGGTATTACCGCGGTGGTGGGGCCTAACGGGGTAGGGAAAAGCAACATCGTGGATGCCATTTTATGGGTCTTGGGTGAGCAAAGCACCAAAGCGTTGCGTAGCGAACGCATGGAAGACGTCATCTTCAATGGGACGGAATCGCGTAAACCATTGGGCATGGCGGAAGTCTCGCTGGTCCTCAGCGACGTGACGAGTCAGGAACTCGAGGCGGTGGCCGGCGCGATGGAATCGTTACCGGGGAACAAAGAGTTAATGGTCACGCGTCGGTTGTACCGCGATGGGGAAAGCGAATATTCCATCAACAGAATCCCCTGCCGGCTAAAAGACATCCGCGGTCTCTTTTTGGAAGCGAGGGCTGGCGCCAAAGGGCATACGGTGATCGAACAGGGCAATATCGATCAACTCCTCTCCGGGTCTCCCCAGGACCGCCGGACGTTCATCGAGGAAACCGCGGGAATCGGTCGCTTCAAAAAACAAAAGACGGAAGCCCTGAACAAACTCAAAACCACGCAACAGAATCTGACTCGCGTGCGAGACATTATTGCCGAGGTGGAAAAACAACTGCGGACCTTGAAACGCCAGGCGCAACAGGCCGAGCATTATCGGAAGCTGAAAGAAGAATCGCGCGCCCTGGAAATCCGGATCCTGAAACACGATTATGATGGCCTGCGTCACCAGCGGACGCACGTTGAATCCGAACTCGCCAAGTTGGAAATGCGTGAGGCCGAACTCATGGCCGAGGAAGCTCGCCTGACGGCGTTGTATGAGGAAGCCAAATCGGCGCTCCTCCGTGACGGAGAATGCGTCGGACACATGCAGGAAGAGCTTCGGCAGTTGGAGCACGGTATCGGGCAGGCGCTCACGACCATGGAAGTCGAGCGCAATCGCGCCGACATGTTTGACCAGCAACGAGCGCAAGCGTTGGAGGAACAGGCTCGCCTTGTCGCGGTCTCCGAGCAAGCCGCCACAAGCATCGAGAGTCTTCAGGACCAAGTGCAACGCGCTGAAGGCGACACGGCTCAGGTGACCGGACGATTGACGGAATTGGAGACGGAAGAGCAACGGCAAGGCGAACAGCGGACGGCATTACAGACCCGGACCGCGGAAAGCCGGCAACGCCTGTTCGATCTTGCGGTCGAGCGTTCGCAAACCGAGGCGCAGTTGGCAAATCTGGACACCAAACAACGGGAACTGGGGACCCGCCTCCAGGACGTGCAAGACGATCAAGCCCATTGTGGACAGGAACGAGCGAACGCCGAATCGACTCTGGCCGAGAAAACCGTGCTCTTAGAACAAGTCACCCGGCAACTGGCAGCCGATCGTGAAACGCACCAAACCCTGTCAGCCGAGACGTTGGAACTCGAAGAACGGATTCGAAAAGTCGATCAAGAACGGGTTCAGGAGCAAACCAACCGGGCGGCCGCCGAATCGCGGCTCCAGGCACTGCAAGCCGTGCTTCAGGAAGAGTTGGGGTATCGGCAAGGCCAGGAAGGGAACGACCTTTCCTTACGACGGGTGTGCCAGGGAGTCCAGGAAGTGTTCGCGGAACGGTTGAAGGTTCCGCAGGAGTATGAAGTCGCCATCGAGGCGGCCTTGGGAGAGCATATTCGCGCCTGGGTCGTGCACGGGGTCGATGACGTGCTGCAAGCGCTTGAGGTCGTCACGGAACAGGGTTGGGGGCGTGGGACCTTTGTCACCGCGCAGCCCCCCGTGTCTGCCGCGTTCCCGGAGTCGTGGTCTGCCCTGAAAAAAGCGAAAGGCGTGTTGGGCAGGGCGGTCGACCTGGTTGCCGTTCCCGACGACCTTCAGGGCGTGTTGCAGTGTCTCTTAGGGCGAGTGGTCTTGGTTGATACGCTCGAAGACGGTCTGTCGGCGATGACACGCGTCTCTCAAGCCGATCTCGGTTTCCTGCTGTTGGTGACGAAAACCGGCGAAGTCATTGATCCCCGGGGCATTGTGACCGGCGGGTCCTCCGGCGAGGCAAGCGGGTTGCTTCAACGACGGCGCGAAGTGCAGGTGTTGGAACAGGAACTGTCCTCGATGGATCAACGCATCGCCGGGTTTGACGATCAACGCCGGACGGTGCAGGAACGGTTCGAGTCGAACAAGCAACAACTCCAAACCCTTGAAGCCTCCCTGAGAGAGTCCGAAATGCGGCAACTCGTGGTTGAGCAGGAACGCTCCGCCCTGACGAATCGCCTGCAGGATTTGGAGCAACGGTTGAATGCGAATCAGACGGAACTCGATGCCTGTCAGGCGGAACTCGCTCAGGTTAGAGAGCACGAAGGCCTGGCGTGGACGCGGCTCGAAGAGATTACGCAACAACACGGTGAAGACGAAGCACGGCTGGAGGAATCCACCACGCAACTTCAGAAAATGGACGAAGCCATACGCGCGCTCTATGACCGGTTGACGGAGACGCGGTTGACCATCACCACGTATCGGGAACGTCACGAGCGGGCAAGGGCGGATTTGGACCGGTTACAGGAGGAGGATCGCAGCCGGCTGGCACGGCTCGAGAGTCTTGCCGAGCAGATCGAATCTTTGCAAGTTCAAGCCGGGCAGAGCCAGGAAGAACGCCGGCGCGCGGATGCGACGTTTCAGGAATTGGATGCCAGGAAAGCGACGTTGCAGGGTGAGCTACGTGAGGTCGAAGAACGCCATACGAACGGCCTTCAACGGACTCGTGAACATGAACAGGGTCTCAATGAGAATCGAAAGCAATGTTCGTCGACCAGGGAAACGCGAGGGGAATCGGACGTCCAGCTTGCTGAAATCCGGACGCGGATGCAAACCATCGAGGAAACCCTGACCGGCACCTATGGGGAATCCATGGAGGTAAGTGAAGCAGAAACGCCGCAGCCCAACGTTTCGCACGACGCCGGGGGTGAAGGGCCCGAGACCTGGAAGGAACGGTTGCAGACCATCCGGACCAGGATGGATCGCATGGGAGCGTTGAATCTGGCCGCGATCGACGAGCATCGGGAATTGGAAGAGCGCTACCGGTTTCTCCACGAACAGGAAGAGGATCTGTCCGAATCGATACGCTCGCTGCAGGAAATCATCGAACGCCTCAATCGAACGACGAATCGCATGTTTCAGCAGACGTTTGAGGCTGTCCAGGAAAAGTTCGGGGAAGTCTTTTCGGCCTTTTTTGCCGGAGGACAGGCGGAGTTGGTATTGGTGCAGCCGGATGCGGAAGAAGAAGAGGACACGTTGGGTCAGGAGCCCGGCGTCGATATTGTCGCCCAACCGCCTGGGAAACGTCTCAAAAACCTGACGATGTTATCCGGCGGGGAGAAAACCCTGACCGTGTTGGCTTTGCTGTTTGCCAGTTTTCTGACGAAGCCGTCGCCGTTTTGTATTTTGGACGAGGTCGATGCCCCATTGGATGAACCGAACGTGGTCCGGTTCGCTCGATTTCTGCCTGAGTTGACCCGGCTGTCGCAGTTCCTCGTGATCACGCATAATAAACGCACGATGGAAGTCGCCGATTCCCTGTTCGGGGTCACCATGGAAGAACCCGGCGTGTCGAAGTTCGTTTCCGTGCGAATCGCTGATTTCGAGAAAGTGTAACGGCAAGGGGTCGGAAAAGTCTGCGCGAGGGGGAAAACTTGACGCCCCGTCTTCATACGAAGACGGGGCGTTTCAACCGTTTCAACCTTAGTTTCGGACGCCGCTCCACACCTTTTCAGGGTCGATTTCTTTATCAGGGTTCAAGGTTCTCGCTTTATCGAGTAAGACGTCGGTGGTTTCGGGGACTTCCGGGTCAGAAATGCAACAGTCATCAACCGGACAGACGGCCGCGCATTGCGGTTCATCAAAATGGCCGACGCATTCGGTGCAACGTTCATGGGTGATGACATAGACCGTATCACCTTCGCCTTGTCCTTCTCCCACCGCATACCCTTTTTCTTCCGCGGCACTCCGAGTTTCGAAGATAGCTTCATTCGGGCATTCCGGCAGACATGCTCCGCAATTAATACATTCTTCCGTTATCAATAACGACATACGTTCCTCCTTGTATCAAACCAGCAAGAGTCTCGGGTGCCCCCAAGCGATATAGCATATACATTCTAGGCACCCGTGAATAGCGAGTCAACGGGACAGAAGGCCTAGATCCCTAAGCCCTTTGGACTGCTCGGCTCATTCTCGGCGTTGGGCGCAGAGTGTTTCCAACGGCCCGTTACTCTGCGTGGTGATAGTCCCAGCCCTGGACAAGGGCCGGCCTCCCGGCGACCGCCAAGGCTCCCCAGAACCCTTGTCCCAGGGGTAGATGAAACAGCGACCAATCCTCAGGGGATGAGCCTGCCTCCGACAGGGTGAGTTGGGGTTGGAGGATTCGGGGCGGTTCGCCGGAGGTAAAGGAAACCGTCACATCTTTCAGGGGAAAGGAGAATCCTTTTCCAAGCGCTTTGACAAAGGCCTCTTTCCTGGTCCAACACCGGAAGAACGCCGCTCGTTGTTCGGCTTGGGGGAGGTTCTGAAAAACCATGAATTCTTCAGGGCTGCAAATGCGTTCGGCCAGCCCCGCATAATCCAAGGAATCCCGGTCTTCCTCAAGGTCGATGCCGACTTCGAGATCGTGGGAAACAGCATACACGGCCAACTGTTGGGAATGAGACACGTTAAAATGCAGCGTTGACCCCGCGGGGTCTTGCAAGAGCGGTTTCCCAAAGGGACCCGATAGCAAGCGGATGTCCCCAGGCGGAATCCGGAGGTAGCGAGCGAGAATCTGTCGCAGGATTCCCCGTGCCGCGGTAAAGCGTTGCCGGAGTTGAGAGCCTTTAAACCGTTGCGCGCGTTCCAACTCGTCAGGACTCAAAGTCTCCTGATACACTTGAAGACGGTCGGAGGGTATGTCTACAATCGCCCGCCACACGTGGATATGGCCCGCCGGTAGCAGGTACCCACCCTCGGGACAGTTCCCAAAGAAAGAAGATGGAGAGGATGCTGAGTTCAGGAACAGATCGTGACTCATGCCTGATTCATTTGAAGATCACAGGAACCATAGCCGGAGTGCCTGCTCGACCGGTGCAGGCCGAGCCGTATTGTACAGACAATTGCATTCGGGAGGCGAGTGTTGAGTAGCCCGTCCAAATCGGCGGCCTATGCCGCATTACTCACTGCCTCGCTCGTGTGGGGCGGGTCGGTCGTGGCACAGAAAGTGGCGTTGGGCGCCTTCTCCGCGGTGGAAGTGTCCGTGTTTCGCGGCCTCGGCGCCTTGGGTATTCTTGTTCCGTTGTGGTGGTGGCAGGAACAGGCCAAGACGCGTTTGGCTCTGCGGGATCTCGGGGTACTCACGGCCCTGGGGCTCGCCGTACTCGGCAATCACCTGTTGATATTGTATGGGCTGCAGCACATCGGGGCCGGAGCCGCCGGCGTGATTATCGGGGCCAGTCCGGCCATTACGGCTTTTCTGTCCTCCCTCATGCTGCGGGATATCCCGTTTCGCCGGGTCTGGGTCGGGTGTGCCGTGTCGTTCATTGGCGTGGCCCTGGTATCGGGTGGCAATGCAACCGCGGATGGCGGAGCGGACCCCCTGCTGGGCGGTGGGTTGGTCGTTCTGGCTTTGATAAGCTGGGCCCTCTACACCATCGGCAGCCGTTGGATGATGGAGGGGTTGTCGCCGCTGACGGTGAATTGGACGACGCTGTCGATCTCCATTGTGTTTCAAATTCCGTTACTGTGGTTAGACCCGCAAGTGTTGGAGGCGGGAGTCGGAAGTATTCCTCCCTCCGGTTGGGCGGCGTTGATCTATGTCATCGTGTTTGCCACTGCACTGGGCCAGCAGGCTTGGCTCTATGGGGTATCCGGTATCGGCCCTTCACGAGCCGGGATCTTTACCAATTTGATTCCCGTGTCCGCACTGTTGTTGTCGTTTGTCATTCTCGGGGAATCATTGGACCTGATCAAAGTACTGGGCATCGGATTCGTCCTGGGCGGGGTTTGGTTGGTCAACCGCTCTTCAGGGATCTAGAGGGGCTTCCATGGACAATGGTTGCTCAACCATCGCTCGAATGGGATGATGAATTTGGGATATACCACAACGGGCTGGCCTATTACTCCCCCCTTGAGGGGGAGTCGCGGAAGCCAAGCCGTCAGGTGCCGGCTGACGCGGTGGGGGGTAGAAGCTAAAAATTTCTCGCTGAATAAGGATAAAACGGAATGCTGAAAGAGCGAATCGAAGAAGTGACGTTAGCCAACGAGGCGTTTTACCGGGCCTTTGAAAGTTTGGACATCGGGGAAATGGACAAGGTCTGGGCGCATCAGGAATACGTGACGTGCATCCATCCGGGCTGGAGCATGCGGGTCGGTTGGCCGATGGTTCGAGATTCCTGGGTCGTCATTTTCAACAACGTGTTTTCCATGGGGTTTTCTCTCACGGAATTGCAGGTCCAGGTCGCCGGCGACGTGGCGTGGGTGATTTGTACCGAAAATATTTCCAGCCGGCACGCGGATAACACCCAAGACAGCCGGGTCGTGGCGACCAACCTCTATGAGCGCATGGATGAAGGCTGGAAAATCATCCATCACCACGGCTCCCTGTTAATGGAATAGGTCAGGAACAACGATCGTTGTTCCCAGGCCGGATTATTTCCTGTAGGGGCGGTGTTCGCCCTGCTCCACGATTTAGTGCGGGATTGCGAGCGTGTCATACCATTCTTTGACGATCGTATCCCGTTCGACCATCGTCATGCCGGTATATTTGCGGAACATTCCCTTGCCCCCTTTTTTGCGCCGCCAGGTCACAAAGTCGGCAAAATGTTCTTTGCACACGGTGCCCGTTCCGGCCGGGGCATAGCCCTGATTCGCGCATCCCTCGATCAAACAAGCTTGAGCAATCATGCTGTTGACTCCTTCGTGATGGTCTTTGCGTCAGTATGCCCAACCATTACCCAGTCGTGCAACGGTGCGGCGAATACTTGCATTCTCGTTGACGGTCTGGCTATCGTAGCCGCCAAGTTGATACAGGCGAAAGAACCATTTTGAACGGATTGAGAAAGGAGAGTGTCTTGTGGCAACAGCAACAGAAGTTTTTGAACAAGTGAAAGCGGCGGCCCTGGCGGCGACCGGACAGGATGAACGGGCCTTGCAAATCGATTATGACGCCTTGGAGAATAAAATGGCATCGGCCCTGGGAACGCGGACCGTCGCCCTCTTGCATATCAACCAATATTTACCGGAAGGGTATGAGGATCAAGGCCACTTCAACGCTATCGCCGTGACGGAAGGCAACGTGGTGTATGACATGGTCATCGGCGATCAATATTTTCGCTATGACATGTTTTCCGCGACCGATCTCAACAAGTTCCAAGCCATCGACGGCATCTATAAAGACGAAGAAAAGCGCGAAGAAATTTCCTTTTTGAGCCTTCGACTCCAGCATGGAGACGAAGCGCATATTTTGTTGGGATTGACGGATGACCAGCGAGCCAGCATCCTGGCCATCGCCGAAAAACTTTCATCAGCCCGCCATCCGGAATAACCGCATTCTAACGATTATTCTGTTTCAGAATCCTTTCACGTTAGGTACGCCGCCACGGGCAGACTCGCAGGTCTGCCCCTACGCGTGGTGAAACGGAAGGGCCTGCACGATGCAGGGGTGGCGTTGACCGTTGACGTCCACGGCGAGGGCGGTGCCCGGAGTGGTGAAGTCCCGTAACGGAAACGCAAAGGCAAGGGTTTTGTTCAGGGTTGGGGAGTGAATCGCGCTGCTGACCCACCCGACCTCTCGATCTTCGCTGAACACTTTGGCGTCGGGAGGGGGAATCGTGTTCGAATCGATGACCAGGCCCACCAGCCGCCGTTTGACCGTACCGTACGTGTCCATGCGCGCGACGACTTCCTGCCCGGGATAGCACCCTTTACTCAGGCTGAAGGCTTTCCCCTCAAGGTTGGCTTCGGGCGGTACGATCCGTTCATTCAAATCCGGACCCAACTTGGGGATGCCCGCTTCGATGCGCAAGGATTCCCGTGCCTCCGTGCCGAACGCGCGCAGGCCGACGGCCTCCCCGGTTTCCCACAACCGATTCCAGGTCTGGTCCATGGCCTCATTCGGCATCAGGATTTCCACGTCGTGTTCACCGGTTTCCTGGGTGGTGGCGATCAAGGCCGGCTGCCCATTCAGGTCGTGGGTCAGGAAGGTGCCCGCTTTCAAGCCGGCAACGTCGACACCCAACGCCTGCCGGATCAGGTCAGGGGCCTTGGGGCCGCTGATCAGAACAATGCCCCAGGTGTCTCCACTGTTCTTCATTTTGGCTTTGGTGCCGTAGAGAAGAAACCTGCGAAAAGTGTCGTAGGTGACGGCGCCTGATTCGCCCATGTCCTCCACAAGCAGAGATTCCTCAAGTCTATAGACCCGGAAGTAGCTCAGCATCTTGCCTTTGTGTGTCATGAAACTCGAATACAGCCAGTCGCCGGATTGGAGCGGCAGAATATCGTTGCTGATAATGCTTTGCAGCCAGGTCACGCGGTCCTCTCCCGTGACGTGCAGTTTTCCGCGATGGGAAAGGTCGGCTATCCCCACGCCCGTTCTGACCGCGTGATGTTCGGCAATGGGGTCGCCATAGTGGAGCGGCATCTCCCACTCCCCGGCGGGACCGAAGTTCGCCTCCAGTCGTTGATGGGTGGTATGTAGCGCAGACTGTTTCATGCCGGACGGGGTTGGGTCACTTCCTGGAGCAGGGCCAGGGTTCTGGCGGAAAATTCATTGCGCGAGACAATTTTGTCGATGCCGAGTTCCTTGGCCTGCCGCCACGTGTCGACTTCTTCATGATTGGCAAACGCCAGGACTGGGATCTGGTTCGATACCGTCTCGCTTTTAGCGGTTTTCAGCATGGTGGCGGCATCGAGCCCGGGGTCGTTCATGTTCAGCACGATAGCCGTCGGGGCATGGGTTTTGGCCTTTTCGAGGATTTCATCGGGAGATTTGACGCGCTTGAGCCCATACCCGGCCGGTTTAAAGGCATCCCGAATTTTCGTATAGAAAAAAATATCCGTCACACCCACGAGAACGATTTTTTCGTGTTCCACGAGTCCCACCTTTCTTAGGAAAATCGGTCAGCAAACAACGCCGCTACCCTTAATTTATTGTGATAGCGGGATGCAGTGCAAGGCGTCCCGCAACGAAACCTGAGGCATATCAAAATAGATAGTCGAAGGTTGAGCGAGGACACAACGCAGCAATGCGCCCGATAGTGCAATAAATCTTAGTTCATCAGGGTAATCAGTCGCATCATGGCTCTCTTCGCCGGCGTATAGTTGGCATTGAGCGTCACGGCGGCTTTGTACGAATCGATGGCGCGCATCCAATCGCCTTGTCGTTCGTAGACGCGCCCCAGGTTCATGTGCGGAAAAGCGGGGCTTTCATACCGTCTGGCTTTGGTGGCCTGTTCGAGCCAGGGGATCGCTTCATCCAACCGGTTCAGTTCGATGAGATAGGCCCCGATGTCGTTATACGGATTTCCGAAGTCCGGGTCCGTGCGGATGGCGCGATGACATTCTTCAATGGCTTCGTCCAGGTGACCCATGAAGCTATAGGTCCACCCGAGGAAGGTATAGGCTTCGGCCGTCGGAAAGACGTCGATGGAGTTCTGGTAGAGTTTGACGGCGTCATCCAGCTTGCCGTTCATCTGACATTCGTAGGCCTGCTGGAATAAATCCCACGCGGACAGCTTGTCCTCTTCCCGGCCCTCACCCTGCTGAATAAAATCCTGCTGGTTCATCGACTTCCGAACGCCATGAGTGAGAATCCCTATTCGCCTTTCAGTTTGTGACGAACGAGGTCGGCGGCGCGTTTCCCCGACAACAGCATCGACCCGAACGCCGGGCCCATGCGGGGAGAGCCATCCACGGCAGCCACGGCCAACCCGGTGACGAAACAGTTCGGGAAGACCTCACGGGTATTTTCTACAACCATGGCCTCGGAGCGTGCAACCCACATGGCCCCGTTGCCCGGAACCGTTTGATAAAGCCCGCGTTGGTTGAGCAAGCCGACGACCACCGCGTCGTGTCCGGTGGCATCGACCACGACTTTCGATTCGAGCGCGATCGGATCGACGTGGATGATATCGTGGCCTGCCATCTCCGCGGTCGTATTATTGACGACGACGCCTTCGAGCACGCCTTCACCGCGAAGCACCAAATCCACGACCCTGGTCAGGTTCAACACCTTGGCCCCGGCTTCATACGCCGAGGCAATGAGGCGCGCGGTGGCGTGCGGAGGATCCACGATCCGCATGCCCGCGCAATCCTTCACGGGTTTACACGGAACGCCCATGCTCTCGAGGATCTCGTGGGCGGGTTCGCACAGGGTGGCCTTGTTCATGAGGTACCCGCCGGACCAGAACCCTCCGCCGAGTGAAAGACTTTGTTCGAGCAGCAGGGTGCGAAATCCTTGTGTGGCCAGGTCATGAGCGCAGACCAGACCGGACGGCCCGCCGCCCACGATAATCACGTCACTTTCAATGAGCTGATCAAACTCTTTATAGAATTCGCGCGCGATGTGGCGAGTGACGTCCCGTTCACGAAGCGGCGCTGGCTGGAGATTATCCATGGCAAACATTCCTATCTTGCCCTCTCCTTCCGGGAGAGGGTGAGGGTGAGGGTGAAGGTGAAGGACCTCCGTTGGTTACGGCTTGTCTGGGTGCACATACAGTTCCCCGCCGGTTTTGCGAAACTCGTCGGCTTTTTCCCGAAGCCCGATTTCCAGGGCTTGCTGTTCGCCCGTTTCGAGTCGAGCGGCATAATCCCGCACGTCCTGCGTGATTTTCATCGAACAGAACTGGGGACCGCACATCGAGCAGAAATGGGCGCCCTTCGCGGCGTGGTCGGGCAGCGTGGCATCGTGATACGCCCGAGCCGTGTCGGGGTCCAGCGAGAGATTGAATTGATCCTCCCACCGGAACTCGAACCGGGCTTGCGATAACGCGTTGTCGCGGCGTTGGGCTCCCGGATGTCCTTTGGCCAGGTCCGCGGCATGCGCGGCGATCTTATATGTAATGACTCCGTCTTTGACGTCTTCTTTCGTCGGCAGGCCGAGGTGTTCCTTGGGCGTGACGTAGCAGAGCATGGCGCACCCGTACCAGCCGATCATCGCCGCTCCGATCCCCGACGTGATGTGATCGTATCCGGGTGCCACGTCGGTGGTGAGCGGCCCCAGGGTATAGAACGGGGCCTCGTGACAGGCCTCCAGTTGGCGTTCCATGTTTTCATGGATCATGTGCATGGGCACGTGGCCGGGGCCTTCGATCATCACCTGCACGTCGTGCGACCAGGCGTACTTGGTCAATTCGCCCAACGTCTCGAGTTCGGCAAACTGCGCCGCGTCGTTGGCATCGGCAATCGAACCGGGGCGCAACCCGTCGCCAAGACTGAAGGAGACGTCATACGCCTTCATGATTTCGCAAATTTCCTCAAAGTGGGTATACGCAAAATTTTCCCGGTGATGCGCGAGACACCATTTGGCGTGAATTGACCCGCCCCGTGAGACGATACCGGTCATCCGGTTCGCGGTGAGGGGCACGTACGCCAGTTTGACACCGGCGTGAATGGTGAAATAATCGACCCCCTGTTCAGCCTGCTCGATCAGCGTGTCCCGGTACAGTTCCCACGTCAGGTCTTCGGCCTTGCCGCCGACTTTTTCCAGGGCCTGGTAAATGGGCACGGTCCCGATGGGCACGGGGGAATTGCGAATGATCCATTCCCGGGTTTCATGAATGTTTTTGCCGGTGGACAGATCCATGACCGTATCGGATCCCCACCGGATGGCCCAGATCATTTTTTCGACTTCCTCTTCAATCGACGACACCACCGCGGAATTGCCGATGTTGGCGTTGATCTTCACCAGGAAATTCCGGCCGATGATCATGGGCTCGATTTCCGGGTGGTTGATATTGGCCGGGATGATAGCCCGGCCGCGGGCCACTTCGTCACGGACGAATTCCGGGGTGATGGTCTGAGGAATCGTCGCGCCCCAGGCCTGGCCGGGATGTTGAACAACGCCGCGGGGCGTGCCGTTCGACTGGGCTTGCGCCTCCCGTAATTGGGTTTCCCGGATCGCGATAAATTCCATCTCCGGGGTGACGATGCCCCGGCGGGCATAATGCAGTTGTGAGACGTTCATCCCCGGTTTCGCCCGCAATGGTTTGCGAATGTGGCCA
The DNA here is from genome assembly GCA_965208595.1 of Nitrospirales bacterium. Classification (GTDB taxonomy): domain Bacteria; phylum Nitrospirota; class Nitrospiria; order Nitrospirales; family UBA8639; genus Bin75. The sequence goes on from OZ242346.1 coordinate 1,891,516, forward strand.
AAGCGCAGGGTGTCCAGCGCCGGATCATTGGCCCGCAATCGTCCGTATTCCGAAGAGACGTCGGGCAAGGCATCCACGTCCTGCCGCGCCAGGATCCAGTCACGGCGCAAGGGGGGCAGGCCGCGTTGAATGTCGATTCCCGTCGAAGGATCGGTATAGGGTCCGGACGTGTCATAGACGACGATCGAAGAGGCAGCGGACGCGCCGTTCTCTTTCTTGGCGGAGGAAAGAGCGATTTCACGCATGGGCACGGCCACGCCGTCCTGCTCCCCGTTGACGAACACTTTCTTGGACGCGGGAAGCGGCGTCGTGGTCAAGGCCGAAGTCCGGGCCTGCCCGGTATTCCCGTTCGTGGAAGAAGTTTGAGGGTTGTTCATGCGGAAATCCTTTCCGGCAAATAAAAAGCCGCTCTCCAATGGGTTGGAAGCGGCTTACTCGAAAGGCAGTAGACTGTCTGTCCGCTTCCCTACGCTGGTATTACCCAGATCAGGTCATAAGGGTTGTCTTCGTGACAAAGACTCTCAGCCTGCTGGCTCCCCTAGCTAGTGTTTGAATGAAAAATCATACGCCTTGCCCTGTGTCCTGTCAATCAGCCTATTGTGCAGGGCAAGGAGGTGACGGCTGGAGAGCGCATGCCACAAGGACCGATGTCGAAGAGCTTGAGTCGCTTTCATCACTTACCTCTGCCGCGGTTCCACTCGGCCAGTCCCCAATTCCTGTGAACCTTGACGATTTCCCCCACGGTTTTCGCATGCCGGTCCAGGACCGACCTGACCGTATTTCTGAAATTTCGAGACTCGGTGGGATATCCCCCTTGTTCAAGGGCATCGGCAATCTCAGCAGTGGATTGGGGCTCTTTCACCATATCCAGGTATGCTCGGGTAGCCTCGGTTAACGTCAGGTCGGCGAATGAACCGGACGCGACGTCACCAGACTCTTGAATTTTGGGAAGAGAAACAGGCAGACAGGCCTGCAACGCGGCTTCGCTTTCTCCGATTAACGCCGTCACGCCGGCAATGGCCGCGTCGATGACCTTTTTTCGCCTTTTCAGATCCTTCAAGACTGTGTGATAGGCATCCATACTCACATCGTTTTCAGACATTATCTGCCTCCATCCGGAACGACTTGTTTGCCAAAGGTTTCTTTTTCATAGCAGCACGCTATGCGAAACATAGCACAATCATAGCAATTCATAGCAGAAACGCAACAAAACATAGCAATAAAATAGCAAAAACATAGCAACCATAGCAAGATCATAGCAAAAATAGCAATGCGATGTTTGCTCGTGAAGACTCGACGAAGAGGAGGGTGTTACGTGGTACTGGACTGCTTACTCTGTGAAGAGGTCGGAGTGAGAGCCGATACGGATCAGGTGTAATTCGTTCCCTTCAACTCGGTAAATCAAGAGCCAGTCCGGCTCAATGTGAGCTTCCCGGTAACCTTTCCAAATGCCCCGTAGCGGATGATCGAGGTGCCGTGCGGATAATGGATCCTGCCGGATCAATGACGCCAGCAACACGCGCAGCTTGGTCAGGTCTTTCCCCTGTTTCTCGGCTCTCTTTACGTCACGTTTGAACTGTGTGGATCGAACCGGGGTGAGCACTCAGATGCCCAGATCCTTGAACAGTGCCTCGGCGTCGCCGAAACGCTTACCTTTGCCTTCGCTTAATTCCTTCATGGCCTTGACGGTAGTGATATTCGGCACCTGGACGGCGAATGGCAACTGCTTTTCATCCGCCACTCGCAGCAACAGCAGGCGAATGGCATCGGATACTGACAAACCCATGGCATCAAGCACTTCAGCAGCTCGCACCTTGGTATCGCTATCGATCCGGGCACGTACGACAGTATCGGCACTCATCAAAGACTCCCTCCTATGTTATGTAGCTTTACTGTAGCTACAACAACTGGCTATGTCAAGCATTCTTCCTGCAGGGCACTGTTGCAGGATGTTTCATATCTGCTACAATCAAAAGTTTAGATCTGGCACACGCTAAAACATCGAGCGGAGAGAACAAGCCAGTGAGAAGATTTGAGTCACCTGAAGAAGAGGTGCGGATGTGAATTCCGTTGAAACCACGGCATTTCCCATAACCGATTATGAGGCGGTCCCGGTCGAGGAACTTTTTGACCGGACCAGGGCCGCCAAGCAGGCGCTCGGCGATCAGGTGCTGATCCTGGGGCATAACTACCAGCGGGATGAAGTCATCGTACACGCCGACCTCAGGGGGGACTCCCTGTTGCTGTCCAAGCTGGCGGCGGAGCGGTCGCAGCACCCTTACGTGGTCTTTTGCGGCGTTCACTTCATGGCGGAAACCGCGGATATTCTGAGCCGGTCGAACCAGACCGTCATTTTACCGGACTTGGCCGCAGGGTGTTCCATGGCGGATATGGCGGCCATTGAACAAGTGGACCAGTGTTGGGAAGAACTCGGGCGCGTGCTGTCCGTGGAAGAGGACGTCATGCCGGCGGTGTACGTGAACTCCGCCGCGGTTCTCAAAGCCTTTTGCGGGGAGCATGGGGGCATTACCTGTACGTCGTCCAATGCCAAGACCGTCATGGAATGGTGCTGGGCCCGGAGAGAAAAGATCCTGTTCTTCCCGGACGAGCATCTGGGGCGCAACGTGGCCAATGCCATGGGGATGCCTCGGGAACAGATGATCGTCTGGAACCCGTACCTGCCATACGGAGGGAATACGAAAGAGGCGATTAGAAAAGCCCGCCTGATTTTATGGAAGGGGCATTGCAGCGTCCATCAGATGTTTCAACCCGCGCACGTAGAGTACTTTCGCAAGACCTATCCGGGCATTCAGGTCATCGTGCATCCGGAATGCCACGAAGACATAGTCAATCAAGCCGATGCGGTGGGCTCCACCGAGCGTATCATCCGGACGGTCAAGCAAGCGGAACCGGGGACCCTGTGGGCCGTGGGGACGGAGTTGAATCTGGTGAACCGGCTGAAAAACGAAGAGACCGACAAGCAGGTGTTTTTCCTGTCTCCTACCGTCTGCCGGTGCGCGACCATGTTCCGGATCGACGCCGCGCACCTGTGTTGGAGCATGGAGAATCTCGCGCAAGGCTGCGTGGTGAATCAGATTTCCGTGCCGGTCGACGACAAGGTCCTGGCCCGGATTGCGCTCGATCGAATGATGGCGGTCAGCTAACGAACGGCCACGCAGAGGCCTTCTTCGCCCGTACCCCCTACCTTCTTTTGTCACGTGCCCATTTGAACGATGGATTATAAATCAACGCTCAATTTGCCCAAGACGGCGTTTCCCATGAAAGGGAACCTGCCGAACCGCGAGCCGGAGTTCGTCGCCCGGTGGATGAAACAGGGGCTCTATCAACGTATTCAGGAATCCCGGGCGGGCAAGCCGCTGTACGTGCTGCATGACGGCCCGCCGTACGCCAACGGCCATATTCACATCGGCCACGCGCTCAATAAAATTCTCAAGGACATCATCGTCAAGTCCCGCACCATGGAAGGCATGCAGGCGCCCTACGTGCCGGGCTGGGATTGCCATGGGTTGCCCATCGAACATCAGGTCACGAAGCAACTCGGCGAGAAGAAAAGGGACATGAGCGCCACGGACCTGCGCCGGCAATGTCGCGAATACGCGGACAAATTCTGGAACATCCAACGGGACGAGTTTCAACGGTTGGGAGTCCTGGGTGATTGGGAGCGTCCATACCTCACGATGGACAAAGCCTACGAAGCGACCATCATTCGGGAGTTCGGAAAATTCGTGGAGCAGGGCGGGGTGTATAAAGGGCTGAAACCGGTGTTGTGGTGCACCCAGGATCAGACCGCCTTGGCCGAGGCCGAGGTGGAATACATGGACCATACCTCTCCCTCCGTCTACGTGAAATTTCCGTTCGACGCGCCTTCCAGGGAACGACTTGGCGTTGCCGGTCTCGCAGGAGTCGAGAACGTCTCCATCGTCATTTGGACAACCACGCCCTGGACGCTTCCGGCGAATCAGGCCATCGCGATGCATCCCGAAATCGAATATGCGTTCGTCCGCATCGGGAACGATGTCCTGGTCATGGCGGACAAACTGGTCGAAGAGGTGTCCAAAGCATGTGAGTTGAAAGACCCCGAGATCCTCGTCCGCAAAAAAGGGAATGACGGATTCGAGGGGCTTCAATGTCAACGACCCTTGGACGATGGGCTTTCACCTATTCTGCTTGGTGACTTCGTGACCCTGGAACAGGGAACGGGGTGTGTGCATATCGCTCCGGGTCACGGGATGGACGACTATGTGCTGGCCATGAAATACAACGGCCGGCAAGTACTCACGGAACCCCTTCAGGTCAAGGTCCCGGTGGATGATTACGGACGTTTTACCGATGAGGTGCGGGAGTTTGCCGGGCAGCACGTGTTCAAAGCCGACCCGGCGATCGTGGAAAAACTTGGACAACTGGACGTGTTGCTGGGCCAAGGCTCATTGATCCATTCGTATCCCCATTGCTGGCGGTGTAAGAAGCCGGTGATTTTCCGCGCCACGCAGCAATGGTTCGTCTCCATGGACGAAGGCCGGTTGCGCGAGCGGGCGCTCGAAGAAATCGACCGCGTGCAATGGATTCCGGAGCGGGGCCGCGAGCGCATCTACGGCATGATCCAGAACCGGCCGGACTGGTGTTTGTCCCGTCAGCGGATTTGGGGAACGCCGATTCCCGGATTCACGTGCGCGGAATGCCAAGCCCCGTTGATCAACGCGCAGATTATTGACCGGATTGCCGGCCTGGTGAGTGAACATGGCTCGGACGTGTGGTTCGAACGATCGGCGCAGGAATTGCTGCCTGACGGAACAACCTGTGCGGCTTGCGGGGCCGCGGAATTCAACAAGGAACAGGATATCCTGGATGTGTGGTTGGAGTCGGGCGTGAGTCATGCCGCGGTCGTCAAACAGCAAGGCGATGACTGGTGGCCGGCGAGCCTGTATCTGGAAGGGTCGGACCAGCACCGGGGGTGGTTCCACAGCGCGCTCCTGTCATCCGTGACCACGGACGGACGGGCGCCCTATCGGGCCGTGCTCACCCACGGGTTCGTGGTGGACGGCCAGGGCAAGAAAATGTCCAAGTCGGCCGGCAACGTGGTGTCGCCGCAGGACGTGATCAAACAGCATGGCGCGGAAATCCTGCGGTTGTGGGTCGCGGCCCAGGATTACCAGGAAGACCTGCGAATCTCATCGCAAATCCTCACGCAATTGGTCGAGGCTTACAGGAAAATCCGGAATACCTGCCGGTATTTGCTCAGCAACGTCTATGACTTCGATCCGCACAATCCGGCGCATCAGGTGGAGGCATCACAATTGCCGGAGTTGGACCGGTGGGCCCTGCTGCGATTCAACAACCTCATTCGTCACGTGCGGCAAGGCTACGAGACATTCGATTTCCGGCAGATCGTGCATGAACTGGACTACTTCTGTTCCGTGGACATGAGCGCGACCTACCTGGACATTCTGAAGGACCGGCTCTACACCTTTCGAGCAGACTCACCCCTGCGACGGGGCTCGCAGATGGTCCTCTTCCACGTCGTCACGGGGCTGGCCCAACTCATGGCCCCCATCCTGAGCTTTACCGCGGAAGACGTGTGGGACGCCGTGCCGGGCAGAGAACCGTCGCCGGAGGACTCGGTCCACCTCGCAACCTTTCCCGAGCCCGCGGCAATACCCGACGAAGCAGCACTGGACGCCAACTGGAAACAATTGCTGGCCATCCGGACCGTGGTCCTTTCGGCGTTGGAAGAACAGCGGCGAGAAAAAATCATCGGGTCTTCCTTGGAGGCGTGCGTGGTGCTGAACGTGGTGCCGGCCTTGCACGAATTTCTGCAAACCTATGAACACGAGTTACCCACGCTGTTCATCGTGTCTCAGGTCATCGTCCGTCCCACCGAACGCCCGGCCGGCGAAAGACACTCGGCCAGTGACGAAGCATTGGGCATGACCGTGAACGTCGTGAAGGCCGAGGGAGAAAAATGCGAGCGCTGCTGGAATTATCGTGCCTCCGTGGGCAGCGCCCCCGAGCATCCGACGCTCTGTGACCGGTGCATCGAGGCTGTGGCGTGAACCCCGGATTCCAGCGGTGGGGCATCCTGATTGGTGTCGGGCTCGTCATCGTGGTCCTGGATCAAATCACCAAGACGCTGGTCATGCATACCATGCACTTGCACGAATCCATCCCCATCATCGCCGGGTTTTTCAACCTGACCTATATCCGGAACCCCGGCGCGGCCTTCGGCATGTTTGCCACGACCAACAGCGCGTTCCGGCTCATCTTTTTCGCCGGCACGTCCATCTTCGCCCTTGGGCTGTTGGGGGCGATTTTTTACCGCATGCACCCGGCGGACTTATGTGGCCAGCTCAGTGTTTCCAGCATTTTCGGCGGGGCGATCGGGAACCTGCTCGACCGGTTGCAATACGGCGAAGTCGTGGACTTTCTCGACTTTTACATGGGCGGCTACCACTGGCCGGCATTCAACGTGGCGGACAGCGCCATCAGCGTGGGGGTCGTGTCCCTGCTGATCCTGTTTGCGATGGATAACAAAAAAGAACAACCCGCTCCCGCCGCGCCGGCCGAAGAAGGGACCCCGAACGGCAAAGAGAAAGGGACAAGCCATGATCTGTGATCGCTGTGAAGAAGTCACTGAAACCTACATGACCGAAGAACACGGCGAAATCTGCGAAGCCTGCCTGCAAGCCATCCAACAAGAAAACCGCCGCCAGTTCGGCCGAGCCCGCCCCCAAGGCCAGGACGGCTAACGTCGGTTGTTCTAAGCAAAGCGGTAATCTTTCGGTCTGCCACGCCACGCCATTTCGAGTTCGCACAACTTTTTTGTCCGGCAAGAACCGTCCTTCAGAAAAGGGCGAAGGCAGGCGCCCTTGGCCACTTCTGGCATTTGGACAAAAAAATAGAGCCGCCGGCCAGTGAAGGCCGACGGCTCTATTTGTGTTCGTTCTACGAGAGTCCGTGTTACGGCATCTTGGCGGTGAACCAGGTGGAGATGCCCTTCATGCCATTCCGTTCCACGTTCTGGCCATCCCACACCGCAAACGCCACCGGGATGCTCGCTCCGGCTCCGAATTGCACGTCATTGGCGTCACTCGTCGCCAATGCCCGCTTCATCACTACGCGCCACGTCGGGCCGCTGCAGCACCCGCCCTTCAACGCGCCGTACGGTTCCCACAGGCCATTCCCCATCACGTCCTGCGAGGCCTGCGTCGTCAACGTGCTGAACCCGTTCGCGTTCAGATCTTCCACCGAACTGGCCCGCAAATCCGGATCCGACATGATGTTCCCCGACCAAATCCCCGGATTGAACGGCCCCAAGCTCCGGCCGATCCGGTCCGGATAGGTCACGCCACCCGCCGGCTCTTCATAGTAAAAGTCCCAGGCGATCGAGGGATATTGTTGATCCACGTCCCACATCCCCGCGACGCCCGCGCCCATGTCCCGTTGCCATTCCGCGTTCCACCGCCAGATGTTCACGGTGCCCCCGGATTGCCCCATACATTGGAACGGTGGCGCCCCGGACGTTTGGACGGGAAATTGCACCGCCACCTGATCCCGGAAATCCTGCGGGCCGATGGTGGTGTTGTTCAGGGTTTGATCCCCCCAGTTGGCCCACACCCCAATCTCCTTGCCGTTGGTGGCCATTTTGACCATGACGGTTTTCACCGAGATGTTGGGATGCATGGGAGTCGTAATCGTTTGGCCGCTCAAGGGCACCACAATCCCCGGGACCGTTTCCCACACCGGGTTGGCCGCGTCCATCGGGATCGGCCCGCTGATGCTACCCACCGGAATGGTCACTGGCTGGCTGACGGCCAACGGGACCTGCCCCATCGTCAACATCACGCCGACAACAACGACGGCCGTGAGTGCGGCAATGATGAAAGACTTATTTTGATGATGACCCACTCGCATAATGCTCCTCCTTGTAAGTGGTTTGAGGAACGCTATTATGGCTCGGAGGACGACGTTATTCAACAGGAAATCAACAGAAAATCGACAAAAGAGCGAATATTTCTGCGTCGCACCCCATGGGCGGGTATCATCCCACGGGATTATTCTGGAATTGCTCGAGGTGTTGGCATAGCATTTCCGCAACTTTGTCCAGGTCAAAGGGCCAGGCGTAGGTCAACGTGACATCGGGATATTTCTGACGAAGTTCGGCCATTTCCTCGGGAATTTCGTATTCCGAGTGCGAGCCGCCGGGGGTGAACATGGTGGAGATCACGGTAATATCGTTGGCTCCGTCGGCGATCTGTTGCTCGATGGCCTCGCTGAGCGTGGGGGTGCAAAATTCGTTATAGGCCGTGGAAAACCGTGCGCCGTGCAGGAGAGGCTTGAGGCTGGTGGCCAACAATTCAAGCCCGGCCTGATAGGGATCGCTTTCCGGGGTTCGGGGCCATTGCCGGATTTTTTGGTCGAGTTCGTATTCCTCGTGGGACATCGGCACGCCGGCGGCTCGCCGTTGGGCTTCCAATCGTTTGAGTTTCGTGACCAGGTCTCCCGGATAATCTTTGGGAATGCCGCCATGCCCGACGAGAACCACACCTTTTGTTGAATCATTCATCGATATTTCTCCTTCATTGACGTCGTTGCCTCCCCTTTGTAAGGGGAGGTCAGGTGGGGTAGAGCCACGGAACAACAATCGTTTTGCCCTACAGTCTGGCCGTGGCCTTCCTTCTGGATGTGCACTCTACCTCCCCTTCGCCCCTCCTTGTATCTAAGAAAGGGTGTATACTGCATGCTATTTTATTCACCGATAGAGCCGAACAGCCCGACCCTCCTACGGGCGCCCAAGCCCGCTTGTAAGCACGGTGCGTTCGGCTCGGCCTCTCGGCAGCCCGCACAGTTGCCTGGGCCGTGTGAGCCCGGATCAGTTGGCAAGGTAGGGCGACGTGGGAGAGGCGCCTCAGAACAAGGAGCCAGTTATGGACTCGACTCAGACTTATGTCGGCATTGATGTGGCCAAAGCGACGTTGGATGTCGCCAGCGTTCCCCCACGCGTGACCACGACCGCCCCGAATACCGAGGCGGGGATTCAGGCGTTGGTGCCTCAATTGCAGGCGCTGGCGCCCGAGCGGATCGTGGTGGAAGCCACGGGCGGGTATGAACTGCCCGTGGTCCGCGCGTTGGTGGAAGCAGCGCTGCCCGTCATCGTAGTGAATCCGCGGCAAGTGCGGGATTTCGCCAAAGCGACCGGCCAGTTGGCGAAGACGGATACCTTGGATGCGCAGATCCTGGCCTTGTTTGCCGCGCGGGTGCAGCCCCCGGTCCGGCCCCAGCCGGATGCCGCCACCATGGAATTGGCGGCGCTGCTGGCCCGGCGCCGGCAAGTGATCGAGATGCTCACCGCCGAACGCCACCGCTTGGGGCGAGCCGCGGCGGCCCTCCGCCCGGGGATTCAGGCGCACGTGGCTTGGTTGACCCAGCAATTGACCACCTTGGACGAGGACCTCACCACCCGCATTCGGCACAGCCCCGTGTGGCAGGAGCAGACCGATTTGCTCCAAAGTGTGCCCGGCGTCGGCCCCGTCCTGAGCCGCACCCTCGTGGCGGAGTTGTCGGAATTGGGCACCTTGACGCGGCGCCAGATCGCCGCGCTGGTGGGCGTCGCCCCCCTCAACCGCGATAGTGGCACGGTCCGAGGGCCGCGCACGTGTTGGGGCGGCCGCGCCCCCGTTCGGACGGCCCTGTATATGGCGACCTTGGTGGCCACCCGCTGTAACCCGGTCATCCGGCACACGTATCAGAGCCTGTGTGCCCGGGGCAAAAAACGCAAGGTGGCGTTGGTCGCCTGTATGCGCAAATTGTTGACGATTCTGAACGCGATGCTCAAACATCGAACGTCTTGGCAAGAACAGAGGCATGTAACTCCTTAATCCCCACCCAGACAGTTGCTTACAAAGGAGGGGAAGGACAAAGCGTGTCCCTGCATTATTCTTATTATAGCCTGATCCCTGGTTCAGAACGCTAAACATGGTTTCGCAACATGAGTTCCTTGGGATGAGGCGCAAGATACACCTGGTCCCTGAGGTATGGAACGTCCAATATCCGAACGTAATGCCTAATCAAGGTGACGGGGACGCTCAGCGGCACAACCCCGTTCTGATACTCGTTGATCACCGCGTGGAGCTCCGCTCGCACCGCGGCGCTTAAGGCGTCCTTGAAATGACCGGCCAGGTGTTGAAGCACGTTCACGTGTTTGCGAATCGTGGTCTTGACGGCCAGGGTTTCCATAAACAGGTGTCCGTAGGTCCGCGCCAACTCGCGCGTGGAATATTGTTTGGCATTGGCGACCAATCGACCAAGCTCCCGGTAGTGGCGCTGGCCGTGGGCCAGCAGCAGGTATTTGTGGGCCGTGTGAAACGCCACCAACCGCCCGCGGGTGAGGCGTGCGTTGAGCACTTGCCACCGGTGATAGCCGAACACGCGTTCGATAAAGTTTTCCCGAAGCCCCTGGTCCTGAAGTCGTCCTTCTTCTTCGACTGGCGTCAGGGGGAACGTGCGTTGGAACGCCTCGGCAAACAGTCCCTTTCCAGTCCCCAGGAGACGACCGTCGCGGGCATACACCCGAACGCGCCGGGTCCCGCAACTGGGGGAATCTTTCTTGAATACGTATCCACACAGGTTCAACGATTGTAGGTCGCGCACCCGTGTCTTGGTGTAACGGTGCATCCGGTCGGTGTGATCCTGATGAGAACGAACCGTGATCAAGCGCGGTTCAGCCACGTCATCGACCAACCGCATGGATTCTCGGGGGGTGCCGAATCCGGCTTCCACTTCGGGACACACCGGAACCCACTCCACGTGTTGCCCGAGCACGTCCATCAGAAAAGGATCGCGCTTATGGCCGCCGTCGTACCGGACGCGCTCACCCAACAGACAGTGGCTGATGCCCAACCTCACGGGAAGATCCGAGGCGGGGGTTAGTTCTGCCGGTGGCAGGGGCTCGGGGGTGACGTGGGACGGCATGAGCGGTTCCTCAGATCCGTTGTTCTTCTTCGGTCAACAGCGCCTCGCTGGCGCGAATAATCTTCACTTCCTTCACGTCGGAGAAGGTCTTGACCAGGAGCGTGACGGACGTCCCGATCTCGCCGCGTATCATGGATACGACCTCCCGGTACGTCTTGCCTTTGACGGACTGGCCGTTTACGGCCAGAATTTCCTGCCCATGTGTAAGCCCCGCTTTCACGGCCGGTCCCAGGGGATGGGTTGCCCGGATGAACAAGCCTGCAGGATCGCCGATGCGTTCGGCCGTGAGATGCAGGGCCACGCCGATGATGCCCGGCGGGGGCAGCATGGGATCCGAGAGGTCGCCGTGCGGATTCCCTTGCTGGGGATGGCTTGGCTGGGCCTGACCCTGTATGGGGGTCAACAACAAAAGGGCAAACAGGACGGCCAGCAGAAAGGGACCGTGGACGGTCTCTTGAAGCGATAACGTCGTTGCTGATGGTTGCATCCGTATCCTCCTTCTTCGTCAGATCAATCCGATCAAACACAATCCCAGTATCAGCACCACGCCGTTGAGTTGAACAGAGCGGCGATGAAGGGCCTCTCGATCCTTGCGAATCGAGACGGTATCCATCCCCCGTTGCGCGGCGTCCTTGAATTGGTCACTCAAGGCATTGATGCGCGGGGTTAAATCGGCGCGGCAGTACGTTTCAATTGCCAGAATGCCGAGCCAGAGCGTGGCGGCGATCAAGGCAGGCGGGCCGAACCCGGTGAGCAGGCCCAAACCCGTCACGCACGCCCACCCGACGATGGCCGCGATCATGCCCACCGCGTAGTAGCGAGGAATGAGCAGGCGCACCACGCGGGCAAACGCGTCTGCGTTCAGGGTTCGGACCAGGACCGGCGCGGCGACAAACGACAGAAAGACGATCTTGCCGACCAACACGGCAACCGCCAGCAGATGAAGATAAGTGAGAATCTCGACGATCATGTTATGAAGCGCGAAGTTCGGGATTCCGTCGAGCCGCGGCCAAGGCGGCGGCGAAGTCGGGTAATTGGCTCATTGGCACACTTTCACTATACCGTACGACGTTCCGCTCATCCACCACGATGAACGTGCGCCGCATTCACCCGCCCTTCCCCAGGATTGCGGAAAAAGCCGATTCCAGATTTGGATACGTGAAGGTAAACCCCAACTGTTGCGCCATGAGGGGCGTCACCGCTTGACCGTGAGTCAGGAGCGTTGACAATTCACCCAATCCGATTTGAAGAGCCCACGCCGGAACGGGAAGCCAGGACGGTTTTCCCAAGGTCCGCCCCAGTTGACGGCAAAATTCCTTCATCGTGACCGGATGGGGGGAAGCCGCGTTGATCGCACCGTTGTAAGAAGGCTGCCTAAGAATGGCCGCGATAAGCCGCCCCAGATCCTCGATGTGAATCCAACTCACGGGTTGGGTGCCGTTGCCGACGGGACCACCAAGAAAGAGTTTGAAGGGGAAAAGCATTTTTTGCAGGGCGCCGCCATCTTTCCCCAACACCATGCTGATTCGCAGACATACCGTCCGGATGCCGTGGTCTGTCGCCCGGAAGGCCTCGCGTTCCCATTCCACGCACAGGTCGGCCAGAAATCCATTTCCCGGCCCCTTCGTTTCATCGACGGCTCCGGCGGTCTCGAGTCCATAGAACCCGATACCCGACGCATTGACGAGGACGTTCGGCCGAACGGGCTCAGAGAGACGGGATAAGGCCATCACGAGCATCCGCGTGGTCTCGATCCGGCTGGCACGAAGCACGGCCTTGCGTGACCGCGTCCACCGGCGTTCGGCGATCGGAGTGCCCGCAAAGTTGATGACCGCGTCCTGTCCCTGAAAGGGGTTTCCCGAGGTCTGCCCATTCAACGGATCCCATTTTCGAACGTGAACGTCGCCCCCGACAACGGTAGAGGCCGCGCGTGGGTTACGGGTCAGAATGGTCACCGTGTTTCCACCGCCGGCAAGAACCGGCGCAATGTTTCTTCCGATAAATCCCGTTCCTCCGACGATGGCAACGTTCATTTTGCACCTCGTTTCACCGATCGGAGCGTGGCGGGAACGTCGCGCGCACAACGGAAGCCGGTCCCATGGGTTTTCAGGGCGAACCCTCCTTTCCCACGGGCCGCCGTCCGAATGTCGGATTCGAAGCTGTGCCAGGATCCGCCGCGTATGACTTTGAGCAATCCGGTTTTCGGGCCCTTGGGATTTCGATTCGGCGCGACCCGGTAATAATCGTTCGTGTACCAGTCCTGGACCCACTCTCGTGCGTTGCCGGACATGTCGTGCACGCCGTAGGGCGAGGCGCCATCGGGTAGCGACCCGGCCGGTAACAGCGTTTCCGTTGCCACCCAATCACGATTGAAATTGACGTGACGGCCTGAAGGTGTCGCGTCGCCCCACGGATATTGCCGCCCATCGGTGCCTCTCGCGGCCTTTTCCCATTCGGCTTCAGTCGGCAAGCGTTTGTCGACCCACTGGCAATAATCCGCGGCATCATGCCACGTGACCTGCACCACGGGTAAGTTTTCAATGCCCTTCACGTCGAATAGAGAGCCCGTACCGTACACGTTGAACGGTTCCTTATGTCCGGTGGCTGCGATGAACTTGAGGTATTGTGCGTTGGTGACTTCATATTTGTCGATCATGAAGGCCTTGAGATAGATCGTCCGACGAGGCCGCTCGTCGGCACGCCCGGCTTCCGCGCCGCTTCCTCGAATAAAACTGCCTTCTGCAATGTTGACCATGGCAACGGGATCCCGTTCTCGAACGGGATTGTCCGCGAAAGCGGATCCGTGCCCCAACAGGATGCACATGGTTAGTAACGTGATCAATTTCGCGTTCATTGTTTTTGCCTTCGGCTCTCTTCTTTGATTTGCGTTGAAATCTTTTCAATTCGTGCCGTGAGCAGGGATACGACGCGTTCGTCATTCTCCCGTGCGGCTTTTCGGGCATCGACCAACAGGAGCCGGGATGCATGCAAGGCTTGTTCGATCTGAGTCTGGACGGCCGGAGACGCCAGGGTGCCGCCCAGCGCGGCCTGGTGGAAAGCTTCCCACGCCTCATCCACGTTCTTATCGGCCCGGTAGAGCGATTCTTGTATAGGGCTCTGTGGATGAAAATGGCGTCCTGCGTGACCGGCCCTTACCGGACCCGTTCCCCAGATGATGCTCCATGCCATGAAAATCAGGGCCAAGCCATAGAAGATTTTCACGATCCACCTCCCTTGGATTTTCCGTCGTCTTTCAGGGAATGCGCATGTGAGGGCCTTTCCATCTCTGTTTCTTGTGAAGCCGTTTTCGCACATCGAAAGCCCAGGCCCACTCCATAGCTGTTGTTCAACGGGTGATTCCAGAACCGATGGGTGGTGGTCACGGTCTGCTTCGCCGCGATCCATGATCCGCCCCGGATCACTTTCTTGGCGCCGACCGTGAGGCGGTCCACGTAAGTTCCGGTTCCACCGAGCCACACGGGCGTAGCAGGACCGGAAGGATTCGCGGTAAAGGATTTCTTGGAATAGTACACCGGGTCATACCAATCGCCGACCCATTCGAACACGTTACCGGCCATGTGATGCAGTCCGTAAGGGCTCGCGCCGTCGAGCAGGGAGTCTACGGGCATCGTGGTGTCATGGTGTTTCCCATAGTTGACGTATCGAGCGTCAAAGGTATTCCCCCAGGGGTAACGGAATCCGTCCGGGCCACGAGCGGCATTTTCCCATTCAGCTTCCGTGGGTAACCGTTTGCCTGCCCATTCACAGAAGGCTGTGGCGTCATACCAGTTCACACCGACCACGGGTTGGGCTGCGCCGTTTAATCGTGGATCATCCCAGTACGCGGGCGCCGGATGTCCCGTCGCGCGCATGAATTGTCCATACTTCTCATTCGAGACCTCATAGGTGTCGATGAAATACGAACTCAATGACACCCAATGGGCAGGCCCCTCATCATGAAAAGCCTCTCTTGACCAAGGCATCGACATGCGTCTTTGATACGGCGTCTCCTCTATTTTCGATACGACCTCAGCCGATTCCCTATCGATGCCCATATAGGCAAGGCCAAAAGGAACATACGCCATGTCCTCCGGCACCGAAGAGAGAGCCTGAGCATTGAAGGTCGAAAGCAGAGGACATCCCCCAAGACTCAACACGATTGCCAGCCATACCGGCCCCATGGTTTTCAGGAAATGTTTTGGTACTGCATCGAATGCGTTCATCGTATCCCTCGCGTTTCAGGCTGGTGGGGGTATTCTCTCCACCAGCCAACTCGCGTTACATCTTGAGCAGGGGTCCCCCCATCAGGCTTAACGCGATTGCCAGCCATACCGGCCCCATGGTTTTCAGGAAATGTTTTGGTATTGCATCGAATGCGTTCATCGTATCCCTCGCGTTTCTGGCTGGTGGGGGTATTCTCTCCCCACCAGCCAACTCGCGTTACATCTTGATTTGTTTCATGATGATGTCACGCGTTTGTTTGTATTCCATATTGTTGGGATCGCCTTTGATCGCCTGGTCGATCGATTCCAACGCATCATTCCATTGCTCCTTGCCCATGCTGATGAGGGCGTGCATGAAATCGTATTTCATCATGTCGCCGGCGTTGGTGCCTGCCGACAGGGCGCACCGGAACCCAAGTCCCACTCCATACGAGTTGTTCTCCGGCTGATTCCAGAAACGATGGCTGGTATGCAGGGACGTTCGGGGTGCCAGCCAGGAGCCGCCTTTCAGGACCTTGACCGGACCCTGATTGGCAAAGTTGTAGCCATCGTTAGGGCCTTGGGGATTGAAGGCCGGACTGACCTGGAAATAGTTCGGTTCATACCAATCACTGACCCATTCAAAGACGTTGCCGGCCATGTTGTAGACGCCATAGCCACTCACGCCGTCCGGGTAGGCATTCACCGGCATGGTTTTCCCCACATTTTGACCATAGTTCGCCTTGGTGGCGTCGATGGTGTGTCCCCAGGGGAAATGGTTCCCGTTAGGCCCTTTGGCTGCATGTTCCCATTCAGCTTCCGTGGGCAGCCGTTTGCCCGCCCATTCACAGTAGGCGTTGGCGTCGTACCAGTTCACTCCGACCACGGGTTGGTCGGGCTTGTTCAGGCGCGGATCGTCCCAGTAAGCCGGAGCCGGATGGTCGGTGGCCTTCATGAATTCCCGATAGTGGCCGTTCGAGACCTCATATTTGTCAATGTAATACCCGTCCAGCACGACCTGGTGGAGCATTTCATCACTGTGATCCTTGCTGCCCATGGTGAATTCACCTTTTGGGATCAGAACCATGTCCGTGGAAGTCTCAGGCGTGCCGGAGGAATGCTCGGTCATCGAGACTCGATGGATCAATCCGTCGCGGTGGTCCTTGCTGCCCATGGTGAATTCACCCGTCGGGTTTGCGATCATGCCCGTGGCGTCTGCGGCCGGCGCCGCGGCCCACGAACTGAACGTCAAGGTCAAAGCCATGAGTCCAACCATGGCTGGCGTAAAAAGAAGTCTGTTCATGTCTTATCTCCTTTGTGTGAAGGGGTTGCGGTTTTTCCAAATTGACGGTCACCCGTGCAGTGGCTTCCTGACCAAAGCCTCGACGCCAGTCCAACGTCTGCGACTCAAGAGTTTGAGAGCCGGAAGATCCCCTCCCATACGGCGTTTGAGAATGAGCGGGTCCACGATATCTCCGCACTGCACGCACCGCCGTGCCCATCGGCGCATCTGCCCCGTGTCATCGAACAGGTCGAACAGACCTTCCCTGATCAACAGTCCGCCGCATCTGTTGCATAGGTTTTGAGGCAGGCTCAAATTCCGGTTCTGGATGTTTTTTGAGGTAGCCATCTGTGTGTCCCTTGGTTAAACGGTAAACGTTCCGATTGTTTTCTTTTCCATCTCAATTCCTATCAAATTTCGTGCCAAATTTTTTGTGAGAATTTTCAATTTAATTTCAATAGGTTAGAGAATTTCTCACCAAGGACATCCAACAGAAAGCTTTTCGATGAGACAATAATGTGTCTCAACGTTTTAATATGAGACACTTCAAGAGAAGCTGGTTGGGAAGAAGGGGCGCTCCGTAGGGAACAACGATCGTTGTTTCCTACTTGATTTGGAGACCTAATAGGGGAGATGTGTGCCTATGATGATAATCAGGTGGCGCGCGTCGAGGGAAGGTTCGCCATCCGGAGCCAAAAATATTCCAGGGCTTTGACCACGGCGATAAAGGCTTCGAATTTTGCCGGTTTCGTCAGATAACAATTGGCGTGAAGATCATACGCCCTGGCAACGTCTTCCGGATTTTGCGAAGAACTGAGGACAATCACCGGAATCCGCTTCAGCACCTCGTCCCGTTTCACAAACTGCAATACTTCAAAGCCACTCTTTTTCGGCAGATTCAGATCGAGAACAATCAGGTGTGGGAAGCCATTTGACGGTTCCCGCTTCCTTGTTTCCAAAAACTGTGTGGCTTCAACTCCATCATGGGTAAGAAACAGGGTGGGGTCGATCGAGGACGTTTTGAGTGCCTCCTTGATCAGTCGAACGTCTCCCGGATTGTCTTCGACGATCAGGATAATGGGGGATTTCTTCATGGCTTGTCCGTGGGAGGCTTGATCCCCGGTTCGTACACCTTGTTCAACAATATTCAAAGGTTGTGCCAAAGATCACAGAAATCCCTCGAGCTTGCAGATTCAACGGGTTATGCGTGTGGGCCGGTCGGTGGAATGTTGCGGATTGTCTCAATACTGTCTCATAGGTGTCTTGTAGAAGAAGCCTAAAAGAAAGTCGGCCTATGAGAGCTCGTGTTTGGAAATCTCCAGATCATCCAACCAGCGATAGAAGGTGGCGCGACTGATGCCGAGTAGTTGCGCCGCTCTGGCTCGATTCCCTCGCGCCTCTTTCAGGGCGCCTAATAGACGTTCCCGGTCCTTGACGGGTGTGGTCAATTCCGAGACGGGACGCGGGGGTTGGGATGAGTCGAGGAGTTCCGGCGGAAAATGCCGTGTATGAATGGTGTCTTCTTCGCATTGGAGCACGGCATATTCGATCACGCTTTTCAATTCGCGAATATTGCCAGGCCATGGATACCGGGTCAGGCGTTGCAAGGCCTCGTCGCTGATGTCCTGCACGAATGGTTTTCCCATCGCTTTGCGGCATTGGCCGACAAAAGCCCAAATCAACAGCGGCAGATCCTCTTGTCGTTCCCGCAGCGGAGGCAAATGAATGCGTCCCACCCGAATGCGGTACAGCAGGTCGGCCCGGAAGGTCTGCCGGGCCACCTGTTCCTGTAAGTCGTGATGCGTGGCGCAGATAATGCGGACGTCCACTTTTCTCGGTTGGGATTCACCCAGCCGGGTGATTTCTTTTTCCTGGAGCACCCTGAGTAAACTCGTCTGGACGGGCGCCGGCATATCGCCGATTTCATCCAGGAAAATCGTCCCGCCTTGCGCGGATTCAAAAAAGCCACGGTGGTCGCTGTTGGCTCCGGTAAACGCGCCTTTCTTGTGGCCGAATAATTGACTGCCCAGCAAGGATTCGGTTAGGCCGGCGCAATTCACCGCGAGGAAGGGTTTGTCTTTTCTGGGGCTGGAATCGTGTAGGGCCCGGGCCACGAGTTCTTTGCCCGTCCCGGTTTCGCCTTCGATGATGACCGTCGAGTCAACCTGGGAGAGGTTGCGAATCTGCCGGTACACGTCCTGCATGGGCCGGCACTTCCCGATCAAATCGTGAAATGAGGATTTGTCCTCCAGTTGTTTGCGGAGCGTATGCAGTTCCGTGACGTCGTAGAGAAAGAACATTTTGGCCCGCGTGTCACGAGGGTCATCGCGGATGTCGATCTCAAGCCGGCATGAGGAATGGCCCGGGGGCGTGAAATGGACGACGAATTTTTCCCGTTCGTTCTGCTGCATGAGCCGTTCCAGGGCATGGACCTCATGGTCGGGGAACCCCGCGGCTTCCTGCCATTGTTGGCCTTCCGGGATGGGTTCGTTTTTGCCCAACAGCCGAAGGGCGGATTTGCTGACGTGGAGAATCCGGCCTTCCGGATCGATCAGAATCGTCCCGATGTGCAGTTGATTCAGAATGGAATGGAGATCCTCCGCACTTTTGCGGAGCCGGGCATTTGCGGCTTCTAATTCGGCTTGGATGCGTTTTCGCTCGATGGCGTAGTCAATGGCTCGAAGAAGGATGTGCTCGTCCACCTCGCCTTTGAGCAGATAGTCCTGTGCTCCTTCCCGAACGGCCTGGATGGCGGTTTCCCGGTCGTTCAGGCCCGTGAGAAGGACTTGTGGAAGTGCGGGATAGCCCTCGGCAAGTTTCCGAAACGTTTCCAACCCGTGGCTGTCAGGCAAGGACAGGTCCACCAGGGCGAGGTCCACGCGGTTTGCTTGCAATTGTTCGTACGCTTGCCGGAAGGATTCGGCGGTGATGATGTCGAACGATCGCCATTGCATGTCGCGAAAGAGTTCCCGGATCAGGCGCGCATCGCCGGGGTTATCTTCCACTAAGAGAATGGTCGTCGTGTCCATGTCGCTACGTTCTCCGGCCCTTCACGCGATTGTAGCACATGCCGAGAGCCGGCCTATGGCATCGGTTCCATGCCCTCTCGAGGGGTTGCCAGGGTGAAATAAAAAATCGATCCCGTGCCGAGTTCGGATTCCACCCGGATTTGCCCGCCGTATTTTTCCACGATTCTCTTGCAGATGGCCAGGCCGATCCCCGTGCCCGGGTATTCGCTTTGACCGTGTAACCGTTGAAAGATTGAAAAGATTCGATCGAGTTGATCGGCCGGAATCCCAACCCCATTGTCGCGGACCGAGAATTCCCATCCATCCGGGAGCGCTTTGGCGCCCACGTGAATTTTGGACGGGGATTCGCCTTGGAATTTCAGGGCGTTGCCGATCAGGTTTTGGAAGACTTGGGTCAGGTGCGTCGGGTTGGCATGCACGATGGGGAGCGGATCATGGGTCACCTCGGCGTGACGTTCCCGGACCGACGCGGAAAGATTCTGCATGGCCTGTTGAAACACGACTTCACAATCGGTTTGTTCGAAGGACTTGCGCTCCGACCCGACTCGCGAGTATTCCAGCAGGTCACGAATGAGTCGTTGCATGCGGGTGGCGCCATCCACGGCATAGCCGATAAATTCATCGGCGTCCTGGTCCAGCTTGCCCTTGTACCGTTTGCCCAATAACTGGGTGTAGCTCGCCACCATGCGGAGTGGTTCTTGCAAGTCGTGGGACGCCACGTAGGCAAACTGCTGGAGTTCCGCGTTGGATTGGGCCAATTCCCGCGTTTTGTGCGCCAATTCGGTTTCCTGGTGTTTGCGTTCGGTAATATCCGTTTGAATCCCGATGAAATGCGTCAGCCGTCCCTGTTGGTCCTTGACCGGCGCGATGTAGAGTTCGTTCCAAAACGGGCTGCCGTCCTTGCGATAATTCCGGAGTTCGGCTTTGGCCTCGGTGCCCTGCCGGATCGCCCGGCGTATGGCTTCGAGCCCGGGTTGCCGATGGTCCGTCCCCTGGAGGAACCGGCAATTGTGACCCAGCACTTCCTCCGTGGCGTAGCCCGTGATTTTTTCAAACGCGGCGTTGCAATAGACCGTGGGCATATCGGGTTGACGGGCGTCGGCAATGAGGATGCCGTTGGTGGCCGAATTGATCGAGCGGTCGCGTAAGGCACGCTCCTCCTCGGCTTTCTTGCGTTGCTCGATTTCCCGTTCGAGCCTGCGGCTCGTGGACACAACTTGCCGGGCCAGGAAGATGCTCAAGACGATGACCACAAACCCGATGAACGGTTCGCTTTTCATGAGATCCACGACGTTTTGACGGGAACGGGCGCTGAACAGTTTGAACACGGCGTCGGCGTTGCGTTGCAGGTCATAGTGGAGTTGATTGAGCAAGGCAAACGATTCCGACGAGGTAAAGTGATCAGGGTCTTCCAGCAGCAGGGTTCTGATTTTGGCAAAAAATTCTTCGAGCATGGAACGTTGTTGCTCCAGAAGTTCCCGTATCCGGGCGGTCGGGGCTGCGGGGATTGAACGCCGTTCGTCGGTGTACAGGTTGACGATCACTTCTCCTCCGTTTTGCAAGGCATCGACGGAGTGCAACAATGCTTGTTCCGTGGGTTGAAAATCCGTTTGAATCCCATGGGATGCCAACAGCAGTTTATTGAGGTGACGTTGAATCATCATGCGTTGGCGGCCCGCCACGTCCATCACCACCATGTCAAGCTCGTGCGTTCTCACCGCGCTACGGGTAAAGGCCAGGATGGCACCCAGCGCCAGGATGAAAATGACCACCATAGCGAGCAGGCGTTGCCCAATGGTCAAAGGAAACGTATTCCCCGGTTCGGACGATGCATTCATCATTCAGTGCCCTCCTGCGGCCCTTGGTGGTAGAGGAACGTCCGGCTGTAAGAAATTGTAACGCGATTAGTCGCTGATGGCGAAGGTGGTGACGCTGTTCGTCCCATGACCTCCATTATGGGTGGAGTCAATGCCTGACACAACCAAGGCGCTTTGTCGGGTTACGCTTTGATAAGACGATCTACCCGAACTTGAGTTTTTGGAAAAATTCGTCTTGGCGTGTTTCTTTCGACGCAATCTCTCTATACTATAAATATAAAATTAAGCGAGAATTCCTGGCGAATGGTTTGTCTGCCTCGCCGTCGCGACCGAGCTTCACGTCCCTTCACGCGGTTTGAATCAGGATGGTCCCGATAATCATTTGCGTCTAACTCCCATACAAAAGAGAAGAGGTGCAAACCATGTATCAAGAAGATCTCAAGCACATGTCGGACGTTTCACGGAAAAAAGTGGACTACATACTCCACTCGCCCGGAGGCTATTTCATTTTATCGGCCCTGGCAGGCATTTATTTGGGATTCGGCGTCTGTTTGATTTTCAGCGTGGGCGCGCCCTTCTACGCTCAAGGGTCCGCTGCCCTGAACCTCGTGATGGGCGTGTCATTCGGCGTCGGCCTGACGCTGGTCATCTTTGCCGGATCGGAACTGTTCACGGGCAACACAATGGTCTGCACGATCGGCGCGCTTTCCCGGGCGATTGCCTGGAAATACGTGGGTTGGATTTTCGCCTGGTCCTTCATCGGCAACCTCTTCGGCTCGTTGGCTGTTGCCTGGCTGGTCGCGCAATCCGGGGTGGTGGCGAAGCCTCCCCAGTCGGATCTGTTCTTGAAGCTTGCTGAAGTGAAAATGTCCGTCCCTGCCTGGGAACTCTTCAGCCGGGGCGTGCTCTGCAACATGCTGGTGTGCCTGGCCGTCTGGATGGCGGCGCGCACGACGAATGAAACCGCGAAAATCATGGTGCTCTTCTGGGGCGTGTTCGCGTTCGTGGGAAGTGGATTCGAGCACAGTATCGCGAACCAATCGGCGTTGGGGATCGCGCTGTTCCTCCCGCATGGCGAGGCGATTTCGTGGATAGGATTCATGTGGAATCAGGTCTTCGTCGGACTGGGAAACATTGTCGGCGGAGCCTTGCTCGTCGGTGCCGCGTACTGGTTGAGCAGTCCCTATCGCGTAACCGAAGAAGGCCATCATCAACCTAGAGGATTTTTTACCCGTCCGTGAGATTGAAAAACCTGTCCGGATCTCACTAAGATACTCCCTGGTTATGCAGACTCTCGACGTTGATCATCCCGGACTTCCGGATCTGCAATTCGTGCTCATGGTGGCGGCCTTGTGTACGGCCGACATCCCGAGTTTGAACGTGCCGGAAGACGTTCGCCGAACGGTCTTCGACCGCTGTTGGGCGTTGTTGCACGACACGCCCCCGCCAACGGAAACATCCCAACGCGTGTTGGACCTGCGAGCGGGGGACGACGTGACCCTTGAGGCGCTGGTCGAAGTCATCCGCCACACCCTGCATGACCATGGCTATGCCACATTGACCTGGGACCATGGGCCAAGTGAGCCCACCCAATCCACCAGCCCGGACGCCCAACCTCTGATCGACCGCTTACAATATTGGGACCCTGGTCATCCGCCTCCGGTTGACGGCCCATCCGAAGCGGGCCGGAACTGATTCACGGCAATTCCTCATCGCACTTCTTGCAGAAAAGCGTTTCGCCCAGCTTCTGTGCTCTTCCCTGTTGAGTCACGACCCAGGGCCGCTCGCTCCAGGGTGGAACGTGCCGCACGTGTTGCCCGTGGCCGCATTCGAGATCGGCGACCCAATCACCGTGTTCGTCCTGGTGGAAACCGATGATGCGTTGTTTCATGGCTTTTCCTTGACGGGACTCTTCACGTCCAGCCAATCACGTAGCCGGTCCCCGAGAACGTTCATGGAGAGGACCACGCCCATCAGGGCTAAGCCCGGCGCGATGACCATGTGTGGGGCGACCAGCATGTACCGGGTGCCGTCCCGGATCATACTGCCCCAGGACGCGGCTGGCGGTTGCACGCCCAATCCCAGAAACGAGAGCCCGGCTTCCCCGATGACCACGCTCGCCACCCCGAAGCTGGCTTCGACGATCATCGGGGCACTGATGAGCGGGAGCAGGTGACGGGCGATAATCTGTGGCGGTGGGGTGCCGGCCGCCACCGCGGCGTAGACGTGATCGCGTTCTTTCATGGAGAGGACCTGCGCGCGGGCCAAGCGGGCATACCCCACCCAGCCCACGATTGACAAGGCGATGACCACGTTGTCGATGCCCGGGCCCATGACGCCGGCCAGGGCAATGGCCAGCAGGATCCCGGGGAAGGCGAGAAAGACGTCGATGATGCGCACGAGGACCAAGTCGATCCATCCTCCGGCATAGGCCCCGATGGCGCCGAGCAGGCTCCCGATGACCAGCGACAGGCTCACGACGGCAAAGGCCACGAGAAACGACGTTCTTGCGCCCACCAGCAGGCGGTCGAACACCGGCCGTCCCAGGTCATCATATCCCAACCATTCGGTCAGGCTTCCGGACACGAGGATATGCGGCAGGTCGATGGCGTTCGGAGACAGGGGCAGCACGGGCGCGAGGAGCGCGACCAGCGCCCAGAGCAGGACAACGCCGAGGGGCACCCAGAGTCGCATCATGATCGGCCTCCGGGCCGGACGCGCGGATCAATCCAGGCGTACGCGAGATCCGTGAGCACGTTGAGCGCCACGTAGGACACGCTGATACACAGCACCGTGGCCTGCACCACGGGATAGTCGCGGCGGTGAATGGCTTCGACGACCAGGGAGCCGATGCCCGGCCAGGAAAACACGGTTTCCGTAATGACGGCCCCGCTGAGTAACGCCCCGAGTTGCAGGCCCACCAACGTGATCACGGGAAGCAGCGCGTTTCGCAAGCCGTGTCGCATGATGACGGTCCGCTCGGCGAGGCCTTTCCCGCGCGCGGTTCGCATGAAGTCTTCATTCAGGACTTCCAGCAGGGCGCTACGGATCATGCGCGAGAGAATGGCCGCCAGTGCCGTGCCCAGGGTCAGGGCCGGTAGGACCAGCGAGGCGATCCCGACCCGTCCGCTTACGGGAAACCAGCCCAGCCACAAGGCCCCGACCAAAATCAGCATGGGTCCCATCCAGAAATTGGGAATGGAGACGCCGAACAGGGCCACCCCCATGGCGCCGACGTCCCACGCGGTCTCTTTTTTCACGGCGGCCAGGATTCCGAGGGGCATGGCCAACAGGAGGGCGACCAGGAGCGCCGCGCCTCCCAGTTCAATAGTGGCCGGCAGTCGTTCGAGCAACAGGTCGCGTATCGGGCGTTTGGAGTAGAAGGATGTCCCCAGGTCGAATTGCCCCAGGTTTGCCAGGTAGCGCCCGAACTGCACGTGGAGCGGCTGGTCGAGCTTCAGGGCTTGTTGCAGCGCAGCCCTGTCCGCGGGACGCGCCGATTCACCCAGCATGACTTCCACGGGATCGCCGGGAACCAGGTGGAGCAGAAAAAAAACGAGGCACACGACCCCGAACACCGCCGCGAACGCCGTCAGGACCCGTGATATGAGAAATCGGACGAACACGATCAATTACAACGCGTCCGGAGAAACGCGGCGTACCTGCGTCAGGCCGTCATAGTTGCCGTCCCGGGCCATGGTAAAGCCTTCGATCTCCCGGCGGGCGATGAAAATATGGTCTTCGTACCACAAGGGCACGTACGGCAGCGCGTCGGCCAGGTGATGCTGGAGTTGCACGTACCATTGTTGTTTGGTTTCGAGGTCGGGAGCAGCCTGCGCCTGGTCGATGAACATATCGGCCCGCGTACTGCGGAACCGGCCGCGGTTCGCCCCGTTTGGGGGAATCGAGCGGCTGTGGAACACGTAATCGAAAATGTCGGGGGTGTGGATGCCCACCCACGCCAGGCTGTACATCTGGAAGCGGCCGGCTTTGATGTCTCCGTAGAACGTGCCCCAGTCGTAACTGCGCAGGTCCACGGCGATCCCGACTCGTTGCAGTTGATGTTGCAGAATGGTGGCGAGCCGGATCCGAAAGGGATCGCTCGATGTTTTATAGATGATCCGGACCGGCTGGGCGAGGGAGTAGCCGGCCTGGTGTAACAATGCTCGTGCTTTTTCCGGATCGTAGGTGATCGGGTCGAGGTCTTGCGCGCCGGCCCAATGTTCGGGCGGCAATAACGACTGCGCGGGCCTGGCCCCGTTGTCCAGGACGTATTGGATGATCTCCCGGCGGTTGATGGCATGGGCAATGGCTTGTCGCACGAGTGCCTGCTTGGTCACGGGATCTTCCAGGCTGAATCCCAGGTACGAAAAATTCGTGCCGGACGTGCGTAGGACTTTCAGCGTCCGGTCGTGTTCCAGGTAGCCGACGAGTTCCGGAGGCAGGTCGTTTTGGAGCATGTCGATTTCTCCGGCCATCAGTTTTAACGTCCGTACCGTGGGGTCCGGGACCGTGATGAATTCAAAGCGTCGTTGATCCCGAATCCTGAGGAGGTGAAGTCGCGTGTCATCCGGTCGTGACAGAAAAGAAAACGGCCCGCTTCCGACCGGGTGCTCGTGGAGCGGATGCTTCGCCGCGATCAGGTGCGCCGGCACAATGCCGATGACGAGGTATCCCGGGAAGAGCGGCTCCGGACGGTTCAGAAAAAAGTCGAGGCTCGTTTCGTTGCGAACGGCGATGCGGTCGATGACGGTCAACGAGGCGCGGTGTGGGGAGGCATTGTCCTCGTTCAGGATAAAGTCATACGTGGCTTTGACGTCATGCGCGGTCAGCATGGTGCCGTCATGGAAAGGATGATCGTTCGTTTTGAGACGGAAGCGATACCGGGTGGGCGACAGTTGTTCCCAATCGGCCAGGGCCGGAACGGGCTCGAACGCGTCGTTGAAATCCACCAGCCGGTCATAGAGCAGGCGGTTGATGCGGGCCGAGATCGCATCCGTGGCAAAGCGTGGATCGAGGTTCGCGGGCGCACTGGACAGCCCGAACCGGAACGCGTCGGAAGCCGGGTCCGCACAGGCCGAACCGAGAACAATGAGCACGAGCGCACACAGCCGTTTGAGGCCGACCATCGCCTTCACCATTGGTATGAAAATGGTTGTCTCTCTCCCTCCCATTGGACAGGCACGGGGGCCTGTCCCTACATCATCGGTATTGTAGGGGACGGCCCCTGTGCCGTCCCGCATTGTCTAAAACAATACCCTTAAGTGGAAATTACGTTCAATCCTAAAGAATAGGTGCCGTACGCGGGTGAGCCCATGGTCTGTTTTGCGCCTTTGTGCTACATTGCGCATTTGAGATGAAAGTTTCGCGAATAGACGAGAAGACTTAACACAAATGAGACATAGAGCCAATAGAATCCCTCATGCAGACTTGTGGCATGCACCGCAAGGAATAGGTTGTCATCCTGAGCGAAGCGAAGGATCTCGTAGTTGAGGCGCTCGATTGTTGAGGAGAGATTCTTCACTTCGTTCAGAATGACCAATTCGGGTATCGTTCACTGATTTCCATACCAATGACAGGTTCGGGGTGCCCATGACGCTGAAAGCCTTAATCGTGGATGATGAACAGGCGATCGTGAACCTCGTTCGCCACCACCTGGAAAAGGAAGGACTGTTTTGTATCGAGGCATATGAGGGAGAAACGGCGCTCCAACTCGCACGGACAGAACGCCCTGATCTGATTGTGCTGGATCTCATGCTGCCTGGTATCGACGGGTTGGAAATTTGCCGGTTGCTTCGTCGTGATCGGACTCTCGCCAATGTGGCGATTATCATGTTGACGGCCAAAGCCGAAGAAGTCGATCGCGTCGTGGGTCTGGAGATGGGGGCGGATGATTACCTCGTCAAGCCGTTTTCCCCCAGGGAGTTGGTGGCTCGGATCAAGGCGGTGTTGCGTCGCGGTCGGGATTCGCAAACGGGCGGCGTCAGGCGAGTCGGGACTCTTGAAATTGACGAAGCGAAACATCAGGTCCGCGTTGCGGACAGTCCCATCGACCTCACGGTGAAGGAGTTCGATCTGCTCCGTGCGCTGGTCCAAGCCAACGGCCGGGTGTTGAACCGGGAGCAAATTTTGGAAATGGTCTGGGGGTATGCCAATGCCGTGGAAATCGAATCGCGGACAGTGGACGTGCACATCAGACGTCTTCGGGAAAAACTCAAAGATGAAAGTCACCGGATCGTCACGGTCAAGGGTGTGGGATACCGCTTCGAGGACGAAGGCTGAACCTGTCCTGAGCGTAGCGTCAACGGAGTCGAAGGATGAGGAGACCCCGACATTGAAAGGCCGGCTGATTTTCCGTTTAGGTTTGTTGTTCAGTTGCATGACGTTGGTCGGCATGGGGGCCATGTGGCTGTTGACCGCTTCCGGGATCACCGGCGGAACCCTCTGGGTTGGGAGCCTGATGGTTGCCGCGTTGGGGGTTCCTCTGGGCATGTGGTTGGGCCGTCGGCTTCTCAGGCCGGTCCATGAAATCGACACCCGGGTCGAGCGGCTGTTGCAGAATTGGCGTGAGCAGGAAAAGACCATCGACGAAGATGAATTGAGCGGCTTGAGAAAGGCGCTGGATTACATCACGGCTTACCCTCGGACATGGGTTCAAGAATTGGAGTCCGAACGAACCAAGGGCGCTGCTATCCTCGACAATATGACCGAAGGCGTGATCGCCCTGGATGGGCAAGGGTGCGTGATCCTCATGAATCCCGCGGCGCGAAGGATTCTCGACGTGGCTCGGGATCAGCGAGAAAGGCGCACCTTGATGGAGGTCGTCAGGGACAAGGGGTTGGCCGATTGGGTGGAGATGTGCCAGGCGCTCGATACCGCGGAGCCGTGCAAGCGGGAAATCGAGAGTCATTTGCCCTCACTGAGAATCATTGAGGTAAATGCCATGCCCATGCCTTTTTCATCGGAGCGCCGGGGCTTTTTACTGGTCCTGCACGACATCACCGAACTCCGGCGGCTGGAAAAAGTCCGCGCGGAATTCGTGGCTAACGTGTCCCATGAGTTACGCACTCCGTTGACGGCCATCAAGGGATATTTGGAGACCGTGCTCGATGAAACCAAATTGGAATCGGACACGCACCGGCGATTTTTGGAGATTGCGAACAGCCACGCGGAACGCATGGGCCGCTTGATCAACGATCTGCTGAACCTTTCCGATATTGAGACGGGAAAAGTGATCCTGGATCCCATTCCCATCAGCCTTGGTGACTTCGTGCAGGATGTCTCGGCGATGTTTGAGAAGGATGCCGCCAAGAAAGAAGTTAAGCTTGTTCATCAGGTTCCTCCCGATTTATGGGTGCAGGCTGACCGGGACCGGCTCTCTCAGATCCTGGTGAATCTGGTGGACAATGCCGTGAAGTATACGCCGAAAGGGGGAACGGTCAGTTTTCTCGCGGGGAAAACGGACACGAATCAAATCCGTATTACGGTTCGGGATACGGGACAAGGCATTCCCCCAAACGATTTGCCTCGCATTACGGAACGGTTTTACCGCGTCGACAAAGCGCGTGCCCGGGAGGAAGGCGGCACCGGTCTCGGTCTCGCCATTGTGAAGCATCTCGTGCAATTGCACGGTGGCACGCTTCACATCGAGAGCGAATACGGCAAGGGCACCACGATCGAATTTTTGCTCCCGGCCGTGCAACTCCAACCCGCCGGCTAGCCTCTGTGGTTCCTGCAGCTACGCCCCTCACCCCAGCTTTTTCCCATGGGGAGAAGGTATAGAAAATTTACTGACGTGTAACCCTTCTCATATGTGCCTGCAATCCTCTCCCCGTATAGTGCAAGCGTCGATTCCGAGTGTGTGGGACGGCACAGGGGCCGTCCCCTACAGCCGTTGCGTTTGGCAGACCGGCGAGGCCGGAGCAGGGGATTGGACCCGGGCAGCGCCATTCGCTTAACACGTTCGTAACCTACTTTTTACGTCCGGGAAACATTCGACCTTTAGAGTAGGCAACTGCCAGGGAACGGCGCATCAAATACACTCTTCAGAAGGAGGGTTGCGACATTATGGGACGGTTCGTATTGACAAACGTCACAAGCCGGTGTTTCGGCAAGAGAATGGTATCCCTCGGGTTCCTTTTCCTGGCAGTCGGTGTTGGCAGTACAATCCAGAGTTGGGCGGCTTTCGACTCGATGGTGGATCCCGCTTGGAAAAGCTACAGCCAAGTGAGCGGGGTGTCCGGGAACCTGAACAGCATCGGGTCCGACACCCTCAACAATCTCATGACGCTGTGGGCCGAGGGGTTCAGAAAAGAATATCCCAACGTGAAGATTCAAATCGAAGGGAAAGGCTCCAGCACGGCGCCCCCGGCGTTGATTGAGGGGACGGCTCAAGTGGGGCCCATGTCCAGGCAAATGAAGGCGACAGAGATGGACAAGTTCGAGGCGAAATTCGGTTATAAACCCGCCAGTTTTCCCGTGGCCGTGGATGCGCTGGCCGTGTACGTCAACAAGGACAACCCCGCGAAGTGTCTCAGTATGGAAGCAGTGGATGCCGCCTTTTCAAAAACCCGCCGCCGCGGGCATACCGTGGACATTGATACCTGGGGGAAGGCCGGGCTTGACGGGAACTGGAAGGGCACGAGGGTGAGCCTGTACGGTCGGAATTCAGCCTCCGGCACCTATGGGTTTTTCAAGAAGAAGGTGTTGAAGAAAGGCGACTATAAGGATGAAGTCAAGGAGCAACCGGGTTCGGCTTCCGTGGTGCAGGGCGTGACGGAAGACCGGGGTGGGCTCGGATACAGTGGCATCGGGTATCGGACCTCGGGTGTCCGGGTGATTCCGTTGTCAGCCAAACGCGGTAAAACGTGCTATGAGCCGACATTTGCCAATGCCTCGACAGGCAAGTACCCGCTGGCTCGCTTTCTCTACCTGTACGTAAACAAAGCCCCGGGGAAACCGTTGCCGCCGCTGGTCGCGGAATTTCTGAAATACATCTATAGCGAAGCGGGGCAGAAGATCGTGATCAAGGACGGGTATTTCCCATTGCCCCAAACCGTCATCACCAGGAAACTGAGCGAAATGCAATAGGTCATGAACCAGGCTGCTCCCCCAGCGAATCAGGTTGAACCTGCATCCCCGCCTACGCCGTCGTTCCAGGCACCCTCCCGGGCGTGGCGGCGTTGGGTGGATTCGAGCGCACGTGTCGTGATCACCCTTGGAGGCTGGGCGACCTTTGTTAGCATCTTTGGAATTTTTGCCTACCTGTTTATCGAAGTAGCTCCCTTGTTTTATTCCGCTTCCTGGACCGAATCCACTGCCGTGCACGTCGCCCCGGTCGATGCAACCGAGCCGGAACACGTTGCCGTGGGGATCGATGAATACATGGAAGTGGGATACGTGCTCACAAAAGGCGATATTGCGTTCTATGCGTTTCCCGCCGGGATCCCGATACGACTCGAGTCCGTGCCGGATTTCGAGCAAGGGGACATCACCGCCCTGGCCCGAGCTCCGGGAAAGAATCATACCTATGGACTCGGAACGGAAACCGGCCAAGTCGTTCCCTTTTACGTCACGTTTCGAGTCACGTTCGAAGATGACGTCCGAACCATCGAACCGGTGGTGACCGCGGGCGAGCCGTTCGAGGCCGTACCGGCCGGTGCACCCATTACGCGACTGGCCTACCGGGAGACGGAGAGCGGACCCGTCGCCGCCGCCTTGACCGGGTCGGGCCGATTGTTCCTCACGAAGATTCAGGAATCGGAAGCGGGGGGGCTGTTTGCGCTCGAAACGGAAACGGAACTCCTTCAGGCCGAGATCATGGATGAAGGCGTGGAAACGCTGTCTGTCCTGCTTCTGGACGACTTGGGGGAAACCCTGTTGGGTGGTACCAAAGACGGCAGGTTGTTGTACTGGGATATCCGGGACATCCAGAACCCGAGACTGATGGGGATGTACTCAGCGGGGACCTCCATCACCGCTCTTTCCTATCTCATCGGCGACCGGTCCATCGTCGTCGGCACGGAAAAAGGGACGGTCGCCGTGTGGATGTCCGTGATCGATCCTGACGTGGGCGGTGACCCGCGTCTTCAAAAGATGCGGGACTTTGCCTCGCATGACGGGGCCGTGACCGCCGTTTCACCGTCGCTTCGGGATAAAGGGTTTCTCACGGCCGGCGCCTCCGGTGAGGTTGCCGTGCATCATTCGACCTCCGGCCAGACGCTCATTCAAATCCCGGGCAACGGTGCCGGGATCAGGGCTGCGATGTTTGCACCGAAGACCGACGGGGCCCTGGTGCTCGACGACTCGGGTCGGCTGATCACCTACGACATTGAGAATGAGCATCCCGAGTCCACGTTCTCCTCCTTGTTCTTGCCCGTGCTCTATGAGGGGTACGAAGAGCCGCTCCATATCTGGCAATCGACCGGCGGGTCCGATGCGTTCGAGCCCAAATTCGGCCTCTGGCCGATCATATTCGGCACGCTGAAAGGGACGATCTACGCGATGCTGCTGGCGACGCCCCTCGCCGTGCTGGGCGCGATCTATACCGCGATGTTCATGCGTCCCAACATTCGCGCCGTGGTCAAACCGGTCGTGGAGACCATGGCGGCCTTCCCCACGGTCGTCCTGGGGTTCCTGGCCGGGTTATGGTTCGCGCCGTTGTTGGAAGAAATCTTTCCCGCCATGGTGGCCATGTTTCTGCTGATACCCTTCGCCGTGGTGTTGGTCTGTATCGGTTGGCAATTCCTGCCTTCACGCCTCAAGGGCCAGTCGGGAAACGTGACGGAACTGGTGGCGTTCGTGCTGGTCCTCGTGGGCACGGTATGGTTCTGTCTCCAGTTGAATCACCAGATCGAGTTCTGGCTCTTCGATTCGAACTATAAGGAATGGTTACAGTCCTCGTTCGGGTTGGCGTACGACCAGCGGAACGCGTTGGTCATTGCCTTTGCCATGGGCATGGCCGTGATCCCCACCATTTTCAGCATCAGCGAGGATTCGCTGAGCAACGTACCGCCCCACCTGATCGCCGGATCATTGGCTCTCGGGGCCACTCCGTGGCAGACACTGACGAAACTGGTCATTATCTCGGCGAGTCCGGGCGTGTTCTCCGCTCTCATGATCGGGTTGGGGCGGGTCGTGGGAGAAACCATGATCGTGCTGATGGCGACGGGCAACACCCCGGTGACGGACATGAACCTCTTCAATGGATTCCGAACGTTGTCGGCGAACATTGCCGTGGAAATGCCAGAGGCCCCGCATGGAGGCACGCTGTATCGGTTGTTGTTCCTGGCGGGTCTTCTCCTGTTCGTGTTTACGTCCATCGTCAATACCCTGGCTGAAATTGTCCGGCAGCGGCTTCGGGCGCGATACAGTCAATTCTAAAGGGATTCCATGCCTGCCAGGATCAAAAAATTTCTCGACTCTGGGGCGCTGTTCATCTGGTTTTGCGGGACGGCGGTGGCCGCTTCGTTGCTCATGGTCGGTGGCGTCCTTCTCCTGATCATGATCAACGGCCTCGGGTTTTTCTGGCCGCATGCCCTCGTGGAACTGACGCTCAAAGACGGCACGCACGTATTGGGTGAACTGAAAGGCGAAGAAGTCATCCCCTATTCGGAGACGCCGGAGTTTCCCGAAGGGAAAACCCGGGTGAGGCTGAAAGTCGGGAATCGCGACCTCTATGGTTTGGACTTCAGGTGGGTGGATACCGATCACATCGCGTCGGCGGAATCCCCGAAGGAGGTAGTGGCGTTTGAACGACGAGAATGGGGGAATTTTTATGGCCGGATTCGTGAGGTTTCGCGCGGCGAAGACGTGGTCGCTACGGGCAATCAGGAAGGATGGAAGGCGTTACAGCCGCTGATCGAGAAGGCCAATGACCTGCATGACGAGATTGAACACCTGCAAACAGACGTCATCGGCGACATCAATTATGACATCGAAGAGACCCGTTTACGAATCCGGGAGCTGGCATTACAAGGTCAAGGTCGGAATCCCGAGGTTGCCGAACTTCAAGCCGTGACCGAACAGTTGGAAGCCCGATACCAAAAGCACGTTCAGACCCTTCGGTCGTTGAGCAAGCAACTCGATGAATATTCCGTGGTGCTCGTCGAAACAGACGGCCGGGAGAAGCGGCTCGCGGTCGGCCAAATCGTAAAAGCCCTTCGTCCCAACGACATGGGCCTCGTCGAAAAGATTCTAAGATATTTCATGAATTTCTGGTCCGTGCTGAGCGAAGAACCACGGGAAGCCAATACTGAAGGGGGCATTTTCCCCGCGATCTTCGGCACCGTCATGATGGTGTTGATCATGAGTGTGGCCGTGGTGCCGTTCGGCGTCTTGGCCGCGTTCTACCTGCGTGAATACGCGCGACAAGGGCTGGTCGTTCGGGTGATCCGCATTGCCGTCAACAACCTTGCCGGGGTGCCGTCGATCGTGTTCGGGGTCTTTGGATTGGGTTTCTTCGTCTATGCGGTCGGCGGGACCATCGATACCCTGTTCTTTCCCGAAGCCTTGCCCGCGCCGACTTTCGGCACGGGCGGCATCCTGTGGGCGTCGTTCACCCTGGCCCTCTTGACGGTTCCGGTGGTGATCGTGTCCACGGAAGAAGGCCTTTCCGCCGTGCCCCAGGAATACCGGGAAGGGTCTTTGGCGTTGGGGGCGACCAAGTTCGAAAGCATGCTTCGCGTGATTCTACCCTGTGCTATGCCGGGTATTTTGACGGGGTTGATCCTGGCAGTAGCCCGTGCCACGGGCGAGGTGGCCCCTTTAATGTTGACCGGGGTCGTCAAATTGGCGCCGGCGCTTCCCTTGGACCACCACTTCCCGTTTCTGCACTTTGAACGGAAATTCATGCACTTGGGATTCCATATCTTCGACGTGGGCTTTCAGTCACCCAACGTTGAAGCGGCGAAGCCGATGGTATACGTCACCACCCTGATCCTGGTGATGGTGGTCATTGGTTTGAACATCAGCGCCGTGACCCTCCGCAATTACATGCAGAAGAAATTCAAGGCGTCAGCGGTGTAAGGCTCGATAGCAGACGGCGGAAACAACCATGGCTTCTTTTGAACGCACTCAAGACAACGAACCCAAGATCACGGTCGAGAATACCGACTTCTTTTACGGTGAGAAGCAGGCGCTGTTCAAAGTCGCCCTGACCGTTCCGACCCATCAGGTCACGGCCTTTATCGGTCCGTCGGGTTGCGGGAAATCGACGTTGTTGCGGTGTTTCAACCGGCTGAACGATCTGATCGAGGGGGCCCGTATCACCGGAAAGATTTGTCTTGACGGCAAGGACATTTACTCTCCGTCGGTGGACGTGACCGATTTGCGGACCAGGGTCGGCATGGTCTTCCAAAAGGTGAACCCGTTTCCCAAGTCGATTTACCAGAATGTGGTGTATG
The DNA here is from genome assembly GCA_965208595.1 of Nitrospirales bacterium. GTDB lineage: Bacteria > Nitrospirota > Nitrospiria > Nitrospirales > UBA8639 > Bin75. The sequence continues at coordinate 1,926,235 of OZ242346.1, forward strand.
GGCCGCAGTTGCAGGGCGTCCGGCGCCGTTCCGTACTCGACGGCATCGTCGAAAAGAGCTTGCAAGGCGCGGGCCTTTGGGAAGAAGTCAAGGATCGCTTGCATCACAGCGCGCTCGGCCTGTCCGGGGGGCAACAGCAACGCTTGTGTATTGCGCGGGCATTGGCCGTCAATCCCGAAGTCCTCCTGATGGATGAGCCCTGTTCCGCGCTCGATCCCATCTCGACCGCGAAGATCGAAGAGTTGTTGCATTCCTTGAAAGCGCAACTTACCGTGGTTATTGTCACGCATAACATGCAGCAGGCCGCGCGCATCTCCGACCTGACGGGCTTTTTTCTCATGGGGGAATTGATCGAATACGCCGAGACCAAAACCATCTTTACCAATCCCTCGGACCGCCGGACCGAAGATTACGTCACCGGGCGTTTCGGATGATGGTTTCGCGGAGGACATAAGCAGGCATGGAACGTCACTTCGAAGAAGACTTTGACCGGATCAAAAACAAAATTCTCATGATGGGTTCCATGGTCGAAGACCAGATCCGGAACGCCCTGACCGCGTTGGTGGAACGCGATGAAGCCCTGGCGCGGCAGGTCATCGAGAATGATCACAAGGTGAATACGTTCGACGTGGAGATCGACGAAATGGCGCTCGACGCGTTGGTCCGGTATCAGCCCGTTGCCAGAGACTTGCGCTTCGTGACCACCGCCATGAAGATTTCCACCGAATTGGAGCGGATGAGCGACTTGGCGGAGAACATCTGTGAGCGGGCGATCGAACTCAACGAAGAGCCCCAGTTGAAACCCTATATCGACATCCCTCACATGGCCGAGCGCGCCCGCATCATGGTGAAGGAATCACTTGACGCCTTTGTTAAAATGGATTCGGCGCTGGCTCGGAAAGTCATTCATGATGATGACTTCGTCGACAACCTGACGGAACAGTTGTTCCGTGAACTCCTGTCCTTCATGATGGAAAATCCCAAGACCATCAGCCGGGCCATCCGGCTCTCCTTCATTGCCAAATACATCGAACGGCTAGGCGATCACGCCACAAACGTCGCGGAACTCGTGGTGTACCTGGTGGAAGGCAAAATCATCCGGCACACCATCCCCCCGCAAGAGGGCTGAACGGTTCTCCCCCCTCACTCTGCCTGCCCTCTTAATGTAGGGACAGGCCCCCGTGCCTGTCCCACAGGCACCATGTGCCGTTTCCGACGGACAACCACAGGGGGTTGTCCCTACCACGGCGGGGCCAAGGATCATGCGCATGTCTCCTCTCCCTTGATGGGAGAGGATGAAGGTGAGGGTGCTGTAGGGAACAACGATCATTGTTCCCCACGGCTTGACGCTGCTGCGTTCATTCCCTAGAGTATGACTCTGTCATATCAAAAGGAGGCGGCCATGCGCACGACCAAACCCATCACGATTTCCTTGCCAACCGACGTGCTTCGCGAAACCGAACGGATCGCCAAGGAAGAGGTGCGGACGCGAACGGACGTCATTCGAGATGCCTTGAACCAGTACGTGGCCTCGCGTCGCTGGCGACGCCTTCGCCAATGGGGAGCTCAGACGGCCAAACGACTCGAACTCAACACGGAAGAAGATCTACAGAATCTCCTTGATCGCGTGCGCGCTCAAGGCGGAAAGAACCGGGCGTGATTCGCATCGTGGCCGACACAAACGTCTATGTGTCGGCCATCGTCTTCGGAAGTACCTGTGAAGAAATCCTGGCGCTGGCTCGATCCGGTATCGTGGAAATCAACATTTCACCCGCCATTCAACGAGAGTTACGGCGAGTGCTACGCACCGGCTTCCAGTGGCCCGAACCCCAGGTCCGAGCAGCCCTCACGGAAGTCGAAACCCTCACCTCTCGAGTTTACCCCACCGTGAAACTGGCAGGCGTTGTCGGTGATGATGCCGATCATCGTATTCTTGAATGCGCAGTTGCGGCCGAGGCGGAATTTCTTGTGACGGGTGACAAGAAAGATCTGTTACCGCTTGCTCTTTTCCGTGAAATCCGGATTGTCTCGCCGCGAGAGTTTCTGGATCTCTTTCGGTAAGGCTTTTGCTGCACGCTGAGTAACCTCCCCCATTCCTCCTCTTTCTACAAGCCGGACATATGGTTTACCCCGCCGGAGGGTAAGCCGCAATCCTTCTCCTGCTGTCATCCCCAATCCGATCGGGAATCCAGTGTCTTTGTCTCTTCTACGCTCCTTCTCTCCACTGCGGGAAAGAGTCGGGGAGGGGGGATCTAGGGTGGTTGCCTTTTCCTTCCGTTCGCCGGAATAACGACACTGGATTCTCGCTAAAAGCATACGGGAGTATCTGTGTTTTCAGTCAAGCCTTTTTATAAAGCCGGCGCCCCCTCGGTGACCCACGGCGTTCCCCGGTGCGCAATCGCATGCAGCCGCAACAGCAGCTTCCGCATCACCGCCACCAAGGCCACTTTACCCGGCTTCCCCCGCCGGCGTAACCCCTGATAAAACCGGCCCAGGTCCGTATGCGTCCGGATCACCGATAACGCGGCCATGTATAACGCCCGCCGCACCAGCCCCCGCCCGCCGCGAATGGCCCGATACCCTCGGTGGGTCCCACTGTCCGCCGCCCACGGGACCAACCCCACCAAGGCCGTCAGCGCCTTCCCCGAGCCCTGCCCCAATTCCGGCACATACGCGAGCAAGGTCGCCGCGGTGAGCACGCCCACCCCACGCACACTCTGATATAAGGCCGCGCGCTCGGCCAACTCGGGCTTGGCTTGGATCGCCTGCTGGTACTCCTCCTCGAGCTGCTTCAACTCTTTGTCCAACCACGCCAGATGCCGCTGACACGACTTTTTGACCCGGCCCTGCAAGCCTTTCTCCAACCGATTCTGTTCCTGGGTCCGTTGATCCAACAGTTGCTGCCGCCGCCCCAGCAGCGCCCGGATCTCCGCACTAGCTTCTTCTTGCATGGCTTCCACCGGCAGTTCAAACACAGCGCCATAGTGCGCCAAGATCTGCGCATCCAGCGGATCGGTCTTGGCCCCTTGGCCCACGGCCCGGGCAAACGCCCGCACCTTCGTCGGATGCGCCACCGCCACGGTCAGGGCCGTCGTTCGGACCCGCTGAACCAGCAAGCCTTCGTACCCGCCCGTGGCTTCACACACCACCTGCGTGACGGCTTGCTCCTGCATCCAGGTCAGCAGCGCCGTGATCCCAGGGGCGGTGTTGGCAAACCGGCGGACTGGCCCCCGTGCCACGGACACGACTAAGTCTTGTTTCCCCACATCAATCCCGGCTACGATTTTGGTCATGTCCGCCTCCCTGCTAAGTATGAATGCTGTTTGTTCTCCCCACTTGTCATGCGGGGCTTGTGCCCCCTGTATCTGTTCGGAGCCACAAACTAACGTGAGGGGTGTCCTACTCCCGCCCGGTGCCACCTCGGGGTGCCCCCAAGGTTCACCTAATGACAAGCGACGCGCCCCTCACGCCCACCTTACAAATTGGCCGATTTGCAAGGTGAAAGCAACATACAAATGACAGAAGGAGCATGATGGTGCAACTAAGAACTTTGGGGTCAGCGCTCAATGGTCTGTTTGTCATTCGAAGCGCAAATGTTGTTCAGCCCTCTCGCGAACCTCAGCAGCAATTTTCGTAGCGAGTTGGGCATTTGGCGAACATGGTGCAACAGCGCTCTTTCCTCGCGGCTGAGGGAAGGATCGTCCGGTTTCAGCGGCATCGCCGTTGTCTTTCGCACTCGGGGGAGCATCTTTCCGGTTGCTAGCCATTGCGGGTCTTGCTTCAGCAGACTGGCGAGTGCGAAGAAATGCTCCAATTTGATGTTTTTGCTGAAGCCCTGCTCCCAATGATTGACCGCAGCAGGCGAGATGCGTAGTGCCTTGGCGATATCCGTTTGCGACAAGCCCGCCCGTTTCCGGGCGGCTCGAATTCTATCGGTCAACGTGTTCATATCAAACATAGTTACTTTGGAATTGTTACAATGCTATATTTTTTATTAACAATGGTTTATTTTAAGATTTAACTATGCTAATAATTCGTGAGCCATTATTTAACTATGGACGTGATTTCACCTCACATAAGGAGGCATCAATGAACGTGCCACCCAAACGCAGAGGAGAAAATCGGAGCCGACTTTTGGTGCTTGTCCTGCTGTTGACCGTGGGTGTTCTGCCGGTCAACAACGCCGATTCCTCCACTCCCTCTCAACCACTAGAAAATTCTGCTTCCCAAAATATTGGTTCATTATCCCTCTCCGGTGCGCTTGCCTGTGGCAATGCGTTCGAGCAGGGCGTCTCCAGCGGATACCGCTGCTTCATGGAGCAGATGGTCAATGGCATCCTGATGGACCAGACCACGCAATACGCCAATGCCTACGGCAAACGACTCTTCGGTGAACATTTCTCCTTCGCCAACCGGATGACCTATTCCCAGATGGGCGGCGGGTTCAGCGGTGAAGTGGACACCGTGGTGCCCCTGGCGGCTTTGGTCGGCTTTGCTGGCTTCGGCGGAGGTGAACCCGATGCAGAATCAGGCGCGTTGTTCTTTCAACAAGGCGTAACCAGTTGGACCGATAGCCAGGGCCTGCGCCGGTACGACATGCGCTACGGCGTGGTGCGGCGCTTCAACGTGTCCGAGGAGCCGGGGGCCAACGTGTTCGGCCTGTCGAGCTTCTTCCAACAAAACATGGAATACGGTCATGGGCGACTCGTCAGCGGCTTTGACTATAACGGGGTTTGGGGGCGCAGCACCTTCAATTACTTTCAGCCCACCACCGGCTGGCGCGACTCCCGTAGCCGGGCAGGCTATGAAGAACGGGCCCTGGCGGGCATGGAACTCAGCATGCAACTGCAGCCCACCTCCACGCTGGGCGTGGAAACCGCGCTGACGCGCTGGGAAGCGCGGGACGGCGCAGGCCGTTGGGAAACCGGGGCGCGCATGGGCTTTTCATGGCAACCCCATGCCTGGGTGAAAATCAGGGCCGCGTGGGACGGCATCGGGACCAGCACCCCGAACCCATCGGCTTCCGCCTTCTTGACGTTTCCCTTGGGCAGCCGGAAGCCCGCGCCAAGTTGGCAGGGACTGGGCCGGGTAGGTGGTATGGCACAAAATTATAGTGCGATGGATATTTGGAATCCCATTGAGAACATCGGTCAAATTCGGGTGGCTGAACGAGAGGCAACGTCGCTCTCGTTCGATGAAGTCCTGCGCGGCCTGACGGTGCGTTTTCTCCAGGACAGTGCCGGAAGCGGCGAAGCCATCAAGGTGCAGGTCGCGATCAGCGCGCCGGCAAGTGCAGATATTCGCTTGCTGGTCAGTCTCGTTCCGGGCGAGGGCGATAATCCCGCGATACCAGGCGAGGATTACCTCGACGAGCCTGTTGAGGTCACGATCAGCCAAGGCACCACCGGCAGCGTGGCGACGCTCCAACTGCTCCGCAACGACAACATGACCGAATCCCGTTCCCTGGGTGTGACCGTCTCTCAGGTAGGAGCTTGACCCATGAACGATGCATATCTTTTCGAGAAGGAACCTATGTCCAAGCACAATATCAACCTGGGATCAACCATCTTGGGCCGTTTTGGAGCGATCATCCTCTTGGGTTTGACCGTCCTGAGTTTCGCAGGCTGTGGCGGCGGTGGTGGCAGCGATAGTGGCTCATCAATGCAGATCAGGCCGCCATCATCTAGGGATGGAGCGGACTTGGTAGTTTTGTCTCTACGTCTATTTCCTGAGCGATCGGTCCTTCAAGGAGGGGAGCCCATCACATTGTCTGCCCAAGTACGCAACCAAGGCAACGAACGAGCCCCCCAGGCTGCCGTTTTCTTTATAGGCCTGGATGCTCAGGGCGCTCGAGAGGTTATCCTAGACGATGTTTTCGTACGGAGCCTTGATCCGTCGGAAGTCGCTATCATCGAATTGAATTGGCGGGCGCCGGGAGTGGCAGCGACAGACACCTTCGGTTACGAAGCCTGCGTGGGTTTGTCCCAAGCTGAAATTTACGATTGTAGTGATCCACTCTTCGTGACAGTCATGAGCCGCCTGGAAGGCGGCTCGGGTGGTGGTGGCGGCGGCTCAGGCGGCGGCGAACCGGTGACGGTGGTTTGGCCGTGCCCCTTTAGCAGCGGATCAATAACAGTCCCCAACTTGGGACAAGCGGTAAAAAGCGCCGAGATACGCTTTCAGGGAGGCTCTTGTGGTAATTTTTGGGTGTCCGATGCACCTCTCGGCAGTTCTTTGATACTTGCTGATAGTGGGGTGATCAGGTTCGGTGCTGGAAGTGATAACGGGCGGAGAATCATCTTTGCTAGCACCAACCTCAGCGGACAAACCAGAATCCGTCAATACACAGTCTATTTCTGCAGCAAAAACAATGTAAGCAATGCAGCATTCTGCGGTCGTGGTCGGGAAAGCAGCACTGGTACGCTTACTGTCAACTGGCTCTCAGGAGAACCTTTATTCTGACACACTTGCAGGGCACAACGATCGTTGTGCCCTGCGATGAAAGACGGGGAGAGAGAACGAATCGGTTACAATGCACCCATGCTGCGGCTCTTCCAATTTTCCAGGCGTTGCACGACTGTGATGTCGGGTTACGCCTTTGGCTATCCCGACGTACGGGGCTTGTTGTAATACACGCTCCTTCAGTGGAGGCTGAATATGACAACAGAGATAATCATCTTGGGAGTCTTCGTCTCTTTGGGAATCTTGGTCATTTGGTATCTTCACCGATTTATCCACCAGGGCCACTTCAGCAGAAGTCCAGTCGAAAGAGATGGTGAGCCTTGGTATGTAACCCCTGTCTGGCTTCGATTACCTCTATTAGTAGCCTATGGTTTCACAGCAACGATGTTGTTGATGATCATCGTTCTCTATGTTTTTGATAACGATTTGCTTCAATTCCGCGAACTCTCGTTCAAATGGATCGGATTCATCGACACCCTGTTAGGTTGTCTGCTGTTTCTTGTGGAGTATGGTGCGAGGCATGGTGGCGGCCTAGAACGGAAATACATTACCATGTTACTTGGCTTTATTGTTGGTGCCACTTTTGCGCTTGCTGTTTTCAAACTTGTTCAATCGTAGGCTTCAAACTTTGGGAAGGTAGAATCATGCAAGTCAAAATCGTTGGTGTCGGCAAATGCGGCGTTCGTATCGCCTATGACTTCTTCGCCTACACGGAGGATTTTCCTTCGTCCTATGAAATTCGGCTGGGGGCAAATGAAGGTGCTCTTTATCAGATATTGGGCAGGCTCACCAAGATCGACGCAAACGCCGTCAGACAACGCGTTATGCGGTTTCACGCGAAATTCAAAGCGTTGAAAAATGATGTCAACGGACTGTACCGTATCGCAGAAAATCCCCAGTATGCGACCATTGACTCGGATGTCGAGAACAATGAAATCCTCAACAAGGCCGTTCTTTTTGATGATGAGGGCCGTCAAGCTATTTTCCCGGGCAAAAATCACAATCTTAATAATCACAAGGGTGGCTGTAACTTTCACATTGTTAGCGAATCGCTGGTGCGGGGATGGAAGAACATTCCCTTCGACGTTACGAGCAGCGATGGCATCAGCATATACGTCACCAGCTTTTCCATCGCCGGGGGAACGGGAGGTGGCAGCGCTCCGGTTATCTGTAAAGCCTCAAGGGACACAATGAACGACAAAAGCCATTGCCATCACATTGGATTGGGCGTTCTACCCAAATCGGACCAGCAGTACCGCGAGAACGAAACAGCGCTCAGCATGGCTGACTATGAAAAGTTCAATGCGGGTCGGTTTTTTGCTTCCATTTATGGAGACCGCTTCCGTAATGACGTGAAGAGTCTCTGGTTATTCTCCAACGATACTCTCAGGTTCCTTATCGCGGAGCAAAATGAACAAAAAGCTCTTGGTGCCGTCGGTGGAGAACAGAAGTTGAACTTGTCGCTTGTCAATACCTTCATCGCGCAGTCGCTGACCGTATTGTCCAATTCGTCATCCAAGTTGACCAGTGCCGACACCAACCTTGATCCCCGCGAACTGAACGACATCCTGGCGGGGCGCCCCTTTCTGTCTGCCTTGTCGCAACGGCACGTGGCGAATGCCGACCAGTCCATTGAACATCAGGTAATTGCCGTCAAGCAATTGCTCCTCAACGCCTTGAGCAACGTCAAAGAGCAAGATGGACGGTTGGAGGGTCTCAGCGTACCGATTCATGAGAGTGGCCTCAGGAGTTTGCAGATTATACTCAATAAACAATGCAGCGACCCTCAACAATTTCTTGCATCCATTGATGGTTATGACGCTGGCGAAGCACCCATCGAATTCCAGACGACTTGGCGGCTTGCTATGCTGTACGGTCAACCGGAAAAACTCTACTCCGAGTTTAAGAAAAATTGTATCGAGAGCGCCTGTGAGAAATTTTTCCCCAACGCGCAAAAGTTTCCCTTCACGTTTCGGCACCATGGTTCCACAGAGATCCTGCTGTTGTTTCTGGTTGACCCTTTCATGCTGCCCGTGGTTTCTTCGGTGTACTACTATGCTAACAACGCGTGGAGCCAGTCAGGGAAGAATTTCAGCGCTGAGTTTGATTCCTTGATTGGATCGGCTAAATTCGATGAACCTGCATTTTTTGACAAAGAGGAAGGGTTCCCTCATTACATCTACGGCGACGGTGCTGATGACGTCGGGCAGAGAGTCAAAACCACCCCGGTCCTTGCAGTTAAGGGCACGGAAATTACCACCGCGTTTCGTCATCTCCATGAGATTTACCATCGGAAACGACCGCCCATGGATACTAGCTCAGGATTAGGTCGATCCAAAAAAGAATAAAAGCCACAAGTTGTAGGTTACGCTACGCTAACCTGACCTACGGGGCTTTCCCGTGCCGGACAACCACAGGGGGTTGTCCCTACAGGACAGGTAGGGGACGGCCTATGCCTGCCCTGAGCGGAAGCCGAAGGGTGCCGTCCCGGATTGTCAATATTCACGCAATCGTTGACCGTCTCCGCGCCTTCACTCTTTCCTGGATGGGAGAGAGCCTGTCCCTCATCTGTCATTCCCGCAGGCTTGTCCCCGACATTCTTAATCGGGGATCTTAGCGGGAATCCAGGTTCCTGTCGTCAAAATTGCCTTCGGCTGAGGCATTCCTATTGACATATTTACAGAATGTGGCAATATGGAAACAATGATACACTCGGTTAAAGGTAAAATTGTCAAAGATATTGTTAACAAAGGTGCTTATAGGAGGTTTCACGACCGAATCAACAAGAGAGCCGTTTTGCTTCTGCAAGCGTTGAGTGATGTATCGAATTTTGATGATTTAAGAAGAATTTGTGAACCCCCCACTTTAAAATTACACAAGCTAAAGTGGAACATGAAAGATTTTTGGTCCATCACGATAGAAAAGCCTTGGTGTATTATTTTTAAGTATCAGCAAGGGGAGTTTGTCAACGTTGAGATTAAAGATTACCATGATTAACTTTCAATGATATAAACAAAAAAGGGACCGGTTTATGGTTGAACTGAAAATCAGATATTCGCCAGGCGATTTTTTAAAAACAATGGTGCTGGAAGAAAGAGGGTTGACCCAAAAATGGTTAGCCCAAAAAATTGGCTGTGCAGAAAGAAAGATCTCTGAAATTTGCAATAACAGGAGAGGAATTTCTGCGGATTTTGCCCTTCAGCTTGAAGAAGTATTCGGTATCAGTGCCGAGTTCTGGGTTACAATGCAAGCGAAATGGGAACTCTATATGGCCCGCAAGGAAGCTGCATAAATGATTCCCCGAAGAAGTCGGAGGGTGCGTCCCGCCTGTCCCCCTCACCCCAATCCTCTCCCTCCAGGGGAGAGGGAGAAAGGCTCGGACAACCACAGGGGGTTGTCCCTACAGCCTTGTAGGGACAGGCCCCCGTGCCTGTCCGTGTAGGGCTACGAAAGACGGGGAGGAAGCCCTTACACGGTGCCCGTGCCGCGGCTTTTCCAATTTTCCAGGAACCATTCCTGGGAGCTGAGGGGAGCATGCTCGGGCGTGAGCTGCAGACGGGTATAGTCCCCATTCGACAGCAATTGGCGGGCCTTGACGTTGTCATGAAAAGCCACTTGCAGGAGGTCTTCGACGAGGATTTTCCGGAGGTGCGGTGATTCGATCGGGAACAGGAGTTCCACGCGTCGATCCAGGTTACGGGGCATGAGGTCGGCGCTTCCGAGAAAGAGTTCTTCCTGTCCGCCATTGCGAAAATAATAGAGCCGTGCGTGTTCCAGGAATCGTCCGACGACCGAGGTCACGGTGATGGTTTCACTGATCTCGGGAATCCCGGGACGAAGCCCGCAGACCCCTCGAACCTGAAGGTCGATCTTGACGCCAGCCTGGGACGCCCGATAGAGCGCTTGAATACATTGTGTGTCCACGAGGGCGTTCATCTTGAACGCCAGGTACCCGTCGCCTTTATCCTTGTGCCGTTGAATCTCCCGCTCAATCCGCTCCAGAATTTGCTCCCGCATCAATTGGGGCGCCACGAGCAGTTTGGTATACGAATTTTTCCGGGAGTAACCGGTTAACGAGTTGAAGAGAACGGCAACGTCCGCCCCCATTGCCGGTTCGCAGGTAAAGAAGCTGAGGTCGGTATACATCCGGCTTGTCACCGGATTATAGTTGCCCGTGCCCAGATGGACGTACCGCCGGATGCTGTCCTCGTCGCGCCGGATGACCAGGCACATCTTGGCGTGGGTTTTCAGCCCAAAGACCCCATAGACAACGTGGATGCCCTCATCCTCCAGTTTTCTGGCCCATTCAATGTTGTTTTCTTCGTCGAATCGCGCCTTGAGCTCCAGCAGGACCGCGACCTGCTTCCCGTTCACGCGCGCTTCCATTAACGCTTCGACGATCGGGGAATTGGCCCCTACTCGATAGAGGGTCTGTTTGATGGCCAGCACGTTGGGATCGCCGGCCGCTTCGCGCACGAAATCCACGACCGGGGTGAAACTGTCGTAGGGATGGTACAGCACGACGTCGCCACGCTTGATAACCGAGAACAGGCTTTCCTTTTTGTTGAGAGAATCCGGGATCTCCGGAACAAAGGGCGGAAATTTCAAATCCGAACGCTCGATACGCGTGAGTTCCATGAGGCTGGACAGGCCCAGCGGCAAATCCTGCGTGTAGACCTGGTACGGAGCCAGGGAGAGGTTCCTGATCAGGATGTCCCGGATATGATCGGGCGTCTCCTGATCGATTTCCAGCCGGACCACCGAGCCGAAGTGACGGTTGTCCACTTGTTCTTCAATCGACGCCAACAGGTCGTCAGCCTCGTCTTCTTCAATTTCAAAATCCGCGTCGCGCGTCACCCGGAAGAGGTAAGCGGCGAGAATGGTGATTCCCGGGAACAGCAGGTCCAGATTGGCGGCGACAATGTCTTCGATCCAGACGAAGTTGTTGGCTCCCGAGTCCGGCAAGCCGATTTGGTTCGCCTCGTTGACCATGTCTTCGTTGGGGATACGGACGAGACGCGGGAAAACATTGGGGATTTTCACGCGAGCGAAACAGTCCCCTCGCTCGGGGTCCTTCCCCACGACGGCCAGATTCAAACTCAAGTTGGAAATGTGGGGGAATGGATGGGACGGGTCGAAGGCCAAGGGGGTCAGCGCCGGAAAGATCTCAGTGGAAAAATACCCGCGGAGTAAGTGTTGTTGTTTCGGTTTCAATTGATGGTAGCGCAGCACGCAAATGTTCTGGGCGTTGAGCTTCGGCAGAATATCGTTTTGCCAGCAGTCGGAAAACCGGGCCAGTTGGCAAAGGACTTCCTGCCGAACGGTCGCCAATTGTTCCGAGGTGGTCATGCCGTCCGGAGGCCCCTCACGCACTCCACCCGATAATTGTTCTCGCAACCCCGAGATCCGGATCATGAAAAACTCATCCAGGTTGCTCGAAAAAATCGACAGAAACTTGGCCCTTTCCAGAAGCGGGTTTCCCTGATCCTCCGCTTCCTCGAGCACTCGAGCGTTGAATTGGAGCCAACTGAGTTCACGATTCAAATACAGTTTGGGATCATCGAGGTCCGGCGGAGAAGAAGCGACCGGAAATTTGGTTTCAGCGGGACTGATTGCCATGGGTTTCACCTCGGGTGCATTGCGTCATGCGCGTCTGAATGGTTTGGGTATATTCGCTCGTTGCCTAGGGTTCAAGGTGTTGAGTTCTACCCCACCTGACCTCCCCTTACAAAGGGGAGGAACAAGACGGCCAATGCTAACCTGTTCCCCTCCTTTGTAAGGAGGGGCGAGGGGAGGTAGAGGGTTTGACGTTTGCATATCTGCTCAGGCACCTCATAGGGCAAAGACTTCACGGCCGCGCTTTTTGAGTTTGGCCCATTCTCGTGGAAACATCGCTCTGGTCCGGCGCCGGCGAGCCCGGAGTCGCTCGATGATCTGCCCGATGGCAAACGCGGTTTTCACGCCACGGGTCGTTTGGAGCAATTGCCGGAGTTGCTCCTCGGTAAAAACGGCGTCCTGGTGATCACCCAGGAGATCCTGGTTGCGTTTGGTTTGGCGGACGAACCGTATGGCGGGTTTCCCCATGGGTTCAAGGGCAAGTTCGGCCACATATCGGGTCCGTTTGGTGCGGATTCTCAATTGATGAAGTTCTTGGTCCGAGGGATCGCCATTCCCGTGCTTGCCGGCTTTGATTAATTGTTTGAATTCTTGTGCAGCCAGGTGCATCAGGGAACGCTCGGGCGCCTCACGCAAGGCCGGAGCTTGGGTAGCCCTTTCCAGGTGGCTCAAGAAATCCAGATAGCGATCGCTCCGAAGGGTGTCGAGTAATTGCCCGCGGGCTTGGGAACGATGAGTTTCAAACGTGGTCAATAGTCGTTCGAAAATTTTTCGTTCGGCAGGGGGAAGAGCGTCGGCTTCGGTATACAGCCGGTCGAGCAGGACGTCCTGGTCCCGAACGGTTCCCAGCATCGTGCCCAGCCAACTGAGTTCCTCTTGCAGGGATGTATACCATTCTGGCTTCAGTACGACCTTCGCCGTTCGGAGGATTGCTCGAAACCTTCTGATCCCGACGCGCATCTGGTGGAGTTCTTCCGGGTCTTTGCCGAGTCGCGTCCCAGGGTCGTGGAGAATGATATCCCGGAGCTGTTTTTGTAGGATGGTTTTGAGTCGTTCGGACAAGGGCGCTGATTCGGGAGGGCAGGGACTCGAAACATTCAGATTCAAGGCCTGAAAGACTTGCGGACGGTCATATCCATCGGATGCTCCCGCTTCGCGAAGGGCCGCCACGATCGTGGCGAGTTCCTTGTCCTTGCCCGAGCGGCGTTCGACTGCAATCTCGTTCAGATGCCCGGCTACTCGCCGGCCATTGAGAATCTTGACGCGGTCGATGACCACGTCGGCGATGGGTCTGTCAAGAGGCTGAATCCTGGTGCCGGAACGGCGGGTCTGGAGTTTCGCAATAATCGTCAATGGTTCACGCCGTAACAAGGCAAACAGGATGTCTTCCAAGGGCGCCGGCGGGATCGAGCGGCCGGACGTCATCTCGACTTCCAACCGGGCGGAATTTCTCGGGAGGTTCAGTTGCCACACGACGCGTTTCTGTTCAGTCCTGCGACGGAGCGTCACCCCCAACCGGGCCAGCCTGTAATCAGCGGTATCGAAGTAGGTGGAGGTAAATAGTCGAGGCGGAAGCGGCTCACCCGGAAAATGTGGCAAGCGAAACGCAAGGCCCGTCTTGAGCTTGACTTCCCGCTCAGGAGTTTGGCGTAGAACGTATTCCATGACGTGAAACGTTTAGCACTATAGGGAAACTACTAAAATACCATGACAGCCGCCAGAAGACAAAGGGTATTTGAACCCAGGTGCCTGCTTGAAATGTATTTGTACTGCGTTTTTCGGGACAATTTGTTATCTGAGGGTTACATTGCCGCAGCCCCGGTGTTACATTGTCACGTGTTTGTGAAAACCGCCGGTGCACCCCCAACGTGAACATCTCATGGATGCTACCGAACTGAAACGCTTGCTGGCCCTGTCAATCCGTGCGGCACAAACGCCGTCCGGGATGCTGAGCGACTATTTTGCGGATCATGCGCTCTGCGTCGAACGGAAAGGCGATGGCTCTCCGGTGAGCATTGCGGACCGCGAGGCGGAAACCACGATTCGGAACGTGCTGCAGGGCGATCCGGTCGCGGCGGGCTTTGATGTGTTGGGGGAAGAATTTGGAGGGAAAGAAAGCAAGACACGCTATCGCTGGTTGATCGATCCCATCGACGGTACGCGTTCATTCGTGAACCGGATCCCCTTATACGGTACGATCGTGGCGTTGGAGGATCGGGAAGCCGGTAAGACGCTCATCGGGGTGATCCATCTGCCCATGCTGAACCGGACGTATAGTGCGGCTCGAGGCTTGGGGTGTTTCTGTAACGGGACGGCGGTTTCGGTATCCCGAGAAACCGATCTTGAGACCAGTATCATTGCCACGGGGGATATTGCCCAATTCATCAGTGCGGGTTGTGAAGGGATGTTCCGGCAACTGGCCGGCGCATGCCCGTATCTTCGTGGCTACACGGATTGTTTCGGCCATACGCTGGTGATCGACGGATCAGTCGGCGCGATGGTCGATCCGGCACTCAATCCCTGGGACGCCGCTGCCACCCAAATCCTGGTTGAAGAGGCTGGCGGGAAGGTCGTCTCTCGTCCGTCTCGTGTGGAGAACAAAATCGATACCCTATTCGGTGCACCAAAACTGGTCGAACGATTGGTGGCCTTACTGCATTTCTAGCAGGATCTTGAGAAGAAACCGCTCATGATGGACTCTCTCTATCCTGTTACTATGAAGGAGCGAAACGGAGTCTAACGTAAGGTAACGCGATGTCGAAGATCGCCGTGATAGACATTGGGACCAATTCGATCCACATGGTGTTGGCGGAAGCCGAGCCGGATGGGTCCTATAAGATTCTTGACCGGTTCAAGGACATGACCCGTCTGGGCGATGGGACGTTTCGCCAGCGACGGTTGTCGGCGGAGTCGAGGGCGCGAGGAGTTGAAGTTTTGAAAAACCTGACGACCTTGGCACGGAACAAAGGGTTTGATCGTATCCTGATGGCGGCGACCAGCGCGGTTCGTGAAGCGCGCAACAGCGGACAATTTGTCGAGGAGGTGTCCGAGAATACCGGTGTTCGCGTCAAAGTCATAACGGGTCAGGAAGAAGCCCGCCTCATTTATTTGGGTGTGCGCCAGAGCATGGATTTGACGACCCGGCCGACGCTCCTGATAGACGTGGGCGGCGGATCGGTCGAACTCATCGCGGGGAATCGAGAGCGCCTGTTACACGCCGTGAGTCTCAAGCTGGGGGCCATTCGCCTGAAAGACCTGTTTTTGACCAAGGCGCCGCCTCCGAAAGCCAAACTGCGGGCCATGCACGACGTGATCGCAGAGGAACTGCACGCGGCCTTGGAGCGATTTCGTCAGCCGGAGTTTGATCGAATTGTGATTTCTTCCGGTATGGCGTCGAACCTGGCTGAAATCATTTATCTGGAACGGACCGGTCATCCCATTCCCCAGATCAATCTCTCGACCATTACCCTGAAAGAGATTCGTGCCGTGGAGCAACGGTTCGCGACGAGCGACGTGGACACGCGGCTCGGCATCCCGGGTCTGGACCCGCGTCGGGTGGATACGCTGCTGGCAGCGACCTCGGTGATTCGCCAATCACTCGAAGCCGTCGGGCATAAGGAAGCCACGATCAGCGACAAAGCCATGCGTGAAGGCTTGGTGTACGATTTTATCCAGAAGAACCAGGCAGGTTTGCTGATCGAGCAGGAAATTCCGAACATTCGCTTGCGCAACGTCGTGGCCTTGGCCAGACGCTGTCATTACCCCGAGACGCATTCGCATCACGTGGCGAAGTTGGCCACGTCGCTGTTTGATCAAACGCAATCCTTGCACGGCATGACTGACGAGGAACGCGAGTGCCTGGAACATGCCGCGTTGCTCCACGACGTGGGATACGCCATCAATCCCCGCCAACACCATAAACACAGTTTTTATCTGATTACGAACAGCGATTTGGCCGGGTTTACGGTCGAAGAAATCGAAATGATCGCCAACGTGGCCCGTTATCATCGTCGATCGTTACCCGGGCCCCAACACCTGCCGTATAAACTCCTTTCGCCTGCCAGGCGAACGGTGCTGGAGACGCTGAGCGCGATCTTGCGCATTGCGGATGGCTTGGATCGCAGTCACTTTTCCATTATCCGGGACGTCCGCGTCACGGTCGGGAAAAAAGTGAACATCGAGTTGCAGGCCCTTGCCGACTCGGAGTTGGAAATCTGGACTGCGGAATCACGAGCGGATCTGTTTCAGAAAGTCTTCGGACGAGAGGTCACGTTCACCGTTCAGGTGGAACCCGGGCTTTCGACAAACGCGGCGGAATGATTCAACACCCGCCGGCCCCGGGCGGTTGTCAGGTTTACGCTTCGCCTGTCCTGAGCGTAGTCGAAGGGCTACCCCGACCTACTTTTCGCTTCTCGCCAGTTTCCTGAGGTGGGCAGGTTCCAGCCACCAGTGCAACACGCCGTTTCCGGACCGGGGCTTTCCGTAAAACCTGATGCAGCATGCTCCGGCTTTTTTAAAAGACAATCCTGGAACGGGCTGGCCCAACACCATGGCTCCGGCGGTGTGCCCCAAAAGCGGTTCATGGCCGACGCAGAGCAGGCAGTCATCATCGGAAAACCCGAGAAGCATCTTGAGGAAATCTTCCGGTGAGGCGTCAGGCCGAAGTTCGGCGCATGGTTGGGGTTGCCCGGTCAGCCCCAGTATTTCTTTGACAATATCGGCGGTTTGCCGGGTCCGGAGGTAGGGGCTGCAGAGCAGGTGAGTGGGGGTGACCCCGAGCCGGACAAGACCTTTCACGGCTTTTTGTGTTTTTTCGATGCCTTCATCGGTCAAGGGACGCGAGTGATCTTCCCGTTGCCAGTCTTGCCAGTCGGCGGCAATGCCGTGTCTGAATAAAATACACTCCATGGTAGGGCCTCGGGAAAAATTCTAACAGAGGACGTTCAAGGAAAAAAAGCGGAATACGTCGGGTATCCGGAACAGGGCCGCTGGCGAGCGAGGTGTGTGTTGATAGGGTTTTCACGCAATGTAAACGGAAGATTTCCCCTGCGTTGGGAGCGAGTAAACAAATACCGAAATCGCCCGAATGCCACGTGGACATCAGGGAAATTCGCCGTGACGTTGTGCTAACATGGGCCTTCTGAAACGTAGCAACCCGCATCCCATGCGGCCCGGAAAAAACGTCCATTGAAGAAAGGGTAAGAAGAAGGATGAAGATGTTGGCAGGACTCGGATTATGCATAGTGTGGCTGCTCGCCGCTTGCGGCGGCAACCCCCACGTCGTGACTCAGAAAGTCTATGAAGACCCCAATCGGGAGGTCGGGCTTCAAATTGTTTCCGAAAGCAGCCGGGGGCAGGGATTTTCACATCCGGCGTTTCTCAAGGAGGCCGACATAGCCAAGGTGCTCGAAGGGCTGTACGTGGAGCGTCGAAGCTCCGCTGTCTCCCTACCGTTGTTGGGTGGGGGCGAATCGGAGCGTTACCCTGTCTTCAATCAGAATGAAATCGGATTTTTTGCGCCCCTGCTGGCCCAGGGGTTCGGCCTGGCGCAGCCCAACGAAGTCGTCACCTTTTATGAGCGCGGGGAGATTTCCCGCGTGCATGAAGTGAGGACGTCCGGCGGGCTGTTTCTTCAGGGCGACGTTCTGTACGTGATCCTCAGCAATCATGCGGCCCAGACCGAAATTTGGCAGGACGTCGAAGAATACCACTCACCTGTCAAACTCCAGCCCCTCAAACAACTTGATCCGCAACCGGGACAACTGGTGTTTCATCCGGCCCAATTCATGGTCCCCCCGCAAAAAGATTCCTTCGGCACCATCGCTACAGGGAGGCCGTGGCAAGTCGGGGTACGCTTTAAGGAATTGCGGTAAAAAATAGAGCGACACCGATGCCTGACGTCGCATGAACACTGCGCCGTTACAGGCTACCAGGCATGAGCACTTGCTCAACCTGCCATGGCTCGACATGAACCGTCACCTTGATGCGGTCGTCCAAGGCGGCGATCATCTTCATCAGCCGGTCCAGCGTGAAACGCCGGAGATCAGCGTTGCGGATACGCGAGAAATCTGCCGCGGCGAAGCCAGTCATGCTCGCGGCTTTTCTCACGGTGAGCTTACGGTCGTCCAGTACCGCGATGATCCGAGTCGCAAGGATAGCTTTGGCCTGTTTCAGATCCGCGTGAGGATCGTCGAAGTCGCGAAAGACGTTACCGCTTCCCTCAACGAGTTCAAAGTCACGCTCGTTCATTGCAGCAGTCCCTTTCTCAATTGTCCTGGCCTCGATTCGCCTGAAAAAACAACGCGGGACTTATGCCAAATCGTTGACTCAATGCCTCGATGTGATCGCGCGTCAGACGGCGATCGCCGCGTAATATTCTGGACACCAGCGATTTGCCGCCGATCTCCGGCAGGTCGGCAACCCCCAGGTGATGTTGCTCCATGATGACTTTCAGCGTCGCGATGCCGCTATCGAGTTTTTTAATGCGGTCATTGAAGGCGTTGAATTCAGGAGACGTATTCTCCCATCTCGCGATTGAACCGGAAAGCACATCAATCAATGCTTTTTGGTTGTCGTAATCTTCGATCAATTCATCCATTAGGGTCATGGCCCGTTCATAGTCGCGTTTATTCCTGATCTGACTGATAAAAGACGCCTCATTGAAAAGCGCAGAGGCCTTCTCTTTAATAGCTGTAAATCCCATGCCAATAGCTCTCCTTTGCTGTATTGTATTCTTTGTTGCTTATTGTATGTGTGAATATGGGATTGAGTAACGATTCAGATTTATTTTCCCGTGATTACCTCCTTTCGTATTGCCTGGAAAGCCTGTCATATTCGGCATGGTTCACAATGTGCTTGACGTACAAGCGGTTGTCTTTAAAATTGATGAAGGCAATAAGACGCAGGTTGTTCCCACCTATATCAATGACCCACCATTTGTCCTTGTGCGTAAAGTTGTCCAGTGATGGAAACACTTTTCTCAGGTCATCCGGACGCTTAAAGGTGCCGTTACATAAAACCTTGTATGTTCGGTCAATAGCTGCGGCATTATTCGGATACCTTGCTGCAGCATCGCGGAAAGGTTTTCTGGATATAACGTGCAATGGTTTTTCCCGTTGTTGCGAGTTTCCTTTTTGGAAACTATGAGAGAGACGCTGTCCCTTTGTCAAGATGGGACAGAGTTGTTCCTGAGTGAAGCGAGGTGACGGCCCCTCCCGGAAACCCGTCCCCGGGAATGAATCGTCCGGCACGCCCAGTGTTGTGTATCCCATTCGAGATACAAAATGACAGGGTTTGGCAAGCTGAAACACTGCGGATGCCATTGCTTGCCTAACAAGGCGGAGCAATGCACAATATACCTAGCCATGGGGATCCATCGAAGGCCGAGTTGCATCCGGCCTTTGGGAAACCTAAAAGCTCCTCACAAGTAGGAACGGGAGAAGGTAAAAAGATAGGTAATGTCAAACCTGTTCCCTTTACCAAGCGACTTTTGAGGCAAACGCGATTCCGTTGCCCCCTACTATCTCTCAACCTTCCGACTTGAGCAGCGATTCACCGTTGCACGATCCCGGGCATGATCGGCTTTCCAGACAACCATTCGCGGAACACCTCGCGCGATCAATCTTCCATGTAGAACCGCGAAATGGCTTTGTATATGCGGTGACTGGCCCATGGGGATCGGGGAAGACAACAGTCCTCAACTTTACCGAACGCGTTCTGGAGAAGGAAGGCGGCAATGACTTGATGATCGTGCATTTCAACCCGTGGTGGATCTCAGGCAGTGACCGTCTTCTCGATCACTTCTTCAAACAATTCCTATCCGCTTTTCAGACAAACAAAATCCAGAAAGGAGTTCAAAACCTGCAGCCCTTGTTAGGGCTCTTGGAGTCGTTTTCCTCCGCCTTGGAGGCAGTGCCAGAACCGAAAACAAAGTTATTCGTTAAAGGACTACGCATCCTTGTCTCTGTTCTAAACAGAAAACCAGAGAAAGATCTCCATACGCTCCGTCAGGAAATCAACAAGATCCTGGAGAAATTCCCCGGCCGAATCATTGTGCTCATTGACGATATCGACCGCCTGAGACCGGATGAGATTCGGCTCGTTTTCCGTCTCGTCAAAGCCGTTGCCAATTTTCCCAAGACAATCTACGTGCTCGGGTATGACGAGTCATACGTGATTCGGGCAGTTGGTGATGGAGATGCTCAATCCGGCAGGGAATACCTGGACAAGATCGTGCAGCTTCCCCTGACGTTGCCTGCTCCGGATCGATCAAGCCTGAACGAGTTGTTTTTTGAAGATCTGAAGGACATTCTCATGGATGCACCAGAGCATCTTTATAAAGAACATGAGTTCCGTATCCTTTACGATGAGGCGATGACTCAGTTTCTCAACACTCCTAGAAACGTACGACGATTCTTGAATTTACTTCGGGCAACGTATCCACTCGTCCGGGGCGAGGTTAACGCTGTTGACTTCATCGGCATACAGGCGCTTCGCCTCTTTGTTCCTTCCACATATGAATTCGTTGCCAATAACAAGGACAAGTTTTGTAGCGTCCCGGGAACTCATTTGAAGCCCGTATTAGATGAAAAGCAACAAAATGAGAAAAGATTTCTCGAAAGTGCATTTGAGTCTGCATTAAAGAATGATTGGAAGAATGATTTAGCTGTTGCCAGGGAATCCACTCGAAGCATCCTGATCAAGTTGTTCCCAAGTCTGCGCAGCCTCTTTTTCGACTGGGGCAAACCTTTCTTCCAAAACAATTCATCTGAAGATTGCCGTGTGTGCCACATTGAAGTTTTCGACCGTTATTTCTTCCTTGGTACGCCACCGGGCGACATCTCCGAAGCTGACTTTAGCGCCACGATGTCTTTGCTTCCAAATTCAGAGGCATTTGGGAACAAGCTCAGAGAGCTTGCCTCGCAGACGCGACCGGATGGGATCAGCCGCTTGCAAATCTTTTTGAGAAGAATGGAAAATTCCGGTCAGAAAGTTATCCCAAACGAACACATTGAACCATTTCTCCAGGCAGTTTATTTCATCGGCGATGAACTTCTGTGTGAACTAATCGAGAACGAGAGGCCAGGGTTCGCAGACTTCCATAATGCCGAGCCAATTCAGAGATTGACGAGCAGGATACTCAAACGACTATCCACCCAACAAGATCGATTCGACATTCTTAATCGCATATTTTCGCACGCGTCAGCACTGTTTACCCTGATGCATCATGTCTTCTGTTTCAGTCAGGAACACAGTACTAACACAGAGCGCACGGTGGCGGTTGCGCACCTCGACGCTCTGAAGAGACGTGCAATAGAACGTCTCAGAAATGCGGCGCAGGATGGGTCATTACGAAGCGTTCCGAATCTTGGATTTGTTTTATACCGATATGTCGACTGGACGAGTGAAAAGGAAGTAAAGACATATGTGGCAAGGTTGATCGAAGATGACAAGGGCTTGTGTGATTACCTCACGGGTTTTTTGTGGGAAGGATATGGGCTCAAACCAACAGATGTAGGACGTTTCCTGCAAGATGAACTGGCCATTTTACTCCCCAGGTGCAGACAGATAATCGCTGACTCGCCCGAGTGGTTGACCGACAGGCACCGTAGAGCAATTGAATCTTTTGTCAAGGCGATGGAGAGTCCCTCGAACGGTTTCAGCGAATCGACTCAGGAGAACCAATGATCCCCAAGGAGCGTAACCTTCTAGGCGTCTCTTGGACTATCCGATAACCTACCTTGATACGGGATCTGGAAGTGTTGTAATTGCGCGGGACTTACATACTTCTTTACCCAACGAGGGTTACATGCCAAACATGATACCGGTCTGGGTCCAAAACTCAAAACAGGTGTTGGCGTACTCTCTATAGGCTTGTCGAACCCTCAAGGCATTTCTCCACCGTTTGATCCACGGTTTCTTCCCACCCATGAAGTGCCAGAGCTTCGGATCAACCATGGCATCTCGCATCTGCGCACGTAATTCATCCGACACATGTCGAAACCGATATTGTCGCCATTCCACATCTCGCGTCAATCCTGGACGGACATTCCACTTGAGAGGCAACTTTGACCATCGTTTGGCAAAAAACTCATTCAATCGGTCCTGATCGGGAAACTCTCTAAAAGGCTGAAGTTTGTCGAGGCTGGCAAGGTCAGCGTAATTGGGGTATTCCCCGCAAATGGCCTCACAATCCATCACCAACACACCGGAATTAAAGTAGCTTTCTTTTGGAACAAACCCCAAACCGGCAATACGCTCAACATAGTTCATTCTCTTGAGTCGAGTACGGGCAGGTCTAAGCACATCTGCTATTCGTGTATTGAGAACCCGTCGTTCCAGGTATGTCACCTGACCCATATCTGTACAAGCTCCGATAGGCATACCGGCCAAGTCTATTGATAGGAGTTCATACACATCACCCCTGACCAACGTATCGGCATCAATAAACAGGCATCGTCCCTTCTCTAGGCTGGGTAAAAGGAGGGGTAGGAGACTGACTGCCGGAAAGCGTGGATTGACATATTCCTCCAATCCCGTTCCATCAAAATTCTTCACCTGAATGGACATGCCACAAGTTTCATTGACACACTGAATTACGTACTGATTCTGTTCCGTGATCCCGTCAACATACATCGTGACCTTAACGGGCTGGCTGGCATGCTTCCACAGAGAATAGATCGACACCAAGGCGGGCAGTACATAGGCGGCATTCACGCCATAAATGACCTGCGGCATGACAGGCTTCCTTGGAAAAGAGAGATGAGCAACCCCGACCAGACATGGCCGGGCCTTGCTGTATCTCCCAGGTAAAGGAAGATCCTGCGTATTTACCGTTGGAAAACGATTTCATCAGGCTTGGGAGCTACCCAAGATGACGAAATCAGGCTCTTGTATTGGCAGGAGACCCGACTAAGGGCCACCTGAGAGATACAGCGGAAGAAACCGTATCAAGTTGTGAAAGGGGAATCAAGAAAAAAAGAGAGAAGCCGTCGTCTGAATTACGACGATGACTTAGAGGCCAGAAAAATCGCATAGAAGCTGGACCAACTTCGGGGGCAGGTCCAGAGGGTTTTAGGGATCGATTGTACTAGAATTGCCAGGGCCTTGATCCGGGGCATGTCCTCGTCTTCGAGCGCAACCTGTACTCGACTTGTCAGGGGTTTAATCCGGGATTCGCCGAACAACAGGAGAGTCGGCAGGGAGCTTCTCTACAGAAGGAGTCAAAGCTCCTCTCAGGAAAAGAGAACGATCAGAAGGACACGTCCCACTGGAGACGGACGCGTTGCTCGGCGTAGGCTTTCAAGCCGGGAGTTTCGTTCTCGAGCGTCAGATGGGAGGCGTCGAGCGTCAGTTTGTTGCGATGGCCGGCAAAGAACCAGTTGAGGCCCGTGGTGAATTCCTGCCGGAAGTCACCGCCTGCATCGGTGTTCGGATCGACGTGTGAATACCGGAATGCCACTTCCAACGGCTTGGGAACGAACGGGATGAGAGCGTGCGGGAAATAGCCGGCCTGGAAATAGCCCCCGAACAGTTTTGTTACGCGATCGCCGGCCGTCGCCTCTGTATCCTTGACTCTTTTCCAGTGTGTTTCATGTTGCCAGGCGAACCCGCGATACTTCATCGCCGACCCGACTTGCATGCCGCTGACCTGGTATCGGCCGTCTTTGACGTCAGCCGGCTTGTCAAAACCACTCAAATTTCCGCAGCCGCCTGATGACCACCGGGTACATTTGCCCTTGTTCGTATATGCGCCGAACGAGACACTGGCCGTGGGTTTCTTGTGGAATTTAACGTCGCTTTGTCGCCATTTGAGCTCACGGCCGAATACGTTCCACTGCAGTCGTCCCACGTACATCATGTTATCGTCATCATTCTTGGCCATGCCACGACCACCGCCGGAAAAGATTCCGAGGTAATAGTTCGCATCGAGGAGCGTGCCGGGATTCACGCGGCCGTACACCATCATCCCGATTTGCCGGTCGATGGTAAACACCCGGTTCATGATGGATCGTTCGACCATGGTCTGCTTCCCCGAGGAGTCGACCCGCTCCCGGTTATAATTGATTTTCCACTGGCCGATCCGCAATTTGGCCCATGGATATTTCTCCAACATGATGCGCCAATCGATCATTCTGGCGGAAGCGGCTTCCGAGTCATCGTCGAAGTCACGGCCGGGCTGCCAATCCACCTCAAGATAGTATTTGAGCCAGGGTCGGTATCCGTGTCCCCCGACTTTCAGCCGTATCCGGCGAAGCTCGAACGTGCTTTCTTCGTTGTCACTGAAATCGCTTGCTTTGCGCGGATCTCCCCGTTCGGGAAAGCTATACCGGGCTTGAGTCCGCCATTGGATCTTGGTTTTGAACAATCCATCCGTGGTTGCCAACGTGAACCCCTTTTTCCCGTAGCCCACTTGCACCCCGGATTTCTTCTTGGAAGACTCCGATGCTTTGACAACTGCCTGCTTCTCTTTTTCGACACCGACTTCGATTTGGGCTTTCTTCCCGGCTTGCGTAGCGGCTTTTGCGGTTTCCCGCTTCTTTTCTTCGGCTTTGATCTGAATCAACTCTTCCTTGGTCAGGATGCCTTTTTCCAGCAAAATTTCCAGGAGCAGGTCCCCATCCATTGCCGCTGCCGTGAACGTCATGAGGGCCGTCATGACTAAGGGCGCCACAATTCCAAGGGTCCATCGGTGAATGTTCATAAGGAAGCTCCTCGAATGAATGGTCAATAGCATGGAAATATTGACTTGCGTGCGATGCAGATTCGTATAGCAGGATGTTTAGTGACTCTTCGTTACGGGCGCGTTACGGCGGAATCAAAGAGCCGTAAACTATTGGAACGACTTGGAAATTGTCGGAGGCAGCACAAGAAGATCGGGTGGGGAGTCTGGGCTGTGAGGTCGTTTTCTATTGCGAGGCTGATTAACGCCTGAGTTTAGATGTAGACGCTCTCAGCCGTCGTTTTTGGACGGCTTGGTTGCTACTGCTTTGATGGGTCGGACGGTGTCGGGTCCGGCTCGGAATCCTCGAAGCGGCGTTGGTAGATCAATTTTCGGCCGAGAAGGATGAGTCCGAACGCGATTCCCAGGGAAATGGGGACGAACAGGCCTGAGAACAGGTCGGCGTCCTCAATCCAGCCCAGGGTTTGCATGGCCTTGAACACGTAACTGCCGAGGCCGCTCAGGTAATACGAAATCACGATCACCGAGAGGCCTTCGACCGTATGCTGCAGAATGGCCTGGCGGCGGGTCGTCTTGTCCATGCTGCGCAGGAGCTTCAAGATCTGGTTTTCCAGCGCCAAGTTCTGGTCTTGCAGTTGAAGTTCGACTTTTGTGCGGATCATCGCAATGGAGCCTTGAAAGTCGTTCACCAGCGCATTGATCCGTCTGACGAACTGCTGGTACCCATCGGCGACCCCGATGGTTTTCCCGTCCACATAGTCCGAGATTCGCCGGCAGCCTGCGAGGGATTGTTCGTGCAACGACGCCAGGTTGGCTCGAATGATGCGATCATACGGCACGGATGCGGACAGTTTGTAGCGCATGGATTCGGCCATGCGACTGACGTTCATGAAATCCTGCGTCATCCCTGTAAGCCAGTGCTGGAGTTTTTGCGGCGTCGCGTTCTCGATCTCCGTGGCGATGACGCCGCGTTGATATAGATGACGTTGTTCATACTGATGGACCTGGTCCACGGATTGGGCGAAGGCGTGAAACGGAAACAGGATCAGGTGCGTGTAGTTTTCAATGGCCACGAGTGTGTCGATGGTACGAGCCACGTGGGTGAGCAACACGTCAAACGACGGTGAGAGAATGAGATAGCGTTCGCGTTTATACTCATCCGGTGTAAACGTGGTCATTACGGAAATGTCTTCCCCGAAGATCCGGCTTCCATAGAGCTGAGGCCCGGGCATGGTGTTTTTGACTTCTTCGATGCCCAGAATCGTGTGCGGCAGCACCAGAATATCCAACGCGTTGACCTGAACGCCCAACGGTGACAATGGCATGGTATAGTCGGGAAATCGAAGCGGCCCGAATGCGAGCGGTTTCAATTTATCGTCGGGGATGTGCCAGAACTGGTAACTGTAGTATTCGGTATGCGCTTCCCACGTGACGAGTAAGCGGTCACCATTCGCCGCAATTTTGGCGCCATGGCCGAACTTGTCATGAATGACGGTCTGTTCTTCGGGGACGTCCAGGCACTGCAGCAGATGTTGAAACTCCTGCCGGCTTTGGGGGCGATCCAGCGGCGGGTTCGCCATGTGATGGGCGACGTGGTGAATGTGCGCCGGCACGTCGAACCATTCTTCCAGATATTTTTTGGAAGGTTCATGCAGTTGCCGGAGAAACCCTGGGTTGGAAGCCGGAAGTGGTTGATTCATGATGTTCGCTCGCGGTGTCGTCGTCAATCGTGTCTCCTACCCTGTTCTACCTAATCCCGTGACAGGGGATCAAGGGGGGCATGGGTGGGCAAAGAACGTTGACGCACGGGATTGGTCTGATTAGAGTGCGGTTTTTCCCATCGGTTTACTTTTACGGTCCTTAAAGAAAGAATGCCTATCATGAGCGACGTATGGACATCCCCGGCGGTATTTGAAACGAACCTGGGTCTTGGCGGAAAACGGCAAGGCAAGGTGCGGGACATGTACGACCTCGGTGACAGCTTGCTGTTGATCGCGAGCGACCGGATTTCAGCCTTTGACGTGGTGTTGCCGGAAGGGATCCCGGGCAAAGGCTATGTGCTCACGCAACTGTCGAAGTTCTGGTTCGATCGCCTGTGGCAGGAGGGCGGCCTGGTGCCGCATCACCTGCGGACCATGAACCCCGAGGAATTCCCCGAGTCGTGCCGGCCTCACGTGGACCTCCTGGCAGGCCGCAGCATGATCGTGGAGAAAGCCGAGCCGTTGCCCGTGGAATGTATCGTCCGCGGCTACCTGTCCGGATCGGCATGGAAAGAATACAGGAAGCAGGGCACCGTGTGCTCGCAGCCGCTCCCCGCGGGATTGCGGGAATCCGAAAAATTTCCCGAGCCGTTATTCACCCCGTCGACCAAGGCGACCGAAGGGCATGACGAAAATATTTCCTATGACGCCATGAAAGACCTCATCGGCGAGGAGTTGGCGGAGCAGGTCAAAACCGTGAGCATCACGTTGTACCAGCGCGCGGCGGCCTTGGCCGAGGAGCGCGACCTGATCATCGCGGATACCAAATTTGAATTCGGGCTGAACCGGGACACGAAGCAGTTGCTGGTCATTGATGAATTACTCACGCCGGACTCGTCACGGTTTTGGCCTAAGCAACAGTATGAACCCGGGAAGTCGCAACCCAGTTTTGACAAACAATTCGTCCGGGATTACCTGGACTCCGTCGGATGGGATCACACCCCGCCCCCGCCCCATTTGCCCGATGACGTCGTGACACAGACGAGTGCAAAGTACCGTGAAGCTCTAGAACGGTTCCTGAACGCTTGAGCTACTCCTGCTGTCATTCCCGTATGTGTTCAGTCATTCCCTTCGACTGCGCTCAGGACAGGCGTTGACAATTTTCCCGCTTCCCCTTCGACAGGCTCAGGACAGGCTTTTGTGCCCCAGTGCCCCGCCTGTGGAAGACAACCCCCTCACTCCCCCTTCTCAGGGGGACGGCAGAACCTCCCTCCCCTGAGCAGAGAGCCGGCAGCAAGCCTCGCCCCCCTGACAAGGGGGGACGGGGGGTTCAGGGTCTTTAAGGTCTTTGCATTCCTGCCCGCCCTACGCCCCTGCGTGTCGCTCCCGTTGAATAAACTCGATAATTCGATTTTCGGCCCAGCGTTCATCTTCGTTCGTACGTACTCGTTGGAGAAAGCCACAATGCCCGCCCTTGGCGGTGGTGATGAGTTGAATGCAGGGATTGGCGCGGATGCGCGAAATATCGAACGAGGCAAAAGGAATAAAGGGGTCATCCTGGGCGGTGATGAGCAAGGTTGGGACGCGAATGTCCTGGAGCACGTGCCGGGCTCCCGATCGTTCATAATAGTCGGCCGCATTGTGGTAGCCCCCATCGGGTGCGGTGTAGGCATCATCGAATTGAGACACGGTCCGGACGTTGTTCAAAAGGGACAGGTCCCATTTACCCGGGAAAAATCTCGCTTTGCGTTTTAGTCTCGCCTTGAGCTTGCGCAGGAAGTATTGATGATAGCTCCAGTTCCGCTGTTGCTCCAGAGCCGCCACACAGGGTGCGGGATGGACGTTGGGGCAGACGGCGGCGACGCCTCGCAGACCGGGGCAGGTCTCCCCGGCCATTTTCAAGACCAAATTCCCGCCCATCGAATACCCCACGACCCAGAGAGCCCGGATGCCGTCTTTACCGGCCAGTTCGTCGATCGCGGCCCGAATGTCCCGGCTCAATCCCGCGTTGTATAGGGTGGGGGTCAGGTGCTCGGTTCCTGCGCAATTTCGCTGATTCAAGCGGATGACGTTCAGTCCGGCGTGCCAGGCCTTGTGGGCGATGCCTCGCATATAGGGCGAGTCATGGCACCCTTCCAACCCATGCACCAGGACGAGACCGGGAGACCGACGGTCCGGTTGCCAATTGCACACACCCTTGATCTGCGATTGGGGATCGACCCGGAACAGGCGTTCCTCACCGGGCACGTCGGCAAGGAGATGAGGCCGGTGTCGAAACCGGGCCACCAGGGTCTGGAGGTGAGGATTCGTCAGCCAGGGATGGGGAGTAAACGGAAACAAACTTTGATTCGGTCGCATAGACGATCGTCTTTCCGGTCATCAGCCTACCAAAAACCCGCGTCACAATGCTGCCCCGGTTGGTGGGAACCGCCGGCTTGTGCTAGAACTACGCGGTTCAACGGCATCAGTTCGGCTCCGGCCAAAAGAGAAGGCACGTGGCTGCGAAGAAGAAATCGGTTCAGTTGAATAAAGAGACGATCATCATCGTCCTGCTCATGTGTGTGGTGTTCTTTTGGACGCTTCAACGCATCGGACTGGATGATCAGCCTCAGGAGGAAAAGATTGAACAACCCAAGAAGGAGACCACGCAGGTGGTGGAAAAAGCCCTGGTGCCCCTGGCCACGGGGAAAGAGCCGATCGACAAGATTTTTGTCCAGTCCGGGTGTACCGCCTGTCACATGATTCCGGGCATTCGTGTTGCCAAGGGACGGGAAGGCCCGAAGCTGGAATTAGGCACCACCGCCCGCCGGCGCCTGGCCGATCCGAACTATCGCGGACAGGCCAAAACCGATTGGGAATACGTGCAGGAATCCATTCTGAATCCGGGCGCCTATATTGTACAGGGGTATCCCGACCACGTCATGCCGCAATGGTACGGCCAAAAACTCACCGCCGGCGCCTTGGACAAAATCATCACCTACCTTCTGAAGATCGAAGAAGTGCCGTAATCCAATACCCTCTCCCCAAGGCGGGAGAGGCCTGTCCTGAGCTTGTCGAAGGGGTTGGGGTGAGGGGGAGCTTTTTCCCTTCCGTCATTCTCGCGTACCCTTCGACAGGCTCAGGACAGGCGCGGGAATCCAGGGTTTTTGTAAACGCCTTTAGTCTTTATAGCCGCGTCGAGCCGTCTATATGAGGCATGCAATTCTTGAAAATTGTAAAGATTTGTACAAACTTTACAATTTTGTACAATATGTACAATTGTTACAATTTGTTGCATTTTGTAAACATTGTACAATTTCGTTCAAATTGTACAATTTCTCCCTCTCTTGTCCTCAAGCAGTCGTGGCAGGTCGGATTAGCGAAGCGTAATCCGACAATGCCAGCGTAACCTGACCGAAACCTCAGCGGCCGATGGCCACGCCTTCCCGCCTCGGATCAACGCCTCCCAAGAGCTTACCGTCCGGCAGGATGCGAATGATGTGCAACCCGGAGGTCATCTCCGCCTCCTCGGTCGTATGTCCCAGGGCCTCGAGGCCCTCTAGGATGGCGGCCGGTATGCCGGGCTCAAGCGCGATGGTCCCGCGATTGCGTTGCGAGACGTGCGGTAGTGCCGCAGCAGTGGCCGGGTCGGCCTCAAAGGCGAGCATGGCGACAAGACTCTGCGCGACGTATTCCGGAATACGCCCGCCGCCCGGTGAACCGGTCAATGCGATCGGCTTGCCGTCAAGGTAAGCGATGGTCGGCGCCATGGACGAACGGGGGCGCTTTCCCGGTTCCGGGGCATTGGCGATGGGCACGCCGTCGCCGTCCGTCGGGCGGAATGAGAAATCGGTCAACTGGTTGTTGAGCAGGAATCCTCCGGCCATACGACCTGATCCGAAGGGGGCCTCGATCGATGCGGTCAAGCTGATCGCGAGACCGTCTTTGTCGACCACCGAGAGGTGGGTCGTGCCCGGCAGATCCTCTCGCATGTCAGGTGCGTGGAGTCCATCCGCGTGCCCTGGCGGATCACCGGCCATGGCTTCGTCCTTCGCGGCTTCGAACGGACTGATCAGCCTCGCGCGTGAGTCCATGTAGGCGGGATCGAGCAAACCGTCGACGGGCACATGCACGAAATCGCCGTCCGCGAGATAGCGGGCGCGATCGGCGTAGGCCAGCCGCGAGGCGCTGGCGAAAAGATGCCAGAGCCGTGGTCCGTCCAGCGTGAGGTCATCCGGCTTGAACCGGTCGAGGAGCATCAGGATCTGGCCGGTCGTGGTCGCCCCCGAGGAAGGCGGTCCCATGCCACAGATGCGATAGTGTCGGTAACGATGACAAACCGCAGGACGTTCGATGACCCGGTAGGCGGCGAGATCGTGCAGGTCGAGCGTGCCCGGGCGCGGGTTGCGGCGTGCCGCCACGACGATTTGTTCAGCCAAGGGTCCGGCATAGAAGGCGTTTACACCATGCGCGGCAATGATGGCGAATGTCTCGGCGAGTCGTGGTTGCTTCAGGATTGCTCCCGCCGCCACTGGCTCGCCGCCGGGCAGGAAGACTGCCGCGGCGTCCGTTCCGTTCAAGAGACCGGCGTATCGGGTCAGCATCTTTGCCAGACGCGGGCTCACCTCGAATCCGTCGCGCGCCAACCGGATTGCCGGCTGGAACAAATCGGCCCAGAGGAGCTTGCCGTGACGTGCGTGCAGCGCCTCCATCAGGCGCAGAAGACCCGGCACGCCGATGGAACGTCCCGATGCCACTGCCGCGCGAAAGGTCAGGGTCTCGCAGTTCTCCGTGAACATGTTGGGGGTGGCGCCTGCAGGCGCGGTCTCGCGTGCGTCCCAAGTGGTGAGCCCTCCCGGGCCATGGACGAGCGCGAAACCGCCGCCGCCGATCCCGCTGGACTGCGGTTCGACCACGTTGAGGACCAGAAGCGCCGCAATCGCCGCATCCGCTGCCGATCCGCCGCGGGCCATCATCCGGTCCCCTGCCTGGGCCGCCAAGGGATTGGCCGCGACGATCATGCGTTCCTGCGCTGTCACAAGAGGCTTTGCGGCGAAAACTGTAACGTTCTCCGGCTCCGCCATCGTCTGGGCAAATCCCGGCGTCACTAGCAGAAGAGCTGCAAGGAAGAGAATCATGAGCATAGCCGGACTCCACTCAAGAGTCGGAGTAGGTCGGGTTAGCCCTTCGACTACGCTCAGGACAGGCGTAACGTAACCCGACAGTAACCTGGAAGCCTGCATGGGGGATTCTGGTTAGTCCTCAAGGCTTGGAGACGTCGATTACGCAGATTGATATCTTGAACTTTTCATCAGCCGAGAGTGTATCCAGGAGCCGCTCTTGCAGCTCATGCGCGCTTGTGGGGCGTTTGTCGGACGGCGGCATCTGACAACCCTCCTCGCCAAACCAGAACACCAGATAGATCCCATAACCGTCCGCGCCCGGATCACGGGTATATTGGGCAATCAACTGTATCTTGATCGCGCTCCACAATTTCCTGTGAGTGCTCCTTTTGATCTCTACCGGCACGTTGAAGTCGCCACACGTCACTTGAATATCACCCGATTTG
Source organism: Nitrospirales bacterium (assembly GCA_965208595.1). GTDB lineage: Bacteria > Nitrospirota > Nitrospiria > Nitrospirales > UBA8639 > Bin75. Next base: position 1,958,243 of record OZ242346.1, read on the forward strand.
TCGTCTGCATAGCTGCCCTCCCGCTGGGCTTCGATTTTTACATTGACTTCTACTCGCTCTAGCTTGAGTCGTAAATCCGACAGCAGCGCGTCTCGGCACCCAGGTTCCGGTTTCGGATTTTGTGGCCGATTGTGCGAGTCTACGTTCCAGTACTGGCGCCAGTCCGAAGTGTTCCCATCGCGGATTCGTCTGGCCATATCGGATAGGATATCCATCGTCAGGGCCGCCAAATCGGCGGCGTTTGCGGGTTTCAGATTGTCAAGCACCTGAAGGACCTGATCAACGTCCTTATGCTGGAAACTCGCTTCGCGTCGTATCGTGTTCTGTTGGGATGCCGCATTCACGACGTTGAATCGCCAAGGGCGTAGGGAGTTATCGGATGAGAGCGATTCGAGCGCCCGTGTCGCATCCCGCGATGGAAGGGCAGCAAGTCGGTTGATGAGTCCGGTGACAAGGTCTGTGGTCATCACCTGAGTGCCATCGTACGACATCACTCGACTGGAGAAGGAAATGGGTCTGTAGGAGCCCCCGAGCAGACGAATCAGCAATTTCAACTCCTGAACGTCCAAGCGGTCAAACAACTTAGACCATGCTGATTGGTCGCGGTAGGCGGTCAAGAATTCCGCTAGATGACGAATTCTTTGCTCGTGTTCTGACACCCACTTCTCGAACGTTTCGCGATAGGCGGCGGGCGAGGCGAAAAATCCAGCGGCAAGCCAGTAGATGCGCTGGGCCACGTTCATGCTTGGGAAAGAAAGTTTGCGTTCGATCAATTTCTCGAATGCCTCTTTCTCACAATGAAACAGCGCGGCTACGAGCAGAACGTTTAGTAATCCAAGTTGTCGTGATGTACACCGCACGGGAAAAAGTTCTAACAAGCTCAAAGTCGCCCGACGGGCGACCTCCTCGTGCTCCTTCGAGAGCGCGAGCTTATTGGCTTCAGAAAAATATTCCTTCCCTCTACGGACTCCTGAACGAACGAATTCGATAAGCACGTCTGACACTAAGTCTGGACGGCGGGCCAACAACCATTGATACCAATGTGGCTTCTCACCTTTATGATAGCGGAGTGCGCCACGATTGTAATAGAAGGCAACGGCCTGCCTCATCTGTATTTCGGCAAGCAGCGGTTCCTTTTCAGATACGGAAAGTTCCATGCCGGCCAGGAAGGGAAGTTCCAGAAAGTACCACTGGTTTCCTGCACTGAGACGTATGATTTCGGCATCGGTCGGAACATCGCTACGATTGATCGAATCCTGAAGAGCGATTAGGACTGTCTCAATTAAATTTGTATCGTCTTCAAGCAGGTCGTGCAGCCGTTCTCTGGAGTTCTTGCCTTCAACACGGATATCGATAGGTTCGTCGAAATACGTCGCGGCCAAATAGTTAAGCAATGCTGGCGGGCATCGATTCTCGCGTAGTGCGGGGACGTGTTTTTTTACGAGATCTCGCAATTCATGCTGTTTCTGACTTTTCTTCTTTTTAGACTTTTTCTTGAGTTCATTTTCCCTATTCTTTGATTCGTCGTGCTTGGCCAGGCGTTCTCGCAAAGCATTCTCGAAAGCGTTCTCAAGAAGGGGATGATGCTTGAGGCGCTCTTCCACGATTTCTCGGGTCAACTCTTCTTCGTCTTGCCAGTGAACAGCATCGGCGACCTTGCGGATGTACCAGATTGCCGCATTATCGTCAGTTGCGTGTATTGCCTGGTCGAGGCGCCATGATCCGAAATCCGGTGACGTTGCGTTAAACAACCTCTGGAGCTCCCTGTTAACGCAGGTAACGAAGGAATCGAACTGTTCTATTCCGTAGCAGTGCTCGATGCACATGGCAGTTATCACTTTTTGTGTTTCGGGATGATTGCTTAGCCAGTCACCAATTTTGTCACTATCGGTGTCTAAAAAATCCAATGCCGCGCCGCCCAACCAGGAGAAGAGCCGGCCCGGATCGATTTCTTCTTGAGAAGTATTCAGGAAACGGACCAACAAGTCCGACAGCAGGCTGGAGAATGGGATGTCAGGCTGAGTGTCTTCCTGAATTTCCACTGGATATTTTTTGTATAGCTCGACAAGTCTATCCAGGAGTTCCGCTCGCTGCGCGTTCGTTGATTTCTCTACTACATGGCCGTTCCAAAAAAGCTCATACGGGCTGACCAAGTTTGTTTTTTTAGGTGTCCGCAAGTATTGAAGTATTTCCGAGGCAGATATCTTCAAAGAATAGAGTCCATTCAAGAGACGACCCAGCAATTCATCGTCCGGGTCCGGCACCGAGCCGTCATGCACGTCTGCCAGAAATGCCATAAGCTTGTCGTCGACCTGCCGTTCCTTTTTTGCCTGATAGAGAACCGTATCAAGGGCGCGATGCCTGATATGCGGCCGCCAACTATCGTCCTTGACCATGTCCAGCACAACATCCGTAAGTTTTGAAATAGCTGGCCCGTGCCGGAGCGCTTCGATCAGAATCATGACAAGAGCTTGGTGAGTGTCGTCCCTCGACTGACTTGTCAAAGCCGCTCTGAAATCGGGCGCCATGTCGGGTGTTGCCAGATCACCAAAGCGGGAATCCAACTTCGCCAATGCCTCGAAGAATTCCTGATTTGTATGCGTACCTTGCTTCAGGTTTTCGATCAAGTCACGCTTCTCGTCGATGGAGAAGTCTCTGGCGTCGCCGTAAAGAACGGTGCCAATGGGATCACGCTCGATGATTTCCAGCCGGCTTGTTTTGCTGTGAGAGGCGAGCCATGCAGAGAGACCCCGCATTTCCGACACGACACCGCCGTCGTCACCCGTCATCAAGGAGAGAATGCGCCGGACGGGCAAGCTTTTTTCGATCAAGCCGGCAAGATACCGGCCGGCAAGGAACTCGGCGACTTGCCGGTGAACCGGGGCTGCACGGCCTTCGGTAGGCACTACGAACAACTTGGTGCGTAGCACATGTCGAAGAACTTCCTGGTCCTCACCGGATACCTGTTCCAAACTCGGGTATTCTTGGTCGCTCTCGGTACCGGACAGGGTATATCCCGCGCCACCGGTCAGGAGTTGCACGGCGCAAAGCCGCCCCGCTGTTTCCAGCAGATTGGAGATGGCAACTTTATCCGGCTTTGCCAGTTGATGTTCCTCGTTGTGCTCGCGGAGCAGTGTCTTGCAGGCCATGCCGAACGTTTGCAGCCGGGTCTCCGGCCAATCACCGCCCGTGCCTGCGACCGCCTTTACCAGCATCGAAAGGCTCTGCGGGTTTGTGAGCAGGATTTCCAATCCTCGCTGTCGTGCCTTGCTGATGAATTCCTCCGGATCATCGATTTCAAGATTGTCGTGTAAGATCTTGTGAATGCTCTCATCGGTGAGCGGATCGAGGCGCAGGACGGTAACCTGTCCGTTGCGTGATGCGGCCTTCAAACGCTCTCTGTCATTGGCGCCGAACCAGTCGGCCTCACGGCAGGAAAGTCGGAACCGCGGGCGACCCAAGAGATCGAGCTTTTTGCGTATTTCATCCAGCGGTGTGCGTCCATCCGGCGATCCCGCCCGCTTTTCATCGAGGCCGTCAATAAACAGCGTGGTGTTATGCCATTCCGGCTGATCATCGAACGTGGTGAAGTTCCGGGCGGTGACAGGAGGCACCTTTGAGCAGCAATCAGCCTCTTGTTTGAACGTCGTGCTCTTGCCAGCACCGGGTGGGCCGAGTAAAACGTAAGCGTCGGTATCCCGAAACTCTTCGAAGGGCAGACTGGTGCGTTCACTCTCGTCAGCGTTCTTCTTGACTTGGCCGTCTTCCCCGATTTCCGTGCACGTGCGTGGAACAAAATCAGTCATGATTGCTTAAACCAATCCATGGCGGGGGTCGATAGAAATTCCGAAATCGGAATGCCGCCCTCACCAACAAGTAAGGAACGCCGGGGTGAGAAACGCGTTGCGAATGCCTCCATCCCGGACGTATTCCCTCTACGCGATCCGCTTTTGACTTCCAGCGCCACGAGTTTCCGGCCGTGCTCCAGGACGAAATCCACCTCAAGGGATCGTTCCCGCCAATAATGAAGCCGTACCTCCGGCGTTCCCGTATTGAACAGGTGCGCACCAACGGCGCTTTCGACCAATCGTCCCCAGAAGCTTCGATCCGCTTTCGCCTCTTCGAACGTGTACCCGGAATGGACCGACATGAGCGCGGTGTTGAGCACGTTGAGTTTGGGACTGGAGGCCCTGCGGCGGTGTGCTCCTCCGGCGTATTTGGCAAGGCCCGTCAGCAGACCCGCTTTCGACAACAAATCCAGATAGCGCGCCAAGGTTGTGGTGTTTCCGGCCTCCTGAAGCTGCCCGAGCATCTTATCGTATGCCAGGATCTGTCCGGAAACCTCGGCGCCGAGATCGAAAAGCCTTTTGAGGAGCGCTGGTTTGTCCACCCGCTCCATGGCAAGGATGTCCCGCTCGATATTCGGTTCGATAATGGAGCCCAGAATGTATTCACGCCAGCGCCGTTGCTCCCGGACCAGGGATGCCGCACCCGGGTACCCGCCGAAGTAGAGGTACAGGTCGAGGTCAAAACCGAATGCCTCGGACATTTCGGCGAACGACCAATGCGGAAGGCGGATGGTTTCAAAGCGACCAAGCATGCTTTCGGTTAGTCCTCGTTGCATGAGCAGTGGCGCGGACCCCAACACGACCACGTGCAGAGGAAGGCCATCATGTCGGTCGGCGTCCCATAAGCCTTTCACGGTCTCCGACCAATTCGGAATTTTCTGGATTTCGTCGAATACGAGAATGAACCCCCGTTTTGACTGCTTGGCCTCCTTTCTGGCCTGCTCCCACTGGTGAATGAGCCACGCCGTATCTCTCACCTCCGAGATGGGGACAGGTTCTTCAGAGTCGTCTGGGGGCAGGGGAACGGGTGGGGTAAACTCAGCCGGCTCGGGCTCGTCGACGGAGAGATATCTGCTCCGGAGATTGCTCTGTTCCTCCAACTGTGCCAAGGCTTGGCGGACGAGCGTGGTTTTGCCTGTCTGACGCGGGCCGGCAACGACGATCAGCCATTTGGGAGCCTCGCGCAGCCGGCTTAAAAGCGTCGATATTTGCGCACGTTGGAAGCGGCTCATTTCGTCATATTACGCTATTGAGTAAATTAACTCAATAGCATAATAGATGGTTCAAGAGTGCATGGACCCGATACATAGGTAACACTCACAACGGTGCGGCATACTCCCTTCTTCATCTCGCTGAAGAAGGGGCAAGGGGAGCATCAGGCCTACCCCTGTCATTCCGCAGTTTTTAGTGGGGATCTATCCTCAGGCCGCACGCAGCCAGTTCTCGAAGGAAAGGTCGTTAATTCTGGCGAATTCGCGTTCATTGTCGGTGACGAGCGTATAGCCGAGGGTCATTGTCTGGGCGGCGATGAGCAGGTCGTTGCCGCCGATCGGCTGGCCTGCTTGTTCGAGACGGGCGCGGAGCAGACCATAGGTTTCGTCGGCGGGTGTCTCGAAGGGCAAGACCTCAAGGGTGCCGAGCACGGCTTCAAGCTGCGCCCTTAGTCGCGGCGATCCCTTCCTGGCAACCCCATAGCGGAGTTCTGCCGCGACGATGACGCTGGTACAGACCTGCGCTTCGCCAACATCACGAATGCGCTGCGTCACTCGTCCCTGCGGATTGCGCACGAGGTCCGAGACGACGTTGGTGTCGAGTAGGTAGCGCATCAAAGTTCGATGGAATCGACGGGCAACTCAGGGATCGGCGGGAACTCTTCATCGAGTGGCCGTAGCGTGGCCAGTACCGCCAACAGGGATTTCGGCAAGGCAGGTTCGATGATCAACCGGTCACCTTCCTTGTGCATGACGGCATCCTCACCGGGAAGCTCGAATTCCCGAGGAATCCGCACCGCTTGGTTCCGTCCGTTCTTGAACAGCTTCACGTGTCGTTCAGGGATCACAGTTACCTCCATGGCATATGTCTTAGCATATGCTAAATGGAAGAAGCCGTCAACAAGCGTCTCAAACCATTCGATCTCTTTGCATAACGAGCTTGCCAGCCCCTGATTTTGGCACCTGCGAAACCTCTACTGAGTTAATTTACTCAATAGTGTAATTGGTATTTTCGGTCTTGTTTACCAATTGTTCGGTGCCCACGCTGCCAAGGATCATTCGGATTATGAACGACGCTGAAAATCTGCTACTCTAGTCCTGTAGGTCAGGTTAGCGAAGCGTAACCTGCCGGCTTCGTTTGCCCTCACCCCAACCCTCTCCCACTGGTAGAGGGAGAAAAAAGGTCATAAGGCGTTTTATGCGGTGCACTTTACACGAACCCCACGGACATCCACCCAAAGAGGTGACCTATTCAAAGGACAACCCACAAGCCAGGCTGTACCATTGCCCTGATATAGAATGCGGCAATAAGAAGAAATCTATAACGAGAGCACCAACTCCTCGATATGAATGGGTGACGACAAGCGTAAAAGAGGCAGAGCACTATCGGTTCGAGCCATGCCCGATGTGCTTTTCATAAGAGGATGGCGCGTCGGACGAGAAAGCGCGCGAGGCCGTGGAAGAAATCGTTGCATTCGAGAACCCCTTAGCGAGCATTGAGAGCCGACTCATCCGCCTCGAAGTCCTGAGCACTATTGTCCTGATCGGCGTGGTCAGCCTTGTCGTTAAAACCTTCTCCACCTGAAAGACCGCTAGATTTGTGTGACCATATCTCGAGTCACGCAGACTGATTGTCGGGTTACGCTACGCCTGTCCTGAGCATAGTCGCAGGGCTAACCCGACTTACCTGCTCACGCTCCGACAATCGCTTTGAGAACTATCCCTTTAACTTGAGGGAAAGCTAAGATCAAGAGGTCAGATCGGCTTCATCGATCGACATGATAAGCCATACGAGATACGCGAAACAGGAGAGCAGCAGATAAATCAGCACGCTGAGCCAATAATAGGCCTTGGTATTGGCCATGGACATAGCCGTGAACTGATACGTCTCTTGATCATTCTCGGCACTGTCAAGCATCCACTGTGATTGTCGTACTTGGCGTTTCCACTCCCAGATAAATAATACGGTATTTCCCCAGAGATGGGTCATCCCGAACTGGCTAAACAGGGGAGTGGATGCCAGAAAAATACCCACCAGCATGGCATAACCCAGCAACAGGGGCAGCGCTTTTAGAAAATATGCCCAATAAGTCGTAAGATCAAAAATCACCAGACCGATCCGATTCGTCACCCACACAATCGGAATATACACGAATAGAAACGTAAGCCAGTTATTCTGCCAGTATGGGAGAAAGTTGAGGCCTGAAAGTACGATGACTCCCCCCACCGTCCATCGTCCCCATTTGGCGAATCTCGCCATCACGGCTATTCTTCTGGCTTTGATCTGACCAGCGCGGGCACGACCCGCGATCTCAGATCAGGCTGTGGCATTTCACAGGAGACCCGACACGGGTCTTCTAGCAGGTGTGACCATGGAAGCGTAGAGGGATAGAGGCATAAATGTCAATCCTAAGAATCTGTTGTCGAGTTAAAAGGATAGTTCCCATCGCTTTTGCCTTATATGGGTGACTCCTGATGAGTATCCTGTTCACATGGCGATGATGCTCTCCAAAACGTACGAAGCATTCAGGGCAGCGGGCGCGCCCGATGACAAGGCGCGCGAGGCAGCCGAAGAGATTGCCGGGTTCGAGAACCGGCTGGCCACCATCGGAGCGGACATGAAGCTGCTCAAGGGGATGTTGGGAGTCAACCTGACGTTCTCCTTGGCGATCTTGGTCATTCTTCTACGGCCGCTCGCGGCTTGATTCTTGCTGCAGAGGTTTCTCCGATGGTAATCCGGCTCACCACCATTGATCATCGGCTCTCCTGGTTAAAAGCCCCATTCGCCATGTTACCCTGAAGCGGAAGTCGGCTTCATCGAAAACGCTTCTTGTAGCTTCCGAAGCGCGGTCACCACTGTTTCCTACTGTTCTGGGTATGCTATGATTCAACCATTGTCATCATGCTACGTGAGGAAATTTATGGCCAATAGCGCGCGGACGACGGTCTACTTGAAACCCGGGGTCTATCGTGCTCTGAAGTTGAAATCGGCAGAAAGTGACCGAACGCTCTCCGATATTGTCAACCAAGCGGTGCTTGAACTGTTGAGGGAAGATTCTCTCGATTTGGAGGCCGTTGAAAAACGACGCGGGGAGCTTAGTCGCTCTTTTGAGGAGGTGCGCAAGGATTTTTAAATGACACGCAGTGCTGTTCCTGCCTTTTGCAAGCCCCGCAGCATGTACTCCAACTGCTCTTGCGTATGCTCCGCACTCACGGTCCGACAATCGATTTTGTCTTGCAGGGGTGACTCATGATGAGTATCCTGTTTGCATGGCCATGATGCTTGCCAAAACTTATGAAGCGTTCAGAGAGGCTGGCGCGTCGGACGAGAAAGCGCGAGAGGCCGCGGAAGAAATTGCTGCATTCGAGAATCGCTTGGCGAGCATTGAGAACCGACTCATTCGCCTTGAAGTCCTGATCACCATTGTCCTGACCGGCGTGGTCAGCCTCGTCGTTAAAACCTTCTTTACCTGAAAGACCACTTGATCTGTGTGACCGTATCTCGGGTCACGCAGACTGATTGTCGGGTTACGCTCCGCTAACCCGACCTACCCACTCCTGTTTTAAATCACACGCAAGGTTTGTCCTGCTTTCCGCAAGCTCCGCACTACGTTCTCCAATTGCTCTTGCGTATGTTCCGAACTGACGGTGAGGCGTAGTCGGCTGCTGTCTTTCGGAACGGTCGGGGGGCGGATGGCCGGCACGTATACGTCGGCTTCGTACAGGGCTTGCGACATCTCCAATGCCGTTTCCGGCGACTTCACGATGATCGGCAGGATTGGGCTTTGCGTATCGGTCAATTGAAATCCCAGGTCTGTCAAGGCTGCATGGAGCGCGTCTCGGTTGTTTCGGAGGCGTTCCAGGCGAGCGGGTTCGTGTTGGATGATCCGAATCGCGGCTGATGCTGCGGCGGCTATCGCGGGAGGGGACGCGGTCGTGTAGATGAATGCCTTTGCGGCGTTGATCAGATAATCTTTGAGGGAAGCCGGGCCCGCGACGTAGCCGCCGCTGGTTCCGATTGCTTTGCTGAGCGTGCCCATTTGAATCACGTCTTGTGGGTTCAAAGCGAAGTGTTCGATTGTTCCTCGACCGTTTTTTCCCATTACACCGGTGCCGTGGGCGTCATCGATGACCAGCGTGGCATCATGTTGTCGGCAGAGCGTCAGTAACTCCGGGAGTGGCGCGAGGTCGCCGTCCATGCTGAAGACGCCTTCGGTGACGACCAGGGTCGGCCGGGCTTTTTCCCGCTTCTTGATCAGTCTTTCCACGTGTTCCACGTCGTTGTGGTGAAACACGCGCAGCCTGGCTTTGGCCAACCGGCAGGCTTCGATCAGGCTGGCGTGACAGTAGCGGTCGGCCAGAATGAGGCCGTCCCGGTCGATTAGCGCCGGAATAAGCCCCAGGTTCGTGGTGTATCCCGTGCCGAAGGTCAGGGCGGCTTCGACTTGTTTGAATTGGGCGAGGTCCTGTTCCAGTTGGTGGTGCGGCGTCATGGTGCCTGAAATGAGACGCGCGGCCCCGGCTCCGACTCCCCATTGTTCGATCGCATCGATGGCCGCCCGGTTGACTGCGGGATGATTGGCCAACCCGAGATAATTGTTTGAAGCCATGGCAATGAACCGGCGGCCTTCGATGGTGATGGTCGTATCCGAAGGCGACTCCGCGATCCGTAGCTGCCGGCGCAGGTGTTGAGTCTCCAAATGTTTTATCTCTTGTTCAAAGTCGCGTAACATGGGGCCACGTCCGGATGAGTAAGCTTGTATGTATTCGGTTATATTGTCGGGTTCGTTGCGCTACCCCGACCTACAGTATTTTTCCCCCTCACCCCAGCCCTCTCCCGCAAGGGGAGAGGGTGTTGGAGTGTGGGGATTGACAATGTTTGAGTTGACTTGTGGATAAGGCAGGTTTATCATGACTCATTTAGGTCCACAACCCCTGGAAACTATTGGGTTTCTTGGTCGACAAGAAACCTGGGGTGGCGCTAAAATTTTTAACTGAACCGATCATGCATGGTTCGGCATGGACGGTTCAAACCGGTGAGGGAGATCATGGCACAGCTTACAGGAGCCGAAATTTTTGTGGAAGCCTTGAAACGCGAAGGAGTGAAAACGATTTTTGCTCTTCCCGGCGGGGTAGTCCTGAAAATTTTCGACGTCCTGCATCAACAAAAAGACCTCGAAGTCATTCTGACCCGACATGAGCAAGCGGCCGGCCACATGGCGGAAGGTTATGCAAAAGCCACGGGGAAACCCGGGGTGGCCTTGATTACGTCGGGACCCGGCATGACCAACGTGATCACCGCCCTGGCCGATGCCTATATGGATTCCGTGCCCATGGTGTGCTTCTCCGGGCAGGTGCCCACGGCGCTCATCGGGAACGATGCCTTTCAGGAAGCCGACAACATCGGGCTCAGCCGCCCCTGCACGAAATATAATTTCTTGGTGAAGGACGTGAATGATTTGGCGCAGACCATCAAGGAAGCGTTCTACATCGCGTCCACCGGCAGACCCGGTCCCGTGTTGGTGGATATTCCCAAGGATATTTCCATGGACAAGGCCGATTTCAAGTATCCGGATTCCGTCTCGATTCGCGGCTACAATCCGACCTATGAAGGCAGCAAGTGGAAGATCAAGCAAGCTGCCGACGCCATCATGAAGGCTCGCCGGCCCGTCATCTACATTGGTGGGGGGGTGCAGTTGTCCGGCGCCTCGGCGGAGGTTCGCGAATTGGCCGAGATGACCCAGATCCCCGTGAATCAAACCTTGATGGCCTTGGGGGCTTTCCCCGGTCATCATCCGTTGTCTCTGGGGATGCTGGGTATGCACGGCACCTACGTGGCCAACATGGCCATCCATTATTCCGATCTGGTGATTGCCATCGGCGCCCGGTTCGATGATCGCGTGACCGGCAAGGTGTCCGAGTTTTGCCCGAGTGCCAAGATTATCCATATCGATATCGATCCGACGTCGATTCGCAAGAACATTCACGTGGACGTTCCCATCGTGGGTGATTGTAAATGCGTGCTGCAGGAGTTGAACAACGTGTTGCGCGCGACGGTGAACGGCGATCAGAAAGAATTGCGCAAGCCGTGGTGGGATCAACTGAATGAGTGGAAGACCGCTCATCCCCTGAGCTACCAGCAGGAGGCCGATCAATTGATCAAGCCGCAGTACCTGATCGACCGGGTCTATCAACTGACAAAGGACCGCGATCCGATCGTGTCCACCGACGTGGGACAACATCAGATGTGGGCGGCGCAATACTTTCATCTCACCAAACCGAATACGTGGCTTACGTCCGGCGGATTGGGGACGATGGGTTTTGGCTTCCCCGCGGCCTTGGGAGCCCAAGCGGCGTTTCGTGATCGACTCGTGTTGTGTATCGCGGGTGACGGCAGCGTCCAGATGAACAGCCAGGAATTGGCGACGGCTGCGATCGAAAAGCTGCCGGTCAAGGTGTTCATCATCAACAACCGGTTCCATGGGATGGTGAGACAGTGGCAGGATTTGTTCTATGAAGGCCGCTATGCGTGTAGCTATTTGGATCAATCGCCGGATTTCGTGAAGCTCGCGGAAGCGTACGGCGCTGCCGGCCTTCGCATTCAAAAGGTCAGTGAAGTGGATGACGGGATTCGAGAGGCGATGGCCATTGACAAGCCGGTCTTCATTGACGTGCCGGTGGATCAATTCGAGAATTGTTATCCCATGATTCCGGCCGGCGGCTGCAACCATGAAATGATTCTGGAAGATCCGCCGGAGTTGCAGAAGCGACAAGGAACGACGGGCAAAGCGGAGAGCAAAGACACTATTTTGACGGCGTAAACGGCAAAAGGGTAGAGCATTCGTGGAACACATTATTTCGGTCACGTTGGAAAATAAATCCGGGGCCCTGTCACGGGTCGCGGGCCTGTTCAGCGGGCGGGGTTTCAATATCGAGAGTTTATCGGTGGCGCCTACGCTCGATCCGAGCGTGTCGATGATGACCGTGGTCACCAACGGGGATGAGCGCATCATTGAGCAAATCCTCAAGCAATTGAACAAAATCATCGACGTCATCAAGGTGGTGGACCTCAATGAGAGCGATGCCGTGAGCCGGGAAAGCGCCTTGATTAAAGTGCACGCCCGGTCTGAGGATCGGGCCGAGGCCTTGCGGATAGCCGATATCTTTCGAGCGAACGTGATTGATTCATCTCCAACGTCCTATACGATCGAAGTTACGGGTGACGTGCAGAAGATCCACGCCATTATCCAGTTGCTCCAGCCCCTCGGTATCAAGGAAATCGTCAGGACCGGCCGGATTGCCATCGCACGGGAACCCGTTCGCACGGTGGCGACTCAGTCGCGTCCGCTTGCCAAAGCCAACTAGTCGGAATGCCGAATGAGTCAGCGGGGCACAAGGCTGGACGGAATTGTTTGTACATTCTGAAGCGGTAAGTCCGATGAGGGTTCTCCGGTTTATCGGGAGTCCGTTGGACGTTCATTCCCCAAGGAGTTCGTTATGAAAATCATGTATGACAGAGACGCGGATTTACAAAACATTTTGAAAAAGAAAGTGGCGATTGTCGGGTTCGGCAGTCAGGGGCATGCCCATGCCCTCAATCTGTCGGAGAGCGGCGTTGACGTCGTCGTCGGGCTGCGAGAGGGTGCATCCTGGAAAAAGGCCGAAGCCACGGGCCTGAAAGTGATGCCGGTGGCCGACGCCGTGAAACAGTCGGACGTGATCATGATCCTGGCCCCGGACGAAGTGCAGCCGGCCATTTATCGAAATGAGATCGCTCCCCATTTGAAAGACGGCGCGTTTCTGGCGTTCGGTCACGGGTTTAACATTCACTTCGGACAAATCCAGCCGCCGGCCGGCATCAACGTGTTCATGGTCGCGCCCAAGGGGCCCGGGCATCTGGTCCGTTCGGAATACACGAAGGGAAGCGGGGTGCCGTGTTTGTTGGCCGTCCATCAGGACCCCGGCGGAGAAACCGCGCAAGTCGGGTTGGCGTATGCCTCCGCCATCGGCGGCGGGCGTGCCGGCGTCATCGAAACGAATTTCCGGGAAGAGACCGAAACAGATCTTTTCGGGGAACAGGTCGTCTTGTGCGGAGGCCTGACCTCGTTGATCCAAGCCGGGTATGAGACCCTGGTCGAAGCAGGCTATTCCCCGGAAATGGCGTATTTCGAATGCCTCCACGAGGTGAAGCTGATCGTCGACTTGATCTACCAGGGCGGGATCGCCAACATGCGCTATTCCATCAGCACGACCGCCAAATACGGCGACGTCACCCGAGGCCCGCGCGTCATTACGAGTGAGACCAAACAGACCATGAAGAAAATTCTCCGGGAAATCCAAAGCGGCCGGTTTGCCCGGGAATGGGTCCTGGAAAATCAGGCGAACCGCCCCGTGTACAATGCGCTGCTCAAACGAGGCAAGGAGCATCCCATCGAAGAAGTCGGGGACCGCTTGCGCGGGATGATGCCCTGGTTGCAGAAAGACAAACTGGTAGACCAGAAAAAGAATTAGGGGAGGGAACGGCACTCGTTGTCGTCTGCCGGGAAAACGGATCAGAATGACTGATCGTGCGAAAGATCTCCCCATTGCGCCGGAAGGGGTGCCCTATGTACTGGGAGCGGCGGCGCCGGCCGTGTTGGCCCGATTGCTGGGTTTGCGCAAAACCGCCATGGCTTTTGGCGCGCTTGCGTGTTTTACCGGCTGGTTTTTTCGAAACCCACCTCGCACGCCCCCGCGGGGTGACGGCCTGATCCTTGCGCCCGGGGACGGGAAAGTGATCGCGATTCAGAAGGAATTTGAACCGAGATATTTGAAAGAGCAAAGTATCCGGGTCAGTATCTTTCTGAATATTTTTGACGTGCACATCAATCGGATGCCCTGTGCAGGCGCCGTGATGGACATGGCGTACCAGCCGGGCCGGTTTCTCGACGCCAGCGATCAGGAGGCCACGGTGCATAATGAACAGAATGCGTTGATGATTGAAACGCCGTCGAAGAAAAAGGTGCTCTGTGTCCAGGTCGCGGGGCTCGTGGCCCGGCGGATCGTGTGCTGGGTGGAGCCGGGCGATGCCGCGGTGGCGGGTGAACGCTTTGGTCTCATTCGGTTCGGGTCCCGGATGGATACGTATTTCGACGTCGAGAGCCGGGTCCGCGTCAGAGTCGGAGACCAGGTCAAGGGTGGCGAATCCATACTCGCGGAGTTCACGTGAAAGGCCGGATATTTAAAAATAAGGAAGGGGCTCGCCGGCGGGGCGTCCACCTGATCCCCAATATCCTCACCACCGGCAATCTGTTCAGCGGGTTGGCCGCGATGGTGTTTGTGTACCATGGTCGTCTGGAAGCCGCGGCGATTGCGATCCTGATTGCCATGGTCTTCGACGTCCTGGACGGCACGTCCGCGCGTTTGACCGACAGTACGAGCGAGTTTGGAGTGGAATACGATTCCCTGTCGGATCTCATTTCATTCGGGCTGGCCCCCGGGTTTTTGATTTATGCGTGGGCGCTGAAGTCTCCGGGCATGTTGGGCGCGGCGATCATGTTTGCGTACGTGGCCTGTGGCGCCCTGCGCCTGGCCCGGTTCAACGTCATGGCGAGTAGTGCGGAGAGTCGCTTTTTTACGGGGTTGCCCATTCCGGCGGCGGCCGGGTTTATCGCGACGTTTTATATTTTCGACACGAACATCAGCCACCTGCCGGCAAGCGTCCTGCCGTCGGTGGTGATCGCTTTGAGTTTGTTGATGGCGTTCCTCATGGTGAGCACGGTAAAGTACCGTAGCGTCAAACAGTTGAAGTTTGCGGGCCATAATCATTTTATGTATTTGGTCTGGGCCGTCTTGATTCTGGTGTCCGTCATGGCCTATCCTCAACTGATGTTGTTTGTGATTTGTTTGACGTACGTGAGTTCCGGTTTGTTGGAAAAGGGCTGGAACCTCGTCACCGCGCCAACGACGCGGGACACGCCGGTTCGGGCGCCCGTGTCGTCGGATTCAAAGGACTGATCGCATGGATCAATGGCAAGGAAAAGGAAGGGGGGGAACCCTTCTCTTAGGTGACGCGATGTTGACGCTGGTAGGTCTGCTTAAAACAGCAATGACCCCCTGATGGCCCCGAAACAGGTCGAAAGCCTTCACCTCTTCGGGGTGAAGGCTTTTTTATTATGGGGCCGGTTATGCTTGGGTGAATGATTGGGGTATGATTGAGAAATGCCGGAAGCAGGGCTTTAGGAACGTCTTGGGCAAGGCCTCGTCGGAAGGCCGTAAATCCCTTTGTGAGGAGCATGGGCGATGAAGCGACACATCAGAATTTTCGACACCACTTTGCGGGACGGCGAGCAGTCTCCGGGAGCCAGCATGAACGTGGAAGAAAAAGTGTTGGTCGCCAAACAACTGGCTCGCTTGAACGTGGATATTATTGAAGCCGGGTTTGCCTTCAGTTCCCCGGGCGACTTCGAGGCTGTGCAGCGTATTGGTCAGGAAGTGGAAGGCCCGACGGTCTGTAGCCTGGCGCGGGCCAAGCCCGAGGATATTGATTCGGCGTGGAAGGCGTTGAAAGGGGCGCCCAAACCGCGCATCCATACCTTCTTGTCCACGTCGGACATTCACCTGAAGCACCAATTCCGCATGACGAGGGAGCAAGCGCTTGAGCGTGCGGTCGAGATGGTCCGGCACGCGAGGAACTACGTCGATGACGTCGAGTTTTCCCCCATGGACGCGACGCGCTCGGACGTCTCCTACCTGTGCGAAGTCGTGGAAGCGGTCGTGGACGCCGGCGCGGGTACGGTGAATATTCCTGATACGGTGGGGTACACGACCCCCAAGGAATTTGAAGACATTATCCGGACGCTCCGGACGCGGGTGCGCGATTGCGACCGGGCGGTCATCTCCGTTCATTGCCACAATGATTTGGGGTTGGCGGTCGCCAATTCCATGGCCGCGATCCACGCCGGGGCCGGGCAAGTGGAATGTACCATCAACGGAATCGGCGAACGGGCCGGCAATGCGTCAATGGAAGAGATCGTGATGGGACTGCGGACCCGCAAGGACTTTTATGACGCCGGAACGCAAATTCGCACGGAAGAAATTTCCAAGAGCAGCCGGCTGGTCAGCAAGATCACGGGGATGGTCGTCCAACCCAATAAAGCCATCGTCGGGGCGAACGCGTTTGCGCATACCTCCGGGATTCACCAGGACGGGTTGCTCAAGGATAAAAACACGTATGAAATCATGCGGCCGGATTCCATCGGGCTGACGCAAAGCCGCCTGGTGATGGGGAAACTGTCCGGTCGCCACGCCTTTCGGGCGGAATTGGCGAAGCTGGGCTATACGCTCACGGATGAAGAGGTGAATGCGGCGTTCGAGCGATTCAAACGGCTCGCTGACCAGAAAAAGGAATTGTTCGAGGAGGACTTGGAATCGATCGTGTCCGAAGCCGTCACCAAGGTGCCCGAACGGTATTCGTTAAAAGCCCTGAGTACCCAAAGCGGGACGAACCAATTGCCGACGGCGACCGTGGAACTGGAGGTGGACGGACAGGTGTTCAAAGAGACGGGGACCGGCGATGGTCCGGTCGACGCGGTGTATCGAACGATCGCCCGGATCACGCAAACAAAAAGCAAATTATTGGCCTACGTGGTCAAAGCCATCACCGGCGGAACGGATGCGCAAGGCGAGGTCTCGGTGCGGATCGAACAGGACGGTGAAATCGTCACCGGGAACGGGGCGAATACCGACATCATCGTGGCTTCGGCCCAAGCCTATTTGAATGCCCTGAATAAACTGGCGTCGCAACTGGAGCGCCGCGCCAGCCAAGGAGACAAAATCGGGCTCTGTTGATCAATCACAAGAGCGTTTCCTCTCCCTCAATATTCCCCTCTCCCTTGATGGGAGTGGGTTAGGGTGAGGGTGAAAGTCAAGGTGAAAGTGAGAGTAAAGGAAAGGTTATGAACAAAAAGATCGCAGTGTTGGCAGGGGATGGCATTGGCCCGGAGATCGTTCCGGCGGCCGTGGCGGTGTTGGAGGCGGTCGGGAAACGCGGCGGCCATGTGTTTGAGTTTGTTCATGCCGCGGTCGGTGGTCAGGCCATTGATGACACGGGATGGCCCCTGCCGGACGACACGCTCCAGTTGGCCAAAACCAGTGACGCGGTCCTGTTGGGGGCGGTGGGCGGACCCAAGTGGGAAGGCCTCGACTATGAGCGGCGGCCGGAACGGGCGTTGCTGGGCCTGCGGGAACAACTCGGGCTGTTCGCGAATCTCCGCCCGGCCAAACTGTATTCGGAATTGGCCGATGCCTCGACCCTCAAGCGCGAGGTCATCGAAGGCATCGACGTGTTGGTGGTGCGTGAATTGACGGGCGGCATTTATTTCGGAAAGCCCAAGGGCGTGGAAGCGACGCCGACCGGACATCGCGGATTCAATACCGAAGTCTATACCACGGAAGAAATTACGCGGATTGCCAAGATCGCCTTCGACGTCGCACGCAAGCGCCGGGGCCTCGTCACCTCCGTCGATAAGGCGAACGTGCTGGAATCCTCTGAATTGTGGCGGAAAGTCGTCATCGAAGTTCACAAGGAGTATCAGGACGTGGAACTGCGACACATGTACGTGGACAATTGCGCGATGCAGTTGATCCGGAATCCCCGGCAGTTCGACGTGATCCTGACCACGAACCTGTTCGGTGATATCTTGAGTGACGAAGCCGCCATGTTGACCGGGTCGATCGGGATGTTGCCGTCGGCCAGCGTCGGTGCGTCCGTCGGTATGTATGAACCCATTCACGGGAGCGCCCCGGACATTGCGGGCAAGGATGCGGCCAACCCCATCGGCATGATTGCCTCGGGGGCGATGATGCTGCGGTATTCGTTCGGCTTGGGCGAAGAAGCGGACCTCATCGAACATGCCATACAGGCGGTGTTGAGCCAGGGATATCGCACCGGAGACATCGCGGCGCCGGGAACCACCCTCGTCGGCACCAAAGAGATGAGTGCCCACATTCTTCAGAACATCGGTTAGGCGCAAGAAAGGGTAAGGGAAAGATGTTGGACACCATTCAAGCCGGCACGATCGGGACCATCGCCGGAAACGGGGAGCCCGGTTGCGAAGGGGATGCCGGTCCGGCCACCGCGGCCACGTTGAACGAACCGAAAACAGTTGCCCTCGATAGCGCCGGTAATCTTTATATCGCCGATTCGGAGAACCACCTGGTGCGAAAGGTGGATGCGCAAACCGGGATCATCACGACAATCGCCGGAACCTGCACGCCTGATGCCCACGCGTCGATGCCTGCCCAGCCTTTGGTCGAGCCTCCGGAAGATGATGAAGATCCGTTAGCGGATCCGGTGAGCAAGCCGGGTGACGCCTATGCGCAACAACCCGATTTGAGTGGGATGGTTCGCTACGTCACCGGAACGCCATCGAAGGATCAGCGGTTTGCAGGAGACGGTGGTCCGGCGATCGGTGCCGGACTCAATTTTCCCTCGGCCGTTGCCGTGGCCCAGGACGGGATCGTGTACATTGCCGACACCTGGAATCACCGGATTCGCCGGGTTGATCCAGGCACCGGGGTCATTTCCACGATCGCGGGAACGGGCCAGGCGAAATTTTACGGCGACAATGGCCCTGCCGTAAAAGCGGCACTGAATGAACCCGTGGCCCTGATCCTCGACGGGCCCGATTGTTTGTATATCGCCGATCAGAGCAACAACCGGATCCGAAAGCTCGATGTGCCTTCAGGCGTGATGACGACGGTGGCCGGCACCGGGGAATCGGGGTACAACGGCGATGGGGCTCCGGGTCCTGAGACCGCGTTGGCCGGTCCCAGCGGCCTCGCCCTGGATCAGGAAGGCAACCTGTACATTGCCGATACCTTCAATGGTCGCATTCGGAAATGGGATCGGCAGACCGGGACCGTTGAGACGGTGGCAGGTGGAATGGGTGCGTTTCAATTTACACCGGGTGAAAATGAATGCTCTCCCAATTTGTCCCGACCCTATGCCATTGCCCTGCATCCCGACGGCCGCTTGTTCATTACGGACAGCGATAACCACTTGATCCGCGCGTGGCATCTTCAGAAACAGGAAATGTCGCTTCTGGCCGGGAACGGGAAGGCAGAATTTTCCGGCGATGGGAAGGATCCCTTGCACAGTAGTTTGAACTATCCGTTCGGGGTTGCCCTCGACAACCGGGGGCACGTATACATCGCAGATACCTTCAGTCACCGTATCCGGGTCGTGGTGAATGGGAACACGTGATCCGCACCCTCTCCCCGTCGTGGGAGAGAGCCTGCGTAAGTGGTGATTGTATTCTTTCCCTCCCCTTTGTAAGGGGAGTGTATAGACCGGGGACATCATTAACGGGTGTTCGGGGACATGGTTGACACATTGTGACTTATTCCAAGGGGTGCTGCAAATCAAGCTCGGTTATATATTGGTGACAAAAATAGACCCGCCAGCGGTGTTCCTGGGTGGTGGGCCGGAGGGCCACGGGGTAGCCCCGTAAGGCTTTGGTCACATGGAAGGGGCGGCCGCGAAACGAGATTTCGCCTTTGCCCTGGACGCGCCGCACGTGGGCGTCGGGGCCATACTCAATCGGCGGGAGGGTTTCGGGAAACGAGCGGGGACTGGGCGTATAGTGGGTGGCCGGAACCGCGAGGGCTAACGCGTCATGCGGGCGGTCCAGGTTATAGTGGTCGCGCCAGCGGTCAAAGTGTTGTTGGCAGTGAGGCAGATCGCGAAAGGTCCGTTGGTGGAGGAGTTCGGTTTTGAGGGTCCGATGAAAGCGTTCGTCTTTGCCCAAGGTTTGGGGGTGGGCGGGCCGGGCATGAGTCAGCCCAATGCCCAGGCGGATGAGCCAGATGGTCAACGGGGTGAAGGGACTGAGGGTGAGTGGGGCGCCCCACGGGGGGCCATTATCCATCAACATGCGGGCCGGCAAGCCATAGCGGCGGAAGGTCTGGGTCAAGTGCGTTTGGACGGTCGGGCCCTGTTCATTGGGACAGGCGTGCAGACAGAGCGCGAAGCGGGAGCAGTCATCCAGCACGGTCAAGGGGTGGCAGCGGCCATGGAGCAAGGCGAAATGGCCTTTAAAATCCATTTGCCACAGGGCATTGGGCGTGGCGTGGGCGAAGCGCTGCCAGGCCCGCTGGGGCGTCGAGTCAGCGGCTGTGAGCCCGGGGGTACGACGCAGAATGGCCGTGATCGTGCTGGGTGCGGGGACCCGGGGATAGCCCAGGGCGCGGAGGCGGGCGTGCAGTTTGCGGCCGCCCCAGGTGGGGTGCTGGAGGCGCAACGCCACGACCGCGGCTTCCAGGGCCGCCGGAGTGCGGTGCGGCGTCTGCTGCGGGCGCCGGGACCGATCGACGAGCCCCGCGGCGCCGGCGGCGGCATAGCGGGTCAGCCATTTATACGCCGTGGGGGGACTGATCCCGAATCGCCGACAGAGGGTGCGCAAGGAGCGGCCGGGTTGGTGGGCTAACTGAATGAATTCGTAGCGTTGAGACATGGTAGACACCTCTTTCCAAGGCATGGCGATCCTCCTGTCGTAGGGGTGAAGCCATGCAGGTTAAAGTGTTAACCATGTCTCCGAACAGGTGTAAACCATGTCCCCGGTCTATACAGGGGAGGTTAGGTGGGGTAGAGTTACATGCCCGGAGGGCACTGGTACTGCCTACCACACGCAGCCTGCCCACTCCGGCCTAGGCTCTACCTCCCCTGACCCCTCCTTACAAAGGAGGGGAAGGGAGAAATTGTCAACGAATCACTGAACACATACAGGAATGACAGACTCGTAGAGATGAAGAAGAAATCGGCTTATACCGTCGCCGTGGTCGGGGCCACCGGCGCCGTGGGTACGGAAATGCTTTCGGTTTTGGAAGAACGGAAGTTTCCCGTGGACGAGGTGCGTCCGTTGGCTTCGTCCAGGTCCGCGGGTGGAACCGTGTCGTTTCGGGGCGACGACGTCAAGGTGAAGTTGCTCACCAGTGAATCGTTTCAGGGGATCGATATTGCGTTGTTCTCCGCCGGCGCCTCCGTGAGCAAGGAGTACGCGCCGGCTGCGGTCAAAGCCGGGGCGGTGGTGATTGACAACAGTTCGGCCTGGCGTATGGATCCGCAGGTCCCGTTGGTCGTTCCCGAGGTGAATGCGTACGACCTCGAAGCCCACCAGGGTATTGTGGCCAACCCGAATTGTTCCACCATTCAAATGGTGGTGGTGCTCAAACCGTTGCATGATCAGGCCACGATCACTCGTGTCGTCGTCTCGACCTATCAATCGGTGTCCGGTACCGGGAAAGAGGCCATGGATGAATTGGCTGAACAATGCCGGCAGTTGTTGAGCTTCGGCGACGTGAAGTCCACTGTGTATCCGCACCAGATCGCGTTTAACTGCTTGCCGCACATCGACGATTTTTTGTCGTCGGGGTATACCGGTGAAGAAGTGAAGATAGTCAACGAAACCCGGAAGATTCTAGGTGATCCTTCGATCGGAATTTCCGCGACCACGGTGCGCGTGCCCGTGTTCGTCGGTCATGCGGAATCCATCAACGTCGAAACGAAACAGAAGTTGTCGGTGGAGGAAACCCGGGCCATTCTCTCGACCGCGCCGGGCGTGCAACTGTATGATGATCCCTCTCGGAAGTTGTATCCCTTGCAAATCCATGCGGCGGGAACGGACGCGGTGTTCGTGGGACGCATTCGTGAGGATGACTCGATTCCCAAGGGGCTCAACCTGTGGGTGGTGGCGGATAACCTGCGCAAAGGGGCCGCGCTCAACGCCGTTCAGATTGCCGAGGAATTGGCAAGGTGAGCCATGCCGGAGTTCATCGGGAAAACGCTCATCGTTCTGGGCTTGGGAATTGTCGTCCTCGGCATCATTGTCTCGTTCCTCGGCAAGTGGCCGGGTGAGGGAACCGGGCTCGGCTGGCTGGGAAAATTGCCGGGCGATATTTTCATCAAGCGGGACAATTTCACCTTTTACTTTCCCCTAAGCACCGGTATCATCATCAGCATCGTGGGCAGTCTGCTCCTCTATTTCATCCTGAAACGCTAAGCATGTTCACCTCCTGTCCGTTCAGAATCCTGCTGCTGATCGTCAGTGTGGGGTTGGGCGTGCCCTGGGTTCACGCCTCGGACCGCGTTCGCGTCGCGCTCTCCGAACTGGGCGACCGCGTCACGGTCGCTTCCGCCGGAGACCTGCGTCTCGAAACGCCTTCGGGAGACCGCATGGACGCGGCTTCCGGGGCGACCGTTGTTCTGAAAGGGCATGAGATGCAGGTTGATGATCAGCCGGTACAAGGCAACCGCCTTGCGATTCAAGCCAAACACGAGGGACTCGAAGTTACCCTTCAAGCAGAATCCCCTGATGCGGCGAGTCAACAATGGGTGGTGTATGGAAGTCTCGACATCACGGTCAGGGACGAACACCTGCTGGTCGTGAACGTGGTTGATCTCGAAGATTACGTGGCGGGCGTCGTGAGTTCGGAAGTCAACCCCGGTTGGCACGAAGAGCTTTTGCGGACGCAGGCCGTGGCGGCACGGACTTACGTGTTGCACAAGAAACTGGAGAACGCAGCCCAACCGTTCGACGTGTACGCGAGTGTCCAGGATCAGGTCTATACGGGTCGTCAAAACGTCAATCGCGCCGTACTCGATGCCGTGCACCGGACGCGCGGCCAGGTCCTGACCTATGAAGGTCGCCCCATTTTTGCCGTGTATTCATCCACGACCGCCGGGCCTACGGAGAACGCCGTAAACGTGTGGGCCAAAGATTTGCCCTATCTCAAAGGGGTGGATTGTCCGTTTGATCAGAAGTCACCCTGGTACGAGTGGCAAGCGACCATTCCGTTTGACACGGTCGAAACCCGGCTCAAGGATGAAGGGTATCCCATTGGCTGGCTCGCGACGCTCACGCCCTATGGCATGACCAAAGCCGGTCGGGTCAAGGACGTCAGGATCCTGCACTCCCGGGGAGCACTCATTCTCACGGGACAGGAGTTTCGACGGATCCTCGGGTATGCCGAAGTGCGCAGCACGCGGTTTTCCATCGAACGGATTGACAGACACGTGGTGTTTGCGGGACAAGGGGCAGGGCATGGAGTCGGCTTGTGTCAATGGGGCGCCAAGGAAATGGCCGAGTTAGGGTACCCCTATCAATCCATCCTGCGCTATTACTATCCGGGAACGGAAATCCTGCCGCGCGATCAGGTGGTCATGACCCCACCGTCTTCATAGCTGATTTCCGCAGGCCTTTCCTTCGTTCTTGATGACCCCGCCTCAATTGTTGTCGATGTGGGTATCCGCTATGCAACTGTCCGAGTTCGACTTTCCTTATGACGAATCGCTGATTGCCGAGCATCCGGTTTCTCCGAGGGATCACGCACGTCTGTTGGTTGTGCCGCGTAAGGGGGAATTCGTGTTCCAACATGCCCAAGTGAAAGATCTGCCGAACCTGTTGCGGTCCGATGACCTAGTGGTGTTGAACGACACGAAGGTGATACCCGCCAGACTCCACGGTACCAAACGGTCCACCGGCGGAAAGGTCGAGGTGTTGTTGGTGCGGCCCTTGGAGGAAGCGAGTTGGGAGGTTTTGCTGAAAGGGCACGTCGACGTCGGGCAGGTCCTGCAATTTCAGGATGAGGCGACCGCCGAGGTTTTGGAACAGAGTCAGGAACGCACGGTCCTCCGGATCGATTCACGGGGCTCCATCAAAGACCTTCTGGACAAGCTAGGAGAAATTCCGCTCCCGCCCTATATCAAACGCCAGGCGGATGAGCGTGATAAAGAAGCCTACCAAACGGTCTTCGCGCAATCGGAAGGGGCCGTTGCCGCACCGACTGCCGGGTTGCACTTCACGGAACAATTATTGACTGCCCTAGAGCAAAACGGCATTCAACTTGTGACCGTTACGCTGCACGTGGGTCCCGGGACGTTTCGTCCCGTCACCGTTGACCGGATCGAAGATCATCACATGGCCGCCGAATGGTTTGACATTTCCGAGGAGACGGCGAAGCGCCTCAATGCGGCAAAGGCTGAAGGCCGGCGAGTCGTGGCGGTCGGAACCACGTCGGTGCGCACGTTGGAATCCGCGGTCAACGAAGCCGGGGAAATCCGGCCCGGTCCTGGTGAAACCCGGTTATTCATTACACCCGGGTTTCGTTTCAGGATGGTCGACGCTCTGCTGACCAATTTTCATCTGCCGCGCACCACGTTGCTCATGCTCGTTTCCGCCTTCGGCGGTTTCGACCAACTGCGCGCGGCTTACGCGGAAGCCATCAACGCACGGTACCGGTTTTACAGCTACGGCGATGCCATGTTGATTCAATAACCGGAGAAGGCTGAAGCTCCACTTCAGTTCCCCAGAATCTGCACGGTACAAGACAGTATCCGGTAGATACCCTCGAATTTTTTCAGATCAATTTATTACATATAACTGTATGTATATTTATATGGATTTTTTTCTCTGTCAGAGGTAGAATTCATTTGTGGCAAAGACAGAATTTGAATGGGATGAGGCAAAAAACGTTGAGAACCAAGAAAAACATTGTGTCTCCTTTGAAGTCGCTCAGCAAGCATTTGTTGATCCGAAGCGTGTGATTGCAGAGGATTTGGACCATAGTCTTGAGGAAAAGCGTTATTATTGTTTTGGTCGGGTTGGAGATGGAGTCTTAACGGTTCGCTTTACTTACCGAATGGATATGATTCGAATTATCGGTGCAGGATACTGGAGGAGGGGCAAAAGGATTTATGAAGAACAAAATAAAATATACGGATGAGCCTCTTGGCCAATTGAGTGTGGTTAAAGATTTTCTCCCACCACCTGACGAGTTGGTGCTTCGCCGGGATCATGTCAAGGTTACGATCGCTTTGAGCAAATCGAGTGTGGATTTCTTTAAGAAAGAGGCTGGAAAGCGCCGGACTTCGTATCAGGCGATGATTCGCCGGCTCATTGATCTATACGCTGCCCAATACGAAAAGCGCCTCAAAAGGAGATCCACGTGACCACTCTCTTACACACGGGCACGTATGGGAATTGAGGAAAATTTTAGAGGAATTCCTGTCGAATCTCGACGTCTGCAGAAGCCCGCAAGGCTTTTTGGAATGCTTCGAGGGCTTGCTGTTTCTTTTGGATCAGGAGTTGGAGTCGGATGCGGTCATTGATCTTTTCGATTTCTTTTTCGTCTTCGAGGCCTGCGGTTTGTCCCGCGGCGAGTTCCTCGACCAGTTCTTCCTCCACCGGATTGAGGGTCGCCACGTCTTGAATAAGGAGCTGAATTTTTTGTATGCGAAGGTCTTTAAGCAAACCTTCTTCAAATTTCGCCGGAGAAAGCCGGTTCAGTGCCAGGAGGCGGTGATAGGTCTCAGGGTCAAAGGCCCCATCCTTTTGAAATTCTTCGCGCTTCATGATCGTGCCTCGCAGTTCGTCCGGATGCACCTCCAGGTTGAGATCATCGGCAGCCACGAGCCACAGTTTCCGGTTGACTAAAGAGTTGATGGCGGTCTGCTTGAGCTCTTTGCGGTCGGGGGCTTCTTGCTGAGGCTGATTTCTATAGAAGGCATCAAGCCTGTTATATGCCTTGCGAAATTCTTCCAACTCCACCTGATACGCCCCGACTACGGCCACCACGTTGGGTTGTTGTGCGGTTTCATACCCGAACCACCCCATTCCGATGGTGAAGGTGACTGCGATCACCAGCATGATGATCTTGAGCAGCCAGGGGTATTTCGTCGAACCTTCGCGGATCAGCTTAATCATTGGATCCCCACCTTTGTTGAATCATAAACAAAGAATTTGTAACACGCAGGATGCCGTTCTTTCAAATCGTTCGTCCTGTCTCGTGCAGCCGTATCCGTTTCTTTCGGTCATTGATGCGAAATGATGCGAACACAACCAACGAAACCGTGAATCTGTCATCCCTGTATGTATTCAGCCAAGTTGTTATCGACTGGCTGAATACTACCGATCTGACGGAACGCGTGGTTATGCTTCTTGTGGCCGGGGCAAGACCCGTTTAAACGGATGGATTTCGACTCGTTCAAATATGCCATGGGTGACGTACGGATCGCCGTTGGCAATGTTTTCGGCCTGCTCCATGGTGTCCGCTTCGATGATAACCAGGCTCCCGGCTTGATCCGTAAAGGGTCCGGCACAGACTAACCGGCTTTGTGTTTGCAGGCCTTCAAGATAGTCCAGGTGGGCTGGTCTGTGGTGCGGGCGTTTGCTCTGACCTTCGGGTCCGTCCCATCCAATGATTACGTACGTCATACACTCGGCCTCCCTGTTACGGCTTGCCGGAACGGACAATCGACTCTGCACTGTCTTTCACGTGATCCCTTTGGGCAGGGTTTGTCGCCCTTTGTATCCGTCATCGATTTCATGCCACCATTCGATGGTTTCTTCGCCGAGCCTCCAGCAGAGATACACCACCCGTCCTTCCATGAGATACGGGAAGTCGCATAAGCCCATGTCCAGATCTTTGACAATCACGCCCATTTCATTGATGCTGTTGAGGTTTTCATAAATCGTTTCGAGTGCCTTGATGTAGCGAGGGCCCTCGCAACTGCCGCCTCCATACGGAGCGTTGGCGCTGGCTTTTTTGATTTCTTCTTTAGTTTGCTGCAGGATCGTTTTGCCGGCTTTGGCTTTGGTCAGGTGTGTCGCGAGTTTGGGAATCAGTTCCGTCGCCTCGGAAAAGGAGAAAATTCGTCCATGTGAAAAAGGCTCGTCGGGCTTAGCCATTTTGTGCAATAAATTGTCCAGGTTGAGAAGTTTTCCCCTGCTTCCGTTCATTTATCATAACGCTCGTGGCATCGCAAACCAACAATGGTTGAAAGTTCCTATTGACAATCAGGAGATTCATGTTATACAAAATAAACATACCTTCCAGATTGAAGAGGCAGTTACTTCTTCCTACATGAGTTTTCAAGTCCCAAAATTGTAAATTCCTTTTTCGTAACGCCAACACCCTTCTGTCCAAAACATAATGAATAGGTTCCCTTCATCTGATGCATCGGCGGAATTGTCTGAATGACTGCCGGAACACAAGCAGGACGGTCTGTTCACCACGTGTAAATAGTTTACGAATCCATCGATCTCCAGGAAGACACGTTTCGGCTCGTCGTCACGACTCGGTGCCGGCGAGAGAAAGTTATGCATCTTGCGGAATTGAAACAAAAATCCATCGGCGACCTTGCGGATTTGGCCCGTTCATTAAAAATCGAAGGGTGCGCGAATCTGAGAAAACAGGAACTCATCTT
The DNA here is from genome assembly GCA_965208595.1 of Nitrospirales bacterium. Taxonomy (GTDB): domain Bacteria; phylum Nitrospirota; class Nitrospiria; order Nitrospirales; family UBA8639; genus Bin75. The sequence continues at coordinate 1,985,545 of OZ242346.1, forward strand.
TGCCATCTTGCAAGGTCAGGCGGAGAAGAACGGGGTCATTTTTGGTGAAGGGGTTCTGGAAACCCTTTCCGATGGCTTCGGGTTTTTGCGTGCACCGGATTCGAATTATTTTCCGGGTCCCGATGATATTTATATATCGCCCTCTCAGATCCGTCGTTTTGGCCTGCGAACGGGCGACATCATCTCCGGTCAGGTTCGTCCCCCCAAAGGCGGGGAGCGATATTTTGCCTTATTGAAGGTTGAAAAAATCAATTATGACGAACCGGAAATGCAGCGGGATAAATTCTGTTCGATAACCTGACGCCGCTCTATCCCGAGGAACGCATTGCCCTGGAGTTTGATCAGGAGGAATATTGCACGCGGGTGATGGAACTGACCACGCCCATCGGGAAGGGACAACGCGGGCTCATCGTAGCTGCTCCGCGAACGGGAAAAACCATGCTGCTTCAAGCCATTGCCCGTGCGATCCTGCACAACCACCCGGAGACTTTGCTCATCGTCTTACTCATTGACGAACGCCCGGAAGAAGTCACGGATTGGCAGCGCCAGGTCAAGAGCGCCGAGGTCATCAGCTCCACGTTCGACGAACCGGCCCAACGTCATGCGCAAGTGGCCGAGATCGTGATGGAAAAGGCGAAGCGGTTGGTTGAGCATAAACGCGACGTGGTGATCCTGCTGGACAGTGTGACCCGGTTGGCTCGCGCCTACAATACGATTGCGCCTCCGAGCGGAAAGGTGCTGTCCGGCGGGCTGGACTCCAATGCACTGCAACGGCCCAAACGGTTTTTTGGTGCGGCTCGAAACATCGAGGACGGCGGAAGCCTCACGATTCTGGCCACGGCGCTGGTGGATACGGGCAGTCGTATGGACGACGTGATTTTTGAAGAGTTTAAAGGCACGGGGAACATGGAAGTCCATTTGGATCGTCGCTTGGCGGACAAGCGCATTTTCCCGGCCATCGATATCAGTCAATCGGGGACTCGGAAGGAAGAGTTGCTGGTCGACCGGGACCGGTTGAACAAAATGTGGGTGTTACGCAAGGTATTGAGCCCCCTGGGGACGATGGAAGCCATGGAGTTTCTCATGGATAAGATCGCCGGGACCAAGGATAATCAGGACTTTCTCCAGTCCATGAATCGATAACCTTCCCGTTCTCTTTGCCAATGACCGGTCTTTCATGCTAGATATAGGCGTTGGAACAGTTTTCAGGAGGAAATCGGCATCATGAAAGCAGGCATTCATCCCGAATATTCCGAGGCGACGGTCAGTTGCGCATGCGGCATGAAATTCCAAACCCGTTCTACCGTGGGTGATATCAAGGTGGACATTTGTTCTGCCTGTCATCCCTTCTTCACCGGCACGCAGAAAATCGTTGACACCGAAGGACGCGTGGAACGATTCAGGAAAAAGTACGCCAAAAAGTCCAAAGCCTAGCCTCCCCGCTCGACGCGCTCGCGCGCTCCTCGATTTTCTCGCAGACTTTCGTTTAATTGTAAAGCATGGTGTCCTATGTCCGGCGACAAGATGGAAAACCAGTTTGAGGGCTGGCTTGCCCAATGGGAAGCCGTGGCGCATCGCTACGACGAATTGACCCATCGCCTGGCCGATCCGACGGTCCTCAGCCAGCCGCCGGTGGTGATTGCCTACAACAAGGAGCGGGCTGACCTTGAAGAAGTCAGCCAGCTGTTTGCAGACTACCAGGGCCTGCTCCGGGAAATCGCCAATACCTCGCGGATGCTGGATGACCCGCAATTGGATCCGGAACTCAAGGCGTTGGCCGCCGATGAATTGGGGACGTTGCAAGAGAAACGGACGCAGGTTGAGGAGCACGCGCTGCAACTCTTGCATCCCCGAAACGCCGAGGATGACAAGAACTCCTTCGTCGAAATACGAGCCGGGACCGGCGGCGAAGAGGCCGGGCTGTTCGCCGGTGAGTTGTTGCGCATGTACATGCGATATGCCGAAAACCGCGGGTTGCGGGTGCAGATGATTGACGCGAACGAGACGGGCATCGGCGGGATCAAGGAAGCCATTTTTCTGGTCGAGGGTAAAGGGGCGTACGGCGCTTTTCGATATGAGAGCGGGGTGCACCGCGTCCAGAGAGTGCCGAGTACGGAGGCGAGCGGGCGCATTCACACGTCCGCGGCGACCGTGGCGGTGATGCCGGAGGTTGAAGACGTCGAGGTGCATCTCGATCCGAAAGATCTTCGCATCGATACGTTCTGTTCCTCCGGCGCGGGAGGCCAGAGCGTCAATACCACCTATTCGGCCGTGCGTATTACGCATATTCCCACCGGCATGGTGGTCACGTGTCAGGATGAGCGGTCGCAACTCAAGAATCGTGAAAAAGCCATGCGGACCCTCCGAACCCGTATCGGCGACGCCGAACGTGAAAAACAGGAAGCCTCGATTGCCGAACATCGTCGTTCCCAAGTCGGGACCGGTGAGCGTAGTGAAAAGATCCGCACCTACAATTACCCGCAAAATCGCGTGACGGATCATCGCATAGGGCTGAGTTTGCATAAGTTGGATTCGATCCTCGACGGAAATCTTGAGGAATTGGTGAAAGCGTTGCACGATGCTCGTGAGCCGGAGAGTCGCGGGGCTGAAATCGCGTCCAACAACTGATGATGAAGACTGACACGGCGGCTCCGAACGGTTCCTCCGGACCTCCGGCCACGCTCTTGTCGGCCTATCAACGGGGCGTGGCTATCCTGCACGCCGCCGGGGTGGCCAACGCAAATAATGAAGCGTTCTGGCTGCTGGAAGCCGGCATGGGGATTTCACGTCTCAGGGTGTATGCCGACCCTGACGGCAGGATCGCGCCGGAAGAGTGGATGCGAACCGAGTCGCTGTTTTGCCGTCGGGCGTTACGGGAACCCTTGCAATATATCATGGGTACCCAGTCTTTTCGCGGACGGGACTTTCTCGTGAATCCCGATGTGTTGATCCCAAGGCCTGAAACCGAGTTGATCGTCGAGGAAATTCTGGCCTCACGCTTCTCGACTACACGCTGTCACATGGTGGATATGGGGACGGGGTCGGGCTGTCTGGCCGTCTCGTTGGCCTTGGACTGTCCCGAAGCCATTGTCTCGGCTACGGATTGCAGTGCCCCGGCTCTTCGGGTGGCCAAGGAAAACGCGCAGCGTCATGGCGTGGCCGGGAGGATACGGTTTTTCCAAGGGGAGTGTCTCGAACCGCTGTCCAATGGCGCGTTCGCAGGTAAAGTATCGGTCATTGTTTCGAATCCACCGTATATTCCGGCGGATCAATGCGATCGCCTTTCACGGGACGTCCGGGCATTTGAGCCGTTTTCCGCCCTCGATGGCGGCCCGAGCGGCCTCGAGTTCTACGATCGTCTGCTTGCGGAGAGTCCGTCACTGTTGCACCCGGGAGGGATTCTGGTCATGGAAATGGGAATGAACCAGTCAGACGACCTTCGTCGAAAAGTCGGCAGCAAGAAAACGTTCGTCGTCAAAACAATCCGGCGCGATCAGGCGGGTATCGATCGCGTCATCTGCTTGGAGCGAACGTCGTAACCATGGACAGTTTGGTCGTGACGGGAGGACAACGCCTCGAAGGGCGCGTCAGGGCGGGTGGCGCAAAAAATGCGGCGCTTCCCATTTTGGCTTCGACCTTGTTGGGGGGAGGAGAGTGCACGATTTCCAACCTGTCGCAGGTGAGAGACGTCGCCACCATGATGACGCTGCTCAGCTTGCTCGGGGTTTCCGTCAAGCAGGAGGAGGGGCGGGCGGTTATCGACGCGACCCACGTCGAATCACTCGAGGCGCCGTATGATCTGGTCAGAACCATGCGGGCCTCCATCTTGGTGTTGGGTCCGTTGTTGGCCCGGTTTGGGGAAGCCGTTGTTTCTCTCCCGGGTGGATGCGCCATCGGTCCCAGGCCGGTTGACTTCCATTTGGAGGGACTGCGAAAGCTGGGGGCCACGGTCTCCGTGGATTACGGCTATATCCGGGCCCGTGCCGCGAAGTTGGAAGGTCAACGCATCGATTTCGAGATTCCGACCGTCACCGGAACCGAAAATTTGTTGATGGCCGCCTGTCTCGCGAAAGGTACGACGGTGATCAACAATGCCGCCATGGAGCCGGAAATTGTCGATCTGGCCGATTTCCTGATCAAACGCGGAGCCAGAATTTCCGGGGCCGGGTCCGGGCGTCTTATCATCGAAGGGGTCCCGGCGTTGCATGGCGCGGAGCACAAGGTGATTCCAGATCGAATTGAAGCGGGAACGTATTTGATCGCCGGGGCGATGACGGGTGGCCGGGTCGAAGTGGATCAATGTGTGCCCGAACATCTGGAAGTCCTGATTTCCAAACTCAAGCAATGCGGCGCCGACTTGTCGGAGGGGCCACGGTCGATCACTATCGAGGCCGGAACCCGATTGCAGGCCCAGGACGTGCAAACGTTTCCCTATCCGGGCTTTCCCACGGATCTGCAAGCGCAAATCATGGCCTTGATGTGTCTGGCGGAAGGAACCAGCGTGATAACCGAATCGGTGTTTGCCGGACGGTTTCTGCACGTTCCGGAATTGCGACGCATGGGTGCGGTGCTTACGGTTGATGGGCACCGTGCCGTTGTGAAAGGATTAGGCCGGTTGACGGGCGCACCGGTCATGGCGTCGGATCTGCGTGCCAGCGCCGCGCTTCTGTTGGCCGGGTTGGCGGCAGAAGGTGAAACGCGGATTTCCAGGATTTATCATTTGGAACGCGGATACGAGCGAATCGAAGATAAATTGCAAGGCTTGGGCGCATCGGTTCGTCGAGAGGGTTCGGGTTATGGAACCTCCGATTTATTGTGATAGCGGGATGCTGGGCAAGGCGTCCCGGAGCGAAACCCGAGGCTTATCATAGAGATAGGTGAGGGTTGAGCGAGGACACAACGCAGCCATGCGCCCGATAGTGCATTAAATCAGAGGTTCCTTATGAGTGACATGGTGACCGTCGCGCTATCGAAAGGGAAACTCCTGGATCAAACTCTGGCCTTGTTTCAGAAAGCGGGTTATTTTGGCCCGGAATTGTCCTCAGACGATCGCAAACTGGCGTTCGAAGTGCCGCAGTCGGGGCTGTCTTTTTTGGTCGTTCGCCCCACGGACGTACCCACGTACGTGGAGTATGGAGCGGCCGACGTGGGGGTGGCGGGGAAGGATCTGTTATTGGAGCAACAACTGGACGTCTATGAACCCTTGGATCTGCGGATCGGGTGGTGCCGGATCTCCGTCGCGGCTTTGGCGGGGCTGGATGAGCGCACGCGCTTATCGTCGAAACTCCGGGTCGCCACGAAGTATCCCAACATCACGGAATTGCATTTTAACCGGCAGGGCATTCCGGTCGAGATCATCAAATTGTATGGGTCGATCGAGTTGGCGCCGGTGGTGGGCTTGGCGGATCGTATCGTGGATCTGGTGTCGAGCGGGGAGACGCTGAAAGCCAACAACCTGCAGGAAATGGAAACGATTGCGGAATCGACGGCACGCTTGATCGTGAATCGTGCCAGCTTGAAAATGAAGCATCAGGCGATTACCACCATGATTAACAGGCTGCGCAAGAGTCGTCCCAAGACGGCCTGCGCCTGACGGCGTGATGAACGTTATTTCTTCAAAATCCAAGGGCTATTCCCAGGCGCTGGCTGAAGTCTGCAATCGCGGCGCCCGGCAGCACGCCGAGATCGAAACTCGCGTGAAACGTATTCTGAAAAACGTCGAACGAAACGGCGATGTCGCGGTCGCGCGATACGTCAAGAAATTTGACGGTCTTGCGTTGTCACCTGAACGGTTTCGTGTGTCCTCACAGGAAATTCGGCAGGCGTATGCCGGCGTACAACGAACCGACCTGGAAGCCTTACAATTCGCCGCGCGGCGTATTCGTGCGTTTCATCGCAAACAACGCGTCTCGACGTGGGTGAGTGAGGAGAAAGGCGTGAAGCTGGGGCAGCTCATCACGCCGTTGGACGTCGTGGGCCTGTACGTGCCCGGGGGCAAAGCATTGTATCCCTCCACGGTCCTGATGAACGCGATCCCTGCGAAAGTGGCCGGGGTGCCGCGGGTCATCATGTGTAGTCCCACCATGTCGGGGGCCATCGATCCCTATCTGTTGGTGGCAGCGGATCTCGCCGGCGTTGATGAAGTGTATCGCATCGGAGGCGTGCAGGCGATCGGGGCGTTGGCCTATGGCACCGGACGAATTCCCCGGGCGGATAAAATCGTGGGGCCGGGAAACATGTACGTGGCCGCGGCCAAACGAGCGGTGTACGGGACCGTCGACATTGACATGATTGCCGGACCAAGTGAACTGCTGGTGATTGCGGATGAACCGTCCGACCCCACTCATTGCGCCGCCGACCTGTTGTGTGAAGCCGAACATGATGAGGAAGCCCGCGTCTATCTCGTGACGCCCTCGGCGGCGTTTGCCAGGAAAGTTGCGCGGGAAATTCGCTTGCAATTGACCAAACTGACGCGTCGACATATTGCGGCACATTCCGTCGGCCAATATGGTAAAATTTTCGTCGTCTCGGATCTGGACGAAGCCTTTGAGGTGGCCAATGCCGTTGCGCCCGAACATTTGGAGGTTCTGTTGCCCCGACCGTTCGACTACGTGAAAAAGATTCGGCATGCCGGTGCGGTGTTCATGGGGGGCTATACCCCACCGGCCGTGGCGGATTACGTTGCAGGTCCGAATCACGTGCTGCCGACCGGGGGCTCCGCACGGTTTTTTTCGGCTTTGTCCCTGGATGATTACGTGAAACGAACGAACGTCGTGGCGTATAACAAGGCACAACTGAAAGTCGTCACTCCCTACGTCACGCGGTTGGCCGCCATGGAGGGGTTACAAGCCCATGCCCGTTCCATAGAAAGCCGGGGATCATGACTATTGCAAAGAAATTGCGACGGGCGGCGGTAGACCGGTCCACCTCCGAAACCACCATCCGGGTGGAATTGGAATTGGATGGAACGGGGGAACGCCGGATTGCCACACCCGTTCCGTTCGTGGACCACATGCTGGATGCCTTCGCGCGACACGGATTGTTTGATCTCGTGCTCGAGGCCAAGGGCGATACGCATATCGATGATCATCATACGGTTGAGGATATCGGCATGGTGTTGGGGAGCGCCTTCAAGGAAGCGCTTGGAGACAGAGCCGGGATCCGCCGGTTCGGGTGGGCCACCGTCCCGCTGGATGAAACGTTGGCGGAAGTCGTGGTCGATCTGAGCGGACGACCGTTTCTGGTGTATAACGTGACGCTGTCCCATCGGGAAGTGAAAGGGTTTGATCTCGGCCTGTTTGAAGATTTTTTTCAGGCCTTGGCGACCCAAGGCGGGTTGAACCTGCACGTCAACGTTCGGTACGGCCGTAATCCCCACCATATGATTGAAGCCGTCTTCAAGGCATTTGCGAAAGCCATGGATCAGGCGACTCGCCAGGACGACCGGGTGGTGGGGGTCCCTTCCACGAAGGGGGTTCTCGCCTGACGATTCGCACGGGAGACGAATTCGGAACGCGGAGGATGAAGCAAGCCATGATCGCTATTGTCGATTATGAAAGAGGGAATTTACGAAGCGTCCAAAAGGGATTTGAAACCGTGGGACATCCCGCGGTCGTCACGCGAGATCCCGCGGTCATTGATCGGGCGACCCACGTGGTGCTTCCCGGAGTGGGAGCCTTTGGCGATTGCGTGAATAATCTCCAACGATTTGGTCTGATCGAGCCGTTGCGTCGGACGATTGCTCAAGGCAAGCCGTTTTTAGGTATTTGCGTGGGCTTTCAGGTTCTCTTTTCGGAAAGCGAGGAGTTCGGCGTGCACAGTGGGTTGGATATTTTTAAAGGAAAGGTCAAACGATTTCCTTCCGGATCGGCTCAGGCATCGCTGAAGATTCCGCATATGGGATGGAACACGATTCAGGTCAAACAGCCGATACCGTTATTGGAAGGCATCAGTGCGGAGGCCCATGTCTATTTTGTCCATTCGTATTACGTGGAACCGGAAGAAGCCGACGTGGTCTGTACCGAAACTCGGTATGGCGTGCCTTTTGTGTCGAGTGTGACCAAAGGGAAGGTTTTCGCCTGTCAATTTCATCCGGAAAAAAGTCAACAGGTCGGGCTTCAATTGCTCAAGAACTTCGGGTCATGGAATTGAGCGACATCATCACCGCCGGCGAACGCCGGCGACACACACGTTGGCTGTCGGCGACATTGCTTCTCCTGTGGGGGTGCGGGGCGTGTGCCGCGGACCCGGTTACCGTGAAATCCCATCCCCAGCTTGCGTCCCAAGCTATCACGAAAGTGGCGATTGCGCCGTTTCACGTTGTCAAAGGGAAGCAGGGAATCTCTCTTGCGTTCAGAACATCGCCTCCGGCAGACCTTGCAAATCCCCAAATCCCTCAGTCGTTGGGGAGCGTCAGTGGTTCATCGATTCCCGGCCGGACTCGCCCGGTAGAGGTTTCCGTGCCGGACTCGGTTCCCGACATGATCCGGCATATGGTGTATTCCCAGTTGCGGTTCAAGCCCCGGATTCAAGTCATCCCGCCCGAAACCGTTGGACAGATTCTTGACAGTCAGGAGGGATCTGCCCAAGCCCGGAATCGTCGGGAATCGGCTCGGCTCTTGGGAGAACGGCTGGGTGTGGATGCGGTCCTTGAGGGCGTTGTCCGAGTGTACCGTGAACGGGAAGGCACGAAGTTCGCCGCGCATCCCGCTGCCGTTGGATTCGAAATCCGGTTGGTCGGGGCCAAGGACGGCAGGGTGTTGTGGGTGGGTGATTATTTTGAAGAGCAGAAACCGTTGACTCATGATTTCAAGGGATTCCTCGAACGAGGGGGAACATTTGTCACGGCCGAAGAGTTGGCGCGCACAGGGGTCGTGCGCGTGCTGCAAAGCTTACCCTTGGGTACTGATTAGAGCGCGTTCCGTCTCGCCTCACCGGGGATGTCTCCTTCGAGGCATACATTCAAAAAAAGCATGTCCCGGGTCATAATTCGGGAAGGTTATTTGACTCATGATGGTTATCCCGGCAATTGATTTAAAAGACGGGCGGTGCGTACGACTCCGGCAAGGCGACATGGCGCAGGAGACGACCTATTCCGACGATCCCGCGGCCATGGCCCGGCAATGGGAGGCTTTGGGCGCCCAACGGTTGCACGTCGTCGATCTCAATGGCGCGGTGAACGGGAAACCTCACAATATGGAGCAGGTGTGTGCAATTGCCGACGCCGTTTCCATCCCGATTCACGTGGGTGGAGGGATCAGATCGTTGGAAGTGATGAAAGACTATTTCGACCATGGCGTCAGCCGGGTGGTGTTGGGAACGGCCGCGTTGGAAAATCGGGCGTTTCTCGCCGATGCCTGTGCCAGCTTCCCCGATAAAATTTTCGTCGGGGTCGACGTGAAACAGGGAAGAGTCGCGGTGCATGGCTGGACAAATCTTTCCGAGTCAACGGCGGAGCACGTGTTGGCTTCCTTGAAGGACTATCCGCTTGCCGGAGTCATCTTTACGGAGATCAGTCGTGACGGGATGTTGGAGGGGCCGAACGTATCGGCTCTGCGGGACGCGCTACAGGCTTCGCCGGTTCCTCTGATCGCCTCTGGGGGGGTCACGCGGGTGGAGGATATCCGTGCGATTAAACGGTTGGGGCAAAAGATTATCGGTATCATCGTCGGCAAGGCCTTATACGAAGGCACGTTGGACCTCACAGTAGCGTTGGCCGAGGCTCGTGCGTGAGGCGGGGATGTTGACCAAACGCATCATTCCCTGTTTGGACGTGAAGGATGGCCGGGTGGTCAAGGGCGTGAGCTTCGTGAATCTTCGTGACGCCGGCGACCCGGTCGAGGTCGCGAAGATCTACGATCAAGCCGGTGCGGATGAACTCTGCTTTTTGGATATCACCGCTTCTCACGAAAATCGGGACACCCTGCTGGACATCGTGTCCCGGACGGCCGAGCAGGTGTTTATGCCGCTCACGGTTGGTGGCGGGGTGCGGACCCTTGAGAATATCCGGCAACTGTTGAATGCGGGGGCGGACAAAGTCAGCATCAATACGGCCGCCGTGGAAAATCCGGAGTTCGTGACGGCCGCGGCCCGTCGATTCGGTTCCCAGTGCATTGTAGTCGCGATCGATGCGAAACAGGCCCAGGATGCCAGCCCCGCACGATGGGAAATTTTTACCCATGGAGGTCGCAAGTCCACGGGGCTGGATGCCGTGGCATGGGCCCGACACATGGAAGAGAAAGGGGCCGGTGAAATCCTGTTGACCTCGATGGATCAGGACGGGACCAAAGACGGGTATGACCTGCCGTTGACCAGGGCCGTTTCCGAAGCCGTCTCCATTCCGGTCATCGCGTCCGGGGGGGCCGGAACCGTGGCCCATCTGTGTGAGGCCCTGGGAGAAGGAAAGGCCGATGCCGTGCTCGCGGCCTCGATTTTTCACTATCAAACCTACAGCATCAGTGACGCGAAAACCTACCTCAAGGAACACGGGCTTCCCGTGCGTATCGTGAATGGCCGTGGAATCTGACCGGAGCGCGGTTCCCAACGATCTCAAGGTACAGTTCGATGAACACGGGCTGGTGCCTGCCGTTGTCCAGGATTGGCGTGACGGCGCAATCCTGATGGTGGCCTTTATGAACCGGGAAGCACTCGATCAGACGTTGCAAACCGGGTACGTGCACTTCTGGAGCCGTTCCAGACAACAGCTTTGGAAAAAAGGGGAAACTTCCGGCCATTACCTGCTCTGCAAACGGGTATTTCTCGATTGTGACGGGGACGTTTTGTTGGTCAAAGCCGAACCCACCGGGCCCGCGTGTCATACGGGAGCCCGTACGTGTTTTTTTGCGGAAGTGGCGCCTCAGGGCGTAGCGGCGACGCACGGCGATGAAGAGGCGAACGGAAGCATTTTCGATCGACTGTATGAAATGGTCCGGCAACGGAAGGCTCATCCACAAGAGCATTCCTATGTGTCCTCCTTGATGAAGGACGGACCCGACCGCATCCTGAAAAAAGTCGTGGAGGAAGCCGGGGAAGTCGTGCTGGCCGTCAAAACGGAACACCGGGAAGAAGTCATCCACGAGGTGGCGGATCTGCTCTTTCATACCATAGTGGCCTTGGGACATTGTGAAATTCCCATGACGGCGATTCAGCAGGAACTGGGTAAACGCTTCGGCAAATCGGGTATCAGGAGCACGGAGCCGTCCCAATAAGAAACGACGCTCTGCTTTCCCAACGGTTGACTTGTCTGGCTATCCCTGGTATAGTGCAAAAAACATTATTTTCCAATAAGTTGTGACCGCCTAGCTCTTCCAAAAAGAGGGTACCGATAGAGGCTTCGGAGAAGAGCCTTGACAACGGCACGAGCTGGAATCCCTCCTGCAACCCTTCAACAAATCCGTGACTCCGTTGACATTGTGGATGTGGTGTCCCGCTATGTCACGTTGACGAAAACGGGTCAGAACCTTCGTGGGCTTTGTCCGTTCCACCAGGAAAAAACGCCTTCCTTTACCGTTACTCCCGCGCGACAGATGTTTTACTGTTTCGGATGCGGAACCGGAGGCGATGTTTTCACCTTCCTGATGCGAAAGGAAGGGTTGGAGTTCCCGGAGGCGGTGAGAGACCTTGCCGAGCGGGCGGGAATCCCTCTCCCCCGCAATGCGGCAGGGGGATTTTCGCAATCCCAAACGGGTCAGCGAAAACGATTGGAAGGCCTCCATGCATTGGCCAATACGTGGTTTCAGCAGAATCTGCATGATCCGTCCAAAGGCCGGTCGGCCCTGACGTACCTTTCCGAACGGGGTCTTGAATTACAGACTCTGAAAGAGTTCGGCGTGGGCTATGCGCTGCCTTCGTGGGACGGGCTCACCAACTATTTGACCAGGCAAGGGGCAACGCCTTCCGACCTGGCCGTCTCGGGCCTGGTGGCGGCAAAAGACAATCAGGGCTCCTCAAAGTCCGCGAAATTCTATGACCGCTTTCGTGGCCGGGTCATGCTCCCGATCCACGACCTTGGCGCAAACGTGATTGCATTCGGCGGCCGTGTGTTCGAAGAGGGTACCCCCAAGTACCTCAATTCTCCGGACACGGCGCTCTTTCAAAAGGGCCGTGTGTTGTATGGATTGCACAGGGCACGCGAGGCGAACCCGCACCTTGACTCTCTGATGCTCGTCGAAGGCTACTTTGACGTGTTGGCGCTCTATCAGGCTGGTATTCGTCAGGTTGTCGCGCCCTTGGGCACCGCACTCACGTCCGAGCATGCCGTCTTGCTTCGGCGGTTCGTCAACACCGTGGTGCTGGTCTTCGACGGCGATGCGGCGGGGACCGGTGCGGTGCTACGCGCGCTGGACGTGTTTCGGAACAGCGGGATCACCGTCAAGGTTGTGGTCATGCCTCAGGGACATGATCCCGATTCCTACGTTCGGGCTCATGGAGCGGAACATTTTCTCGCGTTGCAGGAGCGGGCCCTGACGTTGTTGGAATTTGCCGTAGCTCAACGTCTGGAAGGAGCAACCCACGCGACCATCGAAGAGCGAACACGGCGAGTCGACGACATACTCGGCATTTTGGCCAAAGTCTCGAATCCTATTGAAAAGAACGAACAGATCCAACGCGTCGCCGAGCGACTGGGCGTCAGGTCACAGCTCCTTCTTGATCGATATCCTGCTGTCCTGGATCGTCGTCAGGGTGGTGCTCGACCTCGAGGGAAAACGCCAACGCCCGGCAATCCACGCAACGACAAAAGGGAGTTTCGAGAGGAACGCGAAATCGTCTCGTTCATGGTGCAGGGGAGCTTGCATCCGGAACACCTCAAGGAACTGCGGCCCGAGGATTTCCGGTCTCCACTCTATCGCCGGCTTGTGGAAATAGGATTGCGACATCTGGATCCGGAAGGAGGCATTGATGTGTCGGGATTTTTCGCGGAAACCGGTTTGGATGAGACGTGTCGTGATTCGGTTGCGGAGTTGGCGGTATCCGTGACGCATTTTGAGAACCGTGATGAGTATATTCAGGGTTGTTTGAGGGCGTTGACACAAAAAAACTTGAGAACCCGGCTGGACGAATTGATTGCTCAGCTTCGAATCGCCGAACGAGAACAACGAACTGATGACGTGGATTGCCTGAATTCTCAAATCGAAACGTTACGTGGGAGAAAAGCCGGGTTAGCCTCCTCCACTTTAGCTCCTTGATAAGGGCCCTTTATGGCAAAGACGATCGCCTCCAAGCTACGGAAAAAAGAATTGGCATTGGAAACAAAGAGCCAACGGGGCAAGAAGGCGCGCCCATCATCCGCAAGGGTTCGTGCCCCTGAAGTTCAACCCCGGAAGCTGTTCGATCCCGTCGACAGCCCCGTTCCGAAGCGCATGAAGAACGGGACGAAACAGGCTCTATCTCGTGCCGAAACGCCGGTTGATCCGGACTCGGTTTCCGAGAAAACCGAGGAACAGGAAGATTTGCTGGAAAAGAATGCCCCGGAAATCGATCTCACCCCTGGTGATTTGAGTCGAACGGACGATCCCGTTCGTCTGTATTTACGAGAGATGGGAAGCGTCTCTTTGCTCAGCCGCGAAGGGGAGATCGAGCTGGCGAAGAAGATCGAAGAAGGCAAGGACGAGATGACGCGGGCGATTGCGGGCATGCCCATGACCCTGCAGACCCTGGACGCCCTGCGGGGCCGCTTGAAGAAACGGGAAGTCAGCGTGGGAGAAGTGGTGCTGGTGCATGACCCCGGGGACGACGACCTGGACGAAGCCGAACTGGCCGAAGCCCAGGAAGAAGAAGAATTACGACAACAAGCCCTGGCGGAATTGGATCACGTCCGGCGGTTGGGCAAGACGCTGCTGCGGCTGTATGACCGGCGGCGGGCGGCCCCGGTGGCCCAGCAGCCGCGGTGGAGTACCAAAGTGCGGGGCGTGCAAGAACAATTGGGGGCCCGGGTGGACGGGCTGCACCTGCAACCGGCCGTGCGGGACGAGTTGGTGAGTCAGATCAAAGACGCGGGCCGGACCGTGCGGCAGGCCGAACGGATCCTCCGGGACTGCTGCCAGCGGCTGGGACACCCCCCGCAGGAAGGCCTCAAACTCTTACGCCGCCTGAGCCGGGCCGGGACCCCGACGGCCCCCCTCCGGCGGCAGCTCGGCATCAGCGAAGCCGGCCTGCGGCAAGTCGTGACCCGGAGCCACGAAGCCCGGACCACGCTCAAACAGGTGGAGCGCGGCCTGACCTTGCTACCGACCGCAGAATTCAAGAGCGCCCTGGTGGGCTTGGAATGGGCGGAAGAAAAGATGAAGCGGGGCAAAGCCGAACTCATCGAAGCCAATCTCCGGCTGGTGGTGAGTATCGCCAAGAAATACACCAACCGGGGGCTCCAATTTCTGGACCTGATCCAGGAAGGAAACATCGGGCTGATGAAAGCCGTGGACAAATTCGAATACCAGCGGGGGTACAAATTCAGCACGTATGCCACGTGGTGGATCCGGCAAGCCATCACCCGGGCCATCGCGGATCAGGCGCGGACGATCCGGATTCCGGTGCACATGATCGAAACGATCAACAAGCTGGTGCGGACGTCCCGGCACCTGGTGCAACAGTTGGGCCGGGAGCCGACGCCGGAAGAGATCGGGGTGCGGATGGAAATGCCGTTGGAGAAAGTGCGGAAGATTCTGAAGATCGCGAAGGAACCGATTTCACTGGAGACGCCGATCGGGGAAGAAGAAGACAGCCATTTGGGGGACTTCATCGAGGACAAGAAAGCGGTATCGCCGTTGGAAGCGGCGGTGCGGTACGATTTGCAACGGCATATCGGGAAATCACTGGAATCGCTGACGGCGCGGGAGGAGAAGGTGTTGCGGAAACGGTTCGGGATCGGGGAAGCGACGGACCACACGTTGGAAGAAGTGGGGCAGGACTTCGAGGTGACGCGGGAGCGGATCCGGCAGATCGAAGCCAAGGCCTTGCGCAAACTCCGTCACCCGAGTCAAAGCCGAAAACTGCGCAGTTTTGCCGAAGGGTTTTAATATTTTAGATACGGTGCAAAGGGTCCTGCACGTTCGTGCAGGACCCTTTTTTTGTGAAGTCGAATGGTACCCGGCTCGCGAGGCTCGGGTCATTGTAGGATCGTGGCTCTTGCCGGTCTCCCGAACGCTTTACTTTTTGACGAGGGCAGGGTTACCC
This sequence comes from Nitrospirales bacterium, assembly GCA_965208595.1. GTDB lineage: Bacteria > Nitrospirota > Nitrospiria > Nitrospirales > UBA8639 > Bin75. The sequence goes on from OZ242346.1 coordinate 2,000,713, forward strand.
TCTTGAGGATCATGAAAGTGAAACGTCTCGAAAACATGGTTGGCGCGGCCGGATGAACAGGACCGAACGAAGACGACAAGCCAAGTTGACGGCCAAGTCTCAAACGCCGTCAAGCACGGTCTTTGCCAAACAACTGTTGGAGGAGGCGATCACCCACCATCGGGCGGGACGATTGTCCCAGGCCGAAACCTGCTATCAACAAATCCTCACGCAGGATCCGGCCCATGCCGACGCCCTCCATTTGCTCGGGTTGGTTGCGTACCAGCAAGGCCGGCATGATCGGGCGCTCGACTGTATCACGAAGGCCATCCAACGCGACGCGACAAAGCCGCTCTATTTTTACAACCAAGGTCTAGTCCATCAAAAACTCAATCAATTACACGAGGCCGAACGTGCCTACCGGCAGGCCCTCTCGCTCAAGGGCGATTACGTCGAGGCGTTGGGGAACCTGGGCAACGTCCTACGGGAAAAAGGCGAATTGAACGAGGCCTGTGCAATCTACCGGCAAGTCCTGACGATCAAACCCGATCACCCGGAAGGGTACAACAACCTGGGCGTGGTCCTGAAGGAACTAGGCCAGCGTGACGAGGCACGGGACGCGTACCAACGGGCCATTGCGCTCAATCCTGACAATGCCGAAGCCCACTACAATCTGGGCGTGATCCTGTTTGAAGACGATCGTCTTGACGAGGCCATCGCGCGGTTCCAACATGCCGTCTCCAGCAAGCCTGAATACGCGAAAGCCCATCATCATCTGGGATTAGCCAACCTGTGGAAACAGGATATGGATGGGGCTTTGCACGAACTTCGCACGTCGGCCCATTTGCTGCAAAACCATGGAAAGGCCGTCCGGGTGCAAACGCTCCATGCCTCCCGGATCAAGCACGATGCGGAACAGATCCACTACCTGGCCGAGCGTGAATTGTGGAAGGAGCCCGATTCCCCATACCAGGCAACCCTGACGGCGTTACGACAGCGGGCCTTACGATCGGGGGAGGCGAACCAACGAATCCACCTCAGTCCGGAAGAGGCTCAGGCCCTTGCTCCGTCAGTGAACCGAATCCTGCATTATGCCGACAATCCCGCATTGCCCCAGGGAGCGTTGAATCCGGCATTGGACGTGGAAGACATCGAGCGACGCTATAACGCGAGCCGGCCTGAAATCATTTATATCGATTCCTTGTTGCGGCCCGAGGCGCTCAAGGCCCTTCGGCAATTTTGCCGGGAATCCACGATTTGGAAGAAGGATTATGAAGACGGATACATCGGGGCGTTTCTGGGCGAAGGGTTTTCCTCACCGCTGTTGTTGCAAGTGGCCGAAGAATTACGCACCGCCTTTCCGGGCATCTTTCACCATCACCGGCTGCTTCAGGCCTGGGCGTTTAAACAGGATAGCGCCCGTCGTCCCTTGAAAATCCACGCCGATGCGGCAGCGGTGAACGTCAATTTCTGGATCACTCACGATGAAGCGAACCTCGACCCCGCGAGTGGAGGCTTGATCGTTTGGGATAAGGAAGCTCCGCGGGACTGGGATTTCAAGGCGTACAATTCCACGGCGTTTCAGCCGAAGATTCGGGAGTTCCTGAAACAAAGCGGCGCGTCGCCCGTAAAGGTTCCCTATCGGGAAAACCGGGCCTTAGTCTTCAATTCCGACCTCTTCCATGAATCGGACACCTGTGTGTTTCGAGACGACTATGAATCCCGGCGCATCAATATCACCTTCCTCTACGGCCGGCGACGCTGAACAAAGATTAACCGCACTATGCACCCAGCAGAATTTCAGCAAGCAGCTTAGTCTGGAGAAATTTCTCGCTAAGTTTAGTAAGCTCAAACTTCATGTATCGCATGGAAAAGGCAGTCGAGTCTGTTGTTGGAAAAAAACAGATCTGTTCTTAAAGACAAAGAGCATGGGTGATTCCTCCCCCCTCAGATTTCAACAGGACAGAGAATAAATGCCTGCACTGCCTCCTGAAATACTCGTTCAAGCAATAGAAGAGGCCTTCACTGATTCTGCAGCGTCGGCTGTTTTAGTGTCGAAGCCGAGAGGAAATCCGAAAAGATTCTACGTTACATCCGGAGAAGCATCATTTTCTGTTTGGATCTACATCTGGACCTTGACTCATGGGGGTGGGCCACGCTCGGTTGACGAATACCGCATACAGCTTACGTCGGTAACTCCCCCTTTGCCGGAAAATCCAGACGAGCCTACGCTATTGTTGGGTTACGAGCCAAACAGCAAGTGTTTTGCCGGGTTTGATCTAAGAAAACATCGAATGTTTTCAACCCAGTCTCCTTCCATCCAGATAAATATCAATACACTGAGGGAAGCTGTTAGGGATGGTTTTGCCTTTGCGCGGAAAGGTAACGATGAAATTGCAGTCGGTTTTCGTCCTGACAACCTGCTCGCATACTGCGCAAATTATGAAAGCCTGCATGAGAAGGGGGCAGACGTCACAGTGTCCAGTCTGTTATCCAGAATCGGAAGGCTTGAATCCGTAACGGATGATGAAATCGACAAGTTGACCCCCGACAGGAGGCGGATTGTAAAGAAATTATCGCACCTTGTCCGAGACAGTAATTTTAGAAGAAAGGTCAACGTCGCCTACGACCGAAGGTGCTGTGTAACCGGATTGCAACTACGACTCGTTGATGCTGCACACATTTTGCCTGTTGGCGCGGAAGGTAGTACCGATGATGTTCAAAACGGATTGTGTCTTTCTCCCACTTATCACAGGGCGTATGATCGCAAACTGATTTACCTCACTGAGGAGCGACGAATGCTGATCAATCCTCTGGAGAAGGATAGACTCATCAAACTCGGTTTGGGTGGAGGTCTTCGGGAATTTGAATCACACCTTGGTAGAGAGATATTCCTGCCACCGGACAGGAGCCAATGGCCCCGAGTGGAGTTCATCAGGTCTGCGAATGAGTTTCGGGAAATCTGAGTCAGGCCCTCCAATAGATCTGTCCTCGCCTGCTTTAACCTAACGTATTACAAAAAAATATTGACTTGATTTGTTTTTGTATTACAATAATGGCATGGCTCGACCAAAAGTTAAAAGTCCTCGAAAAAGGCTCATCAGTTTTCGGCTCACAGATGCCGAGTATTTGGAGATGCAATGCGCGACGGAAGTAGCCGGGTATGATTCGCTGAGCAGTTATCTTCGTCAACTGCATGACAACCATAGGCGGGTATCTCAAGCGAAAGAAGATTCCCCCCTATACAGTATTGCGCAACCCGAGATTTATAGAGAAACAGAATATGGCAAAATCTATCATGGCGATTCTCTCGGCCTATTACACGCGACATTACCCCCCAATTCTGTGGACCTGATTATGACTTCGCCTCCGTTCGGCCTTGTTAGAAAGAAAATTTACGGTAACGAAGACGCTGACCGATACGTGGAGTGGTTTCGACCATTTGCCGAAGGTATGCAACGGGTGTTGAAGGATAAAGGAAGTCTTGTGATTGATATTGGAGGGGCGTGGAAACCTAGGACTCCTACTCGTTCGCTTTACCATTTCGAGCTGCTTATCACGCTGTGTCGCGATTACGGCTTTCATCTTTGTCAGGAACATTACTGGTGGAACCCTGCCAAACTGCCGACTCCCGCAGAATGGGTAAACGTAAGGCGAGTACGAGTGAAGGACGCTATCAACTGTGTCTGGTGGCTGTCGAAAACACCGTGGCCCAAGGCATCCAACAAACGCATTCTCGCACCCTATAGCAATTCAATGAAATCGTTATTGAAAAATGGCTATAAGCCCAAGTTGCGTCCATCGGGTCATGACATTTCTAATAAATTCGAGAAGGACAACGGTGGTTCCGTTCCCCCAAACCTTTTAGCTATTGCAAATACGGAATCAAACGGGGCTTATCAGGGCTATTGTCGCGCAAATAACCTGCCGGTGCATCCTGCAAGATTTCCATCACGCCTTCCAGAATATTTCATTCGAATGCTTACTGATGAAGGGGATCTAGTGATTGATCCTTTTGGGGGTTCATGCGTCACTGGTGAGGTTGCCGAATCGCTTAGGCGCAAATGGATTTGCTGTGAATTAAACGAAGACTACCTGAAAGGTGCCCTGTCTCGATTCGTTGGTGTGAAGCCCCGATTGCCGAAAACGGATGATACTCCCTATCACGTTTATCCACCGTGTTCATTGAATGGTTCTACAGACACTTCACCGTTTCCGGAAGACGGGGGTTTTAAGCGTGCTCCCAAAAAGCCAACGCAGAAAAGTCTGCATCTCTTTTAGAGCATCTTCACGGATTAATCTTAAGTCAGGGGGTTCGAAAGGTTCTGAAGGTCCTTTCTGAGTCATGAGAAGAGGGAGAAGCCCGTTACAGGCTGATGAAACGGTCGCAGCCCGTAATGATTTGGGAGAGCACCACTAATCCGCAGAACGTCACTTCCTGACCGTAGCCTTCCGTGGCCACCTTGTGCTGTTGGCATCCGTAGGCGCAGACGCTCAGTTTGACGCCAGCCGAAGCCAGGCTGAGGATCGTTGGGTTTTCCAGGTTTTTCACGCCCTCATCGATGAGATACAAGTACACGTTCACGTGAGAACGCAGGGCTTCGCGGCTCAAGCCGGCGACCACGTCCGCGTTGGGATGAGAAGGCGGGGTTGACAGAAGCAATCCCAGCTTTTTGCCTGCCAGATCGTTCATGGGCACAATGTCCTGAAGAAAGAGTAAGGCCCCGACTATACTGTCGCGGAATGAGGCGGTCAAGCGAGTCGCAGGCGCGGCGGAAACGGCGCTTTGAAGGAATGCGTGTTATCAGCGTTGCACGGATTGACGTTGTTGGCGAAACACGAGCAGGTACACGCCGCAGTTCAGGAGAAGTACGAGAAGACCGAGCGCGACTTGAATCTGTCCGGTCAGCCCGGCGGGGTAAAGAAGGGGCAGGACGTAGTACTCGATGAAACCGGATTGATAGCCATGTCCTCCTCCCGTTTCCCGGAGCCACTGCTCCAGGGGCGTGAGCGGGCAGATCCAGCCGGTGAATTCAATCAAGGCTCCCCAACCCGCCGCGGGAAGGTGAAGCCATATCATCCAACGCCATTTCAGAATCAGGAGCCCGCCGAACAGGACAAACAGAACGAACGTGAAATGGAGAAGAACGAGGAAATCGGCCAGCCGGTGATAGAAGAGCGTCGACACTCACCTTGTCCTGTGAACGTGGAGAGCCAACGGAGGAGGAAAGGGCTCGCGATTCAAAACAAAAACGTCGAGCCGGCCTGAAAGAAATTATTGAATTTCAATCCCACCGCCTTGCAGATCGATGTCCGCGTCTTTCAGTTCCATCTTGTTCCCGACGTGCCACTGTTCGGCCGTCACCTCGGACACCGTCCCGCCCGGCAAGTAAAATTTGGCTTGTGGGATTTGGATGCCGTGCTCCTCGTTTTTCTTGACGAGCAACACCACGCCTTTCAACGTGTTATCAATTACCGTCACCGATTCAGGATCGGCCCGGAGCTCGAAGCGCTCCTGGTCATTGGATGTCCATTCATTGCGCTCCAGCTTGGCAACCTGCGATCCGGCAGGATTATAGAGGGCCATGCTCAGGAGGATACTCCCGTCTTCAGCCTTCTGTTCCACCTTGATCAGGTCCTGGTCCTGCGCCACAAAACTTCCATTCGTATTACGAAGCTGATTTGAACCGATAGAAATATCCATGGTGTCCTTTGCCGGTGTTCGATGCGGCTGAAGATTGATCCTGGCCTGAGGCCTTCACTCATCCCGATGGCAGAGACGAAGATACCGACTTGAAAAGCGACGGTCAACCGGGGATGACGCGGCCACCTCCGGTCCTTTGGTTTGATTTCCTCGCGGCCCTTCGATACACCTATCACTTCAATCGACTTTGTCATGGAAGAGAGGGAACGATGCAAGTCTCATTGATAGGCACGGGTTTAATGGGGACGGCCATGGCCGAACGGCTGATGACGCTCGGTCATGACGTCGTGGTGTACAACCGGACTGAAGAAAAATGCACGGCCCTTCAACAACAAGGCGCCCTCAGGGCACGGTCCGCCGCAGAGGCGATCGAGGCTTCGAGGTGCACCATTCTCATGTTGGCCGATGCGCCGGCCATACGGGAAGCCTTGTTCGCTTCGGGGACCCCCAACCTTCAGAACCGGACGATTATGCAGATGGGGACGATTGCCCCGTCGGAAAGTATCGCACTTGGCCAGGAAATTCGAACGGGCATAGGAGACTATTTCGAGGCGCCGGTCCTCGGAAGCATTGCCGAAGCGAAAGCCGGCCGCCTTCTCATTATGGTCGGGGGAAAAGCCAAACACGTGGAACGATGGCACGAGGTGTTGAACTGTTTTTGCGAAGAACCCTTGCTCGTGGGGCCGATTGGGCAGGCGGCTGCCTTGAAACTGGCCTTAAACCAACTCATTGCAGCTCATATCACGGCCTTTTCCTTGAGCATGGGTCTGGTGCAGCGATCGGGCGTGGAAGTCGAGACGTTTATGAACGTGCTGAGACAAAGCGCCTTGATAGCGCCCATGTTCGAGAAAAAATTGCCGCGTTTGTTGGCCTGTGACTATGCCCAGCCCAACTTCTCGACCAGGCATCTCTTAAAGGATGTCGAGTTATGTCTGAACGCGGCGCGGGACGCGAACCTGGCAACCCCGGTACTCGCGGCTATTCGCGGGCTCTTGGAAGAGACCGTCGGGCAAGGCCTGCATGACGTTGATTATTCGTCGGTCTTCGAAGCCGTGGTCCCGGAGAAACGGTCGCCCTAGTTGTCGTCACACTAATCCGAACCAGGCCGAAGAAAGTACTGGACCCCGTCAACCTGCACCACGGGCATGACCAGTCCTTGTTTCTCGCCATCATGGGAAAAAGCGTAGATGATGGATTCCCAGGGAAGCAGTGTGCCGGTGAAGAGGATTCCGATTCCCACCTGCTCACCCTTTGCTCTGCGGTCCCGGAGCGTCCGCAGTCCGGCTGCTGAAGGGACGGCAATCATTTCATTGGGTAATTGTAGCGGTTTGAATCGGACAAGACCCCAGGTCGTTCGGGTGAACTCGGGTCCCATGACCACGGAAAATCCTTGATCGGCTTCCCGGTATTCGCCCAGGACGCCCGACCACCAAAACGCCACTCGTTGGCTCAGCAGCGGATGTTCCTCCCGTGCGGCATCCCGCTGCCGGTTGAAGTCGAAGAGCCTGGTTCCAAGTTCTTCACCGGGCGGGTCATGCAACTGATTCCAATCCGGCGGCTGTTTTTCCAATTCATTGAGAAACCGCTCCTGGTCCGCGGCTGTGAGGAGGGCGCGAATGGATGCGCCGGCGAACGGGGCGCGAGCGTGAGAAAGCGGCTTCAACGCTTGAATGCCCGATGGAGGGCCAGCGAGACACTCGATGGAGAGGCCGAGAGAAAAGACAAGCAGAACGGAAGCCGCTGTGTGGAGAAGACGCGTTCGGCGATTCATGGCGAGGGCAATGGAATCCGGTTCTCGTTGATGAACAGGTGAAAGTTTTTCACGTAGGCCGTGATAGAAGCGCCCGTATGTTCCTGAAAACCGGGAGATGTCCGTGCAGTCAGGGGCTGTCCTTCGACCATGAGATACACGATGGAATCATTGCCGAGGTTTTCAACTAGGTCGATGGTTCCGGTGATTGCAACGTGTCCCGAGCCCCAAGGTTCGAACGTCACGTCTTCAGGCCGGACCCCCAAGATCGCAATTCCGGTGTCTGCGCCGATCAGCTCGTGAGCCTGAAACGGCACCCTGAGCGTCAAATCTCCCGCGCGGAATTCAAGGTCTTGTTCACGGAGGCGATAGGAGCCCTCGTACAAATTCATCGGCGGGTTGCCGATGAACCCGGCGACAAAGGGATTGCCGGGCTCATGATAAATCTGTTCGGGTTGTCCGATCTGCTGAATCCTGCCGTGATTCATGACGACAATGGTGTGCCCCAGTGTCATGGCTTCGATTTGATCATGCGTCACGTAGACCATGGTGGTGCCCAGGCGCTGGTGCAATCTCTTCAATTCCACCCGCATCGAAGCCCGGAGGCGGGCATCCAGATTCGAAAGTGGCTCGTCAAAAAGAAAGAGCTTGGGTTTCCGAACGATGGCTCGACCCATGGCCACGCGCTGCTGTTGACCGCCCGAGAGTTCTTTGGGCTTCCGGTCAAGCAGGTCCTGAATTTCTAACAACGCAGAGGTTTCAGCGAGACGCTCTTCGATCACGGGCTTGGGCTCCCTGCGCATTTGCAATCCGAAGGCCAGGTTTTCCCTGACCGTCAGGTGCGGGTAGAGGGCATAGTGTTGAAACACCATGGCGATGTCACGGTCCGCAGGGGGCAAGGTGTCCACGCACTGTCCTCCGATGTGCACCGATCCGCCAGTTTGCGGTTCGAGCCCGGCGATAATGCGCAGCAACGTGGATTTGCCGCATCCCGACGGACCCAGCAAGACGACGAATTCACCGTCACCGGCTTCGAGTGAAACGTCATGCAGGACCCGGGTCCGGCCGAATGTTTTCTCGATGTGTCGTAGCGCCAGCCCGGCCATGCCTATCCCTTCACCGCACCGGCCGACAGGCCGCTGATGATCCCGCGTTGAAACAGGAGCACGAGGACGATCAACGGCAACGTGGCGATCACGGAGGCCGCGGCGATTTCTCCCCACGGCATGATGAATTCTCCCTGAAATAGGGCAATGCCCACCGGCAGGGTTTGACGCTCGGGGTCAGTGAGAATCAGCAGGGCAAAGAAAAATTCGTTCCACGCATAGATGAACGTGAGGATGGCCGTGGTAAACAGTCCGGGCGCCGCGAGGGGGAGCAGGATTTTGGACAACGCTTGCCACGTCGTGCAGCCGTCGATCCGTGCGGCTTCTTCCAACTCAAACGGCAACTCGTGGAAGAACGTGGTCAGGATCCACACGGCAAGGGGCAGGGTCAGCGAGACGTAGGGCAGGACCAGCCCCCAATGCGTATTCAGCCCACCGAGGCGTTCCAGGATTTGCCAGACCGGTCCGGCAATGACGATGGGCGGAAACATGGCCACACAGAGAAGCCCACCCAGGATCCATGCTTTTCCCGGCAGCCGCAGCCGCGCCAGGACATAGGCGGCCGGAGTCGCGACGGCCAGCGCAACGATAGTAGTGCTTCCGGCAACGATCACGCTATTCCAAACATAGTGGAACAATCGATGCTCGAAGAGCGCCGAGGCATAAAAGACGAGGCTGCCGTCCGGCCACCATGTTGGGGGAATCGCTTCGACTTGGATCTGTGACTTGAACGAAGTCAGGACAAACCAGAGAAAGGGACACAGGCTGCCCAGCACGGCCAAAAGAATCCCGCCAAGCAACGCCGGACGTAACGGTTTCATCATGCCGGCTCCCGTTGCAAAAGTTTGGACCCGACGGTACGGACGTAGAACAGGGAGAGAATCGCCATCGCGACAAAAACCGTGACCGAGATCGTGGTTCCATAGCCCACGCGTCCCTCGGTGAAGAGGGTTTTATAGCCGTAAAATTGAATCACTTGCGTGGCGTCACCCGGGCCGCCTTGCGTCATCACGAAGACGAGGTCAAAGACCCGAAACGCGTCGATGGTCCGAAACAGCAGAGCGGTGAGGAGCGCGGGTTTCAGCAGGGGAAGGGTGATGTGCCAAAACCGCTGCCATGCCGTGGCTCCGTCGATGCGCGCCGCGTCATAAGTCTCCTCCGGAATGACTTGTAAGCCCGCCAGGACAAGGAGGCCGGCAAACGACGACGTTTTCCAAACGTCGGCCAGGACAATCGCGCCGAAGGCCATCCACGGATCGGCCAACCACGGGACGTAGGAGTCCACTTTGTCGCCGAAGAGAATTGCGTTGACGGCGCCGTATTGATCGTTCAACAGAAACCGCCACATCTGGGAAGCCACCACCGTGGGAATCGCCCATGGAATCAGCACGGCCGCCCGGACCCATCCTCGCCCCTTGAAGTGTTCGTGAATGACCAGCGCAATGCCCGTGCCCAGGATCAGTTCCAGGATGGTCGAGAGCATGACAAAGCCCAGCGTGACGATGAACGCCTGATGGGCGACGGGGTCCTGGAACAGTTCCGCGTAATTGCCGAAACCGATAAAGGACCGTTCCGTGCCGGGAAAGTCCGAGTACAAACTCAGCAAAAACGAATCCATGGCCGGGTAAAGCGAAAAGACGGCCACGAACATCAGGGCCGGAAAGAGCATCAACCAGCCTGTGGTATGCTGTCGGGTCGATGACGTCATAAATCCCGAATCAAGGCCAAGAACCGATTGATTTTCCGGTCGGCTTCTTGGGCTTCTTTTAAAATGTCCGTCCCGGGAAAAGCCAATACTCGACTGAAGTACCGCTGGAGAATGTGCGAAACAATGGGATACACGGGTGTGCGGGGACGCGGCCGGGCGGTTTGAAAAACCGGAAGCAGATCCTTGTACTGGGGGTTGGCGCGGAGCACATCCGGGTCGGTATACAGCGCAAGCCGCGAAGGAGCCAATGAAGCATGGATCGCAAAATGTTTCTGCATCTCGGGACTTGCCATAAACTCGATGAAGGCCCAAGCCTCGTCAGGATGTTGCGAATAGGCGCTGATGCCGTAGAGCCAACCGCCCAGGGCGGACGTGCTCTTGCCTTCGGAGAAACGTGGAAGGGTGCTCACGCCCACCTTGCCCACGATTCTTGAATGCCGCGGATCATTCGCCATGCCCCACGCATAGGGCCAATTGCGATGAAACGCCGCGTTGCCCTGGAGGAACACGGCGAGGGATTCGGACTCCTGATAGGTCAGCGCGGCCGGGGTCGCCAATTGTTGAATGATCTGCTCCCGGACAAATTGCACTGCTTGCAAGGATTCGGTTGCCGTCAAATTCGAGCGCCTGCCATCTTCAGACAGAAATGAGCCATTGTGGCTGCCTACGAACTCCAGCATATCGCACACCAGTCCTTCATACTGCTTAAACTGGCCGCTGTAGCCTCTGAGGAGTGGGTGTACGGTTCGTTCTCCTTCCAGAATCTTCTGCGCCTGGCTAACCATTTCATTCCACGTAGACGGTGGTGAAAATCCGTATTTCTCCAAAAGATCCTTGCGGTAATACAGCATGCCGCTGTCGATCCGGGAAGGAACCCCGTAGATCCGGTGCCGATACACGCCTGCGGCAATCGTGGTCGGTAAAAACTTCTCGCGTTCGCGCTGGGGAAAATACTCATCAAGCGGAAGAGCCCACCCCGCGGCGGCAAACTCCGCGGGCCAGATCACGTCCATAAAGAACAGGTCGAGTGAATCGTCTCGGTTCCTCAACTTCTGCGTCAGTAGATCGTGATAGGCTGTTGAGGAATGCGGCGCAATTTCCCGGTTGATACGGACGTGCGGGTGGGCTTGCTCAAACCGTTGGATGGCCTCATCCCAGGCCCGGGGATGGTCCGCCTTCCACGTCACGAAATGAAGGGTGACCGGCGGTGAAACGAGTTTCTCGTCAGGAGCGGATAATTCCTGGCAATACGTGAGGGGGACGTAAACAATAGACAGCAGCGCTACGGCTAAAACCCCGGCCGTCCATGGTGAGAAGTGACGAAGCAATGAGGAAGCCGCAATGCAGAAGACGGCGTGAAAGCCGTCAACGCAGAATCGAGAGAGGTCAAATCGTGAGAACCTGAATGTTTTTGTTTTCAAAACGTTTCAGCCCGCGATCTTCTGAAACAAAAAAGTCGATTCCATGTTCCAAACAGACTGCAACAATCTGGTCGTCAAATACAACGTCGTCCATCGCTTACCGTCGATGCTGGAGTGCTGTCCATGGAGCATTCCACGAGTTCAGCAGGCGTGGCCATTCATTCCATACGATGTGCTAAGCTTGCGCTCAAACGTGGGCAAGGTGGCGTGTTGACCGCGCTTCCTTTTTGAGTTGGTCCGGTTTCTGGAAAAGCCGTCATGGTGAGTAAACCTGAAAATATTCATCGATACCTTATGAAGTTGCTATGAAACGAATATCAATACGTAATAAAGATGAAGGCCGGCCTCGACGGACCACGAACGGGGAAAGGCGATGATTGCCCTCACCCGCCAGCTTCCGTTATCGCTTGTGAATTGTGAAGTAGGGCACGTGTCTCGCGAAGAGATCGACCTTCATCTGGCCTTTCAGCAACATGAAGCGTATTGCCGAGCCTTGCGGCAAATGGGTGTGGCGGTTGAGGTTCTTCCGCCAGAAGAAACGTTTCCCGATAGTGTCTTTATCGAGGATAACGCCATTGTTCTCGATGAACTGGCGGTGGTGACGTCGATGGGGATATCGTCCCGGCAGGGCGAACCCGCGTTGCTCCTTCCCGTGCTGGGGCAGCACCGTCGCCTCGTGACGATAGCTCCGCCCGCAAGGATCGAAGGCGGCGACGTGTTGCGCATGGGTAAAACGTTGTACGTCGGAGTCTCGACACGAACGAATCGCGCGGGCGTGCAAGCCCTCCAGTCCATAGCCGAACCCTTGGGATACCAGGTGACGCCTGTCGGCGTACAAACATGCCTCCATCTGAAGACGGCTTGTACGTCCCTCGACGATGAGACGTTGTTGGTGAACGCGGCTTGGCTCGATTCGGAGGCGCTGGAACCGTTCCGATTGGTACACGTTCCGGCCGAAGAACCCTTTGGAGCGAACGTCTTGCGCTTGCCCGGGGGGGTGCTGGTTCAGGCGTCCTCTCCATTGACGCGCGACGTAATCGAGTCGCAGGGGTATGCCACCACGGGCGTTGAACTGAGCGAGTTTTCCAAGGCCGACGCGGGCCTGACGTGTTTGAGCCTTCTCATCGAGTAACAGAGGCGTTGGCTGATGAGAGGCCCCTCCTTTTATTCCCGCTTGCATTGGGCCTGCCTCCCTACCTACAATCCGGGCACGGCCCATGACGCGTCCAGCTAAGACTCCTAAAAAATCCAAATCGACTCCATCTCTTCCGGCCAAGCTTGATCGGGGCATCAAGCGCCGCTTCCAAATCCGTTTACTCAAATGGTATGACCAATTCGGACGTGATCTGCCCTGGCGGCGGACCGCGGATCCGTACAGGATTCTGGTCTCCGAAGTCATGCTCCAGCAAACGCAGGTGGACCGGGTCATTCCCAAGTACCACGAGTTCCTGGAAAAATATCCGACGCTCAAGGATTTGGCCGAGGCCGAACCGGACGACGTCCGTGAGACGTGGTATCCTCTCGGGTACAATGTTCGTCCCTACCGCCTTCACAGCATTGCGTGTGAGGCCGTGGCCCAGTACGGCGGGAAAATTCCGCAGGATGCCCAACAATTGCAGTCGATGAAAGGAATCGGCCGATACACCGCGGGAGCGGTTCGGTCCTTTGCCTTTCAAGAAGATGCTCCGATTCTCGATACGAACGTGATGCGGGTGCTGCATCGAGTCTTTGTGGGCAAGGGCGATCCGAAAACGCAAAAATCGAAACTCTGGGCCCTGTCGGAAGCCTTAATTCCCAAAGGCAAGGGCTATGACTTTAATCAGGCCCTCATGGATTTCGGCGCGGTGGTGTGTACTGCGCGCAATCCTTACTGCCTGTATTGCCCGATGCGGGAATTTTGCAAGGCGTATCCCGTGGACGCAAAATAGTTGTGCCGGATATGGCTGAGAAGGAAGTTCTCCAGGTCGCCGCTGCCGTGATTGAACACCAGGGCCGGTATCTGATCACGTGCAGGGAAGCTGGTGTTCATTTGGCGGGCTATTGGGAGTTCCCCGGCGGGAAGCGCGAAGCGGATGAAACGTTCGAGGCATGCGCCCGCCGTGAGGTGTTCGAAGAAGTGGGCATTGAAATAACGGCACCGAAACCGTTGACGGTGACGCGTTACGACTATCCGGACAAGAGCGTGGAATTGCACTTTTTCACCTGTTCCCTGTCCCATGGCGATCCGCAACCATTGGGTTGCGCGGACTTCCGGTGGGTGAGGCCCGAAGAACTGGCTGACTATTCATTCCCTCCGGCCGATGGGCCGGTCGTGGCACACTTGATGAAACTGGCCGGGAGCCGGGACGCATGAGGGAGCAGAATTCGGCTTACAGCCTATGAAGGTCGTACTGGACATTGAAACCATTCAAGCGCCACGGGAAGAATGGGCGCGGTTAGCCGGGATCGATTCGGTTGCCCTTGAATCCTGCGAAGGGGGTGACGCGGATGATTTATTCTCGCAGGCCGAGGCCCGGGAGCAAAGGCAGAAACAAGATGAAAAATATGAGCAGTCGTCGTTTGACGGCACCTTCAGCCGGATCGTGTGCATCGGGCTCCTGGTATTCTCCGACGCCATGGAGTACCGCGGGGCGGTAAGCTGGTATGGCGCCCAGGAGGAGGAACTCCTTCGGCAGTTCTGGGCTCGCCTGGGCGAACTGCGGCCCTCGCTGTTCATTACGTATAATGGATTGGGCTTCGATCTCCCGTTTCTGAAAAAACGGTCGATCATTCACCGCGTCAAACCGTCGATGGAGATCAGTTTGGCCAGATTTCGCACGGAGCCGGTCTATGACGTGATGGCCGTGTGGAGCAACTGGGACAACCGGGGATGGGTCAAATTGGACGTGTTGGCCCGGGCGTTACAGGTCGAAACCAAATCCGGAAGCGGCAAGCAAGTGGCTGAAATGTGGGCCCAAGGCCGAAGACGGGAGATCGCCGAATATTGCCTGCGCGACACATACGTCACTTATGCCTGTTACCAGCGGATGACGTTCCGCGCTCCGCTCGGCAGTGACGTGATCCTCAAGAATCCGCAACTGATCGAGGTGGGTTAAGGGGATTCGCGTTGCTTCTTCAAGCGTTCGATTTCCTGTCGCTGCTTGGACAATTCGCGCCGCAAGGATCGAATTTCCTTCATGAGAGCCTCGGACAGAGGGGCTTCCAACCGGATAATGGGGCGATCCGGAGGAATGACCGGCGGTGCAACGCGGGGTGGCGCGGCAGCGGGCTTCGAGGGTGTTTTGGCGCTGTCCGTGGAAACGGATGGGGGAGCAGGGTCCGGCTGCTGGGGAGGAGTGGCTGGAGGAATGACTTTCGGGGTAATGAGGCGTGGGGTGGCATCGGGCGGCGAGGGTTGGGGGGGGCTCTTCTCGGAGACCGATCCATCAGGTATGGCGAGCGAAGTCATATGAATGGTGAAGTTCGTGCCTGTTTCCTGATCCCTTGACGTTTTGACGGCGTTCTGCGGTAGAAACACGACTGTGGGCCTTGTGACCCCCAGGGCCTCGGGGTTCCTGGGTTTGGTTTTGGAATGCGGGCGCCGGCCCGAGAAACCTGATAAACTCAAGGCCATATGCAGGTCGTTCTGTTCGAATGATAGAATGCCGGTCAGGTTTTGACTCTCAGGTGTTGACTCTAAAGGAATACGCATGAAGACCTGTTCTTCAGCCGTGACTTGCAGAAATGCGCGTCGCAAATGAGGGGCCCAAAATGCGACTTGATCTTGGGAAAGCAAGGGGGACGATTTTGCCCCGCTGTCCATGAGTCGTTGAAGCCACCTTGCGGGGGACCGTCGATACTGGATGCCGGATAAAACCTTCTCAAAGGTTTCGACCGAGACGTTTGCCGGATGGGAAGGACGGTACGATGCTTCCGAGACGGTTCTCAGCGTGACGGAGCCGTTCGGTCCCTCATAAACGGAAGTCTCGATTTGAGGGGTTCCGACACATCCACTGAGGAACAACGTCCCCAGAAAAGCAATCGGCAAAATGCGTGGGCGAATATTCATGGCATCACCTAAGTCTCGAATCCTACCATATCAAAAATTTGAGAGGGTTGAAATGCTCTTTTTTTCGGGAACCCCTCGTCCCGGCGCCCGCATCGGGTTGTGCGGTTATAAAGGCCCGAGCTTAAAGGAGAGAACGTGGAACTGAGTGCAAAAACGTTATGGCCCCTGTTTCCCTTGCTCTTGTTAGTGGTGGTGGTGTGTTTGACCACGGCCCTGGTGGTGGTCGTTCGCCGGAACATGGATCGGACCACGATCCGGATTCAAGCAGGAGCCCTCGCGTGTTATGGATTAGCGGCCGTCACGGCGATTGCCAGTGAAGGTGGCGGGATCTCGTCTCACGTGCATCGACCGTTTTCAATCCTGACGCAAGTCCTGCTTGTGTGGGCGATCGCCCGATCTTGGGGGAAACAACGGCGTTCCTTGGTTGCCTTGAACGCCCTAGCATGGGCGGCGATTCTTGGAGATGCCGCCTTGCATTATCTCCTCGTGCGGTGAAACACAAGGGAGAGGAGCGCGCCGGGAATCAGGCGGGTCAAGCAGGCGTTACGGCTGCCTGAGGCCGCAGGCCCGGGCAATGCCGTCGCGGTATTGGAGCCACACGTTCAATCCCGTTTCCAATTTTTCCAGAATTAAGGATTTGGTGTTGGACTCTACGGCTTCCTTGACGATAAGGTCATAGACAACGGAGCGGTTACAGGGTTCGATCATCTCTCGTGCGCGGATCAGGTCAAGGTGATCAGGGGAGAGTCCGTGGTAGACCACGAGGGGATGTTTCTTCACGATGTCTTCCACGTCCGCTTTGGATTTTGGGGCCTTCTGATTCATCACCTCTTCCCGGTCGTGGACGGAGCCTTCCACGAAAATGGTGAGAACCGCCGCGCCCACGATCCAGTCTTCCCGGTCGCAGATTTCATCAAGCCATTCCCGATACGCATAACTTCTTGACAACAACTCGACGTCGCGAAATTCAGCCCGTTTGTATCCCAGGCCCATCATCATTTGAAGGAAAAGTTCCTGGTGGGGTTTGCCCAGCGAAAGTCTCCCGGTTTCTTCTTCATACATCGTCGTGGCCAGGTGACGACGGATTTGCCATGGGGGATTTTTCCCGACGATCCTCGCGAGCAGGACGGCAAAATCTCGAAGATAGACCGCGTATTCCTGGCGGAAATGAACGTTCAGTTGTTCCTTGGTAACGGTACTGCCGTTGAAGTGGGCTGTCGACCAGTGCTGCTTACGGCCGAGAACGTCGAAAATGCGGTCGCGGAACTGATCAGCCGAAAGCTTCCACATCATGGAGCGGGATAGACGATTGATCTAGGATGAGGGACAGGTGGAGTTTGATCATGACCGGAACACAACTGACGAGACGCTCCTATTTGCGTTTCCCGTTTTTGTCACCCTACAATGCCGTTTCTACCACAATACCATAACTAAGGAAAAAACAACATGGCTTTTGATCCGGTCTCACTGGCGGACCCTGATGAAATTCTGACCTTCTTGTCGCACGTGGCCTTGCGGGGAAAAGGGATGACGACCGAGAGTCTGATGGACTACGTCCTGGATGAAGGATTTACGGAGCCGACGTATCTGAGCGCCAAGGGGGAGGATGCGGAAGCGTTTTACCAAGGACAGCCCAACGCCTGGGCCGTCTATCAGATTCGAGAGTGGAAACGGGTGCTCGTGGTCAGCGGGGGGGGAGAACGGGAACGGCGGGTTCAGATTACGGAAACTCCTTAGGGCATCAGGGCAGGTACGGCAGGCTAAGGGGCAATCTGAGGCATGGGATCACTTCCAGCCCCCGACCAGGACGCCTTCTTCAAAATACAGATAGCGGTGCTTGACGGACCCCGCCTCAATCCAGTCTTCGTAAACCCACTCTTCCCGGCGTACGCCGCGGTCGGTATAGGTGATGTTCATCTGGTATGGTGAACCCCAGGCTTCAATGGCCTGCTCCCGCGTCATGCCCACGATGACGTCCTTGTCCTCAATGTGGCGCTCGAACGTCGGGTCCAGGAGTCCCGGCAGAAATCCCCAGGCAAGCATGAAGGCGGCAAAGGCGCCCAGTAAAACATAGAGGGTTATCCGGAGGGGGCGACGACGTGGGAAGGAAACCGACTGGTCTTGCGGACCGTCGTTCTGAAGAGCCGAATCGTCTGAAGTATCCGGGGCGACTGAAGTGGGGTGGGATTCTGGAGGTTGCATGGATCGTAAATTCACTCTAGCAACCGTGAACAAAAGCCGTCAATAGACGATGTTTATCGAAGTCGAAGAGAACCCCAACTGTGAGACGTCCGTCTTTCTCCGGTTTAAGGAATTGGGCCCTGCGCAGCGTCTTCGACAAGTCAAGAGTTACGAACGTTCTTCGCGGGGTGAATGGTGCGACGTCGTGGGGTGGACCGATAATGAAGACCGTCCGGAATGCCAGGCCATGGCACAGCCCGTTGAGGAATCCGGACGCGGTGCGGCGTACGTGGTGTTTGGAGGTGTGTGGGGGGTGCGCTTGAAACCGGAGGGAATCCGGGAAGCCTGGAGCGTGGACAGTCCCAACCAGTGGGGTGAAGCCTATATGCTGCTCACGGACGCGCACGATCTTCGATTGGAAGAAGGCAGATGAGGGAGATTCGGGAACGGTTATTCGGCGTAGACCGGAATCGGAATGGTTTTCTTGGGTTTGGGCGGTTCAGGAGGGCGTTGGGCAAATTCCGGGGAATAGGGGTTCATCATGGGTTCATGGGTATGTCGGCCGATTTGATGAATCCGCGACAGGCTTTGAACGGTAAATTCCAAGCGGTCGATGGCGGAATCCACGGTCAAATAGTTCGGAAGGCCGTTTACGGAAAACAATTGATACGCCAGCGACCAATCCCCGTCCTCCTTATCCCATTGCTCGACCACGAGTTCCGCGTCCTTCGACGGAGGACCCTTGAACAACAGGACCCACAGGTTCGAGCGAAACGCCGGGTCCCCCGGGCCGGCCGACGGGTTGAATTCGCCGACTAACGCCGGCACGGCTTTCAAGGGAATACTGGGCGTGAATTCGACTTCAACGCGTTTGACGTGCATCGTGGGAAAGTCCACCGCCTCGCGGAAATCCGGCTTGTAGACGAACGAATAGCGGACCTGAACCCCGTCGCGCGAGTAGGTGTACACGTCCTCGCCGTTCTGAGGGGACACGAGTTTGCTGAAATATTTCTTCCAGTCCTTGGGCGAATAATAGCTGAACACGCGAAGGGCGGACTTTCTCGAACGGATGGCGTGAGGAATGCCGAGCTTGCCATGGACTTCCTGTTGCGTGAGCCCGAGAAACCCGTCCTCAAAAAATGGTTTGGGGGAGGCCGTCGGCGGAACAACCAGCAGGCCGACGGACATGAGAACAAACAGGGAAATTCGCTGGGAATAACGGTGTTGCATGAATCGACTCGATCAGACTCAATGAAATTCATCCTAACCCCGGATTGGAGTTGAGTCAAGGAAACAGCCTTTCCGAGATCTGGTAGGTCGGGTTAGCGGAGCGTAACCCGACAGCACTACAAAGACAGAAGAATGAGGCATCGATAGTTTTTGACCGGGCGAGACGGGACCAGTATAGTCACTCCTTTTCATCCGAAGCACCGCTGCTCTCCCTCTCCCGCTGGGAGAGGGTTGGGGTGAGGGAGCGTAGCCGCAGTGCTCCGACAACAATCTGAAGATGAGAATCGCGCAATGAATCCGACAACCCGAATCGAAGAACTGAAAGACCGGCTGCTCCGGCGGATCATCGTGCTGGATGGCGCCATGGGCACGATGATCCAGAAGCAGAACCTGTCGGAGGCGGACTTTCGCGGGCAGCGGTTTGCCGCGCATCCCTGTGACCTCAAAGGCAACAACGACCTGTTGGTACTGACCCAACCGGAACTCATCGGCTCGCTCCATCAGGAATACCTGGAAGCCGGCGCGGACATGATCGAAACGAATACGTTCAACTCCACTGCGATCTCGATGGCCGACTATCAAATGGAGCATCTGGCGTACGAGTTGAACCTGGCCGGGGCCACGGTGGCGCGGAAGGCGGCGGATGCGGTGATGACAAAAGATTCCTCACGTCCGCGGTTCGTGGCCGGGGTGTTGGGGCCCACCAACCGGACCGCATCCATGTCGCCGGACGTGAACAACCCGGCGTTTCGTGCGGTGACATTCGACCAGTTGCGGCAAGCGTACGTCGAACAGGTGCGGGGTCTCGTGGAGGGCGGCAGCGACCTGCTGCTCGTGGAAACGATCTTCGATACGCTCAATGCCAAGGCCGCCTTTTTTGCCATCGACCAATACCGCCAGGAACAGGGGTTATCCATTCCTGTCATGGTGTCCGTGACCATTACCGATCAAAGCGGGCGAACGCTCTCCGGGCAGACGATTGAAGCCTTTTGGCACTCCATCGCCGATGCGGACCCCTTCAGCGTGGGGATCAACTGCGCCCTGGGGGCCAAGCAAATGCGTCCCTATATCGAGGAACTCTCGAAACGGGCCCCGGTCTACATCAGTTGCCATCCCAATGCGGGGTTGCCGAACGCCTTCGGGGGGTTCGACGAAACACCGGAGCGGATGGCCGCGGACTTGCGGGAGTTTGCCGGGAACGGGTGGTTGAACATCGTGGGCGGATGTTGCGGCAGCACGCCGGAACACATTGCCGCAATTGCCGAGGCGGTGCGTGATCTGCCGCCCCATACGGTGGTCGAACCCGATCATGCCACGCGGTTGAGCGGGTTGGAACCGCTGACGATCCGGCCCGAGTTGAACTTCGTGAACATCGGTGAGCGCACGAACGTCACGGGCTCACCGAAATTCGCCCGGTTGATTCGCGAGGATCAGTTCGAGGAAGCCCTGGCCGTGGCCCGGCAGCAGGTGGAAGGGGGCGCGCAACTGATTGACGTCAACATGGACGAAGCCATGCTGGACTCCGAAAACGCCATGGCGCGGTTCCTGCACCTCATCGCGTCGGAGCCGGATATTTGTCGCGTCCCGATCATGGTCGACAGCTCGAAGTGGTCGGTGATCGAGGCCGGCCTGCAATGCGTGCAGGGCAAGGGCGTGGTCAATTCCATCAGCCTCAAGGAAGGCGAGGAGAAATTCAAGGAACAGGCCCGGCTGGTCAAGCGGTACGGCGCGGCCGTGGTGGTGATGGCGTTTGATGAAAAGGGGCAGGCCGATACCATCGACCGGAAAGTCGAGATTTGCACCAGGGCGTACAAGATCCTGACGGAAGACGTCGCGTTCCCGCCGCAGGACATTATTTTCGATCCGAATATCCTGACGGTGGCTACGGGGATCGAAGAGCACAACGACTACGCGGTCAATTTCATCGAGGCCGTCCGGCAAATCAAGGCCACGTTGCCGCACTGTAAAACCAGCGGCGGCGTCAGCAATATTTCCTTCTCGTTTCGCGGGAACAACGTCGTGCGCGAGGCCATGCACGCGGCGTTTCTGTATCACGCGATCAAGGCCGGGCTGGACATGGCGATCGTCAACGCCGGGCAGTTGGGCGTGTATGAAGAGATCGCCAAGGACCTGCTGGAACTGGTCGAGGACGTCCTGCTGAATCGACGGCCGGACGCGACCGAGCGGCTGGTCGACTTCGCCGAAACCGTGAAACAGGAAGGCAAGGTCGTCGTCAAGGCCGATGCCTGGCGGGAAGGCACGGTCGAAGCGCGGCTCTCGCATGCGCTGGTCAAAGGGATCGTGGAATTCATCGACGAAGACGTGGAGGAAGCCCGGCAGAAATACGACAAACCGCTCAAGATCATCGAAGGCCCGTTGATGGACGGCATGAACGTCGTGGGGGAACTCTTCGGCGCCGGAAAAATGTTCCTGCCGCAAGTCGTCAAGAGCGCACGGGTCATGAAAAAAGCCGTGGCGTATTTGCTGCCCTTCATGGATCAGGAAAAGGAAGCGTCGGGCAGTAGGGCACAAGGGAAGGTGTTGATGGCCACGGTCAAGGGCGACGTCCACGACATCGGCAAAAACATCGTCGGCGTGGTGTTGGGGTGTAACAACTACGAGGTGATCGATCTCGGTGTGATGGTGCCCTGCGACAAGATCCTGACGAAGGCCAGGGAGGAGCAGGTCGATATGATCGGCCTGAGCGGCCTGATCACCCCGTCGTTGGAGGAGATGGCGTACAACGCGAAAGAAATGGCTCGCCAGGGCTTCGACGTGCCGCTCCTCATCGGCGGCGCCACCACGAGCAAAGCCCACACGGCCGTCAAGATCGCTCCGGGCTATTCCGAGCCCGTGGTGCACGTGACGGATGCGTCGTTGGCCGTGAACGTCGTCCGGCAATTATTGAGCAAAGAAGAAAAACCGGGGTTCGTGGAAAAGGTCCGGCAGCAACAACAGCAGTCCCGGGAAGCCTACGAAGGCAAGAAAACCCTGAAGAAGTTGTTGCCGCTGGAAGAGGCCCGGAAACGGCGGACTCCGATCGATTGGCGCACGTCGGAGCGGGCCACGCCGGGTTTCCTGGGCACGCGGGTGATCGACGAGCAGCCGTTGAGCGAACTGGTGCCGGTGATCGACTGGTCGCCTTTTTTCCATACGTGGGAATTGAAAGGGAGATACCCTAAAATCTTCGAAGATCCGCTTGTCGGAAGCAAGGCCAAAGAATTGTTTGATGACGCCCAGGGGTTGCTCAAAGACGTGCTCGACAACCGGCTACTCACGGCCAAGGCGGTATATGGATTGTTCCCGGCCAACAGCGTGGGCGACGATATCGAAGTCTACAAGGATGAATCGCGCTCGGAAGTGCTCGCGACCTTCCACACCCTTCGCCAACAACTCGAAAAACCCGAAGGCGATGCCAATTACGCCCTCGCGGACTTCATCGCGCCCAAGTCAACGGGGCTTGCGGATTACCTGGGCGGGTTTGCGGTGACCACGGGAATCGGGATCGAGGCCTTGTGCGGGCGATTCGAAAAAGACCATGACGATTACAACGCCATCATGGCCAAAGCCCTGGCCGACAGGCTGGCCGAAGCGTTCGCCGAATGGCTGCACCGTGAAGTCCGCAAGGCATGGGGGTACGGCACAGAAGAAAACCTGTCGGCCGAAGACCTGATCCGGGAGCGCTACCGCGGAATCCGTCCGGCCCCGGGCTATCCCGCGTGCCCGGACCACACCGAAAAACAAATCCTCTTCGACCTGCTGGATGCCGAAGCGCGCACCGGCATTCGCCTCACCGAAACGTTCGCCATGGTTCCCGCCGCCTCGGTCAGCGGCCTGTACTTCGCCCATCCGCAAGCCAAATACTTCGCCGTGGGAAAGATCGACCGAGACCAAGTAAAAGACTACGCCGCCCGCAAGCAGATGGACGTACCCACCGTAGAGCGCTGGCTCTCCCCGAACCTGCTGTAAGGGGCCGAAAAAGTTTCTGAAAATCCTTGAACAGAATCAAAAATTATATAGAGTTAGCCTTTACAGTAAATTTAGAGGCTAGCCTAATTTTCTATTAATTTCTTAATGAAAGATAATCTCTACAGATCACGGAGGTCGCGTTAGCGCCGCCGTTCTCCCTCTCCCTCTGGGAGAGGGCCGGGGTGAGGGGGCGTAGCCGTAGTAACCCGACAACTACTCTTTCTTAAACATAATATCTCCGTAATAGGCCACGGCGGATTCTTGAGTGTTGTCGGTATCCGTCATTACGGCCACCCCGGAAATCGCAGGCGGGTCGTCCCCGAACGCTTTTCGATAATCCTCGTAAACGTTCCGCGATTCGTCCACCCACTGCCCGGCTTTTGCCTCTCCACTTTCAAGCACGATCATTTTCACGCGATCCGTGTACGGATTGGGAACAATGGTCCCGACCGGGCTTCGACTCTCCCAGATGTACGTGATGGCTCCGGTCGGAGGGTACTTCCCGTGGAGAAGTTTGGCCAATTCATATTGGGCCTGGTCCAAAAAGTCGATTTTGCTCTCGTCATAAGCGAAAGAGATATACAACCGGGCAGGGTAATCGTCTCCCTGCTTGGTGGTGACGTCGCTCTTCTGCAACACGTTCTCGATCTTCCAGCGCCATTCGACAATGGGATACTCCTTGGGGTCGATCGTCATTTCTCGAGTCAACCCCGAGGATGAACCGCGGCTCACGGCCTTGATGACCACGGTGCCGTCGTCTTCCACCAAGGAGTACTCGGTATGCTCGTCGATCTTGTGGAACGTGAGAGGCTTCCAGGAATCAGGGTAAGGCCCGCCAGCCTGTGCGCGGGAAAAGGCCCCGACATTTAGGGTAGCTGGCGATTCAGCCCCGAGGCTTCCGGCGAGCAGGATAAGACCTAAGCAGACTACGGTATGCCCAACAAGAAAATTCCACCCGCGCCTCATAAATTTCATGATCGACTCTTTCCTTCAAATTATACACCGGCTCCGTCGAAACAGTCTCAGCCGTTTGTCGAATGTGACACGGGCGGGCAGGTATTTTTTTGAGAGTTATCTCAACTGCTCAAAGGTCGGCTGCTGATAGGTTTTGAGGTGTCTGATTAAGGGTATTGCGTTCCATATTCAATTTTGGATTTGGTGACGATTAGTGTTTCATCTTGTTCTTTGAGCCAGCGCTTCCATTCAGGCACGCCACGCGCTTGGGGGCCGAGGATGACTTCGCTGAAGCAGAAATTGGCGTGAGTCTCCAGGTAATAGCGTGGCGGGATTCGTTCCGTATCAACCTGGATCCCATCTTCCTCTTGCGTCGTGTTTTTCTCGTCATAATAACGAACCTGGACCATACGAACTTCTCTTTCCTCGCTGTAATGGCGTGCCTTGAAGAGGAAGCGGATAGTGTCAAGCAGGTCGTGCGCAAGTCGTTTTAGTTTCTTTTTGCTGTTGTCGTCTTTTTCTTTAGATACATGCTCTTTGATTTGTTTCAGTGATTTTGCCAGTTCCTTCAATTCTTCGGAGAGTTTTTGCTCGCTTTTTTTGTCCCCGTAAACGATTTCATAAAGGTCTGGTTTTGGCGGTTGTCTTTCCTCTGGATTACTAGGAGCGCCAGTAGACAGTAGTTGTAATTGGAATTGTTGCATGGTTCCTATTTGTGCGCTACATTTTTCTGCAAACACAGTTCCTTCGTGCTTGAAAATTAGAGAGGCTCCTGCCGCTTCCTGTCCATCATGTTTCCCATACGTACGCCACATAAACAACATATCTTTCTCTTCGTCTTGTTCATCCACCTTGAAGAAACTGCCGATATAGACGGGGGATGGATAAGACGGGTCTTCATCTTCGTAAAAAACCTTCCTCATGTCTTCTATCCCGAAACTTTTCATGATTTCAAAAAACACGCGGCCTTCTCCAGGGTCGTTCATATAAGCGGCATTGTAGAGGCGGAAGAGTCCTTTATTGGCAAGACTTTTGAGTGCATAAAGAGACGTATAATGGGCAACTTCTGCGTTCTCTTGAGGAGCATAGAATAGTTTTTTCTGTATCTTGAGTATTGCCTCTAATAGCCTCAAATATAGTTCAAAGACTCTGCCCTTGTCTCCTTCGTCACTGCCTTTAAAGATTTCAGCAATCTTAGACGCGATGTAGATTCCAGGATATTCAGATTTCAGAACTCCATAACATTTGTCAGCCTTCTTAAAATCATTAAAGCCATCGAGCAAAGAACCTTTTTCAATATATGCAACACCGCGTCCCAAATACGTCACCCCAGCAACTGGATTATCATCCGGCGTGGGAAGTAGCTCTAGGGTTCTGGTGAAATCTTCTATCGATTGGTCAAAGTTGCGCTTGAGGTTGTATGCGAAACCACGGTTAAGATATACCTTCGCCCTCACCGTATCATCAAGTTGTAGCCCTAGGGTTTTGTTAAAATCGGCTATGGCTTGGTCAGGGTCGCCTTTCTGGAAGTATGTGACACCGCGTCCATAGTACGCCTCCGCATCAGAGGGGTTGATTCTTAGCACCTCGGTGAAATTGGCTATAGCTTGGTCAAAGTCGTCTTTCTGGAGATATGCGACGCCCAGATTATAGTATGCCTCCGCATAATTGTCCTTGCGTTTTATGGCCTCGTTGAAATCGGGTATGGCTTGATCTAGGTCGCCTTTGAGGCTGTATGCGACCCCGCGTTCACGGTAGGCCTCCGCATAATCCTCCTTTCGTTTGAGGGCTTCGTTGAAATCAGCTATGGCTTGGTCAGGATCGCGTTTCTGAAGGTATGCGATGCCGCGCTGAACATATGCACGTGCCTTCTCATGGGGTTCTTGTTCCAGCTCAATGATTTCTGTACATACAGCGATCAGTTCATTCCAGTTCTTATCACGGAAGAGTTGCTTTGCTTTTTGTTTCAGATCTTTCAGATTTTCGTTCATCGTGATCCTCGGTGCTTAAGACAGGTTTTGTGCGGATAACGTCGAGGAGCGGGTAACTCCCAGACACTTACATGCGACAAGCCGCAGGGCGTGAAAAATTAGGTGTCCTTGAGTGCTTCAATTCAGCGGCCGGACTGTTCAAGGGAGTTTTGCTGGTCGGTATAGACCTCATAACCGCTTTTTTAGGGCTGTCACGAGTGCAGGGGCTTCGTGGCCCTTAATGTAGTCAGTTTCGTACACATCCAAACGCCGATCAAGTTCAACCCTTTGTTCATCCGTCAGCGGCAGGGCGACTTGATCGGCGGCAATGCTGTCCCATAAATCTTCTACCAGTTGCATCCTTTCGCCTATTGAGAGAGTGCGGAGATCATCTGTCATTCTTTTGTTTCTCCTTGACGGTCTGTATCATTCGATATTGCGTATAACGTATTTTCCGTTTATAGCGGGTAACACAGAATTACGTCGCAGCCTCTATTTCCACATCTCGATGCGCAAGGGCATCCCTTCTTTCGCACGTACCTCAAGGCAGAGCGCAATAGCTTCCTTGATGTTGGCGAGAGCCTCACTCTTTGTTTTGCCTTGACTCACACAACCTGGGATTGCAGGGCATTCAACAATCCATACCCCGTCTTCATCTCGATCAACTGTTACATTAAATCTCATTATTCAGAAGCCTTTGGTTGCTATTTGCCGCTTGAGTTGCGTTTCCCCGTTCCGCCTACTACAAGGCTGTTCCAATCGGGGAAGTTACCATCATCAATGAACTTCTTGATCGCCTGTGCGCACAATCTATCCGCTTCGACAAGTCTTGTGTTATCCGCAGAAAAGTTTCCTCTATGTACCGCTTTAGAGCGTGTCGTGTAAATGTCTTTAAATGAGGACAGCAAATTTTGTCTTTCCTGTACATCACTTCCTAAGTGCCATGCCGCTCGTAGGCTGAACGCCAAAGAAAGCTGGTGCTGCGCTGAGGAGTCATCTAAGTAGAGCACTTCAAATGCTATTGCCAGATCAATTATTCTATCGACGTCTTTTTCGGTCTTCGATTTCACCCATCTTGAGATAGGTATGTCGAGTTTGTTTTTCACGTCTGACGCAAGACTCATAAACTTATCAAGTTGTTCTTTTGTCTCTGAAATATGCGATTCAGAAATGTCAACAGTAGGCCAGCGCGGATCGTCCCGATAACTATGCACTGAAATCCCAGATGGGTCACTTGTTTTAGGCTGAATCCACTCTTTAACAGGATGTACAGCATTATTGCAGATCAATGACAAATGTTGAAGAAACGTCGGAACTGGAAATTCGTTACTCTTCGTCTTGCTAAGTAGGACCTTGCCTAGGTAGGACGTGGGCTCTTCCGTTATTATTGTGGGAAGCCCCGGCGATATGGGTATAGAGTCCTCTGATGAATTCGGAAAAGGTATGAGGGTTATCCCATCGGCTATTTGCAGTTTGCGATCAATTCGAATGCCATGAAGTATGATCCTGGTTTCGTCCATCGCATGAACTTCCTTTCTTTGTGGTTGAGTTGATGCTCTCATAAAGGTGACCTTCCTGCTAATTCGGCTCAAACCGTGAAAGTTTAACGCTCTATTTTACTCTAGTCACAAAACCACCATCTAACCGGTTTACTCTAATAGAACCTTGACTTGCCTTCCACTCCTTGCTACGGTTTCTTTCGCTGTATCTCTCAGGTGGCCCTTAGTCGGGTCTCCTGCCAATACAAGAGCCTGATTTCGTCATCTTGGGTAGCTCCCAAGCCTGATGAAATCGTTTTTCAACGGTAAATACGCAGGATCTTCCTTTACCTGGGAGATACAGCAAGGCCCGGCCATGTCTGGTCGGGGTTGCTCATCTCTCTTTTCCAAGGAAGCCTGTCATGCCGCAGGTCATTTATGGCGTGAATGCCGCCTATGTACTGCCCGCCTTGGTGTCGATCTATTCTCTGTGGAAGCATGCCAGCCAGCCCGTTAAGGTCACGATGTATGTTGACGGGATCACGGAACAGAATCAGTACGTAATTCAGTGTGTCAATGAAACTTGTGGCATGTCCATTCAGGTGAAGAATTTTGATGGAACGGGATTGGAGGAATATGTCAATCCACGCTTTCCGGCAGTCAGTCTCCTACCCCTCCTTTTACCCAGCCTAGAGAAGGGACGATGCCTGTTTATTGATGCCGATACGTTGGTCAGGGGTGATGTGTATGAACTCCTATCAATAGACTTGGCCGGTATGCCTATCGGAGCTTGTACAGATATGGGTCAGGTGACATACCTGGAACGACGGGTTCTCAATACACGAATAGCAGATGTGCTTAGACCTGCCCGTACTCGACTCAAGAGAATGAACTATGTTGAGCGTATTGCCGGTTTGGGGTTTGTTCCAAAAGAAAGCTACTTTAATTCCGGTGTGTTGGTGATGGATTGTGAGGCCATTTGCGGGGAATACCCCAATTACGCTGACCTTGCCAGCCTCGACAAACTTCAGCCTTTTAGAGAGTTTCCCGATCAGGACCGATTGAATGAGTTTTTTGCCAAACGATGGTCAAAGTTGCCTCTCAAGTGGAATGTCCGTCCAGGATTGACGCGAGATGTGGAATGGCGACAATATCGGTTTCGGCATGTGTCGGATGAATTACGTGCGCAGATGCGAGATGCCATGGTTGATCCGAAGCTCTGGCACTTCATGGGTGGGAAGAAACCGTGGATCAAACGGTGGAGAAATGCTTTGAGGGTTCGACAAGCTTATAGAGAGTACGCCAGCATCTGTTTGGAGTTTTGGACCCAGACCGGCATCATGTTTGGCATATAACCCATGATCTTTATTGGTCTGCGGTTTATTTGCCGTTATAACCCTTATTCCATTACGGTCTTTTCAACAGAGTCAACTAATCCTTTGAGATAATATTCTTGAAGGTCTCTCCAAAAACTGAGCCACGAGCAAGACGATTTCTGGCAGACTCCTCAGCGGAGGAGGAGGTCTGGCTATGAAGCGCAAGCGGTATTGGGTGGAGCAGATTGTGGCCTCGTGGCCTCTCTGCATTTGTAGTTGCGGCATCTTATGCCGCTTGGATGGGCCGCGTAGAAGAGAGCACCATGAGATGGTCTGGCGACAAATGCAAAAGCAAAGACACTGGATACTCTCGTTCGCAGGAATGGCAGGTTCGGCTGGTAGGTTAAGGAGAATAGCCGGTTACGTGATCAGTTTTACTAGCGCGACCGTGAGACCGACAATGCCGGCGGCCATAATCCAAAGATGGCGGTAAAGTCGGGCTTCCAATGCGGCAATATCAGATCGCACGGCGGCAATGTCGGCCTTCGTGGCAACATTTTCGCCCATGGCGTTGCCAACTGTTGCGACCACGGCTTCGGCCAGGCGTTCATCGGCCCCGGCTTCCTTGAGGGCCTTGACCGCCTTATGTGTGTCGAATGCAAGCACACTCATGTGGTCTAGGCTACTACGAGTGGCCGTTATCGTCAAGAAGAGGCGGAGAGCATCATAAGGTATGGGCTGTAGGGGACAGCCCCTGTGCCGTCCCAAATTGATGGCGCGGCTACAAAGACCAACGACAAAGACACTGGATCCTCGATTAAAAATGTCGAGGATGACAGAAGGAGGTAAGGGCCGCGGATGATTCTACCCGGAAAGGCCGAACCACAGGCGGAGGGCTGTGCCGGGAGCCTTAAAGCTTTCTGACGTTGTAACACATGCGGTATCCGGTTTGATAGGAACCGCGGTTGGCATATTACGTGCCGGCATCGTGGCGTTGTATTTGGCCTTTCCACTTCAAGATGTTTGTGTCGGCGGTAACCAGCGTCGCTGACTGTGCAATGGCCGTTGCCATAATCATGCGGTCGGCGGGATCACCGTGAAAATTTGCCAGTTCCGATGCGATGATCCCAATCCCGCCTGTCACGGCGATTTCATTCAGGCCCTGTTGCAGCAGGTCTTGCATCCACTGTGACACGGGTTGTGAAAGGGAGAGTCGTTTTTTTTGTATCAACATGGCGATTTCCCAGAAACTTATTGATGAGACGGCAACCTCCTCGTTCCTCAATCCTTTGTCGATAAGCTTTCGGGATTTTTGCCCCAATCGCGTATTCCCTTCATCCATCCAGACCAATGTATGCGTATCAAGGATAATCAACGGTCTGCCTCCCAGGTTTCATCAAGGGGACCAATAAGATCATCGTGGCTTTTGATGACGCCGTGATGGAGTCCAAAGAATGACGCCGGCTTCTGTTGATAAGGAACAAGCCTGCTGACCGGTTTGCCGTTCTTGGTGATAATGATCGGTTCTCTTTTCTCAGAGACTTCATCAATTAAACCCAGGCATTTCGCTTTAAATTCAGATGCTTTGACGATTTTCATGGCAACCCTCCAATATGACTATGGACATGACTATAGTCATATCAGGCTATTTTATCAAGGGGGCGCTAACCTGCCCCCCGCTTTCGCAGGGGTAGGCTCTACGGACGGCTACAAAGATCGAACGCGCTTTTCGTGACGTGTTGTCCACGCGTTTGCATTTTTTAAACAACTCTACATTTCTTTTAATATTTTATTTTTTTAAAATTTGTACAAATGATTATTTTTTTAAAGTTTGTTGCAAATTGTACAAAATAGCGAGTTTTGTAAACTTTTGGCCATTTGTCGTTTCATTACCGACTTGCCCCATTCCTGATCCGTCGCACGGCTACAAAGACCAACTACAATGACACTGGATCCCCGATTGAGAATGTCGGGGATGACAGCAAGAGGCAACACAGAGCGAGAAGGTCGCATTAGGAAGGTTGTCAGGGTACGCTACGCTAACCTGACCTACGAGTTGCGAGGATGACAGAAAAGGAAGAAGCAGATTCCTTCCTTCGTCAGGCTCAGGACAGGCGCTAGGCCCTTCGCTTAGTTCCTTCGCTTCGCTCAGGACGAGCAGGGCAAGCCCGGAATGACTGTTGCGTCGTTGTCCTTGACCGCTATTTCCTCAAAGCATAAAATGAGTGGCATCAAGGGGGTCCTTGTCCGGGATAGGCTTTTCTTCTGTCCGGATTTGAGGAGTGGAGGTTATGAGGATCGACTACAATAAAGGCGGGCTGATCAGCCCGCAGCTTCTGAAGCAGCGTCGTACGGAATCCCAGTCTGACGGCGGGCCTAAGAAGAAGGTCATGTTGCTCTTCCCTCCGGATTGGTATCCCTCCGAGCCCTACCTGAGTCTTCCGACGTTGACCGCGTTCTTGCGCCGTGCTGGGCACGATGTCGTCCAGAAGGACGTCAACCTCGAAATGTACGATTGGTATTTCAGCGCGGACTTTCTCAAGCGCGTGTTGAAACGGGTGCCCCAGCAACTGGATCGTTTGAAAAGACTGGCCCGGGACCGGGGACTGACGGAAGAAGAAACCCAGTTGCAGATGGCTTTGTGCGAATGCACGCGGACTCGCATAGCGGATTTGATCGAACAAGCGGAGCGCGCCAAGACGATCATCCGTTCCCCGGATTTCTACGACGCGGCTAAACTCGAATGGGCCATGAACGTCTTTCGGGAGGTGACCTCGACCATTTCGCTGGTGTACGCGCCCGCCCGTATTTGTATGCCGCCGATGGAAACGGATTTGTCGTATAAACTCTTCATGTCGTCGGAGGTCCTGGCCGCGGTCGAGGATACGCAGGTCAACGTCTATCGCGACGTGTTCGAGCATATCGTCAAGCCGGCGATTCTCGAAGAAAAGCCGGAGATCATCGGCATCTCCATCGTGTTGCGGCAGCAACTGTTTTCCACGATGACCTTCTGCGCCATGATCAAGGAACAGTTTCCCGACATCCACGTTACCATCGGCGGCAATACCGTGACCCGGTTGCGCGACGTGCTGCCCACGACCCCCGGGTTGTTTGCGCTGTTCGACACCGCGGTGGTGTACGAAGGCGAAACGGCGTTCCTTCAATTGGTGGAAGCAATTGGGACGGACCGGGACTTCAACGAGATTCCGAACCTCCTGTGGCGGGATGATGCGGGCATTCATACGTCGCCGGTCACCTCTTCCGAGAACATGGCGGACCTGCCGCCTCCTGATTTCGACGGGCTCCCGATGGACCGGTACTTCGTGCCGGAACCCGTGCTGCCCTATCTCGCCACGCGGGGGTGCTATTGGGGTCGGTGCGAGTTTTGCGATCATGGCGAAGGGTATACGGCCGGCTACCGGACCAAGAAGATTCAGGAAATCATCGAGGAAGTCCGGTTCCTCCGCGACAAGTATCAGACGCGGCATTTTCACTTTACCGATGAATCGTATCCCCCGGCCCTCTTCCGGAAGCTGACTCGTCAACTCAAGGAACACCAATTGGGTATTGCGTGGACTACGCACATTCGCTTCGAAAAGAGCCTGTTGGACGACGAGGTATGGCAGGATGCCGAGGATTCAGGCTGCAAGTTCCTTCACATGGGCTATGAATCCGGCAGCGAGCGGGTTCTGAAGCTCATGGATAAGGCCACGACCACCGAGGTGATTCAACGGAGCCTGGAACTGTCCTCGAAACACGGGGTGTGGAACCACATCATGGGATTTTTCGGGTTTCCGGGCGAACGGTATGAAGACGCGAAGTTTTCGATGGAATTCCTGGAAGACAATAAAGAGCACGTGCATTCCATCGGCTTCGGCACGTTCGATCTCAGCAAGCATACCCCGGTGGCCAAGGACCCGGAGCGGTGGGGCATTACGTTCTACAAGAATCCCGAATGGGACCTGGCCCTGGATTATTACTTCACCGTGAAAGAGGGGCTGGGCGTCGAGGACGCCGAACGGGTGTTCGAAGAGTTCGAGCAGAATCATTACGCCGGCTGGGATTTGAAAATCTACATCCGCGAATACGTCTTTCTCTACGTGGCCCATTTCGGCACCAACAAACTGCCGGCTCTCCAATTCCGCATCGCGCCGGACGAGAGTTCCGAAGAATTGGCGAACGTCTGATGTCTTCCCTGATCAATATCGATAACGCGGCGCCGAAAGCCAAGAGCGGCCGGAAGTTGAAGACCATGCTCCTCTTCCCGCCGGAATGGGTGCCCACGGCTCCGTACCTGGCGTTGCCGAGTCTCACGGCCGTGCTCCGGGAAAACGGGCATGAGGTCGTGCAGCGGGACATCAACATCGAGATGTACGAGTTGTTCTTCAGCGACATGTTCCTGATCTGGGTCAATGCGCGCATGGTCCAACAACTCAAGGCGCTCGAAGCCAAGGGCGCGGGGTTGAGTGACAAGGAGATTGACCAGAAAGCCTGTTTGGAGGAAGCCCTGGCCTTCGACGTGATGGAATTGGCCGCGAATGCCGAGGAAGCGAAACGCATCAACCGGAGTGACGATTTCTACGAGGCCGATAAACTCGAATGGGCGTTGAACGTGTTTCGTGACGTCATGCGGTACATCTCCGCGGCGTATTTTCCTGCCTCGCTCGTGTATTACCCCATGGAGAGCAATTTGGGCTACCGGCCCGGCGTCTCGAAGGAAGTCCTCGAGTGTTTGGACGATGAGCAGGTGAACGTGTATCGGGACGTGTGCCGGCAGTTGGTCCTGTCGTCAGTCAGTAAGGAGCGCCCCGACGTGGTCGGTGTGTCCATCGGGACGAAAATGCAAATGATCGCGGGATTCACCTTCTGCAAAATGATCAAAGAAGCGTTCCCGGATATCCACGTCACGGTCGGGGGAAACGTGATCACGCGGCTTCAGGAAGATCTGGCGAAACAGGAACCGTTTTTCTCTTCGGTGTTTGATTCAGCCATCATGTATGAAGGCGAGCACGCCCTGGTGTGGTTGCTGGAAGCCCTGGCAGGTGATCGGGCATGGCAGTCGTTGCCGAACCTGATGTACCGGGAAGACGGGCACGTTCGGATCAATTCGGAGATTTATACGGAAAAGACCACGGCGCTCCCGTTACCCGATTTCAACGGGTTGCCCCTGGATTCCTATTTCGTGCCCACGCGCATCCTGCCGTATTTGGCGACCCGGGGCTGTTACTGGGGACGGTGTACGTTCTGTGATCACGGGCAAGGCTACTTCGACCAGTATCGCGGCAAGCCGGCCCAGGACGTGGTCCGGGAAGTCAAGGCCCTCAAGGACATCTATCAGGCCGATCATTTTCTCTTTGCCGACGAGTCGTATCCGCCCGCGCTTTTCAAAAAGGTGTCCCAACTCCTCGTGGAAGAACAGGTGGGCATCAAGTGGACCACGTTGATCCGCTTTGAGGAGACGCTCCAGGACCCTGAAACCTGGCGACTGGCCGCGGAGTCCGGCTGCAAGACTCTGTACTACGGGATGGAGTCGGCCAATGAGCGCGTCCTGGAGCTCATGGACAAGCACGCGCGGAAGAGCGTAATCGAAAACAATTTACGGGAAGCTGCGAAGGCGGGGATCTGGAATCACGTCATGGCGTTTTACGGATTCCCGGGCGAGACCAGGGCGGAAGCCGAGGACACGCGACAGTTCCTGATCGACAACAAATCCGAAATCCATTCGGTCGAGTTGTTTTACTTCGTGGCCTATCGCCATACCCCGATGGTGAGGAATCCTGAAAAATTCGGCATCACGATTCAAAAGCAGGACGAATACGACATGCCCCTGGATTATTATTACACGCTGAACGAACCGGGGACCCTGAGTTGCCTGGATGCCATGCAGTTGTGCGAGGAGTTTTATCAGAACGATTTCGAACCTTGGGCCGTGCGGATCAACGCCCGCGAGCAGATCTTCCTCTACATTTCACGGTTCGGCACGAACCGGTTATCGCAAATTTACGCCACCCGGCATAGTCCTGCGGAAGCCGCGCCCGATACCGTGGCGGGGTTGATCACGTGGCCGGTGGCCAAAGTGGATCCCGAAGGAGGCAAAGAGGGGGAACCGGGGATGACGCGGGTGGTCAGCCATTCGACCACGTAGGGTGTGGCCCCAGGCCCGCCGTCAGGAAGGCGCGTGACCGTGGTTTTCCAGATACTCCTTCAGCAGTTTGTACGCGGCCTGCACTTCCTTGGTCACCGCCTCCGCCTTCTTGTACATTTGCATATACTTGGTGGGATTGTTGGTCAGGTTGGCGTACCGGTGCGGATGCCAGGTGACCAGAAGTTCCTGATACCGTTGGTTCAGGGTCGTGGAGTGCAGCGGTAGTGTGAGATTGAAGAGTTCAAGGGCTTGAGCCACCGGGTCTTCCGTATTTGCAGGCAGTGAAGGCATAATCGTAAACGGAGTTCTCGCGCATCGAAGTGTGGCAAACGGGTCACGGCGGTGTCAATACGGTTGGTCCCTCCCCTTTGTAAGGGGAGGATAGGTGGGGTAGAGCCGATCATGGAGCACGGGGGGGCGTCATCTTGCGATAGCCTCTACCTCCCCTGACCCCTCCTTACAAAGGAGGGGAACGGGTGGTCAACCAATGAGTGAACACAAACAAAGAGGCTGGTTTTAGCAATGGGACGCGATCTGCCGGTCCTGGAGCCGACGCTGGTGCTTCAGGACAAAGGGTATCGGGAAGTGTTGATCCGCGAAATGGACGCGGGAAAAATTCCCTTGAGCCTGGGGAAGAAGTGCCCGGTCGAATGCACCTTTTGCTACGAACTCGACCATTCCTACCGCGAGACCCAGGACCCGCCGAAAACCACACAGGATGATTGGGAGTTCATCCTCAATTACATCAATGCCAAGCCCACGGACCCCATGCAGTTCTGGTGTTTGGGCGGCAATGAATACATGGAGTGGACCGATCTGTTCCTTCACCCCAAGGCCATGGAATGGGTCGAAGATTTTCTGAAACACACCGACAAGAATATCCAATTCTTCACGGTGGGATTCGTCCACGTACCCAGGATTCACCAGTTGGCGGCGCAATATCCCGGCCGGATCAACTTTGAATTGTCGGTCATTACCCTCAGCCGGTACCGGCAACAAATGATGCCGCATGCGCCCTCCGTGCGGCACCTGATGAAAGTCCTGGACGGTCCTTCGGTGTCATCGGCCAATTTCTATGCGTTTGACGAACACACCATGTCCGACGACGCGAAGGAGATTTCGAAAGTCAATCAGAAATGCGTGTTGTGGATGGGCTGTCTCACGCCCGTGCGGGGCGTCACGGATGAGACCGCCGGTCTCATGCGACAGGGACGGAAGGCGCTGGGCGTTGAAGCCGAACGGATTTATGACGCCGGGTTGCCGAACTTGACCACGATCCACACCGAAGCCTACGTGACGGCGTTCCTCAATAGGAAGCGTATCGTGAGCGCGTTCGATTCCCTGGAATTGGAAAAAAAAGATACGGTCGTGATGGCCAAGAGCGTCCTTAAGATTCTGAACATGTATCGAAAGAACCGCGCCCGATTCATGTTTGTGCCGAATGCGACGCTGGGTGGTGATTCCGATTGTACCGTGCTGCTCACGTTTGATGACATCCGCGAACAGTTGACCGATCAGAAACGACTGCACATCCCCAAATGCATCATGGAATCGGGACGGGGGACGAATATGGATATCAAGGGCGTGACCTTGGACGAATTCACGAAGAAGACCGGAGTCAAGGTCAAGATCCTCCATAAAATCGATACCAAATTCGCCAATTCGCGATTATACCGGAATGGGACCCTGCAAAATTTCGTAGAAGATTACGTTCGGAATCCCTGGGCTGCCGAGTATGAGGCTCTGCCGTTCAGGTGACGACCTCCGGCTCCATCGTGCGGCCAGGGACGTGGTTTCGGGTTCCCTGCGTATGACGACTCCCACCCGATCGCTCCCGTTTTACAAGGCGGACGTTTTTGCGGAAGAGCCGTTCGGCGGCAATCCCGTGGCCGTGATTCCCGACGCCACGGATTTGACCGAGCGGGAATTCCAGCAGATCGCCCGTGAGATGAATCTCTCGGAAACCGTTTTCGTGGTGCCTCCGACGGACCCGGCGGCGATTGTCAAACTCCGCATCTTTACCCCCACCCAGGAGATTCCGTTTGCCGGCCATCCGGTGATCGGCACCTTTTTCGTGCTCAGTTCGCTACAAAAATTTCCCGTGACGCAACCGGTCACGCGGTACGTTTTCGAATGCAACATCGGCCTGTTTCCCGTGGAGTTGCACGTGGTAGACGGGCAGGTGGACGGCGTCATGATGACCCAGCCGAAGCCGCAATTTTTAGGAACGGTCGAGAGCATCCAGGACCTCTACGAAGTTAGCCGGGCCTTGGGGGTGAACAAGACCGCGATTGCGGAAACCCACCTGCCCATCGAAGTGGTGTCGACCGGCTTGCCGGTCGCCCTCGTCCCGGTCCGGACCCTGACAGCCGTGAAATCGATTCGAGCCGACCCCGCGGGCATAAAGGATGTCTGCGACAAACTCGGCGCCAACGGCATCATGGTTTTTACGCCGGTGACCGTGGAAGAATGGGCCGACGTGCATACGCGCATGTTCGCGGCACCCATCGGGATATGGGAAGACCCGGCCACGGGAAGCGCCAGCGGCGCACTCGGCGCCTATCTCGTCAAAAACGGAGTCGTGGACGTCGGCCCGACCACCGAAGTGTTCATGGAACAGGGATATGAAATCGACCGGCCCTCCCGGATTACGGTACAGGTGTTCTCCGATGACGATGCCATTCAAGAGGTCAAAGTAGGCGGACAAGCCGTCATGGTGGCCGAAGGCAAACTCCTGTTCTAGATAGACTCGCTCCATGAAGGCAGTCACCTTCCATCAACACGGCGGCCCGGAACAGCTCACGTGCGAAGACGTTCCGGTCCCCGCTCTCCAAGCCGGGGAAGTCCTGGTCCGGGTCAAAGCCTGTGCACTCAATCACCTGGACATTTGGATCCGCCAGGGTATTCCCAATTACCCGATCCCGCTTCCGCATATTTCCGGGTGCGACGTGAGCGGCGTGGTCGAACGGATTGGAGAGGGCACGGACGCGGCCTATCCCATCGGACAATCCGTGGTCATTTCCCCGGGCATCAGTTGTTGGCAGTGCGAGGCTTGCCTGGCCGGGAAGGATAATTTCTGCCCGGCGTATCATCTCGTGGGCGCCGGGGTACACGGGGGTTATGCGGAATACGTCAAGGTCCCCGCGAGAAACCTCCTGCCGATGCCTCCCGGTCTGACCTTTGAACAAGCCGCGGCCTACCCTCTGGTGTCGGTCACGGCCTGGCACATGGTGAAAACCCTGGCGGACGTTCGACCCGGAGAAACCGTGCTGGTGATGGGAGCCGGGAGCGGCGTCGGCAGCATGGCAATCCAGTTCGCTCGCCAGCTCGAGGCACGGGTGATCAGTACGGTCGGCACGGACGACAAAATCGAAAAAGCTCAAGCCATCGGTGCGGCACTGGTGATCAATCATGCCAAGGAGGACGTGGCCCAACGCGTCCACACGTTCACCGACGGCCGCGGCGTGGACGTGGTCATCGAGCATATCGGTCAGGCGGTATGGGACCAGTGTTTGCGATCGTTGACGCGCGGGGGTCGGTTGATCACCTGCGGCGCGACGTCCGGACCGGAGAGTCCGTTGGATATGCGATACGTCTATTCCCGGCAATTGACGATCAGGGGATCCTACATGGGTACCCGTGCCGAACTCCTGGAAGCCAACCGGTTCATCGAGGCCGGGGAGGTCCGTCCGGTCGTGGATTCGGTCTTCCCGCTACCCGAAGCCCGTCAGGCGCAGGAATACATGCTCGCCCGCAAGATGTTCGGAAAAATCATCCTCGTGCCGTAACCCCTCGAACGCTGACCCGCAAAGCCTGCCCCTACCGTCCCCTCACGCCGGCCCCTTCGACAAGCTCAGGGCAGGCTCTCTCCCTATTTCCCGCTTAATGCAGGAAATCGGACGAGGGGGTACAGAAAATTTCCTCTCCCTTGATGGGAGAGGATAAAGGTGAGGGTGATGAGTCTTATAGTGTGTCGGTCGATGAGCCTTTCGACTACGCTTCCTTCGACTTCGCTCAGGACAGGCAGGACAGGCGTAGCGTAATCCGACACGGGCCGGTATCGTGTTATCGGGCAGTCGAAGCGGACGCGTGAAGCCGGAGGCCCAGGGCTCGCAAGACCTTGAGCACGGTGGCGAACTCCGGGTTGCCGTCGGGTGACAGTGCCTTGTAGAGGCTCTCCCTACCCAGACCGGCTTCGGCGGCGACCTTCGCCATCCCCTTGGCCCTCGCAACGTCGCCCAACGCAGCCGCTATCAGTCCCGGATCGCCGTCTTCAAAAGCCGCTTCAAGGTAGAGAACGACGTCCTCTTCAGTCTCCAGGTAATCCGCCGCGTCCCACGGCCGGGTCTGTATCTTTGCGATTGCCGCCTCCTATAGCCCTCGCGCCAAATTTCGCGCCTTTTCGATAATTGATCGAAGGTATCCTAAAAGATACAAATTGGCAAGGGCTGGTGTCATTACACCAAGAGGGGGTCCATCGGAGAAAGCGCCATGAGATGGCGCGGCTACAACTACAAAAAAAGCAAAGACCCTGGTTCCTCGATTAAAGATGTCAAGGATGACAGGAAGAGAGAAAACCGTAGGGTGGATTAGCCCTTCGACTACGCTCAGGACGGGCGTAGCGTAATCCGACACGGGCGGCGGACCTTATTTCCGCATTTCCCCGACAATGTGCGGAAGTTCGGGAAGGATCAGGGCTTCCATGGCCAAGCGCACCGCGCCGCTCGAACCGGGAATCGAAAACAGCGCGATACCCTGATACAGGCCGGCGGTGGCGCGGCTAAGCATCGCGGATGAGCTGATTTCCTTGTAGGACAGGTAGCGAAAGAGTTCGCCGAAGCCCGGCAATCGCTTTTCCAGGAGACCATCCACGGCTTCAAACGTGGAGTCGCGCCGGGAAATGCCGGTGCCGCCATTGATGATCAGGGCCTCGAGTCCCGGCTGCTCTCCTAATTGTTGAACGAGTTCCCGGACTTCGCTCGGCTCGTCTTTCACCACTTGATAGGCGCCGATGCGATGGCCTGCCTGCGTCAGCAACTCTCGAATGAGTTGCCCGCTCTTATCGGTTTCCGGGGTCCGCGTGTCGCTGCACGTAATGATGGCGCACTCGATGGAAATGGGCCCGCGGGCCTTATGTTCGGCAGGGGGAGGCTGATGCCCGGGTTCATGCACGTGAGGACCGTGCTGCGAAGACATGGTGAGAAAGCCGGGCTAGGTCCAAATGGAATCGGGATTGCATTCAGCCACCGGCGTTCCTTTCTTGATATGTTCGTCGAGGATCAAAGGCACGTGTTCTTCCTTTACTTGAGAGTACCAGACGCCGTCCGGGTACACGACCACGGTGGGGCCTTGCTCACAGGGGCCGAGGCAGGTGCTTCCGGTCACGAGCACTTCGCCCGGTTGAAACCCCCGTTCCATCAGACCCATGTTGAGATTCATCAGGATATTTTGAGAGCCCTCCCCGCCACACGAGGGTTTCGGGTGACCCGGCGGTCTGGTGTTGGTGCACACGACAATATGATATTTCGGCTTGGGCATGACGACTCCTTTCGGTATATTGATACGAAAATGAATGCCCGGTTCCCTCTGGCGTAGCGGCGCCATCCATTCGGGACGGCACGGGGGCCGTCCCCTACGGCCGGGGGATGGCCCGTATTCGCATTATTTGTAGGGGCAGGCCCCTGTGCCTGCCCTCCGCCCTGAACAGACTGTACGAAGCCATTGAGGGATTATTTCCGGGGCCGAAAAAGGTCCCACGTCTCGAGACATTCTTCCGGCAAGTCCCAGTGCGTGACGCCTTTCCTGACGAAATCCAGGTAGTCGTCCTTGACGCGAAATTTGCCGATCGGATTGGCCGCGTGGGTGGTCACCAATTCTTTCTGCTCGTCTTCCGTCATCACGGTCACTTCCAGGTGCCGGAACGCCCCTTCCGGGACTTCTCCGTCATAGGTATCCAGGATCTTCAAATCTTCGTCGGTGAGTTCAAACACCGCTCCCCACACGCGTTCTCCCGGTGACGGGGTGATGCTGGCCAAGCCGCATCGCCATTGTGAGGAAAAGCGCGGGAAGTGAATGGTGTGGTCCGGGACGTAGGCCTTGAACAAAAACTTGTGTTCAGGGGCCCGTCTTTTCAACTGGTTCGGGTGCAGGTTCTCGGCGTAAATAAAGACTCGCATGCGTGTTTAGCCTCTCTTTGATCATGATGACAAACATGTCTTTCTATCATACCGGCGCGTTCGCTTGTCAAGATTGTGCTCTGTCAAGCCGCCTGCCCAATGGAGATACAACCAACAGGAATAATAGGGAGTTGAATGCCTTCGCGCAGGAGGCTGGTGAGAACCCGGGTCAGGATCGTTGACGCAGGAATCCCCAAATTTTTTCCAGCCCCATTTCAAGCAAGGTGCCCCCGGTTTCAGACGCCGTGTTTTCGTCGGCATGCCGGTCCGCCCAATCCAGGGCAATGGGCAGGGGAATCAAGCGTGCCGGGCCTCCGGTAAGCTTCGCCCACATCAGACTCAAGACCGTGGCGATGCGAAACGGCACGGAGATAGGTTTGACGGCAGGGTCCGTCATGTTCTGGCAGAACGTAGCCGGGGAAGTCACAAGGTATTCCCGGCATGCCGCGGGGCGGAATTCATAAATGCTGCACGATTCATCTTCGAGAAAGATACATGGCAGGCGCTGGGCGTAATAGGCCTGGTTGATGGGCTCCATATCCTCGTCGGACAACTGGGTGCGGGTTTCGGACAATTGCACGAGCCGGCCAAGCAGGCCCGCCTCGTTTAAGGTGTCCTTAACTTTAGAAAGACGACGACGAATCCGGTCTCGATGCGGGGCGGGCAATTGCTCGACCCGGTTCTTGAGGACAAAGGCTTCCGGGGGAGAAACCGGGACCATCACGCGGCAACAGGCACCACACCCTTTTTGACAGGAAATTGT
Organism: Nitrospirales bacterium; assembly: GCA_965208595.1. Lineage (GTDB taxonomy): Bacteria > Nitrospirota > Nitrospiria > Nitrospirales > UBA8639 > Bin75. Next base: position 2,042,611 of record OZ242346.1, read on the forward strand.
TTGTCCGGCCCGTTGCGCTTTCGCTTCTTCGAGTGCGAGGGCTTCTTCCCCCAGGGAACGCATCAGGGGGACAATGTCCGACACCGGAATAAAACTTGTCGGGACGGAAATCTCGGCCTTGAGGTCGCCGGCAGGGGTGGGGAGAGAAAGGCGGAACGTGTCGAGCGGATTTGACGAACTTTGTTGCTTCGGCATGGGAGGCCCCCACGAATATTCGAATTCTCACTATAGCGCGATGTTCCGGCCGGGAACAAGGCAGCTTGCGACGGTTGAGATGTTTGGCTTATTCTGCGCGCGATGACGATCTTTCAAAAAATCCTGGACAATGAGATTCCGTGTCATAAGGTCTATGAAGACGAGCACGTACTGGCCTTCCTGGATATCTATCCCTTGTCCCACGGCCATACCCTGGTCATCCCGAAAGAGCCGGCTGAAACGTTGGACCAACTGTCGGATGAATCCGCAGCGGCCATCGGCCGGGTGTTGCCGCGCCTGTGCCGTGCGGTACGCCAGGCCACGGGGACCGTGGATTTCAACGTCCTTCAAAACAATGGCGCCGCGGCCCACCAGGCCATAGGGCACGTACACTTCCACATCATTCCGAAAGAGGACGATGGCTCGGGCCTGGGAATAGGGTGGAACACCAAGTCGCTCGATGACGGTGCTGCACTCGCCGGGAAGATCGCCGGCTGCCTGGAATCCTGACCGCGTGTTGCCGAATCCGCTCCCGGACTGAGAACACGGTCGCCTCTCCCATGGCCCTCTGCGATGGATTGCTGTTGATGGGTACGAACCGACTGTTTATCTGAAGAAACAACCCGTTCATATGGAATGCATTGCCGCGACCGTTCTCGTCCCCTATACTGGCCATAAACTCCCAATCCAAAATCAGCAATCCAAAATTCGCAATCCACCATGACGAACACGTCCGTCAGCCTGCTTGCGCACCCCATCGGTTTCATCACCGGCGCGGTTCTCTACGCCATGATCCTGATCCTGGTGTTGCAGACGACCCGGAAATCCGTCTCACGAAACGTGGACGGTGCGCGGGTAACGCCCTTGAGGCGCTTGTCGCTGTGGACTGCCGTCCTGGGCTTACTCTGGAACGTGGGAGGATTGGCTTCGTTTCTCCTGCTGGCCGCCTCGCCTGGTTGGCTTCATCACGTGCTGCAGGTGACGGCGCTGTCCGCCCTGGGCTTTCTCCCGGCCGTCGTGGTCCATTCATTTCTGCAAGCCGGGATGCACCACGGCGTCGGGCGGTACCGGCACATCCTGCTCGGGGGCGCGTATGCCTTAAGCGCAGGAGCGGCCGCGTTCAACGTGTTGGCCGTGATGCCGGGAACAACCATCATGGCGGTCGAAGCGATCAGCCTGCTGGCTATGGGTTTTGTCCTGTTACTTGCGGTCGTACTGGTCGATACCGTGAGGCAACAGGGGTGGGATCACCACGCCGGAGTGGTGGCCCTGGCCATGGTGGCCGCGGCTGCGATACCGTTCAGCCACCATCAATCCGGCGAATACGCGTGGTGGATGGAGTTGATCGGGCACCATGCGTCATTGCCGTTGGCCGTCGCCATTTTGTACCAGGACTTTCGCTTTGCCTTCGGCGACATTTTCTTAAAACGGGCGCTCTCGCTCATGGGTTTGGTCGGCATTGCGATGGGGCTGTACGCGGGGCTGGGGGCCTTTCAATTGATCCCGCGGTCGGAGCAGTCGACCCCGTTCATGGACGCCATCCTGATCGGATTGTGGGTCGGGACCGCGTTGCTCTATCCCTCTGTCTCTCGCGCGGTGTCGTGGGTCGTCGATACGGTGGTCTTGCGACGACCGGATTACGAGAAATTCCAGGATGATGTGGCCCAAGCCATCCTGCGGCGGGACACACCGGAAGCCATCCTGAATCAATGTTGTGAGATGTTGGAACCCGTGCTGTCCACGGATGAGATCGAATGGGTGTCCATGCAGGAACGCGAACTGGACGGTTCGCCGTATGATTCCCCGTCGAGAAAGCCGATCGTGGCGCGCGATGCTCCCCACGTGACCGTGGAGATTCCGACTGTCGATCCTCCCCACTATTGCATCAAAATCGGGCCGCTCCCTCATGGGCGGCGGCTTTTATCCGATGACCTGTATCACCTGGAATCACTGGCCCACCTGGTTTCCCGTCGCATTACGACGGTGCGGGTCACGCACGAACGCTGTGAGCAAGCCCTCCGGGAGCAGGAGATACAAAAGCTGGCGACCGAATCGGAACTGCGGGCGTTGCGCGCGCAATTGAATCCCCATTTCCTCTTCAATGCCCTGACCACGATCGGGTACCTGATACAAACGTCACCGGCGAGGGCCGTGGACACGCTCATGCGATTGACCGATCTCTTACGAAGCGTGTTGAAGCGGTTGGACAAAGAATTTACGACCGTCGGGCATGAAATGGATTTAATACAGGCTTACTTGGACATTGAACAGATGCGTTTCGAAGATCGGTTGACGGTCCACATCGAAATTCCGGACTCGGTACGTGAAGTGCCGATCCCCGCGTTGATCGTACAACCATTGGTCGAGAACGCCGTCAAGCACGGCATTCAGCCGTCGCGAGCCGGGGGACACGTCCGAATTACGGCATGGATTGAAGAAGCAGGCGATTGTCGGGAACGAAACCTCCCACCGCTGCTGCACCTGCAAGTGTGGAATACGGTTGGTCCTCTTACTCGATCCATCGGTCCACACATGCTCCCACCGCTACTGCACCTGAAAGTGTGGAATACAGGGGGGGGAGCAGGACTCACTCGACATGGGAATAGTCAAGGAAGCGGGCTTGGTCTGTCCAACATCAAACAACGGTTGTCGCTGCACTATAACGAACGCGCAACGTTGGACATCAAAAGTAGCGCGGAGCATGGAACGGTCGTGAACCTCCTGCTTCCGCTTGACGGGCATGAGGTGACGCATGCCTCATCGCTTCACCAGGAACAGGGAGAGCGATTGGTATGACCATGTCGTTACGCGTGATCGTGGCTGATGATGAACGCCCGGCGAGGCAATTTCTCATGACCATGCTGCGCTCATTTGAAGACGTCGATATTGTCGGGGAAGCCCAAAGCGGCAATGAAACCATGCGGTTGATAGAGCAAACGCAGCCTGATCTGGCTTTCCTGGATTTGCAGATGCCGGAAATGGACGGCCTGTCCATCGTCCGGTCCTTGCGCCACGGGCGCATCCCGCTGGTGGCTTTTGTGACGGCGTTCGATGAGCACGCCGTGAGCGCATTTGAAATAGAAGCGTTGGATTACCTCCTCAAACCCGTCGATCGAAACCGCCTTTGTAAAACCCTGGATCGCGCCCGGGAAAGACTCGAACGGGCCGCACCGGCTGAGCCGGAACCCTTCGACTCTGCTTCCTTCGGCTCCGCTCAGGACAAGCAGGGCAGGCGTGATGGGCCATCCGCGGATGGGGTATTGCCGGCGTTCGCGAGGCCGTATCTCGATCGGGTTCCCATTCGTAAACAGGATGACATATATTTGTTGCCGGTCTACCGTATTGCCTCGGTGATCTCGGAAGGTGAGTTGATGCATGTGACGACGCTTGACAAGGAACGATATACGATGAATTTTCGGTTAAAAACCTTGGAAGCCAAGCTGGACCCCAAGCGGTTTCTGCGAGTCGGTCGTGGGGCTCTGGTCAATGTCGAGGCAATCAGGAAGATCACCTCCATGCCCGGAGGAGTCTATCTGGTGACGTTGACGAATACCCAACAACTCCGAGTCAGCCGCAGTCAATCCAAAGCGCTCCGTGGCCATCTCCTGCAAGTGTAATGCGTTATCTCCCTCTCTCTCCCCCGGCGGGAGAGAGCCTGTCCTGAGCCCTGAGCTTGTCGAAGGGTCGAAGGGGCTGGGGTGAGAGGGGAAATAGCATGAGAAGAGAAAGGTGAAACAGGGCTACAAGATGAAACACGTCAGGATGCTACTCGTGATGATAAGTGCTTTACTGGCTATGAGCTCGCCATTCGTGTGGAGCCAGGCCGATGATTCCACCCATGGGCATGTCAATGATGCCAACCATGAATTGGATCATTTGGAGGATGAACAGGTCGCCGTACTGGAAACCGTACACGTTCATGGATTCAAGTTGAATAAAGATCAGCAGCTTGGTCCGGTTCCCAAGCATACCCCGTGGCCCACCATGCCGCCGGAGTTACAAGGACAGGAAGTCGATGACTGGATGAAAGCCCGCATTCTCGTCAGCAAGACCGCGGAGACCACGCTCGTGGTGCTGGTGCCTGCAAAAAATCGCCGAATCAACCTGGCCAGCGTGCACGCGCTCAAACAATGGACGTTCGATCCCCAAATGAACGGGGACGATTTCGTCGATGGAGAAGTGACAATCAGAATTCACTTCCGAACGCATGAGTAATAGCACCCGGTCCACGCCCACTTTGAGGTGGAATCGAGGAGCGTGAGCAGGATGTGCGGACGGTATACCTTAACCTGTACGCCCGAGGTCCTCGCCGAAGAGTTTCAACTCGCTGTAACCCCTGACCTCCAGGCCTGCTATAACATTTCCCCATCCCAAGGGGTTGCCTGTGTCAGAATGCAGCCCCAAACGCGAAAACGCGAGGCGGTCACCCTGCGGTGGGGCTTAATCCCCTCGTGGACCAGGGGCCCCGCCATGGGGATGAAGCTCATCAATGCCCGGGCGGAAACCGTGGCGGAAAAGCCGTCCTTTCGAAAACCGTTTCAGGAACGGCGCTGTCTGGTGCCGGCGGACGGCTACTACGAATGGAAACGGGAAGGTGCACGGAAACAGCCCTACTACATTCGGTTGAACAGTGAACGCCCGTTTGCGTTAGCCGGGCTGTGGGACCGGTGGACGGGGGAAGATGGGAAGACCATAGAATCGTGTACGATTCTCACCACGACGCCCAACGAACGCCTGGCCTCGATTCATGACCGGATGCCGGTCATTTTACAGCCCGCGGCGTATGAACCGTGGCTGGATCCCGGGTTGCAGGATGCGACGCGTCTTGTCCCGTTCCTGACACCTTACCCCGGGGACGCCATGATCGCGGTTGCAGTCAGCCGGCGGGTCAATGATCCGCGAGTGGACGACGCGCGGTGCCTCGAAGTGTTGGAAGCCTTGGACGAATGAAACGGCGTCACGCAGTGGGTCCCGGCCGGGTGATTCGCCCTGCGGTTCTGATGAGGAACATCCGTGGCAACCATTTCATCGCCAAAGCCGCCAGCCTGCCTTGCCAGCCGATGGTGACCACGGGGTGCTTCTTCGGCAAAGCGGCCAGGGAGGTGTGCGCTACTTGGTCAGCCGTTTGCATGGGAAGGCGGCCGGAGGGACGAAAGCCGGCGGAGTCATGAAAATCGGTTTCCGTTTGTCCGGGACAACAGGCTTGAACCGCCACGCCGGTGTCGCGCGTTTCCTCGGCTAATGCTTCTGAAAACGACACCAAAAACGCTTTGGTAGCGGCATATTCCGCAAAATACGGGATAGGGATCATGCCGGCGATGGAGGCCACGTTGATAATAGTCCCGGATCCGCGTTCGATCATCCCCGGCAAAAACAACCGGATACTTTCCACCACGGTCCGCACGTGCACGTGAAGCATCTCCTGGATGCGCGGTAGCGGGTGGGACACGAATTCTCCGTACAATCCGAATCCGGCGTTATTGATCAGCATCTCCGGGGTCTGCCGGTATTGCCGGCTTTCCACGAATAGTTGATGGGCGGCGTCGGGCTGCGCCAGGTCGGCAATGAACACGTGGGCCTGAATGCGGTGGTTCGTCTCCAGGTCACGGGAAAGGTGCGTAAGTCGCGTCTCGTCACGGGAGACCAGCAACAGGTCATAGCCCCGGCTGGCCAGGAGGCGGGCATACGCCTCCCCGATCCCTCGTGACGCTCCGGTGACAACGGCAAAAGGATTCACGTCCATCCGTTCGACGACGGGATGATCAGGATTCGCCATGGGTTTTCTGTTTGGCTAAGGGGTGGCGGACGCGTTCCAGGTGTCTCGCTGGGCTTGGGCGTGAGCGGCATCCTGGTAGACCACGTGCATGATCATATTCCCGAACGGGCGCCGGATCAGCTTCAATAGCACAAAACCCTCCGCAAACCCGAATGCCAGTTCCTGGGCACTCCCATCTCGAAAGACCGCCAGTTCCTGGTCGGTGGGCTCGTGCGTGGTGGGGTATTGCGTGGCCAACACGTCAAAGACTTCCAGGAACCATTCCTGCGTATAGGTGCCCATTTCAATGTCGATGTGGCTCAAGGTGGCCGGCCCGGCTCCGTCTCCGGACGGAGCGGCAGCGCTCGCGCTGCGGCCATAGCCCAAGGTGAAGTAGCGATTTTTCCCCAGGAGGTCATACAGGCATTCGGTCTGGCTCGAGCAGTCTTCAAGCGCCGTAACCTCCGCCGGGGTCATGCCGAATTTCAAGGTGCCGAAGCCCTGAATCGTGGCAGCCTGAAGCGGAGCGGTCATTGCCAACAGGCTCAAGAGGCTGAAGGCCACGAAAGGAAGCAGGGCGGTCATTCTCAAACGATTGGTCATGGGTGCAACTCCTATAAAATAGACAAGAGGCCTCATCATGCCCCGTAGGACAAGGAAAAACAAGTATGCGCGGCGTTCGAAGAGTGGGGGGGAATTCCGGACGGGCCAGGTCGGTGAGTGTGTGTTGTAGGGGACGGCCTGTGTGCCGTCCCGAATCGATCGTGCGGCTGCAAAGACAAAAAGGGAAGCAGGCGCGCCCTTAACAAGGAGGAGGAATTGAAGAGTGCGCCTGCCGGGCAGGTGGCGTCATCCTTCTAGAAGGTTTTATATTCGAGCCACTTGCCGTTGAGGGTGATCTTGCAACGATCTTCTCCCTGGCTTCCCTTGACCTTTTCCATATCGAGTGAGAAATCAATGGCGCTCATGATGCCGTCTCCAAACATCTCATTGGCCATGTCCCGCAAGGCATCACCGTACACGCCGATAACCTCGAGCAGTCGATACTTGAAGGGGTCACTCATGTTCGGAAAGTCCTCCCGCACCGGAAATTGGCTCAGGCTGGCAGTGGATTCCTGATCCAGCCCCAGCAGTTTCCCGACGGTTGCCGCTTCCTTTGGTGTTAACCGGTGATTCCCGTTCAAGGCGGCGGCGACGAAGGTCGGGTTTTTTTTGACCGCTTTCGCGACCTGGGCAATCGAAATGTTTTTCTTCAGACGTTTGGCCTTTATGGCTGTTTTGGCATCTTTCATGATGATGGCTCCTTTCTAGTGTGTTCCTGCGGGTTCATACTTGTTCGTCGCCTGATCGCGGAAGTTGATTTCGACGGGGCCGGACCGCTTCTCGTCATCCCCGCTTTCATCCGCTTGTCCGTGCGAGGCGTGGCGGACCAGAAAATGAATGATGTGGTTTCTGATTTTGTAATAATGTTCGTCTTCGATAATCGTTTCCCGTGACCGCGGCCGGGGGATGGTCACGTCCACGATCTCCGCGATGCGTGCCGAAGGGCCGTTGGTCATGAGCATGATGCGGTCGGAAAGCAGGATGGCCTCATCCACGTCATGCGTGACCATGAAGACCGTGTTGCGGGTGGCATTCCACATCTGCACCAATTCCTCTTGAATCACGCCCCTGGTCAACGCGTCGATTTGCGCAAACGGTTCGTCCAGCAGAAGAACTTTCGGTTCGATGGAAAACGCGCGCGCCAGTCCGACCCGTTGTTTCATGCCCCCGGAGAGCGCCGTGGGTTTCTTGGTTTCGGCCCCTTGCAGGCCGACGAGCGTGATGTATTTCTGCACGTGCGCTTTGATCTCCTGCGAACTCCAGGTGGGATAGGCCGAACGCACGGCCAGGGCGACGTTCTCGAAGACCGTCATCCACGGCATCAACGCGAAACTTTGAAACACCACCATCCGGTCCAAGCCCGGGCCCGTGACTTCCTGTCCGTTCAGGATGGCTCCGCCTTCGGTCGGCGTCTCCAACCCCGCGATGATGTTCAGCAACGTGCTCTTCCCACATCCCGAATGGCCGATCACGGTGACGAATTCCCCTTTGTTGACCTTGACCGTGACGTCTTCGAAGATGCAGACCTCGCCGTTCCCGGAATGACTCGGGAAATACTTGCTCATATGATCGATTGCGAGAAAAGACATGACGTTACTCCCTGTAGGTGACCAAACCGGCCAATTTATTAAATCCCGAATCCAGGATCACACCGACGGTCCCCACCACCAGGATGGCGAAGATGACTCCGGCAATATCCAGGTTGTTCCATTCAATCCAACTCAGGTAACCCACGCCCAGTTCCCCGAGCAACATCTCCGCCGGTACCACGGCGACCAGCGCACTCCCGAATGAAATGCGGAGGCCGTTCACGATGGTCGGCGCTGCTCCCGGAAGAATCACCTTGTAGAGCCGCTTGAACCACGACAACTGAAGAATGGCGGCCACCTGCAAATATTCCTTCCGAAGGGTGTTCACGCCAAAAGCTGTAGTGGCCAGGGTCGGCCAGACCGCGGCCATGAACACCACCAGGATTGCCGTCCATTTCGGATCCTTGACCGTGTACAGGAGCAAGGGCATCCAGGCCAAGGGTGAGATGGGCTTCAGGATCTGAATGAACGGGTTCAGCGCGCGAAACAGCATCTGGTTCAAGCCCAGAATAATTCCCACCAGAATCGCCACCAGGGAGGCCGCCAGGAACCCTGCTGAAAATCGTGAAACCGTGTAGCCCACCAAATAAGCGATCCCATGATCATTGGTCCCCTTAATCACGAAGGCTTCGTTCAATTCGATCCAGGCTTTCTCCAACACCGTCATGGGCCCCGGCACCCCTTTCACCTTTTCTTTTTCCGGGTTCCACACGTACCGGCCGTCGTCGGTTTGCATGATATCGCCGTTGAACTCCATGACCATCAATTCCTCGTCCGTCTTGCCCGTGGGGTCGAACGGGGGACTGATCGTGGCGAGATGCCACGCGACCAGAAAAATCCCGAGGAAAAACACGGAGATGAAAAACGGATGTTGTGTCTGCTTGATGCCCATGGTCATTCCCGTCTGTATTCACTCATGAGTTGATAATTCTCCCCCTCACCCCAGCCCTCTCCCACTAAAAGGGGAGAGGGAGTTCCCCTCCTTTGTAAGGACGGGGACTTTTTCCGAAGAGGGAAAAGTCGGGAGGTAGAGCGTCTTGTTCCGGCTACGCCGCCATGCTGTGAATCGGAAAACTCTTCACGTAGGCTTCCGGCTTCACGGGATCGAACGTCTTGCCCATGATGACGTGCTTCGTCATGGTCTTGGCATGCGTGGGATAGCCCAGACCTTCGGACACCTTGTCGCACTCCGCCGCAAGATAGACCTGCTCCGCGACCTTTTGATAATTCACGTCCCCTTTCAAATGGCCCCACCGTTTCATTTGGGTCAGGATCCAGACGGCCATGGAATGCCAGGGATACGGATCGAAATCGATGCGACTCGGAACCTTCTTGATGCCGCCCAACCCATCGGCAAACGTCCCGGTCAGCACTTGTTCCAGCACGATTCTCGGCTGGTTCAGGTAGTTCGCCGGGGCGATGGCCTTGGCGATTTCCTTCCGGTTGCCGGGGTTCGACGCGTAATGGGTGGCATCGACGATCGCCCGGAACAACGCGAGGAACGTATTCGGATACGTCTTCGCGAATTCCTGTGAGATCGCAAACGCGCAGCACGGGTGTTTGTCCCAGATGTCCTTCGAGAGCTTGTAGATAAAACCGACGTTCTCGTACACCGCGCGTTGGTTGAAGGGGTCGGGGGCCAGATAGCCGTCCACGTTGCCCGCCTTCAGGTTGGCGACCATTTCCGGGGGCGGCACTACGCGGATCTGCACGTCCTTGTCCGGATGCACGCCGCCGTCGGCCAGGAAGTATCGCAACAGATAATTGTGCATGGAGTAATCGAAGGGCACGCAAAAGCGAAACCCTTTCATGTCCGCGGCCGTTTTCACGCCTTTATGTTTGTTGTGCAGGGTAATGGCCTGCCCATTGATATTTTCCACGGCCGGCATATAGAACGGGACCTGAGGCGAGCCCGCGCCCAGGGTGATGGCCAGGGGCATGGGCGAGAGCATGTGCGCCGCGTCCACGTCCTTGTTGATCGCCCAATCCCGGACCATGGCCCATCCCGCCGCCCGTTTGACCTTGGCGTTCAGGCCGTGCTTGCTGTAGAACCCCATGGGCTCGGCCATGATGATCGGCGTGGCGCAGGTAATGGGAATAAACCCGATCCCCAGATCCGTCTTTTCCGGTTTGCCCACGGGGTCCGCGGCCAATGCCTGCAATTGGGAAAGAGGAAGAAACTCGCTGATCAGTCCGAGTAACGCCGCGCTTCCGACGCCGGCCAGCAGTTGTCGCCGACTCGGACCGCTTGCTTGCAGCACGGCCTTTGTCACGGCGCTTTCAAGCGTCTTGGACAGGTACTCGTCAGAGGTGAGAGGTTGCTCCTGATTCACAGCGTCGGGGGCTGCGACTTCCGATGAAACCGGATCGTAATGGTGATTGTGAACTGTGTGTGCCATGGTTCCTCCTTCTTCTGTCATTCCCGCACGTTTTAAGCGGGAATCCAGGGGTTTTTCTGTCTTTACAGTTGCTGCCTCTCAGGTCCAAGCCTAGTGCTACAAAAAAAACGCCAAGCCAAGAGTTCTCCAAACTCTCAGGCCTGGCGTCATTGCCAGAACGACTTTGACTTCTGTGTCACACTATGGGGCCTCTAACGGCACCCTACAGTCTTTATGACAATAAGACAGCAAAAACGATGCCACCTTCTTTTGCATGACCAACTATTGAATATTATTGAAGTTTGGAGTTGAAGTTAGACGGAGTGTACACCGCATCTTTGTCAGGGTCATGACATCTTTGTCCGAACCCGACAATTTTGTCAGGTCTTGCGAGAGGCCCCTTGTCAGGTTTTTTTTCGTATCAAGGATCTCCTACCGCTACTCCATTATGGATGGAGTCAACGACTGACATAACCAATGCGCCCCCATTGACAAAGAGAGAAAAGTCCGGTTAACTAGAAGCCGCGAAAGACAAAGTCGTCATTCCGCTGACAGAGTTATATGAGGACAATGAACGTCCTTCCCCAACGAAGGTTGGGAAAGGGCGTTTTTTTTTGCCGAAGAGAACGGTTGCCGTACATCCGTCGAGTACGGGGAACGTTTCTTATACGGGCAGTCGATAGCGTACACAGGGAAGGGCGCCGGGCAGCCACTGAGTAACGAGTTTGCACGTGGCCCTGCCGGGGACTTTTGTTTTTTGAAGACATGAGTGGCACGATGAAACGAGAACTTTCAAAAGACGACGACAAGCTCATAACCCGACTGTGGGCTATTTTAGATCAAAAGGATGCTCCCGAAACCCGGATTGGCCAAGCCCTGGCCTTGTTGAATCAAGAATCTGAAACGGGAAAGGCTCCGGGCCGTTCTTATGAGATTTCCGAGTCATCCCCACGTCTCGAGCAAGCCGGTGATTCACCGCAACCGTCGGGCTCCCGAAGGAAAAAGAAACAGGCGCCGGTCCTTATTGGCAACAGCACGGCGATGCAAGCGGTGGACGCTGCCATCCAGCGGATCTCGCACACCTCGGCCACGGTATTGCTTCGCGGCGAAAGTGGGACGGGCAAGGAGTTGGTGGCGCAAAGGATTCACGGCTCGAGTGTGCGTGCCGATCAACCTTTCGTGGTGGTGCATTGCGCGGCGATTCCCGAGACCCTGATTGAAACGACCCTGTTCGGACTGGAACGTGGAGCCTTCACGGGCGCGAATCAGGCCAGAAAAGGACGATTGGAACAGGCGGCCGGCGGCACGTTGTTTCTGGATGAGGTCGGGGATATTCCCCTGTCAACACAGGTGAAACTCCTTCGCGTTCTTCAAGACAAAACCTTCGAGCGAGTTGGAGGTGAGGAAACGTTCTCGGTGAACGTCCGGGTGATTGCCGCGACACATCGTCATCTCGAAGCCATGGTCCATGCCGGTGAGTTTCGAGAAGATTTGTATTACCGGCTGAACGTCGTGCCACTCACGCTCCCTCCCTTACGTGCCCGGCGGGACGATGTGCCTTTGCTCATTGTGCATTTTCTCGACAAATTCAATCGCGCCAATGGCCGGCACATCCAATTGGGGCAGGACATGGTTCAAATGATGAGTGTCTACAATTGGCCCGGAAACATTCGTGAATTACAAAATTGCATTGAACGGTTGGTCGTCCTGGCAGAGACGTCGCTTATCAATTTAGAGTCCATTCCTGAATCACTCACTCCGTATTTTGACCACATGCGAACCGTGCAGTCTCAACCCACCACCAAGTCGAACAGCCCAGCATCTCCGCAAACACTCTGCGCACGCTTGGATGCCATCGAACGTGACCGTCTTCGAGAAGCCCTCAAGAAAGCAGGATGGGTCAAGGCGAAGGCGGCCAGACGGTTGGGCATGACGCCGCGTCAAGTCGCCTATCGGATCACAAAATACCGTCTGATCGAAGAACCCTGACCGCATGGGGCCCACGTGGGTCGCGCCTGGACTAAGTAAGGAAAGGGAGGTTGGTGCCGAAGGCGGGATTTGAACCCGCACACCCCAAGGGGCGCTAGACCCTGAATCTAGTGCGTCTGCCAGTTTCGCCACTTCGGCATGGAGCTTGTTCTGAACGACGTGTAGCAACTGCAATTATCAGCCTTTGCCCGAATGGGCGTCAAGCTCATGGTGCCGAAGTCGTAGGAGAGGGTTGGGAAAATTCCGCGTGCTGTTGGCGCCAGAGTCGATTCGGGCCCTGGAGGTCCTGGGTGTCTCCGGCGATGATGATCTGTTCTCGAATGAGCCCGGCGACGCCGAGCAAGAACGGGGCCGGAATCTGCGGGGCGTCTTCGGCAATCAACACGTCGAAGCGCATGCGTTTGAATAAGGGATCGGTCACGATTCTCCCTGGGGTCGAGACGACCAATCGTTTGTTCTGCATGAAGGCCTGTCGGTTGGTGGCCTCGCTCGCAGCCAACATTTCACGAACTTTCTGGGTGCCCCCGAGCCTGGAGATGTCGTCTTTCAACGCTTCGTATTCCGGGCGCATTTCCTTCGGCATCGCGGCCTCGGGAGACAATTCACGGATGCGCGCCTGCGCGATTTCCACCTCTTTCATCAGGGCCGCAATGTTCCCGGTATAGAGCGTCCGATATTCGCTCAGGGTTTCCACGTTTTTGCCCATGGTCTGCATGCCGAGACGTTTCCAAATGGGCAGGCTTTCGTACTTGGCGACAATGTGATCGATGTCCTTGATTTTGCCCTGGAACTCACTCACTTGGGCCATGAGCCGCCATTCCAGTAATTTGACTTCATCCATGTCGCGTTGTTTCTGCCCTTTGTATGCCAGGATGGGGATGAGCTCTCGAAATCGTTCGTATTTCTGGCGAAGGGTATCCTTGTGCGACCGGGATTTGGCGAAGAATTTGTGCATTTGCACTTCGAATCCCAATTGACCGAGTGGAATCCCTTCGGCTTGCTGGAGCACGGCAATTTCGTAGCGGTTCAACAGGCTGGCGAAGGGCAGGGCGGCATTCCGCAGGGTTTTGGCCAGGAACCCGAGCAAGCGATCCACGGCATCGTGCGTGGGCGCCACCACCAGCACGCGTTTATTGTGTCGCATCAGGTTCACCGCCAGCGTGCCGAGTTTGGTCCAACGCGCGGCCTGGTCATCATGCCAAACGATGGTCAGGACGGCTGCCGAGGCCCCGGTTCTGGCCGAGGCATTGGCTTCGTTATGTTCCGGGCCCAGCCACGGCGCCAGACGCTCGGCCGGCCCCAGGGCATAGGATTCGGGGTGGGCCGCCATATCGGCCAGTCGCTCGGACGCCAGGCGAAAGAATTCCGTGGTATCTGGCACGAGCGTATTGTCGAGTATGGATTGCCCCAGTGTATCCTGGGTCTGGACTAGGGCGGTGTCGCCCTGGCGCCGGAGCAGAAAGCCGCCGGTGGGTTCCAGGTCTCCGGGCGGCACGATGGTGACGGGCACGTCTTCCAGAAACGTGGTGCCCGCGGGGACCTCCATGGCATACAGGTGCAGGGTGCCGGCCGTCCCGAGGTCTTGGGTCGCGCGGGATTCGATCAACGTGTCGGACGCACCCGCGGCGTCTTTGTGGTCCGCCAACCGGGCGGCAAATGCGTCGAGGAGGTCAGGCAGTTTCATGGTTCGCGGCTGGGATCGAGTGCCTGCTGAATACAAATGGCCACGCAGCCCAATCCGCCCGTAATGGGACGTCGATCAAAGGCGCACCCCCGATTCTCGGCACAAGCCGTGACAAAAGGCACGTGCTGTGCGAATTCGAAGTCGTCGAGCACATGGGCTTGCAGGCTACCATCGTCCAGCACCGACAGGATGAGGGCACGGTTATGATTGTCATCTTCCAAAACAGCGGATTTCGGCGACGGCGCGATCTTGGCGCGAGCCGCTTGCACGTGCGGCAATTCCACGACTGCTTTGACCAGGTGCTTCGGCGGATGAATCGTCCGTTGACTCAACCGGACGTTCAAAGACGTCAGATCGAGGAGGTCCCGAGTCGCGGCCTGCGCCTGGGCCACGTCTCCGGCCTGTTGAGCGATAAACGCGTGAGGTATGACCAGGGCCAAGGCCAGGCATCCCACGCTCACCCCCCATATAACCCCCGCTTTCGCAGTGGCAAGCCTAGTGCAATGACGCAGCATGAAGGCATTGTAGAGGAGGCTTGCCGAACGTGTCCAGCGTGATGGAGCCCTACTATCTGTCATTTGTATGTTGCTTTCACCTTGCAAATGGGCCAATTTGTAAGGTGGGCGGGAGGGGCGCGTCGCGTGTCATAAGGGGCACCCCGGGGTAGCCCAGGGTGGCCTCGTTCGGGAGTAGGACACCCCTTCCGCTAGTTTGTCGCTCCGAACAGATGCTAGGGGCTTCAGCCCCGTATTTGCAAGTGGGGAGGCCAAACACCAATCGCAGCGCCAAGACGGAGGGAGGGGGACATGACCAAACGAGTGGCCGGGATTGATGTGGGGAAACAAGAACTGGCGGTGTCCGTGGCGCGAGGGCCGGTCCGGCGGTTTCCGAACACGGAGGCGGGCCTCACGGCCGTGCTGGCGTGGGGGCGGGAGCAAGCCGTGACGCACGTGGTGTGTGAAGCGACGGGTGGGTACGAACGCTTGGTGGTCCAGCGGGTGCGCGGCACCGACCTGGCGGTCACGGTGGCGCATCCGCCGAAGGTGCGGGCGTTTGCCCGGGCCGTGGGCCAAGGAGCCAAGACCGATCCGCTGGATGCGCAGATCCTGGCGCACTATGGGGAGGTGTTTGAGTTGCCCGTGGAGACGGCTCAGGAGGAAGCCAGCGCGGAGGTGCGGGCGCTGCTGGGACGACGGCAACAATTGCTCGAGCAACGGACCCAGGAACAGAATCGCTTGGAGAAAGGGTTGCAGGGCCGGGTCAAGCAATCATGTCAGCGGCATCTGGCGTGGTTAGACAAAGAGCTGAAGCAGCTGGAGGAGGAGTACCAGCAGGCGATCCAAGCCAAGCCCGAGTTGGCCGAGCGCGCGGCCTTGTATCAGAGTGTGCGCGGGGTGGGGGTGCTCACGGCAGCGATCTTGGTGGCCTATGTGCCGGAATTGGGCCAGGGCTCGGGGAAAGCGCTGACGGCCTTGGTGGGGCTGGTCCCGTGGGCGCAAGACAGCGGCACACATCGGGGCTATCGCGCCATTCGCGGGGGCCGGGGGCTAGTGCGCCGGGCGTTATACATGGCCGCCTTATCGGTGATCCAGACGAACACGGACCTGGGCCGGTTTTATCAGCGGTTACGCCGGCGGGGGAAGCCGGGCAAAGTGGCGTTGGTGGCGGTGATGCGGAAACTGCTGTTGCGGTTGCATGCGATTGCGCACCGGGGCACGCCGTGGGTCCCCGAGGCAGTAGTGCCGGCATCATAAAAAGGCTTGACTGGAAACACAGATACTCCCGACAGTTTTAATCGGGAATCCAGGGTCTTTGTCCTTGCCCCCTCACCCCAGCCTTCTCCCACCAAAAGGGGGAGAGGGGGTTGGGTGGTGCTCGTGCAAACATCGCATTGCTATGCTTGCTATAGTTTTGCTATGCCATGCTATACTTTTGCTATGAACTTGCTATGTTTGCTATGATTCATGCTATGTCATGCTATATCCTGCTATGATTTTGCTATGTTCCGCAAAGCGGGCGAACAACGGGGAGGAACAGGGCACGGTCGCGCCCGACGCAGACTAGCTATTCTGTCAACGCCTGTCCTGAGCCCTGAGCTTGTCGAAGGGTCGAAGGGAATGATCGAACACATACAAGGATGACAAGGAAATACGCAAAGGCCATGCCGACCACGTTCTCTCGCATAGTGTGCAGGGTCGCATCTCACGCCAGTGCACGTTAGTTACATGCGTTGCACTGGCTTCAAATTGACATTTCCCCCATGCGGACTTTATGATGCTAGCCTTTGACGGAGAAGAGGAGGCAGGGTGACGATGAAGGTGATTCTTCAAGAAAATATCGACAGTTTGGGGTACATGGGAGACGTGCTCGACGTGGCCGATGGGTATGCGCGGAACTTCCTGCTCCCCCGTCAAAAGGCCTTGGAGGCCAACCCCCGTAACGTGAAGGCGTTGGAGCATGCCAAGCGAGTGACGGCCCATAAGGCGAAGAAGGTCGAACACGACATCCAGGCACTGGCAACGAAACTGTCCAACGTCTCTCTGACGTTTCCGGTCCAGACAGGCAAGGATGACAAGCTGTTCGGGTCCATCACCACGAAGGATCTGGAAGCCGGGTTGTCGGCCGAAGGATTCGACGTGGACCGCCGAAAGATTCAATTGGCGAATCCCCTGAAAGAGTTGGGCACGTGTACCGTTGGCATCAAGTTGCATCGGGACATCGTTGCGAACGTGTCCGTCAGTCTCGTCAAACAGGGTGGAGAAGCCCAGGCTGAGGCTGAGACCCCAGTCGATGAAGCCGCGACCGCCGCCGTTGCTCCTGCGGAAACGCCGGAGTCGCAGGAAGAGTGATGGGCTACGTCGTCGGGATCCTGAAAGCCGTTCAACAAGAAGATCCCGAGGTCTACGCGGCTTTTCGTTCCGAAGAAAAACGACAGCGCGACAAGCTGGTGTTGATCGCTTCGGAAAATTATGCGAGCCCCGCGGTCCTGGCCGCGCAGGGGTCGCTGATGACCAACAAGTACGCCGAAGGCTATCCACGGCGGCGCTATTACGGCGGCTGTCAGTACGTGGATGAGGTTGAAGAATTGGCCATTGCCCGGGCCAAGCAGTTGTTCGGGTGCGAGCACGCCAACGTCCAACCGCATTCGGGTTCCACCGCCAACATGGCGGCGTACCTGGCGGTCTTGAAACCCGGCGATACTATCCTCGGCATGGCCCTCTCGCAGGGTGGCCATCTCACCCACGGCAGCAAGGTTAATTTTTCCGGAAAGCTGTTCCAGGCATTCTCCTACGGCGTCGATCGCGAAACCGAGTTGATCGATTACGACGCGGTGCAGCACAAGGCGGAAGAAGTCCGCCCGCGCATGATCATCGTCGGGGCGAGCGCCTATTCGAAAGTCATCGACTTCCCGCGGTTTCAGGAAATTGCGAAATCCGTGGGCGCGTATCTGCTGGTCGATATCGCGCATATCTCCGGCCTGGTGGCGACGGGGCTGCACCCCAGCCCGGTCCCCTATGCCGATTTTGTCACCACCACCACCCACAAAACCCTGCGCGGGCCTCGCGCCGGCATGGTGATGTGTAGAGAAGAACACGCGAAAGCCGTGGATAAGATCGTCTTTCCCGGGCTGCAAGGCGGGCCGCTCATGCACGTGATCGCGGCTAAGGCCGTGGCGTTCAAGGAAGCCCTGGCCCCGGGTTTTACCGCCTATCAGCAACGCATCCTGGACAATGCCAGGGCCTTGGCGGACGGGTTTATTGCACGGGGCTATCACGTGGTGTCCGGCGGTACGGACACCCACCTGTTCCTGCTGAATCTCAATTCCAAAGGCGTGACGGGTAAGGATGCCGAGGCGGCACTCGACGCCTCGGGGATCATCGTCAATAAAAATGCCGTACCGTATGACGAACGGCCGCCGGCGGTGGCCAGCGGCATTCGCATCGGTACCCCCATCGTGTCGACTCGGGGGATGGGCGTGACCGAGATGTCGCAAATCGTGGCGTGGATGGACGAGGTGTTGCAACATCCCACGAAGAAACGAATCCAGAGCAGGATTCGCAAGGAAGTCAAGGCCCTGTGCTCTCGCTTCCCGGTCTTTTCTGACTCGTACTCGTAACCCGTTCTCTGATTGATATGAAAATACCACGAATCTGTCATTCCCGCGCATGCGGGAATCCAGTGTCTTTCTCTTCTGCCCTTTCATTCATGCGGACCCGCCTAGAACAAAAAACCCCTGGATTCCCGATTAAGAATGTCGGGAATGACGGATTGGTGCGTCATGAAATGTCCGTTCTGTAATAGACTCGACGACAAGGTAATTGATTCTCGCACGGCCCGGGAAGGCGAGGTGATTCGCCGGCGCCGGGAATGTTTCGGGTGTCGTCGTCGCTTCAC
The DNA here is from genome assembly GCA_965208595.1 of Nitrospirales bacterium. Classification (GTDB taxonomy): domain Bacteria; phylum Nitrospirota; class Nitrospiria; order Nitrospirales; family UBA8639; genus Bin75. The sequence goes on from OZ242346.1 coordinate 2,061,199, forward strand.
GACGTATGAACGGATTGAAGAAAACCTTCCCACGATCGTCAAGAAAGACAACCGGCGAGAAACGTTCGATCGCACCAAAGTCATGGCCGGCCTGAAAAAGGCGTGTGAAAAACGGCCGATCAGCAGCGACGCGCTGGAAGCCGCGGTGGACCGGATTGAAAAACGCCTGCAGGATTCGGGTGAATCGGAACTCCAGGCCAGGATGATCGGCGAGGAAGTCATGCGGGAACTCCATGAGTTGGATCAAGTCGCCTACGTGCGGTTCGCCTCCGTGTACCGCGAGTTCAAGGACATCGATCAATTCATGGAAACAATCAAGTCCCTTGCGCAGGATCGAGGAACCACCTGATGTGCAACGACCCTTCGCTTCGCTTCCTTCGACCCTTCGACAGGCTCAGGGCTCAGGACAAGCAGGCAGGCGCCAGAGGGTTCCTCCCCTTTGCCTGCCCTGAGCGAAGTCGAAGGGTAAGGGGAGGTCGAGCTAGGCATGCCCCCGCGAAAGCGGGGGTGGGGTAGAGGCACTTATGCCTTCTGCTAGCCGTTCCATTCAAAAAGCCGGACCCCGGCGGGCATCGGCTTCCGTTTCCCAACGAAAGTCCAAAGCGGCGTCCAAACCGGTTCGCTGGCGAGCAGCTCCGGCCACTCGTGTGGCAATCCTGGGAGGCGGCCGCGGTGGACGGGCCCTTCTGGAGATTTTTGCGCAGGACCCGTTGGCCCGTATCGTTGGATTGGGGGAGGCCAAAGCGCGAACGCTCGGCACCAAACTGGCCCGGCAGTTGGGAGTTCCGGTCACGCAGGATTATCGTGAAATTTTGAACATGAAAGAGGTGGACCTGATCATTGATGTGACCGGCAGTCCCGAAATTGAGCGCGCGCTGCAGAAAATTCGAAAACCGAGCGTGGCGATCATCGGCGGCGCGAGCGCCAAGTTCATGTGGCAGTTGATCGACGCGCGGATTCGGGCCACGACGGAAATCGAAAAAACCCTGAGCCGGTACCAATCCCTGTTCCGACGATACGTCAAAGATGAAGCCGAGAGCGCGGTCGATGAGGAACGGACGCGCATTGCCTGTGAAATTCACGATGGGTTGGTCCAAACGCTGGTAGGCGTGAATTTCAAAATGGAACGGTGCGGGGACCTGATTCAGGAAGAACCGAAGAAATGCCTTACCCTGTTGAGTGAGGCCAAGCACCACTTGAAACACGGCATTCAGGAAGCCCGGCAAGTGGTGTTCAACTTGCGACCCGGTCAATACGAGCAGTTGGATCTGCTCTCGGCGCTGACCAATTATCTCGATTCGTATAAAAAGCAGAATCGTGTCCAGGTCGCGTTCTCCCATACGGGGAGCGATGCCCGCTTGCCACCCAAGACGAAAGTCTTCGTGTTCCGGATGATCCAGGAAGCCCTGCAAAATTCGTCCAAGCATGCCGGGGCGTCAAAAGTTCTCGTGCAATTGAGCATTCAACCGCATCACCTTTCCGCCGTTATCCAGGATAATGGCAGCGGGTTCGACGTCAAGGCCGTTTTTCAGGACCCCGACAAGTGGGATCACTTCGGATTGCGCGGGATGAAAGAGCGGGCCAAATTGCTCAACGGCGAGGTTTCGTGGGAGTCCCGCAAAGACGAAGGGACCACGGTCACGGTCTCGATTCCGTTGACCAGAAAGGATGGCGCACGAAATGGCAAAAAAAATTAAAGTGTTGATTACGGACGACCATCGCGTCGTACGTGAAGGCCTGTCCGCTATTCTGGAGACCAAGGATGAAATCCACATCGTCGGAGAAGCCGGTGACGGCGGCGAAGCCGTGGAAAAAGCCAGGCAATTACTGCCCGACGTGATCGTCATGGACGTGAGCATGCCGGGTATGACGGGCGTGGAAGCCACGCGGATCATCAAGCGGGAAATGCCGCATATCGGGATCATTGCCCTCACGATGTATGAGGATCATCAATACATTTTCGACCTGGTCCGGGCCGGAGCCACGGGCTATCTGCTCAAGGATTCGGATTCCACGGAAATCGTCGCGGCCATACGCGCCATTTCCCGCGGAGAATCGCTGATCCATCCGTCGGTGGCGAGCAAAATTTTAGCCGAATTTTCATTGTTGGCCGAAGGCAAAGGCAAAAAGAAGTCGTTACTGGAGCACGATCTCACGGAGCGCGAGATCACGGTCCTGCGACTGGTGGCGGATGGCAAGACCAACAAGGAAATCGCCAACGTGCTGGATCTCAGCGAGAAAACCGTGAAAAATCACGTCCGCAACATCTTCCACAAACTCCACGTCTACGATCGCACCCAAGCTGCCATTCTAGCCATCCGAAAAGGCATCATCGAACTCGACCCGCACCCCGACCGGGCTTGATACGAAAAGAGCCTAATGGGTACAAACGGGGACATGGTTTACAGTGGTAGACTCCGTGGCAAAGGAGGGCCTGCCCATGCTGTGAAAAGTAAGGGGAGGCTGAGTCCAAAACCTGATGAGAGTCTTCCCAATTTCGAAAGATCGGCTACTCCTGTCCCTCGATGAAAAATAAACCGGCTCAGGTGTAGACCCAAGCCGGTTTATCACGTGTATTACGGAAACTGCTCCGTGGCCCCATAGAATGCTCCGGCAAATACGCTCTCACTTCCTCCGGCAGAGGTAACGTAGGCACGATGTGTCCCTGCAACGGATCGCGGGTTGCCTGCGCCGTCATCAATGGTTGAAAACCTGCCAGCCCAGTCGCCGTCCGAAGAGGTAATTTGAAGTTGCGGATGGGTCAGGGTCACACTCTGTCCCCAAAAGGTTCCCGCCTGGCTGATTGGCGCAGCACCGAGGATTATTTCATAGTCAGTGTCTGTCAAGTCAGATTCATATGCCGTACGTCCGTCAGGTGCCACTGCAAGGACGTTGTGCAGTCCGATATTATCAACTCTTCCTGAGATCTGGTTGGATCCAAAATCGGCAGTAAGCGTGGTTCGTCCCGCATACTCGCCTTGTTCAAGAGTTCCTGCAGGAATTTGGGGGTCTTCTGTTCCATACGACGTAAGGTAAACCCCGGCTGCATTGCCGTTATACGTGGCTGTCCCTGATATAGGCACCTGGATGGTGTCTGCAAATTCCGGTCCGTCGATAAACGCGCCTATTTCCGCGCCTTGCGTGTCAAGATCCACGTGCAGCCAGTAGCCTCCAGACAGATAATCGGTAAAATCGTCATTTGACCATTCCACTGAAACCCCTGCGGCTGTGAATTCACGTTCATTCAGCCTGTAAACATATCCCTCTGCGGCATTCCGGTTCGTGACCAGGTTTTCAGAAGGAGAAAGCTCGACAACATCGGAAACAAAATCACGGTCGGTATCCAAAGTAGTCGCACTTCCATTCTGGCGATTGATTCGCAAGGCGAACCGTCCGCCATTAAAACTCGTCTCAACCCCGGTGACGCCTGAAATCCCGGCAGTCAGGGCTTGAACAACGCTGCCGAATATGGGGTCACCAGATTGCCGGCCGGCATTCAGCAGGTTCGTTGCAGCTTGAGCGGCAGCAGTAATATCCCTGGTCTCTGTTCCACTGAAGGCCGTCTGCATGTCGGCAGGGGGCGTAGAGGGAGGATCTGTGTTTACAAGACCCCTGCTGCCTCCACTGCCGCCACCTCCACAGGCACTGAGCAAGATTCCGACGCTAAGGGTGATCGCCCCAAGATGGACATGTTTCATGATGTTCTCCTTGTATTGAAGGTCATGAATAAAGGTGATGAGTGAGTGCCCGGTCCGCAAAGGTCGGGCCGTGTCTGCCTCACCAAAGCGTCTTGGAGGCCCTGCGTATTTACCTTTTGGGGTACAACATCGTCTGATGTGGGAGCTACCCACGCAGGCGATGCGAGGCTCTTGTATTGAGCAAGCGACCCGACAAAGGGGTCGCTTTGATGAAGCAGACGAAGGTACTATAGCGTAAACTGTCAGACGGTGTAAATGACGACCCCGGAATCGAGCGGGTCAGCCCCGTCAGGTAGCGCGCGACTCCACGACAAGTCCACGACCAAGCACCAGCAGGGCCTTGTGAATCCGGGTGCTCGCGGTCCCGTGGCGCGGATCAAGCATGCGGCGGATCACTTTGTCGTCAACACCGAAACGCCGGGTCAGGGCCACGCGAGACAACCCGCTCTTGCGGAACGCGAGGACATGCGCGGCTTTTGCCGTCATATCCGCGGGAACGGCAATTAGAAATGCTCACCAGGACACCGGGGGCTTGTCATCGGAATTTCCTCCTCATCGTCGATGCGTCCTGCGACCGCTTCTTCCAAGGCAGCAGCGGCTGCAGTCTGCGCTTTGCTTCTGTTGGAGCCGGACGTAAGACATTCAGGTAAACGCGGAATGAAAAATTGCCGGTTGGATCGCAAAGCCGAAATCGACAATCCAATCGTTCAGGTGTTGATGAAAGTTGTGAGCCGTTGTGCCAGGGCGTTGAAGTCTTCGTGGCATTTTTGGCGAATTGCAGGTATGTTGCGTGCGGCCTCTTTACCCAGCACCTCGCGACCTTCGCCGGGAGTGTCGACAACGTCACGTTGCTTGGCCAAGGGATTGAAATATTTCTCTTTGACGGAGACCTCTGCACGAACGTTTTGCCAACGCCACTCCTTAGGCAAGTTCATGCCAGCCAGAAGCCATGTTTCAATCTCCTCCCAGGCATTCTCGGCCCAAAAAGTTCGTCCGGTGCCGAACTCTTTTTCCAAGTCATTAAGCCTCTGGCGACGATTCGTATCCCCGTCCCTGTCGACGCACAGGATGAAGATATCCGTCATTCCTTTATGTTCTTCGACGACCTCTGCAATGCGTTCTGATTTCATCGCCTCGCCAATGCCGCCAAGCAAGGGTTTTTTGCAGATCTCGATATGCGCACGTGGTTTGCCAATGGTTCGAAAAAGACCGGAGAAAAGTGGTTTCAGGATAAATTGATCCTTGCGGAAATCTTCTGGAATGATAAGGACGTTCACCTTTCGTGGTCCTCGTCCTTGTCCTTTCCCTCGGTGAAGGCAACCGCGGTCTCCATCCAGTTTTCGGCAAGCAGTCGTCCCAGCCCGCCTTGAGACGTTCGCAGGTCCCGGGCGTTGGGCAGTTGGGCAACGGGGCGGATGACGGCGTCGTGTGAGTCTTCGAGACGGCAGACGGCGGACAAGTGCTCGAATGTGTCGTCGTTGACAAAGCTCAACATGTCCGGCGAATGGGTGGTCGTGATGACTTGGATACCACGTTTCGCGGCTTGCTTTTCGATCAGTTCAAGTAAAAGCCATTGCCGCGCCGGATGAATGCCGGTGTCGATTTCCTCGAAAAAATACACGCTTGCCGGATTTTTACCCAGTAGCGCGGTTAACACGGCGAGAAAACGCAACGTCCCGTCTGACGCGCTATACGCGGATATTTTTTTGTCGTTTTTCTCGCAAATCGTAAGATGGACCCGACCGCTGGGGTCGAGCGGAAACTCGAAATCCTCCACGTCCATGGGTGTGAGTTCCCGAACCCAACTCGCCAGAGTTTCCGCCCGCTCGGCGTCGGCACGTATTTCCTGGAGCGCCGTCGGTAAATTGTCGCCAAAGTCTCCCAAAACGGTCGCACCCGGGAAAGAAGGCTCCCGCATCCGCTCCGGCAACGGGTCCAAAAAACGCATATCGGCAAGGGCAGAGCGGAGGGCGCTGGAGTGCTGATCGTTCAAGAGCCGCCTCGTTCTGCCGGGCATGAGGTATTGAGTCAGGACCGGTTGCTCCGTGTTAATCTGAAATTCTTCTTTGGTCTCCTCAACCTTGACCGATAGGGAGTCGGGGGGATGACCTACCCTGTAGTAACCTGGGCCACTGGCAGTGTAAACCGTTCCTGATTCGGTTCGGAGTTCTCGGAGTTCTTCTTTCAGTAACCTGAATGGACCAAGTTCGTCAGGTATATTGCGGTCAGGGTCACCCTCCATGAAGCGTCCCACCGTAATTGAGTAGCGCAATTGAGTTCCATTCAGGTTCATTTCGACCTCAAGAGAGAACGATGATTCTTCGCGACCGGAGAGATGTGATTGGCGGACGATTTCATTCGTGGCACCGCGAATCGGTTCCCATTCGCGTTGGCCGCCCGGGCCGTATTTGCCGCCGATGATCTCGGCCAGGGTATAGCCACGGCCGATGCCATGCAGGAAGCGGAACGCGTCGCGGACGTTGCTCTTGCCGCTCGCATTGGCGCCCACGATGATCGTGAACGGACCAACGCGAAGCGTTTCATCGGCAAAGTTCTTGAAATTGACCAGTCGAATTGACGTAATCATCGTCCTTCCTCGGACTGACTATCCTGGATTGTTTTCAGTGTGACGTCTCTGGCAGAAATGGAACATCGGTTTCGCGCCAACAAGTCCTGCTCGAACGGCCGGAGTTCGCCATTGATTGCGAGGACAAAGAACATGTGTGTCAAGAATAAGCATCCACATCCCAGCGGAGGCCGGTCGTAAGAATATCGCCCCGAACCTTGATTTTGTGTTGCAGGCTGCCGATCAGGTCGGCGCATTGCTGGTCATAGGGAACGACGCGCGCGACCGGCTTGCCGTGTTTGGTGACGATCAAGCCCTCTGCGTCAAGCTGGTCCAACAATGTCAGGCACTGTTCCTTGAACTTTGCGACTCCAATCGTTTTCATGTCACTCCTCCGTCTAAATAGACATCTTATACGACTGATCGCGAAATTTGTCCATGGCATTCAGTGTTTTCTTCTGTTGCCTCGCTTGCGACGCTGTTTCGGTTGGTGTTACCATTCTTCCCAGCAAAAGGAGAGTGTGGTATGGCCAATGTGACGTTATTAGTTTCTTCGACGTGTTCAGCATGTCCTTCAGCCAAGAGTCTGTGGAAGCAAATGCGGGTAAAGCACAGTTTCAGTTACCGGGAAATTGACATCAGTACCCCCGATGGTCAGGAACTGGCCAACCGCCACGCGGTGCGAGCCGTTCCTGCCACGATTATCGATGGACGCCTCACCTTTGTCGGCGTGCCCTCACGGCAAAGCGCCGAAAAAGCGTTGAGTCAACGTCGGGGTTAACCTTTAAGCACGCTACGTGGGTCATTGAGGATTTTTGATTCCGGATTTCCAATCAAAAATCAGCAATTCACAATCCACAATGTTCCGGCGTCATGGGTCCTCAAAATGAGTACTTCCCTTCCGTTTGGGATGGATGAAGAGGATCTGGATATTGAACTTCCGATCCTGCCGCCCCGTCAATCCGCCCCTTCGCCCGACTGTCCGTTCTGTGGAGAGCCGATGACCTTAATCGATGCTGAATGGGGTTGTGCGGATTGTAACGGGGAACTGATCGGTCCGGAGACGGGATAGGGCGGAAGCAGGTTCGTGCCCCTTTCCCCACGCGTACGCGTCGCATCTCTTCGTCAGCTTGCCATGCTTCACGTCGTTACGGGTCTCTTTCATCCGGATCTGGAACAAGCCTTAGCCTCCGACCTTCGCTCGTTCACCGCCCCGCCTTCGCCGCCGTGTCTGATCCTCGTTCCCTCCGAAAGTTTACGCACACACCTCAAATGGACTTTCTGTATTGAGAATCGCCAGCCTCTTTTCAACGTTCATCTCCTGACGTTTCACCAGTTGGCCATGCGGGTGCTGGAAGAACAGGGCCGTCAGGTTGCAGCCCGACTGCGAGGCGAATCCTTTTTTCGGGAATGGGTGCACCAACGGCTGCGCTCGCGAGATCCGGATCTCGCCGGGCTCAACGAACTCGCCTCGATGCCCGGCGGGTGGGCGGCGCTTTGGGCCACGCTCAAGGATCTCAAGGACGCGAGAGTGGACGCCGGCGCGGTATTGGAGGCTTTCAGCCAAAGCCCGTTCTCGACGGACCGCAGGCTGCACTCGGTCGTTCGCTTGTACCGGGCTTGGTGTGAGGACCAAGGCCGTCACTCGTTGTATGACCATGACGACGTCGCGGTACTGGCGCTCGACCTGGTTTCCGCTTCATCGTGGCTTCGGCAGCAGGCCCATATCTTTTACTATGGATTTTATGATTTGACCCAAGGGCAACTCGATCTCTTTCAAACCATCGTCAGGCAGTACCCAGCCACGCTGTATTTTCCGTTACTCGATCAACATCCGGCCTTTCGTTTCGCCCAGCAGTTCTTCGATCAGCACGTCCGCGGGCTTGCCACGGGATCGATCGAACGCAAGGTCGAGACGGCGTCTCCGTTCCGAGACCTGTTCGATCCGTCCGGGGAGTCCCGCTCCCCAAGGTTCGACGCGACCGGGGAGTTGGCCGAAGACGGTACCGGCAATGAATATTCTGGATTGCGAATTGCTGATTTTGGATTGGAAATCCGCAATCAAAAATCCAAAATCAAAAATCCACAATCATCCGCAATCCAGTTCTGTCGTGTTGTCACGGTTTCGGGCGCGAACGACGAAATTGAAGTGGTGGCTAAAGAGATCCTGGCCCTGATACACGAGCAGCGGATTCCGTTTCACGACGTCGGAGTGGTGGGGCGGACGTTGGCCGGATATGAAGACGTGCTGCCTCGCGTCTTTTCGGCGCACGGCATTCCCTTTCAGGCGACCTTTCGCCGGCCCTTGAGCCAGTATCCGTTTTCCCAAACCCTGCTGCGTCTCCTCGCGCTTCGTCTTCCCAATTCCGATTGGAACACCACCTTTGACGTGCTGCATTCTCCGTTCGTGAATTGGCAGACCTTCTGCCCCGACCTAGCTACCCCGCGTCCCGGCCTGTGGGAGCAGTTGAGCCGGGAGGTCGGGATCGAACAGGGCCTGCAAGAGCGGGAGCGATTAATCCGGTTTTTTGAAACCGGGGTTCCGATGCCGCACAAGCGAAGGCGAGCTGAGGACACGATCGCCGGTGAGGAAGTTCGGAGCCTTTGGCACGTGCTGGACCGCTTACACCAACTCCTTGCCGCCTTCCCTGAGGAGGCGAGTTGGGAGGTCTTCACGGACCGGGCCATGGAACTCATGGATCACGTGCTGATGAGCCCGTCGTCGGATATTGTGGATTGTGAATTGAGGATTTTGGATTTGAAATCAGAAATCAGCAATCCACAATCAAAAATTCACAATCAGCAATCAGCAATCCAAAATCCACAATCCGAGGTGTATCAAGCGGTCCGTGAGTGTTTTGCCGAGATCCGGACACTCACGGACGTCAGCGGGCCGGTTCAGTATGCGGAGTTTCTCTCGACGCTCAAGCGATTCATGGAAGACCGGTTCGTGCGGCATCCTTCGCAATCGGGAAACGGGGTGCGGGTCGTGGATGCCATGGCGGCCAGGGGCCTGTCCTTTCGCTTCCTGTTCGTGATCGGGCTGATGGATCACGTCTTTCCCCGGCATATTCGAGAGGACGGATTTCTCCGTGATGCGGCGCGCCGGTTCTTGGAGGTGAACCTGGGGTTCAAAGTCCAGGAAAAAACCAGAGGGTACGACGAAGAAAAATTACTGTTCTATCTGTTGATGCACGCGGCGCGGGACGGCGTCACGCTGGTGGCGCAGCGGTCGGACGAGGAGGGCCGGACGACCATCCCGTCCTGGTACCTGCAGGAAGTGGAGCGCTGCGTACCGGATCTTGCTCCCGTGGACGTGCCCAGATCCATGCTTCACAAACCTCAGGCAAGGCCGTACGCGGAGGAAGCGCGATGGACTCCGCGTGAGCGGCTCATCCGACACCTGCTGCATCGCCGTAAACCGGCCCCGGCCGCTGAGGGAGATCCGGAGTGGCGGCGGATGCTGGAAAACGGGGTTGCGGCACTCCGCGATCAGGAGAGCGACCGGCCGCACCTGAACGCCTACGATGGCCTGACCGGGCCCCTTCCGGAATATTGGAAGGGGCTGGCCCTGTCGGCGACCAGCCTCCAACGCTATGCCACCTGTCCCTTTCAATATTTCGTCCGGAACGTCCTGGGTCTTCACGTGCCGGGGACGACGCCCCGGAGCCTGGGTTTGGGCTCCTTGGAGGTGGGCACGTTGCTCCACGGGATTTTAAGAGAGTGGTACGGCCGGCTGGCGGAACACGGGTGGTTTGCGCAGGAAGCTCCTTCCGACTTCAAACCGCTCGGCATCCTGAAACAGGTGGCGGAGTCCGCGTTCCGGGAGTTTGAACGACAGAACGCGGTCGGGCCCGCGTTGTTGTGGGAGATGCGGCAGGAACAGATCATGAACATGCTCGAACGGATTCTTGAGCAGGACAAACGGGAACTGGGGCACGAATGGCGCCCGGTCCTGTTTGAAGTTCCCTTGAAAGGGGAGATGCCGGTGCAGGTCGCCAAGAAGACGACGTTCATTCCCCTGACGGGTCAACTCGACCGGGTGGATTGGGCCCCCTCCCGGCGCCGGTTTCGGATCATCGATTACAAATTTACCGGAAGCGGCGTCATGACGGATCAACAGTTGGCCAGGGATGTCGTACAGGGAACTCGCCTGCAACCGTTGCTCTATATGGAATTGGCCGGGCAAGGGATACCGCCGTTGTTGGAGCAAACGCCCGGCCAGGACGGGCCCGTCGTCTGTGACGGCGTCTGGTTTTACGTTGTGGCGCCTGGGGATCTTCCGGAAGAACAGGGATTTGCCCCCGTAGCCTTTTCAGTAGACACGCGAGCTGCCGTTGCTTCGCAAGTGGAAACCATGATGACGACGTTTGTCGAAGGGATTCGGCAAGGGAAGTTTTTCATCGTTCCGGGCCGGCATTGCGACTGGTGTGACGTGCGGCCGGTGTGTCACCGGACCCATCCGGCCAGCGCCCGGCGCGCGCGGGAGGATTATCAGCAGATCAACGCGCATCGCAACGTGCGACGGCAGCAGCCGAAGTGAAGAGCATTTTTGATTGTGGATTGCTGATTGTGGATTGGAAATCATGAGTCCAAAATCCAAAATCCAAAATCTAAAATCCACAATGCCTTCTCTGCCTGATAGCCACGCGCGTCATGGCTCGGTCACGGCGTCGGGGACCAACGTCGTGGTGACCGCGGGGGCGGGCACGGGTAAGACCTCGCTTATCATCGACCGCATCCTCCACCTGCTGACCCGGCGCCACCAGCCGTTGACGTTGACGCAGATCGTCGCCGTCACCTTTACCAACAAGGCGGCCAGCGAACTGAAGTTGCGGGTGCGGCATCGGTTGCGGCTCATGAAGGAATTTGCCACGGGCCGGCATTCCGGGGATCAACCTCCCGATTACGAAATCCAATCGATCCGGATGCTTCAGGAATCCTCCGGCCTCACCGACGAGGAGTTGGCCGCGGTGAGCGACGAGGCCATGCGTGAGGTGGAGCGGGCGCACATTGAAACCATTCACGGTTTTGCCGGCCATCTCCTGCGGCTGTATCCGGTGGAAGCCGGCGTGGATCCGTCGTTTCAGGAAGACGACGGCACGCGATTTCAGGAGCATTTCAATCGCGAGTGGGATCAGTGGGTACAGCGGGAATTGGACGTGGACGGCCGCCGGCATGACGTCTGGCGCCGGGTACTGACGCGCTACGGCCTGGAGGACGTGAAACAGCTTGCCCATGCGTTGACGGATGAACTGATTCCATTGTCCGGAATCATCGGCCCGCAACCCACGGTCACGCCGCACCTCCGATCCTGGCTGGCGGCGTTACGCAAGCGCGGTTGTCTATTGCAGGATAAGTATCAAGGCGCCCTGACGATCAATCGTCTGCTGGATGCCGCGGTCGCGTTGCTGGCAGGCGTGGAAACGGAAAGCACGCCGCGTCCTGAAAACGCGGATGAAAGCTCCGGGGCGACGGCGCTTCAACGGACGATTCCAACGAAGACGAAGGCCTGGACCGATGAGGACTATGAAGAAGCCAAGGGGTTGATCAAGGTCGCCCAGGCAATTGCACAATCGGGTTCGGCATCGCTATGGGACACCGTGCAACTCCTGTCCCCGTTTGTCGCTCATTGCCGGACCTCGTTCGTGGAGAAGGGGCTGGTCTCGTTTAACGGATTGCTCGCGCGGGCGCGCGCTCTGCTGCGGGACCATCCACACGTACGCGCCGAATTGAAGGCGCAGTACCAGGCCATCATCGTCGATGAATTTCAGGATACCGACCCGGTCCAATACGAGATCATCCTGTTTTTGGCCGAGGCCCAGGGTACCGAAGCCAGGGAATGGCAGCGCGTGCAACCGGAGCCCGGCAAATTGTTTATCGTGGGCGATCCCAAGCAATCCATTTATGCGTTTCGACGCGCGGATATCGAAGCCTACGATACCGTCGTCCGGGACCACGTCCTGGCGCCGTCGGCCAAGGGTGAGCGGTTTTCCTTGCAGGGAAACTTCCGGACCCATGCCCAATTACTCGATCCGGTGAACCGCTGTTGCGCCAATGTGTTTCCGTCCGCTGCCGTCGAAGGACTGCAACCTCTGTACGAACCTCTCCTTCCCGTGCCGTCGGACGTGCTTCCCTTGCCCCACGAACGCGCGGAACTCCGCGTCGTCACCCTGGCGCAGGAGGACGCGGACGCGGACACGGCCAGCCGCGCGGAGGCGGATGCTTTGGCGCGCTGGTTGCGGGAGGACGTCCTGGAGAAAGAATCCCTGCTCGTGGGTGGGCGTGCAATGCCCATCCAGCCGCGCCACGTGGCAATCCTGTTTCGAACGTTCGCCCATCTGCGAATCTGCCTGGAAGCCATTCGGAGGCACCACCTGCCTTGCCTCGCCGAAGGGGAAAAACATTTTTATGAGCGGCAGGAGGTGATCGATTGCAGCCTCGTGTGGCGCGCTCTCACGGACCCCCGCGATGAACTGGCTGCGGTCGGGATATTGCGGTCTCCCTACGGCGGCTGTTCCGACGTCGAGATCGAGTCGATCGTGCAACAAGGATTCCCGGATGATTGGGCGCAGGAGTCGTCCCTCACACACCTGCCGTCGATTTTTTCGGTCCTGCATGCGTTGCACGCGGAAGTCCAAGCGCTCCCCGTTCCGGAGGCTATCCAGCACGTGTTTCAAGCCCTGCCCTTGGCGGAATTGGCAGCGGCCTCCATCGACGGCGAGCATGCCCTGGCCAACGTACTCAAACTTCGGGATGTCATGCTCGAACTGGCCGTGCAATCCGGGTCGACGCTTCGGGAAATCGTTCGCCAGGTGGGACAATGGGTGGACGATCCCGTGGAAGAGGGAGAACGACCCCTGGTCGAAGAAGGGTTCACGTCCCAGGGCCCGGGCGGCGCGATCCGGTTGTTGACCATTCATAAGGCCAAGGGGTTGGAATTTCCCATGGTGATCGTCGCGGGCCTGCAGCGGGACGTGGATCATCGAAGAGCCTCGGTCTGGACGTCCCACGACTGGCTGACCGATACCGTGGGCCTTCGGCTCGGCCAGGCCGCGGACCTCGGAGGCATTTTTCTCGAAACGAAAGTCGCCGAACGACAACGGGCCGAACAGGTGCGGTTGCTCTATGTGGCCATGACGCGCGCGCAACGCCGGCTCGTGTTATCGGGGGCGTTGCACGGGAAAGGGGCGACCAAAAAGGGGACGTTCCTGTCGCTGATCGCACGCGGCCTGGATCTTGATTTGCCGTCCATGGTTGAGGAAGCAAAAGAAAGCCTGCAATGTGACCAGCTTGTCGGAGACGTGGCCGTGACCACGACCGTCGTGCCGGCTCCTCAGCCCGTGAAGAAAATCCGGCCCGCTTCTCCCACGTGGAAAGCGACCATGCCGGATGACGCGAATCACCAACGTCAATGGGATGCATGGATGAGGCAAATGGAGACGGCCCGCGAGACCCCGCTGTTTCTTTCCGCGACACGGTCCTTGAAGGGCGACCTGTCGATGCCGGCGACCTCCGCGGCCACCGGGAAGTCCTCTGGAAAATCCAAGAAAAAATCACCGGGGAAACCTGGAGCCCTGCCACGCAAAAAGCCTGCGTCGCAGTCCGGGTCGTCCGGTCGAAGCGCAATCATCGGGACGCTGGCCCATCGCGTGTTGCACGGGTGGGATTTTTCCGCTGATCCGGCCGCCATGCCAACGTGGATCGAAGACTGCTGCCGGATGTACCTTCCCAAGGAATGGGTCTCGGAGTCGGACGGCGTCTGTACGGAATTGCAGGAACTCTTCGCGCACTTCATCGAGTCCGAACCGTATGCCGTGCTCCGGCAGGCAGACATTCTGGGACGGGAGGTGCCCTTTGCCGTGCCCTGGGAAAGTACGGGGACGGAGTACACCCCCCCCAGTGTGATGGAAGGGGTCATCGACGTCATGTATCGCCGGGATCAACAGATTTGGATTGCCGACTATAAGACGAATCGGGTGGAGAAGAATACCCCGGCGCAGGTGGTGCAGGCGTACCGCACACAGATGGAGATCTATCGTCGAGCGGCTGAGTCGGCCTTGGGCCAGCGTCCTATCCGGGCACAACTCATCTTTTTGCGGAGTGGACTCAACGTCGAGGTTTGAGTAGGATAGCGGTTTATTGAATCTTTCCGTTCAAACACGTGAGGAAAGGAGAACGTTCATGCCACTGAGCGGTTGGAAAATAGGATGCCTCATATGCAGTCTTGTCTTCATCGGGGCCTGTAGCAGTACAGCTAAGGTCAGGTACACAGCCTTGAATGCTCCGGGCGGGAGCAAACCCGAGGCGGCGTCGGCCGTGAAAGCCGGCAACCAGGCCTTTGCCGCCGGGCAGTGGGCGGTGGCCAAGCAGCAGTACGAAAAAGCCATCGGTGTCCAGGAGACCCTGGCCGAGGCGCATTACAATCTGGCCTTGACCTTGGATCGATTGGGACAGCGAAAGCAAGCCGAGGAGCACTATACCCAAGCCGCGAATTTCGCTCCCGGGCATCAGGTCATTTGGAATTCACGGATCTATCGCCGGTATGGTGACGTCGGGTCAACGGGAGGCGGTGCCTTACCCAGCATCCCGGGCCTTGGGGGACTCGGCGGAATCGGCGGCGGCGGAAGGCCTGGCGGGGCCCCTCCCGGAGGATTTTAGCCGGTTTTTTCCTAAGCCCTCTCCCTATTTCCCGCATTAAGCGGGAAATAGGGAGAGGGCTAGGGTGAGGGAGCATTCTCCCGGGTTGCATGCTTTCTGTAGCCTACCACGAGCATCGTGAGTCCCAGGAGAATCATGGGGATGCTCAAGAGTTGCCCCATGGTCATGGGCCCCAACAGAAATCCAAGGTGGGCGTCCGGTTCTCGAAACAATTCGGCGAAGCTTCGACAGATGCCATACCCGGCGATAAAGCTCCAAAAGACCGAGCCGGGGGGCGTGGCCTTCCTGCTCAGGAACCAGAGGACCCCGAACAGGACTATCCCCTCCAGGGCTGCCTCGTATAATTGTGAGGGATGGCGACAGGCCGACCCGCCCCTCGGGAAGACCATGCACCAGGAGACGTCCGTGGGCCGTCCGTATAACTCGCCGTTGATGAAATTCCCCAAGCGTCCCAGGCCCAATCCGATCGGAGTGGCCTGCGCCGCCAGGTCCGCAATCGTGGACGCCGCGAATCCCTTTTTATAGCAGAACAGCGAAAGCGCGATACACACGCCGATTAACCCGCCGTGGAAGGACATCCCGCCTTCCCACACGGCCAGAATTTTCAAGGGGTTCTGCAGGTAGTATGCCGTCTTGTAGAAGAGGGTATAGCCCAACCGTCCCCCGAGAAACACGCCGAACGCGGCATACACAATCAGGTCGGACAACTGGTTCGCGTTTAACGGGACGTTCCGGCTGGCGGCTCGGTGCTTGATCACGAAATACGCCGCCAGCAACCCCAGCAGATACATCAGCCCGTACCAGCGAAATTGCAGCGGCCCCAACCGAAAAAAAACCGGATCAATCTCGGGGAAGGAAAGGGAAACCCACAACGGAGGGATGAAAGAATTCAAAATGGATATCCTGTTGAAAAGAACACCCGGACCACGGCTTGGACCATACAAAGGTGCGAAACCATCCTAGGGAGGCGTTGCCGGTTTTTCAAGGGACGCCGCCTTGTCGAGTATTTGCCTCCGCAGTTGGTGGCGGAGTAGAGTTTGCGGCAGCATCTACGCGATGAATGGAAACGGAGGATCAAGAGATGAGTGACGAAGCTGCAACGCAGGCGACTCAGGGAAACCCGGCGGCCGAGGAGGCCGTGTTGCCCGGGGTTAAACATATTATTGCGGTGGCGAGTGGAAAAGGCGGAGTCGGGAAATCCACGGTCTCCGCCAATGTGGCCGTGGCGTTGGCGCAGACCGGCGCAAAAGTCGGATTGATGGACGCGGATATTTATGGCCCGAATATTCCTATGATGATGGGAGTGCCGAATCCCCCGGAGAAAGAGGGCGACAAAATCAAACCGGCTGAAGCGCATGGCGTGAAGATCATGTCCATGGGGTTCTTTGTGCCGGAAGAAACCGCCATCGTGTGGCGGGGGCCCATGGTGCATACCGCCATCCAGCAGTTCTTTCGTGACGTGTTGTGGGGAGACCTGGACTACCTGTTGGTTGATTTGCCTCCGGGGACGGGGGATGCCCAGCTCAGTCTCTCCCAGATCGTTCCGCTGACCGGCGTCGTGACGGTGACCACGCCACAGGAAGTGGCACTCTACGACGTCCGCAAGGGCCTGATGATGTTCAAGAAAGTGAACGTCCCTCTTTTGGGCGTGATTGAAAACATGAGTTTCTTTGTCTGCGGGCATTGCGGAGAACGAACCGAGATCTTCTCGTTTGCGGGCGGCGAGCGCGCGGCGCAAAAATTCGAGATTCCATTTCTGGGTCGCATCCCCTTGGACCCGGCGATCCGCGAAGGTGGAGACGCGGGCATGCCGGTCGTCGCGTCGACTCCGGATTCTCCGCTCACCCTGGCGTTCCGCGGGGCGGCCGAGGCATTGCAGACACGCGTGAGGGAACTCACGAGTGAATCAACAGGGGCAACCCTGAGTGACATGGTCAAAAAGTTGAAAGAACCCATGGAATAACGGAAGGCGCAGGTGGAAATCACCCTCTCCCCCGACGGGAGAAGGCAAGCCGTTCACCCTCTCCCCTGGCGGGAGAGGGTTGGGGTGAGGGGGGAAAGAACCTGCCTTGGATAGTGTTCATCGCTGGAGGATCCCAATGGCAGAAATGGTCAAAGTGGCGAATGCGGATGAGGTGAAACCCGGAGAAGGCATAGTCGCCGAAGTTGATGGCAAAGAAATTGCCCTTTTTAACGTCGACGGCACGTTTTATGCCATGGACAATACCTGTGTGCATCGAGGGGGGCCGTTGGGTGAGGGTGAGTTGATCGGCGAAGTGGTCACCTGCCCCTGGCACAGTTGGGAATACAACGTCACGACCGGGGCCTGTGTCACGAATCCATCCGCATGCGTGGCCCGATTCCCCGTGGAAGTGGAGGGAAACGAAGTCAAGGTCTCCCTCGAACCGGCTCCCCCGGCCTGAGCACCTTTCTTCTTGAGAGAGAGTTGCGTAGGGGACGGCCCCCGTGCCGTCCCGCCGCTTCATTTCTCATGGGTCATTCCCGACATTTTCAATCGGGAATCCAGTGCATTTGTAGGGGCCGTATCTTATGCAGCCCAGAAGAAGCGCCATGAGATGGCGCAGCTACAACCAGAGGAGATGAAGGCGCGATGAGACGCGGCCACGACTTATGCATCTTCTTTCCCATGATAGAACAAGGTCATGAGGCAGAGCATGAGTGACAAAACAAACAGGCTCAGCCGGCAGGAACCGATCCGGTTGCAGCGTCGTCCTCCCAGCCTGGCCAAGCTGGATATGACGAAGCACGTCGGCCACAAGGAGTACGAGAGCAAACTCGCCAAGCTTCAGGTTCACTTGAAGGAACTCTCGCTGGCCTACCAGTCCCAGAGACGGCGCGCGGTGATCGTGCTGGAAGGGTGGGACGCCGCGGGTAAAGGAGGCGTCATCCGGCGCATGCACTGGCCGCTCGATCCACGCGGCCTCAAAGTCTGGCCGATCTCTGCGCCGAGCCCGGATGAACTGGAACACCACTACCTGTACCGCTTCTGGACACGAATGCCACGGGCCGGGCAACTCGTCGTCTTCGACCGCTCCTGGTATGGCCGGGTGCTGGTCGAGCGAATCGAAGGCTATGCCACGAAGACCGAATGGCAGCGTGCGTACGCCGAGATTAATGACTTCGAGCGCCTGCTCGCCGACGACGGCGTTCGTCTCGTGAAAATATTTCTGCACATCACACCGGAGGAGCAACTCGTGCGGTTCCGTGCACGATTCAACGACCCGCTCAAGCGCTGGAAACTCTCCGCGGAAGACTTTCGCAACCGGGCCCGCTGGGCTGACTATGAAGTGGCGATTGAAGAGATGTTCCAAAAAACCTCGACCGTCCGCCGGCCGTGGATCGTGATCCCGGGCAACAGCAAACACTACGCCCGGCTGGCCGCGATCGGGGCCATCGTCAAACAACTGGCAGAGGGAGTGGACCTAGCCCCGGCCGGCGTCGACCCCGGCTTCGAGCAACGAGCGCGCAAGCTGCTCGGTCTCAACCAGCCCTCCGGTCGAAAAGCGCGATAGCGTCATTTTCGTAACAGGGTTGCGAGCCGTCCCCACCGCGTTTTCCATTTGGCATCAAAACAGCGAATGTCCCCCTCTCTGGCATTCCTGCGGAAGCAGGAATCCAGCGCCTTTTCTTACACCTTCTTCCAGGCGTGTTACATGAAAACTTCCCATTCAAAAGTGTGTATGATTGTCTCATAATTACACATATTGACATACACAATAATACACCTTACAATGCGCATCATCCTTCTGGAAAGGAGAAGCCATGGCTCGGATCAATGTCATGATGCCGGACGACATTCTGCAAGCGGTCGATCACGCGGCAACGGAGGAACGCCTGACGCGCAGTGCGTTGCTCCAGAAAGCAGCACACCGGTATCTGGAAGCGCAGCGGTTGGAACAGGAAGCCATCGAACGCAAGCAGCGGATGCAAAACGCCGCCGCAAAGATGGACAAACTGGCCGACAAATTCGGCAAGTGGGACGGGGTGGGTACCATCCGCCAGTTTCGTGACCGGCGAACCGGGGCCAACCCGTGATCGCCGCGTATCATGCCGGCTACGTGGTGGATGCCTCTGTCGGGGTGAAATGGTTCGTGCGAGAACGGGAAGCCGACCGCGAAGCCGCCCTGGCCCTGAGACAGCGGCATATCGACGGAAAAACGCAGTTGATCGTGCCTGAATTATTTGTTCTGGAGGTGCCCAACGCCATCAAAGCCGGTCGAAAGGGCACGGAAGCGGAACTGGCCGAAGTGCTAAAGACGTTGGATGACTTGGAGATGCAAATCGAACGGCACACGGGCCACGTGTTGCGGAAAACCAATGCGGTGGCGTGGGCCTACAAACTCACGTGGTACGACGCCGTGTACGTCGCCCTCGCCGAGATTTTGGGCTTTCCCTGCGTGACGGCGGATGAGGCCCTGCTGCGGAAAATGAAAGGCCACAGCATCGTGCTCCGGCTAAAGGAGTTGGCGTTTGCATGAATTGGATATGCCTCCGAAGTTGGTCCAGCTTCTAAGCGACTTTTCTGACCTCGTGCGCTTAGCCTCATTTACCCGTTCAGTTGGTAGCGTTTGTCCTACAATGGCATTGACTTTAGACTCGACCTAATAGCACTCTCCTGAAAATTTATGTAGTTCTTTATGATCGCGTTGGCTGGAAAACAGCACACGGATCGGAAGCAGGGAACATTAGAACATCGTGACATCATTTCGGAAAGCCTCCTTAATAGCGGGCTGCTCGTGCGGTCGGTGTTATGACGCCTGGTGAATTCATCGCCAAGTGGCGGGCCTCCGAACTCAAGGAGCGCTCGGCTTCGCAGGAGCACTTCATTGACCTGTGCCGGCTCTTGGACGAGCCGACGCCAGCCGAGGCCGACCCGACCGGCGAGCAGTACTGCTTCGAGCGTGGCGCTCGCAAGGACACCGGCGGCGACGGCTGGGCCGATGTGTGGAAGCGCCATCACTTCGCCTGGGAGTACAAGGGCAAGCATGCGGATCTCAATGCCGCCTTCAACCAATTACGGCAGTATGTCCTCGCCTTGGAAAACCCGCCTCTGTTGATCGTCTCGGATATGGTGCGGTTCCGTATCCGCACCAACTGGACCAACAGCGTGAGCGAGACGCACGAGTTCGTGTTGGACGATCTCGCGGACGCGGCCGTACGCGACAAGCTCAAATGGGCGATGTCCGATCCCGAACGCCTCAGGCCCGGCGAAAGCAGACAGTCACTCACCGAGCGGGCGGCTGGAACCTTCGCATCATTGGCGCAATCGTTGCGGGAGCACGGTCATGCGCCGCAGGCGGTGGCGCATTTCGTTAACCGGCTGGTGTTCTGCATGTTCGCCGAGGACGTAGGTCTGTTGCCCTGCAATATGTTCACCCGGATGCTGGAACAGGCACGCAAGCGGCCCGAAGACTTCGCTGTCCTGGCGCGAGATCTGTTCAGGGCGATGTCCCAAAAAGGGGGCCGTATCGGGTTCGAAGAAGTGGCATGGTTCAACGGAGGATTGTTCGACGACGATAGTGCTTTGCCATTGGACAAAACCGAGATCGAAACAACGCTCAAGGCCGCGGCGCTCGACTGGTCGGAAATCGACCCTTCGATCCTGGGAACGCTGTTCGAGCGCGGCCTTGACCCGGACAAGCGTTCGCAGCTTGGGGCGCATTACACGGATCGGGACAAGATTATGAGGATTATCGAGCCGGTGATCGTCAGTCCCTGGCGTGCCGAATGGGAGACGGCGAAGGTCGAGATCGTTGCCGTGCTAAAACGAGCCAAGACTGCCAAGTCCTCCGCCGCACGAACTCGGCAACGCCGTCAGGCCGAGCAGCGGAAGGACGATTTTCTACAGCGCCTCCGCTCTTTCACGGTACTCGATCCGGCTTGCGGCTCCGGCAATTTTCTCTATCTGGCGCTGCATGAACTCAAGGACCTGGAGCATCAGGTGCAACTGGAGGCCGAAGCCTTCGACTTCCAGCGCTCGTTTCCCGTAGTCGGACCGGCCAACGTCAAAGGGATCGAGATCAACGCCTACGCAGCAGAACTCGCGCGCGTGTCGGTGTGGATCGGCGAAATCCAATGGATGCGCCGCAATGGCTTCACCGGATCGCGTGATCCGATCCTCAAGCCGCTCGACACCATCGAATGCCGAGACGCGATCCTGACACCAGATGGCGAAGAACCGGAATGGCCGAAAGCCGATGTCGTAATTGGCAATCCGCCGTTTCTGGGCAACAGAAAGATCAGACGTGAATTAGGAGATGCTTACGCGGAGGCATTGTTCCAAACCTATGTCGCGTTGGTTCACGGTAAGCCGGACTTGGTCTGCTATTGGTTCGCCAAAGCAGGGCGGCTGGTTGCCGAACGGAAGATCAAGCGAGCCGGTCTCGTCGCCACCAACTCGATTCGAGGCGGTACTAATCGGTTAGTCTTGGATCGAATCTTGGAAGAGTCGACCATTTTCGACGCATGGTCCGATGAACCCTGGGTGGTCGAGGGCGCCGCGGTTCGGGTGTCATTAATCAGTTTTGCTCGGAGGCAAGCCGGACATCCGGTGTTTTTGAATGGCATCGCGGAAACGCAGGTCAACGCTGACCTCACGGCAGAAAGGTTTGATCTGACCAGAGCGGTACCATTGGCCCACAACGAGGGTGTGGCTTTTCAGGGGGATATCAAGCGTGGTTCGTTCGACATTTCTGGCGACACTGCCCGAGATTGGCTCCAAAGACCCGCCAATCCCAACGGACGCTTGAATGCTGATGTTCTCAAGCCTTGGGTGAACGGCAAGGACTTTACGCGACGCCCACAGGATAAGTGGATCGTCGATTTCGGCGATTCAATGAATGTGGCCGAAGCGGCATTGTATGAGGCACCCTTCGGCTATATTGAGAAACATGTGAAGCCCGAACGACAGAAGAACAAGGAGGAAGCGAGCAGAGAATTCTGGTTCAGGCATTGGAGGCCGCGGCCCGAAATGTGGGAGGCACTTGACGGCTTGTCCCGCTATATCGCTACACCACGCGTAGCCAAGCACCGGCTGTTTGTCTGGTGCCACACTCGTATCTGCCCCGATAGCGCGGTGATTGTCATCGCACGTGACGACGATACGACGTTCGGTATTCTACACAGCCGCTTTCATGAGGTGTGGGCACTGCGGCTTGGCACCAGCTTGGAAGATCGTCCGCGCTACACGCCGACTACCACCTTTGAGCCCTTTCCCTTTCCAGACGGTCTGACACCTGACATTCCCGCAGCTGACTATGCGGACGACCCACGCGCCATTGCCATTGCCGGAGCCGCACGGCGGCTGGTCGAACTCCGCGACCGCTGGCTCAATCCGCCTGAATGGGTGGAGTGGGTGGATGAGCTGGTTCCTGGCTATCCCAAGCGCCCGGTACCTCGCGACGAGGCGGCAGCCAAGGAACTCAAGAAACGCACCCTCACCAACCTCTACAACACCCGCCCGCAATGGCTCGCCGACGCCCACGCGAACCTCGACGCTGCCGTTGCTACAGCATACGGCTGGTCTGCCGACATTTCTGAAGACGACGCGCTACGGAAGCTCCTTGCAATGAATTTGGAAGGCAAAAATAGTGACTAAGGAAAAAGCAGAACGTCTCATCCAAAGGTTGATAGACAATCTTCCTCATAGATACAGAGCAAAATTCGTGAATTGGCTTCTCCAACTGTCTACACACAGAGCGCGAAGCTGGTTGGCTGGATCCGGTCCGGTCACGATTCTTATCGACAATTCCGTTCTCGGTCATGGAAGAACACATGAGACGGTCAGCCATATGCAAAAGATAAATTGGCCGCCCGGTGGCGAATCTCAAGAGGTTCCCATAATCTATCGGGCTCCCATCGACATCACAAAGGAGTATGGAGAATTAGTTTATGAGAGCATTAGGTACTTGCCCGGTATCGCTCGTTTGGCACGCCTGGGCTTTGTGACGTTGAGAACGTCCTGTGAATTACTAAGTGAACGGAATCATCAGCCAATGGGTAGATTTCAGGGAGAGAAGGGGTGGTTTGACTATTGGCTTTTCAAAGATACTAATATCGAATCTGTAGACGGATATGACGTTCCTGATTTTGATTTGGAATATTTTTCGAACAATCCAACAGTGGATAAATTCATTTATTCTACAGATATAGACCCCTTGGGGATGTATCCGGAAAATAAGCAAAAGCAACGGGATAGGGTTTCTCGATCAAACGATCCCCTGTATTCAGAGTTGGCGCGGCTTCTACCCCAAAAGGGGAATTTGGATGCTTGGCATATCCGTACGGCTGAGGTACATGGATTGTTCTGTTTTCTAACGATGGATTTCAAGCTCCAAAGATTTTTCGAACAAAATCGGAACAAGCCCTCAATTTCGTCGTTGCACACCAAGGTAATGACACCTGAGCAATTCGGGAAGTATATGGCAATATCACCGATTAATCCTTATATCTGCGAATTGGTAGAGAGCGATGCCGTACAGTCCAGTGCGAGGCTTCGAGAAAGACTTCAATGAACGAGTTTACTTGGTCGATTGTTGGCTAGGCCGTTTAGCGACTTGCTCACACCAAAATCAAGCTGCTCAGGCTCTCGCTACTGCGGTTTCCTGTTTTTGACCGACCTGTATCCCATATTCAAGAAAATAAATCTACAGAAATTGCCACTTTGCAATCGGTTTCCACGGCGTAAAATTTTTCCTCGATATAGTGCAATCTGAATCGTGCTGGGTTGGGAAGAACAACGCCTTTTTTGAGGGCTTCTGCCGCGATTTCATCAATATTATCGATGATCCTTTTCTGCTCCTCCTGAGCCGAGCAGAAAAGGAAATCCGCTTTTGTAACGTCAAGAATGTTGACTCCGGTTCCTGTAACCCCTCCCCCAGGCAGACAATAAGTTGTGCCATCGTCCATTTCAATGGCGTAATTGACATTTTTCTTGCGGAATTTCTTGATTTCCTCTTCACTCAGTTGTGTTCCTGTGACTCCATTGAGTCGAAACTGAGACATACATTCCGGCCAATTCTCATGCATTGTTTGAATTAGTTGCTGCTGTGCCCAATTGCCATGTGGAAGTATGTCGATGAAATACGCCTGCTTTGCTTCAAAACGACAGTAGAGCAAGGCCCCAGTACGCTCTATAAAACCACTCGATTCCACATTTGTGTCAAGATGAAGGTGTTGGATGCCCCAATGGTTTAGCATTGGATCATTGTAATCAAACTGTCTTATGTTCTTGCTAAGGTATGGCGTAAGGTCGTCCCCGTTTTTGATAATGCATTCTATGTTTGCGAGAGCTTTGCGATGTTCGGGAGGGCACGAGAATTGTTTCGACTTGAGGATCTGACGAGGCTCCAAAGAGACCAGCCTCCTGCATACACCCAAGTATATGCGTATCAACTTGGTGTCATCGGCAACGTCTTTTACATTATATCCCAGGCGGACTAACTCACCACGGAAGAACGTCACAAGATCCTGCCAGAGATCTATTTCCATGGTTCTTGGTCCAGTCATGTCTTGGACATTAATGGATGACCCAGTGGTTGGATTGTTTGGTGCTTGGCGATAGTATAACGACCGTGGATAATCAAGGCGAATCCCGTGTTCACGGCAAATGGTCTTCGGGTTCCGGTGGCTGACCTCCTTTTCTTCGCAAGATGCGTCGTGCCGCCTTGATGTCGGCTTTGGCGCGGCGCGAGGTGAAAAACTCCGCGGTCTTCATGGCGGAGATCTTCTCGGCAACCGCCGTCGTGACGAACTGATTGATGCTCGTACCGTCTTCTTTGCTGATCTCCGCGACGGCCGCTTTCAGAGACGCGGGTAGTCGCAACGGGTAAGTTACGGTTTGCTTCTTCATGACGTTATCCTTGTCGATGCTTCAGGTATATCATGTTCTTTTCTTCACCCTCACCCCAGCCCTCTCCCATCAAGGGAGAGGGAGTTTGGGACAATCCGTCATTCCACGCTTTTCAATTTCCCCGTCACGAATTTGTGTAGGGTGCTTGAGATGAGGGTTTGGTAGGGCATCCCTTCCTTTGCCGCTTTCTTTTGAAGGGTTTCCAAATCGCGTGACGAGATCCGAATATTGATCCGCTTGTCCTTCTGAAGGAAATTGTGCGCAGCCTCTTCCAATTGGCGTTTTTCCTGTTTGAAATTGGTGAGGCTCACAAATTCCCCGCGTTCTAAATCCTGGAGGATCTTCACTTCTTCTCCCTCTAATTTGAGAGGTTTTTTCATTTGAGGTACTCCTTTGTCGCCTTCCTGCTCGGGATGATGGTTTTGAGAAACCGTGTTCCTTTCTGTTCTTTATCTGGCACAGCAGTTTTGCACAACGTGTCCGGCGAATGAAAGTCCTCTCCCCCCGGGGTCTCCTTTCTTGAAGATCCGGCCCCTGTGCTTCATAATGACGAAGGGGAGTTTGGACGGGAATGTCGCCGCTACCAATACTTCTACCTCCCCTTGCCTCTCCTTACAAAGGAGAGGAACGAGCCGCATAAGATGCGGCCGCTACGAATGCAAAGACAAAGACACTGGATTCCCGATTAAAAATGTCGGGAATGACAGAAGGGGAAAAAGAAAGGCGGGAATGAACACGACTGAACGGTTGCCGGGGTGGTTCAAGGTCAGGATCGAGGCGGGGCCTGACTATCGGCGCATTCAGTCGCTGGTCAGGGAAAAGCAGCTTCACACGATTTGCGAGGAAGCGCGTTGTCCCAACAAATGGGAATGCTGGAATAACCGGACGGCGACTTTTTTGCTGTTGGGCGACGTCTGCACGCGACGGTGCCATTATTGTTCAGTCACGACGGGCCGACCGGGCGCGGTGGATTGGGAGGAACCTGAACGGGTGGCCGAAGCTGTTCGCACGTTGGACTTACGGCACGCGGTGCTGACCTCCGTGAATCGTGATGAACTGGACGATGGCGGCGCCTCGATTTTTGCGGCGACCATTCATGCCATCCGGCGACTTCAGCCGGCATGCACCGTTGAAGTTTTGGTGCCTGATTTTCAGGGTAAACCGGACGCGGTTGATACCGTCCTGGCGGCGACCCCGGAAATTTTTTCTCATAATATCGAAACCGTCTCCCGGTTGTTTCCATCCGTCCGACCGCAGGGCAACTATAACCGTTCTTTACAGGTGCTTCACCGGGCCAAGGAGCGAGGGGCAAACACGAAATCAGGTTTCATGGTCGGGATGGGCGAGACCAACGCGGAACTCCGGGTGGTCCTGCGCGACCTGCGGGGATCCGGTTGTGAAATCGTGTCGATAGGTCAATACTTGCAGCCGACCAAAGCCCACCTCGTGGTGCATCGGTATGTCGAGCCCGATGAATTCGAGGAGCTCAAACGACACGGAATGGCCTTGGGCTTCCGGCACGTGGAATCGGGTCCCTTGGTGCGCAGTTCGTATCATGCCGAACAACAGATGCATCGTGTTCTCTTATAAAGCAACAACGATTCCTAGCCGGATTCTGTTATACTGAGCGAAACGGCGTCCTCTCTACCTCCCCTTGCCCCGTCCTTACAAAGGAGGGGAACGAGCCGCATGAGATGCGGCTGCTACAAATGCAAAGAGAAAGACCCTGGATTCCCGATTAAAAACGTCGGGAATGACAGAAAGGGGGAACGAGAGGCAAAGACGCAGGCCCCCTCACCCCAGCCCTCTCCCGCCAGGGGAGAGGGTGTTGGAGGCTAAGGATTCTTCAATCCCATGCGCGTGAAACGTTGGCTTCTCCTCGCTCCGCTGGTGCTGACGATCCTCTTGCTACAGTCCTATTTTTGGGTGCCGACGTACGAGAAACAGGCGACGGGGAATCCGGCGCGCTTGGTGACGTATATCGAGGCGTCTTCCGGCGACGCCAAGATTCTCAATCCGATTTTGAACGCGGATACAGCCAGTTCGGGCATTGCGGGCCTCGTGTTTGAAGGGCTCCTGGATCTGGACGAAAACCTGAACTTCCGGGGACGTTTGGCCACGGACTGGACGATTTCCGAAAAAGCATATCTGTTCGCCAGTGCCTCCAACCGGTTGCCAGACGGCGCCGAGGTCACGGGAGCGGGTTTGGCCAACCGGATTCGGGCCGCGCTTCAGGACGAGGCGTTTTCCGCGTTGGCTGAAAACGTCCGTTCCATCGACGTGTTGCCTCCCGTGACTAGGACCCCCACGTTGTTCGTTCAAGAGCGCGACGCGGATGGCAAGCCCACGCGCAAGGAAGTGGAGGTTTCGTTCGACGTTCCCGAGCGAGTGGCGTTTTCCTTGCACCGGGTGGACCAGGACTTTTTTCAACGGCTGCTTCCGGTGATCGGCGAGCGCTACCTCGAAAATTTTCCGTATGAACAGCACCTCACCTTCGGCGAGGAGGTCGATCCGGAGATCAAGGCCCAGGTGTTCGCCCAATTGCCGGAACTGTTTCCCATGGCCGAGCACAATCCCGTCATCGATTTTAACCTCCGCACAGGCGTGCGGTTTCACGACGGCCATGAGTTTGACGCGGGCGACGTGAAGTTTACGTACGACGCCCTCATGAATCCCAAGAACCTGTCTCCCCGCACGTCCGATTTCGAGCCGATCAAGGCGGTTGAAATTCCCGATGCGCATACGGTGCGCGTCGTGTACAAGCGACTGTTCTCCCCGGCGATCAATGCCTGGACCATGGGCATCCTTCCCGAACACCTGCTCAACGCCGAGGCTATGCAACGGGAGATGGACGACCGCGGCCTCTCCGACACCGCCCGGGCGGCGTTCGGCATGCGCGACAGCCAATTCAACCGTAAGCCCCTCGGCAGCGGGCGCTTCCGGTTCGTCGAGTGGCACAGCGATGAATACATTCATCTCCGGCGCAATGACGACTATTGGGAAGGGCCACCTGAATACGAGGATTATTACATGCGGATCGTGCCCGATCTATTGACTCAGGAAATGGAATTCCGGTCAGGCGCGGTGGATTACTACGGGACCCAACCGCACCAGGTCGCGCGGTACAAGGAAGACGACACGTACCAGTCGTTTTCGAGCTTGGGGTTCGGCTATAGCTACATCGGCTACAACAATCGCCGGCCGTTATTTGCCGACCCGGACGTGCGCCGGGCCTTGGGCATGGCGATCAACGTCGAAGATTTTCTCCGGTACCTGTTGTACGGCGAAGGGGAACACATCACCGGCCCGTATCCCCCCAACACGCAGTGGTACGACAAGACCGTGGAGCCCTTGCCCTATGATCCCGAGACTGCGCGGGCCTTGCTGGAGTCCAAGGGTTGGCGCCTCAACGCCGACGGCTGGCTCGAAAAGGATGGCACGGTTTTCGAGTTCAACCTCATCACGAACAGCGGTAATCCCATTCGCAAAAACATCATGACGATCGCGCAGAACGCCTGGAAGAAAATCGGGGTGAAGTGCAACACGCAATATTTTGAATGGGCGGTGTTCCTGAAGGACTTCGTCAATACCGCGGATTTCGACGCCGTGGTGTTGGGGTGGAGCATGGGTGTGGACCCGGATTTGTATCAACTGTGGCATTCGAGTCAGGCCGGGCCCCAGCAATTGAATTTTATCGGGTACAGCAACCCTGAAGCGGACGACCTGATCGTCCGTATCCGGCAGGAGTACGATCAGGAGGTGCAACGGGCACTGACCCACAAATTGCATCGACTGATTGCGGAAGAACAGCCGTATACGTTTCTCTACGCGCCGTTGGGCACGCGGGTGTTGGATAAAAAGATCGTGTTGGTCCATAGGGCCGAAGATGGGTCGGAACGGTATGAGAAAATTTACCCGATCCCGAGCGGCGACATTACGTTTCATTTTCATCAATGGCGAAAGCTCGAATTGACGCCGTCGTTTTGAGGGGCGGGAACACCGGTTGAAGAGGTAGCCACGGATGCAAGCCTTTATCCTTCGCAACATTCTCCAACGGCTCGTGCTGGTGTTCGTCGTTTCGATCCTGGCGCATTCGGTGATCCACCTTGCTCCCGGAGAACCCAGTGAGGTCGATCCGGCGAATCCCCGGATGAAGCCCGAAGACATTGCCAAAATCCGTGAGGCGTTTCACCTCGATGCCCCCCTGTACATGCAGTATGCCTATTGGGTCCGTGACCTTGCGTCCGGCGAACTGAAGTCGTTCAAGGACAGCCAACCCGTCCTGGGAAAAATCTGGCGCCGGTTTCTGAATTCCCTGCCGCTCTTTATCTGCGCCACGTTGCTGGTGTGGACCCTGGCGTTTCCCACCGGCATTCAGGCGGCGATCCATCGCGGCGCGGTGTACGACCGCTCGACCACATTTGCGGCGTATACCCTCATTTCCGTGCCCGGCTTCTTTTTGTCCTATATCGTGATCCTCTGGGTCGTCGACCTGTTTGGGGTGCCCGTGATCGGCTTGAAGACCTTCGGGATGGACATGGCGCCACCGCTCTTTCAAACGATGGACCGGATCTGGCACCTGGTGATTCCGTCGCTCATGTCCGCCCTGGGCGGGATGGCGATTCTGTCCCGGTACGTGCGCTCCCAGATGCTGGAAGTCGTGGGCCAGGATTACGTGCGCACGGCCCGGGCCAAGGGTGCGGAGGAGGACGTCGTGATCTACCGGCACGCGCTCCGCAACGCGTTGTTGCCGTTTGTGACCATGTTCGGTTTTTTGTTGCCGGGGCTCATCGGCGGTTCGGTCATTTTCGAGCAAATTTTTGCATGGCCCGGGTTGGGCCGGTTGGGCTATGAAGCCATTCTCGCGCGAGATTTTCCGGTCATCCTGACCTTGAATTTTATCGCCGCGGTGTTGACGTTGGCGGGCACCCTGCTCTCGGACATCCTGTACGCCGTCGTGGACCCGCGTATCAGAACGGGACTGCAAGGGGATGGATGATCGGTGTTTCCCCCTCACCCCAGCCCTCTCCCACCTGTACGGACCGGAGAGATAGGTAACAGGTGTTCGGGGACATGGGTAACACATTGTGCCTTATGGAGCGGAGCGGTGTAAATCGAGATCCGCCACATGTTGATGACAAAAATACACCCGCCAGCGCCCATCGTGCGGCGTCGGGCGGAGCGCGACCGGGTAGCCCCGAAACGCTTTGCTCAGCCGAAAGAGCCGCCCCCGGAACGACACTTCGCCTTGAGCCTGCACCTTCCGCACGAGATCCGTAGCGCCATACTCAATGGGCGGCAGGGTTTCGGGAAACGGGCGGGGACTGGGCTGATAGCGCGACGCGGGGACGGCCAGGGCGAGGGCTTCATGGGGGCGGTCCAAGTTATAGAGGGCCCGCCAGCGGTCAAAGTGGTGTTGGCAATGGGTCAGATCGAGAAAGGTGCGGTGATGCAGCAATTCGGTTTTGAGGGTCCGATGAAAGCGTTCATCCTTGCCCAAGGTCTGCGGATGCGCAGGGCGCGCATGGCTAATCCCGATCCCCAGGCGGATGCACCAGACGGTCAGCGGGGTGAAGGGACGGCCCGCCCGATCACCCCACGGCGCGCCGTTATCCATCAGCAGGCGGACGGGCAGGCCATAGCGCCGGAAGGTCGCGATCAGGTGCGCCTGCACCGTGGCCGTCTGTTCGTTGGCACAGGCTTGGAGACACAGGGCAAAGCGGGAACAGTCATCCAAGATGGTCAGGGGGTGACAGCGGCCGGGCCCCACGGGGAAATGGCCTTTGAAATCCATTTGCCACAAGGCATTGGGCGTGGCGTGTTCGAACCGCTGCCAAGCGGCCGGGCCGGGTGGCGTGGGGGGCAGGCACCCCTGCCGGCGCAAAATTGCGGTAATGGTACTGGGGGCCGGGACCGACGCATAGCCCAGGGTCTGCAAGCGGGCGTGCAGCTTTCGGCCGCCCCACGCCGGATGAGCGGTGCGGAGTTGGAGAATTGCGTGCTCCAAGCCGTCAGGGGTGCGCTGGGGCATGTGTTGCGGGCGGCGGGAGCGGGCCTGCAACCCTGGCTCGCCTTCGGCCTCATACCGGGCCAGCCATTTATACCCGGTCTTGGGGCTGATGGAGAACGCGCGACACAGGGCGCGGACGTTGCGGGCTGGTTGCGTGGCTAACATGATGAACTCTTTGCGTTGCGACATAGTGGACACCTCTTTCCATGGCATGGTCGATCTCCCTTTCGATTGGGGTGAACCATGCACTGTACAGGTGTTACCTATGTCTCCGAACAGGTGTTACCCATGTCCCCGGTCTATACACCCGCCAGGGGAGAGGGAGGAAATGAAATTTCCTCTCCCTTGATGGGAGAGGATTAAGGTGAGGGTGTATTAAGGTGCTGGTGATATGAGGCAACCGTGGAAGAGCCTGTCCTGAGCAAAGCGAAGGATCTCGACCTGACCAAGGAACCGGTGCAATCCGACGAGGAGCTGCCGCCTTCGGAAACGCCGTGGCAGGAATCCCTGCGGTTGTTTCGCAAGGACCGGCTCGCGTTGGCGGGGGCCTATGTCCTGGTGTTGCTGCTGTTCACGGCAGTGTTCGGCAAAGTCCTGACCGAATGGGTGGTGGTATTCGATCCCGAAGTCGTCCGCCTGCCGGAAAAATTTCTGCCGCCCTTGACGTTCTCGTCAACCGACGAGGTCCCGGCCCATGATCGACCATTCGGCGGCATCTATCTGTTGGGCACGGATGAGCTGGGCCGTGACGTGTTCGCGCGTATGCTTCAGGGGTCGTTCGTGTCGTTGTCCATCGGGTTTATCGCCGTCGGCATTTCCCTGGCGATCGGCATCCTGCTGGGCGGGTTGTCCGGGTTTTACGGAAACGTCAGGCTCGGCGTGGTCTCGGTCGATACGCTCATCATGCGGTTTACCGACGTGATGTTGTGTTTTCCGACATTTTTTCTGATCCTCACGGTGGTTGCCCTGCTCCCGCCCAGCATCTATAACATCATGATCGTGATCGGGCTGACCAGTTGGATGGGGACCGCCCGGTTTGTCCGTGCCGAATTTCTGGCGTTGCGCAAACAGGATTTCGTGGTGGCCGCCACGTCGGTCGGGGCCCGGGACCGGCGCGTCATTTTTGCGCACATGGTCCCCAATGCCATCGCACCCGTCCTGGTTTCGGCGACCATCGGCGTGGCCACGGCCATCCTGACCGAGTCGGGCTTGAGTTTTCTCGGGTTCGGCGTGCAACCGCCGTATGCCACGTGGGGCAATATCCTGGCCGACGGCAAGGGATTCATCTTCGATGCCCCCTGGCTCTTTTTCATTCCGGGCCTGGCGATTCTGGTCGTGGTGTTGGCCTTTAATCTGGTAGGGGAAGGACTGCGTGAAGCCCTCAATCCCAAACTGCGGAGACGCTGAATCGTGAACGCCTCATCCCATCTCCTGGAGGTTTCGCGTCTCTCCACGTCCTTCTTTTCGGACCAAGGGGAAATTCGCGCGGTCGAGGACGTGAGCTTCTCGGTGCAGCCGGGACAAACCGTGGCGCTCGTCGGCGAGTCCGGGTGCGGGAAATCCGTGACGGCTCTGTCCATCATGCAGTTGGTGGATTATCCGGGAAAGGTGGTGGGCGGGCAGGTGGTGTTCAAAGGCGCCGACTTGCTGACCCTGCCGGACAAGGAGATTCGACGGATACGAGGCAACCAGATCGGCATGGTCTTTCAGGAACCGATGACGTCGCTGAATCCGGTGTTCACCATCGGCGATCAGATTGGCGAGGTATTGGAAATTCATACTACCCTGACCAAGCGCGCTATCCGGCAAGAAGTCATTCGTCTGCTGGAAAAAGTCCAGATCCCTGCGCCGGACCGGCGCATCGATCAATATCCGCACGAAATGTCAGGCGGCATGAAACAGCGGGTGATGATCGCTATGGCCCTGGCGTGCCGGCCCGACCTGCTCATCGCCGATGAACCGACCACGGCGTTGGACGTGACGATTCAAGCCCAGATCCTGGAGTTACTGAAGGAACTGCAACGGGAAATGGGCATGGCGATCCTGTTGATCACGCATAACCTGGGCGTGGTGGCGCAATTCGCGCAGGAGGTCATCGTGATGTACGCCAGCCGGATCGTGGAACGTGCAAGCGTGCCGCAACTCTTTGCCGCGCCGTCCCATCCGTATACGCGGGCGCTGCTGCGCTCGTTACCCAAGCCCGGCGCGCGGGAAACCCGTCTTGAGTCGATTCCGGGCACGGTGCCGTCTCCTCTGATGTATTGCCGGGGCTGTCACTTTTCGACCCGGTGTCCGGACGTGTTGGACCGTTGCCCGGATGAGGAACCGCCGCTCGTGGAAATTGCGCCGGGCCATGAATCCGTGTGCTGGTTGCATCAAGCCGGGAGTTCGTAAAGCCGTGGACGTGAAACCTCAAGACGGACAGCCGAGCGGACACGCAGGTCCGCTCCTACAGGTCACGAACCTCAAGAAATATTTCCCTGTCCGGAGCGGCCTCTTCTCGAACGTGTCCGCGTGGGTCAAGGCCGTGGACGACGTGACGTTCGATATCAAACCCGGGGAAACCTTCGGGTTGGTCGGGGAGTCCGGGTGCGGCAAAACCACCGTGGGCCGTACCGTGCTGCGGTTGCAGGCGCCTACAGGCGGCGACGTGATGTTCGAAGGCCAAAACCTGTTTGCCATGGATGCCAAAACGTTGCGGGCCACGCGGCGCCGGATGCAGATCGTGTTCCAGGATCCCTACAGCTCGCTGAATCCTCGCATGACCGTCGGCTCCATTGTGGGCGAGCCGCTCAAGGTCCATCACTTGGCCAAGGGCCGGGACCTGACTGAACGGGTGTGTCAATTGCTCAACCGCGTGGGCCTGAGACCGGATCATTACCCGCGGTACCCACATGAATTTTCCGGAGGCCAACGTCAGCGGATCGGCATTGCGCGCGCGCTGGCGCTGAATCCGAAGCTGATCGTCTGCGACGAAGCGGTCTCGGCTCTGGACGTGTCCATTCAGGCGCAGATCATCAACCTGCTCAAGGACCTGCAAGCGGAGTATTGCCTGTCCTACTTATTCATCACGCACGACTTGAACGTGGTGCAATATCTCGCCGACCGGATCGCCGTAATGTATTTGGGAAAACTGGCGGAAGTGGCGCCCGCCGCCACCTTGTTTTCCGATGCCAAACATCCCTATACCCAAGCCCTGCTGTCCGCCAATCCGTTGCCCGACCCAACGGTGAAACACGAACGCATCCTCCTGCCGGGTGACGTGCCCACGCCGCTCAACCCGCCCTCCGGCTGCCGGTTCCACACACGCTGCCCCCATGTGATGGAGCATTGCAAAACCATTGACCCGCCATTGATCCAGATCGGCAAACCGGAAGCCGCGCACAAAGTCTGGTGCCATTTGTATTAAGGAATGCAACGATGCCCCACGTCCGTGTGATTTTTGATCCCGGTGGCGAGACGTTGACCGTGTATTTTGCTGAACCGCGATCCGATCAGGTGTGCGAAGAGACTGGTGAAGGGGTGATCCTAATCAAGGATCGTCAGAGTGGCGAGGTGATTGGGTTTGAGCGACTCTATTATAAGGCAATTCCCGGCCCGAACACCGTCACGGTCGAAACGCTGGCGGGAAAGGAGAATTAACCTTCGTAGCTCGGATTAGCGAAGCGTAATCCGACAGCTCCGTTACATCCTGAGGACAATGGAGAACGCTGTGAACACGCCGAACGCGCGTGAATACTCGATGCGTGCCGGCGCGTGCGGGACGCCGCTTTTGAAACTTTCTCCCAAGCCCGCATAACGCATCTTCGGGGCATGAGACAGGTATTCGAGCCCTGTCCCAAGTTGAAAGGTGACCCGCTCCAGGCACGTGACGCTCAGCGCCGTCTGGAAATTGAGGGTTGTGGCGACGGCCGAATCGCTCGTTGTCCAAACGGTCGGCTCGTCCAAGTCCGGGTTGCCCGACGTCAACAGCGTTCTCTGGGACCCGTCGTATTCGGCATCCAGGTAATACACCCCCAGCCTGCCGTCGAACGTGAATTTCCAACGCTCCTTGAACGGAAGGTCGATGCGGGTGCCGATGACCCCGCCCCAATACCAGGCTTCCAGGTCCTCGTTCAGGGTCAGGTTGTTGACCTCGGGCGCACGGTTGGATTCGTAGGCGAAAGTTTCGGACTCTTGGTTCAGGCGCTTGTAGCTCGGTCCGAGGAAAAGGGAAGTCCTGGCTCCTCCCGCTTGCCCGAAAAACATCCCGGTCACAAGATCGAGGCCATGGAAGTCAACCTCTCGTTTGGTGCTGATGCGAATGGGATCGCCCCACGCGAAATTGGGAGTGCCGAAAGGCATCGTCCCGCCGTCGACTTTTCCGACCCACCCGACTGACCTGGCATCCGGGTCGTTTTGTACAAGATCCACGAGATATTGCTCCGCCTCCGGCGTAAAACACGTTCGGCAATACCGCTCCTCGAATTGAGCGAGTATCTCAGTCCATGGGGCCGGATCCTCGTTGTATTCGTTGACGTGACTGGAACTGGAAAACGTCAGAAACCCGCTCAACTCGGTAAACAGGCGTTTTCCGAAGGCGTCGTATTCAGTGCCGACCGCCAGGTTGACCAGCGGCCCGGCCTGAAATGACGCGTCGTAGTGGTCGAGGAAGCCGACGGCTTCTTCCCGGCTGTTCGTCCGGATAAACGGGCTCGACTCCGACATGTCCAGAAAGTACACGCCGCCGCCCGCTCTGGCATAGAAGTTCTCCGTCAAGGCGTCCGAGGCCGCGTGTGCTTGAGCGCAGAGCAGAAGAAAAGCGGGGAGCATCGCCGCGACGGCCCGGAGGGCCGGATAGATTCTCTTGAAGGAATGCATGGCCATCTCCAAAGAGTTGTACAGGTTGCGCACCTGTTCTTTCAACGCCACGGCATGACATAAAAGGAGATAAGGTTGACGATAAAAGTTTTTCTGTCATCCTTGCACGCTTATATGTCATTCCCGGCCGTCTTTCTGTCATCCTCGACAATATGAACTGGATCCCGGATTAAGAATGTCGGGGACTGAACCAGCGTCTTTTCTTTTGTCTGTGAACAGAGATCCTGGATTCCCGCTAAAAACGTGCGGGAATGATAGTGCGAGTAGGTCGGGTTCGCGTCGCGTCACCCGGCGTCCACGCTAATCCGGCCTCCACACGTTGCGCTCGATGAAGACGAAGGCGGCGATCCACAGAAAGGCGTCCCAGAAATCGAGGATGGTACCGAATATTCCCCAATACGCGGCGGCGACCACGATGACCGCATAGAGCAGATACTTCGCGTGCAGGGTTGAAGTCGCAAACCAGCCCGGGAACATTCCTTTGATGCCCGGCCGTACGTCAAACTCCAACAAGGCCAGGATCATGAGCCAGGTGCCGGAATTCACCACGTCAACCCAGGCCAGCCGAGTTGCCTGCGCCAGGGCACCGGCTTCGGCCAGCGTTTTGGTCTGCTCGTTGAGGAACAGTGCTCCGGTGATCCCGGCGCAGTTGCCGGCGGTCAGGGCTTGGTACTCATCGAGTCCAACGAGCAGGGCGAACTGTTTCGTCGCCAGCGCGCAGGGATTCGCTACGTCCGCCGGTACGTACAGGCCGAAGCCGAGCGCCTTGCCGAGATAGCCGGTAAAAGCATACACGATGACCACGTAGCACAGGGCGCGCAGGCCCCTGATGACGTGGCCGATGGGGCGCGCCAGCACTTCGTCGGAAAGCTGGCAGGTTTCCAGTTCGAACAGCAGCAACAGGATCACCCACGCGGCGGTGTCGATGCTCGGCGCAAATCCTTCGATGATCTGCCCGAACGGCAGGCCATCCCGGAATAGGTGGGAAGCCGCTTCCCAATCGTCCTTGAAGAACAGCGCCACGTTGGCGATCAGGGCCGTGTACACCAGATATTTGAAAACGGAAAACCAGTCGAGTTTGTTCATCTGAAGCATCCGATCGTGCATGTCTGTGTTGACTCGTTTCCTTCAGAACGCAACCGTGCCAGGACGACTCTATCCCACCTGGCCTCCCCTTACAAAGGGGAGGAAAAGAACGCGATCATTGATACGATAATAGCCAACGACACAATATCCTCAAGCGCTTCCTTGCGAGCAAGGAAAGGCGGTCCGTATAATCGCCAATTCGTGCGAAAAAGGCCTCGCGCATCGAGGGGACTGTAACAACGGGAGTGTGTATGACAGAGCAGGGCAACGATCCGAAACCTTACCCGGCGCTTCGCAATATTCAGTATTCGCCCATGAAGCAGGGAGAGGAACACTATATCATCTTGTGGGACCCCTCCGGGTTGAGTTCCGAAAAACTCATTATCCCGCTCAACTTTTTCCATTTGTTTCAATTCATGGACGGCGAGCATTCCCCGGAACAAATCGGCGTCGAATATTTGAAAAAATACGGCGAGTTTCTGATGCCGGACAAGATTGACCGACTCATTGCCGACCTCGACGAGAAGCTGTTTCTCGAAGGCGATCGCTACGAGGCGGCAAAAGCCTCGGCGGTGCAGGCGTATCGTGAAGCGCCGACGCGGAAACCCCGCTTCGCCGGCAAGAGCTACGAAGCCGATCCACAGAAACTGCGCGAACAGCTTGCCGGATTCTTTTCGTCCAAGGAAGGGCCGAGCCCCGATCCCTCCGAGAATCAGGGGAAATTGGTCAAGGGGTTGGTGGTTCCGAATTACGACGTGAACGTGGCCGGGCCGCTCTATGCATGGGCTTATAAAGAATTGCGGGAGGCGGAGGCGCCGGACGTTTATATTCTTCTGGGGACGGCCCACGCCGGATTGGCGGAGCCGGTGGCCGTGACGGATAAGGATTTCGAAAGCCCGTTGGGAGTCGTACCGGTCAATCGGCCGCTCATGGAGTATCTACGGTCCAAAGGGGGCGACGCGTTGTTCGCGGATGAACTGCGGCATGAAACCGAACACAGCATCGAATTCCAGTTGCCGTTTCTTCAGGAGGGCACGCGGCAGTCCATCTCCATGGTCCCGGTCCTGTCTTCGTTTCCGCCAGGGTGTTTGATCGATCCGGATCTCAAGGGAGTGGCCGACCAGGTTGAACAATTCGTGTCGGTGTTAAAAGACGCGATTGCCGCGTCAGGTCAGCGGGTCTGTTTCATCGCCAGTGCAAACCTCGCGCATATCGGGCTGCGCTACGGCGACGACAAGGCCCCCACGGACTTTTCGTTCCATCGCTGCATGCAAACAGACCTGGAAATGCTGAAACACGTGGAAAACGTCGATGCTCAAGGCTTTGCCGAATTTCTTCTCAAGGAGCAGGACCACCGCCACGTGTTGGGCTTCTCGGCGATTTATCTGCTCTTGCGATTGATCGAGGCGGAAAAAGGAGAGGTTCTGCGCTACGATCGGGAGATCGTGGATCAATTCAACTCCACCATCACCTACGCCAGCGCCGCGTTTTTCTAAGAACCGTGGCGGGCTACTCCTCCACCACGTCGACGGTCATGGTCACGGGTTCCAAGGGGTTGTCCTGAGGGTCCCTTTCCACGGCCACAATTTGATCCACCACGTCCATGCCTTTCCGGACTTTGCCGAAGACGGTATAGGTCCGGTCCAGGCTGCTCGTATCCTCCACGCAGATAAAAAACTGTGACCCATTGTCGTTGACGTCCCGGGTGCGATCTTCGTTCCGGGGCATTTTGGCCATGGAGACCGTGCCGCGGCGGTGCGGCTGGTCGCTGGGTTCCGGGGTCAGGCCGAAACCCGGCCCGCCGGTGCCGTGCAAGGTTCGATCCGGTTCCTTACTCAGCGGGTCTCCCCCTTGGATGATGAAGCCGGGAAGGACGCGGTGAAACGCCGTACCGTTATAGAATCCGATTTTGGCGAGATTCAGAAAATTGTCCACGTGGCGAGGGGCCATGTCCGTGTAAAACTGGATCGTGATGTTGCCGAACTTGGTGGAGATGACGACTTTGGGATTTTTTTTCTTGAAGGTCAGGGGGATACTCATCGATCGAATGTAGCAAGGCCGGTGGCCGTTCGGCAACCGTCGGACATTGCCGTTGCCAATGGTCGTCCTCTCAGTTTCCCGGTTTTCTACCCCACCTAACCTCCCCTGTATAGACCGGGGACATGGTTTACACCTGTTCGGAGACATGGTTAACACTTTAACCTGCATGGCTTCACCCCTACGACAGGAGGATCGCCATGCCTTGGAAAGAGGTGTCTACCATGTCTCAACGCTACGAATTCATTCAGTTAGCCCACCAACCCGGCCGCTCCTTGCGCACCCTCTGTCGGCGATTCGGGATCAGTCCCCCCACGGCGTATAAATGGCTGACCCGCTATGCCGCCGCCGGCGCCGCGGGGCTCGTCGATCGGTCCCGGCGCCCGCAGCAGACGCCGCACCGCACTCCGGCGGCCCTGGAAGCCGCGGTCGTGGCGTTGCGCCTCCAGCACCCCACCTGGGGCGGCCGCAAACTGCACGCCCGCCTCCGCACCCTGGGCTATCCCCGGGTCCCCGCACCCAGCACGATCACGGCCATTCTGCGTCGTACCCCCGGGCTCACAGCCGCTGACTCGACGCCCCAGCGGGCCTGGCAGCGCTTCGCCCACGCCACGCCCAATGCCCTGTGGCAAATGGATTTTAAAGGCCATTTCGCCTTGCTCCATGGCCGCTGCCACCCCTTGACCGTGCTGGATGACTGCTCCCGCTTCGCGCTCTGTCTGCACGCCTGTCCCAATGAACAGGGCCCGACCGTCCAAACGCACTTGACCCAGACCTTCCGCCGCTATGGCTTGCCGGCCCGCATGTTGATGGATAATGGCCCCCCGTGGGGCGCCCCACTCACCCTCAGTCCCTTCACCCCGTTGACCATCTGGCTCATCCGCCTGGGCATTGGGCTGACTCATGCCCGGCCCGCCCACCCCCAAACCTTGGGCAAAGACGAACGCTTTCATCGGACCCTCAAAACCGAACTCCTCCACCAACGGACCTTTCGCGATCTGCCTCACTGCCAACAACACTTTGACCGCTGGCGCGACCACTATAACCTGGACCGCCCGCATGACGCGTTAGCCCTCGCGGTTCCGGCCACCCACTATACGCCCAGTCCCCGCTCGTTTCCCGAAACCCTCCCGCCGATTGAGTATGGCCCCGACGCCCACGTGCGGCGCGTCCAGGGCAAAGGCGAAATCTCGTTTCGCGGCCGCCCCTTCCATGTGACCAAAGCCTTACGGGGCTACCCCGTGGCCCTCCGGCCCACCACCCAGGAACACCGCTGGCGGGTCTATTTTTGTCACCAATATATAACCGAGCTTGATTTGCAGCACCCCTTGGAATAAGTCACAATGTGTCAACCATGTCCCCGAACACCCGTTAATGATGTCCCCGGTCTATACACTCCCCTTACAAAGGGGAGGGAAAGAACACTGTTATTCTCCCCATCTGAGGCCATCGGCCGGGCGGATGCCGAGCCAGCAGATTGCGCCGGTGAATGCCAGGATTGCCGCGATCCCGAGTGCGATGGTCCATCCGAATTCGTTCGCGATCCAAGGCGTGAGCGTGGGGGAGAGGGTGCCGCCCAGATTGGCGCCGGTATTCATCACCCCGGAGAGGGTGCCGGCATGGGCTTTTGACAGGTCCACGGTCGAACTCCAAAACGCGCCGATGGTGAAATACAGCCAACCCGCTCCCAAGGACAAGAAGGACAGCGCGGCGAAGGGGTGATCAATCGCCGCCCCGACGACGATGGAAATGGCGGCCAAGGCCATTCCTCCAGCCCCGACCCAGGGTCGTCCTTTATTCACGCCGAATCGTCGGGACAGGCGGTCCGTGAGCCAGCCGCCGATGGGACACAAGATCGTCATGGCGATAAAGGGGCTGGCGGCGAAGAGGGCGCCTCGCAGCACGCTGAAGTTTCGTACTTCCACGAGGTAGAGGTAAAACCAGGACAGGTACACGTAGGCCACATACCCGAAACAGGTATAACTCAAGACCAGCCACCACACGCTCGGGGTTCGGGCAAAGGCTTTCCAGGGAACGGGCGCCGGGGCTTCCGGGACGTTCTGCGGGGGCGCGTTGCCGCGGATCAGTGCGGCTTCCCCGACATTAACCCGTGGATGCGTTTCCGGCCGGTCCGTGGCAAACCAAAACCACAATATGGCGATGAGCACGCCGAGGCCCCCGGCCCAATAAAAGGCCGCCTGCCAGCCGTAATTCACCATGATCCAAGCCGTGATCGGGGGTGTAAGCGCGGCCCCGATCCCGATGCCGCTGATCGTGATCGCGATGCCGAGCCCTCGCTCATGCGGGCCGCACCAATTGGCCACGGCCCGGTTGAAATTCGGCAATGCGGCGGCTTCCCCGACGCCGATCAGGAATCGCACGATCATCAGCGATCCCCAAATGCCCACGATTCCTGCGAGAAACGACGACGGGGCCAGGGCGGTCATCGCCGTAAAGAGCGACCACCACACCACGGCCAGGGTCAGGACCGTTCTGGGGCCCCATCGGTCTCCCAGCCGGCCTCCCGGTATTTGAAACAGGGCATAACCCAGGACGAATGCCGAAAAAATCTGCCCCATCTGGACGTTGGTGAGGCCGAGAGCCGGGATCATCTGCCGTGCCGTGACGGAAATATTGACCCTGTCGATATAGGTAACAATACTAATTGCAAGCAGGAGGGCCAGGATGGTCCAGCGGGTGCGGGATGGTTTGGGTTCGGTTACGGGCTGGGGCATGAACGTTATTCTCCCAATTGAGCGCACTGTAACGGGGTTTGTAGGAGAATGCCAGATCTGGCGAATTGAGCGGAAGTTACTGGTTGAAACTTGGTCTTGGTCCGTGATAGAGGGAGCCGTTCGGTATAGGGCTTTAAGGCTTATATCCTTATGCCATACAAAATCAGGA
The DNA here is from genome assembly GCA_965208595.1 of Nitrospirales bacterium. GTDB lineage: Bacteria > Nitrospirota > Nitrospiria > Nitrospirales > UBA8639 > Bin75. The sequence goes on from OZ242346.1 coordinate 2,102,892, forward strand.
GGTAAAGGACAATGGCAACGAGAGCCCGTGAAAAAACCAAAGCCAAGGGAAAGAAGTCGGGGCGGTCCGCATCCATGGCGAAGCCTAAGGCATCGAAGACCAAGGCAAAGGCTTCCTCAGCCAAAACGAAGCCGGCAAAGCCGTCTAAAAAAGTTGCGCTCAAGTCCAAGAAGGCAAAGCAGGTTCTACCAAAAAAGCAGTCAAGAACTGCGATAAAAAAGACTTCCGCCAAGAAAGGCGCCACCAAAGCGGCTGCAGTGAAGAAAGTTGCCGTGAAGAAAGCGGCCGTGAAGAAAACCGCCGTCAAGAAAACCGCCGTCAAGAAAGCGGCGGCCAAGCCATTGCAAAAACATCCGGCCAAAGGAAAAACGCTGGCTGCGGTCAAGCCCAAGAAGGTTACCGCCAAGAAAGCGGTCACTAAGAAAGCAGTCGCTAAGAAAGCTGCCCCCAAGAGAGTCGCCGTCAAGCCCTCGCAAAAACGTTCGGCCACAGGGAAAGCGCAGGTCACTCCGAGTCCTAAAAAGGGGACGAAGCCCGCCCCAACACCTGAAACGAAAGCAGCAACGACGGTGGAGAGCTTATCTCCCGTTGAAATAGCAGACGTGGCTGCGGATGTGGTTATTGAGTCACTTGAATCGGATTTGTCCGGATTCGATGATGAGACGGCCGATGAGTTTTCCTCCGATCTTGAGGATGACATCACCGGGGACGTTTCCGACGACTTCGATGAGGACGCGGGATTCGGTTCCCTTGCCGAAGACCGCGATGATGATCTGACCGAAGATTTGTCCGAGGAGTTGGAGGCCGAGAAGTATTTCCGGGAAGCGGAGTCGGGGTTGGATGACGACGATTTGCCACGTGGGTGGTAAAGGGATTGCTCTTGGCCGGGCACGAAAGGCGAATGTCGAGAGACAGGGTGCGATGGGAACGTCTGCAAAGGAGAATTCGATGTCTGAAGCTGAAGGGCTACCGCGAATTGGAGAGAATGCCCCTGATTTTTCTGCAGTGACCACCCTGTCTCAGGATTTTGAATTCAGCGCTTGGCAAGAGCAGGACTGGGTCGTCTTCTTCTCCCATCCCGCGGATTTTACGCCCGTGAGCACCACGGAACTGGTGGAATTTGCCCGCCGGCATGAGGACTTCAAAAAGAAAGGCGTCAAGTTGCTCGGGATAAGTGTGGACAGCATCCACGCGCATCTGGCTTGGCTCGCGAATATCAAGGAGAAACTGGGCGTCAAGGTTCCCTATCCCTTGGTGGCGGATGTCGATATGCAGGTTGCCCGTCTCTACGGGATGATCCATCCCGGGGCCAGTACGACCGCCACGGTCCGTGCGTTGTGCGTGATTGATCCCAAACGCGTAATCCGGGCCCTGATTTATTACCCGTTGAACGCCGGGCGAAACGTGGATGAAGTCTTCCGGTTGGTCACGGCACTCCAAACGGCCGACAACTTTTCCTGCGCGACACCGGTCAATTGGCAAGAAGGTGAAAAAGTGGTCGTGCCGCCCCCCAGAACGCTTGCGGAAGTCGAGGAACGGCTCAGTCATTCCGACCGGGAAGTCAAAGATTTTTACCTCACCCTGAAAGATCCGAAGCCGCAAACCTGAAGCCGGACCGCCCTCTATTGGAGAATGCCGTTTCTCCGAACTTTTTCGGCAGTACTACAGAACGAGTTTGACCTGGGCCAGCGTGGGGCCGGCTGCGAGGGCAATGAGCCCAATAGTCATGCTTAACAGATGAGAATTAGCAACCATTGTTAAGTAAGGCTGGTGGCTGTCCCGAGTCCATTTCGTAGCACCATGATTCCCTTACCGCTTGGTGATCTTTGGACCGACATAGACGACGCAAGTCGGCTTGCCGGACTCTATGGGCCAGGAGAAATGTAGGCGAAGCGTCATGTGTCTCTCCTTGCCGTGCCACGGACAAAATAAAGGTTTTCCGGGGTCGTTTGGATGGGGAAATGTCAACAGGTTGCGGAAACTTGATTTTTCGTCATCCGACGAGTCGGAGAACAGCGCGCTTTGACCACCCGTGAAGTAATTCTGGTAAATCTGTTGGCCTTCTGGGGTGCGCTCACCATTCTCGTTGAATTCGCGCGTGAGCTGGTCCAGTATGCCGAGCAATACAACGATACGATCTCCTGTGCTCTGGGCAAAAGGGAGCCCTTGAAGAGGCTCAAAGCAATCACCAGAGAAGGTCAGATGCATGAAACGTCTAGTAGAAGTCTCTCGTAATTTGTCCCATGACTCGACCTTCATTGCTACGATGCGAAGCTTTTCTTCCAGTGTGACTTCATCGCGCCAGTTGTCTACATGCAAATGCTGGTCTTCTAAACCTTCGTCCTCTCGGCGCCATATTACCTCTGCGGGCGAGTAATCCCAATCGGACGGAGTGATGCTGACCAAACCACATTCAACGCTATGAAACGTTCGAAACGCGGCTTCACCAACCGCGGAATCCGTAACTATCTCGCCTCGGCATTCCAAGTATGCATTTTCAGCATGTTGTCGCAAATCTTCCCAGAACGGACCGTGACGCGTGAGCCATCCCATTGCGGCTCGGCGTTCGTTGTTGGTCAGTTGCCCAAGGGTCTGTTGCATCGTCATATGCGGCATCGGATTGCAGTTCAGAAGCGCACGGTGGCAATGCAACTCCACTCCGAAGCGTTGGGCTACGCTACGCATGGTCATCAGCCGCGCTAGAGCATCGCGAAACGCCGATTTTTCACGAAACTGGCCGTGGATTGACAAATCGTTGACCAGGAAGTCCAAAGATCAACTCCAGCCAGCAAAGTAATTCATGTCTTTGTCGAACTGGTCGAAAAATCCATCCGGCCAACTGTCGATGTTTCCATGGGTATCTAGAATTGGACTTTGGACCTGAGGAGTGCCGTTCGGTTGATCTTCTCGTCTCATTTGGAAAAAGTGCAAGGCGACATCATCGGCAGGTAGCGTTCGGTTTTTGATAGCTCGTCTGATGCCATTCAACACGTGGTCGCTGTGTGTTTCGATCACAACCTGCACGCCGGCTGCCGAGACTTGGGCCAAGAATTCACCCATCATCGCCTGCCCGGCAGGATGCATATGAACTTCAGGGTTCTCGATCAGAAGTAAATCTTCTTTATTTGCAACTAGGGCGGCCACTACGATGGGAAGAACCTGCGTCAGTCCAAATCCTGTATGAATAGGCCGGTGGAAATCCGTATCGATGGACATGCGAATCCCTAATGTCACAGCATTGGCGTGACGGACTTGATTAGTCTCCAACACACAATCTGGAAAAAAACGCGCCATGCGTGCCTCTACTTGCCGGAACAGAGTAGGCGGTACGTCCTGAACCACGAGGCTATCCATTACATGGGTATCACGCCTCGAGTGAAGAATGCTGATGGCGTATTCTCCTCTTGGGCCAACGACGGGCGTGAGTTGAGGATCGTCAAATACGTAATATTCGCGCGGCCCTAGCCGCTCAGCCGTTAAGTAAGTGAGCGCGCACATGCGTTTGGCCAACGAATCAGCTAGCAGCACACTTGGTGGCTTGCCACTTGACTGGGTCGGCACCCCATGTGGCAATAAGTGGCGAAACGGCTGAGTTCTATCAAGCTCTATGGACAAGGCCATTTCGTTGGTAGGACCACTGAAGCGCCTCAGTTCCATGGACATCTCGTCGCGTTCACCTTCAAATTCCCATTGAAATCGAGCTGTATCGCTGTCCAACAACGCAATCGTACAGGACTGGCGTCCATGAACTTTATCAATCACGTCGCCTACGGTGCCAAGTCGAACTACACTGCCATTGAGCAGCAAGCGCATCGACCATTCATGTTCGCGCATAGTCTGATGCAGGAGAACGAGCGCGTGCAGTACTGACGATTTTCCAGAGGCATTGACGCCGGACAGCAAGGTCAGCGGGCGTAGTGGAAGCTTCAATGATTCAAAGCATTTAAAATGCTGTAGGTCTATCCGTGTGAGCACCCAGAACCCCCTCTAAAGTTTTTCGGACCATCTCAAAGCGGTACTTTACTCGTCTAGTATCGCTCGTGCCATAGGTGATCGCGGCATTGAACTCTTCATCTTCAAGTAGCTTATAAATAGTTTGGCGAAGCAGTTCGCCGTGGTCTTCTACAAGGCGTTCGGGGTAATGCGACAACCCGGTGCTCATCACGTCCCAAAGGGATGCATTGAGAACGCTCCGCCGGTCTTGCCCAAGCTTGTGCTTTCTAAATGCATGTTGTCTGAACAAAACAAAATTGTTGGCAAGCCCTCTACGAAAGTCCGCAGACAATCGCTTCAACTTAGAATCGTCCATCTTGTTCATTTGACGCAGACATTCGGCAAGGAACTCATCCATGTCGCCGCGATACCAATCGAGGCCAACCAGTTGAAATGCACAAAATCGATTGACGAACTCCTTGTCGCGCATTGATTTATCATTCAAGCTGTTCCCTGTTGCCTTAAGAAATATATCGGTTTTCGCCTCATCTTTCAGGAAGCGGGTTGCCGGCCCCATAAAGAGGCAGTTGCGCATCTGTTGACGCGTAAGCGGTACGCCGCCATTCACCCTCTCGAAAATGTCCAGACGGGCACGTTCCGGCGCCTTCGAGTCGATGATGTAGAAAATAAGATTGCTATCTTCGATGCGGTTCTGAAGCTTAGACGAAAGGTCAGAGAATTTCTTGCCATCGAGTTCGTCGCGATCCGGGAGTTGCAGCTTCAAATTGTCATCAACAAACTGTTTGAATGTGGACAGGCGCTGTAATCCGTCCACGACCACCATTCGCCCTTCGTCGTCTTCAGCCATGTAGAAAACCGGCAAAGGAATCCGCATGATCACAGATTCGATGAGCTTGCTTTGCTTGTCTTCGGGCCAAATGAAATCGCGCTGAAAGTCCGGGTCCATCACGTAGTTTCCTTGATGAATCCGCCGGATGACGTCGTGAATCGTTCGATTTTCGTTCCGGATCAGGAGATCGTCGATTGGGTAGTCTCCCCATGACGCATCCTCGGTATCTAGGCCTTCAATTTCTTCGTCTTTGGTCGGCAGTTCGGAAAGTTGAGCTTCCATGGTGTTGTTGCTCCGTGTTATCTACATATACCGCTTGATCTGTCCGTACATAGTTTTGGATTGTTCAGAGATAACCGCTGCAAAGTGGCAACAGACGGGGTACTTATGGTATATCGCCGGTGGCCAAACCAATAGGCCGGTATTGTCCTAGCTTGCACGATGAACTCCTAAAGCGCTGCGCTGCTATGGTCCTTAAGAAAATGCTAAGTCTTCTGCTTCAGATCATGAAATATTACCATAGTCAACCTTCCGGCATCCGTCAATGTTGATGGTGGCACATGCACGGTCCGTCACCGTCGTTCGCTAGGCCTGTGCGCTTCCGATGGCGGAAAGGGCTGTTTTGCAAACCCAACCCCTCTGCGTTCCATAAATATCATTATGAGAACGTCGCATATCGTCATCTCATCGAATACACATTCAATGGCCACTAAACGCCCATTAAATGAGCATGCCTTCGTTGACAGAACAAGGGGTGCGCTCTTCCGTAATATCTGATCTGCCGGAGTTCCTGCCAGCGTAAGTGTTATGGTACAAAGACCCGGGAGGATTGAGTTGACCTCTTTGAGCATCAGATAATCTGGGCGCAGACAAACAGGCCTCTGGCAATTTCCTTTCAATCAGCTGGCATTGAACCTTTCATATAGCCATACCGAAACCTTACAATCAGCCGATGGCTGATCGTGTCTGCTTTGGGACACACCGAAGGAAAAGCCGTGATCCGTATTACCGAATCCGTGGTCGAGCACGCCGCGCTCGGCTGCATCACTCACTGGAGCCTCCTCTGCGTGGTCGCTTGGGGCGTGGCGTCGGCCATGTCCTGGGGTGTGTGCCGGGTCGATGAGGGTAAGGAGCCCGCGTTGATGGTTCGCGAGTTGAAAGGAACCTGTGGTGACGAGGACCGGCAGGCGCTGGCCGTTTCCGCGGACGATGTGTTGACGGCTTTGCAGCAGGGCAGGGGGGTGGTGTTGAAAGGGGTCGTGCTGGCGGGCGATTTGCCTTTAGACCGGTTAAGCCTTCAGCCGTTTGAACCGGAGGTGGTCGGACATCCGGCGATCGTCGAACGCATCGAAGCCGAGCAGGTGTCCGAAGTTCGCGTCATTCACGGGCCGTTCATGCTCGAAGACGTGGAGGTGCAGGGCATTCTGGCGACCAACCTCATCGAACCCGGGTACATGGTGGTCCGGGGACCGGTGAGCCTGCGGGGCAGCACCATCCGGCAATCCATCGACTTGTCACGGATGATCTTCCTGGAGCGAGCCGATTTTTCCGACCTGCACATCGGCCATGAAGGATTTTTCATACGAGCCATGTTTGCCCGGGGCGCCGATTTCACCGGAACGGCGTTCGGTACCCATTCCCGGTTTCACCGGGCACGGTTCCTGGGGGAAGCCGTGTTTGCCGGAGCGCGGTTTCAGGGCCTCGCGGAATTCCTGGAAGTCTCCTTCGCTGAGGACGCCGAATTTGCGCGCACCCGGTTTCTTCAGGGGACGGGTTTCTCCGGAAGCCGGTTTCACAAGACGCTGGATTTGTCCGAGGCCCGGTTTGACCGTGAAGCGTATTTTCGGTTTACCGAGTACCGGGGCAAGGCGGATTTTCACCGCACGTTGTTTCGGAACACGGCGGACTTTACGGAAGCCCGGTTTCAAGGAACCGTCGATTTTGGAGAGGCCGTGTTCGAGCACCCTCACCTGCTTTCGGGTGTCGATCTTCCCGGGTTGGGCGGCAAGGGAGGACCCACCGGCCAGGATCGCGATTTCTTTATCCTGCTCTTCATCCTGGCCGTTCTGTGGTTGCTCCTGCTTGTGGTGTGGAAGAAAAAATCACGGTGAGAGGACAGGCCCGCAGGCCTGTCCCTACACAATACCATGTACACAATATATAGAAGTTTCTGTTGCCTCTCTCCACTAAAACTAGTATATTAAGGTGCTTACGTTTCCATATCGGGATGAATTGTGGACAGGCCCCCGTGCCTGTCCGGTTGGTGATATCATGGAACAGGTCGAAACCACATACGAGGTGAAGCTTGAGGCCTTCAATGGTCCTCTCGACCTGTTGCTTCACCTCATCCGCAAGCACGAAATCAATATCTACGATATCCCCATTGCCCTGATCACCCGGCAATATCTCGAGTACCTTCAAATCATGAAGGAACTCAATCTCTCGTTTGCCGGTGACTTTTTAGTGATGGCCTCGACCCTGATTCATATCAAGTCTCGAACGCTGCTTCCGCAGGAACCAGGCCCCGAGCCCGGTGACGAGGAGGGTGAAGATCCTCGGAGCGAGTTGGTGCGCCGGCTCGTGGAGTACCAGCAGTTCAAGGAAGTCGCGGGTCGGTTGTCCGAGCAGGAACGGTTGTGGCGGCAGGTGTACCAACGCGAGCCCGAACCGAGCCCGCCGATCCGGGAAGTGTTTTCCGAGGACGTGCAAGTTTTTGATCTCCTGAGTGCCCTGCAGGAAGTCCTGGCGCAGACCGCGGCTTCCGCGGGGCTCGAGTTCACGCCGGATACCCTGACGGTCCAGGACCGTATCAACAGCGTGATCGAACGCCTGGAAGAAACCCCGGCCCTTACATTTGCCGCGTTGTTCGAGGGGGAGACCGACCGGTTGACCGTGATTGTCACCTTTTTGGCGTTGTTGGAACTCGTACGGATGAAACTGGTCCGCCTGACGCAAGTGAATTTTGAGGGGCCTATCCGGATCTCCCGCACGTTTCTCGCGTGGCAATCCGAAGAGCAACCTGAAGGGAACGGGGCATCGCCCCGGATCATGAACAACGATGACCACAATGGAGGCTTCGATGGGAATGGAATCCTCTGACAAAACAGACATGCCTGCCCTGAGCCCAGTCGAAGGGACCGATGCCGTGGAATCGGCCGCGGAACCTTCTCTCTCGTCCTCGGCTGCCGATGCTCCCGGTGAACCTGATGAAGGCGCGGGTCTCACCGACGGATTGAGTGAGCAGGAACTCAAGGGGATCATCGAAGCCCTGTTGTTCGTGTCCCGCGAGCCCCTTCTTCTCGACAAAGTCACCACGGTATTGGCGGGACCGCCCAAGGTAGCGATCTATAACGCCATGAAGGCTCTTCAGCATGATTATGACCAGGAAGGCCGCGGCCTTCAGATTGTCGAGTTGGCCGGTGGGTACGCGATGGTCACGCGGGCCGATTGCGCTCCGTGGATCACCAGGCTCAATAAGGTCAAGGCGTCCGTCAAAGTGTCCCGGTCGGCTTTGGAAACGCTGGCGATCATTGCCTATAAGCAACCGACCATGCGCGCGGAGATCGAACAGATACGCGGGGTGGAAACGTCGAGCGTATTGCGGACGTTGCTTGACCAGAAACTCATCCGCATCGTCGGCCGAAAAGACATCCCCGGCCGTCCGATCCTGTATGGCACGTCCAAGACCTTCCTTCAAAAATTCGGACTTCGGGATCTTCGGGACTTGCCGCCCCTTCGTGACTTCGCCGCTTTGGGGCAAGGAGAAAATCCCGAACTGTTCGAAGAAGAGCCGGCTGACCCGAATCAAACCGGCACCCAACCCATTGCCGAAGAGCCTGCCCGGGAGTATCCCGAACCCGTTGCCACGTAGGGGCGGCCCTGTGAGCCAGGGAGTCGGTCGTGTAGGTTGGATCAGCGAAGCGTAATCCGACCATTTCCTGAGGAAGATCCCTTCTCTTTCCAAACCATCGTCTTTCCCGATATAGTTCCCTCTAGCCTGGTGAGAACTCCAGGCTACACTTGCGTGAAGCCCATTCGCTTCCCGCACGGCCCGAAGAAGGAAGACGCATGGACCTCGTGCTCCCTGAAAAATCCTCAAGCATTGGAACGGATCTCAAGCGTCTCCTTGACCCGACCAAGGTCAAGGATGACGCGTCCACCTTACGTGCGTATGCGGTCGATGCCAGTATCTATCGCTTGGCGCCCCGAGTCGTAGTGCTCCCGGAACGTGAAACGGATATCGACCTGGTGATGGACTATGCCGTGACCCGGGGGATTCCCCTGACCGCGCGTGCCGCCGGCACCAACCTCACCGGGTCGGCCATCGGGTCGGGCATCATTGTGGACGTGTCGCGACTCAATCGGATTCTCGAAGTGAACTCCGAGGAGAAATGGGCGCGCGTGCAACCCGGTATCGTGCTCAACGAGTTGAATGCCCAACTGGCCTCCACCGGCCTCATGTTCGGTCCGGATCCGTCCAGTGGCGACATGTGCAAGTTGGGCGGGATGTTGGCCAACAATTCGTCGGGGCCGCACACCCTGCGGTACGGGTCCGTCAAAGATAACGTCATGGCCATGCGAGTCAGGCTCGAGTCGGGAGGGTGGCTTACCGCAGGCCGTGAGCCCGTGGACGGAGAGGGCTTTCCCGAGACACTCGCGGGCTTCCAGGGGTTGCACAGGGTCTTAGACTTGGTGCGGGACAATCTGGATCTCATTCAAGCCAAGCGCCCGCGCGTCAGCAAGAACAGCGCGGGGTATAACCTCTTTGGCGTGGCGGAAGGACTGACCCAAGGGGTTTTTGATCTGCCGAAGCTGTTCGTGGGAAGCGAGGGCACGTTGGGCGTGTTCAGCGAGGCGACGATCCGGCTAGTGGATCGTCCGCGCTCGACCGTGACCGGCATGATTCATTTCCGGGACCTCGAAGAAATGGGCGAGGCGGTCCATCACCTGTTGCGGCTTGATCCGTTGGCACTGGAAGTAATGGATGCCAACACGTTGGACCTCATCGGCCGGTCGCAGTACGGGATTCCCGACGATGCCGCGGCGACCCTGCTCATTGAATTTGATCGCGAGGGCGATCACGGCGGGATTGCGCAACTGCACGCGGCCTGCCGGCCCTATCGTCTGTCCGGTGATCCCGTGGTCGCGACTGAACCGGAGCACCAACGGAATCTCTGGAAAGCCAGAAAAGCTCTCTATCCCACGCTGTACCGGTACGACGCCAGGAAAAAGCCCATCAACTATGTCGATGACGTAGTCGTGCCCGCGGAACACATGGGCGAGTTAATCCGCTACCTGGATCAGGTCTTCGGTCCCGCAAAGGTCCGGGTGGCGATTTTCGGACATATCGGGAATGGCAACGCCCACGTCGTGCCGTTGTTGGACGTAAATGACGAGCACGATTTTCAGCGCATGGTGGAAACGTACTACGAGGTGCATGAGACGATTCTTGATCGGTTCCGGGGCTCCATTTGCGGGGAACACGGGGACGGCCGCGTCCGTGCCGAAATGGTCAAGCGGATGTTCGGCGACGAGTTGTATGGGCTCTTCGTGCAGGTCAAGCAGGCCATGGACCCCGCCGGAATTTTGAATCCCGGCGTGAAAATTAGCGAAACCGCCTTTACCGAACACATCGACTTCGAACGGTTGGGGAAATCCTGCGCCACGTGCGCGAAGTGTAATGCGGTCTGCCCGGTGTATGACGTGTTTCAATCCGAAGACATGAGCTCCCGGGGATGGTATGAGATCGTGACCGCCCCGGACTACAGTTATCTGGAATCCAAGCGCGTGGTGGAGGCATGCCTGAATTGCAAATCGTGCCGGACCATCTGCCCGGCGGACGTGGACGTGTCCGAACTGATTCTGCAACGACGCGCGGAACATCCGAACGCCCTCGCCGGAAAAATCTTTGCCCTGCACGCGCAACAGGAGCGGTTCGGTACGTTGATCAAGCTGGCCGCGAAAACGCAAGCGCTCTGGGACCGGCCGCTGCTCCGGAAAATCGGCGAAGTCCTGTTGCGACCGTTCCTGGCGCGCCTCTCCGAACGTGCCCGGCTGCCCTGGAACATGAAACTGCCGCGCCTGGCGACGTCGCTGTTACGTGAACGGCATGATGCGCTGTGCGTGTCGTCTTCTCCTGTTACCGTTCCGGGCGACGCGGGCGGTGCTGGACCGCAAGAAGGCGGCTCTCCGGCGAGGGTAGCCTATTTTCACGGCTGCGCCGCGAATTATTTCGACGATGGTGTGGGTGACGCCGTGATCAACGTCCTGGGGCAATACGGTGTGACGCCCGACCTCCCGCCGCAACGCTGCTCAGGGACACCCATTGAAACGTATGGGCATCGGACCTTGGCCAAGGACGGGGCCCGGTATAACGTCAACAACTTCGCCGGATATGACGTGATCGTCACGGGGTGTGCGTCCTGTACCCTGGCGCTCAAGGATTATGCCGGGCTCTTCCAGGGTGAACCCGAGGAGCCACAGGCCAAGCGGGTTTCGCAAAACGTGAAGCATATCGCGGAATACGTTATGGAGTTGGACCCTGATCGTTCGAAACCGGCCGGGTCGAACGGGACGCGCAAGGTCACGTATCATTCGTCCTGTCACTTGCGCGCGGCTGGCGTGACCTCCCAGCCCCGGCAGTTGCTGGCCACGACCCCCGGCCTCGACTACGTCGAGATGCAGGATGCCGACCGCTGTGCGGGCGGCGCGGGTACCTACATCGTGAAGGACTATGACACCGCACAAGAGATTTTCACACGGAAGCGACGGGCGATCGAACAAAGCGGCGCGGAGATTGTGGCGACCAGTTGCCCGGCCTGCATGATTCAATTGAAAAACGGCTTGCCCGACGGCACGAAAGTCAAGCATATTGCCCAGATCCTGGACGAATCGGCCCGATAGGCGCAAGAGTCCGACCTGCTCGGCTTTTTCCCCTCCTTTGTAAGCAACTGTCTGGGTGGGGATTAAGGAGTTACATGCCTCTGTTCTTGCCAAGACGTTCGATGTTTGAGCATCGCGTTCAGAATCGTCAACAATTTGCGCATACAGGCGACCAACGCCACCTTGCGTTTTTTGCCCCGGGCACACAGGCTCTGATACGTGTGCCGGATGACCGGGTTACAGCGGGTGGCCACCAAGGTCGCCATATACAGGGCCGTCCGAACGGGGGCGCGGCCGCCCCAACACGTGCGCGGCCCTCGGACCGTGCCACTATCGCGGTTGAGGGGGGCGACGCCCACCAGCGCGGCGATCTGGCGCCGCGTCAAGGTGCCCAATTCCGACAACTCCGCCACGAGGGTGCGGCTCAGGACGGGGCCGACGCCGGGCACACTTTGGAGCAAATCGGTCTGCTCCTGCCACACGGGGCTGTGCCGAATGCGGGTGGTGAGGTCCTCGTCCAAGGTGGTCAATTGCTGGGTCAACCAAGCCACGTGCGCCTGAATCCCCGGGCGGAGGGCCGCCGCGGCTCGCCCCAAGCGGTGGCGTTCGGCGGTGAGCATCTCGATCACTTGCCGGCGCCGGGCCAGCAGCGCCGCCAATTCCATGGTGGCGGCATCCGGCTGGGGCCGGACCGGGGGCTGCACCCGCGCGGCAAACAAGGCCAGGATCTGCGCATCCAAGGTATCCGTCTTCGCCAACTGGCCGGTCGCTTTGGCGAAATCCCGCACTTGCCGCGGATTCACTACGATGACGGGCAGCGCTGCTTCCACCAACGCGCGGACCACGGGCAGTTCATACCCGCCCGTGGCTTCCACCACGATCCGCTCGGGCGCCAGCGCCTGCAATTGAGGCACCAACGCCTGAATCCCCGCCTCGGTATTCGGGGCGGTCGTGGTCACGCGTGGGGGAACGCTGGCGACATCCAACGTCGCTTTGGCCACATCAATGCCGACATAAGTCTGAGTCGAGTCCATAACTGGCTCCTTGTTCTGAGGCGCCTCTCCCACGTCGCCCTACCTTGCCAACTGATCCGGGCTCACACGGCCCAGGCAACTGTGCGGGCTGCCGAGAGGCCGAGCCGAACGCACCGTGCTTACAAGCGGGCTTGGGCGCCCGTAGGAGGGTCGGGCTGTTCGGCTCTATCGGTGAATAAAATAGCATGCAGTATACACCCTTTCTTAGATACAAGGAGGGGCAAGGGGAGGTAGAGGCATTGACAGACGAAAATGTCGGATTACATTACGCTAAGCCTACCTACGGGCGCGATCTAGGGCTCGCAGAAGGAGGGATTTCATCATGGTAACGATACGAGTGTTCGGACAGGTTCTGCTCCCTTGCGTGGATGAACCCGAGATTCAATGTGAGATCTCCGAACCAGTCAGTGTGCGGGCATTATTGGAAGGCAACCCGGAAACCCTGGGCGGGTTGATGGAATTCCTACGAAAAGGCGAATTGATGGTCACGATAAATCAAAAAATCAGCACCCTGGAATCGATTGTCAACGACGGCAACGTGGTGAAATTGACGCACCAGTTCAACCCGGAACACGAAGGGGCCTTGTGGCATAATCCGTAACCGGATTCCCGATCCATTATCTTTTCTCCCTCGACTGGACAGGACAAAGCCCCCGACTCTCCTCTCCCTTGATGGGAGAGGATTAAGGTGAGGGTGAGAAAGTCATCCTCGGCGTCCGCAGGGCATGCGTAATCGGCCGGACGGTTCCCCGTATTCAACCTTCTTTATAACCCCCTACCCCAGGCCACAGAGAAAAAGCCATTAGATTTAAAAGACTTATGAAATCCGATACGTTCCGGAAAGGCGGAAGCTGATTGGCTCCCATTTGGTTGGACAAATTGAAAATTCTAGTTGCAATTTGTCCATCTCTGTTGGTATCTTGGCTTACATGATCAAGCGCGAGATTACGCCCTGTCTGGTCAAGTTATTCCAACAATACCCCTTTGTCACCGTGACTGGGCCTCGTCAGTCTGGCAAGACCACGCTCTGCCGTGCGGCCTTTCCCCATCTCAAGTACGTCAATCTGGAGGCACCCGACCAGCGGGAATTTGCCGAATCCGATCCCCGGAGCTTTCTCTTGCAACTCGGTGTGGGAGCCATTTTGGATGAAATCCAGCGCGTCCCGGAGCTTTTGTCCTATCTGCAGGTGCTTGCCGACGAGGAAGGACGGAACAGCCTTTTCGTGCTCACAGGGAGCGAGCAGTTCAGGCTCTCCGATGCCATCAGCCAGTCGCTGGCAGGGCGAACGGCACTGCTTCGTCTGCTACCCTTCTCCCTGGCCGAACGACAACGAACGGGCGCCGGCACTGCGGCAAATGATATTCTGTATTCGGGTTTCTATCCGCGAATTCACGATCAGGGACTCGACCCGCGGCAGGCGCTCGGCGATTACTTCGAAACGTACTGCGAGCGCGACGTGCGCGGGTTGAGCGAAATCCGCAACCTGTCGACTTTTCGACGTTTCGTCCGCTTGTGCGCCGGGCGTGTGGGACAGCTTGTCAATCTTGCCTCACTGGGGGCGGACGCCGGTGTCTCCCACACCACGGCGCGACATTGGCTCACAGTGTTGGAGGCCAGCTACATTCTTTTCCAGCTACCGCCGTTTCACGTCAATGTTCGCAAGCGGCTGGTCAAGTCACCCAAGCTCTATTTCTACGACGTGGGGCTGGCGAGCTATCTCATTGGCATCGAGCGCGCCGAGCAGATGGCGACCCATCCCTTACGCGGGGCGCTCTTCGAGAATGCCGTCGTGGCGGAGACGCTCAAGCACCGTTTCAATCGGGGGCAGCGATCCAATCTGTCATTTTTCCGCGACAGGCGGGGGTTGGAATGCGACCTTCTGTATGAGACCGGCCACGGCATCGGTGCCATTGAGATCAAATCCGGCGCCACGATTGCCTCCGATTCCTTCGATGGGCTGAGACGGACCGCGGAACTGGTGCCGCAAATCAACGCGAAAGCGCTCGTCTACGGCGGCACGGCTCGTCAGTCCCGACGTGACGGTGAGGCGGTACCGTTAGAGTCACTCAATAAGATGCTTGAGCGCTGGGAGAAGATGTAATGATATCCACGCTACGAGGCTACGTGGAAGCGATGCGGTCAGACGTCGGCTAACGCGACCTTGCCGTTTTTCCTTCGCGCACATAACCTCTCAAACGTGTGCCGGAGGTCCGGATTACAGGGAGTGGCACCAAGGTCGCCAGGTCCAGCGCCGTGCATCAGGAGAAGCCATGAATCCTCGGAAGAGCGTGTCAACAGCCCTGACGTTGTTTGTCATTTTTGCACTCGAAGTCTCAATACAGGCCGAGGAAGGGTTTTTCTCGAAAGACACCCTCCCGCCGGCTCTGTCCTTTGCTTGGGACGCCACCTTTATTGTTTATGATTCCAAAACAAGAGGACGTAATGGAACGGCATTTGTTATTGAAAAAGAAAATCTGAGTTATGACCGCACACGCTTAACCCTGCTCAGCGCAGACCATGTGGTCCAGAAAATGTGCGGTCGAGGCCTCGGTTTTTGCGATATGGTTCTCAGTGCCAGTGTGGGATTTGATCGAGAAACTCGAAGTAATATTCTCATGGATCGCAAAGAGCGCACCATTTACGAAGCCCGGATCACGAATCGTGCCCCCAAATACGACCTAACTGTTTTGAAAGTCACTGTGGACCGAGACAAATATGAATCGATCCAGCCTATTCCCCTTGCAAATTGCAATGAACTTTATATGGATGAAGAGATCTATATGATCGGCTTCCCCCAGACAAACAGGCGAACCGCTGAGGGAGCCAAATTTATTGAAAAAGCCCAACAACGTATCCGAAGGTGGAGCCGCGGCTATATTATGGAGCGTGTTGAACCCGGAAGGTGGAATGAACATTCTGTCTCTCAACTCGGCACAACAGCGGATGCCTTGGAGGGCTCTTCAGGAGGCCCCGCCCTTAATAATAAGGGAGAATTTTGGGGCCTTCTAAGCCAAACGCTCAGATTAGCATCCAAAGAGAACTACCCCTATTTAGGCCGTAAGGAAAACTCCAGAAGGCCACACTCCCTGGTTGTGGAGTGCTGGCATATAGAGAAATTCCTCTCCCTTTGAGGGTACCCAAGCTGGCGTGACAGCGCTAGTCCAACGGTAGAGGATGTCTTGGACATTTCGTCTCGGGGTCAGGAAATATCGATTTCAGAGGCTCGTGTGGCATGCCGGACACGCGACGCCTGTCCTGAGCCCTTCGACAAGCTCAGGACAGGCGTCGCAAAGCGAAGTCGAAGGGCTAAGCCGACTGACTAACTTTTTCTTTCCCCTCCTTTGGTGCACATAGGCAATGCCGCGCATGATAGCATCAGAGTCTAGCCAATCACATGGGACAGTACACTTTGGAATGAGGGGCGAAGAGGAGGTAGAGGTTCTAGAGAGCAACATTATTATCAGTGGCCAAGGCCTCTCATCAGTTGTAGCGGCGGCATCTTATGCCGCTTGGAGGGGCCGCTTGGAAGATGCGCCATAAGATGGCGCATCTGCAAATATAGTTTCTACGTTTTGGTTAAGTGAGTGTTTCATTCATAGGACCCCTCGCAACATGATTTAACTACGCTGAGTGATTTTATCCATCAATTCTCTGCCTTACGTCCTGCCCAAAAGGTCTTCACGTCGAAGTCGTTGCCTTTTTCTTCCAATGTAGCGCAGAGTATTCGGCTTCCATCGCTTCTAATGTTTACTAACCCATAAACCAAGTCCGTGGAGACAGGTGTATGTGAGAAGTGGCGATATCTTTCACCTTTGGGCTGAACTTGCGCACGATCTGCGGCGTACGACCGATACCGCGTTGACGGTTTGTTGTCATGATCTACGCGGACACGCTCGGCAGG
Organism: Nitrospirales bacterium; assembly: GCA_965208595.1. Taxonomy (GTDB): domain Bacteria; phylum Nitrospirota; class Nitrospiria; order Nitrospirales; family UBA8639; genus Bin75. The sequence continues at coordinate 2,119,493 of OZ242346.1, forward strand.
CCTGAGCTGTATTGACCGTGCAAGCTCAGTTGAATAAATCAGTGGAGGTATGGTTTTGTCATCGGTTCTCACGACTTGACGGCCAAAGAAGCCACAGGCACCTAGAACAACTGGTCTTGGATGAGCGTAATCTTCATTATCACCTGAGGAGATGACGGTAGTACGCGCTTGCATGGCTTCGATGAAGCGCATGTCAATGTCCTCCGATCCGTGATGACACCCCTTGGCCACATCCGTAGCGAATTCTTCTCTGTCAATGTAGCTCAGGAGCAATCGCTGCGATTCTGCGTTTAGATCACCGGTCATAAGGATTTTAGCATCGCCATAGTCGAAGCGGAGCAAGATTGAGTGGCCATTGCTCGTTTTTGAGTATGATGAAAATTTTCGGAGGCCAATTTGACAATGTCCGTTTTCATCTTCGAATTTCTCTAGAACTGGAGCCAAGAGCCGAATTGAAAATTTCTTGCCGTCAGGGCCTTTAACATTGTTATCTGGAGCATATCCGGGAAACCAACCTAGTTGCCCATCTATTAAACCAAGCCGCTTGACCTTTTGGGCTTTGTCCACCACGAGAGATGCAAGATCGGCGAACGAGCCATCAAAAGGGTGATACGGAGTCTCAAAGCTATCTTTTCCGTCTAACAGCTCTACAATAAAGCGAGCATGCTTTCGAATCCTGTATCCACCGATCGGAAAGCCATCGATTGTGCCCTCTATGGTTTGTCCCAAGGCATCGGCCGCGTTGAAGCGACCCATACCGGAGTGATAGAAGGTGTCGACCGAGATGGGATATAGCTTCTCGCTATCTCCCAGGTCACCTGAGAGAATATCTAGCATGCCCCCGTAGTGATCAAAGTCCGGATGGCTCATGGTGATCGTTGACAGGTGTGCGGAACGACACAGATCACTCTTGAACTTCCAGCGAATGAAGTTTGAAACGCCTTTTCCGGTCATTTGTCGGCTATTGGAAATGCCAGCATCAATCAGATGCCACTTGTCATCAGGAGTGCGGATTAGGATTCCATCTCCTTGTCCAACATCGATTATGTAGAACTCTAAAAGACTGTGCTCGGTTGTGAATGCAGTCGGAACCCAACCAGGTTTCGATCGACCACGAGCAAAAACCTCAGTGTGTCCACGCTCTTTCTTTCCTGTTGGATGCAGACAGTCACCCCAGATCAACTCACAGATGCGCGAACCAGCACTTCTCCCCGGTTTGCTTCGGAAATCCAACCGGAACTTTCCATCACAATCATTAAGGTGGAGCATCGGTAGCGATTTAACTGAAGAACATTGGGCAGCCATTTGGTTCACTTCCTATGCTTGTTGGAGTGAATTTGTCTGGCATTAGACTAATTGGGCCTGAATCGGATTCATAGCGGCAGACACGATTAAATTGATCGGTCTTGGTCCTCGCTGGCATGCGGTAGTAGCATCGAGAAGTTTTACTCCTGAAAAACCTTAGTTAGCGATTTCGTCTCATTGAGAAATTGAGAAAGCTCCTTAAACCTCGGTGAGTTTTTCTTGAGCTTCTTGCGTGCTTTTTTGATTACCTTTTTTATTCTGTCAAGAGTTTCGATGATCTGACGAGCGTCCTCGCTCGACTCCTGGATTTTTCCGATGAGCTTCTCGATCTTTTCGTTGTTCTTGATGTATTGGCTTTGGTAGAGGTCGGTGTCGAGATCCTGGAGTTCCCACCGCACCGCATTAAGGCTGTCCCACTCGTTCGCATCTCTGGTGTCCATCTGTAGCTCGAGAGCACGAATGCGCTTGCGATCAATCTTGTGGCGCAGTTCCGCTACCGTACTTTGTTTGCTAAGGGTCATGTTCTCGATCTCCTATCTCACTGATTGCCCTTACATCTCGGAGCGGATCGATTCGATAGCCGCCTTGGTCGACGACACTTGCTCTCTGAAGCTTCTGATGCGGAATGCCCAATCAGCCGGTTTGTCGACCACTGCCTTCTCGATCAGAGCACCTTGCGCTTTCACCACGGCATCGAACGCATCAGCTATGGCGGTGCGCTCAATCCGTTTCTCGATTGCCGTGAGCTCAGCAACACGCTGTGCTATCGATGCTCGAGAGTCGTTGCTGGCAGACTTGAATGCAGGCTTATCCATGAACATCTCGATTGCCTGCTTAGCATTATGCGTCTCCCGCATTGCATTGTCCTGAGCCGCTATCGCCTCCGTTTTCAGGACTGACAGCAATTCCAGTATTGTATTGTTACACTTGCCGATTGTCTGGACGATGGCCCGCTCTCGGATGACTTTGGAGACCAATCCAATGATCTCGTTCAAGACACCGACATATTGCTGAAGTGGACCAGAAAATTGCCCGACTTTGGTGACAGGGTTGGCTGTCGACTTGATGTCCTTTGCTGTCTCCAAAACCTTCGAGATGTCGCCAACAAGACCTGTCATCTCCAAGGTAATCGCCTCAGTGGACTCGTCGGAGGCGAGGCTAACCAGGATATCAGCGTAACCTTGTAGCGCGGAGAACGCCTTCTCACGTAGTGGGCGAAGGTGCTCATGGATGTCCTTTTGGCGTCGCGCCGCCATCTTCGAGATAAACGGAGCGATGTTGGCGCCAGACGGAGCATTCAAAATGGCGATCTGGTCTTCAAGGTCTTGATGTCTGATGCGCGCCTGATTGGAAATCTCCCATTCCAGGAAGTAAGCGCGCCTGAGATCGGCTGACGCGGTTTGGAAGTCCTCGGCTGGCCCCTTATATTGAGCCGGGTTGCAGGCGCATAGCAACATCGTGCAGCAAATGAGAAACCACTTTCCCACATCAGGCAGCTTGATCTGATAGTTTATGTTTAGATTCCGCGAATAGGCTGTCTTAGATACTCTTGGCGACATCGAGTCAAGCGCATACACGGAATTGGCACCTTGCCTTGGAGTGAAATCGGCACTTCCTAGGAAAACAGGGGATGTTCTTTCAACTCGCCGTTCATTTTTTAGCAAGATCTGCACCATAGTCCTGACGCTCGGCACGAACACAAAGATTTTCGACGTTCCCCCATGCCACTTTGATTTCACACACCAGAGCGCTTCAGTTTAATCGGACCGGATTGTCACGAAGATTTCTAAACATTCGTTGGATAAATCGGATCAAATATTTACATGCCAATTAAATGATTCTTGATTTTACGCACGACGCGAGCATTGTGTCCGAAGTCGAAAAGGACAGACCGCAGAACAGAATCAACCCAAACGTCTACGCTCGTACGCGACGGTCCGTCAGTTTTCCATGAAATGTTGATCAGCGTGCCAGACGACCAAAACGATAGTGGAAGCTTCGCTTCGATTGTCCTTTTTCCCTTGTCAATACTAGCAACTCTTGCTCCAAGAAGGCGCAAGGCATCCAAACAGGCCGTCATGACGTTTTCAGAATCTTCTTCTAAAGTCACCGATATCGATCTGTATACTCTTGATCGCTGATTTTTTTTGCTGATCCATAGAACAACTCCGATTCCTAGGGTTATTCCGATGACAAGCTCTATCAGCAAATATAGGTTGAAGCCACTGATAAGAAGGAGAATGATGATGTAGCCTAATCCAAAGATACCAAAAAGCCCGGCAATTCGTTTTGGCTTCCAATAGGTCATGTTGACAGAAGGATCATGGACAGAAAGAACTCGTGCATTTCGGCATACCTTGGCGCGCGCGATTTGAGTTTTGGTCTTGTATGAGAGCCAATTGAAGAGTGGAGCTTGGAGATTTCCGAGCATGGCAATGAAAACTATAGATACGCCTATGAAACAGAGAAGTGGGTTTGTGTGCTCTCCTTGATCTCCACAAAGTTTATTAAGTGAATTTATGAAATCTGCCAAAAGGTTCATGCCCGACTTTCCATTTTTTATGATCGATCTGTTTTCATCAGACGTCGCCCAACGAGGCCATTTGGCGGAATTTTTCGTAGCGCTTGGCGAGGAGTTGGTCCGTGGACGTGGTGAGGAGTTGATTCAGTTGAGTGTGGAGGGTTTGGGCGAGGGATTGACTGGTGCCTTCCACGTCGCGATGCGCCCCTCCGAGTGGCTCGGGTACGACTTCGTCGGCAATACCCAGTTTAAGCAGTTCCGCGCCGGTCATTTTCAGGGCCGCGGCTGCGGCTTGCGTCTTGGTCGCATCTTCCCAGAGGATGGCCGCGCACCCTTCCGGGGAAATGACCGAGTAGATCGAGTGTTCCAGCATTACGATCCGGTCGGCCACGCCCAAGCCCAATGCCCCGCCGCTTCCCCCTTCTCCCGTGATGATGGCCACGATCGGCACCCTGAGCCGGGACATCGAGAACAGGTTTCTGGCAATGGCCCTGGCTTGGCCGCGTTCCTCGGCTCCGATGCCGGGATAGGCGCCAGGCGTATCGATGAACGTGACGACCGGGCGTTTGAATTTCTCGGCCAATTGCATCAACCGCAGGGCTTTGCGATAGCCTTCGGGATTGGCCATGCCGAAATTTCGTTTGACCCGTTCCTTGAAGCTCTGTCCTTTTTCATGACCGATGACGCAAATGGACCGGCCGCGGAACGTGGCAAAGCCGCCGACGACGGCCTTGTCGTCTCCGAAGGTTCGGTCGCCGTGGAGTTCGAAAAAGTCGTCGCACATGTGCTTCATGTAGTCCAAGATCGATGGGCGTTGGGGATGGCGGGCGATTTGCGTTTGCTGCCAGGGGGTCAGGTTGCCGAAGATTTCCTGCTCTGTCTTGGTCAGCCGGGCCTGGAGAATGCGGATCAGCCGCGGGACGGCTTTTTTCTCGGTCCCGGATTTCTTAAGCTTCTCAATCCGTTCCTCGAGTTCTTTCAACGGCTTTTCGAATTCCAGAAAATCACGCATGGCGGACTCGTTTGGGACGCGTCAATGAAACGTGACGGTCTCTTTCCCGAGAATTTGCTCGACCTCATACACCAGGTCCGAACTCGGCAACACGCCTAAATTCGGCAACGGGGCACTCTCCGCGTGCACCTGGGAACCCAGATGGAAGTGAAAGGCGACCGGGGCCGGCCCCGGGTGACGGTGTAACACTTCGTGCAGTTTGGGGAGTTTGCCCCACGTGTCCGGCGTTTCCGCGAGTTGGACCACGACCTGTTTCACCGTCCTGGCTTGCAGATCGTGCAAGGGCTCCAGTTTGGTGGCCTTGAGACGGGCGCCCGTATCCATGTGATCCACAGTGCCGGCCGCCTGGATGACGGTATCCGCATTCAGAAACTCCGCACAGTTTTGAAACAGTTCGGGAAACACGATGACTTCGACCAAACCCTGCAAGTCTTCCAATTGGACGTAAGCCATCCGGTTCCCTTTTTTGGTGGTGGTGAGTTTGACGCTGCCGATCACCCCGCAGATTTTGATTTCCCGACCTTCGTGCGCCTCGTGGAGCGTGGCCGTGGTATGCGTCGACAGCAGGCGGATGGCTTCGGCGTGTTGGGTCAACGGATGCGCGGTGATGTAGAATCCGGTGAGTTCCCGTTCAAATTGGAGGATTTGTGCCTGCTGCCATTCGTCGATCGCGGGCAGCGGTCGGATCAGGGCGTCCGAGTCCGAAGAATCTGATTCCACGGTTCCGAACAAGGACGTCTGTCCCAAGGCGCGCTCCCTTTGAATGGCGCTGGCTTCATCCAGTGTTAGTTCCATGATTGCCGTCAATTGAGCCCGTTTTGCCCCCATGGAGTCAAATGCGCCGACCTTGATCAAGCCCTCGATCACGCGCTTGTTGACCTTGTGCAGGTCGATCCGGCAACAGAAATCGAAGAAGGACGAGAAGGCCCCCTCGGCTTCCCGGCGCGCGATGATGGATTCAATGGCGCTGCCGCCGACGTTTTTGATGGCCGCCAGCCCGAATCGAATCCCCCCCTCCACGATGGTAAAGTTTTTCTGGCTCTCATTCGCGTCCGGCGGGAGGATGGGAATTCCGCGTTCACGACATTCGGTAAAATAGCCCACCATCTTGTCCGTGTTCCCCATTTCGCTCGTGAGGAGCGCGGCCATGAATTCGGTGGGATGATGCGCCTTCAGGTAGGCCGTTTGGAAGGTCACCAGGGCATAGGCCGCGGAATGGGATTTGTTGAATCCGTACCCGGCAAAGTACGCCATCTGGTCGAAGATCTTTTCGGCTTTCTTTTCCGTGAACCCCTTGGCCTTGGCCCCGTTGAGAAACAACTCTTTTTGCTTGGCCATTTCTTCGGGTTTTTTCTTCCCCATGGCCCGGCGCAGCAAATCGGCTTGCCCCAAACTGAACCCGGCCATGAGATTGGCAATGGCCATGACCTGTTCCTGATAGACCATGACCCCGTAGGTTTCCTTGAGAATGGGTTCCACCGCCGGAGGGTCGTACGCAATTTTCAAGGGATCGCGTTTCCGTTTGATGAAGTCATCCACCATGCCGCTTTCCAACGGGCCCGGCCGGTAAAGGGCGAGGATCGCGATGAGATCTTCGAAGCATTCTGGTTTGATGCGGACCAATAAATTGCGCATGCCCGAACTTTCCAGTTGGAAGATCCCGGAAGTCTTGCCGGAGGCCAGGAGTGCATAGGTCTTTTCGTCATTCAAAGGAAGCTGTTCAATATCAAGGTGTTTTTCGGGGGGTTGGTTCTGGTTCACCATGGTCACGGCATGGTGAATCATGGTGAGGGTTTTCAGCCCGAGAAAATCAAACTTTACCAGCCCCACTTTTTCGATGTCCGTCATCGAGTATTGCGTGACGATTTCGTTGTTGGCCGTTTTGTACAACGGTACGTGTTCGATCAGGGGCTTCTGTGAAATCACCACGCCCGCGGCGTGCGTGGAGGCATGTCGCGCCAAGCCTTCGAGGGCTTGGGCCGTTTCCATGAGTTCCTTCATCCGCGCATCACCATCGACCAGTTCTTGCAGGCGCGGCTCCTGGGTCAAGGCATCTTTCAAGGTGATGTTGAGTTGCGTCGGCACGAGTTTGGCGACGCGGTCCACTTCGGCGTAGGGAATATCCATCACGCGCCCCACGTCCCGGATTGCGGCTTTGGCGCCCAGCGTCCCGAACGTGATGATCTGGCACACGTGGTCCTCGCCGTACTTGTCGATCACGTAATTGATGACTTCGCCCCGGCGGTCCATGCAGAAATCCATGTCGATGTCCGGCATGCTCACGCGTTCGGGATTGAGGAACCGTTCAAAAAGCAGGTTGTACGCGAGCGGATCCAGGTCGGTGATGGCGAGGGCATAGGCGATCAAACTGCCGGCCGCCGACCCCCGTCCGGGTCCCACGGGAATGCCGCGTGACCGGGCAAATTTGATGATGTCCCAGACCACCAGGAAATAGCCGGCGTAGCCCATCTGGGTGAGTACGGCCAATTCTTCCTGAAGGCGGAGTTGGTAGGCCTCAGGCGGCTGGCTCGCAGGCCGGGCCGCCAGGCGCTGGGCCAAGCCCTCCTTGGCCTGGGTCTCCAAATAGGTTTCATGGGTGAATCCCTCGGGCACCTGGTAGTGGGGGAGCGATAAGGCGTTGTCGGTCAGGTTCAGCCCGCATTGTTCCGCGATGCGACAGGTATTCAGCACGGCCTCCGGGAGTTCGGAAAACTCCGCGACCATTTCGGCCGTGGACTTGACGTACAGTTGGTCGGTATCGAACTTCATGCGGTTGGTGTCGCTCAGCGTTTTCCCTGTTTGCAGGCACAGCATGATTTCATGCGGGCGCGCGTCTTCTTTTTTCAAGTAGTGGCAGTCGTTGGTTCCCACCAACGGAATGCCGAGTTTCTTGTGGATCTCCACGAGGCCCCGGTTGGCGATCAGTTGATGATCGAGCCCATTGGCCTGGACTTCGAGATAATAATGGTCTTTCCCGAAGATCTCGCGGTATTCTCCGGCGGTTTGCGCGGCTTTTTCCATGTCCCGTTGGCCGATGAGATAGGGCACCTCCCCGCTCAAACACCCGGATAAGGCAATGAGCCCCTCGTGGTGTTCCTGCAGGAGTTCCTTATCCATCCGGGGTTTGTAATAAAACCCTTCGAGATAGGCCTTGCTCGACAGTTTGATGAGGTTATGGTAGCCCTTGAGACTGGTGGCCAGCAGAATCAAATGATAGTAGTCGTTGTGGGCCAACAGGCCTTCGCGTTGTCGCCGGCTGCCGGGCGCGAGATAGGCTTCACACCCGATGATGGGCTTCACCCCTTGGGCCGTGGCCTTTTCGTAGAAATCGATGGCGCCGAAGAGGTTGCCGTGGTCCGTGATGGCGAGCGCGGGCTGTTGAAATTCCCGGACCTGCCTGAGAAGCGGATTCAGTTGATTTGCGCCGTCCAGCAGGCTGTACTGGGTGTGGAGGTGCAGATGAACGAATTGAGAAGACAAGGGGGAACATTCCTTAGCTGACGACAGCCCGCCCTTCGACCCTTCGACAAGCTCAGGGCTCAGGACAGGCCTAAAAGAGCTTCCCGGAGTCCCCAAAAATTCTAACCCCGGCTCTGGGTGCTGTCAATGAAGGTGCCCGTCTCAACCGGGATGCCGGGGAGACGGGACCGTGACTGGATTGAACGTTTCGGCTATTGCCCCAAACTCAGTTCGTATAATAGCGCCTTCCAGCCTTGTTCTTCCGTAATGAACCCTTTGGGCTGGACAACGGGGAGCATGCCGGTACCCGGGACCCGACCGGATTGGCCCATGCTGCCGTTTTTCAAAATCCACATCAGTTCGCCGGGTGTGCGTAATTTATGAAATTTCGGATTCGTGAAGTTGCGGGGTTGAATCGGCAGGTTTTTGGCGGCTGCTCCGTCGCCCTTGCCTTCGGGGCCGTGGCAACTGATGCACCCTCCCATTCCCAGGAAGATGGCTTTGCCTTCCGCCAGGATTTCCGGCGTCGCTTCAAATGGTGGTTTGACTTTCTTGGCTTTGGCCAAATGACCGGCCGGCACACGGGGAATCCTGATGTCGTATTCACCGCCGGCTTGCCCGTATCCGGTCGGATTCACGCTCCAGGCCACTCCTGAAAAGCTCACGAACAACCCGGCACTCAACGCGACGCATAACACACTTCTTCTCACGGCACTTTCCTCCTCGATGAATTGATGAATGATGCAGTGGCTTCGGACGTTTTTACTCTAACCACTGTTGTAGGGGCAACCCCCTGTGGTTGCTTTGGATGCTTCCTAGCTCCTTCTCCCCTTTCCGCTTTCAGCGAGAAAGAGGGAGAGGGTTGGGGTGAGGGGGGAAGGTTTTATGCTAGAATGCGGACCGACCCATTCGGGACGGCACTGTGGTTGTCCTCTACGGCCGAGAACATGACTCTGACACGAACATTCCGGGGGCGCAGCTATGCCTTTTGATGAGCGGGCCAAGGTTCGCTATTTCTCGGGCATGCGTCGCCGGATCGCCGAGTTGCGAGCCCAAGCGGAACGCAGTCTGGATTTTGCCATCGACACGATGATGTTGGAACGCCCCGAGAGTTACTTCAAGGTTGAGACCGGTCTGACGGAAGTCGAACGGATGGTGACGCTCATCGAAGAGGAATTGGATGACGTCCGGGAACTGACCCACGCCCAGCGTCTGGAAGCCCGCCTCGAATTCATTGAGGATCGCTTTGAGGATTTCGACAGCGAAATCTATCAACGTCCCAAGCGACGCCGGCGAAAGATCAACCTGTTTGATTTCTTCAAGAAAGCCACGGGAAGCGGCGAGGTTACGGCTTCTCAAGGAGAAATCAATTCTCACCAGGAAGCGTATGAGGCTTTGGGTCTGGACTTCGGGAGTTCGATGACGGCGGTGACCCGCGCCTTTCGTCAAAAAGCCAAAAAGCTCCATCCCGATATCAATAAGGGTGACCGTAGCGCCGAACCCGAACTGCGGCGCATCATCGAGGCGTACCAGTTTCTCAGGGCGGATTCCAGTATCCCGCGCACCGAAGCCCACGGCACGGAAAACCAAGCGCGGTAAAGTCCTGCGACGTCAGGGCTGTAAAGATTCACTAATACCTCTACCTCCCCTTGCCCCTCCTTACAAAGAAGGGGAATAAGAGAGCGTAGGTCGGGGTAGTCCAGGGGATGATCGCACGCTCACGGCCCTTCCCAGAGTTGCTTCACCGTTTCCGCCGGCCGGGCAAGGATCACCGTTTGGCCTTGTTCGACCAAAGGGCGCTGGAGCAGGTCCGGATGAGCAATCATCAATCCGATCAATTCATCTTCGGACTTTTCGGCTTTGGCCAGGCCCAAGGCTTTGTATTTCTCTTCTTTCGTGCGCAACACGTCCCGGGCCTTGAGGCCACCCTTTTTCAGGAGCTCTTTGAGTCGGGTTTTCGCCAACGGCGTTTCGTAGTAATTGACGGCCGTAAACGCGTGCCCACTTTCCTGAACGATCTTCAGGACTTGCCGGCACGTCGAACACGTCGGTTTCTGGTAGATGGTGATGGGTGCCATCATCTTCCCCTTTCAGGAAATGTGCGCGTTATCTTGACGGATTTTTTTTGCGCGTGCTACAAGTTGGGAAGGCTTTTCCCTTAACCTTCTTGTGCGAAACTCCCGCGATTATGGCAACTCCAGAGGCTCCGGAAGCGACCCAATTTGAGGTAGCAGTGGATTCCCACCGCACATTAAAAGATCTTCGTGCACGCCAACCCGGACAGCCTGTTTGCGTCGTGGGATCCGGTGACGATCGGAAAGGCAGAGAAGCCGTCTTTCAACATTTCAACGTGCGTTTGGCCGTCGTGAAGTTCCCCGATGGCAAAACCCTGGGCTATGATCCGCTGGATCTGTTGCTGCCGTGCGAGATTCACGAGGATGGGGAAGCGTTTTTTGAAATTCGGACCTGCGCGACGTGCAACCAGATTTTCCCTTTGACGTCGGATGAGTTTCGGGCCGAGCAGGAACGGACCGAGTGCCCCGAATGCCAGCCGTGATCTTCGGGGACTCAGACGTCCCCCCATTTGAGTTTATTTCTTAAGACATCATAGTACGTCCGGTCGGGAAAACGGATGAGGCGCGTTCGGTGGGGTGAGGCGCTGATCGCGAGCGTGTCTTCATGCTCCATGGCAATCCCGATTTGTCCGTCGATCGTCACGGTGCCCCCCTCGTGGCTGGTCAGTTGAATTTCCAACGAGACCTGGCTGGGGACCAGGAGGGGACGGTGGGTCAGGGTATGGGGGCTGATGGGCGTCAACACCAGGGTTTCGAGACTGGGTTCCAGGATCGGGCCGCCGGCAGACATGGAGTAGGCCGTGGATCCGGTTGGTGAGGCAATAATCAACCCGTCGCCCCGGAGCGTCGTCACGAATTGTTTGTCGACCTGAATGCTCGTGGTAATCATGCGTCCCGAAGTCCCTTTGCTGATGACCGCGTCGTTCAGTGCCGTTTGTTCCTGCCGTTCTCCGGTTTTGTGACGGACCTGGGCTTCGAGGCGCAGGCGGTGATCTACGTAGAATTCTTGCGCAAAGATTTTTTCCAGGGAGTCGTACATCGTTTCTATCGTGCTTTCCGTCAAAAACCCCAAGCCTCCCAAATTGACGCCCAGGATAGGGACGGATCGTTCTTCGACGAGCCGGGCTGCCCGCAACATCGTGCCGTCTCCGCCGAGCACGAGTACGAGGTCGGCCTCGGCGGCGATTTGCTGATCGATCTGTTGTGGGCCTTCGTGGAAATGGTCCCCGGAAGAGGAGCCGACCAGGACGGTCTTCTGTTTCCGTCCGAGCCAGTCGAGCAGCTCATCAATAAGGGGGCGAATCTCGGGAAATTGAGGCTTGGTCAGGATTCCGATGACAGTCATGAGCGACTCATGCGTTGATGAAAAAGACGGGGCAGTGAAGGGGAACTGAAACGTCGAGGCGTGCCCGCACCGCTTTGAAGTGCCGGATCTGAAATTGTATCGTTCACCACGTTCCGGAGTCAATGGAGAAATATAGTCAACAGTCAGTTCCTCTTGACGGCGGCGTCGGAATATGGAACCTTACCTATCGTACCAGCCGCGGTCTTGCCTTGACAGTTTTCAGAAGGGATGGATAGACTAACCAGCGTATGACGGTGGGATTGATCTGACGTGTACAGGGTGAGTTCTTTACCCTAAAAGGAGGGAAAATGTTCGAGCGATTCACGGACAGAGGTCGCAAGATAATTATTCTGGCCCGCGAAGAGGCTGAACGCCATCAGAACGATTATCTCGGCACGGAGCATTTGGTCCTGGCCATTCTCCGTGAATCCGATGGCATTGCCCTCATGATCATCAAGAAGATGGGGCTGTCTCCGGAGCAGATTCGTCTGGAGGTGGAACGCAGCTTGCCCAGTGGCGGGACGACCGTCACCTTCGGGGAAATTCCCTTCAGCCCGCGCGTCAAGAAGGTCATTGAATACGGCGTCGAAGAGGCGAGATTGCTCGGACACAATCACATCGGGAGTGAACATCTCCTGTTGGGCTTGTTGCGGGAAGAAGAAGGGATCGGCGGAAAGGTGCTTCGCAGCCTGGGCGGCAACCTGCTCACGGCTCGTCAATTGACCGTGACCTTCCTGCGGAAATCGGGAACCCGGGAGCGGGACAAGAAAAGCAGCACGCCCGCGCTCGATGAGTTCGGCCGGGACCTGACGCAGTTGGCGCAGGACTCCATGTTGGATCCCGTCATCGGCCGCGGCGATGAAATCGAGCGGGTGTTGCAGATCTTGAGCCGCCGTTCCAAAAACAACCCGGCCCTGATCGGCGAATCCGGGGTAGGTAAAACCGCAATCGTCGAAGGGTTGGCCCAGCGAATCGTCTCGATGGACGTTCCGGATAATCTCCTGAACCGGCGCGTGATCGCCTTGGACCTGGGGTCCCTGGTTGCCGGCACGAAGTACCGGGGGCAGTTTGAAGAACGGCTGAAAGTGGTCATGAAGGAAATCGTGCAGGCCGGCAACGTGATCCTGTTCATCGATGAGTTACATACCCTGGTTGGCGCGGGCGCGGCCGAAGGGTCGATCGATGCTGCCAATATGCTCAAGCCGGCGTTGTCCCGGGGCGAAATTCACTGCATCGGGGCGACCACCATGGATGAATACCGAAAACATATTGAAAAGGACGGCGCCCTGAAACGGCGGTTCCAGCCCATTTACGTGAATCCGCCTTCCGTGGAAGAAACGATCAAGATCATTCAAGGCTTGCGGGACCGCTATGAAGAGCACCATGGCGTGGAGATTTCGGATGACGCGGTGGTGGAAGCCGTGAAATTGACCGATCGCTACATCACGGATCGATTCCTTCCGGACAAGGCCATCGATTTGATCGACGAGACGGGGTCCCGGGCCAAGTTGCAATCCTATTCGTTGCCTCCCGAGTTGAAATCGTTGGAACAGGAACTCAAGCGCGTGGCGCACGAAAAAGAAGTCGCCATCGGGTTACAAAGTTTCGAAGAAGCCGTGAAGTATCGGGAAGAAGAAGAACGGCTCCGCAAACTGCTGGAGGATGCCAAGCGCGATTGGAAGAAGAACCAGGAGCAGCAGAAGCCGGTGATCGGGGCCGAGGAAGTCAGTTTTGTGGTGTCCAAAATTACGGGCATTCCGCTTTTCAAACTCGAAGAGGAAGAGTCGGAAAAGCTGCTGCACATGGAAGACTTTCTTCACAAGCGTATCGTGGGGCAGGAGGAAGCCATTTCCGCGGTCTGTCGCGCCATTCGTCGCTCACGAGCCGGCCTCAAGGAGGCGCGCAAACCGATCGGGTCCTTTATCTTCCTGGGACCGACAGGCGTCGGGAAGACCGAACTGGCACGGGCCTTGGCGGGGTTTTTGTTTAATACCGAGGATGCCCTGATTCGGATCGACATGTCGGAGTACCAGGAGAAATTTACAAGTTCCCGGTTGTTCGGTGCCCCTCCGGGATACGTGGGTTATGAAGAGGGCGGACAGTTGACCGAGAAAGTGCGGCGACGCCCGTATTCGGTGGTGTTGTTCGATGAGATCGAAAAGGCCCACCCGGATATCTTCAACGTGCTTTTGCAAGTTCTGGATGATGGGGTGCTCACGGATAGCTTGGGGCGGAAAGTCGATTTCAAGAACGCGATTCTCGTGATGACGTCCAACCTGGGCACGAAGCTCATTCAGAAGGGCGTGTCCCTCGGGTTCCAAAAAGTCGAAGAGGCGGAAACCCGGAAGCGAATGAAGAACGATATTCTGGATGAATTGAAGCGGAGTTTCAGCCCGGAATTTTTGAATCGCGTCGATGAGTTCGTGGTCTTCCATCCGTTGGAAAAAGAGCATTTGCTGAACATCGTCGACATTCTGATACGCGAGTTGAACGAACGGTTGGCGGAGCGTGAGGTCCAATTGGAGATCGGCGATGAGGTCAAGCAATGGCTGATTACGAAAGGGTATCAACCGCAGTATGGAGCCAGGCCTATGAGGCGAACCATCCAAAAGCTCCTGGGTGATCCTTTGTCCGATGAACTCATTCGAGGGCGTTTTAAGGATGTCAAGAAAATTAAAGTGACTCTTCGAGACGACGCTCCCGTTTTTGTTGAAGAAGAAGCGATGGCGAGCGTCTGAGGGGCGGTTGCGATAAGACAACAAATCATTCACGGATTGGTTCCCTTCTCTTGATAGACGACTCTCGTTACCCCGCGTGGCGAGAGTCGTTGTTTTTTATGATGACTGTTCTCCGCTGATGCCTCGAAACGGCCAAACTCCCACGAGCCGCGTGCCGACCTCCAGTCTCTTGGGCATCGAAACGTCTTGTGATGAAACAGCCGCCGCGGTGTTCTCGCTGCAAGGGCACCTGCTGTCGAATCTGGTGGCGTCCCAACACGAGGTGCACGGCCGTTTCGGCGGGGTGGTGCCGGAACTGGCCTCGAGAAAACACGTGGAAAGGATTGAGGAGGTGACGCAGGCCGCTCTTGAGCAGGCGGGTGTCGGTTGGTCGGATCTTCGGGCGATTGCGGTCACGCAAGGGCCCGGACTTGCCGGTGCGTTGGTCGTGGGCGTGAGTTTCGGCAAGGCCCTGGCGTATGCCTTGGGCGTACCGTGCATCGGCGTGCATCATCTGGAAGGGCACATTGCCTCAGCGTGGCTGGAATATCCCGATTTCGTGACCCCCTGCATCGTGCTTGTGGTATCCGGCGGGCATACCCACTTGTATCTCGTCCCTCAACGCGGTGAATACCGGCTCCTCGGCAAAACGCTTGATGACGCCGCGGGCGAGGCGTTTGATAAGGGCGCCAAGATGCTGGGTCTTGCCTACCCGGGCGGTCCCGCGCTCGATCGTCTGGCGCAATCAGGGGATCCCTCGGTCGTCCGGTTCCCTCGTCCGTATCTGAACAAGGGAGGGTCCAATTTCAGTTTCAGTGGCCTTAAAACTTCGTTGTTGTATTATTTGAGGGACCAGGAGTCATTACCAACATCGGCGGACGTGGCCGCGGGATACCAGGAAGCCATTGTGGACGTGCTGGTGGAAAAATCGTTTCGGGCGGTACGCCGGTACGGCGTCGCCGGATTGGCGGTGGTCGGCGGGGTCAGCGCGAATTCCCGTTTGCGTGCGGCCTTACAGGCTCGTGCGGAAAAAGAAGGCATTCGTCTTGCGCTGCCGCGGATGCCTTTCTGTACGGATAATGCCGCAATGGTGGCTGCTGCCGGATGGTGGGCCTACCAGGATCAGCGGTGGGCTTCGTGGGACTTGGATGCCCAGCCAGGTCTGGCTATCGAGACCACGACGTCCGGAAACGGTTCAGGCATTTCAGTCTAGCAGAATTAGTTCCTCCTCTCCCTTGACGGGAGAGGGAGTTAAAAGGGGGGCTTCTATTCCACATGCCATTGGACATCTGACCGGGTTGAAACCCGGCCAGATTACGCGGCTCGAACGGTTGTATCGTCGGCGCGTGCCCGTTGAAAAAGTCATTTCTCCGGAGTTGGCTCGATCCTGCACGGAATTGTCGCATGAGATTCGACGGCAAATCGGGTTGCTGATCAATCGGCGGGGTATCATCGAATCCGTCATCATCGGCACGGATCGTCAGTTGGTGATCCCGGATCTGGCGCGAAGCCGGTCCGGCCCCCGGTTATTGCGCGGCGTTCGGTTCGTGCACACGCATCTCAAAAATCAACCGTTGACCAAAGACGACCTGACCGACCTGGCGCTGCTTCGTTTGGATTTGATGGCAGTGCTCGGCGTGGGAAACGGAGGTGAACCGGTGTCGATCTCGCTGGCCCACCTGCTGCCGCCCAACCAGCAAGGGAAAGCCTATGAGGCATGGGCGCCGCAGACCTTACAGGCGTTTCAGTGCCAATGTGATCAGTTCGTGCAATCGTTGGAAGCTGAAATTTCCAAGGCGACCCCGGCGCTTCGTCGAACGGACGACAGCCCCAATGCGTTGCTGGTCAGTGTCACGGAGGGGAATCGGGCCGATCAGGAAGAATGCCTGCGTGAGTGTCAGGACTTGGCGACGTCACAGGGCATTCAGGTGGTTGGAACCGTGATGCAACGATTATCGCGGGTCAATCCCAAGTACGTGTTGGGGGTGGGAAAGATTACCGAGGTGATCATCCACGCGCTGCAAAGCGGGGCCGACCTGTTGATTTTCGATCGGGACCTGACCCCGACTCAGATCCGGTCGTTATCCGAGCTGATCGAGTTGAAGGTCATCGATCGGACGCAGTTGATCCTGGATATTTTTGCCAGCCGGGCGCATTCACGCGCCGGGAAGATTCAAGTGGAACTCGCGCAACTCAAGTATCTGTTGCCCCGGCTGTCTCAATCCAGCACGGCGTTCTCCCGTTTGGGAGGCGGCATCGGGGCGCGAGGCCCCGGCGAAACCAAACTGGAGACCGACCTCAGAAGAGTCCGGGATCGGATTCATCACCTCGAACGCGAGTTGAAGGATTTGAGTCGTCACCGGGAACAGCAACGCCCCAGGCGCCTGCGCGGAGGTGTTCCGGTCGTGTCGATCGTCGGCTATACGAATGCCGGGAAATCCACCTTGCTGAACACCTTGACCCATAGCCGTGTCTCGGCCAAGAATCAGCCGTTTGAAACACTGGATACCGTCAATCGACGGCTCAGGCTTCCTTCAGGCCGGCACGTGATTCTGACCGATACCGTCGGGTTCATTCGAGACCTGCCCCAGGATCTCCTGGAAGCCTTTCGCACGACGCTCGACGAACTCCACCAGGCCGACGTACTGGTGCACGTCGTGGATGCGACCGCACCGGATCGTGATCAGCAAATAGGCGTGGTCGAAGGACTCTTGCATGATCTCGACCTGCAGCACGTGACCCGGGTTCTCGTCATGAACAAGTGCGATCAATTGCCGCCGGAAGACGTGGACGTGCTCGAGCGGCGCTTTCAGGCCTGCCCTGAGCTAAATCGAAGGGCCCTGTGCGTCTCCGCTCTCCGGAAAGAGACCCTGGCCCCGTTGCGGGACGCGATCGCCGACGCCCTGGAATCCGGAGTGCCGGTGGCGGAGGCAGGGTGAAAAATCCAAAATCAGCAATCAACAATCAAAAATCAACAATGACCCTTGCCCGCCGGATTCTGAAACGCCTTCGCACGCAGGGAACGAACGCGCCGGTGGAACTCAGCTACACCAACCCTTTTGAGTTGCTGGTGGCGACGATTCTGTCGGCCCAATGTACGGATGAACGGGTGAACCGGGTGACGCCGGCGTTGTTTGCGGCCTATCCGGGTGCCCGGGAATTGGCCCGCGCGTCTCAAGCGCAACTGGAGAGGTTGATCAAACCAACGGGGTTTTACCGGAACAAGGCGCAACATTTAGTGAAGTGCAGTCAAGCCCTGGTGTCGCAGTTCCAAGGGGCCGTGCCGAAGACCATGGAAGAATTGTCATCGTTGCCCGGGATCGGCAGAAAGACCGCCAACGTGGTGTTGGGCGCCTGTTTCGGGGTGCCGGCGATTGTCGTGGATACGCACGTGAAACGCGTGGCCCAGCGATTGCAACTCACCCGGCATACCGACCCCACCAAAATCGAGTTTGACTTGCAGGCGGTCTGGCCCGCCAAGGACTGGACAGACGGCGCTCAACGGATTTTGCTTCATGGCCGTTACGTGTGCCTGGCACGGAAACCTCAATGTGCCGCCTGCGTGTTGTATGAAGACTGTGAATGGGAAGGAAAGGTTCTGCGGTCATGTTGATAAGCATGACGGGTTTCGGCAAGCGGGAAGGGGCCAGTCACGGGCTGGCCGTGGCCGTGGAAGTCCGGTCGGTGAACCATCGATTTCGGGAAATCGTCCTTCGGGTACCCAAGGGAGGGTTTGAGTGGGAAGAGGAATTGAAGGCGCTGGTGGCCCGAAAATGTCGCCGGGGACGAATCGAACTCGTCGTCGTTTATGGAAAAGGCCATGATCGTGGCAAACACGTGACGCTTGATCGTCCCTTGGCGCGGCATTATTATCGGGCACTGAAGGATTTACAGCGGGACTTCCGGTTAGGGGGGAACATCGACGTCGAACTGTTGGCCTCGTTCCGTGATATTTTTCGCGTTGCCGAAACGCCGATCGACGACAAGCACCTGAACCGGGTGGTGAAGAGGCTCACGTCAGGTGCGCTCGCGGACCTTGACCGCATGCGGTCGAAAGAGGGGAAAGCCCTCCAGGTTGATATCGCGGAACGGCTGAAGGCGATGCGGGAGATGCACCGGTCAATCGAACGCCGTCTGCCCCTCGTGGTCAAAGGCCTCCAGGAGCGTCTGCGGTCGCGCGTGGACGCGTTGGCCGGGGGCGAGCAGGAAACGTGGCTCAACAAGGAATTGGCGCTCGTGGCCGACCGGTGTGACGTAACGGAAGAACTCATCAGGTTCCGGAGCCATGGCACACAATTTGAGGAGATGCTGAAAAAACGGGAGCCGGTCGGACGTCAGTTGGATTTTTTGTTGCAGGAAATGGGTCGCGAAGTGAATACGATCGGGTCCAAGGCGAATGACGCGGAAATCGCGAAACACGTCATTCATCTCAAGAGTGAACTGGAAAAGATTCGCGAGCAGGTGCAAAATGTGGAATAGTTGCGGAGAAAGCTTGGCTGATGTCGGCTGACGGTGTATTGGTGGTGGTATCGGGTCCTTCCGGGGTCGGGAAAAGCACCTTGTGTAAAAACATCGTGACCCGGGTGCCGAGTACGACGTTGTCGGTGTCCTATACGACCAGGAAACCGAGGCCTGGCGAGCGTGAGGGAGTTGAGTATTGCTTTGTCGATGAGGCAACGTTTCAGGATCTGGTTCAGGCGGAGGCGTTCGTGGAGTGGGCTGAAGTGTATGGCAACAAGTACGGCACCCCGAAACAACCGTTGGTGGAGGCCTTGCATAAAGGGATCGACGTGTTGTTGGATATCGATGCGCAGGGCGCCAAGCAAATTATGGAACGCTTTGCCGGGGCCGTATACGTGTTCGTGGCCCCGCCGTCGATCGACGTCCTTCGCAACCGGCTCTGCCGGCGGGCCAAGGATCCCCCGGACGAAATCGAGCGTCGTCTGCATAAAGCGAGTGATGAAATCGCCAATTTCAAAGCCTATCATTATTTCGTTCGGAATGACGAACTCCTGCAGGCGACGAAAGAATTGGAATCCATTATTCTGGCCGAACGAGTGAAGACCAACCGATTGGACCCTGAAGTGCTTGTGGAAAATGGGTTGGTCGAATCCGTGACGATGAAAAAGATTGCTACCTAACCGTATTCACCAAAGGAGTTTCGATCATGATTGATACGCTTCCATTGCTTCCGGACGATAGAGCCGGTAAGTTCGATTCCCGCTACCGAGTCGTGTTGGTCGCTGCCCAACGGGCGAAACAGATTATGCGTGGGACCGCGCAAGCTCAGACGAGCAAATTCACCAAAGAAACCTCCATTGCTCTTGAGGAAGTGTTGGGAGACAACGTGGAGTATTTGATGGGACAAGAAGCGCGTGAGGCGCTTCGTGAAGCAAGGAGAGGCCTGGAAGGTGAATTCGAACCGGCGTTGTTGGCGGAGACTGATGAAGATGTCAAAGAAATCAAGCAGCAACTCAGCGTCTACGTTGACGATTCGCCGAAAGAACCCGCCGTGGAGGCAGAAGCAGAGGGATGAAGGCGGCCCCTTTCTCCCTCTCCTTTTGGGAGAGGGCAGGGGTGAGGGGGGGGGGGGGAACGACAGAAGGATGCCCCAATCCGGGAACTCACGATGAGCGAAAAGGCGTTACAAGGCAAGAAAATCGTTCTCTGTGTCACGGGCAGCATTGCGGCCTATAAAGCCGTGTCCCTGCTTCGGACGCTGGTTGAGAAAGGGGCGGAGGTGTCCGTGGTCATGACGTCGTCCGCCACGCAGTTCGTGGCGCCGTTGACCTTCGAAGTGTTGTCCGGCCGGCCGGTGCTTCAACGGCTCTTTGCCGATGTCCAACCCATGCCGCACCTGAAGGTGACGGAAGACGCGGGCCTGATCCTGGTGGCGCCGGCCACGGCGAACTGCCTGGCCAAGTGTGCGCTGGGTTTGGCTGACGATCTGCTGAGCACGTTGTTCGTGGCCGCACGATGTCCTATCGTGATGGCCCCGGCCATGGATGGCGAAATGTGGGACCATCCTGCGCTGGCGGCGCATGTGCGGACGTTGCGCGAGCGTGGGATCGTGGTGCTGGAGCCGGAGGAAGGTCCGCTGGCATCCGGTCTGATCGGAAAAGGACGGTTGCCTGCCGAACACGTGATTATAGAAACGGTGCGTTCCCGTCTGGCTCACCGGCTGGACTGGTCCGGGCAGCGGGTGCTCGTCTCGGCCGGCCCCACGCGGGAACCGATCGATGCGGTTCGCTTTATCACGAATGCCTCTTCGGGAAAAATGGGATACGCGATGGCGGAAGCCGCGGCCCAACGGGGAGCCGAGGTGTTGCTCGTCAGCGGCCCGACGGCTCTGCCGCCTCCCCCCAACGTGACGCGCGTCTCCGTGGTCACCGCTGAAGAGATGTATCAAGAACTGGATGCCCGGTTTGCATGGGCTACCATCCTCGTAATGACCGCGGCGGTCGGGGACTTTCGGCCCCGGCATCCCTCGTCCGCAAAGTCAAAAAAACACGAGTGGAGCGGTGAGCCCCTGGAACTCGAGCGCACCCCGGACATCCTGCAATCGTTGTCACGGAAACGCACGCACCACGTGCTGGTCGGGTTTGCCGCGGAGTCCGAGGACCTGCTCGCCAACGGCCGCAAAAAACTGCAACAGAAAAATCTCGATCTGCTGGTGATCAACAGGATTACGGGACCGCAATCGGCATTCGGTAATGAGACCAATGAAGTGATCCTGCTTCCTCGTCACGGAACACCCCTTGAGGTCGAACGTATGCCGAAACGGCACTTGGCCGATCGCATTTTGGATACGGTTCAGGAGCAGTGTATCAGTTCTTCACCCTCTGGTTCTCAGCAACCGCATGAGGGAATCCGCCGGATTCAATAATCTCCGAGCACTCGTCTGCCGTACAAAATGAGTTCCAAGCGCCCGGTGTTCATTAATTTTGTGTTGGTGGCTCTGTTTGCCGGTGGAACGGCCTTTCCCTTACAAGACGCTGCCGGTCAAACAAGCCCGGTCTTGGCTGATCCTCCGTCCGCGCAACTAGCCCCCGTTGAACCGGAAAAGCCGAAACCTTTGCCTGATTTCGATCCGGAGAATCCTCAAGCCATCGGCATCATTCTCGCCTTTCACCGCTGGCCTGATGAAGACGAACGAAGAATCATTCTTGAAGAGACAGCAGAGGCGGGGCTCGCAAAAACCGAAGAGATCCCTCGTTTCAAAATCTGGCTTTTTGAATGGGGCGATTGGCAAAAGGCGGAAACGGCTGAGAAGTTCTGCCGCAACCTGCCGGATCTTTCCTCCCTGGAGTACTGTGAGCCGGACGAGTTACTCGGCCCCGCCACCGGCTCTGGAAAGGAATGAGTGAACTCATACCAGGGTCGCGCCGAAACGGGGAAACTGACAAACCTATGTGCTCTCACTTGAATAAACAGCTTGCAACAAGGTGTCTTTCACCCAGGCATTTAAGGTTTTATCCTCGTCTGCGGCTGCGAGGCTGATCATTTCATGAACATCCGGACCAACCCTGGCGACAAATTTGCCGGAGTATGATTTATACGGAGCGATTCCTCTCCGTGTACATTCATCCAGATAGACTTCCCAGGACTTTTTGAACTCACGCTTTAACTCAGCCACCGTTTTGCCGTAAAAATCCGCGCTGCCGGTTAAACCCAGGATCTCTCCCCGGAAAAGTTCCGCATCCTGATCAAACTCGATTTTGGCCTTCATGTTTCCGAGCGTCATGATGTTCATGGTCCTACTCCGTTCTCCTCTAATAACTTTCTGATCCCTGCAATCACACCTTTGTTGATATTCGGGGATGGGTGTGGCCGGTGAAAGACGTGAACCTTGTTGAAAATAAAGACTGAAATTCGTGAGCCTTCACGTTCTTCGATTTCAGCACCCAGTTCCCTGAAAAGAGCCACAATGTCCGTCCATTTGATATTGCCGCTAACGGGACGCTTAAATATTAGTTCAAGGGTCCTCTCATGCTTGCGTTTCACGCCTTAATGATACTGAATTATAGTACCGACGTAAACACTAAATCCAGCGATTGCATCTTCTCCCAATGCCTCCACTTTCTCGCTCTCGACTTGGACCTAAATTGGGAGGAAGAGTACTACGATCACATCATTGCCGTTTTATTGCCCTCATGGCCTACGGCTTAGCTCGCATGGCTCTATTTGACGAAAAAAACCCTAGTGGATCAAGAGCCGTGTCGTTTCAGACAATACAAAATGCGCTTGCCGGTAGGCAGTTCGTGGCGGTCCACCAGTGAAAAATGTTTGAAGGCTTCGGTCTCAAAGGCCGGCAGGTTATACCAGGGATAGACGTCCTCCCGGTTGGCAAGGAGCTTCTTCACCATGGGATCCGACTTCGGCACAAACTCGATCACGACGTACTTGGCCTCAACCGTCAGCAGCAAACTAAAGACATACGCAAAGGGCACATTGTGTGTCAGACAGAGATGATGCAGAAGGGCCAACATCAGCACCATCGTCGGCTTGCCCCGGTCCAGGAAACCTTGCCGCGCGAAGTTGTTCCATCCCAAGCCGGGGGACGGGTTCGTGACATCCAGAACCAACGGCAAAATCCCCGATATTCCGTTTTGTCGACAGTGCCGATAGAGGTAATTGACTGATTCGGGATCAGCGTCTGCCGCAATAACCAGATCAGCATACTTTCGAGCAATTAAGGAAAATTCTCCCGTATTGCACCCAAGATCCCATACGGAATTGGGGCGTATGTTCTCCAAATGTTTGTCCACGAACCTCTGCTTGGCCTCAATTTCCGGGGCTGTATAGGATCGATTGTCGGAATACCCGACCCAGTGACGTTGGGAAGACGATGGGTGTAATTGGGTGATGACTTTTTTCACGGCACGAACCAGGGCATTCACATGATCCAGGGAAAACTTCAGTGATTGAAAACTCGACTTCAGCGCCGGGTTGTCAGCCTGAAACCCGGTTTGGAAAAAAGATTGGAGAAACACGTGTTTGAACATGCCGGATTTTCTCCAACCCAACCATCCGAGAAGAGATTTCATCACATCAAGCGGAATCCCTTCAAAATAGCTTCTCAAGAATGGTTGAAAAGGGATGCCTTTATGGGCTGTCACAGCCAGGGGAAACAGGAACTGCTGGCAAAACTGCGTATAGCCCAGCCATGGTGTGCCGGGAACATATTTTGCGATTGAGGGGATATCAATAAATATCGGGCGGCATCCCAGAAATTGAATGTTATAGGCGGTCGCATCCTTCAAGGTAAACCCATGGCGCCCACTATGAAGTAAGAGATCCAGGGTGTGTAATGCCGCATCCTTCAACATATCGAAAGCCCATTCATAGGGATAACTGATGAAGGGAATTCGGCTCTGTTCAATGACTCCGGCGATCTCAGGGAACTTCCCGGCGATGGCGCCCGCAGACGCGGTATCAGTTTCCCACGTTCGAGTTATCCAATTTTCGTCTTCCAACCATTGGCACAACGGACTTTGACGAAAGTCATGGTACGAGGCCAATCCATCCTTCGTGAGCGCCCGAAACACCCGATCGCCCTGAAAAAAGACAAATCCCTCGGGATCACGGTAAGATCCAGACGCTCGTACGAGGTCCTGGATGGGCTCAGGGCTGGTCATCCTTCTCCTTACGAAAGAACTTGGTGAGTTTTCCCCAATACAGTTTGACCATGACCCCGATGCCGGCAATGCCGCCCAGTAATATTTGAACCAGCAAACCTCCGGCCGACGGGTCAATGTAAGCCAGGGCATAATCAGGCTCGATTAAGATAACTCCCAATAAGAGGGCTCTGATTGTTTTTCGCATTGTCTGCTTCCTTGTATAAGTCACGGTCACTTGGGCGGCAACGGTCTCCGGTGTTTCAGACTTTCCATCTTGTCCAGTAAAATCCCAAAAAACTCGGCTGTATGAACAGGCTGCGGATTAACCACACCCCGGGTTTGTCCGGGCGACTTGATCAAAAACGGAACACGGGCCACCTGCTCAAGCTCAAGATGCCGACCGGGCTTTAGAGGGTCAAAACTTGTGCCATGGTCGCTCATGATCACGATAAATGATTGGTCATACAGTTCTTTGGCTTTGAGTTGGGCGACAAATTCTCCAAATAAGGAATCTGTATATGTCACCTGTTCTCTGTAAAAGTCTTGCATTTCTTCGAGTTCGTCGCGACTCATTTCCCGTAGGGGACCACCATCATATGCTGTTTGCCTAACGTCACCATTACTTGTAAATCGATAAGGGAAATGAGGCAAGCCCTCATGAATAAAGGTAAACGTGGGATGATCGAAAGATTGCCCCATGCTGAGCGCACGAGTGATTGGGCGTCCTTGAAGAGCGAGTTGATCGGATTGCAGGAGAATCAGTCTTCGTAATTTCCTTCCTGTTTTGGTATCGCGCAACACCCCGGGGACAGATCTGCGCCACACACTGTTGGCCAAGTGGCCATAGTCGGCAAATCCTCCTTCAAGATAAACCCGACACCGTGCAGCCACCTCCCGAAAAGCATGGCAATAGGGCACAAAATTTCCGAGGATGAAGACTTCCATTTTTTCAGCCATGGACGAAAGATAATTTTGGGAATTGAAGTCGTATAAAAATTCTCCTTTAAAGTCGGTGACATCTTTCTTCCCCAAAAGCAAGGCTGGAATGGCTCGTTCGGTCGATTTAAAGAGGGTTCGCGCATGAGGATACCACGTACTGGTCCGGGAGAATGCTGCCAAATTCGGAACAACGTTCACGTCAAATTTATCTCTCTCCAAACTGTGGACAAGCGAAAATTCATCGAAAATTATCCAAAATACATGATGCCCATCGTCGTTCAAAGTAACCGGTCCTACCCTGTTATGGGTGGACTCGAGGTTGGCTTCCACTTCGTGCGCGTGAAGAATGACCCGGCCAAAATTAAATACTTCATACAAGAAAAGGATGAAAATAAATTGATGCACAAGAATGATCGTCTTTTGCTGTCCACGTAAAAACCCTATCACAGCCGGAGCAAGCACCACGACGCAAAGAATGACATAAGGGGTTCTCCATCCGGAAGGAACCATAGTCAATTGAATCAGATGCAAAAAGGACACGATGCCTATAACCGTTAGAAATTTCTGCAGACGCAAAGCAATCTTTTCACCTCCCCACCAATTCGCCAAAAACAGGGAAAAGCCCACCACGAGTATCCCACCCCCGTAGACTGTTACAAGGCAGGAAATACAAACCGGTTCATAGGGATGAGCTAAGATGTGACTATTCAACGGGACCATTAACGATAGCGTGATCACATTAACGGCAATAAGAATAGCGGCAAAAACTGAGCCTGACTTCATGATTCTTCTCTTATGGGTACTGGCGGCTGAAAAAAGTTGGAAAAGTCTTTTCGTGGCAGGAGGAATATACCAGAAACCTCCACTGATAACATGTCTCAAATCAGGGGAAGCCTACGTCTGAATCTTTGCATAAACGAGTGGAGTGTTATACCATTTTCGGACTCATGAGATAGTTTCTAGCAACGCCGTATTAAGACAGGGAAATGTAATCCACTCAGCATGTAAATCTTTCTCCTTTCCGTTCTGCAAAATTTCCTAGTTTATCGCTTCGACAGGGATTTCCCGTGAAAATTGCACAGGTTATGCTCGACCCAAATTACGGGGGTGCCCAGAGGCATTTTGCAGATCTTTGTTTGGAACTCGCCACTAGGGGACATTCGGTATTATCCATAATCCGTAAAAACAGCGTCGTAGAGTCTGAATTGATCTCGGTAGAAAATATAGAGGTGGCGGTTATCAACAACCGGTTTGGGTGGCATGATCCATTTGCCACGAATCAAATTAAAATCGCACTGAACCGGTTTCAGCCGAATATTGTCGAAGCGCATTTGGCTCGAGCAGCATTTCTGACAGGAAAAATCAAACCCGCCGGCAAGTGGCCGTTGATTGCCAAAACGCATAACAGTATGAACGGTAAGTATTACCGGAAAACGGATGCAATTGTTCCATTTACAGCGCAGGCCGCGAAATCAGAATACCATCGCAATATTCCCCAGCATAAGTTTGCAACAGTCATTCCAAACTTTTCACGACTTAACCCTGTAACGAAAGTTGTAAAACCTACTCGAATAGACAAGGTTTTTGCAGCAGGCCGGTTGGTAAAAAAAAAAGGGTTTAAGATTTTGCTGGAAGCACTGGCCGAGTTGCAATCGATTGATATAAACTTTTCGCTGCAGATAGCTGGGGATGGTCCTGAATTTTCTCCGCTCAAGGCACTGTCAACTGAATTGGGATTAAACGACAATGTACAGTTTCTGGGTCGCAGAAACGACATTCCGGATTTGATGAAAAATGCCGACCTGTTCGTACTACCGTCTTTAAGAGAACCTTTTGGAATCATTGTCCTGGAAGCCATGGCAATGGGGACTCCGATTATTGCGACCCGTTCTGAGGGGCCGCTCGAAGTGCTTGATGAGCATTCAGCAATACTCGTCGACAAAGGTGAAAAATCCGCGCTCTTTCATGGACTGCGAAAAGCGATACAAGACCCGGAAAGTTGTCGAGTTCGGGCACAAAACGCTTTAACTGTATATAAAAGCTGCTATGCCGCCGATGCCGTCGTGTCAAAAATTCTAGCGCTCTATGAGGATTTCATGCGGCAGTTCGAATGCAAAAATGGCACTCGGCATTAATCGCACACAACCGTTGAAAATTTGACGAAGTCCGTGAACGTCATTGCTTGGCTGCTCCTATTGCCAAACTGAGTTACGTCCTCTAGATTGCGAAAATATCACCTTCAATTTGTGCTGAAAATAGTGCCTGTCAATGTCATCACCATCAAATGGGGCGATAATCTCTATGGCCCCCACTATGTCAATCGCCTGTATGCGGGAGTTCAACGAAACTTAAGCGCCGCATTTAGATTCGTTTGCTTTACAGACAATTCGCAGGGGATTCGACCCGAGGTGGATGTTTATCCGTTACCGGAAATCAATCTTCAAGCCGCAACTCACTTCACCAACGGTCGAAAACTGGGACTTTTTCAAAGTGGGATCGGCGATCTTGAAGGGCCATGTCTTTACTTCGATCTGGATGTCATTATCGTCCAATCAATCGACTGTTTTTTCGAATATATGCCGGGCAAGTTTTGTGTTTGCCGCGAGTGGCTCCCACCCAATAGGCGTTTATACAATAAACTTTTCAATCATGCGGTTGGTGTGAATACATCCATTTTCAGGTTTGAAGCAGACTCAATGCAATTCGTCATCGATAGGATGAAGGAGGCGCCACAGATTTTGAAAAACATTAAACTCGAGCAGAGGTGGGTCAGCCACGTTGTGGGAGATCAAGTTAATTGGTGGCCTTCGGAGTGGGTATCCAGCTTCAAGCATCGAAGACCTGTTTATCCATTCAGCTTTTTCTGGCCGCCGGTCCTGCCCCCTGGAACGCGGGTCATGATATTCAACGGACCATTGAAACCCTCACATGCAGTCAAAGGAAACTTTGAGTTGTCACCCCGACGGGTATGCCGTTCTGCGCAATGGGCGGCACAGCACTGGATTGACTAGAAATTATTCATACATAGAAGGAGTGCTAGGCCAGCGGCTGGTGACCCGGGCCTGGGATTGAGAACGGCACGGCGGTCGGACGCTCTTGCCAAATTAATACAAAGGACCTGCACGGTAGTCAACTACTCTCCGAATTCGTTCTCTAACTTGGTCCCATCGCGATGGTTGCGCACCGTCTGCCCTTCTTCACCGCCGTCCAGCAGCTCTCGGTAGAGCGCGTTGAGCGCCGTGGCCTCATCCTCGATCCGAAATTTTTCCTCAACGTGACGCCGGGCCGCGGTCGACCATTGTTGCAGCGTGGCGGGTGAGGCAAGCGCTGCAGCGACCGCCGCGCACATCCGTCCTGCGTCACCGGGGGGAATCAGCCGCCCGGTTTCGCCCTCCACCACCAACTCGTCGAATGCGCCGACAGTCGTCGCGATCACTGGCACACCGCACGCCATCGCCTCGATCGGGGTAAGGCCGAAGCCTTCCCACCGCTGCGGGGCCACAAGCAGGTCGAGCGCCTGATACCAGCGTGGCATCTCCTCCACCGGCACCTCCGGCAGGAACAGGATTCGGTCCTGGAGCCCGGCCCGTGTCACCTTCTCGCGCAGCTCTTGCAGAAACGGTCCGTGCTTGTGAGCGGTGCGGCCCATCACCAGGGCGGTCACGCCGACATGCCGGGGCAGGGATTCGAGCATTGCGTTGACGAACACGTCCGTGCCCTTCTGGTGCCGGATGCGCCCAAAGCATCCGATCGTCACGTTTTCGGGCAGACCGAGCAAGCGACGGTGGGCGCGCCGGTCGCGGGGTGGGTGGAACATCCCGGTGTCGATTCCATGCAAGATCACGCGCGACGACCGGCGCAGATAGGACGCGGATTTGCGTGACGTTGCGACAACGGCGTCCATGCCCGAGATCAGCAGGCGGGTGTAGCGCGTATGATGCCTCTGCGAGGCGGAGGTGAACACGAGCTTCAGGCGTTTTCTGAGAACGTGACGCAGGATGAGACCCATGAGCATCTCGGTGTTGCGCCGCGCATGCCAGACGCGATACGCCCGACCGGACATCCGGATCACGGACCGCAGAGGGACATAGGGTACGTGGGACGGCAGCCCCGGCCCGGTCGCCACGATCCCTATCGATTGGGCCTGCACCGGCAACAGCCGTGCGATTGTTGCCGTGACACCCGACAGGCGCCGTTTCAGATTCGGCGCGATCACTTGGATCTTGTCGTCGATCTTCTCGGACATCTATGGTTATCCTCGACATCAGCTATTGGCCTGGCGTCAATCAAGCATCGGGTTGGGCGGCTTTCAATTCGTCCAGGGTCAAGAGATTGATCAATGACACCCCTTGCGCTTCGATTTTCTGTTTACCTTCTTGTTCTTGCCGGTCCACGATCACGAGTGCATGAGATGCGTGGAGGTTCGCTTCTTTAGAAGCCTGGAGTGCTTGCAGGACAGACCCGCCGCTCGTCAGCACGTCATCCACGACCAGCACGCGATCATCGGGCTTGACCGCGCCTTCGATTCGTTTCCCCAACCCATGATCCTTGGCCTGTTTGCGCACGACAAAGGTGCGGTAGGTTTTCGACGGTTGAGTCGCCAAGGCATAATCGGATATAGCTGTTGCCAGGGGAATGGCTCCGATTTCCAGGCCGCCCACCGCGTCAAGGGAAAGGTCGCGGATGGCCGCGCACGCGAGTTGCGCCACGAGCCACCGGGCATCGGGATGCGCGAGCAGGGCCCGGCAGTCCACGTAGTACGGGCTCGTTTCTCCGGAGGCCAGGACAAAGCCGTTCCGCAGGTCCCATTGAAAGGCATGGTATCGCCAGAACAACGTGGCCAGTTGTCGGGAGGCATCCATGAAAGCAGATCTAGCATTTGACGATGAGGTATGACAACGATGAAAATCGGCGTGACGCCATCCCCTGCCTGACACGATCATGTTCAAGATAAAAAAACGGCCGCTTAAACCGGCCAAAGAGCCGCAACTCTACAATGTCTTGGAGAATTACACGGATTTCGATCCTCCAGGGAACGTCATGGTGTGCGCCATGGCCGGTGAGGAGAATATCGAACATCACGCCAAGGTTCTCGGTGAGAGTTATGAGATCCCGGTTGACGACATGCTCAGGCTGTTGGCGGAAGGGGGCCTGTATACGTATCCCGAAGCCGGGGGCGTGGTGACGCGCGGGATGTTTGTGTGTCGGGTCGATCCGGCCGGGCCCAAGCAGACCTGGGTTCTGGATTTGGAACAGACCGCGCAGGCCGAACAGCTCGCGAGGTTTTCGGATATTCCTTTGGCCGAGGCCGCGGAGCGCGTGTTTTACCGGGGACTCTCCGAGGAATTGCAGGAACGCCTCACCCAGAAGAATCTTGGGCTCGATTATAACAAGCTGGAGCGTTCGGTGGCTCAGGGGGGAGATATCCGGTATATTGATTTTCGGAAGGATTGGTCACCCTATTTCAAACGCAAGTGTTCAATGCCGGACGGGTCGATGGTCGAAACCGGCGGAATCGAGGAGTTTGCCGAACTGCATGGCATCACGGTGGCGCAGGCGCAGACGCTGATGGAGCAGGGGGGTACGTTGGACCTTGAAGACGGGGTGTTGGCGTGTCAGGTGATCAATAACCAACCCACGGTGGCCCGCTTCAATGCCAAACAGTACGCCAAGGCCAAAGAGTTGATGGAAACCAAGGGTCTTCACGTCATGGACGCGCTGAGTGAGATGGCGTTGAACGACCCGGTGCTGATGCGTGCGTTGAGACGGGCCGAGCAGGAAAACTCCGGCTGACAAGAAAAGTGTGGTTCATTTCGCGCCCTGTCGCTCGACAGAGGCTTCGTTCGTTTTGGCATACAGAGGAGAGACGATGACGAAGAGGACATTGGTTGTTGCTGCGTGTGTGTTCATGGGAATGGGTGTGAACGATGCCCTCATCGAGCGGGCTCGCGCGGACGTGGCCGTTTCGAGCCAGGATGGCGCGCCAATGGTGATCATTCCCGCCGGTCCGTTTTTTATGGGTGTGCCCAAATGGGCACGAGACGGCGGGCTGGATGAATACCCCAATCACGAAGTCGAACTGGACGTCTATGCCATTGACACCTATGAAGTGACCAATGGCCTGTATTTGGAATTTATTCGCTCGACCGGTCATCGCACGCCGTCGCACCCGACCGACTCATCGAAAAATTTATGGCAGGGCGGACTCATGCCGGAATCCATTGCATCCCTGCCGGTGGTCAACGTGGATTGGTTTGACGCCGAGGCCTATTGTCGATGGGCGGGCAAGCGGTTGCCGAGTGAAGCGGAATGGGAGAAGGCCGCGCGAGGGACCGATGATCGACGGTTCCCGTGGGGAGATGTGGAACCCACGCACAAGCATCTGAATTTCAACCAGTCGTGGCAGGGTGAAAAAACCCTGGTGCCGGTTGGGATTTATGAAAAAGGCAAGAGCCCCTACGGGGTCTATGATATGGCGGGCAACGTTTGGGAATGGGTCGCCGATTGGTATGATGCGACGTATTATTCCAGGAGCCCGCACCGGAATCCTCAAGGGCCTGCGACGGGGACCCGCCGGGTCATTCGCAGTTCCGGGTGGCAGGTCGAAACCCCGCAGGTGAGAATTTTTACCCGGGTCGCCAGCAATCCCCTCGACCGGAATCATTCGACCGGATTCCGTTGCGCCTCCACGCATCCGAAACCGTAGCGTTCACCTCCGAGCGTGGATGCAGTAAATCCATGTAATGATAATACCTGGTATGTGCAATCCGGATGAAGGGGACCTTCCTACTTCAGTCAACTTTTTTTCGACCACAACCTGTAGTTGTTCACGAAGCGATTAGTGGAAAGCTGTCCACAAGATCTTGAATATTTGTTGTTTAGCAAATTTAAGTTCTTGACAGAGGAGTGCGTTCCGGTTACATTTTCATACTAGGCTTGAAAGTCTGAATAAAATATGAGAAAAATCAACTGGTTGGAAGAAAATGGCTCTTTTTTGACCGTTGCTTCGGTCTTCACGGTCTGCCTATCAGGGTTTTTCTTTAGTCCAGGCGACGTTCGTGCTTCCAATATACCTCAATCGCCGGATGCCGCGGTTTCGTCATCTTTGCCCTTGCCGGCCAGCCCCCGTGGACTGATTTATTTCCGCCCGGAACCCCTGACCGGTTCTGTCACGCATGCCCCCCTCACCCCAGCCCGCTCCCACCAGGAAAGCGGGGACCTTGGGTATGAAGATATTTCCGTTATCGTCAATCCTGCGGTCGAACGCAATATTCACTACTTTCAAAACGTGATTCATGACCGCTTTCAAGAATGGTTGACCAGATTCTATGCCTACCGACCCTTGGTCGAACAGATCTTCGTTGAAGTCGGCCTGCCGAAAGAATTGATTTACCTGTCGTTGGTCGAAAGCGGATTTAACCCCAGGGCGTATTCACGCGCGCGGGCGTCCGGGCCTTGGCAGTTTATCAAGAGCACGGGCCGGATTTACGGTTTGTCGGTCAATTGGTACGTGGATGAACGCCGGGACCCCATCAAGTCAACAGTCGCGGCCGCCATTCACTTGCGAGACCTCTATGACCTGTTCGGTTCGTGGCCCTTGGCGCTTGCGGCGTACAATGCCGGGGCCGGGAAAATCAGTCGTGCGATTGAAAGGACCGGTACCCGTGATTTCTGGAGGATCGCGAAGACTCGCTATATCCGCCGGGAAACAAGGCAATACGTCCCCAAATTCATGGCTGCCATGATTATCGCGACGCGTCCCTCGTTGTTCGGTTTTCACGCCCATTTCCAAACGGTTCACGAATACGATGAGATTCGCATGGACGAGTCCATCCATTTGCGGTCCGTTGCCAAGGAGACGGGAATTTCCTTTGAGGAGCTTCGACGGCTGAATCCCGAACTCCGTCGCAGCGTCACCCCACCCGGTCGGGACGGCTATTTGTTGAAGGTCCCCGTGGGCAGGGCAGGGCACGTGGAACAGGTCAAGTCCCGCATGAAGACGTGGACGCAACCCTCGCCGCCTCGACGGACCTGGTATCGCGTGCGCCGGGGAGACAGCCTGTCGGTAATCGCGCATCGCTTCGGGACGAGCGTGAGGCAATTGAAAAACCTCAATGATCTCTCGGGGAGTCTAATCAGGGTCGGTCAACGGTTGCGCGTCAACAGAGACGGCAAAGGCGTGACGGAAGTCGGCGAGGTAAAGTGGTATCGTGTGCGGCGCGGCGACAGCCTCTGGAGCATTGCCAAACGGTTTCAGGTGTCGGTGCGGGACTTGAAGATTTTGAATAATTTGCGAAGCAGTCTGATTCGAGCCGGGCGGATGTTGATGATCACGTCCTGAGGAAGCCCGTTCCGTCTCTCATTCTCCGGTTTCTTTCCCCTCCGGCATCGTATCTTGTTCGGTTCCCTCCTTCGCGGTTTCAGGTTCCTCTGCAGGCGGTTCAAGAATTTTGGCTCGCAAGGTGGCTTCACTCACATACGGTGAGTTCGGATGTTCATCCAATAACTGTTTGTAACGGGCAAGCGCCTCGTCATTGCGTTTTTCATGTTCCTCGAGTTTGGCGAGTTCGAACAGCACCTGGTCCTTGTTGAGCGTTTGGGGCATTTGAAGCACTTGCGTGTAGGCGGTGATTCCCTTTTCGAGGTCCCCGCTTGCCAGGTAGCTGGCCCCCAGTCGTTGGTAGACCAACCCGAGCAGCGCGGGAGAGTTTCCCGCCTGGTCGATGAAATGTTGATACGCCTCGATGGCCCCGGCGTGGTCGTTTTGTTCGGCTAAGGCGTTTCCGATCACATACCACGCGGAGCGGGCGCTGGCGGAACCAGGAAATTCCTCGATAATCCGCCGATACAAGGTTACGGCTTCTTGCAGCTTCTCTTTGGCGGCGTCGGCGTCGTCGAGGGACCGGTCGAGGTAGGCTTGAGCGGCTTGATGTTCAAGGGCCAGTGCTTCTTGTTCCTGTTGGTGTTGCGCCAAGTATAGGGCCCCGAGAAGGATCATCACCATGATTGCGACGACGATTCCGGTAATGAGCGCCCGGCGATGAAGTTCGGCAAAGAGCCACATCCGTTCGCTTCGGGATAACAATTGCGGGATCTCCGCCCCCACCTGTTTGCTGATGTGTCTGATTTTGTAGGTCATGGTTCGGTCTCGGCATTCATCTTCTGACGAAGGTTGCACTCTAAAGGGTCGCACCCGTATTTCTCAAGGGTGCTGTCGATTTTTGTGCCGGCGGGGTCGTCATAACGGTCGGTTCTCCTTACGGTTGACACAGTCTACTTGGCTGATATAATGAAAAAACGTTGGATTTTTGAATGCATGGAGTGTGGGGCGGATAGCTCAGTTGGGAGAGCATTGCCCTTACAAGGCAGAGGTCGCAGGTTCGAGCCCTGTTCCGCCTACCATCTATCTCAGACTATCCATAGAGAACGTCGAACGTAAACCTCTTGAAGGGTTTCCTGGCCCGGACAGAGGCTTGTTTCGACATCACAGTCAAAAGGCTACCCTCTTACGTGAATGGGGCCGTCGTTCAGCCAGGTTAGGACGCCAGATTGTCAATCTGGAAGTCGCGGGTTCAAATCCCGTCGGCCCCGCCATTCACGTCGTTGTGGCTGTGCTCGCTTACACGGTGAGTTTTCAATTTATGGAACACCTGATTTATTGTGATAGCGGGATGCAGTGCAAGGCGTCCCGCAGCGAAACCCGAGGCTTATCACAGAGATAGGCGAGGGTTGAGCGAGGACACAACACCGCAATGCGCCCGATAGTGCAATAAATCAGCGGTTCCTTATCACGTTACATCACGTTTCGGGCTGAACGTCACATCCGATGTTTTCAACCGACCCTCTTGAACTGTTTGGTTCCCTGGGGACCATCTCCATCATCGTCCTCTTTATCCTGCTGGTGTTTTCCGTCTTTTCGTGGGGCGTCATCCTGTACAAATGGCGCATGTCCCGGCTGATCAAAACAGAGGAGCGACAGTTCCTTCAGGCCTATCAGGAGGAAGACGCACTCAGCGAAAAAGAGCTGCATCTCCTTCAACACGTGGCCGCAGAATTGCCTCATAGTCCCAGCGGTTCAGTGTTGCTGGACGTATTGAATCGTATAGGTCATCTTGCCGCTCACAACGTGGGCGACGTCGCGGTGGCGGCGCGGAAGACGGGACCTTGGCCGGACCGCCAGTATTTGGAGAAAGTCGTACAGTATCTCATTCAGCAACAAATCGCGCGGCAGGAAGCGTACCTGCCCTTCCTGGCCACTACGGGCAACATTACCCCCTTCATCGGGCTATTCGGAACGGTCGTCGGCGTCATTAATGCCTTTCAGCAAATCGGCATCGAAGGCACGGCCAGTATCGCTTCGGTTGCGCCCGGTCTTTCCGAGGCCCTCCTTGCAACCGCCGCCGGACTGTTTGCTGCGATTCCCGCAGTCATCGGGTATAATTACTACCTTGCCCAAATTCGGAAAACCATATTCGGCGTAGAAGCCTTCAGCATCGAATTTCTGAATGCCCTTGACGCGCCGGTTCTTGCCGGCAAAAAAGGTCGAAGTCGCTCGTGATTGTTGAACCCCGGCATCGTCGGTTTCTTTCTGAAATCAATATCGTTCCTCTCGTCGACGTGGTTCTTGTGCTGTTGGTGATCTTTATGGTGACGGCGCCGATGCTGCACCGGGGCCTTGATATTACACTTCCGCGTTCGCAATCGAATACCGTCGTTCCCATGGAGCGTCTCGTGATTACCATTGAACCCGACAAACGGGTTTACTTGGGGAAAGACCTTGTGACGTTGATTGATTTACGGAAACGTCTGGATGAAGCCAAAGCTCTGAACCCCCTCGTGTCGGTGTATCTTCGAGCCGATCGACACGTTCCCTATGGACGGATCGTCCAGGTCATGGATGAAGTCAAGGGGGCGGGAATCGAACGGTTAGGCATGGTCACGAACCCCCAGGGGACCGTGGTGGAAGAAGAGGTCTTCGAGCCTCTGTAAATTGGAATGAGCGATGTCGTATGCAACGCCTTTCAGTCTCTTGTCGTTTCATTTGCCGGATCATGAAGACTCGGCGGCGGAACGGCTTACGTGGTCTCTTGCCGGTTCGGTGCTCATTCACGCGGTCGTGTTCGTCGCGTTTCTGAGTTTACGTTTCGGCTCATCGCTCGAACAGTCCTCAGGGTCTTACGAGGTCACGCTCGTCACGCTTCCGGAAATCGCGGCGTCTGCGACGGCCGCACCGCAGAGAAAGGCCGTGATTCCTCCAAGCAAAGCAGTCAGAACGACCGGTTCCCGGCCTCAGGTGAAGCCAAGAGTACCCCAACGGGTGATGGATTCTCTTGTGAGCGAGCCGAAGCTACAGGTTCCGGCCATGTTCCCCAAGGTCGTAACGCCGCCGGTTTCGACGGACCCCAAACCCACTCTGAAACAGAACGTGGACAAGCTTCCCCCTCCGCCCCTGGCGGAAGATAGAAAAATTCGCAAACCTGAACGGGTGACTGATTCGCTCATGAGCGCGCTTGATTCCGTGGTCGTGCCAGAGACGCAAGCCCCGGCATTGCCTCAAAAGTCTGCGCCTGTCCGGACTGCGGCCCCTGCTCCTGTCAAACAGTCGCCTGCCGTGGAGAAGGACATGCCGGCATTCAAAGCGCCTTCGCAACCTCCAAAATTGGTTGTCAGGAAGCCGGCGGAACCCCCCACTCCCGCTCCGAGCGTTGATTTGCTGGCCCCAAAACTGAAGCAGGCCGTCGGCGCCACCTCCGTTCCCAAAAAGCCGGAGCAGGTTTCCAAACGCGTGAGCCCGGCCGTCGCATCGAAACGTCAGCAGAAACAGTCTGCGCCCAAGGTTTCTGAAGCACCAGCCATTACCTTACCTCCCCCGGCCCCTCGCTTGGCTGCTGTTTCGCCGCCTGCGGCGCTGAAGAAGGAAACGCCGCTGCAAACTGCTCGGAAAAGCAGCACCGCGGAGTCGTTGCCACCGATTCCACCGGTCCCTGAGTTCAAGAAGCCTCGACCTGCAGAAACCCCATCAAAAGTGGTTCTACTTATTCCTGAAATGTCACCGAAACATCCGGAAGCGGCCGAGACTCAAAACATGCCGCCGACTATCGTGCTCCCTCAGGCTCCGCAGTTAGCCGAATTACAGGATCCGGTCCCTTCTGAACCCTCGGTTTCCGAGCCTGATACTCCTCTCAAACAGGAGATCGATGTTTCGATTCCGGATTTATTGACTTTTGACCCCCAGCCGGTTTCCGAACAACCGGAGAGTGGAGGGGCGAAAGCGCGTGGTCTGTGGAAGGCGGGGTGTTCCCCAAATAATCCCTATTGGGAAAACGTGGAGGCAAAGATTGATAACATTCATAGAAGCCTTTATCGGTACCATTATCGTGTTGAATCCCCAGCTATCCTGACTTTTCATGTCATGCGGAACGGTCAGGTGACGGATCTGGACGTCGTCCAGTCCTCCGGAAACGAAAAATTTGATCTGGTTGCGAAACGCGCGGTCCTGGCGGCCGCTCCGTTACCGCCTTTTCCCGCGAACATGACCAAACCTTTTTGTCCAGTCCGACACAATTTTAGGATCAAGCCGAATCGATGATGAAGCGCCTCACGCAGTTGATCTTGCTTGTCTTCTCCTTCGTTCTGCCCTTTGTTGCGGATGCGCAGATGAACGAAGCTGAGGTGATTCTGGATACCGACCGACTTCCAAAAATTCCCATCTGGATCATGGGGTTCGCCGATGGTGAAACGGGACAAGAGGATGACGCCGGAATCGGCGGTCAAGTCAACGCTATACTCAGGGCTGATTTGCGGCGCACCCACGTGTTTAAGGTCATGAAACGAGCAGCGGACACGCTCCCGCTTTCGAAAGCAGGGTGCCGGGCAAAGGCCCCCATTGTGAAAGCCAAGGGAAGTACGGCTTCGGTGGTCACCTGGGGACGAATCGGTCGGCAAGATGGAAAATTGTTCTTGGAGGCCTGTGCCTACGATGGCGGGAAGACGGATTTGATCGCGATTGGCAAACGGTATGCCGGTGCTCCGATTACCGTGAGACTCCTGCGGTCGATGGTTCATCGATGGGCTGATGCATTAGTCTCGCATTACACCCTCGGTCGCGTTCCCGGCATCGCCCGGACCGAGATCATCTATGTTTCCAAAGTCAAGACTGGTCGACGGGATTTGTTCAGGATGGATTATGACGGGTTCGGTCCCAGGCGCTTGCCGTCGGATCCCAAATTACACCTCAGCACCACGCCGAACTGGTCGCCGGACCGTCGCGCCGTCGTGTATACGACCTGGCGTGACCACAACCAGGAAATCGCGTGGCTGGATTTGGCTAAAGGGAAGAGACGAATCCTGGTTCCTCCCGAAGAAACGTTGAATATGACTCCGTCGGTTTCCCCGGATGGCCGATTGTTGGCGTATGCTTCCGCCAAGGATTCCACCACGCGGGGGAATTCCCATATCTTTATCATGAACTTGAAAACAGACGTAAAGAAGCAATTAACCGATGGTGCCAGGGCGGATTTGTCGCCCACGTGGTCGCCGGATGGTCGAGAAATAGCTTTTGAGTCAGACCGGACCGGTCGACCGCAAATCTACATTATGAGGGCCGACGGCAAGAACGTCCGCCGGTTGACCTTTGAAAAGAGTTCCAACAATGCCCCGGCCTGGTCTCCGCTGGGAGATTGGATCGCCTACGTCTGTGGGCTGAAATTGTGCCGGATTTCTCCTGATGGGAAGCAGCGTTTTCAAATAACGAGCGGCCCCCCCAGCGAAAGGGATGAATCTCCTTCGTGGGCGCCGGATGGCCGCCACCTGATTTTCAGTTCGAAGCGAGGCAGGGAGCGTAAGAGACCGAGTCACATTTACATGATTCAGTATGATGGTACAGGGTTGGAACAGTTGACGAAGGGCGGGATGCACCATAGTTCTCCTGCCTGGTCTCCATTGTCGGAGTAATCAGAATCAGGAGCTGACCAGAGAACAAGGACAAAAGCGCGGGCTTTTCCCTCTTCGGAAAAAGTTCCCGTCCTGACAGGGGAGGGGAAGGAGGGCACAGCAAGATGGAGGGAGTGAAAACCATGTGGATTGATCGTGTTTCTATCTTGACCTCGACAAGCTCAACACGACTAACCGGTCGTAACCTGAAAATGGGGCTGTGCCTGACCTGTCTGGTCTTCAGCCTGACCGCCTGTGCCCAGCAATCTGATTTGGTGAAAGTGGAAAAAGATCTTGGCGGAAAAATCACCAAATTGGATCAGGAGAAAAAAGCCCTGGCCCAAGTCCTGAAGCAAGCGAAGCTGGAAATCGTCGAGGCCTTGGAGCAACAAAAAGCTGAGTTAAACGAAGAAATTGTGAGGGCTCGTGCGCAATTGAACGAAGAAATCAGGAAGGCCCGAGCGCAATTGAACAGTGATTTGCGGAGCCTGCGAGAGGAGAACTTGCCCAAGGTTATCGGTGATTTGGAGACCCAACTACATCAGGTCCGCAAAAACCTTGAGAAGGCTTTGCAGCAGCAGCGTCAAACGGTAGGTGTCTTGAAGGCACAGCGAGAACAACGTGAAACGGAATTGTCCGAGAAGATTGACGCCGTGGGGCTGCGCCTTGAGCAAGCCTTGAAGCAGCAGGGTCAAACGGTAAAAGACCAGTTCGCCGCGTTTCAAAAGTCATTGGGCCAGTTTAAGAACGCCTTGAGCGATGTCAAAAAACAGTTCGCTCAGGAGGCGAAACGGGCAAAGAATTCCGAGACGAAAGTCAGACAGGATTTCGATAGGCACCTGCAAGTCTTTCGTTCCAAACTCGATGCCGATACACGGGCGTTGAAGAAGTATTTGGAAACCGAGGTCAAAACGACAATCGAATCCATCAATACCGCACTGAATGAGGGCAACCGGAACTTGAAGGCCGACATTGACGCCCAGGCAACACGCCTATCCGAGTTTAATGCCAAATTGGGCACTGAACTCACGGGGCTTAGACAGACCGATACTCTACACGGCAAAAATCTGGAGGAGGTGACCCTGTCCCTGGCTCAACTTCGTGACGTGCTGGGGACGACCGGGACCCAACTTGGCACCAAACTGGACAGCCAGGGTAAAGGGCTGGAACAAACGGCAAAACGGATTGAGCAGTTACAGGGTCAGTATGCGGCGCTGGCTAAAAGATTGGACGCCGACCTGAAGGGCCTGCACGGGTATTTGGACAAGGACGTTCGGCCTAGCCTGGAATCGATCGCAAAAGCACTAGGCCAGGAGAAGAATCGAGTCTCTCAGGAGTTCATAAAGGTCACGTCCGGCCTCCAACGCGTCGAACAAACAAGCGCCTCGAACGTCACCCAAACTCAAAAGCAATTGGAAACTCAAGCCGAACACGTTCGGGAACTGAGTGAAGCGGTGGCAGGGATGCGAGAGGTGTTGGATTCCATGGCCGGTATGTTGGGTAATCGTACCGATCAGCACATGAATCAGCTTGGGCAGTTGACGGCACGAATGGCACAAATGGAGAAAGAGCAGGCAGCCGAAGCCGCCAAGCAGGCAACGAATACCCAAGCCGTCTCAACCCATCTCAGCGAGGTGACGGCGAGCGTGCAGTCGGTCGGGCAATCGTTTGAGCAATTCAAGAACCTGATGTCCACCAAGCTGAAAGAGCAGGCTGACCGTATTGAGGCCCAGGCCCGGCAAATGTCGAAATCGACGGGATCGGCCGCTGCCGTCTCGAATCTTCAGCAGGGTTTAAAGGCCAACGTCACGCAACTGAATGAATTGACCAAATCCGTCGCGCAGTTGAAAGACGTGGTCAGGGCCATGGGCGAAAAGCTGGGCTCCAAGGTGGATGAACACGAATCCCAGCTCATCAAAGTAGAACAGGCCCTCAAGAAGATCAAATAAACGGCTGGCTCCACACATCCCGTTCCTCCCGGCCGAAGAAGTAGCAGAAGCACTGGGATCCCGTCACAAAGCATTCCCCATGGAGTCCGTTGAATCCAGAATCAAAGTCCTCCCGCAATCCGTGGCTTCCCAAATCGCCGCCGGAGAGATCGTGGAACGTCCGGCGTCAGTCGTCAAGGAATTGCTCGATAACAGCGTGGATGCCGGCAGTACGGTGGTCTCCGTCGACGTTGTCGACGGCGGCAGAACCCTTATTCGAGTGATCGATGACGGCGAAGGGATGAGTCGAGCCGATGCTCCGTTGGCCTGTCAACGATTTGCCACCAGCAAAATCAGTCATCCGCGCGATCTTACGGGCATTGCCACCTATGGATTTCGCGGGGAGGCCTTGCCCAGCATCGCCGCGGTTTCACGCTTTCGTATGCTGACAGCCAGACGCCTTTCACTGACAGGGACCGCCGTGGTCATTGAGGGAGCAGACGTCCAATCGGTCGAAGAGCGAGGTGCCGCACCAGGGACACGAGTCGAGGTGGAAGAATTGTTTTTTAATACACCGGGTCGACGGAAATTTTTGAAGACTACGGCCACGGAGTTCTCCCACATTACGCACGTGGTCCAGCAAGCGGCCTTGGTAAACCTTCACACGCAATTTCGATTGACACACAATGACCACGTGGTGTTCGACTATCCCAAGGTCACCACGTTGGAGGATCGACTGTTGCAAGTGTATGGCCCGCGACTCATGGGTCTGATGCTGCCCATTCACTACGAGCAGGCCGATGTGCGCGTGCGAGGTATGATGGTCAATCCGCATCATGTGAAAACGGGGCGCACACCCCAGGAAATGTTTGTGAACCGGCGTCCCGTCAAGAATGCGACGATTGCGCATGCGGTGTATGAATCGTATGGCTCCTTTTTACCGAAAGGCCGGCATCCGACGTTTGCGCTCATGGTGGAAGTCGCCCCCGACGAGGTGGACGTCAACGTGCATCCCTCAAAACGGGAAGTGAAATTTCGCAGCCCGGACTTGATCCATCGAGCGATCAAGGCTGCGGTTCGCGGTCCATTGCAAAAAAACGTGACGGGGGCGCCGACTCTTTCACCGGACCTCGAAGAAGGGGTGCCCGATGCCGTGGAGCAGGACATTCCCGGGGGGATACGCAAGTCGTTTGTGGAACGGTTAGCCCCTTCCGGTGCGAACGACGTGCAAACGAGTTTCCGTGGTGAGCAAAGAAGCGAAGCAGGCCAGGTCAAAGAAACGCCGGTCCTCTATCCGCTCGAGCCCGAGGTTCAGGTTCTCGGACAAATCCATGCCACCTATATCGTCGCGCACATTGGCGATGAATTGCACGTGCTGGACCAGCATACGATTCACGAACGCGTGCTTTTTGAAAGGTTGTGGAGGGGTTGGGAAGGTCGCGATATCCAGACCCAACCGCTCCTGATTCCCGAACCGGTGGACGTCCCTGTCGCGGTGGCTACGCAGTTGACGGAAATCTTGCCGGAGTTGGTCAAAGTGGGTCTCGAACTTGAGTCCTTTGGCCCGTCCTCTTTTGTCATTCGATCGGTGCCGGCGCTGGTCGGACAGATGGACTATGGCGCCTTACTCCAAGATATCCTGGAGGACCTGTCGGAGTGGAACTCCGTGGATTCACTCGACAAACCTATCCGATCCGTCCTGGCGTCAATGGCCTGTCAAGGTGCGGTCCAGGCCGGTCGCCGGATGGAGGAGCCGGAAATGAAACACGTTGTGGACGATTGGCTTCGTGAAGGGAGCCCCATGACCTGCCCCCATGGCCGAAGGATCTCTTTACGTTTTGGCAGTGCAGAACTGCATCGGATTTTTCGGCGTCTATGAATCCACCATTCGAACAGTGCCTTTCTTCGAACCACAGGCTCCGGAATCTCATAGAGGCTTCCATCGCGTCACAGCCCCTCGTCGTGCTGGTGGGTCCGACGGCCATCGGGAAGAGTCGCATCGCCATTGAAGTGGCTCAAGCCCTGGGAACGGAGATATTGACCGCGGATTCGACCCAGGTCTACCGAGGAATGAATATCGGGACGGATACCCCTTCGGAAGAGGAACGGCAAGGCGTCCCGCACCGGTTGA
This sequence comes from Nitrospirales bacterium, assembly GCA_965208595.1. Classification (GTDB taxonomy): domain Bacteria; phylum Nitrospirota; class Nitrospiria; order Nitrospirales; family UBA8639; genus Bin75. Next base: position 2,162,477 of record OZ242346.1, read on the forward strand.
TTGACCTGGTGGAACCGGATGAGCCGTTTAACGCCGGGGAGTTTCGGCGGCAAGCTCTTCCGGAAATCTCACGTCTGTACGAAAAAGGCCTGCTCCCTTTGGTGGTTGGTGGGACGGGGCTCTACGTCCGCGCGTTGTTGCACGGGTTGTGGTCCGGTCCTCCCAGCGACCATGCTCTGCGTGGAAGACTCGAAGAAGAAAGACGGGCCCGGGGGGGGGAATCGATGTATCAGGAATTGGGACGCGTGGATCCGGTCACGGCGCGTCGCCTGCATCCGCGCGATACGGTGAAAGTGTTGCGGGCGCTGGAAGTGTATCGGCAAACCGGCGCTCCTCTTTCGAAGGCCCATGAAAAACACGGCAAAGGGGCAGCTCCCTTTCGGCCCCTGGTGTTGGGGTTGACCATGGAGAGGGCCGTCCTCTATCAACGTATTGATCAGCGAGTCGACGTGGAGTTGGCGAAGGGATTGGTCGAAGAAACGCGGACCCTGCTGGCGAAAGGGTACTCCAGAGGTCTTGTCTCGATGAAAAGTTTGGGCTATCGTCAGATGGCGGGGTATCTGGAAGGAGAATATTCATTCGCCGAAGCGGCGAGGCGATTGAAGCGGGACACCCGTCATTTTGCGAAACGGCAAATGACGTGGTTCAGAAAAGAGCCCGGTCTGGCGTGGGTCGAGGTATACCCGGACGAGTCCGTTCAATCGGTCTCCCAGCGTATCCTCGCGCTTATTGAAGGATTCATGAACAATCCTCAAGTATAATCGACAAGGGAAAATCGCGTGCCGGCAAAACCACGTGCTGACATTGCCGTTATTGGCGGCAGCGGCTTGTACGAAATGGAAGGTTTGGAACACGTGCGAGAAACGCGCGTGTCCACTCCCTTCGGACGCCCTTCGGATGCCGTGGTGCTTGGAACCTTGTCCGGCAAGCGCGTGGCGTTTCTCTCTCGTCATGGACGAGGGCATCGCATTATTCCCTCCATGATCAACTATCGGGCAAACGTCTACGCGCTCAAGTCACTCGGCGTGACGCGAATTTTTTCCGTCAGCGCGGTGGGAAGTATGAAAGAAGGCATCCACCCCGGTCATATGGTCCTTCCCGATCAATTTATCGATCGGACGACCAGGCGGATAAGCACGTTCTTCGACCAAGGGCTTGTGGCGCACGTGACGTTTGCCGACCCCGTTTGTCATGCCTTGGCGGATCACCTGGGCGAGGCGGCCAGGTCGACGGGTGCCACGTTCCACGTGGGTGGAACGTATCTCTGTATCGAAGGGCCGCAGTTTTCCACTAAAGCGGAATCATTGTTGTATCGGCAATGGGGTGTGGATATCATCGGGATGACCAACGCGACGGAAGCCAAGCTCGCTAGGGAGGCGGAAATCTGTTATGTGACCTTGGCCCTGGTGACGGATTTCGATTGCTGGCATCAGAGCGAAGAGCCCGTCTCCGTCGAAGCGATCTTGAGCGTGATGCATGCGAACGTGGCCCAGGCCAAAACGCTGCTCCGGGACGCCATTCAACGGACCGGGGGAGCAAGAGCCTGTCCATGTGCGACCGCGCTTCGGCAGACCATCGTCACGGCACCGCAAGCCGTGACGGCCTCCGTGAAGCGGCGCTACGGCCTCTTTTTGAAACCAGCCAAAACATCGAACGGGAGAAGTTAACATGGGTAGATTGTTGGTAGTCGGTTCCGTGGCGTTTGATACGGTGCGCACGCCTTTCGGGGAAGCCACGGAAGTGTTGGGAGGATCGGCCACGTATTTTTCCACGGCCGCCAGTTTTTTTACCGACGTCGATTTAATTGCGGTCGTGGGGGAAGATTTTCCGGATGAATACGTCACCTTTTTGAAGAGTCGAGGGATCGACGTGTCCGGGCTCGAACGCCGCAGCGGCAAGACCTTTCGCTGGCAAGGGGAATACACGTATCAACTGAATGAGGCCCATACGCTTGACACCCAGCTCAACGTGCTGGAGTCCTTCCGCCCTAAAATTCCCGACCATTATCGGACTCCCGACATGTTGTTCCTGGGGAATATCGACCCCGAGCTTCAAATGGACGTCCTGAATCAAGTCGAACGGCCTCAAATCGTCGCCTGTGACACCATGAATTTTTGGATTCACGGGAAGCGCGAAGCTTTATGGAAGGTGTTGGAAAAAATCGACGTGCTTGTCATCAATGACGGGGAAGCTCGTGAACTCGGTCAGGATTTCAGTCTGGTCAAAGTTGCGAAAGACGTTCTGGCACGCGGGCCCAAATATTTCATCATTAAACGCGGGGAGTATGGCGTCTTGATGTTTCATGAAAAAGGCGTCTTTGGCGCACCGGCGTTTCCGTTGGAAATGGTGAAAGATCCGACCGGTGCAGGAGATACGTTCGCCGGCGGCTTTATGGGGCACCTGTCGTCCACGGGAGATTTCTCCGATGCCGGCTTGAGGCGGGCGATTATTTTCGGAAGCGTGATGGCTTCATTTACCGTTGAGGGCTTCAGTCTCGACCGCTTGCGGCCACTGGAATATCAGGACATCGAATCCCGTTTCCGGGACTTCAAGCGACTGACCCATTTCGAGGACCTTTCGTGAGCACTCAACATTCCTTGCGCTTGGCCGGTTCCATTGAATTCTCTTTTTCAGAGCAAGACGCATAGAGGAATTTCTGGTATAGCAGACAAGACGTTTTCTCAAAATTATCCGGTCACGTTCAGCGTTGGGGCTATATGGCTTCGCTAGGCAACAAGTTCCAAACCGCCCGTGAAACTCAAGGGTTCACGCTTGAGCAGATGGTCTCAAGGACCCGGATCCAAGAGTCGCATTTGCAAGCCTTGGAAGCGGATTCTTTTGAGCAGTTGCCCGAACGGGTTTTCACCAAAGGCTTTGTCCGGGCCTACGCTCGCTCGCTCGACCTCGACGAAGAAGAATGCCTGCGGTTGTTTGAAGAATGTTCCGAGTCGTTCTACCAAAAAGCAAAAGAGGGCGAGGGGCTACGGAAAATGTTTCTGCGTAAGGAAGACGCGCAGAAAGAGAGAACCAGCCGCGTCATGGTTATTCTGCTCGTTGGAGGGCTTCTCCTGCTGGGAGGGATGGTGTTACTCCAACAACAATCCCCTTCAAGATCCATCTTTTCCCGGTTTTCGCAACAGCCTGTTGAACCTCGCAACGAGGTCTTATCGGAACAGGGGCCACCCGGTAACGCAAACGACATTGCCGAGGACCGCCCACCTTCTGCGATCGAAAGGCAAGTTGACGCCGACGACTCAGGGGTCGCGAATACGGAGACAGCCCCAAAGACGGACGTCGCTACGATTCCTGCGGAATCGCCGGTTGACGACGCGGCGTCCACACCGTCTTTGTCTCCTCCGGACCCCGCGTCAATTTCCTCTCCCGCTACGAGATCGGAAGACGGCCCGTTGGTTCTTGAACTACGGACCATGGAAATGACCTGGATCGTGGTTCGTTCCGATGAAAACGAACCCCGTGAAGCCTTATTGCAGCCGGGTGAAATCGTGCAGTGGCAGGCCAATGACCGGTTTCTGTTGACGCTTGGGAACGCCGGAGGGGTCGAAGTCCGCCTCAACGGCGAGTTGCAGGGTCCTTTTGGTGAAACCGGAGTCGTGGTTCGGGACGTGGAATTAAGGCCGTAACACCCACTTTGGATTCTTGACAGGGGGAACCCACATTGATATGTTCGGCGGGTTTGCAGGTTTTGATATTGATTTTGATGAGGGTATAAAAACGTCGACGTTCTGAGGGCCTGTACCGTCAATCCAAACGGCCTTCCAGACGGGGGATGCAATCATTATCAAAGGAGGGATTCATGAAGCGGTTTTTAGCGATTTGTAGTTTGTTGACGGCATTTGCCTTCGTCGGCGGCGACTTGGCTTTTGCCGGTGCCGAAAAAGACCCGCTGAAACCACGGGTTCCGAAGTCTGATCGCGGGAAGGCCAAGAAAATTAAACCACCCGCCGAGTTGTACAAGAAAACGAAAAAAGCCTCCGACGAAATCGTGGCCGAAGGCAAGAAAATCTTTGAAGGTAAAGGCACCTGCGTCAATTGTCACGGGAAAAAGGGAGACGGCACAGGTCCGGCCGGAAAAGTGTTGAATCCCGGCCCGCGGAATTTTACCAATTGCAAGTTCCACAAGAAACGCAAAGATGGTGAATTGTTCTGGATTATCAAGAACGGCAGCCCGGGGACCGGTATGGTGTCCATGATCCCGGCGACCATCACGGAAGAAGAAGCCTGGAAGGTGTTGGCTTACGAACGCAGTTTTTGTAAGAAATGGCGCAAGAAAAAGAAGTAGTGTTGTCACTTGAGTGACTGCCCAAAGCCCCGTTCAGAGTTGAACCTGAACGGGGCTTTTTCTCTTGAGCAAACGTGCAATCCGTACCACATACGCTCTCATTCAAATCCCTGGGCAGAGGCCTGCTGGTCGTCAGCTTAAGTCTGATAAGTTGGGGTACCGGCCCCGTACCGGGCTGGGCGGAAGAAGTGCAACCCTTACGGCCCAGGGTGCCCGTGAGTGAAAGAACATGGGCCAGAAAATTGGTCCCGCCTTTCGGTTCGACGAAAACGGCTTCCTCCGAGATCGTTGACCAAGGAAGAGTCCTGTATGAAGGAAAAGGCGCCTGTGTTTCGTGTCATGGAAAAAGCGGCTTGGGAGATGGTCCGATCGGCCGGCGCCTGAATCCCGGCCCACGGAACTTTACCAATTGCAAGTTTCACAAGAGACGGAAAGACGGCGAACTGTTCTGGATCATCAAGAACGGCAGCCCCGGGACCGGCATGGTGCCGATGATTCCGGTGACGATTACCGAAGAAGAAGCCTGGAAAATATTGGCCTATGAACGAAGCTTCTGTAAAGATTGGCCCTCCGGGCACGGTGCCGGACGGCCGGTTGACACCCGTGAGAACCGTTGACTAGACTCGACTGTCCAATGAATTGTCTCACGTGTTGAGGGGAGTACAAGAATGGCAAGCAAGCGAACGCAAGAGGAAGATAAAGCTGTCCTCGAAAAAAAGGTCAAGGAAAGACGAGCCGGCAGCGAGAACCCCGAGGGCGACCCGGACGCACGACAGTTGCGAAAACGCCTCAAACGGGTCCAGCGCAAAATTCGTCTCAGGGCGTCACGGATAGCCCAGGCTGCCGGGAACAAGGTTAAAGCAGCCTAACTCCGGAACCCGGAGTGACGCCTGCTGCATTAGTGAAAGGGGAACATTCATGACTGACGATGTGCAATCTGCCGCCGAAGATCCTCAGACGGAACATGAGGAAACCGAGGCCGTCTCGCAGGATGAAGTGACGGATGAATTCGTGGACGAAGTCTCGGAATCCTTGATGGAAAGCGATGCCGTTGCGACGGCGGAAACCGCTGACGGGGAAGGCGAGGAACAGGCGGAGGAAGAAGAGCCTGACATAGAAGAAGAGAAGGTCAAGGATGAGATCGATATCCAAATCGACCTTCTTCAAGACCCGGATTGGGTCGTCCGGCGTGAAGCGGTCGTCACCCTCGGTGAAATGGGGGACGAACGGTGCGTGGAGCCGCTGGTCAGAGCGCTTCGTGACGGGGATTGGCAGGTCCGTGAAGCGGCCGTTGAGGCTATCGCTGAAGTGGGGTCTCCCGCCGTCGAGTTGTTGAACCGGTATGTGCGCGATTGGGAGGCCCGGAAGTACGTGATCCAGGCCATGGGGAAGATCAACGACGAGCGGGTCCTGGATCCCCTGATGTCGATGCTGCACAACGACGAGTTTAAGGATGACGCCACGAGGGCCCTTATTGAGTTGGGGAAACCCGCCGTGCCAAAATTGATTGCGGCTCTGACCGACAGAGAAGGGTTTGTGCGCAAGCAGGCTATATTGGCGCTCGGCGAGATTAAGGATTCGGAAGCCGTCGACCCCCTGGTCGCCATGCTCCAGGATCAGGATTGGCTTACGCGTCTGACCGCAGCGGCCGCCTTGGAACAAATCGGAGATGTGCGTGGCCGGGACGCGATCAAGCCGTTGATGAAGGATCCGGACCTTGTCGTTCGGCTACGGGTCGAACGTATTCTCGCCGCGTGGAAGAAACAGCCGGCCAACGCCTGAACCCCCCTCACCCCAGCCCTCTTCCTATTTCCGGTTCATGCGGGAAATGGGAGAGGGGGTAGGGACAGGCCCCTGTGCCTGTCCTGTTTCCCGATCGGCACAGGTTCACGTCTACAACAGGAGGGCATCCAGCTTGGCTTGCACGTCCTCCAATGCCTCCTGAGAGACGGCTTGGCCGTCGGCCAGGGATCGTCGAAGATCTCCTATTTTCGACATGGTTTCAAGGAGTGCGTCCGAGGTTTCTTCTCCATCCAGCTTGACGGCTTCTTTCAGGGAATCGAGCGTTTCCTCCAGTTCGGCTACGGCTTCGTCAGGTTTGCCGTCCAGGATTTTGGCCTTGCCATCCAAAAATCCTGACTTGGCCTGCAAAACTTTTTTTTGAACGAGGAGTTGCCCCTCTCCGTTGCCGATCGTTTGCTCCACCACCTCTTGTGTTTGCTCCACTACCTCTTGCGACAAATCCTTGATCTGCTTTTTGACTTCCTCCGGCGGTTGTCGCCCCACGTAATATCCTGCGCCAAAAGCAAGACCCAAGAGCAGGACGATTGCCCAAAATTTTTTCATCGTTCGGTTCCTATCCACGGGATCCGGGAGTCGGGTTCAGATAGTACCCTATTATGGACCTTGTGGAGAGGAAAAAAAAGAGGAACAGATTTCCTGGGAAAAAGAAAGAATCCGTCAATCAGGCGTTCCCGACGGGCGGGTCGGTCTTGCCTAAGACCTTGGAGGATTCGATGGCAAAACGGTCGCCCACGATTTGGGCCACGCGGTTCATGTAGTCGGTCAGGGCTTCGACCTGATCCGGCTTCAGATCCCGTCGAAATTGCGGGAGCAGACCCCACCGGGTTTCAAATTCCTCCCCGGTAATCGAGGCCACCACGCTGATCAGTTTGATCATTTTGGCACCGGAAGGGCCAGTGGAAGGACCTGAGGATTGTCCTGCCGTCTTGGGCTGAGCCTCAGGAGACGTTTGGGCTTCAGGTTCCGGTGTTTTCCCTTCAAAGAGAGCCGTCAATGCGGGAATGACGGCACTGATACAGAGGGTGGTCGTCGACATGATGGCCTGGTTGTTGGCAGCACCGATCCGGCCGGCAACGCGTTCGCCAACGTGTTGGAAAAACGCATTGCGCTCTTTGCTATCATCCGAACACACGAATTTATAGGATTCGTAGGTCTCACGGCTGTCAGCCACGGTTCGGCCGACGGCCACGACGATTTCCTGCTCATCGATTTGAGCGGAACTCAGCGAGGGCGCCAACAGGATTGTGAGTCGCTCGCTTACGTGATCTTCCAGGCTGTTCATGAATTCGGGTTGCTGTTGGATGGAAACGTGGAACGCGGAGATGCGGTCCACCAGGTTGAACAGGACCTTCAGAAATTCCAGGTAAATTTCCCATTCCTGCTTTTGACTGAGTTCGGTCGTGACGGACGGATCGCTCCGCTTAACCAGCGTCACGGATTCCTTGCACACGTCCAGGATGGTGTTCGACAGGTCTTTGAGAATGGGTTCGTGTTCTTGGATGGAATGTTTCATGAATTGAAAAGCCTGAGGCGTATCTAACAAATGGAGATACGGCTTCGCAAGTGTTCCGGCGGGATGAGACGACGGCCGGTGATGGCTAGGCCCGGCATTGCACGGGGGCAGGCCCTATGTTATACACGATGGATGGAGTGGGTCTCGAGTCCATTCCCGATATCAATTATCCCGCATACCCGTGATGGACTCCGTCAATGCCGATTCCAAAGTCTACGTGTTGAAGCGTGCCGAGGCACCGCTCAAACCGCTTTCCCGAGATTACGCACAGGAACTGAATCCCCAGCAGCTCGCCGCGGTGGAAGTCGTCGATGGTCCGGCCCTGGTCATTGCCGGTGCTGGAAGCGGCAAAACCCGTGTTCTCGTGTATCGCGTGGCCAGGCTGATCGAGACGGGCATCGATCCGGCCTCCATCCTGCTGTTGACGTTCACGCGCAAGGCGGCCCAGGAAATGTTGGGGCGTGTGGGCCTGCTGATCGGTCCGCAGAGCGACCGGGTGATGGGCGGGACGTTTCATGCCGTGGCGAACGTGCTGCTCCGGCGTTATGGCCAAACCATAGGTTTGGAGCCGGGCTTTACGATCCTGGATCGCGGCGATTCCGAAGACCTGGTCAACCTCGTTCGCGTCCAAACCGGCCTCACGGAGACGGGAAAGCGCTTCCCGCGCAAAAAAACGATTGCCGACTTGTTCAGCAAATGCGCCAATACCATGCAAACGCTCGAGGACGTGCTCTTCACCGAATACAATCATTTTGGAGAATTTCTCGGCGAATTGACCAAACTGCAACAAGCGTATGAATCAACCAAGCGCCAGAGGCAGTTGGTCGACTATGATGACCTGCTGACGCGCCTCCTGGAGCTGCTGACGGTAGATGAACGCGCCCGGCTGATGATCTCGGAGACGTATCGCTACATGTTGGTCGACGAGTATCAGGACACGAACCGGCTTCAAGCGGAGGTCGTTCGGAAACTTGCCGCCACCCATGAGAACGTAATGGTCGTTGGGGACGATTCGCAATCGATCTACTCGTTCCGTGGTGCCACGTTTCGGAACATCATGGAATTTCCCGAGTTGTTTCCCGGAACCAGAATTTTCAAGCTGGAAGAGAACTACCGGAGCACGCAATCCATCCTTGCGTTGGCCAACGAGATCATTCAAGGCGCGACGGAAAAATACAGCAAAACGTTGTTCACCCAAAAAGGGCCGGGTGAACGACCAGCCCTGGTCCAAACGGTCGGGGAGAGTCCCCAGTCACGGTTCGTGGCGCAAAAAATCCTGGAGTTGCGGGAGGAGGGCGTGCCGTTGGATGACATCGCGGTCCTCTTTCGCTCCAGTTTTCACGCTTTTGATCTGGAAATCGAATTGGCCAAACGGGACGTCCCGTTTGTCAAACGAGGCGGGTTCAAATTTCTTGAGACCGCCCACGTCAAGGACGTCCTGGCCCATTTGCGCGTCGTCCATAACCCGCTGGATGCCGTCAGTTGGAACCGTTCGTTGTTGTTGGTCGACGGGGTGGGGCAAAAGCGGGCGAGAGACCTGATGACCCAACTCGCGATCAGCGAGGCGCCGTACGAGACGTTACGGCAGGGGGGTGGGCGGGCGGCTATGGGTTTGAGCAACCTGGCCGCGGCCCTGGAGTCGGTCGGCAGCGTCGAGGATGGATCGCCACCCGATCAGGTCAACCATCTCCTGGAATATTATTATCCGATCCTCAAGGAGCAGTACGACGACTATCCCAAACGCATCCGCGATTTGGAGCATCTCCTGGTGATGGCGGAGCGCTATGGGGACCTGGCAGGGTTTCTTGCCGACGTGACGCTCGAACCTCCGGACGAAAGCGTGACGGATATCGAGGCCCCGGACCGCGATGATGAACGGCTCGTGTTGTCCACCATCCATTCCGCCAAGGGGCTCGAATGGCGATGCGTGTTCGTCATCTGGCTGGTGGATGGACGCTTCCCCTCCTCCTATTCTTTTCTCACCGATGAAGAACTCGAAGAGGAACGGCGGCTGCTGTACGTCGCGGTGACCCGGGCCAAGCAGTTTCTCTACCTGACGTTTCCCGTCCAAGTGTATGATAAAATTACGGGATCGGTGCTCTCGAAACCGTCGCGATTTCTCGATGACGTGTCCGCGTCCCTGGTCGAACCCTGGAACGTGGTTGAACATGGCGAACCCTGGAGGTAAACAGTCGTGATGCCGGGAACGATGAAATGGATTCTCGCGGTGCTCCTGTTAGGGGTGGTGTTGGGTCTGACCAGGTTTGCCCACAGTGCTCAGGGTCCCGACAGGACCGTGAATACCTGGCTCAACCTGATTGAACAAGCCGAAGCCCTGCATTTGCCGACGGCGTTCCTCAAGGAGATCGACCCTGATTTTGTCACGGTGACCTTCGAAGACTTGCGGACCTATGCCGCCGAATATCACCCGGAAGATCATCGCATGATTTTGAACCTGCGGTTGTCGTTCAACAAGGCCGGTGGAGCGTTGATGGATCTGGAGCGTATGACCCACCATGATATCAGTCTCCTGTATCACGAATTGCTTCATTCCTACCTGGATTACATTTTTAATGGTCCGGGGCCCGAGAAGTTGAGTCCCTCGGCCAATCGCGTCTTGGCTTTTGCCCAAGAGCAAATGCGCTGCCATTACCGTTTCGTGCGCATCAATCCGATTCGCCAGAGGAGGGACATGACGGAAATCCGGTTTCTTTCCGAAGAGGATTCCTGGGAGGTATTGAACGAAACATGGGCGGTATTTGTCGGATGGCAAATTTGGACGAAACTGGAACAGCAGGATAACGGGATCGGTCCACGGACCGATCTTTTGATTGATGCGTGGGCGGCGTTGCTGTCCAAGGCGAATACGAGCGGAGAATTGCTCGGTTATTACGAACCGGATGACCCGGAGGAACGCCGGGTGGCGCGCAAACGGTTTATTGCGCCCTCCAACGGGCTGACCCCGGAAGGCGCTGAACTCTTACTGGCCGTCGTGTTGGAGGAACCCGATGCCGTCGTCAAGGAAGGTGGCTTTGTCATCAAGGCCACCAAAGACACCACCGCCGAAACGCTCCCGTGTGAATAGTTGAACATATGAGCCCTTTGTCACTCTGGACAGGGATCATTCAAAGATGATAGCGTCACTCCAATTGTACTTCAGTTTAGCCTTGCACCGAAAAGAAGGCGCCTGTAGCTCAGTGGATAGAGCACTGGCCTCCGGAGCCAGGTGCCGCAGGTTCAAATCCTGCCAGGCGCGCCATAACAGACGTCTCGCCTCTTGCGTGGGTCGTTAGCTCAGCTGGTAGAGCAGCTGACTCTTAATCAGCGGGCCACAGGTTCGATCCCTGTACGACCCACCATTTTTTTCAATGACTTATGGTGGCTCGATGAAGGAAAGAGAGAATCGAGTCACCATTGAGTCACCATAGCTTAATTGACAAGAGTTTTGTCGAGTGTATAGTATGGTCTGCATAAGTGTTATATCGGACTGTACATACACTAAATGTACAATCTAATCGCGATTCCTAGCCTCTCTCCATTAAAGCCTTTCCTGGCCCGGTCCCGATATACTTGGGAATGTGACTTTTCTCGAAGAAAATCGGAATGTCAATAAGTTTTGAGATGAATGAAGACAAGGCCATCGAGGCCTTGGTTTGGTTAGCAGACAAACAGCTAGGGATCACTCCGTTTTACGTATCAAAAGTTCTGTATTTTGCAGAAAAGGAACACCTCAACCGCTTTGGCAGGCCCATTCTAGGGGATAGATATATCCGAATGCCATTTGGCCCCGTGCCGTCCAAAACATATGACTTGATTAAGGGCACGAGTCGAAAGAAAAAGTACGCCGAGAAATTACGGGAAGCTGTTGATGTTCAGGAAGGGGCTTTGCGTCCACTTCGGAAACCGAACATGGAGATGTTTTCACGCACGGATATAGAATGCCTGACGAATGCTTTAAGAGAATATGGATGCTTGGAGTTTGGGAAACTTAGCAGAATTTCCCATAGGGAGACTGCTTGGAAGAAGGCCCCAGAAAATGGAGAGATGGATTACGAAGACATGATCGACCAAAGTCCTAAACAAAAAAAGATTATAGAGAATCTGAGAGAACATGCACGTCAAATTGTACTTTAAGCAATGGAGTCCTGTGAGGTCTTTTTTCAGCATGTTCGTATCATTGACCCCCCCAAAAAGAAGTTCATACTCTGTATTTGTCCAGAAGAATCCCTTTTCTTTTTCATAAATTCCGACCCACCGCCCATTGAGGTAGACGCGGGAGTCGAAATTACTCCAAGAGATCTTGATTGTTTGGATCACGTATCTTACGTGGATACATCCAAGATAATATGCCTTGCTACACACGAAATAAGCGACAAATCAAATAGAGGCAAAATATCGTTGCCTTTGCGTCGAAAGATCGTGAAATGTGCCAAAGGGCACGGCATTCTTCCAGAAAGATTCATGCGGATGTTGGAGAATAATTTCCTTTAATAAGGAGATCGTGAGCATACGAGTTGCGATTAGCTATGATCGATATAACCTATCCTGATATATTGACCATCACGGGTCTGACACTAGATGCGGTTGGCATCGTATTGCTTTTCTGGCATGCGCCAGAGAAACATATTCATCCATGGCTTGATGCATACTCTACGCACGTAGGCAAAGAGAAAGAAACGAGTCAAAAGTGGCAGGTTAAACAATCGACAAGGGAAAAAATAGCAAAGCTTAGCGTGCTGATGATTGTACTCGGATTCGCCTTGCAGGCTCTTGCTGTCATCTTTTGATAGGTTCTTCACAGAGAACTTCCCGCCCTCACCGAGAGCGGGAAGTCGGAGGATCACGGCCACGTCGAAGACGTGGATTACGTGGATCATCATTAGGAGACAGTCATGAGAATGTACAATCCTCCTCATCCTGGCGGGGTGTTGCTCAGACAGTGGATCGAACCGCTAGGGATTTCCATTACCCATACGGCCAAGCATCTCGGTGTTTCTCGCAAGGCGTTGTCCGAGCTTGTGCACGAGCACAGCGGGGTCAGTCCGGAGATGGCGGTGAGACTTTCCATTGCGTTCGGGACCAGTGCAGAGCTATGGATGAATATGCAATCCAGTTATGACTTATGGCATGCCGAGCAGCACAGGACGAAGCTCAAAGTCGAGTCTCTCGTTGCCGGGTAGCGGAGCGAGAATTCACGCAAGCGGGCAGAATTTTCTGCCCGCTTGCCCTGTTTCTTTTTCGCGAGAGAAAAACGTCCGTTACATGCCTCCTTCAAGCATTTTGACGTGGCCCAGCAGGATTTTCGAATTCTGAATGTCCGGATTGTCCTTGCCGAGGTCTTGAGCCTTCTTAAACTCCATGGCGGCTGCCTTGTGCTGATCCGATTTGTCCAATGCGAGCGCAAGGTTGTAGTGCGCTTCCGCTGACCCTGCATCGGCCTCGACCGCTTTCTTGAAGTGGCCGAGCGCCACGTCCCAATGCTCCTGGTTGTAATGCTCGATGCCTTCACTGTTCGCCGCATGGGCCTTGGAGTCAGCCGCGGTCATGAGCGCCGGTGGGCCGCCGGCAACGGCCGTTCCGATGCCGATTCCACCCATCACAAAACATGCCAGCAAAACAGTGCATGAGATTAGTCTGAAGAAACGTTTCATCACGAAATCTCCTTTTTGGAATTTGAATGAATGGACACAACGTTTATCCACCCATTGGTGAATAAACGGGAACAATGAGCCTCTCGATTCAGAGCGGATTCAGTGCACGTGAATTTTACCAATAGATGAATCGGTACGGCCCGTAAAACCCGTAAGGGCCCCAGTAGGGCCCGGCGTTCCAGTAGGGATTCCCATAATAGGGGAAGCCGTAGCGCCCGTACCTGGGGGGCAGTTGCCCGGCTTCAGGCCACACCTTGAGGAATTCAATCGTGACCGTCGGATAGGTATAGTCCATTTCATCGAGCAACTCGGTGGTGGCTCCTGAAATTTTTCCGACGATCGTGATTCGGGTGCCGTTCGGCACCGTCGCCGGATCCAAGAACTCGGTTTGAAACGCCAGAAAGCGCCCTTGGGACTTCGTGCGGTCCATCGCCGGCTGGTGATTTCTTGCAGTGGGAAGCTGAAGCACGGTCAGCCGGGTGCGCTCCTTGAGGCGCGTGGCGTCAAGAATTTCCCCACCCAGCACGATGACCTTTCCCACATGAGTCGCCGGCGCTTCCTTGACCTGAGCAAACGAAAGCGTTGAGTCAACCTGTTTTTCGATATCCAACGGGATGATCGACTGTCCGGCACAGGCCGGAAGCAATAAAAACACTGCAAGGAGAATTCCGAAACGGGCCATGGCTGATTTCCCCTGCAAGAGAATACGCGCCTGAAGAGAGTCCCTGACCTGTATTGTTCAGCCTACTCCCACCGTGGGGTTTTCTCAAGTCTTGCCCGGACGAAGGTTGGGTTGTCGCGTTGAGTGACGTCACCGAACAGAGAGAGTGTCGGGATGAAAGAAGGAACAGAGGGCGCAAAAAAACCTGCCCCCGTCCCGGAACAGGGAGCACACGGCTACGGAGACAAATGACGGGTCGTCGGCTGTTTTCGCGGATACGGTTCCTACGAAGCAGACTTGTCCGGCTTGGTCGCAATCGCAAAGTCGAAAATGCCGGCTTCTCGTACGGCATCCATGACCTCGATCACTTGACCATGGGAGACCGCTTCATCGGCGTTGATCACGACCGCGGGTTTTTCCCCATAATACAGGAGATCGTGTAGCCGCAGCTCGAGTTCCGAGATCGTGCAACTGTCTTTGTTAAAGAAGAGATCGCCTTTATCGGAGATCGTGAGGGTGACCTGTTCGGGAAGATCATCCGACGCGGAACTGGCCTTCGGCAAGTTCACTTCCATGCCTTTCTGGAGAGTCATGGACAGGGTGGAGATCATGAAAAACACCAACAGAAAAAACATGGTGTCGATCATGGGAATAATCTCAATCCGGGCTTTTTTCTTGTCGCCAGCAGACAGCTTCATGAGGCCACCCGTGCGGCAGTGGCATGCAGGGCCGCCTCATTGCGCGTGGCATAGTGCTCGATCTGTTCAGTTATGCCTTCCGTGCGCGCCACGAAGTAGTTGTAGGGGATGAGGGCCAGCACGGCGACGGTTATGCCGCCGGCCGTACAGATTAACGCTTCGGCGACGCCACCGGTAACGGCATGCGGGGAGCCCATACCTTCAATGGCCATGATGCCGAACGAATCAATCATCCCGATGATGGTGCCCAACAATCCCAACAACGGGGAGAGCGTAATGATCGTGTCCAACGAAGGAAAGCCTCGTTTCAGGCGGCTCACTTCGACCACGCCCGTTGCTTCCATGGCCTTCTCCGGAGCGGCTGAGCGTGAGCGAATTCCCGATGCCAACACCCGAAGCACGGGATGCTGGGTCTCCTCGCTGAGAGAGAGCGCGTCGTCGAATTTGCCCTGGGTGACCAACTCAATCATCTCATCGGCTTGCCCAGCGGCGGGTAGCTTGTAAAAAAACCATGCTCGTTCAAGAATAATGGCCAAGGCTACCAGCGAACACAGGATGATGGGAAGCATGAGCAAGCCGCCGGCCATCAGGACTTTGATGAAAGCAAATGACATGTCAATCATGGCTTGTGATCCTTATGGTTGAAAATGGGGTTAGCCTTGTTTGCTTAAAGAAAACTTGAGGGGAATGACCACGACGCTGCGAATGGGGATGTTCCCGTCCCGCGCGGGACGGAAAGACCATCGTTTGACGGCCTTGACCGCTGCGTCATCCAAAACTTTACGTCCGCTGCTCCGTGATACGTCGACCTTACTGGCCCTGCCGTTCGTCTCAACCGTCACGCGAAGAAGTACCGTTCCTTCCCACCCGGACTTTTTGGCAATCCGTGGATATATCGGATGAACGGAGCGTAACACCCCGACACTGGTCATGGATTGAGCTTCGCCACCGGTCTTGGCCTGCAGGGCTCTCCTTGAACGGCCGGGAGTCGTTGCCGGCATAGACGCGCGTACGACGTGCCGCCGGTTTGCGGCTCCTTGCAAGGCGGCGACGGTCGAAAACCCGGGGACGAACATCGATGGCGGCTCGGCAACCTTGGTTGTCGTTTTAGTGGTGGTTTTGCGTGACGCGGTTTTAGTCAGGTTGCGTGCTTGTAAGGTGTCCGTGGCACGGTTATCTTGAAGGACTCGTCGTTTCATAGGCTGAGGTGGTGGCTGTTGGGGCGGCGGCGCCTGGACGACCTTAGGCATCTCCACCGGTTGAGAAATGTCGAGCGGTTGCGGCGTAGGCTGAATCTGTTTCCGTTGGACCGGCTGCGGTTGCAGCCGTTGAGCCTGGCGCATGGCCGGGGCCTGGGGCGCAGGTTCGGGTGGAGGGGGGGGCGCAGGGACTTCAACGAACGTGACCTTGACCGTCGGCGGGGGTTTTTCCACTTGGAGAGAAAAATGCACGAAACTGACGAACACGAAGAAAAGGACGTGCACCAGAATGGACCACGTCCCGAATCGCAGAAAAGACGAATCCTGCTCGAATTCATTCATAGAGGCGACGTGGTTCACGATCCGACTTTTTTCAGCAGTTTCTTAACCCGGTCGTCCTGGCCACCGAGTTCAATATACTTACGGTATTGTTCCAGAGCGCTATCCGTATCCTTGCGGTGAAACTCGTAGAAAACCCCCAGGTTGTAATAGCCTTCGACCAGATTCGGATTCAACTTCAGGGCGGCCAGATAGGCCTGCTCGGCCTGATCCAGCTTGTCGAGGTTCGCCAGGAGCACGCCTAGGTTGAGCTGCGCTTCAGCGTGCTTCGGATTCAGGCGGACTACCTCCTGGAAGTGGGTCACCGCTTGTTCAGGTTGATCCTGGGCTTGCATGAGATACCCCAAGGCGTAATGGGCATCCAGCAAGTCAGGTGTGATTTGCAAGGCCTTTTTGTATGCTTCGATCGCCTGTGTCTCTTTCTGGTCTTTTTCGGACAATTGGGCCAACAGGAGCCAGGCGTTGGCGTCCTGAGGGTCCAGGCTCGTCAACTTTTGCAGTTGTTTCGTCGCCTGGTCCGAGTCCCCCTGCATATCATAGAGATTCGCCAGGTTGAACCGGGCGGTGAGTTGTTTCGGATCATCTTTCAGCACGGCCTGGTAGGCGCTGATGGCCTGTGCGCTTTCACCCAGTTGGTCATAGGTAAACGCCAGGTTCAGTTGCGCATCGGCAAAGCGCGGGTAGATCTCCATGGCTTTCTTGAGCGCCGTTTTGGCTGCATCCAGGTTTTTCTGATGTTGATAGACCAACCCGAGGTCAAAATAGGCCCTGGCGAAATTGGGGTGCAATTCGACGGCTTTTTTCAGGTGGGTGACCGCCTGATCGGGTTGTTGCAAGCCGGTAAATGAGACAACCCCCAGGAGATGATGAGCCGCTGCAAAACGAGGAAACACGTCCAACGCTTGTTTCAACGATTTGGCTGCTTGCTGGTACTCTCCATTGTTGGACTGGAGAGCGCCTTGGTTATACAGGGCCTGGGCTTCATCCGCTGCCAGGCTTGTGAAAGGAAGGGTAAGCCCCAGCGTAAGGCCCAAGACACCGATAGATATGGTTCGCCATAGTTGTCTGTTCATAACGCCTCTATATTCTCTTCCTCCCTCTCCCCCACGAGGGAGAGGGTCGGGGTGAGGGGGTAAGTAAAGTTGAGCGTGGTATGTCATTAGAACGCATACAACGCCCTCAGGTAATAGAATCCGCCGTTGAAGCCAAAGGGCGAAGCCTCGGGATACCTCGTACCTGCAATCCCCGTGCTCCGGTCCGGATACGAATCGAACAGGTTCTGCGCCCCTGCCGAAACCGTCAGCCCGGTTTTCATGGTGTACGAAGTTTCCAGGTCTACTTGCCACTGCGCACCCGCGTCGACACGTGCACCAGCATTGTTTCCCGTAAACTCCGTAAAGCTGTTGTACCAGTAGACCCGGCCCAGGACCCGCCAGGGGCCCTGTCTGTGGTCGCCCGTCAGGGTGAATCGCATGGTCGGCAGAGTTTTTTCCAACTGATTGACCCGTTTAGCATCGATGATCCCAGTATCTTCAATATCGGTTACCTCGGTCTGATTAAAGTTGCCAGCGAACGTCCAGAGAGTGTTCCCGCCGGCCATCGCCATCGGGTAGGTCGCCACGATGTCCACCCCGTTCGTGGTGGTGCCGAACGTGTTGGTGAAGAACGTCACGCTCGCGATATCTGCGGCATTTTCAAAACCTGCAGCGAACAGGTTAGCCCGCACATCCTCAGACACCTGCTGTTCTGAACTTATGGCGATACGGTCCCGTACCTGGATCCGGTAGTAGTCGATGGTCACGTTCAGGTTGCCGACGTCCACCACCGTACCCGCGGATATGTTGAAGGCTTTTTCCGGAGACAAGGGCTTAGCCTCTTCCATGCCCGCAGCCGCCAGCACGCCTGGCGGGAAAGTGAATAGGTCTTCGAGGTTCCCATCTGTTGTGGCCTGTGTGGTGACTTGCATAAGGTTCGCTTGTCCCACAGTCGGGGCGCGGAACCCCGTACTGATCGCGCCGCGAAGCGCCATCATGGGTGTGGCTTGCCAACGGGCATTGAGCTTGCCGTTCAGGGTGTCTCCGAATGTTTCAAATTCCTCATACCGTCCGGCCACGCCGACCAGCAGGTCCTTGGACACGTTGGTTTCCAGATCCACATAGGCGGCGTAGCTGCCACGGTTGGCCGTCTGTGCGACCTGTTCCTGGAACCCGACAAATCCGTTGGACCCGATAGAGAAACCCTGGCCTCCAAGATTGTAAGCTTTGTCAATAAAGGTGGAATTCGCATCACCGGCCCCAATTGCGAATTCCTCCACACGATATTCCAGGCCCAGCCCGATGTTCAGGGGGGAGGGGAGCATGGCGGTCTGCAGAGACCTGGAGAAATCAAGGTTGAACACGCGATCTCTTTCCGTGTAGGAGCCCGGGTTGTAGTCCGTCGGAATGTTGGTTCGCAGTGCGGCGAGTTGCGGATTGATGGTGTTCCTCATGAAGAAGTCCGTGCTGTGTTGCCCGAACACGGCGCTGAGGTCATAGTGCCAGTCAGAGATGTCCCCGCGGATACCGACTGCACCACTCCAGTCGCGTACGGTCCCTCCGAACCTCGGGGTAAATCCGCCGGGAAATTTTTCGTTGAACATAAAGCAGTGATCGGGAAGATTTGCGATGTCTTGACCGTACTCGGCCTCGGGGTTCGTCGGCACAGTAGGACAGCCTTGGCCGTCGTCAGACAGGTCGGCCACGAGAATGGTTTGACCCCCGTCTTTGCTGAACACATTAGGGCGTGTATTGGGGCTGCGGAAGTAGAACCCGCCGTCTATTTTCCGTTGGGCATAGTTACCGAAAGCGTAGAGTTCGGTTTTGCTGTTCAGTTTCATCCCGACGTTCCCGAAGAGTTTGTAGTCATAGTGAAACTCGGGCGCGCCCCAGAACTGGGTGCGGGATGCGACGGTAGGGGCCAGCCCGGCCGCTTGCCGCGCATTAATGATGGCCTGCGCCGCAGGGTTGTGGTCGGAGCGGACGGTCGGGTCGGACGATCCATATTCGAAGCTGATATTGGCAAAACCGGATTGGATGAACGGGAGATCCAGGGGCACGCCCAGGTTGGCCGCAATACTGCGTGTGTCGCCGTCTCCCGCATAATACTTGCCCCAGCGGGTTTCCACCGTGCTGCTGTCGGGAGCGTCCTTCAACTGGAAATTGATGACTCCGGCGACGGCATCGGACCCGTACTGCGCGGCCGCGCCGTCACGCAGGACTTCCACCCGTTTGAGGGCAATGGCCGGGATAGCGGCCAGATCAGGCGCGTGCGACCCGTTTGAAAGGCCGCCGCCCAGTAAGGTGATGATGGACCCCCGGTGCCGTCGTTTGCCGTTGACCAGGATCAGGGTGGAGTCCGGGGGCAGGCCGCGCAGGTTCGCCGGCCGCACCAGCGTGGCCGCATCGGAGAGCGGTTGCTGGTTGACGTTGTAGGACGGTACGGTGGCCCTCAGGAGGGAGTTCATGTCCCTGACCCCGTAGTTCCTCATGGATTTTCCGTCAATCACGTCAATCGGCACCGGAGAATCATGAGCCGAGCGGGTGGGAACACGGGACCCGACCACGACCACTTCTTCGAGTTTGAAAACGTCTTGGTCCTGAGCGGGGGCTTCCTGTGCAAAAGACTGTTGAACCGGAATAGCCAGCAGACACAATAGGACAATTGATGGAATGATTCGATAATCGTTCATAATGGGATCTCCTTAGGTAAGCTATTCCTCCTTATATTCCTCGAGGTCGAATGTGACTGGCAGGTCGACAGCGGAGGATATAGGATCGTCTCCAAGTTTTGCCGGATCGAATTGCCACGTTTTGACCGACTGTGCGGCGCTCTCGTCAAGTTCGGGAAATCCCGAGCTTTCTTGAATTTTGACGTTTTCAACGTCTCCGCCGGTACCGATGGTGATTCGCAGTACAACCGTGCCTTCCCAGCCTTGCTTGCGCGCCGTCTGCGGATAGTCGGGACGTGCGGATTTGACCAGTCTGGCGGGTTTCTTCACCTTCACGGGTTCAGGTTCAGGCTCGGGTTCAGGTTCTTCCCGTGGGGCTTCGATTCCATACTCGTCAAGGTTGAACCTGATGGGCAGATCCACCACGCTGGAAACAGGAAACTCGCCATCTTTTGCCGGATCGAATCGCCACGTCTTGACGGACCGTGCGGCACTTTCATCAAGGGCGTCAAAGCCCGTGCTTGTTTGGGTGGCGACGTTTTCCACGTTCCCGCCCGGGCCGATGTTTATGCGTAACACGACGGTGCCTTCCCAGCCCTGCCTGCGGGCTACTTGGGGATACGGTGGACGTTCGGATTTGATCAGTCTGACGGTTTTCCGAAGTGCTTTCCGGTCCGCAATGGAATCCCGAGGAGGTTCGGGTGCAGGTCTGTCCCACGGGACAACGGAAGTTTTGGAAATCGTGGTAGCCTTGAGGCCGTTGAACGGCGTGGCCGCGGTCGTGTCGAGGGCGGCAAGGCTGACGCGGCGCTCGGCTCGGGCAGCCATCAATCGGACGGTTTGCCACAATCCCTTACGGTCCGCAATGGAATCCCTCGCGACTTTACGCTTGGCCTGTGAGACGAGGGGAGTCTTGACGATCGTAGAGACAATGAGGCCTTTGAACGGTACCGATGTCGTGGTATCGGGTTTGGGTATATTGATCTCCCGCTCTTCTTCCTCGGCCAGCGTGTCGGCAATTTCGAGGGTCTCCAGAAATTCGATTGATTCGTCAGGCGAGCCCTGTGCGCCTGCCGGAGAACAAAGTACACATCCCAATAACGGCACAAGCACTGCCCCTACAGCCTTTGAGAATATGGAAGCCACTTTGGTTGATTTTCTAGAGTGCAAAAAATAATACTGAAAAAACGTGTGTAAGTATACCATTGAAACAAGAGGATTTAAACCCCTTTGGTTAACAGATGCTACCTGCCTGTTGCTTCTCTAAATCAGGGTTCTCTAGTTGCGTCATGACCCCGTTTCGGTATACTAGCCGAAAAAGCCTTCTGGACCAAGCGATTCGTTCTGTTCAGGTCACACCCAAGATTATTTTCATTTCTCAAAAGGTATAGACTCCATCATGTTTGTGAGACTGCTCAATCTTCTGTTTGGAAGTAAAAACGACCGTGAATTGAAGGCTTTGCACCCCATCGTCGCGCGGATTAACGAATTGGAATCCGGCTTGCAAGCTCTTTCGGACGAAGCGTTGACGGACAAAACCCAGCTTTTCAGAAAGCGCCTCGACGCGGGAGAGACGCTGGATGCGCTGCTGCCGGAAGCTTTTGCCGTGTGCCGTGAGGCCTCCCGGCGAAAAATCGGCCTGCGCCACTTCGATGTCCAACTCGTGGGCGGCATGGTATTGCACGCCGGGAAAATTTCGGAAATGAAGACCGGTGAAGGAAAGACCCTGGTCGCGACCCTTCCCACGTACTTGAACGCCTTGGCGGGAAAAGGCGTGCACCTGGTCACGGTCAATGATTACCTGGCCAAACGGGACACGCAATGGATGGGCCCCGTGTACCATGCGTTGGGCTGCACAATCGGCGTGATCCAGCATGAATCCTCGTTTCTGTTCGATCCCGAATACGAGGCAACGGATAAACGGTTGAACTATCTTCGTCCCTGTACCAGGCCAGAAGCCTATCGCGCCGACATCACCTACGGCACGAATAACGAGTTCGGGTTCGATTACCTGCGGGATAATCTGGTCATCAACGATCTTAGCCAGCGCGTCCAACGGGATTTGTCGTACGCGATCGTGGACGAGGTGGACAGTATCCTGATCGATGAAGCGCGAACGCCGCTCATCATCTCCGGCCCGGCCGAAGAGAGCACGGAACTCTACAACCGGATCAACCGGCTCATCCCCAGGCTCAACGCCGAACGGGATTATACCATCGAAGAAAAATCAAGGACAGTGGCGCTGACGGAAGAAGGGAACGCCCGCGTGGAAAAATTGCTGGCCTCGGAGGGGCTACTGGCGGGCGACAACCTGTATGACCCGAAGAATCTCGACGTGGTGCACCACGTCATCAAGGCCTTGCAGGCCCATGCTATTTATAAACGCGACGTGGACTACGTGGTGAAGGACGGGGAAGTGCAAATCGTCGATGAGTTTACGGGCCGGCTGATGCCGGGCCGGCGGTGGAGCGACGGGTTGCACCAGGCGGTCGAGGCCAAGGAGAGCGTGAAAATCGCCAACGAAAATCAAACCCTGGCGTCTATCACGTTCCAAAACTATTTTCGGATGTATGAAAAGCTGGCGGGGATGACCGGAACCGCGGATACGGAAGCCGCGGAGTTTGCCAAGATTTACAACCTGGACGTCAACGTGATCCCGACCAACCGCGCGATGGTTCGCCAGGATCATTCGGACGTGGTGTATCGCACGGAGAAGGAAAAGTTCGAGGCGATTGCCCAGGAAGTCATGGAATATTACGAGCGGGGCCAGCCCGTGCTGGTGGGCACGATTTCCATTGAAAAGTCGGAGCGGCTCGCCAAAATTCTCAAGCAGCGAGGCGTGAAGCACCACGTCCTGAACGCCAAGTTTCATGAGAAGGAAGCGGAGATCATTTCCCAGGCCGGGGGCAAGGGCGCGGTGACCTTGGCCACCAACATGGCCGGTCGGGGAACGGATATTATTCTGGGCGGCAACCCGGACGCGCTCTACAAGCAGCAGGTGGTCTACAAGGGTGAAGATCTGACGGACGAACAGAAGCGCGCGGCGTTTGAGCGGATACAAGGACAATGCGAGACGGAAAAAAAGGAAGTCCTGGAATTGGGCGGACTGCATATCGTCGGCACCGAGCGCCATGAAAGTCGACGGATCGACAACCAGCTTCGGGGCCGGTCCGGTCGCCAGGGCGACCCGGGGTCGTCCCGTTTCTTTTTATCCCTGGAAGACGATCTGATGCGTATTTTTGCTTCGGAACGGGTTTCCAACCTGATGCTGAAGCTGGGGATGGAAGAAGGCGTGCCCATCGAACACCGGATGGTCAGCAAGTCCATTGAAAACGCTCAGAAGAAAGTCGAGGGACATAACTTCGACATCCGCAAGCATATCCTTGAATACGACGACGTCATGAACAAACAGCGGGAAATCATCTACGCGCATCGAGCCGGCGTCCTCGGGGGCAGTTCCATTCAGGATGACGCGGAGGAGTGGCTCGTGGACGTGGTGGACGCCCTGATCAACACCTACTGTCCGGAAGAAGCCTATGCCGAGGCCTGGGACTTGGCGGGGTTGCATGAAGCCCTGCTCGCGCAATTCGGCACGGACGTCATGGCGAACGAGGACGTGTCGGAAATGGGACGCGACGGCCTGCGGGACGAAGTGCTGGAACGCGTCCAGGAGCTTTTCCGGCAACGGCAACGGGAACGCGAAGAACAAATCGGGCCCGATCTTCGCGCGCAGCTCGAACGGAGTCTGGCGTTACAGGTCATCGACCATCATTGGAAGGAACATCTTCTCGGGATGGATCAGCTCCGGGACGGCATCGGGCTCAGGGGTTATGGCCAGAAAGATCCGCTGGCGGAGTATAAACGGGAAGGGTTCGATATGTTTGCCGCGATGATGGACCGCATCAAGTCCGATTCCCTGGAGCGATTGGTTAAAGTCCAGGTCGTCAAAGGCGAACGCCCGTCCGTCGAAGATGACGCGACCTTACCTCCTCAAATGACCTTCAACCGCGGCGACGACGGATCCCCGTCACGGCCGGTCCAACGTTCCCAGGCCAAAGTCGGCCGCAACGAACCCTGCCCCTGCGGCAGCGGCAAAAAATACAAGAAATGTCACGGCATGTAATGGAGAACATAGACTCTTCAGTTTCTACTTTATAAGACTTTATTCTCGGCATGGGAGGCCTTATGCGTCGATTTCTCATTTGCGTACTGTTTGCCGGGGCTGCGACTGGCCTCATGGGGAGTCCGGTGTTCCCCGCGGACGGCCAGTCATCCGTTTGCGCTGATGTACCTGCTAAGTATGCGGGCCGTCGGGGGGAACTTGCAGAGGCCTATGCATTTGGTCTGAAAATTCAAGATGCAGTACGAGAAAGAGATCTCACCGCGTTTTTCTCTTTGATCGATGGGGAATTGGATTACGGACCCAGACGGAACTACGCTGAGAATAAAGCTTTTCACGAGATATTTCCTGATTCCTGGAGAGCAGCGGTCCTGCAGGAGAAGCCTCCGTGTACTCCTTTCGGATGGCGCGGATTCATGCTTGCCAACGGTCTGGTGTGGTATCACACACCCCGGGAGGATGGTGATCCATTTCGCATAGATAGAGTACACGGCTGGGTGCCGGAAAAATTTCCTCCCGTTCCCGTGGGATGGAAAGTTAAGGATAGGCTCTTGCCTCCGCAGTGTTTTGTGTACGAATGGGATTCAGGTGATAATTACGAGGAAGTTGAAAGGCTTTTTGCAATATCCGACTTCGAAGATTTTGAACACAATACGGGAAAGTATTTTGGCGATCCCATTTACCCATTCTATCGTGCTAGTGAGTACAGTCTTTGGAAATATGTCGATGAGTGCTTGTTTTCTGTCGATTCGGACCAACTGCAGATTAGCGATTCGACAGTTGAATATGTTTATCCGGAATCCGAAGGGAGAGAGGTTCTAAGGTATACGATTCTGGCAGATGTTTCCCCTGCTCGATGTCAAGACCTTGCTCCCAACCTTCCTGGGAAGTGCCTCGAATCTTATCTGGTAGATATTGCCTCCTGCGGGGGGAGCATGGGTTGTCGTGGTGGCTGGTATAACATTTACGGCATGTTTCAAATGCAAGATGGCGACAGGCATCAGCGTGAAAGGATTATGTTCCCACTAAAGAATTTCCGCGCAGAGAATCTCGCGAGAAATTTTCTCGACAGCAAATGAAGAATGTTTCTCGTGCGTCCGTTGGCCTGTGAAGTGTGGCCGGCCAGACTGGCTTGACGTTTGTTTTTCCAACTCGGCCACCTTGCTCAGATAGAGGTTAAGCTTGACATCCGTCGCCCGACGCCACTTTCGGGAAGGAGATGCGTTGCACCTTTGGTGTATTGGTGCTATGGTGTCTGCATTGATTGCCTGAACGATCTATCGAAGCATACGCCATGGTTCGTCTGACTATCAGCTTGGCCGACCGCACGCATCGTGCGCTGAAAGAAGCCGCAACGCGGCAAAATCGCTCAATGGCCTCGATCATCGAGGAAAGCCTGAAATTGCGAGGGCTCCAGCCGCTCGACAGCGCACGGGAGATCGTCGCCAAGGCGCGGGCGCGGTCCCGCTTGGATGCCGATCAGGCAATGGTCCTGGCGGTCAAGGAAACACGGCGTTCCCGTAAGGGGCGGTAGCGCCGTACCACGCCTTTCGGCCATGGACGGGAAACACGGAAGACGCCGATGACTCCTGGGGTTTGTGTCGTTGACACGAACGTCATCGTCTCAGGCCTGATCGGCGCGGACCCGAACAGTCCCCCGGCGCGCATTCTGGATGCCATGCTCGACGGCGGCTTTATCTACCTCATGTCGGACGAATTGCTCACCGAGTATTCGTGCGTGTTGCGTCGTCCGGGTCTGGTTCGGTTGCATGGCCTGACCGGCAAGGAACTCGACCGGCTGCTTGCGGACCTGGTCGCCAATGCGATGTGGCGAGCGCCTGTCGCGGCGGGTGAAGCTCCGGATACCGGAGATCAGCACCTGTGGGCATTGCTCGCCGGCCATCCCCAGGCGTGCCTCGTTACGGGCGACCGGCTTCTTCTTGAAAACCCGCCCCGTAGCGTCTCCGTGATTTCTCCACGTTCCTTTGCCGATAGTTTCTTGCCCCCGAAATAGCGCCAGGACTTCCTCCAGTTGGAGTGACAGATTCCGGCACGTGAGCGTGCGACTCGGTAATAACGTCCCGGACACCGCATTCCCCCCGCTAACTACTAGCGGGGGCTTCAGCATGAGGGGTTAACGATGTCTTCCTTTGCCAATCTCATACCCTCCGGTTCGATCAAAAGTGGACATGACAAAATTGCGCCAACATGGGCTGACCTTACCTTGACTAACAGTTGCCGGATAGCTAATTTATAGAGCTTTTGGCCCATGGGGGGCTGGGTCCTATGGGGTTGGTGTCTGGGAAACGGCGCAGGAGTAAATAATTCGCTACGTTTAGAAGGGCAAAAAGCTCAGAATGATGAGTAGGGACGGCAATCAAGGCATGGAGTCGCCGGATTCTCCTTTAGTGAAACACATGACCACGCTCATCCGGGAAACGGGTCCGTTGACGTTTGCGCGGTTTATGGAACTCGCGCTTTATGACGAGGAGCATGGGTACTATACGACGGGCGGCGGACGTTCCGTTACCGCGACTTCTTTCATTGGTCGGGAGGGTGGTGATTTCTTCACCGCGCCGAGTCTTTCCCCGGTTCTGGCCAAGTGTCTGGTCCGTCAGCTTGCGGAGATTGATGAACGACTCGGGCATCCCCCGGTTTTTCATCTCGTGGAAATGGGGCCGGGTGAAGGGACGTTGCTCAGGGATCTGTTGCAGGAATGTCGGGAACAGCAGGCCTCGTTCCTTCCCCGTTTGTCGTGCATCCTGGTCGAACGCAGTCCGGCCTTTCGCCGGCGACAACGGGAAACGCTGGCTTCCTGGCAGGAGCAAGGACAGGGAATTCAATGGGTTGGCGATCTTCAGTCGATTCCGGACGAAAGCCTGACCGGCACGTTACTCTCGAATGAATTGGTGGATGCGTTTCCGGTCCACAGGGTTCGCATGGGGGAGGACGGTCTCCGGGAATTGTATGTGACCAGCCGCGACCATGCCTTGCAGGAACGATGGGGAGAGCCGTCCACGCCTGAATTGGCCTCGTTTCTGTCCGACCTGGACGTGAAGTTGCCCGTCGGGTTTACCACGGAAATCAACCTGGAGGCCGTGAAATGGATCACACAGGTCGCCAGGGTGCTTGATCGTGGCGTCATGATCACGATTGATTACGGCCATACCGCCCAGGATTATTTTGCCCCCGAACGAAAGAACGGGACCCTGATGGGATACCACCGTCATACGGTTTCGACGGATCCTTTCACGCGAGTCGGAGAGCAGGATTTGACCGCACACGTGAATTTTTCGAGTCTGGCCCACGCCGGCGAACGGGTCGGGTTGACGACGACGGGGTTTACGAATCTCCAGCATTTTTTGATGAGCCTCGGGATCGAGGAATTGGTCGAGGGGTGTGATCAGGAATCGGAATCAATCCAGGCGGCAGCCCAGTTGTTGCGGCCGCACGGCATGGGCACCACGTTTAAAGTTTTGATGCAGCACAAAGGGCTTGAGGTTTCAACCCTTCGTGGCTTACGCCACCGGCCGTTTTTCGATGCGGTGTTGGAAACGGTCTGATGAAAGATTGTGGATTTTTGATTGCTGATTTTGGATTTCTCAATCCACAGTCCACAATCAGCAATCCACAATAAAAGGAATCCACAATAAAAGGATAAACCAAATATGGGTGGTGAGTCCGTTCCGCTAAATTACATTCCCATCGCCATCTTTGCCGTGATTGCGCTGGGGTTTGGCGTGGTGTCGCTGGTGGCGGGATGGATCGTGCGGCCCAGCAGGCCCTATCGCGCGAAACTGCTTCCCTATGAGAGCGGGAGCCCGCTCTTCATGGACGCCCGCGTTCAGTTCCCGATGCGGTATTACATTATCGCGATGTTGTTCGTGGTGTTCGATATCGAAATCGTCTTCATGTTCCCGTGGGCGGTGGTGTTCCACAAGCTGGGACTGTTGGGCCTCATCGAAATGGGAGTCTTCATCGCCATCCTGGTCGTCGGGTTTTGGTACGTCTGGAAAAAAGGGGCGTTGGAATGGGATTAAATAACTCCCTCTCCCCTGGAGGGAGAGGGTCGGGGTGAGGGGGCCGGTGTTTCGTCGTTTCTGTCATTTTGGCGGCACAGGGCATCAAGTCGGGTGGCTCTTGCGACGCGGGAATCCATCCCCCACGCTGTGTTTGCATGACGAAGGATAAAAAACCATGAGCATGCTCGAACGCCAGTTTGATTCCAATATCATTACCACCAATCTGGATTACCTGGTGAGTTGGTGCCGGAAGTCGGCCTTGTGGCCGATGACGTTCGGGCTGGCCTGCTGCGCTATCGAGATGATCGCGTCGGTTTCCGCCCGGTACGACATCGACCGGTTCGGGGCCGGGGTCTTTCGGGCCTCTCCCAGACAGTCCGACGTCATGATCGTGGCCGGAACCGTGTGTCGAAAGATGGCGCCCGTGATCCGGCGGATCTACGATCAGATGCCTGAACCGCGCTACGTGATCTCCATGGGATCCTGTGCAACCTCGGGCAATCATTACAACAGTTACAGCGTGGTGCAGGGGGTGGATCAGATCGTGCCGGTAGACGTTTACGTGGCGGGATGCCCCCCGCGTCCGGAAGCGTTGTTGGATGCTTTGATCAAGTTGCAGGAAAAGATACAGAAGGAAAAAGTATTCGTGAAATAGCGTGGAAGACGTCTTCCACTCGTCATTCCTGATAAAGTTCCGGCATGCATCGAGTTCTTGAAACCCTCCACGAGCGTTTTCCCAAGGCCGTGCTGTCCGTGCGCGAGGACCCGCAACGGGGAGATCTCTCGGCCCAGGTACGGGCGCAGGATCTCGTGGACGTGGCGCGTTTTCTCCACGATGACCCCGGAATGGCCTTCGACCATATTACCGACATTTGCTCGGCCGACTATCCCGACGACCTGGAACGGTTTGAAGTCATCTACCACTTTCTTTCCCTTCCGCATAACGCCCGGATTCGACTGAAGGCCCGGTTGCCGGAAGAGAATCCCACCATCGGGAGCGTGACGTCCATTTGGAAAGGCGCGAATTTCCTGGAGCGGGAAGTCTACGATCTGATGGGGATCACGTTTGAGGGGCACCCGGACCTGCGACGGATTCTGTTGCCTGAGGATTACGAGGAAGGTCATCCCCTGCGGAAGGATTTTCCCACCGAAGGCAAGGGATGGAGAAGCACCTTCGATTTCATTCCGCGTTTGGATGAGCCGGAGAGTGAATGGACCGAACGTGAAATTCCGCAGGACCAGCGACACGTCTTTCTGGCCGAGGATCAGCCTGAAGCCGCCAAGCGCACGACCGAACTGTTGCTCAACATGGGACCGCAGCATCCCAGTACGCACGGGGTCTTGCGGGTGGTGTTGGAATTGGACGGCGAGCGAGTCGCCAAGGCCATTCCGGACATGGGGTATTTGCATCGCGGCGTGGAAAAGCTCGCGGAAGGACTCCATTACATGCAGGTCATTCCGCATACGGATCGCCTGGATTACGTGTGCGCCATGACGAACAATTACGCCTACGTGCGCGCGGTTGAAAAATTGGTGGGCGTGACGATACCGGAGCGGGCCGAGTACGTCCGGACGATCGTGGCCGAAGTCCAGCGGATCGTCGGCCACCTCTTCTGGTTGGGCACGCAGGCCCTGGATATCGGGGCCATGACGGTGTTCTTCTGGACGTTCCGCGAACGGGAAGTCCTGCTCGACTTTTTCGAACAACTCTGCGGCGCGCGCCTGACGCTGAACTATTATCGCATTGGAGGAGTGGACGGCGATCTCACCCCGGCGCTGGTCGACCGCTTGCGCGAATTTTTGAAAACGTTTCCCGATCACGTGCAGGAATACGACACGTTGCTGCAACGGAACCGGATCTGGGTGGCCAGGACCAAGGACGTGGCGGTCATTTCCGCGGAAGACGCGATCAACTTCGGACTCACCGGGCCGACGCTTCGCGGGTCGGGTGTGGCGTATGACGTGCGCAAGACCCAGCCGTACGGCGTCTACGACCGGGTGGAATGGGACGTGCCGGTCGGCAAGGGCGGGGACACCTATGACCGGTATTGGATTCGCGTCGAGGAAATGAAGCAAAGCGCTCGCATCATTGAGCAATGCTTGGACCAGTTGCCGGAGGGGCCCATCATGGCGGATATGCCGCAAGTGATTCCCCCGGCCAAACCCAACGTCATGCGGGACATGGAGAGCCTGATCCATCACTTCATCATCTTTACGCAGGGGTTCAAGCCGCCCAAGGGGGAAACCTATTGCGCGACGGAGGTGCCCAAGGGCGAACTGGGGTTCTTCCTGATCAGCGACGGGAGCCCGAGGCCCTATCGGATGAAGATCCGCTCTCCGTCGTTTGTGCACATGGGCGCGTTTGATTTTATGGCACGTGGCTACCTGATTTCTGATATTATCACCATCTTCGGCACCTATGACATCGTCATGGGCGAATGTGATCGGTGAAAAAGAATTGCGGATTTTGGATTGCGGATTGTGGATTGAAGAGGCACGGGAAGGCAGCATGATTTTCGACAAGCATCAAGAGACCGTTAACGACATCCTGAGCCGGTATCCGGTCAGGCGCTCGGCGATGCTGCCGTTGTTGAACCTGGCGCAGAAGGAAGAGGGATACGTGAGCCAGGCTGCCATCCGGGAGATCGCCGGGATTCTGGATCTCACTCCGCCCCAGGTGTTCGAGACGGCGACGTTTTATACCATGCTCAACCTCAAGCCCATCGGGAAATTCCATATCCAGGTGTGCCGGTCGTTGATGTGCGCGCTGGTCGGGGCCGACCCCCTGATCGAATGGTTGCGCAAACATCTGGGTATCGGCCTGGGTCAGACCACCGATGATAAGGTGTTTACCCTGAGCACGGTGGAATGTTTGGGGTCATGCGGAACCGGGCCGATGATGCAGATCAACGACGACTATTACGAGCGGCTCACGGAAGACAAAGTCGGGCGGATTGTGCGGGACTTGCGGGAATCCGGCGATTGTTCATTGAAAAGCGGTCCCTTTATGGTGCCCGAACGGGGCGAGGGCGTCGTATCGTCATGAAGACCTTTGAGAAGATTCTCCTGACCAACATGGAACGACCCGGCTACACAGGGTCTCTTGCGGATTATGAAGGGACCGGCGGGTACAAGGCATCGAAAACCGTCCTTGGCAAAATGCCGCCCAATGACATTATCGAGATGGTGAAAAAATCCGGCCTGCGGGGCCGGGGCGGGGCGGGCTTCCCCACCGGCGTGAAATGGGGCTTTATTCCCAAGGACCATCCCGGTCCCAAATACCTGTGCTGCAACGCTGACGAAAGCGAGCCCGGCACGTTCAAAGACCGCCAATTGATGGAGCGGGACCCCCACCAGATCCTCGAAGGCATTGCCATCTCCTGCTATGCCATCGGCGCGCAAACGGCCTACATTTATATAAGGGGCGAATTCCGGCTGGCGACGAAGATCCTGGAGCGGGCCATTGCCGAAGCCTACCAGGCTGGGCATTTGGGTGCCGATATTTACGGCAGCGGTGTCACCGTGCACGTCTCCGTACACGCGGGGGCCGGAGCCTATATCTGTGGTGAGGAAACCGCGCTGCTCGAATCCCTGGAAGGCAAGCGGGGGAAACCCCGGACCAAACCGCCGTTCCCGGCCACGCACGGCCTCTACCAGAAACCCACGGTGGTCAACAACGTCGAGACGCTGGCGAACGTGCCCCACATCGTGAACCGGGGAGCCGAATGGTTCGCCTCCATCGGCGCGCCGCCCAAGAGCACCGGCACCCGGGTCTTTTGTTTGAGCGGCCACGTAAAACGTCCGGGGAATTATGAATTGCCCGTAAACGCGACGTTCCGGGACCTGATTTATGAGTTGGGCGGAGGTATGCGGTCGGACAAACCGCTCAAGGCGTTTATTCCGGGCGGAGCCTCGGCTCCATTTCTGACCCCTGACCACGTGGACGTTCAATTGGATTTCGAATCGGTGGCCCTGGCCGGCTCGATGTCGGGGTCCGGCGGGATCACCGTGATGGAAGAAGGCACGAGTATGGTGTGGGCGGCCCTGCGCTTGATGGAATTTTTCTATCATGAATCATGCGGCAAGTGTACGCCGTGCCGGGAAGGCAGTTCCTGGATCGTCCAGATCCTACAACGGATCCTGAACAAGCAGGGCCGGCCGGAAGATTTACGGACGCTCACGGAAATTTGCGAAAACATCGGCGGTCGAACGGTCTGTGCGTTCGGCGATGCGGAAATCGCCCCGGTGCAGAGCACGTTGAAATATTGGCGGAACGAGTATGAGGTCCTGATCGAGGAGGCCGAGGCGCTCAAGGGGAGCCGAAAGGAAATCCCCGTCCTGAGCCTGGCGTAGGAATCAAAATGTCGAACACCTCAAACATGGTGACGATCACGATCGACGGAATCCGCACGCAGGTTCCGGCAGGCACGCTCGTGATTGAGGCGGCCCGGCAGGTGGGCATCATGGTACCCCATTTTTGTTACCATCCGAAGCTGGAACCCGATGCGAATTGCCGGATGTGCCTGGTGGAAATCGAAAAAATTCCGAAACTCCAAACCTCGTGCAGCACGCGGGTGGCCGAAGGTATGGTCGTGCGATCGTCGGTGCCCCACGTCGAGTCCGCGAGGAAATCTGTGCTGGAATTGTTGTTGGGCAATCACCCCCTTGATTGTCCGGTGTGCGACCAGGGCGGCCGTTGCGACTTGCAGGATTTTTCGCACGAGTACACGCCCACCGTCAGCCGGTTCAAGGAACTGAAGCGGGTCTTCCCGAAACAATACCTCGGCCCGGTCATCGAAACGCAGATGAACCGTTGCGTGTCGTGCATGCGGTGCGTGCGGTATTGCGACGAGGTGATGGACGCCCAGGCGCTGGCGGCCGAAGGCCGCGGCACGCTCACGCAGATTACGCATTGGGCCGGGAATGAACTCGAATGCGACATGTGCGGCGGGTGCATCCAGATTTGTCCGGTCGGCGCCATCACCAGCCGGTTGTCCATGTATGACTATCGCCCGTGGATGCTGAAACGAACGGAGACCATCTGTTCCTATTGCGGGGACGGGTGCCAGATCACGGTCCAGCGAAAGAACGATCAATTGATCGAAGTCAATTCGGCTTTGGGCGCGGGCCGGAACAACGGGGACCTCTGTGTCCGCGGGTATTTCGGATACCACGCCGCGGTCCATCCCGATCGTGTGCAACGTCCGCTCGTGCGTCAGGCCGACGGCTCGTTTGTCGAAGTCACGTGGGAAGAAGCCTTGGACCGCGTGGCCCGGCAGTTCACAACGATCAAAGCCACGCACGGAGCCGACGCGATCGGCGGTCTCATCACGACTCGCTGTACCAACGAGGACCTATACCTGTTCCAGAAATTCATGCGCGTTGTGATCGGGACGAATCAGATCGACAGCAGCGCGCGGTACGGGTACATCAACGGCGTGCTGGCGCTCCGGCGGGTTCAGGGTACGCATCGTTGGACGGTCCGCTATGAGGACTTAGCCCAAGCCGAAGTGATCATGCTGGTGGGCACCAACCTCAATGAGGCCAATCCCATTACGGCCCTGCACGTGAAGCAGGCCGTGAAGCGTGGAGGCGCGCAACTGGTCACGCTCGAGTCGCTGCTTCCGGTTCGTTCGACGGTGAGTAACGTTGCGACGCTGTCCCGGCATCACCTGACGGTGCGGACCGGGCAGTTCGGCGCGGCCATCCTGGGGCTGTTGAAGGCCGTTGTCGAGTCGAACCTCGTGCATGAGGATATCGCCCGTGAGTCGACGGAGTTCGTGCAAACGATACGGACCAACGTGGCCAAGATTTCCTGGGATGCGATCCAAGCGCAGTCCGGTCTCTCGCAAACGGATGTTGAAGCGGCGGCCCGGACGTATGCGCAGGCTGAACGCGCCGTGATGTTGACTGGGCGGGAGGTGCTTCGTTCACTGGGCGGCGAGGGGCTGGTGACCAACCTCCTGGATCTTCAGATCCTCACGGGACATCTCCGGAGATCGGGCTCGGGCTTGGGTTGCCTGGCTGAAGCGAACAATGAGCAAGGCGCCGTGGAAATGGGAGCCGTGGCCGAATATTTTCCTGGCCCCGCGGACCTTCACGACGAAGAGAGTCAAAAAACCTTGACGCGGACCTGGGGTCAAGCTGTCCCGGCCGGAGCACCGGCCACCTTGCCGGAGCTGTTGAACCGGGCCAGGACCGGCGCAGTCAAATCGTTGTTCATCGTGGGTGACAACCCGGTCGAATCGTTGCCGGGTGACGCCGACGTGACCGGGGCGCTCGATGCGTTGGAGTTTCTGGTGTGCCAGGAACTGTTTTTGACGGAAACCGCGAAGCGGGCGCACGTGGTGTTCCCCGCGTGTTCGGCCATGGAAAAGGACGGCACGTTTACCAATACGGAAGGCCATGTCCAGCCCGTTCGCCAGGCGACCGAGCCGCTGGGAGAGAGCCGTCCCGATTGGGAAATGTTCTCGGCCCTGTCGGTGTTGATGGAACATCCCATCGAATACAATGAGGTCAAGGAAATCTTCAAGGAAATCCGCGGAGTGATTCCGGGGTATGGCCTGCTGGGTCCGGCGTCCACGCCGCCGAAAGTCGACGGAGACACGGTCGCACAATACGTGACGAGCGGGTTCAAGGAGGATGTTGAGCAACGGTACGCGCTGCCTGCGTCGCCCGTTGCCCCGGAAGGGACGATGACGTTGCGGTTGGTCCAGTCCCTGTATCATTCCGGAAAATACAGCACGCGCGCGAAGGGATTGATGGAAATCGAAGGAGAAGGCCGGCTTCACGTTAATGCCCGCGAGGGCCGGCGGTTGGGGATCGAAGAAGGCCATACCGTCCGGCTCTCGAACGACGGCGGGCAAGTCACCGTGTCCGTGAAACTGAACGACCGCGTGCCCGATGCCGTGGCATGGTTCCCCGAGCATTTCGATCAATCCGTGCGGGCGTTGTTCTCGTTGAAAAAGCCTGCTCCCGCGAAAGCGGGGGTTGATCCGCAAACCCACGTGCCCGTATGGAAGACGACTCACGTCACCATTACAAAGTGAGGTAATGCGCCAGCCCATACGCATTGGAGCAAGACATGAATCTGAAGCAAATTGAAGATGAGGCTCTTCATCTCTCAGAGGAAGAAAGAGCAGAGTTGGCACAGAAACTCCTCTTGAGTCTTGATGCGCCGACAATGGATGAAATAGAAGAAGATTGGTTGATTGAAGCACGTCGTCGAGCCAGGGAACTCGACGAAGGTATCGTGCAGCCAATCCCGGCAGAGGAGGTCAGAAAAAAGGCGCGGGCCTTGCTCAGATGACCTATGGCCTGCATCCTGCCGCAGAGTCCGAGTATCTTGAGTCCGTCGCGTATTATGAATCGAAAAGGGCCGGGCTCGGTGCTTCCTATCTTGCGGAGTTTGAAAGAGTCATGCGGATTGTCTGTGAGGCGCCACACCGATACCCGATTGAAAGAGAGCCTGATGTCAGGCGCATACGAATGAAAAGGTTCCCATATATTGTGTTGTTCCGTGAATCGTCAGGTTCTGTTCAAGTGCTGGCGGTGGCCCACAACCGGCGGCGTCCCCAGTATTGGCTGGATAGACTCTAAAAAGATTATTATCGGATCAATAGAGGAGCGTTCCCGTGTTTGAAACCAGCATTAAATTGGCGTTGACCGTATCGCAAATCGGGGTCGTGATGGGCGTGGTCCTGCTGACCGTGGCGATCCTCACCCTGTTGGAACGTAAAGTGCTCAGTTGGATGCAGGACCGGATGGGCCCGATGGAAGTCGGACCGTATGGGGTCTTGCAGCCGGTGGCCGACGGGCTGAAGTTGTTTTTCAAGGAAGACATCATCCCGGCCGGTGCGAATAAGATCCTGTTCAGTCTCGCCCCAATTATCGTGTTGGTGCCGGCCCTGATCGGGTTTGCCGTCATCCCGTTCGGTCCGAACTGGACAATCGACGTCATGGGGGTGGAATTCAAACCCTTCGTGATCAGCGACATCAACATCGGCGTGCTGTACATCCTGGCATTCGCGTCCATCGGGGCCTACGGGGTCATCCTGGGCGGGTGGGCCTCCAACAGCAAATACTCGTTATTGGGCGGCCTCCGGTCCGCGGCCCAGTTGATCAGCTATGAACTCAACGTGGGCCTGGCAATCGTCGGGGTTTTGTTGCTGGCGGGGAGTTTGAGCCTGGTGGAAATCACCGAAGCCCAGGCCGGCGGGTTCTGGAACTGGTTCGCCTTCGATCCCGTACCTTTTCCGCAGTTCATCGCCTTCGTCGTCTTTTTGATCGCGTCCGTGGCCGAAACCAACCGGCTGCCCTTTGACCTGCCGGAAGCGGAAAGCGAATTGGTCGCGGGGTTCTTCACGGAATACAGCGGCATGCGGTTCGCGTTTTTCTTCATGGCGGAATATGCAAACATGATCCTGGTGTCGTGCATGTCCACCGTCCTGTTCTTCGGCGGCTGGCACGCCCCCCTGCCGTTCTTGCAGGCGCCGGGGGTCTTCGCATGGGTCACGGGGATTTTCTGGTTTACGGCAAAGGTCTACTTTTTCCTGTTCCTGTTTTTCTGGATACGGGCCACGCTGCCGCGGTTGCGGTACGACCAGTTGATGCGGTTCGGGTGGAAGGTGCTGTTGCCCATTGCCCTGGGGAACATCGTGGTGACGTCGTTGCTCGCCTATATCTTCCCCAATTAGATTAGATCCCCGATCGGGTCGGGGACAAGCACCGAGGAGCCGGGTCGATGAAACTCAAAAAGTGGATTCAGTCGCTCATTTTTTATGAAATTCTCCTGGGCATGAAGGAGACGCTCAAGCATCTCCTGAAATATCGTCCCATCACCCTGGAGTATCCCCACGTCAAGAAACCGTTGCCCGAGAATTACCGGGGCATGTTGGGGCTGTTGCGCTACGACGATGATACGGAGAAATGCGTGGGGTGCGACCTGTGTGAGGCGGCCTGTCCCTCTCGCGTGATTCGCGTGGTGAGCGCCGAGGTGCCCGGGGAACCCACCAAGCGGTTCGCCAAGGAATATTACATGGACATGACGCGCTGCCTGTTCTGCGGGTTATGCGTCGACGCCTGTCCGGTGGACGCCTTGGGCATGTCGCAGGAATTCGAGTGGGCCGTGTACGACAAACGCCATTTGCATTTGAATAAAGAACAACTATTGGCAATCGGAGATCGAGCGTTTCCGGAACGGGAAAAACGGCTGGAATTCCAGCATCCCAACGTTGCCTATTTCAACGTCTCCTTCAAGGATATTCCGGAAAAGGAATTTTGATTTTCGCTCGATTCATCTTCCCGATGCCTATCCCTCTATCCGCGCGACCCGCAGACGTCGTTAACGGGAGCTACGTGTAACGGTGGCTACATTCGTCTTCCTGTATTTTGCCGTAGTCATCGTGATGGCCGCGTCGCTCGTCGTGGTGCTCCGCAATCCCATTTACAGCGCGCTGTCCCTGCTGGTCATGTTCTTTCACGTGGCCGGGCTCTACGTCACGCTGCACGCCGAGTTTCTGGCCGCCATTCAGATCATCGTGTACGCCGGGGCGATCCTGGTGCTCTACCTGTTCGTCGTGATGCTCCTGAACGTGAAACGCGAAGAGCGGTTCAACCAGCAGGGGACCGTGGCGTTGTTTCTCGGCGTGGTGTTGTTGACCGAAGCCGTGTTGCTCACGGTCAGCCGGGGCTTCACCGTGGCGGCGCCGGACCCCGGACGCGAAGGCGCGGCCGTGGGAAACACGGAATCCATCGGGGAGGTCCTGTATTCCACCTACCTGTTCCCGTTTGAAATCGCCTCGCTCATCCTGCTGGTGGCCATGATCGGCGCGGTCATCTTATCCAAGAAAGGCATCATGGAATCCAAATGAGCGTTCCCGTGGAATTTTACGTGGTGTTGAGCGGGCTGGTGTTCATCATCGGGCTCATCGGCGTCCTGGTCCGGAAAAACCTCATTATCATCCTGCTGTCCATCGAATTGATGCTCAATGCCACGAACATCAATTTCGTGGCCTTTTCCTCCCATTTCGGCAACCTGGCCGGGCAGGTCTTCGTGTTTTTCGCCCTGACCGTGGCTGCCGCCGAAGTGGCGGTGGGCCTCGCCATTATCATCGCCCTCTACCGTCATCACGCCAGTATCAACGTGGATGATTTCCGCCTGTTGAAATGGTAGCGCCATGTTGTATGCCCTGATCCCGCTCCTGCCGCTCCTGGCCTTCGTCGTGCTCAGCTTCGCCGGGCACGTCCTGAAGGAGCGTGCGCACCTGATCGCGGTGCCCGCGGTCGGGCTGTCCTTTCTGTTGTCGGTCCTGGCCCTTTCCGAAGTCGCGGACGGGCGCGTGCTGGAAATACCGTTGTATACCTGGGGGGCATCGGGCGATCTCACCATCAGGCTGGGGCTCTACGTGGATCAGTTGACCGCGGCCATGTTGCTGCTGGTGACCATCGTGAGCGGATTGGTGCACGTCTACACCATCGGGTACATGCACGGCGAACCGGGCTACGCGAGATTTTTCGCGAACATCGCGCTGTTCACGTTCTCCATGCTCATGCTGGTCATGTCCGACAACTTCGTCCAACTGTTCGTGTTCTGGGAAGCCGTCGGCCTGTGTTCCTATCTGCTGATCGGGCACTGGTATGAACGGCACTCGGCGCGCGCTGCGGCGACCAAGGCGTTCATCGTCAACCGGGTCGGCGACTTCGGGTTCCTGCTCGGCATCCTGTTGGTGTTCGTGGTCTTCGGGACCCTACAATACCAGCCGGTGTTCGCCGAAGCCGCAAACCAGGCCGGGGCCACGATCGACCTGCTGGCCACGTTCGGCGGCGGATGGGAAGTTTCCGCGATGACCCTGATTTGCCTCCTGCTGTTTATCGGCGCCGTGGGCAAGTCCGCGCAAGTCCCCTTGCACGTGTGGCTGCCGGACGCCATGGAAGGCCCCACGCCCATTTCCGCCTTGATCCATGCCGCGACCATGGTGACCGCGGGCGTGTTCATGGTGGCGCGGTTCGCCCCCCTGTACAACGTGTCTCCCGCGGCCATGGCCGTGGTGGCAATCGTGGGCGGCCTGACCATGATCGTTGGCGCCACCATTGCGTTGACGCAAAATGACATCAAGCGCGTGGTGGCCTATTCCACCTTGAGTCAACTCGGGTACATGATGATGGCGTGCGGGTTGGGAGGGTACGTGGCCGGGATCTATCACCTGCTGACGCACGGCGCCTTCAAGGCGTTGCTCTTCCTGGGATGCGGGTCCGTGATCCTGGCCGTGCATCACGAACAGGACATGCAACGCATGGGCGGGCTGAAGGACAAAATGCCCGTCACCTATTGGACGTTCATCATCGGGTCGTTGGCCTTGGCCGGATTTCCTCTCACCGCGGGATTTTTCAGCAAGGACGCATTGCTGCTGTCCGCGTGGAACGCGGGAATGCTGGGACAGGTCCTGGCGGTGGCGGGGATCCTCACCGCGGGGCTGACGGCGTTCTACAGTTTCCGGTTGGTGTTCGTGACCTTTTGGGGAGAGTCCCGCGTGGACCCGCACCATGCCGACCACGTGCATGAACAACCTTCGGTCGTGACCATTCCCCTGTTGGTGCTGGCCGTGCTCAGCATTGCCACGGGATACCTGGGGATTCCGGAGTTCCTGCAACCGGTGTTCCCCGGCA
Source organism: Nitrospirales bacterium (assembly GCA_965208595.1). Classification (GTDB taxonomy): domain Bacteria; phylum Nitrospirota; class Nitrospiria; order Nitrospirales; family UBA8639; genus Bin75. Next base: position 2,202,156 of record OZ242346.1, read on the forward strand.
GTGAAGGCGCGGGGCACCATGGCGCGGCCGCCACGGTCATCATGCTGGTCGCCACGTTGGCCGGCGTGCTCGGCATTGCCGCGGCCTACGTCATGTACGTGAAGTCGCCGGATTTGCCCGGTCGCCTGATGAACCAATGGCACGCGTTGTATCGCGGCTCGCTCAACAAGTGGTACGTGGATGAAGCCTATGACAAGGCGTTCGTGAATCCCACGTTCATGCTGGCGGATCGGATGTGGAAAAAAGTGGACGTGGCCATCATCGACAACGCGGTGAACGGCGTGGCCCGCGGGTTTGCCTGGTGGGGCTGGATGGCCCGTTTGATTCAAACCGGTGAAACGCAAAATTACGCGCTCAGCATGGCCATGGGCGCGGTCATCATCCTGACCGCGTATTTGATGTTCTAATGAGGAGTTTTTGATCGACATGTCTTCCGGCGGATTTCCTTGGTTGACCCTGGTCGTCTTCCTGCCCTTGTTGGGAGTGGCCGCGATTCTCCTGTTCGAAGAAGCCTTGGCCAAGTGGGTGGCCCTGGGCATCTCGTCGCTGGGGTTCGTGGTTTCTCTCGCGCCGTGGATACTGTTCGATGAATCCACGCCGGCCATGCAGTTCGTGGAAACGCACCAATGGATCGCGTCGCCCTCCATCAACTACTCAGTGGGCGTGGACGGGATCAGCCTGCCCCTGGTCTTGCTGACCACCCTGCTGACGCCGCTCTGCGTCCTGGTGTCCTGGACCGCGATCCAGACGCGCGTCAGGGAATTCATGATCAGCCTGCTCGTGATGGAAACCGCCACGCTGGGCGTGTTCGTCTCGTTGGACTTCGTGCTGTTCTACGTGTTCTGGGAAACCATGCTGATCCCCATGTACCTGCTGATCGGGATCTGGGGCGGCCCCAATCGCGTGTACGCGGCCATCAAGTTTTTCCTGTATACCCTGGCTGGCAGCGTCCTGCTGCTCGTGGCGATCATCGTACTCTATTTCTACGCCGGGAAAGAGTCGTTCGATATCCTCACGCTCAGCAACGCCGAGTATCCGGCTTGGCTGCAAGCCTGGTTGTTCTGGGCCTTCTTCGCCGCGTTTGCCGTGAAAGTGCCGATGTTCCCGTTCCACACGTGGTTGCCGGACGCGCACGTGGAGGCCCCGACCGCGGGCAGCGTGATGCTGGCCAGCGTGCTGCTGAAACTGGGCGCTTACGGGTTCCTGCGCTTCTCGTTGCCCATGCTGCCGGACGCCACGCAGCGGTTCACCTCGGTGGTGCTTTTCCTGTCGGTGGTGGCCATCATCTACGGCGCCTACATGGCTTTTGCCCAAGCCGATCTCAAAAAACTCATCGCCTATTCCAGCGTGAGCCACATGGGATTCGTGACGCTGGGCATTTTCGTGTTGAACGCCCAGGGGATCGAGGGCGCGATCCTGCAAATGGTCAACCACGGCATCACCACGGGCGCGCTCTTCCTGTGCGTGGGCATCGTGTACGAGCGGACGCACAGCCGGGAGATCGCGGACAATTCGGGCCTCGCCGCGACCATGCCGGTCTACGCCTCGTTCCTCGTGATCTTCGCGCTGTCCTCCGTGGGCCTGCCGGGCATGAATAGCTTCGTCGGCGAATTCTTCGTGCTGCTCGGAGCCTTCATGTGGAACAAGGCTGTTGCCACGGCCGCGGCCCTGGGGGTCATTCTCGCGGCAGCTTACATTTTATGGATGTTGCAACGCGTGATATACGGCACCCCGGCGCAACACATGACCTCGAAACTCTACGATATGAACTGGCGGGAAATCGGCACGTTGGCGCCCCTGGCCTTCTTCGTGTTCTGGATCGGGCTCTATCCCAAACCCCTGCTGGACGTGATGCACGCGAGTGTCGATCACCTCGTGCAAAAGCAGGCCAAAGTCATGGTGGTGGACTCCGGGCCTCCCTCCTTCTCGCCAATGCCTGTGACGTCAGATGAGGTATCCCTTCTCCCTCGACGGGAGAGGGCCGGGGTGAGGGTGAAATCCATGGAGCCTGAAACGCGATGACGATTCCACTCGCAGATCTGGTCACGATCCTCCCGGAACTGATCGTTGTGGGCATTGCCTGTCTCCTGTTGGTCCTGGACCCGATCACCCCGCCGAACAAAAAAGACCTGCTGGCGTGGATGAGCGTCGCCGCGCTCGGGTTGTGTTTCGTCGTGACCGCCGGGAGCATGGGCGACCGGGTCTTTGCGTTCAGCGACCTCGTGGTGGTGGACGGGTATGCCTCGTTCTGGAAACTCTTGCTCTACGTCGTGAGTGCCCTGACGATCCTGCTCTCCATCGGGTACCTGAAGGAAGAACGGATCGACCTGGCCGAATTCTACGGATTCATACTGCTCTCTCTGACGGGCATGATGATCATGGTTTCCGGCGCCGACCTGCTGGTCATTTACCTGGGCATCGAATTGATGTCCATCTCGCTCTACATCCTGGCGGGATTCAAGCGGTTTGAGGACAAGTCCATCGAATCGTCGGCCAAGTATTTCATTTTGGGCGCGTTCTCCTCGGGTCTCCTGCTTTACGGCATTTCGCTCATCTTCGGCGCTACGGGCAGCACCCGTCTCGTCGAAATCGCCGCGGCCGTCGATGCCCGGGGCCTGGACGACTCGATGATCCTCATCGCCCTGATGCTGGTGATCGTGGGGTTCGGCTTCAAGGTGGCGGCCGTGCCGTTTCACATGTGGACGCCGGACGTGTATCAGGGCGCGCCGACCTCGGTGACCGCGTTCATGGCCGTGGCGTCGAAAGCCGCGAGTTTCGGGGCGTTCCTCCGGGTGATGCTCGAAGGCTTCGGGGGCATGAAACCGAATTGGAGCGGGCTCATCCTGGGCGTGTGTATCCTGACCCTGATCCTGGGGAACCTCGTGGCCATTGTGCAAACGAACGTGAAGCGCATGCTGGCCTACTCCAGCATCGCCCATGCCGGCTATGCATTGATCGGGCTGGTCGTGGCAGGCTGGGTTGGAACCGGAGCCGGGGTCTCGTCACAAGGTGTATCCAGCATGATGTTGTACCTGGCTATCTACTCTTTCATGACCCTTGGGGCCTTCTCCATGGTCGCGATCCTTCGACGAGGAGGGGAAGAAGGCGAAGAACTGGATGACTTCACCGGCTTGGCCAAGCGTCACAAGGGTGCGGCGTTTCTGATGCTGCTCTTCATGGTCTCGCTCGCGGGCATCCCGCCCACTGCCGGATTCATCGGCAAGTTCTACCTGTTCATGGCCGCGGTCAATGCCGGCCTGACCTGGCTGGCCGTGGTCGGGTTGATCTTCGCCGCGGTGTCCGCCTTCTACTACCTGCGTATCGTCATGGTCATGTACATGCGCGAACCTTCCCCCGACCAGGAAGGCGAAACGCGCCTGGCCCTGTCCCCCACCGCCACCGTCGTCCTGGCCCTCGCCGCCGCCGGCGTCGTGCTCTTCGGCCTCTACCCCTGGCCCCTAGTCTCCCTCACCGCCATTGCCTCGCTGCCCTAATCTTTCCGTCATCCCTGATCCTTGATTACAAACGTCCAGGACAAGCTCTGATCGGGGATCCAGCGTCTTTCGTATTTCCCTCTCCCCTGGTGGGAGAGGGCAGGGTGAGGGGCATTCGAACGTCTTACGCCAATTCGACCTTAACGGTAATGGCGTGAATCTCCAGCATCTCGGTAGAGGAAGGCTTGGTGGTGAGCATCTGCATCGCGTTGGTTGCATTGGTGGCCCGGACCATGAGCGTGTATTCCCCTGATTGCGGAATGCGCCATTCATAGTTCCATGGAGTCCATGTATGCGGAGAAAGTTTGGGAAGGAGCATGCCCGGCGCCCACGTTTTTCCTGCGTCCGTACTCACTTCGATGTTTTGAATGTCGTTCCGTCCATTGAAAGCGATGCCCTTGATCGTGTAACGCGGCGTCGTGATGCGTTCCCTGTCGCCTGGTACGTCGATGCGTGAGGAAAGTTTCACTAACGCGGTATCCGACCAACTTTGTTGTTGCCAATACCCCTTATAGTCGTGAGATACAAGGTCCATTGCGGTCAGCCATTTGACGTTCTTCATGCCGTAGATGCCCGGCACGATCACCCGGGCGGGATACCCGTGATCGGGCGGCAGAGGTACGCCGTTCATTTTCACGGCCAGCAGAACGTCTTCTTCAAGGGCCCGGGCGAGGGGAAAGCTGTCGGAATAGTCGTCCGCTCCACGAAGCACAAGGTCGAATGCCTTGGGGTCGAATCCTGCTTCGTCGAGCAGATGATTCAGTTTCACGCCCTCCCACTCCGCCGTGCCGATGGAATAGCCGCCGACGGTATTCCCGATACATTCCAGCGTGGCAATCATTTTTGTTTGCGGACGTTTCAATAAATCCGCAAAAGACCATGAGGTCGGACGTTTGACCATGCCGCCGACCTGTAATGACCACTGCTCCAGGTCGATCTCCGGCGTCAGGTCATAAGATGTCACGTAAAAATCTTCATTGGAGGTAATGGCCGGCGTTTCGCGGCCTTTGCCGAGAAACAAGCCGAACAACTGGGCTTGAACGAGCGAAGAAGGATGAAGGACAGCCAGCCCCAACGAGGCCAACAACCCTTTCCCGAACGTTCTTCTGGAAATGAGGGACACGCGCAACTCGCTTTCTGCTTATAGTATAGTTCTTTTCCCGCTGGAATTGTATCGCTGTGGTAAAGTACGTCGAACAGGGTATTGGCCTGTAAGCCTGGATAGGCTATAAATACACGGTAAACCATCGATTGGGAAGCACGTAAAGAAATCGACTGCTCCCGCCGGTCGGCAAAGAACAGACCCCCTTCAAGAAAAGCCTCTGACAAACTGACGTGCCCGGTCAATTATTCACTCATTACTTCCTCACCGACGGCATAAAAGCTACGCCCGAGTGGAAGGCCTCTCTCGACAAGCCTGAAGCATTTGCCGCGTTCAGAAACGGCGTGCGTCAGAAATACGAAGCTCTCAGCCGTGCCGCAAAACCCAACGAAGCCGTTACCGAGCAGGACTTGATCCGTCCCGTCCTGGATTTGCTTGGATGGGCCGACTATTTGCCCCAGCAAGGCGCAGCTCGTAACGAAGACATTCCCGATCACCTGCTTTTCGCCGACGCCGGCGCCAAGCGGCGTGCTGCCGCAAAAAAGAAGCCTGGCGGTCGCTATCGGGACGCGTTGGTGGTGGAGGAAAGCAAACGCTTCGGCCTCGCGTTGGATGCCCATGATAAGGACGACAAGATCAGGTCCGGCACGCCGCATGGGCAGATCCTCAGGTATCTCTCGACCGCCGAGACCGCTTCGGAGAGCCGCATTCGCTGGGGCATCCTGACTAACGGCGGCGTGTGGCGTCTCTATGATTACCACGCTCGCCCCCGCGCCAGTGGTTACTTTGAAGCCGATCTGGCGGAACTGCTCGAACCAGGCAACGAAGACGGTCTCCGGGTTTTCCACCTGCTGTTTCAGCGCGATTCCTTCACCCCTCAGAAGGGCGCCGCGACGACGTTCCTCGAAGCTGCTTTGGCAGAGGGTCGCCGATACGAGGAGCGTGTCGCGCAGGATCTTTCGGGTGTGGTGTTCGAGCGAATCTTTCCCAACCTGGTGCAAGCGGTTGCGGATGCCACGGATAAGAATCTCGCAGAGGTACGGGAGGCCGCCCTGATATTTCTGTACCGGCTGCTCTTCGTGCTCTACGCCGAAGACAGGGGACTCCTGCCGGTCAACGACTCACGGTACGACGATTACGGTCTGCGAAAGCGCGTGCGTGACGACATAGCAGGCAGGATGGCCGGCGGAGACACCTTTTCGGATCGCGCCACCAGCTACTACAACCACCTGATGATGCTCTTCAGGCTTATCGACAAGGGTGACACGTCCATCGGCTTGCCGCCTTACAACGGAGGTCTGTTCGCATCCGAAACCGCGACGTTGCTGGAAGAAGCCCGCCTGCCGGACAACGTAATCGCTCCCATCATCTACGACCTGAGCCACACTACGGCCGGTGAGCGACGCTTCGTCAACTACCGTGACATGTCGGTGCAGCAACTCGGCTCGCTCTACGAACGCCTTCTCGAACACGAGCCGGTCCGCGACGAAGACGGCAAGATAGTTATCCGTCCCAATCCTTACGCCCGCAAGGACAGCGGCAGCTTCTTCACGCCCCAAGAACTCGTCGATCTGATTGTCGAACGGACTTTGAAGCCGCTGGCCGAGGAATGTCTCAAAGTGTTTGAAGACAAAGCCGCCGAACTCAAGGGTGACCGCCGGCCAAAGGCTCAACGCAAAGCCGAATTACTCAAGCTGGACCCGGCAGAGGCGGTACTGAATCTGAAGGTCCTGGACCCGGCCATGGGAAGCGGCCATTTCCTGGTCACCGCAGTGGATTTTTTGTCCGACTTCGTCGCCGAGCTGATCGAGTACGTTCCGGCCGTACCGGAGTGGCGCGACGCCGGCTACGTTTCGCCACTGGTGAAACGGGTAGCGGCTATTCGCAGTGAAATCCTTCAACGGGCCAAGGAATCAGACTGGGTCATGGATGAATCCCAGCTTACCGATCAGGCCATCATCCGACGCATGGTGCTCAAGCGTTGCATCTACGGAGTCGACAAGAATCCCCTGACCGTTGAACTCGCGAAGGTGTCGTTGTGGCTGCACAGCTTCACCGTGGGCGCGCCGTTGTCCTTCCTCGACCACCATCTGCGTTGCGGCGACTCGCTAGTCGGATTGCGAGTGGGGGACGCCACCGATGAGTTGCACCGGCTTGGTGGGATGTTTGCCAGCAGCGCCATAGCGGGAGCAGAGGCCGCCACAGCAGGTATGCAGAGCATTGAGGAAATGTCGGATGCCGACGTGGCCGAAGTGCGGAAGTCGGCTGCACTGTTTCACGAAGTGGAGAAGAAGACTGCGGAACTCCGCTTTCTCTTGAATGCCCTCTGCGGCCTACGCTGGTTTACCGCAGGAATGAAGAAGAAAGATCGCGCTGAATTTGAGAGACCGCTGGTCCGGATGCTCGGCTTGCAACCTGCGGACGCCTACAAGCTGCTGACCCGAGGTCCGGAGCACGCAGGAGGCGTGCCGCCCGATTGCGATGCCATTGCCTGGTCGGAATATGTCGAATTATGGCGGAAAACAGTATCCATTGCCGACCGGGAAGGGTTCCTGCACTGGGAAGTGGCTTTTCCTGGGGTGTGGCGTGATTGGCAAAGCACCTTCCCGCAAGGCGGCTTTGATGCCGTGATCGGCAACCCGCCGTGGGACCGCATTAAGTTTCAAGAGGTGGAATGGTTGGCAACCCGCGACCCCGAGCTGGCTCGTGCTCCGACTGCAGCGGCACGACAGAAAGGCATTCAGCGGCTGCGCGACCAGGGATCCCCCCTGGCAGCCGAGTTCGACAACGCCAAGGAACGCGCGGACCGGCTCGGTCAGGTGATTCGTGCTTCCGGCGATTACCCTTTGCTCAGCGGCGGCGACATCAATCTCTACTCGCTGTTCGTCGAGCGCGCCATGAGCCTGATCAAGACGGACGGATTTGTGGGACTGCTGATCCAGTCGGGTATCTACGCGGACAAGACCGCAGCACGCTTTTTCAAGTACGTTTCCACGAGTGGACGAGTGGGCGGTCTGTTCGACTTCGAGAATCGTCGTCTCGGAACCAACTTGCCGCCTTTCTTTCCGGACGTAGATGACCGCACCAAATTCTGCGCCCTCATCTTCGGCGGGGAAGCACGACGGTTCGATGAGACCAAGTGCGCCTTCTTTCTGCTCGACACGCAAGAGATCCACAACGAGGAACGCTGCTTTACGCTGACGCCGGAGGACTTCACTCGCGTCAATCCCAATACCGGCACGGCACCGGTATTCCGCACCCGCCGTGACGCCCAGATTACCCGATGCATCTACGAACGGCATCCGGTGCTGGTGGATCGCTCAGAAGTTGAGAAGCGCAAGGCTTGGCCGGTGAAGTACACGACGATGTTTCACATGACCAATGACTCTCATCTCTTCAGGACGACGGCGCAACTCGAAGCCGAGGGTTTCTACCCCGTCGAAGGCAATTGCTGGAAACGAGGGAAGGACCTATACCTGCCGTTATACGAAGGCAAGATGGTACAGGCATACGATCATCGAGCCGCCAGCATTGTGATCAACCCTAAGAATCTGAACCGACCTGCTCAGTCACGAGACGCTACTCAGGAAGAACATGCTAACCCAAATTGGCAACCAGAACATCAGCACTGGGTGCCGGCATCTGAATGCGGCTGGACTTCGGGGTCGAATTGGATCCTAGGGTTCAAGGAAATCACAGCGCCCACAAATGCGAGGACATTTATCGCCGCGCTTTTCCCTGTAGTCGGATTCGGAAACAAGGTGCCCATTCTTAAGCCGGAAAAGTCAGACCGCAATGAATGGTTGCTGGCTGCTAATCTCAACGCGATGCCTTTCGACTTCGTGACACGGCAGAAAGTACAAGGTCAGACTCTGAACCTCTTCATCGTCGAGCAACTCCCCGTCATCGCACCCGCCGACTACGACCGTTCTTTCGGCGCGACGACCGCCCGCGACCTCGTCCGCGACCACGTGCTTCGCCTCACGTATACCGCCCACGATATGGCTCCCTTTGCCCGGGACTTGGGTTGCGACGGCCCGCCCTTCGTCTGGAACGAAGAGGAACGCCGCCACCTGCGCGCACGCCTCGACGCGCTTTACTTCCACCTCTACGGCCTGACCAAGGAAGATGCGGAGTACGTGCTGGACACCTTCCCTATCGTCCGCAAAGAAGACGAAGCCGCCTTCGGCCGCTACCGCACCTGCGACCTCATCCTCGCCTACATGAACGCCCTCTCCGCTGGAGATACCGAGACGATGGTGGCGGTATAATCATGGATGCCGTTGATCTGACAGGAGAATTTGCTAAATGAACGCTTCACCTAGCCCAGCAGAGATCGTCGACGCGCTCAAGCAGTCCGGCTATTTAATGGAGCAGGAGGTTGCCACGCAACTGGAAGCTCTCAATTTCCACGTGTGGACCAATTGGGCGTTTCAAGATATTGACGAAGGAAAGTCTCGTGAGATTGACGTTAGAGCCATCAAGCGAGTGGCTCACAACGAAGAGAAGAAGCTATCAGCCTTTGTTGAGATTATCGCCGAATGCAAAAGGAGTACGAATCCGTTCGTTTTCATAGGGCGGCCCAAGAATCAGACGGATAACCGGCACCCTCCGCAGGAATTGGTTTGTCCGGTCACAGCGTACTCTGCGCCGCAAAAAGGCCCCGACAAAAACGTTGTTACGATTCATCCAAAGGAAGCATTCTTTCATCTGGACTTTGACAAGGTGCACTATGACTTCGTAAGTGAGACGAAGGCGGTCCAATTCTGTAGGGTTGATCGCAAAGGAAAAGGATGGCACGCCAACCACGGCGGCTTGTACGATTCAATATTCTATCCTATGGCAAAAGCCTTTACAGCCCTTAAGCGTGAAGTGCTTACGGATGGCGGACGCGGTTCATGGCGCCATTTCTGGTTATTCGTTCCTATGGTGATCATCAGTGGTGACATTTTGTATGTCGACTCGATGGAAACTGACCCATTGCCGCAGGAAAGATCCGATGTCACATTCAAACGAGAAATAAAATCAGAAAAACTCGACGGGGTATACACTGTTGCCTTTGTGAATCAGAAAAACCTTGAACGATTTATCTGTGATCGGCTAGGGCCACTGGTCAACAGAATGGCAGATCTTACAACGAATTACGCCGATTTCGTGCTAGAACAAAACATTACGGGTGAAGGTAGCACCTCGTAGGTCGGATTAGCCAAAGGCGTAATCCGACAGCCGCCTGAGTCGATTCCCAATGGCGGGAAAGGAGTTTTCTTTATGGCCAGTGAAAACCAAATGAACCAGTTGAAGAATGTGGCAAATGAAATTTTAAGCATTGACGAAAATAAATTGTTACGGCCCTCATTGGGTGAAGAATCCCTCAAGGAGGATTTTGCTCCTAAATGGTTGGCAATACAGAAAGGTAATTAGGGCGAAACGTAACCAAAATAGATCTTGAGAAACTGTTTGAACACATTCTCCTGGCGGTGATTAAAGCGATACTCGATTTCTTTCAGATACAGCGGGAAATGATACTTCGAGACCCCGCGATATTGATACAAAATATGTTTGGCATAACTCCAAAACCCTTCAATGCCATTAATGTGATTCTTCGTCCGCCGACTCACGAAGGTTTTCGCATGATTCACGGTATGATGGTGGCCATAGCGTTTTAAGGATTGATAGCCCCGAAAGGCATCGGTGAAATAGACCGAGCCTTTCCGGGTGTGGGCTTGAATATGCCGCAGCAATTCGTCCGCACTGACCGATTCAACCACCTTGGTGTACACGCGCCCGTCCCGCTCCAGGAGCCCGAACACGACGCTCTTGCCCGCCGTGGCGCGCCCGCGTTGCCCTTTGCGCTTGCCCCCGAAATAGGCCTCATCCAATTCGATCTCGCCCTTCAGTTTCCCCGCTTCCAGTTCGGTGACATGAAACAACGCTTCGCGGAGTCGGTGATAGATGCGGGTCACCACTTTGACATCCAGGCCCAGATCCTGGCTCAACCGATAGGCGGGTTGCAATTGATAGAAGCCTTGCAGGATCCGGATCTCCCGGCGCAACCGCCGGAGACTCTTGCTTTTCCCACAGCGCCCACATTTCACATAGCCGCGGCGCGTATGCAGGAGCTGAAAGGAGCCACAGAAAATGCATTTGCGGCCCCGCAGAAAGTTGGCCGCACAACTAAAAACCGTATGTCGTCCAGTAACCATGCGCGTTTTCTACCACACATTGGTTACGAAACGCCCTAATTACCTAATTCAATTAGGGGGCAAATGCAACAACAGGCGCAGGGTCAAAATGCGGACTACGTGGCGCGCCGCCCTGGGTTTTTGACTAATATCGATCAGCAACTTGAAGAACTAAAACGGTATTGGCCGCCTGTCGTGACTGCAGCGGTAGAAGCGCGCAGATTTCTTGAAGATGAGGGTGTACGCCAGGAATACGAACAGACGATCGAATCCATAAAGAAAGAATCCGAGAGCGCATTACAGCAAGTTCAGGGAGAAGCACAAAAAACTATTGAGGAAGCACGCGTTCTTGCAGAACAAATTGAGAAACGTGCTCGATTAACTGCTGCAAGAATTTCTGTGAAAGAGGCGCAGGAACAATTTCAACAGGCCCAAGCCGCGCTTGACAAACAAGTGAAGATTTGGGCTGGCCTAGGATCCGTCTGTATCGCAGGTTTTATCGGTGTCGCTCTATACTTCATAACAGTAGATCTGCCTGAAGATTGGCGTTGGCAGGTGATTTACTATAGTGCCATTCGGGTCTCAATCCTTACGGCAATAGGCACCACAGCGGCTTTCTGTTTGAAAATACTGCGCGCCCAGTTGCATATGCGTGAAAAGAACAGGCATCGGCAACGTGTCGCAAACAGCATGGAAGCCTTTGTGGCGTCGGCAGTGACACCCGAGCAAAGAGATTTGATACTAAGTCAGCTTGTAGAGTCTGTTGTGCAATTCGGCAATTCCGGTTTGGTTCAGCGAGAAGACGACCACGTATATCGGCCTAGGATGACCATAGATTCGATTAACAGAACACTTCCGACGAATCCTCAAAAGGATGTGTAGCCCCATGTCGGATTACGCTATGCTAATCCGACCTACAGCGCTGAAGCATTATCATGATTGGAGGAATTGAAAGATCGGTTTCATAGAATGTTGGAAAATTCTAAGGGGATATGATCAAATATAAATTTACGAGTTATTTTGAAAATGAAGTTTTGAGAAAACGCCCTTACCTGAAGAAGGAATGGTGCATCCATGTATTGGAAAATGCCATTCAATCTGAACCACAAGAGCATAATAGATACCGGTTTTGGGCCGCTTTGCCGGAGCTTGGCGGCCGATACTTGAGGGTTATTACCCTTGAAGATAAACTCACCATACATAATGCTTTTCCAGACAGGGGGTTTAAGTCATGAAGCTGAACTATCATCCGGAGACGGATTCACTGTATATCGATCTATCAGGGCGTCCCAGCTCGGAAAGTAAGGAAATTTCCGAAGGGATAGTGCTTGACTATGATCTGGATGGCCGGTTGGTCGGGATTGATATCGACAACGCGAGCAACAAGGTTGAACTGAAGAAACTCGTTCTTAATCAATTGCCTGGCACAGTGGAAAGCATTTCCCCGCATGCTTGAGAACTTCCCGCTTACTTAAGACCGTCTAGTGATGAGTATGGGCATTACGTATTCGGCATACGATGCCAAGGCACGGTTTTCTGAGGTCCTTCGACAGGTACGCGATGGGAAGACCGTCACGGTTTCCTATCGGGGAAAGCCCGTGGCCGAGATTCACGCAATCCGGGACTCGCCTGCGACAATCGAAGCGCGACTCGATGACCTAGAACGGCAAGGGATCTTGGTTCGTTCTGACGAGCCCAGGACGCCCATGAAAGCAGCGAGGCGTCGAACAGGCGCCGTCAAGCGGTTTCTCGCCGACCGTGACGAATGAGCGTCGTCTGCGTCGACACTTATTTCCCCATTGCGGTGCGAAATGTGTAATGTGTAAACTTTTGTACACATTTTACAATATGTACAAAATGTAACTATTGTGTTATTTTGTACATTATGTACAAAAGTTAAAGTTTTGTAAAACTGTTGCAGCAGGGGAAACATGGTCAAGAAAGTCAGTACGGTCAGGTTGAGGAAAGATCTGGCGGCGCTTCTGGCCGAGGTGGTCGATAACGGCCGGCACTTCATCATCGAGAAACGGGGCAGGCCCCTGGCTGCACTGGTTGGCGTCGGTACTCTCGAGTTGATCAAACAGCAGCGGACGACTTCGGCCGATCCCCAGGGCGCCCTGGCTCTGGCCGGGGCTTGGAGTGACTTGAAAGAGCGGGAGATGGATGCCCTGCTTGCGGACATCCATTCTGCACGGGGCGGAGCCGTGTGCGTGGAGGTCAAGGCCTGATGTACCTGTTGGATACTGATGTTCTGGGCAATCTGATGGGGCGTTGTCCCTCCACGGCGTTGATTGCGAAACTGGCGTCGGTGCCGCCCGAGCAGCAATGCACCTCCAGCATCACCCTTGAGGAGTTGGTCGTCGGCGCGAGCCGGTATGGCCGGCGGGCGGCTGCCCTGTTGAGCCAGATCGACACGCGGTTGATCCCCAACCTGCAAGTCCTGCCGTTCGATGCCGCGGCGGCGAGGCGGTATGGCGAATTGCACGCTTCGTTGGCGCGGAAGGGATCGCCGGTGAGTGAGACGGCCTTGCGGATCGCGGCGATCGCGCTGGTTCGGAACCTCACGCTGGTTTCCGGGAATCCCCAGTACTTCAAGCGGGTCCCTGGCCTTTCCGTGGAGAATTGGTTGTAAGCCGCTACCTCCGCACGCCCGCGCACATCACCCTCACCTTTATCCTCTCCCGTCGAGGGAGAGGATAACTTCAGGTCCGGTTCCCTCTCCCATGAAAGGGAAGGGCGGTTGACAAGACACGGATCGGAGGGTGGAGTTTACGGCTCGTAGGTTTGGAGTTCCACGATGGGTTTGATGGCCACGTCCCCGAGCAATTCCAATCCGAAGCGTGTCCCTTCGCTCACTTCATTGGCGTAGAGCCGGCCTTTCGGGGCATTAATGTCGATCGGCAATTCCGTGGTGCCGTTGGGATCGATGGTGACGGTATATTCCTTGTTCACCATGGGATGCCAGACCTGGACCTTATAGGTGCCCGGGGGGATGCCGGTAATGGTATACGAGCCGTCTTTCGCGCTGAGCGCGTAGTACGGGTTTTTGACCGCAAACCCCCAGCTTTCCATGTACGCGTGAAACCCGCATTGCATCACGAACAGGTTGCGCTGTTTTCCCATCTTGATGTGTTGCGTCAAGACCTTGCCGGCCCGATTCTTGACCGTCTTGCCGGCCATCAACACTTCCTTGCGCAGTTTCTTGCTCATGGGCAGGGGCACGTTGAAGAGGACCCGGGCGCCGAACTTCGAGGTTTCATAGCCTTGAATGTCATGAAACACCGGGTCCTCGTTCACCACTTCGATGTCGTGCTTGTCCCGGACGATGGTGATGTACGGCTCGAACTTGCAGTCGACCGCCGAAATCCGGGGCGGGTCGTAATTGAAGGGTTTCCCCTTGCGGAGTTCTTCGATGTAAATGACGACGTTTTTGAATCCGCCATTGGGGCCGACGACGAAGGGTTGCAGGAGACGCCATCCCGTCCCGGTCGAGATGCGACCGCAATACACGGCGTCCGGTAAGGTGACGAGGTTGTACCCCTTGGGTTTGGGGACTTTCCCGATCAACGTGACCGTCCCCTGTAAGGTTCCCCCATCGGATACGGGGACTTCTTCATATCCCCAACTCGGGCCGGCACTCAGTCCAACCGCCAATCCCAAGCCAAGGAGAAATCTCACCGGTTTCATAGAGAGCCCTCCTTCACAGTCGTCATGAACGTTCAGATCAAAAGCTCTATTTTACCATTCATGAAATCAAGATGAAAGAACCGGATGTCAGGGCCATGAAGCCGTATCCGGCTCCGTGGACCGGGAGCGGGCAGGGGAGTGGTCTAACACTCCGTGCCTTGACCAGCATGCGGAAAACCCACTAGACTAAAACATGGTTTGCTCAAGAAAGAGAAGGTGGATGAGAGTGAGTTTCGTATGGGTTGTGGTGGGGTGGAGTTTCCTGTGCTGCGCATCGGTCTCTTTGGCGGAAATCGCTCCGCCGCCGGCTCAACCCGCGTATCTTATTCCGGTCCAAATCCCCTATAACGAGCCGCCCGAGCCGGAATTCCCGGAAGTCGAACAGGCCACCCCCGCGCCGGACGTCCTGTCCGACAAGGAGTTGCAACGGGCGGAAGCCTTGTTGCCGTTGTTGGAAGGACGCCAGGAACTCTACATCATCGCCGAGTTCGTCCACTTGGGGAAACCGGTCGTGCCCGTCCTGGTGAAAGCCCTCAAGATGCCCGGGAGCCGGCTCCGCTATAACGCGATTGAAACGCTGTCAATTATCAAGGACCCGCAGGCCGTGCCGGACCTGCTCGACGTGGCCGGGAATGACGAGGAAATCACGAGGGTGCGGGCTCATGCTTTGCGCGTCGCGGTCCGGTTAGCGCCTTTGGAGACGCTGCCAATCCTGCATGCGTTGGTAAAGGATCCGGCGGATACCGTTCGGCGAGCCGTGGCGTTCGAGTGCCGTCACGTGAGACATCTGGAGTCAGTTTCTCTCCTGTTCGCGTTGTTGGCGGATGAGGAAAAATACGTTTCCATCACGGCCCGCGACTCGCTCTGGCATTTGACCCGATGGTCGGGGTCGCCGCATGATTGGCAGGGGTCCACCCATGAAGAGCGTATCGCTTGGGCCAAGGAATGGCAGGTGGAGTGGGAAGAAGTAGTCAAGAAGCGCAAAGCCGCACCGAAGAAGCAACCATCCGAGCCTGTTTCCTGACGTTCAGAACCTTGACGGCAAGGGAGTACCACCAAAGGAATAGTCATGGCCACGTTGCCGATTGCAAAAATAGGGAATCCGGTCTTACGGAAAATTGCCGAGCCGGTTGATCCGGCAATCATCCCCACTCGCGCCTATCAGCAATTTATCGACGACATGTTCGCCACGATGGAGGCGCACGAGGGGATCGGGTTGGCAGCGCCTCAGGTCTCGCGGTCCGAACAACTCGTCGTGATGCGCTGTGACGGGCAGGACGCGTTTCCCGAGACGGTTCTCATCAATCCCCGGATCGTGTTTTATGGCCCGGCGCAAGCCGAAATGTGGGAAGGCTGTTTAAGCGTGGACGGGCTGCGGGGGAAAGTGACACGGCCGTCGTCCATTCGGGTCCAGGCGCTGGACCGGGATGGCCGTGCCGTGGATTTCGAGGCCACGGGTTTGTTTGGCGTGTGCATCCAACATGAGATGGATCATCTGATCGGCAAACTCTTCGTGGACCGGATGACGGATCTCTCCACGCTGACCCAGTTGAAGGAATTCGACGCGTATTGGAAACAAGAACCTTCAACCGTCATATAGACGCCGTTCCCCTCTGACTTGTTCCTCCTCTGGCAATATTGACCTTCTGTCACGCGGCCGTTTCTGAACCCGGTCGCCTGGTGTGAAACGCAGTGAACGTTCTCCTTCGCATTCTCGGGTATTTGCGGCCGCACCGTTCCCGGGCCCTGACGACCCTGTCTTTCGCCGCCCTGACAACCGTGTTCGATCTGTTGCCGCCCTGGCTGGTGAAGGTGATTATCGACGACGTGATTCAGGCCGACCAATTCTTCTTGTTGCCGTGGGTGTTGGGCGGATTGGTGATGGCCTATGCGTTCAAGAACGTCGCCAACTCCTTGCGAATCCGGTTCAACAATGTCCTGGAGCAGCGCGTTGTGGTCCAACTCCGGCAACAGGTGTTTCACGCGCTTCAGCGGCTCTCGGTCGGGTTTTACGAGGATCGCTCGACCGGAGAAATCATGTCGCGCATCATGAATGATACCGAACACGTGGAGCGAATTTTCATCGACGGGTTGGAAGGCATGTTGACCGCGTCGTTGACGTTGATCGGGATCACCGTGATCCTCTTCGTGGTCAATTGGCAATTGGCGCTCCTGGCGCTGGTGCCCATCCCGATTTTGATGGTGTCCGCCGTGAAATTTTCTCGTCGGGTTCACGGGTACTACCACGAAATTCGACAGAACACGTCCGAATTGAGCGGCTATCTTCAGGATTCCCTGTCGGGCATCCGGGAAACCATGGCCTTCAATCGTCACGCGTTTGAACGGGACAGATTCGACTCTAGAAATTGCGAGGTCAGCCGGAGCAATCTCAAAGCCATGTTTCTGTGGTCCGTCTATTCCCCGGCCATGATTTTTCTCGGGGCCATGGGTACGGTGCTGATTTTGTGGGTGGGGTCGGTGGAAGTCGCGCAGGGGAACCTGAAAGTGGGAGAGCTCGTGATGTTCGTGTCGTATCTGGCCCTGTTTTACGTGCCGGTAAACCAGATCCATTCCGTCAACCACATGCTTCAGCACGCCCTGGCTTCGAGCGAGCGCATCTTTGAAGTGTTGGATGCCGAACCCGACGTGCAGGACCGCCCCGGGGTGGTGGCACCCGCCGCGCGTTTTCGCGGAAGCGTACAGTTCGACGGCGTGAACTTTTCCTATAAGCCGGAGGTGCAGGTGTTACACGACGTCTCCTTCGAGGTGGAGGCGGGAGAGCGCATAGCCCTGGTGGGCCCGAGCGGTGCGGGCAAGAGTACGATCATCAAACTCCTGATGCGGTTCTACGACGTGACGGGCGGCATGGTGGCGTTGGACGGCATCGACGTGCGAAACATGCCGCTGGCGTTTCTGCGATCACAAGTTGGCCTGGTGCAACAGGAACCGTTTCTCTTCAATGGGACCATTCGAGAAAATATCGTCTATGGCGACCTGACGGCGACCGACGACGACATCGAACAAGTCGCCATCGCGGCTCGGGCTCATGAGTTCATCATGGAACTCCCGGAACACTATGACACCCGGATCGGGGAACGGGGCGTGAAGTTGTCCGTCGGCCAAAAACAGCGCGTGGCAATCGCCCGGGTGTTATTGAAGAATCCCTCTATCGTGGTCTTTGACGAAGCCACGTCGAATATTGATACGGAGACGGAAGTCAAAATTCGCGAAGCGTTGGCCGTGCTCACCCAGGGTCGTACCACCATTTTCATCGCGCATCGTCTGACCACCCTGCAACAGGTTGACCGGATCATCGTGCTCGAGCGGGGCCAAGTGGTCGAAGAAGGAACCCACGCCGAATTGTTGGGCGAAAAAGGGCTCTACGCCAATTTGTACGAAGCGCAGTTTCAGACTTGATTCGTCTACATGGGTGACGTTTCTCATGTTTTTCCGCCATTTTTTTCGGAATACCATTCATAGTATACAACGGTACACATAATGTTATTGACAGACTACGTACTCTTGTGGTACACGATAACAGAATTATTATTCCAGATAGGGCTTCATACATGGCATTTATATTATTAGCTCTGCCGCAGAAGGCGAAAAAGCTGTCTGCGGTTTTTTTTAGGGCCTTTTAGGGGAAACCCGTGGTTTTCCGTGGTCCGTAATGAGGGAGGCATCCATGAGTGATCGTAAGTCGGGAACCGTCAAATGGTTTAACGATCGAAAGGGCTTTGGATTCATCCGAGTCGAAGGAGAGCAGGACGTCTTTGTGCATTATTCGGCTCTTCAGGGTGAGGGCTTTAAAACCCTAAAAGAGGGCGAACCCGTTGAATTTGATCTGGTGGAGGGAGCCAAGGGTCCCCAGGCGGCCAACGTGGTTAAAACAGCCGCCGCTCAGCAATCCGCCTGATACCATTTTTTAGAGAATCGGCTTTCAGAAGACGAAGTGGAACCCAAAAGGGCGGTGCATCCCGCCCTTTTGGGTTTTTTATTGCGGTCTTTTCCCTAGGGAGTGTTAGCTTGTTGACTGCCTTTTTCCGGTAGGCGTATAGTTCCTGCTTTAAAGAATGGTAAAAGCGCGGAGTCGTTTTTGCCGGCAATGTTTATCCGAAAGTTTTAAGAGGAGGAAAGACACCATGGCACTTCGTTTAGGTGATGAGGCCCCGAATTTTACTGCTGAAACAACGGCAGGCACGATAAATTTTCATGAATGGCTCGGTGATGGCTGGGGTATTTTGTTTTCCCATCCCAAAGATTTTACCCCGGTCTGTACCACGGAACTGGGGACCGTGGCGAAAATCACCGAGGAATTTGCCAAGCGTAACGTCAAAGTCCTTGCGGTGAGCG
This sequence comes from Nitrospirales bacterium, assembly GCA_965208595.1. Taxonomy (GTDB): domain Bacteria; phylum Nitrospirota; class Nitrospiria; order Nitrospirales; family UBA8639; genus Bin75. The sequence goes on from OZ242346.1 coordinate 2,220,974, forward strand.
TAGATCCCCTGGATTCACATAAAGGCTGGATCAACGACATCAATGAAACGCAGCAATGTACGGTTTCATATCCGATCATCGCGGACCCCGACCGACAAGTCGCGAACTTGTACGACATGATTCATCCCAACGCGTTGGACAATATGACCGTACGCTCGGTTTTTGTTGTTGGGCCCGATAAAAAAATCAAGTTGACCCTCACCTATCCGGCGTCGACCGGAAGGAATTTTGATGAGATTCTTCGTGTAGTGGACTCGCTGCAACTGACGGCCAAGCACCAGGTGGCTACCCCTGCCAATTGGAAGGACGGGGAAGATTGTATCATTGTCCCTGCGGTGAAGGATGAGGAAATTCCCGCCAAGTTTCCCAAGGGCCACCGGGCGGTTAAGCCGTATCTTCGGTACACGCCACAGCCTAACAGATAAGGCCTTTGCGCAGGCCTCGTTCATTCCGGAAAAGAGCCGCCTCCTCGGAGGCGGCTCTTTTTTAACTCCCCCCTCCTGTCATCCTCGACGCTTGTCCCCGATCCTCGATTACAAACGTCAAGGACAGGCTTGATCGGGGATCCAGACGATCTATAGGATCCAGTGTCTTTTCTTCTTCCTCAATCTGTGATTCCCGAAGCAAGTTACGGCTGGTAGGTTTCGAACAGAGACACCGTGGCCTGAAAGCCGACGCGGCATTCGCGGCAACGAAATTGAACGACGTCTCGATCCACGCTCACTTCCGTGACGTGTAAGGCTTCCTGATGGCGGCTGACACAGGTCCCCAGCTTGGTGCTCGCGCCTTCTTCGCTCCACTCCGCGTCCCCGATGATGCGCGTAATGGTTCCAACGGTCAGACGATGCCGGGATTTGCAGTTCATGCAAAAGATGCCGATGGTGTCGGGTATGGTGAACAATTTGAAATTCAACGAAAGGGGGTGAACGGAAAAGCACTGTTGCAAAAATGCGCCGGACTGAAAAACGTTACCCATACGGTCTTACCCTTTGTTGATGTTCATTCATCCGGGAGCCAGGAGCGAGATTGGGTCAGGTCAAGAGAGAATCGGTTGCCCGGATGCGAACTCGTTCCGTGGCGGCGCGGTCAGAGATCAGTGTCAGCGCATGTTTCCCGCGTCCACCGCTGGAGGATCTTGGTGGTATCATCAAACGTGAGGACGTAGTGATAGCAGATAGGTCTGGTGCTTGGATCCAGCGGGTTGTTGGCGCCGCCACCGAGTCCCATCATGGCCGTTACGCTTTCGGTAGCCTTGAACACGCTACGCCCCAGCTGGTCGACACCCATGGGGTCGAGTTCATCCTGGGTGAGCGCATAGCGATAGATCCACGTCGATTGCCCTCTTAACAGCGAGGTCTTTTTTTTCCACGGTTCTCCGAGCTGCTCAACGACCTCTTGTTGGGAAGCTTGCTTCAGTGCGCCTTTGAGATACGACTCTCGCCCGGAGCTACAGGCTGCAAGGGACAAGAGCAGGCAGAGCACAATGGGCCAAAGCACTCGTGTCGATAAAAGAGGGACGTTTCGAAAAGTCGCAGTCATCGGTCCGGGGTATTTCGCGAGGGCATTTTGTACATGATGGTTCGGTAGAACGCATACACTTGGGCGCACAAGCCCGTCACGATGAGGGTCAGCGCGATGGGCAACCAGATCGAATCCGGTTGATTCAGGCCTTCGATCCCGAGCAGGAATCCCGCCGCGATTGCAATAATGCCGATGACGCGTGGAATCACAATGTTGGGTTGGGTCAGGAACGACACATTCAGTCTCCCATGATGGTGCCCGGTATTCTGCCACAACTCGTCATTGGCGGCAACGAATTGGAGAAGACGTTCGGATGTGCGTGGTCATTCGGTTTGAAACGCATGCTGCCAATCTTTTAAAAGGAGGTAGTTCCATGACGACACCCTGGGACACGTGTGTGTCATGACAACGAGTTCCTGTCACCGTGAAGATCAGGAGGCTTTATGGCTGAACCGGATTGGGTCGACGTGGGAAGCGTCGATGAACTGCGCACTTCGTCTCTCCAGCAGGTCACCGTGCGCAAAACCAAAATTGCTCTTTCGTATCAGGACGACGAGTTTTGTGCTATTTCCAACGCGTGCAATCACGTCGGTGGACCGTTAGGGGAGGGTACGTTGGACGGCGAATTTGTGGTATGCCCGTGGCACTACTGGAAGTTTCACCGGAGGACGGGCAAGGGAGAACCCGGTTATGAGCAAGACCAAGTGCCTTCTTATCAGGTCAAGGTGGAAAATAATCGAGTATGGATTGATTTGTCCTCTTCAACCAAGCGGCGCCAACAGCCTCATGCCCCTCATCCGTTGGCTCGTCCCCCTGAAAGACAGGAAGGGCCGATTCGCGTCGTTGGTATTTCCACGACCGTGATGGACCCTGCGCATCCCCGCTACAGCACCTCGGAAGCATTGCTGAAACATGCGCTTGCGTACGCGCAAAACACCCTTCAGGCGGAAACTCAATGCATAGCCTTACGAGAACTGCAGTTTCGACCGTGCGAGGGGTTCTATTCGAAGTCCGCTCGTGCGTGCACGTGGCCCTGCTCCATCACGCAAATGGATCCTTCCGATCAACTCGATCGTGTCTATGAAGCGTTTGTGCATTGGGCCGACGTCATTCTCGTTGCAACACCGATTCGGTGGGGTGCGGCGAGCAGCCTGTATTACAAGATGGTCGAACGGATGAATTGCATCCAGAATCAGGAGACCATTGCAAACAGACATTTGCTGAAGAACAAAGTCGCCGCCTTCCTCATTACCGGCGGGCAGGACAACGTGCAGGGCGTGGCCGGTCAATTGCTGGGGTTCTTTGCGGAAGTGGGGTGTCAGTTTCCACAATTTCCTTTCATTGCCCATTCTCGCGGGTGGAGTGCCGAGGATATGGAAAACAACGTTCGGTACGTGCAACGGAGCAAGGCGTTGCGTGAAGGCGCCGAGGCCTTGGTCGTCCGGGCCGTCGACATGGCCAAGTTGCTGGTTGCTGGGCACGTTCCCGAACGGCGGCTTCCCCGTGGAGGCCGGAAAGCGCATGAGTTGGACGTGAAAGCGCAGACGTGAGTTTCTGAAGTATCAGCGTAGGACAAGACAATGGACGGGCACGGAAAACTTTTCGAAATCGGCGTCAGTTTCCGCTACGCGCAAGAGCATGAATGGGTCATGCAGGCGATTACGGGATTTTTATCGGCCTATTTCATGGAAGACCCCAGCTTTCGGGTGAAGCGGCATCTTCACGAATTGGAAACGGGCATGTACGTGTGGATCTGCGAAGCTCCGGGAGAAAAATTCATGCGACGGCTGCTCAAGCGTCTACAAGTCGATATCCCGCCGTTTGAACTCTATCAGCGAGATTCGGATTCAGACGGACCTACGCGTCATGTCATCGATTTGCCTTCGCTTCATGCCGAACAAGAAGAAGCCTCGTGAATCTGAACCACGGAACGCACGTGAAAGTTCGTTGAGTCATGGTCCACCTTTTCCCCCTGATTCTGTTCTTGTTGCTTTCGAACGGGAGCGTCTCCGGCCAACAGGCCCCTGAGCAGGGCCCCAGTCTCCAATCTTCCAAGCCCACGTTGTTGGACGGCTTCGGCTTCTCCGTCTCCGCTGAAGGGGATCAGGTCCTCGTCGGTGCACCCCATGCGATGGGGGCCCGTGGGCAAACGGGAAAAGTGTTCTTGTTCGAGCGTGAGTCCGGCACATTGGTACGAGAGTTCGTACCTCGTTCGCCTATGGGCAATGATTTGTTCGGCCTGTCCGTGAGCCTCACAGCGGACCACGTGATTGTGGGCGCTCCGAGGGGGAAAGGGACGTTGCGCCGGTCAGTGGGCTCGGTGTCGATATTCGACCGAAACACCGGAGAATTACAGCAGGTGATCGCCAGTCCCAATCAATCGGCAGCGGCTTTTGGGCATGCCGTGGCTGCCCGGGACCAACTGGTGGCCGTTGGCGATCCCGGGGCGAGTACCACCACGGAGTTTGAAGTGGGGGCAGCCTATCTGGTTGACGCGGCCACCGGAGAAGTCCGCCGGACCTTTGTCTCTCCACGTGCGGCAAGCCGCAAGTCGGATGGGTTCGGACATGCGGTGACGTTTCTGGGTTCCACGCTGGCGGTGAGTGCCCCGCTTGGCGGCACGGGTGATCACGGACAGGTGTTTCTTTTCGATTGGGAAAGCGGGCAGTTGCAACGCATCCTGGCATCGCCCGATCCGCAGACGAACGAGTATTTCGGATGGGCGTTGGCGAGTGACGTGGAGTTGTTGGTGGTCGGTGCCTTGGGACGAGGAACCACGCAACCGGAGGCCGGAGCGGTGTATCTCTATACGAATGCCGGCGAATACCTGCGAACGTTGGCAGCCCCGGACCCCCAAAAAGGCGATCATTTTGGAGAAGCCGTGGCTCTGCTCCCTGAGCACATTATCGTCGGCGCGCCCGGACACGATTCCGCCGGAACCGATGCCGGGGCGATTTTCGTCTTCGACCGAAAAAGCGAAACGCTGCACACCGTGATTCCCAATCCTTCGGCAACAACCGGCGTAGCCGACCTCTTCGGACTGTCCTTGAGTGGCGCAGGGCATGATTTGGTCGTGGGCTCGCCCTATGGCGACCTCGAGGCAATGCCCGACGCAGGACGGGTCCATCAGTTTCGGCTGCCCTTGTCTCAAGAGGAGCGGTAAAGCATCTCGAGAGGGTGAGGCACGTGCAGGGTTCAGGGCCTGCGGTGCTCCGTTTCCGCAATAGACAGGGCCGGGTTTCTTCGCTATGATCAGGAACATGTCTTTTTCATTGCAAGCGTGGCGGAAAGCTCGACAATGCTCCATCGTCAAGTTGGCCGCCGAGTCCGGCGTCGAAGGTTCCATCATCGAAGCGATCGAAGCCGGAGAAAAAGATCCCGCCGTCTCAACGGTGGAAGCATTGGCGAAGGCTCTCGCGATTCCTCCCTCCTGGTTGTACAGTTCCCCTCAGGCTCTAGATTTATTGTTGGGTGATCCCGACGAAGAAGATTCCCTTTATCCTGATCTTGATTCTCCTGATCCCGTGACCGAACGGATTCTCCGCGGAAGTCGAGACGAACGGGATTTATACGTGCTCCTCACAGCCTTGCTTCGCCATGGCGAACCCAAACTCCTGCGTGCCGTCGAAGTCAATCTTCGAAGTCTGCTCAAACAGGCGAAGACGTCGACGGTTCCCTGGCAGACTCGTCCTTCCGGCCATTTTGAACCGCCGAGTGACTGAATGAGGGAACCTCTGATTTAGTGCACTATCGGGCGCATGGCTGCGTTGTGTCCTCGCTCAACCCTCACCTATCTCTATGATAAGCTTCGGGTTTCGCTGCGGGACGCCTTGCCCTGCATCCCGCTATCACAATAAATCAGAGGTTCCTGAAGGCAAGGCCGGTGCCGTAGGCCCGTTTTCCGTTTCGTTGAGTTTCTTGCAATAGTCGTTTCCTTTTCAATACGATAGAGAGTTGTGGTTTTTCAGACGTTCTTTCGTTCTGCATCGAGAACGAAGTGATTATTCATTGCTAAATGCGCGGATGAGGAATAAGAGATGCCCAAAAACAGTGGCCTCCGGAATATGAAACCGATTGCGGCTAGAGGGAAAAAACCAACCAATTTTGAAGGGAGGAGAGAACCTTTGCCGGCGGAGAAGGGATCTTCGCAAGAGTTTTCCACGTTGTTTGCCGCGTTGGAAGAGGAGACTGTTGAGCAGGCGGGCACCTTTCAAAATGAAGGCTCCGATTCACAACTGAAGGCGGAGCCCGTGACGCCGGTCGATGAACTCGGCGAAGCGTTACCGGAGGCTGAAAAAGAAATCGATCTGACTCCCGGTACGGTCAACAGGATCGATGACCCCGTTCGTTTATACCTCAACGAGATGGCCGGCGTTTCTCTTCTCTCAAGGGAAGGGGAGATCGAGCTGGCGAAGAAGATCGAAGAAGGCAAGGACGAGATGACGCGGGCGATTGCGGGCATGCCCATGACCCTGCAGACCCTGGACGCCCTGCGGGGCCGCTTGAAGAAACGGGAAGTCAGCGTGGGAGAAGTGGTGCTGGTGCATGACCCCGGGGACGACGACCTGGACGAAGCCGAACTGGCCGAAGCCCAGGAAGAAGAAGAATTACGACAACAAGCCCTGGCGGAATTGGATCACGTCCGGCGGTTGGGCAAGACGCTGCTGCGGCTGTATGACCGGCGGCGGGCGGCCCCGGTGGCCCAGCAGCCGCGGTGGAGTACCAAAGTGCGGGGCGTGCAAGAACAATTGGGGGCCCGGGTGGACGGGCTGCACCTGCAACCGGCCGTGCGGGACGAGTTGGTGAGTCAGATCAAAGACGCGGGCCGGACCGTGCGGCAGGCCGAACGGATCCTCCGGGACTGCTGCCAGCGGCTGGGACACCCCCCGCAGGAAGGCCTCAAACTCTTACGCCGCCTGAGCCGGGCCGGGACCCCGACGGCCCCCCTCCGGCGGCAGCTCGGCATCAGCGAAGCCGGCCTGCGGCAAGTCGTGACCCGGAGCCACGAAGCCCGGACCACGCTCAAACAGGTGGAGCGCGGCCTGACCTTGCTACCGACCGCAGAATTCAAGAGCGCCCTGGTGGGCTTGGAATGGGCGGAAGAAAAGATGAAGCGGGGCAAAGCCGAACTCATCGAAGCCAATCTCCGGCTGGTGGTGAGTATCGCCAAGAAATACACCAACCGGGGGCTCCAATTTCTGGACCTGATCCAGGAAGGAAACATCGGGCTGATGAAAGCCGTGGACAAATTCGAATACCAGCGGGGGTACAAATTCAGCACCTATGCCACGTGGTGGATCCGGCAAGCGATCACCCGGGCCATTGCGGATCAGGCCCGGACCATCCGGATCCCGGTGCACATGATCGAAACCATCAACAAGCTGGTACGGACCTCCCGGCATTTGGTGCAACAACTGGGCCGGGAGCCGACGCCGGAAGAGATCGGGGTGCGGATGGAAATGCCGTTGGAGAAAGTGCGGAAGATTCTGAAGATCGCGAAGGAACCGATTTCACTGGAGACGCCGATCGGGGAAGAAGAAGACAGCCATTTGGGGGACTTCATCGAGGACAAGAAAGCGGTATCGCCGTTGGAAGCGGCGGTGCGGTACGATTTGCAACGGCATATCGGGAAATCACTGGAATCGCTGACGGCGCGGGAGGAGAAGGTGTTGCGGAAACGGTTCGGGATCGGGGAAGCGACGGACCACACGTTGGAAGAAGTGGGGCAGGACTTCGAGGTGACGCGGGAGCGGATCCGGCAGATCGAAGCCAAGGCCTTGCGCAAACTTCGTCACCCGACCCGGAGCAAGAAACTGCGCAGTTTTGCCGAAGGCTTTTAATACGTGACCGAACGTTCTCCGGGGCCCATAGCTCAGTTGGTTAGAGCGGCTGACTCATAATCAGTTGGTCCCAGGTTCAAGTCCTGGTGGGCCCACCAACTTTTGCTATTTGTGGGGCAGATCAGGTAAGGTATTTGATCATGAGTGGCTCACTTCTTTCTCATACGCAGAGGCGTTTTTGAATTTTCAACTTTCCCTCCTGGTGCAACTCCAGCAGCTTGACCTGAAGCTGCATGATCTCGAAAAACAGCAACAACAGATTCCTGAACGGCTTCACGCGGCACAGTCGCCGGTCGACCAGGCCCGGAAACGCGCCGAAGCCTTGAAGCCCTTGCTGGAGACCATTGCGGCGGAGCGGCGCAGCAGTGAAGATGACTTGAGTGCGCATGAGAGTCACGTCCAGAAAATGCGGGAGCGGTTGAACGAGTTGAAAACGAACAAAGAGTATCAGGCTCATTTGTTTGAAATTGAAATGGCCAACAAGAAAAAGGATTCCCTGGAAGAACGGGTCCTCCTGGCCATGGAGCGAGGGGAAGAGAAACAGAAGGAATTGGAAGAGGTCAAAACACTGCTTCAGGACGTGACGCAAACCTTGGAACGGGAAAAGGGCGAACTGGAGTCCTTATCAGCCAAGCTGGCGGATGAGGTCGCGCTGATCGAGCAAGAAAAGCAAGGCCTGATCGCCTCGTTGGAAAAACGAGTCCATCATCGCTACTCCATGCTCAAATCTTCCTTGCAACTCGTGGTAGTTGCCACCGTTCAGGGTGAAACCTGCCAGGGATGTCAATTGCAAATTCCCCCCCAGTTGGTCGCCAGCGTGAAGCGGGGCGATGACCTGTTGACCTGTCCCTACTGCCATCGCATTTTGTATTATGAAGCCGCGCGCAATGAAACGCCCGAACCTTTAGGCACTGAAGAACCCGTGGCTCAAGAACAGATGGATGGCTGACCGTATCCTGAACGTTCAGTCTCTTGTTTCCAACACAGGCATTGCGTATCATAGTTCCCGGTATGAGGGCGTGGGTCAGGTGGCCGCTCGCCTGGTTTCAGGTGAGAGGAAAGTCCGGACTCCACAGGGCAGGGTGCTGGGTAACGCCCAGGCGGAGCAATCCGACATGAGCGCCACAGAAAACAAACCGCCCCGGAATCATCCTCGGATGGTCTGGGGTAAGGGTGAAATGGTGGGGTAAGAGCCCACCGCGTCCGCGGCGACGTGGATGGCAGGGTAAGCATCACCCGGAGCAAGACCAAATAGGAGGACGCGCCGAACGGCCTGCTCGGCTTTGCACGGCGAAAGCCGTTTGTGAAGATGAGTCGTGAAGTTCGGGAAAGGTCGGCCCGGCCAAGGTTCTCGGGTAGGTTGCTGGAGGCTTATGGTAACATAAGCCGTAGAGACATGGTCACCACCGTATCCACGCTTGATACGGAACAGAATCCGGCTTATCGACCCACCCCCATACCTTTTAACACCAACGTGAGGATACGGGTAGGAATCCTTCCGAGTCATAAACGTGTCCTTGCGCATTCGATCGTTCAGGAAACCCGTTTGACTCGGTCCGATCCCCCTTGTTACCATGCGCTCTCTTTGAGAATTCGTTTTGTGTCCCCATCGTCTAGCCTGGCCTAGGACGCCGGCCTTTCAAGCCGGCAACACGGGTTCAAATCCCGTTGGGGACGCCACCATAGAGCAGCCGCTGAACCCTGTTTCAGCGGCTCTTTTTTTGTCGGAGTGATTCGGTCCTGGGAGCCTCGTCGAGAAGTCGGGGTTTTATCGGTTGTGATCCCCCATGTCACTTTGTACAATGGGGAAGCAGCCCTGATGGGGCGCAGGCAGGCCAACGGAATTCAACACCACAACGACGTGCAGTTGTGGACGGAGGAACATCATGAATCGGCACAAAAGGCGTGGAGTATGGTTGACCTTTGTCATCGGACTGGGGATGGCCCTGGGATGGCACCCGGCAGGGGCTGAATGGAAATATGAGTCAACCGAACCTCCAATCGAATCCCAATTCGAAATGATTGAGGGGAAGGATGGGGCTCCGATGATCAAGATTCCCGAGGGGGAGTTTCTGATGGGGGCCAATGACGGGTCGAGGAATGAGCGTCCGGAACACACTGTCGGGTTGGACAGCTATTATATCGATCAATTTGAAGTGACGATGGAGCGGTATCAGAAGTTTCTGGATGAAACCAATCATGATTTGCCTCCCTTATGGGATGATTATGCGGCTCTTGAAGAGGCGAAAGATCGTCCGGCCGTGGGCATGGCGTGGGACAGCGCGAAAGCCTACTGCGAATGGGCGGGCAAGAGGCTGCCGACTGAAGCCGAATGGGAGAAAGGAGCCCGGGGGACCGACGGTCGCCGGTATCCGTGGGGACACATGCAGCCGTTCGTCGATATTGCCCGGTACAACTTCGGGACGACCGGATGGGTCAGCTATGAAACGACCTTGGCGCCCGTGGAAAGCGGAGTCACCGGCATGAGTATCCGCCATGGGTTGAAGGAGGGGACGAAGAGTCCTTACGGGTTATACCACATGGCGGGCAATGCTTCGGAATGGGTGGCGGATTGGTATGATCGAACGTATTACGAAGAGAGTCCGGAGAAAAATCCACCCGGGCCCAAAGAGGGAGAGCGGAAAGTCTATCGAGGCGGGTCGTGGGAAGATCCGCCCAAATGGCTGAAAGTGACAGCCCGGCGAAGCGCCGAGCCGGATTTCCCCATTGACGCGAATGATCTGACTATCGGATTTCGTTGTGTGATGGACGCGAAGATGAAGAAATAAAGGGACCTCTGATTTATTGTGATAGCGGGATGCAGGGCAAGGCGTCCCGGAGCGAAACCCGAGGCTTATCAGAGAGATAGGTGAGGGTTGAGCGAGGACACAACGCAGCCGTGCGCCCGATAGTGCATTAAATCAGAGGTTCCTACGAACACCCCGTGGTTTCACCGCAATTTCTGCAGACCAGGCACATCCCGTTGCGGACTAATTTGAACTGTTTGCAATTGGGGCAGGGGTCGCCTTCAAACCCTTTCTGAAACGCCGTCTCTATTTCAGCGGCAAAGGCGAGGGTTTCCCTCTTGAGTTCAATTTTGTGCGTGACGTTCCCGTTGCCTTGGCCGTTTCCGGTCCCGACGTCGCCTTGAATCCGTTGCCGGGCGGGAAACAGTCCCGGGTCGATGGCCGTCGTCGTGATGGTGCTGGGATCGGCGGGTTCATCATCCGTGCATTCGGGGTCTTGCTTGACGGAATCCCCACGCAGGTCGTCCTGGTTGACCTGTGCGAGTTCTTTCTTGTCCAGATAGGTAATGGCCAACTCACGGAAGATGTAGTCGATGATCGATGTGGACATTTTAATATGGTCATTGAGGTTGACCGGGCCGTTGGGTTCAAAGCGGGTGAACAGGAAGGCCTCGACGAACTCTTCGAGCGGCACGCCGTGCTGGAGGCCCAGAGAAATCGCGATGGCAAAGCAGTTCATAAGGCTGCGAAACGCCGCGCCTTCCTTGTGCATGTCGAGAAAGATTTCGCCGAGCGTGCCATCCTCGTATTCACCGGTGCGGAGATAGATTTTGTGACCGCCGATCATGGCCTTTTGTGTATACCCCCCGCGTCGTGAGGGAAGCGGGCGACGCTTGGCCAGATACCGGACCATCACCCGTTCCGTCACCTGCTGGGCCGCCTTCAAGACGTCTTCATGACGTTCGGATTTATCGGTCACGTCCGCCGAGGCGTTGAGGGGCTGGCTCAGTTTGGACCCGTCCCGATACAAGGCCACGGCCTTGAGCATATGCTCCCAGCCCATCAGGTACGCGTCTTCCGCGTCCCTGACGGTGGAATCCGACGGCATGTTGATGGTCTTGCTGATGGCCCCGCTGATAAACGGCTGGGCCGCGGCCATCATCCGGATGTGCGCTTGCGTGGAAATGTATCGTTTCCCGATTCGACCGCACCGGTTGGCGCAGTCGAAAATCGGGAGGTGCTCGTCTTTGAGATGCGGCGCCTTTTCCACCGTCATGGTCCCGCAGCAAAAATCGTTGGCTGCGAGAATTTCTTCCTGGGTAAAGCCCAACGCGTTGAGAATCGTGAACTGGGGATCGTCGAGTTGGGCGTCGGAGAAGCCCAGGACGTCCCGGCAGAACTCCTCACCCAGCGTCCATTTATTGAAGGCGAATTGAATTTCAAAGACCTCATCCAGCGTCGATTCTAGGCGATCGAGCACTTCCGGGGTAAACCCCTTGGCACGGAGCGATTCGTGATTCAGGAACGGGGCCTGTTTCAACGTTCGGGTGCCCGTGGCATAGGTGATGATGTCGTGGATCTGTTCCTGAGAATACCCCAGTCCTTTTAACGCCGGGGGCAGGCTTTGATTGATGATCTTGAAGTAGCCTCCGCCGGCCAGTTTCTTGAATTTGACGAGCGCGAAGTCGGGCTCGATCCCCGTGGTATCGCAGTCCATGACCAATCCGATGGTGCCCGTGGGGGCGATCACCGTGGCTTGAGCGTTTCTGAATCCGTGGGCTTCGCCCAGTTCGATGGCGCGGTCCCAGGTCTCCTGCGCGGCATGCACCAATGCGGCTGGAGCGGCAGCCGGGTCAATGCCCTTCGGGGTCATCGTCAGGCTTTCATAGTCGTCAGGCTTGGCCTGATACGCCGCCCTTCGATGGTTTCGCATGACCCGCAGCATCGGCTCGCGGTTTTTCGCAAACCCGGGGAATGGGCCGAGTTCCGCTGCCATTTCCGCGGACGCGGCATAGGCTTCGCCGGTCAGGATGGCGGTCAGTGCCCCGCAGATGGCCAGCGCCTTGGGAGAATCGTAGGCAATGCCCTTTCGCATGAGCAGGGATCCGAGGTTGGCATACCCCAGCCCCAACGTTCGAAAGTGAAAACTTTTCTCGGCGATGGGCCTGCTCGGGAATCCCGCCATGAGTACGCTGATTTCCAGGACGATGGTCCAGAGCCTGATGGCGTGTTGATACGCCGGGACGTCGAATTCACCGTCCGGCATGATGAAGGCGCCCAGGTTCAGCGACGCCAGGTTGCACGCGGTATCATCCAGGAACATGTATTCACTGCACGGATTGGAGGCGTTGATGCGCCCGTCGTCCGGGCAGGTGTGCCATTCATTGATCGTGGTATCGTATTGAATGCCCGGGTCGGCACACATCCAGGCCGCCCAACAGATACGATCCCACAGATCCTTGGCCTTGAGTGTTTTGGCCACGGCTCCGTCCGTCCGGCGGGTGAGCTGCCACTCGCCGTCTTGCCGTAGCGCATCAAAAAATCCGTTGGGCACCCGAATGCTGTTGTTGGAGTTTTGCCCGGACACCGTTTGATAGGCCCTGCTGTCCCAGTTCGTATCATATTCATGAAACACGAAATGGGTATAGCCTTCTTGGGCATAGGCAAAGACCCGTTGGATATAGGCTTCGGGCACGCTGGCTTGACGAGCCGAGCGAATGGCTTCCTTGAGCGGACGGTTGCGTTCGGGGTCGAGTTCGACCGCATCGAGCCCCTCGGCATCTTTTTGACGACAGGCTTTCAGGACGGCGTTCAACTGACCGGCGCAGATCTTGGACCCGGTCACCATGGCGGCCACCTTTTGTTCCTCGATCACCTTCCAGTCGATGAATTCCTCGATATCGGGATGGTCCAGGTCCAGGCACACCATCTTGGCGGCCCGCCGAGTGGTGCCTCCCGATTTGATCGCGCCCGCTGCCCGGTCCCCGATCCGGAGAAAGGACATCAGTCCTGAGGATTTTCCCCCACCCGACAACGGTTCGTTTTCTCCCCTGAGCCGGGAAAAGTTGGTCCCGGTGCCCGACCCGTATTTGAATAACCGGGCCTCGCGGACCCACAAGTCCATAATTCCGCCGTCGTTGACGAGGTCGTCATCCACGGCCTGGATGAAGCAGGCGTGAACTTGAGGCCGTTCGTAGGCGTTTTGGGACTGGTTGAGTTCCTGGGTGTGGGGATCGACGAAAAAATGACCTTGCGAGGGGCCGGTAATGCCGTAGGCATAATGCAGGCCCGTATTGAACCACTGTGGTGAATTGGGGGCGGCCATTTGTCTGGCCAGCATGTAACACAGTTCGGCATAAAAAGCCCGGGCGTCCCGGTCCGTATCGAAATACCCATGGGTCTCGCCCCACTGCGTCCAGCATCCCGCCAGGCGATGAAATACCTGCCGGGCATCGCGTTCGCCACCCGTGACCGGCCCTTGGTCATCCTTGATGGGCTGCCCATCGGCGTCGAGTTGCGGTACACCGGCTTTCCGGAAGTATTTTTGCGCCAGAATGTCCACGGCCAGTTGGGACCATTGATCGGGAACCTGAATGTCATCGAGTCGGAACACCACGGAGCCGTCCGGATTCCTGATTTCCGAAGACCTGGTGGAAAATGGAATCCCTTCGTAGGGTGATTCTTCTGCTCGGGTAAAACGGCGCTCGATTTTCACGACAATGCTCCGCAGGCCCGACCCGTACCAGATCCGGAGGTCGTTCTTACGTGGTTTCTGTGATGGGGCAGCATGGCTCTTTTCTCGTCGCTGCCAGGATATCGCCGGATTTGCCTTAGACGGCTTGAGGGCACGATCAGATGGTCGTTGCGAAGTCTGACGAGTGACCGATCCATTGCTGCACCTAGAGAAGGGAACCTAAGGATTTTGACTCTCGAGGGCGTTTCTTAAGGTTCCACAATTTATAGAGTAGAAGCAGAATTGTCAATACTAAATATTGTGTTTTCTATCTTGACCACTGGGGATACAGTGGATAGCTTGGGAACGAACAAACCCTATGTAACTCAATACATTATAACGAAAATTTTATGTTATCCACAGGATGAAAAAGGATATTTTTATTCATCAACAGGGTTCTTTCGGAAGCCCTGCCGCGGGAGATGGAAAAAGGGAAAAATGTGAGATCCCGTTGCCGTTAAATCTCGATTTTTGCCCGGATCCATACTATTCTGCCGATTCCCGGAAGGGAACAGCTCATCATCGGATTCGAAACATGATCTCTCTCACAAAAGGAGGCGTGAATCATGTACGTGTGGAGCAAACAGCTTGTCGTCACCTTATTGGTGCTGTTCGGCGTCCTGCAAATTGTCTTTTGGAGTACCGCGACGGGTGAGAGCACCAGCGAACTCGCCACGCGCACCACGCACTGGTTGGGGGTCAACTATTTCCTGCTGGTGGTGTGGGTGTTCGTCTGGATGTTCGATCAGGCGCGCGTCCGTGGGAAAAATGCGTGGGTCTGGTTGCTTCCGCTTCTGGTGGCCCCGTTGCCCACCCTGATGGCGTTTGTCCTGATCCTGCAGCGACGGGTGCAGTAGGGGAGGTCTTCCTTATCCGATCATGACCCGGGATTCCGGGAATCGATAGCGGGGCGTGGTCGTGGTGTAAATGGCAAACAGGCCGATGAGGAGCGGCCCGAACCGGCCGATCAGCATTGAGGCGATGATCACCAGCTTGCCGAAGTCGGTCAACAGGGCGGAGAAGCTTCGTCCATCCCCGTCGCCGAGGGACATGCCCACGATGCCCATGGCCGACGTGACTTCGAACATGATGCTCAAAAACGGGCGTTCTTCCGTAAAGGCGAGGAGCAGGGTGAACAGGGTAATGGCCGTGAAGGCCAGGATCGCAAGACAAAACGCGCGGATGACCAATTCTCTGGGTATTCTCCGGTGAAAGATTTCAATGTCCTGCCGGCGTCGAAGCACCGCCCAGATGGTCACCCAGATGATCGCGAACGTCGTGGTCTTGATCCCTCCCGACATGCTGCCGGGCGAGCCGCCGATGGTCATCAGCAGCAGCAGAAAATACAGGGTGGCGTCATTCATCGCGCTGATGTCGATGGTCGTAAAACCCGCGGTCCGGGACATCGCGTGGAAATGCGCCGTGGCCAGGCGTTCCCCGATGCTCAAGGGTTGAAACGTCTGTGGATTGTTCCATTCGAGAATCGTGATGCCGAACGTGCCTGATACGAGGATGATCAGGGTCACTACGACCACCAGTTTGGTATGCGTCTGGAGCCGGAAGCGTCGGCCTTTGAGATTGTCCCACGCGTCCTGAAAGAGAATAAAGCCGATGCTGCCCAGAATGACCAAGACCGTCACGATCAGGTTGATGGACAGGTCGGTTCGATAGGAGATCAGGCTGTCGGAGAATAGGGAGAATCCTGCGTTGTTGAAGGCGGAGATGGAATGGAAGAGCCCGGAGTAGAGGGCTTCCCCCCACGGCATGTCCCGTGAAAAGCGCAGGGCCAGAAAGAGAAAGCCCAATCCTTCCAACGCCACGGTGGCGATGGCCACGATCTTGACGTAACGAATCGAGCCGGCCATGTCAAACGTGCTCAGCGTTTCGGTCAGCATCATCCGGTCGCGCAGGCCGATGCGATGCCCCAGGGCCAGCAGGATGATCGTCGCCAGCAGGGCATAGCCCAGCCCGCCGATTTGAATGAGCAGCATGATAATGAGTTGCCCGAAGGTCGTGAATTCATGCGGGGTGTCCATCACGATCAACCCGGTCACGCACACGGCCGAGGTCGCGGTGAACAAGGCGTCGATGAACCGTAATTCGATCCCATCCGGAGTGGCGAACGGGAGCATGAGGAGAGCCGCGCCGATGAAAATAAGCGCCGCGGCGGCTAATGCCACGATCTGACCGGGTAACAGGCGAATGGACGCCAGCCGGCTGCGAAGGGAGGATTGTGACGTTGGGGACCGTTCAAGCGCTGGCATGGGGCCGGCATCGCGTGGGTCTGAGGGCGTCTGTTCGCATCCGGGAGAATGCCGTCATCTTCTGACGGGCAAGCGGAGGGCGGAAGCGTTCAGCAGCGTTGCCCGTTAAAGAGGCAGGGTTTATAGCGGGTCGCGTCAAAATCAACGTCTTCTTTGTAGACGAATTCGTTCCCATTGACTCCGTCCTGTTCAGGATCATTCCACATCGTGTGGTTCCACCAGTAAAACAGGGGGTAGGGCTCAAGATAATACACGGGATTGCCATACACGCTTCTCTGGTGATCCCAGACTTTTCTCCCGACCACGTAATCGACTTCTTCCGTTCCTTTCAATGAGTACAAAAAGATGACCATGCGCGATTCATGGTCGTAAATTTCCTCAAGCCGTGTTTCTTCGTCCGGCTCGACGGGCAGGGTAGGCTGCGCTCCGCTCAAGCCCGGGAGGACAAGAACGAGCAGCAATGAGAGAACGATCGGTGCAATCGGAAACGGGTGAGTCATACGGCACCTACGAAGAGACGTCGAACAACCATTCCTATAGCAACTCCTGTTCATTCTACTCCGAACTCTTCCCTTGGGCAATTCGTTTTTGTGATTGACGGTAGGCCGGGAGATGCACTTCGATGATGGTCTTGAATTTCGCGTCGCTGCTGCGCTTCACATTATAGCCTTGATGCGTTGGAGCTTGTGCCAGACACGGCATCGCCTTTCTTGCCCGAATTCGCAGAGTAAACCATCACAGATTCCTCAATCGCTCCAACAGTTCTTTGGCGTGCGGGCATGTATCTTCGACAAGGGTGGGATTAATTTTCTCCAGCAATTTAAACGAGACTTTGCCCTTGGCGTAGGGACTGGAACAGTTAGTCGTAGCCTTTTTTAGGGCATCGAGGACTGTTTCTTTGGGCACGTTTTCCAATTGGGGCCATTGTTTGAGGGCGTTTTCTTTAAATTGATTGCCGAAATGCTTCTTCAACGCAGCCCGGTCGGCCAGGAACCAGGTTTCCATGAGTTGGACCATCAGAAAAGCCTGATCTTCGCCTGCGCCGCCTGGCTGATTCCATTCATCGCGTGCTTGTAAGTGTTGCCAGACGGAGTGTCCTGCTTGAACAGGTCCCTCGCTGTCTACGAGAAGGAGTGGTACTTGTGCTGGAAGAGGGTTGGCTATTGTTCTCGCAAAGAGATCGAAGGTTCGGTCTCTTGGTCCGCCGCGTACGACTCGCGGCATACGTCCTACGAGACCCGCGGCTTTAAAGAATTTCGTCCAGGACCGGTGGAAAAGAGTTCCCAGGCTCTCGTTGCTATCTCCACCCCCTTCGATATAGATATAGATTTTGGCGCTCACCAGCGATTACCGCCGAGTTCCCCCGAACGCCAAAGTTCGCCCAGACTGTATTTATTCAACCAAGCCTGCAATCTGGTGCCATCCAACCGCGCAAACTGCGACTCTCCATTTTCCTTCTCACAGACGATAACGCTCGATGGATGCTCCGATAGAGCGTCCACCAACATCCGCGAGTGGGTTGTGACCACGAGTTGGGTGCGTTGGGATGCGTCGACAAGCAACTCTGCAACCTTCGCGACGACATCGGGATGAAGACCCAACTCCGGTTCTTCAATTGCAATGAGCGGTGGGGGGTCGGGATGCAGCAGAATCGCTAGTAGATACAGGTAGCGTAGTGTACCATCGGAAAGGCGGCTCGCCGGAATGTACTTTTCGTTCCCTTCTTCCAGAAAGAGCGACACGGAACCGCTCGTCACCTGACAACTGAAGTCGACAATGTCGTCGAAGAGCTCCTGCAACGCCGCGACGAGTTGTCTTCTGTTCTCTCCTCGGAATTGCGAGAGCACGAGCGCCAGATTGTTCCCTCCCTCGGTCAGGAAGTCGGAGCGGTCATGTGCGCTCTGGCTTTGGCGCAACGCCGCCGAAGGGCCGAATGACCATTCCCGGAAGAGACAAATTCGTTTGAATTCTTTCTTGAGGTGCCAGAGGGCCGGATAATTCATAACGGCAGCGCAAGAAAGCAAAGAATCTTCCGGTTGGAAATCACCGGCGAACTCGACGACAGCACCTTCGCTTTGGCGGCCTATCACTTGCGATGTCGTCGAAGCTCCTGAACGCAAATCTTTCGAACTCTGCTTGGCCTTCGACCTCGATTGCTCTATTAGCAACGCGGTTTGTTTATTTTGAGGAGGGCGGTAGTAGGACAGCGTCTCTTTCTCCTCGGAACGCTTTTCCGAAGGTTCAATTTGCTCGTTGACAACGATGGGGCGTCCGCCTCGATCGGCCAATACCAGCAAGTGTCTCAGTCCGCCAGCCTGCGGATAATCAACCAAGGCATCGATCTTGATCGTATCGGGCGCTCCTGGCCCTTTCCATAGCCACTCGCGAATACCATCCCGTCTGAACGGTTCCGAAATATCAATCGGCGCGGATTTCAGCAGTGCCATCGCCTCTAGGAAGTTGGATTTTCCCGAACCATTCGGGCCGATCAGGACATTCAGGGGCTCCATCCTTAGATCGATTCCCTTCGGTCCGAAGGACAAGAAACCTGATAAGTTCAGTTGATGAATCAGCATGCGGGTTCCTTATCTGGATCGAATCGTACGTAGTCGATGCCTAACAGGCACACAGTCGAAACGATGCAACACGGTCATGGGCAACTTGACGCGCTCGTACTGCGGCGGGCGACAGGCTCCACGTAGTAGGTGAGCGATCTGCCAGATCAGTTTGGCGACGTAGCCGTAGTCGGGCATGGTTACACTTGCAGGTTAGGCCTTTCTCGCGGAGCTATTAGCGCACACGCCACTTTTGGTGTCAACCGTTGAGGGCGGGAACTATATGCTTGTTTGCCCACGATAAGGGAGATGTGAGGTAATGAAAAACGACGCCAGAACAGGACGCGGGTGAGTTCGCCATTCGTCATGACACAAAATACAGGGAAAGAAATTGGCTCAAAATTCTTGATTCCCTTTTCGGAACTTGATACGGTTTTCTTGCTACTCTTCTCAGGCCGCCGTTGTCGGGTCGCCTGTGAAATACAAGAACCTGGTTTGGCGATCGCGGGTCGCTCCCGCGCTTGTCAGACTGTCCCATCAACGGTAAATACACAGGATCTTCTTTGCTTGAGAAGAGTAGCAAGGCCCGGCCTTTTGCGGGTTCAGCAGTTATCATACTCTTTTCATCAAAGGAGGCTTGTTATGTTCGCTCGTCTGTTTTGTCTGATGTGCGTCTTGCTTCTTGTTGGTTGCGGTGGAGGGGGAGGGAGAGGGATTACACGACCAGAAGCCCCTCCAAATCCTGCTGTTCCATCAATACTTGCTCAAATCAGCCAATCATCGAATTCAATTGTTGCTACAGACTTTGTTGGGAAATTTCCTGGAGATTCCTTGCAAACACGGGCGGACACAAGATGCAGGATACCGTCAGAGTGCTCATCCTATATTAGAGGGTTAGAGCTAGAATTAGCCATTTCAGACTTTAATCCAGTCAATCCTTCCATCCAATTCTTTGACCTTCCGCCCCATCAAGGAATTTCGATGGCAGAGGGACGCGGAACCGTTCCAGTCGGAACAGGGGACACAGACGTGGCCGGATTTGGCGGATGGATGGACCATAACTTCTTTATCACGGAACTTCGGGAAGTCACTCAGGGAGTTGTCGGTGGGATGGATATTGCAGGATTAGAGTATAGCTATGCCTACTCTATCGGGAACACAACAGGGACGAACCCTCTTTCAAGTGCGACGTGGACTGGAGCGATGGTCGGCCACGATGTCAGTCCAACACGAACCTACGGCAATCGAATTCAAGGTAACGCAACCTTGACGTTTGATCTTGCCGATACGAGCATGAACATCTTGTTTGATAATATTCATGACCTGACAAATGGACAGACTCGTTCGGATATTGAATGGCCTCATATTTTTGTGGTTGACGGTCAATTTTTTGCTGATACGGGAGGTACTGGCACGACAAGTGGAAATACAATGAAGGGTTGGTTTTACGGCCCCAATCACGAAGAAGTCGGCGGGGTGTTTGAACTTGATTACGTGATTGGAGCGTTTGGGGCGAGACGGTAAATAACACTGACGCCGTTAAGTATATAAATCCCGAAGGAAGGCCTTGGAGTCAGTCCATTTTTCTGTCGATTAATCAGTGAATACATATACCAGCCACATCACGGGGCTAGTGGTGCACGAACCGTCAACGGTTGTGGGCGTGAGGGCAGGTTCTCTATAATATTTCTCTTTGAAGGGGCTCCTGGAGGCATGAAGAAAAAAGTTACTTTTTACACGGCAGGTTGTCGTCTCAATCAGTCGGAGACTGCTGTCCTGACCGACCGTTTTACGAACATGGGGTACCAACAGGTGGCCTATGGAGAGCCAACCGACGTGCTCGTGTTGAATACGTGCAGCGTGACGGAGAATGCCGAGGCCGATTGTCGACGGGTTATTCGCCGGACCTTGCGCCATTCCCCGCAGGCGTTCGTCGCGGTGACGGGATGTTATGCGCAAACTGGGCTTAATACCTTGCAGCACCTTCCGGGCGTGGATCTGGTGTTGGGCAACCAATACAAAATGTTGTTGCCGGACTATCTGGAAGAGATGCCTCACGTGCGAAAACGCGCGTCGACGTTCGTCCGACATTCGGGATCGATAAGCCGTGAGGATTTTGTCCAGGAGGGCGTGGGGGAATACGCGACGACGCGAGCCAATTTGAAGATCCAGGACGGCTGCAATTTCATGTGTTCCTTTTGTCTGATCCCGTTTGCCAGGGGCCGTGAACGTAGCCGGTTGTCCGACGATGCGGTGCGAGAGGCTGAACGACTGGTGGAACGGGGCCACCGGGAACTGGTCCTGACCGGGGTGAATATCGGGCGATTCGCGAATGGTTCTGGAGGGCTTCTGGACCTGATCCAACAATTGGAACGCATTCCGGGGTTGGCCCGTATCCGCATTTCTTCCATTGAGCCCACGACCATCCCCGACGCGCTCCTTGAGTATATGAGCACCTCCCGGAAGCTGTGCCGGTTCCTGCACGTGCCCTTACAGAGCGGGCACGACGGGATTCTGTCGGCCATGAACCGTCGGTACTCCGTGAAAGAGTACCGGGCATGGGTGGAGCACGTCGTTCAAAAGATTCCCGACGTCTGCGTGGGAACCGACGTGCTCGTCGGGTTTCCCGGGGAAACGGATCAACAGTTTTCCGCAACCTACGATTTGGTCCGGGATCTGCCGTTGGCCTATGCTCACGTGTTCAGCTATTCGGTTCGACCGGGGACGCCGGCCGCCCGCTTGGGCAATCCCGTGCCTCCAACGGTGATCAAGACCCGGAGCCGTTTGCTATCGCAACTGTCGGCGACCAAACGGGCACAGTTCTATCAGCGGTTTCTGGACAGAGATTGCCTGGTGTTGTTTGAATCCATGGGCAAAGATGGTTTATGGACCGGCCTGACGGATAATTTCATCCGGGTGGGCGTGGCCGGTTCCGGCTCGTTGGCCAATCAGATACGTCGGGTCAGGTTGACCGGGGTCATGGAGCATTCGGCCCTGGGGAAATTGGCGGATGAAGAGCCGCCGCGGCCCAGGAGATTCCCGATTCCGATGTTTCAGTCATTTGAACAGGAAGCCTCATTGCATGCGTAACGGAAGCCCAAGCAACGGTTCAAGAGGTTCTCAGGTGCCCTATCGCGTCTACGTTCAAACGTTCGGCTGTCAGATGAATGAGTATGACACCGAATTGGTGCGGTCGCTGTTGAAAGACCGGGGGTTCGCGTTTACGGAGTATCCGGAACAGGCCGACGTGGTTCTGATGAATACCTGCGCGATCCGGGAGAACGCGCATAATCGGGTGTACGGCCATTTGGCCGAGTGGAAAGCCATGAAGCAATCACGGCACGTGGTGATCGGCGTCCTGGGGTGCATGGCCCAGAACCTCAAAAAAGAATTGATGGAGTCGCAACCCGTCATCGACGTGCTTGCGGGGCCGGATTCCTATCGACAGTTGCCGGATCTATTGACGAAGGCCTTGGAACGCCGCGAACCGTCGATGGCCGTGGATTTGTCGGAATACGAAACCTACGAGGCGATTCTTCCGGAGCGGAAGCCCGGGGTCAACGCGTGGCTAGCGATCATGCGGGGCTGCGATAATTTTTGCAGTTTCTGCGTCGTGCCCTATACCCGTGGGAGAGAACGGTCCCGCCCCGCGCAAGGGATTTTGGAAGAAACGCATGCCCTTGCGGCTCAAGGGTACAAACAGGTCACGCTGTTGGGACAGAACGTCAATTCGTATCGGAGTGAGGACGTCACGTTTGCCAGGCTTCTGTCGGACGTGGCCGACGTGCCGGGTATCGAGCGCGTCCGCTTCACGTCCCCGCACCCCAAGGACTTTCCGTCCGACCTGATCGAGGTGGTGGCGCATCATCCGAACGTATGCCGGCAGGTGCATCTTCCCCTTCAAGCGGGTAGCGACCGCATCCTGGACCTGATGGGACGGTCATATACGCGGGCGGAGTATCGAGCCTTGGCGGTCGAAATTCGGAAGCGGGGAGACATTACCCTCAGCACGGACATCATTGCGGGTTTTTGCACCGAGACCCACGAGGAATTTCTCGAGACCCATGATCTGGTGCGGGAGATCGAATTTCAATCGGCTTATATATTCAAATACTCGGAACGAAAGAACACCATTGCCTATCGAAAATTTCCCGATGACGTTCCCGACGTGGTCAAATCGGAACGGGTCACGCAATTGGTCGAACTCCAGCGAACGATTTCCGCCAGGAAGAACCGGCGATTGATCGGAACGGACGTGGAGGTGCTGGTGGAAGGCAACGCGAAAAAATCTTCCCGGCAATGGATGGGGCACACCGAAAGCAACGTGACCGTCGTCTGGGATAAAGACGTGCTCCCTCTTTCCCTCGGAGACCGGATCACGATCAAGGTGGAAGATGCCTCAGCCTCCACGCTTTTCGGGACTCCCGTTTCCTCACTCGCCTTTGTTGGCTGAAATCACCGCGGACATCCAATGAGGCCTTGGTGTCTCACCTGAACGAACGAGTTGACCCGGATTCGCCGGGCCTTGTATATAATGGGCTCTCTTGGACTAAGTCATCCCGGAGACCACTTCCTTCAAACGGCCAGGTATCGCGCCCGTAGCTCAATGGATAGAGCATTTGACTACGGATCAAAAGGTTAGAGGTTCGACTCCTCTCGGGCGCGCCATTTCATACCTGTTTCAGGCAAAAACGACCTCTTGAGGTTTTTCTCCGCTACGGCGGGGAGCGACTGTCACCGTGACTTTGCGGTCCAATTTATTGAGAAAGCCGAACAACCGTTCCTGGGAAAAGAGCGTGTAGCGTCCATTCATCAGGTTAGACACCTCAGGTTGTTTGATCCCCAGAAGTTTTCCTATTTCCCGTTGTTTCAGATTCCGTTCTGCAAGGATCATTCTCACTGAATGCCCAAGCTGCGCTCGGGTGAGCAGTTCTTCGGGATGGTCCAGGCCCAGGTCGGCAAAGACATTCCCCGAACTTTCTTCAAACTCGATTTTGGAGTTCTTCTTCATGCTCGTGACTCCCTGGTCAATTGCATCGCTTCCTTATACCGCCGTTCGATCATTTCCAGATCTTTTCTCGCTGTCTTTCGCCCTGTCGGCGACTTTTTCTGGAAGGCATGCAGCACATACACGTGTTTACTCAGTTGAACCGCGTACACCGTTCTGTAGGTGTTTGTGTCAAACCGTGTTGCAATTTCAAAAACTCCACTTCCAACCCCTTTCAATGGCTTGGCCAATGGAGGAGTGACTCCCAATTGCACGTCATAGAGCGCAGACCCAATGTCTTGCCGGACCGATTGTGGAAAGGATTGCACCTGTTTGCGTGAATCTCCCAACCAAATAACAGGCTTCCGTTCTTTGTATTCCACAGCCCCTACCATAATTTTATAAGCAAATGCTTATATAATCAAGAGAAAGTCTAAATTTCAAAGTATTTATTCAACTACCCACCGGAAACGGAGCCTACTCGTCGGTGTGCGCGGTGGGGTTGATCTGCCAGAGGCTCCAATCCACGGCTTCTCTGAGTTCCTGCATTTGTGGATCGTCTGAACGGGCGGTCCATGCCTTGAGGGCGAGCTGTTGCAGGGGTTCGAGCGACTGGAAATCCGGGGTTTTCCCGATGGCTCTCACGATTTCCGTTTGCACGCGAAGGTGAACGTCGGGCGCTTGCATCATGGCCAGGAGGGGCGGCAGGATTCCGACGTTGCCGCTACGGGCTCCGATTTCCCCGAGTGCTTCCGCTGCCGCGGCCTGAATGTCCACCGATGGATCGGATAAGAGGTCCAAGAGTGTCGGAACGGCAGGTTCGCCCATGGAACCCAAGGCGATCGTGGCGGGGACGGCGAAGTCGGCCTCGGTTCGGATCTGCTGGAGGGCCTGCAGCATGGTGTCTCCCGGCACATGGCCGGCAAGCGAGAGGATCTTAAATTTTGTTGCCTTGGCGGTTTGGGGATCGGTCAACAGGGAAGAGAGCAGCTTGGCTTGTTTCCATTCCGCTGCAAGATCAAGCGGGAAGTCACTGTCCCGTAACGCTTGACTCAGGTGCTGCAACGCGAATTGGCCTGCATCGTCGTGCCCACCGGCTTTGGCCGCTTCCCATGCATTGTCGAAAGCGGTCCGGACCTCATATTGCCAAGGCCCTTTTTGGCCGTCGAAAAAGTAGCTCAACTGACAAGCCGGTCCTTTCCAATGTCGAGAAGGCGCTCCCGCTTGCTGGATCTCTCCATCGGCTTTCCTGACGCCTTTCCAGGATTTTCGCTCCTCGCACTTCACTTTCAGCGTGACGTCATGGGGCTCCTTCCCTGCCGCGATGACCGTGAATCCCGTTGCCGCCAACCGATCAGTCGTCGCTTTTTGGACAAGGGTCGGATCGACCAATCCTTTTTCCGTCAGCGCGAACGCCTCGATGAAAACGGCCTTGACTCGTTGAAGCTGCGATTTCTGCTGCGGGTTGAAGAGAATGCGCTCGGCGGAAACGTGTTGCGGTACGTAACAGGTTCCTAACAGGACGAAACCGATGAACCAGGATAATGAGATGCGCATGCCCGGTGTGCTCCGTTTTGAGGTTCAGGACGAACAGTCCTGCATACCAAGGAGAACAGACGAAAAGCAAGGGACCATTTCGAGGGGGATTACCGTTTGCGGTTCCGAGATGGAGCTTTGCGAAGGGGTTTGACGAGGGCCTGGCCGGAGCGTCGGGAGGATTTGCGAATCCCCCTGCTCAGGGGGTCCGCCAGGGCCAGGGTGCATTCGAGTCGCGGATTGTCCCGGTCCAGGGTTTTATACAGGTGGATTTCCATGATGCGATTGTCATTGAGGCTCATGGCTTCACAGAGGGCGTCTTGAGCGATTTTCAGCCCACCGTCAATATCCCGCCGCAAGAGCGTCGGAAAGTAAAAATGGATCGTCAGGGCCAGGAAGTGTTCCTGGGCCCTCTGCAAAAAAATATGCCATTCGGAGGACGAGGCGGCCGTCATGAGCAATTGCCCGACCGTGATTTTGTAGCGACGCCCCGTTGCCGACAACACGCGGCGCCCGTTGACCGTGGCATATTGCCGGTTGATGCTGGGCGGAAGAGGCAGGGCCAGCGAAAGGGCGTTGCCGGTCAGGGAAAAATGCGTTGCTTGCGAGGCGGCTTCGGTGGAGCCACGAGGCCATTTGCGTTGCTTGCGTGATCCCGAGGAAGCGTTAATGGTCGTGTCCCGCAAAAGGTGAGCGATGGAGGCGCCGGTTGATCCCCCGCGACTGTTTTTTAACACGTTTTGAGACAGGGTTATCGGTCGATGCGATGGGGGCACGGCTACGGTTCGCAGGGTGGTTGTAGAAACTCAAGCGGGCGCTTGGAACGTGTGGGCACCGGCGACCTAAAGCAGGTTGACCATTTTCCCGAGGTTTTCTTCCAATAGCTCATCATGCTTCATGAGATAGCGACGCCATTCGGAAGGATTCCAGATTTCCAACCGGTGAAACATACCCACGACCACAATTTCCAGGTCGTCTTCCAACGGTATGACTTTTCTCAGACGTCCGGGGATGAGGACCCGGCCGGTCTTGTCGATTTCAGAAGACGCGGCTTCAGCCACCACGTAGTGCATGAAAAGCCGGCTTTGATCTTCGTCGAACGTTTCTTGGACGCGCGCCAGGACTTTTTCCCATTCCTGGACCGAGTAGGCCGACAACGGAAGATCCTGCCCCTTGACGAAAATCACGCGGTCTCCCTCGATCTGGTCGCGCAAGGGGGTCGGGAAAATAAAACGGCCTTTTTCGTCGAGCTTACAGTGATATTGTCCGGCAAACATGGTGTTGTTCCTCCACAGAGGCCGCAGATCCGATACGGGCACGTGTCCTCAGGTGTTTAGACTAGATAAAATCATCTACAAAGTCAAGAGGTTCTTTTCGTGACGGCTCACTGTTCATGGGCCACCATCCTGGCCAGAGTCTGAACGTAGACAGCCTGCGCGCCCGCTTTTCTGAGCGCCTTGGCACATTCATTCACCGTGGTTCCCGTGGTGAACACGTCATCCACGAGCAGCGTGGTTTTCCCCTCAATAGCTGAGGGAGGCGCCACGGCAAAGCATTTGCGAAGGTTTTTCAGACGCTCCCGTCGCGTGAGGGACGTTTGGGGCGAGGTGGGCTTCGTCCGCCTCAGCACGTCGATGAGAACGGGAAGATTCCATTGTTGGCCCAAATGGTGGGCCAACAGGAGCGCCTGATTGTATTCCCGTTCTCGCAGCCGGTGAGGGTGCAACGGGACGGCGACAAGGACATCGATGTTCGTCGGGGCAGGGTGGGTTTGGGCGATCAGACGAGCGAGGGCTGGGGCCAACTGAGTCTTGCCCCGGTACTTCAACAACCCGATGGCTTCCTTCAATGGGGATTGATAGGCATAAGGCGTCCAGGCTTGGTGATAGGCCGGCGGGTGTTTTCGACAAGACCCGCACAAGTGATCGGGGCTATAGGCCAGTACGTGGGGAGAAGGGAAGGGATGCGCACAGCGAGGACAACTCGGCGAACGGATCGGCGTGATAAGATTCCAGCAGTGTTGACAGAAAAAGGGAATGGGATCGTCCTCCAAGGCATTGTCGCACGTCCGACAATTCATGGGAAACACCGTGTGGAGGATTCGGCGAAGCAATCCGGCAGTCATGTTCGGCCCGGTCCGGGACGTGAGCGGCACTCGAAATTCCGGGAACTACCCCACGTCCCGTCAGCTCGTGTTGTTGGACGTTTCTATCATGTGCTATAGGGAATCGTCATGACAAGGCCGCCTTCACAGGCCCGGCGTGTCGAGGGGGGTATCGGTGTCTACGGTCACCTTGGATCGCGTCTGCAAAGTTTATGAACGGGGCAGCGTCACCGTGTCCGTGCTTCGGGACGCGGACCTCCACGTTGCCTCCGGAGAATTTTGTGTGGTCATGGGCCCGAGCGGAAGCGGCAAAAGCACGCTCCTGAATTTGGTTGCGGGTCTCGACACCGTGACTTCCGGGGCCATTCGTCTCGATGATCAACCCACGCACGGGTTTTCCGACGCGGAGTGGACACGGTATCGACGGGAGACGATCGGTATGGTCTTTCAGGCTTTCCATTTGGTCCCCGGGTTGACCGCCGCTGAAAACGTCGGGTTGCCGTTACGGCTCCGAAAGACGTCGTCGGCAGTCATTCGAGCACGCGTTGCGGAAACGCTCGATCAGGTGGGGGTCTCCCATCGGGCCGGGCATCGGCCCTGGGAATTATCCGGTGGAGAACAACAACGCGTGGCCTTGGCTCGCGCCCTCGTGCATCAACCGCGCATCCTGTTAGCGGACGAACCCACGGGAAATCTTGACTCTCAGACCGCTAAAGAGATCGTGGCGCTGATCCGGCGCGTGTCCAAAGAAGCCTCCCAAACCGTCATCTTCGTCACCCATTCGGAATCCGCCGCGCGGGTCGGGGAGCACGTATACGAACTGGACCGCGGGCAATTGCATCGGATGGCCCATGTCCCTGGAACGACGTGAGATGGATCTTTCAACCACGATTGCCAACGTCCGTTTTTCAACCTGCCTGATGAATGCCTCGGGGGCGCTGTGCGTGACCCGGGACGAACTGGAAGCCTTGGGCCGGTGCCGGAGCGGGGCGATCGTCACCAAGTCCATGACGCCGGCGTTCCGGCAAGGCAACCCGGAGCCCCGGTATTACAGCTTTCCCGGGGGGTCCATCAATTCCATGGGGTTGCCCAATCTCGGCTACCCGGCCTACGCCACCATCATTCCGACCCTTCGGACATTCGGGAAACCCATTATCGCGAGCGTCGCCGGGCTCAGCCCCCCGGATTTTCTCGAAGCGGCTCGATCGATCACGGCCGTTTCCCCCGATCTCATCGAGGTCAATCTCTCCTGTCCGAATATCGAGGGAAAGCCGCAAATCGGCTATGACGTGGAGGCTTCCCGTGCGTTACTCCTGGAATTGAAGGACATTATCACCGTGCCCATGGGCGTCAAGCTTCCTCCGTATTTCGATCCGGTGCACCATGAGGCCACGGCCCGGATGTTACAGGACGTCGCCGTCGACTTTCTGTCGCTCATCAATTCCGTGGGAAACGGGTTGGTGGTCGATCCGGATAAGGAACGCGTGGTGATCAAGCCGAAAGGCGGATTCGGGGGGCTCGGCGGAACCATGATCAAGCCCGTGGCCCTGGCCAACGTGCGGGCATTCTGGAAGTTGTTTGACGGCCAAATGCCCATTATCGGGACCGGGGGGATCGTCTCGGGCACGGACGTGTTCGAACATGCGTTATGCGGGGCGTCCGCCGTGCAAATCGGAACGGCCCTCGTTGACGAAGGGGTCGGCGTGTTTGAACGCTTGGAAATGGAACTCGGCGAACTCTTGCAACGGAAAGGCTACGCCTCTCTCTCGGAATGCCGAGGCAGGTTACAGGAACTCTGAGGCGGCCTCGAGAAAGACGGAAGCATGCATACCGACGACCATCGTGCCTGGAAACACAGCCATACGTTCGGACAGGAGCTGAAACGTCCGGGGGAGCGGCGGACGCTGATCGTTATTGCCCTCACCGGCACCATGATGGTCGTGGAGATCATCGCGGGGGTCCTGACGGGCTCCATGGCGTTATTGGCCGATGGCCTGCACATGGCGTCGCACGCCGGGGCCCTCAGCCTCAATGCCCTTGCGTACGTCTATGCGCGCCGCCACGCGCACGACGAGGATTTCAGCTTCGGCGCCGGCAAGGTCAACGCCCTGGGAGGGTTCACCGGTGCGGTCCTGCTGGCCTTGTTCGCGCTTCTGATGGCCTGGGAGAGCGTCGGCCGACTTCTGCACCCGGTGCCCATCATCGTCGATCAAGCGATTCTCGTGGCCGTTCTCGGGTTGGCGGTCAACGGAGCCAGCGTCTTCATCCTCCAGGTGGACGACCACCGGGCTCATCACGATCTCGACGAATCCCATCACACCCACCACCATGACCACAACCTGAAGTCGGCCTATCTGCACGTGCTGGCTGATGCGCTCACGTCCCTCTTGGCCATTGTGGCCTTGCTCTCCGCGAAATACCTGGGATTGACGTGGATGGATCCGGTGGTTGGCATTATTGGCGCCATCCTCGTGTCCAGTTGGTCGCTCGGCTTGCTCCGAACCACCAGCGGAATTCTGCTCGACAAGCAAGGGCCGGAAAGCATCAGGGACAGAATCAGGAACAGTATTGAACAGGATGAGGACAGTAAAGTCACCGACCTTCATCTGTGGTCTATCGGTCCCAATATCTATTCCGTGGTTATCGCCATTGTGGCTCACGATCCCGCAACCCCCGTACAATACAAGGAGCTCATTCCCAAGAACCTTGGCCTTGTCCATATCGCCATCGAGGTTCATGCTTGCCCGCCGGATGTGTCGTTGATCGATTGAGACGACGGGCTGCCCGTCGGGCACGCGGCTCCGACGACAGGAAAAAGGCCCGAAGGAGACAGCGGTAAGCCGTCACTTCGTCCGGGTTTTGGGAGGAAGGAGAGGAGAAATTCCGTTCAGTGGGCTTTACTTGCGGGGACTGCGGTTTTCGGGATAAGTCGCAAGAGCATCGCTTGCCTGAGGAGTTGCGCCACGTTTCGCACGCGGAGTCGGCGCATCAGATTAAACCGGTGGACTTCGACCGTCCGGACGCTGATGTTCAGTTGTTCGCCGATTTCCCGATTCGTGTGACCCTGGGCCACAAGGCGAAGGATTTCCTTTTGACGGGCAGTCAGCGAGAGAACTTCGCCTGGTTTGTCCTTCGAGTTGACTTTGCTCTCTCGAGAAGCCGATTTGACTTTGGCCATAAGAGACTCGCGCGTGCTTTTTGACTGAAGTTCTTGATTGGAGTTTTTATACGTTACCATACTGGATTTTGGGAGACAACATTTTTTGGAACGGATATTCCTATTTGGAACGCTGGCGTTCAAACATTTGACGAGCCGGCCTTTCAGAACCACGCTCACGGTGGTGGGGGTCGGCGTTGGCGTGGCGGCCGCGCTGGCCATTTACCTGGCGAATCAAACCGTCTTCGAATCGTTTCAGCGAGCGGTCACCCGGGTCGTCGGCGAAGCCACGATTCATATATCAGGGGCGGAACGTCGAATCGATGAAACACTGGTCGAACGGATTCGCCTGCATCCCGACGTCCAAGCGATCCATCCGCATCTTTCACAATCCGTCACGCTTGAAACGGCTGACGGAGAGACCCGGGCCAGTATGGTGTGGGGGCTGGATGTGTTGGAGCTACTCGGTGAAGAGACGGGTATGCGGCAATCCTCCGGTGAAGAGGATTTCTCGCTGGATCCCTTGCTCAGCCTGGAAGCAATTTTTGTGGATCGCGAGTTGGCTGCCAGCCTGGACGTGGTCCGGGGTGATCCCGTGACAATTCATGTCGGGCCTCATCGATTCGAGGCAGCCGTGAGCCGGGTGTTGACGTTTCCCGACGATGAAACACGCTGGGATTCCATGGTCATCATGGATATTGCCGCCGCCCAGGTGCAATTGCGACGGCTTGGCCAACTCGATGGAGTGGATCTGGTGACGGCGCCCGGCGTATCCGTGGACCGCGTGATCCGGGAATTGCAGGCGCGCCTGGGGCCTTCCGTCCTGGTCAATCGTCCGTCTCAGCGTGACGCTCAGGTGCAACGGATGCTCACCTCCTTTCAGTTGAACCTCACCACACTCAGTATGGTCGGGCTCTTCGTCGGCACGTTTTTAGTCTACAACGCCGTGGGATTTTCCGTGGTTCAATATCGACGGGAGATCGGCATCCTGCGAGCAATCGGCATGTTTCGGAGACACATTGCCCTGTTGTTTCTGGGTGAAGCGATTATGACCGGAATTGTTGGAGGATTCCTGGGGTCCGTGTTCGGGAGTGGGTTGGCGCATTGGCTCGTCGGGCTCGAACGGGAAACGGTTTCCGAACTCTATGGCATCGCGACGTTGGGAGAACTGCCGCTCACTTTGCCCGTGTTGTTGGGTGGATGCCTCTTGGGCGTGGCGCTGTCCGTAATCGGGGCGTTGGGCCCGTGCCTGGAGGCGAGCCGGACCGCCCCGGCTCTGGCCATCGCGCCCGGACAATATGAATCCACGCGGCATCATCATGGCCGATGGACTTTCCTGGCCGTGGGGGTGCTGGGTTTGGGCGGGCTTCTCTCTTTACCCGGTCCGGTGAACGGTCTTCCCGTGTTCGGATATGCCGCGGCATTTTGCGTCCTGCTGGGATGCACGTTGCTCTCTCCTCTGGGCATTCATCTGCTGGGTTTGGTGGCTTTAAAAGTGCCCGCCTTCGATATTTTTCGTTGGAGGTCGAGGCAGGGCTTTCATCCAGCGTCCATGGCCCGCCTGGCCGTGGATCAGATCGCCCGGTCGTCGGGTCGAAACAGTGTCACGCTTTCGGCTTTTATGGTCGGTATTGCGATCGTCGTGGGCGTCGGCGTGATGATCGAGAGTTTCCGGGATACGGTTGAGCGTTGGATCGACCAGACCCTCATGGCGGACCTGGTGGTAACGCCACATGAAGAAGGATTGGATGCCGACCCTCGCGAAAACGTCTTTCGCATTTCACCGGAAATGGTCCGGCGTGCCAAGGCGGTGCCGGGAGTGGCGGCCGTTGATCCCTATCTTCAGGTCCGCATGCAAGTGGGAGCCACCCAACTCTACGTTGCGGCACGTGATCTCGCCCTTCACGCGGAACGGAGTCGATACCTGTTCGTGGACGGCGATTCCTCTCGTCGGCTCCGTCAAGCCGTTGACGAACAAGGTGTGGTCGTGTCTGAAGTGTTGGCTCACCGGCTCGAGGTCAACGTGGGTGACGTGTTGTCGTTGCCGACCGGTGCCGGGGAACATGGTTTTCCCGTGGTCGGAGTTTTTTACGATTATGCCACGGATGGCGGAAAGATCGTCTTGGACCGGTCGCTTTATGAACAATGGTGGGGTGATCGCACGGCAACGGTGTTGGCGGTGTACCTTGAGCCGAACGCGAACGCTCAACGTGTGCGAGGCGATCTGAAACAGGCGCTCGGCCCACTCGTGCCGGTGTCGATTGTCAGCAACACGGAACTCAGGGCGCATATTCTGGAAATTTTCGATCGGACCTTTCGGTTGACCTACGGGCTGGAACTCGTCACGGTGATCGTCGGCCTGTTGGGAATTATCAATACGCTTCTGACGACCGTGGTCGAACGGCAACGGGAGTTTGCCACATTTCGCGCGATCGGCGGTAGTCGCAGGCAGGTCCAAGGATTGGTGGTACGTGAATCGCTCTGCCTGGGATTCCTGGGGTTGGGCCTCGGGTTGCTGGCCGGGATTCTGCTCGCCACCCTGCTGATCAGTGTAATCAACAAACAGTCATTCGGCTGGACCATCTACATGACCGTCCCCTTCAAGACCATCCTGGAAGCCGTGCTCGTTGCAGGAATCACCGGGCTGCTTGCCGGGTACCTCCCGGCCCGCTGGGCCACCCGCGGCACAATTGCCGACGGGTTACGGTACGAATGAGGATCGGATTACGAAGCCTGTCCTGACTTGCCTTTATGTGGCGGGGACAGGGGAATCAGTCACGGCAGGTTTTGACCCCGCCACTTCGAAGCCCATGTCGGCAAGCATCCGTTCGACCTCCCGAGCGGGGTCGCCTGGGGTCGTGAGGTATCCGTTGACGAACAACGAGTCCGCCACGTACAGGGCCATGGGTTGCAGGGACCGGAGATTGAACTCCCGCCCGCCCGCCGCGCGCAGTTCCCGCCGCGGATGGACAAAGCGAAACAGGCAGAGGATCTTGAGGCACCGTTGCGGGGTCAAATGTTTGGCGTCGGCTAAGGGGGTACCCGGAATCGGATGTAGCATGTTCAACGGAATCGAGTCGGGGTTGAGGTTCTTCAGGGCGAAGGCCAGATCCACCAGATCCTCGTCGGATTCTCCCATGCCCACGATGCCGCCCGAACACAATTCCAGGCCCGCGGCGCGTGCGTTTTGCAAGGTGGTCACTCGGTCCTGGTACGTGTGGGTCGTGCAGATGGAGGAGTGATAGGCTTCGCTCGTGTTCAGGTTGTGGTTGATGCGATCCACGCCCGCGGCTTTGAGTCGTTTGGCCTGAGGTTCGGTCAGCAGTCCCAGGGAACAGCAGACCTGCATGGGGAGTTCCTGTTTGATCTGCTTTACCGCAGAGGCGATGTCATCCACTTCTTTTTCGAGCGGGGTTCGTCCGCTGATCACCACGCAGTAGCGTTCCGCTTTAGCCTCATGGGCCCGGCGGGCGGCCTTGAACATTTCCTCCGGGGACACCAACGCATAGCGATCGATGGGAGCTGTGGAGATACTGGACTGCGAACAGTAATGACAATCTTCCTGACAGGCGCCGCTCTTCGCGTTGAACAACATCTGGATGGTGACTTTTTGACCGAAATAGGCGTGGCGAATCGTATACGCGGCGTTGACGAGGGGTAAGAGTTGGGCGTCGTCGGTTTGGAGCAGTTCCAAGCCTTCTTCACGGGTGACCGGACGGCCTTGCAACACCTGTTCCGCGAGAACGTCGAATCGAGTCATGCGCTTACTCCCTCGGTTGGGAAAAATATGGTGTCAGCTTGCTTGAGGAACCATCTTCGGAGATTCGGGCGCTTCTGACAGAAGGTGTCCGAGGGCTTGCGAATCATATTCCGTTGACGGGATTTGCGGGGCGTCTCTCCACATGTTCTCGATGCCGTAATACGTGCGACTTTCTTCGCGGAAAATATGCACGATGACGTCCTGGTAATCGAGAAGGACCCAGTTCGCAGCGGTTTCTCCCTCTATGGTGCCGTGGTCCCCGAAACGATGCGCCATTTCCTGCCGGATGGCTTCGGCAATGGCTTTGACCTGACGTCCTGAATTTCCGGAGCAGATGACAAAGTAGTCGGCAATCGAGGTGAGGTGTCCGATTTGAAGGACCATGACGTCGGAGGCTTTTTTGTCGAGGGCGACTCCTCCGATGAGCAACGCTTTGCGTTTGATGTCTGAAATAGGGCGGCTCCTTAACGCGGGACGTACAAGCTATGTTGAATTATATAAGAATGGACCTGGGGTGGCAACCAGTCCGCAACGTTCTCGCCCTTCTTGATGCATTCGCGAACCGCGGACGCGGATATTTCACAAGGGTCGGTTCGCAGGAACGTGATCGTAAATTGCGGGCCGATGGGGAGATCCAGCCGACGTTCTTGACCGGCGTCCAAACGTTCAAGTTGCCCAGGCGGCAGGGGAGGCAACAGCGGCATCGAGGCCACCTGCGAAAAGGGAACGTGCGGCCGCGACAGCACGAGAAAGTTCATTGAGGCCAATAAGGTGTCAGCCGATTTCCATTCCGCAATCTCCAGAAACGCGTCGAGACCGATGATAAACCAGAGTTCACCCTTCACGGTTGCCCGAAGCGTTCGGACCGTGTCGATGGTATAGGAGGTATCCGGCGCGTTGGCTTCCACGTCGGAAACCGCAAAGTCCGGTAGGTCCGCGACGGCATGTTCCACCATGCTCAAGCGATGGTGTGCCGGGGCCAACGATTCACCTGATTTGTGGGGGGGCGCGCCTGAAGGGATGAAGATCACCCGGTCGAGTGCCAATGCCCGTTTTGCCTGCCGGGCGATCGACAGGTGACAGTTGTGAACCGGGTTGAACGTGCCGCCCAGCAACCCGGTCCGCGTGAAGGGGGAATCGCTCACCGCGTCACGAAGCAGGATCGGGGATGAGGCGGTCAGTCCAACAGCGCAAGGTTGTCCCGGTGAATGACTTCTTCATATTCGTGAGTGCCCGCCTCCTTGGAAATCTCTTTGGTTCGACGCCCCTTGATCCCGGAGACGACGTCCGATGAAAAATTCACCAAGCCTTTGGCAAACTCTTTGCCGTCCGCATCCACGCAGGAGACGGGATCGCCCGCCGCGAACGTTCCCTGCACGTCGACGATCCCGGAAGGCAGCAAGCTTTTTCCTCGAGTGGTGAGCGCCGTAACGGCGCCGGCATCCAGCACGAGTTGTCCCTTGGACCGGAGCGTATAGGCGATCCAATGTTTGCGGCTGGGGAGTTTCCGGCCCTGGGAAAAGAACAGGGTCCCGTGTTCGGCCCCGGTAAAAACGCTCGTCAGCAAGTCCGGGGTTTCACCGTTGAGCAACAACGTGGGGACGCCGAATTGCCGGGCCAGCTTGGCCGCCTGGATTTTCGTCACCATGCCCCCGCGGCTTTCCCGGCTCTGCGAGGTTCCCGCTCCTTGTTCGATATCGGGCGTAATGTCCGTCACGTGCGAAATCAGCGTGGCCTCCGGGTCGCGTCGCGGGTCTGCGGTGAACAGCCCGTCGACGTCCGAGAGAATAATGAACAGATCCGCATCGACCAGGTGGGCGACCTGCGCCGCCAGGGTGTCGTTGTCGCCGAAACGGATCTCGTCCACCGACACGGCGTCGTTTTCATTGATGATGGGAATGCTCTCCAACTTGAGCAACGTCGTCAAGGTGTGCCGCGCATTGAGAAAACGTTTCCGATCGGCCAGGTCTTCATGGGTGAGCAACACCTGAGCGATATGTTGCCCGGTTTCCTGGAAACAGGTTTCATAAGCATGAATGAGACGGCTTTGTCCCGCCGAAGCCGCAGCCTGTTGCAAGGGGAGGGTTTGCGGATAGGACTTGAGGCCGAGCTTTCCGATGCCGGCCACGATGGCCCCTGACGACACCAGGACGATTTCCCGGTCTTCCTGTTTGAGCCGGGCGATTTCACCGGAGAGGCGTTGAATGTGGTCGAGCCGCAAGCCTGCCGGCGCGGTCAGGATGCTGCTGCCGATTTTGATGACGAGTCGCTTGGCCTGTGACAGGATGAGATCTCTCATGCCGCTTCGATTTCCTGAAGGCGTTGCGCCAGGAACGCGCGCAGGGTGTCCAGCCCCTCACGTGTGGCCGAGGAGATCGGGAAAAAGGTCATCTGGCGTTCCTTGCAATAGTCTTCGATCTCCCGGAGGCGTTGACCATTGCCCTGGCTGTCGATTTTTGTCCCGACGACGGCAAAGGCCCGTTGCCCCAGGGTGCGATCGAATGCGGAGAGTTCTTCCTGGAGCACGTGTAACGTGTTCACGGGATCATCCGCGGTCCATTCGGAAATATCAACAAGATACAACAGGAAACGCGTTCGTTGAATGTGCTTGAGAAATTGATGCCCCAGGCCCTTGCCTTTATGGGCGCCCTGAATGAGTCCGGGAATGTCGGCCATGACGAAACTGTCGTATTCACCCAGAGGGACGACTCCCAAATGCGGTTGCAGGGTGGTGAAGGGGTAATCGGCAATTTCCGGTCGAGCGGCTGAGAGCGTGGAAATCAACGTGGATTTTCCGGCGTTGGGAAATCCCACGAGCCCGACGTCAGCCAGGAGTTTCAACTCCAGGTCGAGTTGCAATTCTTCACCGGGCGTCCCCTCTTCAAACGTCCGAGGCGCCCGGTTAGTGGAGGTGGCGAACCGGGCGTTCCCCTTTCCACCCTTCCCTCCCACGGCCACGGTCGCGCGCTGTTCGGGTGTGACCAGATCGGCCAGGAGATCGTGGGTTTCCGCGTGTCTGATGACGGTCCCAACCGGCAAGGTAATCGTCACGTCTGAGCCGGAACGGCCATGGCGATTGGCTTTTTGCCCGGGCGCACCGGATTCGGCCTCATAATGACGCCGGTACTTCAAGTCGAGCAACGTGGTCACGCGGGTCGACGCCGTGACAACGACGTTCCCGCCGTTCCCGCCGTCACCACCATCCGGGCCGCCGTTGGGGACGAATTTTTCACGCCGGAAACTACAGCCGCCGTTCCCGCCGTTGCCGGACCGTACAAAAATTTTTGCGTGGTCGATAAACATGCAACACCACGATTGTCATTGGAAGACGGGAGAGAAAGAGCCCGGGAAGGAAGATGAGTCGTTTATGTTGAGGAGGGATACACGCTGATCTTGCGTCGCGCTTCGCCTCCCTCGAATTTCACGGTTCCGGCCACTTTGGCAAAGAGGGTATGATCTCTGCCCATCCCGACGTTATAGCCGGGATAAAACTTGGTGCCTCGTTGGCGAACGAGAATGTTGCCCGGTTGCACCCGTTCGTCGGCGTACCGTTTGACTCCCAGATATTGAGGATTACTGTCGCGTCCGTTTCGAGATGAACCGCCACCTTTTTTATGTGCCATGCCCGGTCCTCTTTCTAGCCCGTGACGATGTCATCGACGCGGAGTTGGGTGAATGATTGACGATGTCCGCGGGTTTTCCGGTAGTTCTTTCTTCGTTTCTTCTTGAACACCGTGATCGATCGGCTTCGGCCGTTTCGAATCACCGTGGCCTGCACGTGCGCCCCTTCGACCACCGGTTGTCCACGAAGGAGTTCCTCGCCTGTCGAAATGAATCGAACGGGCTTCAATTGCAAGGTCTCGCCGACTTCGGCGTGAAGTGTTTCAACCTGAAGGATCGAACCCGGTTCGACCCGATATTGTTTTCCACCGGTTTCCAAGATCGCGTACATGAGAGCGTCATCCTTTCATTGCCCGCAGATGTATCATGCACCCGAAAGAGGTGTCAAGGCGTGCCGGGAGGTCGGAACAGCCGGATTGACAGGCTGAGCCCCCCTCGCTATAAGCTATAAGTATGGGGACGTATTTCCGGGAACCTGGACGAGAGCAGAAAGGTGGGTCATGGTGACGCCGAGTGAAAAAATCTGGATGGACGGAACCTTCGTGAATTGGGACGAAGCCTCCGTCCACGTGTTGACGCATTCCTTGCATTACGGCTTGGGAGCCTTCGAAGGCATTCGCTGCTACCGGGGGAAGACCGGGTCAATGATTTTTCGCTTGCGCGAGCACGTGGACCGGCTGTTCGAGTCGGCGCACATTATGGCGATGAACGTCCCCTACAGCCGGAAGGACGTGTCCGAAGCCATCGTGGAAACGGTCAGGATCAACAAACTGGAATCGTGTTATATCCGTCCGTTGCTGTACGTGGGGTACGGGGAAATGGGGCTGTATCCCGGGAACAATCCCATCAAGCTGGCGATTGCCGCTTGGCCGTGGGGCACCTATCTGGGAGAGGACGCC
Source organism: Nitrospirales bacterium (assembly GCA_965208595.1). Taxonomy (GTDB): domain Bacteria; phylum Nitrospirota; class Nitrospiria; order Nitrospirales; family UBA8639; genus Bin75. Next base: position 2,259,698 of record OZ242346.1, read on the forward strand.
CTGGTACATGGAATCCGGGCCAAGGTGTCGTCGTTTACGCGCCACCACGTGAACGTCTCCATGACCCGCGCAAAAGTCTCCGGGTACTACGTGAATTCCATTTTAGCCAAGTGTGAAGCGAAAACCGCGGGGTACGACGAGGCCATTCTCCTGGATACGGAGGGCTACGTGGCTGAGGGAACCGGAGAAAACGTGTTCATCGTGTCGAAGGACGCGCTCAAAACCACGCCCTTGACTTCCATCCTGGAAGGGATCACTCGTCATTCGATCCTGGAGTTGGCCAGGGAGAAAAACATTCCGGTGGTGGAAGAACGGTTTACCCGGGATGCCTTATACGTGGCCGAGGAAGTGTTCCTCACGGGAACGGCCGCCGAAGTGGCGCCGGTTCGGGAAATCGACGACCGTCAAATCGGAACCGGAAAACGGGGCCCCGTCACGGATCTTCTCCAGAAAGCCTTCTTCGACATCGTGAAGGGCGAAGACGATTCCCATGCCCATTGGCTGACGCCCGTCTGAGCCTCCCGGTTTTTCTCAAGCACGATCAAGAAAAGTCGATAGAACCCTTCGCGATCATCCTCCTGCTGTCATTTGTATGTTGCTTTCACCTTGCAAATCGGCCAATTTGTGAGGTGGGCGTGAGGGGCGCGTCGCTTGTCATAAGGTGAGCCCTAGGGTGGCACCGTGCGGGAGTAGGACACCCCTCATTGCCAGTTTGTCGCTCCGAACAGATACAGGGGGCTCAAGCCCCGCATGACAAGTGGGGAGAACAAACGCCATTCATCCGCAGCAGGGAGGGGGACATGAACAAAACGGTCGCAGGGATTGATGTCGGGAAACAGGAATTGGTCGTGTCCGTGGCGCGCGGGCCAGTCCGCCGGTTTCCGAACACTGGCGCTGGACTCACAGCCTTGCTGACCTGGGTGCGGGGGCAAGCGGTCACCCAAGTGGTGTGTGAAGCCACGGGCGGGTATGAACGCTTGCTGGTCCAACGGGTCCGGGGGACGGCGCTCACGGTGGCGGTGGCGCATCCGACGAAGGTGCGGGCGTTTGCCCGGGCGGTAGGCCAAGGGGCCAAAACCGATCCGCTGGATGCGCAGATCTTGGCGCACTATGGCGAGGTCTTTGCACTTCCCGTGGAAGCCGCGCAAGAAGAAGCCAGTGCGGAGGTCCGGGCGCTGCTGGGGCGACGGCAGCAACTGCTCGACCAACGAACCCAGGAACAGAATCGGTTGGAGAAAGGGTTGCAGGGCCGGGTCAAGAAATCGTGTCAGCGGCATCTGGCCTGGTTAGACAAGGAACTGAAGCAGCTGGAGGAGGAGTACCAGCAGGCGATCCAAGCGCGGCCGGAGTTGGCCGAGCGCGCGGCCTTGTATCAGAGTGTGCGCGGGGTCGGGGTCCTCACAGCGGCCACGTTGCTGGCGTATGTGCCGGAATTGGGCCAGGGCTCGGGGAAGGCGCTGACGGCCTTGGTGGGGCTGGTGCCGTGGGCACAGGACAGTGGGACGCACCGGGGATACCGGGCGATTCGCGGCGGCCGGGGGCTCGTGCGCCGGGCGTTATACATGGCGGCCTTATCGGTGATCCGCACGAACACGGACCTAGGCCGGTTTTATCAGGGGTTACGGCGGCGGGGGAAGCCCGGCAAAGTAGCCTTGGTGGCGGTGATGCGGAAGCTGCTGTTGCGGCTGCATGCGATTGCGCACCGGGGAACGCCATGGGTCGCTGAGGGGGCGCTGGTATCGTAAAAAAGACTTGACTGGAAACACAGATACTCCCGCAAGTTTTTAGCGGGAATCCAGGGTCTTTTATCCGCACGAACGAAGGAAAAAGAAAAAACCCTGGATCCTCGATTAAAGACGTCGAGGATGACAGAAAAAGGCTCAAAGAAAAATCAATGCGCCGAGGAGGGCGTCTCGGACGACTCGGCGGGGGCTCCGGATGCTTCAGGAGCCGACGATTCAGATGGGCTTTCCTGAGCGGAGCCGGACGCGGCGGGGACGTCAATGACCGAAGCGACGTTCTCCTGTCTGGACAGTAGCGCCAAGCCGAGCGAGGTCAGCATGAAAATAATGGCCGCACCCACCGTGATCTTACTGAGAAACGTCCCGGGCCCGCGACTGCCGAACACCGTTTGACTGGATCCGCCGAATGCCGCGCCGATTTCAGCACCCTTCCCTGCCTGAAGCAGGATCGCAGCGATCATCAAAAAACAGACGATGAGATGAAGAATGACAGTGGCAGTATACATGGACGTCTCTGGACGGTTATTTTGTAACGGACTTAAGAGGCCATCCGACAGATATTAGCAAAGCCATCAGGATCAAGACAAGCTTTTCCGACAAGGGCCCCATCGACCTCATCCGATCCGAAGAGTTCCCGTGCATTTTCAGGGGCAACGCTGCCTCCATAGAGGATCCGCGTGGCGTCTGCGATTTGCGCCCGTTCCTTCTTCAGGATGGAACGAAGAAAGGCATGCACTTCTTCAATGTGTCGGACGGTAGCCGCGTACCCGGTGCCGATAGCCCAAACCGGCTCATAGGCAATGGCGAGACCCGTCATCTGCTCGGCAGGAACGTCGCGCAAGGCACCGAGTATTTGCCCTTCGACCACGTCTTGAGTATGACCGGCCTCCCGTTCTTCCAGGGTTTCCCCCACGCAGAGAATGGGAGCGAGTTCATGCCGCAACGCGGCTTTCAGCTTTTTATTGACTTGGGCATCGGTTTCCCCAAAGAGTTGCCGGCGTTCCGAATGCCCGACAATGACCGCTTGGCAGCCCATGTCTTTCAACATGCGACCGGAGACCTCACCCGTGTACGCCCCCTCTTCTTCCCATGACAGGTCCTGTGCGCCCAGTTTGAACGGATCAGCGGCCAGGAGGATTTGCCGGACGCCGTCCAGAGCGGTAAACGGGGGAATGAGCAGGATCTCCGCGGAGACGTCATGTCCCAGGACTTGCCGGAACCGGTGGACAAACTTGACAGCCTCGGCTGTCGTTTTGTGCATCTTCCAGTTTCCTGCGATGAGTCGGGAATTCACGACAGCGGTAACCGTAAGCGATCAGGGTAACAGGGAGGCGACGGATTCATTACCGAGCCGGCAGTGCCGCCAGCCCGGGCATGTTTCCCCCTTCCAACAGGGTGAGCGCCGCACCACCCCCCGTTGAAATAAACGACATGCTGTCGGTTTCACCGGCGCGGTGGATCGCTAAGGCGGTCGAGCCGCCCCCGACGATGGTCAGGGCATAGGCATTGGCGACGGCATGAGCCATGGCTTGGGTGCCCCGGGCAAAGGCGTCTCGTTCGAACAGGCCCATCGGCCCGTTCCAAAGGATGGTCTTGGCATTCTCAACGGCCTCGGAAAAGAGTTTGACGGAGGCCGGGCCGATATCCAGTCCATGCCAGCCTTCGGGAATCTCCTGAATGGGCACGATTTTCGTTTCGGCGCCGGGGTCCAGGCTGGCCGCAACCACACAATCCACCGGAAGATAAAATTTGATTCCTTGCTCGATGGATCGTTCGTACACGCCTTTGGCGAAATCCAGCATCTCGTCTTCGACCAGGGACCGGCCGATTTCCAGGTTCATGGCTTTCAGAAACGTAAACGCCATGCCTCCGCCGATCACGACTTTATCGACTTTGTTCTCGAAGTTTTTGATCACGCCGATTTTCCCCGAGACCTTCGCGCCTCCCAGCAGGGCCACAAAGGGACGGACGGGATTTTCAACGGCTCCTTCGAGGTACTCCACTTCCCGTTTCATCAAATAGCCGGCTGCTGACGTTTTGATGAACAAGGGGATGCCTGCTGTGGAGGCGTGGGACCGATGCGCGGTCCCGAACGCATCATTAATGAAGACGTCACCCAACGAGGCCAGTTCCGATGCGAAATTTTCGTCATTGGATTCCTCTCCGGGATGAAATCGGAGATTTTCCAGCAACAGGACGCTGCCGGGTTGTAATTGACTCGCGAGGTTTTTGACGACCGGGCCCTCGCAGGACGGCGCGAACGTCACGTCCTTCCCCAACAGGCGTTGCAGGCGTTTGGCCACCGGTGCCAGGCTGAGTTCCGGGCAGACCGTTCCTTGGGGCCGCCCCAGGTGGGAACACAAAATCACGCTTCCACCTTCGTCGACTACGTGATTGATGGTGGGAATCGCCGCGCGAATCCGGGAATCGTCCGTAATTTTCCTGTCCTCGTCCAGAGGAACGTTGAAGTCGACGCGAATAATGACTCGCTTCCCTTGCAGGTCGACCTGATCAATGGTTTGTTTGGTAATGTGCATGAAACGTCCTTTCCTCCGAACACGGTGAGGGACAAGCCCGGAGGGTTAATTCTTCGAGGCCAGAAATTTCACCAAATCTCTCAGCCGGCAGGAATATCCCCACTCGTTGTCGTACCAGGCAAATACCTTGACGAACCGGCGATTCATCACGGTTGTGAGGGGCGCATCGACAATCGCCGAATAGGAACTCCCATTCAAATCAATGGAGACAATGGGATCTTCGGAATACCCCAGAATACCGTTGAGCGGGCCTTCGGCGGCCTTGGCAAAGGCGGCATTGACGTCGGCGACATCGCAATCGCGTTCGGTTTCCACGCCCAGGTCGATCAGGGAGACGTTGGGGGTGGGCACGCGAATGGCGACGCCGTCGAGTTTGCCCTTCAGTTCCGGGATGACCAAGTGCACGGCTCTGGCGGCGCCCGTCGAAGTCGGGATCATCGAGAGTCCCGCGCTTCGGGCCCGCCGCAGGTCCTTATGGGGTAAGTCCAGCAATTGCTGGTCATTGGTATAGGAATGAATGGTGGTCATATAGCCGTGGTCGATGCCGAATTGCTCAAGCAGGACTTTGGCCACCGACGCCAGACAGTTGGTCGTACAGGAGGCATTGGAGATGACGTGGTGTGACCGGGGATCATACGATTGCTCGTTCACTCCCAACACAACCGTGAGGTCGGCGTTTTTGCCCGGTGCCGAGATCACCACACGGGGCGCGCCGGCCGATAAATGTTGGCTCGCCGCTTCCCGGTCGGTAAAGCGACCGGTTGCCTCGATCACGACGTCGACGCCGAGCGTTTTCCAGGGCAATTCCTTGGGATCCCGTTCGGCAAAGACGCTGATACGTTGGTCGTTGACCAGCAGGTGATCGTCTCCGGCTTCCACCGTTCCCTGAAATCGTCCATGGACCGAGTCGAACGCCAACAGATGACTCAGGGTTTTCGAGTCGGTCAGGTCGTTGATTCCGGCAAATTGAATATCGGGGTCACCCAACGAGGCCCGGAAGAAATTGCGCCCGATACGTCCAAACCCGTTGATTCCCACACGTATAGCCATGACTGTCCTGCTTGTGAAATGAGCTAAAAATTCTTCAGGAGAGGGAAAACCTAAATTCTACTTATGGGAAATGGTGAAGTCAAATCTTCATGGCTTCCTTGACCTCGCCGAGCGTTTGACGGGAGATCTCGGACGCGCGTTCGCACCCGGCCCTGGCCACGTCGTCGAGCCGCGCGGGGTTGGCTTCGAGCGAGCCGCGAGCGTCCCAAATAGGCGACAGTTGCGCCACGACGCGGTCCGCCACGAATTTCTTACAGTCGATGCAGCCGATTTGAGCCGTGCGGCATTCCCGGTTGATCTGCTCAACGACCGCGGGCTCGGAATACATCTTGTGGAATTCGAACACCGGACAAATCTCGGGGTTCCCCGGATCGGTGCGTCTCACCCGGGCCGGATCGGTGACCATGGTCTTGAGGGTTTGCCGGACCGTGGGTTCGGTGTCCGACAGGTTGATCGTATTCCGGTAACTCTTGCTCATTTTGCGACCGTCGGTGCCGACGACTTTGGGAAACTCCGTGAGCAGTTCCTGCGGTTCCACCAGCACCGGCGTATAGAGACTGTTGAACCGCCGGGCGATTTCGCGGGTCAGTTCCAGGTGGGGGAGTTGGTCTTTGCCGACCGGCACGGCATCGGCTTTGTAGAGCAGGATGTCCGCGGCTTGCAGCACGGGATATCCCAAAAACCCGTGCGTGGAAAGGTCACGTCCCTCCAGTTGTTCCTGTTTTTCCTTATACGTGGGATTCCGTTCAAGCCACGAGACCGGGGTCAGCATCGAGAGGAGCAACTGCAACACGGCGTGTTCCGGCACGTGCGATTGGATAAAGACCGTGGACCGTTCGGGGTCGATCCCCGCCGCGAGCCAGTCGATCAGCAATTCCCGGACGTAGGTCCTGACGTGGCCGGTGTCTTCGTAATTGGTGGACAGCGCGTGCCAATCCGCCACACAGAAGAAACACGTATGGCTGTCCTGAAGGGTTTTCCAATTCGTGAGGGCCCCCAAATAATTACCCAGGTGCAGGCGTCCACTGGGCTGCATACCGCTTAACACGCGCATCGTTCACTCCTTCACGAGCTATGACAACACTAACCTCGAGAGAATACTGCCGGTCATGAATTGGAAGATTGTCCCGATGAAGCCGCTGACCACGTGAATCCGTGAATCGAAAAAGATCAGGCCGAGGATCACCAGCATGCCATAGGGTTCCAGCCGGCTGAGCAGGATAGCCGGTTTGAGTGGCAGGCTGCTCAACAAGATCCGGCCTCCATCGAGCGGGGGGATCGGAAGTAGATTAAACGCAAACAGCAGGGTGTTGATGATCACCGAAAACAGGGCCATGGCCACCAGCGGCAACAGGAGCATCCCCAACAGGTCGCTTCTGGGGGTCACGCCCGGCTGTGGGGGCCAATGCTCCTGCAGCGTGGGATCGATGGTGAGCAGGACGTTCAACAGGATGCCGCTCAGAATGGCCAGGACGAAGTTCATGGCCGGACCGGCTGCCGCCACGAGGGCCATGTCGCGCCGGGGGTTGCGTAATCGTCCGGGAGTCACGGGAACGGGTTTTGCCCAACCGAACAGGAAGCCTCCCGGCATCAACAGACAGAGCAGGGGAACGATAATGGTGCCGAACCGGTCGATGTGGACGAGTGGATTGAGCGTCAGCCGGCCGTGCTCCCGAGCCGTGCCATCTCCGTAATAATTGGCGACCCAACCGTGCGCATACTCATGCAGGACGACGGCCAGCATGAGCGGGAGGATCACATAGGACAGGGTATGAAAAAATTGGACCATGGCTACTTAATTCTACTTAATTCAGTTGGACGAATCGACCCTTCTGAATTTGGATCATATACACTTTACGGGTGAGGATGCCACCCTCATCGAATTTTTCCAAACCGCCCAGGGTGGGAATATCATGCCGGACAAAGAGTTGGATTCGGACGTCCGGCCCGGTGGTGGCTCCCCGGCGGATCGCGTCAAGGACCGCATGCATGGCATCGTAAGCCTGGACTGCAAAAATAGAAGGGTCGCCCTGAAACCGTTCACGATAGGCGGTGATAAAACGTCGGGTTTTCGGATCGGCGGTCTCAAGGAACAAGGCATCGCCGAACACCCCCCCATCGATTGAACTGCGTCCCCATTTCAGGAGATTGGGGTGGTTCCAGGTATTCGTTCCCAACAGGGGGACGTTCACGTCGAAAAAGGCGAGCTGCGCGGCAAGAAACGCCACGTCGGTCGGATGGCCGGGGAGAAACAGGGCATCGAATCCGGGAGTATACACCAACGGTACATCTTCTTCATTGCCGTCCTCAGGTGCGTCGTCCTCCGTGACCACGGCGTTCTCCGGATCGATCGGTTCTTCGGGTACCGGCGGCAGCATTTCTCCATAGAGGCGCAAGTCCGTCTCTTTCATGCGAATGATTTGACGTGACGCATCGGTCGTTCCCGGCTGATACCACTCCGCGGCAATCACCTCCCCTCCATGTTGACCCGCGGCCTGTTGAAAAAGGTGAAGCAACGTTTTCCCATGGGGCGTCTGCGGGGCCAGGATACAAAAACGCGTGTACCCGAAATGCCGCATGGCATACTCCACGAGCCTGTTGATCTGGAGGGAAGGCGTCATGGCGCTGCTGAACCAATACCGTCCGAATTGCTTGACGTTGGGCAGGGTCGCGGTGGGTGTAATAAAGGGGACGGACGCGAAATCCGGGGTATCGGCCAGGAGTTGAACTTCCCGGGCCAATAGGGGACCGATCAGGGCAATGGGGGCAAATTCGTCGAGCAGTTGAGACACGTCGCGACGGAGTCGGGCCGTCGGAAGGGCGCTGTCTTTGACCACCAGACCGACGGCGTCGGAACTCCCAAAGGCCTCATCCTCTTCCAGGGCCAATCGGATGCCGTTGAACGTCTCGGTTCCAAAGGGTTTCATTTTTCCCGAGAAGGGCAACGTCGCCGCAATCACGTGGCGATGGGCTTTGATCCCGGCGGTGACGGTCCGCAGAAGCGCGGCCGCGGTCTGGGCATAGAGATGATCGGGAAAACGTTGAAGAAATGCGCGGATGTCCCGGTCGGCCAACGTCTCGTCGTCTCGTGACGTGTGGAATTCAATGAGGCGGATTAAGGCCAGATCGCCGGGAGACGCGTCCGGAAAGGCGTTGATGACCTCACCGAGGGACGGTTCGTTCATCTTTTCCAGGATGAGATGCCGGACATAATCCAGGAGATCCCGTCGTTGGTCGGCCCCCGATTGCTCGGCATGATGCAACGCGGTTTCAATCGCCCGAAGGTACTCACCGTTCGACTCGTATGCGAGGCATAACCGATAGAGGGCCTCGGCGCGCAGGGTGTCGTCTGAACTCAGATCCAGGACCCGGGACAGGATGGAAGCGGCCCGGTTGGGCTGTTGCAATTCGGTATAGAGGGTGCCCAGCCTCAACCGGGCCTCGTGGACCAGCGTTGAGCCCGGAAATTCTTCGAGGAATTGTTCGAGGGTGGTGATGGCCTGGTTGAATTGTCCCTCGGCTTCCAGGGCTATGGCATACAAAAAAGAGAATTGCTCGATGAAAACGGGCGTGTCGGATTGATCGAGAAACCGTTCGATCAATTGAATCGCCTCGCCGGTATGTTCCTGTTCGAGTTGAGCCTTGATCCGGGCGAGACCCTGTTCCTCGGTCAGGGGATGGGGCTGTTCCGCGTACGGGTCAGCGGGTGAAAATTGGGCAACCGCCGCCCCCGGCCACAGAACGAGGCTGATGAAGAGTATCCGAAGAAGCGTGCGGGAAAAAGAGAACGCGGCGACGATCATGAGGCATTGTTACGCAATGTGGAGCCATGAAGGTTGGATTAGCGTAGCGTAATCCAACAATTCCTTTAGTTAGAGTGTCGGGTTACGCTTCGCTACCCCGACCTGCCTGCCTTGGGGAGGACTAAAGGGTTTTTTCTTGCCATGGCATTAGTACTCCCCAGTCATCCGGTTATGGTGGCACCCATCCTTATTCGTTCGGCCACTATGAGCTAAACGAGTGCATGGAATGAGTAAGATGACCAGGCCACTTATTAAATGTTTCATGGCAATATTTCATCCGGTGGGGACATAGGACGAGCGGATGCAGGCCGTCACTTGGCGCTCATCCACATCAATCAGACAACTAGCAGGCGCTATAAACCCTGTCTAATTTACAAATGTCTTCCGGTCGCTTCTTGCCAACAGCGCCATAGGCTCCAACCGACCACCTTCTCAGACCACTTCAACTGTAATGCAACTAAAATAGTATTTTTCTAGGCAATTTAATCAATTTTTTCAGCGACTTCGGACGCGATTTCTTACTGGCAATCGTGTGCCGGTGGCGCTTTATTGGCAATCTTCTTAAGGCATTTGCTGAGACGTGCTAATATTCCGCAAGTGGAAACAGCTTGCTCTAGCATCTCCTCGGTGACCTGCGTTCGAAGTAAACAGAGGGCATCTTCTCGAGTTAGCTCGGGGTTCGCTAGTTTGGCTACAAACAGTACCTTTCCGACGAATTCGGTTTTGGTGATGTCCAACCCCAATGCTATTATTTTTTCCGGTAAATCCTCACGCTTAATTGACCTAAGGGACGCCCTGCGGCACATTCTCTCCAAAGTTTCTCTTTGCGCTTTATTCAACTCATTCAGATCAAATTCCCACTCTTCTTTCACCCTAGGAAAAATTTTTCCTTTCCACAACGTATCCACGGCTTCATCTAAATCCGCAGGCAAAGAGGTATCCCCATACTCTTTTAATATACCAATTAGTCTTTCGTGGTCCTTTTTCGGTAAATTCCCGAGGTCGAGGAACTTGCCTGGTGCAAGGGGCATAATGGGGTCACGAGGTATGGGGACAGGGGGCTTAGGTGGGGGGTCAAAAAGTTTCTTAATGAACTGCGTGAAGTCAAGTATTGCCTTGCCCACGGAAGCCGATGCGTTCGGATTTCCAAGAAGAGAGCAAACTATCACTATGACCATGGCGCACATCGCCTTGCGAGACAACATAGTTGCACCCTTTTCTCAATTCCCAAAAAAAAATTGAACTAGCTAACCAACGCACAAACTCCCAGTTGATCAGTCAATTCTAACGCAAAGTTTCTAGCTTTTTCGACCTGCCGTTTTAACATTACAGCCAATACCCAATCATAGTGATGTTCTCCCAATCTGGTCCATTTCGAGTGTGGAAAGTGGCAGACTTGGACCTGCCCCCGAAGTTGATCCAGGTTCTAGGCGATTTTTCTGGCCTCGTGAGCTTGGCGCGCGAAGGCTCTCGTCGTCAAATTCCCGAGCGCCGAATGCGGCCGAGCGGTATTGTCGTCGTGCTTCTAACTTTCGGTCCGGTCTCTGGCGTCGTGCATTGATAAGAACCAGGAGGCATTCAAGCACTCGGCACGTAGCCGTGCATTGAACGCCTCGATATACGCATTATCCGTGGGTGTACCGGGTCGCGAGAAGTCGAGTTCGACATCGTGCCAGTACGCCCATTGATCCAGGACCCGCCCGGCAAACTCCGGGCCATTGTCACACCGGATGGCATGGGGCTTTCCCTGGTCTGGATGAGCCCATTCAGAATCTCCACGACCTGCTGTGCCCGGAAGTTCGGGCGCGGGACCGTGGCCAGGCTCTCCCGACTCTGACCATCCACTCTCGTCAGAATCCGAAATGCGCGCCCGTCGACCAGGCCGTCCGACATGAAGTCCATCGCCCAGCAGTCATTGGGCCGCTCGCTCGCAGGACGGCCAGCACGGTACCGGGTCGACCGCCGCCGGCGCGGCGTCTTGGGACGGATGCTCAAGCCTTCCTCGTTGTACAGACGATAGACCCGCTTGGCGTTGATCGGCCAGTCCTCCCGCCGAAGCAGCACATGCAGGCGACGATACGCGTACCGGACTCGGGCTACCGCCAATTCCTTGAGCCGTAGCCGCAACTCGTCCTGCGGATCGGCCATAGACCGGTAGCGGTGCGACGAGCGGACAAAGCCGGTCGCCCCGCGCACCCGGCGTTCGCTCACCTGATAGGCCCTCCGTAGCCAGGCCACGAGGCTCCGGCGGCGGGATGGGCCTCACCACTTTCGGCGCACCACCTCCGGCAACATCGTTTTGTCCAGGGTCAAATCGACCACCAGCGTCTTCAGCCGCCGGTTCTCTTCTTCCAACCGCTTCAGGCTCCGAATCTCGGCCACCCCCATCCCGGCAAACTTCTTTTTCCAGCGATAGAAGGTCTGTTCCGCAATCCCCAGCTTGCTGGCAACGTCCCCCGCTGGCACCCCCATGTCGTGCTGCTTCACTGCCGTCACAATCTGCTCCACCGAATACCGCTTGCGTTTCTTAGCCAGACCTTCATCGAAACGTAATCCGACACCCTCAAGAAAAGATGTCAGGTTGTGATTAGTTCACCTGACCGATCGGGCCTAGACAAAACTTTTGCATCTACGACCTTTATTCTTGGGGCTGTCCTAGATAACTAACCTAGTTCTCTTTTAACCCACTGTTTCAATTGGCTTAATTGACGCTTGGGATCGCCGTTGTTAAAGCGCCACTCACATTCTTTCAAAAACAGATGAAAATGCGCTTTCGGGATCCCGTTAAACTTGCGTAAATGGCGCTTGGCTTGGTTCCAAAAATTCTCGATCCCATTGATATGCTGCTGCTGATCCGCAAACCCGTCGCTGTGGTTGATCCGGTAGTGCTTAAACTCCGACACGTCCAAGGCGTTATAGCTGCGAAAAGTATCTGTATACACGATGCTATCCGGCCGGACTTTTCCGCGAATGATCGGTAGTAAGGTCTGGGCCTTCGCATTGGGGATGACGACCGCATACACCTTGCCCTCCCGCTTTAACAGCCCAAAGACCGGCACCTTCCCTGGGGCGCCGCGGCCTCGCTTCCCTTTGCGTTTTCCCCCAAAATAACTCTCATCTATCTCTATTTCACCGGCTAGCCACCCTGCCGTCTCACTCTGCGCCTCAATCAACTGGCGCAACCGATGAAAATAATAGCTCGCCGTGGCTTTATTCACCCCCACGAGTGACGCGGCGGTTCGGGCAGTGGCGCCCGCCACAAATAGTTCAATAAGCCGCCGTTGTTTGTGCCAACTTAACCGGCTTTTCCTCATCATGCCATCTTAGATAAATCTCGTTATCTAGGACAGCCCCTTATTCTTTCTTCTGGCCCGTTATCCTTTTGACCCTTACCCAACGAAAACCATCAGCTACTGTTTTAGTGTCCAAAACTTTAACCTTGTCATCAGGATGAATGATTCCGACTGATTTGGCATTAACCCATCCTGCATCCTTTACATATCGGATATGATCCTTTCGCAGGTGTACTGATCCGGTCGCAGTCAAGATATAGCCCTTCTGAGGCAGACTTTCGTTGTTGTCCTCCCATTTAAAATATTTCTCATCCCAGCCTTGGCCAAAATTGATTCCAACGTAAGTCCATCCAATTTCATCTGACCCTGATTGCTGCGGCGCACTCTCAGCGTAGGCACTCTCAACTTGTAACAAACGCTGGATTACTAGATTCTCTTGATGACGACAATAAAGAGTGTTATAGCTCCGTGAGTAAAGATGAACCATCGAGAAGAGAATTAGAAGCATCACTAGAACGCCAACACCAACCCCACCGATCTCCATGCCATATTTCTTTAACCTTCCATATGCCGTGATTCCGAACGCGGGCACAATTAACAAAACCAAACCGAAACTCAATAACAACTGGAATCCAACTGAGCAGAGATGCTTATCAATGAATAATGAAAAAATAATTAACGGGACTCCAATAACGCCACAGAATATCAATAAGGAAACTGGCGGGACTCTACTGTTTGACAAACTATCTGGTCTATCTAAAGAAGAGGTTGTCATGGTTGGCCCTCCTGTGCGTCAGACTCAAACATTTGGGTGGGAGATCTATCGAATAAGAGGTAAAGAGCCAAGAGCTAATCCAGCGTCCTGACGACTCGGAGACCGCCGCTGCCGCTGATCCGGTCGCCGGGGTCGAACCTGAAGCGAACGGCCGAGTGGAGGTACCTCGGGCTGTGGAACCAGGCACCGCCGCGCACCACGCGGCTTGAACAATCCCCGCTCGCCCGAGCGCTGCCATCATTCGGCGCGCCTTTGTACCCGTCATTCCAGCAATCCTCTACCCATTCATACACGTTCCCTGCCGTATCGAACAGGCCGAAGGCGTTCGCCTCAAAACTCCCCACGGGGGCCGTATTCACCCAACGATCTTTGCCGGCAGCCATCCCCTCGCAGCATTCGTCTTTTCCATAATTCGCGTAGCTATGATCGGCTTCGTTTCCCCACCAATACTTTGTCGTCGTGCCCGCCCGGGCTACGTATTCCCATTCCGCCTCACTCAACAGCCGATAGGACTTGCCTGTCTTGCGTGACAGCCAACGCACGTACTCCTGCGCGTCATCCCAGGATACATTGATGACAGGTCGTGAACCTCGACCCCATCCTTTGTCATCCGGATTATGCGTGCAGCCGCCAGCTGCGACGCATGCCTCCCATTCCGCAAACGTCACTTCGTATCTGCCGACCGCGAACGGAGAGCCAATCGTTACCACATGGGCTCCCCTGTAACCGACGGCCATACGGAAGCGGCCCGCCGGCACCACCACCATTTCCGGACACCGGGCGCAATCACGGAAGACAATCCCTTGTAATATCGTAGATACCTTCGTACCTGTTGCCCATGGCTTCCCAGTCAGCAGAGCGATGACTGCGGGATGTTCTCCCTTCTCAAGAGCCGTTATAGGTTCTCCATATCGCGTCTGAGCGACATCCACCGCCGTTTTTCCCTTCGGCCCCTTGATCGTGGGGTCGGCTCCGGCCTTCATCAGCGATAGAATGATCTCCGAGTGACCGTGCGCCGCGGCCATGAACAGGGCTGTGGCGCCGTCCGGCGCCCGGACGTCGGGGTCGGCCTTGGCCGCCAGCAAGGGGGCCACGAGCAGCACGTAGCCCTTGTCCACCACGTACATCAGCGCGGTCCAGCCTTTGTCGTCCCGAGCGTTCACGTCCATCCCGGCGGCCAGGGCCGCTTCCAGCCCTTTCAGGTTCCCGGCCTTGGCGGCCCGGTGTAAGGCATCCGGCGGCAGTGCCGCTTTGAGCTTGGGCGAGGGTGTGGAGACTGCCCCGGCCTGCCTCGCCCTGGCGCGCATGGCCTTGAGGGCAGCCGGGGTCAGAGTGTCCTTCTTCGGCAAGTTCGCGTCCCGCACGAAGGCCTGATAGGCTTGGGCCGTCCGTTCACCCCACTGCCCGTCCGGCGGGTCCGGCTCATAGCCCAAGGCAGCCAGGAGTTCCTGCGCCTCTCGTATGGCTTTGGGCGGGGGTGGCCCGGCTGGTTTTCTCGTCGCAGACGCGGCCGGCTGCGTTGCACCCGGCTGCCAGACCTCAGCTAATTTTTGCGCCTCAGCCACCTGTTCAGGGACCATGCGCGCAGCCAGTGCGTCGCGCTCCTGCATCGCCTCTGCTTCGAACCTGCTTGCTGCCAGGCTGAACCACAAATGCGCTTGCACGTAATTTTGCGGAACCCCCAAGCCCTGCACGTAGAGGCGCCCCAACGCCAGCATCGCCTTGGCCTCGCCGTTATTGGCCGACGCCTGCCACTCGCGTAACGCTTCGCTATGATGCCCAGCATCCCACGCCCGCTGCCCGGCCTCATAATCAGCCCGCGCCGTGCCGCCCCCACCCAGCGTCGTCGCCATCAGGAGTATTGCCGCTAGCCACCGCCTCATGGCCTGTCCTCCTCCGTTACATCGAACAACGTGCGTTATCTGTTATCCTTGTATCTATTCCGTAATTCGTTGACCATTCTCCCTCACCCCAACCCCTTCGACAAGCTCAGGGCAGGCTCTATTCCGTCAAAAGGGGAGAGGGAGTTCACTTTTTGCCTACGCTGGGAATGGGAAAGATGGTATGGTCAACCCTCAATTCTGTCAACGAATAAGGAAAGCCGTTGGCGGCCTCTCCGTAGTTGTAGCGGCCGCATCCCGGGTCAAAGCCCGGGACATGCCTTATGCGGCGTGGAGAGGCCGCCTTGAGCAGAAGGCGTCATGAGATGACGCCACTACAACGACAACGACAACGACAAAAACGCTAGCGGTATAGCCCCGTTTCAGCAGAACAACGGACGGACCCATGACTGACCAGCCCACACCGGAACCGTGGCGCATGGACGACCTGATCGATCAGTACCTGACCAACCTGCGGGTCGAGGGCGGCGTCGCCAACAATACCGTCCAGGCCTATCGACGCGATCTCGAAAAGTTGCGCGCGTACCTGGCGTTGCAGGGCATGACCGACCCGCTGGACGTCCCGCCGCATTTGACCGGGTTTCTGAATCACCTGCGCGCGCAGGACTTGTCGCCGGCGTCCGTGTCCCGGTGCCTGGCAGCCATCCGCGGGTTTTACCGCTTTCTCAGCACGGAGCATGGAGCCCCGGAAGTGCTGTCACAACTACCCGGGGCGCCCAAGCAATGGGCCAAGCTCCCCAAGACGCTTACCGAATCCGAGGTGACGGCCCTGTTGGAGTTGCCGGTCGGGCAAGGATTGGAGGAAATTCGGGATTCCGCCATGGTGGAGTTGATGTACGCAGCCGGGCTCCGGGTGTCTGAACTCATCTTGCTGCCCCTGTCGGCGGTGAATCTGGAAGTGGGGTACGTGCAGGCCACCGGCAAACGAGACAAACAACGTATGGTGCCCATCGGCGAAGTGGCGCGCCAAAAGCTGGTGGCCTATTGCCGGGACGTGCGGCCGGTCCTGCTGAAAGGCCGGGCGACGCCGGCGTTGTTCGTGACGAGGCGGGTGGGAGCCATGACGCGCCAGAGCTTTTGGAACATTCTGCGGTTGCGGGCGGTGCGGGCCGGGATTCACAAACCCATCTCACCGCACATGTTGCGCCATTCGTTCGCCACGCATCTGCTGGAACACGGCGCGGATCTGCGCGCCGTGCAGATGATGCTGGGCCACGTCAACATCGCCACGACCCAAATTTATACACACGTGGAGCACAAGCGACTGAAGCAGGTCCATGACGAGCGGTTCCCCAGGAAACAACGCCGCGGATCGCCCGGCAAACCGGCGACTCAGGAATAAGTTCCGTCTCCTCCTTCCGTCTTTCCCGATCCCCGATCAGGTCGGGGCCAGGCTCCGACCGGGAATCCAGGGTGTTTGACTTCCGTTCTATTCCCCTTCTTTGTATTTCGGGGAGGCTCGTGAGAGTCAACATTCGTTGGTCGTTGGCGGCAGGCCGCGGTGCCTTTTCTGAAGAAACCCGTGCTAGCCATAATTATTGACTTTAAAGTTAATAAACAGCATGTTATCCCGAATATAGATTTAGGTAATTAGGGCGTTTCGTAACCAATGTGTGGTAGAAAACACGCATGGTTACAGGACGACATACGGTTTTTAGTTGTGCGGCCAACTTTCTGCGCGGCCGGAAGTGCATTTTCTGTGGCTCCTTTCAGATCTTGCACACCCGCCGCGGCTATGTGAAATGTGGGCGCTGCGGGAAAAGCAAAAGCCTCCAGCGGTTGCGCCGGGAGATCCGGATCCTGCAAGGCTTCTATCAATTGCAACCCGCCTATCGGTTGAGCCAGGATCTGGGCCTGGATGTCAAAGTGGTCACCCGCATCTATCACCGACTCCGCGAAGCGTTGTTTCATGTGACCGAACTGGAAGCCGGGCAACTCAAGGGTGAGATCGAACTGGATGCGGCCTATTTCGGCGGCCGCCGGAAAGGCCAGCGGGGGCGGGCGACGGCGGGGAAGAGCGTCGTGTTCGGGCTCCTGGAGCGGGACGGGCGCGTGTACACGAAAGTCGTCGAGTCGGTCAGTGCGGAAGAATTGCTGCACCATATTCAAGCCCACACCCGGAAAGGCTCGGTCTATTTCACCGATGCCTTTCGGGGCTATCAATCATTGAAACGCTATGGCCACCATCATACCGTGAATCATGCGAAAACGTTGGTGAGCTGGCGGACGAAGAATCACATCAATGGCATTGAAGGGTTTTGGAGTTATGCCAAACATATCTTGTATCAATATCGCGGGGTCTCGAGGTATCATTTCCCGCTGTATCTGAAAGAAATCGAGTATCGCTTTAATCACCGCCAGGAGAATGTGTTCAAACAGTTTCTCAAGATCTATTTTGGTTACGTTTCGCCCTAATTACCTAGATTTTTCAATCAAAATTAGAAGATCCCTTCCGGCGAGGCCGAGATGACGGGGCGAGCAGGCTGCAGCCTCAAGGTTCTCTCTATGTACATATTACTTACATATCTATATGAGAGACACCGCCATATTAGCACAATTCATAGCCCAGCAGCCGTCTCAGACCCGGATCGCCGGTGCCTGGAACCGGGAATCCCGCCTCCAGGCCATTGCCTCCGCTCGGGCTACGCCCTCGCTGCGGAAATGGCCGGTGATGTGAATGCGAAGAGCGTTGATACGGGGCAGCACCGGCAATGGATTCGCCAGCCGTGTTTGCGTACGTTGACGGCAGTTGTTCGCTTTGCTGGGTGCTTGATGCTGGCGGTTGGCCTGCTCGTCATCCCCTCCGCAGCTACTGCACAGACCGCCGAAATACTGCTGAGCAATATCAATAAGGCGGTGGCCAGAGATCAAGTCATTGGACGAGATTTAGCTGAAGCAGTGACGGGTGGAACGGATCAAGGGCGCTTTGTTGCGCATCCATTTACGACCGGCAGAGTATCCGGTGGATATACGCTTACATCAGTTACACTGCCAGCCAAAGAACATGGTCTTGTTGACGGCATAGCTATCACGGCACAGCTTTGGAGCAGCAGTAGTAGAGAGCCGGGAAACCGAATTGCAGAGTTGGGAACACAAACAGTACCTGGTGGTACGTCGTCGGCTCAGAATTTAGTTTTCAATGCGCCAGACAATACGATTCTGCGTCCCAACACGACTTATTTTCTATATATTCGGGCAGCAAATCTTACGCTTCTCCCCGTCACTGATCGTACTGACGTTGATAACGACAGCCATTTTGGATGGTCCATGGGACGTTCTCTGACTCGGAACTTTATTTATCTTGCAAATGATTTCTGGGTCCCGGAAGACGAGGGTGATGGTTGGGATCAACTGAACGGCAATGTACGTTTCCGTCTAAAAGGTACTCCAATTCTACCTGAGGTTACGCTTACTGTCATGGATTCTGACGCTGGCTATACGGAGGGTGATACGGTGCCGTTCATGCTGAGCCGGACGGGGGATGTGTCGAATACGTTGTCGGTAGCGGTAAGCTGGGATGCGAGCAGTGGGCTTGTGTCGAACGATCTCCTAAGCCAGACCACTGTGACGTTTGCGAAAAATGCGCGCACCGCAACGGTTTCGGCTGCGACCATTGATGATGAAGTGTTCAATGAAACCGAACGCTTGGCCCTTTCGCTTTCGCCTGTTTCTGCTGCCACGAACGCGACACCGGTGTACAGGGTTGGCCAACCGAATTCCGCAGAGGTGGAAGTCGCGGACAACGATCCTCTACCCGTGGTCACGGTTGCCGCAACTGTTCCCGAGGGTGGCTATGCAGAGGGTGATGAGGTGCAGTTCACGCTGAGCCGGACGGAGGATGTGGCGGATGAGCTGTTGGTGAAAGTGAGCTGGCAAGCGTCCGGCGAGGGCGTTGTGCCGGACGGTATTCTCAGGCAGACCTCTCTCACATTTGCGAGGAGTCAGCGCAACCTGACGCTTCTGGTCAATACCCTGAACAATGACATACATAGCGGTGGACCCAGCATTCTGGCCCTGCTGCTTTGGCCTGTTGTGCCTGTGGACTCGAACGGGATACCTTTGTACAAGATTGGCAGCCCGGATTACGCAGAGGTGCAACTTGCCGACGACGATCCTGTGCCTGTTGTGACCTTGGTGCTGACGCCGTCCACCATTGCCGAGGATGGCGGGGTCAGTACGGTCACGGCCACACTTGATCGTCCATCGAACCTTCCCACACATATGGATGTGTCGGTAGAAGCAGGTGCACCTGTCAGATTGAGTTCCAATAGACTTTTGACCATTCTTAGCGGCCAGACTGAGAGCACCAGCCTGTTGAGTCCGGTGACGCTGACGGCGCGGGACAATGATGTGGATGCGCCGGACCGGAGGGTGCAGGTGAGGGCTTCTGCTCGAAACTCCAATGGAATTGTTGGACCGGAACCGGTGACGCTGACCATCACGGATGATGACGGGACGCCGGACGTGCCCGCGCGCGACCAATCCAACGTCCCCCCGGAGGTGGGGCTCAACGTCCCCCCGGAGGTGGGCGCTCCCATTCCCACCCAGTACGCGCGGGTGGGCGAGCCCTACACGTTCACCGTCCCGGCAGCTAGCTTTACCGACGCCGACGGCGACGCCCTCACCTACCGGGCGCGGTGGACCGAGCATCTGGCGCCCCAATACGGCTGGGACCTGCCGGCGTGGCTGACCTTCGACCCGGCGACGCGGACGTTTTCGGGGACGCCGGGCGCGGCGGACGTGGATTCAGTCTCGGTGAAAGTCGAGGCGCGGGATGGGCAGGCTACGGCCAGCCAAATCTTCTACCTGGAGGTGCAGCCGGCGCTCCGCGAGGCGGCGCCGCTGGTGAGCAATCTGGACCAGGGGTGGCGGCTCGGGTCCCGGCACCGGGGGGGGCGCACGGGGCAGCGGTTCACCACGGGGCCCAACCCGGCCGGCTACACGCTGACCAGTGTCGAGATCGGCCGCTGGGACCGGCGCGCCGACCGCTGGACGGACGACGCGCACATTGCCCTGTCGCTGTGCCCGGGGGCGTCGACCACGGGCTGCACGGCGTTCGTCTCGCCAGCGCGCACCACGCGTGGGGCGGACACGATGCGCTTCACCGCGCCGGGGGACGGGGTGGCGCTCGCTGCGTCGACCGCCTACGATCTGGTGCTCACGCGCACCGGCGGGGAAGTGCTGCTGGTTGGGGTGACCCAGATCGACCGGCTTGACGCCGATGCCCTGCCCGGGTGGCGCCTGCACCGGACTCGGACGCGCACGACGCTCCGAGTGGCGCTGCACGGCACGGCGCCGACGCCGGCCGCGCGGCCGACGTCGGCGGATGCCCACGTGCGCGTGGCGCCGGGGGGTGCCTACGCGCTGAGCCCGGCGGACTTTCCCTTTACCGCAGCGAGTCCGGGCACGACGTTGGCGGCCATCGTGCTGGCCACCGTTCCGGAGCGGAAGCGCAGCAACCAGACGACGTTCAAGCGGGGCCGGCTGACGTACGACGGTGCAGACATCGAGCCGCCGTTCACGGTCACCACCGCGGCGCTCGCCGCGGAGCGGCTGGTATACCGGGCGCCGGCGGCGGCCACGGGGGAGGACTACGACGGGTTCCGCTTCCGGGTACGGGACGCGGACCAGGCGAGCCGGACCACCTACCGGATGGCGATAGACATCCTGGAGCCGGGGCAAGCGCAGGCGCTGCCCGGCGCGCTTGAGCCCCCGACCGTCATGGGCGCGCCCGCCATCAGCCCGGCCGGTCCGGACGGAGCCTGGGGACCGGGGGAGAAGGTGGCAGTGACGGTCTCGTTCAGCGAGGCGGTGACGGTGGACACCGCCGCCGGCACCCCGTCCATCGGGCTTGAGCTGGACTTCACCGCCGTGAGGCGTGCAGTGTACGAGCGGGGGAGCGGCACGGACGAGCTCGTGTTCTCGTACACGCTCACGGACGCCGACGGCTCGCCCACCTCGATGGCGGTCGGGGTCGACACGCTGGCCCTGAACGGCGGCGCCATCCGGGGCCGCGACAGCGGACTCGAGGCGGAGCTCGCGCACGCCGGGACCGCGGTGCGGGCGGCCATCGGGCGAAGGGCCGCGCCGCCCCCGCCGAGGACCATGACGGGGTCATTCTCGAACGTCGCCCCCGAGCACGACGGCGCGACGCCCATCGGGCTCGACTTTGCGTTCAGCGAAGCCCCGCAGGAGCCGTTCAGCTTCCGGACGGTGCGCAACCACGTCTTCACCGTGGAGGGCGGGCAGCTCTTCCGGGCCAAGCGGGCGACGAAGGGAGCGAACGTCCAGTGGAAGCTTCTGGTGAGGCCGGCGGGAGCCGGAGACGTCACGCTCACCCTGCGCGCGACCCAGTCGTGCGACGCGGCCGGGGCGGTGTGCGCCCCCGATGGGACCCCCCTGACGGGAACGGTGACGACGACCATTCCAGGCCCGGCAGTCATCTCGGCAGCGGATACGGCAGTCGAAGAAGGCCTGGGGGCCACACTCGACTTCGTGGTGACGCTGAGCCGCGCGCGCCACGAAGCCACGACCGTGTGGTACGAGACATCGGATGGCACGGCCCAGGCAGAGCAGGACTACCGGGGACGAGCGGGCACGCTGACCTTTGCGGCGTATGAGACCACGCAGACCGTCGCGGTGCCGGTCCTGGACGATTCGCACGACGAAGGGGTCGAGACCATGATTCTCAGACTTCTGGACCCGTCGGGGGCGCGCCTCGGCGACGACACCGCCACGGGGACCATCAAGAACAGCGACCCGTTGCAGCGGGCGTGGCTGGCGCGGTTCGGCCGGACGGTCGGGACGCACGTGACGGATGCGATCACCGAGCGGCTGTGGGGCTCGCCCGGGCCAGGCTCGCACCTGACCATCGGCGGCTACCGGCTGCCGCTGGGGCAAGGTGCGCAAGGGAAGACGCATGGCTCTACCTCCCCTGGCCCCTCCTTGTATCTAAGAAAGGGTGTATACTGCATGCTATTTTATTCACCGATAGAGCCGAACAGCCCGACCCTCCTACGGGCGCCCAAGCCCGCTTGTAAGCACGGTGCGTTCGGCTCGGCCTCTCGGCAGCCCGCACAGTTGCCTGGGCCGTGTGAGCCCGGATCAGTTGGCAAGGTAGGGCGACGTGGGAGAGGCGCCTCAGAACAAGGAGCCAGTTATGGACTCGACTCAGACTTATGTCGGCATTGATGTGGCCAAAGCGACGTTGGATGTCGCCAGCGTTCCCCCACGCGTGACCACGACCGCCCCGAATACCGAGGCGGGGATTCAGGCGTTGGTGCCTCAATTGCAGGCGCTGGCGCCCGAGCGGATCGTGGTGGAAGCCACGGGCGGGTATGAACTGCCCGTGGTCCGCGCGTTGGTGGAAGCAGCGCTGCCCGTCATCGTAGTGAATCCGCGGCAAGTGCGGGATTTCGCCAAAGCGACCGGCCAGTTGGCGAAGACGGATACCTTGGATGCGCAGATCCTGGCCTTGTTTGCCGCGCGGGTGCAGCCCCCGGTCCGGCCCCAGCCGGATGCCGCCACCATGGAATTGGCGGCGCTGCTGGCCCGGCGCCGGCAAGTGATCGAGATGCTCACCGCCGAACGCCACCGCTTGGGGCGAGCCGCGGCGGCCCTCCGCCCGGGGATTCAGGCGCACGTGGCTTGGTTGACCCAGCAATTGACCACCTTGGACGAGGACCTCACCACCCGCATTCGGCACAGCCCCGTGTGGCAGGAGCAGACCGATTTGCTCCAAAGTGTGCCCGGCGTCGGCCCCGTCCTGAGCCGCACCCTCGTGGCGGAGTTGTCGGAATTGGGCACCTTGACGCGGCGCCAGATCGCCGCGCTGGTGGGCGTCGCCCCCCTCAACCGCGATAGTGGCACGGTCCGAGGGCCGCGCACGTGTTGGGGCGGCCGCGCCCCCGTTCGGACGGCCCTGTATATGGCGACCTTGGTGGCCACCCGCTGTAACCCGGTCATCCGGCACACGTATCAGAGCCTGTGTGCCCGGGGCAAAAAACGCAAGGTGGCGTTGGTCGCCTGTATGCGCAAATTGTTGACGATTCTGAACGCGATGCTCAAACATCGAACGTCTTGGCAAGAACAGAGGCATGTAACTCCTTAATCCCCACCCAGACAGTTGCTTACAAAGGAGGGGCCATCATGCCGGGCCGAACGACGCGCCGACCTACCAAGCCCTCTCCCCTGGGGGGAGCGGGGCAGGTGAGGCCGCTCCGGTTGCCACCCCCGACACCCCGCCCGCGGATGAAGAAGCGCTGGCCGCCCAACTATGGGGTTCGCTGAGGCCAAATGCGGACGCCGAGCCCCCCAGCCGACTGGCGACGCTGGTGACGCAGGTAGCCGGGCTGCTGGGGCTGGGGCGCGGCGCGACGGCGGCAGAGGCTGGCAGGTCGGATGCCCCCCGCAGGCCGGACTGGGATCCCTGGCTGGATGGGCCGGCCACCGACCCCCGGCTGGGGCGCACGCAGTCCCTCCAGTTGCCGGAACTCTGGCAGGTGCTGTTGGGCAGTTCCTTCCGGCTGGCGTTGGGGGCGGATGAGGCCGACTCCTCCCATCCGCGCCTGACGGCCTGGGGCCGGTTCGCGGGCACCACCTTCGACGGGCGGGACGGCGACCTGACCCTGGACGGCGACGTGTTCACGGGCACCGTGGGCGTGGACGGCGAATGGCCCCGGTGGCTGGCCGGGGTGGCCGTGGCGCATAGCCAGGGCGAGGGGGCGTTCAGGATGCCAGGGTCCGACACCCGCGGGCAGGGCGACCTGGAGCAGACCCTGACGAGTGTTCATCCGTACCTGCGGTATGCCGTCACCGAGCGGCTGGACGTGTGGGGCCTGGCGGGCTACGGCTGGGGCGAGGTGGCGATGGCCATGGACGACGGCCAGACGATCGAGACGGACACCACGTTGGTGATGGGGGCGTTCGGGGGCCGGGGCCTGTTGCTGGCGGCCGAAGACAGCGGGGGAGTCCAACTGGCCACGCGCACGGACGCCATGCTCACGCGGACCAGTGCGGACGCGGCGGAGAATACCGTGGCGACGGACGCGGAGGCGCACCGGGTGCGGGTCATCCTGGAAGGCAGCCGACCGGTGACGTGGACGGCCGGCCGGCAGTTGACGCCATCGCTCGAGGTGGGCCTGCGGCATGACTGGGGGGACGCGGAGACGGGGTTCGGCCTGGAGATCGGGGGTCGGGTACAGTACGCGGACCCCCGGGTGGGGCTGACCGTGGACGCCCAAGTGCGGGGCCTGCTGGCGCACGAGGACAGCGACTACCAGGAATGGGGGGCGAGCGGGACGCTCCGGCTGGCGCCGGGGGTGGCGGGGCAGGGCTTCTCGTTGACCCTGGCGCCGGCGTGGGGCGCGACCGCGAGCGGGGTCGAGGGCTTGTGGGCGCGGCAGACCACGCAGGGGTTGGCGCCGCCAGGGGCTTCCCGCGCGACGGGCGGCCGGCTGGCCGCGGACGTGGGCTACGGGTTCACGGCGTTCGGCCCGGGTCTGTTGACGCCCTATGCGGGGACCGTGCTGGCGGACGGGGCGGACCGGACGTACCGGCTGGGGACACGGCTGCAGGTAACGGGGCAGGGCTTCACCGGCCTGACGCTGAGCCTGGAAGGCCGGCGCCAGGAATCCGGCGGCCCGCAGCCTCTGAATCAGGGCCTCCGATTCCAGGCCACCTGGGGCTTCTAAACCACCGGGGAGGCGAGCGGGGCAGTTACGCCTCAACGGGGTGCCGTTCCGGCGTCCCCGTGGCATTCCGAGGCTCCATCTCCTCCGAGCCTGCTCGCCTCCTGTCTTCTGCCCTGCCGGCCGGCAAGCCGGCAGGGCCAGGAGAACCCAGACGGCTCCACTCCTGCTGTGTTCCCCGACGCTCCTTCTGTCAACCCCGATCCCCGATCGAGTCACGGACAGGCTCTGATCGGGAATCCAGTGTCTTTGTCTCTTGCCTTTGTATTCGTAGCGCGTCATCCCATGGCGCCAATGGTTTTGGGTCCTTTTGCCGAAACAAAAGGACCTCGTCGCGCGGGTGCGAAACCCCGCATGCTTTCCCGGTTGCAAAGGAGAAACCCCCTGTGGCAGGCTTGATTCGCTGGTCTATGCGTACGCTCAGTTGGCTTGAAGGAGGAAGAGGATGAAGTTTAAGCGACAGGTCCATTACGTGAAAGGGGTCTTTGTCTGTCCCAAGTGCAATCAAACTTTTGTTCAGGAACGATGGGTTGAAGAGTGGCGCGTTCGCTGTCATCGCTGTGAGTATCGCGGCACTCTCACCCATGTTTCCGTGGAAGAACACATGGAAGAAGAAACCGAACGCATGTGACGATGGAGGCGGTTGCCTGCCGCCGACCGTGGCGCATGGGTTCTTCCCGTTCCCTTCCCGTGTCTTTGTATCCATCCATGTCTGTTCCTCTTGCTCTCCTTGTTTTGCCCTCGTGGTTTTTAGCCTGCCGGTGCGGGCCATGATGCAGCGGGAGCCCATTACGATGGACCCGAAACGATGAGCGAACTGCCCGATCACTTTCAGTGGACCGTGTATTGGGAGCGTGAGTACACGACCGCCATTGCGCCGGAACGCTTGAAACTCGATTTCAATCCCCACCGGCCGTTGATGACCAACATGCCGTTGCACGAACAGCGGGAATTGGCCGCCGGCGGCTACAAGGTCCTTCCGGATGATTGCGGGCCTGTACGCATGGTGGGCCAGTACGGGTGGCTGGTCCGGTGTCCGGTGGATTGCAAGATTCGCCGGACGAAAGACGGTTTGAAATGGCAGGCGCCCGAAATTCTTCCCGAAGAACGGCTGCTGGGATACAAGTCCTTTTCCGGGATGTACGTGGACACGATCTTGAACAGCGGCTATGCCAAACTCTGTTGCGGGATCCGGTTTTACTATCCCAAGCAGATCGGCATTATGCTGAAGGATATTCCCAACCACTTTTACCACTACCCGGAACGCACGTTTTCCGTGTGGGAAGGGATCAAATCACAGGAGTACAAGCTCACGCCCAATCTGTACGACTTCCTTCCGGACTACGACGCGTTTGTGGCCAACGTCCTCCTGCAATTGGAAAAACCCACGACGCTGAAACGCGGTGATCCCGTTGCCCTGGTGGTCCCCGTTTTACTCCCCAAGCAGTTTCGTTTGGAGGAACTGACCCCTGACCGGAAACGTTCGGTCCCACCCGGGTAGACCCGACCCTGCACGCTCGGCGCCAAGGCATATGCTTGACATAGGTCTCAATTGAGCTTACGCTGGGCCAAGGTCAATCGTTTCGATAGAGGTGCCCGTGATGAGAACGGCCAAGTTGTTCAGGAATGGGAAAAACCAGGCGGTCAGGTTGCCCAAACAATTCGAGTTTGGAGGCGTCAACGAGGTCAGCATCCGCAAGGAAGGCAACGCCATTGTGTTGCTTCCCGTCAGAAAAAACTGGATATCTTATGCCGCGCTGCCGTCCGCCGATGCCGATTTTATGGCAGCGCGTCCTTCACTGCTGGATGACAAGAGAGTGAATTTTTGAGTTTGTACGTGTTGGACACGGATACTTGCAGTTACATTATCAGAAGACGTCCCGAGTCACTCTTGGCGTCCATGCAGGTGACGGTAGGGGAAGGACACAACATCACGATTTCGGCCATTACGTATGCCGAATTGTTGCTTGGGGCAGAGCGTTCCGACAATAAACGGAAACACCGGAGATTAGTGACCGAGTTCGTTGAGCGTCTGGATGAGATATTGTCCTGGGATGCCAGAGCCGCAGAGACATTCGCCACGTTGCAGGCGTATTTGTATAAGAAAGGCTCACCCATCGGGCTGAACGATACGATGATTGCCGGGCACGCTTTGAGTCGGGACGCCATTGTCGTCACGAACAACGTCAAGCATTTCAGCAAGGCACCGAGGTTGAAGGTTGAAAATTGGGTACGGCACGATCCTTGATCGGACACGATCTGCAAGCGCGCTGATCCGAGTGCGGGCCGATCATGGCTCTTCCCTGCTTTCATGACGTGGAACGTGCGGCGGCCCGCTTAAAGGGCATCGCCCGCGAAACCCCTATCCAGACCTCTCGACAGCTTGATAATCATTCGCACGCCACCGTGTTCCTGAAGTGCGAAAATTTTCAGCGCGTGGGGGCGTTCAAGTTTCGAGGGGCGTACAACGCCGTGACGCAGCGGTCCTCATCGAAGCCCGTGGTCGCCCTTTCTTCGGGGAATCATGCCCAGGGCATTGCGCTTGCCTGCCGGTTGTCGGGAAAAGAAGCGCATTTGGTGATGCCGGAACCGGTGAACCCCATCAAGCAAGCGGCGGTACAGGACTACGGGGGCATCGTGCACGTGCCTCCCGGTCCCCGGGATGCGGATTCGTTTTCTCAAGATCTGGTACAAGACCTGCAGGGCGAATGGATCGAAGCGTTCAACGATCCCGACGTGATTGCGGGCCAGGGCACTGCGGCCCTGGAATTGCTGGGGCACGTGCCGGACCTGGACGTTCTGCTTGGCCCCATCGGCGGCGGGGGCTTGTTATCCGGCACGTGTTTGGCGGCTCATGGCCTCAATCCCAGGATCCGGGTCTACGCGTGTGAGCCGGCCGGGGCTTTGGATGCCCTTTATTCCGTGCGGGAGAATCGAATCGTGCCGCAGGAGCATCCCCGGACCATCGCCGAAGGGCTACGGACGAGCGTGGGGACCCTCACGCTGCCTATCCTGCGCGACCACTTGGCCGGCTTCTTTGTGGTGGAGGAACATGAAATCGTTGCGGCCATGCGGTTCGTTTACGAACGCATGAAACTGGTGATCGAACCGGCCAGCGCCGTGGCCGTGGCGCCGCTGCTCCGGCAAGAACCCGCGTTGCAAGGCAAACGCGTGGGCGTGATCATCTCCGGCGGCAACGTGGATCTGTCTCGATACTTTGACGGGCTGTCGGGTTCCTAAGTGCCTTATTCAGGAGAGTTTTGAGGCAGCGAATCGCGGAGTTCTTCGAGGTTTTTGATCACGAGCAGGTCGCCGTTGGCGGTGGCGACGTCGATGCCTTGCGCGCAGACCGTGCGGCATCTATCCGGATGGCCGGCGTGTTTGAGGGCTTGCGCCAAGGCAAGGATGGCCGCGGAGTAAGTGGGTTTCACCTTGAGGCAGCTTTCAAGGGCGGAGACGGCCTCTTCCCAATTTTCATCCCCCATGTACGCCTTTCCCAGCCCGAACCAGAGGGTTTCGTCATTAGGATCCATTTGTAGGACTTTCTTGAACTTCTCGATCTTGGGATCTGCCATGTGGTGTCCTGTTGAATGTTTGTGAACGTTGTTGGTGAGCTTTTCGGTCACGGACTGTAGCAGAGCGGTCTTTGCGTTGTCTAACCACGGACCCTGTGCTACCATCCGATTCCCGGTTTCCCCTCATCTTGCATCCTTTACCCCCGCACTCTTTCCTCATCCGCAAAGGGCGAGGGTCAAAGACTTCAGGGGGAGAGAGAAAGCGACCAAGCCGACTTGTACGAACAACCTCATTTAAGGATTCTGTATGGGCCGCGTGGGAATCGTGACGCATCCGGCGTATCTGGAACATGATATGGGACGGTCGCATCCGGAGTCGCCGGAGCGGCTGCGGGCCATTGTCGCTCGACTCGAATCCACCGGGACGATGTCCAAGTTGACCCGGATTGCTCCACGACAAGCTGAGAAAGAGTGGATTACCCGTGTTCATGATCCGGCCTACGTGCAGCGGCTGGAAGACAAGGCCCCGAGCACGGGCTATGCCTCGCTCGATTTGGACACGTCCCTGTCGCCCGGTTCATTGCCTGCCGCGCATCTCGCCGCCGGCGGGGCGCTGGCGGCCGTTGATGCCGTCATGGCCAACCAGGTCGATCAGGTTTTTTGTGCGGTTCGTCCGCCCGGGCATCATGCCGAAGCCAATCGCGCCATGGGGTTTTGCCTGTATAATAACGTGGCGGTTACGGCCCGCTATATTCAGGAGCGTTATGGCCTCAGGCGCGTGCTGATCGTGGACTGGGACGTTCATCACGGTAACGGCACGCAACACGCGTTTGAAGACGATCCGTCGGTTTTGTTTTTCAGCACGCACCAG
Organism: Nitrospirales bacterium; assembly: GCA_965208595.1. Classification (GTDB taxonomy): domain Bacteria; phylum Nitrospirota; class Nitrospiria; order Nitrospirales; family UBA8639; genus Bin75. Next base: position 2,288,874 of record OZ242346.1, read on the forward strand.
TATCCCCATTATCCCGGGACCGGGGCGGAGATGGAGCGTGGCAGGGGCATGGGCGAAGGGGCGACTATCAACGTGCCCATGTATGGGGGGCAGGGGACGGATGAGTATCGAGAAATTTTTCTCAGCGTGTTGGTTCCGGCGGCAGCGGCGTTTCAGCCCGAGTTCGTGTTGATTTCGGCCGGCTTCGATGCCCACCGGGATGATCCTCTGGCGAGCATGGCAATCACGGATGAAGGCTACGGGGAACTTACTCGCATCGTGGCATCCATTGCCCAAACTCATTGTCAGGGTCGCATTGTGGCTTGCCTGGAAGGAGGCTACGACCTCAGGGCGCTTGCGGCTTCGGTTGAACAGCACATTCTGGCTTTGATGGACGCATAACCGATGGCACGAGAGCGACGAAGACGACGCGGCGGCCAGCTGTACGTATTGTTGGGGCTGTTGGTCGTTGTTCCGGGCTTGATCTATTATTTTTATTCGGAGATCCGGCCCACCGTTATTTTCGGGTTGCGCGACGACTATGCGCATGCCATTCCGTTCCAAGAGGTGCCGGCCGGGCTGGACTCGCTAAGCGCGGAGTCGTGCGGCCAATGCCATCAGGCGATTTATGAAGAATGGAAAACCAGTATTCATGCCCATGCCTATCGGGACCCGTTTTTCCAGGCATATTGGAAAAAGGACGGGTATGTCTGGGTCTGTCTCAACTGCCACACGCCGTTGGAAAATCAACAGCCCACGCTGATCGGGGAGATCCCGGATAATCGGGTTGAACAGGCGGCCGAAGTTGAAAACCCGCGCTATGATATGGCCTATCAACAGGAAGGCGTGACCTGCGCGGCTTGTCACGTGCGCGACGGCAAAATACTGGGGCCGTTCGATGATTCGGCGGCTCCGCATCCCACGGAATACGATCCCGCCTTTCGCACCACTGCGGTTTGTTATCGTTGTCACAACGTGGTCTCCGGGCCCTTTCAGTTTTATAACGTGGGGCCGTGCGGCACGTATGCGGAATATGAAGGCGAGTTTTTCATGAAGGAGCAGGGATTCACGTGCCAGCATTGCCACATGCCGGAAATTTCGCGTCCGGTAGCCGAGGGCGGGCCCATTCGACAGGGCCGGCAGCATTTGTGGCGTGGTGGGCATGATCCGGAAATGATCAAACGGGCAGTCGCGATTCAGGTCCGGGCCGATCCTCCCAACCCCAAACAAGGCGAAAACGTCACGATGACCTTGACCCTGATCAATGCCGGGGCCGGGCATAAGATTCCCACCGGAGACCCCGATCGCCATTTTACCGTGGAGTTTTACGTGAAGGATTCGGAGGGCCGGGTTCTCGAGCAGCAAACCGACACCATGGGCCGTTGGATTCTCTGGCAACCCGTCATTCTCGAAGTGTATGACAATCGCCTGCTGCCGTTGGCCAGCCGCGACTATGAGTTTTCGTATGAAATCCCCGAAGCCCGGTCCGACCTGGTGGTGGAGGCTCGGGTCCGGTACCATATTTTGACCGACGGTCAGCATGCCATGTTGCGGGAGACCTATGGGTTGCGGTCGGATGACCCGTACCGGTATACGATCTATACGCGACAATTTCCGCTGAACGACACATTGAAAGCGGCGTTGCATGCGGAAATGCCGGTCGAGACACGGTTGGGATGCGCCGCTCCGGAGAACGGCGTTCATCCCGAAGGAACTGCCCCGGTACGGGGCCATCAAGATCTTTTAAAGATAGGTTGATTTATGTGGAGCACGTACCTCATCGATACGGAAACCCTGGCCCTCAATCTTGGCCGGGAGGATTTAGTGATTATTGACGTCCGCGGCCAGGGCGCGTACACCTCGCACGTTCCCGGGGCGGTGCATAGTACCTGGCATGAATACAGTGATCCCCAAGCCACGGCCAAGGGGTTGTTGGATCCTGACGTCGCCCGCTTGGAGAAGCGGCTGCAGGCCCTGGGTATCAACAATTCCAGCGACATCGTGGTGTACTGCAATCCTTTTGATAATTGGGGCGACGAAGGCCGGATGTTTTGGATGTTGCAGCATCTCGGCCACAAGAGCGTCAAAATCTTGGACGGCGGTTGGCCCAAGTGGACGGCGGAACATCGACCCTATGAACATGCGCCCGTTCGGCCCAAGCCCGGCAACTTTACGGCGTCGGTCCAGCCGGACGTGATCATTGACAAACAGGAACTGAAAAAAATGGTCAAGAGTCCCCATCGGGACAGGGTGATCGTCGATGCCCGAAGCGTTGAGGAATACGCGGGCAAGGAAATCGATGGGTTGCCGCGGCCCGGGCATATCCCGTCCGCCGTCAATATTCCTTGGAGCGGGTTTCTCCGGCAGGATGCCACCGTCAAACCCCTGTCCGTCGTTCGGGAAATGTTTCATGCGTACGGCATGAACGAACAACAGGAAGTCATTACCTATTGTTTGGGCGGTCTTCGGTCGGCGTGGGTGTATTTTTTGCTCAAATTGGCGGGATACGAGCGGGTGCGGAATTATCCCGGATCCTGGTGGGAGTGGAGCCGGGATTTTGCGGCCCCCGCTGAAAAAGACATGAAATTGCTCTATCAGGTGACGGGCAAAGCCGACGAAGAGGCGTCTTGAAGAAACCGGGAAGGTATGCAAAAATTAGAACAAACATTTGCTTTTTCTAACCTTTTAGCCGGGAGATCTAAAATGATGAAAAATATTCTCTTTGGCGGGTTATTGATTTTTGCAGTGTTTGCATTGGTGTTCACGTCGGGGTGCTCCGAAGAGAAGGCGCCTGAGAAAGCCGCGCCTGAGAAAGCCGCGCCTGAGAAGGCAGCGCCTGCGGAGGCAGCACCTGAAGAGGCGGCGCCTGCGGAGGCGGCACCTGAAGAGGCGGCGCCTGCGGAGGCAGCACCTGCGGAGGCAGCGCCTGAAGAGGCAGCACCTGCGGAGGCAGTTGAAGGGAAGTCGGATTAACAAGGAGGTGTCGAATGGCGAAAAAGTTTTTTCTTGCCGCATTAGTGATGTCGGCGTTGTTCGTATTGGCGGTTGCACCGGCGTTCGCCGACGGGAATCCGCACGTTGCTGAAGCGATTGCGCACGCGGAAGAAGCGGCAAAACATGGCGGCATGGGTCATGCCGATGCCGTGGTCGGTCATGCGGAAGAAGCGTTGGGCCATGCTCAAATGGCTCAGAAAGAAGTCAAGAATCCGCATCTCGATGAAGGCGTGGGCGAACTGGAAAAAGCCATCGACCATGGCAAACAGGGTCATGCCGAGGTGGCGACCAAGCACGCCAACAGCGCCGTCATGCATCTGAAGGAAGTCCATTGATTGTCGAGACCGGGTCAAGGGCGGTCTGAGAAAACGGGCAGGGAGTTCCTGCCCGTTTTTGTTTTGGAGGCCGATTGCATTCAAAGGGGCCATTGATGAAAGTCGGCTATTTCCAATCTCACCCTGAATTCGGGGAAGTGCAACGCAATATTGAGCAGGTGGCCTCTCAACTGGGTGCGGTGGACTGTGATCTGCTCGTTCTGCCGGAATTTGCCTTTTCCGGGTATCAATTCGTCAGTCAGGAGGAAGTCATCGAGTTATCGGAACCGGTTCCGGACGGCCCGACGACCCAGGCCTGTATGGAACTGGCCCGCCGGCATCAGATGCATTTAGTCGCGGGCTTGCCTGAAAAGGCGGGGCAGCAATGCTACAACTCGGCGATCGTGGTAGGGCCTTCAGGGTTTCTGGGGTGTTACCGCAAGACGCATTTGTTTTGTGAGGAAACGTTGTTTTTCAGCCCGGGCGACTCAGGATTTCAGGTCTGGGACATCGGCCGGGCTCGCATCGGGGTCATGATCTGTTTTGATTGGTATTACCCCGAAGCCGCCCGTACTCTCGCGTTGCAAGGGGCTGAGATTGTGTGCCATCCGTCGAATTTGGTCCTGCCCCATTGCCCCGACGCCATGGTGACGCGTTCACTGGAAAATCGGGTATTCAGCATTACAGCCAATCGAATCGGTCAGGAAGCCAGGGGAGGCAAACCGCCCCTGACCTTTATCGGAAAAAGTGAAGTCGTTTCACCCACAGGCCATATTCTTTCCCGGGCTTCCGCCGATGCTCAGGAGTTCACGGCAATCGAGATCGACGTCGACCAAGCCCGCAACAAATCGATCAATCCGTACAATGAGTTATTGAGAGACCGACGCCCCGGGTATTATGCGCCCTGAGCCACGGAAAAGCAGTTATGGCTATCAAACGCAACAGTGTTGACGTTTCAAAATTCAACAAGAAAGTCCAACTGCCCTATGAATTGCGCCGGCAGGATTTTCAAATGGCAATGCAGGACGTCTATGATTTCTTTTACGACGTCAATTCGCATCTTACCGGTAAAGGGCTGCAACGGCTCGATGACATGCTTCGTCCCGCAATCATGTCTGGCCTGCTTTCCGATATGTTGACGGCAAGCCTCGCCAAACACTCTCGCGTTCTGACGGAAAATGCATTCTTCAATGGTCATCCCGATCTCATCGTGCAAGGCGTATACGTCGATAACGCAGTCAAGGCAGGTACCGAAGGGGTGGAAGTCAAGACGACAAGAAAAGCCGGAGGTGCAGTCGATACTCACGGCGCGCGCGAGCAGTGGATGTGCGTGTTCGTCTACACGGTAGATACTAACTCGGAACCAGCCCTGGACCGGGCATCAATGACTTTTACGGAAGTCTACCTGGGAGAGGTTACGATGAATGACTTCAGGAAGAATCCGAGAGGCGAACTGGGAACACGCACCGCGACGCTTCACAAGGACGGCATCAGGAAACTTCGGGATAGCTGGATATACAGGCTCTAGTCCCACCGTTCGTTTCGAGTGCCGCAAGTTTCGGTATCGACTCGCAGGCCAAGGCGAAAAATTCAGGGTCCTTCTCCACGCCGATGCTCGCATAGCCTACGGCTTCCGCTGCAGCCAGCGTGGAACCTGCACCTGCGAACGGATCGACAATCACACCTTCCCCCAGGGGTAATGCGGCATGAACAACCTGTCTCATGAAAGCTTGCGGCTTCAGGCTCGGATGAGAAGCAAGTAATTTTTCATTCTTTCTCGTAGGCGCCGAAGCGATTACGTCACCAAAAGGTTTATCCGGCAGGGGGCGACGAAAGCCCCCGGTTTTCCATTTTCTCAAGTTGTCCTGCACACGGCCGTCGACGGGCTTTCTACAAACGATCCATGGTTCCCACATCGAGCGCGGCATGACGCTGATTTCGCCGAATCTTTCGTGGGCCCCCTTGGGCCGGTCGCCGCCGCGCATGGTCATGGTCAGGCGTACGATTTCTCCCCTTCTTTCCAGCCCGGCGTCAACCAAGGCGTTCGACACGATGTAGGAGACAAGTGGATTGGAGGCAACGACAACATGGGCGCCGGGAACGAGTTTCGGCAGCAGCAACCTGCCCCATACAAAGAAAAACGAACTCAACTGCTCCAATTGTTGCTGCGTCAGGGTCGTAAAACGGGGAACGGGTGAACGCGTGTTGCCATCGAAAGACGGGGGTATTCGCCAAACGCCGCCTTTGCCTTTGCGCAGCTTTTGCTGTTGTGCCGGCGTGTATTCGTGTAACCCGTAGGGCGGATCGGTGACAACCGCATGGAAACTGTTCGGTTCCTGGTTTTCTATCCAATCAAAACAATCGGCGTTTACCAGGGTGGATTTTCCGTAATCGAACGGCTCATGCCACCGTTGAGGATAAGCGAGTTCCTTCTGGATTCCTTCGGAGCTTCGCGCCCGGAGACTATAGACGCCACGTTCCTCACGAACGAAGACATCCGGCGTGTTGAGCCTCAAGTAGGATCGGATGGACGATGGGGGCATTGGCCCGGCAATTCTTTCCACCCGGTTTTCTATTTCCTTGACGGGCAACGGCCTGGATGTCAACGCCAACACCTGCAGGATGGCGTCTCGTACTTGCCCGGGGGAATTTCGGGACTCTTGTTGTTCCATGAATCACAGCCTAGACGTCCAGACGTCATGTGTCAAGGGCTCATCTTCTTCATATTCCGTTCCATTTGCCCTGTACGTATGATCAAGCGACTATACCGCGAAGAGAATGATCGCCCCGAGGACCACGCGGTAGTAGCCGAACACCTTCAGCGTGTGTCGTTTGACGTAGGAGAGAAACGCCGCAATCACGGCCCAGGCCACCAAGAAGGACACCACCAGACCGATGCCCAACGCCAGGACGTCCTGGGCGTTGAAGAGATGATAGGATTGCACGAATTTGTAGCCGGTGGCGGCGAACATGGTCGGGAGCGCCAGGAAGAAGGAAAATTCCGTGGCGACTTTTCGGTCCAACCCCAGGAGTAGCCCGCCCACAATGGTCGAGCCTGAGCGCGACATGCCCGGAATCAACGCCATGCACTGGGCGAAGCCGACGCCTACGGCCTTCGACAGGCCTATGTGTTCCAATACCGTGCAACGAACGGGTTTGGGCCAGGTTTCCACGATGAGGATCACGATCCCGCCCATGATGAGACTCAGGGCCACTGTTCGAGGAGAGAAGAGGTGCTCCTCGATCCATTCATGAGCCAAGAATCCGACCAGCGCCGCCGGCAAGAATGCCGCGCCCAAGCCAATCAGGAACCAGAGATGGTGGTGAATGCCGGCTGACGTTCTGACCAAAGCCATCAAGGAAGAGGTGGAAGTTTGGAATTGTCGTCGCAAGCTGTGCCGTTCCTGGTTTGCCTGGCTCAACAAAGAACGGATTTTGACACGTTCGTAGGCCACGACGGCCAACACGGCCCCCAACTGGATACAGATTTCGACGCTGATTGCCACGTTACCCGTAAATCCCAACCAATGCCCGAAAAGAATGAGATGGCCGGTCGACGAGATGGGGAGATACTCCGTGAGTCCCTCCACAAAGCCGAGCAAAACGGCTAAACCTGGTCCGAATTGTTCCATGGGTGACGGCAGTGGATCATCCGTGAGTCCGTGGGGAATGGTGCGCTGATAAAGGTCGATTCCTCGTCGCGTGAATTGTTGACAAAACATACCAGGGGTTTCATAGTAAATGCCATGTCTAAAGGCCGAAGCCAGTCACGTTGTCTGCCGGACGAAAAGGCGGTTTTGATACTGAGAAGAACTGATGAGCACGCCGGGCGGGGTCGGCGATACGGCATGTGGGGAGTGAGCCTTCTCTGTAGTGCCGGTCTGTTCTTGGGAGGCTGTGTCGTCCCCAAGGGCAAACATGAAGCAACCCTGGCGGCCCTGGAAGTTACCAAAACGGAACTGAGAAAAAGACGGATGCAGTATGATGAGCTTGAACAGGAAAATGATAAATTACGGGCCGAGCATGAGCAGGCGGCTTTTGATCTGGAAATGCTGAGCGCTGAAATTCAGCAGATTAAGGAAGGTCAAAGAAGTGAACGGGACGTGCTCGCAAATCGCGAGGCGCAGTTGCAGAGAGACCGTGCGACAATGGCGAGCAAACTGCGAGAAATTCAGCATATACATCAGCAGTTGAAAAGCCAGAACCGTACGCTGCGGGATGCGGTGCGTCGCTATGAGAAAGACCTTAAAGAAGCCCGTGAAGCCGTAGCGAAAAGCGCGGCGCAGGCTTCCAGGGTCTCGAAAAAAACTGACGCTGAGGCGCCGCCCGTGTCAGCCAAGAAATCTTCACCCAAGCCAGTCCCGCCTCCGGTCGCCGTTCCGTTCAATGAGACGGTGACACCAGTCAATATCAATACGGCTTCCGCGGATGACCTGGAGTTGTTTTTAGGGCTAACCAAAGAAGAGGCCGACAAGGTCGTTTTGAATCGTCCCTATCGGCTTCGCGGAGAGTTGGTCTCCAAACAAGTCGTGCCCAAGGCGACCTTTGCCGTGATCAAAGACAGAATTACGGCTAAACCCAAATAAGCCGGCCTTGCGCCTGCTCCCAGCGGGGAGCCTGATATGGGAGTCGCGGCCTTCCGGTGCCGCGGTGGATAGTGTTTTAGAAATACCACGCCAGGCTCATCAGCATGCCGACGTCATCCGCGTCGATACGCGTCGGGACGCTGACTCCCACGTCGCTGAACAATTCGACCCAGCGTTTGCTGTTGTACTGGGTGTAGCGCGTTTCGATGCGAAGACCGAGATGTTCGCTCAACATCTTTTCCACGCCGGCGCCGTACGTCCATGCCGTATAGTCCAGGTTCCTGCTGTCCGTTCCCGCGACAAACTCGGGCTGATCGGTCGAGGTACAGTCCATGCGGGACAGGCAGCCTCGAAAGTGATTCTGAAACTGCGCCTGGATGAGGCGGATGCCTCCGAGGATATAGACGCTCGTGTCCCATGACCGCAGCACCCCGGGGCTGCCGCCCAGTTTGATCGTGAAGCCGTAGCTCCTGTTTTTTTGAAAGGACCAGCGATCCGGCCAGCTTTCGCCGGGCTGATTGCGTCCGGGGGAGTCTCCCACTCCCCGAAGCTGTCCCTTGGCCTGGCCGCCGTGAAACGCGAGGTCCACCTCGGCGCTCACGTAATATCCGTCCTCCTTGGTGAGTAGTGGGATCCGATGGCCGACCAGGAATCCGATCCCGTACGCGAAGGTATCGTTTGAATCATTGTCGTGAAACACCTGGCCTCGTCGCGGGTTGCGTGCCTCGGTGTTGTCGACGGTCTTGTCGTAGGAGGCATTGACCCGTTCCACCGGGACCTGTACCCCGACGTAGAACGAGTGCCCCTCGTGGGCGGACGCCGTATTGACCTCGGCCGACATGACCGGAAGCGCCAGGAGCATGGCTAACATGATTGAGGGTATCCAGTGTCGTTGGTTTCGCATGGGAGCCTTCTCCTTTTTTCCGGTTACGCCGATATCCCCGGCGACCCCGTGAATTTAACGCCCATAGGATAGTCAAACTATTCCAGCGCGACAAGCCGTTCGTTCCCGCGTCCTGTTTTATTTTCCGCTTCCATTCACGATCCTTCCGTCTACCATGTGGACCGAACGATCGGCTTGTTCAGAGAGGCGTTCGTTGTGGGTGACGATCACGAACGCGGTCTTACGTTTCTGGTTCAATTTTCGCAACAGGGCAAACAGAGTTTCGCCGGTGTGCGTGTCCAGGTTCCCCGTGGGTTCGTCGGCCAGGACCAGGTCTGGGTTGTGAATCAGCGCGCGCGCAACGGCCACCCGCTGTTGTTCACCCCCGGACAGTTCACCGGGTTTGTGATGCAAGCGGTGTTCCAGGCCGACCTGCGACAGGAGAGCGCTGGCTTCTTCGACGCACTGTGCAATCGGTCGCTTTTGCATGAGACTGGGGAGGTACGTATTTTCCAGGGCCGTAAATTCAGGGAGAAGGTGATGAAATTGAAACACGAACCCGATGCGCCGGTTTCGAAACTGAGCCAGTTCCTGTTCCGACAAACGGAAAATATCCTGGGATTCATAGCACACAGTTCCCCGCGTCGGTCGATCCAAAGTGCCCAGAATATGGAGCAGGGTGCTTTTTCCGGCTCCCGACGCCCCCAGCATGGCAAGAAGCTCGCCCTGCCGGACTTCGAGATTGACGCCTTTCAGGACTTCGACGGTTTGACTTCCCAAGAGGAACGATTTGGACAAATCGTTCACTTGAAGAAGGGGCGATGCTGAACCGGGAGAAGGACTCATGGACGTTACTCGTATCGAAGTGCGCTGACCGGCGCCAGCTTGGCGGCCTGCCACGACGGATACAGGGTGGCGGCGAAGCTGATCAGGATGGCGGAAAACGCAACCAGGAACACGTCCAGGGCTTTCACGTGGACCGGAATGCTCGACAGGAAATACACGGTTTGATCGAAGGTAAAATAATTTTCGATGAGGTAGAGAAAGGTGTACCCCAGGGGGATACCGATGGCCGTGCCGGTGAGGCCGATGACCACACCGTTCAACATGAAGATGCGCATGATGGCTTGAGGCGTGGCGCCCATTGCTTTCAGGATCGCGATCTCGCGTTGCTTCTCGTTAACGATCATGGTGAGCGTGCCGACGATGTTAAAGGAGGCGACCAGCGTAATCAGCACCAACAACAAAAACATCATGGTTTTTTCGAGACGTAAGGCCGAAAAGAGGTTGCGGTTCAAGAGCATCCAATCTCTTGCCATGTACCCCTTCCCGAGTTGCGCCGCGATCCGTTCGGCCACGGCGTCGGCGGCGAACACGTCTTCCACCTTCACTTCGATACCCGTCGTGGTCCGGCCCAGGCTGAAAAATCTTTGAGCCTCCTCCAGCGAGATGTAGGCCAGCGAGGCGTCATATTCGTACATGCCCGACTCGAACAGGCCGACGACCCAAAACGGGCGGATTTTCGGGGTCATCCCCAACGCGCTGATCGGGCCCACGGGGGAGACGACGTTGATCTTGGCGCCGACGACGACCCCAAGACGCCTGGCCAGTTCATTGCCGAGGATGATGCCGGGTTTCGGGCCGATTTCTCCGGACACGCCGGGAACGGCCAGATCCTGCACAGTGCCGGATTTCACGTTCTTGGTGATTTCCGTGACCTCGGGCTCTTTTTGGGGATCGATGCCGCGCAGGACGACCCCGCGCACGCTGGTTTTCGAAGTGAGCAGCACTTGTTGGTAAACGTAGGGCGTGGCCGCCACCACTCCGGGCACTTCCTCCACCTGCCGCATCACCTCCGCATAGCCCGCCATGGTTTGCTTCCCCCGTGGCTGGACAACGACGTGTGACGTGGTCCCCAGAATCTTCGCCTGCATGTCTTCCTTGAACCCCGTCATGATGCCGAGGGTCCCGATGAGCGCGGCGACGCCCAACGTGATGCCGGTGATCGAAATGAAGGTGTTGAGCGAAATGGTCCGGGTTCGCCGTTTCGCCCGGAGATACCGGAGCCCCACGAAAATTTCATACGGCAAGGTCACGATGGTTTCTCCGGTCGGAGTTGCGGAAAGAGAATCACGTCGCGGATCGAGGCTTGATTTGTGAATAACATCACCAGGCGATCAATGCCGATACCTTCCCCTGCCGTCGGCGGCATCCCGTATTCCAAAGCGCGCAGGAAATCTTCATCGAAGTAATGTGCTTCATCATCGCCGGCTTCCCGTTGGGCGACTTGGGCTTCGAAACGTTGGCGTTGGTCGAGCGGATCGTTCAACTCGGAAAACCCGTTCGCCAGCTCGCGTCCGGCGATAAACAATTCGAACCGGTCGGTGAGGCGCGGGTCCGTGTCCTTCCGGCGTGAGAGCGGCGAGATCTCCGTGGGGTAGTCCGTGATGAACGTGGGTTGAATGAGCCGGTGTTCCACGGTTTCCTCAAAAATCAGGTTCAGGATTCCGACCAGAGAGGCGTCCTTGGGAACGTCCAACCCGAGTTGCCGGGCCGCGGCCGTTGCCGCGGCCTGATCTTCAAGCACGTTCCGGTCAAGGGCATTGTACTCGACGATGGCTTCGAAATAGGCGAGCCGGCGCCACGGGGGCGTCAGGTCGATCACGTCACCCTGGTACTCCAGCGAGCCGGCGCCGAGGACATCCTGCGCGAGCGCGCCGAACAGGTCCTCGGTCAACGCCATGAGATCCCGGTAGTCGGCATAGGCCTGGTAAAACTCCAACATGGTGAATTCCGGATTATGGATGGTCGAGATGCCTTCATTGCGAAAATTTCGATTGATTTCAAACACGCGCGGGAATCCTCCGACAATCAGCCGTTTAAGATAGAGTTCCGGCGCGACGCGCAGGTAGAGGTCTGCATTGAGCGCGTTGTGGTACGTCACGAACGGACGGGCCGTGGCCCCTCCGGGTATGGGTTGCATCATCGGGGTTTCCACTTCGAGGAACCCGTGTCCGGTGAGATAGGTTCGGATGCCCGCCATGATCCCGCTGCGTGTTTCAAATACGGCGTGGACCTTCGGGTTCGCGATCAGGTCCACGTAGCGTTGCCGGTACCGGGTTTCGATGTCCGTCAGACCGTGCCACTTTTCGGGGAGGGGGCGCAGCCCTTTCGACAGAAACGTCAGGGTGCGGACTTCAACGGTCAACTCGTCGGTTTTCGTGCGGAACAATCGGCCTTCCACCCCGATCCAGTCGCCCAAATCCAATTCTTGCGACAGGCGATAGGCGTCGTCTCCCAGCACGTCTTTTTTCAGATAGACCTGGAGCCGGTGCGCGCCGTCCTGGAGCGAGGCGAACGCGGCCTTCCCGAAGCGGCGCAGGGCCACGATGCGTCCTGCGATGCAACAGTCGATGGCTTGTTGATCGAGTTCGTCTTTGCCCGTTGCCCCGTGCGCCGCCAGGAGGTCTTCAGCCCGGTGAGTCGCCTCGAAGCGGGTGCCATAGGGTTGCACCCCCATGGCCTTGAGCACGTCGAGTTTTTGAATGCGTTGCGCGCGCTGTTCGTTCGATTCATCCATCAGGTCGTTCCTGCACGTGTTCACTCAATCGTCTAAATTTCCAAATTCCCCTCCTTTGTAAGGAGGGGCAAGGGGAGGTAGATTCTGTGCCAAGGCGGCGTCTCCTGTGCTTCGCGGACGGTTGGCTCTACCCCTCCTCACCTCCCCTTACAAAGGGGAGGGAAAAGACGCACATGCGTCCCTTACGATGAACTCGCGGCGGCCTGTTTCAAATACGCTTCGATGAAGGGGTCGAGAGCCCCGTCCATGACCGACGCGATGTTCCCGGATTCTTGATTCGTCCGGTGGTCCTTGACCATTTGATATGGCTGGAACACATAGGACCGGATCTGGCTGCCCCAGGCGATGTCTTTTTTTTCGCCGACGATGGTTTGAAACTCGGACTCCTTCTTGCGTTGTTCCAACTCGAATAACTTCGCTTTCAGGACGCGCATGGCGCCCATGCGGTTTTGCAATTGCGAGCGCTCGTTTTGACATTGCACGACGATCCCGCTGGGAATGTGCGTCATGCGTATGGCCGTTTCGACTTTGTTCACGTTTTGCCCGCCGGCCCCGCCCGCGCGAAACGTGTCGATCTTCAGATCTTTGTCGTCGATCTCGACTTCGACGTCGTCATCCAGTTCGGGATACACCGACACGGCGACAAACGACGTATGGCGACGTTTGTTGGCGTCGAACGGAGAGATCCGCACCAAGCGATGCACTCCGGCCTCCGATTTCAGGTAGCCGTAGGCATACGGTCCCTCGATACTCAACGTGGCGCTTTTGATGCCGGCTTCATCGCCGGGTTGGATGTCGATGCTGCCGACCTTGAACTTTTTATCCTCGGCCCATCGCACGAACATCCGCATCAACATTTGGGCCCAATCCTGCGACTCCGTGCCGCCGGCGCCGGGGTTGATGCCCAGAATGGCGGATCGACCGTCATGTTCGCCGGCCAGCAATTGCTCCGTGCGCAGTTGCTGCAAGAGCATTTCCAGCGTTTCGATGCCTTGGGTCAATTCGGCGTGGAGTTCGGCGTCATCCTCCGCCCCGATGAGTTCGAGCGTGGCTTCAAGATCAGCCTGCCTTTGCTCGAAGTCGGCGATGCGAGCGATGTCCCGTTCAATCGTGGCTTTGCGCCGTCCAACCTTGGTGGCGATTTGGGCATTTTTCCAGAAATCGGGTTGGGAGCTTTCCTGCTCGAGTTCCTCCAGTTCGTTTCTCAGTCGAGGCAGGTCAAAGACGCCTCCGTAAGTCTTTGATGTGGTCTCCGGTAATTTGCAGACGGGTTCGAATGTCCTCAAGCATGCCTGGCTCCTTTGCGTCGCGTTGAAAAGCGGGGAACACCCGTAGACGGCTCGTCGATAAAACGAGCGAACAATAACAAAAACAAGGCCATTATAACACAGGCCCACGCAAACACATCGCCAAATTGCGTATAGACTGTCGAGGGCGCGCTCAGGGGGATCGATCCGATAATGGCGTGTTCGGTAAAAATGGGCGTCGCCGTCAAAATGCGGCCGGTCGGATCGATCAATCCGGACACGCCGGTATTGGCGGCGCGGGCGAACGCCATCCGGTTTTCCACGGCGCGGAAGACGACCATCCCGAAATGTTGATGCGGGGCCACGGTTTTCCCGAACCAGGCGTCATTGGTAATCGTGACCAGGAAATTCGCTCCTTCGCGGGCGAGTCGCCGCACAAGATCCGGAAAAATGACCTCGAAGCAAATGGCGACCCCAAACCGGGTCTGGTCCGATCCACGTGCAAAGTCCAGCAGGGTTGGGCCCGGTCCCGGCTGAAAATCACCGATGCCGACGACCAATTTGTCCAGAAAAAAGAGTATACGTTGCAGTGGAATGTATTCGCCGAAGGGAACGAGATGTTGCTTGTCGTACCGGCCGGAAATTTCTCCGGTGGGGTTCAAAAGATACGCGCTGTTCAGCAGGTACGGAGTGCCGTCGCTTTGACGCCGTAGGGCCGGACTTCCGAACACGAGCGGCACGTTGGCGTTTTTCGTCAGTTCAGTCACCAGCGATTGATAATTTGGCTCCTGTTCGAACAAAAAAGGCGTGGCCGCTTCAGGCCAAAGGATCAGGTCGGACTGGGGGCTAACGGTTTCCGTGAGCCGGCGGTATCGTTCCAACGTTTCCACGCGATAGGCCGTGTCCCATTTGTGCGCTTGATCGATATTGGCTTGAACGATCCCGATGGTGAGTCTGTCCGACGGAGGAACGTGCAGTTGATTCACCCCATAGAGCCAGACCATGAGGATGGCCGCAACGGCTACGGCGAGTGGAATCCAGGGTCGAGGGGCGCGTTGCGGGTTTTCGGTCAACACCCAACGAAACAGGAGAAACAAAGAGACGTTCACCAGCACGATGAGAAACGATACGCCGTAGACTCCGGTAATATTGGCGATCTGGATGAGAGGCAGCCATTGAAATTGGGAATACCCTAACAGGCCCCAGGGCAATCCGCTGAACGCGTGGGCGCGCACGTACTCCAGAGAGACCCACAAGCAGGGTGCCGCTATCCAGGCTACGGCAGGCCATCGTTGTTCCAGCCGGATGAATCCCCAGGCGTACAGGCCGACGTACAGCCCCAGGTACCCCGCTAGGACAAGCATGAGCACGATGCTGATGGGGAGGGGGACTTTGCCATAGAGATGCATGGCGATCACCACCCAATACATCGTGCCGGTAAACGCCAGAAAGCCCGTCAACCATCCGCGCAAAAAGGCTTGACCCGTCGTCGCGCCGATCAGCACCCGGTGAAGGGGCAGGAGGGCAACCCAGGCGAACAGACCCCAGGGATATCCGTCAACCAGATTGCAAACCGAGAGCGAATACGCCGTGCCCGCGAGCAGACAATGGAACCACACACGTGTCTTTGACATTAGATCGTACAGTAGGGGAAACTACCAGTCGTTGCAAGGAGGCCCCGTTCTCGGCCGCCCGTTCAAAACAGAATTTGTAGGTCGGATTAGCGGAGCGTAATCCGACAATCGGGAGCGACATCCGCAAACGGCCACTTCCCCCGGGTTGTCAAAACACGTGGACGGCGTGCAGGAGGACAATCGTCACCGCGATGGGGGCGACCAGGCGGATCAGCGCGAGCCAGATATAATAGTTGACCGCGCTTTTCATGGCGAGTTCCTCCCGGCTCATGTGTTTGGACATCACCCACCCGGCGAAGACGGCCATGCCGATCGCGCCGATCGGCAGCATGAGATTCGACGTGAGGAAGTCGATCTGCTCGAAGAAGGTCAGCCCCAACACCTTGACGTCCGCCCAGACGTTGAATGAAAAGGCCGTACCTAGCCCCAGGAGCCACGTGATCAGCCCGGTCCAGACGGCCGCCGCGCGGCGCGTCATGCTAAACTTTTCGATCATCATGGTCACCGCCGGCTCGATCAGTGAAATGGACGAGGTCCAGGCCGCGATCAAAAGCAGGATGAAAAAAAGCGTGCCGAAAAACGTGCCCCCCGCCATGTGTCCGAAGGCAACGGGAATGGTTTCGAAAATGAGACTGGGGCCGGCGCCGGGCGTGAGGGCGTTCGCAAAGACAATGGGAAAGATCGCCATGCCCGCGATGAGGGCTACCATGGTGTCGGAGAGGGCGACGGCCACGGAGGTGCCGGTGATGGAGACGTCCTTCGGGAGATAGGAGCCGTACACCATAATGGTGCCCATGCCCAGGCTCATGCTAAAAAACGCCTGGCCCATGGCCGTGAGCATGCTGGTCCTCGAAAAATGGGTGAAGTCGGGCGTGAACAGAAAGGCGAGACCTTTCATGAAGTAGCCGGTGGTCATGGCGTACCCCACGAGAATAAGCAGGAGCACCAGGAGGGCCGGCATCAGATAGGTGACGGCTTTCTCCAAGCCGCTCTGGACGCCCCGGGCCACGATGACCATGGTGATGAGCATGAAAGCCGTATGCCAGCCCACCTGAATCAGTGGGCTGCCGACGAAGTCTCCGAAGAGGCTCGAGCCCCCGTCTCCGCTGAGGCCCGAGAAATCACCGACAGCCGCGTGGAAAATATACCCGATGGTCCATCCGCCGATGACGCTGTAATACGACAGGATCAGGATTCCGGCTAAGGTGCCGGACCACCCGATGAGTTGCCAACCTTGGCTGGCGTTGCTTTCCTCCGCCAGCGTCCGCATGGTGTTGATCGGCGTCTGCCGGCCACGACGGCCCAGCATGACCTCGGCCATCATCATGGGGATGCCCAGGACGGCCACGCAGAGAATGTATACCAATACAAAGGCACTTCCGCCGTGGACACCCGTGAGATAAGGAAATTTCCAAATATTGCCGAGACCGACGGCGGCGCCGGTTGCCGCCATGATAAAGGTCAAACGGGAGGACCATTGGCCGTGGATGGATTGTCGGTCATGTGTGATCATAACCGCGCTCTTTTCGGTTCTTTCGGTGGACTCTCAGTGGGGGCCGCTCCCTGTGCCGGATCAGTTCCGTCTCGGGTCGTCCCGCGTGGCATCTGTTGTGTTGGCGGTCGAGTGTAGTCATCGTGGCGAGTCGTTTCAAGAGGTTTTTATTACATTGTTGTGATGATGTGATGATCGTGCGCCGACTTGAGATTGCTTTGGTTGCCTGACTATAGTGAATCGCTCCCGGCGGGTTGCATGAAACCGGAGAGAAAAAAGAACGTGACCGTCGAGAAAAAAAACAAACGTCGGGTGATCGTCCTCTCGCCGATGCCGCCCGAGAAAGCGGCCTATGCCCTGGCACGGTACAGCCGTTCTCCGGATTCCATTGAAGAAAGTTTGCAATGGGTCCATGGGCACTCGTCCGAGAAGTTTTGGGAACAGTTCTATTTTGCCTACGGTCATGCGTCGATCGCCGACCTGGGGCACGTGACTGTGTGCCTGGAAGGCATTTCCGAACTGGCGGCCATTCGCCTGGAGGATGAACCGCTGTGGGATGGCCAGGCCAAGTCCAGCCGGTATCAAAACTTTGCCGTGTCTGGCTGTTACGTGCCCTCTACCATCCAGGATTCCGAACCTGAGGCGTTCTATCGCGGGATTCTCGGCAGCCTGTTCAATCTCTACAGAACGTTTCATGATCCGCTGCTCGAACATCTTCAACGGCGCTATCCCAGACCCGATTCCATGAGCGAGGCGAGTTACGGGCGAACGCTGGCCGCGCGCGTGTACGATATCACCCGGTACCTGCTGCCCCTGGCTTCCACGACGAACGTCGGAGAGGTGGTGAGTATCCGGACGCTGGAAAAACAAATCACCCGGTTCTTGTCGACGCAACTGCCCGAACTCCAAGCCCTTGGAGAGGAGTTGCAAGAAGCCTGTGCAAAAGCTCCTTCCAACGTGTGGGGAGAATTGTGCGGGGAGACGGGCAACCCCGTGGAAGCGCTGGCCCCGACGCTGGCCCGTCACGCCAAGGCCAACGAGTACCAAACCGAGGTCTATCGGGACCTGTCGAGGCACGCCAAGAAGATATTCCGTAAGGCGGGCTTGGATGAGCCGTCGGCCTGGGCCGATCAAACAATGCCGGTCGATCTCATCGAACCGCATTCGCTGATGAATGAACTGGTCACGAGTGTGTTGTATCGCGTCAGTCATGCGCCGTATCGCCGCATTCTGGAATTGGTGCGGGAATGGTCGGAGAAGGAAAAGCAGGAGACCCTCGAAGTGGCTTTACGTCGTCGCGGGCCCTATGACGAATTGATCAAGGAGTTTCGATGCGGCTATCCCCTCATCTTCGATGTGTTGATGGACATCGGCGGGTGGCGGGACCTGCACCGGCATCGACGGTGCCAGCAGATCCAACAGAATTTTACCACTGTGCACGGCTATGAGATCCCGCACCCGTTGTATGAGGCCAAACTGGATCGGGAATATCAAATGGCCATGGACGCGGTTCAACAGGACATCGAACGGTTGCGCGGCATGGATCAGGAAGCCTCCATTTACGCGATTCCTTTCGGATTCAAGGTCCGGTGCGTCTTTAAAGTGGACTATGCCCAAGCGGAATACATGTGCCAGCTCCGGTCAGGAGTCAAAGGACACTGGTCCTACCGGACGGTGGCTTGGGAAATGAAACAGCAAATTATGAAACAGTATCCTCATCTGGGCGAATTGATTGCCGCCACTCCACCCGACGTCGAGGATACGCTGACGCGCTGAGCCGTGTGAGCCCGGCGTCATTTTGTTATGGGACGAAGGATGAATGCGGGCGACGTATGAGTGAATCTATGAGCGAAGAACAGACGATCGAACAAGCCATTCTCAGAGGGGATTGGGATGCGGTGCTCGACACCGCGACTGCCTGGACACAAAGTGAAACCGCCGGGTCCAAAGCGTTTTTTGCCTTGAACGTCGTGTATCTGTTGAAGGGTGAGTTTGCCCTGGCGTGGAAGATGTATGCCGAGTCGCTACAGGAGGAGGCGGATATTGCGAACGTCCGGGAATGGGTTGAACACCTGAGCCAGACGTATCCGGAGGAAGGCCACGTGCAATTGCTGCATGGGATGTTTCTGGCGCAGTCCGGCCAATCTGAGCAATCGATCACCAGTTACCAAAAGGCAATGGAATTGGCCCCGGACTCGCCCTTTCCTCATTTTTTCCTGGCTCAGATTTATCAAAGGATGGCCCAAACGGATAAAGCCATCAAGGCCTATCGACAAGCCGTCAAATTGGATCCGGCCTACGCGGCCGCCCGGTTGAACCTGGGCGCGGCGTATCAGGAACACGGTCAGTTGGAAATGGCCATTCCCCAGTATCGGGAACTGATCAAACTCGCGCCCGAGGATGCCTTGGGTTACGTGAATCTGGCCTGTGCGCTGGCCGAACAGGGAAAGATCGACGCGGCCATTCGTGAATATAAAACCGCGGTGCAACTCAATCCGGAAGACTTCGAGGTCCACTATGCGCTGGCCGGGGTCTATGAACAAAAAGGCCGGCGCGACCTGGCCATGCGGGAGTATCAGGAAGCCTTGCGCATCAAGCCGGACTTCGGACCGGCGGCAACGGAAGTCGGGTGGATTCTAATGGACAAGGGACAGGTGGATTCGGCGCTCGATAGTTTCAGCGTGGCGATCAAGGCCAATCCCAACGACGCGAGGGCGACGTTCGGCGTGGGGCGCGTCTATGATCTCAAGCGTAAACCCGAAATTGCCGGAGATCATTATCAACAAGCCCTGCAACTGGAAAAAGATCCTGCAAAGAAAACCGCCATCCTGAATTTCATCGACAAGATCGTGGGTGGGTATCACGATTGAGGAAAGTGGGCTCGTGCCGCCCTTCTTTAGAGTTCTTGGAGCGATTGCCGGAGCATGGACATCTGTTGGGAGGAATCGCCGAGTTTCAGTAATTCGGCTTTGATTTGGTCTTTGAGGTAAGAGGAATAGCCTATCCGGTCCAGGAAGAATTCCAGAAATTGACCACCCAACAACGTGCTGTTCCTCTTTAATTCTTCTACGTCCTCGTCACTGATCGGCACATATGTACTCCCGATGTGCAGGATGACCTT
This sequence comes from Nitrospirales bacterium, assembly GCA_965208595.1. Lineage (GTDB taxonomy): Bacteria > Nitrospirota > Nitrospiria > Nitrospirales > UBA8639 > Bin75. Next base: position 2,308,704 of record OZ242346.1, read on the forward strand.
GTAATAATCACCTTCACCGCGACGTTCGAATCGTAACCCGTCCATGTTCGTGCCTTCAGCTCATGAGGTTCGTAAAACGAGCCCATTGTATGCAAACCGGCGAGGCGATGACAAGGGAGGAACTTTTTATGAATGAGCCGAGCAACGATCCGAGATATACGATGGGACGTGACAAAGAGGAGACGTCGCCTCGAAACACCCGGTCGTCCTGGCGCCGCATGTCACCGCCTGGGCAACGCTTGCGATGTAAGGACTCAGTCCTCATGATTCTTGACCCCCCATAGACCATATGATAGCGTACTCTTTTTTTGGTCTTCATCTTCACGACTGATCTACCAGTCTCCAGGTCCACTACTCTAAGAGCAGTTGACGTCCATGATCGTTCGGTGAGTCCATTCACGTTATCTCATCCGGGAGTCTTTCATGTCGCGAGTGCATAACTTCAGTGCTGGCCCGGCCATGTTGCCTGAGGCCGTCTTACAACGAGCCCAGGCTGAATTGACGGATTGGCACGGGGCCGGGGCCTCCATTATGGAGATGAGCCACCGTGGGAAAGAGTTTGTCTCGGTCCATGCCAAGGCTGAACAGGACGTTCGTGATTTATTGGGCGTTCCCGATACGTATAAGGTGCTCTTCTTGCAAGGAGGCGCCAGCGGGCAATTTGCCGCCATTCCCATGAATCTTTTGCGCGGGAAAAGCAAGGCGGATTACATTCTGACCGGGTCCTGGGGCAAAAAGGCCATTGGCGAGGCCAGGAAATATTGCGAAGTGAACGTCGCGGCTTCTTCCGAAAGCGAGAAGTTCACGACGATCCCCCCGTTTGACCATTGGGCGTTGAATGCCGATGCGGCATACGTCCATTACACGCCTAACGAAACGATCGAGGGCGTTGAATTTCACTGGATTCCCGACACCGGTGACGTTCCGCTCGTCGGTGATCTTTCTTCGACCATCCTGTCCCGTCCCGTCGACGTCAGCCGGTTCGGGCTGATCTATGCGGGCGCCCAAAAGAACATCGGTCCGGCTGGCGTCACGTTGGTGATCGTGCGGGAGGACTTGATCGGCAACGTCTTATTGATGACTCCCGGCGTGTGGGATTACGCGCAACAGGCCAAGGCGGATTCCATGCTGAATACCCCGCCGACTTATAGCCTGTATATTGCGGGCTTGGTCTTTAAATGGGTGAAGGAGCAAGGGGGGCTTTCGGCCATGGCCGAACGCAACGAACGGAAGGCCAAGATGCTGTACGCCGCGATCGATGCTTCCGATTTCTATCGGAACCCGGTGGATCCGTCGTGTCGCTCATGGATGAACGTGCCGTTCGTCCTGGCCAATCCGGAATTGGATGGCGAGTTTCTCACGGGGGCGGCCCAGGCCGGCTTGACCACGTTGCAGGGGCATCGTTCGGTGGGCGGTATGCGTGCGAGTATCTATAATGCCATGCCCGAGGCCGGTGTGGATGCATTAATCGACTATATGGCAGATTTCGAAAAACGGAAAGCGTAGGGACGATTCCATGAACATTCTGGTCAGTGACAGTTTATCGCCACGAGGAGTAGCCGTTCTTGAACAAGGCGGGTTTCGCGTTGACGTGAAAACCAAGTTGCCCAAAGAGCAGCTTCTGGAAGAGATCAAGGCCTATGACGGCATTGTCGTTCGGTCCGGCACGAAGGTGACGGCTGACGTCATCGACGCCGGCAGCCAACTCAAGATCATCGGGCGCGCCGGGACGGGGCTTGATAACGTTGATTGTGAAGCCGCCACCCGCCGGGGCATCGTCGTGATGAATACTCCCGGTGGGAATACGATTACGACGGCGGAGCATACGATCGCCTTGCTGGTATCCATGAGTCGGAAAATTCCCCAGGCCGTCGTTTCGACCAAGGCGGGTAAGTGGGAGAAAACCAAATTCATGGGGACGGAGTTGTACAACAAAACTCTCGGTCTCGTGGGGTTGGGGCAGATCGGCACCTACGTCACCAAGTTGGCGCAGGGCTTGGCCATGCAGGTCATCGGCTATGATCCCTACCTGTCCCCGGGGCGCGCGCGGGAAATGGGCATCCAGACCGTGGCATTGGACGAGTTATTCAGACGGGCCGATTTCATCTCGGTTCATACCCCGTTGACTAATGAGACCCGGTCTTTGCTTAACGCCCAAGCCATACGGCAGATGAAAGACGGCGTGATGATCGTCAATTGCGCGCGTGGCGGTATCATCGATGAGCAGGATCTTTACGAAGCCCTTAAAAGCAAAAAAGTCGCCGCCGCGGCATTCGACGTGTTCGTGGACGAGCCCGTGAAGCCGGATCATCCCTTGCTGACCCTGGACAACTTCATCTGTACGCCGCATATCGGGGCCTCGACCGAGGAAGCCCAGGAAAACGTCGCCATCTCGATTGCCGAACAATTTGTCGACTATTTCAACAAAGGCGTGGCTCGCGGCGCGGTGAATGTTCCGTCGGTGCCCCCTGATACCTTGCTGCAACTCCAGCCCTATCTCGGATTGGCCGAGCGAATGGGGCTGTTTCAGGCGCAACTGATTGATGAAGGCATTGAAGAGGTGACGGTGGAATATCGGGGAGAAGTGTCGGAACTCTCCATGGCGCCCCTGACGGTGGCGGTCCTGAAAGGCTTGTTGACGCCGATCTTGCAGGATACGGTGAATGCCGTGAATGCGCCCGTTCTGGCGAAGCAACGCGGCATCGAGGTCAAGGAAGTCAAGTGGAGCGACGCGGGAGATTATACGAGTTTGATTCGTCTTCACGTGAAAGCCGGCGCGCGCACGCATCAATTGGCCGGAACCCTGTATAACAAGAAGGATCCTCGCATCGTTGAAAGCAACGCATACGCAGTCGAGGTGGTTCCCGAGGGTCAGATGCTCTTGATCTATAACATCGACCGTCCGGGTGTCATCGGCACGGTTGGGCGCATTCTCGGGGAACACGACGTTAATATTGCCCAGATGCAATGTTCTCGTGGGCAGCAAGGCGGCAATTCGTTATTGATCCTTAGTTTGGACCAGCCGCCCCCACTTGACGTGTTGGACAACATCAAAGCCGAATCGGACATCATTTCGGCTCGCCTGGTGGATCTGTCAGGCGTTTCGTAACGGTCCGCTCTTGTTCGATGGCTCGCCGTCCCCAACCACGATCGGAGCGCCACACGGTTTCTTCAGGGACAACGCCCCGTTCCCTTATTCCGATCGGGATGACGACCCTGTTGCCCGATGCCGCGGAACGCGTGCGTCAGTTGGAACGCGCGTTGTTTGAGGGGTTTACCCGATGGGGTTATCGCGAAATCATCCCGCCGACCTTTGAATACCTGGACGTCCTCTCTGCCGGGCTGCCGGCCGATATCCTCGAAAAATGTTACAAGGTCGCCGATTGGACGACCGGACGCATTTTAGTTCTTCGTCCCGACGTCACCGCGCAGATCGCGAAAATCGTGGCGATGGGGATGGCCGGGCGACAACTTCCCATTCGGTTGAGTTATCGTTCCACGGTATTTCGCTATGAGCCCGAACACGCCGGCCGGGAGCGGGAAGTGTTTCAGTTGGGGGTCGAACTGATCGGGGTCGACGACGCGTCGATGGATGCCGAAATTCTGACCCTGCTCATCGAGTCCCTGAAGGCCGTAGGGCTGTCCAATTTTAAAATTTCACTCGGACACGTTGGCTTCTACCAGGCCTTGCTGGCGCAGTCTGGACTCTCGGAACAGGGTCGCAAGCAAGCGGAACTCGCCGCGGCGCATAAAGACTTACCCAAGCTGGAACGAATCCTGAAAGCCGAACGCGTCTCGCCCAAACAGGCCCGGCCGATCCTTGAAGCCCCGGGGCGTTACGGGCGGGAAGAAGTGTTGCAATGGGGCCGAGCCCTCGCCGGTCGCAATGCGCGGTTGCTGGCCCCCATAGAACGGTTGAGCCGAGTCTATGCGCTGCTTGACGCGGCCGGCGTCCAGCAGCACCTGCTCCTGGACCTGGGAGAGTTCCGAGGCTTTGACTACTATGATGGCGTCGTGTTTGACGTGTTTTCCGACAATGTCGGTTGTGAACTGGGCGGGGGCGGACGCTATAACCATTTAATCGGACAATTCGGACAGGATCTCCCTTCTACGGGCTTTGCCCTGGATCTTGATCGCCTCTTCCTGGCGCTTGGGAAAGAAGGAGAGAAATGGGCCCTGGAAACCCCCAGCGTGCTGGTAGCTGCGCCTGCTTCTCACTTTGGACCGGCGTTTCAAACGAGTCAATTCCTTCGCTCGCATGGGTTGGTGGTGTATCAGGAAACCATGCCCCGGTGGGATTCGACCCGACTCCGAAGGATTCGAACCCGTGTCCGGGCCTGCGGCGCGTCCTGGGCCGTGATGGTGGGCGTGCCTTCCGTCTCGAGCCAGGAAGTCGTGGTCATGGCGAAACAGGCAAAAACCTCACGAACCCTCCGCATCCAAGACCTTCCTAACCTGATCCTCAAAGGCACGCATGCTCACGTCTGACGTTTCCGATCTCCGGTTGCCGCCGCAGAACCTCGATGCCGAGCAATCCATCCTCGGAGCCGTTCTGCTGGAAAACAGCGCGCTCAACAAGGCGCTGGAGGTGATTGTCGAAGAAGACTTTCATCGAGGGGCGCATCGCACCATTTTTGCGGGAATGATCGAGTTGGCTGATCGGAATGAAGTGGTGGATCAGATTACGTTGACGGACCTGCTGAAAACCAAAGGCCAATTGGAGCAGGTGGGCGGCGCGGCGTACGTGGCTGAATTGGTGCAGGCGGTGCCCAGTGCGTCGAATATCCGGCACCACTGCAAAATCGTGCGGGAAAAATCCCTGTTGCGCGGGTTGATCCGCACCGCCACGGAAATCGTGACCAAAGGGTATGACGGACTTGGAGAGTCGGAAGACCTCTTGGAATATGCGGAGAGGGAGATCTTCAGACTGGCCCAGGGTCGTTTGGGCCGGTCGTTTGTCCCAATGCATCAAATCGTCAAGGAGAGCATTGAGATTGTCGATCGACTCTTCAGCCGAAAGGAACGCATTACGGGCGTGCCCACCGGCTACCGAGTGATTGACGATATTACGGCCGGTCTGCAGCCTTCCGATCTTATTGTTATTGCCGGTCGCCCGAGTATGGGGAAAACCAGTCTGGCCTTGGGCATGGCCGAACATGCCGCGATTCGCGCGAATCTGACCGTGGGGATTTTCAGCCTGGAAATGTCTCAAGCCCAGCTTGTCCTTCGGATGCTCAGTTCTCAGGCCTTCCTGGATTCTCATGCCCTGAGGACGGGGCAACTGACGTCTGAAAATTGGCATTCGTTAGTTGCCGCCGCCGACCGCCTGGAAAGAGCCAAAATTTTCATCGATGATTCCGGAGGGCTCACGGTCCAACAAATGCGTGGCAAGGCCCGGCGTCTCAAGGCGGAGCACGGCTTGGATCTGTTGATCATCGACTATCTCCAACTCATGCAGGGACGCAGTGATTCCGAATCGCGCCAACAGGAAATTTCCGACATCAGTCGATCGTTAAAAGCCTTGGCCAAGGAATTGGAGATACCCGTGGTGGCGCTTTCCCAGTTGAGCCGGGCCGTGGAAAACAGAACGGACAAACGGCCCGTTCTGTCTGATTTGCGGGAATCCGGGGCCATTGAGCAGGACGCGGACGTGGTGATGTTCATTTATCGTGAGGAGGTTTATAATCCGGATACAGAGGAAAAAAAAGGAATTGCCGATATTTTGATTCGGAAACATCGCAATGGTCCGACGGGTGACCGGCCACTGACGTTCCAGGAGCAGTATGCGAAATTCGCCGATCTTGAGACTCAACACGGCTAATGTCATTGATGGATAGAGGGGAAATGCGATACCTAAGACGAATCCAAAGGAGCCGTTCCGGAGGACATGGCATAGGGCCAGGCGGATGGCAGGAACGGGTGCTGGTCATGTTTCTCCTGATTCCTCTGCTGGTGGTGTCTTGTGCTGCGGTGCCTGATTCCGAACCCGGCACCGTCATCCAACCCGAATCCGTCCCACTTCCCTCTCCGGCGTATTATCATTTTTTGCAAGGCTATCTGGCGGAACTCGCGAACGATGTCTCCAAAGCCGTTTCCGAGTATCGAGCCGCCCTGCAATTCGATCCGAAATCGGCATTTCTGCGCGTGCGGTTGGCTGCCCTGCAATTCTTGTCGGGGAACATGCAAAGGGCCACGGCAATGTTGGATCAAATCCAGCCGGCGCAGGTGCAGGACGCGGCCGTATTGGTTGAAATGGCCAAGATCTACGCGGGCGGAGGCCAATTTGACCGCGCGTTAGAGTTGTATGACGAAGCGATTCGTTTGAATCCTGAACGGGGGGAGACCTATTTTGATAAAGGCGTCTTGCTGCTGAATCTCAAGCGCCCCGTGCGGGCCGAAGCTGTCTTTGCTCAGGGAATCGCCCATGAACCGGAGTCTCATTTCGGATACTTCTACCAAGGAAAAGCCTTAGAGGCTCAAGAGAAAAGAACGGAGGCCAAGGAAGCCTACCGTCAAGCAATCGAACGAGCCAAGCGGTTTGAACCGGCGTATCAGGCCCTGCTGAAACTGTATGAGTTCGACGCTGACCTTCAGGAAGCGATCCAACTCTACGAGCAGTTCGTGTCATCGGTGAGGCCCCGCGATGAGACGTTCCGTAAGGATTTTGTCCGTTTTTTGGTGAAACTAAAAGACTACGAGCGAGCCCTGGATATTCTGGAGCAGATGATCGTGGATGAGCCTCAGGACGTAAAGATGCAGATCCAAAGGGCTCTGGTCTACGTCGAGATGAAAGAGCCTCACCGGGCGGTTACGGAGTTGGAAGGAATCCTCCAAGCCCATCCATCCGAGCTTCGAGTTCGAGATTACCTGGGATGGTTGTATGAACAGATCGACGACGTCGAAGGGGCGCTTGACGCATATCAGACTAATATCGATCTGGATGCGACGTTTTACGACAGTCGCATTCACCTCGGCATTTTACTGTATCGACTCACGCGCTATGATGAAGCGGTGCAGCATTTGACCCAAGCAGCCGGGCTGAAACCCAGTAACCCGGAGACGCATCTCTTGCTGGGATTGAGCTATCTGCAAGCCGATGAATTTGAACAGGCAACGTCTGCGTTTGAAAAAGGATTGGAATTTCATCCCGACGATGAAAATTTGCGATTTAACCTTGGTGCCGCGTATGACAAGCTCGATCGGTTCCCCGATGTAGTTCGGGAAATGGAAGCGGTGCTGGCCCTCAACCCCGATCATACCGACGCGCTCAATTACCTCGGCTACAGTTACGCCGATCGAGGCATCAATGGGGACGAGGCCGTGGAATTGACGAGCCGCGCCGTCGCGCTCAAGCCTGACAATGGCGCGTACGTCGATAGCTTGGGGTGGGCGCTATTCAAGGTCGGGCGGGTGGCTGAAGCCCTTCGGGAAATTCAGCGAGCGGCCGAACTCGTCAAAGACGATCCGGTGATTTTTGAACATTTGGGAGAAATTTATCTGACCCAGGAGCATCAGGGCGCGGCCAAGGCTGCATGGATCCGGGCGCTGGAATTGGATCCTCACAATGATAAACTCATCAAACGATTTCGTGAAGTGGGCTTTGGTGATCCGCCCCATTTGCAAGGGCAGCCGTTGAAGGACGACGCTCAAGTGAGCCAATACGCGGATCCCGTCGTTTCCGGATCCCCCGTTCCCCAGGCAACGTTCAGCGAGTAAGCCCCTGAGGCATGGCGTGATGTCCGAATCGAAGCAGGACTGGTGGAGGAAGGCACGTATGTTTGAGGCCATTCGCAATCGGCGAGGGTTCAGTTTGACGGAGTTGATGATCGTCGTGGCCATCATCGGCATTTTGGCTGTGATCGCCATTCCGAATTTTCTGAAATATCAAGCTCGGGCCAAACAATCGGAAGCTAAAACCAACCTGGTAGCGATTCATGCCAGCGAGATGGCTTATTTTGCCGAGAAGAATACCTACGTCGACGATTTCAATGCGATCGGGTTTGCCGTGACGGGCTCTTCTCAATTGTATTACTTTGAGTTGGGAAGCAGCAGTTCCGGCACCCTCCCGTCCGGATGTACGGCTTCGACCCTGGATGCCGTGTCGGCGACGGGATTTACGGCCGCGGCAACCGCCAATATCGATGGTGATCCGACCTGTGACGTGTGGACCATTGATGAGAATAAAACGTTGTTGAACGTCACGAATGACGTGGCCTTGTAACCGCTCGTCCGTTGAAAAAACGGCCTGAGGAGCGAGGGGCCCATATCTGGAACTGTTGTTCCATGATTGCTTTTTCTACCCCCTCGTATTCCTTCTTCCGGTGGCAATATCCTTGACTCTCTTCAAGGGGGTCTGTTATAAGCCACCAACCCCTGATCATGGGAGAATGAGTCAAGTTCCTGGGTGTTGGACCTGTGCTTCACGTCTCTCGACGTACCCTGTCGAAATCAGTTAGTTTCCAAATGGATCTTCTCATAAATTTTCTGGGACGGCTGTCCCAGAGTTTTTTCCCCTCTGCCCTCCAGAGTGCTCAACTTCGTCATCGAAAGCCACACAACCCTTCCCTGAAACTTGTCTCCAATAACCGTGCCGAGGCGGGAGAGGTGGAATGCGTGCAGGGCCGGTCCGCCCCGTCCACCGTTGGCCACGCGGAAGCCGTAGAAGAAGCCTTGTCGCGGAGCACGGGATGGCTGCTCGAACAACAGCACCCTGAACAAGGCTATTGGGTTCAGGAATTGGAGGCGGATACGACGTTGACCTCGGAGTATATAATGTTGCGCCGGTATATCGGGGCCGTTGATAGCGAGAGGGAAGCCAGAATGGTTCGCTATCTTCAAGGCGCCCAACTCGAAGACGGCGGGTGGCCGATTTATACTGGAGCCCCCATGGACGTCAGCGCCTCGGTCAAAGCCTACTTTGCCTTGAAATTGGCCGGGGTCCCGCAAGATGATCCGGGGTTGCGTCGAGCCCGCCAGGCGATCCTGGACAAAGGCGGCGTCGTGTCGGCCAACGTGTTTACGAAAATTGCGTTGGCCTTGTTCGGGCAATACGAGTGGAGAGGGCTACCGAGTATGCCTCCCGAAATCGTGCTGGCGCCCAAGAAGATTGCGTTTAACATCTACGCCATCTCGTACTGGTCCAGAGCCGTCGTGATTCCTCTGTTGATTATGTTGGCCGTTCGCCGGGAATGCCGGATCCCCGCCGAACAGGGAATCGAAGAGTTGTTCTGTACGCCACGGGATCAAATCAACTATCGCCACGCCCCGCCGTTTCAAAAAGATCCCAAACGCATCAGTTGGCGGAACATTTTTGTCTGGGCCGACCGGATTCTGAAGATCTATGAAAAACATCCGCTTCGATCCTTACGGAAAAAAGCGATGACGCAAGCCGAGACGTGGTTGCTGGAGCACATGCAGGGTGACGGGGGGCTGGGGGCGATTTACCCGGCCATGGCCAATTCGATCTTTGCCTTAATGGCCCTCGGATACCCCGTGACGCATCCGTTCATTCGAAAAGCCCTTCGGGAAATCGAGGCCTTGGAAATCGACACGCCGGCATCAGTTGATGGACCATCCACGCTTCACCTGCAGCCTTGTCATTCTCCGATTTGGGATACGGCGTTAACCATCAACGCGCTCGTTGAACGAGGTCTCCCTGTCGACCACCATAAAGCGCTCACACACGCGTCTTCCTGGCTGCGTTCCCGTCAAACGGACAAGGTGGGAGATTGGATCGTGTCTTCTCCCGCAGCCACGCCCGGCGGATGGTATTTTCAGTTTGAAAATGCACTGTATCCCGACGTCGATGATACGGCCGCCGTCCTGACCGCCCTGGCGAAAGTTTCGCCTCTTCAGCCTGCCGACCGGGATGAGGACATACAGCGCGGGCTGAAATGGGCCTTGGCCATGCAAAGCTCCAATGGTGGGTGGGGAGCTTATGATCGGGATAATGACCAACTGATTTTTAACAAGATTCCCTTCGCGGATCATCAATCCTTGCTCGATCCTCCCACGGCTGACCTCACGGGTCGGTGCCTGGAGATGCTCGGCGCCCTGGGCTATGATCGGACCCACCCTGCCGTGGCTCCGGCGCTTGAATTTCTTCGACGGGAGCAGGAAGCGGACGGCAGTTGGTATGGGCGATGGGGTGTTAATTACCTCTACGGGACCTGGTGCGTCATCGTCGGCCTTCAGGCTATCGGCGAGGACATGTCAGCCCCCTGGATTCGACGTGCCGTCTCCTGGGTTGAATCCAAACAAAATAGGGATGGCGGATGGGGAGAATCATGTTTGTCGTACGCCGACCGGGCGTGGGCCGGAAAGGGCGAAAGTGCCCCCTCACAAACGGCGTGGGCCCTTCTGACCCTATTGACCGCCGGCCTATCCGATTCCTTGAGCGTCGCGCGGGGCATCAATTTCCTGCTTCGCCATCAACTGGAAGATGGGACGTGGTCCGAGCCGTTCCATGCCGGTACCGGATTTCCCCGAGTGTTCTATCTCCGTTATCATGGCTACAGCAAGTACTTCCCCATGTGGGCGCTGGCCATGTATCGTAACGTTCGGATGCACGGTCAGTCGAAAGCTGAAGCATTGCAATACATCGCGCAATCAGCCAGGCAACGGCAAGCCTGATTGGGCGTCGTCGTTTCTCACTTCAACGGTTTCCGGAGTCCTTCCTGGAACATATCGCCGTCTTTGCCGCGACCTCTTGGGAGTTTAACGCCATTGGGCGCGCATTGCCTGCGAGCCATCTCGAGCGGATAAGCGGGGTCAAATGGCGTCGATGGGCGAATGCTTCGCGTTTCGTTGCCGTCATTCAAACCGGGATTGGGTTGGCCAATGCCCAGGCCGCGTGTGAGGCGGTCTTCCCGAAAAGACCCTGGACCGTTTTTATTTCATCGGGGTTTGCGGGGGCCTTGGTTCCTTCACAAATTGGCGACGTGGTGATTCCCGAACAGGTCGTCTGTGAGGATTCGAGCATCACGGGTTCCGGTCCCAATTCCTCGATTGTCTGCAGTGCCTCGTATCGACAGCAAGCTTGCCAAACGGCGCAATCAACCGAGAACACGGTTCTCTCCGGACAGTTGGTCACGGTTCGGAATATTGTGTGCTTGGCCAGAGACAAGCAGGCCATTGGCCGGGCTTTTGAGGCGAGCAGCCTGGATATGGAAAGTGCGGCAATCGGGACGATGGCTGCCCGGCATAGCATCCCGTTCTGCGTGATCCGGTCAGTTTCCGACCGCGTGGAGGAAGATCTGCCCTTCGACCTCAATCTGTTTCGCCGGGCAGGCACGGCCTTGCAAGGGGTGTGGGCCGTTGCCAAAACCCCGGGCATTTGGCCGGGGTTGAATCGACTGCGTCGACAAAAAAACGTGGCCTCGGCCCGGCTGACTCAATTCTTTGAAATCTTTTTCTCGATAGCGGAAAATGGAAACTGAACGAACGACGGTATGTGAGTCAAAGTTGAAGTGGCGTCAAGGTTGAAAAATCCCTTATCGGCCGGATGGGTTGCTAAGAAAGGAAATCGTCATGCCTCAGTTATTCCCGGGAATTGCGAGAACGGTTGAACCCCGAGTCCATATCCTGATCGGCGCATTCATTCTTGGGTTGTCGGTTCTTGGATTTTGGTCGCCCCTTGCAGCGGAGGTGGAAACGGGTTCTCCCACGGAGGCTATGAAAGGGACCATTGATCAGGCGTTGAAGGTCTTGGAGGATGAGTCTCTTAAGGCACCGGAAAGAGCCACGGAACGGTTGGAAATCCTGGAAGAAATCATCGGAAAGCGCTTCGATTATAGGGAAATGGGGAAAAGAACTTTAGGGAAACATTGGCAGCAATTCAGCGAAGCCGATCGGGAAGAGTTCGTGCACCTTTTTCAGCGATTTCTTTCTAAAACATATGCCGGCAACGTTGATGGTTATTCCGGTGAACAGGTTCAGTATCTCAAAGAACGGAGAAAAGGAGATTTTGCAGAGGTTCAAACCGCAGTAACCTCAGAGAAGTCAACCGCATCCATCTATTATCGCTTGCTGAAGAGTTCCAATACCTGGAAGGTGTATGACGTGGTCATAGACGGCGTCAGTTTGGTCAAAAATTTTCGAAGCCAATTTGGACGGATCATTGAGGCCGAATCGGCTGATGGTCTTCTGGAAAAATTGCGGACCAAGACCGCCCGGACTCAGTCGTAGGGTGTCCCGTCGCCCATTGCCGCTGTTCATTCCGCGTCAGCGTGGTTTCTGGCCGGAAACGGACCGGAATATGACGGTAACATCTCTTAGTGGGATTTCTTGACAGTCCGGCCTGATTTTGGGAAACTAAGTCTCCGTATCACTGGAATTTCCCAGAGTCGGAAGATTGCCAGTGCATTTCAGTGCACTGTTCGGAAGGGGGAATCGAGTTATGTCTCTCCTGAAAAGAATCGAAGGGCCGTCCGACCTCAAGAAACTGGCTCCCGAACAATTTCCTGAGCTGTGCCGGGAAATCCGCGAAGAGATCATCGCCGTGATCTCGAACGTCGGCGGGCATCTCGCGTCCAATCTCGGCGTGGTTGAATTGACCGTCGCGCTTCATTACCTGTTGAACGCTCCCGAGGATTTGATCGTCTGGGATACCAGCAATCAAACCTATGCCCATAAGTTGTTGACCGGGCGCCGGGAACAGTTTCCTACCATTCGCCAATTCGGCGGGATCAGCGGTTTTTGTAAACGAGAAGAAAGTATGTATGACACGTTTAATGCCGGTCATGCGGGGACGGGCGTGTCTGCCGCGGTGGGCTTTGTGGAAGCCCGCGAACAACAGAAACAATCGCACAAGGTCGTCTGCGTGGTTGGAGACGGCGCGTTGACCTCGGGGCTGACGCTTGAGGGTCTTCAGCAGGCCGGGGACAGCCGGCGGGATCTGCTGGTGATCCTGAACGACAATCAAATGTCGATTTCGAAAAACGTCGGGGCGATCTCCGCCTACCTGAATCGGACCATTACCGGCGAGTTGGGCGTGCGCCTGCAGGAAAAGGCAAATCGAATCCTGGAGACGATCCCCCGCATCGGTGACCAGGTGAAGAGAGTGGCCGAACGAGCGCAGTCGTTGGCCAAGGGCCTGGTGTCGCCCGGGATGCTGTTCGAGGAACTGGGGTTCCGGTACGTCGGGCCCCTCGACGGCCACGAGTTCGACTACCTGCTGCCCACCCTGCAAAACGTGCTCAAGCTCGAGGGCCCCACGTTATTGCACGTGCTTACGAAAAAGGGTTTGGGCTATGAACCGGCGATGAACGATCCCGTGTGGTTTCACGCCAGTTCGCCCTTTGACCAAGACACGGGCAAACCCAAGAGCAAATCCGTGCGGCCCTCGTATAGCAGCATCGCGGTCGACACCCTGATTCGATTGGCCGAGGAAGATCCGCGTATCGTGGCCATCACCGCGGCGATGTGCGAAGGCACGGGGTTGAACGCCTTCGAAAAGGTCTTTCCCGACCGGCTCTATGACGTGGGGATCGCGGAACAGCATGCCGTGACGTTTGCCGCGGGAATGTCCACGCAGGGTATGCGACCGGTGATCCCCATCTATTCGACCTTCCTGCAACGTGCCTACGACCAGGTGATTCATGATGTGGCCACGCAGAATCTTCCGGTGACGTTCTGCATCGACCGCGGCGGCCTCGTGGCGCAGGATGGGACGACGCACCATGGGGTGTTTGATTTTGCGTACCTTCGGCATATGCCGAACATGGTCATCATGGCCCCCAAGGATGAAAATGAGTTACAGCACATGGTCAAGTCGTGCATCAGCTACGACAAGCCTGCCGCTGTTCGTTACCCCCGGGGTTCGGGGTTGGGCGTAAAAATGGACCAGGTCCCGGAAGCGCTGCCTCTGGGTAAGGGTGAGTTGTTGCGAGAGGGCACGGACATTGCCCTGATTGCGATCGGTGTCACGGTGCATCAAGCGATGGATGTAGCCGAGCGGTTGGAGCAGGAGGGGGTTTCCGCTGCGGTCGTGAATGCCCGATTTGTCAAACCGATCGATGCCGATTTGATCGGCACCGTGGCCAGGCAGGTCAAGTGCCTGCTCACCATAGAGGAAGGCTCGGCCATGGGCGGGTTCGGCTCCGCGGTGCTTGAGGTCCTCTCCGAGGAAGGCATTGCCAACGTGCCGGCGAAGTGTATAGGGTTGCCTGACTGGTTCATTGAACAGGGGCCCCAGGATTTACTCCGCGAGAAATACGGCTTGACCGCGGACGGCATTTATCAACACGCCAAGCAGTTGTTTGCGCGTGTCTCCGTTGGGTCGGTGTTGACCTGAAGCGTTGCGATGAGGATCACGCGAAAAAAGACCAGACAGATCCGGGTGGGTTCCGTCAAGATTGGGGGCGGGGCTCCCATTGCGGTCCAGTCCATGACCGTCCCGCATCCGAGCGATGTGGAGGGAACCGTCGAGCAAATTCATCGGATGGAAGAGGTCGGCTGTGAGCTTGTGCGGGTGGCCGTACCCGATCAAGAGGCTGCCGAGGCACTTCCCAAAATCAAAGCCCGGATTTCGATTCCCCTCATAGCGGACGTGCATTTTGATCATCGTCTGGCGCTCAAAGCTGCCGAAGTTGTCGACTGCGTGCGCATCAATCCCGGAAACATCGGGCCGTGGTGGCGAATGGCCGAAGTCATCAAAGCCGTGCAAGACCGGGGCATTCCCCTTCGGGTGGGCGTCAACGGCGGTTCGTTGGAGCGCCCCCTGTTGGATAAGTACGGGTATCCCACGGCCGAGGCCCTGGCGGAGTCGGCGTTGAATGCCGTCCATGCCATTGAGGATATGGGCTTCACGAACATGAAGGTGTCGTTGAAAGCCTCGGACGTGCACATGGCGGTTGACGCGTATTGGTTGTTTGCCCATCAATCGGATTATCCGCTTCATATCGGGATCACCGAGGCGGGAACCGCCAGCACCGGCGCCGTCAAATCCGCCATCGGATTGGGCTGGTTGTTGTCCCACGGGATCGGCGACACCTTGAGAGTCTCGCTGGCCGCGGACCCCGTGGAAGAAGTGAGGGTCGGCTTTGAAATTCTCAAATCCCTGGAGCTTCGTCATCGCGGGGTGAACGTCATTGCCTGTCCGACCTGTGGCCGGGTCGAAATCGACGTGGTGCGACTGGCCGAGGAACTGGAAAAACGCCTCAGTCATATTAAAATGCCCTTGAACGTGTCCGTCCTGGGCTGTGTGGTGAATGGTATTGGCGAAGGGAAAGAGGCGGATATCGGTATTGCGGGCGGTCAGGGCATGGGCATCCTGTTCAAAAAAGGGAAACTGGTCAGAAAAGTGCCGTCAGAACAACTGATGGACGTCCTCATCGAAGAAGTCGAGTTGATGGCGCTGGAACAGAATGACTCACCTGAAGAACCCTCCTCCTCGCCGGATGCCTCTCCGGTTGCCGCTCCTGCCGAATCGCCCAATCGCGAACTTCCCGTGCTCTCCTGATCCGCCCTCCCTTCTTGGGGCCAGATCCTCATTCTGTCAACGAATGACTGAACATTTATAATTCCCGGCGCCTTCGGGCGTGGCTGCGCCCCGGTCCCGATATTCATTGAGGGCGAGGACTGTCTGAGCGAAGCGCCTGTCCTGAGTTTATCCTGAGCGAAGCGAAGGACCTGGCGAAGGAACCTCGTCGTGCGGGGGCGAAACCTCACAGCTCCCTCCTTCTCCCTCTCCTTGTCAGGGTTCGGGGTCCTCGTTATAATACCGTGCGGGCGCCGTACCCAAGTGGCTAAGGGAGCAGTCTGCAAAACTGCGATTCAGCGGTTCGATCCCGCTCGGCGCCTCCAAAACCATTTCATCTCGTGAGTCGAATAGAAAGGATCCTTGGGAAAGCATGGCCGTTCCTGTCTCCCAAATGACGACCGTCATCAGCTACGTGCTGTCGCAAAAGCTCAAGGGCGTCAAACGCTATCCGCTGGTGTTGATGTTGGAGCCGCTCTTTCGGTGTAATTTGGCCTGCGCCGGGTGTGGAAAGATCCAATATCCGGAGCACGTATTGGATCGGCGGTTAACGCCTGAACAATGTTGGGCTGCGGCTGAAGAATGTGGAGCGCCCATTATCAGCATTCCCGGGGGGGAGCCGCTCATTCATCCCGAGATGCCGGACATCGTTCGAGGACTGGTGCGTCGCAAGAAATACGTCTATTTGTGCACGAATGCGATTCTGCTGGAACGTAAAATTGAGGAATATGAACCCTCCAACTATTTGACCTTCAGTATCCACATGGACGGGTTGCGCGATGAGCATGATCTCGCGGTGTGCCGTGACGGAGTCTATGACGTTGCGATCAAAGCGATCAAAACTGCCTTGAAAAGAGGATTCCGGGTCACCACCAACACGACCCTGTTCAACGATGCGAATCCTCCGCGGGTCCGGGCTTTTTTTGACGAGATGATGGAACTCGGGGTGGAAGGGATGATGATCTCCCCGGGCTACAGCTACGAGAAAGCGCCGGACCAGCATGGCTTCTTAAAGCGACATCGGACGCAGGAACTGTTTTCTCACGTGCTCACGAAGAGAAAACGCCGATGGCGATTTAACCAATCGCCTCTGTTCCTGGAATTTCTCATGGGCAAGCGTGAGTATCAATGCACCCCATGGGGAAACCCCACCTATAATATTTTCGGCTGGCAGAAGCCCTGCTACCTTTTGCAGGACGGATACGTCTCGAGTTTCAAGGAATTGCTCGAGACCACGGCGTGGGACCGGTACGGCGTCGGGCGTAATGAGAAATGTCGGGACTGCATGGTGCATTGCGGGTTCGAAGCCTCAGCCATGGAGGAAACGTTCAGTTCGTGGTCCGGGTTGACCGGAACCGTGAAGGCCATGCTGTTCCCCACGTGACCTGACGGCCTTCTTGCCGGTTTTCATTTCACGGTGCCTATGTCTCAGGATGGACTTGAAGATCCTGCCGAACAAAGCCGCCAGGGAGCGGTTTTTCGTCCAACCTCTCAGCGGGAGGTGCTGACTGTCATTGAATTGGCTTTCGGCTACAGGGGTGACATTACCCTGGAGTTGAAGTCCCGGGAATGCATCAACGGCTATCTGTTTAATCGCGTATTGGATGGCCCGCATTCCTACGTGGAGATGTTTCAACCCGATCATTCCAATCCTCGAAGAATTGCCTGCCAAGAGATTCACGCCTTCCATTTTACAGGGCACGATACGGCCTCCGGAGAACCCTGGGAAGCCTGGGTTCGAAAACGCCAACAGGAGAAGAAGAACGAAGCCTCGTGAGAAATGCGGGCTGGACCTTTTCAGGAGCCTGATTATTGACAGAGGAAAGCCCCGTATGCTAGAAGTCACGGACCTTTTGCCTGGAATTTTCCTTCCTGTAAAATCGTTGCTTAAGGATTGAGGTGTGGTCTCTCCAAAGGAAAAGCGGATTATCTGGACAGGCTCTCCGAAGTGGCAAGTCCCGGACTCGATTCTAGGCAGCGCATCACACGCTATCCCGCCCCGTTTTCACCATGTTGTGGCTCGTCGAGGGGGCCATGGCGCTTGAGAACATGACCGTAGGTCATCCCGAATGTGCAAGCAGATAGGAGGAAGAAGGCCAAGGGAAAAGTTTGTCCGAAGTGTATTGGATGCAGAAAGAATTTCCCTGGTGAGGCTGAGAGATGGTTTCTCAGGGGAGAAGAAAGACAAAACCTGGTTGTTTCACGCTCAGATCGTTTGTTGAAAGCGAATATAGGGGGGGGTTATGGAGAAGGATACATGCCAAAAATTGATAGGTGTCGTTGCCGTTGTGGCCTTGGGATGGACGTTATCAGCCTGTGGAGAAGCCAAGCCGCCGGCTCCACCACCCCCGGCACCACCTGAATATGCCGATAAGCATATGCCGGAAGGTTATTGGAACAATCCGGAAATAATTGAGCAAGGGAAGGCGATCTTTACCGGCGTGGAAAATATCGACGTCAATTGTGCCAGTTGTCACGGGAAAGATGGGAAGCCCGTGAAGGCTGGGGCTCGGGATTTTCGTAAAGGTGATTTCATGAAGTTGTTCTCTGATTCACAATGGTTCTGGCGCGTTTCCGAAGGGGTCAAGGGAACCAAAATGAAAGCCTGGAAATCCAAGCTTACCGAGGACGATCGGTGGAAAGTGATTGCGTTTGAGTCGACCTTTGGGTTGAAAGGCCAGGAATATAGTGTCGCTGAGCAGAAATGGGTCCCCGCTGGGACGGCCAAGACGGCTGAGGAGGTGGCCGCTGAAAGGAGTAAGGCGGCTGAAGAGGCAGCGGCTCCGGCGGCTGAAGGAACAGCGGCTCCTGCAAACGGAGAGGCGGCAGCCCCGGCGACTGAAGATGCAGCGGCCCCAGCTCCAGCAGCTGAAGAGGCAGCCGCTCCAAATGGAGAAGCGGCCGGAGGAGAATCTTCCCAGTAGCACGGTTGATTCCGCCGTTCTTTTTTGCGGCATAAATCAGAAGGAGGGCCACCACCCTTGAAAACCTTAATCCGCAGTTTTGTGATTTTGCTAGGACTTGTGCTAGGGGGGCTTGCCGTCGCCTATGCCCAAGCCCCGGCTCCTCCACCTGTGGAGTTCCCCTATACCGGAAATCGGACAGGGGTGTGGATCGTGGCCCAACTTCACATTTTGTTTGCCGCGTTTATTCTGGGAGCCCCGATATTCGCCGTAGTGTCGGAATGGTTGGGCTACAAAAACCAGGACCCGAAATACGATCGATTGGCCAAGGAAGTCACCAAAGTCACGGTGATCCTCTATAGTATGACCGCATTGACGGGCGGGCTGTTTATTTTTGTCCTGCTGGCCACCTATCCGGACTTCACGACTTGGCTCATCCAACATTTTTTCCTGATTTTCGCCGTGGTCTATCCACTTCTGTTTATTCTCGAAACCATCGTGCTGTATGCGTATTTTTACTCCTGGGATTCCCTCAAGGGCGAAAATAAAGCCCGGCATATTGCCTTGGGGGTCTTGTTGAACATCGTGGGCACGGTCACGTTGTTCGTGATTGACGGTCCCACGTCGTTTATGAATACACCCGCCAAATCCGCGGAGGGGGTCTCCCTGATTCAATTCGTCCAAAGCGCGGGCTTGTGGGACAAGGTCGCCAATTACAGTTGGATGCCCTTGAATCTCCATCGGTTGGTCGGAAACGTGACGTTCGGCGGGTTTATTGCAGGACTGGTGGCGGCGTACATGTATATGGGCGCCAAGACGGATGAAGAGCGCTCTTACTATGACTGGATGGGGTTCGTGGGGAATATGATCGGCGTGGGCGCCCTCCTGTTCCTGCCGTTCATGGGGTATCTGCTGGCCTATGAACTCTGTGATTATGACGCGTCCATCTGCCCGTACATGATGGCGGACCAACTTTCGATGTTTTTTGAAATGCAGGGGGCCATGGTCGGCCTGATTTTCCTCGCCAGCAATTATTATATCTGGCTGAGCATGAAGCGGATTCAAGGCGTGGAGCAGGTTCGGATGTCCGGGATGGTCATGCTCGCCGTCATTCTCATTCCGGTGGTCATGGGGGTTGCCTGGAAACTGTTCCCGCCGCCGGAATGGCAGTCGCTGATTTTCCTGGCGTTGCTGATCGTGCTTCCGCCAATTTTGAGCAGGCTTCCGGGTTTGCGGTTTACCGTGTCGTCTTTCACCATGATCAAGGTGGGCTTCCTGATGATCGTGGTCGCCAACGCCATCTGGATGACGCCGCACGGATTTGTGGCGACACAGGGATTGGCCACCGAAGAGTTGGAGCTTCCCTCCTGGGCCAGTGAATTGGCGTTGATGCCGGCGAAAAACGCGGCCGCGTTTACGTTGGTCTTTCTGACCGTCGTCAACTATATCCTCTATAACCGCGCCATCAGGAGCGGAACGATTATCTGGGGGAAGATCGACTTTACGTCCCAGTTCGTCCTGATCTTCCTGGCGTTCAGTGCAATCTGGACCATGGGCTTGATGGGGACGGTTCGATCCCTCACGAGAAAATACTTTCACGTGTATAACCTGGTACCGGACTTTACCCCGGAAGCCTTTACGCCCACGCTGGCCTACTCCGCGTGGTGGATTACGGGTGTGACCCTGGTCTTTTATATCGTCGTGAGTTTCGCCATTATCGTGACGTTGAGAAACACCGGCCAAAAGGCCGAAGCCCCCCAGGGGGCTCCGGTGCCTGCCGGTGCGAAGTGACGGAGGTGGGAAGCGAGTATGGCTGAGCAAAGTTTGATTCGAAACATCATCAAAAAAGGCGTCGTGGGCGTCATCCTGGGGATCGTTCTGGTGGCGGTGGCAAAGGCCACGCACTTTCCCCTCGTCTTCCAGATTATGTTCTTTATTTATGCCATGCTCGGCGCCGCCGTGTTTATTCTGCTCGATGCGCCTTCCCTGAATCGTCTCGAGGGCATCAAGGCTATCATCGGGCTGGTGTTGTTTTACCTTGTGCTGTCGGGAGTGTACATCGGCGGGGCGTCAGGCCTGCCGCAGTACGACCCGGAAGTCGAAAAAGGAAAAATCGAAAAAATCCTGAAAGCGCGCCGGGCCAGGACCCAACAGGGGAAAGCCGAAGAGCTGATCGCGCGGGCGAAAGCCCTGAATGAGCGAGCCGTCTCGATCGAGCAACAATTGAGAGCCTTGGGCGGTGGCGTTCAGGTGGTGGAAGAAGCCGCGATTCCCGTCTCATCGGCCGCGGCGGGTGACCTGGTAGCGCTGGGCCAGGAGCAATGGGAACTGCAAGAGTGCTACAACTGTCACAAACTCTTTGGAAAAGGCGGAAAAAAGCGGGGGCCGGAGTTGGACAACATCGGCAATCTCATGACGCCTGAAGCCCTTCGGCAAAAAATCCTCGACCCCAAAAGCTGGAAGGCCGAAGGATTCGACAAGCAGTACAAGAAAGGCAAAATGCCGGACAAATATAAGGACCTGATGTTCGATGAAGAGGTCGACGCGCTGGTGGCCTTTTTGGCGACCTTGAAAAATGCCTCGGTGAACACACCGAAGCCCATCAAAATGAAATAAGCTCATTTCAGGATACCGATGCAACCGAAAATCAAGGCCAAAGCGCGGTGTGAAGACGGGGAAGTCGGCAGTATTTCCAAGGTCATCGTCGATCCTTTATCCCTCGAGATCAGTCACGTGGTCGTCAGGGAGGGGAACGGGCAAGGCGTGGATCGACAGGTCCCGATCGGCCAGGTCCAGGAAATCCCGAATGAAGAAGAAATTGTTCTACGGGGGTCGCTGGAGGAATTCAGGACGTGTCCCGTGCTGGACCGCGACGCCTACGTCAGTCATCATGACGTGGAAATCGCCCACCTGGAGGATCGTCTCCACGTGGAGCCCGGTGAAATTCTCGTGCCTTTGCCCCAGCTCGAACAGGGGGTGCCCCGCCGCAGCTTTTTCATGAACATGACGCATGCCATCGGAACGTTGATCGCCCTTCCTTTGGCGTTTCCCGTTTTGAAATATCTCATGAAGCCCATGTACAAGCCGTTCGATAATTCGTGGTTTTCCGTGGGGAACGTCCGCAAGATAAGAAAAGAAAACATCGGCTACCAGTTCAAGTTTACGCGGGGCTTCAAGGAAGCCTTCATGCCCGAACAGCAGATCGAAAAAAACATCTGGGTGGTGAAGGCCACGCCTGAAGTGCAAAAAGCCGTCTACGGCGGGAAAGATAAAAAGTTTTATGACCATAAAGGAGATCTGGTGTGGGTGAATAAAGCCAAGACGCCCTACATCGGATTTTCCGGAAAATGTCCGCATCTGGGATGCGGGTACAAATGGCGCCGAACCAAGAATTTTCCCGACGGGGTCTTTTTGTGTCCCTGTCACTTGAGTATCTATGATGAAGCGGGCAAGGTGCTGGATGGCCCGGCGCCCCGGGCTCTCGACGTCCTGCCGATGCAAATCAATGCCGCCGGGGAAGTGCAAATCATTGACGTCGAATACAAGGCCGGAGTGAAAGGCCAAATCCGGCTCCTGTAGCGTCTTTATGAACGGCGATACCACCAACCAACCCAACGCATTTGAAAAAGTCGTCGACTTTGTCGATGAACGGGTCGGCCTGAAAACCATTCAGGCCAAGATGCTGAACGAGCCCGTTCCCGGCGGGTCTCGATGGGCCTATGCGTTCGGGTCGTGTTTGTTGTTTATCTTCATTGTGCAGGTGGTGACGGGGATTCTGTTGATGTTTTACTACGTCCCGAGCACCGACCATGCCTATGCGAGCACGCAATACATCATTCACGAAGTGGATTACGGATGGTTTCTGCTGAGTTACCATTTCTGGGGCTCCTCGGCCATGGTGGTGATGGTGTTCGCCCATATGTCTCAAGTGTTCCTCTGGGGGGCCTATAAGAAACCCAGGGAATTGATATGGTTGGTCGGGCTGGCCCTCTTCGGCCTGGTCATGGCATTCGGCTTCACGGGCTATTTGCTCCCATGGGATCAACGGGCGTATTGGGCCACGGTCGTGGGTGTCGAGATCATGGATAAGACCCCGGTCATCGGGGATTTCCTGAGTCGATTTTTGAAAGGGGGACCGACCCCGGGTCAAATGACCCTGAGCCGGTTCTTTACCATTCACGTGATGATTTTGCCGGCGGCGTTAATGGGTCTGGCCGGTCTCCATCTCTTCCTGTTCCGGAAAGCCGGACCCGCGGGTCCGTTCCGTGGCACTCCCGAACAAATCAAGGCGAAGACGGATTATTTCTTTCCCAGACAGATCTGGAAGGATATCGTGGCCATGGCCACGGTCTTCCTGATTATTTGTACGTTGGCGTTTATCGAGCCGGTGGTGTTGTTGGAAGAGGCCACGCCGGATCCGGGGGACTATCATCCGGAACCCGAATGGTATTTTCTCTTTCTCTTCCAGTTGTTGCGCTTGAAGATCTTTGGCGGAGAATTCGGCCAGTTTCTGGGAGCCGTCGCGATTCCCGGAGCATTTATGGGGTTCCTGGCGGCATTGCCTTTTCTGGACAGGAATCCGGAGCGGAATATTTTCAAACGGCCGATTGCGTTGATCGGCTGGATTGCCATTATGGCGATGATATTGATATTCACCGTCTCCGCGATACTGAATAGAGAATTTCTGGATTAACGATCATGTCGAACGCCAAACTCGGTCTTCTGGTCGCATGGCCAACCTTCTGGACGGGCTTCCCGCTGAAATTGGTCGCCGCGTTGCTCATGTTGGCGGCCGGCGTGCATCCTTGGGAAGGCGTCGGTCTGGAAGCGTTGCTGGTCCTCTCCATCCCCATCGACATTTGGGCGCTCGGCCTGTGCTCACGAACCGTGTTTCTTGAACGGTTGAGCGTGGATCCCCCCAAGGGGACGGGCCTTCGCTTGTGGGGGCTG
Source organism: Nitrospirales bacterium (assembly GCA_965208595.1). GTDB lineage: Bacteria > Nitrospirota > Nitrospiria > Nitrospirales > UBA8639 > Bin75. Next base: position 2,332,035 of record OZ242346.1, read on the forward strand.
TGGGCAATCTTTTCCGTGATCTATCTCCCCCTGTTGTTCATGATCCTGAGTGGCGTCAAGTCCCTGGCTCAATCCGCTGTCCATGCCACGTTGCATTTCGTTGAAACCAACGTCATCGTGATTCCGATTGCGGAAAAAATCAGCCTGGAATTGGTGATGTGGGGACTGCCGACCACCATCGTCCTCATCGTCCTGGTGTATGGCTGGTTGTTCGGCTTGGGTGCCTTGGCGAACCGCTTTGTTCGCGCGTCTACGCCCGTTGACGGGGCATTTCAGGACATCGTCTCGAAATGGGATCTCCTCCGGATTCCTCGAGATCAACCGCTCTTGCTGACGGCCTTTACGGGAACCGGCGTCGTGCTAATCATGTTGTTTTGGGGTTTGCTTCCCGTGAGTACGCCACATCCTCATGAAGAATACGAATTTGTGGACGTCAAAAAGGTGGAAAAAAAGGTCGTACCCAAAAAGGTCATTCAAAGCGCGGAGCGGGTTCTGGCACGTGCCGAAGCCACGTTGAAAGAATTGGAAAAAGACAATTCCGTGGCGGAAACGCCGAAAGCGGGGGAGAAGGCAGCGGTCCAGGAGAAGCCGGCAGCCCAAGCGACGCCGGCGGCCGCGGAAAAACCGGCGGCTACCCCCGGTTCTTCCGGTCATGCGCACGACCCTGCCGATCATAAGCATTGACGAGCACATATGTTTGAGCAAAGATTATGAGACTGGCGGCGATATGCTTAGCGATGGCGCTGAGCGGGTGCGTGGGGAATTCGACGTTTGATGACGCGCACCTGATGCTCAACAGCGTGTTGGATGGAGCCTGCAATCAACCGTCGTTTAAGCGCCCGTTGCAGAGCCATGAGTATGGGGCGTACTCACGGGAGATCATGGTCTTGCGGGCGACCTGTCAGAGCATCGCGCCGCTGTTACCACACAACTATTGAGGGAACGATGAAACGGTTCAAAGAGGGCTCATACATGAAAAACCACGGCATAATCGAAAACCTGAAGTCCCTGGTGCCAACGGTGAAACCCTCGTCCCTCTTCGGATGGAGTGTCTTTTGGGCCCTAGTTCTCTTCCCTGCGTTTGTCTGGGCCCAGGATGCGGCCACCCAAGCGATGTCCGTGGAATATCGGGACATTCCGGGAGTCGGAAGCCGGAACGTCGTCTGGGTCGTGGCCCAGCAGCATTTGCTGCTCGCCGGGTTCGTGTTGGGCGTGCCGATTTTTGCCTGGGTGTGCGAAATCGTCGGCTGGAAGACCAAAGAAGCCCGGTACGACAAACTGGCAAAAGAGTTTACCAAGCTCCTGACGTCCGCGTACGCCACGACGGCCCTGTTCGGAGGCATCCTGCTTTTTCTGCTGATCGGGCTGTACCCGAAACTCATGGCGTATTTGTCCGATATCTTTTTCCCTTCGTTTATCGTGTATTGCATTTTGTTCCTGTTGGAAACCGTCACGTTGTACCTGTACTGGTACGGATGGGACGCCATGCAGGGAAACAAAAAGACGTTTCATCTGTTTTTGGGATTCCTGCTGAACGTCTTTGCCCTGGGTATCATGATGGTCCCCAATGCTTGGGCCACGTTCCAGGCGAGTCCCGTCGTGGTGGCGGAGGGCACGGCGATTGAGCGGGCATGGGCGGCCACGTGGAATCCCACGTGGTGGCCGGTCAACATTCATCGACTGATTGCCAACGTCGTCCTGGGCGGGTTTATTTGCGGCGCCTATGCCGGTATCCGGTATCTCCTGGCGGCCAGCCGGGAGGAACGGGAACATTATGATTGGATGGGCTACGTCGGAAACTTCATCGGCGTGTTCGGTATGCTTCCCCTTCCCTTCGCCGGGTATTGGCTCATGCGGGAGATCTACCAATATAACCAGCAAATGGGTATTACCCTCATGGGCGGATTTTTGGCCTGGCTCTTTATTCTCCAGGCGATGCTCATCGGGGTCTTGTTCCTCGGAGCCAATTACTATTTTTGGATGGGCATTACTTACCGGATTCCGGGTTCCGAGCGAACGTACAGGCGACCGATCCTGGCCATGTTGATCGTGCTCATGGTGTGTCTGGGCGTCTGGATGACGCCCCACTCCCTGGTGGCCAGTCTCGAAGAGGCCAGAAAAATGGGCGGGACCCACCACCCGCTGCTTGGGGTGTTCGGGGTGATGTCCGCAAAAATGACGGTGGCCAATCTCATGATCCTGGTCACCTTTATGAGTTTTGTCATGTATTGGCGGGCCGGAAAGCAGGAAACGGCCGGGTGGGCCAAGATCGCCAAATCCGTGATGGGCGCCTTGCTGGTGATTGCGGGTATCGCGGTCATCGTGCTCGGGGTCTGGGGGTATTTCGTGCCCGCCATTATCCGGATCAATTATTTCTCCGTCGCCCAGGTCTTGATCGTCTTGTTTATCATGGTGACCTTTACGCCCTTGACGGCCATCCTGATGAAAAGCGCCAAAACCACGACGGAAATGATCTGGGGGCAAATGCCGATCCGAGCGGGGTATGCGTTGGTATCCAATGCGGTCATGGTGATCCTGTTGATGTCGCTGATGGGCTATGCCCGATCATCGTCCAGGGTTCACTGGCATATTTATGGCGTCATGCGAGACACCTCGGACTACGCCTATTCTCCTGCGTTGGGATACGCGGCTGCGTTCATGTCCCTCAACACGTTTCTGTTTTGTTTGCTGGTGGCGTTTATCTTTTGGGTCGCCACGATGGGCGACAAGGGGAAGAAGACCCCGGACCAGAAAGAACCTGAACCGGCGAAAATCCCGGCAAGTGTGGCGCCGGCCATGGCCGGAGGTTCCCCACGGGAACAGGACTGAAAGAGAGACGAGGCGTGATTGAGAACCTATTGACGTTGGTATTTCCAAACCGGAGCGAGAAGAACCCATGAGTGAAGTCGCGTTACTCCAATTGATCGGTCTTATTGTCGTAGGACTCGGAATCTGCATCCTGCTCTTCATCAAGGGGAAATTTCTCAGGGTGGTCGGCTTCGTGGTGATCGTATTGGGGACGTTTACCCTGATTGCGTTGGGGGTGCCGCAGATGGCCTCCCTGCCCCCGGCTATCGAGACCTTTGACATTGCCGAAGTCAAAACGCCGGATGACCTGGCCTCGATCGGACAAAAGATTTTCTTCAGCAAAGGCCAGTGCGCCTTGTGTCACTCCATCGGCCCCAGTGAATCAGCTAGGTGTCCGGATTTGAAAGGCATCGGTGCCAAACTTGCACCGGAATTCATCTATGAAAGCCTCACCGACCCTCAAGCCTATATCTATCTGGATTTCAGGCATGAAGGCCTGCCCAAGGAATATCCGGCACGGATGCCCTACATCCACAAGAATCCGATTGCCTTGTCGCAACAAGAGATTTATTCGGTCATTTCCTTTCTCCAGAAAATGAGTGGGGAACCCATTAGCGTCAAAATCGAAGACGTGATGAATATCGGCAAGGAAGGCGAGGTGGAGGTCGCTTCCCTCACCGTCAATGGAGCACCTTAACCGGAAGGGCGAACTATGAAAGGTCCTCTTGCGAAAACGGCCATCCTGTTGGTGGGAATGTATGTGTTCCTCAAATTCATACTCCCGTTGTTTACCGCACCTCTCCCGGCCAGTCTGATTTTTCTTTACCTGGCGCTGACCCTTGCCTCTGCGATGATTTTCTATACCATGAGCGGGGGGAGTCTCGACGAATTTATGGGACCCATCGGGCGGTTCCTCACCGGCACGGGGCAGGTGGGCATCGCCGGCACCGCGCGTATTTTGGTGTTCGTGTTGTTCCCCTTGTTGGTGGGGTGGCAAACGTACACCAGGCTCGCTCCAAGTGATGTGCCGCCGGCGGAAAATCGAACCATTCATCCCGCGCCTCCCGGCGAGTTTGTCGGGTTGGCTAACCCGTATGCGACAACGCCGGAAAACATCATGATGGGAAAAGGCCTCTATGCGGCGTTTTGTTCACCCTGTCATGGAGCCAATTTCGACGGGAAAGGCCCGGCCGCGGTGGGCTTCAATCCGCCACCAGCGAATTTCAGCGATCCCGGAACCATCGCCCAATTGCAGGAATCCTACCTTTTCTGGCGGATCAAAAAAGGCGGCGTCGGGCTTCCGGTCGAAGCCATGCCCTGGAAATCGGCCATGCCGCGATGGGAAGTGGAATTGCCGGACGAATGGATCTGGAAAATCATCATGGGTGAATATGACGGCGCCGGCCAGGCTCCACGGACCTGGGAGGAAGAGGAATAAGGAACGGGCGGAGGTTGCGCCCTCGTATGTCCGACGATCGTCGGACGTGTCGATGGGAAGGATCCAAGGAGCAGGAAAATGGGATATAAGAAGATCTTCAACGTCGCGCTTGGGCTCACCCTCATGGTGACGGGAGCCGGGGCTTCCTGCGTGTTCGCGAGCGATCCGCCGTCGGACGACGGAGGAGGCGGAAGTGTGGCTGTTCGTCTGCATTTGACTGACGGTGCCGTGCCTGCGGATGATCCAAACGCCGCAGTGTGGAATACGATCCAGCCGGCGGAATTCAATTTGGCCCCACAGGTTCATTGGCCTGATCGTATTCAGGAAGTCACGGTGAAGTCCGTCAAGGTTCGCGGGCTCCATAATGGTGAGGATCTGGCGATCCTGCTGGAATATGCCGATCCATCTGAAGATGCCGCGGATGCCGCCGCAATCGAGTTCATGGTTGGCGATAAAATGGCCCACTTCGCCCATGGGCAGGAAATGCTTCAGGTCGAGGGGGGAGACGTCAACATCTGGTACTGGAAGAAAGAACACGGCAAAGCCACTGATATGACGGCCAAGGGCTTCAAAACGCTTCGGCCGCAGGAAAACCAGAACGTCTCGGCAACGGGAGCCTGGCAGGACGGAACCTGGCGCGTCGTTTTTTCCCGGCCGCTACAAACCGGTGATGAACAGGACGTCCAAGTCACGCCCGGTGAATGGCGAAACGTGGCGTTCGCATTTTGGGACGGCGAAATCGTGGATGGAGACGTCAAGGAAAAAGGGTCGCAGAAAGCCGTTTCATCATGGTGGTATTTTCGGGCCGAGCCGCCACCGGACAATTCCATTTATGGATACGTCGTGTTGGGCATTGTGCTTGCTGCCGGCTTTGAGTTTTTCCTGTTGAGAAGAATTCGGAAGGGTAACGAATCATGAAGGGAGAACTAGGCATGCAGCGGGTACTGAGCAAGGTTGCCGTCGTGGTCGTCGCCGTGTTTGCCGTGACGAGCGGGTGTGCCTTGTTTGAAGATGAAAGAACGGCGAAAGGCCGAAAACTCTACAATCATTACTGTATGCACTGTCACGGAGAAAGTGGACAACAGCAGGAAGGCTTCAATTGGGGCCGCATGCCGGACCCCCGTCCTCGCGACTTGTCGGAATCCGAATCGATGTCGACCTTTTCCGACAAGGAAATCTTCGACACGATCTCCAGGGACATGCGTGATACCACGTTGCAGGAAGTGCTCGACGATGAAAATTACTTCGCGGTGTCGACGATGCCGACCTTCAAATATACGCTTTCCGAAGAAGAACTGTGGGCCGTGGTCGGATACGTGCGAACGCTTCACGGCGGGTCGTTGACGTACGACGTTGAAGGACGGAAAGCCGAGCTGGAGTCCCGGTTGCAAGCGGCAACAGCGGAACATGATCAAGCCAAACAGGTCATGGATGAAGCCTTGGCAAAACAGGAAGCCGAAGAAGAAGCTCGGGCTGCCGCAGAGGAAGCAGCTGAAGAAGATGACGAAGATATGGACATGGAAGATGAAGAGGACGATCTAGAAGACTACGAAGACGAAGAAGAGGAAATCGTGCTTCCCGAAGAAGAGGCCTATGAAAAAGTGGCGGAACAATTCGAAGCCGCCAAGGCCGCCCGGGAAAATTTCTCGAAACGTCCGAGGATGACTCAGATTGCGCGTCCCGACTTGACCGTCGCGGAGCCGGAACGAGTCGCCATGGAAGAAAAAGGCAAAAGCCTGTATTACAACAAATACGGGTGTAACGGGTGTCACAGTGTCGGAGACGTCGGCGGTCTGGTGGGACCGGCCTTGGACCGTGCAGGCTTCCGTCTGAATGACACCTGGGTCTATCGCTGGGTCCGGTACCCACAAGGCATGAAAAAGCACACGCGCATGCCGAACTTGGGTCTTAATGATCAGGATGCGCGAGCCGTAACGGCGTATCTCGAAACCCTGCGTGCGCCAAAACCGGACAAGCCCATCCCCCCGCCTGAATAACGAAGTCAACGCCACATCGTTGTTCCTTCTGTCATCCTCGACATTCGTAATCGAGGATCCAGAGTATTTGTCTTTGGTAATTAGGGCGAAACGTAACCAAAATAGATCTTGAGAAACTGTTTGAACACATTCTCCTGGCGGTGATTAAAGCGATACTCGATTTCTTTCAGATACAGCGGGAAATGATACTTCGAGACCCCGCGATATTGATACAAAATATGTTTGGCATAACTCCAAAACCCTTCAATGCCATTAATGTGATTCTTCGTCCGCCGGCTCACGAAGGTTTTCGCATGATTCACGGTATGATGGTGGCCATAGCGTTTTAAGGATTGATAGCCCCGAAAGGCATCGGTGAAATAGACCGAGCCTTTCCGGGTGTGGGCTTGAATATGCCGCAGCAATTCGTCCGCACTGACCGATTCAACCACCTTGGTGTACACGCGCCCGTCCCGCTCCAGGAGCCCGAACACGACGCTCTTGCCCGCCGTGGCGCGCCCGCGTTGCCCTTTGCGCTTGCCCCCGAAATAGGCCTCATCCAATTCGATCTCGCCCTTCAGTTTCCCCGCTTCCAGTTCGGTGACATGATACAACGCTTCCCGGAGTCGGTGATAGATGCGGGTCACCACTTTGACATCCAGGCCCAGATCCTGGCTCAACCGATAGGCGGGTTGCAATTGATAGAAGCCTTGCAGGATCCGGATCTCCCGGCGCAACCGCCGGAGACTCTTGCTTTTCCCACAGCGCCCACATTTCACATAGCCGCGGCGCGTATGCAGGAGCTGAAAGGAGCCACAGAAAATGCATTTGCGGCCCCGCAGAAAGTTGGCCGCACAACTAAAAACCGTATGTCGTCCAGTAACCATGCGCGTTTTCTACCACACAATGGTTACGAAACGCCCTAATTACCTTGTCTTTTCCTTCAATAAAACCCTGAATTCCCGCGTGCGCGGAAATGACAGAAAGAGGCGTGTCGTTCCCCGGCATTTCCGGCGCCTTCGGGCGTGGCTGCGCCCCGGTCCCGATCCCTCTTTTGAGGGGAGGACTGTCTGAGCGCCCTTCGACTTCGCTAACGCTACGCTCAGGACGAACGGGAGGGAAGCATGAACGGGAAGTGATAATCCGTTCATCCTGAGCGTAAGGCGCAACGCGCCTGAAGTCGAAGGAAGCCCACGCAATCGGGACCGGGGCAAAGGCACCCCTTGGGGCCACGCCCGGGTGCCAATGGTTTTGGGTCCTTTTGCCGAAACAAAAGGACCTAGTCGCGCGGGGGTGAAATCCCGCAGGCACGCCTACAACGTTCCTACCCAAATCCCAACCAAAAGAACGATGCCGACGCCCGTGTGTTGTTTGAACATGGCAAAGGCCTCCGAGGGGGAGACGTCGCCGCGCAGGCGACGGACTTGTTGACTCAAGAACCCCGCGACTCCGGCCAGCCCCCCATAGAACGCCGGATTGAGATTCTCCAGCCAACCGGCCGTTGCCAAAAACCCCAGCATGGCCGCCTCGATGATTCCCACGGCAATCCATACGTGACAACCGAAGAGAATCGCCGATGAGTTCACCCCGATGCGAAGGTCGTCCTCAATGTCCTGGAGCGCATAAATGGTGTCGTAGGCCAAGGCCCAGCAAATCGTGGCGGCAAAGAGCATCCATACCGCCGGATCGAGCTGATTGCGAACGGCGGCCCAAGCCATCACGGCGCCCCACCCGAACGCCAGCCCCAGAAAGAGTTGAGGGACACGAAAGAATCGTTTCGTGAAGGGATAGATCGCGGCCAGGACAAGTGCGACCGGCCCGAGCCGTATGGCCAATGGATTCAAGAAAAAAAGAAGGCTCACGGCTACGGCAAGAAGGACGCCGAGAAAAAGAACGGCGTGCCAGGGGCGAAGGGCTCCGCTGGCCAGCGGGCGGGTTTGGGTGCGGGTGACTTGCCGATCGAACGAACGATCGGCCAAATCGTTGATGATGACCCCGGCACTTCGCATGACGAACGATCCCGCGATGAACAGGACGAGCAGCAGACCGGAGGGACGGCCCTGTGACGCCAGGACCAGGGCCCACAGCACCGGAAGCATGAGCAGGATCGTTCCCGTTTGATTCGACAGTCTGATCAGGGAGCACAGTTGAGCGAACGAAAACCTGGAGATAGATGCCGCGTCGGATCTGCCGGCCGGAGAGGACATCACGTCACGGTAGCGGAGAGGAAAAATGCTGTCAATCATGTGTTTACGACTCCCTCACCCCACTGGTGGAAGAGGGTCGGGGTGAGGGGGACTGATCGAGAGTTGACACGACTCGTTTCAGAAAATAAGATGGCCGTCGGGTTGGAAACAGCAGTCTCCCGCCGAATTCACGACCCGTTCAATCCAAGGCCGGCGTAGCTCAGTGGTAGAGCAGCTGATTCGTAATCAGCAGGTCGGTGGTTCAATCCCACTCGCCGGCTCCATATTTTCAAGGAGTTATGAATATAGAGGGAATGGATGAAAATGGAAAGATACCTGAAAGATACCTGAAAGATACCTATTAGTTACCAATTTCTATAATTCGTCTCGCCCCTACGGATAATCCCGTGGAGGTCACACCGGTATGTACAAGATAAAGAAAAAGCAGCCAAATCCCAAGAAACCGAAGAATCAGAGCAAGAAAAAACCGCACATAACTTGGGTGGAAGGGATGTTGAGTCTGTTCGATTCACCCTTTCCGCACGACAAGGATGATCCACGCGGTGTCGGTTTTAGCGTCGCAAAGCAAGTTCTTGGACTATACATCATTGAACTTCTTCTCAAATATGCCTTAGATGATTGTGGCACTGATCATGGGCATGGCCACAATCTTCATGCGCTTTTCAAACTGCTTCCTCCGGGAAAGCAAAGTGCCGTCGACCGGAAATACATTGAGCTTTTACACAGCGAAGTGAAGTCAACATGGGACATTGAACGGTCGGTAGATGCTTTCCTCGACTATCTCGGCGAAAACCCAATAACGGATACGCGGTACTTTTGGGAGAAGGGACGTTCGCATGTCGTTGGGCATGCCTCAATCATAATTATGCCAAGCAGCATACGGCGTCTGTTATTCGCGATGTTTATTGTCCTGCACAAGTACCCGAGTAAGCCTATCACTAAGCGATATGACACGACATTCACATCGCTTAAGGAGTCGCTGGAAAAAGATGCGCAACCCTCTTCAACCTCAAAGCGGGCACAACGGTAGATGCAGAGAACTTCCCGCCCTCACCGAGAGCGGGAAGTCGAAGGCTTGCGGATTTCCCTTGGATGTATATCCAGGGCACCCAAGGGAATGACGACGCCGCACCCGCCGCTTGGTCTGTTTCATGCACCGGCCACCAGCTTCACCCGTGGGGTGACCTGCCCCCGTTGCCTCATCGACGAATAATGCTTACAATGAGTCTGGCATGGTCAGACGACATGCTGCTTCACAGTGGTTAGGTATTGTTTATGGTGTTGTGGAGGGAGTTTCGATGAAATTGAGAGCCGGCAATTTTGTCGTGTATGAGAAAGCAAAAACCTCGACACACCCCAGCCCGCGAGCCGAGCGCGTTTTTCCCTCTCGCCACGGCGACACCTATTCGTACGTGATCAAGAAATTCTGGAAGGTGCTCCGGGTCTTTGAGGATGACACCATTGAAGTCGAAACCCGTCGCGGGAAGCGCCACACCTTGGCACCCGGTGATCCTCGTCTGCGCAAAGCCGGACTTTGGCAGCGGGTGTTCTTCAAAGATCGGTTTTTTTGAAGGCCGCGACTCGTCGTGCGGAGGTTACGTGTCCGAGTGTTTTTTGCCGGACCCCAGCGCGGAAAACAGGACGCCTCCGACCAACACTCCGACCACAAACACCATACCGAAAACCAGGCCGGTTTGCACTTCAGACCAATCACGCAGCAATTTGGTTAACATTGGAGACGGAGGGATGTTGACGTGTCCCTCCCAGCCCAAAGCTTCATCAAGGGTGGGATGTTCTTCCGATGGTTGATGGTCGGCCTGATTCATCGATCCTGAAGTAAAAGACGTCATGACATTAGCTCCATGATGACTGTGGGCATCGTTGATTGATTGCGCCGATATGGTGTCAGCCTCCCGGATCCGTGTCAAGGTCTCTGTCCTAAACCCTCTCCCCACCGAGGGAGAGGGCTAGGGTGAGGGGGCCTAAAGGACGTTCAGTCGAGATATGGCGTGTGGTGTCGCTGTGGGCTGGAAACGTCTGATGGCGGCGTCCCTTCCAATTCCGTCACACGTTTATTGAGTTCCGCGATTTCTTTTGACTTCCGAATGCGGGCCGGCATGGAAGCCAGGATATGAATCAGGATGCCCAGGCAAAGCGTGGTCAGTAACACCAGGACAAGCGACCCTTCGAACGTCCAGTCGAAAAATTGGATGGAAACCGTTTGATCGTTCTGGAGCGAAAAGGCAACGGTCAAAAAGACGATAACGAGGGTCGCGATTAATGGAAAAGGCATTGGTCAAGACCCGTGGCCGTATTGAAACATTCCTCTCGAGTATATACCGAATGTGCCGTTGACGTACACCCCGAGGCGCACGACGCCATGTGACTTTGTAAATTAAGCCGATATGTGAGAGAAAGAGTATATGCCTAAGCTGACAAAAGCCGCACAACGCGAAGGAAAGGCTTCTTTTTCGAAGGCCTTACGGGGTTTTGTCCGGAAGATGAGCGAGTACGTCAGCGCAGACGACGGCGAATGGACCGTTAAGGGCTTCATTGACATTTACCGGAATATCTACACCATCAGCTCAGATACAAAGATCATCTCGAAAATTCTCGAAATCCATCTATTTCCCAAAATCCTTCAGTTCGCTCAAGAACATGGCTACTCCATCGTACTGGCGGAACATCAGAACTGGTACCCCGACCTGAGCTTCGTCAGTCAGGAGAATGCCCGCTTCAAGATAGCCGTCGATTTAAAGACGACCTATCGCGACCCTGAATTTCCCGGACACGTTAATGGATTCACGCTTGGCAGTCACGGATCTTACTTCAGAGATCGGACATCGACGAAGAACATCCAATTCCCATATAGTGACTACGCCGGGCATTTCTGTCTCGGCATAATCTACACCAGAGCCGACGCCAAGGATGTTGACGAGACTGAAGTTATCAACGTTCGTGAGCTTGAGGAAGGCGAAGCAGATTCTCACCGTGTAGGGCAACGTTCCGTAACAACCATGAAAAATCTTCGCTCGATTGCGTCGGTGATTAGGGATTTTCAGTTTTTCGTCTGCGAGAAATGGCAACTGGCCAGCGACCGACAGGGGTCCGGTAATACCGCTAATATTGGATCCATCACCGCCATCAATGATATTTTGAGAGGCAATGGCATCTTTGCGAAGCTGGGTGAGGAATGGTTTGATGAATACTGGATGAATTATGGCGTCACAACGATGAAGAAAGGCAGGAAAGCCATACCAATTAGGAAATTGGAAGATTTCGTTGAATTCAAAGGAGGTGATAAGAAGCTTATCGTTCCCATTGAGACGAAGAGAAGGAAGAGGAACACGTGATGCGCGTCGTCATCCCTCCCATCAAGAGCCAGGGGATCAAAACCAAATTGGTCCCGTGGATACAGTCCCTCGTGCCTGACGTCAAGGGGCGGTGGATAGAGCCTTTTTTAGGAACGGGCGTCGTTGCCTTTAACGTAGGCTTTAAGCGTGCCCTGCTCAGCGACACCAATCCTCACATTGTTCGTTTCTATCGGCAAATCCAAAGGGGTACGCTTTGCCCTGCTCGCGTCCGCTCCTATCTTGAAGAAGAAGGGGAACGACTTCGACGGTCCAGCCGCAATGGGTACGATCACTTCAACGCCATAAAGGAGCGTTTCAATCGAGACCACGATCCACTGGATTTCCTCTTTCTCTCCAGAGCAGGCTTCAATGGTATGATACGATTCAACAAAAAAGGCGAGTGGAATATTCCGTTTTGCCAGAAGCCCGAGCGCTTCAGCCGATCTTACGTCACCAAGATTGTCAACCAAGTCCGCGACGTTGCCTGTCTGATTCAACCGGAGTGGGCGTTTCTGACGGCGTCGTTCGAAGACGTGATTCGACAGGCGACCAGCGGCGACATCATCTACTGCGATCCACCTTACGCCGGCCGGTACGTCGATTACTACAACGGCTGGACGGAAGATGACGAAACTCATCTCTTCGAATTGCTTTCTTCAACTCAGGCACGATTCATCCTATCGACGTGGCATCACAACGACTATAGGCAAAACACAATGCTGGAGCGTTATTGGAGCCGTTTCAACGTCGTCACCCGCGATCATTTCTACTACTCAGGCGGCAAGCTCGAAAATAGGCGATCCATCGTCGAGGCATTGGTATTTAACTTCACTGCCGCTATCGAGAAGCACAATCATGGCGTCGAACTCAAACCGGAACAGATGATGCTGCTTGAAGAGCGCAGCCGATATATCACCCGCCAATTGTCTCGATCGTCCGAATGACACCGTCGTCGAGATAAAAAAGTCTGGTGTGACCGACGCTCCAAGGCTTGTGCCTGTAAAAAGTCGAGCAAATAGCACGAAACACGCATTATTTTCAAAAAAGGAATCATTGTTGTCGATGATCGACGATTTTGAAGTCCCTGAAAGCAAGATGTTATAGAAGTGAACATGGACATTGAATCATTTGCCGGAATGTGGGGATACCTGACGTGGCTGCCGAAGTGGCTTTTGAGACGGAAGTTTTCTGAAGAATGCATGGCCAATCTTGTGAAAGTCGATATTTTCCCCCGTCATGAAAATGTCAGCGTCAATCTGGGTCGTCCTTTTGCGACGTTTCAATTATGGTTTGAAGTAACCAACATGTCACCATTTGATGTTGAATTAGACCGCGCTCAAATCGAGTTTTGTTGTTCAGGAACCCCGTTTCATGTCCCTTACATTAAGAAAATAAAAGCTAAAGCTGGAAAAACTGAAAAATTTCACGTTGACGGAGACATACCTGACAACAAAGCAGATCAAATTGTCCACGTTTTGGATAGCGGCCGCTCATCAATATCTATGGACGTCTATTTTAACTGTCGATTGCATGGTTTTGCTAAACTCAATCATCGGCTTGACGGCATAAAACCGTGTTTTATGAACGAGCACGTAAGATCAAAAAAGGATAGTAAGGAAATATGAATAACAAAGAGCAGAGCGTTTTATTGATGCTGACGAGACACATTTGGTAAGCTCAATCTCCACGTTTTTTCCTTTCATTCACCGTTGAATTGACTATCGAGGGGCGAACAATGGGCAAGTTGAACCATGCGTTGATCAGTGTGTCTGATAAGACTGGTGTCGTGGAGTTTGCCAGGGAGCTGGTCGAACTGGGGGCCACCATTCTTTCCACGGGCGGTACGGCCAACGCCATACGCACGGCCGGCGTGCCGGTCACGGAGGTTTCTTCGCATACCGGGTCTCCGGAGATTCTGGGCGGCAGGGTCAAAACCCTGCATCCCAAGATTCACGGGGGCTTGTTGGGCCGGCGGGGGCGAGCCGATGACATCCGGCAAATGCAGGAGCAGGGGATTGAACCCATCGACGTGGTGGTCGTCAATCTCTACCCGTTCGAATCGACCATTGCCAAACCGGATTGTACTTTCGAGGATGCCATTGAAAATATCGATATCGGAGGTCCGTCCATGCTCCGGTCTGCTGCCAAGAATCATGAGGATGTTGTGGTGGTGGTTGATCCAAGCGATTATGGTCGCGTGCTGGAAGCCTTGCAGGCCGGGACGGTCCCCTTGTCGTTGCGTCGTGAATTGGCCAGGAAAGTGTTTCAACACACCTCGCGGTACGACGGCCTGATTGCAAATTATTTGAGCCGACAGGGCGAAACGGCCGACAAATTTCCGGCATCCTTGTTTCTGACGTATGAACGGGCCGAAACCCTGCGATACGGGGAGAATCCACACCAGGAAGGCGCGTTTTATCGGGAGATCGGCAGTACGGAACCCTCGATTTCCCTCGGCCGGCAACTGCACGGCAAAGCCATGTCCTACAACAATTATCTGGACGCCAACTCGGCGTTGGAGTTGGCGAAAGAATTCAGCGACGCGGCCGTGATCATCATCAAACACAATAACCCCTGTGGGGTGGCCCTTGGGGCGACTCCGGTCGAGGCTTACCGCAAGGCCAGGGAAACCGACCCGGTGTCCGCCTTCGGAGGCGTGATTGCCTGCAACCGGCCCGTGGACCTGGACATGGCCAAGGAAGTGACATCAACGTTCGTCGAAGTCCTGATCGCGCCCGCGTTTACCGACGAGGCGCTGGCCGAATTGCAACGGAAAAAGGATTTGCGGTTGTTGACCGTAGGTTCCCTCGAAAGCCAAACACGCGACGGCTATGATCTAAAAAAACTCGTCGGGGGGTTGATCCTGCAGGATCGTGATCTGGGTGCTCTCGCGGATGTGAAAACTCTGACGGTGCCGACCAAACGAAAACCCACGGACGACGAATACGCGGCCTGTGCCTTTGCGTGGAAGGTGTGCAAGCACGTGAAGTCCAACGCCATTGTGTTTGCCAATGCCACGCAGACCGTGGGTGTCGGGGCCGGCCAGATGAGTCGCGTGGATTCCGTCAAATTGGCCGAGATGAAGGCCAATCTGCCGATCAAAGGCTGCGTCATGGCCTCGGACGCGTTTTTCCCGTTCCGGGACGGGCTGGATGCGGCCGTCCAGGCCGGCGTGACCGCGGTTATCCAACCGGGAGGCAGTATCCGGGACGAAGAAGTGGTCAAGGCCGCGGATGAACAGAACGTGGCGATGATCATGACGGGCATGAGGCATTTTAGGCATTAAGCGGCATCCCTGATGAAGATCCTGGTTATCGGCAGTGGCGGGCGCGAGCATGCATTAGTCTGGAAACTCGCCTCGAGCCCTCGGGTGAGCGAACTCTATTGCGCTCCCGGGAACGCGGGAATCAGCCAACTGGCCACGTGCGTGCCTGTTCCGGCGACGGATTTGGCCGGCCTGAAAGCGTTCGCCGAAGAGAAAGCTGTCGATCTCACCGTGGTCGGTCCTGAAGCGCCGTTGGCGCTGGGCATCGCGGACCTGTTTCGGGAAAGCAAACTCAAGGTCTTCGGCCCCACCAAAAACGCCGCCAAGATCGAATCCAGTAAAGCGTTTGCCAAGAACCTGATGATGCGCCAGCGGATTCCGACGGCGGAGGCGTGTACCTTCGAGAGCGTCCGGCCCGCGTTGGATCACCTGGAACAATGTGCCCTCCCCATCGTGGTCAAAGCGGACGGGTTGGCCCAGGGAAAAGGCGTGGTGGTGGCCCGGACGGCGCAGGACGCCAAGGACGCGGTGGTCAACATGCTCGAACATCGAGCCTTCGGCGACGCCGGCAACCGAGTGGTTATCGAAGAATGCCTCGAAGGAGAGGAACTCACCCTGATGGCGTTTGCCGATGGGAAAACCGTGGTGCCCATGCTGGCTGCCCAGGATCATAAGCGGCTGGGGGAGGGCGATACGGGCCCCAATACCGGAGGCATGGGGGCTTACGCACCGGCGCCGCTGGCCACGCCGGCGTTACGCTACGCGATCATGCGAGACGTGTTGCACCCCGCGATCGAAGGGCTGTCGCGCGTGGGCAGTCCGTTTTTCGGGGTTTTGTACGCGGGAATTATGGTCAAGGACGGGACGCCTTACGTGCTGGAATTCAATGCACGGTTCGGCGATCCCGAGACCCAGGTGGTGCTACCGTTGTTGAAAACGGATCTCGCCGACGTCCTGGAAGCGGTCGTGGAACATCGGTTGGATCAGATCCATCTGGAATGGTCAGAGGAGTCGGCGGTGTGTGTTGTCATGGCGTCGGGCGGGTATCCTGGCAAGTACGCGAATGGCCTGCCGATCAGCGGGCTCCCGGAGGCTTTCGCCGATGACCGGGTTTCGGTTTTTCACGCAGGGACAGCCTGGAACGGTCAGGACGTCGTCACGGCCGGAGGCCGGGTGTTGGGGGTGACGGCTCGTGGATCTTCCCTCAGGGCCGCGCATGACCGGGCCTATGAAGCGGGGAGGCGTATCACGTTTGAAGGGCAATATTTCCGCACCGATATTGCCGGACGAGTCTTGACGTGAGCCATCTCCCGTTCGAGTAAAACGCTCGTGGCCAAAATCCTTCCGGTTCCATCAGATCCCCCTTCTTCCTTTTTTGTTCCGATTGTGGACCTCGTGCGTCGCGGAGGCCTGCTGGCCGTAGGGACGGAAAGTTCGTATGCGTTGGCTGCATCGGTCTTGGCTCTCCAAGCCCTGGACCGCGTCGTCGATGCAAAAAAACGGCCTTCCGGCAAACCCCTTCTCGTGCTGATCGGGGAACGGAGCCAATTCGAGACCCTGGCCGGGTCCGTTCCATCCTGGGTCCACGCAATGGTCAACGAATTCTGGCCCGGACCATTGACCGTCATCGTTCCCGCCCAATCCGGACTCTCTCCCGTGTTGACGGCCGGGACCGGGACCATCGGGATTCGAGAACCCGCACCGGCGTTCCTGCGGGCCTTATTACGACACACGGGTCCGTTGACCGGAACCAGCGCCAATCGATCCGGGCAAATCCCTTGCTTGACCGCCGAGGAGGTGGAAGCCTCATTGGGTCATGCCGTCGATGTGATTTTGGATACCGGCCCGGCTCCGGGGAACCAGCCATCCACCCTGTTGAGCGTGGTGGATGAGCCGACCATTCTCCGGGCAGGACCCGTTTCCGCCAACGAGATTCAACGGGTGTTGTCTAACATCGGGCTTCTTGTTCCCGTCAAGGAAACTGCCGTAGAATAAAGCATGTCCTGAGCTTGTCGAAGGGAGAGGAACGTTGAGCGCGATAACATCGCTCTGTGGAGGGCCGACGATGATTGACTTGCGAAGTGATACCGTCACCAAGCCGACTCCGGGCATGCGAGAAGCCATGGCCCAAGCCAAGGTGGGCGATGACGTGTACGGTGAAGATCCGACGGTTAATGCCCTGGAGGCTACGGCTGCCCGCGTGTTGGGAAAAGACGCGGCCCTGTTCGTGCCCACCGGGGTGATGGCGAATCAACTGTGCCTCCGTCTCCACACCCGTCCTGGCGACGAGGTGCTCGTGGAAGGCACGGCTCATATCATTCGCTATGAAGGAGGATCGGCCTCGGCCTTGTCGCAAGTCCAATTATGCTGCATTGACGGCGACCGGGGTTTGTTGACGGCGGACAACGTGCTGGCGGCCATCCGGCCGAAAGACGTGCACAATCCGCCCACGACGCTGCTGTGCCTGGAACAAACGCACAATTTCGGAGGAGGGTCGGTCTATCCCCTGTCCACGATCCGGGAGATCACGAAGCTGGCGGGAGACCAGGGGCTCGCGTTGCATTTGGACGGCGCCCGGTTGTTCAATGCGGCGGTGGCGACCGGGGTATCCGCGGCCGAGTTTGCGCAGCCGTTCGACACCGTGTCGTTCTGCCTGTCCAAGGGACTGGGTGCCCCGGTCGGCTCATTGATCACCTCGACCAAAGACCGGATTGCCAAACTCCGGCGTCTGCGAAAAATGTTCGGTGGCGGCATGCGGCAAGCGGGCATTCTCGCGGCCGCGGGCCTCTACGCATTGGAGCACCACGTTGCCAGGCTTCGAGAAGACCACGACAATGCCAAGAGTTTCGCCCTGCAACTGCAACAGATTCCAACGGTGTACGTGGACCCCGACCGCGTCGAGACGAATATCGTCGTGTTTGAAGTCGTGCGAAGCGAACGCTCGACGCAAGAACTCCTGCAGGCGTTCAAGGAAGCCGGGGTGTTGTTGAATGCCATCGGCGATCGCCTGTTTCGTGCGGTCACCCATTTGGACGTGTCGAATGCGGACGTTGAACAGGCAACGCACAAGATCGCGAAAGTGTTGGCAGTCGGCTAGGATGACCAGGAAATTACAAATCCCGGCAACTATGTTTCGTTATGGCAACACGTGATCGAGATTGGCCGGGGTATACGGTTTGGTTTTTTTGTCCCGGCTGCGAGCGGCTCTGGACGTATCAGGGTCCTGACGTGGTCGCCTTGGACCGGAACATGGCCCTGGGGCCGGCTTTGGCCAGTGAAGGGATTCACAGTCAAACGTGTGTGAATTGTAACGGATCGAAGAAGGCCTCCGCTGCGGAAATTTGAGGAACCTGTCCTGAGCCTGTCGAAGGGCCTGCCGTTCGGCTATTCCAAGGGAACGGCTTTCCCCTGAACGTCGGTTTCCCCTTCCTTCACCGTGGTTTTTTCCAAGGTCCATTCCAGGGGCGAAATCGTGAGAGTCTGCCCTTTCAAGGTATAGAATTCGCCCTGCGAGATCACGAGCCGGCCATTCTCCTCAAGAGTCATGTTGAGGATTTCCTTCCCGCTGCCCTGATGCCGCATTACCAGACTCGTGGGACCTCTCTCGAGAGCATAGGCTTGGCCTTCGTTAATCGCCAACGTGCTGTTGGTGAGTTTTGCCGGCATTTTCCCATTATCAAAGAGGGCAAAATTCACTTTCGGGAATCCACCGGAGGCACGCGGCTCGATGTCGATCTGCGGCACACCTTGGATTTCAATTGTGCCGTTGCTGTTGCGGTACAGGTGCGGTCCGATTTGAATGTCCATGCGAGTCCTTACGAGAAAGTAGTTGTTCGATCCAGGTTCCGATATTGGATGGCCTCGGCCAAATGTGACGGTTCGATAGCCCCTGAGTCTGCCAAATCCGCAATCGTTCGTGCAACACGAAGTATCCGTACATAGGCTCGTGCTGAGAGCCCTAAACGGATCACGGCCTGATCCAGGAGTTGCTTCCCGGCCTGGTCGAGCCGGCAATGGGTTTTCATGTGTCTGGGTTTAAGTTGGGCATTGGCAAACAGGCGATCGATCGCATACCGGTTCGCCTGGATATGACGGGCGTCGGCCACGCGTTTCCGAATGGCGTCCGAGCGTTCGGCCGGTTGATCGTGTCCCAAATCCGAAACCGGAACCGCAGGCACCTCCACGTGAATATCGATCCGGTCCCGGAGCGGGCCCGACAGACGGCCCCGGTACCGCCGGATTTGGTGAGCGCTGCAGATACATTCTCGAGTCCGGTCGCCATGATACCCGCACGGGCAGGGGTTCATGGCGACGACCAACATGAACCGCGCCGGATATTGAAGCGTCGCATTCACCCGCGTGACGGTCACGGTCCCTTCTTCGAGCGGCTGTCGCAAGCCATCCAGGACCGATCGCTTGAATTCCAGCACTTCATCCAGAAAGAGCACGCCGTTGTGCGCCAAAGAGACCTCCCCCGGCCTGGGAATCGTACCGCCTCCTATGAGGCCGGCGTCCGAGACGTTGTGATGGGGGGCTCGAAAGGGCCTGGTGGTCATCAGCGATTGGTTCGTCAGCAAGGTGCCTGCCACACTATGGACTCGCGTGGTTTCCAGGGCCTCCTGTATGCTGAGGCTAGGCAGGATTCCGGGCAGGCGTTGCGCCAACATGGTTTTCCCTGAACCCGGTGGTCCGATGAGCAGGACGTTGTGCCCGCCGGCCGCGGCGATTTCCAACGCACGTTTGGCGTGAAATTGCCCTCGGACTTCGGCGAAATCTTCTTCCTGTGCGCCAGCGGACTGGAAAATTGATTGACGATCGATGCTGAGAGGGGCGACGCGCTGTTTTCCGGTTAGGAACTCCACGACTTCGGGAAGCGTATGGACACCATAGACCTCGACGTCGTCGATGACCGCGGCCTCACGGGCGTTTTCCGCGGGGAGAATCAGCGGATGACGGTTCTGGCATAACATGCCGATGGATAGTCCTCCCCTGATGGGCTTGATTCGACCATCCAGGGACAGTTCGCCCACCAGCACGTAGCGTTGCGCCGTTTCCTGGTCGATGATGCCTTCGGCCACCAACATGCCGACGGCCATGCTCAATTCGAGTCCTGCGCCTTCCTTTTTCAAGCCGGCGGGCGCCAGATTGACTGTGATTTTTTTCGGAGGAAGGGCGAATCCGGTATTTTTCAGTGCCGCGCGGATGCGGTCCCGGCTTTCCCGGACGGTTGCATCGGGCAGGCCCACGATGGAAAATTGAGGAAGGCCGCCGCCAATATCGACTTCGACCTCGATCAAATGGGCGTCGAGTCCGAGCAGTCCCGCACTGAAGACTTTTGCAAGCACGGTTGCCTCATGTGAGGGGTGAACGAAACGTGGAGCGTACGACGATTATAGTTATGGATTTTGTGGGTTTTCAACGTAACGGTCTAATTAAACGCTCCTAAGGGACACGTGATGACATCTCGGAAACATGCAGGGGCTCGAACGCTCGTCGGAGACGTTTGGTTGCACACCATCATACTGTTGATTCCCTGTTTGCTGTGTGTGGCCGCATCTCGGGTCATGGCCCAGGACTGGCCTCATGCGGCCGGCGAAGTCGGGTCAGGGCATTGGATGACCGGAGCCCCGGCGCCAACGGCCAGAACCGAGGTCGCCGTGGCGGCGTTGGACGGACTAATTTACGTCGTCGGAGGATTTGAACAATCCAGTTCGTGGATGATCCGGCAATCGTCCGTCAGCACCAAAGTCGAGACGTACGATCCGGTCACCAATCGCTGGTCTTCAAAGCCGGATCTTCCAATCGGGCTGCATCACGCCGGTGCCACGGTGCTCAATGGAGACCTGTACGTTGTCGGCGGGTTTACCGTATCCGACGACATGCTGTGGAATCCCTCCGACCGGGTGTTCCGGTTCAACCCGGCCGGCGAAACGTGGACCGAACGGGCGCCGCTGCCAACGGCTCGCGGGGGATTGGCCGTGACGACCTTACAGGGGAAACTGTTTGCCGTCAGCGGCTATGATGGCCGAGAGAACCCCGCGGTTGTGGAAGTTTATGATCCAACCCTGAATCAATGGACCGCGGTGGCGCCCTTGCCCACTCCCCGCGATCACCTGGCTGCGGTCACGATCAATGAGACCCTCTATGCGATCGGAGGCCGGGTCCGACTGAACTATCGGGAAAATCTGTCCACGGTGGAAGCATATGAGGCGGAGTCGAATCAATGGGTTCCCAAGGCCGATATGCCGACGCCCAGGAGCGGCATTGCCGCCGGCGTGTTGAACGGGCGGGTCTACGTCTTTGGGGGAGAATCCGGGGAGGGGACCCTTGATCAGAACGAACAATATGACGCGCGGTTGAATCGCTGGCAGACGATGGTGTCCATGCCCACGGCACGACACGGCTTGGGTGCCGCGGCAGTGGCGGGCCACATCTACGTGTTGAGCGGAGGCCCGCGACCTGGAGGATCGTACAGCCGGCTCAATGAGATTTTTATTCCACCTTCGTCCTCCCACCCGATCCGAGCCGGGCGGACGCCGGCTGCCCATATCGAATCAATCATGGCGCTCCTGGCCACGTTTCACGAGGCCGGCGTGTTGCCGCCGGAATCCAGCTCTGAAGCCGATCGACTCATCCATGCCCTGATCCAGTCTCAGTCGGTGTTTCTGAAGAATCCCGATCCCGTTGTGCGGGACATTTTTGTCTCCGCACTGTCCGAAAAATTCGGTGCGAAGAAGGCAACGTCGTTGACGCAGGCATTTGCCGCAACGGGCTGGACCTCGGAGACGCTCGAAGCGCTGGTGGACTATTCCGCGCGACGACCCATGGGCGATGAACCGCGTTTGGCGGAGGTGTTCCATGACTATAACGTGTCAACCACCGATTGGAAGTTCGTGAGACAGGTTTTCGTAAAGGCGAGGGACCAGCTTCTGAAACAGGGAAAGCAGGTGCATGCGGTGTTCGCCGCCCAACGAGCATCCATGCCCGGCGCTCGATAAGACTCACCCTGACCCCCTCGCCCTGGCGGGAGAGGGTTGGGGTGAGAGGGCAAACGATCTGGATTCCCGCTAGCCTGCAATGTCGGATTACGCTTCGCTAATCCGACCTACGCCGGCTCAAGGCGGATAAAGCAAAGGGGGTCGCCGACGATGGTGGTCGGGTAGAGTTGTTCTTCGACGTGAAACGGGATTCGATGGCGGGTGAGCCAATCCGTCATCCAGGTGACTTCCTCCACCGTGGTGGAGAGAAGGCCGGGGCGTGAGAGTTTGGGCAGACACGCATCCAACAGCCCCTTGATATGGGTTCGCTCCCGTTCAAAGGCCTCGGGATCGAATCGTACGGGATCGGTCCGGCCATAGGCCAAAGCCGAGGTTTCCGGAAAACATTCAGGATCATTGAGCACGCTGGTGATCCACAGGTGATCGAAGGTCCCCCTGGCCGTTTGGGCTGCGGTTGCGTGAATGACAAACGGCAGGCCGTGACACGCCCGGTTGAGAATGTCCACTTCCCGTTCTCGAAGATTATAGGCCTGAATGGTCCGGTTCATTTCAAGGGTTTCCATGACCAGCATGGGAAGTTCGGTGACCCCGGCTCCCACGTAGAGGCTTTTTCCCTTTTGAGAGAGGCGCCCTTTGAGCGCTTCGCCGATTTTCATGCCCATCGTTTGGCATTTTTTTCTGTGGACGTTCCAAAAGGACTCGCCGCCTTCCTCGCAATACACCTCGCCGAGCACGGTATAGTCCAGCCTGGAAAAGACTTCCCTGATCATCTGTCCGGTTTGGGTCCGGCGGGAAGATTCGTTAACGTTTCGCGGGTTTGACGGCATGGGGTGTATGGTTCTCCGGGAGTCATGATCCACCCGATCGGTCGTATCGTAGAAAAACTTAAGTTGAAAAGCCGAGGTGACGTTGACTCCCATTTAGCGAATATGATGAAGTATTTTGTTTGTTACGCAGCAAAAAGGCAATCTTAAGCATAATTTTCTGCGAGAGTTTTTCATGGACATCCTGGCTGAAATGCAGCGAGTAATCGATCTGGAAGTGCGGACGATCAATGCGCTCAAGCCGGTCCTGGGTCCGGTGTACGAAGAAGCCGTGCGATGGATCTTCGACTGTCAGGGGCAAATCGTGGTCACGGGTGTGGGAAAATCCGGTATCATCGCGCAGAAAATTGCGGCGACGATGGTTTCCACGGGAACGCCTGCGTTGTTCCTGCACAGTGCGGACGGGCTGCATGGCGGCGTCGGGATCATCAAGAAAGGGGATATCGTGCTGGCCGTCGGGAAATCGGGTGAAAGCGATGAATTGATCGCGATGCTCCCCGTGGCCAGAAAAATCGGCGCCAAGGTCATTGCGATCACCGCCCAACCGCATTCGACCATGGCCAGGCATTCCGATCTGATCCTGCTGACGCCGATAGAGGAAGAAGCCTGCCCGCTCAACATGGCGCCGACGTGCAGCACGACCGCGGCATTGGTGGTCGGCGACGCCCTGGCCGTAGCGCTCATGAAGTTGCGCGATTTTCAACCCGATGATTTTGCCGTCAATCATCCCGGCGGCCAACTGGGGAAGCGGTTGCTGCTGACGGTTGGTGATCTCATGCGTTCCGGTGAGGCGAATCCAGTTGTGCACGAGGCCAGAGACGTGCGGTTCATGCTGGCGGAGATGACGCGACAACGGGCTGGAGCCGTCTCGATTATCGATGATCAGCAACGATTGGTGGGTCTGGTGACCGACTATGATATTCGCCGCGTGCTGGAGGCACAAAAGGACGTGTTCGCGTTGACGATCCAGGACATCATGAACGCGACCCCTGAATCCGTGTTCGAGGACGAGAACGCATACGCGGCCCTGGAGAAAATGGAAAAACGGGAAAAACCGATTTCCGTGTTACCGGTCCTGAATCGTCAAAAAGAGGTCGTGGGGATGATACACCTTCATGATCTCGTGGCCCGTGGGCTGTAGGAGGGGATTCCCGTCATTTGACCTTCGTGCCAGGCTGAAGCTCTTTGTCCTCGAACGTGACCAGCCCCTGGACTTCCGCATCCCCTGCGGCCAGGACCATGCCCTGAGATTCCACGCCCATCAGTTTCGCCGGTTTCAGATTCGCCACCACCACAATCGTTTTTCCCACCACGTCTTCCGGACCGTATTTTTTCCCGATTCCCGCGACAATCTGTCGTTGTTCGCTGCCGAGATCCACTTGGAGTTTCAGGAGTTTGCTTGACTTGGGGATGCGTTCGGCCGCGAGGATTTTCGCAACCTTCAACTCGACTTTTTGAAAGTCCTGGATGTTGATTCGGTTGTCTTCATCTTTCGTCGAGGAAGCGGATGCTTCGGCTTGTGGATTTGCTGGAGATGGCGTTGCGGCTGCGTCGACTCGTGGGAATAAGGCGTTCCCTTTGACCACGGTGGCGCCGGAGTCTCCGTCGCCCCAGGCGATGGGGGATTTCAGGGGCGCTTGTGAAAAATCAAGTGAAAGCCCGAGTTGCCGGGCCATTTCCCGCGCGGTCTTCGGCATAAAGGGATACGCGGCCAGGCAAAGGAACCGGAGCGTTTCCGCGGCGTGAAAGAGCACGGTCCGGAGCCGTGTGGCCTCGGCAGGGTCTTTGGCGAGCACCCAGGGCGCGGTTTTGTCGATGTATTGATTGCCGAGTTGCACCAGTCCCCACGTTGCTTCGAGCGTGCGATTGAATTCCATTCGCTGTAAATGACGAGGCATGGTTTCTTGAATGAGGGATTCGGCCGCGGCTTGCAAATCGGTTTCGAGTTCGGTGATCGCGGACGGATCCGAAGCCGGCACAATGCCCTGACAGCACCGTTGGATCAAGGTCACGGTCCGGCTCAACAGGTTGCCCAGCCCATTGGCCAGGTCGGCGTTGATGCGGCCGATGAAGGATTCGTGCGAAAAATCCCCGTCCTGTCCGAACGGGATTTCACGAAGCAGAAAGTAGCGAAACGCATCGGCGCCGAATTGGTCGACCACGGTGTACGGGTCGATCACGTTGCCCCGGCTTTTGGACATTTTTTCTCCGCCCACCGTCCACCAGCCGTGCGCAAAGATCGTGTGGGGGAGGGGGATTTCCAGCGCCATGAGCATGGTGGACCAGTACACGGCATGCGTCGTAAGAATGTCTTTGCCGACCAGGTGCACGGTCGCCGGCCATAGGCGATCCACCGAGGGTCGGGGCGGCAGGTATTCCAGCGCCGAAACGTAATTCACCAGCGCGTCGAACCACACGTACGTGACGTAGTCCGCGTCGAAGGGCAGTTCAATGCCCCAGGACAAGCGGGATTTGGGACGGGAAATCGAGAGGTCTTCAAGCGGTTTCTGCAAAAAGCCCAGCACTTCGTTGCGGCGCGATTCCGGGCGGATGAACGTCGGATTGGCATCCAGATGGTCGAGCAGTCGTTGCTGGAATTGGCTCATTCGAAAGAAGTAGTTGCTTTCGCTGAGTTGTTCCACCGGGCGTTGACAGTCGGGACAGCGACCGTTGTCCACGTCCTTCTCCGTCCAGAACCGTTCGTCGAACGTGCAATACCAGCCGGTATATTCCGCGCGATAGATGAGTTCTTCGTCGTACAGTTTCTGCAGGAATCGTTGCACCACGGCTTGATGCCGGGCATCCGTCGTGCGAATGAACCCGTCGTTGGAAATGTCGAGCCTTTGCCAAAGGATTTGAAATTGCGGGGTCAACCGGTCGCAGTGTTCCTGCGGTGAAACTTCGGCTTTTGCCGCGGCCTGCTGAACCTTTTGGCCGTGTTCGTCCAGGCCCGTCAGAAAAAAGACCTCTTCTCCAATGAGCCGATGCCAGCGTGCCGACACGTCCGCCGCGATGGTGGTATACGCATGCCCGATGTGCGGCACGTCGTTCACGTAGTAAATGGGCGTGGTGATATAGAAGGGTTCAGGCATAGTCATACATATCACGTTCTTCAGGCGGCGTCACGGTGGATCGTTTGGTGAAAGCGAAATAGGAAATTTTCCAGGCAGAGTTGGAGATTCAAATTGTGCGTCGGAGCCTGCTCCAGGGTTTGCAGGACATCCAGGAGGTCCACCACGTCCGTTGGGGTCAAGGATTCGGCGATTTGTTGCAGCCATGGGATTTGAGACTGGTGCAGCAGGAGGTCCGGCTCCGTGCCGAGGGTCATCAGCAGCACGTCACGCAGTCCGTGTGAGAGCCAGTCGATCACGTCCGGGAAGGGTTGGGTTTTCGAGAGTTCCTCGGCTTGTTGGAGCACGGCCGTGGAATGGGCCAGGGTCTCGGGTCGGCATAATTCAAAAAACCGGTCGTGCAGGCTGCGCAGTTCGGAAAGATCCGTGCGCAGGGCCACGCCGATACGGTTTCCGCACACCCGGGAAAGAAATCGGGCATCCTCAATCGCCATGGCCTGTTTCAGGGCCAGGGCTCCTTGGAATTGTTCGGGAGTCGCGGGCGAGAACCTGAGCGTCAAACAGCGGGATCGCACGGTGGCCAACAGGCGCAGGGGCCGGCTGGTCACCAGGATGAACAGGCTGTGGTCGGGCGGATCTTCGAGCGTTTTCAAAAACGCGTTCGCGGCATTGGCGGTCAGGCGGTCGGCATCGTCGATGATGCAGATCTTACGCTCGCTCAGCAAAGGCCGGTAGATCACGTGACGTTCGATCTCGCGGACCTGGTCGATTTTGATTTGCGGGTTGGCTTTGTCCTGTTCCGGTTCGATGATCAACAAGTCGGGATAAACGCCGGAGTCGATTTGCTCGCAGGCGCGACAGTGGCCGCAGGAATCCGGTTGGGAGGATGAGGGCGGGGTTTCGCAGGAAAGGGCTTGCGCGAACCGCAAGGCCATGAGGCGTTTGCCGATGCCTTCGTCTCCCGAAAAGAGGTAGGCATGGCCGATGGCCTGCTGGGCCAGCGCCGTCCGGATTTTCTTTTTCGGTCCTTCCTGACCGATGACATCTGCAAACGGCATAAGGGTTATGAACGCTTGACCGTCAGACGTTCTTGCTTCAGCCCCTGTTCGAGTAGGGGGTCGATCAACGTGATCAGTTGCCGGGCAATCGTCTCGGCCGACCGGCGGGCGTTGATCGTATGAATTCGTCGCGGCGCTTGTTGGGCCAGTCTTAGGAATCCGTTCCGCACGCGTTGATGGAATGCCGCGGTTTCATGATCCAGGCGATTCACGTCGGTGCTGTTCAATCGCCGTCGCAATCCTTGGGACACGGGGAGGTCAAACAAAAAGGTTGCATCGGGAGTCAAGCCCTTGGCGGCCCAACGCGTGAGCGATTGGAGTTCCCGTAAGGGGAGTCCCCTGCCGAATCCCTGGTACGCCAGCGTCGAATCCGAAAAGCGGTCGCAGATGACCACGGCTCCTTGCTCCAAGGCCGGCAGGAGCCGGTTGGCGACGTGTTGACTGCGGGCCGCCAGGATCAGGGCGACTTCGCATTCCGGAATCAGCGAGTCGCCCGAGCGCCGTTCGCGCGTGGGCCGAAGAAACACCTTCCGGATGTGTTCGGCCACGGGGGTGCCGCCGGGTTCACGTGTTTCGACCACCTCGAAGCCTTTGTCCCGGAGATAGCGGGCGAGGGCTTGTGCCTGGGTGGATTTTCCACTGCCTTCGATCCCCTCGAACGTGATGAAGAGGCCCTTTCGACGGGACCGTTTCGGCACGGACGAGGTTACTTGCGCTCTCCTTCTTGCCACGGCTCATCGTAATCTAACCCGTTGATATTCGCAAGAAAAGGGGTTGCAGGAAGGCCCCCAGGTTTGTAACATGCCAGTCACTATGTCCAGTACGGGATTCAAGCGATACTTTCTGACGGGCCTGTTGGTGGTCACCCCGATTTGGGGGACGATCCTCGTGCTCAAGACCCTGTTCGTCACCGTGGACAGCATTCTGGGAAACATGCTGGCCGAGGTGGTGACTGAGGACTACTACGTGCCCGGGCTGGGGATCCTGACGCTGCTGTTTCTGATCCTGTTCGCGGGGTTTATGGGTACGAATTATATCGGGGGCCGGTTGGTGAAACGGTGGGAAGAGTCTCTGGAGCGGGTGCCCGTGGTCCGGGGAATTTATGCGACCCTGAAATCGATGATGGATATTTTGTCGTTCAAGCAGCGCAAAAAGTACAACAAAGTGGTGATGATTCAATTCCCCAAGGACGGGAACTATTGTTTGGCCTTCGTGACCGGGGAGACCAGGGAGGAAGTGCAAAGCCTGGCACCGGAACCCTTGGTCCACGTGTACGTCCCGACGTCGCCGAACCCCACGTCCGGGTACTTCTTGTTGGTCCCGGAGCGGGAAGTGGTGTCCGTGGACATGAGCGTGGAAGAAGCCATGAAACTGATCGTCTCGGGCGGGCTCTATTCTTCCGGGAAACCCATGAACGTGCCGACCTTCGATCCGGCACGCGAGTCCCCCGCCTTTCCCGAACAAAAGGTCGAAGTCAGGACGGGATAGCCTCCACGTTCTTCCCGACGCCTCATCATGAGGCACCATCCATGAAAAAGTTTTCCGCGATTGTCATCGCAGCGGGCCGGGGCAAACGCATGCGGTCCAAAACGGCCAAGGCGTTACACCCCGTGGCCGGGCGACCCCTGCTCTGGTACATGGTTTCGCTGGCCAAGCGGGTCGCGGATGCGCGCGTGGCAGTGGTCATCGGACACCAGGCCGACCGGGTCCGGGCGTTTCTGGACCAATCCAAAGCTGAATTCGAGCCGTTTGACGTGTGCCTGCAACCCAACCAGTTGGGTACGGGGCATGCGGTAAAACAGGCCCAAGCCGCGCTGATGCCCAACGGGAAGGCCGCGAGCAGGCATTGCCTGATCCTGAACGCGGACACGCCGTTGCTGAGTCGAGCGACCGTGCAGCGGTTGTTGGCCCGTCATGAAAAGGAAAAAGCCGTCCTGACCTTCCTGAGTACGGATCTGCCGGAGCCCCGTGGCTATGGCCGCGTGGTCAGGGACCCCAAGGGCCACGTCCTCAAGGTGGTGGAGGAAGCGGATGCCACCCGGACCGAGCGCGCCATTCATGAAGTCAACGCCGGCACCTACGTGGTGGACACTTCATTCCTGTTCAAGGCCCTGGCCCGGGTGCGCACGCAGAACGCGCAAGGGGAGTATTACCTGACCGATATCGTGGGCTTGGCCGTGGCCGAGGGGCGCCGGGTAGCGGGTCTGAAAATCGCCGACCCCTCGGAATGTCTCGGGGTCAATACCCGTGAGCATCTCGCCTGGGTCGAACAGATCATGCAGGAACGCATTCGGACGCGGTGGTTGAACGCGGGCGTGACCATGCGCGATCCCCGGACGACGTTCATCGATGATACGGTCACGGTCGGCATGGACACCGTACTCTACCCGGGCGTGACCCTGGAAGGGAAAACGCAAATCGGGGCCGGTTGCGTTATTCGCTCCGCTTCCCGGGTCACGAACAGCGTGGTCGGGAAAGCCGTCACCATTCAGGACAGTTCAGTCGTGGACCATGCGGTTATCGAAGACCATGCCGTCATCGGGCCGTTTGCGCACATCCGTCCCGGCTCGGTGCTGAGGAAGCAATCCAAGGTGGGCAATTTCGTCGAAGTGAAAAACACGGAACTGGGCGACGGGTCCAAGGCGAACCATTTGACCTATTTGGGTGATACGACCGTGGGGAAACGGGTCAATATCGGCGCGGGGACCATCACGTGCAATTACGACGGTTACAAAAAGGACCGGACCACGATCGAAGATGAGGCGTTCATCGGCAGCGACACGCAACTGATCGCGCCCGTGAAGGTAGGCAAGCGAGCCGTTGTGGGCTCGGGCTCCACGATCACGCAAGACGTTCCCGCGGATGCGCTGGCCTTATCGCGCAGCCCGCAGGTCACCCAAGAAGACTGGGCCGCCCGCCGGCGAGCCAATAATTCGGAAAAGGCCTCACCGGCTCCAAAGCCCACCCCCTCTTCCCGAGGGAAGAAAAAAGGTGCCAAGGGGCGGCCATCCTCTCCCAGTGGGAGAGGGTAGGGTGAGGGGAGCAAGTTAGTCATGGCGAAAAAAGTGCAATTATGGTGCAAAAAAGATCAGAAATGGTGCAGAAATGAGTCAAAATAGAGCAAAAATGTAGCAAAAAAGGTGACAAACAGCGCATGTGCGGAATCATAGGATATATCGGGGATGACAATGCCGCTGGCGTACTCATGCAGGGCCTGAGGCAACTGGAGTACCGTGGCTATGACTCGGCAGGGATTGCCGTGTTGCAGCATGGCCGGATCGAGATCCGGCGAAGCGTGGGCAAATTGCTGCACCTGGAAGACGCGCTGAAGGAAGAACACCTCTCCGGGACAATCGGTATCGGGCATACGCGCTGGGCCACTCACGGCAAACCGTCGGAACAAAATGCCCATCCGCATCGGTCCGGTAACGTCGTCATCGTGCACAACGGCATCATCGAAAATTACCTGGCCCACAAACGGCAGTTGGAACACGCGGGGTACCAATTCGAATCCGAAACGGATACCGAAGTGATCGCGCATTTGCTGGCGTTTCACATGGAAGGGGGGCATTCCCTGGAACAGGCGTTTCGCGCGACGGTGCAACAACTCCATGGGAGCTATGCCATTGCCGGCATGTGCGAGAGTGAACCCGAAACCCTGGTGGTGACCAAGTCGGGCTGCCCGCTGGTGCTGGGGCAAAGCGACAAAGCCGCGTTTCTGGCCTCCGACGTGACGCCGTTACTCTCGCACACCCGTAACGTGACGTATTTGGAAGACGGGGACGTGGGGACGTTGACCCCACTCGGCATGACGGTGACCGATGCGGACGGCGAACCCGTCCGGAGGGACGAGGTTCGCATCGACTGGAACGCGGAAGCCGCGGAAAAAGGCGGGTATCCCCACTTCATGCTCAAGGAAATTCATGAGCAGCCCCAGACCATTCTGGATACGCTACGGGGTCGCTACAGTTACGACTCGGGTGAAGCGGATCTGCCGGATCTGGCGATCACGCCCGAACAGTTGCGGGACGCCCGGTCGATTTGGATCGTCGCGTGCGGAACCTCCTGGCACGCCGGTTTGATTGGCAAATATTTATTGGAGGAACTCGTGCATAAGCCCGTCCAGGTGGACATCGGCTCGGAGTTCCGGTATCGCAACCCGATGGTGCAGGCGGGGGACGTGTTTATCGCCCTGTCGCAATCCGGGGAAACCGCGGATACGCTGGCCGCGGCCAGGGAGGCCAGGCGTTTGGGCGCGCACGTCCTGTCGATCGTGAACGTCGTGGGCAGCACGCTGGCCAGGGAATCCGACGGCGTGATTTACACCCGTTGCGGCCCGGAAATCAGTGTGGCCTCGACCAAGGCCTTCACCGGCCAGGTCATGGCCCTGTACCTCCTGGCCCTGCACGTCGGGAGAGTGCGGGAGGTCTTGAGCGTGGAAGACGGGCAATGGTGGCTGGATCAATTCATGGCCCTGCCCGGACACGTGGAAGGCGTCATCAGACGGGAAGCCGAATTCGAGGCGATGGCGAAACGGTTCTACGAAAAACAGAACTTCCTCTATCTCGGACGCGGGATCAATTATCCGATCGCGTTGGAAGGCGCGCTCAAGCTCAAGGAAATTTCCTATATCCACGCGGAAGGGTACGCGGCCGGAGAGATGAAGCACGGCCCCATTGCCCTGATCGACGAAGACATGCCGGTGGTGGTGTTGGCCCCGCGGGACCGGTTATACGAAAAAACCGTGAGCAATCTCATGGAGGTCAAGGCGCGAAGCGCGCCGGTCATCGCGTTCGTGAGTGAGGGCGAAGAGGAACTGGAAGCCCTGGCCGATTGCGTGTTCAGGATTCCCAATACCCATGCCCTGCTCTCGCCGATTCCCTTCACGGCCGCGCTTCAATTATTGGCGTATCACATCGCGACTCTGCGAAACATCGACGTGGACCGCCCGCGAAACCTGGCGAAAAGCGTGACCGTGGAGTAGGGCGTCACCCCTCGTTCATGAGTACGTTCCATCTGTGGCTGGTCCCAACGGGGACGGTCTACGACCGGCTCGCCGGTGTAATCGCCGACTTGAGCGCCCGGTATGATGGCCCGAGGTTCGATCCCCATCTCACCCTGCTCGGCAGACTCGAGGGCGAAGAGGCATCTCTGGTTGACCGCACGCACCAGTTGGCACGCGCGCTCCATCCATTCGATCTTCGGCTCAGGGAACCACGCTATGAGGCCCAATACTTTCGCTGCCTCTTCCTGCCGGCGGAGCCCTCATCGCCTATCCTGGAGGCGCAGCAACGAGCCACACAAATCTTCGATGCCCA
This sequence comes from Nitrospirales bacterium, assembly GCA_965208595.1. GTDB lineage: Bacteria > Nitrospirota > Nitrospiria > Nitrospirales > UBA8639 > Bin75. Next base: position 2,364,351 of record OZ242346.1, read on the forward strand.
ACCTACGAGTGCGTTCGACCCGCACGTCAGTCTGTTGTACGGGCTGTTTCCCGAAAGCGTGAAGCAGGAGATCATCACCGCCTTGCCCTCGGACCTGCCGAGCGCTTTTCTCGCCTCCCGCCTCCAACTCATTCGAGCCGGTTCAACGAACCCGCAGGACTGGCATCCGATTCAAACCTGTTCCTTGCAGTCGTGACAGAGAGCCTATCGCGGAAAGTTTTTTGGGTTGTCGACCGTAATCGTGGCTGGTGGGGCAGGGTGATATACACGAAGTTCAACTGGTTCGTTGACTACGAAAAGCATGCTTTGAAAGATCAACAGTCCGACGGCAACAGGAATGGCGATAACGAGGATTCCTCTGGCAATTCGAGCTGGTCTGTTCACGCCATCGAGTGTGGCGAGGATGGGTTTCTTAAAATCCTTCCAAAACTTTTCATTGGAAGAGACCCAACCGAAGATGCCCAGTGCGATGCCTGTGATGTAAATGGCCAGTATGCTGAATGGAAGCGGCGGATAGATTCGGACAACCCAGTAAAGAATGAGGAGGCTGAATAGGACTCCGACCTGAAACAATTTGTTGAGCTTCAGCCCATTTCTTTCGAGCACGTAGGCGATGGCGCTGCAAAGTCCCAACAGGAGGGCAATCTCGACCAGGGCTTGCAGGGGCATGAATCCTTGAATGAGTGGAAGGGAAGTCATGAGGTTCCCTGGTTTTAAAAGTTCTCCTCGTAGGTCGAATTCGCGTAGCGCAATCCGACTCTGCCATCCAGTCGGGTTACGCCTTCGGCTAACCCGACCTACAAAAATTGCCTGAACAATGACGACTCCGGCGATAGACCGAAGAAAACAACCCAGCCTATCGTGGGAAGTCCTCTGGGGCGTAAACCGTCACCATGGCTGGTGGAGCAGGGTGAACCATACGCAATTCAAGGGGTTCGTCAAACACGGGGAGCATGCTTTGAAACGTCAACAGCCCCACAGCAACGGGAATAGCGATAACCACGACTCCTCTGGCAATTCGGGCCGGGATGTTGACGCCATCGAGTGTGGCGAGGATAGGTTTGGTAAACTCTTTCCAAGCCGTTTCATTGGCGGAGACCCACCCGAATAAGCCCAGGGCGATACCCGTGGCGTACATGGCGATCACGCTGAACGGAAGCGGCGGATAGATTCGCACGACCAAGTACCACATGAGGAGGCTAAACACGGCTCCGACCTGGAAGAATGCGTTGAGCTTCCGGCCATTTCTTTCGAGCACGTAGGCGATGGCGCTGCAAAGCCCCAAGATAAGAGCAATTTCGACCAGGGCTTGCAGGGGCATGAATCCTTGAATGAGTGGCAGGGAAGTCATGGTGGGCCCTCCTTGCTTTAAAAGTTCTTATTGCCGGGCAAAGGTAAACGTGTGGGTGACTTGTTTTTGGCCGTGTTCGAAGACCGTCCATTCATGGTTGATGTGGCGGTTGTCGATAAAGGTGAGGGTGAGTTCGTGCATATGTTTGTCCTGTAGGGAGCGCATGCCCGTTCCGTCGATATAGGCCATGGTAATGGACTTGCCGGTCACCGGACTGCTGGTTCGCATGCGCGGCTGGTTGCCCAACGCGCAGTAATGCGTCATGACCATCTCGTGCCCGTCTTGTGCATATATCGAAACCATTTCCTTGGGCGTACCGGGGAACATGCGTTCGATCACCGCCGTGCCTCTTGACGTTAAGACATATTCAACGGTGATGGTCTCCTGCCCGTCGAGTGCCTGTTTGCTGCCCTGCCAGGTCCCCACCAGTTCTTTGACCAGTTCGAACGGCATGGGAAGCGTGGAGGGATGTTCGGCCACGGCCTGTCCGGACCAGAGTCCGCACAGGCTTCCACCCAGCACGAGCAGAAGGACGAGCGGCCGCATGCCCCTTGTTTCGGTGGTTTGGATTTTAGGTTGGTGTCGGTTATTCTGTCGGACCATAATTTACTATAAAACGTCGGCATCGGAGAGTCAAAACGAATTCCGGGAAAAACGGGAGCAGCATCGTGTCCAAGAAGACGCGGGGAGCGGAAGGCCGGCTCGAAGCCATATGGATCAAGCGCATGAAGCGCGGGCCCATGGATTTCGTGGAGCAGGCGATGGTGCAATCGGGACAGGGGCTGATCGGCAATGCGAATCAAGGCGGCAAACGACAGGTCACCATTCTCGAACGGGAAATCTGGGCGGAGTTGATGACGGAGGTCGACGGCGCGTTGCCGCCTTCCGCGCGCCGGGCGAACCTGTTGATTCGCGGTCTCAGCCTGCACCGGTCTGCGAAGCGCGTCCTGCGTATCGGGTCGTGTCGCATTCGCATCCTGGGTGAAACCAGACCGTGTGAACGTATGGAAGAAGCCTGCCCCGGCCTGCAAACAGCCATGTCCCGGGCCTGGGCCGGTGGGGCGTTCGGTGAGGTCCTGGACGATGGCGAGATTCTGGTCGGGGATCCGGTGTGTTGGGTGGAGGAGTGAATGAGCCGGCGTCATGATTGTTGAAGCGCCGGGCCTTTGGGCACTGTTCGTCAGCGCCTTCCTTGCCGCCACCCTGCTTCCCGGTGGGTCCGAGGCCGTATTGGCTCTCTTGGTCGTCCGGGATGACTATGATCCGTGGCTCCTGTTGGCCGTGGCCACGGCGGGGAATACGCTGGGCGGGATGAGCACGTGGGCCGTCGGGCGTTTTTTCGGGTGGTGGTGTCCGGCCTCACGGTTCACTCAACCCAAGTATGACCGGCCGATCCGGTGGTTGCGGCAATGGGGGAGCCCGGCCCTGCTGTTATCCTGGGTGCCCGTTGTGGGCGATTCGTTATGTCTGGTCGGCGGGTGGCTCCGCGTGCCGTGGTTCGCGGCGTTGGCATGGATCGCCATCGGAAAGGCAGCACGGTACGGCGTCATCGTGTATGCGGCTTCGTGAGCCGTCCCTGCAACTCGAAACGTCCGGCACGTGGTGCGTCGGCAACGTGCAATGGGTCAGGGCTGAGGAGAAGGCAGAATGGTGCCCACATGAACCGGTGCGTGCGCGCCGTCCCGGCAATAGCGCTCGAGGATTTCGTGAATCACCCGGAACGCCAGTTTCGACCACGGAATATCTTCCCGTTTGAACAGATCGACTTGCAGGCTTTCCGTTCCCGCGCCGAATGAGGCACGTTTCATGGTCCCGCGAAACACGACGTACACCTGGCTCACGTGCGGAATGCTGAAGATCGCGTAGAGTTGAGAGATCTCCACCTCGGCTTCGGCTTCTTCCAGGGTCTCACGCGCAGCGGCTTCTTCCAGGGTTTCGTCTTTTTCCATGAATCCCGCGGGAAACGTCCAAAGCCCGGCACGCGGTTCGATGGCGCGTTTGCACAGCAAAATTCGATCCTCCCATTCGGGAAGACAGCCCACCACGATTTTTGGATTTTCGTAGTGTACGTTGTGACACCGTTCACAAACGAACCGGAGCAACGTATCCCCCTCGGGGATTTTCATGATGAGAGAGGCTCCGCAGGCGCTGCAATAGTTCATGGTGTTGCTAACATGAAGACAACGGGTCGGCAAGAGGCCTGACGTCGTCAACTTGCTCGTTCCCGTCAGGTATGTTTGAATACGCGGTCCACAATTGACCCATGATAACAGGAGCGATGCCGTTCGTGAAGGTTCCCTTGTTGGATTTACAAGCCCAATTCCGGCAGATCCGTGCCGACGTCCTGTCGGCGATCGAAGATGTCTGCGAGGCACAGGGCTTCGTGCTCGGTCCGCGTGTCGAGGCCTTTGAGAAGGCCATCGCCGGGTATCTCGAGTGCCGGCATGCCGTCGGTGTGGCCTCGGGCAGCGACGCCTTGCTGCTTTCCCTGATGGCGGCGGGTGTGAACCCCGGTGATGAAGTCATCACCGTGCCGTTTACCTTCTTTTCCACGGCCGGTGGCATCTCGCGTTTGCACGCGGTGCCGGTGTTCGTGGATGTCCGGGCCGATACCTTTACGATGGACCCCGAACAGCTTGAACAAAAGATCACATCCCGCACGAAAGCCATCATTCCCGTGCATCTCTTCGGGCAATGCGCCGATATGGAGACCATCATGGAAGTGGCCGATCGACGCGGCGTCAAGGTCATTGAAGACGCCTGCCAATCAATCGGCGCCAGCCGGCACGGTCGAAAAGCCGGAACCTTCGGGTACTCGGGGTGCTTCAGCTTTTTCCCGTCCAAAAACCTCGGAGGCGTGGGTGACGGCGGGTTAATCGTAACGAACGACAAGGACCTCTGCGAACTGTTGCTCGCGTTGCGGGTGCATGGAAGCCGTTCGGATTACCATCACGACCACATCGGGCTCAACAGCCGGCTCGACGCCCTGGAGGCGGCGGTGTTGCGCGTCAAGTTGCAACACCTGGACGAGTGGAATGGAAAACGCGCCCGCAACGCGGCAAACTACGAGCGCCTGTTTACCCAAGCCGGATTACTGGAACACGTGGCGTTGCCGCCTACGGATCCGCACAACGTGCATGTCTTCAACCAATATACCCTGCGTGCGCAAAACCGCGACGAGTTGATGGCCCATTTAAAGGAACACGACGTCGGCCATAAAGTCTATTACCCCGTTCCCCTGCACCTTCAGGAATGTTACCAACCCCTCGGCTACGCCAAGGGAGATCTTCCGGTTTCCGAGCGCCTCGCCCAGGAAGTCGTATCCCTGCCGGTGTACCCCGAACTCACCGACGCGCAGATGGAAACGGTGGTGACGCGTATCAGCGAGTTCTACGGCGGCCGCTGAACCGATTTTATACAAGAACCATCTGAATGGGCCGGAATTCGCGCCGTATCGTGGTCAACCGATCATGCCCGGCGTTTTGTTTGCGGGTATGTCGCGCGAATGGTGCTGCTGAGCCCGCCGCGAGCCGTAAAGGTACCGGTCACGACGGCCCATTCCGGCTTGCAGGCTTCTACGAAATCCTGAAGGATCCGGTTGACGGCGTTTTCGTAAAAGATGCCGACGTTGCGATAGGCGTGGATGTAGAGTTTCAGCGACTTGAGTTCGACGCAGGCCTTTTTCGGCATGTACTGAAGTGTGATCGTGCCGAAGTCCGGGAGCCCGGTTTTCGGACAGATGGCGGTGTATTCCGGGATCTCGATCGTGATCTCATAGCCGGGAAATTGGTTGGGCCAGGTTTCCAAAGGGGGAAGTGGCGCGGCAATCCCGCTTTCGGCATGTCGTTTCGTATATCGCTTATCCTGTCCCCGTTTCATGGACTGCACGCTCCTCGTGTCGGCTTGTTCATAGGACAAAGCCGTGCATCGGAGTCTACCTTGCCGCACCGAATCTCTGCAATCGTGCGAGGTGTTTTCAAAAAGTCATCGACGTGTTGAGAAGCGGGGGAAGCGTCTGGTATTTTCTCAGGCTGACAGATGGGGCGTGTTTTGCCCCCTCACCCTAGCCCTCTCCCACTGTATAGACCGGGGACATGGGTAACACCTGTTCGGAGACATAGGTAACACCTGTACAGTGCATGGTTCACCCCAATCGAAAGGGAGATCGACCATGCCATGGAAAGAGGTGTCCACTATGTCGCAACGCAAAGAGTTCATCATGTTAGCCACGCAACCAGCCCGCAACGTCCGCGCCCTGTGTCGCGCGTTCTCCATCAGCCCCAAGACCGGGTATAAATGGCTGGCCCGGTATGAGGCCGAAGGCGAGCCAGGGTTGCAGGCCCGCTCCCGCCGCCCGCAACACATGCCCCAGCGCACCCCTGACGGCTTGGAGCACGCAATTCTCCAACTCCGCACCGCTCATCCGGCGTGGGGCGGCCGAAAGCTGCACGCCCGCTTGCAGACCCTGGGCTATGCGTCGGTCCCGGCCCCCAGTACCATTACCGCAATTTTGCGCCGGCAGGGGTGCCTGCCCCCCACGCCACCCGGCCCGGCCGCTTGGCAGCGGTTCGAACACGCCACGCCCAATGCCTTGTGGCAAATGGATTTCAAAGGCCATTTCCCCGTGGGGCCCGGCCGCTGTCACCCCCTGACCATCTTGGATGACTGTTCCCGCTTTGCCCTGTGTCTCCAAGCCTGTGCCAACGAACAGACGGCCACGGTGCAGGCGCACCTGATCGCGACCTTCCGGCGCTATGGCCTGCCCGTCCGCCTGCTGATGGATAACGGCGCGCCGTGGGGTGATCGGGCGGGCCGTCCCTTCACCCCGCTGACCGTCTGGTGCATCCGCCTGGGGATCGGGATTAGCCATGCGCGCCCTGCGCATCCGCAGACCTTGGGCAAGGATGAACGCTTTCATCGGACCCTCAAAACCGAATTGCTGCATCACCGCACCTTTCTCGATCTGACCCATTGCCAACACCACTTTGACCGCTGGCGGGCCCTCTATAACTTGGACCGCCCCCATGAAGCCCTCGCCCTGGCCGTCCCCGCGTCGCGCTATCAGCCCAGTCCCCGCCCGTTTCCCGAAACCCTGCCGCCCATTGAGTATGGCGCTACGGATCTCGTGCGGAAGGTGCAGGCTCAAGGCGAAGTGTCGTTCCGGGGGCGGCTCTTTCGGCTGAGCAAAGCGTTTCGGGGCTACCCGGTCGCGCTCCGCCCGACGCCGCACGATGGGCGCTGGCGGGTGTATTTTTGTCATCAACATGTGGCGGATCTCGATTTACACCGCTCCGCTCCATAAGGCACAATGTGTTACCCATGTCCCCGAACACCTGTTACCTATCTCTCCGGTCCGTACACCCTCAAGGGGAGAGGGAGTTGGGGTTGCCAACGAATGAGTGGATACATCCAGGAACGACGTCATGGCCGTGATTGAGAGCGATGATTTTGTGAAGGCGCTCCAGGATATGGGGTTTGATTTCTTTACCGGCGTACCGGACACCATCCTGGGTGGGATCATTGAAGTGTTGAGCGACCGCCGGCTGTATACGCCGTCGGTGCGTGAAGACGAGGCGGTGGCCATGGCCGCGGGGGCATTTTTGGGCGGGAAAATTCCCGTGGTCCTGATGCAGAATTCAGGGTTGGGGAACGCCCTGAACGTGCTGATGTCACTTCACCTGATCTACCGGATTCCGTGCCTGCTGATCATTTCCTGGAGAGGCTTTGAAGGGAAAGACGCACCCGAACACCTGGTGATGGGGCAAACCATGTCGCAGTTGATGGAGGCGATCCGGATTCCGTATCGAACGTTGTCTTCGGAAACCCTGGTCGAGGATCTGCGATGGACCGCGCAGACCTTCATGGATCAACGCGTCCCCGTGGCGCTGTTCTTGAAAAAAGGCGTGGTGAAAACCATCCAACCATAACGGGTGGTGAGCTAGGGAAGGCCATGAACCATGCGACCTGAAGAAGGGGTGATGCAGAGCAGAGCCCAGGCGATTGAAGCGCTGTTTGACATTCTGGGCGATCAACCTGTGATCATTTGTAACGGGTTTCCTTCGCGGGAGGCCCAAAAGATCAAGGATCGGGCTGGCAACTTTTACATGATCGGTTCGATGGGCGTGGCGGCGTCCATCGGATTGGGACTGGCCTTGGCTCAACCGGACCGGCAGGTCGTGGTGTTCGATGGCGACGGAAACGTGCTCATGGGGATGGGCACGTTGGCCACGATCGGCGCTTTGCGCCCCAAGAATCTGACGCATGTCGTGTTCGATAATGAGGTGTATGGGACGACCGGCAATCAGCCCTCCTATTCGCGCGTCGTGCGACTGGATCAGGTTGCCAAGGCGGCCGGGTACGCCACGGTTGAACGGGTCTGGGAACGGGAAGACATCACGTATGAATTCAAACACATGCTCGCCAACGACGGTCCGCATTTCCTGCTGATCAAAGTCAACGAGCAGATCGAAGACGCCGACCGGGTGGCGCTGGATCCGGCTGATATTACCAAACGCTTTCGTGCGGTCGTGGTCGAGTAGAGGCCAACGATCCCTACGGTTCGCGGCCAACCGGCCGTCGCAACCAAGGGAACAAAGGAGAACTTCACGCTTATGATACTGCTCAACCCGGGTCCGGTAAACGTCTCGGATCGCGTCAGAAACGCCTTGATGGGGCCGGACATCTGTCATCGGGAATCCGAATGCGCGGAATTGATCGGTACTATTCGTCGGAAACTGCTGGAAGCCTTTGTCCCGGGTGCGGAATCTGATTACACCGCGATTCTGCTGACCGGCTCGGGCACTGCCGCGGTGGAAGCCTCCATTATGTCCTCCCTGCCGCCGGGGAAGCGGCTGATTCACGTCAACAACGGGGTGTATGGCGCACGAATTTCTTCCATCATCGCGACGCAACGCCTCGGCATCGCCGAAATCAAGTGTAAGTGGGATACCCCGCCCGACCCGGAAATGATTCTGAAATCCCTAAAGCAAGAGCCGTCGGCGCATGGGGTGGTCATGGTGCATCATGAAACCACGCTGGGGCTGCTCAACCCGGTTCACGAAATTGCCGAACACGTCGATAGCCGCGGGGGCGTCTTTATCGTAGATGCCGTCAGCGGGTTGGGCGGGGAGTCTTTGGATATTGCCGGTCGGCACATGTACATGGTGGCCGGGACTGCGGGCAAATGTATCCAGGGATTTCCGGGGGTTTCGTTTGTTCTGGTGCGCAAGGGCTTCATGGAAAACGTGCTGAAGTACCCCAAACGCACGTGGTATTTGAACTTGGCCAATTATTACACGGCGCAGGAAAACGGCACGGTTCCTTTTACGCCGGCTGTGCAGGTGTATGCCGCGTTCAACGAAGCCTTGTCGGAACTCCTGGAAGAAGGAGTCGCCAATCGAATCCAACGATACGGGCGGATGGCCGCCCTGATCCGGGAACGCATGGCGAACCTCGGGGTGCGAGCCGTGTTGTCCCCCGAGCGCCAGTCGAATTCGTTGACGGCCTTTTATTTGCCGGAAGGCCTGATCCTTCGACACGGCTCAGGACGGGCCTATGCCGCGCTGCATGACCGCCTGAAAGAGCGCGGCTACGTCATTTACGCCGGGCAGGGGCACCTGGAGTCGGAGATCTTCCGCGTGGCCAACATGGGGGCTTTGCAGGAATCTGACGTCGAAGGGTTTCTGGGTGCGTTTGAAGAGGTGTTGACGCACGAGCACCGGGCGACATGAAAGCGGTTATCCTGGCTGCCGGGCGCGGGCGGCGGCTGGACGTGCTGACCAGACATCGTCCCAAGTGTTTGATCGACGTCGGAGGAAAGCCGCTCCTGTATCGCCATCTCGATGTCTTGGCGCATCTGGGTGTGACCCGCATCTGTATGGTGGTCGGGTACAAGCAGGAACACGTTCGCGAGGCGGTGGCGTCCTATCCCTCCCCCGTGCAGGTGACGTTCCTTGTGAATCCCGACTTCGAACGCGGGAGCATCGGCTCGCTGTGGACGGCCCGGGAGGCCATGGATGACGACGTGGTGATCATGGATGCCGACGTGCTGTTTCATCCCGCCGTGCTTGAGCGATTGATGACCTCTTCGCATGCCAATGTCCTATTGATGGATGAAACCGTGACGCAACACACGGAAGAATGTATGGTCGTGGTGCGGCAGGGACAGGTAACGGCGTTGTCCAAACAGGTGCCGGATGCGTATGACCTGCTGGGTGAAGGCGTCGGGTTTTTGCGCGTGGAGCAGGCCGCCGTGCCGAAGTTGCTGCGCTCGGTGGAAACGTGTGTGAACCAAGGCCTGCTGGACATGGAATACGAAGATGCGTTGGAGGATTTTTTTCGCGAGGTCCCGGTCGGGGTCGAAAAAATCGGAGGCCTGCCGTGGATCGAGATTGACTTCCCCGAAGATCTGGATCGAGCGGAACAGGACATCCTGCCCCGTTTGGAAGGCCCTCGCGGAAGCGGACCGGGGTGAGTAGTGGACGGAACACTCAATAAGTCCGAAACCGGTACCATTGATACGGCCATTGTCCTGGCCTCGTCGGGCGTCTTTGATCTCGTAGGGAGAGAGGAGGCCACCGCCATCGGAGCGTTAACCCGCGTCGGAGGGATGACGCTCTTTCAGCGAACCGTTTTTACCCTTCAGCACGCCGGGATTTCACAAATTCTGACGTTGGTGGGTCAGGAAGAACAACCACTGCGCTCGCTGATTGACGGCGATCCTCGTCTGCATGCGGTGATTCGTTGGCTCCCTGTTCGGGAGTTCCCGCCGTTTGATCCTGAGACGTGGGAAACCCTGGCAAACGAGGTGAAGGGATCGTGTCTCATCCTCGGTTGTCACATGGTCTTTTCTCCATCGTTAATCGAATCGCTCAGGGACGAAGGTAAAGAGGGACGGGCCGTGGTGGCGGTCGGCCGGCCTAGCGAATCCGGGTGGAGCGGGAATCCGGGCGTGGTGATGCGGGCTGATCCTCATACGGACGGGCACGTCCCTCGAGTCGTGTTTTGGGACCGGCAAAGTGACAGGTCCGTGGAGTTTGACGAAGGACAGGGGCTCGCCCGGGTCGCGGACTTGGTTGTCCTGCCGGCCCGGTTGTTGGGGATATCCGGGTCCTGGAGAACCCCGGAAACGAGTCCCATCCGGTTGGCATTGGAGCAAGCAGCAGCGGAAGGCGTCGTGCAGACCCTGTCCGCGTCGTCCCATGGCTATCAGGACGCCCGGGGCGCCGGTGGACTCCATAAAGCGGAACATACCCTATTCCGCTCGTTACAAAACATGGAAGACAACCTGGACGGGGTTGTTGATCGTTTCATGAACCGGAAACTCTCCAGGCCGTTGAGCCGGCTGTTCATGAAGCTGAGGTTTTCTCCCAATCTCATTACCCTGTTGTCGATGGTGATCGGCCTCATGGGGGGGGCGTGTTTTGCGACGGGCTCGTATCGGGCAGGGATGGCCGGGGCTCTTCTGTTTCAACTCGCGGTGATTATCGATTGTTGCGATGGAGAAGTGGCACGGCTCACTTTTGCTGAATCCCGGTTCGGACGGGCCTTGGACCTTGTCTCGGACAATATCGTCCACGTGGCCGTGTTTGCAGGGATTGCCTGGGGGACGTACCAGGACAATCCCGTGTCCTCCGGCTCCCTTCCGTTGCTCTTGGGCGGCATTGCCGTTCTCTCCACCGGGGCGTCTCTGTGGTGTGTGAACCGGGTCAAGTCCCTGAAAGCCAATGCCTTGTTTTGGCGACGGATGCGTCAAGCCGACCGAACCCGTTTCGATTTCATCTTGAGACGCGTGGCCAATCGGGATTTTTCCATCGTGGTGCTGGCATTTGCCTGTTTGGGCGTGCTGCCCTGGTTCTTATGGCTCGTGGCAGCCGGGACGAGTGTGTTTGCGGTCATGATGGCGTGGAGTCTGTATCGGGTGTTCGCCTTTCAGCGTTCCTGACCGGCTCGCGAACCGTGATCCCTGAGGAATCGACACGCCGCGTACAGTTGAAAAGAGTTCTTCGGGAGTCGTTCCTTTTTTCTCACCTTTTCGTGCTGAGCTAATCCCATGATTCGGCTGGTGTTTCTTGCCGCGGGCATTGTCGTCTTGAGCGGGCTGCTCTGGCATATCGGCCCGTTCCAGGTCTGGGAGACAGTGGAACGCGTGGGGTTTGCCTCGTTCTGCGTGATTCTCGTCCCGTTTGTGGTGGTGTATCTGCTCGATACGTTCGGATGGTCCCTGACCCTGGGACAGTGGACGAGCCGGGTCGGGTTTGTCCGGTTGTTCATGGTGCGGATGGCGGGTGAAGCCATTAACTTGACTACCCCGACGGCTATGCTGGGCGGCGAGCCCATGAAGGCGCACCTACTGACGCGTTATGAAATCCCCATGGTCACAGGATTGGCCTCCGTGGTGACGGCCAAGACCGTCATGTCCCTTGCACAGATTCTCTTCATGTTGTTGGGGTTGGGCGCGACGCTGTGGCTCGTCGGAGGCGGCGAGCACAACGTCCTGATCGCGTTCGTCAGCGTGGGCCTGCTTGGATTCGGCGTCTTCCTGTTTCTCGTGGTTCAACGCTATGGGATCGGGAGAGGGTTGTTGACGGCGGCCGACGCGTGCCGGATCCGATCGCAACGCCTGGAGGCCTATCGACCGCAGTTGTTGGAGTTGGACCGGACGATCCGCACCTTTTACGGACAGCGCCGCCGGACGTTCCTGTTGTCGATGGGAGTCCACTTTACCGCGTGGTTGATGGAGTTGTTTGAAGTGTATGCGATTCTCTATTTCCTGGGAGCGGAGGTCGGCTGGTTGTCGTCTTTGTCGATCGCCGCGATGACGGCGTTGATCAAGGGAAGCGTGTCGTTTGTCCCCGGTGGGCTCGGGGTGCAGGAAGGCGGATATCTTGTCTTCCTGATGGCCTTGGGGTATGGCGAGGTGACGGGGATTACCTTTGCCGTGATCCGTCGGATACGTGAAATCCTCTGGATTCTCATCGGGCTGGTCTTTCTGGCCGTGCTGCGGGACAAAACGGCGATGGCTACAACATCATAGGGTCAAATCAGCGCGATTAGGTCGGACCAGCGAAGCGTCATCCGACAATCCGAGATGGCAACCTGTCAGCAGTCGCGGTTGACCATGTAATCGGCCACGACGATGAGGGCGCGCTTGGCAGAGGAATCGTCAAACGTGGTGAGATTCGAAAGCGCGGCATCGATGTATTCCCGGGAACGCGCCCGGGTGTAGCCCAGGGATCCGTGCTCGTGCATGGAAGCGGTGAGCCGGAGCAAATCGCCTTCCTCGACGGCGTTGTGTTCGATTTTGGAGACCAGGCTTCGTTGGTCGTCGGCCGGCAGCCGCGGCAACACGTGGATCAGAGGCAGGGTGACCATTCCTTGCATCAAATCCTGTCCGAGGGTTTTCCCAAGGTTCTTCTCATTAGCCGTGTAATCGAGCCAGTCGTCGGCCAATTGAAAGGCAATTCCCACGTTTAACCCGAAACGATACAATTCTTCCGCTTGCAGGGAAGTGACGCCGCCCATCAGGCCCCCCACCTTGCACGCGGCCGCCAACAAGGCTCCGGTTTTGTACTCGATGATCCGGAGATACTCCGATTCGGATAACAACGGTTGCCGGTTGGCGCACAATTGAAGAATTTCTCCTTCCGCCAATCGCTTGCAGGCCATGGCCATGGCATCATTCACATCATGGTTCTTGAACGCGGCAATATGATGCATGGCCCGTGAATACAGGTAGTCTCCGGCCAGGATGCTGGCCCGATTGCCCCATATGCGTCGAGCCGTCGGTCGTCCCCGGCGAAGAGCCGCTTCATCCAGCACGTCGTCATGAAGCAGGGTCGCGGTATGGATGAACTCGATGAGGCTGCCGAGAACGAGATCGTCTTTGGGGATATAGCCCGTGAGCCGGGAACAGAGACTCAACAGAAGCGGGCGAATGCGTTTGCCGCCCCCGTCTAGAATGTGGGCGGCAATTTCGTTGATGAGAGGAGCCTCGGAATTGAGGTTCCGGCGAATGTGCGATTCAATTTCTTCGATGTCCTGGCGATACAGATCCCAGACCTCATCCATCGTGAGGGAACCGTGAATGACTGGTTGTCCACCGCCCATCGCAGCGATCCTAGGGGGAGGGTCCGGTCTTTGTCAAGATACGTAGGTGCGAACCGGAGCCTGCCCTGAGCGAAGCGAACGGGTGTTCGCGCCCATCGACGCATGAACGAGATTTGGCAAGAATGGATGCGGGGTTTTGCGGGATTTGCCTTGACACTTTTTTTGCGTATCCAGTAGATTTCCTTCTTGTCTCCGTTTCTCCTCGGAAGTCTTTCTTCGTGTCATGAGCCAGGTGAATTGAGGCGGGGTTGAGGAAGCACGAGAGCCCCGGCTCGCGGAGAGCCGTTTGCGAGGAATGCCCCTGATGAGTCATCAACGACCCCCATACGGATTGCCACCCAAACAGGGGCTCTATGACCCGCGGTTCGAGAAGGACGGGTGCGGCATCGGCTTTGTCGTCAACATCAAAGGGCACAAGTCGCACAACATCATCGAACAATCACTGGACGTCTTGAAGAATCTGTACCATCGCGGAGCGCAGGGGTGCGACCCGTGTACCGGCGACGGCGCGGGTATTCTTCTGCAAATCTCCCATGAATTTTTCAGGCGGGCCTGCCAGGACGTGGGCCTGCAGTTGCCCGAATCGGGGGGCTACGGGGTGGGCATGGTGTTCCTGCCGCAGGATGAACCGCTTCGCCGGCAATGTGAAGGTCTCTTCGAGTCCATCGTTCGTGAAGAAGGGTTACGCTTCTTGGGCTGGCGCGACGTGCCGGTGAAGCTGGAATACGTCGGCACGGTGGCACAGCAAACTCTGCCCCACATCCGGCAGTTTTTCATCGCGCGTGATGTCCTGAACGAGGCCCAGTTCGAGCGGAAGCTGTACGTCGTCCGCAAGCGGATTGCCCGGGCGATTCGCGAGTCCGCGTTGGTGGAACGCGGTCGCGTCTATATGTGCAGCCTGTCCGCCAACACCATCGTCTATAAGGGCATGTTGTTGCCGGAGCAACTCGGTTGTTTCTTCCCGGACCTCACCGATTCCAGTATGGTCTCGGCCTTGGGGCTCGTGCATTCCCGCTTCAGCACGAATACCTTCCCCACGTGGTCGTTGGCGCACCCGTACCGGTACGTCGTGCACAACGGCGAAATCAATACGTTGCGTGGGAACGTCAATTGGATGCGGGCGCGGCAGGGGCGCCTGGCGTCCGACCTGTTCGGCGACGACCTCGAAAAACTCTACCCCATCGTGTATGAGGAGCAAAGCGATTCGGCGTGCCTGGATAACGCGGTGGAATTTCTCGTGATGGCTGGCCGGTCCCTGCCGCATGCCATGATGATGTTGATTCCTGAACCGTGGGTCGGAAACCCGCACATGGATTTGAACCGGCGGGGCTTCTATGAATATCACGCCGCGATGATGGAACCCTGGGATGGCCCCGCGGCCGTCGCGTTTACGGACGGCAAACTGATCGGCGCGACGCTGGACCGGAACGGGTTGCGGCCCTGCCGGTATCAGGTGACCACGGACGACCTGGTCGTCCTGGCGTCCGAGGCCGGGGTTTTGCCGGCCGACGCCAAAAACATTCGTGAAAAAGGGCGGCTGCAACCGGGCCGCATGTTTTTGGTGGATACGGTGCAAGGGCGCATTATCGACGACGAAGAAATCAAGGCGGAAATGGTCGGGCGCCAGCCCTACCGCTCCTGGGTGACCCAGTACCGGGTGTCGTTGGATGAGTTGCCGGAGCCGTTGAGCGTGCCGCAACCGGATCACCCGACGCTCCGCCAGCGGCAGCAGGTGTTCGGCTATACCATCGAGGAACTAAAGATGATCTTGTCGCCAATGGGAATCAACGGCGAAGAGCCCGTGTCGTCCATGGGCACGGACACCCCATTGGCGGTGTTATCCAACCGGCCGCAACTGTTGCCCAAGTATTTCAAACAACTCTTCGCCCAGGTGACGAACCCCCCGATCGATCCCATCCGGGAACAGTTGGTCATGTCGCTGGTCACGAACATCGGGCCGAAACCCAACCTGACGGCCGAGACCCCGGAGGCCTGTCGCCGGATTAAGGTCCAGCAGCCGATCGTCACGAACGCGCAGTTGCAGAAGATCCGTGAGATTGCAGATCCCCATTTCGTCAGCAAGACGTTGCCCCTGTTGTTCCGCGTGGCCGACGGACCCGACGGGTTGGGCACGGCCGTGGATCAACTCTGCCGGGAGGCGTCCAAGGCCATCAAGGAGGGTTTCAAGTTCTTGATCTTGAGTGATCGCGGGGTGAATGACGAATGGGCGGCGATTCCCAGCCTGTTGGGGATTTCGGCGGTCCACCATCACCTGGTGCGTGAGGCCACGCGCACGGAAGTCGGCCTGATTCTTGAGACCGGCGAGCCGCGGGACACGCATCACTTTGCCTGTCTGATCGGATACGGCGCCGGCTTGGTAAATCCGTACCTCGTGTTTGAAACCTACAAGGACCTGGAGCGCGAAGGCTATCTGCCGGAAGGCATCGACGCGGAAACCGCGTCGGGCAAATTCATCAAGGCCATCAACAAGGGCCTGCTCAAAATCTTTTCCAAAATGGGCATTTCCACGGTGCAGTCCTATTGTGGCGCGCAGATCTTCGAAGCCATCGGGCTGAACGAGGAACTCGTGAAACGGTATTTCACGGGAACGCCCTCACGCATTCAGGGCATGGGCATGCGGGAGATTGCCGTAGAAGCCCTGCGGCGTCACCGGGTGGCGTATGAACCGGTTCCCGTTCGCCAATTGGACTTCGGCAGCGAGATTCACTACCGCATTCAGGGCGAACACCATAATTGGAATCCGGAAACCATCTATTCGTTGCAGCACGCGACCAGCACCAACGATGCCGGGACCTACGAGACCTATTCCCAACTGGTGAACGACGAAACCCAACGCCGGTCGAATTTGCGGGGGCTGTTCGACTTCAAGTGTCTGCCGGAGCCCTTGCCGTTGGAAGAAGTGGAACCCGCAAGCGAAATCGTGAAACGGTTCACCACCGGCGCGATGTCGTACGGGGCCATCAGCAAGGAAGCCCATGAAACCCTCGCGATCGCGATGAACCGGATCGGGGCCAAGAGCAACACGGGCGAGGGAGGGGAAGACGCGGAACGCTTTATCCCGTTGCCCAACGGCGATTCCAAAAATTCGTATATCAAGCAGGTGGCCTCCGGGCGTTTCGGGGTCACGGCCAATTACCTGGTCAACGCCAAGGAATTGCAAATCAAAATGGCCCAAGGGGCCAAGCCGGGTGAAGGCGGCCAACTGCCCGGGCACAAGGTGGACGAAGTCATCGCCAGGATGCGGTTTTCCACGCCCGGCGTGGGCCTCATTTCCCCTCCGCCGCACCATGACATTTATTCGATCGAAGACCTGGCGCAACTTATTTTCGATTTGAAAAATTCGAATCCCGACGCGGACGTGTCCGTGAAGCTGGTCTCGGAAGTCGGCGTGGGCACGGTGGCCGCGGGGGTATCCAAGGCGCATTCGGACAAGGTGTTGATCAGCGGTGATTCCGGCGGTACGGGGGCGTCTCCCTTGTCGTCGATCAAGTCCGCGGGGATTCCCTGGGAGTTGGGCTTGGCGGAGACCCATCAGACCCTCGTGCTCAACGACCTGCGGGGTCGCATCAGAGTCGAAACCGACGGGCAGATGAAAACCGGTCGCGACGTCGTGGTGGCCGCGTTGCTTGGGGCCGAGGAATTCGGTTTTTCCACCGCGCCGTTGATTGTCGAAGGCTGCATCATGATGCGGAAGTGTCATCTCAACACCTGTCCGGTGGGCATTGCGACCCAGGACCTGGAACTGCGCAAGCGATTTGCCGGCCAGCCGGACCACGTGGTGAATTTCTTCTTCTTCGTGGCAGAAGAGGTGCGACAATTGATGGCGCAACTCGGGTTTCGAACGTTTCCGGAGATGATCGGCCGCACCGACAAATTGAAAGTGCAAAAAGCCATCGACCATTGGAAGGCGAGTGGTCTGGATCTCTCGGCCCTACTGTGGAGCCCGGACGTCGGATCCGACGTGGCGACTTACAACGTCCAACCGCAGGACCACGGGTTGGACAAAGTGATGGATATGAAATTGGTGCAACTGTGTGAGCCGGCGATCGAGCGGCAGGAAAAGGTCACGCTGGATTTGCCGATCCGGAACACCGATCGGACGACCGGCACGATCCTGTCCAGTCGTATCGCAAGGAAATACGCAGAAGAAGGCTTGCCCGTTGATACCATTACCATCAATTTCAAGGGGTCGGCCGGCCAATCATTCGGCGCCTTTTTGGGCAAGGGCATCACGCTTAATCTCGAAGGTGAGTCCAACGATTACCTGGGCAAGGGGCTTTCCGGCGGCAAGATCATCGTGACCCCGCCCAAGGGCGTCACGTTCGATCCCGCACGCACGATCCTGATCGGGAATACGTCACTCTACGGGGCCACGCGCGGCGAGTGTTATTTTTACGGGACGGCCGGCGAACGGTTTGCGGTGAGAAACAGCGGCGTCCGCACGGTGATCGAGGGAACCGGGGATCACGGGTGCGAGTATATGACGGGGGGCGTGGTCGTGGTGCTGGGCGGCACCGGTCGAAACTTCGCCGCCGGCATGTCGGGCGGTGAAGCCTACGTCTGGAATGAAGACGGGAAATTCGAATCCCGGTGCAATCTCGGGATGGTGGAATTGGAAAAGGTCGTAGAGCCCGAAGACGTGCAAACCCTGAAGACCCTGATCGAGAATCACGCGCGCTACACGGGTAGTCGCAAGGCCCGGATGATTTTGGACTCCTGGCCGATGATGCTTCGGAACTTCGTCAAGGTGATGCCGCTGGATTACAAGCGGGTCCTGGCGGAGCGCAAGGCGGCGCTGAAGAAAAGCACCCAAGAGGCGGTGGCTCATGGCTGATCCTCGTGGGTTTATGCATTTTACCAGGGAGACGCCGACCCGGCGCGCGGTCGAACTGCGGGTGTTGGATTGGAAGGAAATGTATGAACCGTTCCCCGAGGAGAAGCTGCGCAACCAGGGCGGGCGGTGCATGGATTGCGGCGTGCCGTTTTGCCAGAGCAATACCGGATGCCCGGTGATCAACCTGATCCCCGAATGGAACGACATGGTGCATCGCGGCCGGTGGAAGGATGCCCTCAAGGCGCTTCATTCGACGAACAACTTTCCCGAATTCACCGGGCGCCTGTGCCCGGCGCCATGTGAATCTGCGTGCGTGCTGGGTATCAATTCCGATCCCGTCTCCATCCGCGTCATCGAATGGAACATCATCGATCGCGGGTTCGATGAACAGTGGATTGAACCTGTCCTGCCGGTGGCCAAAACCGGCAAAACCGTGGCAGTGATCGGATCGGGCCCCGCGGGCTTGGCCGCGGCCCAACAATTGGCCCGGGCGGGACACAGCGTTACCGTGTACGAAAAAGCGGATCGCATCGGCGGGTTACTGCGCTACGGCATCCCGGATTTCAAAATGGAAAAGTGGGTCATTGACCGGAGGCTGGACCAGATGATCGCAGAAGGCGTGAAGTTCGAGACCAACGTGAACGTCGGCGTGGACCTCACGGGCGACGCCTTGGCCAGCCAATTCGACGCGGTGTGCCTGGCGCTGGGTGCCGAACAGCCGCGTGATTTGCCGGTGCCCGGTCGTGACCTGGACGGGGTCCACTTTGCCATGGACTATCTCACCCAACAGAACAAGGTGAATGCCGGCGACGGCCTGGCCGTCGAACAGATCACCGCGAAAGACAAACGGGTGGTGATCATCGGCGGCGGTGACACCGGCTCCGACTGTTTGGGGACGGCGCATCGCCAGGGGTGTCAGTCCGTGCACCAGTTCGAGTTGTTGCCTGAACCGCCTCCCCAGCGTGCGGACTCCACGCCGTGGCCTTTGTGGCCCATGCAGCTTCGTTCCTCCCATGCCCATGAGGAGGGCTGCGACCGGCAATGGAGCGTCTCGACCACGAAGTTCTCAGGCGACAACAGCCGGGTGAGCGCGCTCCACGCTCATCGCGTCTCGTTTGAGGGAGGAAAATTCAGCCCGGTTCCAGGAACGGAATTCGAGATGGGCGTCGATTTGGTGCTCCTGGCCATGGGCTTTACCGGTCCCGTCAAGAACGGGCTGCTCGACAGCCTGGGCGTGGGATGCGACGCTCGCGGAAACGTGGCGGTGGACGGGAATTTCATGAGCAGCAAAGAGGGGATCTTCGCCGCCGGGGATACCAAGCGCGGCGCCTCGCTGATCGTCTGGGCCATTGCAGAAGGCCGCAAGGCCGCCACCGGGATCGATGCCTACCTCAGGGCAGGGCACAGCTTGTCTGCTGCGTCCCGCTCGCGTGTCTGATTTTCTCTCCGGCCTTCGTTGGCTATGTTCATGCCAACGACATCAACATGTAGAGATTCGGATCAGGAAGTCTCGGAGTCATCTTCCGGGGGTGTGTGGATCCCTTTAGGCGGTGTCTCTTGTTCCGGATGATCGAGGATTTGCCGGATAGCCTGAATCAATCGACGTTCGATGACCGCGACTTCGTCTTCGCCCACCTCGATGATGGTTCTTCCCGGGGTCATCTCTTCATACTGGGCTTTGACCTTGAGAGTCGTCTGGTTGTCGGGTTGTGCTTCCAATTCCATCAGGTACTGGTTCCGGTAACCGGACAACTCGATCGAGGGCGAGGCGAAGGTTTTGCGTTCAGTAATGAAGACCGACTTTTGATCGGTCTCAATTTTCGCCATCAACGTATAGCCATTGTTCGCCAAGGCTTGCAACGCGGCTTTCGTCACATCCGGCAGGTTATGGAACAGTGTCTGTGCCTTCACCGTCTGGTTGTTGACTTGCAGGGATTGCCGGAAACGATCCCGTAGCTTGCGCAGCCATTGGGCGTCGTTTTTGAATTTTTGACCGTCCGCTTGCAACTTTTGATTTTCTTGAGTTAAGGCTGCGATTTGTTGGATGAGGTCCTGCTTCTCAGTGGAGAGGCCTTGCCCGGTTTGTTGCGCGAGTTCGAGTTGTTTGCGCAGTTTTTGGGTCTCCACTTGCAGCTTCCGGTTTTTGTTGGTGATGCCCGTGACTTGCTGCAGCAGGTTTTGTTTTTCCGTCGAGAGGCCTTGCCCGGTTTGTTGCGCGAGTTCGAGTTGTTTCCCAAATTCGTCCTCGTTGGCTCGAAGTTCCTGATTGAGCCGGTCGATCTGTTCCTGAAGGACCCGGTTTCCTTCTTGAAGGGTCGTCATCATACTTTCTTGCTTGACGATTCGATCTTTGAGCTGTTCGTTTTCCTCGATAAGGGGCGTGTTGTCGGGAGGGCACCCCGTCAACAGGACGAAGCTGATGAGTGAGATCCGAATCAGATGCCGGTGCAGGATTGGAATGTCTGGTTGCTCGAGTGTCACAACGGGGTCCTCGTAGGCGCTTTCTCCAAAGAGAACGTGTTACACTTCACCGCGAAACTCGACTCCGTTTTTGGAATTGTAGGTCTCTTAAAGAACGAATGCAAATCAAAGCTCAATCCAATCAGGCCGTGGCATCATCATACCCTGTTATGATCTCAACCCCGCGTGGTGTTGGCTGGGCATAGAGACAGGGAAGGCGGCTTGTGCAGCATTTCATTCACAAAACGTTTGCAGTTCCTCCCCTCGGGTGTAATTGTTCCATTTTGGGGGATCCGGAAACCCACGAGGCGGTCATTGTCGATCCGGGCGGGAATCCCGAGCAACTGCTGGCTGAAGTACGGCTTCTCGGCCTGACGGTCGTGCGTATCCTGCACACCCACGCCCATTTCGATCATTTTTTGGCTTCCGGGGATATTCAGAAAGCCACGCAGGCGTCGCTGTGTCTGCATCCCCATGACGAGGCGTTGTGGAAGATGCTCGACGTGCAATGCCAGGCGTTTGGGGTGCCGTATATCCCCGCACCGGATCCGGATTGTTGGATTCAGGACGGGGAAACGCTGTCGTTCGGGCGCGTCTCCGGACAGGCATTGCATACCCCGGGACACACGCCGGGGTCCCTCAGTTTCTATTTTGCCGGCCAGCAGTTGCTCCTGTCGGGCGATACCCTGTTTCGCGGGGGTATCGGACGAACGGATCTGTGGGGCGGCGACGCGCGCGCCATCCAATCTTCCATCCGGGAACGGCTGTTTTCCTTGGATCCCGACACCCGCGTCATTCCCGGACACGGACCGGCGACGCAAATCGGACTTGAACGGGAGTCCAATCCGTTTGTGGCGGGATAAAAACTCAAGAGGCATGTTATGCGACATCTCCTTAAACTGCTCATTCTTCTTGTCGGATGTTCGGCAATCGGCACCGCCCAGGTTCAAGCGCAATCCCTGTCTCCTTCGGGACAAGTTAAAGTCGATGACGTGCAGGTCGTGTGGTCCGAGGTAGGGCCCGTGGTCTTATTGACGGCCCGGGACGCCGTCATCCCGATTTTCGTGGACCGGACGGTGGCGGGGTCCATTCATGGGGCGCTGACCGGAGAAAAATCTCCGCGCCCGTTGTCTCATGATTTGATGCACACCATTTTGCAGACCTACGGCATGACAGTCGTGCAGGTTCGAATCAGCCTGAAAGAGCAGGTCTATTACGGTGAGCTCATGATGGCCGTGGGCGGCCAAACCAAAGTGTTTGATTGTCGTTCGTCAGACGGGATTGCCTTGGCGATTCATTTCGGCACGCCCATCTTCGTCGAAGAAACGTTGCTGGAAAAGTCCCGAGAAGGGCAACCGCCGAAAGATTCGCAAATCGAGCTGTGACGTTACGGTTCCACCATGATATCGACAACGGCAGGGTCGCTGTCGGCACCTTGGATGTCCGTGACCCTGAGGGTGAAACGAAAGAGCCGGGGTTCTACCACGAACGGCGCGAAAAACCGGGCTTTTTCCGAATCGGGATCGAGCAGGGCGATCCGGCTGCCCTGAACTTGCGCCCAGGAGTATTTCAGGGAACCGCCTTCCGGGTCATAGCTTTTGAGACCGTTGAGCACAACCCGTTCGCCGGAATATACGGTCTGGGTCGGACCCGGATCGGCCATGGGGGGCAGGTTCGGGTCGGTATTGACTTCCACGAGGACGTCCAGTTTCCGCTCGACCCCGCCATTGTTGACGGTCACGGTCGTGGCGCCGTTCCCGACCAGCCGAAGCCGTCCGTCTTTGTTGATGGTGATCACGGATTCATCATCCACGTAATAGGTTGTCCCCGCGGCTGCGCTACGAATCGACCGCGTCGCGCCGTCCGAATAACGTCCCACCACGGGCAGGTCGATGTACTTCCCCAGAAAATCCAGTTGATCATAGACCCGAACAGCGCTCGCTCGCCCGAATTTTAAGGGTTTGTCCGTCTCAAAATCGATTTCTTCCAACGAACCATGGGGTTGGATGAGGAGCAGCACCTCGTCGAAGACCGCCCAATCCTCGTCGTCGGCTTGCCGGTTTTCCTGGTCGGCAACGGCCAGAAGGCGAAAGAGCCCCGTGGCCGCTTGTGGCGGTCGCAGGTTCGCGCCGAACGGCGGCTCGGTCACGACGCCCGCCAATTTTTCATCCACGAACGCCTTGAGCATGTCTTCCCGTTCCTCGTACCAATAAAACCGGACTTTGGTCACTCCCGTGACCGTCCCTACGTCGATGACAACGGACACGTTTTCATTGGACAGGTGGCTACTGCCGTTTTGGGGTTGGACGATGGAAAAGGCCGCGGCCTCCGGCAACAGGTCCGCAACAGGCAGGACAAAAGAGAAAAGCAGGCTCAGCACAACGAAGAAGAGGAATGTCATGGCTGGCGGTCTCACGCGGGACTCACGGCTTCACTCTACCTTCGAGAAAGATCACGATGCAAGGAAAAAGTCGGCGGGTGAATGCTGTCACCTGGCGGGCCTGCGGGCTTTTAGAACTGAGGACGAGAACGGTCGTCGCTTGACCGCGAGTGATTCGGCAAATTTTGCCGCCCGGTGCAGCCATGTTTTCAGATCATGGTCCGATTCGATCCCCGTCGGCTCGATCAGCGCCCATCCTTTCATGACTCTTCCCGTGATGTTGGCCGGCTTTGCGTGCGGTTTTGCCAGGGTCTCGTCGTGCTGTTTCCTGTCGAGCCGCACGATGAGTGCTCCCTTCCAGGTACCGGCGCACATGTTTCCGTTGATCATGAAACATACGCCGCCGAACATGTTCTTTTCGGAAAATCCCTTCCGCCGCGAAAGGAGCGGACGTATCCGTTCAGCCAGTCTATCGTCGTTCGTCAGCGTTGTTTGCTTATAAGTTTCGGCAGGAACGGGTGGCTTCATTGTTCGTCGGTTTCCGCTTGGCATGAGGGTGAAGCCGTTCCTCGATTTGATCCCCAATCGGATCGGGGATACGCATCAAAATAGGCAGCCTGCGCAATACTTCTCATATGTCATGACCACGATGGTGCTGTCCGTTCCATCATTCTGTCAACGCCTGTCCTGAGCCTGTCGAAGGGAATTACTGAACACTTACAATTGGTTAACAGAAAAGAACAAATCGAATCCCAAATGCGTTTTCTTCCGCCAAGTCAGAGGGCGGTTTGGGAAAGCGTGGAGCAAAGTCTTGCCAGACCTATTTCCTTGTCCTGATTATTCTGGTATATTCCTCTCGACATGCACCCCAAAAACAGCCTTGCGTCCTATGGCGGCATATGCTATAAGTCGCATTCACCGTGCAGGAAAATGGTGAAAACAAGTAAGGCTTTAGGAAAACGTCAGTGGCCTCGAGGTTTTATGCGGTACTTTTTATTAACGTCATTTTTATAGTGAGGAGGTAGGCAATGCACAAGGTGCTTCTATCCGTCCTTTTCAGTCTCATTCTGGTGGCAGCCGGTTCTTCAGTTGCTCTCGCGTTTCAGGCCGGGGGAGCAGCGGTGGGGGATCTTGAAACCGGGTCTGTCATTGGTCAACCCTTTTCAACTCTCGACGTCGATCTTGAATACCTTGCCGTAATGATCGGCGGGAAAAAAGCCTGGTATCCCGGAACCTCGGTTCTGGATCTGAGAAACCAGGGAACTTTAGGTCGGAGAGGTCAGCCCGTCCTGATCAAAGTCACGAATACCCTGGATGGTGAACATGGGTTCAGCCTTTCCGCCGATTCGGCCTTTGCCGGCCCCACCTCGTTTAAGATTGCAATTACGTTGAAGCCCGGGGAAACCAAGTACATCGGTATCCCCATGGTCGACCTGACGTATATCACGGCCGCCAGGAACATGAAGGTCCGATGTCAGCTTCATGCTGCTCATCTTTCTTCGAGTCTCGTGATCTTCAAGTAAAGGGTCGATCCTCAGTTTGTGGACAAGAAAAGCCCCGTTCCTCATTAAGGGAACGGGGCTTTTTGTTGTCTGATATCCTGTCGGCTGATCTCTTACACTTCTTCTTCATCCGGCCCGCAGTCGACGGTCGCGTTGAGGGGTATATTTTGAGCGGCGAAAACCTGCCCATCGAGAATCAGTAGTAAAAACCTGTTTTCCGTAGGCGTTGCCCCTTCCTTTTGCGTGACGACGGTGTTGAGGTCGACGATGGTCTCCCGTGCCGTTTCCTTTTTGCTATCGTTCACCACCCAAAAATAGTGACTGGCCTCGGGGAAGAGCTTGGCGACAAAATGGTCGATGGTGATCGGCATGATCGCGGATGACGTGCCCGTCGAAATGGAAAACGAGAGGGACAGGGCCATGCCTGCAATGAGGAGGATTCGGAGTGTTTTGCTCTTCATGGTGAGATCTCCTGGTCGAAGGTAAGGGGAGGCAGTTTGAGAAGTCTCTATCTGACACTATAAATTATATGGGCCAAATGGTAAATGGGGGTGAGAGGATGGAATGGCGCGGCGACAAATGCAATAATAAAGTCACTGGATTCCTGTTTCCACAGGAATGAGGGAAGACAAGGCCGGAAGGATGGATAGTAGGACCATATGAGTTCTAAAAAGACTCGTGCGGCGGACGCCCCGTTGACCCCGAACAGGAAGCGTATCCTGTTTCTGGTGCTGATGGCGCTGTTGTTGATCTCCGGGGCGTTGATGTTTAATGCTCCCAAGGGAACGGAAGTCATCGAGGTACGGTTTCCCAGCGGGAGCAAGCTGCAGGCAGAGGTGGCCGAGACTCCGGAAAAGTTGTTGTTCGGGTTGGCGTTCCGGGAAACGCTGCCGGATGATCAAGGCATGATTTTTCTTTTCGAGGAATCCGGTCTTCATAAGGTCTGGACAAAGCAGTACCAGTTCAACGTGGATTTGATCTGGGTGAATGAAAGCAAGCACGTGGTTCATATCGTGAAAACCGCTGTCCCTTGTGCGAGTGATCCCTGTGAGTGGTATGGGCCGCCCCCTGAACGGGCGCGGTATCTGCTCGCGGCGAACAGTGGATTTGTGGATCGCGCCCAGGTGGCCTTGGGACAGGAACTCGTCTTTGCCTTGCGGATGTAGACTATCCAAAAGGGGATTGACGGGGAGGCGTGCGTTCGTCGCCGGGACGGCCTGAGATTATCATGGACTCTCCAGCACTGGACAATTTCGTGCGAATCGGCAAGGCTGAAGATGTTCCCCCGGGAGCATCGAAGGCCGTCAAGGTCAATGGCAAGACCATTGCGCTGTTCAACGTGGCCGGGACGTTTTTTGCGATCAACAACATCTGCCCGCATAAGGGAGGTCCGCTCCACAAAGGCAAGTTAAAGGGGCACGTGGTGGGATGTCCCTGGCATGATCTCCAGTTTGACGTGCGTAACGGGTTCGGGACGGACGGCGGCGGGCAGTGTGTCGCGACCTATGACGTGAGGGTTCAGGAGGGTCAGATTTTCGTCAGTTCCACGTGCAGGGAATTTTAAGGTGAATCTTAACCGGAAATGGACGGCCTGATGGATGCACAAGAATCTGATTGCAAACCGCTGTATGCCACGGTCGGCGTGCCGTTGACCATCAACTTATGGGAGGACCGCACGAGGGGCGAGCAGTGGGTGGCTGCCTATGATCCGGCACAACTCGTGCTGACCGCGGATGAGTTTTTCCGGACCACCAGCAATAATGCGGTGGATTCGGGTAAGCGTCAATTCGAATTCGAGCCGCTCCAATCCGGGACGCACCGTTTGGAATTTCAGAAACGGATGGCCTGGAAATTTACGACTGAAGCCCGGCGCGTGTTCCTGGTCCACGTGCAGGAGCCGGGGTCCTGACGGTCGTTTTTCTCATGCCCAATATCGCATACGTCAACGGGCAGTTTTCTCCTCTTGAACAGGCGACCATCTCGATCGAAGATCGAGGGTTTCAATTCGGCGACGGCGTCTACGAAGTGGTTCGCACGTATGGGGGGGTTCCGTTCCGGCTGCATGACCACCTCTTGCGATTGGAGTCGAGCGCCCGGGCCGTTTCCATCCGGGTTCCCCTGTCCGGAACCGAATGGGAGGCGTTGATCCGGGAAGGCGTGCAACGGAGTCGGTATGCCGAGTGTCTGGTGTACATCCAGTTGACCCGTGGCGTGGCTCCGCGAGCCCATCTGTTTCCGAGTCCGGCGAATCCCACCGTCGTGCTGACGTTTCGGGAAATTCCCGGGAGCGACCGTGCTCTTCGGCGGCAAGGCGTTCCGGCCGTCACTCTGCCCGATCTCCGGTGGGGCCGGTGCTCGGTAAAGAGTTTGAATTTGCTTGCCAATGTCCTGGCCAAACAGGAAGCACTCGACGCCGGGGCCATGGAGGCGATTCTGGTGAAGGACGGGTTGGTGACGGAAGGCTGTTCCAGCAACGTGTGCCTGGTCAGAGACGGGAAGATCATTACGCCCCCGTTGAGCGACCAGTTGTTGGCCGGTGTCACCCGGGCCGTCGTGTTGGAATTGGCGAGAAAAACCGGGATCGTGGTCGATGAACGGGATATTCCTCAAGAGGAATTGGCCCGCGTCGATGAACTGTTTCTGATCGGCACGACGATCGAGGTGTTGCCCGTTTCTACGCTAAACAAGGTTCCGGTGGGTGACCGCATCCCGGGACCGGTGACTCAAGCGGTAAGCGATGCCTTCCGGCGCTGCATTCTGTCCGAAACGGGACAGGGGTAAGGATGCTTCGCCCGCCATTTTTCACCTTTTTTCTCAAGATGAGACACCCTTGACACCTCCACGTTGTTTTCAGTAATTTTTTCTTTTACGGTTTGTGAGTCGTCTAAAATGATAGCATATTTTTCCTGCCTGGAGATGGAGTTTACTTTCTGAAGGAGGCGGTTCCATGTTTCATTCTAAATT
Source organism: Nitrospirales bacterium (assembly GCA_965208595.1). Classification (GTDB taxonomy): domain Bacteria; phylum Nitrospirota; class Nitrospiria; order Nitrospirales; family UBA8639; genus Bin75. The sequence goes on from OZ242346.1 coordinate 2,391,971, forward strand.
TTTATCCATGAAGCGATTTGCTTTTCTGGGAGGGGGAAGCCTGTTAGCCTTGATGTGCTTTGTGCTTCCTCTTGCCAATGCTGAATCCGACGTTTCCGATTCAGCCTCAGTAATCCAGACCTCAGGGATGAATCACCAGTCGCCTGCGTGGGCCGAACGCCTCAAAGGGCAGACCATTGTTGAGAATGCCCAGGAGGGGAGAGCCGAACGCGCCGCGCTTGTCGAAAAGCAGCATGAGCGGTTGATGCAGCAAATGCAGGAGGAAATGTCCGAATCCAACTCCGGTGGCTTCGACACGATGTCCATGATGCATCAATACGGCGCCGGGAAGGGTAACTACCTGTTGGCTTCCGACAACGACATCGAACCGGTCGCGATGACGGGCGGCGGGAAATGTCCGGCCACGGCTCCGGTGAAACATTACGATATATCCGCGATCAACGTGGAAATCACGTTGAATCAATGGCTGGATTACTATCCCGGCTACATGTACGTGCTGTCGGAAAACATCGAGAACGTCCGGGAAGAGGAAGCCAAGAACGCGGAAGCGCGCGAAGAAGAGGGACATCATAATCCCGGCGGCGTGAAGAACGGGATCCAGGGGCAGTATATTCAACCCCTGGTGATTCGCGGCAACCAGGGTGATTGCGTGAAAGTCACGCTACGGAACCAGTTGGAATTCGGTGAGGACGTGAGTCTCCACATCAACGGGTCCAGCATGGTGGTCAGCGCGACCGGTCAACCCGCGGCCACGACGAACCCCGATGCCATTGCCTATGGGCCCGATGAAGAGTGCGAAGAGAATTGTGAAACCACGCCCGTGGAGATGGAATGGTACATCCATCCCGAGACCCAGGAAGGGGGGCGGCAGTTCCACAGTTACAGTAATGACCGTGAGTTGACCGTGATGGGGCTGTTCGGGGTGTTTGTGGTCGAACCGGCCGGCTCGAATTATCTGGATCCGTTGGGCATGGGGCCGGCGCCCGAAATGCCGAGCGGCTGGCAAGCCATTATTCAGAACGGCATGGGCCCGGATTTCCGGGAATTCGTGTTGATTTATCATGAAGTGGGTGACGAAGCCTTCCGGCCGGTTAACAAGCACGGAGACTTCCTTCCGCAACGTGATCCGTTGACCGATGCCTACCGTCCGGGAGCCCGGGCACTGAACTATCGGAGCGAACCGTTCGGCATCAACAACATGCACGTGCAACACGAGTACTTCGGCTTTGAAGATGAATCCATGGCCTACAGTTCCTACACCTTCGGCGATGCCGGTCCCACGATCCCCCGGAGTTATTTGGGTGATCCCGCGAAGTACCGGCTGGTCCACGGCGGGTCCGAAGTGTTCCATTCGCATCATCCGCACGGCGGAGCCATTCGATGGGCCCGAAGCCCGCGGGCGGTGGATCAGATGCCGATGTGGCACAAGGGCCAGAACGGACCCGTGAAGTATCCGCTCATTCGCGCCAAATCAGACCGGGTGGACGTGGAAGTGATCGGCCCATCCGAAGCGCTGGACCTGGAAACCGAATGCGGGTCCGGGCTGTGTCAATACCTGGCCGGGGATTTCCTGTTCCATTGTCACGTGGCGCACCATTACGTGGCCGGTATGTGGGGGTACTGGCGGGTCTACAATACCCTGCAAGTGCCCGGCATCCAAAACGACGTGATGGCCCCGCTCCGTGAGTTGCCGGATCGTCAGGGTCGTATTGCCAGGCCGGTGACCTCCGACCAATTGGTGGGTACCACCGTGAATTGGTTCGGGAAGAAGTTCAACCTGGTCGACAACTCCCAAAAAACCGATTGGAACGCCGACCCGGCCGTGGTCCGGATTTACGATTGGGTCGAAATGCAATTAGTGACTCGCGGTCTTCCCGGTCATACGGAAGACGAGATCGGCCAGTTGAAGTCGTATGACGCGACCGTGATCGATTGGGTTTGGGACGGCGATCGCGCGATGAGTGAAAAGGAAAGCACGACCGAGAATCCCAAATACCATCCGGAATGGCAGGGCTATGAAGCCGGCAAACGGCGGCCCATCTGGTTCGAGCCGACGACTGGCAAAGTGGCGTGGCCGTGGCTGACGCCGCATTTCGGCAAACGGGTGCCCTTTGCTCCGGACCGGAATCCTGCTCCGTGGTTGGAAATGATCCATCTGGATGAAGACGGCCAGCCGTCCGTGAAGCCGGCGAAACCAGGAGAAAACGGCCGGTGGAGCCTGTGCCCGGACCGGGCGGGTTCCCAGGAGTACAACATCCACTTCATCAAGCTTCCGATCGAGTTGTCCGCGGCCCAGGGCGATCAGCCGGCCGTGGTCGATCCGAACGGGTTGTTGTACGTGGTGCACGATGAAGAGGAAGCGATTCGGAACAATAATGATTTGAAGGTGCCGTTGGTCTTCCGAGCCAATATTTACGATTGTATGGATTGGATGTTGACCAGCGAGTGGCCGGACGACGACTTTACGAATTTCCAATCGTCAAAGATCAACACGCACTTCCATTTTGTGCAGTTCGATAACCAGGCGTCCGACGGTGTGATTTCAGGGTTTTCTTATGAGCAGTCCGTGCGGCCCTTTACCCTGTTCGAAAAGAAAAAGAAGAAGGGGTTGCCGGTGCCCATGAACGCGAAATTCACCAAGGCCGCCAGCAAGGGTGACCGGACGATTCACGTCACGAACGCCAAACAGTATCACGTGGGTACGGTGATTCTCGTGGGGGCGGATAACGTTGAAGGTAAGGAAGTGAAGCGTATCGTCGCCATCGGGAGTTCCGGCGAATCCGCCTCCGCGGGCGGTGGCACTGGCGGTGGCATGTACACGGTGAATCCCGGGGACACCCTGGGGGCGATCGCCATGCGGCACGGCACCGACGTGGCGACGTTGGTCGGCATGAACGGCTTGGCGAACGCCAACGTGCTTAGCGTCGGGCAGGAATTACAAGTGCCCGGTGCCGGCGGCGGTGAAGCAGCGGCAGGTGGCGGGGCGCAGACCCTGACCTTCAAAACCCCGTTGGAGAATGATCACCCGGTCGGGGACATCGTGACCGTGGAATTCGTGCGGCAACGCTTTTGGGCGGATGCCGACGTGGGTTCCGTGTTCTGTCATGACCATGCGTTTGGCGGGACCACGTGGCCTCATGGCGCGGTGTGTTCATTCCTGATCGAGCCGTTCGGATCGACTTGGCACGATCCATCGACCGGTGAAGCCAAACGGACCGGTCCTGTGATGGATATTCATACGGTGGAACCCGTGGGGTATGGGGTGAGCGGCAGTTTCCGTGAATTGATGGTTCAAATCATGGATACGGTGCCTCATACGGTCAACGTGGTGACGGCCGGAAATCCTCCAGGTCAACCCGTGGAAGTGGCGTTGGAAGCCGGACGAACCGTGTCCTTCCAAATGCCGCCGAACGACCTGATCAAGATGACGCCGATGCCGTTCCTCAACGGCGGGACGCATACAACGGGTGGCGCCCTGAATTTCCGGGCCGAACCCTTTGCGCAGCGGTTGGCCAATAATCCGGAAACCTCGCAGATTTTCAGTAGCGGCACGCACGGGGATCCGAGTACGGTCACGTTGCGAGCGTACCTGGGTGATGCCATCGTCTTCCGGCTTATCGACGTGACGATGAACGAAAGTAACGTCTTTACGGTGTCCGGTCATAACTTCCTGACCGAACGCTACGCCGGTGACGCCAACCGGAAGAATTCCATTCACATCGGCATTGCGGAACGGTATGACCTGGTGGTGCCGCAGGCTGGTGGGACGAGACTCCAAGCCGGGGATTACATGTATTTCAATGGCCGGAGTTCGAAGTTGTCCGAAGGTTCGTGGGGTTTGATCCGGGTCCTGGATAAGGAAGTGCCGGATTTGAAACCGTTGCCGAATGCGGCGTTCGGCGCGCCGGGCATCAAGAAGCAGTTGCCGATATGTCCAGCCGATGCCCCGGTGAAGAATTTCAACGTGGTGGCGATCGATTATCCGCAAATGGCGTTCAATCCCAACGTGGAAGAAGCCATTGAAGTGGACTTTGAACGGACGATCGAAGTTAAGAACCCGGATGCCAAGATCTACGTCCTGGAAGAGGAAGTGGCCAAGGTGTCCGGAGAATTTCAGCCCATGCCGCTGACCTTGCGGGCCAATCTGGGCGATTGTCTGAAAGTGAAACTTACGAACAAGATGAAGGAAAGCCGGGCTTCGTTCTCGGCCTTCTCCCTGGCGTTCGATCCCAAGGATTCTCAAGGGGTCAACCTCGGCAACAATCCCGGGGATCAAACCCTGGCTCCCGGAGAAAGCCGGACCTATACCTATTATGCGGACCCGGCCGTCGGGGAAACGCAGTCCCTGGTATGGGATTGGGGTAACGTGGCCATGAACCCGCGCAACGGTTTGTTCGGCGGAGTTGTGATCGGTCCCGAGGGTTCCCAGTATCGTGATCCGAAGACCGGGGCGGACATTTCCGAGAAGAACAGTTGGATCGCCGACGTGATTGTCGACCGGACGATCCCCGGAAATGAGCATCGGGCCAATTATCGTGACGTGGCCCTGTATTTCCAGGATGAAGACAATATTATCGGCACCAGCTTCATGCCGTACGTTCAAAACGTGGCCGGATTGGTCGGGGTGAATTACAGGAACGAGCCCTATCTGTACCGTGAAGAACAAGGATGCTCGTTGGGACGGATGTTCCAACCCTGTAACGTCGACGAACCGAATGAACCGGCAACGCCGATCATCGAGGCCCATGCCGGCGACCCGGTTCGGATTCACGTGTTCGGCGCCAGTAACGAGCAAAACGGTATGTTTACGCTGGAAAAACATGAGTGGCCGATCGAGCCGTTCATGGAAGGAGCCGACCAGATCAGCGTCGTGGAATTTTCCGGATCCGAGGGGATCGATGCGTTTATTTCCTCGGCCGGCGGCCCGTATTCCATGCCGGGGGATTACGTGTACAGCAATGCACGCTTGCCGTATTCCCAATCCGGTCAATGGGGGTATTTCCGCGTGCTGTCCAAGACCGATCAGAGAATCCTCCCGCTCAGCGGGGCTTCCCCGGGAGTCAAGGAAGCCAAGGAGGGTCAACCTGAACAAGGTAGCGTTCGACCGATCTCGTTCAAGCAATAACGCGGGGTTGGGTACGAAAGCGGATGGAAAGGGCGGGGAAGCCGGTGTCGGCTTCCCCGTTTTTTTTCCGTGAGTATCGATCGGCAGCGTAAGTTTTTCGTGTACCAGGGTATTCGAGGGTAAAGGGAGGCATTCATGGCAGTGCGGACGTGGACGTTGTGCCTGGTCTTGGGGTTGTTTGCGTCCCCGGGATGGGCGTACGAGGAAATATCGGTCACGAACGGGGGAACCGTCAGCGGGCAGGTGACGATTACCGGGGAAAACCCGCGGCCCATGGCCTTTAATCTGGTGACGATTCCGGACGCGGTGTATTGCGGTCGTATTTCCACCGGCACGGGCTGGCGGATCGTGGAGGATTTCATCATCGGGGCGGGCGGTAGCCTCAAAGACGCGGTCGTGATGCTGAACGGGATTGAAAAAGGAAAGCCGTTCGATGTGCCCAAAGTGCTGATCGAAGCCATGGACTGCGATTTCCTGCCCTTTGTGAACGTGTTGCGCGACCAGGATGAAATCACGGTGATCAACATGGATCCGGTTGAGCACGATATTCAGGGATACGAAACCGCCCGGGCGCGCGGCGCGAGGGTGCTGTTCAATCGACCGTTACCCATGAACGCGTTTCACAAGGTCCTGGGTATGTTACACAGTCATAAACATTTGCCGGGCAAGCCCATGATTCAAAAGGTGCATCTCAGGAAAGGCCGCAACCTTTTCGTCATGCAATGCGGGTTTCATCCCTACATGTTCTCCTGGGGCGTAGTGGTCAAGAATCCCTATTATGCGATTACCAAGGAAGATGGACGGTTCGAACTGACGGACGTGCCTCCGGGCGAGTACACGTTGACGGTCTGGCATGCCGGCATGAAAAAATACCTGGATCAGAAGATTACCGTTCCCGCCAACGGTACGGTCAGCCACGACTTCCAATATGAATCCGTGAAAGAGCGAAGAAGCGTGCATGAAATGATGGAGAATCCGCACTTCGGCCTGGAGTTGCTCGGGGAAGGCGTGGAAATCACCCCGTCGGTCAGGCTGCAGCAGCCCTGACGATTCGGAGCGTTGATGAAGGTTTTTTTGATCACCGGTTTGTGCATGATCCTGTCGATCCCTGCTTCCTCCGCGTGGGGCTACGCCGTGAAAGAGATTGCCGGCGGCGGAACGGTTGAAGGAACCGTCACGCTTTCCGGCGCGGTACCGGATCCCAAGGCGTACAACCTGGTCATTTTCCCGGACCCCGAATATTGCGGACGGATCTCCAACGGGCACGGGTGGCGCCTGCTTCGTGATTTTCTGGTGAACGAGCAGGGCCGGGTCATGAACGTCGTGGTGTTGTTGGAGGGAGTGAAAGAAGGCAAACCGTTTTCCCTTTCCGTTCCTCGGGTCGAAGCGCGGGATTGTCGATTTTCGCCCTTTACGACCATCGTGCGGAGTGGGCACGGTATTGAAGTGGTGAATATGGATCCCGTGATGCATGATATCCAGGCCTACGAAACCTCGACCGCAATGGGGACCCGGGTGCTGTTCAATTCGCCGCTGCCTTTCAACCAACGTCATCGACGGGGCGATTTGCACGCGACGCATGACCACAAACCCGGATCATCGCTGGTCCGTCAATTCCAGTTGAGCAAAAAACGCCGGACGTTCGTGATGCAATGCGGGTTTCACGCGTATATGCAAAGCTGGGCCATCGCCGTGGACAATCCATACTACGTCCTGACCGACGAGAATGGGCGGTTTACCATCGAAGACGTTCCTCCCGGAACGTATGCCCTCCGGGCGTGGCATCCCGGCATCAAGCAGGTCGTCAAGCAGCAAGTAACCATCGAGCCGGGCGCAAACCTGACGATCGATTTTCAGTTGCCTTCGCCGGGACGGCGAAAAACAGCGCTCACGGTTCGGACGCCTCCCCGGTTCACCCCCGCGGCGTTGGGACGGGAATTCACGATCGAACCGCTTCTCGAGCGCCAGTAACTCATGGCTGTCATGACCTTCCGTCCCACCTGGCCACGGTGGTACCGGTTCCTTCCCGTATTTCTGTTCTGTTTTTTTCTCATGCCCCTTTCCGGCGTCTCCGCTTCCGGCGCCGGCGTTCAGGCTTCCCGAAACGTGGACGAGTTGGAATTTTCAGCCCGTCTGACGTGGCGTACCAAGGGGAAAACCTCGCACGCCCAATTGTTCGTGAAGGGAGATCGCTACCGGATCGAACATCGAGGAGGGGTCAAAACGGATTTGGGCTATGCCACGGTCACGATCGTCCGGCTGGACAAACAGCAGGTATGGTACATTCTTTCCCAGCGTCGTTTGGTGATGGCGGTTCCCTTGACCCTGGACTACGTGCTTCCCCTGGCGGTGAGGTTGGATGGGGAGATATCCCGGTCCCGGATCGGCGATGCCATGGTTGGCGATCAGGAGGCCACGTTGTATGAAGTGGCGGTGGATCGTCATGACCGCCGGGAGACGTATTATCAATGGGTGGATGAAGCGCGCCAGTTGTTGTTGAAGCTCGTGAGTCTGGACCGGGATTGGTCCGTGGAATACGGGCGGGTCGTGCTCTCGACACAACCGGATTATTTTTTTGAAACCCCGTTGGGGTATCGAACGTTCGAGGCCACCGAAAAACAGGCCGATGAAGGATAAACGGATATGACAGTGCGGAAATGGACGGTCGTTTTCATGGGCGTCGCCTGTAGTGTCCTGCTGGCTGGCGGGCTCGTTGCAGGACAAACCTCTCCCGAAGAGCGGGTGGGTCTGGCCGAACAGGCATTCGAGCGAGGCGACTTTCAGAAGACCCTGGAACTCGTCGAGCCTCTTTTGGGCGATGCCCGATGGCAGCGGGTGTCTTTGCGGCTGAAAATGTTGGGTTTGGCGCGGCTCGGCAAAACCGCCGAGGGCATCGATGCCTACGATCAATTCGTCGAGGTGAACGGCAAGGACGAAGGACTGCTTCGGGAACTCGCCCTCCAGAGCATTCTGCCCTTCCGGTCGGATATGCGCGAGCAGGTGAGGGGGGCGGCCTATTCGGCGTTGAAGGAGATTCCTTCCGATGAAGTGGTCCCGTATTTTCAGGACGGGCTCAGCGACGGTTCGGGCATGATCCGGGTGTTGGTCGCCGAGGGTATGGGAAAGTTGTCGGCAGGGCGACAAGCAAACAGCTTTCACAACGCGCTCAAGGATAAGGCTGGCCTGGTCAGGGTCACTGTTTTGAAAGCCTTGGCCTGGTGGGGAGACCCCGCGGCCGTTCCCCTGATCGTTCCGTTACTCAAGGATGAACATCGGATCGTGCAGGTTGCCGCGGCCGCGGCCCTGTATCGACTCGGGCAGAAGGACCACTGGCAAACCGTGGAGCAGGCGACCAACGTGCCGGAAGGCTATGAACGAGGGGCGGCGTTGCGGATGCTCGGCGAAATCGGAGACCTCAAAGGGTTGCCGCTTCTCGAGCAGGGGCTTCGCGACAAACAACCGTCGATTCGGGCGGCTGCGGCCGCCTCGCTGGGGAAACTCGGTTCCGCGGATGGCGTGCCTTTCGTGATCGAGGCGCTCGCCGATCCCGTCCCGGCCGTCCGAAGCGTGGCTGCCGTGACGTTGGGGAAGCTCAGGGCCGAACGGGCGGTTGCTCCATTGACGCGGGCCTTGCGGGATCGCAATATGGGGGTGCGGGCTGCGGCCATCGCGGGATTGCTACAATTGAGCAGTCCGTTCAGTGTCGTGGCCGGAACCGTGCGGGAATTGATGGGGCAACAGAATCCGGGCCTGCGTTCCTCCGTGGCGAAGGCGTTGGGTCATGGACGTGCCCGCGACGTGGTGGGGCCATTACTGCTTTTGCTCAACGATCCCGTGCCGAAACCTCGAATTTCAGCGGCCAGGTCATTGGGCAGGGTGGGTGGACGGGAACTGATCCCTCGCCTCAAACCGCTCATGAAAGATCAGAACGAAGCCGTCCGGGCTACGGCAGCGGGAGCCATTGCGCGTCTCCTCTCGGCCTCGCCCGAGGCCTGACCCTCGGAACTCCCTCTCCCACTGGGAGAGGGCCGGGGTGAGGGGGAAATTGTCAAGGCACGAGAGAACATTGGCATGGGCGACGACCTTTCTCTAGAATAACGGCCATGGCGCATTCCGGCATTGGGTTTTTTCGAGTACTACGGTTCATCCGTCACTTGATACGAAAACATCTGACAGCACCCCGAATCTGTCATTGGCATGAAAATACTCCCTCAGGCCGCCTCTTCTATTCCCCTCCTTTGTAAGCAACTGTCTGGGTGGGGATTAAGGAGTTACATGCCTCTGTTCTTGCCAAGACGTTCGATGTTTGAGCATCGCGTTCAGAATCGTCAACAATTTGCGCATACAGGCGACCAACGCCACCTTGCGTTTTTTGCCCCGGGCACACAGGCTCTGATACGTGTGCCGGATGACCGGGTTACAGCGGGTGGCCACCAAGGTCGCCATATACAGGGCCGTCCGAACGGGGGCGCGGCCGCCCCAACACGTGCGCGGCCCTCGGACCGTGCCACTATCGCGGTTGAGGGGGGCGACGCCCACCAGCGCGGCGATCTGGCGCCGCGTCAAGGTGCCCAATTCCGACAACTCCGCCACGAGGGTGCGGCTCAGGACGGGGCCGACGCCGGGCACACTTTGGAGCAAATCGGTCTGCTCCTGCCACACGGGGCTGTGCCGAATGCGGGTGGTGAGGTCCTCGTCCAAGGTGGTCAATTGCTGGGTCAACCAAGCCACGTGCGCCTGAATCCCCGGGCGGAGGGCCGCCGCGGCTCGCCCCAAGCGGTGGCGTTCGGCGGTGAGCATCTCGATCACTTGCCGGCGCCGGGCCAGCAGCGCCGCCAATTCCATGGTGGCGGCATCCGGCTGGGGCCGGACCGGGGGCTGCACCCGCGCGGCAAACAAGGCCAGGATCTGCGCATCCAAGGTATCCGTCTTCGCCAACTGGCCGGTCGCTTTGGCGAAATCCCGCACTTGCCGCGGATTCACTACGATGACGGGCAGCGCTGCTTCCACCAACGCGCGGACCACGGGCAGTTCATACCCGCCCGTGGCTTCCACCACGATCCGCTCGGGCGCCAGCGCCTGCAATTGAGGCACCAACGCCTGAATCCCCGCCTCGGTATTCGGGGCGGTCGTGGTCACGCGTGGGGGAACGCTGGCGACATCCAACGTCGCTTTGGCCACATCAATGCCGACATAAGTCTGAGTCGAGTCCATAACTGGCTCCTTGTTCTGAGGCGCCTCTCCCACGTCGCCCTACCTTGCCAACTGATCCGGGCTCACACGGCCCAGGCAACTGTGCGGGCTGCCGAGAGGCCGAGCCGAACGCACCGTGCTTACAAGCGGGCTTGGGCGCCCGTAGGAGGGTCGGGCTGTTCGGCTCTATCGGTGAATAAAATAGCATGCAGTATACACCCTTTCTTAGATACAAGGAGGGGCGAGGGGAGGTAGAGGCTAAGCCCAAGAAGGCACTCCAGGCTCCCCGGACGGGTGGCTCTACCCCACCTGACCTCCCCTGTATAGACCGGGGACATGGTTTACACCTGTTCGGAGACATGGTTAACACTTTAACCTGCATGGCTTCACCCCTACGACAGGAGGATCGCCATGCCTTGGAAAGAGGTGTCTACCATGTCTCAACGCTACGAATTCATTCAGTTAGCCCACCAACCCGGCCGCTCCTTGCGCACCCTCTGTCGGCGATTCGGGATCAGTCCCCCCACGGCGTATAAATGGCTGACCCGCTATGCCGCCGCCGGCGCCGCGGGGCTCGTCGATCGGTCCCGGCGCCCGCAGCAGACGCCGCACCGCACTCCGGCGGCCCTGGAAGCCGCGGTCGTGGCGTTGCGCCTCCAGCACCCCACCTGGGGCGGCCGCAAACTGCACGCCCGCCTCCGCGCCCTGGGCTATCCCCGGGTCCCCGCACCCAGCACGATCACGGCCATTCTGCGTCGTACCCCCGGGCTCACAGCCGCTGACTCGACGCCCCAGCGGGCCTGGCAGCGCTTCGCCCACGCCACGCCCAATGCCCTGTGGCAAATGGATTTTAAAGGCCATTTCGCCTTGCTCCATGGCCGCTGCCACCCCTTGACCGTGCTGGATGACTGCTCCCGCTTCGCGCTCTGTCTGCACGCCTGTCCCAATGAACAGGGCCCGACCGTCCAAACGCACTTGACCCAGACCTTCCGCCGCTATGGCTTGCCGGCCCGCATGTTGATGGATAATGGCCCCCCGTGGGGCGCCCCACTCACCCTCAGTCCCTTCACCCCGTTGACCATCTGGCTCATCCGCCTGGGCATTGGGCTGACTCATGCCCGGCCCGCCCACCCCCAAACCTTGGGCAAAGACGAACGCTTTCATCGGACCCTCAAAACCGAACTCCTCCACCAACGGACCTTTCGCGATCTGCCTCACTGCCAACAACACTTTGACCGCTGGCGCGACCACTATAACCTGGACCGCCCGCATGACGCGTTAGCCCTCGCGGTTCCGGCCACCCACTATACGCCCAGTCCCCGCTCGTTTCCCGAAACCCTCCCGCCGATTGAGTATGGCCCCGACGCCCACGTGCGGCGCGTCCAGGGCAAAGGCGAAATCTCGTTTCGCGGCCGCCCCTTCCATGTGACCAAAGCCTTACGGGGCTACCCCGTGGCCCTCCGGCCCACCACCCAGGAACACCGCTGGCGGGTCTATTTTTGTCACCAATATATAACCGAGCTTGATTTGCAGCACCCCTTGGAATAAGTCACAATGTGTCAACCATGTCCCCGAACACCCGTTAATGATGTCCCCGGTCTATACACTCCCCTTACAAAGGGGAGGAAAAGATCTCTGGAGCCGCGTGGTTCCATTTTTATGCCCTGGTGTACGGGCTGCAAGCCTACATGGGGGATTTTTATGTGTATGTCTAACGGGATTCCTTTTATTTCCGGCGTCTGGGTTCGCGAGTGAGCAACCCGGCATCTCGTCACCGGTTATCCATTGGGCGGAATGGGGAGCCGAAGTCTTTGATCGTGCGCAATCCGAAGACAAGCTGATCCTGCTCGATCTGACGGCCGTATGGTGTCATGCCTGCCACGTGATGGATGAGACGACGTACGTCGATCCTGCGGTGGTCGCGTTGCTGAATGCCGCGTTCGTTCCGGTCAGGGTCGACACCGATCAGCGTCCGGATATTGCGGCGCGGTATAGACACGGCGGATGGCCAACTACCAGTGTCCTGCTCCCTTCAGGAGAAAATCTTTTCCAGGCGAATGCTTTGCCCCCTGACGCCATGCTCGAAGTGTTGCGCACTGCGGACGACTTTTACCGGGAAAACAAACGGGATATGGCGGAACGAGTCGCCCAAATATGGGAACAGGTGCAATCGGCGCAACGGGCAAGCCGGAAGCCTCATGGGCGCATTCACCCGGAGATGCTGGGCCAGATCCTTGAAGTGATGAAGCAGGAATATGATCCCGTGTCCGGCGGGTTCCGTGACGCCCCCAAATTTTTTGAACCTGAGGCCATCGATTTGGCTTTCTCCCATCACTTTTGGCTACGGGATTCGGAATGGCGGCAGATGGCGTTGTTGACCCTGGATAAGCAGTTGAAACTCCATGACCCGGTCTGGGGCGGGTTCTTTCGCTATGCCGAGGAAGCGGATTGGTCACACCCGCATTATGAAAAGTTGCTTTCAATCCAAGCGTCCAACCTGTTGAATTATCTGGAGGCGTATCAGGTCACCGGTGCGGAGCAGTACCGCGAGGTCGTGGAAGGGACCATGGGCTACGTCATGCGGTTTCTCGCCGACCGGGAACATGGGGGCTTTTATGCCAGTCAGGATGCCGACGTTCGAAATTCGGGCCATTCACGCCCCGGCGTACCCGGGGACGAATTTTTTGCCTTGGACGATTCACAAAGATCGGCTGTCGGCATTCCCTTTGTGGACCGGACGAAGCTGACCGACTGGAACGCCTTGATGATCAAGGCTGCTCTCAGGGTTTCGCAGGTCCTGGGAAACACGCAGGCGCGGGAGTTTGCCCTCAACACCCTCCAACGGCTGTACAAGGAACGCTATCAACCAGGCCGTGGCCTGGCACATCTCCTTCATGACGGTCATGCCAAGGAGTTCGGGTTGCTCGCCGACCAGGTCTTTTTTGCGGATGCCTTGCTCGAAGCCTTTTTGACGACCGGTTCGTCCCAGTACCTGGCCCAGGCTGAAACCATCATCGAGGATACCATCCGGTTGTTCGAAGACGGCCAGGGAGGGGGATATTTCGACCGGACGCCGTCTTCTTCCTCATTGGGATTATTGAAATTTCCCCATAAGGATCTCCCGGTCAATGCCGCACTGTCCCTGGTTTTTTCCGACTTGTTTTATCTCACCCAGGAGCCTCGATACAGGGAAAAGGCCGAATCTATTCTGCAAATGATCGTGGAGGCCGGTTCCCTGCCGGTTGCACAAACGGGTCGCGCCCTCCACCGGTTCCTTTACTACCCCGTTCACATTGTAGTGGTGGGTGAAAAATCTGAGGCTGCGGCCCGGCGTCTCTTTGACCGCAGCCTGGCCCTGTATGCTCCCGGGAAACTGGTCCGGTTCCTGGATCCACGCGTCGATTCCCTGTCCATTGGAGAAGTCACCTTCCCCAAGGTGGCGGGCCCGTTTGCGTACGTGTGCACCGACCGATTGTGTTCCAGCCCCATTGCGCAAGCCGATGAGTTGCCGGATCGTTTCCGGGAAATGTTCGCGGCCCTCACGGAGGCGCGGGAACCCTTTTCGATGAAGAATGACCCATCTGCTTCGAATGTCCGTTAAAGTACTATTTGGTGTCCCGCAAAACTCAAGAATATGGTGAAGAGTCTGCCCGAAGGGTTGACTTGACACCCTCAATTCAGGTTGCTATAAAGAAAAATTGTTGCGTGGAAGAAGATTCGAGGAATTTCTCGCCTGTTTTATGAATTTGAGGCGGACCGGGAGCTGAAATCCGTCAGGTTTTTCCCCCCGACTCGGACAACACTTATTCTCAACCAGGAGGAATATCTATGAGGACTCGTCAGTTGCTTACTTTGTGCCTTGGTGGGTTGCTGGTTGCAATGCCACTGATTGCTCAAGCCGGCGGAACCATTAAGGGGAAAGTGATGTATTCCGGCAAACCTGTTCCGCCAAAAGAATTTGCCTTTTCCAAATTTCCTAATCCGGCCTTTTGTAAACAAAATCCCAGTCAAAAAGGGGATGACACGCGTTTGTTGAAGGAAGTCGAAGTGGATGCGAACAAAGGGCTCAAGAATGCAATCGTGTCGGTTCGCGGCATTAAGGTCAAAGGCTTCAAGTCGACGCCGACCGTGATCGCCAAGCTGTGTGAGTTCCTGCCGTTTACCGGTGTGTTGGTGAACAAGGGGAACTTCATCGTGGAAAATACCGATGCGGATCCGAATGATCCCAAGTCCAAAGAAGGGGTCTTGCATAATCCCCACAGCTTTGACGTGCTCGGGGCGAAGTCTTCGACCTTGTTCAATATCGGGTTGGCCAAGAAAGGCGACAAGCTGGATAAGAAAATCAAGATGCGGATGGCCAGGAAGGGTTCCGTCCTCCGGTTGCAATGTGACCAGCACGAGTTTATGCAAGCCTGGTACCTGCCCGTGACCAACGGTCATTTTGGCGTGTCCGGTGGCGACGGATCTTTTGAGATTACGGACGTCCCTGCAGGCAAGCACAAGGTCTTGGCTTGGCATCCGGTGGCCGGCAACGTGACCATGGAAGTAGAAGTCAAGGATGGCGCGACTGCTGAAGCCAACTTCGACATCAAGAAGAAAAATAAGTTTAAACAGTAAGAGATTCGTTCGTTTTTGAAGCAATGAAAAGGGCGGCAACGGTTTCTCGTTGCCGCCCTTTTTTGTTGCGTGCTTCGCCTTGCGTTGGCCGGTTTCAGCCCGTTACTATCTCCGCATCGTTCCCTCTCCCTCTGGGAGAGGGCTAGGGTGAGGGAACCAGGGTGAGGGAAAGGATCTGTTGTGCCTCGGGAGCTCTCTCTCGCAGAAATATTTCAGATCGGATATTACTGGGAGACGAAAATTCTCCTAACGGCGATCAAGCTGGATCTCTTTTCAGCTTTGGATGGCCGTTCCGACTCGGCCTCTGACTTGGCCCATCGCTTATCTCTCGATGAACGGGCGTTGAGCCTCCTCTTGCACGCGTTGGTCGCAATGCGGGTCCTGACGAAACACGAGGACCGCTTTGCGAACACCGGCGTTGCCCGCAAACACCTGGTGAAAGTCAGCCCGGACTATGTCGGGCACCTGCTGGTGCTTCACGATTCGGAATGGTCGAATTGGGGAAAACTGGAAGAGACCATCCGAACGGGAGTGTCTCCGGTTCGCCGGCACGTATTTGAAACCGATCCGGAAATGGGCGCCAACGTGTTGGCGGTATTGGACCGGATCGGCCGGGGGAGCGGGGTCACCTTGGCGAAGGTGCTGCAACTGGACGGCGTCGAACACATGCTGGACGTCGGCGGGGGAGCCGGGACAAATGCGATTGCCTTTTGCCGGGAAAATCCCCGGCTCAGGGCTACGGTATTTGATCTGCCGTCGACACTCCAAGTGACCGAACGATCGATCAAGGAAGCCGGGTTGGAGGATCGGATTGCCGTCATGCCCGGCAATTTCAATACCGATTCCCTGGGCGGGCGCTATGATCTGGTGCTCTTGTCCGATGTGCTTCATTACCAGGACGCGCAGGCCAACGCCGCATTGGTGCGTAAGGCTTTTGCTCATCTCACGGACACGGGTCGGTTGGTGATCAAGGATCGGTTTTTGGACCCGGACCGAACGAGTCCGGCTTGGACCACGGCGTTTGCCGTGCATATTCTGGTCAATACGGAAGAGGGGCAGTGCTTCACGACACAGGAAGCCATGGAGTGGATGAACCGGGCCGGCTTTGCATCGGTCACGGAACTGGAACCGCGGGCGATTGTTCAGGGAATCAAATCGGGAGAGGATTAAATGGCTGAATGGTTACGAGAGCCGGGCTTTGTCGGGACACATGCCACCATGGGGGCCGATGTCAGTCAATTGATGGCGACGTTGTTCACCGGGTTGTTTATCGTCGGGTGGATCCAGGCCAAGAACAATAAAGGGAGCAGTCATCATTGGTTGATGCTCGGCGGCATGATCGCCATGCTGGCATTTTTTACGAGTTATTATTTGTTTCGCCAACTCGGGGTGTTGGCCTTTGAAGGCAAGGAAGGGTTCGGCGGGTCGCAGGCGTTGTATGACAACGTGTTCGTTCCCCTCCTGACTTTTCACATTCTTTTGGTCGTGATCGGATTGATCATGGCCATTTACATGATTGTCCTGGGATTCCGTGCTCAAACGTTTATCGACGGCCAACGGAAGTTACGCGAGGCCGTCCTGCAAACCACCGGGAAGAAAATCGCGATTATATTCGGTGGCGTAACGGCGCTCGTTTTGCTGTTGTTTTTCAGTCGCGTGGCTGCCAGCGGGTTTTCCATGGGGAAATTCGGCGTCTATCTGGGACTTCTCATCCTCATTGCCCTGGTGTTCGGTATCGAGGTGGCCATCCAACGCCTGTGGCCGAACGGGGCGCGACGTCACCGGATCCTGGGCCGGTTTACCATGGTGGTGTATTGCGTGTTGTTCGTGACCGGCAGTTTGACCTATACCATGCTGTATATTTTGTATCCCGGACGAATCGGGTAGGCCCGTGATGCAATGCGCCTGCGGCTCGGATTTCCGATGTGAGGCCCTTGAAGAATGGGAAGACGTTCAGGTCTTTCTTCGTTATTGTTGTAACCGGTGCGGGTTCAGTGTGGGAATCGAGACGGATCATCGAAAGGCCAGCGTGCTCTTCGACCGTCCGGCTTGGACTGATGAAGCGCAACATCGTATGGATCGGCTGCCGCCGTACGTGGAACCTCTTGTCCGGCAGGAGGTGGAAGACTATGCGAATCGAAACGGCATTACCGTGATCTCGACCGACCTGATGACGGAAGCCGGGACCCAGGGGATGGTATCCTGGCATCCCGAGGCGAAACGTCGTTTGTCCCGCGTCCCGGGACCGGTCCGGGCGATGGCGCGCGTGGAATTGGAGCGGACGGCTCAGGACAGAGGCCTCCCTGAAGTCACGGTAGAGCTCATGGAAGAGATCAAGGCCCGCTATTTCGGCATGGCGGCCCCGAGGTCGTAACGCGCGGGACTGACTACAGGAAGGGCCGTCTTGTTCCTCCCCTTTGTAAGGGGAGTGTATAGACCGGGGACATGGTTTACACCTGTTCGGAGACATGGTTAACACTTTAACCTGCATGGCTTCACCCCTACGACAGGAGGATCGCCATGCCTTGGAAAGAGGTGTCTACCATGTCTCAACGCTACGAATTCATTCAGTTAGCCCACCAACCCGGCCGCTCCTTGCGCACCCTCTGTCGGCGATTCGGGATCAGTCCCCCCACGGCGTATAAATGGCTGACCCGCTATGCCGCCGCCGGCGCCGCGGGGCTCGTCGATCGGTCCCGGCGCCCGCAGCAGACGCCGCACCGCACTCCGGCGGCCCTGGAAGCCGCGGTCGTGGCGTTGCGCCTCCAGCACCCCACCTGGGGCGGCCGCAAACTGCACGCCCGCCTCCGCGCCCTGGGCTATCCCCGGGTCCCCGCACCCAGCACGATCACGGCCATTCTGCGTCGTACCCCCGGGCTCACAGCCGCTGACTCGACGCCCCAGCGGGCCTGGCAGCGCTTCGCCCACGCCACGCCCAATGCCCTGTGGCAAATGGATTTTAAAGGCCATTTCGCCTTGCTCCATGGCCGCTGCCACCCCTTGACCGTGCTGGATGACTGCTCCCGCTTCGCGCTCTGTCTGCACGCCTGTCCCAATGAACAGGGCCCGACCGTCCAAACGCACTTGACCCAGACCTTCCGCCGCTATGGCTTGCCGGCCCGCATGTTGATGGATAATGGCCCCCCGTGGGGCGCCCCACTCACCCTCAGTCCCTTCACCCCGTTGACCATCTGGCTCATCCGCCTGGGCATTGGGCTGACTCATGCCCGGCCCGCCCACCCCCAAACCTTGGGCAAAGACGAACGCTTTCATCGGACCCTCAAAACCGAACTCCTCCACCAACGGACCTTTCGCGATCTGCCTCACTGCCAACAACACTTTGACCGCTGGCGCGACCACTATAACCTGGACCGCCCGCATGACGCGTTAGCCCTCGCGGTTCCGGCCACCCACTATACGCCCAGTCCCCGCTCGTTTCCCGAAACCCTCCCGCCGATTGAGTATGGCCCCGACGCCCACGTGCGGCGCGTCCAGGGCAAAGGCGAAATCTCGTTTCGCGGCCGCCCCTTCCATGTGACCAAAGCCTTACGGGGCTACCCCGTGGCCCTCCGGCCCACCACCCAGGAACACCGCTGGCGGGTCTATTTTTGTCACCAATATATAACCGAGCTTGATTTGCAGCACCCCTTGGAATAAGTCACAATGTGTCAACCATGTCCCCGAACACCCGTTAATGATGTCCCCGGTCTATACAGGGGAGGTCAGGTGGGGTAGAGTCGCAGACCCATGGGGGAACAACACCGACCCGCAAACGCGGCCTGCTCACCCCGGCCCAAGCTCTACCTCCCCTCGCCCCTCCTTACAAAGGAGGGGAACAGGAGGGGGACTGAGTGAGATTATTTTCGTATCAAGGACAATTTGATGCTTATGTCCTTTGAGAAATCCCGATGCTGCATCGACTCTCACTCCGGGTGATTCCCCAACTGAACGCGACCGTCACGGAACCCGACGTTCGACGGCGGAAGCGTTGGGTGATGCTCGCTCCGGGGTTCGTGGCGTTTGTCCTCTACCGTCTCTTGAAGGACATTCTGCCGTTATCCGACCCGCTGGCATTGTTGGCGTTCAGCGGCCTCCTTTCGACGCTCACCGCGTATTGGGCTTATACAATGGGACGTGCCGAGTCGTTTGCCCGGATTTGCCAAACCGATGGTCCCGGTCGTCTTCTCTGGGTGGGCGGATGGATCGGGTTTGTCTACGGCGTGCAGCTTTCGCTGTTGGTGTTGGCGCTCCTGGCCCTCTTTGTCGATTACAATTTTTTGGTTCATCCCGAAGGGCCGGCCATGATGGCCCTGATTATCCCCTGTACGTCTGTCACTCGTGACGCCTTTGAAATCGGGCACGTGGTCCGCATGGAATCCCAGGGTGTGCGGATGGTGACCTTTCCCGACGGCGGGTCGTTTCGGGAGTTGCTCCAGCGCGACTTTCTACATCTGGCCCGATGGGTGGGAGCGGGGATCTTCGCGGGTGGCGCGACGGCGGTTGTGTCCCGGCTCGGCTGGACCGGCAACGGGGGGGAAGTCGGCCCGGCGATTCTGGTGTGTCTCGTGGCGGCGTGTTGCGCCTATGGAGCCTTTTTATCCGGGAAACATCCTCTCGAAGACTTCGCGGATCGCTTCAAAATAGAATCGTGGTGGGACGCCTACCGGTTTTGGGCGTGGCCGTGTTTGACTTTTGCGTTTACATACTATTTAGTGCAATTTGGCCTTCTTGCGTTTGTATTTCGGGTTGAGGAGGCGGCTCTGTTCGTGCACCTGGTGGTTGGTGGAGTGACCGCGGGGATGATGGCGGGGTATGGCTATTTTCTGGGTGCCCGGGTGTTTGTCGAAGCGCAAACCCAAGGCGGCATCTCCGAAGGTTTGAAACGTTGTCCGTTCGTGATGGAAATTTTAGCCAAAACCGGATGGGTGACGTCGGGAGCGAAGCCCGGCTCCGTCGAAATCAGGCAGGGGGAGCCCTCGCGAGAGATGCTTTCATGAAGATCGGTGTGGCGATTTTTCTGTTGTGCGTCTTGAGCTGTTCGCTCGCCGCTCCCATGTCTGGGTGGGCCGGTCCGGAGGCTTCTGTCCCGACCGAGGACATCTACTATAAGACCGACGGAATCCCTCAAGGTCCTTCTGCCGCGGAAACCGGCTCCACCTACCCCCAATGGCAACCGCTCAATAACCGGATCATCATCTGGCTCGTCACGCAGCAGCATACCTATTTCGGCGGGTTCGTCCTGGCCCTGCCGTTGTTTGCGTTTCTCCTGGAATTCCTTGGCCTCACGCGCCGTGACCCGCAGGCCGCCCAACGCTACGACGGCCTCGGTCGCGACATTCTTCGCGTCGGGGTGGTTTCGCTCTCGGTCACGGCCCTGCTTGGCAGCGTTATGCTTGTCGCATTCGTGACGTTCTATCCTGTTTTCATGACGTATATGGGATCGACGTTTAAACAGATGATGCCGTTTTATGCCGCGGTGTTTTTGGGGGAATTTTTCCTCATGGTGTTGTACTACTACAGTTGGGACCGTTTGGCCCGAGGAGCCGGGAAATGGGTGCACCTGTCGATCGGAGTGGTCGCGAATGCCATGGGCGTGCTGTTGCTCCTGTTGGCCAATGCCTGGGCGTCTTTCATGATGGCTCCCGCGGGGGTGAACGCCGAGGGACAGTTTCTGGGGAACGTCTGGCATTTGTTGCATTCACCGTTATGGAATCCGCTCAATGCCCATCGGTTCCTGGCGGATATCATGTCCGGGGGGGCCGTGGTCGTGGCCTATGCGGCGTACCGGTTTTTGAAGACCCGGGTCCAGGAAGAGCGGGCCTATTACGATTGGGTGGGCTACGTGTTCATCGTCGTGGTGGTGTGTGCCTTGCTTCCCATGCCCTTTGCCGGGTATTGGCTGATGCGTTCCGTGTTCGAGTTTCGTCAGGAGATGGGAATGACCATGATGGGCGGGTTGTTGTCCTGGCTGTTCGTGGTGCAGGCCACCACCATCGGCACGCTGTTTCTCGGCATCAATTATTACATCTGGCAGTCCTTGGGGCGGTTGCGTGACGGGGAACGGTATCATCCCTATTTCAAATTCATCCTCGTGGGATTGATGGTGTCGTTTCTGGTCTGGTTCACGCCCCATACCATTGCCATGACCCCCAGTGAAATGAAAGCCATGGGCGCGGCGCAACATCCCGTCATCGGACAGTTCGGGGTGATGTCGGCCAAAAACGGCGCGATCAATATCATGATCTGCCTGACCGCTTTGAGCTACCTGTTGTATCGCCGCGCTAACCGGATCATCACCGTGCCGTGGGCCGCGGCGGGAAACGTCGCGATCGGGACGTTGTTTGTCGCGGGTATGGCCAATATCGTCTGGGTCTCGGTTTACGGGTTTTTCATTCCCGCCCACGTTCGGGTCGGCCTGTCCATTCCGCAGGGGGCGACCACGGCGACGGTCTTGATCGGAGGGTTGCTGATCAATCATTTTCTGTTGAAAGGGAGCGAGCTTCGAGGCCCCATCCAATGGGGCAGGATATCCGTACGCGGGATGGTGGCGTTGTTCGGGGTCGCCGCGACCTTCTCCTGGGTGATGGGGTTGATGGGGTATATCCGGTCGGCCGGCCGGCTGGGATGGCACGTGAATGAACTGATGGCGGACGTTTCCCCGTGGGCCTTTACCCCTGCCATCACGTTTGCGGCCAAGATGGTGACCATCAACATGGTGTTGTTTTGGGTTTCGGTGTTTTTCATGTTTTGGCTGGCCACCAGGGACAGGTCGGCCGTCGTGGAAAAGGACGCACCGAGCATGTCGTTCGTGCAGGCGTTCTCGAGAGAGGAGTCGGTATGAGGACGGGAAGAATACTCGTCATATGGCTTGTCCTGTTTGTGTTCTGTGTTCCCATGACGGGAGGAACGGCGTTCTCGCAGGCGGTGACGCTCGAAAATTTCGAGCGTCCGGATGAGGAGCAGTTTCCGAAAGGATGGGACGGGTCCCGAAGTACGATCACCGCAAAAGAGGCCTATGCCATTCACCGGGAAGAGGGCACCGCATTTCTGAAGGGCCAGGGCGCGAATCAGCGGGTGTATACCAAGAACATCGATTGGGATCCCCGAACCCATCCCATTTTAGCGTGGCGGTGGCGCCTGCATGTCGTCCCGGAGAAGGCTGAATTCCTAGCGGCGGTCTTTGCGAATCTGGATACGGATTTGATGTTTATTCCGGTGTCCACGAAGTACGTCTGGAGCGGCACGCAGCCCGAAGGGTCCGTCACGGACGGCGGCATTTTCGGTGCGGCGGAGGTTGTGGTGCGTTCAGGCCTGCAACCGGTGGGTGAATGGGTGGAAGAAGAGGTCAACGCATATAAGGACTTCAAGGAGATTCATAACCATGAACCGGCTCCGCGGGCGTGGGGCATTTCACTGCAAAGCGGCCCGGGGGTGGAAATCGATTTCGCTTCGATCCAGGTGCGGGCGGAATAACGCCATGCGGTCGCGCTGAAAAAAGGAGACCTTCGATTTCTAAAGGAACCATGATAGACGTGCTCCTTGGCGTGGCGGTCATGGGGACGGTCGGGGTGCTCATCGGCATTCTTCTGGGCGGCTCCTTTCTCTATTTCGCAGGGGGGCTCGGAGTCATGTTAGGCGCCGGGATCGGTCTCATTGGCGGACGGCGGTTTTTTTTCGGTATTTTTGTAGGAACGATTTTGGGCGGCGCGCTGGCTTGGGCCGTTTCCGGCCCCGAAAATATTACGGTGGGTGCGGGGTCCGGCGCGGCGATGGGCGGTTTTTTGGGGATTTGGATCTCCATGTTGATTGACGTGTTTTGGCGGAAACCGGTACAGACCACGTCCGACCACGAAGCGTAAGGCCGGTACGGGAAGCGGAGACGGTTGAACGTTTAGCGGGGATCAGGGTTATGGAAAATCGCGGGGTACTCATCGGCTCCATCATCTTTGTGTTTGCCTCGTTCATCCTGATGATGGTCATGCTGATCTACGAAACGTATAAGGGGAAACAGGAGTTGGACCGGCTGGTTTCGACGTCGCAGACGACAAAACCCCGGGTCATCGCTCCGGTGAAAGTCCAGGATTTTTCCATGTATCGGACGTTGGTCGGCAATGAAGGGCGTGAGATGGTCGAGATTCCCGAAGGCCCCTTTACCATGGGGCATGATCAGGGGGATCCCGATGAAGCCCCGGCTCATCCGGTGTACGTGCGGACGTATTTCATCGATCTGAAGGAAGTCACCCAGTCGGAATACGCGCGTTTCGTCAAGATGATCAAACGGGAACAACCGCAGGTGCCGGTCTTCGAAGAAGACATTTCCAAACTCGTTGACCCGGATTTCCCCGTCGTGGGTATCGGCTGGAACGATGCCTTTGCCTATTGCCGGTGGGCAGGGAAACGATTGCCGACCGAGGCCGAATGGGAGAAGGCCGCTCGCGGTGAAGGGCGACGACTCTATCCCTGGGGGAATGAGTTCAGCTACATGGTCTCCAATATCGACGGAGAAGACGACGGGTTCAAGTACTTGTCGCCGGTCGGCTCTTTTGAAGGCGGGCGGAGTCCGTATGGTGTCTACGACATGACTGGCAACGTGGCGGAATGGGTGGCGGATACCTATGACGCCCAATATTATCAAAATTCGCCGTTTCGTGATCCTCCCGGTCCGGATAGCACGGAATTCAAAGTCATTCGAGGCGGGACCTGGCGTGATTCCAAACTCAACGCGAGATTGACCAAACGGTTTTCAGCCAAGATGTGGCGAACCGACGCGACGATTGGGTTCCGTTGCGCCCAAGACGTCGAGGCCGTCGAACAAGTATCCTGACGGGGGGCTATCGAGGTTGCCCGACCATGGACGGGAGATTGAAACTGATTCTGCTTGCCGTGATTTTGTTCATGGTGGGCATGCCGGTATCGGGAATTCTGCGAGGGACCAAGGCTCCGCCTCCTGATCCCGACCTTGCGGAGGTCGTCAAACCCGTTCAGACGACCGGCGCTTCTCAGGCCGACCCCTCCCAACCGATCATCCGTGAAGACATGGTATTCATTCCTCCCGGAGAATTCGTCCAGGGGACCAGCCAGGGCGGCTTTAATGAGCGCCCCGAACGTCTCGTGACCCTCGATGGATTTTGGATTGACCGGTATGAGGTGACGAACCACCATTATCTCGAGTTTGTGGAGCAGACAGGTCATCGCAAACCGGGCCCTCCGTCCCGCTATGCCAAACGGTTGGCCCAATTGCGCGGGCCCAATCAGCCGGTTGCCTACGTCTCCTGGCATGATGCCGATGTGTATTGCAAATGGAAGGGGAAACGCCTGCCCAGCGAGGCTGAATGGGAAAAGGCCATGCGCGGGATAGACGGCCGGTTATGGCCCTGGGGAAACTCGCCGAGAATTCACAAGGCCAATCTGGGAGGAGTGGAGGACGGCTATGAAGCCACGGCGTCCGTTGGCTCGTTCCCATTGGATCGAAGCCCTTATGGCGTCCATGACGGCTTTGGAAACCTGATGGAATGGACCAGGAATTGGTATGAAGAGCAAACCCGCCATCCAAATGATCCCGAACCCGAAAAAGCCAATTTTGCCGATCGTGGGGGGTATAAGACGCTACGCGGTGCCGGTTATACCAGTTATGGCAACGACTTGAGGATTACGGCCCGGAGTTTCATGGTTCCCGACTTTCGGGACGAAACCATAGGCTTCCGCTGTGTGGCATCGGAGCAAAATCCCCCTGTCCACACGCAGGCTGCCGGTTCCCGGGGTTAGCGACCCTCTGATTTATTGTGATAGCGGGATGCAGGGCAAGGCGTCCCGTAGCGAAACCCGAGACATATCAGGTGGATAGTCGAGGGTTGAGCGAGGACCCAGCACAGCCATGCGCCTGATAGTGCAATAAGCCAGAGGGTCCTTAGCGAAGGCTAGAGAAAGTCGAAGTAATACAGGATCAAAAAGACGGCCAAAAGAATATTGACAACCATTCCGGCCAACACTATAATGTCGAACAATTTTGCATTATTGCGCATGATTTTACCATATTCACGAAAAGTGGTTGTTGAGTATCACATCTCGTAGAAATGTGTCAAGAGTATAATTTATTAAGGTTAAACCTTTAGAAGGAAAATTGAGATGGCAAAAAGTGATCCGCTTCCGATCAAGCTGGGCAAGGCGGTATTCTACGTGACCTGCGCCGTGAGCTTGTGGTTTTTTTATTGGTTTGCTGGCGTTCAATGTCCTTGTTGAAGAAGGGAACTGAAGAGGAGGAATTTATATGCAGACCGTTCTGTACCTCATCATTTCAATCGTGATTTCCGTGGCATACTTCCAGTTCATCGACTGGGCACTGATGGATATGCAGGGGTTGGATTATTTCTACATTCTGAGGTAAGAAGTCATTTTGTCAGTCGTCATCCTGAAAAACATCACTATAAGAGTTGTTCTTTGAATAATTTCAAAGAAAGAAGGAGGTTGGTCATGGGTCGCCTCACAAGTGGACGGGCCGGGAAGAAATTTCTGGCGGTCACTGGTCTTTTTGCAATGGGAGTGATGTTGTTGCTCCCGATTTTTGTGGCACTGCCGGCCCTGGCCGGTGGGGGTGCTCCCGCAGCAGGCGGGCCGCCTCCGGATGTCGTAGCCGCCCAGGAAGCCGAAGGCGCGGAAGGCGAAGAAGCCAAAGTCGAAATCGGCAGGGATGTCTACTACAAAACTGAGGGCCCGGCCGTTGGTGCGCCGGCTCCCAAGACTCAAGATACGGCGGAATTTTATCCCCGATACAACTTCGAAAGCCGGGTTCTTCTCTGGGTTGCCAACCAGCAGCATCTGTACTATGGCAGCTTTGTGTTGGCCGTCCCGATTTTCTGTATGTGTATCGAGTTTGCCGGGTTGGTGAGTAAAGACAGGGCGATGGCGAAGAAATACGACCAATTGGCCTATGACTTCATTAAGATCAGCTTGACCGCCTACTCGCTGACGGCCATCCTCGGTGGTATTCTCATTTTCACGTTCCTGACGTTGTATCCCGCCTTCTTCGGTTATCTTTCCAGCATTTTCCGTCCCGTGATGCATATTTACGCCTTGATGTTCGTGGCGGAAAGCGGAACCCTCTACATCTACTACTACGGGTGGGACAAGATGAAAGAGGGGTTGTTGAAATGGCTCCATGCCAGCATGTCCGTGGTGCTGAACGTGATCGGAACGGTGTTGATGTTCCTGGCCAATTCCTGGATCGGTTTTATGATGTCGCCCGCCGGGGTGGATGAACAGGGACGATATTTGGGAAATATTTGGCACGTCATCCATACGGCGCTCTGGAATCCCCTGAACGTGCACAGGATTCTGGGGAATATGGCTTTTGGCGGCGGCGTGGTGGCGGCGTATGCGGCGTACCGGTTCCTGTCGGCGAAGAATGATGAGGAACGCGCCCATTACGATTGGATGGGGTATATCGCAATGGCGCTCGGGGTTGCCTTCCTGATTCCCCTGCCGTTTGCCGGCTATTGGCTCATGCGCGAAGTGTATGCCTATCGTCAACAAATGGGTATTACCTTGATGGGCGGGTTGTTAGCCTGGTTGTTCATCATTCAGGCCACAATGATCGGCATCCTGTTTTTGACGACGAACTACTATCTCTGGCAGGCACTCGGAAGAATGACCGGAGGTGAGCGGTTCCAACGCTATATCAAGTACTTTGTGTTTATTCTGGTCGTGGGTCTGTTGGTCTTTATCACTCCACACACGATCGTCATGACGCCGGCTGAATTGAAAGCCATGGGCGGTCAACAGCATCCGGTGTTGGGGAACTATGGCGTGATGTCGGCTAAGAACGGTGGAATTAACGCGATTATCATGACCACGATCGCCAGTTTCATCTGGTATCAGCGCGGCAACAGGGTGCCGGCTGTAAAATGGGCAAAATTCGGAAATATCTTCCTCATTACGTTCTTTGTGGTGGCCCACCTGAACAACATTTGGGTGGCCTGTTACGGGTATTTCATCCCTGCTAACGTGCGAATCGGCCTCTCTGTGCCACAGGTCGCCGGCACGCTGTCGTGCCTGTTTTTCGGGTCGGCGTTGAACCTGGCGATGTTGAAGCAGTCCAGGGAACTGGGGCCGATCCGGTGGGGTCAAATCGCACCGCGTTCACAATATGCCCTGATTATGCTGGCGACGGCCTTTACCTGGATGATGGGATTGATGGGATATATCCGGTCATCGGTGAGGTTGTTCTGGCACGTCAATGAGATTATGCGTGACAATTCGCCTTGGGCGTATACGCATACCATTGGGTTTGGAGCCAACGTGATCTCCTTTAACGTGTTGTTCTTCTGGATCACGATCATGTTTGTCTTTTGGCTTGGGGCACTAGGGGCCAAGAAAGCGCCCGTGCCTGCGACGCAACCCGTTCCGGGTGCCGCGCCGCAACCTGCAACTGGTCATTAATCATTAACTTTGCATGAAATACGTGATAATGAGGCTATCCTGAACGTAACAGTCAGGGTAGCCTCATTTGTGGAGGGGCAAGGTGGTTGACTTAATTACGGAAGCAATCTCGATTGGATGGCCGGCATTCGCCTTTTTGATAGGGCTGCTCTTTTATTTTCAAGCCAGATCGACCGATCCCGTTCAAAAAAAGAATGTCACGTTCAAGACGTTTATCGGCATGCTGTGCGCATTGATGGCCTTTATCGCCATTGCGAATTACAAGAATAATTTCTATGGAGAAAGTCGCCTGCTGCCCGTCTCATTGGTGATGATTACCTGCCTGGCCTACATTATGGGGATCTATTTCACCAATATCGGGGCTCTCATGAAAATCGGCGGATTCATGTTTTTCGTGGCCGCGGCGCTCTCCGGGTATGGGAACTGGTTGCCCCAGGTGGAAGGGGGTTTTCCGCCGCCGGAGGTCAAGTTGGACTTCCAGAGTATGACGCCTCAGCAACTGGGCGACGAGGGTGAAAAAATCATCTTTGGCGGTCTCGGCCAAAGTAAAGTGCAAGGGGCGATCGGCAAGGGCCAGTGTCCCTTGTGTCATGGTTTTAACCAGGGCTTCTTGAGTGAACGGGCCCCGAATCTGTGGGATGTTCCTGCTCGAGCCGAAGAACGATTGAAACACGAAAAATATCATATGAACGATCCCGGTTCGCGGGATACCGTGCAAAAGGAAGCGTTTGAGGGCTCGGGGACGGCCACGACCGGTCAGGAATATATCGCCGAGTCCCATGCCTGTCCGAGTTGCTTTGTCGTGCCGGGATTCGGCGTGAAAGGCACGAATGATACGGAAAGCCCCATGCCGAGAATTCACAAGCCCCCGATTTCGCTGACCCTCGGGGAATTGGCGGCGGTGGATACCTGGTTGTACGTTCGGGAAGGGAAAGAAGCACCCACGTACGAAGAAATTCAAGCGTCGTATGAAAAATTCATTCCTGAAGCGGACCGGCCTCAGGCGAGTGCCGACGGGGATGAAGCCGCGGGTGGCGTATTGGCGACCGGTGAAGAGCCGATTACGGATCTCTTCATGAAAGCCGGGTGCCCCGCCTGTCATACGATTCCCGGGATTGAAGGGGCAACCGGAAAAGTGGGTCCCTTGTTGATGGAAGGCAGCAATGCTCCGCAACGGCTGAAGGATCCGGGGTATGGAGGTCGCGCCACATCGGCCCGTGAATACATTACCGAGTCGATTTTAAATCCCAGCATGTACGTGGTGAAAGATTTTCCGGACAACCAGATGCCGAAAGATTTCGGACTCAAACTCAGTGCGGGAGCCGTGAACAAAATCGTGGATTATCTGTCCAGCTTAAAAGAGGGACAGGATTTGCCGGTATTGGAAGATTTTAATTAATCCTTAAACTCTGTGATTCAGAAAACAGGAGTTTAATACGATGACCTGGTTAAAGTTAGTCGAAGGCTACATGCCGATGCAGATGATTTCGGAGTTGGCCGGTTCGATTCTGGTCTTTGCGCTCGTGAACTGGGCGCTGAATCGGGCGGGCATGGGGATTCCCAAATTCTGGGCGGGGGTGGGAGTGTGGATTTACATCCAGCTCTATTTGAAGTACCGCATTTATCCGCCGATTCCGTTCAGTGTACGCGCCATTTACGGTACCGTCTCGGCGTGCGGGATTTTCATGTGGGTGTCCGGGTCGGAAGACGCGTGGCAGGAGTTCAAGCGGCCGGTTATGAACGTGATGGACGGAATCAGCGGGTTTCACAAGGGCATGCGCACCGTGGCGTTGATTGTCATTCCGCTGGCGTTGGGCGGCTTTGCCTATAACTCGTTCCTGCCCAGTTTTGAAGAACCCATCGAGTTGCGGACCGTGCATCCGGCGCCGCCGGCCACGACGAAAGTGCACGGGAAGACCTTTGTGCTGCAAGTGGTGGAGAATCCCTTTCGCGTGAACAACGAGGGTAAATACGATCAGAAGTACACGGACGCTCGGATCGTGGAGCAGGCCATGGGGCGGTTGATGAAAGACGTGAACGATCCGAACTACAACCCGTGGGATCCCAATGCCGAAGGCTACACCAAGTACGTGCGGGAAGGGGGCGAGATCTTCTTTCAGAATTGCCACTTCTGTCACGGGGACAACCTGAACGGGCGTGGCTTATGGGCATACGCCTTCAACCCGATTCCGGCGAATTTCACGGACGCGGGTACGATTGCGCAATTGCAAGAAACATTTGTGTTCTGGCGGGTGTCGAAAGGCGGGATCGGGTTGCCGGGAGAAGGCTTCCCGTGGGCGTCGGTCATGCCGCCGTGGGAACAACACCTGACGGTGGACGAAATCTGGAAAGTGGTCATGTTTGAATACTGGCACACGGGCTACTATCCCCGGACCTGGGATTAAGATAAGAGGAGCGGAGACGAGCCATGAGCAAGAGCAGATATGGAAGGAACTTGGCCCGGTGGGGCGTGTGTCTGGGTGTAAGTGCCCTGCTGGGGTTAGGGCTGCCGCTAAGCAGCGGCGCCCAGGAAGACCTCCCTGAAGGCTTCAAACAACAGCCCCTGCCGCCGCCCCAGCCGGCTGAACAGATCGAAGCGGGGAAGCGGGTGTACTTTACCAAATGCGTGTGGTGTCACGGCGTGAAAGGGGCCGGGGACGGCCCGGGCGCGGTGCGGTTGTGGCCGCGGCCGCGGAACTTCAATGCGGGTACCTTCAAGATCCGGCATACGGCCAGCGGGCAGTTGCCGCTGATTGACTTGGACCTGCTCCAAACGGTCACGCACGGCCTGCCGGGGTCGGCCATGCCGTCGTGGGAAGGCATTCTCACCGAACAACAGCGCAAGGACGTGCTGGCCTTCGTGACCACGCAACTGGTGGAGGATCGGTCGTGGCAGGACGAAGAATTCGAAGAACTCTTTGTGTTGCAGTTGGATCAACTCACCCCGAAACAGAACACCCCGGAATCCATCAAACGGGGTTCCGAACTGGTGGTCGAAAAAAAATGCATCGAATGTCACGGCTTGGAAGGCCGGGGTGACGGGAACGCGTTCAACCTCAAGGATGACTGGGGCTTTTCCATCCAACCGGCGGACTGGCACAAGTGCTGGAACTTCCGGGGGAGCCGGCAGGACCCGTACAACGTGCGGAACATCTTCCGGACGTTCTCCACGGGGCTGAACGGGACGCCGATGCCCTCGTTTGCGGACAATACCAGTGTGGACGAGCGGTGGGACATTGCCAACTACGTCAACTCGCTCTGTGAGCGGGAGCACGAGATCACCGCGCCACAAGGGCAGGTGAGTGACGAAACGGCGCAAGCGTTCTCCGCGGCGCCGCCCTTACCCATCGACCCGCTGACGGACAAACCCAAGAGTAACTTCGTGATTCCGTCGAAATTCGTGGAAGGGGATCTCCCCGCGGATGAAAACGACGAGCGGTGGAATCTGATCCCGCGGCGCTGGCTGGCCATGGGCGGCCAGATCACGCACAAGCCGCGGAACTTCGTGAACCGGATCGACGACATGTGGGTGCAAGCGCTGTATAACGAGACCCACATCGAATTCATGTTCCGGTGGGATGACCGCACGAAGAGTATCCAGGAAGACGAGGTGGACTGGGATCCCACGGAAGTGAATCTGGAGGACTATGGCGTGGAAGAACAAGCGCCGCAGGGCACGACCTTTGCCGAAGACCCGTTCCATCAGGAATCGATTGCGGCCAAACAAAAAGACGGCTATGCCGTGTACAACGATGGGGTGGCGTTCCAATTCCCGCTCAAGTGGCAGGAACTCCCGGCCCCACGGAAGCCGCGGTATTTCTGGGGAGATGAGAGGTTTGCCGCCGATATTACCAAATGGACGGCAGATGGGACCCTAGGGGTGTATGAAGGCACGGGCTGGGATCAGGACTTCACCGAGTTGGACTTCCAGGAAGAAGTGGAGGTCGTGAAAGCGGAGTGGGCCGATGGCCGGTGGACCGTGATTGTGAAGCGGCCGCTCAAAGGCGACTACGAAGAAGTGGCGTACCTGGAGGCTGGCAAATATATCCCGATGGTGTTTTTTGCCTGGGACGGGCACAACGGGGACGTGGGGCGCAAGATGGCGGTGTCGGCCTTCTATTATCTGGTGATGGAGCCGCAGACTCCGATGAGCACGTATATCTATCCGGGCTTGATCACGGTCGGAATCGCGATTATCGAAGGCTGGGTGTTGGGCCGACGCGCCAACCGGCGTAAGGAAAAGGGCCAGGCCTGAGGCGCACGCGCCCGATAGAGAGACCAAGGAAGGGGGTGGACCGGCGTCCACCCCCTTTTTTTATTGAATAACTGTTTTTCTCATGGGGGCACAAAAGAAACAACGGAAGGCGTGAGTGGTGATTGGAGAAGTCTCAGGTGTGGTGTTGGCCGGCGGGAAGAGCAAACGAATGGGGATGGACAAACGCCATCTGTCCGTTCATGGGAAACCGCTTTTGGACAGGGTCACTTCCGTTCTACTCGAGCTGTTCCCGGAAGTGCTGTTGGTGTTGGCTGAAGAGGACATCTCAAAGCAGGACGATAGAATACGGATCGTCACCGACCTTGTGCCGGGATGCGCAGCCGTTGGAGGACTGTATACCGGCCTGTATCACTCCCACCATCCCCGTGTCTTCGTTGTGGCCTGCGATATGCCATTCATCAATCCGGCCGTCATTGAGCTTTTTCTTCAAAAGGCTGATGCAACGGATATTGTCCTGGCGCAATTGGTCACCGGGCTTCAGCCTCTGCACGGGCTGTATTCAAAACACTGCCTGCCGTTTTTGAAGGCAATGATCGATGCCCGGGATTTGCGTCTTCAAAATATTGCCGACCAGCAGGGCCTGGCCGTGCACCGTATTCCGGAAGCGGAGATTAAATCCCTGGATCCCCAACTGCTTTCCTTTCTGAATTTGAATGCACCGGCCGATATTGAACTCGCGCAAAAAATCAACCCCGGCTAATTTTCATTCATCGGCAATGTATCAAACGGCAACGTTATCCAACCCGGCGGCCGGAGACGCATGCAACAAACGGCGATGACTCGAGCACCCTCTTTGCTTGCGGGGCCCGGAAAGCCTGTGTTAGATTTCCAGTCCTCTTCTCCCCGAGTTCCCACTTATTTTTTCGATACCATCATGTCTGCCGGAATCGTTCAAGAACAGGTTGCCTCTGCCATTACCGATGCCCTGCTGCAAGCAAGGGAACGCGGGGCCTTGCAATCAACGAATTTTCCCGAGCCCGTCATTGATTTTCCCAAGCGGGAGGAATGGGGAGATTTGTCCTCGAATGTGGCCATGAGCATGGCGAAAGAGGAGAAACGCCCGCCGTTGGAAGTGGCACAGGTGATCGCGGATCAACTCCGGACCTCCTGTCCTTTTCTGGAAAACGTGGCGGTGGCGCCGCCAGGATTCCTGAATTTCACGCTTCGTCCGGACTGTTGGTTTTCGGTGCTCGAAGAGATTGAGCGGACGGGCGACCGGTACGGCCACGGCACGGCGGGACAAGGGCAGCGGGTTCTCTTGGAATTTGTGAGTGCCAATCCCACGGGCCCGCTTCACATGGGACATGGACGCGGCGCGGCTCTGGGCGAAGCCTTGTCCAGATTGTTGCGCGCCGCGGGGTATGAAGTCGATAAAGAATATTATATCAATGACGCGGGTCGCCAAATGAAGCTGTTGGCCGACTCGGTGTATGCACGGTATCTGGAAATTCATGGCCGGGAGTTCTCGTTTCCCGAGGACGGTTACCATGGAGACTACATCAAAGTCCTGGCGCAGGAGTTGGATCGGGAGAAGGGCGCGCATCTGCTGACCCTGGACCCGGAAGCCGCTCGCAGGGAATGCGGGCAATGGGCCTCCGACCGACTCGTGCGAGCCATTAAAGAAGATCTTGCGCGATTCGGGGTGGAGTTCGAGACGTGGTACAGCGAGGCGTCGTTGTTTTCTTCGGGGAGCATACAGGCGGCCTTGCATGACCTTGAACAGCGGGATCTGGTGTTTACCCGTGACGAGGCGACGTGGTTCCGGTCTTCTCAATTTCAGGATGAAAAAGATCGGGTGGTTCGTAAGCAGGATGGTGACTATACCTATTTGGCCTCGGACATCGCGTACCATTTCGATAAATTGCGCCGGGGTTACGGATGGTTGATCAACATTTGGGGCGCGGACCACCATGGGTACGTCCCGCGCATGCAAGCCGCGATCAAAGCATTCGGCCATAGCGAGGATTGTTTGCGGATGGTTTTGGTCCAAATGGTGCGTTTGTTGCGGGGCGGGGAAAAAGTCGAGATGTCCAAGCGGGCAGGCGAATTTATCACGCTCCAGGACGTGGTCGATGAGGTGGGGGCCGATGCCGCCAAGTTTTTTTTTCTGATGCGTCGTTCGGATACGCATCTTGAATTCGATCTGGAGTTGGCGAAGAAACAGTCCTCTGAAAATCCCGTTTATTACGTCCAATATGCCCACGCGCGACTTGCCAGCTTATTCAGGACGGCCCGCGAACGCGGGTTTCCGGTACCGCCGGTTGGCGAGGCGCCTTTAGCCGCGTTGGTGCAGCCGGAAGAACTCCGGCTGGTAAAGCAGTTGTCGAGTTTCCCCGGGTTGCTTGAAGCGAGTGCCAAGGCATTGGAGCCGCATCGCATCACGTTTTATCTTCACGAACTTGCAGGCTTGCTCCACGTCTTTTATTACAAGCATCGTGTCCTTCCGCCCAGGATCGATGGCGTCAAGGAGGCAGAATCCGGTGAATCCGTTCTAGAAGGGGAATCGAATGAATCGGTCCGGGAGGACTTGTCACGCGAATTGACCATGGCCAGACTGGTGTTGTTGAAACAGGTTCAAACGGTGATCAAGAACGGACTCGGGTTATTGGGTGTCAGTGCTCCGGAAAAAATGTAGGGATATCGGCAAGGTTGATCGGGAATCGGGTGTTGAGGAATGTTAATCTTTTCGTTGATGAAACCTCGATTGGTTGAGGGCGTATCGTGATTGCTTTCTCCGTTGTTCAGCAGGATCCGCAGTGCGCGGCCCGTGCCGCGGTGCTGTCCACCCCTCACGGCACCATTGACACCCCGGCGTTCATGCCCGTCGGCACGTTGGGGACGGTGAAGGGAATGGCGCCCGATGAACTTCGGGAATTGGGCTTCGGGTTGATGCTGAGCAATGCCTATCATTTGTATTTACGACCCGGTCATCGACTCATTCAAGAGCAGGGCGGGCTTCACCGGTTTACGGGATGGAATGGTGCAATTTTGACGGACAGCGGAGGCTTTCAATTGGTCAGCCTCGCGGATTTGCGAAAGATCACGGATGACGGGATTGCCTTTCAATCGCATTTGGACGGGTCCGCGCATCATCTCACGCCCGAGTTGTGCATGGGAATTCAAATGGCCTTGGGCGCGGACGTGATGATGACGCTGGACGAATGCCCGCCACATCCATGTTCAAGCGAGCAAGCCAGGGTCGCGGTCGCGCGGACAACGGCATGGGCGAAACGGTGTGCCGTGGTTGCACGCGACCGGCAACAGGCGCTGTTTGGCATTGTACAAGGAGCGCTGGATACCGATTTGCGCCGGCAATCCGCCCGTGAACTGGTTGAGATCGGATTTGATGGGTACGCCATCGGTGGGC
This sequence comes from Nitrospirales bacterium, assembly GCA_965208595.1. Lineage (GTDB taxonomy): Bacteria > Nitrospirota > Nitrospiria > Nitrospirales > UBA8639 > Bin75. The sequence goes on from OZ242346.1 coordinate 2,426,984, forward strand.
TATCGTTGGGGGAAGACAAGCCTGCCTTGCTGGCCATGCTTGAGGTGTCAGTCAACGAGCTTCCTTCCTCCCACCCTCGTTACCTGATGGGTGTCGGTCTTCCCGAAGACCTTGTCGAAGGCGTCATGCGCGGGGTGGATATGTTCGACTGCGTGATTCCGTCGCGTCATGGGCGGACGGGATGGTTGTTCACGACTCAGGGACGGGTCTTGATCAAACATGCGCAATATGCGAAGGATGATGCCCCGATCGATGCGCAGTGCGAATGTCCGGTTTGCCGGAAGTTTTCCCGAGCCTATTTGCGGCACCTGTATCTGTCCAATGAAATGTTGGGGGTGCGACTCAACACGATTCACAATCTTTGGTATTATCGAACGCTCATGGATTCCATGCGTTCGGCGATTCAAGCCGGGGCCTTTCTTGCCTTTCGCCGGACCTTCTATGAACAACGCCGTGAGTATGTGAAGAGTGCGGCATATGCCGAACTGGTCGGTGCTGCGGTCGTGACCGAGGGATCGACAACCGGAAAGGATGGGTAAATGGGGATGGAGATGGGTTCGATAGCCTGGGCCCAGGCAGGGGCGCCGGAAGGAGCAGCGGGATTCTTTTCTCTGGTTCCGTTCATTTTGATATTTGTAGTGTTTTATTTCTTGTTGATCCTGCCGCAGCAAAGAAAACAAAAGCAGCATAAGGAGATGTTAACCAAGTTGAAGAAGGGCGATAAGATTATTACCTCTGCCGGCATTTGGGGATCCATCACCCGGTTGGAAAAAGAGACCGCCACCGTGCAGGTTGATGATAATACGAAAGTGAAGATTCAACGTGAAAACATTTCCCGGTTACGGACGGATGACGAAGGGTAGAGGACAAGCATGAAAAAAATTCGTGGTCGCTTGTTTCTTGTGTTGTTCCTGTCCGTGGTGTCGTTCTATCTGTTTCTCCCCTCTTGGCCCGGGCTGTACGATCGGATCCCCGAGAGCGTCAGGTGGCTGATTCCCCCTCGCGGCGTCTCGCTCGGCCTCGATCTGCAAGGCGGCATTCACCTGGTCTTGGAGGTGGAAGAGGAGCGGGCCGTCGAAATTGCCGTTGACCGTGCCGCCAAAGCCATGCAGGACCTGTTGACCGACAAGGACCTTGCCTTCGTCACCGTCGGACGGGTCGGTAGCCTCCAAGTCCGGCTTGAACTGTCGAAGGAGGAGACGGTCGAAGAAACCGCGGAGCTGATTCGTGATGAGTTTCCTTCGTATTTCCAGGTTTCCCAAGAGGGCCGTATTTTAGTTGTCGAACTGCTCGACAGCGAAGTGGATCGGATCAAGAACGCGGCCATCAATCAGGCTTTGGAGACGATTCGAAACCGGATCGATCAATTCGGCGTCACGGAACCGTTGCTGCAACGCCAGGGACGTACGGAACTGGTGATCCAACTGCCCGGCGTCAAGGATCCCGAGCGGGCGAAAAGCCTGATCCAGGATACCGCCTTACTGGAATTCAAAATGCTCGATGAGGACAATCAACCGGCACTCGGATTGCCCGTGCAAGTCCAACGCAGTGAAGAGGCGAGCATTCGAGAGAAATTCGCCGACAAGGTGCCCGAGGGTTCGGAAATCTTGTTTGAACCCATCCCCGATTCCAAAGGCGGCCCTCCGGTGGTCAGCCGGCCGTATCTTGTACGAAAAGGGGCGGTGTTGACCGGGGACGTTTTGCAGGACGCACGCGTCAATTATACGGAATTCAGCGAAGTCTACGTGGGGGTCACGTTCGACAGCAAAGGTGCAAAAGAATTCGGGCGGATTACCAGCGCCAACGTGGGCAAGTTCATGGCGATCGTCCTGGACGGCACGGTCTACTCGGCGCCGCGTATCAACGAACCCATACTCGGCGGGCGGGCCCAGATCACCGGTAACTTTACCACGGATGAGGCGAATGACCTGGCCATCGTTCTTCGGGCGGGTGCGCTTCCCGCGCCAATGAAAACGATTCAGGACCTGACCGTGGGGCCTTCGCTGGGGCAGGATTCCATTGAGAAAGGCCTGAAGACCACGCTGATTGCCGGCCTGATCGTGTTGATCTTCATGGTGTTCTATTACCGGATGTCGGGGGTGATTGCGGATGCGGCCTTGGTGTTGAATCTCCTCTGTTTGTTGGGTGCGTTATCCGGGCTCAATGCCACGCTCACGTTGCCTGGGATCGCGGGTATCATTTTAACGATTGGGATGGGCGTGGACTCGAATATTTTGATCTTTGAACGCATCAGGGAAGAACTGAGGCAGGGGCGTCCCGTTCGATTGGCGGTCGATGCCGGGTATGACAAAGCTTTCTTGACGATCGTCGACTCCCACGTCACCACGTTGATTACGGGATTGGCGTTGTTTTTATTTGGCACCGGGCCCATCAAAGGGTTTGCTGTGACCCTGTGCCTGGGTATTGGGATCAATCTGTTTACCGCGTTAATCGGGACCAAAGTCGTCTTCGATCTCATCAATCGACGCAAGCTGGAACGGTTGAGCATTTAGCCCGTCTTGAGGTTGACCATGTTGGAAATTATCGGAAAAACGAATATCGATTTCATGGGGAAACGCCATGTGGCTTTCGGCGTCTCCGGCCTGCTGGTCCTTCTGGGCTTGATCGCCCTTGTTCAGATCGGGACCGGAGCCGCCAATCTGGGCATCGACTTTGCCGGCGGTACGGCCGTCCAATTGAAGTTTGAGAATGCGATTGGGCTTGAACAGGCCCGCCAGGCACTCGGCAAACATGGATTACAGGATGCGGAACTCCAGGAATTTACCCAGGACCATAAACTGCTGATTCGCGTGAAAACGGATGACACGCTTGAACAAAAGATCGCGGAACAAATCGTGGAGGTCTTCGAGACGGAATTCAGTCAGAACAAATTCGTGATCGATTCCAGCACGGAAATCGGCCCGACGATCGGGCACCGGTTGCAACAGGATGCCCTGCTGGCGATCACGATTTCCCTGATCGGGATCATTCTTTACGTGGCGACGCGCTTCGAACTGCGATTCGGCGTGGCCGCGGCGGTGGCGACTTTTCATGACGTGTTGGCCGTCCTTGGCATCTATTATCTCCTCGACAAGGAAATCACCTTGTTGGTCGTGACCGCGTTGCTGACCTTGGCCGGGTACTCGCTGACCGACTCCGTGGTGGTCTTCGACCGCATTCGAGAAAATCTTCGTGCCCGGCGACGTGAGACCATCTTGAATATTATCAATGCCGGGATTAATCAAGTGCTCACCAGAACCCTGATCACGACCCTGACGGTGGTGTTGGTGCTCGTCCCCTTGACGATTTTCGGGGGGGAAGTGCTCCATGATTTTTCACTCGCGCTGTTATTGGGCGTGCTCATCGGGACGTATTCCTCTGTATTTGTGGCCAGCCCTCTCCTGTTGATATGGCCGGGCGGCAAAGGCCGTCTCTTGAGTCGAAGCGCCTAACGCACCGTTGTCTCGTGTGGCACTCCTTGACAAGGGTTGCCCTCTTTGAAAACATTCTCCTGAACATTCGGCGGTGACGCACCAGTTTGTCTTGTGGGGTATGACAGCGATGAAACGGTGGCTTTGGTCACAGAGTCTCCAGCGCAAAACGATTTTGGGAATGGTGCTGGTCGGACTGCTCCCTCTTGCCCTTTCGTTATTCCTCACCTACGTGGAAGAGCGCCGGGCCCTTCGAGAAATTACCGGTTCGAACTTTAAGGGTATTGCCGTTGAAGTGGCGAGAAAAATCGAGACTCAAATCATGCGGGGCATCAATGAGGCGCAACAGTTGGCCACCATCCCCTTTATTCGTGCCGCGGTGAAGGAAGCGAACCGGAGTTACGAAGGAAGAGATCCCGAAAAAATCAAAGCCTTTATCGAAGAATGGAAAGAACGATGGCTGGCGCGAAAAAATCCTGATGAATTTCCCGCCTTTGTGAACCGGATTGCAACGAATTATTTGGTTGACTGGCACGCCGTTCGAAAGTCCGACTATTTGGGGATTTTGGTGACCGATAACCAGGGAGCCCTGGTGCTCAGTTCCCTGCCTCAAGTGAGATTTTATCATGGTGATACGGAATGGTGGGATGCCGCGTTTCAGCAGGGACAAGGTCAGATTTACGTGAGTAATTTGACCTTTGATCCCTCATTCGGAACCCACGTCCTGAACGTGGCGGTTCCTATTTTTGATCAAGGCCGTGATCGGGCGTTGGGGACCGTCAGTATTTTGCTTCGCCGGGATTCGTTGTTTCGTTCGATTTCCGAGGTGACTGCGGGCGTCACCGGCCATGCCATGCTCATCGACGCGAATGGGATTCCCTTGATTTGTCCGGTTCTGTCGCTGGAGCAACATACCGCGAATCCGGCCATGGTGGCCGCCATCAACGAAGATCGGGCCGGATGGGTTCAAGTGACGCAGGATACCCATGGCGCGAAGGATTCTCTGGTCGGGTACGCCCATTTACGGATTCCGGAACCCTTGGCTTCTGCAAGTTTCCGGGGCGGACAATGGCTGACGATTGTACGGCAAAATCCTGACGAGACTTATGCCCCCCTGCAACAGTTGCTGGTGAAGGTGGCGATGTACGGCGTCGTGGTGTTGGGCATTTTATGGTTGGCGGGACTGGTCGTAGCTCGAAAACTTGTGAGCCCGATTCAAACTTTGCATGAAGGCGTGCAGCGAATCGACGCGGGCAATTGGGATCATCCCCTCGTGCTGAAGACCGGCGATGAAATTGAAGCGCTTTCCCATGCCTTTAATAAAATGGCGGTCAACCTGAAACAGTCGTTTTCGCAGTTGAACACGCAAATGGAAGAAATCGGTCTCCTTGAGGAACGGTATCGTGATCTTATCGAGAATTCTCCAGAAATGATTCATCAAATCGACAAGACCGGCCGTTTTGTTCACGTCAATAACACCGAATTGGAAAAATTGGGATACACGTTGTTTGAAATGCTATCCATGCATTTGTGGGACATTCTTCCTGCGGAGAGGAAAGCGGAAGCGCTCGAATACGTCAACCGGTTACATACGCAACCACGGAGTTCCCTTGAAACGGTGTTTCTCCCGAGAAGCGGGGACCCGATCGATGTCGAGATTCACTCCACGGCCCTGATTGATTCGGAAACGGGCGATCTGGTGTACACGCGTGCGTTCGTGCGGGACGTGACTGAACGGAAGGTGCTGCAACGACAGATCGACCGGTATACCACTCACTTGGAGCAGGAGGTGGCCGCCCAAACGCATCAACTCTCCGAATCGGAAAAACGGTACCGGGTGCTCTTTGATCGTTCAGCGGATTCGATCTTCATGGTGGACCCGGCCGGTATCATCGCGGCGGTGAATGAACGCGAACAGGAGGTGCTGGGCTATAAGCAAGAAACCTTGCTCTCTCAATCCTTACTGATGCTCGTGCCGGACGCCTGCCAGCAGACGGTCATGCAGTTACTGCAAACGGTGGTGTCCAACGAAGACAAGGTTCCGGCTACCGAATTGGAAGTGTTCGCCGCCGGACGGACGTTACGATCCATGGAAATGGACGTGATTCGCGTGGGAGAAGGTTCAACGCTTTCGATTATGGTACAGCTTCGTGATATTACGGAGCGAAAACTGTTGGAAGAACAGCTCCAGCGGCATAGCGAAGAACTTGAAGAGAAAGTCCAGGCCCGGACACTGGAGATTCAGAAAACGCAAAAATACCTGGAAAGCCTGCTCGAAAACGCCAATGACGTGATCTACACCCTCGATCGTGATCAACGATTCACCTACGTGAACAACAAGGTGGAGAATTGGGGCTATCGTAAAGAAGACCTGCTGGGCCGGCCGTTTTTGACCTTACTCGCCAAGCGTCATCGCAGTCGTCGTCTGAAAGACATCCTTGAGCTGGATGTCAAACAGGAATATGAAGTGGAAGTGATCAGTCAAAGCGGGGAACTCCGGTCGGTCCTGGTGAGTGTGTCGCCACTGGAAAACGAACGGCAGAGTGTGATCGGTGTTCTGGGCATTGCCCGGGATATTACGGACAGAAAGCTCATGGAAGAGCAATTTCGAAACACCGAGCGACTGGCCTCCGTCGGGAAGCTGGCTGCCGGGGTGGCGCATGAGATCAACAACCCGTTGGGCGGGATTTTGAATTGTCTCTATAACATCAGGAAAGGCTCGTTGCCGGCAGATCGCCAGGAAGAATATTTCACCTACATGGAAGACGGGCTTCGTCGCGCCCAAAAAATCGTCAGGCAATTGTTGGACTTCTCCCAACAACACGAGCCGGAATTTTCCATGAATGACATGAACGGATTGGCCGACCGCGTCCTGGTGCTGACGAACCATACCATTACCGAGAAACGGCTTCAGTTGCACAAAGTCTATGACCACGACCTGCCGCCGTTGTTTGTCGATCCGCAGATGATCGAACAGGTATTGACCAACCTGATTCTCAATGCCGTCCAGGCAACCGAGGAGGGCGGGTCGATCATCCTGCAAACCCGGGTCGCCCACGAGCGCTGTGAGATCGACGTGGGGGATACCGGATCGGGCATCGACCCCGAGGTCAGGCCTCATATTTTCGATCCGTTTTTTACGACGAAAGGCACGGGTGAAGGTACGGGCCTGGGATTGTCGGTGAGTTTGGGTATCGTGGAACGACACGGCGGGCACTTGACCGTGGAAAGTGAAGTCGGAAAGGGCACCGTATTTACCGTGAGCCTTCCCCTGAGTGCCAACCGAGTCGCGCTGGTCAAGGTCTCCTGATGACTCCGTCGATCCTCATCATCGATGACGAGCCGCTGATGCGGTTGTCAATGTTGGATGCGCTCAAAGCCGAGGGGTATCAGGTCCAGGAAGCCTCCAACGGTGAGGAAGGCATTAAGAGAATCACAACGGGGCCGTACGATTTGGTGATCACCGATTTGAGAATGCCCGGAAGTGACGGTCTCGAGGTCGTCCGTGTGTGTAAGGAAACCTCTCCTGAAACCGAGATCATTGTCATTACCGCCCATGGCTCGGTTGATACGGCGGTCCAAGCCATGAAACTCGGGGCCCATGATTATGTCACCAAGCCGTTTTCCATGGATGAATTATTGCTAATCGTGGATCGAGCGACCAAGGTCCAGGCGTTGCGGCAGGAGAATACGGCCCTTCGCCAGGAACTCGAAGGAAAATTCAATTTCGACGGTATGGTCGGCAAAAACGAGCAGATGCGGCAGGTTTTGGAAAAAGTCAAACTGGTCGCCACCACGGATGCCACGGTGTTGATTTTCGGTGAAAGCGGAACGGGGAAGGAAGTGATTGCGAATGCCATTCATCGAAACAGCCCGCGCTGTGGACAGGCCCTCATAAAAGTGAGCTGTGCGGCTTTGCCGGAAACCCTGCTGGAAGCCGAATTGTTCGGACATGAGAAAGGCGCCTTTACCGGAGCCTTGAAGCAACGGCTGGGCCGGTTTGAATTGGCCCATAAAGGCACCTTGTTCTTAGATGAAATCGGGGAAGTTTCCCCGATGGTCCAGGTCAAACTCCTCCGGGTCCTGCAGGAAAAGCGGTTCGAACGGGTCGGGGGCACGGAGACGATCGACAGCGACGTGAGGCTGGTCTGCGCCACGCAAAAAAATTTAAAGGAAGAAGTCGAAGCCGGACGATTTCGGGAAGACCTGTTCTATCGCCTCAACGTCGTGCCGGTGGCCCTTCCACCCCTGAGGGAACGAAAGGAAGACATTCTGGTTCTGGCCGAGCATCTCCTGCAACGGAGTACGAGCCGGACCTCGCGCGTCATGAAAGGGTTTTCTTCATTGGCCCGGGACATGCTCCTGCATTATTCCTTTCCGGGCAACGTTCGTGAACTGGAAAATACGATCGAACGAGCGGTGGCGTTAGCACAGGAAGGGGATGAAATTCAGGTGTGGGATCTTTGTGGCCAGACCGGGTGTCCTTTCTTGGGAGGGTCGTTGCAATCCGGGTGCGGGTTTTGTCAGGAAGGGTTGCCGAACGTCACAAATGCTTCGCAACAAGGCACGCTTGCCGAAGTGCGGGAACGTTGTGAACGGGAGTATATCCTGGCCGTGTTGGAGCGGGAAGGGTGGAGTCGAACCTCGGCGTCTAAATCCTTGGGCCTTTCGCGTAAAGCCCTGTGGGAAAAATGCAAGCGCTACGGCCTTGCCACCCCCGACGTCGATGAGGGCGACGAGTCATCCGGTTAAAGGGGCTTGGAACGCGTTCAGTCTTCCGACCCGTCTCCCCCTTTCCATAATTTTACCGTGCGGTCCCAGGATGCGCTGGCGAGGTACCGGGCGTCCGGGGAAAAGGCCATGCCCCTGACGGGGCCTGAGTGGTCCTTGATCACGCGCACCTGCCTTCTGGTCTGAATGTCCCACATCTTAATGGTGTGGTCGTCGCTACAGCTCACCAGGAGTTTCCCGTCCGGAGAAACGAGCAATCCCCGCACCCATTCGGAATGCCCCTTCACCGTATGGACCTCTTTCATGTCGGGCATCTCGAAATATTTGATCGCCGTGTCCCGACTTGCGGTGATCATGGTCTTGCCATCCGGCGTAAACGCAATCGCTCCGATCCAATACTCCATTGGTTTTTGGAATCCGCCAAATTCATCGACGTAAAATCCTCGTTGTTCGGTCTCTTCATCGTCTGGCTCATCACGCCAATGGCCGTCATGCACGAGTCTCTCTTCTCCGCTGGGCAGGACTTCGTATAACTTCAATTTGCCGATGTCGCTTCCGCCGACCAAGTGAATGCCGTCTGGAGAAAACGCGGTGCAGACCGTCCAGTGATGGTCATATTGATCTTTGCCGAGAAGCGTCATGACTTCGGTGCCGGTGGTGATTTCCCAGATTTTGATGTCTTTATTCTGTCCGGCCCTGGCCAGCATCAGGCCATCCGGGGAGAAGGAGAGGCTGGCGACTGCATGATCATATTGGGTAAACAGCAGCCGGATCGTTTCCCCCGTGTGCGGGTTCCAGAGCCGGATGGTTCTGTCATCACTGCCGGTGGCGAGTGTCTGGCCGTCCGGACTGAAGGCGACCTGCCGGATATCGTTGGTGTGTCCTTTCAGGGATTTGAGCAGGCGACCGGTTTCAATTTCCCAGATGCGGAGATGCCGATCCGCGCCTCCGCTGACGAGCGTCAAGCCGTCGGGGGCATACGCCACGTCCCAGACGCCGTGGGAATGTCCCCGAAATGTCCGGACTTCGTGAACGCCTGCCTTCCAATATTCCAAGGCGTCGATGGGTGGCAATTCAGGTTTGGGTTCTTCTGTGAACCCCAAGGGTGCCATGTGTGGAAGCGGGGGTTGAGTCATAAAACGAACGTCCTTTCGTCGTAGTCTCTGTCACCGGGGCCTTGCGTAGGGAAAAAAGGCCTGCCTATAATGTTGGTGACGTTTCCGGAGAAGGATACTAGCGAGCCGTTGCCTGTGTCGTCAAGCAGGTACGGGAGGCGACACCGGACGGGTCCTCCGCTCGCGGGCACGGTCCTTCAATGCAGGAGTGAGACAGGCAAGGAGTAAAAGAATGGACATTCGATTTCAGCCGGCGTTGCTTCAAGAGGTCATTGATTCTTTCGCCGAAAAAACCGAGCGGGAGGGCGACCCCACCTATTACAACGAGTTTCATGAAATAGCCGACCCGGTGTACGAGAAATTTTCCTTGGACGATCGGGAGCCGGAATTTAAGAAACTCTATCAACATCTCTTTGCCAAGTGGGGCTTTGCCGATATCTTGAGAGACGGTTTTGCGGAATTTCCCGACTTGCAGGACAAGGTCGGCATTGTCCTCGTTCGAGGCGTGCTGAAAGAAGATCAGGAAGGTGTGGACGTCCTCAGAAAATGGGGGACCGTGGAGGAGAAACTGGCTCGTCAATTTGAGGAGAAAGGTCAAAAGGGCGTCGGGATTAAATTGATTCCGCGACGGTTTTACGATCCGGCCATTAACCGGTATCTCCGCCATGAATTCACGCACATCTCCGATATGCTTGATTCCGCGTTCGGATATGACCCCGACACGAAAGTCGGCATGAATCCTGGCGAGGAGCATCTTCTCCTGAATCGCTATCGCGTGCTGTGGAGTTTGCACGTCGATAGTCGGATCGCCCGGTTGGGGAAGGAACCGATGTTCAGCCGGGAATACCGCTTGCGAGAATTTCGTTCCTGGTACCGGAAGATCCCTCCCACACAAGTTGAATCGGTCTTCGAAGGGCTGTGGCAGACGGAATATTTCACCCATGCCGAATTGGTGGAAATGTCTCAAGACACCATCCGCGTGATGGAACGGGCGGTTGAAGTCGAAGAAGGTGAACTGCCCGCGGACGTTCCGGCCAAACCCTTGCTGATGCCAGGGTTTCCCTGCCCTCTCTGTCGATTCCCCACCTATTCCTGGGTGGAGGATCTTGACGAAAAAGTTGAACCGTACGTGCTGGATTTCATCAGGGAAAATCATCCGGGATGGGATGTCGAATATGGTGCGTGTGACCGTTGCGTGGAGGTCTACAGGCTTCGTGCCGCAGGCGTGGTCTAGGGGCCATATCGATACGTTTCCCCGCAGGTCGGTGAGGGATCGAGAGCCTGAGTCGCGTCGGTGCTCAACCAGTTGACCGCATGAAAGAAGGGCCGGTGCATGGCACAATCTCCTCCGGGGTCCTCCAAACATCCTGAGCCGTCCTACGGGCGCAGGAATTTTCTCAAACAGAGCGTCGTTTCCCTGGGTGTCACGGTGCACGAGTACGTCAAGCATCGGGATGCGGAAGACGTCAAACAGGAACAACCGGAAAAAAGACGAACCGATTGGTTGCGGCCCCCGGGCGCCCTCGAAGAAGCCCAATTTCTTGAGAGTTGTACGGGCTGCGGAGAATGTGTCGAAGCCTGCCCGCACGAGAGCATTCGCGTCCTGGAAGATAATTATGGCTCCGACGGTCTTGATCGGAGAGAGACCCCCGTCATCTATCCCGATGAACAACCATGTTACCTTTGTGAGGATTTCCCTTGCATCGCCGCTTGTGAACCGGAGGCACTTCGACCGGTCGGCGACCCCCAAGACGTCGACATGGGCATCGCCGTGGTTTCCCAAAGGATTTGTACGGCCGGACAGGGCTGTAACGCCTGTGTGGCCCAGTGTCCGACAAGGGCCATAGCCATGGATTTCGCTTCCCTGGCCATTCGGGTTGAAGCGGAGCGTTGCGTCGGGTGCGGGATTTGCGAACATATTTGTAAGACTGTGAATGATCATGTGGCGATCAGGGTCGTCCCGGCGAGATTAGGGGCCTGACCTTAAGTTGAGAGGCGTAGTCCTTCCGATGCCTCAAGTGGGAACCGGCACTGCTCCTGAATCGTTTGCGAGTTCCGCCCTGGTTTTTTTAGCTGGTTTTAGAGCTTGACTTGGATCAGCAGTTGGCCTATTATCTGTCCGCACTTCCGGTGGAGAAGAGTCCCCGGATGAGCTATAATTGTTTTGATGGATGGGAACAGCGGTTGTTCCTGTTGAGACAAGAGGAGGTTTATGGCCACGAAAGTTACGGAAGAACAAAACGGAGGGTCAGCAACCTCTTCCGTCACTCAACCAGTCGGGTCGTCAGTAAAAGACTCCCCGGCTGTTGAGCGTGCTTTAGCCAGAAGCAAGCTATATCTTCTTCTGTCTTGGAGTTACCTGTATCCCGAAGACGATGAATTTTTGGATTATCTTCAAAGCGGAGAGTTGGTTGAGGATGGACGAGCCGCACTCAATAGTTTAAAAGCGGCTTTGCCGGCTCCAATCGATGAGGCAACCGAGGAAGTCTTACAGGGGATCGCGGATCATTTCGACGAGGTGGAGAATTGGATCTCGTCCGAGGGTGTCAATTGGGATATGCAAGACCTGCGGGATGAACATCGCAGGGTGTTCAGTAACGTCATTGCCTTGGACTGTCCACCCTATGAAACCCTGTTTGGGAATGATCACGTGTTTGGCCAATCCTACGTCATGGGAGACATTGCCGGCTTCTATTCGGCTTTTGGGGTTCAGCTCTCTCAAGACATCCATGAACGTCTTGATCATTTAAGCGTGGAACTCGAATTTTTGCATTTCCTGGCCTACAAAGAATCGTATGCGTTGTGCCATGATGGCCCGGAAAAACTCAAAACAGTCATAGAGGCCGAAAAAAAATTCGTGAAGGAACATGTCGGAAGATGGGTTCCTTTATTTTCCGGCATGTTGAAAAAGAAAGCCGAATATGGATTCTATAAACTCGTTGCGGATTTGACGGCTCAATGGGTGGCTTTTGAAATTGCCTATTTGGGCGTGACTCCTCAACCATACTCGGAAACGGATTATCGTCCGGCGAATTTTGTCTCTCCGGAAGGGATATCCTTTGAATGTGGAGCCCAGGATAAAGGCAATGAACTCAGTCTCTTGATGGACGAGGTTGGGGCTCAGAACTTTTTGGACAAGGAGAAGCCGGAATCGGGGCAGTCCGGTACGGCGTAGTTCACAAAATCGTGAGGTGAAGTTGTCGAGTAGTATCCGTAGTGCAGTTTTAGAGGAAGTGGGTAGTCCGCAGTTATTTTTGTTTTAATCTTTATCAAAGGAGGATGCGTCATTATGAGAGTGGTGCAGACGCGTAACAAAGGATTGGTGTTCGGCATTCTTCTCTCTGCCTTGGTCGTCGGCGTGATGTTGACGATGGGGCAGGTCCCGTTGGCCGTCAGCCAGCCAGTGACCATTCCGGTGGGTAGCATCAGCGGGCCGATCCCGATGGACGCGGCCAACCCGGTGTGGGAAACGGTCCCGGGGATTGTGGTGCCCTTGAGCGGCCAAACGATTACGACTCCCATGCATCCCAACATCTCGGTGAAAACCGTCATGGTCAAAATGGCCACCAACGGCAAGGAGATTGGGGTGTGGGCCAACTGGGGGGATCAAACCCTGAACAACACCACCATCGGCCCGCAGGATTTCCGGGATCAGGTGGCGGTGCAATTTCCCGTCCAAACGTCCGGGGCGCCACCGTTCCAATGTATGGGGCAATCCGGGGGCACCGTGAACATCTGGCGGTGGAACGCGGAATGGCAACGGGACATGGGCGCGGGCGTCGCGGGGATGTGGGACGTGGATCAACAATATCCCTCGATCGCCTGGGACTTTTACTATGAAGAGCCGGCGGGTGGCGTGACCTATCCGGACCGGATCGGCCGGAGCTTGGGGCCGTTCAATCCGGGGATTTGGTCGGGGAACATCATGTCGGATCCGGATTTGCGGGCCAGTTCGGTGGAAGATCTGAACGCGAACGGGTTCAGCACGTTGACGACGCAGGCCTCGCAGGACGTGATGGGGAATGGCCTGTGGGAACCGTACGGCGCGTTGAAGGGCGGGTGCTGCAGCGGCCCGACGTGGCGCGTAGTGATGAAGCGGGCATTGGCGACGAGTGACGCCAATGACGTGCAATTCGGAGCCGGAGCGAGCATTCCGGTGGCGTTTGCGGTGTGGGATGGCCAGAACGTGGAACGGAATGGCATGAAGGGCATCTCCACTTGGTTCACCGCCAAGATGCCGTAAGCCTTACTGAACATTCTTGCAGTAACGAATTGAAGAGACCCTGGGGTCCTCCTGGAAATGAGGGGGACGTCAGGGTCTTTTTCATATGGGACGTTTTGAGGAACCTCGCTAATGCGGGTGACTCGCAACGTGACTGGCATGTCTGAAAAGTGTCCGTTCTTTCGTAGAGTTGCATAAGAAACCGGAAGCCGTGTATAAGAATTATCGAACTTTCCGTGCATGGTTTGACGAATGGCGATGATAGGTCCATCTTCACGGGACACTTCACATAAGGAGGCAATGTGAAAATCTCTTTGCTATTTCCTCCAAGTTGGCATCCCTCACAACCCTACCTGAGTCTCCCGTGCTTAACGGCTTTTCTCGACCAAGCCGGCATTACCGACAAAAGTCAACGCGATCTGAACATTGAACTCCTCGATACGATTCTTTCGAGAACGTACGGCTTGGAAGTCTATGAAAAGCTTGTTGAAAAACTGAAGCAATTGGAGCACTCGCGTGAAGGCGAGACGGGACCGGGAAGCGATGAACATTACGGTCGACTTGTGGAAGCCCTGGACCGATTTCCGCATTTAATCGATCAGATCGAGCCGGCCAAAGCCTCACTGCGTGGAGAAGAGTTTTATGATATCGAGCGGTATCGGGAATGCCTGTTTTTAATCGATCGCTGGTTGGAAGTGGTGTCCTCGATTTATTTCCCAACCAGGATTACCGTGGTCGACAACCAGTTTTCCTATTCCATTTATTCCTCCAGAGACATTCTCAAAGCGATTCATGATGAGGAACAGAATCCTTATCTGGACTTGTATCGACAACATTTTCTCTCTTCCATTATCGATGATAATCCGGGGTTGATCGGCGTATCGATTACCGCTACGTCCCAGATCATTCCCGGCCTGACCCTGTGTCGGCTCATCAAGGAAGCGAATCCCGACATTCACGTGACCGTCGGCGGCAGTATCTTTACGCGGCTGGTGGATAATTTGCGTCGAGGCGACCGGCTGTTCCAAGTAGCGGACGACTTTATCGTCTTTGAGGGAGAAAAGGCGTTATTGGAGTTGGTGAATCAATTGGAAGGGAAAAAGAATTTTGCCAAGGTTCCCAATCTCATCTATCGGGAAAACGGAAAAGTCATCGTGAATCAGCCGTTCTATTCCGAAAATTTGGCGGAACACCCCGCTCCCAATTACGATGGATTCCCTCTCGACCGGTACCTGGCCCCCAAAACGGTTTTGCCGGTGCAGTTTTCACGAGGGTGTTATTATAAGGACTGTGCCTTTTGTGCCCTGACGTTGGACCATCAGAATTTCCGCCAAAAGGATCCCATCAAGGTCGTGGATGAACTCGAGGGGCTTGTTCAAAAATATGACACGCCGTTTTTCTTCTTTACGGATGAATGCCTGGCCCTCTCGCCTACTCGCCGGCTGTGTAAAGAAATCCTGAAGCGGCAATGCGACATTCAATGGACGGCCGAACTGCGTTTCGAAAAGAATCTCTCGAGAGAATTGCTGGCCCTCATGCGGGATGCCGGGTGCCACAAGATCGTATTCGGGTTGGAAACCTACAACAAGCGCATGATGGACTTTATGCAAAAGGGCATTACCCAGGAGAACGTCGACCGGATTTGTTCGGATTGCGTTGATTTGGGCATCGGGGTCCATTGTTACGTCATTGTCGGCTTCCCGACCGAAACGGAAGAGGAAGCCCGGGAAACCATGAACTTCGTGTTGGGCAATACAAAGTTGAATTCGTCGTATGGGTTTTCATGCCAGCCTTGTCTCTTTGATCTTGAAAAAGAAGCCCCCATTATGAACGATCCGGGAGGCTACGGGATTCAGCGCATTATGCGACCGGCCGCTGAAGATTTGAGCTTGGGCTTCTTCTATGAAGTCAAGGAGGGCATGACTCCCGAACAGGCCGAAAAACTGTATCAACACGTGTACGAAAAAATCAGCGAGGTGGTCGTGGAATTGCCGTTTAATTATTCCATGGCCGATGGTTTGCTGTACATCGCTCGACATAAACGACAACATGCTCCGGAATTCACTGCCGTTTCTTAATCGCGAAGAGCCGTCTGTGTATTCTCAGTGCTGATCTGACCGGAAAGAGAAGAAAAGGCGGAACGGATATGACGGCAGCGTCGACATCGGCTCACGAAAACGGGGCGAACTCCGGCATCCTGTTTGAATATGCGCTCAAGTTTCTCCTGCTGTCGGCTTTTTTGGAACTCGTGCTCTATCGCTTGGCCTCCCGGTTGGGCATGCACATGGCCAAGCTCGCCGAAAAATCCGAAGCCGTCAGGCTGACGTTTCAAACCCTCTCCTCCTTGGGTTTTATTCTCCTCAACGTCACCTCCATCCTGCTGTTCCTGGTCCTGTTCATTCTGCTGATTCAGAAAGTACGGCAATCGGTATGGTCAGGGCGATTTGACGGGTTCCTGGTCCCGGCCGTCTCCCTGCTCGTCGTATTGACAATCGTCTATCTCCTGTTTCCACCCGCTATGTTGGGGTCGGTTGTCTATAATGTCGTGTCCCTCATGATTCTTGCCATCCTGATGGCGGAATTTCTGGCGACGCATCATCTGTGGTCGCAACGTATTACCGTGGGGTGTTTTTTATTCGGCATTATGGGGTGGATTTACTACCAGACGGTGTCCACCACCTATGGTTTAATGGGCATTGTCTCTGCGCCGCCTCTCGTGAATGAAATCAGCCGGGGAGGCGAGGCCCTCATGGTTCTGGCGAGTATCCTCGTGTTGTGGTCGTACGGGAGCACGTCGCTCTTTACCAAAAATAAGACCCAACGGAAGTGGGCTATCACGCTTCTGCTGAGCGGGGGCGCGACCTTTTTCGTGTTGCTCTATATCGATTTTTTCCTGTCGCTCTATAGCCCCACGCTGGCCGAAGACGCGAGAAAGGCGGGGCAGGGGATCGGCTGGGTATTTCAAATGGGCATGGGGTATACCTTTTATTTGCCCTTTGCCCTCTATATGGCAGGCTTTACCTGCTGGGCGTACACTGTCATTAAACTCGTGTTGATCGGTCGTTTGGCAGGCTATGGCATAGGGTTGATGTTCATGGCAGGATATGCCTTGCAATTGTCGCATTTGACGTTAATGGTGGTCGTCGGATTCATGCTGATGACGCTCGATAAGCGGGGCACCCTGGGGAAACTACGCAATAAGGCAGGAACCGTGGCTTATACCCCGGTGACTCCTGCATTCAGTCAAATACGTTGAGAGGATATGTAACGATCATGGAAGCAGAACGTGTCGCAACAGAAGAAGAGGGCGGGGTGGCTGAGCCGCAGGCCCAAGAGCAGCAGTTGACTCCGGATGAAGAGATTGCCGAACTTGAAAAATTGCTCAGTGAAGAGCCGGACGACTTTCAAGCCCGTTGCCGGTTGGGCGAACTGTATTTTGGAAAAGGGAAACTGGAAGAGGCCCTGACCGAAGTCAAAAAGGCCATAGAAATGGCCGAAGGCTTGAGAACGGAAATGGATCGATCCCTGGCCATGTATTATTCCAACCTGGGAACGATCTACGGCACCAAGGGGATGATGGACGATGCCTCTCCTCAATTTGAGAGGGCGTTGGAATTGAACAAATATGACGTCTTGGCCTTGTTCAATTTGGGAAGGCTCCATAACGACAAGAAAGAGTATATGCAGGCCAAGGAATATTTCGAGCGATTAATCGAAATTACCCCGGAAGATCCGATCGCCTGGTATAATCTGGCAGGCGTCTATGAAGAGTTGGATAATCCGCAAATATCGGATTACAACACCCTGGATATGGCGGTGCAGGCCTATATGAAGGTGTTGGAATTCGACCCCAAACATTTGGAGTCCAGTTTTAAACTCATGGATATTGCTTTTACGTTGAAAAAATCCGACATGGCTGTAAAAATCATGGAAGAAGCCGTTGAACACAGCCCGGATGAGCCGTTGGCGTATTACAACCTCATCAATACCTATGAAAAGTGTAAAATGTTCGAGCAGGCTGAAGAGGCGCGGCAACGGTTGAAACAACGGTTTGCGAAACGGGCGCGTGAATAGCGGCATCCCTGTCTCAAAAGGAGAAAACCATCATGTTTGGGAGTTTAGGTTTTACCGAGTTGATTCTGATACTGTTCATTGTGTTGATCATATTTGGCGCCGGGAAATTGCCCCAGCTCGGTGAAGGGGTCGGGAAGGCGATCAAAGGCTTCAAGAAATCCGTAAATGAAGCCGAAGCCGTCGACCTGGAGGCGCAGAATGTTGCAGAGCCGCAACCCCAGGCCCAGGCGAATCCGCCGAGCGCGGACGCGGCACCGGCTCAGGCCCCGCCAAGTGATCAAACGGTTTCTCCAATACAAGCCACTCAACCGGAACCGGCCGAAACGTCGAAGAGTTAATGGCCTGGGTTCCGGCGCGAGCACACATTCAGGAGCGTGGTATGGAAACGAGCGTAGAGTCACCGGTTGGAAGAATTGAAACGTTTGCGGGAAACGGAAAATCTCGAAGTACGGGTGACGGGAAGCGTGCGAAAAAAGCCGGGATCCCATTACCGAATCACATTTGTGTCGATAAGGAAGGGCGTTGGCTCTACATCGCCGAAAACGGGTCGGACCGGATTCGTCGGGTCGATCTGGAAACCGGGACCCTTCATAACTATGCGGGCATTGGAGAGACCTGCTATAGCGGGGATTATGGCCCTTGTGGGGAAGCAGGGTTGTACTTGCCTTTGAGCGTGGCGGTTGATTCCAAGAACGATCTGTATATTTGTGATTCCGGAAGTAACCGCATTCGTAAAGTCGATCACAAGACCGATATTATCACGACGGTCGTGGGTGCCGGTGAATCCGGCTTTAATGGGGACGGTCCTGCGTTGGAAGTGACGTTGACCTATCCCGGGGCGATCGCCTTCGATTCGGAAGACAATCTGTATATTGCGGATACCCAAGCCCACCGTATTCGCAAATACGATCCCCGAACGGGCATGGTGACCACCATTGCGGGGACTTGGTCCAGGGAAGATGAAGACTGGATCAGCCCCTTGACCGCACAAAACCTGGTCGTGCTTTCCGGTGACGCGATCGGCATTGACTTCAGCGATGATCAGGGCTGGCTTCGCCCGCAATGTTCGGATAACTTGGACCTGTCCCCCTATCTGGACGACGGCCGTCCGGCGCTGGAAGCGAAACTCTGGGACGTCGTGGCGATTGACGTGGACCGATACGGAAACGTGTACCTCACGGACAAGGCCAGTAACCGCATTCGAAAGGTTGACGCGCAAACGGGCACGATTTCGACCGTGGCCGGGGTCTGTCGTTTCGGGTATGACGGCGATGGAAAGCCCGCGGTGATGTCCATGTTGAACGTGCCGGAGGCGGCCATCACCGATCAGGATGGAAACGTCTATATTGCCGACTCGATGAATCATCGCATCCGCAAGGTGGATCGCACCACGGGTCTGATCGAGACCATTGCCGGGAACGGAGACAGTGGATACGATGATAAAAACATGGGCGGGTGTGGCGCCGCGCGTTTTGTGGCCAAAGAAGACGCGGGTATGCTGAAACATGGTGACGGGAACCTCGCCGTCGATGCGGTGGTGAATGCCCCTTCGGGTTTGGCCTTTGATGGTCAAGGCCATCTCTATATTTGCGAGCGCAATGAAAATAAGGTCCGGCGAATCAAACTCTGGTAAGGATATCCGATGAGTGAACCGGCGCGTCCAAACGATGGGAACGGTCCTGTGAAATCAAAACGAAAGCTTCCCCGTTCGCTTATCCTGATGGGATCAGGCATTGTGATCGCGGCAATGGCTCTTGGCTGGCTCGGCATCCCCGCGGTGAGTTCTCAAGGGATTGTCATCCGGTCCCATTTTACAGAGGGCGAACTTCCGACGAAGCCTGATGACGCGGCCTGGGAGACCATCGCGCCCATTCCCATCCCGTTGAGCGGCCAGATCATCACTCGACCGGTTTGGCCCGAACCCAGCGCCAAAGTCATCTCGGTGCGGTCGGTTCACGATGGCAAAGACATCGCATTCCTGGTGGAATGGCAGGATGCGACAAAAAACGAACGGCTGACCCCTGGGGTGTTTCGTGACGGGGCGGCCTTGGCCCTTCCTTTGGGGAATGCCCCGGCGTTTTTCTGTATGGGCCAATTGGATCACTACGTCAACATCTGGCATTGGAAAGCGGATTGGCAAAGCGACGTGGATCGCCGAAAAGCCAGGGCCAAGGAACGGGGACGCAAGAAGAGAGGTATTCGCAAATTTGAAGTGATTCCTCGCCGTCCTTCCTCGGTTGAAGATCTCATCGGTGGCGGGTTCAGTACGTTGACCAGCAAGACCCGGCAGGGCAAGATCAAAGGCGAAGCCGAATGGGATAAGGGGTTTTGGCGAGTCGTCATGAAGCGTCCGCTGACCAAAGCCGGAGATGATACGGAGAATGAAGCCCTCCTGGTCCCCGGCCGCATGCAAGCCGTAGCATTTGCCGTGTGGAACGGCGAGAATAAAGAACGGAACGGACAAAAAGCCGTGGCGTCCTGGCTCCAACTGCTGGTCGATCCCGTCGGCGGCCCGATGACTTCGACGAAATCATGAGCCGGCCCAACGTTTCCCTCATGTGCTCCCGTTATCTTCCAACCATAAAGGTCGATAGCCGATGATCAGATGGTCGCTCAGTATCGTTTTGGCGTTTTTTCTCAGTAGCGGGTCGCCCGTCCTCTCTTTTGCGGAATCCGGAGGTATGACGGAGGATCGCGCCTATGCCCTGGCGGAAGAATTCGGCATCGACGTTGGCGAAGTCGATGAAGAGATCAAGGAAGTTCTCGGCCTGACCAAGGCCGAAGGCGTGGTGGTCTTTGGCGTGATCGGAAGCTCCCCCGCGGACCGTGCCGGCATAAAGGTCAAGGCCGTCATCAAGGAAGTGGACGGCAAGGACATCCGGACCATGCTGGATTTGGGGAAGGCGCTCGAAAAGGCGATGCCGACTCAGAATTTCTCGGTGGCGACGTTTGAACCGGCCGGCATCGATGACCAGGGCGTTGGTGGCGGGCTGAACTTCCACTTCGTACGCGTCGAGAAAGATTAACCATGCCATCTTTTCGAAACAGCCGGACAAAAAGACAAGTGAATAGCTTCTTGCTGATAGTTCTGGTGGGAATTCTATGGCTTCCACTCCCATTCGCGTTGGCGCAGCAAGAAACCCAAGTCCCTGAAACCCACAAGTGGATCAAGGAAATCGAAGAAGTCTTTCTGCCGTCTGATCATTGCAAACAATGCCACGATCGTCATTACGAGGAATGGAAAGGGATGCGAGAGCAAACCCCCGACCTCAAAACGTTCGGGCGCGTGGATGGGGCCCTGTTGCATGGGACTGCGCTCACGTCTCCCGTGTTTAAAACCGTGCTTGGTCTGTGGTTGCAAACGGAACCGACCGCGGAAGAGAAAACCCGGTGCCTGTCGTGTCATGCTCCCGCAGTGACGGTGTTCCCGCAACATACGGAAAAGTTCATTACGCAGGTCCTGTCGCAAAAGCCCAAAAGACGGGGCAGGCGAGCGAAGAAGACTCATGGAGTGGAAGGGATCAGTTGTTCGTCCTGTCATCTGATTGATTCGGTACGTGAGAATCACGCGGACTTCCCTGCGTTCAAGATCAATCCCGGAAAAACCTTTTTCGGGCCCTATGCCGATGCCGAAGAAAATCTCGTGCACCCCTCGAAACAGGCTCAGGTGTATACGGGTGCTCAATTCTGTGCTTCCTGCCACTTCAGTAAAGTCAAAGACGTAACCAAGACCGACTTGCCCGGACAAATCCTGAAAGGGACGATCTGTCAGGATTGCCACATGGAACGGTCCACGGGGAGTTCCACCTCGCAACGCGGCTCGCTGACTCGGCCTATCGGACGACATTGGTTTCAAGGGATTGTGATCCCGGGCATTATGCTCAGCAATCGAAACCTGCAAGCCGAATGGTTCCCGCGCGTGGATCTTGAAGTCGGGCAGTCGGAGAACGGTATCGAAGGCAGGGTGTTGGTCAGGAACGGGAGTCTCCCCCACGTGTTCCCCGGCGGCGACCCCGTGCTGAAACAATTTTTCGTGACAATCACGGTCAAGGACGCCGATGGGCACGTGCTCGGCACCCAACAGGAACGATTCGGTTTGCCGTTTGAAAAAATCCTTCGCGGACCGATTCCCAACCCGCTCGTCAATGGCGGAACCACGAGGAAAGTGCCGTTCTCCATACAGGTCAAGGAGGGCGCCGCGCCGAGTTACGTGGAGGCATCCTTAAATTACGCGTTGATTCCCGAGCCGAGCCAAGCGTTGATCGATCAATATCTCGGCACCCTGAAACACGAACGGGAGAAGAAGAAAGCCGCGGAGATCATCAAGGATTACTCATCACAAAGACTCCTGACGTTCCGGACGAAATCCTTATAATCGGCCTTGTGTTTCACGAATTCCAACCCGATCGATTGAGGGCGACTTCATGCAAAAAACTTTCCATGCACTAGGTTGGGCCATCGGCATGTTCGTGGCGGTCACCGTGTTCACGTTTGCCGTCGATCTTCCCGTGCCCCAAACAGTGGCCGCTGAGAAGAGCGCGAAGAAACCGATGACGAAGGCGTTTCCCCATTCACAGAAATGCAAGCGGTGTCATCTGCGCGTGTTCGAGGAATGGGAGGCTTCGGCCCAATCCCGGTCGATTCTGAGTTCACCCTTTCGTGTCTCGTTGGAACGGTACCGGGTGGCCTCCGGTGACGAAGAAGGCACAATGTGTTTCCGGTGCCATGCGCCCAGCGTGTTGGAGTATCCTGAGCATACGGGCGTCTATATCAAGGAAATCGAATCCGGCGATCCCCGGTTGGACGGAGTGGGATGTTCGCAATGCCACCTGATCAAGGACGTGGATCCCGAACAGCATCCTCCGCATCCGACCTATCAACTCGAACGGACCGTCTTCGGCAGCTACAAGAAACCGGTGGAAAATCTGGCGCATCAATCCGTTCCCACGGAACTCTACAGCCAGTCACAGTATTGCGTGACCTGCCATGAAAATTTGCCGGGCCATGAAAAACTCCCGGATTTGCTGGGGCCCTGGCAGCAGACCGAAACCCAAAAGGCCGGAAAAAATTGCCAAGCATGCCACATGCCGGAAGCCTTCGGCGAGTCGGCCAACGGAGAACGCAATCGAAAAATATCGAACCACAGTTTCCCCGGCCGTTTCGGCAAGGTGCGTGCCGACGCCGTGAAAGTGAAAGTCGAGACTGCAGTCAAAGGTGAGGAATCCGAGGTCAAGGTCACGGTCCAGAGCCTGGTTCCGCATAATCTGCCGTTACCCCATCCGGGGTGGTCCCGCGTGGAACTCGATCTGACGATTCTCGGGAAAAATTTGCGGAAAGCCTACGTGGAAAAACGCTACTATGAACGGGTGTTCGGGACAAAGGACGGAAAACCCACCGTCTTCGACTTTGAAGCCGTCAAGGTGCTGAAAGACAACGTCCTCAAACCTGAAGAACGGCGCGTGGAAACCTTTACCTTCCCGACTCCTCAGAACGCCCCATCCATGGACGTGATCGTCACCATGACCTACGCCCCCATTTACGGGCCTGACGCATTCGTGAAAGAAGTCGAACAGCGGGCCGCCCTTGGCAAAAAGGACCGTGCCTTCAAGCCCGTCCAAATCATTCGCTATAAAGAAAATATTCTCTTGAAAGACTTCAAGAAAGTCTCAGGCTAACCCCTCTCCCACATCCGTAGGAGACGACTGGAGCCTGCCCTGAGTGTATCGAATGGCCGTATCGAGCCTCATCCCGAGTAGCGGCCTCAGGCCGCGTATCGAGGGAACACTCGAAGGAAGACAAAATCGTCCCCCCGCAAGAGTCACCAACCTACCTCTACATCCTGCGTTGCTCGGATGGCAGCTTCTACACCGGTCTGACCCGGCGTCCGCTGGAAGAGCGCGTGGGCGAGCACAACAGTGGTCTGATCAAGGGCTATACGCACAGCCGCCGGCCGGTCGAGTTGGTGTGGAGCCAGGAGTTTCAATGGACGACCGACGCGATTGCGGCAGAGCGCCGCATCAAGGGCTGGTCGCGTTACAAGAAAATCGCGCTCATTCAGGGAGACTGGGACGCCCTGCGCCATGCCGCGAAGAAGGATTTCGGCAAGAAAGCCCCTGGTCGCGAATAGCAGGCCCTTCGACACGCTATGGAACCGCCCTTCGATACGCCGCAAAGCGGCTACTCAGGGTGAGGCTTAGTGTGATACCTCCTCTCTTCTCCCTCATCACGAGCGGCCCCAAGCCGCGTATCGAGAGCTTGCCCTGAGCCTGTCGAAAGGGACCGAATAGCCTACCCCTTCGACCTACTGAGGGTGAGAGCCTGTCCTGAGCGTGTCGAAGGGACAAGGGTGGTGCGCGCTGGTCACACCTTCCCCTATGTCACCGCTCCCTTGGACGCCGATGAGACGGCGCGAGCGTACTTTGCGAGGACCCCGCTCGTGTACTTCGGCGGCGGTACGGTCCATTGCTGTAACCGGGTATCCATTTCATCGGGTGAAATCTGCACGTCGAGTCGCCGGTTGGGCACGTCGAACGTAATCGCATCGCCATTGCGAACCACGGCAATGGGGCCGCCCTTGGTGGCTTCCGGGGTCACGTGTCCGGCCATCATGCCGTGCGTGGCGCCTGAAAACCGGCCGTCCGTGAGCAGGGCCACGGTTTCGCCAAGGCCTGCGCCGACAAGCGCACTGGTCACCCCCAGCATTTCCCGCATGCCGGGTCCGCCTTGCGGCCCTTCATACCGGATCACGACTACGTCGCCATCCACGATGGTCCGGTTCTGTACCGCGGCGAAGGCGTCTTCTTCACAATCAAACACCTTGGCCGGACCTGTATGGGTCAGCTTGCTGTGGCCCGCGACTTTGACCACGCACCCGTCGGGTGCCAAATTGCCGTGCAGAATCACCAACCCGCCCGTGGCCTTGATCGGGTCTTCCGGGTGATAGAGGACTTTTTGGCCCGGGGTTTCTGAAGCGGTTTCAGCTTCCTCCCGGATGGTGCGTCCCGTGACGGTCATGCACTCGCTCTTGAGCAAGCCGGCCTCAATCAAGCGTTTGGCCACGAGACGGGTGCCCCCGGCTTGATACAGGTCGGCGGCCATGAACCGGCCGCCCGGCTTCAAATCGGCGATCAGAGGGATGCGTTGGTTCACGGCGTCAAAATCGTCGATGTCCAGCGCCACCCCGATTTCATGAGCTACGGCCAACAGGTGTAGTACGGCGTTCGTGGACCCGCCGGTTGTAGCCACCGCGGCAATCGCATTTTCCAGGGCCTCTCGCGTGATAATGTCCTTGGGCCGAAGGTTACGTTTCAACAGGTCCAGAACGAGATGCCCACATTGGGCCGAGACGGATTCCTTGTGGGCATCCAACGCGGGAACGCCGTTGAATCCCATCGGGGAGATCCCCAGAAACTCGAAGGCGATCGACATGGTATTGGCGGTAAATTGCCCTCCGCAGGCCCCTGCGCCCGGGCAAGCCTCACTCTCGAGATCGTGAAGGTCGGTATCCGACATGGTGCCGCGAGCATGGGCGCCCACGGCCTCGAACACTTCCTGAATCGAGACGTTCCGGTCCTGGAAGCGGCCGGGCATAATCGATCCACCGTAGAGCATCAGCGATGGAAGATTGAGCCGGGCCAAGGCCATGACCGTACCGGGAATGGTTTTGTCGCACCCGGAGATGGCCACCACGGCGTCGAACAAATGCCCGCGGACCACCAGCTCGATGGAATCGGCCACGACTTCACGGCTGATCAGGGAGGTCTTCATGCCCTCGGTGCCCATGCTGATACCGTCCGATATCACGATGCTGTTGAACTCGAGAGGAACCCCACCGGCCTCGCGGATACCCGCCTTGACCTTGTCCGCAATGTCACGCAAATGGAAATTGCAGGGCGTCACCTCGGACCAGGTATTCGCCACGGCCACGAGCGGTTTGTCAAAATCCTCATCCCGAAGTCCCACGGCCCGCAACATGGCCCGGGCCGGAGCCCGTCCGGGTCCCTCCGTCAACTCACGACTCTTGTGTTTCAGATCCAAAACCATAAGCATCCTCCAACGATCTCTTCATCCTTTTTTGTAGGGGACAGTCCCTGTGCCGTCCCTATGAAATCCGATACGCAAAAACCGAATGTGGCATAGCGGAAGCGGTCCGGTCAATTTTGGGGCGTTCGGACGGAGGCCAAAAGGACAGGCAGGAGTTTCTGTAATGAAGGTTGGAAACTGTACAAAATGAACGAAAGTTTACAATGTGTACAAATGTTACAAAAATAAATAAATGTAATAAAGTTTACAAAATGTACAATATTTACAAAATGAGAGAAATGTTAAAAAGAGAACGGAAGTGACAACTCACGGCATCCAGCGGCCTTGCTTTTTCTCTTTTCGCAGGAGAACGACCAAGGATCTCTGTTTCCGCTATTCGGTCTGGTGGCCTGTTTCCCAGCCAGGGGTTTGGTTATCAATCGTGGCTACGGGCTAGCCGTGTTGTGCCGCGCCTACGGCCTTGGCCATCATCTGACAGTATGAGCAGACATCCGTGGACGTCGGTTGTCCGCAGGTCGTGCAGGGGTGCAGGCGTTGACGATCCTGTTCGGCAATCTTTCCGGTTGTTTCCTGCTGTTTGGCTTGACGATCCAAAAAGGTCAGATAAAAGGTATGTTTGGTTCCCGGCGAGTCGGTTTCCAGTCGATTCAGGGCGTGTTTGTAGGCCAACATCTTGGAGCCCTTGGCCATGGGGCATTCATCCACAATGTAGTCGATGTTATGGATGACTGCGTAGGCTGCGATTTCCCGCTCCGTCAGGCGATACAGGGGCTTGACCTTCTTGGCAAACCCGTCGAGTGAAGCGGGCAGCGTCGGCGTTTGTTTGTCCAGGTAATCCGTCTGCCAATGCAGGACGTTGCCCAAGAGCCTGGCTGCTTCATCGTCCAGGTTGTGACCGGTTGCCATCGCGTCGTAGTCCTGCTCGACCGCCACGCGATTGAACTGGTAGCGCTTCATGGTCCCGCAGGTGGCGCAGGTCGGTCGATGGACCAAGGTCGCCAACTCGCGGATGCCCGCGCCTTGCTCCTGTTCCACCGTGTGCACGTGCAATTTTGATTTGTAGGCGGCGGCCACGGTGTCGGTGAATTGTTGGACCTTTTGTCTTGATTGGAGCGAGTAATCACCGATGCCCAGGTCCACATACAGGGCGTCGGCGCGATACCCCAATTTAAGCAGGATGGCCCAGAGGGTAAGGCTGTCTTTGCCCCCGGACACGGCCACCAAAATGCGGTCGTCGGCATTGAACATCCGGTGGGATTTGATAGCCCGACGGACCTGGGTATGCACAAACTCGGTAAAGCAGTCTTTGCACAGCGAGATATTGTGTCTGGGCATTTTGATGACCGCGGGATGAGTGCATTTTCGGCAACGCATATGGCTATCCCCCGGAGATCACCGACCTGATTTCTATCGAGTCCGAATCCTCAAGCACCGTATCTTCCGTGACCAACTCGTCCCCACGGATGACCAGGTAGGCTTCCGGGGTCAGGTCGAGTCGTTTCAGGAGTTGCTGGACCCTGGTGGGGCCCGGCACTTCAAGTTCTTGACGTGGATTCGTCACAAGGACTTTCATTACAGGCCGTATCATAAGGCCGGGAGAAGCCGGTTTGCAATGAACCGTTGATCCTCCGATGACCGCTGCCTTCATTTGGCAAGACCCCCTTCAAAAGGGTATTCTCCGGTTGACGAAACGTTCGACGGAAAAATCGAATCGCATGGTAAATGTACGTATATATCCGTGAATCGTAACCGTGGAAGCATAGAATGAAAGGGTGATGGCTATGTCAGGGCAGCAATCGATGGAGCAGCTCAGTATCAACACCATTCGGACGTTGGCGATGGACGCAGTCCAAGCCGCGAACTCCGGTCATCCTGGCACACCCATGGCCTTGGCACCCGTGGCCTATTGCTTGTGGAACCGGTTTTTGCGTTTTGATCCTGGTGATCCTGCTTGGCCCAATCGTGATCGCTTTGTTCTTTCGGTGGGCCATGCCTCCATGCTGCTGTATGCCATCCTGCACCTGTGCGAAATCAAGGAGGTTGGTGATGGGCATAAATCGAGCAATGACCTTGCGGTGAGCTTGGACGATATTAAACGGTTTCGGCAGTTGGACAGCAAATGTCCGGGGCATCCCGAGCAGCATTGTACGACCGGTGTGGAAACCACAACCGGTCCCTTGGGCCAGGGATTGGCCAATAGCGTCGGTATGGCCATTGCCCAACGGTGGATGGCCGGGCATTTCAATCGACCTGGTTTCGACGTGATCGATTACGATATCTTTTCTTTTTGTGGAGACGGATGTTTGATGGAGGGTGTTTCCAGCGAGGCTGCCTCGCTGGCGGGCCATCTCAAGCTGTCGAATCTCTGTTGGGTGTATGACAACAACCGGATTACCATCGAGGGCAAAACCGACCTGGCCTTCAGCGAAGACGTGGCCGCACGGTTTCGAGCCTATGGATGGAAGGTCTCGCACATCGAGGACGCCAATGATCTGGAAGCGTTGACGAGGGCGTTCGAGTCGTTCAAGAACGAAACCGAAGTCCCGAGTCTTATTATCGTGGATAGTCACATCGCATTCGGAGCGCCTAATAAACAGGACACGCATGGGGCGCACGGCGAACCCTTGGGCGAAGATGAAATTCGCCTGGCGAAGAAAAACTACGGATGGCCCGAAGACGCGAAATTTCTGGTGCCCGAGGGAGTCCTGGACCATTTCCGATCCGGTATCGGAGCGCGGGGACAAGCCGCACGGGACGCCTGGACAACCATGTTTCGTGCGTACAAGGAGCAGTATCCTGAACTCGCGGATCAACTCTCGAAAATGGAACGCCGTCAACTGCCAGAAAGTTGGGACCGGGACCTGCCGGAATTCCCTGCGGACCCCAAGGGCGTGGCCAGCCGGGCCGCTTCCGGAAAGGTTCTCAATGCCATTGCCAAGGAAGTCCCCTGGCTGATGGGCGGCTCCGCGGATTTGGCTCCTTCCACCAAAACGCTCCTCACGTTCGAGGGCGCCGGAGAGTTTCATGCCGAGGGGGGACGTAATATGCATTTCGGCGTTCGGGAACACGCGATGGGTTCGATTTTGAGCGGCATGGCGCTTTCGAACGTGCGTCCCTATGGCGCCGGGTTTTTGATTTTCAGCGATTACGGGCGACCGGCCATCCGCCTCGCGGCTATGATGAACCTTCCCGTGGTTTACGTGTTCACGCATGATTCGATCAGTCTTGGCGAGGACGGACCGACGCATCAACCCATTGAGCACCTGGCATCGTTGCGCGCCATTCCCAATCTCGTGCTGATCCGGCCCGGAGACGCCAATGAAGTCGTGGAAGCGTGGCGGGTCATTATGCAGATCCAACGCCAGCCTGCGGTATTGGTCTTGACGCGGCAGGCCATTCCAACGTTGGATCGAACACGGTATGCGCCAGCCAGCGGTCTTGCCAAAGGCGCGTATGTCCTGGCCGACGCCGGGAACGGCAAACCCGAGGTGCTGCTGTTGGCGTCCGGGAGCGAAGTGTCGCTGTGCGTGGAAGCGTATGAGGAACTCAAAAAGCAGGGCATCCACGCGCGAGTCGTGAGCATGCCGTCCTGGAAACTCTTTGAGCAGCAAACACAGGAGTATCGGGACAGCGTGCTTCCTCCGGAGGTGACGGCGAGGGTATCCGTTGAGCAGGCCACGACGTTCGGCTGGAGCAAGTACGTGGGATCGAACGGCGCGAGTCTCGGCATCGACACCTATGGGGCATCGGCCCCGTACAAGGCGCTGCTCGAACATTTCGGATTTACCGTGGACCGGATCGTAGCCGCCGCCAAACAACAATTGGCAACGCCGGTCAACGCGGAGGTTCGTTGAATTCACCCTCAAGAATGAAGGGCCGCCTTTCCCTCCCCTTTGTAAGGGGAGGATAGGTGGGGTAGAGGCCAATACACAAAGGGCACCGGTAACGACCAGCGGCCTCCCATCGTGGCCCAGTCTCTACCTCCCCTCCCCCTCCTTACAAAGGAGGGGAACAGGAAGGCTATTTCGTGCCAATGCCCTTGGTTGTGCGTTGCATTGCTTGATCGACGCATGGATGCGAACAGTCAACAACAATCGCTTGACCAAAAGATGAACCACCAGGCCTACGCGGTGGGATCGTGCGAAGATGCCGTGCGTGTTGCGCTCGACGATTTGCAAGCCAAGGATTTTGTCCGCAGGCTCTGGGCCAAAGATCCCGCGCTGTGGCACGAGGACCCCGCCCATCAAGCCATCATTCGAAACGCCCTCGGTTGGCTGTCCCTTTCCGAACAACAGATCCGTGACGTTTCACGCTTGCAGGCGTTTGCCGGCGACGTCAAAACCGCCGGGTTTGCCCATATTCTGCTGTTGGGCATGGGGGGGAGCAGCCTTTGCCCGGAAGTGTTTCGGATGACCTTCAGCGTCATTCGGGGCTACCCTGAATTGCACGTCTTGGATAGTACCGTTCCCTCACAGGTAAGGAGTTTTGAGGAGAGAGTCGATCTCGAACGTACGCTGTGTATCGTGGCGAGCAAGTCCGGTTCAACCACCGAACCGTTGGTGTTCCAAAAATATTTCTTTGACCGCATGCGCCAGGTCAAAGGCGACCGCGCCGGTGAGCATTTCGTCGCCATTACCGATCCGGGGTCTCTCCTGGAACGCCTGGCTCGCGAACTCCGGTTTCGAGCGATTTTCCCCGGTGTGCCCGACGTCGGGGGGCGCTATTCGGCCTTATCCAACTTCGGCGTGGTGCCGGCCGCCGCGATGGGCGTGGACGTGGAGGTTCTACTGCACCAGGCCGAACGCATGCGTCAACAATGCGATTCGACGGTGCCCGCCAAGGACAATCCCGGTGTCACGTTGGGTGTGGTCCTGGGGACGTTAGCCAAAGCCGGTCGTGACAAAGTGACGTTTATCACCTCTCCCGCGATCAGCGATTTGGGGGCTTGGCTGGAACAGTTGATCGCCGAAAGTACGGGGAAAGAAGGCAAGGGTCTCATTCCAATTGATGATGAACCGTTGGGGGAGGCGCGCGTCTACGGCGACGATCGTGTGTTCGTGTATATCCGGTATGCGGATGGGGCCGTTCCGGAGCAGGATGCTACCGTCGATGTCTTGGAATCGGCCGGACATCTGGTCGTTCGCATTGATTGTGCGAGCTTGCTGAATCTCGGGCAGGAGTTTTTCCGGTGGGAAGTAGCGACCGCCACCGCCGGGGCCCTGTTGGGAATCAACGCGTTCGATCAACCCAATGTCCAGGAAAGCAAAGACTTTACCAAGTCCTATCTCGAAGAATTCAAACAGAACGGACGATTGCCGGAAGAATCACCCGTGTTCACGGACGGCGACGTTCGCGTCTTCGCCGATGACGCGAATCGACAAGCATTGGCCGACGCGTCTTCACTGGCACACGCAGTGGCCGCACACCTCGCCCGTATACGGACCGGTGATTACGTGGCGTTCAATGCGTATCTTGAACGGACGCCGGCGGTTCATGAGGCCTTCCAGCGAATTCGTACCATCATACGTGACGCGAAGCGAGTCGCGACCACGTTGGGGTATGGCCCGCGCTTCCTGCATTCAACGGGTCAACTCCATAAAGGCGGCCCCGATTCCGGCGTGTTTTTTCAGATCACTGCGGATCAGGGCGCGGATCTGGACATTCCCGATGAGCCCTATTCTTTTGGGACATTGGCGGCTTCCCAGGCTTTAGGGGATCTGAAAAGTCTTTCCACGCGCAACCGGCGGGTAATTCGAATTCATCTCGGCGGCAACGTTGATGACGGACTCAGGCGAATTCTGAAGGCAGTTGAGGAGGCGTTGCTTTCATAAAGAGCCCAACCATTGGCTGAACCCCGACCCTCTTCCCTTCATCCAAAGTGTTTCCATAACCAATCTGACTCGTCAGATCTCCCTCGCTAGCAGTGATGCGTAAGAGTGTATATTGGCATGAAAAGAGCAGAATCTGTCATTCCCGCGCACGCGGGAATCCAGAGTCTTTTTCTTCTGATCTTTTATGCACGCGGCTCAGCCTAAAAAAGCTTCCTGGATCCCCGATCAGGTCGGGGATGACAGACTGGTGCGAGTGATCCCATTTTCATCCCCTGGGGTGCGGGTAGCAAGCCTACATGGGGAATTCCTGTATGTGTCTGCACACGGCCATTGTCAGATATATTGGCCCTTTTGTTTGCGCACGTAATTTTCAAACCATTTGGTGAATTTATCCAATGAATTTTTGCTGATTAAATCTTTGACATTAAACAAAAACAAGTAGCCATATCTCGAATAATAAATGCCTAGTTGTTCAATTGCGAATGCTTCGTTCTGTGAGGAAATTCCACCGATTCTATGGAGTAATAAATAACCGATGATTTGACAAAAATCACTGAGAGGTAATTCAAGTTTTTTGGTTGTTTTGATATCGATTAACTTATCGTCGATTATTAGATCGGCATCCGCGCCACCTACAAGTTGAGAACCTTTACCAAATGTAGGATTTAACAAACATCTGTTTTTGGATTTAAACAACTTATCATCAATGAGAGAAAATTGTTTTTCGATATCCACAATATCCAGTTTATCCGCATCTGTGCCTATGGATTCAACCCCCCGTATTGCTCGAAGAACAGGATCAATATATGACATGCGTAATGTTTGTCTGATTAGTTCTCGTGATAACCGACCGGTCTCGGTGAATTTTTTTCGTAGAGATTTGACCTTCTTGATTATTTTAAGGCTATGCTCATAGGCTGGCAGAAGAACCGAATCAGGATAATGATCTGATAAAGCGGATGCTATCATCAATTCCCTTTGTGAACATTGATTCTTTGTGGATTCTTGTTCCAAGCGTTCAAATTTTTCAATTCGAGTGCTCTCACAAGATTCAGACAGTATATTTTTTGCTTTTTCTGCAACCCACTGATTTTCGCGGTGATAAGGGAGACCATTGAGTTTTTCCAAATAGAAGCGCAGAAGATAGTCAAAGGCCACCCCAACTAAACTGAAGTGTTTTGTCTTGGGCGGTGCCAATAATGGACGGGTTTTTTCAAACTTTAGTCGTAACTCTGATAATTGAAAAGCATCTCGTATTTCATTTCTTAGATATTGGTCTCTTTGGATAAGTGATGAAAGGCTCATGGTTATTTTTACTGAACTAGGCCTCGGCGAGGGAAACGAACATCATTGAGGCTCAGGCTGATGAGTCGGGATCGGCTTTACACCAACCGCCATTGTTGGCCATCGGTCGTGATTAGTTTATCGGCTTCAACGGGTCCCCACGTGCCCGCGGGGTATTCGGGCAACCATTGGCTGTCCTGGGCGTTCCAGCCGTCGAGAATATCCGTAATCCAGGCCCATGAGGCTTCCACTGCATCCCGCCGCATGAACAGCGAGGCGTCTCCGGCCATCACGTCCAACAGCAACCGTTCATACGCTTCAGGCGACGGAGCGGCAAAGGCATCGCCGTAGTTGAAGTTCATGTCCACGGGATGGGTTGTTGCCCGGCTTCCGGGATTCTTGGCCATGATCCTCAACGCCATTCCCTCGAGCGGTTGAATGCGAAACGTCAGCACGTTGGGGGCCTGGCGCGTTTGCGAGGCGGCGTTAAAAAGAATTTCCGGAATGTCCTTGAACTGCACGGCAATTTCCGAGGCTCGACGGGGCATGGCTTTTCCTGTTCGCAGATAAAAGGGCACGCCCGACCAGCGCCAATTTTCCACGTAACACCGAAGGGCCACGTACGTCTCCGTGGTCGAATCCGGTCGGACGCCGGCCTCGTGCCGGTATCCGGGCACGGATTGGCCTTTGATGGTGCCCGGGGCGTATTGCGCGCGGACGGTGACACGCTCCACGTCCGTGCCACGGATAGGTCGGAGAGACCGGAGGACCTCCATGCGGGCATTGCGAACCACGTTCGTCTCCAATGAATACGGCGGTTCCATGGCAATCAGGCAGAGGAGTTGGAGGATGTGATTCTGCATCATATCCCGGAGTGCCCCGGCATGTTCGTAATAACTGGCCCTGGTACCCAGGCCTTCCTCTTCACTCACGGTAATTTGCACGTGGTCGATGTATTTATGATTCCAGATGGGTTCGAAAATACTGTTGGCGAATCGAAGCACCATAATATTCTGAACCGTTTCTTTCCCGAGGTAATGATCGATCCGGTAGATTTGCGATTCGTCGAACACCTCGCCAATCGTCGTATTGATGACCTTTGCCGACTCCAGGTCATGACCGATGGGTTTTTCAACGATGACCCGGGAAACGCGGTCAGGCAGGTCGGCCGGATAGACCAGCCCGGCGTGCCGCAACCCTTCGCAAGAAGGTCCGAAAGAGGAGGGCGGAATCGCCAGGTAGAAAATGCGATGGCCTGGTAAGTCGAATCGGGTCTCGACTTCTTCGATTCGTTCGCGGAGCCGTTGATACATCGCGAGATCTTCACTTGCCCCGGAGAAATAATGCAGTCGTTGTGCAAAATCCTCCCAGGTGTCCTCTTGGAGAGACTGCCGGGAAAATTGTTCAATGCCGCCGTGCGCCATCTTCCGGAACTCATCGTCACTCCAAGGCTTGCGCCCGATTCCCACCACGGCATAGTTGGAGGGGAGCAACCCGTCCAGCCCCAGATTATAAAGAGCCGGCAGGAGCTTGCGCCTGGTGAGGTCCCCGGATCCCCCAAAAATCACGAGGGTACAGGGTTCGACCCGTGCATTGGAATTGTTCTGTCTCGGCAGGGGCTGCTCGTGTTGTGGGGTGCTTGTCATGTCCTACGACTCACGTTGACGATTTGACCTTGTGGCCGCCGAACGCGTTACGGAGCGCTGCCAGCATTTTCTCCGAAAACGACTCTTCCTGCCTGGATCGGAATCGAGTGAAGAGCGCTGCGGACAGGGTGGGGACCGGGACATCCTTATCCATCGCTTCCATCAGCATCCATCGACCTTCGCCCGAATCCTGAACGTATCCTTTTAATCCGGCAAGCGTGGGATCGTCCTTGAGCGCCGTAGCCCCGAGTTCCAACAGCCATGAACGCACAACGCTCCCATGCATCCACAGGTCCGCAATCCTGGGTAGATCAAGATTGTAATCGCTTTTCGACATCAATTCGAATCCTTCAGCATAGCCTTGCATGATGCTGTATTCAATGCCGTTATGAACCATTTTGACATAGTGTCCGGCGCCGTGGCCGCCGACGTGCGCCCATCCGTCCGGTGGGGCCAACGTGGTGAACACCGGCGCAAGCCGGCGTACGGGTGTTTTTTCTCCGCCGATCATCAGACAATAGCCGATCTGGAGCCCCCAAATGCCCCCGCTGGTTCCGGCGTCGATGTAATGAATCTCTTTGGTTTGCAATTCCGCGGCCCGGCGCGCGTCGTCGTGGAAATTGGTGTTGCCTCCGTCGATGATCACGTCATCCGGGTCCAACATGTCAGCAAGGGCCCGAACGGTCTCTTCCGTCGGCGCACCCGAAGGGACCATCACCCATAGGGCGCGAGGTTTGGCCAGTTTCGAGACAAGGTCTTGCAGCGAAGAGGATCCGATTGCTCCGATTCCCTCAGCTTGCGTCACGAGGTCCTGCGCCCGGTCGAAGACCAGCACTCGATGATCGTCTTGCCGAAGCCGCGTCACCATATTCATGCCCATTTTGCCGAGTCCGATAAATCCGATTTCCATGCGCAGTCCCTTCCTTTTCGCCTTAATAGGATCTTCCGGGGATGAAATTCATCGTATGGGGAAAAAGTAGTTTGTCTCGAGAGGGTTCGACCTGTGTCCTTATTGTCTAAGGAGTATAGCTTACCTTTGAGGGTCCGATAATGCAAAGTGACAGGGCAGGTGAGACCCCTTATAATTTGCCGGTATGGGGCCTGAAGTTGTTTCTTCACCTTCTCGACCGGATCCGGTGCTGTTGGAGACGACGCTACGGACCCGATTGCCCTTTCGGGCTGAGTTGGTTGACGTTGTGCCGTTGTGTGGGGATGCGTCGAATCGGCGATATTACCGGCTCGAGTTGCAAAACGCCCCTTTCTCTTCGCTGATCCTCATGCAGTTGGCGGACCCGGAGGGATTCAAGGTTTCGGAAGAAGCCGTGAGCGGGACAGTCGCGGACGTCCGGGAACTCCCATTTCTGAATATCCTGCGGCCATTGGCCCGGTCCGGGGTCACGGTCCCCTTGCTCCATTTTTATGACGAAGCCGCGGGGCTCCTGTATCTCGAAGATTTGGGTGACCTGACCTTATTTCATGCGTGTCATCGAGATGGGGAATCCGCGATTCGGAAATATTATCCGCTGGCCATCGATACGTTGGTCCGGATCCATCTTCAACTGACGGCACGCGGCGCCGATGCCGATGATTGTCAGGCCTTTTCCCGCTCGTTTGACGAGCCGCTGTTGATGTGGGAGTTTGAACATTTCTTGGAATACGGCATCTGGGTGAGGCGAGAGAAAAAGCCGATGTGCGCGGATGACGAACACGCGGTTCGCAACGGGTTTGCCTTCATCGCCGAATGGCTTGCCAAGCAACCACGGGTATTTACGCATCGTGATTATCACTCACGAAATTTGATGGTGGATGGTGATCGACTGGGGGTCATCGATTTTCAGGATGCGTTGCTGGGACCCGCCACCTATGATCTGGCCTCGCTTCTCCGGGATTCCTACGTGGCGTTGGATGAAGCGTTTGTCGACGAGATGATTGATCGATACGTCACCGGGATGTGTGCGGGACTCGATCCGGCCGGGCGAGAACGTCTGTTGTTGACGGATCGCACGGCGTTTCGGAAGCTCTTTGATTTCACGAGCATTCAACGCAATCTGAAAGCCGCGGGCCGATTCGTGTATATTGATAAGGTCAAGGGGAATCCCAAGTTTTTGGCGGATATTCCACGGACGTTGGGCTACGTGCGACGGAATCTGGAAAAATATCCCGAGTTGGAACTGCTTCTCCGGCACCTCACGCCCTATATTCCTGAATGGCGGTGACGACGATCCCATGAAAGCCATGCTCCTGGCAGCGGGTCTCGGCATCCGGCTTCGTCCGTTGACGGAATCCGTTCCGAAACCCCTTTTGCCCTTGGGACCTTGTCCTCTTCTGGTGTGGAATCTCCTCCTGCTGCGTCGTCACGGCGTCGAGAACGTGATGATCAACCTGCACTACCTCGGCGAGCAGATCAGGCAAGCGTTAGGAGACGGTTCGCAATGGCGCATGCACCTTTCGTATTCGGATGAACCGGTGTTGCTGGGAACGGGTGGCGGGATCAAACATGTCGAAGAGTTTTTTGAGGGCAATCCGTTCCTCGTGTTGAACGGAGACACGATCTCGGATCTTGATTTGTCCGAACTGGTTGCATGTCACCGGAAAAGAGAGGCGCTTGCCACCATGGTGCTCCGTGATGATCCCGACGTCGAGCGTTGGGGCGTGATCGAAACGGATGAGGATGACCGGGTTTTGCGCATTCAAGGAAAGGGGCGTGCGGCTCAAGAGGACGACGTGATCCCGTGTCGTCGCATGTTTGCCGGTATCCACGTACTTGATCCGGTTATGTTGCGCCACGTTCCGCAGGGGAGCTTTTCTTCGATTATCGATGCCTACGTGTGGTGGCTGGAACGGGGAGCCACGGTCGCTGGGCACGTGTTTTCCGGGTACTGGTCCGACGTCGGGACGCCCGAACGCTATGCGCAGATCCAACGCGACGTCGAGGCTGGCATCATCAACGTTCCCGAATGAGAACCGGAGATGAAGACGTTGATCCCGGAAGAGCTTCTCCCACTGCTTCAGGACCTGGGTGAACAGGTTCTGGGTGGGGCTCCTTTTTCGCAATGCGTCTCGCGCCTTTGCGATCAATTGACTCAACGTTTCTCGTATCCCCTGGTGTGGGTGGCGATACGAGAGTCTGACGGAGACCTCTCTGTGTATGCGCGGGCCGCTGATCCTGGTTTGAACCCGGATTCGTTTTGTTTGACTGATAAAGAGCGGCATTGTGTGGACTCCGTCCTGAATACGCAAAGGACGCTTCATCTTCAAGGGGAGCCTGACCGAACCGGCGAGACGCCTTGTCTCGTGGGAGGGAGACTCTACCCGGCGCAACTCGTGGTTCCTCTCCGTACGCGGGATCTCGTGCTCGGTGCCCTGGCCTTCTATGGCGCACATCGGGACGCGTTCGATCCGTTCACGATTCACTGGGTTGAAACCCTTGCGAGGAACGTAGCGATCATTTTGTCTTTGGCCACGGTTCGCAAAGAAACGGCAGCGCGCATCTTTCATTTGACCCATCATGATGCCCTGACCGACTTACCCAACCGGATTCTGTTTGCAGATCGTCTCAAGCAGGCATTGGCTCGAGCCCAGCGTTATGGCCGGGGAGTCGGGGTCCTCTTCGTCGATCTGGATCAATTTAAATCGATTAATGATTCCCTGGGTCATGAAACGGGGGACGCGTTGCTCAAAATCGTGGCGGATCGTCTGGTACGTTGCGTGCGGAGTACGGATACCATCGCTCGGCTCGGCGGAGATGAGTTTGCCATGGTACTACCGGATCTGGCCCGGGGAGAGGATGCCGGGCTCGTGGCGCAGAAGGTCCTGGATGCCGTCGGCCAACCGGCAACCGTGGGCAATCAGACGATTCCGGTCACCGCCAGCGTGGGCATTGCGTTATATCCCTTTGATGCCACCGATCCCGATGTGCTGCTGGCGCAGGCAGATCGGGCGATGTATCGCGCCAAAGAAAAAGGCGGACAGTGCTATCAATTCGTGTCCGAGGGAAAGAACTTGCGGGCGTTTGCGCGGCTCACGTCGGAAAAGGGCCGTGGTTCAAAGCGTTGACAAAAAGCCACGTTTGTTGAAAAAAAGCATCAGGCAACTCTGCCGGTATTAACCTGCCCTGTTTTTCGACGTCTATTCTCTCTCGTCATATTTCCCTGTTGAAAAGGCTTTTCGCCAATACTGATAAGCCCTTTCGCCATTGATGATCAGCACGGCCGACCCTTTTTGATACGGCAACCCCTTCTTTACTTTTGAAAGTTGGTCCCGTTTTTGCAAGTACCTTTTTTAGATAGAGGCAGAAGTCCCGTCTTCGGAAGGAAAAAGTGTGCCGGGAAGACCAAATGTGTCACACGAAGCATCTGAGAAGGAGGTGTCCTATGAAAACCCATCAATCAATCATGGTGGTCACGTTGTCGTGCCTGCTCCTGCTGATTTCGGCTTGTGAAAAGAAGTCGGTTAGTGGTGTGAGCGGAATGGAAGATTTGCTCTCAAGTAAGGATAATCATGAAGTTGCCGGTGATGACCTTTCCGGCGAACTTGCAGAGACGTCGTCTGGAGATGGCTGGGATGCCGGGAGAGTCGAAGCGTTATCAGCCACCGATCTTGACGACGGTAAGGGCGAGCCTGCGTTTGCCTGGGGAGGGCAAGAAAGTTCTTTCAAGGGGGCTGTTGGCATGGAGAAGAGCAAAGACATGTCTCAGGCTCTGCCCCGTGGTCAGGTAACGGCATCCGGATCTGCGTCCGGCAATCGAGGTGTTCATGATAATGCCCGCGGAAACGGCAAGTCTGTTGCACACGGGCTCCGGGATGTTTTTTTCGCCTATGATAGTTGGCGACTCTCTGAGCAATCTCACCGAATTTTGGAAGCCAATGCAAAGTGGCTCAAAGCACACCCGCATGCCCGCGTGACCATTGAAGGGCATTGCGATGAGCGGGGCACGCGGGCCTACAACTACGTCCTCGGCGACAGACGAGCTGAGATGACCAAACAGTACTTGTTTCATCTAGGGGTTCCTGCTCATCAATTGATAGTGATCTCTTATGGCAAGGACCAGCCGCTATGTCACGTGTTCAGTAAAGCGTGCTTCAAGTCCAATCGGCGAGCGCATTTTTCCATGGATGTGAACATGGCGTCACGTGACTAGAGGGTGAGGCACGCTCCTTCCTTTTCCTGAATGCGTCCACTCATTTCTTGACAATTTCTGCCTTTTCCTTCCCCTCCTTTGTAAGGAGGGGCAGGGGAGGTAGAGACATCATCACGAACTCGGAATACGCGCCATCCGAGCATCTATTCGTTCAGCTTCCTCGCTACGATTCAAAAGCCGAAGCAAGCCGGCATATTGTTCGAGACTGGGAACGATCCGGGGATGTTCAACGCCAAAGGCCGCTTCCCGGACTTTGAGCGCCTGTTCCACCAACGGGACGGCTTTCGTATATTCTTTCCTGGCTTCAAAGACCAACGCCAAGCTGCTTAAGGTGATGGCCATGCGGGGATCCATGGCCCCGACCGAGGCCGCCCATACGGGAAGGGCTCGCCAGAAATAGGGCTCGGCCGCAGCCAAATCCCCCCGGACCCGATACAGTTCACCGACGTTATGCAACGCCGCGGCAAGGGCGCTATCCGGTTGTTCCATGGCTTCGGCTTGGCGAAGCGCCTCCAAAAGGACGAGTTCCTTCTCGGCATCATCACTCTCCCGTACCAGGTCGGGCTCAGAAATTGAAGCAGGGGGCGGAGACACCTGTTCTTCGCAAGCTGCGAGAAAGAGAACCAGGAAAAGCCCGACAATCACGTTGTGCAGGATCGGTTTCATCATCATGGGATCATAAGAGAATCCGATTGATTCGCCAACCGTTGC
Organism: Nitrospirales bacterium; assembly: GCA_965208595.1. GTDB lineage: Bacteria > Nitrospirota > Nitrospiria > Nitrospirales > UBA8639 > Bin75. The sequence goes on from OZ242346.1 coordinate 2,467,213, forward strand.
CGGTCTCGTGAAAGAGCCGCCGGTCTGGACTTTTGGGAACGTCCGCTGTAGCCTCACGTAATTATCAGGGTAGCGTTTGAACCGGGCCTATTGGAATCAATGAAGGAAAACCCGTGAACGTCCTGCATCGAATCGAGAAATTCTTTCGCCGGGACTTGTGGATTCAGGACTCCGCCACGCTCCGAGGCCTGTCGGCATTCTATGTCAAACCCCTGCGGTTGATCGTGGTCGCCATCTCGGATTTTCGTGACGGCGTGCTCAGTATCAGGGCGACGAGCCTCGTTTCGACCACGTTACTGTCCCTCGTTCCTTTTCTGGCCGTGACGTTCTCCGTGCTCAAAGCCTTTGGCGTGCATCAACAATTCGAACCGTTGCTCGCTCAAGGCTTGGAACCGTTGGGGGAAAAAGGCACGGAGATCGCCGATCACATTGTCGAATTCGTCAACAATCTCAAAGTCGGCGCCTTGGGGGCCGTTGGTCTGGCAGGCTTGTTTTATACCACCTTCTCACTGATCGATAAGATCGAAGAGGCCCTCAATTATATCTGGCGCGTACGCGACGCGCGGCCCCTGACGAGAAAATTTACCGACTACCTGAGTGTGGTGCTCGTGGGACCCGTGCTCGTCTTTACGGCCGTCGCCACCATCGCTTCGGCCCAAAGCCACTGGCTCGTGCAGACGATCTTACGCATCGAACCCGTGGGAGCTGCCGTGCTCTGGATGACGGCCCTCATGCCGTTTGTCCTGATTTGTCTCGGGTTTACGTTTTTGTACAAGTTCGTGCCTCATACGCAAGTCAGTGTCGCCTCAGCCCTGGTGGGGGGAGTCACGGGCGGGATTCTGTGGAAAATCGTCGGGATGCTGTTCGCCACTTTCGTCGCCGGAGCTGCGCGCTACAGTGCCGTTTACTCCAGTTTTGCCATCCTGATTCTGTTCCTCATCTGGCTTTACGTGGGCTGGCTTATTGTCCTGGTCGGTGCGCAGGTGGCCTATTATCATCAACATCCCACGGCCTACCTGACGCGCCTCCGATGGAAACAGGATACCGCCGCCTTCCAGGAACATCTGGCCTTGACCATGCTGGTCCACGTCACTCGGCAGTATGCGGCCGGTGAACCACCCTATCAGACTCAACAGTTGGCGGAGAAATTAGGGGTGCCCCTCTCCGCGCTGGAAGCCCTCGTCGAAAACTTCGTGACCCACGGCCTGATGTATCGAACGTCCGAACCCAAGGGCATGACTTTGGGGCGTCCCCCGGAACAGATCACCGTGCTGGAAGTACTTCAACTCGTCGCGCATAAAGACCAGACTGAGGTGCTGCCGCAAAGCAACGACCCCATTGGGGCGCTGCTGCGTCAACGCGATCAAGCCGTCCATCAGGCCTTGGCCGATATAACGCTGGCGACACTCGCCACCCAAGACCCCGCCGTCCTGCTTTCTGCGGAACCGTCCTCCATCTTCGTGGATCAACCTGTCTCGTGACGGTTTGTTGTTGACTTTCACTCTGCTCAACTGGTTTTTGTAGCCCTTGCAATGGCTGGTATGGCCTTTAGGTGGTCTTCTGTTGAAGTAGAAGCTCAGCGAGCCAGTGAGATATTGCAGAAAGCGGAGTCTAAAGTGAATAATGAAATGAATATCAGGACGATGTCGTGTGGCCACGAAACTTTCTGGCATACTGTTATCTCCCATTTGGTACCTTTCTGTTTAGGAAAAGCCCTTTGAGCGCAAAGGAAATTTATGGATAAGAGATTTCAGGTATTCGTTAGTTCAACGTATGCCGATCTTAAAGAAGAACGGCAACATGTCATTCAAGCCCTAATGGAAATGGATTGCATTCCAGCCGGCATGGAGTTGTTTCCAGCAGCGGATGAGGAACAGTGGAAGTTTATCAAAAAGGTTATAGATGACTGCGATTATTACCTTTTAATCATTGGTGGCAGATATGGATCTACAACAGATGATGGTATCAGTTATACAGAAAGAGAGTTTGATTATGCTGTAGAAAGAGGTGGCTCGGGAAATCTGAACAAGAGGGATAAGTGACATTTCTGCTCACGAGCGGCATGATTGCCGTCAATGAGGAGGAATTATGATGAGACGACGCCGCCGAAACCATCGACCGGCGTTTAAGGCCAAGGTGGCGCTGGCGGCTATTCGCGGGGAACAGACGCTGTCGGAACTCGCCCAGCAGTTTGACGTCCATCCGAACCAGATCAAGCAGTGGAAGGAGCAACTCCTGGCCGGCGTGACCGAGGTCTTCGACAGTGGGGGGGAAGAAGACGGCCGCATCGGAGAGCGACGTGACCGCGTTGCATGCGAAGATTGGGCAACTGACCCTGGAGAATGATTTTTTAGCGGGGGCGCTCAGCAAGGCCGGTCTGTTGCCGAGCGCAAGACGATGATCGACCGCGAGCACCGCTTGAGTGTCAGCCGCCAAGCCCGACTGCTGGGGCTCAGTCGGGGCAGCCTCTATTACCAGCGCCGTCCCGCGTCCGTCGCCGATCTGCTGTTCATGCGTCGGATCGATGCGTTGCACTTGGAGTACCCCTTTGCCGGCAGCCGGATGCTGCGGGGCTTGCTGCGGCAGGAAGGCCATGTCGTTGGCCGGCTGCATGTCGCCACACTGATGAAGCGAATGGGGATCGTGGCCCTCTATCGCCGCCCCACGACCTCGCACCCGACGCCGGGGCATCAGATTTACCCGTATCTCTTAAGGAAGCTGGCCGTCACCCGCCCCAACCATGTGTGGGCCATGGATATCACCTATGTCCCGATGGCGCGGGGATTCGTGTATCTCGTGGCGGTCCTCGACTGGTTCAGCCACAAGGTCCTCGCCTGGCGGCTCTCGCTGACGCTGGAGACGGGGCCATGCGTGGAGGCGTTGCGCGACGCGCTGGCTTGGCACGGCACGCCCGAGATCATGAACACGGATCAGGGCAGCCAATTCACCTCCGTCGCCTTCCTCACGGCCTTGCAGGACGCCCAGATCGCCATCAGCATGGACGGCAAGGGCGCCTGGCGCGACAATGTCGTGGTCGAACGGCTCTGGCGGACGATCAAATACGAAGAAGTCTATCTGCGCGCCTATCGAAGTGTCTCGGAGGCGCGGCGCGGGCTGAGCCGCTATCTCGCCTTCTACAATCGGAGCAGACCGCATTCCTCGCTTGGCGGACAAACACCCGCCCAAGTCTATTTCAACCCGCCGCCGCCCATCCCGGCGGCGGCATAACCAGAGCGGAGAGCCACTTATCGATCGCTCACAAACTGTTCAAAATAACCGAGCCACTTCTGAAAAAGGGCTGAAAATTGTTGCTCTTATTCACGATGAGCCAGACGATATTCCATTGGGAAAATCTGAAAAGGATCCAGAACTGAGAAATAAACTACTAGACTTTAAAAATAAAGTCAGAGATGGCCGTTTAGTTAAGTCCTGGAGATCAGCTGAAGAGCTTCCCGGACTTGTTGCACTGAGCATGACAAAAACTATCAAAATGTATCCAGCTCGTAAGCTTCCCCTAATTTGAGACATGTGATAAGTGGAGTTTTCTGGCAGGATCACCCTGTAAGGAGACGCCCATGAGACGAAGCCGATTCACCGAGACGCAAATTGTATCGATTCTGAAAGAAGCGGAAACTGGAAAGAAGACACGAGAGATCTGTCGCCAGCATGGCATCAGCGATGCGACGTACTATCACTGGAAAGCGAAATACGGCGGGATGAGCGCCTCGGACCTCAAGCGCTTGAAGGAGACCGAGGGGGAACTCGCGCAGTACAAGCGGATGTATGCGGAACTGGCTCGTGAGAACGACGCCCTGAAGGCGTTAATTGCAAAAAAGCTCTGAGGCCACCGGCGAAGCGCGACGCCGCGCACTACCTGGTGGCCCACTGGGGACTGAGCAAGGCCCGGGCCTGTGCCGCGGTGCACTTCTCGCGCTCGAGTTGGTACCGGCCGAGACGCACGACTGGCTCCCGGGATGGTGCCGTGATGGAGGCGTTGAACGGCGTCGTGGAACAACACCCCCGCTGGGGATTTTGGATGTGTTACCACCGCCTCCGGCTGCTGGGCCAGGAGTGGAACCACAAACGCGTGTATCGTGTCTATAAGGCCATGAAGCTCAATCTACCCCGACGCGCGAAACGGCGCCTACCGCAACGGGTGCAACACCCGATGGCGGTGGCGGCTCGGGCCAACGCCGAATGGTCGATGGACTTCATGGCCGATACGCTGTATCAGGGGCGCCGGTTTCGCACGCTGAATATCCTCGATGAGGGGGTCCGCGAAGCCTTAGCGATCGTCATCGACACCTCGATCCCCGGGGCGCGCGTGGTGCGCACGCTGGATCGCCTCGTGCAGTGGCGGGGCAAACCGGACGCGATCCGTGTCGACAACGGCCCCGAGTATCTATCCCAGGTCTTGATCGCCTGGTGTCAGGAACAGGGGGTGACGCTCCACTACATCCAGCCCGGCAAGCCGAATCAGAACGCCTACATCGAACGCTTCAATCGCACCTTCCGCCATGAGGTGCTGGATGCCTATGTATTCTCGTCGCTCCGGGAAGTCCGAGAAATCACTCGCCACTGGATCACGGCATACAATGAGGACCGCCCTCATCACAGCTTGGGCAGCATACCCCCTGCCATGTTCAGACGGCAGGTCGAACAAGCCAGACACTCTACTTTAGAACTGTCTCCTTGACGGGGAAGCTTACGGCATGGCCTTATTCTGGTCTTTAACACCTAAGGGTGAGCAGCTAATGATTGAAAGTCGAGTAATCCGGGAAAGTGATTAACAAAATTTTCAAAGCCTGCTTTCTGGGCTGCATCTTCAACTTTGGAGCAAGACCAATACGACCACTTCCGCCCCCTCGCCGTAGACCTAAATTTGGGAAGGTCGGCGTAGCTATGAGATGCCTGGTAATAAGGCAATAACATAATTCGACTTGCTGGCAGAGAGAAATCGACTACTTCAATCAAGTGCTGTAGAGAACATCATAGGATGGCGGAGGTTTAGGTAGGCTCGTCTCATGAACCCGGAAAACAATCTGACGGTAGCCTTGGTCCAGATGGCTTGTGGGGCTGCTCCCCGGGAGAACCTCGGCTCTGCCGTTGCGAAAGTTGAAGAAGCCGCAGGGCGCGGGGCCAGGGTCGTCTGTCTGCCGGAGCTGTTTCGGTCGCAATATTTTTGCCAAACGGAAGATGCGGCGTTGTTTGATTTGGCCGAATCGATTCCCGGTCCCTCGACCGAGGCGTTGGGCAAGGTGGCGGGTCAGCTCAACGTGGTGATTATCGTCCCGGTTTTTGAACGACGGACGGCCGGGCTTTATCACAATTCGGTTGTCGTGGTGGACAGCGACGGATCCATTGCAGGCCTGTATCGCAAGATGCACGTGCCCGATGATCCGGCTTATTACGAGAAGTTTTATTTCACGCCGGGGGATAAGGGCTTTCAGGCGATTCAGACGAGTGCGGGTAAAATCGGCACCCTGATCTGTTGGGATCAATGGTACCCTGAAGCCGCCCGGCTTACCACGCTGCAAGGCGCCGAGATGCTGTTCTACCCCACGGCAATCGGGTGGCATCTATCGGAAAAAGCTCAGGAAGGCGAGTCTCAACGAAATGCATGGCAAACCATTCAACGCAGTCACGCGATTGCGAACGGCGTGTTTGTCGCCGCCGCAAATCGGGTGGGCCATGAGAAACCAGATACGGGTGGAGACGGCATCGAATTTTGGGGGAGTTCGTTCCTGTGCGACCCCTTCGGCACGGTCGTGGCCGAGGCGTCGATCGACAAAGAAGAGATTCTCCTCGCAGAAGTGAACGTAGGCCGGGTTGAGGAAGTCCGGCGCAATTGGCCTTTTCTCCGGGACCGCCGGGTCGATGCGTATAGCGGCCTCACGAAGCGGTTCTTTGACCAGAGCGACGATGGCGAGTGCTAGCAAGCCTCTCTCATCTCGTGGTCCTTTCCCTTCCGAAAAGAAGGGAGTGAATCACGCCCCTGCTCAATCAGGATTTCGCATGCCGGCGGAATGGGAACCGCATGAGGCTACCTGGCTGGGATGGCCCCATAACGCCTCGGATTGGCCCGGGAAACTGTCCGCCATCCATTGGGTCTATGGGGAGATTGTTCGGAAGTTGGCGGAAGGAGAACGGGTCCGTATTCTCGTTCAGTCCCGTGTCCACGAGGATCGTGCGCGAAGCGTGTTGACACGGGCCGGAGCCGATCTTGCCGTTGTCGAGTTTTTTCGGATTGCAACGGATCGTGGGTGGACTCGCGACTTCGGTCCGATTTTCGTGACACGGTCTCGGCCAACCTCGGAAGTGGCTATCGCACGGTTCCGCTTTACCGCTTGGGCCCGTTACCCTGATTGGAAAAAAGATAATCAAGTTCCGGTGAAACTGGCTTCCCGGTTGAAATACCGCTCCTTTCCCATCGTCCACAAAGGGCACAAGGTGGTGCTGGAAGGGGGCAGCATCGACGTGAACGGGGCCGGGACCGTGTTGACCACAGAAGAATGTTTGCTCGATCCTCGCGTCCAGGTCCGCAATCCGGGGTTCCTGGCTGTGGACTACGAGTCGGTGTTCAAAGAATCCCTGGGCGTCACCAACGTCGTCTGGTTGAACAAAGGCATTGCCGGGGACGACACCCATGGGCACGTGGATGATGTATGTCGCTTCGTGAATCCGACAACCGTGGTATTGTGTCAGGAGCGGAACAGCCGTGATGCCAATTATTGCGCGTTGGCTGAAAATCGGGAGCGCCTGGAGAACGCGACATTGGAGAACGGAACGAAAATCGAGGTGATTCCATTGCCCATGCCGGCCCCCCTGTCCTTTGACGGCCGGAGGCTCCCGGCGAGCTACGCCAATTTTTATATTGCGAACGCGGCGGTTCTGGTCCCGACGTTCAATGATCCCAATGATCGGATAGCCCTGAGCATTCTGAGTGAATTGTTTCAGGACCGCCAGGTTGTCGGAATCCACGCGGTCGATCTGGCGTGGGGCTTCGGGACGTTGCATTGCCTGACTCAACAACAACCTGCCGTGCCCACCGGGTAATCGTGACTCCCATGGAAGATCCGCCGCGCTATACGCCCTCATGTTTTACTCTTCCTTCTCCGCTTCGTCTCGGATGGATCGGGGCGGGTGTCATGGGAGCGGCCATGGCGGGGCATCTCCTGGCCAAGGGCCATGCGCTCACCGTCTTCTCACGAACACGGTTCAAAGCCGAGGGTCTGCTTCTACGCGGGGCGCGATGGGCGGATTCCCCGGCGCGGGTAGCCGATGAGTCCGACGTGGTCTTCACGATGGTGGGGTTCCCCCGGGACGTGTCCAACGTGTACTTGGGCGAAGCAGGTCTCGTTCATCAGGCGCGAGCGGGAATGGTGTTTGTGGGCATGACGACCTCACCTCCGAGTCTGGCCGGAACAATAGCCGAAGCCGTCACGGCTCGCGGCGCGCATTTCCTGGATGCCCCGGTGTCGGGTGGAGACGTCGGGGCACGCAATGCGTCGTTGTCTATTATGGTGGGCGGAGAAGCCAACGTCGTGGAAACAATCCGGCCGCTTTTCGAATCATTGGGTCGAACCATTATCCATCAGGGCGCAACGGGCGCCGGCCAGCACACCAAACTCTGCAATCAGATCACGATCGCCGGCACGATGATCGGGGTGTGCGAGTCGTTGTTGTACGGCTATCGCGCAGGGTTGGATCTGGACACCATGTTGCAATCCATCCGGGGCGGTGCCGCGGCGTGTTGGGCCCTGGACAACCTGGCCCCTCGAATCCTGGCTCGAAACTTCGACCCGGGGTTCTTCGTCGAACATTTTGTGAAAGACATGGGCATAGCCCTTGAAGAAAGCAGACGCATGGGGCTTGTCCTGCCAGGACTGTCATTGGTGCATGAGCTTTATCTGGCCGTTCAGGCTCATGGACATGGACGCTCCGGCACGCATGCCTTGATCGTGGCGTTGGAAAAATTGTCGAACGTTCACGTGAGCGCCAAGCCGGTCGAACCTTAGCATCCTCTTTTCGATGCGCACCCTCGACGATCTCAGAACAATCCTGGCCCGGATCGATGGCCGGGGGTACAAGGCGTACAAGGACCTGCAAGGCGCCTACGCCTATCCCCGGTTCACCCTCTTCATCGACCACGTGCAAGGCGATCCCTTTGCATCCCCTTCCAAAATTCGAGTGCGGGTTCCCGCTACGGTGGCCAAGCTCCCGACCGATCTCTTTTCAGGTCGCGTACGGCGTGTGGCGTTGCAGGACTTTTTGATCCGTGAAGTGCATCACGCGATTCACAAAATATGTCAAGGCAATCGGGGGATCGGAAAAAGCGGCCTCGTTGTGATTGACGTGGGCGGCCAGGAAGTGTTGGAACGAACGGCGATGGTGGTGACGCCGGAGTGGGTCGAAGCTCGATTGTCACTCGGTCTGCCGGCACAAGGCCGCACCGTGCTTGGCCGCCAGGCCGAGGCCATGCTTTGCCGGGAAGTACCGGAGATTGCGGAACGGGCGTTGAAGTGGGAACACGTCGATCAGGACCGGGCAGGCGCCTTTGTCGATTGCGTGGACAACCAAGAATCGATCCGCGGCCAACTCGATGCGTTGGGGTTGGTGGCTTTCATCGCCGACGGGGCGATTCTTCCAAGAAGCAGCGGGGCTTCCGATCGTCCTCTTTCCCGTGAACGGGCACAACCGTTTCGCGCGCCCGCGTCGCTTCGCGTGTTGATTCCTGTCCTGCATCCGGTTTCACAGGACGGCAGGCTCACGCATTCGTTAACGGGTTGCGGGATCCCTCAAGGCGTCACGTTGATCGTGGGAGGCGGGTATCATGGCAAGTCCACGGTCCTGCGGGCGTTGGAGCGTGGGGTGTATCCCCACGTGCCGGAAGATGGACGGGAATACGTGGTGACCACGGAACGGGCCGTCAAAATTCGTGCCGAAGACGGACGCTCAATCGAACGGGTGAACATCAGCGGGTTTATCAAAAATCTGCCGTACGGGCAGGAGACCGGACGGTTTTCAACGGACAATGCCAGTGGAAGTACCAGTCAGGCCGCTTCGATTCTCGAAGCCGTCGAAGTCGGGGCCACCACGCTGTTGTTGGACGAGGATACGTCCGCGACGAATTTCATGGTGCGGGATGCCCGTATGCAGGCCCTGGTTCACAGGGAGCACGAACCCATCACCCCGTTTGTGGATCGGGTCCGCGAGTTGTATGAACGGCATGGGGTGTCCACGGTGTTGGTGATGGGAGGCTGTGGGGATTATTTCGACGTGGCCGATACCGTGGTGGCGATGCAGGACTATCAACCGTTCGACGCGACGGCAGACGCGAAACGAGTCGCGCAAGAGCTCCGGACCCAACGGGCCATCGAAACGACGTCGCCCTTGTCCGAGGTCACGTCCAGGATTCCCGTGCCCGAAAGTCTCGATCCTTCCCGTGGCAAACGCGAAGTGAAGATCGAGGCCAGATCCGTGGATGCCATAGCCTTCGGCCATGAGGTGATCGATGTGAGCGGTGTGGAACAACTCGTGGATGCCAGCCAAACCCGGGCGATCGGGTATGCGCTGCATCTGGCGTCACGCCGTTTGATGGATGGCCGAATGGGATTGAAAGCGATTGTGCAAGGCCTCGTCGAACAGTTTGATGACGCCGGTTTGGATAGGTTCGACCCCTACCACGAGGGCGAACGGCATCCCGGCAATTTCGCCCGGCCTCGTCCCTTTGAAATTGCCGCGGCCCTGAACCGCCTGCGCACGCTTCGGATCAGATAATAGGAGTAGCAACGAGTTTTGACAGTCGGCCTCAACCTCATGAGTGGCGATCAGGTTGCGCTGGGCGTGTGGGTCGCGGTATGTACTGAGAGGCGGGGATATTTCCAGGTCTCTTTCAAAGACAAAAGAGGTTGAGCGCGTATGCGACCGGGGTTTGCCGTTGATATCGATAATGTGGTGGCTCAGGCCGAGCAGGAAGTGCAGCGCATTTTTCATGAATTGACCGGTGAGGCGTGGCCTTCGGCGACGTATGCCAGTGCCGGCGGGCTCGACCATAGTCATTTGGCTCCGGATCTGATCGAACGGATTTTCGATTACTTTCATGAGCGCAGCATTCCCGTACTGCCGCTGGTTCCCGGTGCGCGACGAGTGTTGCAGCAACTGCAGACAGGGTATCGGATTGTCCTGATCACGGCACGGCGACCCACGGCTCGGCCGCAGACCCTGGCTTGGTTGGCAGAACACGGCGTTCCATTCGATGAACTCCATCACACCAAGGACAAGACCGACGTGGCGGAGGGCATTGTCCTGGCGGTGGACGATCACCCCGAGCACGTGAGTGATTATCTGGAGCAAGGCGTCCGGGTCTTTCTGATGGACCAGCCCTGGAACCGGACGTTTGCCGCGCCCGGGGCGACCCGGGTGTCCGGTTGGGATGAGTTGTGGCAAACTCTCAGCCTGAGTCCCAACCCGGCCTCATGAAGATACCTCCGCAGGCAAACTTTCTCTCCGGCTCCTGAGAGCCTTCTCATGGCTATCGCCACAGTGACGTTTCGACGCTGCCTCGTGAATGCGTCCGAGGCTGGGAGCGATGAGGCGCAAAACGGTTCACGCGTCTTCTTCGATCTGACGATCGGGGGGCAAGAGTTCGTTGACGTGTATGTGGACGTGACGCAGGCGACCCGGGAAGAGGACGCGCCGTTATTCGTTACACCCTTGCAGGGATATGACGGGCCCTTGAACTTACCAGTGTTTCAAGGACTCGTGGAGTTCTACTACCGGCAAGTCACGGGAGGCAGCCTGGCCGGGCTCGGCCTGAGGCTGCGGGATTGGATGATCGAACAAGAAATGGTCGTACAGTTTGAAGTCTGACTCCGTTCAGCTCTTGTCGAGCGCTTGTTCAATATCCTGAACGATTTGGGAAGAGAGTGGTTTCAGCCCCGGTCGATACCGGGCAATGATCTCGCCGTGTCGATTCACCAGAAATTTCTGAAAGTTCCACTCGATCTCGCCGGGGAATGGGCTTTGAGTGGTCAGGAAGTGATAGAGGGGATGCATGTCCTGCCCCTTGACGCTGATTTTGCTGAATAGGGGAAACTCCAAAGCGTATTTGGTGTAACAAAAAGATTTGATCTCCTCGTTGTTGCCGGGTTCCTGTTCCCCGAAATTGTTTGCTGGAAACGCCAGAATTTCCAGCCCCTGCTCCCGATACTGTTCATACAACGTTTGTAAGCCTTCGTATTGAGGCGTATTGCCGCACATACTGGCGGTATTCACCAGAAGCATGACTTTGCCCGTAAAGGTGTGCAGGGCCAGAGGATTCCCGTCAATATCGTTTAACGTGAAAGAATAGACAGGGGCCATGGCCTCACCATGCGTAGAGGTTTCGGCTGCATAACCCGGTTTGCAGGCGCCGAATACGAGGGCCAATAACACTAAGCCGATCAGCGACGCAAGATAGGAAGCTCGTTTCATGGGTGACTCCTTTTGAACAAAACATAGGTGTTCTCGTTCGTGAACGTACGTCACTATTTTACTGCTACAAGAAAGAGTTTGCCAATCAGCAAAAACGCGGCGTTCTCCCCTTTTTCTCCGTTGCAATTCATGGACTGCCAGGTTTGTTTCTGCTTGGAACGAGCGTTCCGATACATAAGTATTGACAATTAGCTTTAATTGTTTATAATCCGCGCCAATTTACCCGCTACCGGGCTCCTATGCATTTGCATGGGTTGCCTCCGGACGGAGTTTCCTCACTGCATTCAATATAGTTGAAAGATCTGGTTCAGGCTTTATGAAGTTCGGTGTAGTTCGGAAGAATGTCAGGACCAGTTTGCGTCGTCTGCCGGAGCTGTTTATGACGGCGACGATGCGAATCTTCAAAGCCGGATGGCTTATCTTTCCATCCCTATTGGTTGTGGTGGCTGCATCCTTGCTCAGCGCTACGGCACAGTCGACCGACAGTCCGGGGGAAAGATTCTCTTCCGAAGCTGCCCACAGAGCATCCCTTTTAGAAAATCGATTCCCCTCCGCAACCGCCTGCAAAACGTGTCACGAGGATCATTTCCGGGAATGGTCGGTGTCCCCGCACGCCTATGCCCAGATGAGTCCGGTATTCAACGCGATGCAGGGCACCATCCTCAAGCGGACCAACGGAACCAATGGCGATTTTTGTATCCGTTGCCACACCCAAGTGGGAATGAACCTTGGAGAGCCCTTGTTCATGAGCAACAGCGAGCGGCATCCAATCTCTCGCGAAGGCATTACCTGCATTGTCTGTCACCGGGTCAACCAGGCCTATGGGAAAGAAAGCGGACGGGTGAAGCTTGTGGAGGGCGACCTGTTCGAACCGGTCTACGGGCCTACGGGGAACAAGGAACTCCGGCGTGTAATCGACAGTGACGAGTATCAGGTCAATACTGAACGAGGCAAGCCGGGCCGGGCTATCCATACCGACGCGAAGAAATTTTTCAGGTTGGTCACTCCCGGGTTCTGTGGTTCGTGCCACGATGTCAATTTGCTTGATGGGTTCCGTCTCGAGGAAGCCTTCAGCGAGTATAAGACGTCGCCGGCTGCCAAGCAGGGGATCACCTGTCAGGATTGCCACATGGGAACGGAGCCAGGTCGACCGTCGGGATACGCCGTGGCGCCTGCCGCCCGAGTCGGGGACGTGGAGACCAAGCCGCGAAGGCGCACCAACCATATGTTTCCCGGACCGGATCATTCGGTGATCCATCCGGGGATCTTTCCGCACAATCCGGAAGCAGCAAAGTTGGCCACTATCCGGGAATGGTTGACGTTTGATTATGAGGCCGGATGGGGCACCGATGAGTTTGAGGACGCGGTTCCTGACAATGCGGCGTTCCCCGAGCGCTGGGATTCCGTTGACGATCGCTATGACGCCCGTGAAATTCTGGATCAGCAATTTGAATTGTTGGCGGAATACATGACCCGGCGAAAACTGGTGTTGCAGCAAGGGTTTACGCTCGGCGAGGTGGTGACCGAACGGGCCGATGAGCAGGGAATCCGGTTCAAGGTGCGGGTAAAGAACGGCACCATCGGCCATGGTGTACCCACAGGCTTTGATGCGGAGCGTCTCGTCTATTTGCGGGTTACGGTGACGGATCGCGATGGAACGGTCGTGCTCAAGTCCGGCGACTTGGACCCCAACGGCGATCTCCGCGATTCGCATTCGTTATACGTCCATAACGGCGAATTGTCGTCGGACCCGTACCTATTCAACCTGCAATCCAAATTCATCACCCGAAACGTTCGCGGCAGCGAAAGTGAACGGATCATACCGGTCAACCCTTCGTTTGATCCGTTGCCGTTCGTACGCCCGTTGACGCAGTCCAGCATTCTGCTGGGTCGCCCGGTGAACGTGCGGAAGCACAGGAGGAACATTGAACCGAACGGGAGTCGTTGGGCGGTGTATGAGGTGCCGGACTCCCGATTGACGGGCAGCGGCCCCTATGTCGCCAAGATCAAATTGATCCTCGGCATGGTGCCGGTCAATCTGATCAATGACATCAAGGAGGTTGGATTCGACTATGGTATGAGTCCCCGCAACGTGGCGGAGGGGGTGCTTGAAGGGCATGTAACGTTATGGGAACGCGACGTGGTGTTTGACGTTTCCGCAAAGGACGGCAACACCGTTCAATGAGGATGCGAGTCGGGATGTTTGGCGGCATGGCCCTGGCGTTGTGGTTTGGCTGTTCGCCGGCATGGGCCAGCTCGGGGAGTCAAAGCGAAGAAGGGGCACAAGCTAAGAGGATGGAATCCGGCAGCCGTTTGTCGGATGTCCCCCTGCCGTTGCAAGTGGAAGACGTGCCACACCGACCGTCTCTCCTGGTGGAATTGGGTGAACCGTTTCTTGGAACCGGGCCATTCGGTCCGGAAATCGAACTGCCGACCGGCGCGGTGTGGCGGCCTTCCCTCTGGGTGTTCGGGACGCACCGGATGGCCGTTCAGACCGCAGGCGACGGCGCGACACGTGTTTCCGAATGGGCGCACCGTCTCGACCTCTTTGCGAATCTCAAATTATCGGCCTCGGAGCGTCTGCTGATCGGATTGCGACCCCTGGATCGCGAGAACCGGTTTACCAGCGTGTCGTTTGAGCCTGACGGAGATTTTCAGGACGAATTCAACGCGGTCGTGAGGACCTTGTTCTTTGAAGGGGACGTGGGCGAGATGTTCCCGACGTTAGACGTTGAGGATACCAGTATGCTCGACATGGGTTTTTCAATCGGCCGGCAAGCGGTGCTTTTTCAGGACGGCATATTGATCAATAGCGGAGGGCTGGGCAATCCCGATGCCGTGTCTCTGGTCCGGAACAATCTCCAATTGCCGGGTACGTCAAACGTACGGATCAGCGTTTTCTATGCCTGGGACAACGTGTACAGGGACGACAACCGACTCGATCAAGATGCCCAGCTTTTCGGCCTGTTTACGGAAACGGACTTTTCTTTCACGACGGTCGATCTGGATCTCGTCTATCTGGAAGGGGGGGAGGACACGGGAGATGCGTGGTTTGCCGGGCTCCGCGGGGTTCAGCGTATCGGGCCGTTCAATACCACGTTGACCCTCAATGCCTCGTTTCCGACAAAGCGCGAAACGTCGCAAACCAGCCGCGGTACCCTGATCTTCAATGAAATCTCCTGGACTCCGTCGCACACGCAGGACTTTCTTTATCTCAATACGTTTTGGGGAATCGGTGAGTTTTCCTCGGCCATTCGTGGTCCTGCAACCGGTGGGCCTTTGGGACGAACGGGGATTCTGTTTGCCGCGGTGGGCTTGGGCCGCTATGGCGCCGCACTGGGGAATCGGGCTGACAATGCCGCAGGAGGCAGTCTCGGCTATCAAATGTTTTTCAATCGGACCCGCAAACAGCTCATAGTCGAGTTGGGCGGGCGGAAAAATACGAACAATCGGGTGGTCGATGGAGATGCCGTTGCTGCGGGCCTACGGTATCAACAAGCCATTGGCCAGCACTTTATTGCTCGAGTCGATGCCTTTGGCGCGGTTCAGGAAGAACGTGATCCGGCCTATGGAGCGCGTCTCGAATGGCTCACGAAATTCTGATGGAGGGCAAGTATGGAGTTGGTGATGCAGGGAATAGGCGGGGGTATAGTCGGAGCGGCCCTGATTCGGATACCTCTTTTACTCGTGGCGTTATGGCGCCATGCCGGATACGGAAAGCGACACAGCCGGCTTGGCTTTGAAGGGTTCCGCCGTCAGCGCGTAAAGGCAGCCAAGGCGCATTATCTCGATCACGAGCGTGCAGATTCCACTCTCACGGAAACACCTTCCGGCATTAAAGTCGTTTTTGCCAGGTCAGGCAGGACGTGCGCATGGGACCCGAGCGTCAACTCATTGTTGGAGTTAGCCGAAGAAAACAGCATTTACCTGGCCTATGATTGTGGAACAGGCAGTTGTGGTACGTGTCGCACACACATCAAGTCCGGAGCCGTCACGAATGCCACAGAAATTGGGTCCAAGCCCATAGTCGATTCGTGCTTGCTGTGTGTTTCCATTCCCATGGGCAACCTGACTTTGGATGCGTAGCAATCCGTCTCGCGAACCCATGACCCTTGTGAGCGGCGCAATTCGATCTGTCTGTTTGAGTATCCTGCCGGGCTTGCTGGCCTTCTTCGCCGTGCAGGCGGAGCCTAAAGCCATGGACCTTTCAGAGAGAAATCTTTCGAAAGTCGTGGGGCCTGAAGAATGTGGCGAGTGTCACAAAGCGGAAGTACATGTCTGGCGAGAAACCAAGCACTCCAAGACGTTTAAGGTGCTGACGCGTAAGAAACAGGCCAAGGAGATTGCAGGCAACATGGGAATCAAACGCGTAAAAAAGGCCGGCGACTGTGTCATTTGCCATTTCACGACCGGCTATAAAAAAAGCAAGGTAAAAGCCATCGCCGGTATTTCCTGCGAGTCGTGTCATGGTCCGGCAAAAGACTGGCTCAAGGTTCATGGCGATTTCGGTGGGAAGAACGTCACCCGTGAACAGGAGACGCCCGAGCATAAGGCCAAACGTCTGACCACAATCAAGAAAGCCGGCATGATCCGGCCCGGGGATCTCTATCGTCTGGCGGCAAACTGCTACCAATGTCACATCGTGTCCAATGAAAAGTTGGTGAACGTCGCAGGGCATGAATCCGGGAATGACGACTTTGACTTGGTGTCGTGGTCGCTTGGTGAAATCCGCCACAAGTTTCTCCGTTCTGAGGGCAAGAAAAATGGAGAGGTATCCCCGGAGCGTAAACGAATGCTCTACGTTGTGGGAAAGGCCCTGGATCTGGAGTACGGCCTCCGGGCCCTTGCCAAGGCGACGGAAAAGGGAACGTATGCGACCATCCTGGCAAAGCGTGTCCAACGTGTCATGGATGAACTCCAGGCGATCGACGCGTTGCTCCCTATACCGGAGGTCGAGGAAATCCTGGCAGTTGCGAAGGGCGTCGAACCGAAGATTGGCAACCAAGCTGCATTGGCGGCGGCCGCCGGCACGATTGCCACGGCCACTCGAAAGTTAGCCGACGCCCGTGACGGCAGCCGGTTGACGGTCCTGGATCGGATCATTCCACAGGCGGAGCAATACAAAGGCAAGCCGGGAAGGCCACCCGAACGGGTGGCCGTGCACGATAGTCCCTCCTTTGCCGACAGGTTGAGCCGATGATGGCGTTTGCGTCACGACACCGGAGCACCCTCATGGTCTGGAGCGTGCTCATGCTTCTTCTCGTCGGCGTCTACGTGGCGGACGTCGTCTCGCCGTACCGGGCACCGTTCCTCTCGGGCTGGCTTCTCTTTGTTCTGGTCCTCATACTGGTCACGTACAATCTTCTCAAGCGGCTCTCTTTCCTGTCGCCGGAAATGTCCCCCGATTGGTTCCGGATTCACGTCTCTGCCGGCCTGCTGACCATCGGACTTTTTATCCTGCATATTGGCCTGCGTGTGCCCAATGGTCCATTGGAATTGACGCTTGCACTCTTGTACGCGGCGGGTGCAGGCAGCGGGCTTGTAGGGCTTGTCCTGTCAAGAATGCTACCCCGCCGACTCGCGACACGCGGGGAAAAGGTGATCTTCGAGCGAATTCCCATGATGCGGAAGAATCTTCAAGAGAAGGTTGAAGCTGTGGTTGAGCGAACCGTTTCCGAGTCCCGTTCAATGATGCTTGCAGATTTCTATGATCGGCGACTGGGGTCTTTCCTCGAGGGTCCTCGGAACTATTGGGGCCATCTCTTCGCGTCCACCGGTTTCCGTCAAGCGCTTCTGACCGAACTTGGTGCCTTGGATCGCTCCTTGGGCCAGAAAGAGCGGGAAAGCGCAAAAGAGTTGGGGAACTTGATCCGCATGAAGGACGACCTCGATTACCAGGAAGCCCTCCAGGGGACGCTCAAGTACTGGTTGTTCATCCATATCCCTTTGTCCTACAGCCTGCTGATTCTGGCGTTGGTTCACGCAATCGTCGTGTCGGCTTACACAATGGGAGGACATTAGCCCGTGCCCTTGCAGGACGACGGATCTCGTGAGAGGCAAAGCTTCAGCCTTCCGGCCATGCGACGCAGGATCACGTTTTGGCTTTCCATGCTCACCGTTGGGCTCTCATTGCTGTTCCTTTCAGGCCCGAAAGGATCGGCTTTCTTATCTCCGGGAGAACTCACATACGGACATGGAGCCTCCGCCGGATCATGTGAGGACTGTCACGCGGCCGCCCATGGAAGCTTTGTGGATTGGGTGTCTTTACTGGGTGCCTCGGACGGTGAGCAAAAGAACAGCAACCTGTGTCTGACGTGTCATGATCTCGGAGAACATGCGTTCGAGGCGCACAATCGTCCTGCCAAGGAATTGGCTGCTGTGACGGAACGCCTGAACTGGGTGGCTTCGCCTCCCGACGTGCCGTTTTTCCTGGCCGTCTCATCCTGGGTGCCGGGACTCGCACAACCGGGAAGGAACCAATTGGCTTGTGCAACGTGCCACAAGGAACATCAAGGTAGAACATTCAATTTGACCGCGATGAACGAGCAACAATGTCAAACCTGCCATACGCTGGCGTTCTCGAGTTTGGCCGGTGGTCATCCGCCGTTTTCGGATTACCCCTACAAGCGACGGACACGAATCGCTTTCGATCACAATTCCCACATCGGAAAACATTTTCTTGGTGAATTCAAGAAAGAAGCTCCCACAACGTGTACCGCCTGCCATAAGCCTGATGACGCCGGCCAAACCATGCGAACGGGAAACTTTGAGACCACCTGCGCGAGTTGTCATGCTCAGCAGATCGAGGGCATGGGTCGGGCGGGGGGGTAAGGGTCTGGCTGTCTTGCGGTTGCCGGGGGTGGACTTGGAGACGCTGCATGAGCATGGGATCTCCGTCGGCGACTGGCCGGCCGATGACAACGTCGAAGAAGGACTGACGTCTTTCATGGAATTGCTGTTGGGAAGCGACCCTGCTTTTGCCGAGGATCTGTTGCTCTTGACGGCATTCGACGATTTCACGGATTTGTCTGACGCCACCGACAAGGAAGTCGCAGCCGTGGGAAGGATCACGTGGGCCGTCAAAGGGCTGCTCTACGACTTGATCGCGAATGGGCAACGGGAAATGTTGGATCGGCTTCAGGCGACAATGGATCTCAGTCCACCGGAACTTGCGAAATTGATCGGCCAATTGCCTATTGAGGTGGTCCGTGCCGCGCAGCGGTCATGGTTGCCCCATTTAATGACGGAGATGCCGGCCTACCGGGCCGGCAAGACAGTCGTACGGCGTGAAAGTCGTGAGGGTGAAGAGGAGATCCACATGGATCAGAAACGTGAAAAGCAGGTCATGACCGGCGGCTGGTATCGTCAGGATTCGGATTTTGTCTTGCTCTATCGCCCCACCGGACATGCCGATCCTTTCCTGTGTGCATGGCTGGATGTCACGGCTCGAGCTACAAAACATGTGCGTTCAGCCGCGGCGATTTTCACGAACTTATCGAACCTCAAAGCCCCCGGGCTTTGTATGAAGTGTCACAGCGCCGATACTCAAGCTGATCAACGAAAAAGGATTCATTGGGCGGCAGCGCGTCCGGTTTCTCGTGAACGGAAGGCGACGCGCTTCGCACATACAGTCCATTTCAGTTTGCTGGACGATAAAGGCTGTCTCACGTGTCATACACTCAACCCCGAAGCCGAGGTCATGGAAGCCTTCGAGGATACTGACCCGTTGACCTTCGCAAGCAACTTCCGACCGATGCGGAAAACCGTGTGTGCGACGTGTCATATTTCAGAACGGGCAGGCGACACGTGTCTCACGTGTCACAACTACCACGTGGGAAGAGTGACGACGGTCCTCTCAACCGCCCCCCTCACGGTACCGTCCCCGTAGCCAAAAGAGATCGGTACGCATTCGTCGACAATTTCTGCTGTCTTCTTCTGTCATCCTCGACATTTTTAATCGAGGATACAGGGTTTTTTGCCTGTTGTATTTGTCGCGACCGCATCTCATGCGGCCAACGGACAGCGCCATGAGATGGCGCGGCTATGACTACAAAAGAAAAAGGCACTGGATCCCCGATCGGGGTCGGGGATGACACACATTTCGGGAACCGGTATGATCTTACTAGAAGGCCGTAAGGCCGGTAAGCTATTGGTTCGCAAGGAACAATCGCGATGCAACCCGACCCATCCCGTCAAAGACCCAAACGCCGCGAACTCATGATGGCCAGTGTTTCCATGGCCCGGGACCCGGTGTGTGGCATGTCGGTGGATCCGCTCTCAGCCGCGGGAACCTACGAGCATGCCGGGACGACGTACTATTTCTGTAGTCCCAGGTGTGTAGAACGGTTTCGCACCGACCCTGACGGGTATCTGAGCGGCAAATACACGCAATCCATGGAGGAAGCGCCGGCCAAGCCGGGGACGAAATATATCTGCCCGATGTGTCCCGAGGTGGTGTCGGACACACCTGCGGCTTGTCCGTTCTGTGGCATGGCCTTGGAGCCGGCCACCGTGTCAATAGAAGAAGAAGCCAATCCCGAACTCGCGGACATGACCCGCCGGTTTTGGATTGGGTTCGCGCTGGCGTTGCCCGTGCTCGTGCTGGCCATGGCCGAGATGATCCCCGGCCAGCCCTTGCAGGACGTTCTTTCGCCTCGGTCGTCCAATTGGTTGCAATTCGTCCTGGCCACGCCCGTGGTGGCCTGGGTGGGGCTGCCGTTCTTTCAGCGCGGGTGGGCCTCCATCGTCAACCGCCGCCTCAACATGTTTACCCTCATCGCCATGGGCACGGGCGCGGCCTATCTGGCGAGCGCCCTGGCAACGATTGCGCCCGGCCTGTTCCCCGAGGCATTCCGTACCCCGGACGGCGACGTGCCCGTGTATTTCGAAGCCGCCGCGGTCATTATCGTTTTGGTGGCCTTGGGCCAGGTTTTGGAACTCCGGGCACGCCGTCGAACCACGGGTGCGATCAAAACCCTGCTTGGGTTGGCCCCGAAGACCGCAAGGATCGTGCTGCACGACAACCGGGAAGAGGAGATTCCCTTGGAACGGGTCAATGCCGGTGAACGGCTCCGTGTTCGTCCAGGCGAAAAAGTCCCGGTGGACGGTGAGGTGCTGGAAGGCTCGACCTCGGTTGACGAATCCATGGTCACGGGCGAAGCCATCCCTGTTGAAAAGCGAACAGGGGATTGGGTGATCGGGGGCACCATGAACGGAACCGGCACCATGTTGATGGAAGCCAAACGCGTCGGCCAGGAAACCATGCTGGCGCAGATCGTCAATATGGTGAGCGAGGCTCAGCGCAGTCGGGCACCCATCCAGCGGGTGGCCGATGTGGTGGCCGGGTATTTTGTCCCGATCGTCGTGTTGGGGGCGGCCGTCACGTTCGGCGTTTGGGCGAGCATCGGGCCGGAGCCCCGTCTGGCCTATGCCTTGGTGAACGCCGTGGCCGTGCTGATCATTGCCTGCCCGTGTGCGCTCGGGTTGGCGACGCCTATGTCGATCATGGTCGGCATGGGACGGGGCGCCACCGCGGGAGTGCTCATTAAGAATGCCGAAGCCCTTGAACGATTGGAAAAGGTAGACGTGCTGTTGGTGGACAAGACGGGCACCTTGACTGAGGGAAAACCCGTCCTGCGGTCGGTCGTTCCCGCACCGGGATTGAACGAAGCGGACCTGCTCCGATTGGCGGCCAGCGTCGAGCGCGTCAGCGAACACCCCTTGGCATCAGCCATCGTTGCCGGTGCAAGAGAGCGAGGGCTTTCCTTCAGCGAGGTCGAAGAATTTCGTTCGCAGACCGGTGAAGGAGTCGAAGGTCAGGTGGATGGGAAGGTCGTGGCGTTGGGTAATCGACTGTTTCTCGAACGGGACATGGGTGTGCCTTCGCAAAAATTAATGGAAATCAATGCACACAGTGACGTGCTGCGGAAAGAAGGGCAGACCGTGGTGCTGGTGGCAGTTGACGGGCAGCCAGCTGGAGTCATCGGGGTCATCGATCCGCTCAAGCTCACCACGGCCGAAGCGGTGGATTCCCTGAAACGCGACGGACTCACCATCGTCATGCTCACGGGTGATCATCGCCAGACCGCCGAAGCCGTGGGTCGACAACTGGGGTTGCAACAGGTTCAGGCCGAGGTTCTGCCCGAACACAAACACCAGATCGTGAAACAATTCCGAAAGAAGGGCCACATCGTGGCCATGGCAGGGGACGGCATTAACGATGCCCCGGCCCTTGCTGAAGCCGACGTGGGCATTGCCATGGGAACGGGCACCGACGTGGCCATGGAAAGCGCGGGCATGACCCTGGTGAAAGGCGATCTTCGAGGCGTGGTCCGTGCCAAGACCTTAAGCAAAGCCATGATGAAGAATATCCGGCAAAACCTCTTTTTTGCGTTCGCCTATAATGCTCTGGGCGTGCCCATTGCCGCGGGCGTTCTCTATCCTTTCCTGGGGCTTCTCCTGAGCCCCATTATTGCCAGCGTCGCCATGACGTTCAGTTCGGTGTCGGTCATCGCCAATGCGTTACGGCTCAGACAGTTGAGGTTGTAACGGTTCTCTTGGATTCATTGAAACTCTCCCTATGTGAGCGCTCATGCTTGATCGGATAGGCCACGGGTACCAGGCTTTGCTGGTCTGGTTGGTAGACCACTGCCGGCGTGCGGCCGTCTGGGTCGTGATGGGAGTCCTCGTGGCCACGGGCCTGTCCGCGGTGTATACGGCCAAGAACCTGGTCCTCGATACGGACCCTGTTCGTTTATTGGATCCGGATCTGCACTTCAGGCAGTTGCAGAAAGACTTCTATGCGACGTTTCCGCAGCTCGATGATTTGATCCTGGTGGTCGTGGACCAGGGGTCCGCCGAGCAGAGACGCGACGCGGTTCACGAATTGGCAACGCTTCTGGAACGGCAGCTTTCGTTATTCGCGTCGGTGTATCAACCCCAGCAGGATGCGTTTTTCGACAAACACGGACTGCTGTATTTCGACGTCGATGAACTCTGGCGATTGGATGAACGGCTGGCCGAATGGTCCCCGTTCCTGGGAACGCTCGCGCAGGATCCCAGTTTGCGCGGGTTTTTCTCCATTCTCACCCTGGCGTTGGAAGAGGAGCCCACGCCCGAGCAGCAGAAGGTCCTGGCCGACGCGTTTACCCTGTTGAGCGAGGTGATTGATGCTCAACGACTCGGAAAGCCGCCGACCTCGTCCTGGAAGAAGACCATGCTCCAGGACGTGACGGGCAAAAGCGATCCATCTCGCGGGTTTCTGCTGGCGAAAGCGCGGCTGGACTATTCGAGCCTGGAAGCGGCCGAGGGTCCGCTGGAATTCCTTCACCGGCACGAAGCCGATCTTGAAGACCGGTTTGATGTGCGAATCCGGCTGACGGGTCCCATTCCGATCGAAGCCGAAGAGCGGGAGACGGTTGCCCGGGGTGCGGGGTTGGCCGCGGGGTTGTCGTTGGTCCTGGTGTCGTTCGTGTTGATTGCCGGGTTTCGCTCCCTGCGGCTCGTGGGAGCGATGCTGTGTACGCTCGTGGTAGGCCTGCTGTGGACGGCCTTCTTTGTGGTGACAGCCGTAGGCTCGTTAAACTTTATTTCCGCTTCCGTGCCGGTCTTGTTCATCGGGCTCGGTGTGGATTTCGGGATTCAGTTTGGCCTGCGGTATCGTGAAGAGTTTTTTGAGGACGGCGAACACGAAGCAGCCTTGCGGCGTGCGGTCGCCGGTGTCGGCGGGGCCCTGACGCTGGCCACGGTGGCCGCGGCCCTCAGCTTTTTTTCCTTCCTCCCCACGACCTATAAAGGGTTTGCGGAAATGGGGCTCATTGCCGGGGTCGGCATGTTTATCGCCCTGTTTGCGAATCTTACGTTGTTCCCGGCGCTGCTGACCGTGTTTCCGCTTTCCCGGCCCTATGTTTCAAGTCCCGTGAACATGCCGGAAAACGGTTCGTCGGAACAGCCGGTCCCGGGTGCTATTATCCGATACCGGCGGGTGATTCTCGGCCTGCTGGTCCCCGTGGTGTTGGGCGCGGTCGTCGTGGTGCCGCGGTTACAATTCGATTTCAATGCCTTGCACCTTCGCGACCCGTCGACGGAAAGTGTCTCCACCTTTCAGGAATTGCTGGCGGACCCGGATACCTCTCCCTACGTCATCCAGGTGTTAGCTGACAATCTGCCTGTTGCCGATGTGCTGGCGGAGAGTCTCCGGTCGGTGCCGCAAGTCGATCGCGTGCTGACGCTTTCAAGTTTCGTTCCGGGCGACCAGGAAGAAAAGTTAGCGATTATCGACGAGATGGCATTGGTACTGGAGCCCGTCCTCATTCCCCAGTCCGCTGTCGAGACTCCCGGTGCGGAGGAAGAAGTGCAGGCTATGAAAGAATTCCGCGCCGCGCTTGGCATGCATGAATCCCGAAACTGGGAGGGTGAGCTCGGCAAGAACCTGAAAACCCTCAAACAAGCGATCGATGACCTGTTTCACGACTCCGGTGGATCGACTCTGTTCGTACATGACCTCCGCACGCGGCTGGTGGGAGACTTTCCGAAGTGGCTTGAACGTTTACGGGGTTTGCTGGCCCCGGACGAGATCACGTTGAAGACGCTGCCCGCAAGTTTGACGAGTCACTATTCCGCTCAAGACGGCCGGACCCGGGTCGAGGTCTTTCCCGCTGAAAACATTGAGGAAAACCAGGCGTTGCGCCGGTTCGTGTCGAGCGTGCAACAAAAAGCTCCTAATGCGATCGGTTCGCCCGTCAGCATATTGGAAGCAGGGCAAACGATCATCGACGCCTGTGTTCAAGCCACCTTGCTGGCTATCGTGGTGTCCGCTTTATTGCTGCTCGTGGTGCTTCGACGCCCGGGTGAAACCCTCTTCGTCCTCCTGCCCCTGGTCCTGACGCTCCTGTTGACAATCACCGTGTGTTTGGCGTTGGGCATTCCCTTGAATTTGGCCAACGTGATCGCCTTACCCCTGGTGCTCGGGTTGGGAATTGCCTTCGGCATCTACCTGATCCTGCGGAGACGGGAAACCGGCTCGCCTTCCATTGTCCGGGTTTTACGGAGCAGTACGTCTCAAGCCGTGTTGTTCAGCGCCCTGACCACGATGGCGTCCTTCGGGGCGCTCGGGTTCTCGCATCACCCGGGAATGGCCAGCCTGGGCATCTTGCTGGTGGTGGTGCTGATCCTGGCCTTGATCTGCGCCCTGGTGATTCTCCCGGCCCTGCTGGCCGAATGGGAGCAGCGACGCATGCATTGGGGCCGCTAACTCGTTGGCCCGTTTCCGTCTACCGGTCGGAATTCGTTTGTCATGAGTCGGTCGGTTCTGCCCGGAAACGTCCGGCGAGCAGGTATCGATACAGCTTGAGGGCAAGCCGCTCTTCGTGCTCGTCCAGCCAACGCCGGGTTGCCGGTGTCAGGACCATCGTTCGGCAGGGTTGGTCTGCAACCACCGGGTTCGCCTTCTCTTCCGTGGGGTCGGCCGGCCAGATCGCGTCGCCGGGATTGTACTGATAGAGACGCGCCCCCGCGGAATCGTAGACGGAAGCCCGACCGGAAATAAGTAGTTGCAGACCTTCAGGCGGCGTACCCGGTCCTGCGAGAGCCTCGCCGGCGGAGTACCGGCGCGGAGTCAACCAGCTTTGAAGTTCTTCCATCAGGTCCTCGAAATGAATTTGCCGCTCCAGGTAGCGTTCGAGGTCATCGGCGGTGTGCTCCAGCAGAAAGTCGCGCCGCTTATCTTCCGTGTCGAGGTTCGCCTTCCATGTCGTGATGACGATCTCCTCACAGCGCTCGAGAGCGCGGTCCTCGTTCGGCTCGAGTTGCAACTCGGCGAATACGGACGGCGGAAGGTTGCGCTGTAACCCGGTGCTCATCTGTTCTGACGATGCGCTCAGCACGACTTGCACCCCGGCCGCGTTCGCCGTCTGCAGGAACCTGCCCAGGACGTTCACGGCCGAGAAGTCGAAGCCGGATACGCCGGCGAAGTCCAGCATCAGACAAGCGGGACGAGACTCGCCGCTCAAGGATTGCCTGAGATGCTCGACCAGAGGGCAGACGCTGCCGAAGAAAATGTAGCCGTGCAGCCGGTAGGCTCGCACCCGTTCGCCTTCCTCCAGCAGGATGGCTCTTTCGGGTACGGAACGGGTCTGGTTGCTGCGGCGCTCGCGTGCGGTGAACCGGGATTCGATCGGATCCACGAGGCTGAGGCGTACGGTAAAAAACACGAGGGTGGCCAGCATCCCCGCGCCCACACCTTCGAATAACCCGAAGGCGATGATGACGACGAAGATCAGCACAATGATGCCATACTCCGACCAGGGGAGCCGCGTGCGGCTTCGCATCAGCCCTTCGTCCATCATCCCGATTCCGGCAAAGAACAGAATTCCTCCTACGAGCGGTACCGGGACCAGTTCCAGCACCCCGTCGCCCAGGAACAATGCGCCTGCGATGACGAGCGCGGCGACAATGCCGGTCAGACGAGTGGTGGCCCCGAACAGCTTGCTGCGTAACGAGGAGGGAACGATCATGCTCGCTGCCGTGCCGCCGCCCAGACCGGCGACCACACTCGCGAAACCCGTTGCCCTGAACTCCCGGTTCCAGTCCAATTCCTGATTTGCGGCCATTTCGAGGCCGGCGAGATTCATGCTCACGTAGATGAGTGAGACCAGTATCAGCGTCAGCATGTTGGGGATCTGCGTGGCCATGACGGCCCAATCCACGTGTGCCAGGTCGGCGGGTCCCAAGGCCGGCCACAGACTGCCATCCGCCGTGCTTGTGAACAGCAGGCCCGCCGCCTTCGCCTCGTCACCCGAGATGTCAAGGGCGGCGAGGACGAGGTGGTATGCGCCGACGGCGAGCGCGACGCTTATCGGTAGGATCAACGCATTGCCCCGGCGCTTCGTGACAAGATACAGGGCGATTCCGAACAGCGCGCCCGGTAACCATTTCCACAAAACGGAAGGTTTCAGCAGCGCCGGAATCGTCCGCCAATCCGGCTCGGCCCCCATCAGGGACATCGCTGCCAGACACACGGCTCCCCCGATGCCGGCTACGAAGCCGCCCGCCACCGGATAGGGAATGAAACGCAGCAGGTTGGAGAGTCGAAAACGCCCGATCATGAGGCAGCATGCGCCGGCTACGGTCGCGCTGATGATTAATGCTCCCGCCGTGGTGACGAACAACGCGTCGCCTTCGGCGTCCATCGTGGATCCGATGAGTGCCATCACGATGACCAGCGCGGGAGACAGCCCTGCAATCGCCCCACGATAGCCGCCCGTGAGGGCGATGACCAGACAGGCGGCGAAGTTTCCGAAAAGCACCAGACCGACGCCTTGGGAAGAATAGGGAGCCAGTGATCCGGAGAAGATGAAAGTCCCGAAGGCAACCTCGGCAACGAGCAGACCCAAACCGGAGGTGAAGCCGGCCGACAGAGCCGGAACAGCCTTCTCGGATAGGATGTCCGCGCGAAGCTCGGACGCAAGCTCCCGGAACTGATAGAAGCTGTCTTGGAGATATTTCATGATCTTACAAGCTCAGCTCGCCGAGATGTTTGGCCGGTTCGAGCAATCCAACCTTGGTGTGGATGCTATTCTGCTTATCGTCGACTTCGTGCTCGCGTGTTCGTCAGGCCAGCTTGATCTGACAACCGGGGAAGCAAAGGAAATTATATACCAATCAGGCTTTTTTTATATCAATGACAGACTAAGGGAAGGGGGGAGTGAGGGGGTTGTCTTCAACGTCAAGATCGTCAAAAGGATCGTCAAACAGCAAGTCGTCGTCAACGGGAGAATTGCCGTCGTAGATCAGGAATCTCCGATGTTGCAGGTACGCTTCCCGCGTAAAAAGATATGGTTCGATCGCGGTTGCGTCCCGAAACGTGACGGCTTCGTCCACGCCCGCCCGATAGTCGATGAAGCCCAGGAGGGCGACGGGTACTACGTAAGGATTGGGCACATAGAACAGGATGTTGGTGACGGTGGTAACGCCTAAATTCGGAGCGTCTCTTACGGTGCTGGGTCCGATGAACGGCAGCACCAGATAGGTACTCTCTTCCATCCCCCACACGGCCAGGGTTTGTCCGAAATCTTCATCGTGGGCTTCGAGCCCGAGCGGCGTGGCCACGTCCCAAAACCCCAGGAATCCGAACGTCGTGTTCACAAGAAATCGGCCCAGGTCATCGAGTCCCTGGGTCCCCTTGCCCTGAAGAAAATCATTCAGGATGACGCTGGGATACGCCACGTTATCGAAAAAATTGGAGACGCTTTTCTGGACGGGCCGTGGCGTGTACGAGACGTAGGCCTGGGTCGCCGGTTTGGCGATCCAGCTATCGGCGATGTCATTCACCCCGTGTATTTGTCGGTTCACCGACTCGAACGGATCGTAAGCCGACACTTCGGGATCGGTTGACGGCGTGGTCGTGCATCCGGTCAGCACGGTGAATGCCAACCAGCCGATTGCCACATACAGCATCGCGGCATTCGAGTTCGCCATTCCGGTGGCATTCGTCATGTTTCTCATCAAGCCGCCAGAAAATCGTGACGCTTCTGTAACCAATTAGAGTCCATTCGCGTTTTTTTGGATTTGGGTTTTCAGGCGTTCGATGAGGGTCGGAAACCCGTCTTTTCGCAAAATTCCCCCGTATTCGGCACGTTTTAAAGCCAGGTCGCTGACACCGTTGACGCTGACACTGATGATTTTCCATTGGTCGTGAATTTGATGCAAGACATGGGTAAACGTGATTTTCTCACCGTCGGATTTCACCAGGTGGCTTGTGACCAGTTTGCGGTTTCCTCTTTTCAAAGGTTGTTCTGAAAGAATGGCAAACTGCTCCCCACCATAGTCCTTGAACCGTCCCGCATACATGGAAATACTCAGCTTTCTGAACGTCTCGACAAAGGCGGAACGTTGGCTCGCATCGAGGCCCTTCCAATGTCTTCCGACGACCAGCCGCGCGATATTGTCGAGGTCGTGTGTTTTTTCAACCATAGGAGAGATGCTTTGAACGCGACCTGCGTAGCCGAGGTCGCGTCCTTCTTTCATCATGGTCATGATCGAGTCCTGAAGTTCGGAAACGACGCGGGTGGCTTCGCCTGCAAACGCGTTGACGCCGTATCCCCACGCTGCCAGGAACACAACGGCACACACCAAAGGCTTTGTCGGACTGTTACGCATGGTGTCCCATTTTTTTGCCGGTTGAACAGCATTGGCCAAGTCAATGCCGAACGAAGAAGTACCAGATTGCATTTTGTCCCGGCAAGCGATGGACGGTGGGCGCACCCATGAACAAAAATCAGGCGGTGTTGGTCACGACGTTTGGGGGATGACCCGGAACCGGATCTCGTCCGAATGCGTGTAGGCTGATTGTTCGCTGCCGACGTACAAACCGCACCGGTGGAGTCCGGGGCTCCATCCTGATTCAGGCTGGGCGATGATGAAGTAACCGGTCTGGTCGCCCATGTTCATGATGACCTGGTCCCGGGCCAATGGAATCTGATTCGCATTTGCGACCGGCGTCTCCAGGAAACATTCCACGCTGAGCGGCATCTCGTCATAGGACGCGATCACGAGCCCGAACAGCAGGTAAATGTCCTCCTGAGTGTCCGGAAACGTGTCGTGCGGCTCGATCGGGATAAATTCATGGGTGCCGGTGGGCCGATCGTCCCGCATGACGCGGTTGGCCGGGATGACGTAACGAAACATGCTGAAATCGGCGTCCCGTCCCATCAGGGACGCCCGCGTGTAGATCTGTTTCGCGGGAGTCAGCCGCTCCGTGGCTATTTTTTCATACAACTCGTCTTCGGTCATGGGGACCGGGGCGTCGGGATCGACGGCGGGAATGATCTGTTTCGGGACGGCGTTTGCGGGAATATGGTCCTTCACCCGTTTGACCCACATGGCCAGAGTTTCCGTATTCAGCACCCTGAGATCGGCTTTCGGCGGCGCGTCCTTGGTGCGTTCGTCGAAATCGAGCGCGGCCTCATAGAGGAGTTCAAAATAGGGGAGCGCCTCCGTCCACTTTTCCATTTTCATTAAACAGCGGCCGACGCGGAAAAACGCATCCGCGTAGACTTCGTCCGATGGGTCCATCGTGGACATGGTGGCAAAGACCTCTATGGCTTCCTCGCACCGGTCCAGTCCCAGCAAGGTCATCCCGAGTTCGTGGGTCGCGGCGTAATCGTCGGGTTTGAGGGCCAGAAGCTTTCGATAGACCGGCTCGGCTTCTTTATACCGACCCGCGTCGAAGAGTCTCCACGCGTCCGCGCGAATGGCGGACCATGCCTTGCGCTCCGCCGCGGAACCGCCGGGGCTCAGGATCGGCTCGAAGCGCCGGCCCCGCTCTTTGGTGGACCCATAGATCACCTCCCTCAGACTATGGGCGGCCGCTTCTTCGGGAGAACCGGGCTCCACGATTCGCAGGACGTACTCGACTTCGTCGCGTGCCCCGCGGCCGTCCAGGACATCCAGCTTGGCCCGGGCGAGCGCCAACCGCCACCCCGTCATGTTCGGGATCATGGCCACGGCTTTTTCATACCACTCCAAGGATTCCTCCAGGCGATCGACCTTTCGCAGTTCCTGCGCCAGCCGGAGAGAGGCAATGGGGTTCTTTGCATCCAGTTGCGCGATGCGTTGAAATTCGGCGATGGCCTGATCGTGTTGTCCCGACCGGAGCAATACGCTCCATTTGGCCCAGTGGACTTCCAGGGCTTCCGGGTGCTCGTTAAGGATCACGTCATAGGCTTTGACGGCTTCTTGGTGGCGACGGGACGCCGTGGCCAGAATGTCCGCTCGCAACTTTAGCAGCCTGAAGTCATCAGGATACTCTTGAAGCCCAGGATCCAGGATATTAAATGCACGGTTGGGAGCGCCATCCATCCACTCGGCTTCCGCGAGATCGGCGATCTCGTCGATCGCTTCGTCTCGTGGCTCGCCGGCGAATGCCTGCGTCGATGCAGACCAAAGAAGCATGACACAGAGCACGACTTTGAGGGAGCGCCCCAGCCACTCGGAAGAGCCTTTGACAGAGTGTTTATTCATGAAGGGAAAAGCACCTCACGCGGAAAAATCAGCGAAGATTTTTATACGAACCGTCTCTAATTCAATGTACCATAGCGTAGAGAAAGGATGAAAGGATGAGGGTCCGGATAAGGCAGACAATGCGCACAATGAAACGGGTTCTGTACGTTTCATTCGTTTTTTCCCTTTGGTTGCAGGGCGTTTCGTCTGCCTCTTCCGGTCAGGCCGTGGAGCCTGAGCAGGAATCCCGCGTGTCACTCGCCATGGAGGTTTTTCTGAAGATACCTGGTGAACGGATCTACGAAATTCACGTCCATCTGACCAATACCAACCCTGAACCCGTGATCGTGAATCTTCGGGATCTGCCCTGGCTTCCCCCGAATGACGCCGGGTGGCTCTCGGCGTTTCGAATGGATCCTCGACGCAGTCCCATGCAGCAGGATTCTTTCCCCGGCAAGTTCGGGTCACGAGGCATTCGGCTCGTGCCGGGTGAGTCGGTTCAAGGCAAGCTGGTCCTGAACCAGCGGATGCCGACCTTGTTGGAGGACGTCAGGTTGTTCGGAGTCCGGCTCGAGTGGGAATGTGCTCATCCGTCTTTCCACCTGGTGTGCCAACAGGATGCTCCGCGTACCATCATCATCCCGAAAGACGACCCCGGCGAGCCGGACGTGCACGCCGTGGATGACCCGGCTTGCAGGCAGTTGGAACGTGTGATCGGGTTCATTAAGGTTCCCCGGGGGCATGAGGTGCTGTTTCTCCGTACCACTGAATCCGTGATGATTGACCTTGAACAGGTTCAAGCTCTGCTTTATCGGGTGGATGACTACGTCCGGCAGTGTCAACCAACGTGGACGAACAGTTGGGCCGTGGATTTTTTTGCGGAAGAGCGAGTCGCGGGATTTCTCAGGGAGCAGGAGGGCCGGCGATATTTTGAAAAGGGTCTCTGGCAACAGGCTAACATCGGCCAGTATTCGAGCCAGATCCGGACCCTATACCGGTTTCCGTGGAGCCGGAAGAAAGCCGATACCGTGTACCTGTCGGTCTATCGTGACGAGGCGGAAAGCCGATGATGCGGATTGCGGATTTTGGATTGGCATCATTCCGGTGCGGTTCGTTCATCCTGGGCCACGTGCCCTCGCAATGATTTTTCGGTGATCTGGCTTTGGATTTCCCAGGCGATGACCCGGGCCAGTTGTTCGGCGGACAACGCGCCCATGGGAAGCCCCTGCGTCTCACGATACAAGGTTTCTTTCGGCTCCAGCGAGCGATGGTAGTTCACGAGAACCTTTGCGGGTTGAATGGTCCTACCGCGTTCCCCGATTGTCACGGCCTTGTCCTCCGGCACCACGCGCGTCCGCGTCGTCCAATCCCGTTCGTCGATTCTTGCCATCAGGACGTGCCAGACTTTCCCGTTGAGCAGGCTGCGAACGGCTTTTTGCGTGTGGTCCCAGAAATAGGGATCGCTCACGATCAACCGGAGGGCGTGCCGGACGCGGATATCATACAGCTTGATGGTCGAGTCCGAATGTTCAGGTTCCGTCAGGGTCGTCGTGCCCATTTCATAAAAGGGTTGGTTGGCCAGACTGCCATAGGCATCCACCGTTTGAATGTAGGCGTCCAATAAGGTTTGCAGCGCTGCCGTGCGTTCTTCCGGCGACATTTTCCTGATTTCGGCGTTGGTGGAGACGGGTGCGCGCGGCAGGTCACGTTTCAGCAGGCGCCCCCTGCGGGCGGATTTGGTGGCGGCTTTACTGATCACCCATTGAAACTCTTTTGCCAGTCTCGGGGCGAGGACCTCCGGCTGCCCGAGGTATCCGTCTTTCCGGAGTCTCATGGCGTTGATCAGGAGGTTGACCTTGCCTTTCTGTTTGGTCCTGGCCACGAGAAACGGAAATTCATTGCCGTCCCGGTTCAGTACTCTCGGTTCGATCACGACTCTTTGGAGAAGATCGTTCGTTATGGCCTGATCGAACCGTTTGTGTTGCGAGCGGTCCCGGACCAGGATACCGAACGCTTGGACCACGGTTTCGACGGCGTCATTCGCCACGTCCTGCGGGATGGTCTCTCCTTGGCCTTGCTTCAGGAAAACCTGAAACGAGACGCCGGGAATAGCGCGCCCCTCCTGTGCCGGCGTCGCGGGTGCGAGGACAGCCACGGAGCATAGGGCAAGAAAGAACGGTCTGATCATGTGGCGCATCATTGTTGAGGCGTTTCGTGATTACACGGCGATGGTTTCGATCCGGGCGATTTCCTCAGGGGTGAGGTCCACGCGGTCTATGTCCAGATTATCCTTCATGCGTTGCGTGTTGGTCGTCCCGGTGATGGGAAGCATGCTCACCTGCTGGGCAAACCGGAAGATGACTTGAGCCGGCCCCGTGTTGCACCGTTTGGCAATAGCGCCAACCTCCGGGTCGTGCAGAACCCCGCGATTCGCGGTGAGAAGCGAAAACCCCTGGTAGACGACGTCATGGTCCCGGCAGATTTCCCTGACGGCCTGGTCCCACCCCAATGCCGCGTAGCAACGGTTCTGCACGACCATAGGTTTCACGTTGGCCAGTTCGCACAGCAACTGCAGTTGAATGGCTTGGACGTTGCTGACCCCGATCATTTTGGCTCGGCCTGCCTGATACAGGTTTTCGAGCGCCGTCCAAACATCCCAATCTTCTTGTTCGAGTTCCCAGCGGCCGTAGGGTCCGTGCAGGACATAGGAATCGATATAATCGGTGTGCAGGTGTTCGAGCGAGCTTTCAAACGATTGCACCAGCTGTTCGCCTACGGGGGCCATGGGGTCATAAGGCGTTCGATGATCCTGCCCCGAGACGGGCGTGAACTTGGTCTGGAGAAACAGTTGATCCCGCGTGATCCCTTGGCTTGACAGGGCCAGTAATGCCTCGCCGACCTGGGCTTCGTGATAGTGGATGAGCTGGTTCGCGGTATCGATGGCGCGAAAGCCGGACTGGACGGCCGCTTGCACGTACCGGTCCGTGTCCTCCTTTTTCCACGCCGTGCCGTACATGAAGTTGGGAATGGGAACGCCGTTGTGTGCAGTCACTGTTTGCATGATTGATCTCCACGCAATCTAAAATTGCCTGGTATGCCCCTCGTTCTCTTCTCCTCCCCTTTGTAAGGGGAGGGTAGGGTGGGGTAGAGTTGAAAACTTATGGAGCACGGGTTTCGCCCTCTTGGTCATAGGCTCTACCTCCCGACTTTTTCCTCTTCGGAAAAAGTCCCCGTCCTTACAAAGGAGGGGAACAGGAGCGGCGACTTGGGTGAGGTTATTTTCATACTAATCTAAAATTGTCCAGCTTGCACCAAGTCGTCGAGACTGTTGATGTCCAGCCAGTGCCCGACCGTGTAGAGCACGCGTATCGGGACGCCTCGTTTGAGTAATTCCTGAAACAATTGCGACATGCCGGCCTTGTCGTTGGCCGGATCGGCGAGCATGTCTCCGAGAATGCCGTGCAACTGCGCGGCCGCGTTGGCCGAGACTTTCAAAAATCCCATCCAGATACCGTGGATGGATTCCTGCGGCACGTCCCGCCCCAATTGTTTGAGGTGGATGTTGGCATTAAACGCTTTCCGCGAATTCGGCACCGTGCATTCCGCAAACCCCCCGAGCCGGGTGTAGGAGGTTTTCCCTTCCCACACGCTATCCACGGCAATCACCCAATCATCGGGTTCCTGAAACAGGATCTGGGGAATATGCGTGTTGAAGAGCACGTCCCCATACGAAATGATGGTGTCCTGAAAATCTCCGTTCTTCGATTCCAGCGCCTTGAACAGGGAGACAAGTTCCCCGGTCCTGGCAAAATCATCGTTGTCGACGTAGGTCAGGTTGGGAAGCGAAACGGCCTTCTTTTTATAGCCGCGGACCACGGTAATGTCTTTGATGCCGATGGTATTGTACGCATCGACGATGTGCGACAGGATCGGCAGGCCTTGAATCGGCACCATGGTTTTGGGCCTGTCTTCCGTCAATTCGCCCAGTTCGTTTCCGCGTGACGCGGCCAGGACGATCCCGGCCAGGCCGGCGCCGTTGTGGGGCAGATAGCGTTTTTCGGCTTCCTGGAGTTCGGCGGCATCCTGAAGCCGGAAGATCTCGGCCACGGGCGCAATCTTGTCCTCAATCGAGAACAGGTTCTCGTTTTCTTTCAGGGCGCGTGCCGTTTTCTGCATGACGGTCACGGCCGCACGGAGGAGGTGATTGGCCCAGATCACCAGGGAAAACCCGTGCTGCCGGAAGACGTCGGTGAGCGTGGCGTAATACTTGGTCGGCACGATCACCACCGGGCAGCGGTCACCCCATTCCTGCTTGAAGGCCAGGATTTCATCGGGGACCGCCAGGGCGCTGTGAATGAGGATGCCGTCGGCGCCTGCCCGGTGGTAGGCCTCGGCCCGTTTCAAGGCTTCGGACAACCCCCAGCCACAAATGAAGGCTTCGACTCTGGCAATCAGGCAAAAATCCGCATCGCGTTGGGCATCCTTGCCTGCCTTGATTTTCCCGCAGAATTCGTCGATGCCGGCCATGGGCTGGGTCTCGCCGTGCAAAAAACTGTTGGTCTTGGGGAACTGTTTGTCTTCGATGCACACGGCCGCGATCCGGCGCTGTTCCAGTTTCCGGATCAGGCGCTGCATATTGTTGAAATTCCCGTACCCGGTATCACCGTCGAGCAGGATGGGAATCCGCGTAGCGTCGGACATGAATTCCAGATGGTCGAGAATTTGCGTCCAACTCGCTTCGTTGTTGTCCCTCACGCCGAATTGAGCGGACAGCGTCAGCCCGCTGGCCCAGATACCCTCGAACCCGGCCTCTTCCACGATCTTGGCGCTCAGCCCATTGTGGGCTTCACACAGAAACTCCAACTGCTCGGATTGCAGCAGCCCCTTGAATTGCCGAGTTTTGGAAGGAGTCGACGGTTCGTTCATCACTTTTCAACGGTTCTGCAAATGCACGCTCCCGGCCTCAAAAACCTTCGCCCCTTGAGGGAGAGGGCAGGGTGAGGGGGACAACAAAAAACAATAACAGAATTAAACCGATTTTGCTAAGACACGTGGTTGTTGCCAGATGTTTGATATTTCGACATTTCTTTCCAAATTTATTTTTTTAAAATATTCGAAGTTTTGTAAAGTTTGTAAAGTTTTTTGCAAAGTTTACAATTTGTAACATTTGTAAACATTCGCGACTTTTGTACATTTTTCCATCTTATGACCAATCACACCGTTCGCACCAATCGTCTCTCTGTCGGTTCAGGGCCGCATTCCGGGTTATAGCCAGGGAATATGCTCCATGCCGCCTGCTCTTCGGAGCATTTCCGTTTTTCCCCTCTCTGTCATTCTCGACATTTTTAATCGAGAATCCAGTGTCTTTGGTCTTCGTAGCCGCGCGATCTCATCGCGCTCGTTCTTCCTCTCTGGTATCCTCCACAAACCACCAGTGTGGTCATTCCGAGCAAAGCGAGGAATCTGCTTTTCACGATGTTCCTTATTGAGGGCTTGCCCCCTTTCTCGCATTCTGTCAATAAATAAGAGAACATAGGCAGCAATTACCCGAATGAACACAAGACTCACGTCAGCGGTTGAAACCTACCTCGCCGACCTCAGGCGAGTCAGCGCGTCGGGTGGCGCGACCGGGGAGCGTTCAAACTACGGGCCGCTCGCCAACCTGCTGAACGCCGTCGGCGTAACGCTCAAGCCCAAGGTATTCTGCGTCGGTGAACTGGCCGACCAGGGCGCGGGGCACCCCGACTTCGGCCTCTACGCGGCCAAACAGGTGCAGAAGGGCCGGCCGCGTGAGGGACAGATTCCTGAGTGCGGCGTGGTCGAGGTGAAGCCTGTTGATGACCATGCGTGGCTCACGGCGGAGGGCGATCAGGTCAGCCGCTATTGGAACCGTTATCGCCTGGTGTTGGTAACCAACATGCGCGACTTCGTGCTGGTAGGCGAGGACGCAGATGGCCGACCGGCCAAGCTCGAAACCTTCCGGTTAGCCGAAGACGCGCAAGATTTCAGCCAGCGTCTGGAGCATCCCCGTACGTTCGCTCAGGAAGTCGGCGCTGGCCTCGGCGAGTACCTGAGTCGGGCGCTGTCGCATCGAGCCGCTTTGACCGAGCCGAAGGACCTCGCCTGGCTGCTCGCCTCCTATGCCCGTGATGGCCTTGCGCGCGTCGAGGCGACAGGCGACACCCCATTGCTCACGGCAGTGCGCTCCGCGCTTGAACAGGCGCTCGGCGTCAGATTCAAGGATAAACAAGGTGGTGCGCGTTTCTTCCACTCGACCCTTGTGCAGACGCTGTTCTACGGCATCTTCTCCGCCTGGGTACTGTGGGCGCGGTCCAAGCCTGCGCCAGTGGGCAAATTCGACTGGCGCACCGCGGTCTGGCATCTGCGCGCGCCGGTGCTGCGGGCGCTGTTCCATCAACTCTCAGGCCCGGGCCGGCTGCAACGGCTCGATCTCGTCGAGGTGCTGGACTGGACCGCGGCCGCGCTCGACCGAGTGGATCGCGCGGCTTTCTTCGCCCGCTTCAACGAAGGCGAAGCCGTGCCGTACTTCTACGAGCCGTTCCTGGAAGCCTTCGATCCCGACCTCCGCAAGCAACTGGGCGTCTGGTACACGCCTGGTGAAGTCGTCCGCTACATGGTTGCTCGCGTGGATAAAGCACTCAAGGACGATCTCGGTATCCCGGACGGTTTCGCGGCTGAAAACGTCTACGTGCTCGACCCGTGCTGTGGGACCGGGGCTTATCTCGCCGAAGTGCTGCGTCGCATTGCCGCCAATCTGGAAGGGCAGGGTCTTGGCGCGCTCGCCGGCGCGCGGGTGAAGCAGGCGGCATTGGAGAGGGTGTTCGGCTTCGAGATCATGCCCGCCCCCTTCGTCGTGGCCCATCTGCAAGTCGGTCTCACCATGCAGGACCTCGACGCGCCGCTGGCGGACGACGGCACGGAACGCGCGGGCGTCTTCCTCACCAATGCGCTTACCGGCTGGGAGCCGAGAACGACCAAACCGCTGCCCTTCCCCGAACTCGAAGAAGAACGCGACCGCGCCGAGCGGGTGAAGCAGGAGACGCCGATTCTGGTGATCCTCGGGAATCCGCCCTACAACGGCTTCGCCGGCATGGCGGTGGAGGAGGAACGGGAACTCTCGGACGCCTATCGCACGACCAAACGGGTACGCCGGCCGGAGGGCCAGGGTCTGAACGATCTCTACGTCCGCTTCTTCCGCATGGCGGAACGGCGCATCACGGAAAAAACGGGCCAGGGCGTGGTCTGCTTCATCTCGAATTATTCGTGGCTCGACGGATTGTCCTTCACCGGCATGCGGGAGCGATACCTTGAGGCGTTCGATGCGGTTCGCATCGACAATCTACATGGCGACCGCATCATCTCGGAATATGCGCCGGATGGGCGGACCAGCGAAACGGTCTTTGCACTTCCGGGGCAATCGTCCGGCATCAAGGTGGGTACGAGCATCGCGCTGTTTTCCAAATCAGGGACGACCGCTTCAGCAAAGAGCACGCATATTCTATACCGTGACTTCCACCAAGCGAAAGCTGCAGAACGCCGGCGAGCGTTGCTGGAAAGCCTAAACGCGCCGGCCATTAATGCGGGTTACTCGGAATTAGAGCCCGATCTTCGACTCGGTTTATCATTCAAGCAACTGGCCGCTAGCGAAGACTGGTTCGACTGCCCTGCGCTACCTGATCTGTTTCCGGTGTCGTTTCCCGGTGTAAAGACGAGCCGCGACGGATTTCTTGTTGATGCCGATCTTGAACGGCTGAAGGCGCGCGTCGCCGAATACTTCGATGCGACGTTGAGCCATGAAGAGATTGCGCGGCGCTATCCGGCCGTAATGAAAACCACGGCACGTTTCGATGCCCACACGGTACGCGATGCGCTCCTCAAGCGAGGCGGGCCGCTTGATGCAGGATTTGTCCGCTTCGCTTACCGGCCCTTTGATATTCGTTGGCTTTATTGGGAGGGAGAAACAAAGCTGCTTGATGAGAAACGCGCAGACTACAGGCCTCATGTATTCGAGGAGAACATATTCCTGGTCACCCAGCAAAAGCCGCGTCGGGAGTGGTCGCCTCCACAAGTGATCTCGCACATCGGTTGTCTCGACCTCATGGATCGTGGAGCAACCTGCATTTCGGCGTGGCTCCATGAAGATGACCTCGGAACCGGTGGCGACGGCGCATGCCGTGCCAACCTATCAAATGCAGCACGACACTACCTCGAACGCCTCGGCGTGGATGTAGAGGACCTGTTTTATCACGTTATAGCTGTGCTGCACGATCCGGCCTACCGGGAGGCCAACGCCGGAGCGCTTCGAATGGAATGGCCGCGTATCCCGCTACCGGGCTGGCCGGATGGCGAGACCGAAGGCGCGGCTAAGGCTCTTGCTGCATCGGCAGCTCGGGGCCGTGAACTGGCTAGGCTGCTCGATCCCGACGCGCCGGTGCCGGGCCTTACCCAAGGGGAGATCGCCACCATTGCCGTGCCGGCCACCACCGATGGCCGGAACATGACCGGAGACGATTTCGTAGTGACGGCTGGCTGGGGAAACCTCGGAACGGGCGATGCCGTTATGCCGGGCCAAGGTCGTATCGTCGAGCGCGCCTACACACCTGACGAAAAGGCAGCGATGGGCGATAACATCTCCACGCTCGGCGAAACCACCTTCGATGTGTACCTGAACGACCGCACCTTCTGGCGCAACGTCCCCGCCGCGATTTGGACCTACAAACTCGGCGGCTACCAAGTCCTCAAGAAATGGCTCTCCTACCGCGAACGTGATGTCCTCGACCGCCCGCTCAAGCCCGAAGAAGTCCAGCACTTCACGGATACCGCTAGGCGGGTCGCGGCGATATTGGAACTCGTGCGAGAAGGATAAGTGGAGGCAAATGACATGACTGAAAGCTGGAGTATGGGAAAATTAGCGACAGTTCGGTGATTTTCATAAATACACTTTCAGGCTCTGTCTATTTTGCGTATCTGATGCCTGGAAGTTTCTTGTCGAACGCGATCCGGGGATTGTTATGCCGATAAATGACGATGTGTTCTGGAGATCTAACTGTTTCACTCATTTCCAATCGACCGATGCCAGAGATGGAGCGGTTTATATTATCAGCGGCCTGTTTCCCTCCTTTTGCAGTGCTGACAATTTGCAAGCCTGTTCCTACTAGTTCAAAAATTGGCCCACCTCCATTCATCGCAATTGGAATGTCCAACTCTAATATCCGGTCGAGTACCCGGTTCCACATGCCAATCACCAACAGAGTCGGGTATCCTGCGTTTGCATAGGCTTTTAATTGAGCGTGGGCGTCTTTTATTTTGTTTCGCATTAGATCCGCAGGCCGGAATCTCCCTTCGGGTGAATTGTTTCCTGGTAACTCCTTTTCAAGTACCTCCATCACGCCTGTTTTGGGGTCCACCTGGAATGGGGCAAGGATCTCCTTCACCTCAATGATCACGCTGGCAGTGTTCGAATCAGGAAATATGGCCTCGTAGTCCGCAGTTTTCTTTCCAGATTCTTCTGGTATCTTTTGTAATATGACTTTGTGGTCTTGTGCCCATTGCTCCAGTCGTACTATCGTCTTTTGATTTTTGTCACCACGGTAATCTTTTGGCGGTTTAAAGATCCTTTTAGCTCCTGTGTCTTCTGTAGGCATAAAGCGTCCCCGCAATGTAGGCGAGTCTTTCCTTTATTCTGTTATGTCGCTGTCTCCGCAGTACCATGCCCGACTATTTCGGCGGCTTCGGCGAGGTGTGCGTAGCCTGCCGTGGTTCGATGTTGCTAGTGTTCAAGCGGGCAGCCGATTATAGATCCTGAAGATGCGTGAAGTTCACCACGGCATCCTGTCCCTTTGCCAATGCTGCCAGGTACAGGTCGAAGTCTACGGTAACCAACGGAGTCTCCGCAGTGACAACCTCCAAGAGTGCTGCGTCGGTCAGTCCAAGTTGCTTGAATGCGTTGTTGCGCGAGGCGTCCGCACTGGCCACCACGATTTCCTTGCTCACTTCAATGATGCACTTGAGCTTGTCAAAAAAGAGAGAACGCTCAGGGTTTCGATGTTGAGACAGCAGATTGGATGTTTCAGTAAGCGTGTTTGGAGTTACGAAAACTTGCTTCACCCGGTCGAACAGGTTATTCAGACGATCAAAATCTTCTACTGTAAATTTTTGTCGCAATCGGCGATGTTTGGCGACCAAGTCTCTCCCGACGCTGCCTACGATGAGTAATAGGAGAAGATTCGCGTCGATGAAGAATCCGGTAGGGGACATAAGCTCATTGAGAAGCAGTCAGGACACGGTCCGTGAGCGATACCACGCGACCGTCATCGTCATTGATGCATACGAGCTTATAGGAGCGTGCCGGAAGTTTATTGCCGAGTGCGGTAGCCACGGTATTTGTTTGCCACGGCCGGGAGAAGCCAATAGTAATTTCCCAGTTATTTGACGAGTTGTTGAACTCAACCTCTT
This sequence comes from Nitrospirales bacterium, assembly GCA_965208595.1. Classification (GTDB taxonomy): domain Bacteria; phylum Nitrospirota; class Nitrospiria; order Nitrospirales; family UBA8639; genus Bin75. The sequence goes on from OZ242346.1 coordinate 2,508,163, forward strand.
CAAGGCCAACATTCACGATCGTTTCATCAGTGAAGAGTTCAATAATGTAATTTTTCGCCGTTTGCACGGCTTTCTTTATATCCATTTCAGCCTCCGCTTCACTCAAGTAAGTAGTGCAATCGTAACACCGTGCGGTGGCCGAGACAAGGAAGATGCTCCGCGTGGAAGTTGTCTGCGTTCACTTATTGCTGTCACAGTGTTGCCATGAAGCTTAATCGCTACCCTTGTTTCTTCGGCGGCGGGGCTCGAGGGGGTGGTGGCTTAACGACGGTCGTGGGTTTGGGCGACACGCCTTCGTTTACGCTTGCTCTCTTTATGGGCGGTGGTGTCGGTTCTTTGGCCATGGGTTACTCATCTTACGTCATCTACGGCGACATCCAGGAGGGCTATCGCCAGATGGCTGCGGATACCGAACGAGAAACCGAGGCGCGGGAGTGGACAGAGGGCACGGCCGAGGATATCCGGGATGAAGCAAGGTGAAGTCTGGTAGGTCTGATCGACCGAGGAATCATTGCAGCACCGATGATCGTATGGCACGATTGTCCATTATCCGAACGAACTTCTGATGAATGATAGAAACGAGATGAAACCCATCGTATACATCGAAACATCGGTCATCAGTTACCTCACCGCGAGACCTTCCCGAGATGTCGTGATCGCCGCGTATCAGGAGGTGACGCGCGAATGGTGGCGTGGCGCTCCCGGCAGGTTCGATCTAGTTGCGTCGGAGCTTGTCGTTACGGAAGCTGGTGCAGGCGACACGGAGGCTGCCCGAACTCGTCTGAAATCGCTCGAAGCCGTTACGCTTCTCGACGCGACGGCGGATGCGGAGGAACTCTCCCGGAAATTACTTAATCTCGGCGCAGTTCCGAGCAAGGCTGCCGCAGATGCCGCGCACATCGCCATTGCAGCAACGAATGGCGTCGATTATCTGATAACGTGGAATTTCCAACATATCGCCAATGCCACCATGCGATCCCGGATCGAACGGGTATGCCGACAGGCAGGTTATGAGCCACCTGTCATCTGTACCCCTAACGAACTTATGGAGCCCGACAATGCAGACGACTCAGATTGATCCGATTATTGCTGAAGTCCGAGCCGTGAGAGACGATCACGCGGCCAAGTTCGGTTACGACGTGGAAGCGATTTTCAGGGACATTCGATCCAGGCAGGTGGCTTCCGGTCGCGAATATGTCCGCTATCCCGCCCGCCATGCCGTTTCCGAGTTCGAAGATCAGGCGAAGCCGTAGTGCCAACCCTGTTTCTTCGGTGGCGGGGCTGGGGGCGGCGGTGGTTTGATGGCGGTCGTGGATTTAGGCGATACGCCGTCGTTCACTCTTACGCTCTTCGTGGGCGGTGGTGTCGGTTCCTTGGCCATGGTTTACTTCTTAGTCTCTTCAAGGAGCCGGCTGGTTTTCTCCGGCTTCCTCCAGCCTTGCTTCAACTTCGGCGGTTCAAACTCGATATCGGCGGCTTCCGGCATGGCCAACAATTCAGCGATGCTTGTTTTTTTCTCCGTGGTCTCTTGATCGTCTTCCATAAGGGTAGTGAGGGGCTTTGCCGCTGCTTAATTCATCTGCGGGTCGGCGGGCATGTCGGCGTAGAGGGCCATGTCTTCGCCCAGGGATCGGAGGATGTTGCTCCACAGGCGATGGTGGTCTTTTCCGAACATCGTGGTGGAGTCGGCGGGGACTGTGAGCCACGATCCGGTTCGCATTTCGTTTTCCAACTGACCGGGCGCCCAGCCTGAATAGCCCATGAAGGCGCGAAAATTTCCCAGGGACGAGGGATCCTGTAACAGATCCTCCAGGTCTTTCATGTCGCCGCCCATGTAGACGCCGTTGAAGACGTGGTGGGAGTCTTCCGGCCCTTCAGGTGTCCGAAATAAGATCAGCAGGTTGTTGCGTTGGACCGGTCCTCCGGAAAAGACCCGGTGATGTTGGCCTTCCAGGATGGGGACTTGCGGGAGCACTTCGGTGATATTGATCTCCGTCGGTCGATTGACGACGACCCCCAGCGCTCCTTCAGGGCCATGTTTGCACAACAGGATGACGGTCTGCCGGAAATTCGGGTCGCGGAGACCGGGGCTGGCGACCAGAAAAATGCCCTTGCCAAGCGGGATATCCATACTATGATCCTACAGGGGGGAACGAGGGTTCGACAAGAGGTCGCGTCCGAATGGAAAGATGCGGCGGCCTTTCACCAGTAGAAATGGGGCGGGCTTCGCACGCCGGCCCCCCGATCCGGCGGGGAGCCGGCCCGTCTCAGGTTCGATAGTCCTTGAATTCCACGTCGGCGTCAGGCAGCTTGAAAAAGGCGCGCATTTGTTTTTTGAGGGCGGCACGGCCATTTTCGTCACCAAGGTTCAGTTGGTATTCATTGATGACCATGGTCTTCACCCCGCCGGGCTTGTTCCATTCGTCCCAACAGGCCTGGCAGACGTTGTTCTTGATTTCTTCTTCGAGTTTTCCCATGAACAGAGGCTCGGTCATTTTTTCCGTAGTCTGTTCACATTTGGGACAATAAATCTCCGACATAAAAGGCCCTCCTTGTCTGGCAATCTTCTTGCCGTCTTTTGGAAGTATATGTGCTTCCTGGCCATGAATCTTAGCATGCCGGATCAAAGCCTGAAAAGGAGACGCCGGTTGTTTGACGTTGCCCGGCGATCATGCTAGAAAACGGGAATTCTTCATGCGTTATGCCCGGATGGCGGAACTGGCAGACGCGCCAGACTCAAAATCTGGTTCTCGCAAGAGAGTCCGAGTTCGACCCTCGGTCCGGGCACCATTCGCACGGTTCCGGTTTTTCAACGAATAGAGAGCCTGCTGGCCTCAACAGGGAGACCCACTTGGGGTTAAGATTTCAAGGAGAAACCACTTGACACTGTTTGAGCAGATCACTATAGTTATGGGACCTTAGAACTGAACAAAACCTAAGTCACGAGGAAGGACGGATTATTCCAGGTATCATTCCTTATTATCAGTGTTCGATTATTAACTTACACTTCCTAAGGAGGAGCCACACATGCGGAAGTTAAGGTATTTTGGAGCAGCAATCATTCTTGTAGGCTCAGTTAGCGTGGCCGTGGCGCAAGAGCGTGCGCCTCAACATTCCGGCTTCGGCACGGGTGTTGGAGAATCTCAAGGGTCTGGAACGCGGGCCCGTGTATTCGACCAGGATGACATGGAACGCTACCTTTCAGCCCCGGAAACGATTCATGGTGAAGTGGTTGCCATTGATTATCCCGCGGGCAAACTGTATCTCGACATGGGCGGCAGTTCACATGACGAACGTCAGACCCTTCGCGGGGGCTTGAACTTGAAGGAACTCTGGTTCGATGCCGAGACCAACATGGAAAACCTTAAGGCGGTGAACAAAGGGGACTATGTTGCCGTTTCGGCCAAGGACGAGACTACTGCAGCGCAGAAGTTCAGCACGGGTCGGAAAATGGTTCGTACCGTGTATGTCCTTGAAGGATCCCAAGTGCTTGGTGGCGCAGACAACCCGGATTTCGGCGGCGGATTAGGCCAACGGCCTGACCCCACCAATTTCCGCGGCATTGCGACTCCGACGGCCGGTTACACCGGTGTTCCTGAAGGTGGACTGCAAGAGGGTGCCGTGCAAGGAGGGATTACCTCCAGCCTCGGTACCGTGACGGGTGCCGCGCCTTGCTGGCAATGCGCGCCTCAACCGGATACGGTCAACAAGAGAGTGAGCAAGACGATTGCCACCGATTATGGTGACAAGCGCGATAACTTCAACAAAGGGACGACTCAATAAGCGACGTTCCCGGCGGGAAAAGTTGTGACCTGAAAGAGAGCGTGTCGGCGTAAACGCCGACACGCTCTCTTTGTTTGTGTGGCGAGTCTCGAGATCACCAGTTCCGTTCATCGCTTCATATGTATGAGAGAGGCCAGAGACAATGAGTCAAGAAGTTGACCACCCGCTGTTGGACCTTCGGGGCGTGATCTGCCCTTATAATTTTGTCAAAACCAAACTGAAACTGGATACGATGCAACCCGGGCAGGTGTTGGAGATTTTTCTGGATGATGGTGAACCCATCAGAAACGTCCCGCAGAGCGTTGAAAACGAAGGCCATAGTATTCTTCGCCGTGAGTTGGTCGGCTCGTATCATCGTCTTGTCATTCAGAAGGCTGATGATTGAATTCCGGTTTTTGTTCCTCTCTCATACGTTTTGTCCTTTTCGCTTTGCCCTGGATGACGAGAGTCATTTCTCCTTTAAACACTCGTGATGGATTGCAGAGAAGGATTTCCTGAGCGGTGCCACGAATAATTTCCTCGTGGGCTTTTGTGAGTTCACGGCCGATGGCGATCCGGCGGTCTCCGAAGATTTCCTGAATGGTGAGAAGCGTTGCCCGTATACGATGGGGGGTTTCGAACAGGATAATGGTTTTAGCATCTTCCTGAAGGCTTTGAAGGAGGCGGGTCCTGGCCGCCGCTTTTTTAGGCAGAAATCCGATAAAGATGAAGGCGTCCGTGGGCAATCCGGCAACAGAGAGGGCGGCAATCACCGAAGAGGGGCCCGGAATCGGAACGACGGGCACGTCCATAGCGATGGCTCGGGTCACCAGATAGTAACCCGGGTCCGAAATAAGGGGAGTGCCGGCATCCGAAACCAGGGCGATGGATTTCTCTTCTTTGAGAAGTTCCAGGAGAACTGGAGTTTTTTCTTCTTTGTTGAAGTCATGATAACTCGTCAGGCGGGTATGGATCTTGTAATGGCGACAGAGTTTTTGGGTATGACGGGTATCCTCGGCCGCAATGACCGATGCTTCCTGTAAGATCCGATGGGCCCGAAAGGTGAGATCTTCCAGGTTTCCGATCGGCGTGCTGACGAGATACAAGGTTCCCGGCATGAATGGGCCTCTGTGGTTCGGCGTACGGACAGTCATTGTAAACGTTCATGCATGAGTTGACAAAAAGGGGCTGACTATCTTGTTCTTCCTTTGTAGCGGCGCCATCTCATGGCGCTTCCTTTAAGTTTCGTAGGTCGGATTAGCGTAGCGTAATCCGACAGCAGGGCTGATGGTCGGAGTTTGGAATCGTCGGGTTACACCTTCGGCTAACCCGACCTACGGCTCTACGCTCAGGATAAGCTCAGGATGACCACTCTGGTGGGCAATGCTGGATTCCTGATTAACAATGTCGGATACAGACTTTTTGTACGTGTTGTGAGTAAGGGAGGAAACCGGTGATGTTGAAAGGTCGTGTGGCGATTGTCACGGGGGGCGGTTCTGGAATCGGCAGAGGAATTGCCCTGGGTCTGGCGGATAAAGGCGTTCGCGTTGGGGTGTGCGGGCGGCGTGCGGAATTGCTTGATCAGACGGTTGGCCAGGTCCGGGAGTGTGGAGGAATCGCCATGAGCGTGCCTGCCGACGTGACCAATCGTGACGAGGTGGAGCGATTCGTTGCGTCCGTGGTCAACGAATGGGGCCAGATCGATATTTTGGTCAACAACGCCGGTGTTTCAGGCAGGACTCCGATAGACGATGCTGATGATACGCGTTGGTTGAATATTCTGGACGTGAATCTGACAGGTTCGTATCTCTGTTCAAAAGTCGTGTTGCCGTATATGAAGGATCCCGGTCGCATTATTAACATGTCTTCGGTTCTTGGCCGGTTTGGTGTCCCGGGTTATGCGGCATATTGCACGGCCAAACATGGCATCATCGGGTTTACTAAAGCTTTGGCGCTTGAGGTGGCCGGGCAGGGCATTACGGTGAATGCCATATGTCCCACCTGGGTCGATACCGATATGGCTCGTCAGGGCATCGAAGAAACAGCGGCGATCCTGGGGATGCCTCCCGAAGATTTCCGGACCCAGGCCGTGGCCGCGGTACCCATCAAACGGATGGCGGAGGTTGGGGAGATCGTCGCCCTGACGATTTATCTTTGCCAAGCGGATGCGGCCTCGATCACGGGACAGGTCATCAACGTGTGTGGCGGTGCCACGGCAGGATCAGGCGGCTGATCCACCATCGGCCGGCCAGCTCACCGCACGTCGATGGCCCGCTTCATCCTTTCCTTTCTTGCTATCTGCAAACGGCCTATCTATACTTTCAAGCTACATGTATAGCACTATTTTCCGGTGGTACCGATGATCGTTGCCTTTTTGCAACTTACGCTGGGGTTGTACTTTATCGGGATTTTGCTGTCCCTGGTGTACCTGCTCCGGCGGTCTGATGTTCTGGCCCAAGTGGCGCTTGCCGCCACGGGAATCGGATTTGCCATCCATACCGTGGTCTTGGCCGTGCAAGTGTTTTCTGGAGAAGTAGGCGTTACGTTTCATAAGGCCCTCTCGTTTTTTTCATGGTCCCTGATTCTCGTCTTCTTGCTCGTCGTGCTTCTCCAACGGATCTACGTCCTGGGTGCCTTCATGTTGCCCATTGCTTTTCTTTCGTTGGTCTCGACCGCGGTCCTGCCTTCGGAAACTCCGGTTCTTCAACCGATGTTGCAAGCGGTGTGGGTCCACGTCACGCTCAGCATGCTGGGGGCGGTTGGGTTTGCCGTGGCCTTTGTGGCAGGGGTGATGTATCTGATGCAGGAGCGGCTGCTGAAATCCAAACAATTCAATGTCTTGTCCTTTAAGTTGCCGCCCTTGGATTTCCTGGACATGCTGAACCAACGTTCGATGTTGTTGGGATTCCCGTTTCTCACTCTGGGGATTCTGACGGGGGCCATGTCCGCCCAGGTCACGTTGGGTTCCTATGTGAGCTGGAATCCCGAACAGATTTGGGCGTTGGTGACGTGGGCGTTCTATTTCGTGGTCCTGATGGGCCGGGTAACCGTAGGCTGGCGGGCAAAAAAGGCGGCCTATCTCACGATCGTGGGCTTTGCCGGCGTGCTGCTGACGTTTCTCGGGGTCGTGTTGAAAGGAAACGGTATTCCCGTAAGCTGATGAATATCATCCTTGTCGGACTGAGTCATAAAACCGCTCCTGTCGAGCTTCGGGAACTCCTCGTCGTTCCCGACAGCCGGATGGGCGAAGCCCTGAACCGGCTTATGGCGCATGCGGGCATTCGGGAGGGGATGTTGTTACAAACCTGCAATCGCGTTGAAGTGTATGCGGTCGCCGACCATGTGGAGCAAGGGTTTTCCGCCGTCCAGGAATTTTTCGTGGACACGCATCTTTCGGTGTCCGCCGAACAATTACTCCCTCGCCTGTATTGTCACGCGGAGGACCGGGCCATCACGCACCTGTTCCGTGTGGCGTCGAGTCTCGATTCCCTGGTCGTGGGAGAGCCGCAAATCCTGCGTCAGGTGAAGGATTCTTTCCAGGAGGCGTTGACCCACAATGCCACCGGGGTCATCCTGAACAAATTGATCAAAAAGGCGATTTCCGTGGCCAAACGTGTTCGCACGGAAACCCGGATCGCGGAAAACGCGGTGTCCGTGAGCTATGCCGCGGTCGAACTGGCCAAGAAAGTGTTCAGCAACCTGTCGGCCCGGACGGTCATGCTGGTCGGGGCCGGTGAAATGGCGAAATTGGCGGCGCAGCATCTGGTGAATCACGGGGTTCACGAGGTGTTGCTCACCACGCGTGACCCGATCCGAGCGGCGGATATGGCCGCCAGGTTCAACGGGGTGTCGATTCCCTTCGACGAATTTCGTGCGAACATGCATCGGGCCGATATCGTGCTGTGTTCGACCGGAGCCTCCCATTACCTGATTGGTCCCGAGGACGTGGGTCGGGCGGTTCGGGCACGGTGGAACCGGCCGATTTTTCTGATCGACGTCTCGGTTCCCCGCAATATCGATCCCGACGTTCGCCACGTTGATAATGCGTTCCTGTTCGATATCGACGATCTCGAATCGCATATCGAACAGAACCGTGAAGAGCGCAGGCTGGAAGCCACCCATGCCGAAGCCATCGTCAAAGACGAGGTCGAGGTTATCCTGAAATGGCTCCAGTCCTTAAAGGCAACCCCCACGATTATTGCGTTACGGAAACGTGCGGATGCTTTGAAACAGGCGGAGTTGCAGAAAGCCTTGAGCCGGCTCGGGACCTTGACGCCTCAGCAGCAGGAAGTCGTGGAAGGTCTCGCGTCGGGGATCGTCAATAAACTGCTTCACGGCCCGTTGGTGGCCTTGAAATCTGCGGCCCAATCATCCAATGGGTTCGTGTATATCGAAGCAGCGAGACTGTTTTATGACTTGGAACAGACTCCTCCGGAGCAGGAATCCGTGAACGTTCAGGACGTACAGGATGGGGATGAAGCGGCGACGGACGTTTCACCCTCGCCAACCGATGAGCCGGAACAGGAAAGGATTTCCCGACGGGCTTCGGGCTTGTAAGGTCGAGGCATGCCACGGGAACGGTTGACAAAGGAATCGGAGTGAGTCTTACGAATGGACGGCGGGCGTCTCTCGTCATTGGAACACGTGGCAGTCAACTGGCCCTCTGGCAGGCGGAATGGGTCCAGGCTCGACTTCAGGAAATCGCTCCGTCCGTGTCGATCCGGCTTGAACGGATTCGAACGAGTGGCGACAAAATTCTAGATGTGCCTTTGGCCAAAATCGGCGGGAAAGGGCTATTCGTCAAGGAAATCGAGGAGGCGTTATCCAGGGGAGACATCGATCTCGCGGTCCATAGCATGAAAGACGTGCCTTCGGTATTGCCGGAGGGACTGGCTATTGTCTGCGTCCCTGCGCGGGAGGATGCCCGGGATGCCTTATTGACCAGGGATCACGTGACGTTCAGGGATCTTCCGGCAAGCGCGAGGGTGGGAACCAGCAGCCTGCGAAGGCAAGCCCAGTTGTTGGCTCACCGGCCGGACTTGGATATTGCCATGCTTCGAGGTAACGTGAACACCCGTCTGCGAAAGCTTCAGGAAGGCGAATACGACGCGATTGTCCTGGCTGCGGCAGGTCTTACCCGGTTGGGCTGGGCGGAGCACGTGACCGAGTATCTTCCTTCGACCTTGAGTCTTCCGGCCGTTGGCCAAGGCGCCTTGGGGATCGAATCTCGCGTGGATGATACGTTTGTTCGGGAATTGCTCGACCCCATCAACGATCACCGGACCTCCTTGGCGGTTTCGACCGAACGGGCTTTTCTGGATCGATTGGAGGGTGGTTGTCAGGTACCGATTGCAGGCCATGCGGTCGTCGAGGACCACACGGTGCGCTTCGAGGGACTCGTCGCAAGCGTCGATGGAACGCAGGTCATTCGTGATCGGATGGAAGGTCCGGTAGAACAGGCGGCCCCCCTCGGTACGGCATTGGCCGAGCGGATCCTGGACGCGGGGGGAAAGCAGATTTTGGATCGAATCTATGGGCGGGTGTAAAATGGATTGTTGAAGGCTCCTCAGAACGTAATTCAAGGAGAGTTCTATGGTTCCGGTGAAATCCTTTATGATTCCCGCTGAAAAAATCATTGCCGTTGATCGCGCGATCAGTGTCCGGCTGGCGGCGAAAATTATGCTTGATAAGGGTATCGGCAGTGTATTTATCGAGTGGGATAGGGTAATCGTCGGGATTTTGACCGATACGGACATTTGCCGGCGGTTGGTGGGAACGGGATTGGATCCGGACCTGACGCCCGTGGAGCAGGTCATGTCAACGCCCGTCTTGAAAATTGACGAGAACAAGACGATTCGTGATGCCAATGCCATGATGGCCAGGGAACGCGTCCGGCATTTGGGCGTCTCGCGTGGCGGAAACCTCGTCGGGATGATCTCCGTGAGGGACTTGGTCACGTTTGTGTCGAATTTTCCCAGGAGGTGGATCATGGGTTCTGGGGGAACACATATCTTAGAGCAAATCTATGGACGTCCGTAAATGGCCGAGCTTCGACCTAAAGTCTACCTGGTAGGGGCGGGTCCGGGGGACCCGGGTCTCCTGACGTTACGCGGCAAAGCCTGTCTTCAGGAAGCGGACGTCGTCTTGTACGACCATCTTGCCAATCCCGCGTTGCTGGATTACGTCTCCCCCGAGGCGGAGCGGATCTACGTGGGACGACGCGGGTGTGGGACCTATCGGCCTCAGGATGAAATCAATCAATTGATGCTGGAGAAGGTTCGTGAAGGGAAGTGCGTGGTCAGGTTGAAGGGCGGAGACCCGTTCGTGTTCGGGCGGGGCGGGGAAGAAGCCGAGTGGATCGTTGAACACCAAATTCCCTTTGAAGTCGTGCCGGGTGTCACCTCGGCGGTCGCGGTGCCGGCGTACGCGGGCATTCCCGTCACGCATCGAACACTGGCGTCGACCGTGGCTTTTATCACGGGGCATGAAGATCCGAATAAGGAAGAGACGGTGTTGGAGTGGCCGCGCTTCGCCGCCGCGGAAGGGACGCTGGTGTTTTTAATGGGCGTCAAGAATTTATCCATGATCGTGTCACGGTTGATCGAAGAAGGGAAATCCGTAGATACTCCCGTGGCCTTGGTCCGGTGGGGGACTTACGCCAAACAACGCACGGTGGTCGGAACCTTGCGGGACATTGTGGATCGAGCGAAAACGGCTGATATCCGCCCACCTACGGTGGTGGTGGTGGGGGAAGTCGTCCGGTTGCGCGAGCAACTCAATTGGTTTGAGACGCAACCCCTGTTCGGGAAGCGCGTGCTCGTGACGCGCGCCAAAACCCAGGCGTCGGAGTTGTCGGATCTGATCAGGGCACAAGGCGGGGAACCGATCGAATGTCCGACCATCGACTTCGTTCCCCCCGACGATTGGGCGGAAGTCGATGAAGCCATCGAGCAGCTTGCCACCTATCAATGGCTTGTGTTGACCAGCGTCAATGGGGTAAAGGCATTTATGCGACGCCTGTGGCACCATGGTCACGACGCGAGGGCGTTGGCCGGATTGCAGATCTGTTGTATCGGACCACGAACGGCCGAGGAGGTACGGCGATACGGCATCGACGCCGACCTGGTACCGGAAACGTTCCAGGCCGAAGGACTGATCGAGGTGCTGAAGCGAGCCGGCGTCTCCGGCCAACGGGTGTTGATCGCCCGGGCGGCCCAGGCCCGTGAGGTCCTGCCGGAGGAGTTGGAGCGGTCCGGGGCGTTTGTGCGCGTCGTGAAAGTCTATAAGACCGTGGTGCCGGCGATTGAACGGGAACGCGTTCAGCAACTGTTTCGTGAGCACTCGATAGACGTCGTCACGTTTGCCAGTTCGTCCACCGTTCGGAACTTTTCTCAACTCTTTGACGGAGCTCCTGATTTGAAGAAACGTCTGAATGGAACGATTATTGCGAGTATCGGGCCGATTACGGCGAAGACCATTCGGGAAACGGGCTTGGATGTTCACGTCATGGCAGCCCGGAACACGATTCCGGCGTTGGTCCAGTCGCTGGTCGATTACGTCCGGCACGAGGTGCCTTCTTGATGGCGCATAAATGGTCAAAAGCCCTTGAATGCAGGGAGGATGGGGCATTTTTGTTTAATGAGGCGTGTTAATCCAAGGAGAATTTTATGGTTCCAGTGAAATCGTTTATGGTTCCCGCTGAGAAATTTGTTACCGTTGATCGTGACACCAGTGTCGGGAAGGCGGCAGAAATTATGAAGGATAGTGGTATCGGCAGTGTGTTCGTCTCCCGGGATAAGGAGATCATCGGGATTCTGACCGATACGGATCTCGTCCGGCGGTTGGTAGCGGCGGGATTGGATTCGGACCGGACGACCGTCGAACAAATCATGTCGGCGCCCGTGTTGAAAATTGATGAGAACAAGACGCTGTTGGATGCCAATGACCTGATGGCCAAGGAACACGTCCGGCATTTGGGCGTCTCGCAGGGCGGGGAACTCGTTGGCATGATCTCCGTGCGGGACTTGGTGGTGTTTTTGACGAATCTTCCCAGGAAGTAATTTGGGAACCTCGGTTCCTTGTGTCTTTGGTGATGAACTGAGGATCTTGCTCAAAAAGTCGAAAGCATGAGAGAGTCTGAAACCATTTGGCCTTTGGATAAATAATGGGATTTCCTCGCCAACGAATGCGGCGATTGCGTGAATCCGAGCCACTGCGACGGATGGTGCGGGAAACCGCGCTTGCGCCGAGCAATCTGATTTATCCCCTGTTCGTGAGGGAAGGGACGGATCAGCAGGAGGCTATCCTGTCGATGCCAGGCCAATTCCGGTGGTCCATCGATCGCCTGATCAAGGAGGCGACCGACGTGCACCTGCTGGGTATTCCGGCGGTCATGCTGTTCGGGATCCCCGATCACAAGGATGAACGCGGGTCGTCCGGGTATGATCCGGACGGGATCGTGCAGCGGGCCGTCCGCGCGCTCAAGGATCATGTGCCTGGGCTGTTTGTCGTGACGGACGTCTGTATCGACGAATATACATCCCATGGGCATTGCGGCATCGTGAAAGACGGGCGCATCCTGAACGATGAAACCCTCGACTGTTTACGCCTGATGGCGAAGACCCATGCGGAGGCCGGGGCCGACATGGTGGCGCCTTCCGACATGATGGACGGGCGGGTCGCAGCGATTCGTGACGAATTGGATAAAGGGGGGTTCACGCACGTGCCCATCATGTCCTATGCCGCCAAATTTGCGTCTTGCATGTATGCCCCGTTCAGGGAGGCGGCTTCTTCCAGCCCCGCCTTCGGTGACCGGTGTTCGTATCAAATGGATCCCGCCAATGCGCGTGAAGCCGTCCGTGAAGTGCGGGCCGACGTGGAGGAAGGTGCGGACGTGATCATGGTGAAACCGGCGCTACCCTACCTGGACATTATTTCGCGGACGCGGGCCGAGGTGGACGTGCCCGTCGCGGCGTTTCAAGTCAGCGGCGAATACAGCATGATCAAGGCCGCCGCCCAACAAGGGTGGCTCGACGAGTCCAAAGCGACGTTGGAAACGCTCCTGTCCATCAAACGTGCCGGTGCCGATCTGATCCTCACCTATTTTGCCAAAGATGCCGCCAAGTTCTTGAATACCGCTACCCCATGAAGGTTTCGCACGGGCTTCCAACTGATCCCCTGCCGCCCAATCCGGTACTGACCATCGGCAATTTTGACGGGCAGCACATCGGGCATCGACAATTACTGGCCACCGTCGTGCAATGTGCCCGTGAACAACGGGGCACGCCGATGGTGTTGACCTTCGATCCTCATCCCGTGTTGGTGTTGAGTCCGGGAACCACGTTTCAATTTTTGACGTCCCCTTCGGAAAAATTGGCCTGGTTCGAGGCGCAGGGGATCCAGCACCTCGTGGTGCTGAATTTCACCAAAGAGTTTGCCGCCTTGAGCCCGCGGGAGTTTGTGGGTTCGATCCTGAGGGACGGGCTGGGCGTCAAAGATCTGTTCGTGGGAGAGCATTTTGTCTTCGGCAAGAACCGGGCGGGCAACACGGATACGCTGCGGGACCTGGCCGGACAAGCCGGGTTCCGGGTTCATCTTCTCAAACCCGTGAGTTCATTGGAAACGATCGTGAGCTCGACCCGAATCCGCCAGTTCATCCGGGCAGGGAAGATGGAACAGGCCATGCAATGTCTGGGGCGCCCGTATTCCCTGAAGGGTACGGTGATTGAAGGCGATGGTCGCGGGGAGGGGTTGGGCTATCGGACGGCCAACCTTCGACCTGACAAGGACCGGGTGCTCCCGCCGGATGGGGTATATGCCACGAAGATGGTGTGGCAGGATACGGTATTTCCCGCGGTGAGTTATATCGGGACGCGTCCCACGTTTGGAGAGGGGGAACGGTTGCTGGAAGTGCACGTCCTGGATGCCGCCTGTGACCTGTACGGGCAACCTGTCGAAGTTCAATTTTTACAATGCATTCGAGACGACGAACGGTTTGACGATGCCGGGCAGCTTGCCGAGCGGATCGCTCAGGACGTTCAGCAGACTCGACGCGTGTTTGCCGCATAAATCGAGCCGTACGGCAATCACTGCCGGTGGCGACCATGCCCGCCCTGTCGGCTTTTGAACACAAACTATTGAAACACGCTAAGCACCTCGGCCTTTTGTCTCCAGGAGACCGGGTCGTGGTTGCCGTGTCCGGAGGGCCGGATTCCGTTGCCCTCTTGCAGGTGCTGTGCTCCTGGCGGGATCGTTTGGATCTGACGTTGGCCGTGGCGCACGTTGAGCACGGGTTGCGGGGAGAAGAGTCCCTGGAGGACGCGACGTTTGTCGAGCAACTCGCCCGGCAGTTGGGCCTGCCTTTTTACTTGAAGCGGATCAATTTGCAATCGCTTCTTCGGAAGCGAAAGGGGGAGTCGGTCCAGGCGGTTGCGCGTGAGAGGAGATACGCGCAGTTGCAGGCGATCGCCAGGGAATGGGGGGGAACCAAAATTGCGGTCGGGCATACTCAAGACGACCAGGCGGAAACCGTGCTGCTGTCCATGCTGCGCGGCGCCGGGCTTGCCGGGCTATCGGGCATGCCTGCTCAGCGGGAACCATACGTCATCCGGCCGTTCTTGCAGGTAAGCCGATCTGAAATCTTGCAGTACCTTGATGAAAAACGCCGTGGGTTTCGGGTCGATTCGAGTAATGAAAGCCCGAAGTACACCAGGAACCGCCTTCGCCGAGAATTGATCCCCCTGCTGAAGACGTTCAATCCCAACGTGGTGAGCGTCCTGTCCAGGCAAGCTGCTATTCTACGAGAGGAACATCAATATTTGGATGAGGTGGCGAAGGCCTCGCTGGAATCGGTGGAGGTCGGCCGCACGAAGGATCGCGTCGTCTGGAGTCGTTCACGGTTATTGGCCTTTCCCGTCCCCATTCAACGGAGAATGATTCTTTTAACGGTGGGAGCCCTGTGGCGCAAACCGAGTCCGCTCGGGTTCGAAACCGTGGAGATGTTGTTGCAGCACGTCGTTCACGGAACCTCGGGTTCGTCAGGTTGTTTCGCCGGTTTGGGGGTCGTCAGGGAATACGACCGGGTGACGTTCGTGAAAGCGGGCCGGAACAGCCGCTTGAAATGGGAATGGTCATGCGTCTGGCCGTTCCCTGGGTCGATCCATTGGCCGGTCACCGGTCAGACCATCGACGGGAAGATCAAGGTTGTGAAGACGATCCCGTCCCGGCGGAATGATTCCGTAGCCTATTTGGATGCGGATCGCTTCAGTCACGAGTTGGTCGTTCGATCCTGGAAGCCCGGTGATTATTTTTTTCCTTATGGGATGGGAGGAAGACGAAAAAAGCTTCAGGATTTTTTTTCGGATGCGAAGGTTCATCAAGCCGAGCGCAACACGGTGCCTCTCGTGGTGGCTCCGGAGGGGATCCTGTGGGTTGGGGGGTATCGTTCCGATCACCGGTTTCGGGTGACCGAGGAGACCAGGCACGTTGCCGTCGTCCGGATTCGTGCGGCCGGGAAAAAGGCGTGAAAAACATCGGGTTTACGATCGCAATGCATCGTCCACTGGGGCTTATACAAAGGGGAGTCGGTTGCAGATGCTTGGTCCCCATGGTAGTATTTCGTAGTATTTCTGAAGTTTCCTAAGCTGTTTTGTTTTGCCCGGGAAGGGTTGAGAGAGAGAAGGAACGCATTCTTATGAATTCTCGCGTCAAAAATCTGCTGTTTTGGGTGGTGGTCGGACTCTTTATGATCCTGTTGTTCAACCTGTTCACCGTGCCCTCCCAGCCACCGGAAGAAGAAGTGATCTTCAGCGACTTCATGGCCCACCTCGAGCGGGGTGAGATTTCCAAGGTCACCATGAAGGACAGTCATATCAGCGCGATTCTGAAAGACGGGAACCGGATCCGGACGTATACCGTGGAATATCCGGACCTGGTCAAAGCCCTGAGAGAGCAGTCGGTGCAGATCGAAGCCAAGCCGCCCGATGAAAGTCCCTGGTACATTACGTTTCTCGTGACTTGGGGACCGTTTATCCTGTTCCTCGGGTTATGGTTTTTCCTTATGCGCCAAATGCAGATCGGCGGCAACCGTGCTCTTTCGTTCGGGAAGAGTCGGGCACGCCTCCTGACCGAGGAAAAGAAAAAGGTGACCTTTGCCGACGTGGCCGGCGTGGAAGAGGCCAAGGAAGAAGTCGTTGAGATCATTGAATTTTTGAAGGATCCACAAAAATTTCAAAAACTCGGCGGGCGTATCCCGAAAGGGGTGTTGATCGTGGGTCCCCCGGGAACGGGCAAGACACTGTTGGCGAAAGCCATTGCCGGAGAGGCGGGTGTCCCGTTCTTCAGCATCAGCGGTTCCGATTTTGTGGAAATGTTCGTGGGCGTCGGCGCGTCTCGTGTGCGCGACTTGTTTGAACAGGGGAAGAAGCATGCTCCCTGTATTATTTTCATTGACGAAATCGATGCCGTCGGGCGGTTGCGCGGCGCGGGGTTGGGTGGCGGCCACGACGAACGGGAACAGACCTTGAACCAGTTGCTCGTGGAGATGGATGGGTTCGACACGACCGAAGGCGTGATTCTCGTCGCCGCCACGAACCGTCCCGACGTGCTTGATCCTGCCTTGTTGCGGCCAGGCCGGTTCGATCGACAGGTGGTGGTCAATCGTCCTGACGTGCGGGGTCGCGTGGAAATTCTCAAGGTCCACACCAAGAAAGTGCCCGTGGCATCCGACGTGAACCTCGATCAGATTGCCAGGGGAACGCCGGGTTTTTCAGGGGCCGATTTGGAAAACCTCGTCAACGAGGCGGCACTCTGGGCTGCGCGGTTGGACAAGAAGTTGGTGGAACTCGTCGATTTTGAAAATGCCAAGGATAAAGTCATGATGGGGGCGGAGCGCAAGAGTCTGGTCCTGAGCGAAGAGGAAAAGCGCACCACGGCGTATCATGAAGCGGGACACGCCCTCATGGCGAAGTTATTGCCGGGCGCCGATCCCGTCCACAAAGTCACGATTATCCCGAGGGGACGTGCGATGGGCATGACCATGCAGCTTCCCATCGATGACCGGCACAGTTATTCCGAGGATTTTCTCTATAACACCCTGTCGATTTTACTGGGTGGTCGCGTGGCCGAAGAGCTGATTTTGAAAAACGTCACCACCGGTGCGGGAAACGATATTGAACGGGCCACCGAACTCGCCAGGAAAATGGTGTGTGAATGGGGAATGAGCGACAAATTAGGGCCATTGACCTTCGGCAAAAAGGATGAGGAAATTTTCCTGGGTCGGGAGATCTCGACCCGTCGGGACTTTAGTGATCAAGTGGCTTTGGAAATCGATCATGAAGTGAAACGGTTGATCGTGGAAGCCTATGAGCGGACGAAACGCATGCTCACGGAACATATTCATACCTTACGGGCTTTGGCCGAAGCCCTGCTGGAGAAAGAAGTCCTGGATTCCTTGGAAATCGATCAAATCATCAATCGAGGAACCCTTGTTCGAGAGCCGGCGCAAGTGTGACGGCATCACGCTGTTGATACACCCCATCCCTGCCTTCTTTGGATTTTTGAGTTCTTCTTCATCGGTATCGTGAGTGACTCTGTCCCGGTGTCGACCGGGGCCTCTACCGGGGCTCTCTATGGATGAAGCACACTCCGCATACCTGCAAGCTTGCCACGTCAAGATTCCCTGTTCCCGTCGCGTCCTGGTGATGGGCATTCTGAACGTGACCCCGGACTCCTTTTCCGACGGTGGGCACTTTCTTGACCCCCAACGCGCCCTGGCTCATTTTGAACACATGGTAAGTGAAGGCGCCGATCTGATCGACATCGGCGCCGAATCGACGCGACCCGGTTCAATGCCGATTGACGAACAGGAGGAACTTCGTCGATTGAAGCCGGTCCTGGAGGTCATCGGAAAACGTGCGACGGTTCCGCTGTCCATCGACACCCGGAAAGCCGGAGTCGCCGAACGGGCGATCGACTGGGGCGCGGTCCTCATCAACGACATCAGCGCGTTGGAGCATGATCCCGGAATGGGTCGGGTGATTGCACGGACCAAGGCCGGACTGGTGCTGATGCATATGCGAGGCACACCGCAGGACATGCAGGAGCATTGCCAATACGATAACGTGGTTGATGAAGTGCGGGAGTATTTGGCAAATCGTATGAAACAGGCTGAGGAAATCGGCATCGCCCGCGAGCACATGCTGATCGATCCGGGGATCGGGTTTGCAAAAAATGCGCAACAGAACTTATCCTTACTGAAAGGGCTCGGCTCATTGCAGGAGTTGGGTCGTCCCGTCCTGGTCGGTGTGTCGAATAAATCCTTTATTGGGATGGTCACCGGCCAACCCGTGGATCAACGCATCATGGGGACCGCCGCGGCCGTGGCAGCCGCGGTTTTGGGTGGAGCCAGGGTCATTCGCGCGCATGACGTCGGGTCGATCCGTGAGGTGGTGAGAATGTCGGAAGCTATTGTCCGGGCTTGAGGGGAGGCATTGTGTCAGGAGGTAAGGTGCGGAAGTTATTCGGAACCGACGGGGTGCGGGGCGTTGCCAACCTGGAGCCCATGACTAGTGAAACGGTACTGAAGTTAGGCAGGGCCGTGGCCTACGTGTTCAAGGGGAAGGCAGGGCATCATCAAATCGTGATCGGCAAGGACACCCGTCTTTCCGGCTACATGTTGGAATCGGCGTTGATCTCAGGGATTTGTTCCATGGGTGTCGACGTATTGCTGGTCGGGCCCATGCCCTCGCCGGGCGTCGCTTTTTTGACTCGCAGCCTCCGGGCCGACGCCGGCGTGATGATATCGGCCTCTCACAATCCTTACCAGGATAACGGGATCAAATTTTTTTCGCACGACGGCTTCAAATTGCCCGATGAGCTGGAATCGCGCATTGAAGAATTGATCCTGTCGAGCGAGATCGAACATCTTCGTCCTACGGCCAAGGAAATCGGAAAGGCGTTTCGTATTGACGATGCCGAAGGACGCTACATCGAATTCGTAAAACGGTCCTTGCCGCGCGAAATCGATTTTCAGGGGATGAAAGTGGTCATTGACTGTGCGCACGGCGCTGCATATTCGGTCTTTCCCAAAGTCGTACGGGAATTGGGTGCTGACGTGTCCGTCATCGGAGATGAACCGGATGGCACGAACATCAATGCAGGGTATGGCGCCCTTTGCCCGGAGCGATTGCAGGAGGCCGTTCGCGCGCGTCGGGGCGACGTGGGGATTGCGTTGGACGGAGACGCGGACCGGGCCGTGTTTGTGAACGAGGGGGGTGACGTGGTGCATGGAGATCAGGCCTTGGCCGCGTTTACCCTGGACTTGCAGCGGCGCGGCAGGCTCAACCGCGATACCGTCGTCGGAACCGTCATGACCAATTTCGGATTTGAATCGGCCATGCAAGAGAACGGGATCAATCTGATCCGGACGCCAGTTGGAGACCGAGCCATCCTGGAGCGTATGTTGGCCGATGGCTACAACCTTGGAGGAGAACAATCGGGTCACGTTATTTTTCTCGACTACAATACAACCGGTGACGGGCTGATTTCCGGCCTGCAAATGCTCAAGCTGGTCAAGCGGTCCGGGTCTTCCGTCTCGGAACTGACCCAATGCATAGAGACCGTTCCTCAAGTCCTGTTGGGCGTCAAGGTGAATCGGAAACCCGACCTGGGTTCTCTTCCCAAGTTGCGAGAGGCGATTCGTTCAGGTGAAGAGCGGCTGAACGGGACAGGCCGGATCCTCGTCCGGTATTCCGGAACCGAGCCGTTGGTACGGGTCATGGTCGAGGGCCGGGATCATTCGCAAATCAGAGAAGTCGCGGATGACTTGGCTGGTGTGGTCAAGGCCGTAATCGGATAAGGAACCTCTGATTTAATGCACTATCGGGCGCAGGGCTGCGTTGTGTCCTCGCTCAACCCTCACCTATCTCTATGATAAGCCTCGGGTTTCGCTCCGGGACGCCTTGCCCTGCATCCCGCTATCACAATAAATCAGAGGTTCCATAATTCGCAGGCAACGCGCTTCAAAGAGAACCCCTCCATCGACCGGGTTGCCGATGTGAGGGGATTTTCTTTGCCCCAGATCAGGCTTTGATTTTAAGCGAATGTATGGCTCGGCTTGTCCTTATTGACCAGTCGCCTATTGAAGTCTCCCGTCAATGAATGCCTTGGCGCATTCGTAGTGCCAGTTAGTCTTCGTCGTTGTCTGATATCGTCGAACAAGACAGCCCGGTGCACTCGGCGCGCTTTCTGAATTGTACCATACCGTCCGAGAGCCTTTGGAGCCTTGCGATAACGTACAAAACAGGCTCACATAGTCTTTTCCGCCAAAGAACATGATGGGTTCCTTACAGTTGGCTGGCAGCATGCGCAAGTCGTCATATCGGTCCTTCTTGCGTCTTCGTTTGTACATGTCGGCGTTAGGGCTGAACGTGATGTCGTAAGCCGGCGTCAAGAAGTCCGCTCGAATGAGCCCCCAGCCCGCAGAGAGGATATAGAGACGTTCCAGACCGCAGTGATCGGCTAAAAGCTTGTAGACTTTGTTTTCGTAAAGTTGCCACGCTTGGCTAAGTCCGAGCGGATTGTGACCCGGGTTGGCATTGTAGTCGCGAAGGACCGTCCGCCAGGACGTCGTGGTATCGCACATATCATCCGGTTTGGCGTATGAGCGAGATTCGTCAGGGGGAGCTATGCCCGGGTTGGCGACGAACATCACTTTTCGTCCGTTACCCCTGCGGAGATGACCGGCATTGGGTTTCTTGCCGGCAGCGCATTGAATGACGACGATCATGCGTAATCTCCAGTCTGATCTATGAGGCGTTCCATGATATCCAGAAAGGCCGGATCATAGGTTTTGTCGACGTGGTCTGAGTTCCAGAGGCCGGAGGCTCGCACTTTCTCCTTGTGGCACAGATGCCCAAGCCATGAATGGGAAGGTGGATCAATAGGACTTTTATCAAGATTACTCAGGAGGGCAATTGCGTTCTTTTCGATATACTTCCGCTTGCTGTTCGGTCCAGGCTCGTCGTCAATGGCTAGCCAGAGAAAGGGCATGTTGCCGATCACCTTGCTGACGGCTCTTTCCAGGGGCTGCTCGCGTTCTCTGACTTCCCGTGGCGCGTTACCACCCCGGCCCCAGGACTGACAATCATAGCTGCCCTTTTTTATCAGGGCCGTTCCCACAAGGACCCTGAAAATTGAACCCCGGTTATTGCCGCCGCCGGAGCGTGCCGGGCCCCTGTGTTGAGAAAGACGGTTCCAGAGCTTGGTGCGGGCGCCAACTGTCACGGCATGTGTGCCGACCCGCACGATACGCAACCCGTTCCCGGTGTCAGTGCGAACCTCACCAGACTCCATGAAAAAATATATGCCTCGTTTTGGCCAACTCATGCGGCCAGAGCAATAGGACAGCCGACGTGCCGCACCGAGAGTCTCTTCAAGCAAGGCAAGTGATGTATAGAATCGTTTCAGATGGTCAAGACGAGGGATTCTGTCAGCATTCATCCTAGAGCCTACAACGCTTTCTTGTGGAATGGGATCTTACGAAGCAGAGACCTGACCAATACAAGATACAGGTGTAGCAAGCAAGAGACAAACTCGTGTTACGGTCACGATGCTGAGGCTCAGGTTGGGTGGGCGTTCGTTCATGTATCCGGGCAGGGACCTTCTCTAATATTGACCATATGATCTATAATGCCGTAAATTAACAGGGTGTCTTTCCGGCGTACTTCTCTCCGGCATTATTGCCTTCCTCGTGGGACTCCTGCTCGGGTCCTGGCTTTTCTTTCTTCCAATCACGATTTTGATCCTGCTGGTCTCCGTCGCCGGCGCGTTGTCCTGGTGTGAGAAGACGGCGCATTTCTCCAAGAGACAGGGACTCATCCTATATGCTTGTGTCCTGGCCGGCTTGGGATATTGGTTGCTGGACGCGAGAACGGATCAAGGGGTTGATCTGCCGTTTCAAACCGGCCGGCAAGGGGTGGCGCTTTCCGGCGTCGTGACGGCACCGGTTGAGCACGCGCCGGGTCGAGTGACCATGATCGTGGCCGTGGAATCCATCGGACAGGGCAAAATGAAACGTCAAGTCGATGGGAACCTTCGCTTGACCTGGCGCCCGTGTATATCCGGTGACGAGTGTGAACCGGATACGAAAATATTTCGGGGAGACAGGATCACCTTCCGTGCTCGACTACACGCGCCCTTCGGCACGCGGAATCCCGGCGGGTTCGATTACGGCGCCTACCTCAGGGATCATGGGATTCACGCGGTCGCGGTTGTCAGGGGACCCGGCCGGATGCAGGTTCAACATCCGGGTACCTTCGCCTTCACTGAATGGATATGGTGGCAGATTGACCGTTGGAGAAATCAGGTGCGCCAGGCTGCCATTTCAACACTTCGGCAGCCTGCCCGCGGCTTATTCCTGGGTATGATCGTGGGGGAGCAGAATGATATTCCCTCGAACGTCCGTGACGACTTCATGACGACGGGGACGGTCCATATCATTTCCATATCGGGCTCGCATTTGGGAATGCTGGCGTTTGTCTCGTTTCTGGGCGTGAGGGGGATAACCCGCCGCATGCCGGCCGGGTGGCTGGAAAGACTCTCGTGCGTCGTGACGCCCAGGCAACTCGCCGTGCTGGTCACGATCCCCATGGTCCTGTTTTATACGCTGTTGTCCGGCGCCCACGTGGCGACCGTCAGGTCATTGCTGATGATCCTGTTATATCTTTTCGCGGTGTGGATCGGTCACGAGCGACAGATCCTCATTGCGTTGGGCATCGCCGCGTTAGGCACGACCCTGGCCGATCCCAAGGCTTTGTACGATCTGTCTTTTCAACTTTCGTACGTATCCGTTCTGGCCATTGCTCTGGTGTTTCGATGGAGTACAAGTGACAACGAGGAAGATGGCATGTCGCAGGCCGTCATGGTCAAACTGAAGCATTGGGGAAAACAGTATGCCTTGATGACCCTTGCCGCCACCGTTGGGACCGTTCCGCTCGTGGCGTACTATTTCAATCAGGTGGCGTGGTTGGGACTCTTTGCCAATGCGGTTGTCGTACCCCTGGTCGGCTTGCTGGTTGTGCCGTTGGGACTCGGTGCGTCGATGATCGTTTTGATTGGCGGGCTGGATTCCTTGCCCTTCGGCTGGCTTCATCAGGAAATCATGGATGGCCTGACCTCCGTCATCGGCATGCTGGCTACGATTCCCGGCGCCGAATGGCACGTGGCGTCACCGTCAATCCTGGCCATGGCGGGCTTCTATCTTTGTCTCATGGTCGCGTTGCTCAGCCGGAAAAGGACGTTCCGGGTCATGAGCGTGAGTGCGCTGGTTTTCTGCCTGTTGTGGTGGGTGTGGTCGCCGAGGCAGGTGTTTGACGATGATACGTTGCGCGTCACGTTTCTGGACGTGGGGCAGGGCGACGCCACGGTGCTAGAACTTCCCGGCGGCGAGACGATTCTGGTTGACGGCGGAGCCGCCTATGAACGGTGGGACATAGGCCGGATGGTCGTGGGTCCGTATCTGTGGGATCGAGGCATCCGGCGACTGACTCACGTGATTGCCACGCACCCGCAGTTGGATCACGTGGGCGGGCTTTCCTGGATCATCGACAACTTCGAGATCGATCATTATTGGAGTAACGGAATTCCACGAACGAATCCCTTTTACCAACGACTCCGCAATACGATCGAGCAACAAGGACTCGTCGAACGTATTGCACGGGCAGGAGAAGTATTGATTCAGGAAGGACCCTGTCGCCTCATATCGCTGAACCCGCCATTGACGGAAGGCGATGCCACGTTGCACGAGTTTCGAGGATCGAAACTGAACAATCTTTCCGTGGTCCTGAGTCTCACGTGCGGAAAACATTCGATTCTGCTGACGGCCGATGCGGAAGTCGAAGCGTTGGCCGGATTGAGCGACCATCCACTGGTGAGGGCGGCGACCGTTGTCAAAATTCCGCATCATGGAGCCAAGAGTTCGCTGAATCGACAATGGATTCAACGACTCAACGCAGAAACCGCTGTGGTGTCTGCCGGTCAGGGCAATCGCTACGGGCATCCGGCTCAAGACGTTTTGGAAGCATACGTGCACATGACCATTTACCGAACGGATTCCCATGGCGCGATCGTGTTTTCCGCTAAGCCGAATTCGGAAGATAACCGGATCCGGCGCACGACGGATCGACAACCCGTTCCTCTCGAATTGATCGACTATTCACCGGAACGCGAATGGGAAAATTTGTCTCGGTTTTGGAATATCTGGGTGCGGAACGCGTAACGTGGATACACGAATTAACTACGGACGTATGTGTTCACTCATTCGATGACAATTTCCGTCTTCCCCTCCTTTGTAAGGATGGGAACTTTTTCCGAAGAGGGAAAAGTTGGGAGGTAGAACCTGCGGTCAGGATGCCGCTCCCTGCTCTATAGACGGGTTGGCCCTCTACCCCACCTAAATCCTCCCCTTACAAAGGGGAGGAAACAATTGGTTAGACGCCTCATCAAGCGTGCATGCTCTCGAAGATTGAACGGGGATTGGGCAAGGGTTCCCATCCCAGGATCGTCAAGGAATCCTCGACGTAATCCGTCGTGCGGATCCCGTTAAGGACGCAGGTGACGCCGGGGGTGCTGGTCAAACACCACAGCGCCTTTCGTGACAATGGTTCTCCGCGTTGCTCTTCCGGAAGGGATCGATCGAGCGTCGCGGTGACCGATTGAAGCTGTTGCTCACTCTTCTTTGCCGCTTCCTGCCTTATGATTTTGAGCAAAAGGAGTAGCTTGGAGACGTACCGGGTTTGCCAATTTTGCCATTCTGTTGCTTTGTCCTGGTTCACGTGCCTGGTGGTTACCTGAAGGGCCTGATTGATATGTGGGGCAATCATCTGCGATTCGATCTGATCCCAATGTTCCAGGTTGTGAATTTGGGACCGGAGGCGACCGAGTTCATCTGCCAGGGAAAAGAAGTCCTTGGGTTCCAGCCCTTTTCCTGAGTAGGGGATCAGGGGCGCAAAGTCTTTCCGAAACGTTTCTTCCAATGCCAGGACGGTCTGGTGTTGCGTTTCAAAGGATGTTTCCACCGGCTCATATCTGGGGGCAGCCAGTCGTATCATTCCTCGTCGTTCAGCGGGTATGGCATTGAGCGGCCTGTTTGCGAGCACGGCGACGTGATGCTCCCGGGCAAACTCCAGGACGGTGTTCTCCTGTCCGGTATTGGGGGTCAACAAGGCTCCTGATTCGAAGAGATTCATGGGCAATTGCAGCACGCGAAAACCATGGCCGGACTTGCCTGCCCGTTGTGCCGCCCGCTGGGCGGCTTCAAGCATGCGCGACAGCGAGGTCGCTTCAGGATTGTCGGGTGGCGCAGTACTCGTGTTGGACGAGACGCCGTAGTATTGGATGCGGCCTGAGTCTATCTGTTGCTCAAAATAGACAAACGCCTGCTCAAGGCGCTGGTAGAATTCGGTTCGCAGTTCGTCCAGGGTGGAGGCATCGACGATGAGTTTTCGTTGCTTCGCGTCGGACAGGAAATATTCGGGGTTGTGCAGGAGGCAGACGTCCAGCGTGGCGAGTCCGAGACGGTCGAGGGAGTCCGTAAGTTGATCCTCGAGAAACTCGGGGTGGAGACAGTGCCAGATGTCTTCCCCGTATTTGACCATGTCGGGATAGGCACGTCCGGCCTGTTCCCTGGATTTGGCGTGTTGGAGATTTCTGCCCTGCACGTAGCCGATTTTTGAAATGACGATCACGTTGTCGCGAGTCAGTTCTTTTTGGGCAAGCAACTCCTGAAGGACGCTTCCCACCAGGCGTTCACTGTCCCCGTCCGCATAGTTCGTGGAGGTATCGATGAGGTTGCAGCCTTCCCGGATGGCTTTCATCAGCGCGGCCCGATGGTCTTCCTGATCGATTCCCGTTCTATAGCCGCCGAACCCGATTCTGGAGTTGGTGAGGCCCGTGGACCCCAGGGTTGTATAGCCGTGGGCCGTGGCGCCGGATGAACGCGCCAGGATTTGCGACACGTAGGCCGCGGTGCCATGAACGGTTGCTGCTCCCGGTATGCCCTGAGATGCCAGCATGCGTGACGTCGAATCCTCTTGGGGCGTATCGGTCAAGGCCCGTGCCACGTTTTCCGGATTGGTGAGGGGAGCCTGACAGGCATAATTGCGACACACGTATAAGGCCGCTTGTCCCTCCACGAGGCCCTTGCCTTTGAGAAGTGGATGCCGTGACTCGGAAGCATCGGGGTTGCCGTGAGCGATGATGCGATGAGGGACAAAGTGACGGGCCGCCTCATCGAGCAACCGGTCGCGTCCCGGGTCGGCCGGCGACCCGATGAATGCCAATTCCAGCGGACCGTTCAACAGGAATTCCGCGGTCATGATCGTCTTGGCAAACCCTCTGGGTATGCGACTGATCTGTTGGCCGTACGCCCGAACGGCCTGCGTGGCGGCGTCCCGAAAATCTTCACGATCCTCGTGGCAAGAAAGCCGGGCCAAGGCCATGGCCGCCACGGCGTTGCCGCTCGGTGTGGCGCCGTCGGGTCCTTCACGTCCTCGCAGAATGAGGGCCTCGTGATCATTGGCCGTTGTGAAGAATCCACCGTGATTCGTGTCCAGAAAATCGCTCAACAGTCGTTCGCCCAATCGAACGGCTTCCGTGAGATATCGTTCCCCGCCGCCGGCTTCGTACACGTCAATGAGGGCTTCCGCGAGATAGGCGTAATCCTCCAGATACGCGTTGAGATGGGCTTTGCCTGCCCGGTAGGTGCGATACAGGCCTCCGTCGGGACGGGAGAGTGTGTTGAGCAGAAAGTCCGAGGCGCGACAAGCCGCTTCCAAATAGGGGCCGTGTCTCAAGACCCGTGCCGCTTCGGCCATGGCGCTGATCATCATCCCGTTCCAGGCCGTGATGATTTTGTCGTCCAATCCCGGCGGCACGCGTTTCAGCCGTGCGTTGTAAACGAGGGGCTTGACCCGCTCGATTGTCTGCCGCAAATCTTCCGGGGAACAGGAAAGTTTCTCGGCCACTTGTTCGATAGGATGGGGGGTATTGGGAATGCTGTGGTGCTCCCAATTGCCATCCGTGGTAATGTCGTAATACGCGCAGAAGCGGACCGCGTCCTGCTCCGATGGGACGATTTCTCGGATTTGTTCGGGGTCCCACACGAAGAACTTCCCTTCGACGCCTTCCGAGTCGGCATCCGTGGCAGAATAATACCCGCCTTCGGGTGACGTCATTTCCCGAAGGATGTAATCCAGAATTTCGCAGGTGACGCGCTTGTAATCGAGGTTGCCGGTCACCTGGAATGCTTCGAGATACGTCTTCGCGAGTAACGCATTGTCGTAGAGCATCTTTTCAAAGTGGGGAACCAGCCAGCGTTCATCCGTCGAATAGCGGGCGAACCCTCCTCCAACATGGTCGTACATGCCTCCGGCGGCCATGGAATCCAAGGTTTTGCACACCATCTGCAGGACGTGGTCCGTTCCGGTTCGGTGGTATTGCCTCAGGAGAAATGCCAGCCCGGTGGCCGGGGGGAACTTGGGGGCCTGGCCGAACCCGCCGTAGATCGCGTCGAAGTCCGATGAAAATTGTTCGACAGCGGAGTCAAGCTCCTGTTGCCCGACCGTGGTAGGAGCGGGCACGCGCATGGCTGTTTGCAACCGGTCGGTGAAACGCGTGGCGCTGTCGGCAATGGCGGCACGGTCGCGTTCCCAGCCTTCGGCAATCTTTTTAAGGACTGTGCCGAAGCCGGGCCTGCCCCATTTGTCGGTCGGGGGAAAGTAGGTGCCGGCAAAGATCGGTTGTTGGTCCGGCGTCAGAAAGACCGTCATGGGCCAGCCGCCGTTTCCCTGATTCATGGCGATGGTGGCCTGCATGTAGATCTCATCGAGATCCGGACGTTCTTCACGGTCAACCTTGACGCAGACGTAAAAGCGATTCATGAGCGAAGCGATCTCGTCGTTCTCGAAGGATTCCCGCTCCATCACGTGGCACCAATGACACGCGGAATACCCTATAGACAGGAGCAGAGGTTTATCCTGGTCCTTGGCAAGTTGGAGCGCATCCGGGCCCCAGGGATACCAATCCACCGGGTTGTAGGCATGTTGCAGCAGGTAGGGGCTTGTTTCGTGAATGAGACGGTTCGGGGAACGGGTCGGGTGCGAATCAGCCATGGACCGGACAGTAGCACCGGGCAAAAATAGGGGTCAACTTGAGCCTCTTGATCCTTGTTCTTAAAACCCTTTTCGCCGGCTCGTCAGGACGTTGAGAATCCGAATCGGCGAATTTGAGAAAGAGAATCAATGATATGTAATACTACCTAGTATTTTATATTGACATATTCGGAAAAGCGGGGTACCCTGAAAGCAGGATGATAATGGAAATTCAGAGACGTTCATGATTCGAAAAGTACGGTAACAGACACGACGCGCGACAAAGAAAGGAGGCCGCCATGAAAGCCAAACAAGGAGTCGTCGATCTTCTCAACAAGCTGTTGACCGAGGAATTGACGGTCATCAACCAATATTTTTTGCACGCCAAAATGTGCAAGAACTGGGGGTATGAAAATTTGCATCATCACGTGTTGGATCGCAGCTACGGAGAAATGAAGGATGCGAAAGAGGTGATCGATCGCATTCTGTTTCTGGAAGGCCTTCCCAACATGCAGCGGCTGGGAACCGTCAAGATCGGAGAAACCGTCCCGGAACAGCTAAAAGCCGACTTGGACAAGGAAAAAGCCATGGTCAAGATGATGACCGAAGGCATCCAGCATTGCACGAAGGTCGGTGATTTTGCGACGCGTCACATGCTGGAAGACATGGTGAAGGATGAAGAAGAGCACATCGATTGGATCGAAACGCAACTGGAAAGCATCAAGCAAGTCGGGCTGCAAAATTACCTGAGCGAACAGCTTCACGAAGAAGGCAGTTAAACTCTCGCTCCTCGGTCGTCAAAGCCTTGAGAGGGAAGAGCCGGATTTTGGCTTTTCCTTTTCAAGGCTTTTTTGTTATGTAATAGGCGTATCGAAACTTTTTCTTTGGTTTGAAAGTGAGTAGGTCGGATTGGCATCGCGTAATCCGACATTGACTGCTCTCGGCCAACCACGAAGATGTCAGGTTACGCTTCGCTAACCTGACCTACTGGGTTTTTTGTTATGTAGTACAAGTAGGGAACAACGATCGTTGTTCCCTACTGTAAAGGAGCCGGAGTATGGCATTGACCCATTCGACCATGTTGGCGTTGGGAACCACGATTCCCGATTTCCAATTGCCTGACGTCGTGTCAGGTGAAATGATCGGTCCCGGCCAATTTGCCGGCCAAGACGGATTGCTGGTGATGTTCATTTGCCGGCATTGTCCCTACGTGGTTCACGTGCAGCAGGAACTGGGTCGATTGGGAAAGGACTATGCCGGGAAGTCGCTTGGCGTGATTGCGATTAGCAGTAACGACGTGGACAACTATCCGGACGACCATCCGGATCGATTGCGAGACATGGCCCGTGAACTTGGTTTCACGTTCCCCTACTGTTACGACGAAAGCCAAGCCGTGGCCAAGGTCTTCACCGCGGCCTGTACCCCGGATTTCTTTTTATTCGACAGGGCGCAAAAGCTGGTCTACCGCGGTCAGTTGGATGACAGCCGTCCGGGGAATGGCAAGCCGGTGACGGGAAAAGACTTGCGTGCAGCGATCGAGGCCGTCCTGGCAGAGCAGCCCGTGAGTCAGGATCAACGCCCCAGTGCCGGGTGCAACATCAAGTGGAAGTAGGGAACAACGATCGTTGGTCCCTAGGGTAGGGACGACCCTCCGTGGTTGTCCGGGCGGGAATGCCCGGGCCATGCGGGCCGGCACGGGGGCCGTCCCCTACGATGCCGATGATGCCACCATCCTGTAGGGACAACCCCCTGTGGTTGTCCTGAGCTCTTTACCGCCTCCAGGCAAACAATTTTTTGAGGAATCGTTTCTTACCCTCGGTGAAGGTGGTTTTTCTCCAGGCATTGGCAACTTTTTTGATGACTTCGGCCTGGGTAGGGTAGGGGTGAATCGTGCCGGTGATCGTCCCCAAGCCGAGTCCCCCCTTCATGGCCAATGTAAATTCGCTTATCATATCGCCGGCATGAGCCGCGACGATCGTCGCGCCCACAATGACGTCGGTTCCTTTCTTGACGTGCACGCGGGCAAAGCCGTCATCCTCCCCATCCAGAATCGCCCGGTCGACTTCATCGAGTTTGAACGTAAAGGTATCCACCTCGATTCCCTTGTTCTTCGCCTCGGCTTCATACAGCCCGACGTGTGCGATTTCCGGCTCCGTATAGGTCGCCCAGGGGATAATGAGCGAATCCGTTTTGACGTAGCCCAAACCAAAAGGGTGAGGGAACAAAGCGTTTTGAATGACGATCTGGGCCATGGCGTCCGCGGCATGGGTGAATTTGAACGGAAAGCATACGTCACCCGCGGCATAGACGTTGGAATTGGTCGTCTGTAATCGACTGTTCACTTTCACGCCGGTCCGTGTATCGTACTCCACTCCGGCTGTTTCGAGTCCGAGCCCCTCGACGTTGGGTGCGCGTCCCACCCCGACGAGTATCTCGTCGACCACGAGTTCGTGCTGTTCGCCATGGCTGGTGTAACGCAGGACTTTCTCCTGTCCGCGTAATTCGACGCTCGTGATCTGTGAATCAAAGACGAAACCGACGCCGTCTGCGGTCATGTGCGTTTGGACGACTTCCGCGGCATCCGCATCCTCACGGGGAAGAATGTGCCCGGTTTGTTCGAACAGCCACGTGCGGCTGCCGAATCGAGCGAACGCCTGGGCCATCTCACAGCCGATCGGCCCGGCGCCGATCACGGCGAGGCGCGGGGGGAGTTGGGTCAGGGAGAAGACGGTTTCGTTCGTCAAATAGCCTGCCGCTTCCAACCCTTGAATGAGCGGAGCCGCCGCGCGTGCGCCGGTACAGATCGCGGCTTTTGAAAACTCCAGCGTGGCGCCGTCCACGTCGATGGTGTTCGTTCCGGTGAAACGTCCCGCGCCCATGAACACGTCAACCCCCAGGCTTGTAAAGCGATGCGCCGAATCAACCCGGCTGATGCGTGCTCGAATTTTTCGCATTCTCGCCATGGCAATCCCGAAATCGGTTTTGACGCCATCCGGAACGGTCGCGCCGAATTTCCCGGCCTGTTTCATTGCACTCCACGCACGGGACGCGCGAATGACGCCTTTGGACGGCACGCATCCCACGTTCAGGCAATCCCCGCCCATCAAATGTCGTTCGATCAGGGCCGCCTTCGCGCCAAGTCCGGCAGCCACCACCGCGGTGACCAACCCGGCGGTGCCGGCCCCGATAACGACGACGTTATATCGACCGTCGGGCGTGGGGTTCGTCCAGGTTGGAGGATGGACGTTGTGAATGAGTTGCTGATTGAACTCGTCCATCGGAGCCATGGTCACGGATTCGTTTTGATGATCATGCATGGTACAGTCCTTGGTATGAAAGTAATCTCATTCAGATCGTCTCTCCTGTTCCCCTCCTTTGTAAGGACGGGGACTTTTTCCGAAGAGGGAAAAGTCGGGAGGTAGATCCTGCGGCTAGGATGGCGAAACTTCGTGTTCTATGTACGTTCCACTCTACCCCACCCGCATTCCCTCTTCGGAAATGCGCCCACTTACAAAGGAGAGGAAAAGAGGAAGGTCTGGTTAGCATAGTGGAACTTATTTTCTTGCCACGAATTTACGATGAAGAATGGGAACGAGCGCCAGCAAACCCAGGAACGTAAACGCCAGCAACACAGGCGGCGACGCGATTCCCGCTAATGAGTCGAGGGATCCGAGTTGTCTTCCCGCAAACGCGTAGACAAAACTGCCCGGGATAATGCCGACGGATGTTCCGATGACGTAGGTGCCGAGCGGGATCCGGGTCAGACCGGACACGAGATTCACGAGAAAAAACGGAAAGGCCGGGATCAGCCGCAGGGTCAACAAATAGCTGAAGGCGTTTTGAGCGAATCCAGCCTGAATCGGCTCGATACGCTCGCCGAATTTGCGTTCGACCCAATCGCGTAAGACGTATCGCGCAGCCAGAAAGGCCAAGGTGGCGCCCGTGGTGGCTCCGATGTTGACGAAGATCGTCCCGAGGATGCTTCCGAACAAAAATCCCCCGGCCAGGGTCATGATGGCCCCGCCGGGTAACGAAAACGCGGTTTGCAGGATGTACACGGCCACGTACAGAACAACCGCGGTGGTAAAATTGGCGTTGGTAAACTCCAGCAAATGGTCCCGGTTGGCTTTCAAGGCTTCGAGCGAAACGTAGCGGCCTAAGTCGAAATAGAAGAAGGCTCCGATTCCCAGTGCCAGGATTCCGAGAATAACGAATTTTCCGAGCGATCTTGGTGAGGATTCGGCAGGATCAGTCATCGTGGGCTCCATGGTTGCTGTCTGGGTCGTGGCTTCGGGTCATTGTCAACGGATCATGTACTCTCTACAACATTATACCGCTTGAGGGGCTCATCCGGTTGAGGATGCCTGTCGTCGGTAGAGAGATCTTTCCAAATTTCGTATGTCTCAGGCCGCCGGCCTTGAGTCGATCAGACCGGCCAATTCCTCTGCCGGATACGTGAGGATCTCGGCAAGCGTCGGGTGATAGTGGGGCATTCGGGCAAGATCGTGAACCGTGCCCTGATAATACATGACGGCGATGAGTTCATGAATCAGCTCCGCGGCTTCCGGTCCGACAATATGGGCTCCCAAGATTTTGCCGTTCTCCGGCGAAGCCAGAAGTTTGACGTGTCCATGGGTCTCTCCCAACGTCATTGATTTCCCGTGGTCGTTAAACGGATACGAGGCCGCATGATAGGGGATTTGCCTGTCCCTGCATTCTTTTTCGCTTAACCCGACGCCGGCGATTTGGGGATCGGTAAATACGACCTGGGCTTTAAGCCGGTCGTCGTAGCGACGAGGCGATTCCTGGGAATGAACGGCATTCCACCCGGCTATTTCTCCTTGTTGGATCGCAATATGGACGATTTCATGGAGTCCGTTTACGTCACCCACGGCGTAGACGTGGGGCTGGTTGGTGCGCATCATGTCGTCGACCGCGATCTTGCCCTGACGAACCTCGATTTGTGCAGCCTCCGCGTTCAAACTGTCGATATTCGGCCGTCGCCCCAGGGCTTGGAGGATGACCTCTGCGGAAACGGCTCTCTCCTTCCCCTCATGAGTCAGATGGGCCACTTTTTGCGTGCCCTCCCGGGTCAATCCATGCAGCCGGGTATTGGTCAGTACGGTCATGCCTTCTTCCCGGAAGCGTGCTTCCACCGGACGGGCCAGGTCTTCATCGCCTTGGGACATGACGTGCGCGCTTCGCTGGATCAGGGTCACGCGGGTGCCGATACGCTGGAAGAATTGCGCCAGCTCCAGGGCCACGGGCCCGCCGCCCAGTACGATCATGGATTGGGGAACGTCGCGCAGCTCCAGGGCTTCATCGCTGGTGAGATAGCCGACTTCGTCGAGCCCGGCTATCGGGACGCGGGAGACCACGGACCCCGTGGAGATAATGAACGTTTTGGCCGTCAGCCTATACGGACCGGCCTGGACCTCGTGGGGAGAGAGGAACGCGGCGCGTTCCTCGTATAAGGTGAATCGGGAATCTTTCAACGCGTGAATGCGGTCATCGGCAAACTCTTCGATGAGGCGAGTCTTGCGACTGATGATGGCGGAGAGATCGGCTTTCGCGGCAACCGGCTGTAAACCGAATTCTTTCGCGCGTTTCATGAGCGACATGACGTCCGAGGAGCGCAGGATCGTCTTGGTCGGCATACATCCGCGTAAAATGCAGAGTCCCCCCAACGGCCCATGGTCGATAATACCCACGTCGGCGCCTTCATCGCGCGCCGTACGTGCCGCGGCATACCCTGCGGACCCTCCTCCGATGATCACGACGTCATGTGTCATGGCGTTGTACGCTTTGTGTTCGTCCTCACAAATGGCTCATGGTAGCGGAAGTGCCTTCCATGTACAATGTCGTCTCCATCCTAAGTGATTGGTTGATGATCAATGACCTCGATCGCAAACGGGCGTACGTGCCGGTACGTAGACCTGGTCGGTCTGTGGTGCGCGTTGGGGTACGGGGCCCTGGCCTTTCTGGCGCAACACTACGGCGAACCCGACCTGCCGGCATTCTTCCTCTTCGTCGCGTGGACCAGCCTGCCGGTCTTCGGTCTTTATCTGTATTGCAACCGGCGTGACGAACCCTTCCCGCTCGGCCGCCTGATCTTCTGGGCGGTGGTTTTCAGGATCTGCGGGCTGCTGGGCGGGCCGTTTTACGAAGACGACTTCTACCGTTACCTGTGGGACGGCTACCGCTTTGCCGTGACCGGCACACCTTACGGTGCCGTCCCTGAAGCGTTCTTCAGCGACCCCGGCGTTCCCGCGATATTTCACGGCATCCTGGATAGGATCAATTCTCCCGAATTGCCGACCATCTACGCACCGGTCACGCAGATCGTCTTTCTGCTCGGCTACTGGTTGAAACCGGGCAGCGTCGCCGCCTTGCAGGCGATCCTGATCGTCGTCGATCTCGCGACCATTGCGCTGCTGCTGCGCCTGGCCCCGGCCGGAAACGTCATGCTCTACGCGTGGTGTCCGCTGGTCGTCAAGGAAATCGCCTTTACCGCGCACCCGGATGGTCTTGGTATCTGTCTGCTGCTGGCGGCGATCGTGCTGTCCAGAAATCATCGCTGGCGGAGTACAGCCGTCTGCCTGGGAATGGCCGTCGGGGCCAAGATATTCGCGCTGGTGCTGGTACCGTTGGTGTTGGTCGGCGCGGGCTTCGGGCACTGGATCCTGTTTATGCTCACGCTGGGGGCTTTGTATATGCCGTTCGCCCTGCAAGGCGGGACGGACTTCGAATCGCTGCTGGTTTTCGCGAGGGAGTGGGAGTTCAATTCGGCGGCATTTGGGCTGCTTACCAACGTCTTGCGTCCGTTCGAGGCCAAGCTCGTACTGGGCCTGTTGTGCGGCGCTTTCTGGGGGCGCTACTATTTCCGATATTTCCGGACCGGCGCGCGCGAGGTTCCGCGAGGCGACTGGCTCTATGGCGCGTTACTCGTGGCCTCGCCGGTCATCAATCCGTGGTACCTGCTCTGGTTGCTGCCGTTTGCGGCGATGGCGCCGAGTGTCTCCGCGTGGACGGCCTCCGTTGCGGTCTTCCTCGGCTACGTGACCGGACTCAACCTGAACGACGGTGATCTGCAACCGTACCAGCAGCCGGTGTGGGCCAGGCCCGTGGAGTTTGGCCTGATCCTGTTGGCGCTGGCCTATGACCTGTTCCGGCGGCGGTCGGCCGGTTTCAACGACAGAATCAAGCATTGAGGGAGCGACGGGATGCGATGTATAAAAACCTGAGCGTCGGAGCGGTGATTCCGGCATGTAACGAAGAATACAACATCGGCGCGGTGGTCGGCGCGCTGCTGGATCTTCGTACGGACGCCGGACATCGCGTCATCGACGACGTCGTGGTGTGCGACAACGGATCGACGGACGCCACGGCGCGGCGTGCGCGAGAGGCGGGCGCCCGCGTGATCGTCGAGGAGACGCCCGGCTACGGCATGGCGTGCTTGACGGCGATCGCCGTTCTCCATCCGGTGGATGTCGTCCTGTTCGTCGACGGCGACCAGACGTTCGATGTCCGGCAAGCGCTCGATCTGCTGGGGGCCATTGCGGACGGCGCCGACCTGGCCATTGGTTCCCGGTCGTTGGGACGGAAAGAACCGGGCGCGTTGACAATGCCGCAAATCGCCGGCAACCGCGTGGCGAGCCTGCTGATCCGGCTGCTGTGGGGGCGAGTGGTCACCGACCTGGGTCCCTTTCGAGCCATTCGCGCGAATGCCCTGAAACAGCTCGACATGCGCGACACCGCTTACGGTTGGACCGTGGAGATGCAGGTCAAGGCCATTCAATCGAACCTGCGAATCGTCGAAACGCCGGTGAATACCCTGCGGCGACGTTTCGGCGTATCGAAGGTTGGGGGGACCCTGAAGGGCGTCATCGGCGCCGGCATCGGCATTCTCGGAATGATCGCCCGGTTGCGATGCCGGCGCGTCGAGTCCGGCAGAACAGACTGCAACAAGGAGGAAGAACAACCATGAAGCCAGTCCTGACTGTTACAGAATATCTAAGACGTTGCCTGCGCATTGCAATCATCGTTCTCGTCGCGATGCTGCTCGCCGTCGCCGCACATGGCCAGACTGCCAAACTTATTCCGGCATGGGACGAGAGCGACGAGAAGAACGTCTCGCACATCGAGCACACCGCCTGGCAGGAGATCCTGAACGATTATTTGCGTGTGCACGACTCGGGCGTGAATCGCTTCGACTACGGGGCGCTCAAGGCCAATGCAGGGGACTCCGCCAAGCTGGCGGCATACCTGGCGTCTTTGCAGTCGGTCGATCCGCGTAATTATTCTCGAGCGGAACAGAAAGCGTACTGGATCAATTTCTACAACGCCCTGACCGTCAAGGTCGTGGCAGACGCCTATCCGGTGGATTCCATCAAGGATATCAGCGAAAGCCTGTTGGGCAGCCTGGGACGTCTCTTCGGCGGGCCTTGGGACGACGTGCACGCCAGGGTCGCCGGCCTGGATCTGACACTGAACAACATCGAACACGGGATCCTGCGACCCATCTGGCGGGACAACCGGATCCACTACGCGGTCAACTGCGCCAGCTACGGCTGTCCGAACCTGAGCCCCACGGTTTTCACCGCGGACAATGTCGAGGAACTGCTCGATGCCGGCGCACGCGACTACGTGAACCATCCGAGGGGCGTCGAGTTCATGGACGACGACTTCATCATCATTTCAAGCATTTACAAGTGGTACGTAGCGGACTTCGGGGGGGGCGAGAAGTCGGTGATCGAGCACCTCGTCAAGTACGCGGACAATGCGCTTGCGATGCGCCTGAGGAAGTTTGCCGGGTCAGTGGACTACGAGTACGACTGGAGCCTGAACCGGCCCTGAGGCGCGTCGGCATCCTTCGACTACGCTTCTCCGTTCGTTCTGAGCGTAGCGACAGCGAAGTCGAAGAACGCTTCCTTCGACTTCAGGCGCGTTGCGCCTTACGCTCAGGACAGGCCGGACAGGCGCGGGGGAATCAGTAGGTGTCGAACTGGTATCCCATTGTCACGCTGAACACTTTGGACTTGGACGTATTGCGACCGTCGATGACCTCACCGTAAGACACGGCAAGGTTCGTTTGGTCGGACACGTTAAGGCTCACCGTCCCGCTGACGAACTGGATGTCTTCCTCCAACCTGGGAAAAACGCGCGTGACGGGACTGAATCCTGGACCGCCGATTTGGAGGCCGGACTGCGCGTCCACCAGCTTGTAGTTGACACCCAAGCCGATGTTGTCCACCAGCATGCCGCCCGACACGTTAAAGAAGAAGTCTGTCGGAACGTCTTCGTCGCGGACGCGGTACCCGACTTCGCCGGATACGGCGAACATGTCAGCGAAAAATTTTCCGGCCAATGCCGACACTTCCAGGCCGCTTGCTCCGTCACCGATGGAATTAATGTAGCCGGGTGTGTAGGATCCCTCGATGATCGCCCCGCCGCGCAGGGCGATGCTCGGCAGGGAGGGATTCACCAGTTCGTCGGCAATGCGCCAGGTGACGCCGATATTGGAGTCCGTCACGCCCGAGTAATTATCACGCCCTCCCGTCGGCGGGATAGCGGGGGCAAAATAGCTTCTGGCAAGCCCCACGCGAAAGTCTATGGCGACTGCATCCGACCAACCGTACATGCCGCTTACCCACACCGTGTGCTGACCGAGATTCGGGCCTGGCGGTGTGGCCTGCCTCGGGGGGGTACCTCTCAATTGATCGCCAACGTAGAACTCGTTGGCGTTCTGGGAGACATAGGAAAGGTTGACGAATCCGGCGCCAGGCGCTGGGAGCCAGGGCGATACTCCGTCGGCGAAGGCGGATGATCCGATAGTCGTCGTGACTATAACCACTAGGGCAATCACTGTTGCTCTGGGCATGGTGACGTTCCTCCGTTTGTTCAGATCCATGATGGGGTTACATCTTGAAGCGGCGTTTCAGGTAATAGTGGACGAGTTCCTGTTCGTCCGGCTTTCCGTCGCACCCTGCGGCACGGCTACCCGGACAGAGCACGGCGATATGCTCGTCATCCGGTGTGCCAGGCTTATTCGCCGCGCCGCGGGCTTCGAGGCTGTTTTTCAAACTCATGGCGCGTTCCTTGGTCAAATCATCAGCCTTAAGGGGACAGGACGGGCACACGAGCTTCTGGAACGTGAGGGCCTTGCCCATGGCGTAGGCGCTTCTGGCGCTGATGCCCTGGCCGGTCGAAAGGGAACCGGATGCGTAGGCCGATGCCTGCATGAGGCCACCGGCGATGATCATCAACGTGAGAAAACCCATCATTCGTTTCATCTGGTGACTCCTCCTATGAGAGAAAAAGAGCGTCGTTGACTTCTGGAATAAACATTCCATTATTAGTGAGAAAGAGACAAACAGTATAGGCTTTTGGTGCGAAGAATTCCACAGTTTGGTCAAAACGTTTGCATGGGCCAGTGCCCTCCGTCGCGTTGCAATCTATCCGTATCGGGGCCACAATTCAGGAAAGAGCGGGATGAGCTAAGAAAGGAAACATTGGAGGGAAACGTATGCATCGCGGAATAAGAGCGGTCATCTTGGGATGCGTCGTGATGGTGACGGGGTGTAC
Organism: Nitrospirales bacterium; assembly: GCA_965208595.1. Lineage (GTDB taxonomy): Bacteria > Nitrospirota > Nitrospiria > Nitrospirales > UBA8639 > Bin75. The sequence goes on from OZ242346.1 coordinate 2,546,655, forward strand.
CACGCCGTCAGGTCCTCTTGCTATCTTGCCAATGACGAGCCCTGCGGCGGCTCAGCATAACCTTGAAGGGATTCAGCAGTATCAAGCGGGAAAATGGCAAGAAGCGAAAAGCCGTTTTGAAACGGCTATTCGGGCCGACCCCGATTTACCGGAAGCCCATTTCAACCTGGCCCTGACGCTTCACAAGCTGGGCGATCATCGGGAGGCCGCAATCCATTTCAAAAAAGCCAGTGAACTGGCTCCAAACAATAAGGAAATTTTGAACTCTCCAGCCTATCGCAACCACCTCGGTCTGTCTTCGACGTTGGAGAGGCACCTGAGCGGAGGCTATCGATATTGAGCTGCCATCTTCCCGGGAGTGTGCACACCGGTGCGCCTTGCTCATGAAACACCAAGCTGCCGCATCCTACGTGCTCGTGGGAGTTCAGTTTGTCTGCATGGGAGCGATCCTGTTTTCCGGCTCCTGGTTCGCCAGGCACGTTGTTTATTTTACGTTGGAACTGTCGGGAAGTCTGTTGGTGCTGTGGGCGATTTTCGCTATGAGGGTCACGAAGGTCAACGTGTTCCCCGAGGTCAAGGCGGGAAGCCGGCTGGTGACCAATGGCCCGTATCAATGGATCCGGCATCCCATGTACACGGCGTTGCTGATGATCATGCTGGCATTGGTGTGCGAGTCCTTGTCATACTGGCGGGGGTTTTGGTGGGTACTCCTGGCCGCAGACCTGATAGTGAAACTCTTCTATGAAGAGAGGTTGTTAGGAGAAGTCTTCGACGACTATGAAGCCTACCGGTTGCGGACGTGGCGGCTTGTTCCCTGGATTTTCTGAGAGTGCTTGGTGGGTAGGTCGGATTAGCCCTTCGACTACGCTTCCTTCGACTTCGCTACGCTACGCTCAGGACGAACGGGTGCCTCTCCGGTCACCCTGAGCGTAAGGCGCCACCCGCCTGGAGTCGAAGGGCTCAAGGCTACCCCGACCTACAGATACCGTCGAGATCGTTCCGATGATCTATTTTCAAACCAAACCCGACGCCGTATTTGAGGCTATCCTGAAAGAAGCCTTTGCCAGTGAAGCATCGGAAATCCAATTGCTGTCGGACGACGGGGCCATCGATTCCTGGGAAGGGCTCTATCCGGAGACTGCACAACGGCTTTGTCCTTATGAGGCGGTGCGGGTATTGGTCCAACTGTCGGCCGCGGTCAATGATGCGCAGGTTTATCGCTTAACCGATCTGCATTGGCTCGTGCTGTATGAAACGTTAAAAAACTTTTGTGCGACCCATAATGATCTGCTCGACGATTTCGATCAGCGCACCAGACCCGTTGGAGAGTACAACATTGGGGAAGTGGACGGAGAGGCGCTGATCAACGTCTATTTTTGGGATACGGATTTTCTCTTATGCAATAGGGAAGAGACGCGGGGTGGGCAAGATGTTGTCATTCCCCCCCTGGAGCCCGTCGATGAGCTTGGGTGGATCGTGGGGGAACCATTGTTCCTGGCAGGTTCCACGCGGTATCCGGACTACGGCGATGGTTAAGTGCTGTTAGCAGGAATACAGGGTATGGGTCACATCTTATGCGGCCAAGAAGAAGTCGCCATGAGATGGCACCGCTACTCAATCGCGCAGCATATGGACGAATAAGCCGTCACGCAGTTTGGGCTCAAACCACGTACTCTTGGGCGGCATGATGTCTTGAGCATCGGAAACGGCCATCAGTTCGTCGACGGTCGTGGGGTACAACCAAAACGCAACGGCCCATTCTCCCGCATCCACCTTCGCGGCCAACACTTTCGGCGGGTGGATGCCTCCGACGAAATCGATCCTCGGATCGGAGCGTTGATCCGTAATACCCAGCAGCGGAGTCAACACGCGATCCGTTAACATGGACACGGCCAAGGCGTTCACCGGATTCTGTTCGATCCCGGACCGTTGTTCCGGCGTCAATTTGGGAAGCGCACGATGCCAGCGGCCTTCCAGGTACATGTCGAACCCGGCCTCCGGCGCCTGTCCCGGTTGGGTGGTGGGTTGCAATTCATAGTTTGCGGCCAATGCGTCAAGAAATTGTTGTGCGGTGTACCCGTGCAGATCGCGCACCACGCGGTTATAGGGCAGGATTTGCAATTCGTCGTGCGGAAAGATGACGGACAAGAATCCATCTTCATGATTCGGTAAAGGCCGTGAGACGCCCTGGGCTCGGGACGCTCGCACCCGGCTGGCGGCTGCCGAGCGATGGTGCCCGTCGGCAATATACAAGGCGTCAACGTCCGTGAAATCTTCGACCATTTTCTCAATGGCCGCGGGGTCGCGCAGGCTCCAGACGGTGTGCTCCACGCCATCAACCGCAATGAATTGAGAGTCCGGCTCTGTGGCCGTGACGTCCGCAAGCCAATTCTCGAATTGCATCGTACGACGGAAAAACAGGAGTACGGGTCCGGATTGCGATTCGTGCGTTTCGATCACGCGCACGCGGTCCGTTTCCTTTACCGGCCTGGTGAGTTCATGTTTCTTGATGAGTCCACGGTCGTATTCATCGATCGAGGCGAGGGCGACGAGACCGGTTTGTTCGTGGGTTTCCCAGCGTTGGCGATACACGCCGAACATGGGGTGGGGTTCTCGTACCAGGATGCTGTCGTCAAGAAATTTCCGGAGGTTGGCGGCGCCCCTTTCGTAGACTTCCGTTGAATAGGGATCAACGCCGTCAGCCAACTCCAACTCGGCTCGTCCGACCCGGAGAAAACAGTAAGGATTCCCATCGGCAATGTTTCGCGCTTCGTCCAAGGAGACGACGTCATAGGGGGGGGCAGCCACTTGGGCGGCGTGTTCCGCTTTGGGCCTGACGCTACGAAAAGGCATGATGGTCGCCACGGGTTTTCCTTTCTACGTTGAGACGAAATAGCCTTCAGAACCCTCTCCCCACCGTGGGAGAGGGCAGGGTGAGGGGGCATGCGCCGCTACCAGCAAAACATAGCATCACATAGCAGAACATAGCATTTTCATAGCAAGATATAGCATTGCATAGCAATTCATAGCATGCGCATAGCAAAACGTAGCATTACATAGCAGTATATAGCACTAATTATAGCAATTCATAGCACTTTCATAGCAGAGGCATAGCAAGACATAGCAAAGTCATAGCAAGAACATAGCATCGCCCGGCAATCACGACCGCGATGCTATTTCACGAACTCAAACTCGACCGGGAGATCACCTTGCGGAGCGATGGTCACGCGTTGTTTTTGCATGCCGAGGACGGGATGCCATGCCACCAGGTCGTAGTCGCCGGGTGGGACTTTACCGATCTCGAAACGTCCTGATTTATCTGAAATGGCGTAATAGGGGTTCTTCACCACGTACAGCCAATTCTCCATGAAGTCGTGACGGTCGCAGGTCAGGCCCACGGCCACGGCATGGCGCAATTTGGGGGAGGGAAAGACTTTTTCCGTTTCTCCTTGCGCTCGAAGACTTTGGGTATGCATGGTTCGCATGATTTTGGCTTTGCGGCCCTTTAACGAATACGTATGAAGCGTGTGCTTGATGGGATCGTGATTGACGAACTGGACGGTCTCATCCGCCCGAATCACGCCGGTGAATGGGCCGAAGCTGCATGTTTCGAGTCCAACGCCGAGATTCAACGCGGTTCCTCCGGCATAGTGAAAGGTTCCGCGCCCCCGTCCGGTGGCCGTGTCGTGATGCGGAGAAAAAGGCTTGCCCTGTTCCACGCCTTCCAGTGCGATGACCACGCCTTGAACCATGCCGTCATGCACGTCGAGTTTGTTCAGCACGCGCTCCGTTCCGCAAACCTCAGGCCCGTTCCGGACTTCAAATTGTCTGGAGGCATGGGGGAGTGCGCCCGTGAAGGCCACTCTCCCCGTGATGGTTGCCCCGTTGTTGACCTCGATCACGTCGTAGGCCCCCGCACCTGCGAATCCCCATAACACAAAAAACCAACTCATTGTACAGACGCGGCGCCACATGTGCTGTCTCCTTTTCAAGAACTGTTCAGTCATTTTTTCTCTAAATGAAGTGGTTCCAATTAGTACACCGCCTGCCACCCGAACGTCACGGTCGAATCAGTCTCAAGTTGCCCGTCCAGGTACTGGTAGATCGGGAACCCGCCTTCCACGGCCAGCCGGTTTTCCAAACCCATGAAATCCGGGAACAGGACATTGATCCCGAACAGGAGATCCAGTCGTTGACCACCCAGCAAATCAGGAAACGCGGTTTGGACGATCCTCATTTGATTCATCGGGTGATTCGTACGAATGTTCGGATCCATCCCGTCATAGGCTTCCCAGTGATTCCAGCTCAATCGGACCGAACCGCTCAGCGTATTGGGGATGACTTCATAGGCACCATGGGCATTGATGGTATAGGCGTCACCCTTGGAAAAATCATTGGAATTTTCGCCGGCCCGCAAGGTGCCGATGGCCTGAATCCCCCAAGTGGCGCGACCCCTCTCGCCCCCGTACGTGATCCCGGGGTAAAAATCGAAGGTCCCTGAACCAAGATGCATCGGATAGGGCAATCGGATGTTTCCCATGGGCGTCTGGTCCGTGGGTTCGATACTTCCCGTGGGGACACTCACTGAGAAGTTGAAATGGAACCGATGGGCCCCGATGCTCGGGGCTTCGACCGCCCAAAGCCGCCAAAGCGATCCGAATCGAATATCGCCGAAACCTTCGGAACGGGTCGTAAACGTTCTTCCGTTACGCATCACGTGATCCATGCTGTTATTAAGGTACGGTACCATGAGCGTCAGGGTCACAGTGTCACTCCATCCATACATGAACCCGAACATGTGCATCCACATGCGCATGGATTCAGGCGCCACCAGATAGCCGCCTGGAACGGGTCGTCCCATCATGGTGACTTCATCAGTGGTCAGCCTGTCGGTCCCGTATCGGTTTCCTTCCATGAACATGTGCATCAAGCGATAGGAGAACATCACTTCTCCCGCTTCATGCGTATGATCTCCCATCATCCCGATGGGAGCATGGGCATTCGGTTTGTCGTCGGTATAAAAATTGCCCGTGGTCAGCTTTTCTCCTTTTTTCGACAACCCCTCGGCAAGCGATTCCTCGACTCCATCAAGCAGGCCGTCCAATAATGCCGCGTGAACTCCTTGAGTGCCGGCCCACGTGATGCAGAATAAAAAAAGCAAACATATGCTTCCCCGTTTTAACGGGTTCAGTACTCCGTTCATTTGCAAACCTCTTCTCGCAAAACATGAATGAAACTGATTGTGCCAATTCCTCGGATCGAGTCATCAAGTCCTCCGTTAGAAATAGTAGCGAACGACATTTCCATAGAGGGCACATCCCTCGACGGAAAGAACGCTGAAATGAGTTAAAGGGAAGACTTGAGACTAGAAACGGGGAGGACCGCGAGAAAAGTGAAGCGTGGGAACGGTCAGCCTGACAGGATGAACGACGGAAACTTCTATGGCATGTAAAACGGTGAGCGGAGCATCCAAAACAGGTTCGGCAACACTGACCACGTGGCCGGCCGCGCACATAAGGGAACAAAGAACCGTCGAATGGGTGGCCGCGTTATGGTGAACGTGGTGAAGGGAATGAGCGGCAGCCTGGCTGGAAACCACGCCACTCATGACCAAAAAACAGACCAGAACCCCGAGAACGAGAGCTGTGCGGGATAAACGAGTCATGACATCAGTCACCTTGGGGCCAGCATAGGGCAAGATCCTCCGGGTGTCAAGAACGGTGGAGGTCTTCAAGGCATGGCTGATCTGTTGTATGCTCGGGAATCACGGGCAGGGTGTTGAGGGCTCTTTCCGTAGACCGGAGAGTGTCCGATAGAGAAAGTCCTCGTCATGGGCATTTCAGTCTCTGAAAGTACGGACGTCTTCCATGTGCCTTTTTCGTCATTCAATAATGACGGCACTCCCGAAGACGGCTTTATCGATCTCAAAGCGCATCCCGAGTGGATCCCGGTGCTGCCTTCCTGTATCGGGTGGCCTGAAACCCAAGCCCTCTTGAAGGTCATCAATGCTCCGAACTCGCCATGGATGAGCCTGGCTGCCGCCCAGAACTTCATTGCCGGCGATCAATCCAAATCGCAACTGACTTCGTTTTTCGTAATCTGTATGGCTGAGCCATTTGAGCAGGACAAACCAGCCATGGTGAGTCTGGCTGATTTCTTGCGTTCCAGAATAGACGAACTGATGCACGCAGCGAGTCAGGCCTTGATGCAGCGGCTGGACGTAGAAATCCGGTTGGAGCTTCAACCGACTCGTTTTCATCTGCGCGGATTAGACGGATGGAGCCTGATGGTGATGACGTACGTCTGTGCCGACGACGTTCGAGAGGCACGAAAAATCTGGGGGATGGTCTTGCGGGTGATGGAAACGGCCTTGCAGGCCTACTGGGATGAGAGGTGAAAGGGGAGAAGGCTCAAGCCTTTCCCCCCTTTCGCCCTGCTCGCGCGACTTAGCGATCGTGTCGTCCGCCACGGCCGCCGCCGCCAAAACCACCACCGCGTCCGCCTGGCCTCGATTCTTGAGGACGGGCTTGATTCACGGTTAACGTACGGCCATCCAATTGGGTGCCGTTCAGCGCTGTAATGGCTGCCTTGCCTTCCTCTTCCGAGGGCATTTCGACAAAACCAAAACCCCGGGACCGCCCCGTATATTTGTCGGTAATGATTTTTGCCGAATCCACGTTGCCATGTTGGACAAACAGATCGGTCAACTCCGTTTCGGTTGTCGGATATGGCAATCCGCCCACATAAATTTTAAACGGCATAGAACAACTCCTTTGAAAGTATTGGGGATTTACACTCGAAAAACGGGAAAGGAGGGCCGAAGCACGACTGGAGAAAGGCGCTTAGGTCAGCTTTCGATCAGATTTCCGATTGCAACCTCGATTAATAAATGGCCTTGTGGTTGAACTGAGCGTCAACGCAGGCCACCATCTTCGAAGAACACGGTAGCACATTTTATTCCGGATGACAACAGCGCACGGAAAGGGTTTTGGAACAGGAACGACCCGTACGCACGTGGCTAGGATTTTGTATCAGGTTGAACCAGCGGGCGTCGAGCGTCGAGGTCGGCGTAAAAGTCTTGGCCTTCATGATTGATGACGATAAAGGCCGGGAAGTCTTCGACTTCGATTTTCCACACCGCTTCCATGCCCAGATCTTCGAATTCAAGGACTTCAACTTTCTTGATACTGTGTTCGGCCAGTCGCGCGGCAGGGCCGCCAATGGAGCCCAGGTAAAATCCCCCATACTGCCGGCAGGCTTCGCGCACTTGCCGGGAACGGTTGCCTTTGGCCAGCATGACCATGCTGCCGCCGACGGCTTGAAACTGATCCACGTAGGAATCCATGCGCCCGGCGGTCGTGGGGCCGAAGGACCCTGACGCATACCCTTCGGGTTTTTTTGCAGGGCCGGCGTAATAGACCACGTGATTCTTGAAATACTCGGGCAAGCCTTTACCGGCGTCCAATTGTTCTTTCAGTTTGGCATGGGCGATGTCCCGCGCCACGACAATGGGGCCGGTCAGCGACAACCGGGTGGCCACCGGATAGTTGCGCAACTCCGAGAGGATGGCCGGCATCGGCCGGTTCAAGTCGAGCTTGACGACGGTTTCCTCCAGGTCTTGTTCACTGACGTCCGGGAGATATTGCGCGGGATTCGTTTCGAGTTGTTCGAGGAAGATCCCGTCTTTGGTGATTTTGCCCAGGATTTGCCGGTCGGCCGAGCAAGAGACGCCCAGCCCGACGGGGCAGGATGCTCCATGCCGGGGGAGGCGAATGACCCGGACGTCGTGCGCGAAATACTTGCCGCCGAATTGGGCGCCGATACCGGTTTCGGCGCAGAGTCGTAAAATCTCCTTCTCGAAGTCGAGATCCCGAAACGCACGGCCCAAATCGTTGCCGGAAGTCGGGAGATCATCGAGAGCATGGCAACTCGCGAGTTTGACGGTCTTCAAGGTGAACTCCGGGGACAGGCCCCCGATGACGAGGGCCAGGTGATAGGGCGGGCAGGCTGAGGTTCCGAGCGTGCGGATTTTCTCCGCGACAAAGGCAAGCAGGGACTTCGGATTCAGCAGGGCCTTGGTCTCCTGATAGAGAAAGGTCTTGTTCGCCGACCCTCCGCCCTTGGCGATAAACAGGAAACGGTACTCCGTGCCGGGTTCGGCGTAGAGTTCGATCTGAGCCGGAAGATTCGTGCCGGTATTTTTTTCGGTGTACATATCGAGGGGCGCCAACTGTGAGTAGCGCAGATGCCGTTGCGCGTAGGCGTCATGGATGCCGCGTGAGAGCGCTTCGGTGTCATGGCCCGTGGTGAACACCTGCTGTCCCTTATACCCGACGGCAATCGCCGTGCCGGTATCCTGGCAGCCCGGCAGCACCCGCCCCGCGGCAATGTTGGCATTCTTCAGCAGTTCCAACGCCACGAAACGATCGTTATCCGAGGCCTCCGGGTCATCAAGAATGTGGCGCAATTGTCGGAGGTGACTCGCGCGTAAGAGATGCGCCACGTCATCCATGGCCTCACGCGCCAACAGCGTGAGTGCTTCGGGCTGGATAATGAGAATTTCCTGCCCTTCGAACGTGGTGGTGGACACGTGGTCCGACGACAACCGGCGATACATCGTCGTATCCATCCCGTGTTCGAAGATTTCCTGATAATGAAATGCCATGGAGTCTCGTTCCTGTTTCAAAGGGGAGTGTTTCTCTCCCGCCGTTTCTCGCGGGCGAACGTCATGGTGTCCTCAAGGTTGAAGTTTGCCATACTTGATCGTACGAATGCACCTGAGAGCAGGGTTCCCCTCTTCCGGCATTCCCGCAGGTCCTCCTTATGTCATTCCTGCGAAAGCAGGAACCCAGAGTCTTTCTTCTGTGTAGTTGTAGGGGCCGCATCTCATGCGGCCCGGAGAGGCCGAACAGAAGAAAGCGCCATGAGATGGCGCGGCTACAAATATAATAAGGAAAGCCAAAGGCGCTCCCTGGGGCCACGCCCGGGCGCCAATGGTTTTGGGTCCTTTTGCCGAAACACAAGGACGGGGACGAAACCCCGCATGAAAGAGAAGACGCTGGATCCCCGATCGGGGTCAGGGATGACAGCAAGGCAGGGTAGGTCGGATTAGCGAAGCGTAATCCGACAGGAGCGTAACCTGCCCGCTCAACTCTTACCCCACGGGCGGAGCCCAGTCTTCGTCACGACGTTCCTTTTGTGCTTCATGATAGGCCTTCTCGTCGTCGTCCAATTTGTTGGCGGCCTGAACGTCCAGGATCTCTTGCGGCGAAAGATATTTGAGCGCGGTCCCGGTCAGGATTTTTTGCTGGATCGTTCCCTTGATCTGAATATCGATAATAGCGTTGGCGCCGATCTGTTGGGCCCGTTCCAGTAATTCGGCATGAAGCACGTCCCAGTTCACCGACGGGGTTTCGGGTGGCTGTTCCACTTCCAGTTCCCCCAGGTCCTTGTACGGAATGACGGGTAATTCATCCAGTACTTCAACTTTTTGAGGTCCGCTCTCGCCGGTTTCCGTGATCGTTGCCGGTGCGATTTCAGCATTTTTTGAATGCGGCGCGCGCGCGGCATCGACGTCAAAGGCTTTGAGTCGCGCGGCGGCCACGGCCGCTTCGTTTGGGTTGCTGCTCGCAGCCATGCGTTTAAGCTTTTCGGCTCGTTCGAGTGCTTCCTTGAGGCTCATTCTCGCCCCCGGTTTTCGTAGCTCATTGATTGGCATCAGCAGAACTCCGCAAAAAACGCGCTCTTTAGCAAAGCTGAATTTCTACCTACCGGCAAACCCCTTGTCAACCGGGACGCGTCGCAATGAACTGTTGTTAAGGGTTGTCCATGCTCATGGCGAGCGCATAGACCCCGAATTGGGCTACCCAATGACCGTATTGTTTGTAATCGTCGCGCCAATATTCCGGATGGTTCATCTGCGTGACAAAGTGCCGGACGTATTGGTCGCGATACCGGGGATTTCTCGTGTATCGAAACAGGTCCCACAAACCCCAGCACCGGCTGAAATTCAGTCCGGCGGAATGCGGAAAGGCCGGATGGCGGACGGGTTCCAATTGCAAGTCTTCCGCAAGGTACGCGCTTAACCATTCGCCGGTCTCGCTGCGAGGCAGGATGGTGAGAATGGCTCGTGTCCGTTGCAAAGCGGCCGGAAAGAATTCATCGGTCAGGTGGTCGCAGGAAGGGGGAAGAGCCTGATCGAGAGGAAGCAATTGCTCGCGCGTCAACGCAGACACGGCTTCAGCCAATTCCGGCTCGTTGTTCCATTGAGCCCATTCCCATACATTCAGCACGGCCCAGGAGACGTTGCCATAGGCGCGGTGTCGGGCATGTGCCGCAATGTCATCGGGGGAGAGGGACAAGATCCATTGTGCAAGCCGTTGTCCCAGTTCCCCGGCGATCGGTTGCAGATCGTTTTTCTGAAAAAATCGTTGGCGGTCTTGCGCAAGTTTCAGGAACCACGCGTATCCATAGGGCAGTTCCGCATTCAATTCACCGTTCCGAATGCAAAGCAGTTCCTGCTCCAGTCTTTCGGGAATGAGCAAGGATTCGGCCAGATCGCTCCACCGTGACTCTCCGGTTAACCGGGTCAGGGTACATAAGGCATAGAGTCCATGCACACAGGAATGCCAGTCGATGCATCCGCGAAACGCAGGATGAACGGTATCCTGGCGCGTGATACCTTCGGCAATGGGGACGGCCAGGGCGGAAAGGTAGTCGAGTCGGGATGCGCAGAAGGATTCCCAAGACTGGTCTTCGTGGCCGGCCGTCATCTTACGTGGGAGGCAGCAGGGGGCCGGCCCAGAGCCCTTTCACGCGTTGAACGTCCACCAGATTATTCGGGGGACCCAAATCGGCCATGAGTTTGGTGTCGATGCGGCCATGGTCCACAAGGAGAAGCTGGGGTTCGGCTACGCCTTGTGGTTTAAACCAGTACCATCCCGGACAATCCGGGATCCTGTCGGTCCAGTTGGGTATCAGGTGACGGAGTTCCTTCTCCAGCTTGGCCCGTACCCGGTCGGGATCATGGATGCCCAATGAGGCTTGCAGTGAATCGTACAGGGCTTCGGCGTGGATACGTATGGACATCACATGTTCTCCAAGGTTCCTTCTTTATGCCATTCCCGTCACGATGAGTAAAGAGCAAAAGCAGGCGGTGACGGATTTGGAGTATACTAACGGAGCGGGTAAGCCGAGAGGAACAGTGGAATTCGCCAGGATAGTCGGCAATGACAGCCGCGAGGAGCCAATCATGATGAAGAACATGTTCTATCGGAAAATTATAGTACTCATCATCGGATGGGTGCTTGTCAGTACCTGTCCGGCCTGGGCGGATTTCGGTCTGGGTGAAGACGCTTATCTCGAACAGGATTATGAAAACGCGATGCGAGAATGGGCCCCGCTTGCTTCAAAGGGGAATGCCGAGGCCCAAAACATGGTGGGGTACATGTATCGATGGGGGCAGGGCGTTGCGCAGGACTTTGAGAAGGCTCGATACTGGTATCGGCTGGCGGCTGACCAAGGCCATGAGAGCGCGCAAAACAACCTGGGCTTACTCTACCGTTACGGCCTGGGCGTTCCCAAAGATTTCGCCAAAGCGTTTCGGTGGTTTCTGCGGGCGGCGGAGCAGGGTAACGCGGCCGGGCAGAATCACGTCGGCCTGATGTTCTACAAGGGCGAAGGGGTTAAGCAGGATTACATCCAGGCGTACCAATGGGCGTTCCTTGCCGCGGAACAGGGAATGGACCCGGCAATACAGGCCGTAGCCATGCTGGAAGAGGAAATGACACCCGCTCAAATTGAAAAAGCCCAAGCCTTGGCCAGGAAATGGAGACCGAAGGGCCCTGAGACGGTCTTGTAACAGGCAGAAACCTTATCAATCCAAACAGGCAGTACTCTCAACCCTTCTCTTAGTATCCTTCACGTTTGACGCAGGAATTGGAGAGTTCGATCCGGGTTCTGTGACAGGATTGTGTGAGCAGACGATGATACGAAGCCGAATCCGTCACGGCCGTGACCTGAAGCTGGTGGCACAGTTGAATCGTATAGGCCAACGCCGCGCTTGTTTTGACTAATGCCCAGCCGTATTCAAATACCGGGTCGTCTTTGTGAGGAAGAGACTTGCGACTCAGGGTTTTGACCAACTCAACCGAAAAAGGGGTTGTTTGCCAGTCAGGAGTCCTGAACCCGGATAACAAGGGAATTTCTACGGAGTCGCCATTCCCTCCTTTTCGCAATTCCGACTCATCAAACAACGTACGCTGAAAATGATAGTCATCCGACAAGGCGTCATGAAACATGGCGCGCCACGTTGGATCGGCTAAATCCAGATCCACTGCCGCAATCAAATCAGGCCGCAAGGCGCCACTGACGTTGTGCCCTTGGATGATTCGCCCCGCTTCCAGCAATTGAGGATAATAGTCGCCCATGCGATCGGGAAACGCCGTCGTTCCCATGAACGGCGTCAGTTGCAGGGCCATGAAATCGCGAAAGTGTACAACGTCATATTCTTCCAAGAGACACGTGAGGGTGCGCTCATGGCACAGATGAAAGGGATAATACAATGCATTCATCGAAGTCCGGCTTACACGTTGAACTTGAAATGACACACGTCGCCGTCTTTGACCACGTATTCCTTGCCTTCTAACCGGATGAGGCCTTTCTCTCGCAACGTTTGCTCTGACCGGTAGCGATCCAAGTCCGTAAAGCCGTACACGTCGGCCTTGATAAACCCCTTCTCAAAGTCCGAGTGGATGACGCCGGCGGCTTGAGGTGCTTTGGCTCCCACGGGGATCGTCCACGCCCGGACTTCCTTAGGGCCTCCGGTAAAATATGAGCAGAGCCCCAGCGTTTTGTACGCCGCCACGATGACCCGTTCCAGGCCGTTGTGTGTCATGCCCAGGTCAGCCATGAATAACTCTCGGTCCTCGCCTGACAGCTCGGTTAGTTCGCTTTCCAGTTTGCCAGAGAGTACGACCGATTCCGCCTCAAGTTTTTGGACAAGCGCTTGAAAATCATCCACGACGGCCTGGTCCGTATGCTCATCGGTATTGCCGACGTACAGGACGGGTTTCGCGGTCAGCAGGGAGAACGGTTTGAGACTCTCTGGATCGAGTCCGAGTGTCCTTACGGGTTTGCCCTCTTCGAGGCCCGTCTTCAGGATATTGAGTAATTCCAGCGCATCCTTTGCTTCCGTGTCCCCGGATCGTGCCTTGCCCGAGACCTTGTCGAATTGTCTCGTGACGCTTTCGAGATCGGCGAGCATGAGTTCGGTCTCGATCACGTCAACGTCCCTCTTTGGGTCGATGCCATCCAACGTGTGTCTGACATTGGCATCCTGAAAAAGACGGACCATGTGCAGGATCGCGTCGACTTCCCGGATGTGGGCCAGAAATTTGTTGCCGAGCCCTTCGCCTTCTGCTGCGCCTTTGCCCAGTCCGGCGATGTCGACGAACCGGCAGAAGGCGGGCGTGGTTTTTTTCGGTTTGAAGATTTCCGCGAGGCGGTCCAGCCGGGAGTCGGGAACGGGAACGACGCCGAGGTTCGGTTCGATGGTGGTAAAGGGATAGGTCGACGAGGCCGCGTCTCCTGACGTCAGAGCGTTAAAGATCGTCGATTTACCGACGTTGGGAAGTCCGACAATGCCGATTTCCATGGGAGACGCATACTAGCAAACCGGTTCCAGCCACGGCTAGGGGGATAACGAAGCCTTAAAATAGGGGAAATTTGTTCACGTTCCCGGATCGCATTGATGGAAGCAGGCCTGTTTTCACTTTATAATCAAATGGTTACGTCAAGCAAGGAAAAGGGGACGAGCGCAGGAACCGGGTAGAAAACTTTTCTGTAAAGCCGTACCCTTGATTTGCCGCTAAAACTGGTTATGGATAGAGCTATAGGTCAAAAAACCCGCACGGCGCGTTGCGGAACAATCTACCAAGGACCGTTCTTGTATACTCCGGAACAGTCGAGAACAGGGGGGATGCCAGATGAAATGTCCACGTTGTGGAGGTCTTATGGTCAGAGATCATTTTTATGATCCGGATGGCCCTTTTCTTCGTATTGAGACCTTACGGTGTTTGAATTGCGGGGAAACGGTCTATCCGAAAGCGGCAAAACAAACGATGTCCGGAGGCTCCAGGAAACCTGCCTCTCAAGCTGCGTAAACGTCCAGGGAATCGATCATCTTGAGACCGTAGAGGTGCCAAACATGCGTCAAGCCCCGTTACCCGATGTCACAGAAACGGACAGTGCTCAAAACGCCACTGCTTTGGGTATGACAGCTTTCCCGGATCGTGTTCCGCAAGCTTCTTCACGGGAGGCGCACAAGACCCTTTCTGAGAAGGAAGAAGGGATGTCCGGACCGACCCAGGTGTTTTTGAAGGAGATGGGCAAAGTGGCCTTATTGACGCGTGAAGAGGAAGTGGCGCTTGCCAAACAGATCGAAGCGGGAAATGCCGAATTGGCACGGGCCGTCTACGGACTCCCTCTGGTTCTCGATCGTTTGGAGTCACTCCGTGTTTCTTTGCAGCAACGCGAGATTTCCGTGTCCGCGGTCGTGAGCCTTGAGCGTGGGACCGGCGAGCAGGACGTTGAAGCCGGGGAGCGAGAACAGGAGGCCGTCCGGAATCGGACCTTGAATGGACTGTCGGCTATCCGGCGGGCGTCACGATCACTGCAAAAATATTACCTGGAACAATGTGGCAAGCCGGCACCCGATGATTCCTCTGATTTCTTGAAACACGTTGAATCTGGTCAGCAACGCATTGTAGACCGGGTTCGAGCAATACATTTCGCTCATGCGTATCAGGGACAACTGCTGTCTGAGGTCAAAACCCTGGCGAACGACCTTCGTTCCCGGTCAACGGATGCGATTGGTGCCCCCAGGAGCCGGTTGAAGCAGATCGAGCAAAACGTCCTGTTCATGCCCGTTTCCCTGTTCCTGGAACACGTCGACAGAATCGAGCGGGCCGAGCGAACCATCGAAGACGGAAAAAACAGGCTCATTCAGGCCAATTTGCGATTAGTGGCGAGTGTGGCCAAGCACTATATGGGACGAGGCCTTCAATTCTTGGATCTTGTGCAAGAGGGCAACATCGGGTTGATGAAGGCCGTTGACAAATTCGAATATCAACGCGGGTACAAATTCAGCACCTATGCGACGTGGTGGATCCGGCAACGCATGACCCGCGCCATTGCAGATCAGGCCAGTACGATTCGGGTGCCGGTTCACATGCATGAGTCCGTTCAAAAATTGAGGAGGGCGTCGGCACGCCTGGTGCAACGCTACGGGCGTACGCCCAGTACTCAGGAATTGGCCCAACACGTGGAGTTGTCCGAAGCGAGGACCCGGGAAATGATGGAATATCTGAGGGAGCCGGTGTCGTTGGAAACCCCGGTGGGTGAGCATGAAGAGACCCGGTTGGGCGACCTGCTGGAGGATCGGACCGCTTCGCCGCCTTATGCGGCCGCCTTACGGTATGACACGAGACGCCAAGTGGACAAGGCCTTGGGAGTGTTGACCCCCAAGGAAGAATACATCATCAAGAAACGGTTCGGGATCGGATACGTCAAAGGGCATACCCTGGAAGAAATCAGCGAAGATTTTGGCGTGACGCGGGAACGCATTCGCCAAATTGAATCGTCCGCTCTCAGGAAATTGCGTCAACCGCAAAATCTAGATTTGCTGCAAGATCTCGTGGAAATGAATTAATCGTTGGTATGAACGTAGCCAACGCCCCCCATGTGTCATTCCGAGTCGGGTAGGTCGGATTAACACAGCGTAATCCGACAATTCCTGAATTTCGAGCCATTCCTGTCCTATTTGTGTTACAGTTCCCTATTCATTCCCCTGGTTCTCACGGGTCGAAAGGAGGGGCTTCTCATGGGCGCAGAAATGCAGGTCTTCGGCACCCTCGCGCTTTTGCTGATCGTCGCTATAGCCTTGACGGGGTTTTTGTACCTGATCCCCATTCCATTGTGGATTGCGGCGTGGGCCTCCAATGCGTACGTGGGGCTCCTGACCCTGGTCGGTATGCGATTTCGCCGGGTGCCCCCCGGCACCGTGGTCACGGCGCGGATCAGCGCGGTCAAAGCCGGCCTGGAAATTCCCACCAATGATCTCGAAGCCCATTTCCTTGCCGGCGGCGACGTGGTGAAAGTGGTGAATGCCATGATTTCCGCGGACAAGGCGAATATCCCCATGCCTTTCAAGCGCGCCGCGGCTATTGATCTCGCCGGTCGCGACGTGTTGGAAGCCGTGCAGATGTCCGTATTGCCGAAGGTGATTGAAACCCCCAGGATTACGGCGGTGGCGAAGGACGGCATTCAACTGATTGCCGTGTCGCGTGTCACCGTTCGAGCGAACATCGACCGGCTGGTCGGCGGGGCCGGAGAAGAGACGGTGATTGCCAGAGTGGGTGAAGGCATGGTGAGCACCATTGGTTCGTCAGCCAGGCACAAGGACGTGTTGGAAAACCCCGATGAAATCTCGAAACACATTCTCCAAAAGGGGTTGGATGCCGGGACCGCGTTTGAAATTTTATCCATCGACATCGCGGACGTGGACGTGGGTGAAAATATCGGGGCGAAGTTGCAAATCGATCAGGCCAACGCCGACAAGCAAATTGCGCAGGCCAAGGCCGAAGAGCGGCGGGCCATGGCCGTGGCCCTGGAACAGGAAATGCGGGCCCGGGTGATCGAGGCCGAAGCGGAAGTGCCGCGTGCCATGGCCGAGGCGTTTCGGAAAGGCAACATCGGGCTGATGGATTATTATCGAATGAAGAACGTGCAGGCCGATACTTCCATGAGAGAGGCCATCGGGCGCGACGAAGAGAATCCGGAATCAAAGCCCTGACGTGAGGCGATGGGATGAGCAGCGAGGCATTGATCTTTCTTGGAATCGTGCTGCTGGTTTGGTTTATTGCCTCCATCGGGAGTTGGTTGCGTGAGCAGCTCGAGCGCTATACGCAATACCAGGAAGAATTGGGCCGCCAAGAGGCGTCTCCCCCTTCGCCGGTTTCCGAGAGTGCCCCGCCCGAAGATGTGACGGCAGAATTGCCGGAACCCCTTCCGGCACGCGTGGTTGTCCCGGAGAGCCAGAAACGTCCCGCCCGGTTGCGGTATCGAAGTCAAGAAGCCGCGCGCCGGGGTATCATCCTGATGACGGTGTTCGGGTCGTGTAAAGCGCTCGATACCCGGGATGAATTCTGACCCTTCGACTTCGCTCAGGGCAGGCTCCTGTTCGACTGGCCATTTGGCATGGATATTCGATCGAGTGTCTTACTGACGGACTTCTATCAGCTCACCATGCTCCAAGGCTACCTCGAACGGGGCATGGAAGACACCGCGGTCTTTGAATGTTTCGTGAGGACGATGCCCCCGCAACGGGGGTTTTTTATGGCCGCGGGGTTGGCGCAGCTTCTGGAATTTTTGGAGAACGTTCGTTTCACCCCTGATGAGTTGGAATGGGTGGCGAACAGCGGCCGGTTCAACCGTTCCTTGGTCGACTATCTGGCACAATTTCGGTTTGCGGGCGATCTTCATGCCATGCCCGAGGGTACGGTGTGTTTCGCGAACGAACCGATCGTCCGGGTCACGGCCCCGTTACCCCAAGCCCAACTCATCGAAACCCGGTTGGTCAACCTGCTCCACTATCAGACGTTGATCGCGTCCAAAGCCGCGCGATGCGTACTCGCCGCTGCAGGCAAACCCGTGATCGATTTCGGCATGCGACGATCACACGGAGCCGAGGCCGGGTTGCTTGCTGCCCGGGCAAGTTACCTGGCCGGATTTGCCGGTTCGGCTACAATCATGGCCGGGCCTTGTTATGAAGTCCCGGTATTCGGAACGATGGGGCATAGTTTTATACAGGCCCACCAGGCCGAACGCCACGCCTTTGAGTATTTTGCCGATGCACAACCCGATAACGTGATTTTCCTGCTCGATACCTATGATACGCAGAAAGGAGCGCGAACCGTGGTGAAGCTGGCTCCGGGTCTGCGGGAAAAGGGTATTACAATCAAAGGGGTACGTCTCGACAGCGGAGACCTGATCGAGCAAGCGCGCCGGGTACGACGCATATTGGACGACGGTGGTTTGGGAGAGGTGCAGATTACGGCAAGCGGCAACCTGGATGAAGACGCCATTCAACACATCGTCGCGGCTCAGGCTCCTATTGATCTGTTTGCCGTCGGGACCAGGCTGGCGACTTCGGCAGATGCGCCGTATTTGGATTGCGTTTATAAGCTACAGGAATATTCCGGGAGACCCTCACGAAAGAGGTCGGAAGGCAAGGAAACGTGGCCGGGCGTCAAACAAGTCTACCGCCGTTACGATCAACGGGGATGCATCGAGCATGACGTGGTGACGACGGCTGACCATGCGCAAGAAGGGAACCCGCTCATCAGACCGGTTATGGAATCCGGGAAGCGTCGTGAGACGTCCCCGTCACTCGATCAAATCCGTGAACGTGCCACGGCCGAACTTGCCACGTTGCCTGACGAACTGTGCCAATGCCGCCCGGGGGCCACCATCCCCGTTCGGATCTCTGCTGCACTACGGAATCTGACCAGCGAGGTGGACGCACAGGATGAAGTTGGTTAGGGGTGGTGAAAGAAGGATATTCCCTGCCGTCGAGACGTACGGGGCCTACGTCCCAACCTTGACGGGAATGACTTTGACGTGGACCCGGGCCAATCCCTTTTTGTGGAATCCCAGTCTTCTGGCAGCTCCGTAACTCAAGTCGATAATGCGTTTTCCGGAGTTCGGGTTGTTGGCACTGGGGAATGGCCCTCGGTCGTTGACCCTGACGACAATCGATCGCCCGTTTTCCAGGTTCGTCACTCTGACGTTGATCGGTAACGGCAGATATTTATGCGCGGCGGTCAAGGCCCTGGGATTGAACGCTTCGCCGTTCGCAGTCATATGCCCCCCGCTTTTTTGCCGGGTTTCTTCTCCATACCACGAGGCGATCCCTTTCTCTTCATAGCGTTGAGCCTGCCGGACGCTCATGGGCACATAGCGTCTGCCCTTCACCACATAGGGAGCCCACTTTACGCGTCCCTGGCGAATGGCTTCTTTAACCGGCAACCCGTCGATCGTTTCGATCTCATCATGCGTCAGGGGCCAGTCGAATGGAGCCTGAACGACCTCAAACGTGAATTTCCCAATGTGGTAGACAGCCTTGACGGTTCCAGTCGTCAGGTAATACGCGCCTTTCACGGTGCCGGCCACGATGTCATAGGTCGTTTCCGCGACAATACATCCGGGGAGCAGGGCGAGGCAGAGAACAACGCTGAGACGCTGATGGATCAGCCGCGTTTGCAAGGGAATCAACATTCTTGTTTTGAGCATGGCGATGGGCCGGTTCAACGGTTCAGTGAAATTTGCAAGGTGATTATACGTTACTTATATGTTTGATTTTGTTTTCTCAACCACAACCTATAGTTGTTCAATATTGGAGCATAGTCATTGACCTACAAAATATAGAATAATCTCTAATTGTACACATTTTTGCTATGGTTTCAACCCTCACTTGCCGTTTCACCCGGAAGCTTGCGGCAGAGGTGCGTGAGAGAAAGCCGGCTCTTCCCGCGACGAGAATCCATGTGCGGTGAAAGGTTTTTATGCGCGTGAGGTTGGCCACCCGACGCGTTGTCCGGAAACGGATGGGCTAGGTGGTATAGGAAGCGTTGATTTTCACGTATTCGTAGGACAGATCCGTAGTCCAGAGTCTGGCGTAACCCGGCTTTTCCCCCAATGAGAGCGTCATGACGTATTGCTTTTTTCGCATGATCCGTTGCGCACGGTTGTCGGCCCGGCCTCCGACTGCTTGGCCGTTCTCCACCACTCGGATCTTGTTGAATGCCAAGCCAATCTTGGCAGGATTGAAATTCACGCCGGCCCGGCCCGCGGCTGCCACGATTCGACCCCAGTTGGGATCCTCTCCAAAGATGGCGGTTTTTACCAACAACGATGTCGCAATGGTTTGAGCAATCTTCTTGGCGTCGCGATTGGTCTTTGTCCCGCGCACGATGACCTCGACGATCTTGGTGCATCCCTCTCCATCCCGGCAGATTTGAAGCGCAAGCGACAGGCAGGCTTCGTACAGAAGATCATAGAATGTTTCCCATTGGGGGGTGCCCGTCTGAATAGTCGGATTCCCGGCTTGTCCATTGGCAAGGCATAACACCGTATCATTCGTGCTTGAGTCCCCGTCGACGGAGATGCAATTGAAGGTGTCGTTGACGGCTCGCGTCAATGCGGCTTGCAAAGCCCGCGGGGCAATCGCCGCGTCGGTGGTGAGATATGCCAGCATGGTCGCCATATCAGGATGAATCATCCCGGAGCCTTTGGCCATCCCTCCGATCGTGAGAGTCTGCTGTCCTATCTTCGCCTGCACGGCGACTTCTTTATGTCTGGTGTCCGTCGTCATGATGGCTTGCGCGGCCCGCTTATGACCGGACCGGCTCAGGAGTCGGGCGAGAGGCGGCACGGCTTCACGGATGGCGGGCATCGGCAAAGGGCGGCCGATGACTCCCGTCGATCCCACAAACACTGAAGAGACAGGAAGGTCTAAGGCCGTGGATGCGAGTTTACGCATTTCAATTGCGTCCGACATCCCTTGTGAACCGGTGAACGAATTGGCGTTTCCACTGTTCACAAAAATGGCTTGTCCCGTGTGTTTCTTGAGTTGACGCTGACACAAAATAACAGGGGCTGCCACAATCCGATTTTGTGTCAATACGCCTGCCATAATCCCGGAGTGGGTGGACGCCAACAGGGCAAGATCCAGCAGAGGCTCTTGTTTGATGCCGGCATGAATGCCGGCGGCGAGAAAGCCGGCCGGGGCAGTGACGCCGCCTGTAATTTTTTTCACATTCACGGGTAATACGAATGTTGACTGAGGGACATCAGGGTCGTTGCGTCTACGGAAAAATTCCCGGTGACGTCAACGCCGTGTCTTCAGGGAATCCCATCATCAGGTTCATGGATTGGATGGCTTGTCCGGCCGCGCCTTTGACCAGATTGTCCAGGGCCGACACCGTGATGACGTGGTTCGTTCGTTCATCCACAAAAGCTCCGATGTCGCAAAAATTCGATCCTCGAACGTGGATGGGACTGATGGCCGTCGAGGCTTCCCGGATTCTGATAAAGCGCTCGTTTGCATAAAACTTTTCATATAGTTTCATTGCCGCCTCGTTCGTAAGCGGCGCCCGGAGCTTGGCATAGGCCGTACTGAGTAGCCCTCGATTCATCGGGATCAAATGAGGCGTAAAGAGAACGCGCGCGTTCTCTTTGCCGTGTATGAGCCGGTTCAGTTCCTGTTCGATTTCAGGGGTGTGGCGGTGCCGGGCGATGTTGTAGGCCGTCAGGGAGTCGTGCGCTTCCGGAAAATGATAGGGCAGGGCTGGGCTTCGTCCCGCTCCTGAAATGCCGGACTTTGCATCGACGACAATGGATCCCGGTTGAATCATTCGATGGGCCAGCAACGGAGCTAACTGCAGAATGGCCGCTGTCGGGTAACAGCCAGGTGCGGCCACCAGTCGAGCGCGCCGGATCCGTGTTCGATGAAGTTCCGGAAGCCCGTAGACGGCCTTTTTGAGCAACGCGGGTGATGCATGCGGGGTGCCGTACCATTGTTCATAGGTCTCCCGCTCCGTCAGCCGAAAGTCGGCGCTCAAGTCGATGACGGGTTTTTTTGCCCGGACGCATGCCGTCACCGGTTCCATGGCTTTCGTGTGCGGAAGCGCCGAAAACACCAGATCAACTTTCTTCAGGATGGGTTCGACGTGCAGCGGCGCAAAACGAAACTCGTGGAACGTCTCCAGGTTCGGGAAAAGGGATGTGACCGGCAGATCGACGGATTTATCCGCGGTCACGTTGGTGACCGTGACGTAAGGATGACAGCCCAACAGGCGGAGGAGTTCCCCGCCCGTATACCCACTGGCTCCCAGTACCGCTACTTTTAATCGAGTCCGACGCATGATTGTTCATCCAGACGAAAAAAGGGAAGGCATCGAAGCCTTCCCTTTTTCATCACCATCCTGAAGTGTCCGCGTGGTTAACGCTTGGAATATTGGAACCGGCTTCGAGCGCCTTTTTGCCCATATTTTTTTCTTTCCTTCACCCTGGGGTCGCGCGTCAGCAAGCCGTCTTTTTTTAGAATCGCCCGAAAATCCGGGTTTGCTTTCACCAGGGCTTTGGCTATCGCGTGGCGGAGGGCTCCTGCCTGCCCGGCTCCGCCTCCACCGCAAACCGAGGTTTTGATGCGAAATTGTCCCCGGGTATTCGTCACTTCAAGCGGTGTTTCGACCTGAATGCGATGAGCGAGCAGGGTGAAATAATGGTCAAGCGTTCGGCCGTTGACCGTAATGTCCGGAGGACCCGGTTCGATCCAGGCGCGTGCGATCGCATATTTGCGTTTTCCCGTAGCATAATGACGTTGACTGATCATCGGTAAGGGCCTTTCCTCTAACGTTCAGCAAGTGGTTATGACCAAGGCTCCGGACATTGTGCAACGTGCGGGTGATCCGTGCCCACGTAGACGCGTAATTTTTTGGCCATCTTTTTCCCCAACGGGCTATGCGGAAGCATGCCCCGGATGGCTTTGGACACGATTTCCGTGGGAGCTTTTTTCAGGAGCTGCTCCGCGGTAATGGATTTGATCCCGCCGGGATAGCCGGTATGGTGATAATACGTTTTATCCTTCAATTTTTTTCCGGTCAGCCGAATCGCTTCGGCATTGATCACGATCACGTGATCGCCCGTATCCACGTTGGGCGTGAACGTCGGTTTATGCTTGCCGCGGAGCAGCGTGGCGGCTTGAGTCGCCAATCGACCGAGCGGGATGCCCTTGGCGTCGAGAATATACCATTTTCTGTCGATCTCGTGGGGTTTTGCCTGAAAGCTGCGCATCAGAAATTCTCCAGTTACGTTTCAGATGATGTCGATTCTTTGGAGTCGAGTTTAGCCAGCCACGCCTCCAAGTTGTCACCGGCCCTTCTCTTGAGGACGTCCTGGGTCACGTAAATCGGACACTTGGCCCTCAGGGCCAGGGCGATGGCATCGCTCGGTCGGGAATCCACCGTTCGTTCGAGTCCATTCAACGACACGTGCACCGTGGCATAGTACGTGTTGTTTTGGACGTCCGTCACCACGACCTGAGAGATTTTCATGCCCAGATGGGTCGAGAGACTCGCAATCAAATCGTGACTCATCGGCCTGGGTGGAACCACGTCTTCCAAAGCCAGGCGGATGGAGGTGCCTTCGGCCGTACCTACCCAAATGGGAAGCACGTCGGCATTGCTTTCATCCCGGAGGATCACGATCTGGGTATCCGTATTCGGGTCAACCAGCACTCCGTGAACCTTTAACGGGACGAGGTCTGTATTTTGTTCCACGCTCATGGTGTTGTGAAAAACGTGTCCGGCGCAACGAGAAAACGGGACTGAACGCTAGGACTCGGATTTACCGAAATCTTCAGGCTTTAAATTTTCCAGCCATCGCTCCAATTCCTCGGAGCTCTGTTTTTGCAGGACTTCCTCCCTGGTAAAAATCGGGGCTTCGGCACGCAACGCCAGGGCAATCGCGTCACTGGGCCTCGAGTCAATGGAATATTCCGAATCGCCGTACCAGAGATGGATTTTTGCATAGTACGTATTATCTTTTAAGTCAGTGACCACGGCGCTCAAGATCTTGGCGTCCACGTTGTCCAAAATCGACTTCATTAAGTCGTGCGTCATGGGACGCGGCGGGGCAACGTTCTCCAAGGCAAAACTGATGGCGCTGGCTTCGGATTTCCCGACCCAAATCGGAAGCATATCGGAGTTTTCCTCGTCACGAAGGATGACGATATAGGCGTTATTATAGGGGTCAAACAAGAGCCCCCGCACGTTCATTTGCGTAATCATACCTGCAATCCGTTCACCGCGCGCAGTAATACGCGCAATCCGAGTAAAACTATCATTCGGTTCTTTCTATTGTCAATCTAATGCGGAAGAGCGTTTTGCTCAGGATGGAGCACGTAGGGACAGGTCGGATGAGCGCAGCGTAATCCGACACATGCTCTTCCCTTTCCCGTTGGGAGAGGGTTGGGGTGAGGGAGTACTCAGCGAGGAAGGATGACATGATGAGAAACGCTTCAGAGGGACGGCGTCTCTGCCATCCGGTGGCGCTATGGAGCGACAAGGGAGGGGATGGCCCGGACATCAGTGGAAGATCTGGCCACATCAAGATCATACATGCGTTGAAGATTCAACCAGAATTCAGGCGTCATTCCCAAGGCCTGCCCGAGTCGCAGCGCTGTGTCGGCCGTGATGGATCGGTTACCGTGGATAATTTCGTTAATCCGTCTCGCAGGCGTCCCCATCGTTTTGGCCAGCCGGTACTGACTGATTTCCAGTTCCTCAAGCATCTCAGCCAAGTGTTCTCCGGGATGGATGGGCGGCATGTTCGTCATCAATCAGTCACCTCAATGGTAGTCTGTGATTTCAATGGTTCTGGCACCTTGGTCTGTCCAGCGGAAGCACACACGCCATTGATCGTTGATACGGATGCTGTGCTGGCCTCTTCGGTCGTCCTTCAACGCCTCAAGGTGATGGGAGGGCGGCAGCCGCAGATCAGAGAGCTTTGTCGCTGCCATGACTCGCTGAAGCCTCATCCGCGCTCGGCGCCGAAGATTCGCCGGCAACCTCACGGCGTGCTGTCCATGAAAGACTCGTTCCGTGTCGTTATTCGCGAACAGTCTCATGAATCGCACTCACTATTAACGCATGGCGTTATCAATGTCAAGAGAGAATTCAAACTGAGACATTACCCGGAAGGAGCGATTTTTCTGGAGCAAATGACCGCGTGAAGACGATTACCCGACCGGCAGATCGTAGGTGGAAAGCAGACCTTGCACGTGGGGAATCACGTCAGCCGGTGGGAGTTTCGCCACTTCTCCGGTATCACGCCGTTTGAGTTCGACCACGCCTTGCGCCAGCCCCCGGTCACCGATGGTGAGATGAAACGGGGCCCCGATCAGATCGGCGTCGTTGAATTTCACGCCGGCACGTTCATCGCGGTCGTCCCATAAGACTTCGACGCCGGCCTTGAGGCACGAATCGTACAATATCCCGGCGGTTTGGACGACTTGCTCCGAGGCCGTGACTGGCAACAGATGAACGTGAAAGGGCGCAATGGGCACGGGCCACACCATGCCTTTGTCGTCATGGTTTTGTTCAATGGCCGCGGCCGCGGTCCGGCTCACGCCGATGCCGTAACATCCCATGATGGCCAGCGTTTCCTTGCCGTCCGTATCCAGAAACGTCGCCTGCATGGATTCGCTGTACTTGGTTCCCAACAGGAAGACGTGGCCCACTTCAATACCTTTGGCCTCGTGCAGCCGGTCGTCGCTTCGGGGCGATCGGTCACCGGCTTGGGCTTGGCGTAGATCGAGGAACGCTTCGACGGTAAAGTCCCGGTCCGAGTTCACATTGATCAGGTGAGTATCGTTCTTGTTCCCGCCGACGACGAAATTCCGCATCGCCTTGACCGCGTGGTCCGCGATAATCCGGACACCCTTGAGCCCGACCGGACCGGCGAAGCCGACCGGCGCGGACGACACGGTGCTCACGGTTTCCGCGTCTGCCAGCGTTATGTCTGTCGTTCCCAGGAAACGATTGATTTTGATTTCATTCGCCTCGTGGTCTCCACGAATCAGGACCGCAATGACGTCACCAGGCGGTGTCCGGTAGAGCAGGGTTTTGACGAGTCGATCGGGTGAAACCTTCAAAAAGGCACAGACTGCCTCGACGGTTTTGGTCCCTGGGGTCTGCACGGCTTCGAGGGCGAGCGGCGCGGCGGCGTCTTCTTCCGCGGGAGGCCGCACTTCCGCCAACTCGACGTTGGCCGCATAGGACCCGCCCTCGTCATACACGATCGTTTCTTCTCCGGTATCGGCCAGGACCATGAATTCATGCGACATGCTTCCGCCGATCAGTCCGGTGTCCGCTTCAACCGCGCGGAACTTGAGCCCGCATCGGGTGAAGACCCGCTCGTACGCGTCGTACATTTTTTGATAGCTGATACGCGCATTCGTTTCATCGGCATCGAAACTGTAGGCGTCTTTCATGATGAATTCGCGTCCGCGCATCAGGCCGAAGCGAGGGCGGATTTCATCGCGAAATTTTGTTTGGATCTGGTAACAGTTCATGGGGAGTTGCCGGTAGGAGCGGACCTCACGACGGAAGAGATCGGTAATGACTTCCTCATGCGTGGGGCCGAAGCAGAAATCGCGCTCGTGCCGGTCCTGGCATCGAAGCAGTTCCTTTCCGTAAAAATCCCATCGTCCGGTTTCCCGCCACAATTCGGCCGGAGAAAGGATCGGCATCAACAGTTCCTGCGCCCCGGCCCGGTTCATTTCCTGGCGAATGATACATTCGATTTTCTTGAGGACGCGCAAGCCCAACGGGAGATAGGTGTAGATTCCGGCCGCCACCTTTCGAATCATGCCGGCGCGCAGCATGAGCCGGTGGCTGACGACTTCAGCCTCACCCGGGGTTTGACGGAGAGTTGGAATGAATAGTTGGCTTGTTCGCATACCAGACGTGCTCCTTTTGTCATCCGGTGAGTCCTGCCGTCGGGAAGGGCACGTCCGGAAATTTTTCAGGTGGCTATATATAAATGCTATGGCGCGAGGATTCAAGCGTCTTCCGGTCCGGGGTTTGCGACCAGTAACAGGATGCCCGATCCTATCAGGGTTGCCAGCAGGGAACCGGCGAGGACTGCGGTTTTAGCGGTTTCGACCAGCGCCACCTCGTCGAAGGCAAGGGTGGCGATGAACAGGGACATGGTGAACCCGATCCCGGCCAGGCAGCCCACCGAGGCCACCTGGAAGAAATTGATGCCCTTGGGGAGTTCCGCGATGCGAAGCTTTACGCCCGCCCAGGCGAACAGCCAGACGCCCAGCGGCTTGCCAACGACGAGACCCAGGATAATCCCCAGGCTCATCGGCTCGGCCAACAGGTAGAGCGCTTCGCTTTCCAACCTCACGCCTGCGTTTGTCAAGGCGAAGAGGGGGAGGATGGCGAACGTCACGAACGGCATGAGCGCGTGTTCCAGTTCCTGCAAGGGGGCAGTGGCGTGTTCGGTCAATTGTTCCATCGAAAGCACGATATGGTGCTGCCGGTTGGTCAGCAGGCGCCTCTCCGCAGGCAGGCCGGTGTCCCGCAGTTGTTTCAGCAGGGCACGGGTCCTGTCATGCAGTTGTTGGGCGTTGATGACGGTGCGCGCGGGAATCGTGAACGCCATCAGGACCCCGGCGAGGGTCGCATGTACGCCGGACTTGTAGAAGGCCACCCAGATGGCGCATCCGATGAGAAAGTAGATGATCGGGTTGCGCACGCCGATGACGTTGGCGCTGAGGGACACACCCAGCAGCAGGGCGCCGATGAGCAGGCTTCCCGGCGCGATGGCGTCCGTGTAGAAAATTGCGACCACGACAATGGCCCCGATGTCATCCACGATGGCCAGCGCGGTCAGGAAGATTTTCAGGGAAAGCGGCACCGGGAGGACCGCAAGAATGCCCAGGGCAAACGCGATGTCCGTGGCCATCGGGATACCCCAGCCACGGGCAAGCTCCCCATTGCCGTTGAAGGCGACGTACACGAGAGCCGGTACGACCATGCCCCCGACCGCGGCCAGGACGGGCAGGGCCGCCTTCCGCGGATTGGCCAATTCGCCGGCCAGCAGTTCACGTTTGATCTCCAGACCGACCACGAAAAAGAAAATGCCCATCAGTCCGCCGTTGATCCAGTGGCTGACGGATTTGTTCAGGCCGAATGGTCCGATGGAGAGGGCGAGTTTCGTGTGCAGCCAGTGATGGTAGAATTCGGCCCAGGGCGAATTGGCCCAGGCCACGGCTACCACCGTGGCCGCCAGTAACAGAACGGCGCCTGACAGCTTGTGAGCGGCAAAAATCTGGAAGGGCCTGGCAAGGCGGTCGATGAAACGCTCTTCGATGCTCCAGGTCGGTTTCATGGATTGGAGGGGAACGCGTGCTCGGCCGGCACGACGACGGGACTACGTTGAGAAAAAAACTTCGGGATTATTGAAGCAAGCGTTGAATATCGTTGTAAAACGCAAAAATCATAATTCCGAAAAGCAGTACGATCCCGATCTGTTGGGTGAATTCCCGCTGTCGTTCGGCCAGCGGGCGGCCCAGGATCGCTTCGCAGGCGAAGAAGAACAGATGGCCGCCGTCCAGGACGGGAATCGGCAACAGATTCAGGATACCCAGGTTGATGCTCAGGATGGCCACGAAGAACATGATGTCGGCGAGGCCTCGCTCGGCAGCCGTCCCCGAGGCGCTGGCAATCATGATGGGCCCCCCGATGTTTTTCGAGGAGATCTCTCCGGTCAGCATCTTGTAGATGCCGACGACGGTGAGTTCGGACCATCCCCACGTGGCTTTCACGCCCTGGAACACGGCCGTGAGCGGTGAGGACGCACGGATCACCGACCGCCCCGATCCCATAATGCCGATTTTTCCAATCATGGTCGATATCCCCTGGTCATTGACCTCATGCGGTTCGGGGATGATCATCAACGTGAGAATGGCGCCTTCACGATCAACCTGCATGGTGAGGGAGTCATTGGGATGCGCCTTGATGATGCGGGTCATCTGTGACCAGGTCTGAATCGTCTCGCCTTGAATCTCGAGGATGCGATCCCCTTCCTTGAGCCCGGCTTGCGCGGCCGGCATATCCGGCATGACGGCTGTCACCACGGGAGCCGCCTCTTCGATGCCGATGACGTACAGGGGGTGCTCGACGTCCTCGGGATCGTAGAGTTCGGGTGTGATGACGAACGTTTTCAGGGTATCGCCCCGGCGCACTTCTATGGTGAGCGACCGTCCCCCGCTCTCGGCTACGGTGGCGTAGACCTCATTTTTCGTGGTGATCTCCTGTTCGTCGATTCTCGTGACCCGGTCGCCCACGTGAAGGCCGGCCTGGCCGGCCGGCGAGTCCGCCCTGATCGCGGCGATCGTGGGGGAGAGTTCGGCAAACGTCGGGATGGGCAGGGGAGCGCCGAAGGCCAGCCAGGCTGAAAAAATCAGGTAGCTCAGGAAAAAGTTGAACCCCGGCCCGGCCGCCACGATGAGGGTCCGTTTCCATAAGGGTTTGTGGGCAAATGATTGTTCCCGTTCTTCCGGTGGGACGGTTTCCCCCATGTCTTCCCCGGACATTTTGACGTATCCGCCAAGGGGAATGGCCGAAATGAGATATTCCGTATCTCCGATTTGACGGCTCAGGAGTTTGGGCCCGAAGCCCAGGGAAAATTTCAACACTTTGACCCCGGCCCAACGGGCCACGATAAAGTGTCCGAACTCGTGAAAGGTGATGAGGACACCCAACACCACGAAAAACCACCAGAGTTTTTGAACGACGACGTATATGATATCGGGAGACATCAGGTCACTCGTAACGGGGAACCGGCGTTGCGATCAGGAGCCATTGCGGATGAACTCCGCGGCCTTGTCCCTGGCCCACCGGTCGGCTTCCAGGGCGTCCTCCAATGACGTGAGCGGTTGCACATCGGCACATTGTACGGTTCGCTCGATCACGTTGGCAATGCTCCCGAAGGGGAGTCCATGATACAGAAACGCGTCCACCGCGGCTTCGTTCGCGGCATTGAGGATCGCCGGACAGGTTCCCCCGTGCTCCAACGCCTCGTAGGCCAACCGCAGACAGGGAAACCGGACGGGATCGGGTTCATAGAACGTCAATGTGCCGAATTTCCACAAGTCCAACGCCGGTGGGTCCAAGGGGACGCGTCGAGGGTAATCCATGGCGTAACTGATCGGGGTTCGCATATCGGGCAAGCCCAATTGGGCGATCACGGACCCGTCCCGATATTCTACCAGAGAATGGATGATACTTTCCCTGTGCACCACCACGTCCAGTTGAGCAGGCGGGCAATCGAAAAGCCACCGGGCTTCGATGACTTCCAGCCCTTTATTCATCAGCGTCGCCGAATCCACGGTGATTTTCGCGCCCATGTCCCAATTCGGATGTTTGAGCGCCTGCTCGGGTGTCACGGTCTCCATGTATTCCTTGGTGCAGTCCCAAAACGGGCCGCCGGATGCCGTCAGG
Organism: Nitrospirales bacterium; assembly: GCA_965208595.1. Lineage (GTDB taxonomy): Bacteria > Nitrospirota > Nitrospiria > Nitrospirales > UBA8639 > Bin75. The sequence continues at coordinate 2,576,789 of OZ242346.1, forward strand.
ATGATGCGACGGACGTCTTCGCGTCGATGGCCGGCGAGCGACTGAAAAATCGCGCTGTGTTCACTGTCAACGGGGAACACGGGGACGCCTTGGCGACTCGCTTCCTCCTGCATGAGTTGTCCGGCCATGACCATGGGCTCCTTGTTGGCCAAGGCCACCCGACGACCCGCTTGAATCGCGCCCATGGTCGGGACCAGGCCGGCTCCCCCCACGATGGCCGAGATGACCAGGTCACTCTCCGGAAGGGTCGCCACTTCCGTGACGCCGCCGGGACCGTCGAGGACCTGCACCGCGGGATCGTCCAGACGGGCACGGAGTCGCTGCGCCGCGACAGGATCGGCAAGGGCCACGAATTTCGGACGAAATGCACGAACCTGTTCTTCCAGCTTTTCGTCACTGTGCCGGGCCGCCAGCCCCAGGATCGAAAATTGATCGGGAAACTTGGCGACGATGTCGAGGGTGCTGTCGCCGATGGAGCCCGTTGAGCCAAGGAGAACGATTTGCTTCATCGTCAGTTTTCGGTTGATCAGAGCCTAGCGCACAAACGCCATATAATAATAGAAAACCGGCGCGTTGAGAAGCAGGCTGTCGACGCGGTCCAACATGCCTCCGTGTCCGGGGATCAACGCGCCGGAATCCTTGACCCCGGCCTGTCGTTTCAAGGCAGATTCGGAAAGATCTCCCAGCAGACCCAGCACGGTGAACAGTATGCCCAGGATCAGACAGTCGATCGGCGTGACAACGGGGAGAAACCAGAGATGGCCGATCCAGGCGATGATCGGAGCGACGACCAGGCCCCCGATAAGCCCTTCGACGGTCTTATTAGGGCTTAACCGCGGAGCCAGGGGCCGTGACCCCCATGTTTTGCCGACGTAGTATGCGGCGGCGTCACTCGCCCACGTGACCAACAGCACGAAGAACACCAGCAACGCCCCGTCCTGTTGGTTTCTCAGCCGGAGAAAGTGTCCGAGGGTATACCCGATATAGAGAATTCCGAACAGGAGAATAAACATGGACAGATGGCGGGTCTCCGGAGGGGCAAAGCCGACCTGATAGCACAGGAGACCCAAGAGGGTAATCGAAAGGGCCAGGGAAAAATCAAGCACCGACGGCCACTGCATGGCAATCAGGAGGAGCACTGTGCCCGTAAACCCGACGAGGGCATGTGGAGGCAGGTGGTTCTTCTCAATGAAGAGTGCGAGGAATTCCCATTGGGCGAGCAGGACGGTCGCGGTGACGAGAATGAAGAACGCCACTGGCGGAAGATGCCTGGTGAGCACGTACAAGAGCGGAAGCAACACCAGGGCGGAATAGACGCGCTTGGGGTCGAGCCTCAACGTGGATGAGCGGGCTACGAGGGGATCCGGATGCGGGCTCCTGGAGGCGGGCTCAACCACATCAATCCTGCTCACAGCCTGTTTTGGGGAGAGACGGCATGCGGAAGACGACCGAAACGGCGATCCCGTTTCTGGTAATCCAGTAGCGCCAACAATACGTCGCGACGCCGGAAATCCGGCCACAGGGTCTTCGTAAAATAGAGTTCCGTATACGCGATTTGCCAGAGCAGGAAATTGCTGATTCTCGCTTCCCCGCTCGTTCGAATGAGGATGTCCGGGTCCGGAAGACCGGCCGTGGACAGGTACTGCTCGAACTGGGATTCAAGAACGCATCCCGAGATTTTTCCGGATTGAACGTCTTCAATCAGGCGATTCGTGGCGTCGATAATCTCGGAGCGTCCTCCATAACTCAGGGCGACCGCCACGGTGCGGTCGGTGAAATGCTCGGTCTCCTGAGCCACGGCATGCACCAGGTCCTGCGTGGAAGCCGGAAGTTCGTTCAGCAGACCAATGGGGAAAAACCGGGTTTTTCGTTCCTGGAACGTCTGCCGTTCCTGATGAAGAAATTCTTCGAGGAGCGTCATGAGCAAGTCGATCTCGGCTTGGGGGCGATTCCAGTTCTCCTGAGAGAACGCGTACACCGTGACAATGGGAATTCCCAGCAGGTAAAAGGCATTGAGGACTTCCCGGACGGCAACCAACCCTTCCCGGTGTCCGGCAATACGGGGCAGACCACGCTGGGACGCCCAGCGACCGTTCCCATCCATGATCACCGCCACGTGACGGGGGAGGGCTTCCTGATCGAGTTGTGAAAAGAGATCGTCTTCCGTGAGTTCCGCGAAGGAATGTGGCGTATGGAGAGGCATCGGTCTTGGCTCAAGAGTTGAACGAACGATGAGGCGCTGCACTCGAAAAACAGCTTAAAAACAGTCTAATCGTGAGACATGGCCTTGTCAAACCGACAACCGGCAAAGGACTCCGAGTGTTTTTGAATGACAGGACGATGTCTCTGTCGCGAGTGTCCCTGTCGTTCCAGAGGGCAGCCGGCTGTCCTTTCTTGCGAACGTTTCAGTGGTCGTGTTAAGTGTAGAAACCATGTCTAAACAGGTTGTGCCCTTCGAACATTTTGCTCTTGAAGAACGTGAGGTTGAGCAGGCCTTGGCTCGGGCGAACGTCCGTGCCGTGGATTACGCGGATATTTATTTTGAATCGACGATTTCCGAATCCGTATCCATGGAGGAGGGCATCGTCAAACGAGCCGTTAAGAGCATTTCCCAGGGGGCCGGGGTCCGGGCCACCTCCGGGGAAAAAACCGGGTTTGCCTATTCCGACGAAGTGTCGCCACGGGACCTGGAAATTGCCGCGGATACCGCGCGGTATATCGCCGACTCCCCGCAAGGCGAGGTTCCGGTTCCCGTCACGCATCGTCCCTCCGGGCCGCACAATCTCTATCCCATTGAGCAGCCCCTGACCGATATCGCCACGCAGGAGCGCGTGGACCTGCTCAACCTGATCGATCAGGAAGCGCGTCGCTATGATCCCCGGATTACGAAGGTGATGGCATCCTTCAATACCAACCACAAAATGATGCTGGTGGCGACCACCGAAGGCTTGCGTGCGGGCGACGTGCAGCCGTTGTCGCGGCTCCAGGTGACGTGTATTGCCGAAGAGGGAACCAATCGACAGGTGGGCACCTTCGGGGGCGGGGGGCGCGTGGCGTTTGCCTTTTATCACGAGCAGGATCGAGCGCGGGCGTATGCACGAGAAGCCGCCCGGCAGGCCATCCTGAATCTCGATGCCGTGGACGCGCCCGCAGGCATTTTGCCGGTGGTCCTGGGAAGCGGCTGGCCCGGGATTCTGTTGCATGAGGCCATTGGGCACGGCTTGGAGGCGGATTTCAACCGCAAAAAGACGTCGGCGTTCAGCAACCTGATCGGTCAGCGCGTGGCATCCGACGTGTGTACGATCGTGGATGACGGGACGTTGCCCTTCAGGCGGGGGTCGCTCAACATCGACGATGAAGGCACGCCCACAACCAGGACCGTCCTGATCGAAAACGGCATCCTGTGCGGGTATATCACGGATCGGCTGAATGCCCGGCTGATGGGCATTCCTCTCACCGGGAACGGCCGGCGCGAGGATTTCCGCAGCATCGTGTTGCCCCGGATGACCAACACCTTCATGTTGGCCGGCACGTCCGAACCCGAGGATATTCTGCGGTCCGTCAAGAAAGGCTTGTATGCCGTGTCGTTTGGCGGCGGACAGGTGGATATCACAAACGGCAAGTTCGTGTTTTCGGCTAGTGAAGCCTATCTCATCGAGGATGGCAAAGTGACGAAGCCGGTCAAAGGGGCGACCCTCATCGGTAACGGGCCCGACGTCCTCAAGCAGGTGTCCATGGTCGGCCACGATTTGCAATTGGATTCCGGTATCGGGACCTGCGGAAAAGAAGGCCAATCCGTGCCGGTCGGCGTCGGGCTGCCCACTATTCGAATCGACGAGATTACGGTGGGAGGAACTGCCTCGTAGCTTCGTCGCGCAGAAATCTTCAACACGCTATCCCACAGTCAATTCATCATCCATGCATGAATCTCCCGAAGTTCTGAAGACGCTTGCCGCCGAGTTGATCGACCGGGTCAAAGCCCATGGTGCCACGGAAGCCGACGTCCTGGTGGCGGAAGGGGATTCCGTGTCGGTGCAGGTCCGGTTGTCGGCCGTCGATTGTTTGAGCAAGGCACGAGAAAAGAGCCTGGGCATCCGAGCTTTTTTCGGGAGACGGTCGGCCAGTGCGTCCACCTCGGATTTTACCGAATCGTCGCTCAAGCAGTTGGTGGCCGATACTTGTGCCCTTGCCAAGGCGGTAGCCGAGGATGAGACCTCGGGCCTGCCCGAACCCACGGCCCTGGCCACGGACGTTCCGGATTTGGATCTATATGATTCCACCGCCATGCCCGTGGAAGAAGCCATTGACGTGGCGCAACGCGCGGAACGGGCCGCCATGGATGCCGATTCCCGTGTCACCAATTCGGAAGGGGCCGAATGTGGTTCGGCCTATGGCGCGGTGGTGTTGGCCAACACGCATGGGTTTCTCGGATACCATCGGAGTTCCCGGTTTTCCCTGTCCGTGGCGCCTGTGGCCGAAGGTTCCGATGACCAGGGTATGCAACGGGATTACTGGTATACGGTCTCGCGGAAACGGCATGAGTTGGAGGACCCGGAGTCGGTCGGCCGAATCGCGGCGGAGCGGACGCTTCGGCGCTTGGGGGCTCGAAAAGTAGAGACCCAACGGGTTCCCGTGATTTTCGATCCGGAAATGGCGTGCAGTTTGTTGGGACACCTTTCGAGTGCGGTTTCCGGGTATTCGTTGTACAAGGGCGCTTCGTTTTTGCTGGGGCAGTTGGGAAAGCCCATTGCTCCCCAGCACGTGAACGTCGAAGACAACGGTCGCCTGCCCGGCAAGCTCGGGTCCCGGCCTTTCGACGGGGAAGGGTTGCCGACCCGAAAGACCATGATCCTGGAACAGGGCGTGCTTTCCAGCTACTTGTTGGATACGTATTCAGGAAGAAAATTGGGGATGGCGTCCACCGGCAACGCGTCCAGAAGCATCGGTGACAATCCCACCGTGTCTCCGACGAATTTGTTTTTCCACCCCGGTAACGCGTCGCCTGACGAGATCATTCGATCCGTGTCCCAGGGGTTGTACGTCACCGAGTTGATCGGATTCGGCGTGAATATGGTGACGGGAGACTACTCCCGTGGCGCGTCCGGCTTTTGGATTGAAAACGGTGAATTGGCCTATCCGGTTCAGGAAGTCACTATTGCCGGCAACTTGAAACAGATGTTTCAGGATATCGAGTCGATCGGGAATGATCTGGTTTTTCGAGGGAAACTGGCGAGTCCCACCATACGCATCCGCGATATGATGGTGGGGGGTAATTGAATGCGCGGGTATTACGGAAGCCAAAGGAGTCGTTATGCCACTTGACGTTGAAGATGGAGTCAAAGCTCTGCAGTTGGTCACCTCGCGCTACGACCAGCGGGAATGGCGGAAAAAAATCGAAAAAATCCTGAGCCTCCCGCCCAGCGGATTTGAGGACACCGCGCAACGAAACATTTTCGTCTATTTCAAACATCAACTCCAGGCTTATAAATCCCGGCGTGCAGACCCACCGTCCTGGATCGTCGGCGGGTATGCGACCAAGGAAGTGATCGATCGCGCTCGCCATCGTCCGACGGACATCAATCCGGACATGACGGAGGCCGACGTATCTTTCCTGGGAGTCGATCCGGGTACGGAAGTCGATGAAGTGTGGTGGGAAGACATGCTAGTGAAGTGGTTCGAAACGCCGGAAGAAGAACTTGCAGAACCCGACGAAGAATCTGATGCAGAATCCGACGAAGAACCCGAGACATCGAGTGAGGAGCCAACCGAGGATTCGGAGAGCCCACGCAGTTCGGATTAGCCTAGCGTAATCCGACGAAAGCTGGGTTAAAACAAGTCCATTTGTTGGGGTGGGGCGCTTACCTGACCCGCAGGCTTCTGTGGGGGAGCCGCCATCGCATTCAGGAGCCGTTTCAGTTTTTGAAAGTCTTCCTGAAGCAGGGGCCGGAGGCGATCGTTGTGCAGGGCCGCGGCAGGATGGAACAGCGGGAACAATCGAAATTCGGATAATTCAAACGATTGCCCGTGCACCTTGGTGATCCCGACTTTTCTTTCCAGCAGCGTTTGGGTGGCAAAGTTGCCCATGGAACAGACCAGGTGTGGTTTGATTAATCGAATTTGCTGGAACAAGAAGGGTTTGCACGTCTCCACTTCATCGGGTGAGGGGTCGCGATTTTGGGGAGGGCGGCATTTGATGACATTGGCGATATAAATCTGGGACCGGGACAGCCCTACCGATTCCAGTAGTTCCGTCAGGAGTTTTCCCGCCGCGCCCACAAACGGGACCCCCTGTTTATCCTCGTGGAACCCCGGAGCTTCTCCGACGAACATGATCGAGGCTTCCGGATTCCCGCTGCCGAAGACGACCTGAGTCCGTCCGGAAGCCAGACGACATTCCTGACAGTTGCGCAGGGCTTCACACAGGTCAGCGAGCGACATAAGTATTCCTCATACGTCATGAGCGACGGGAAACACGGTTTTCGAATGACCGGCGTACCCACGCTCTCAGGGCCAGGGTCAGACGATGAAGCGAGGGGACGCGAATGCGGGAAGCAAAAACGGCGAATCGCGCTTTCTCAATACGGGTTAACAGATTGAAGTAGATGGCGCGCATGATTTCCGCGGACAGCAATGATTGCCGATCAGCCGATGAAAGCGTGTCATGCACCGTTTGGGCTTTTCGATAGTAGTCATGGGCCCGGGCGGCCTGAAATTGCATGAGTTGAGTGAATGCGGGCGAAGGGGTCTTGGCCAAAAGCTGCTCTTCGGAACAGCCGAACCGGACCAAGTCTTCTTGCGGCACGTAAATCCGGTCCCGGTCGGCATCGGCACCCACGTCGCGTATGATGTTGGTCAGTTGAAAGGCCATACCCAGGTTGACGGCATAGTCCCGGGCACGCGGATCCTCGGTTCCGAACACTTTTAAACAGATCAGCCCCACGATCGACGCCACGCGATAGCAATAGGGATAAAGGTCGCCAAAGGTGGCGTACCGCCTGATCGTCAGATCCATTTCCATTCCGGCAATCAGTTCCTGAAAATAGTCCTGGGGAATGTCCAGCTTGCGGGCGTGATAAGCAAGACTGACGGTCACCGGAAATTGCGGGCTGTTTTCATAGGCCGCCTGGATTTCCCGGCGCCATTGCGCCAGTTGACTGTGCGGATCCTCTCCGGGAGGGGGATGATCCACGGCCGCATCCAACTCGTGACACAACGTGTACACGGTATACATGGCTTCCCGGCGGGGACGGGGCAAAAAGAGAAAGGAATAATAAAAATTGCTCCCGCTTTCTTTTGTTTTCAGAGTGCAATAGGAATGAGCTTCCGCGACGGTGGGCATCTGTGTGGGGGCAGCTTACGGTTGGGGTTGAAGGTACGTGTCCTTAATCCATCCCTTGTCCCCGGATTGTGTTTGGACAAAATAGACCCACCGTTTTTTGATGAGATTCCCGTCGAGGATCGTGAGGCCATCGCCGGTTTTCACGAGAGGTCCCACTTGTTCTCCTTCGGCCCCATTGCGTAACCTGAGGCGAGCCTGACGACCTTCCCGCAACGCGACGGTGACACGTTGCCCTTCGTGAAAGGCCGGAACGGGAGGGACCTCCGGCGTTGGCGGCGGGACGGGATGGTCGGGTTGAGGAACGGGGTCTTCGGTGAGCGAATCGATCGTGGCGCGCACCGTGGCCACCATTTGCTCGGCGGAAGACCGTAGCACCGGATCCGTCATCACGTACCAGGTTCCGACGCCTAACAGGATGATCAGAATGAACGTAAACCATCGGCGAGGGGGTTTTTGCCGAGGGTCGTCAAAATCTTCCAAGTCGTCGTCGAAATCAAAGTCCTGGTCGGTGTCCCGGGCAAAGAGAAGGGGAGAGAAGGGTGACCAAGTGTGAGAGAGTGTTGTCGCTGTCATGAGTACCCCGTGAGACGAGTGCTCGGAAAACAGACGGGCGTCGATGTGCCGGTCCTTTTCATACCACTCACCTTCAGGCATGTCAAACCGCGGCAAGGACGTGAGGGCGTGGTATGGCGCATTGAGAAACGATGGAGAGGATCCACGGCTTCCCGCCGTTAAAGAAAATGGCTTGCATATCGGATTTTCCGTATTGCAGAATGCATTCTGCAATCGGCGAAACACAAGGATGCCCCATTGAGTTGATGCCGTCCTCACTCTCGAGTTGAAGTGAGATCAAATTTTAGCGGACTTTGAACGTCGCACATGTCCAGTTGGTATCGCCCGGACCCCTTAACCCGAGACCTGATTCACCTGATTAATGCCCGCCGGCACGATCATGGTGACTCCGAACTCGCCATCGAAGTCCTGCAGGCGTTGCTCGAACAGGATCGCGAGCATGACGTGCTCACCGTTCTGGGGGCGTTGGATGAGGAAATGGCTGAATGGTTGTTCGACCTGCTGGCCGAAGCCGCGTGCTCGGTGTTGATCGAGAGCGATCACGATGACGACCCGGCGTATGCCATTTTAGGGGCGATCGAGTTGTCGCTCCAGGCGAATCTGGCCGCGCCCCTCGGCTTGAAGATTCATCCGGAAAAAACCGCGGAACTGCTGCGGGAGTGTTTGCACGTTCCGCCGGGGACCGTGGTGACGGTCGAACCGCGATTGCTGACCGATACGACGCTTGATTTCTTGACCCTTCAACAACTTCACGACCATTTGTCCTGCATGGCCGGTTCCCAGCGCCGGCAACCCATCACCGCTCGCCTGCATCCGCCCGTCGAGTCAACGGCCTTTTTGCTGTTTGAATTGATCGGGGCGAGAGATTCGTCCCTCCCGGAGACCATCCCCGACAAAGAGAGGGAAACCCTGTTGCAAGGTCTGATGGCGCAATGCCCTGAAATTGCCCTGGCGCCGAATATGTTGGAGGTACCGGTGTATGCCGCGTACGGCATGTTCGACGCGCAGAACGCCGTGAGACTCCATCGCCTAGCCGATGAAACGGCAGCGGTCTGGCATGACCTCGATCCTCCGGTCAGGAGTCGAGCCATCGTCCATTTACACACGCAATGCGGGAACGGGGTCTATATGCCCGTCTGGACTGACCTGTTCGACCCTGATCTGCCGGAAGACCACGGTCCGATCTGGACCTCGCCGGACGTCTGGGTCTTTACCGCGGACCTGCCGATCGAATGGCCTGGTGAGATGCTGACGAACCGGCTGCTGGCCGAAGGTTGCACCCGCTTCGAAAACCACATTGTCGAAGCCCCGGAAAATTAGCTTTTGCTCCCCTTTGTAAGTGGGCGCATTTCCGAAGAGGGAATACGGGTGGGGTAGAGCGGGTCCGCGATAGACAACGATATTCCTGGTGATGACCGTTTTGTCAACGCAACTCGACATATCAACGCCACCGGTGATACACGGCTTCCGTGCACCGGCCGACCTCCTTGCTGCAACCGATAAAGATCCGTTGCTGATGGAGCTTATCAAAACTCAGGCCTTCCAGCGCCTGAAGGATATTCGTTTTCTCGGAGCCATCGACTATCGCCTAATCCGCCGGCCGAACGGCAGCCCCAGCGCTATCCGCTACTCTCGCTACGAGCACAGTCTCGGGGTCATGCAGCTGTCGCTCCTGTACTGCCGCAAACGTCGTGTACCGTTCCCGGAGCGGCGTTTGGTGTGTGCGGCGGCACTGCTGCACGATATTGGCCACCCCCCTCTTTCGCATTCCGTTGAGTCTGTGTTCAAGGAGGAGTTCGGAGTCGACCACCATACGGCCACCGAAGACATCATTTGTGGCCGAGTTTCCCTCGGTAAGGAGGTCCTTGCTGCCCTGCGCCACCACGGAGTGGATGTGGAGGAATTGGTTGCAGTTGTTTCCAGAGAGGTCGCGAGCTTCGATGGTTTCTTTCATGGTCCAATCAATTTTGACACGATTGAAGGTATCCTCCGTTCCTACAGATACATGCGAAAAACTCTCAGCGCCTCCAGTCCGGACATTGTGACGGATGCAGCAATAAAACGGGAAAACGAGAAAGACAAGGGTTTCGTAGATGAGTTTTGGAAATGCAAAGATTTGGTCTATAAAGAGATTATAAATTCCGAAGATTCTGTTCTTTCTGATTTTGCATGCAAGAAATTTCTTCGGAAGAATCTTGGACGAATCAAATACGATTCTTTTTTCGGCACCGAAGCCAAGCTGTTTCAACAACTGCCGGGATTAAGAGCATTGCTCACGAGCCCTTCGTTCAAAGCCGAAGTCATTCGCATGGTCGACGAACCTGTCTGCTATGTATTTCGCGACTATTATATCGACCGAGAAGGAGATTTTTTTTCTCGACAAGACGATGTTCGTTATCGGCACAGTCGTAGCAAGCGTATTTTGAAGTTGAAGATGAAGATCGATTCGGTGGCTAAAGCTGTGACCGGCTCGCAGGGAGTTCTGTTCGATGACGACGGCGTATAAACACAGCTTGAAATTCACCGAAAACAAGCTCGATGAGATAAGAAATCGTCTTGAAGCACTACCCCTCGGTGGTGCGGTGGTACTGGTGTGTGGTTCCTTCGCGCGGCGCGAGGCGTCGGCCCAATCGGATATCGACTACGTCATGGTGCCCGACGATACAGAAATGGATCCCGACCTGAGCGAACGCGTTAGTTCCGAAATCCGCAGCATTGTCCCCAACAGCCCATCGGAGGGTGGTGCCTTTGGTGAGCCAGTCAATCGAGGCAAAATACTTGCCAACATCGGAGGAGACGACGACAGCAACAAGAACATCACGCGACGAATATTGCTGCTCCTTGAAGGGGAGTGGCTGTTCAACAAAGAGGGACTGCAAGGTTTCCGACGAGAGATACTTGAGTGCTATATTGGAAAAGGCATGACGGATCATCAGCTGGCGCTGTTTCTGCTCAATGACATCATCAGGTACTACCGTACCGTAGCCGTAGATTACGAGTTCAAGACTTCCAGAAGCGGTGCCCCGAAGCCGTGGGCAATCCGGAACATCAAGCTTGTTTTCTCTCGGAAGCTTCTCTACGCGAGCGGCCTGTTCAGCATTGCCATGACGGCCGATCGTGCACGGGACGAAAAGATCGAAATGCTGGAGGGCTTGTTCGACCGTCCCGTGATGGAAAGAATGATGGCCATATGTGGAGAAACAAGAATGGAGCACGTAGTAGCGAGCTATAACCGTTTTCTGGATTTCTTGGGAGATCCGGCAACCCGAGAACACCTGGAGGCGTTGGAGATTGGGAATCGAGATGATCCAACCTTTCGAGAGATCAAGAACGAAGGGCATCACTTCACAAGGGAATTGCTGAAGGTGTTCGAGAGCACGTTCGATTCGACTCATCCGATCCACCGGGCTGTAATATTTTAATCCGTCACTACACAGATTTTCACAAGTTTCCTGAAATTCAAGTGTAAGTTTCCCCGTCAAGGAGACAATTCTAAAAAAGAGTTTCTGGCTTTTTCGACCTGCCGTCTGAACATGGCAGGAGGTATGCTTCCCAAGCTGTTATGAGGGCGGTCCTCATTGTATGCTGTGATTCAGTGGCGAGTGATTTCTCGTACCTCCCGAAGTGACTTGAACACGCAGGCATCCAGCTCCGCATGGCGGCATGTTCGACGCGCAGAACGCCGTGCGACTTCATCGCTTGGCCGATGAAACCGCGGCGGTCTGGCATGATCTCGATCCTCCTGTCAGGAGTCGAGCCATCGTCCATTTACACACGCAATGCGGGAACGGGGTCTATATGCCCGTCTGGACGGATCTGTTCGACCCTGATCTGCCGGAAGACCACGGCCCGATCTGGACCTCGCCGGACGTCTGGGTCTTTACCGCGGACCTGCCGATTGAATGGCCCGGCGAGATGCTGACGAACCGGCTACTGGCCGAAGGCTGTACCCGCTTCGAAAACCACATCGTCGAAGCCCCGGAAAATTAGCGGGTCCTCTATCCAGCGGCCCGGCGTAGGGGCTCCAACAACGCAGCCGGGACCTTCAGGTTTCCCTTTCCTCGACCGACTTGAATAGCCGGGTTCGCCGCGCCATGGAAATCGCTTCCGCCGGTGACCAACAGGTCCAATTGTTTGGCCAATTCGAGATACTGCGAAGTCTGTCTCCGGTTATGGCTGCTGTAGAACACTTCCAACCCCAACAGCCCGGCCTCCTTTAAACAGGCACACAAGCGATATAGGGAATCACCTTGGCATCGGGTCCACGTGGGGTGCGCCAGGACCGGGACGCCGCCCGCGTTGCGAATCCACGTGATGACGTCCCGTGTGTCGGCCAGCGTCCGCGGCACGTAGGCCGGGGCTCCCTCTTTCAAGTATCGATCGAACGCTTCCTGAATATCGCGCACGTATCCTTTGTCCACCAACACCTGAGCGATATGCGGACGGCCGATGGAGTCGGAGCCGGCTTTTGCCTTGACTTCGTCCTCGGACAGTTCAAGCCCCAATGCCTTCAGGCATTCGATGGTCTGCGGATTTCTGATCTGTCGTGAACGACGCTGTTGAACCAGATTCTCCAGGAAGGTCGGATTCTGCCAGTCGAAGAAGTAGCCGAGGACGTGGAGTTCCTGCTCGTTAAAACAAGAACTCAACTCCACGCCGGGTATGACTTCGATAGCCAGCTTCGTGGCAGCCTCCATGGCGTGGGGAATGCCGTCCACGATGTCGTGGTCCGTGATGGCCATGGCCGTGACTCCCGCCTGATGGGCCAGGTCCACGACTTCCGCGGGCGTCAGACTGCCGTCGGAGTAGCGGGTATGCAGGTGAAGATCGATTCGTGCCATGGATGGTCGAGTGTTTCCGGGAAGTCAGCGGGATCCCGGTCAAGTTTTTTTGGCCACGAGCCGCGCGGTGATGGCAGGCCCGTGATGAGGCGAGGCGGAATGCGAGCCCTCCTGATAGTGCAACACGCGCAACGGATGGGTTAAGTGCAGAAGTTCATTATGCTCCAGACAGAATTCCTTTCTCCGGGGATGCTGGTACCGTTCGTGGTTATCGATCAAAAATGTTTCATAGATCAGGACGCCGCCGGGCTTGAGGGCTTGCAGGAGAGACGGAAAGAGCGGCCGGAAGAGATAGAAAAATACCAGAATGCCGTCGTATTCCTGGTTGCCCAGCGAAAAGGGAGTCTCCGGGTCTCTTTCCATGTCCGCGTTCCACGTCGAAAGATTGGGAATGTGATGTTCCTGGGCCTTACGCGTCAGGGTGGCCAGCTTGTGCTCGTCCCGGTCGAGACCGATCACGTCATATCCTTGAGAAGCCATGTGCAAGGCGTGTCGCCCTTCTCCCGCGGCCACGTCCAGGACTTTGCCTTTGGGGATCATGTGAGCGGTGGCGTGCAGAAACGGCGAAGGTTGGAAGGGGGAAGCACAATCAGTTGCTTGCGTGCGAGGGTAGGTCAGCCGGACGCCAACCGAACCCGACACGTCCGGGAGCGGTGGCGCGGCTTTCCGAAGCCAGATGGTCAATCGTTGGATGGGAAATTCCAGCAGCAGCGCTTGGGCGATCTGATCCGTCAATCGTTCGATCAACGCGTTTTCACTGGTGGTTCCGATGTCAATCACCCGTTGGACGACTTGTGCGTAATCCACGGTTTTTGTGAGGCTGTCGGAATGAATGGCATCCTCGACCGAACAGGTGAGTTCGAGATCCGTCAGCAGGGGCTGCGGGCATTGCCGTTCGTCAGGCGTGACCCCGCACCTCGCCTGAAACCGAATCCCTTCAATGATGATGGCTTCGGACACACCGGCATTGTCGGGAAGGGGAAAATACGTGTCAAGCCCAGGTGCACCGCCCCGCTCGGACCGGGTGTCAGACCGCCGACCCGCTTGACCCGCTTTTCGGAGGGCTCCTATAATAGTGAAACTGTCTGAGGGGAGGGTTGTGCCAAGTGGCTGATTTTACGCATTTCAACGAATCCGGACGTGCGAGGATGGTCGATGTGTCGGCCAAGGGTGCGAGTGAACGAATCGCGGTGGCTCACGGCCGGGTCAGGATGCTCCCGGAAACCCTACGCCGTATTCAGGAGGGAAAAATCGCTAAAGGCGACGTCTTGGCCGTGGCGCAGGTGGCCGGGGTCATGGGCGCCAAACGAACGCCGGATTTGGTTCCCATGTGTCATCCGTTGATGCTCACGAGCGTGAATATCGACTTCCGGGAAAATCCGACTCCCGATGAGAGGGGGCAATGTTCCTTGACGATCCAGGCCGCGGTCAAAACCAACGGTCAGACCGGAGTCGAAATGGAAGCCATGACCGCGGTGGCGGTTGCGGCGTTGACGATTTACGACATGTGTAAGGCCGTGGATAAAGGCATGAGTTTCGGCGACGTCTGTCTGGTCTCGAAGTCCGGCGGAAAGTCCGGGACCTATCAACGAGCCGACGTCGAGTCGTTGGCACCGGTCCATGGGTCATCGTCATGATCGTCACGGTGAAATTGTTCGGCATGTTGAAAACGCAACTTCACAACGAATCCGAACTGAAGGTGCCATTGGATCAGGGCTGCCGTGTCGATCATTTGATCGAAGCCATCCAGTCGATGAACCCCGACGTAGGGGATTTGTTGCTGAAAAGAAAAATTCTCGTCTCGGTGAACCATGAGGTGGCTCACGGGGAAACCGAACTCACCGCCGCCGATGAAATCGCGTTACTTCCGCCGTTTTCCGGCGGATCGTGTACGCCAGGGGGGATGCCTGCCGATGTCTAGTGTTGATACCGAAGCCGCGTTGGTCCGGGTCCAACGAGAAAATTTTTCGATTGACGAGGAAATCAACCGGGTCAGGAATCGATCCACGCGTATTGGTGGCATTGCGACGTTTCTCGGCACCGCGCGGGATCGGTCGGAAGACCGGGACGTCAGCCGGATGACGTTTGAATACTATGAGGGGATGGCCCAGAAGAAACTCCGGGAGATCCGTGATCGTGCGCTACAGGACTTTGACGTCATCGAAGTGCTGATTCTGCACCGGTACGGAGAAATTGACATTGGGGAAAACATCGTCTTGATCGTGGTGGGCGCCATGCATCGGGCTGATGCGTTCAAGGCCTGCAAGTGGTGTATCGACGAATTGAAGCAGATCACGCCGATCTGGAAATGTGAACATACCCAGGACGGGCAAGTGTGGGTGGAACAACATCCATGAACGCCGTTCCGACAGGTTCGGATCTGTTTGACACGTTCGGTCGTCCCTTGCGGAGTTTGCGCGTGTCGGTCACGGACCGGTGCAACCTGCGGTGTCGATATTGTATGCCGGAAGACGAATATGCGTGGCTTCCACGCGAAACCCTCCTGAGTTTCGAAGAGATCAACAGGTTGGTGGAGATCTTTGCGGAATTCGGCGTTGATAAAGTCCGGTTGACGGGTGGAGAACCCCTGCTGCGTCGTGACCTGCCCACCCTCATCCGTCTGTTGAAGCAACAGGCCGCCATTCAGGATATCGCCCTGACCACCAATGGCATTTTGTTGGATGAGCAAGCCGAATCACTTCGTGACGCCGGCTTGGATCGCATCACGGTCAGCCTCGATACCTTGAAACCCGACAAGTTCAGGAGCCTCACCAAACGGGATACCTTCGATCGGGTCTTACGGGGAATTGCACACGTCAAGACGGTCGGCTTGACCGGACTCAAAATCGATACCGTCGCGATCAAGGGATTCAACGACGATGAACTCGTCGAGCTGATCGAATATGGAAAAAGCGTTGAAGGGGAAGTGCGATTTATCGAGTACATGGACGTGGGCGGCGCGAATGATTGGGGCATGGAAAAAGTCTTTTCCCAGGCCGAGATTCTTGAGACGTTCCGGCAGGCGTATGGTCCGGTTGAGCCGCTTCGGGAAAACAGTTCGGCTCCGGCCAGGCGGTTTCGATTACCCGATGGCACCACGTTCGGCATCATTCCCTCCACCACGACACCGTTTTGTGCTACGTGCGACCGGAGCCGGTTGACCGCGGACGGCATGTGGTATCTGTGTCTCTATGCCAGGCACGGATTGGACTTGCGGGAACCGCTTCGGATGAACGACGAGGCAACCCTGCGGGCCCGCATCCGGTCAGGATGGCAGCAGCGGGTCGACCGCGGCGCCGAAGAACGCAAGGCGCTCGAGTCTTCAAGCAAGCGCGGCCAATTCATTCAGATCGACGAACTTCGCCAGGATCCACATTTGGAAATGCACGCGCGCGGCGGCTGATTGTTCCCGCCGCTTCTTGCCCCTTTCTTTAAGGAACACGACTCGATGGCTTGGTTTAAGAAGGGCTCGTCGGAAGAAGGGGAAAAAGGCAAGCTGAACATTGTCGAAGGCATGTGGATCAAATGTGCCTTTTGCCGCGCCGTGATCTATCGGAAAGAGGTCGATCAGAATTTCAAACTCTGTCCCAAGTGCGGATACCACTTTCCCCTGTCGGTCCCCGAACGGATTGACGTTTTGCTCGACCCAGGCAGTTTTCAGGAGTGGGACGCCGACTTGTCACCCGGCGATCCCCTGGCCTTTGCCGATACGCAACCCTACCTCAGCCGAATCGAGATCTATCAGAAGAAAACCGGCAGGCGCGATGCTATCGTCACGGGAGAAGGAACGCTTCAGGCGTGCCCGGTCATCGTGGGGATCTTCGATTTTCGATTCATGGGCGGCAGCATGGGGTCCGTGGTGGGGGAAAAAATTTGTCGTGCGGCCGACCGGGCCATTGAGGGCAACACGCCGTTCTTACTCGTGACCACGTCGGGTGGGGCAAGAATGCAGGAAGGCATTCTCTCTCTCATGCAAATGGCCAGGACGTCGGCGGCCATGGCACGGCTCCATGAATCCGGCGTGCCGTTCATTTCTCTACTGACGGATCCTACCTTCGGGGGCGTCACCGCGAGTGTGGCGATGTTGGGTGACGTCATCCTGGCTGAACCGAAAGCCCTGATCGGGTTTGCAGGGCCACGCGTCATCGAACAAACCATCAAACAACGCCTGCCGGAGGGGTTTCAGCGCGCGGAATTTTTACTCGAACATGGTATGATTGATGCCATTGTGAGTAGGCCCCGTCTTCGGGAGACGCTCCACACCGTTTTCCGGCACCTGGGTGCCGGTGTCTGATCAGGAGGTTGGCTGGCCGCCGTTCCTGCCCTGAGCCCGTCCTGAGTTTCGCCAAGAGGGTGCGAATGAAGCCACACCCACGCGTTGCCTTCGTCTCCCTCCGACGCCGGCAGGCGAGTCATAGGTATCGTCGATGAAGCGTTCCTACGAAGCCGCACGAGACCGTCTCTACGGGTTGCAACAATTCGGCATCCGCCTGGGCCTTGAAACGATTTCCTCGTTGCTGTCGGAACTCGGGAATCCCCAAGAGCGTGTTCCGGTCCTGCACGTGGCCGGAACCAACGGGAAGGGGTCCGTCGCCGCTCTCACGGCTTCGATTCTGCAGGCTGCCGGCATTCGCGTGGGGTTGTATACTTCTCCGCATCTCCTTGATTTTCCGGAACGAATCCAGGTTCAAGGGCAGTGCATTCCCGATGGTCGCGTTGTTGCACTGTTCGATAGAGTCCAAGCGCTACCCTCATTCACCGTGCCGCCGACGTTTTTTGAAGTGACCACCGCCATGGCCTTCCAGCATTTTGCCGAAGAGGGGGTGGACATCGCCGTGGTGGAGGTCGGGTTGGGAGGGAGATTCGACGCGACAAACGTGTGCCGGCCGATCGGGACGGTCATTACCAATATTTCATTCGATCATGAGAAACACCTCGGCTCATCCCTGGAGGCGATTGCGTTTGAAAAAGCGGGAATTGTAAAACGGAACGTTCCGTTGGTCGTGGGGCCGGTCGAGCCGTCGGTCGCCGGCGTTTTGGAGGAACAGGCGCGACAGAAGCAGGTCCGGACGTTCAAATTCGGCAGCGAGTTTCAGAGTGTTTCCCATCCATCCGGGGCGTTTGATTTCATCGGGATGCATCGAAAGTACGTAAATCTTCGCTGCGCGCTGGAAGGCGAGCATCAAGCCGTCAATGCGGCCTGTGCCGTAGCCGTCCTTGAAGCTGAGGCGACGTTCCGGAACCGGATTCCCGAGTCGGCCATCAGACAGGGCCTGGAGCAGGTTTCCTGGCCGGGCCGGCTCGAACGACTTCGGCGTCATCCTGAGCTCCTCTGTGACGGAGCCCATAATCCGGCTGCGGCGGAATGTCTCAAAGTCCATTTGGAACGGCGTCTTTCCGAACAACAAAGGCGTCGTCTCATCCTGGTGGTCGGGATGATGCAGGACAAGAACCTTTCCGTATTTTTGAACGCCTTGGCCCCGCTGGCCGACGTGGTGATTGTGACGCAAATCAATTCTCCCAGGGCAGCCACCGTGCGTGTCTTGAAAGAGGCCCTGCCGGTCATTGATCGTCCGGTTTATGAGCGTGACGCACCCGACGCGGCCATGGACCTGGCAACGTGTTTGGCGAGTGACAACGACCTGATCTGTGTGACGGGATCATTGTTCCTTGTTGGGCACGTGAAGAGCCTGATGACGGGAAATGCCTATGAGCCTGTTCTGGGATAATCCAAGCCAGGCGTGTGACGTCCGGCTGGTCCCTGCGATTGGTGTTCTGTTCGGTCAGATCCTGTTCATGATGGCGAGTTCGGCCCATGCGTTGCCCATGTTTCCCGCGTCTGAGCCCTTGGAAACAAAGAGCTCGTCTTCTCTTGACGTGACGCCAGAGAGAACCGAAGAGTCTTCCGCGCTTCGCATCACGGCCGAACGAACCGAATTCGATCAGGTCACGGAGGAATTCAAAGCCGTTGGCTCGGTGGTGGTGACGCAGGGTGCCGTCCGGCTGACCGCGGACCAAGCTGTGCTTCACAAACTGTCCGGCCGGTTAACGGCGACGGGCCGTGTTCACCTCGAGGATCAAGTGAACGACGTGTGGGCAGAGGAACTGACCATCAACGTGAATACGGAATCCGTTCTTGTGGTCAACGGCAAGATTTTTTTGAAAGAAACGGGCACGTGGCTCCGCGGCCGTCTCCTTCAACGGTTTTCCGAAACGCATTATCGCGTCAAGGACGGCACGTTTACGAATTGCGAAGCGGATGACGGGCAAATCCCCGATTGGAGTTTTTCGTTCCAGGACGTGGACGTGGAACAAGGCGACAGCGTCTTTGCCAACAATGCGTGGCTGAACGTTCGGAATCAGCCGGTTGTCCCGATTCCCGCGTTGCGCTATCCGATGCCGGGCGCCAGAAAAACCGGATTGTTGGTTCCGACGATCGGGTACGACAACGTGTTGGGCGTTCAATATCGACAAGGGTTTTATTGGGCGCTTTCTCCCAGTCAGGACCTGACCATTGCGCCGCAAATTTTATCCAAACGGGGGCAGGGAGGGGACGTGACGTATCGCTACGTCCTGAATCGCCGCTCAAAAGGGAAATGGCTGATCAATGCATTTAATGATACCAAAGCGGATCAGACCCGCGCACAAGTGACGGGGGGCCACGTTCACCACGTGCAGGACGACCTTCTGATTCAAGCCAAGGTCAACTATGCAACGGACCGGAGACTCTTGCGGGATCTGAGCGCTTCCGGAATTTCCCGGGCGCTGCCAAGCCAGGAATCCGTGCTGCACGTGACGCGCCGCTTGCCGGGAGGCGCGGCCTATTTCAGGGCTCAATACTTGCAACCACTGGATGCCGGAGGCCGAAACACGTTTCAACGGCTGCCGGAAATCGGGCACAGGTACGGGCATCGATTGACCGTGGGAGTGGAGACGGTCAGTCTCGATATCGGATTAGACTCGACGTTCGTACACTTTGCCCGTGAGCAAGGGGCCAACGTCAGTCGTTTCGACGTCATGCCGTCTCTGTCCGTTCAAGGGTTGCACCTGGGGCACGTGGTCGGTCTTCGTCCGCAATTCAAAATCAGAGAGGTCCTTTACTCGCGGGGGCGGGTTCAAGATGATGCACGAGATCGCGGGACGTTTTGGTTGGGCTTGGATGCGGTCTCGAACGTCTCGCGCGGCTTTCAGGTCGGGACCGGGCATCGTTTGCGTCACACGATCGAACCGCGCGTGTTCTACGAATACGTGCCGTCCACTAGGCAGTCCGATCTTTTACAGATCGATGCCACCGATAATCTGCTGAAAAAACACCTGGTGACCTATTCCCTGAGAACCAGGTTGCAGGATGAGTGGAGCGGCAAAGGGTCGGCCGCGTTGATGGACGTGATGATCGCCCAAAGTTACCATCTCGGTCCCGCGCCCGGTTCGGCGCAGAGGTTCTCGGACGTGTGGGGGAGGGCGACGTTTGACCTTCCGGCGAGGCAATTACCGGATGCCCTGGATCGTTTCAGCCTGAGTCTCGATACGTTCTATAATCCGGATGACCGTCAATTATCGCAATTCAATTCGGACGTCATGGTGCAGGCTCATCAACAGGCGTACGTGCAATTGGGGTATCGCCATGCACGATCAGGCTTGATCCCCCGCCGGGGAGATATCTGGAATCCGGTGTCCTTCAATGAAGTGTTGGCCGCTCAATCGGAAATAAACTTTTTTAGCGCGGGTGGTGCCGTCCGTCTGCCGTGGGGATGGACGGTGGGGACACAAGCCTATCATGATTTCGTCACGGGCCGGACTCCCGAATGGGACATGGTGGGATTGTATCAGAATTCCTGCAAATGCTGGTCGCTCGGCCTGTATTATATTCGCTTGTCGGGCGGGAACGGTCTCCCCGAACGCAATCAATTCAATTTTTTCCTCACGTTGCGTGGTCTGGGGGCGACCACCGGATTGGGCACTCAAATCTTCCAGCGTATTCTGAGCCCGCTGCTTCAGGATGACCGAGATCTGCCGTGGGCGTCCAATAACTGAAGCGTCCGACCCTTTCTGCAACTTTCACGCCCGTTTCTCTTTTCATCACCGGCCACGCAGCACCCGTTCGGTCGCCGTGGCCAAGGCGGCATCGGCCTGATGATCTTCGGCGAAGATCCGGAGTTGCACGATCTGCGAGGGTAAAAATTCCAACAGCTCTTGCAGTTTTTCCTTTTCAACGGACCGAGTGGCCGGGTCATAAAGATAAAACTGGAATTGGCCCATGTTGAGCACGTTGAAGGGCCGGGTATCCTTGCTGGCGATATCCACTCGAAAGGTCAGTCCTCGCAGTCGCCTGGGTAGTTGTTGACGAATACGGGATTCAAGCTTGGCAGGTGTCGCCGCCGGTCCTCGCGGACGGCAATCTCGAATCGTCAGCACCCTGCTGTACGCCGTTTTCCATTTGACCTGTCGTCCCAACACGCGGGCCCATTCTTTCCCGATCCGCTGTCTTTTACGATTCGATGACGACTCCCAGGTGCGGACCGTTTCCAGCAGCGACCAATCCGTGAGTCGAAGATATTGCTGCATGTGTTGCAGGGGATTGTGAGGGAAAATACATTCCATGGTTTCGTGGAAAATCTCCAGGAGGTGCAGGTCGATGGCGCGTGAGGTGCGGTGATAATACACGTTGGCATAGAGATAGAGCCTGGCGTTGAGGAACATCTGGAGGGCGGGCAATCCGTTCTTGTGAATGGTCAATCCCTTGGGAGTGATTAACGTGTAATGCATCAGACGGGGAATATCCACCGGTCCGATTGCGACGCCACACATGTAGGAATCGCGCAGGACGTAATCGAAGTTGTCCGCTGTGAATAGCCCTCCGATCAGCGGTTGAAGAAGCTGCAACCACCGGGGATAGTGGCGGCTTCGCTTGTGGGGATCTTTCAGGATCAGAAACGCCACGTACTCGGGGTCGAGCGTTTCATGGTCCGCAAACCTTCCGGAAGGACTCCGCCGGACTTGCTTGATCAGGTGGCCGACTTCATGACGAATAATGGCCTGACTCACGTGTTCATGGGACAACCCGTATTGGTGAAGAAAGTGGTGATCGAAAAAATGACAAAAGGGGCCGTGCCCCACGTCGTGGAGCAGGGCGGTGACCCTGAGTAAGGCTTCGACGTAGGGGAGTGAGGGAACGTCCCGAACCGTTTGAGCCAGGCTGGGATACACGTGCTTGGCATATTGTCCGGCCAGGTGCATGGCGCCCAGGGAATGCTGAAACCGGCTGTGTTCCGCGGAAGGATAGACCCATCGTGCGCTTTGCAATTGATAGATGTACCGGAGACGTTGGAGCCAAGGTGAATCGATCAGATCTTTTTCGGTGGTTTCGTCCGAGGCCGACGAGGAATGGGGAACCGTAAATTGAATGTAGTGATGAATCGGATCGGCAATCAGGGAAACGTCGTGGGGGATCGGTTCGGTCATCGGGTCTCGCGTCGGAAGAGATGAAAAATCCTCTGCAAATCTTAACGTAGCGTGACGGAACGAACAACCGGCGCGTTCCCTCCCGGTGTAGGGACAGGCCCCCGTGCCTGTCCGTGGGAAATCGTCGGGCAGGTCGGGGTAGGTCGGATTAGCGCAGCGTAATCCGACAAGAGCGTCAAACGGCAAAGTCGTCGGGTTACGCCTTCGGCTAACCCGACCTACGGGGGCTTTTTTGAGCGATAGGTCGTTTGCGGTGCCAGGAAATCAGGAACAATCCCAGAGGATAGGCCAGCAGGGCGCCCAGCACGCTCAGGGTCAATGCTCCCAGGGTAAACGGCAGAATGAAGGGCAGCACCGTTTCGTAGAGTGTGGTCATGGAAAGATCACTCCAGGACACGTCCGGAAGGTCCTGTATGCCCGACAGAGAAAATCCCGTCCACATCGTGGCTCCTAAAATCGGGACGACCGTCCAGGGATTATTGATGAGTGAGCCGACCAGGATGGCGGGAAAATTCAACCGGAAAGCCCAGGCCAGGAACACGACACTCGCGGTATGCAACCCATAGGTCGGGGTGAACGCAATAAAGACCCCGAGGGCAAACGCAAGGGCCGTGCGTTGAGGCGTTTCTCCGAGATGGAGCGCTTCCCGTATTTTCGCACGAAGATAGTTGGGCGTGACCACGATGCGGGAATCGGCAACTCTTATCGGCTGTTGAAGTGCTTAAAACTCTCGTTTGGAAGTTTTTGTTTCCGGCCGTCGGGGAGTTCAAGTTGCCGGCCGAATTTCTTCGGTTTGATTTCACCAATGCAGGTGATGGGTACTCGGGTTTGCTCGGAGACGCGCAACACTTTTTGATGATGTTTGGGAGGGGCGATAAACAGGAGCTCATACTCTTCCCCCCCTTGGAGCGCGATCTTCATGGGGTCCGTCTTGTGCCGCTGGCCAAAGGCGCGCAGTTGGGAAGAAAGCGGAAAGTCCTTTCCACGGATCTCGGCGCCCACCCGGCTTTCTTCGCACACGTGTCCCACGTCTGAAGAGAGTCCGTCGGAAAGATCGATGGCAGCGTGCGCGAGCTTTCGGTCGACCAGGAGTTGTCCGACGTGAATCCGTGGGGTGGGTCGTAGATGACGCCGGATGAGAAACTTTTCAACGGCCGACGGGCGGAACCGTCGCCCCTTTGTCGAATGGGTTTGCAGAATGCGGAGGCCGGCGTTGGCGTCACCGATGGTCCCGGTCACGTAAATACGGTCCCCGGCTTCAGCCTTGTTTCTGGTAAGCGCATGATTTGCTCGTACGGAACCCACGATGGTCAGGCTGAGAAAGATCTGCGACGGAGACGAGGAGGTGTCTCCACCAATCAATTCGACGTTGAAGGGGCGACAGGCGGCTTGGATTCCTCGATAGAGTTCCCGAATGTGTTGAGGCGGAACCCGGACGGGAACGGCCATCGAGACGAGCAGGTACAGCGGGGTTCCTCCCATGGCCGCGATGTCGCTGAGGTTGGCCGCTCCCGCGCGCCAGCCCACGTCCTTTGGTGTGTGGTAGGCAAGGTCGAAATGGATTCCCTCAATCAAGACATCGGTGCTGATCAGCAGCTGTTGTCCTTGCCGGGTCTTCAGAATGGCGGCGTCGTCGCCAATGCCCTTGATAATCCAGGGTGAGGACGAGGGCCATTGTTGCTTCAATTGTCGGATGAGACCGAATTCTCCGATGCTTTTCAGGGAATGACGCGTGGAGGAGCGGTTCACCGCCTGGCCTTTTTTGCAGGCGGAGCAGACACCCGTTTTTTTCGGTTTGAAGCTGTTGTCTTGGCGCGCGCGGGAGGTTTGGATTTGCGACGTGCCGGGCGTAGCAGCGCCGCCGCGAAAACCTGGCCGACGGTTTCCGCAAATATGATCTTGATACCCTTCAGCAAATGTTTGGGAAGTTCTTCCAAATCTTTTTCGTTTCGTTTGGGCAGAATGATGCGAGGGATCGAGGCCCGCTTCGCCGCCAGGATTTTCTCCTTTAAGCCGCCGATGGGGAGAATACGCCCGCGGAGGGTGATTTCTCCCGTCATGGCGACGTCGTGCCGGACGGGAAGATTCGCCAGATTCGACGCGAGCGCCGTGGCCATGGTAATCCCTGCTGAAGGCCCATCCTTGGGGATGGCGCCCGCGGGCACGTGAATATGAATGTCGGTCGTCGAGAAGGTTTCGTCCTTGATACCCAGCGTGCCGGCCTGTGCGCGCACGTAGCTGAGCGCGGCTTGCGCGGATTCCTTCATGACGTCGCCGAGATGACCCGTTAGCGTCAGGTTGCCTTTGCCCTGCATCCCCGTGGCTTCGATGTGCAGCGTTTCACCGCCCGTTTCCGTCCAGGCCAGCCCGATGGCCAACCCGACCTGGTCTTTTTCCTTTTCGGTTTCCGGCAGGTATTTGGGAATGCCGATGTAGGTGCGGAGGGAATGCGGCGTGATGGAATGGAGTTTCGGTTTGCCTTCGGCAACGCGCCGGGCCACTTTCCTCATGGCGTTGGCGAGTTCCCGTTCGAGGTTACGGACGCCGGCTTCGCGCGTATAGTGGGTTACGATTCGCTGCACGGCGAGATCGGTAATGCGAAAATGTTTCTCCGAAATACCGTGTTTGTCCAGTTGCCGCGGGATCAAATAGCGGCGGGCGATCCCGAGTTTTTCTTCTTCGGTATATCCGGGAATTGCAATAATCTCCATCCGGTCCCGGAGAGCCGAAAGAATGGGGTCCATGAGATTGGCCGTCGTGATGAACATCACGTTGCTGAGATCGAAGGGGACTCCCAAATAATGATCCGTGAACGCGTGATTCTGTTCGGGATCCAACACTTCCAGAAGCGCGGCTGAAGGATCGCCGCGAAAATCCATGCCGACTTTGTCGACTTCATCCAGCATGAACACGGGATTGTTCGTTCCCGCCTGCTTGATCCCTTGCATGATCCGTCCGGGCAAGGCCCCGACGTACGTCCGGCGATGTCCCCTGATTTCGGCTTCGTCACGCACCCCGCCCAGACTCATACGCACGAATTCACGGCCCAGGGCGCGGGCGATGGATTTCCCCAACGACGTTTTTCCCACGCCGGGGGGACCCACAAAACACAGAATCGGACCTTTGAGTTTCTCTTTGAGTTTGCGGACGGCCAAATATTCGAGGATGCGTTCCTTGACCTTTTCCAGATCATAGTGGTCCTCGTTGAGCACCTTTTTAGCGGCCTGAATATCCAGATTGTCCGTAGAGGCGTGACTCCACGGAATCTCCACCATCCATTCCATGTAGGTACGCACGGTCGCCGCCTCGGCGGTGTCGGGGTGCATCTTTTCCAGACGCTTTAATTGTTTGTCCGCTTCCTTCTGGACCTTGTCCGGCATACGGCATTCTTCAATGCGTTTTCGAAATTCCGCCACTTCTTCGGCCCGGTCATCCAGTTCACCAAGTTCTTTCTGAATGGCTTTCAACTGCTCACGAAGAAAATATTCCCGCTGGGTTTTATCGATTTCACCCTTGGCGTCGGCCTGGATTTTTTGTTGCATCGATAAGACTTCAATCTCTTTCGAGAGGATCTCCGTGACGCGTTTTAATCGGATCACCGGATCGTCAGTTTCCAAGATCTCCTGGGTCACTTCCACTTTCAATCCCAGGTTTGAAACGATGATATCCGCCAGCCGGCCGGGTTCTTCCAAGTTTTCGATGACCACCATGACGTCCGGCATGAGCACTTTCCCCAGACTGGCGATCCGGTCCACGCCGTCTTTTGCCATACGAATGACGGCTTCGGTTTCGAGGGATGCTGCCGGTTCGCGAGAAGCCGGGAAGGGCTGAATCCGAACGGCATAAAATGGTTCGGACTGGAGATAGTCGACGATTTTCGCCTTACTCAGCCCCTGGACCAGAATCTTGATCCGTTCATCGGGGAGCTTCAGCATGCGCATGATCATGCCGACCGTGCCGGTTTCGAAAATGTCCGCTGGTGCCGGCGTTTCAGTGTCATGGGCTTTCTGAGTCGCCAGGAGGACCATTCGATTGCCGGCGAGGGCCGTTTCAATCGCTTTGATAGACATTTCCCGCCCGACAAACAAGGGCAGCACCATGTACGGAAAGACCACGATGTCCCTCACGGGGATCAACGGTAAATCGTCAGGAATATCAACGTTTGGAGGAGTCGGATGAAGTTCTTCAGTCATTGATCGTCGTTTGAAGTTTCGAGTCGGCAAACGTTAGGTAACATAGAGTCGAACGAGTTTTTGGGGTAGCACCGCCGGGGCAGGAATCGTCCGTCATTGACCCATACGGATTGTAGCTTTCGGCCGTCGAATTTGTTTCCAACGGACCATTTGATAGTAGGTGAACAAAAAAATGAATGTCAAGGACAGAAGCTCTGTTTCAAGCTCACAAAACTTTACAAGCCATACCGCTCAATCTATAATGACCCATCTTTTCGTAGCTTCCTTTCAGGTTTGAGTGTCTGACTCCGTCCCCTGATAACCATTGTATGTCTCTCACCCTTGAGTGCCAGACCTAACTTGTGATTGTATTGCCTCTGTCTCATAAGAAAATGGGACGTGTTTGTCCGGCAAACAAAATGATGGAAGTCAATTTAAAGAAACAGCGTTCTGCGATTCACTACTCCCTAGCCCCGTGGAGAACCGTACCCCGTGCAGTGCTGGGAGTGCTGGTCATGTATGGGCTCATGTTCATGAGCGTGCCCACGTTTGTGTTGAGCCAACCACAGGATTTGATCGTAGGAAGCATTGCCATTCAAGGGAATCAGCGAATTGAGCCGGCCGCGATCCTTTCGAAAGTGACCTTGAAAACGGGAGATTCATTGACGACGCAGGTGACGCAAGAGCAGATTCGACTGATTTACGAGATGGGTTTCTTTGACGACGTGCAAGTGCAGACGGAAAGTACAGCGAAGGGCGTCGCGGTCATTTTCGTGGTGCAAGAAAAACCCTTTGTGACGGCCATCGTCTTTGATGGGAATGATGCGTTATCGGACGACAAGTTGAAAGAGGTCATCACACTGAAGAATCAGGTATTTCTCGATCAGCAAGAGACGAAAGCGAGTGCGGAAAAGATTCGGGCGGAATATGAAAAAAGCGGGTATCACAAGGCCAAGGTCATTCCGATCATTCAGGAATTACGGGAGAGTCGCAATCGTGTGACCTTTTTTATTCAGGAAGGAGACCGGGCCAAGATTGATACGATTCATTTCGAAGGCATGACCGTGTTCAACAAGAAGGATTTGTTGAGCGTGATGGCCAACCAGGAATGGACCGCGTTTCTCTCCCTTATCACGGACGCGGGAATCTTACACCAGGAAGAACTCTCCAACGATATTGAACGGATCAAGGAATATTATTCGAATAGAGGATACCTCGACGTCCAGGTCGGCACGCCTGCCATTGAACTGAGTGACGATAAGGAAAACGTGAACCTGAGGTTTCGAATCAGTGAAGGCCAACCGTATACGGTTCAAACGGTCCGCTATGATGGGAATACGGTTTTTGAAGACGAAGCCCTTGCGCGGTATTCGTTTATCCGTCCCGATGATGTGTTTCAACGTACAACCGTCCGGGACGAGATCACTCGAGTGACGGACATGTATGGTGCGGAAGGATATTCCTTTGCCGAAGTCACTCCAAATCTGGCTCCTAACCCTGATACGCTGACGACTGACATTACCTTTACGATCAAGGAAGGATCGCTGATTCGGGTCCGAGAGATCCACATTACGGGGAATGACAAGACACGCGACAATGTCATTCGCCGGGAGTTGCGAGTGGATGAGCAGGAGGTCTTGGATTCTGCGGCCGTCAGGCGCAGTTTTCAACGACTCAACAATTTGAATTTCTTCGAAACCGTTGAGTTGGTTCCCGAACAGGTGGAGGAAGACAAAGTTGACGTTCAAGTACGAGTCAAAGAGAAGCCCACGGGACAATTCAGTATTGGTGGTGGGTTTAGTACTCTCGATCGATTTACGGCCATTGCCAATATCACGGAAGGCAATTTGTTCGGTTTGGGGTACTTGGTCCGAATTCGTGGTCAAGTCGGTGTTCGTCGAACCATCGGCGTTCTGACGTTCAGAAATCCGGCGTTGTTCGACGGCCCCACTTCCTTCCAGGCGGACGGGTTTAGCACGCAAACGAACTTCTTGACGTACTGGGAAGAGAGAAAGGGCGGAACGGTTCAGTGGGGAAGGGCCTTTTCCGAATATATCACGGGAAGTTTTACTCTCGTCGGCGAACAAATCAGAATTACAAACGTGGCCAATAACGCAACATCTTTCATCCGGAACCAACTCGGCGATCAATCCACGACCGGTTTCCGTTCGAGCATCTTTCGTGATACCCGTGACTTTTTCCAGGATCCGCGCACCGGATCGAGAACGGGGCTGCGCCTGGGTTTTGGCACCGAGTACCTGGGAGGGACCAACAATTTCTATCGATTCGCGCTTGACGGGTTGAAATATATCCCGTTACCCGTGTGGGATCTCAGGATGGCGTTCCGTGGGCGTATCGGCATGGCGGACGGGTATTCGGGAAGCTCCGTGCCCCTGACGGAACTCTTTTTTGTCGGTGGCATCAATACGATGCGCGGGTTTCAATTCGGGCGAGCCGGTCCCGTGACGGATACCGGAACGTTGGCAGGGGGTAATAAACAGTTGATTATTAATACCGAGTTGATTTTCCCCGTCCTTCCTGCTGCAAAATTGAATGGGGTCCTCTTTTTCGATTACGGGAAAGGTTTTGCCGAAGAAGAAAGTTTGAATTTCAATTTGCGAAAAGCGACAGGATTGGAGGTGCGCTGGATTTCACCGTTCGGGCCTTTACGTGCGGCATGGGGGCTCAAATTGGATCGCACGGCCCAAGAACAATCCAGCGTCTTTGAGTTTTCCGTCGGGAACGTCTTCTAAAGTGCAAAGCATACGGAACATGAGCGGTTCGCATCGGTTGTCATTTCTAAGAGGCGTGCTCTTAGCGGGCTTGACCATTCTGTTGTTGGTGGTCACTGGTTGCGCGACGTCTGCTTCTGAGTCTGGCGGAATATCCGTCTCGGAGCGACCGGTGGGTTCCGGTGTTGCCATCGGCGTGGTGGATACGCAATGGTTATTGAAAGAGTCGAAGCTCGGCCGTCAAGTCAATGAGACGCTCAACCAGTTTATGAAGGATCGGCAGGCGTTACTCGAACTCGAACAGCAGGAACTACGGAATCTGGAAAATGAATTATTACGTCAAGGCAGCGTCTTAAGTCCTTCGGCCAAGCAACAAAAGGAAGAGCAATTACGCCAGCGCATGTTGGATTACCAGCAAAAAGCCGGTAATATGTCACGAGAGTTTCAGGTCAAGCAGGCCGAGTTGCTGGATGAATTTCGCGAACAGGTCGATTTGGTGGTAAAACAAATTGCTCAACAACGAGGGTTGGAGCTCGTCGTGGAAAAAGGAAAGAATACGTCGACGCGGTACTATGACGCGAGTATGGACTTTTCGCCCGCTGTCTTGGAAATTTTGGATCAGACCACGTTCCGATGAGGAACAAGAGGGCGAGCGTCACGTCACAGTGGCGTCGGGTTACGGACTTTTCGTGTTTGAGCGTGCCTAAAATACTGAAAGCGAGCACATGGCTGAGCCAGATACCGATATGGATGCCGTTGAAATACAATCCATCCTTCCCCATCGTTACCCGTTTTTGCTCGTGGATCGAGTGGTGGAGTTTGACCCCGGTCGACGAGCAGTCGGGCTGAAAAACGTCACGGTCAACGATCCGTACTTCCAAGGCCATTTTCCCGGGCGTCCCGTCTTTCCCGGCGTGTTAATCGTCGAAGCGCTTGCCCAATTGGGCGGGGTGTTGGCCATTCGATCGTCATCTGTTGAGGGATCACCGATCGTGTACTTGACGGGAATCGACAAGGCCAAATTTCGTAAACCCGTGATTCCCGGCGATCAGATACGGTTGGAGGTCGAAGTGATTAAACGCCGCCCACCGTTTTGGAAGATGCAGGGAAAGGCCTTTGTCGGATCGGATTTGGTGTGTGAGGCTGAATCAACGGCGATGCTCCAGTCGGAGCAGGCAAACTCCACGAATGCCGACACGGGGCAACCAAACATCGAGGATCATGATGTCGAGTAGATCCATTCATCCCACGGCTATTGTGCATCCGAAATCCGAACTTGATGAGGACGTGATCGTGGGCCCTTTTTGCGTAATTGGCGAGCACGTGAAAATAGGTCGCGGTACTGAACTTTGTTCGCACGTGAGCTTGGAGGGTCATACGGAAATCGGACAACGGTGCAAAATCTTTCCCTACGTTTCGATCGGGGCTCCGCCTCAGCACCTGCAGTACCATGATGAGCCGACGCGCGTGAGTATCGGCGATGAAAATATTTTACGGGAGTACGTCACGGTGAACCGCGGGACGGCGTTCGGCGGTGGCGTCACGACGATCGGCCGGCATAATTTTTTGATGGCCTACGTGCACGTTGCTCACGATTGTCACATTGGCGATAACGTGGTCATGGCCAATGCCGCGACACTGGCTGGACATATTTCGGTGGGGAATCATGCGGTGATTGGTGGGTTGGTCGGCGTGCATCAATACGTGCGGATCGGCGATTTTGCCATGATCGGCGGGTGTTCCGCCGTCGCAAGGGACGTGCCACCGTTCATGCGTGCGGTCGGCAACCGGGCCGATCTTTATGGGATCAATGCCATCGGGCTTCGTCGAGGAGGATTTTCATCCCAGCGCATCCGCGTGTTGAAACAAGCCTACAGCCTGCTGTTTAGAAAAAACCAACGTATGGCCGACTCCATCAAGCTGGCCCGCCATCAATTCCAGGATAGTCCGGACGTCCTGGTCCTGCTGACGTTCTTGGAAACCTCGACTCGTGGGATGTGTCGTTCCGCGCGAAAAGGTCAAAACGAGCAGGAAGAATTTTAGGTGATCCCACACGCGGTGACACGAGAATCGTCCTCGTCAGCTTTGCCGCTTCCTCCCACTGGTGCCTGGATAGGTCTGATCGCGGGCAACGGTCGGTTTCCCATCATCTTTGCCGAAAACGCCAAAAAACTCGGGTTTCGAGTATCGGCCGTGGCTCATCACGGTGAAACGGCTCCTGAGTTGGAACAGGTGGTTGACCGGCTGCATTGGGTTCGCATTGGGCAATTCGGGAAGATCATTCAAGCCCTCAAATGTGACGGCGTCGAGCAAGCCGTGATGCTGGGGGGAATGAAAAAAACGCATCTCTTTTCCGGCGTGCGTCCGGATTTCCGGGCCATGGCGTTTTTTGCCAAACTGAAATCATGGAAAGACGATCATATTCTCCGGGCCATGGCTGATGACTTGGCAGACGAAGGGATTACGATTCGAGAGTCCACGTTCGGATTGTCCAATCTGGTCGTTTCGGAAGGCACGTTGACCCGGCGTGAGCCGTCCGTGAAGGAACGGGCGGACGTGTCCTACGGATGGAGTATTGCCAAAGACGTCGGCCGTATGGACATCGGCCAATGCGTGGTGGTCAAAGATCGTGTGATCGTCGCGGTTGAAGCGGTCGAGGGCACGGATGAGACCATCCGGCGCGGCGGCAGGTTGGCTCGGAACGGGGCCGCCGTCATCAAGTGTTGCAAGCCCCAGCAGGATTTACGGTTTGACTTGCCTGCGGTCGGTCCTCGAACCATCGACGTGATGGATGAAGCGAAGGCTTCGGTGTTGGCCTTGGAGGCCCACAGGACCATTATGCTTGATCGGGAAGAGATGCTGGAGAAAGCTCATCATGCCGGCATCGCCATCATTGGCATCCCGGGATAATCGAGGGGTGGACTGTTGCGTGACCCGTTTGCCACATTCTTGCTGTTTCCATGCTTTTGCCTCGCGGCTTCTTGTTGAATAGACGGGTTTGGCAAGTCTCATCGCGCCGTCGTTTCTGTGTTGTTCTAGCATGCCACCTGATCCCATTGTAGGAAGACGAGACATGGAACTCATCAACGTCGGCGTCATCGGTGTAGGACATCTTGGGCAACATCATGCTCGTATCTATTCGGAATTGCCCCAAACCCGGTTGGTGGGCGTGGTTGATATTGATCAGCCCCGGCGGACCGAAATCGCCGATTGTTTTGGTGTGCCACATTTCGGGGATCACCGAAGTCTGTTGGGCCAAGTCGATGCAGTGAGCGTCGCCGTGCCGACTTTGCAGCACCGGGAAGTCGTGCTGGATTGTCTTGATGCCGGCGTGCACGTATTGGTCGAAAAGCCCCTGGCTGTCACACCGGACGAAGGGCGGCAGATGATCGATCGTGCGAAGCAGAATGGGTTGGTGTTGCACGTGGGGCATGTTGAACGGTTCAATCCCGTCAGGGATCTGGTTCAGGATCTTCTTTCCCATCCCAGGTTTATCGAATGCCATCGGCTCGCCCCCTTTCAACCACGGGGAACGGACGTCGACGTGGTCCTGGACCTCATGATTCATGACGTTGACCTAATCCTGTCTTTTGGCTTGGGGCCGGTCAACAACGTAGAGGCCGTGGGTATTGCGGTTCTTTCTTCGCAGGTTGATTTTGCGCATGCCAGGGTCGAATTTGACAGCGGGTGCATCGTCAATTTGACGGCGAGCCGTGTTTCGACCGGCCGTTTGCGAAAAATGCGTCTGTTTCAGGAACGCCTCTATCTTTCCGTGGATTTTCTCTCTCGCCAAGGCATTTTGTACCGACAAGGCACGACCGCTGAATCAGCCGTGCAGGAGGAACCAATTCAGGCGGGGAATGAAGAACCGCTGAAACGTGAATTGCAGGCCTTTGTGCAAGCCCTTCAGACCGGGACGTCTGGTGGCGTTTCCGGCGAAGAGGGCTTGGCCGCCCTCGAACTGGTTCATGCAATCATCCATTCAATCCGCGGATCAGCATATCCGCCGACCAAGGCCTTGGTGCCTTAGCCGTGGACATGGCTCATCTGTCAATCATGATTGTCGCCGGTGAAGCGTCGGGCGACCTCCATGGTGCCAGTTTGGCAAAAGCCCTAAAAAAGCTTCGGCCTGACATCAGGCTTGTCGGGGTCGGCGGGCAACACATGCGCACTGCCGGAGTGGAACTGGTCCAAGGATTACATCGTCTGGATGTCGTCGGGGTACCGGGCCCGCTCATGATTTGGAAGGGATTGGCCAACCTGTTGACCATGAAGCAGTTTTTCCGCAAAGAATCCTTGGATGGCGTGGTGTTTGTCGATAATCCATCGATGAATCTTCGGTTGGCCAGGATCGCGGCGAAGTTCGGTCATCGCGTGATCTACTACATCGCTCCGCAGATTTGGGCATGGGGCTGGCACCGGATCAATTTGATCAAGCGCGTCGTGCGACGAATGATCGTGATTTTACCCTTTGAGGAACCGTTGTACCGTGAAGCCGACGTGCCCTGTAATTTTGTGGGCCATCCCTTACTAGATCACTTGGCACAACGGTATGATACGGCACATGTGCGACAACAATTGGGACTTCCGGCTCAAGGCTTGATTCTCGGAGTGCTTCCCGGAAGTCGTCATGCCGAAATCGAGTCTCTGTTGCCGACCATGATGGAGGCGGTGGGGCGCATTCGGGAATCGTTTCCCGAACTTCATTGCGTCATTGCACAAGCGCCTACGGTTGCCGGGGAATGGGTCAACCAAGTGATCGACCAAACGAAGCTTCCCGTGACCGTGGTGCCAAATCAGCCCGAAGAGGTCATGGCAGCCGCGGATTTGCTGTTGGTGGCTTCGGGGACGGCCACCTTGCAGGCGGCCTTGATCGGCACGCCCATGATTCTGACGTATCGTGTTTCCCGGCTGACCTATCTTCTGGCCAAAATGATCGTGACGATTGAACACGTGGGTCTGGTCAACCTGGTCGCCGGACGTGGCATTGTTCCGGAATTATTGCAATCGGAGATGACGGCTGAACGACTGAGCGCTGAGGCGCTTCGTCTTCTGCAGGATCGAACCCAGTACGATCAAATGCGTGAAGCGTTGGTCGGCGTTCGCACCAGGCTTGGCTCTCCCGGGGCTTCCCTGAGAGCGGCAGAGGTGGTGTTGGCCGAGTGTCAGGCATGACGACTTTTCTCAGGATTTTGTCCTACCTGCATCAGTACCGGGTCCGGTTGATCGTGGCGTGCCTTTGCGCGGCGGGCGTGGCGGGCATGTCCGGACTGTATGCCTGGTTGGTGCAACCGGTCCTGGACGAAATCTTTATTGCCAAGGATGAAATACTGCTCATGGTCCTGCCCTTGGTCATTCTCGGTGCGGCCATGCTAAAAGGATGCTTCTCGTATGGTCAAGGCTATCTGATGAGTTACGTGGGCAATCGCGTCGTGGCGGAAATTCGGCAGCAATTGTTCGGACACTTTCTTCGACTTTCCTTGCCGTTTCATCAAAAGCACTCGAGCGGACGCCTGGTCGCGCGGGTCATCAACGATGTCAATGAAATGGCCAACGCCATTCCCAACGTGATTAGAGATTTCATTCAACAGGGGCTGACCTTTATCGCGTTGACCAGTGTGGCGTTCTATCAGAATTGGAAGTTGGCCACGGTGTTGATTTTGGTGATGCCGGTTTCAACCTACGCCATCGTCAAAATCGGGAAGCGGCTGCGAAAATTGGCTGCCAGAGGCCAGGAGTCGATGGGGGATATGGCCTCGACGTTGAAAGAAGCCTTTGCCGGAATTCGTCTTGTCAAAGCGTATGGGGCGGAACACGTTGAACAACAACGGTTTGCCAGGGGCAATACCGCGTATCTGCGGGCGGTCATGAAGTCGGCGCAACTGGCTGCTTTGACGTCGCCGCTGTTGGAGGTGATCGGGATAGGAGGCATTGCCTTTATTGTGTGGTACGGTGGCTTTTCAGTCATTGATGGACAAATGAAACCCGGTGAATTCTTTTCCTTCTTGGCGGCCATGTTTATGGCGTATGCCCCGTTAAAAAGACTGGCTAACGCCAATGTGTTCGTTCAACGGGCGATTGCAGCGGCGAACCGGGTTTTTGAAATGCTCGATACGGAGCATGAATTCGTTCATGATCACGGGCCTGCGGCATTGCCGGCTATCTCGCGTTCCCTGGAGTTTCAGAACGTGAGCTTTCGTTATGAAGGGAGCGACGACCCGGCAATCGAACATATTGACCTGACCGTCGAGTTTGGCGAATTGATCGCGTTGGTCGGGAAAAGCGGGAGCGGCAAATCCACCCTGATGAGTTTGGTCCCGAGGTTTTATGATCCGTCTGACGGCCGCATTCTGGTCGACGGCCGGGACATCAGGGATGTGACCTTGACCTCCCTGCGGGCCCAGATTGCCATTGTCTCACAAGAGACGGTCTTGTTTGATGAAACCGTAAGGGCTAACATTGCGTACGGACGGCCGGAAGCGTCTGAGGAAGAAATCATCCATGCGGCCCGGGCGGGATACGCGTGGGAATTTATTGAAGAGTTACCCGAGGGGTTGGATACGCTGATAGGAGAAAACGGCGTCACCCTATCCGGCGGACAGCGGCAACGGTTGGCCATCGCCCGAGCGATGTTGCGGAATCCTCCGCTGCTCATTCTCGATGAAGCCACCTCCGCGTTGGATACCGAGTCCGAACGAAAAGTCCAGGCGGCCTTGGCTGAATTGATGAAAAACCGGACAACATTGGTCATCGCCCACCGCCTGTCTACCGTTCAGCACGCGGACCGTATCGTGGTGCTGGACGAGGGACGTATTGTGGAAGCCGGCATCCATCACGAACTGCTTCGTCGCAACGGGGTATACACGCGACTGTATCAAACCCAATTCCATGACGTTCCCGCGGCATCCACATCGCAGTAATCAAGGGAAGACAATTATCGTCTATGATGAACCGGCTGAAATTGAGCATCCTGTCGTTTCTCGGCGCCGCAACGATTCGGCTGCTCGGCAAGTCGATGTCCTTGAAATCGTATGGATTCGAGCCGGTCGATCATCTGTATCGGGAAGGCCGTAATATCATCCTGGCATTCTGGCACGGGCAACAGTTGATGATTCCGTTGGGCTATCGCGGTCCTCATCCCGAGATTCTGATCAGCCAGCATCGGGACGGGGAAATCATTTATCGCATCATCAAACGATTCGGCTTCGGCGCCGTTCGCGGTTCGACCACGAGGGGCGGACACAGGGCCTTGCGTCAGCTCATTCGCCTCAGCCGGCAGGGTGTTGATCTGGTCATCACGCCCGATGGTCCCAAAGGGCCCAGGCATTGCGTGCAGCCGGGCGTCGTCGCGCTCGCCAAATTCACGGGCCTGCCTATCATTCCCCTGGCCTTTGCGTGCTCAAAAAAAAAATCTTTTCCAGTTGGGATCGGTTTTTAGTCCCGCGTCCGTTTTCGCGTGGGGTGTATTTGTGGGGCAGCCCTATTTGGGTTGACCGCGATGCCGATGCCACGGCCATGGAACGCATACGGCTGGAGTTGGAAAACGCCCTCATCTCGATGTCATCCGAGGCAGAAGCGATGAGTCACGATCCGGGTGCGTGCTGAGATGTGGTACGCTCTGTATAACGCACTTCTGGTCCTCGGTTTTCCATTCATTCTTTGCGCGTTGTTGCTCAAAAAACGGTGTCGGTCCGGCCTGTTGCAACGCATGGGATGGATTGTCCCTCAGGGGTGGGGTGCCCAGGATTACGTGCTCTGGGTTCATGCGGTATCCTTGGGAGAAGTGTCCGCCATTGTGCCGTTTGTGACGACGATTCACCAGCGATATCCCGCGATCAGGATCGTCGTCTCGACCATTACGGAAACCGGACGGGAAGCAGTGCAACAACGATTGGCCGGCATCGCCACCCATTGCTTCTTGCCGTTGGATTATCCCTGGGTCGTCAACCGGTTCACCAACGCCTTGAACCCCATCGGGTTTTTGGTTGTTGAAACCGAGTTGTGGCCGAACCTCTTGCGGGCGCTCTCCCGCAGGAGAATTCCTTCCGTGATCCTGAATGGACGACTGTCGTCCCGTTCCTTTGTTCGATACCGGTGGATCAGGCCGTTCATGAGACAGGTCCTCTCGACCGTATCATTGGGGCTTCTGCAATCCGCCAGGGATGAACAACGATTCGTCGAGTTGGGCGCTCCGCCGGACCGGATGCACCATACGGGGAACATGAAATTCGATATGACGATGAACGAAGATCTCGCTTCTCGACCGTCGATTCAACGTGCGACGTTCGGCGTATCGGAAGACGAACGGTTGATTATCGCGGGGAGTACGCATCCCGCCGAAGAAGAAATACTGTTGGACAGTTATCGTACCTTGAGCCGTTCATTCCCCAAAGTGGTTCTGGTGCTGGCTCCACGACATATTGAACGAAGCGACGTTTTGGACGAAACAATTCGGTCGTTCGGGTTTTCGGTGGTGAGACGAAGCCGGTTGTCTGAAGCGGTTCATCAGGAAGCCGCGGGACCCAGGGTCATTCTCCTCGATACCCGAGGAGAGTTGGCTCAGGCGTACGGGCTAGCGTACATGGCGTTTGTCGGAGGAACATTGGTGCCTGTCGGCGGACATAATCTTCTGGAACCGCCGGCTTGGGGAAAGCCGGTGTGTTTTGGCCCGTATACGGACCACTGCCAGGAAATTGCGGACATGTTGATTGAGTCCGGAGGCGGCATTCGGGTCAACAACGGGCAGGAATTGACCGAAGCGTTGATGATGGGAATGCAGGATCAGGATTGGGTGTCTTATAGAGGGTTGAATGCGCGAAAGGTCATCGATGACAATCAAGGGGTGGTCGAAAAAAACGTGAATATGGTCGAGAAAGTCGTCGGTTTTCGTGAACCACGTCCTCCTCGTTTTCGTGAAGGGAAGGGGAGTGAGCATTCATGAACCCATGATGAATGGATGGAAGTTGTTGCTGACCAGCCCGTATCGGTTCGCGACGTGTGTTCGGACGCGGCTGTATGAACACGGGTGGTTGACGCAATGCCGGTTGCCGTGCCCGGTGGTCAGCGTGGGGAACCTCACGGTCGGTGGAACGGGCAAGACGCCCATGACCATGTGGGTGGTGGAAAGACTGTTGGAGCAAGGGAAAAAGCCGGGTATTCTCAGCCGCGGCTACCGCCGAAAGAATCCACGGGAATTCTTG
The DNA here is from genome assembly GCA_965208595.1 of Nitrospirales bacterium. Lineage (GTDB taxonomy): Bacteria > Nitrospirota > Nitrospiria > Nitrospirales > UBA8639 > Bin75. Next base: position 2,615,108 of record OZ242346.1, read on the forward strand.
CTGGTCTCCGATGGAACGTCGATCCTTGCTGGACCGGCGGAGGCGGGCGATGAACCCTATCTGATGGCGTCACGATGCCCGGGTGTTGTCGTGGCCGTCGGCGCCGACCGGTATGCGCTGGGCCGCTGGGTCTTGAACCTGATGCCCATTGACTGTTTCGTTTTGGATGACGGGTTCCAACATTTGGGTCTCGACCGTGACGTGAACCTGTTGTTGGTGGATAGTTCCGATCCTGCCGGAATGAAGGACCTGCTTCCCGTGGGAAGACTCCGGGAACCGCTTGGCGAAGCCGGAAGAGCTTCCGATATTGTGCTGACTCGGGTTGAAGACGAATCCATGATTCCCGACGTATTGGGACCGATTGAGGCGGCTCTGGGTTCCACGATCAATCCCATCACCACGAGATTTACGACCAAGAAATTGATTGGTACGTCGGAATCCATGCCGCTTTCCGACGTTCGTGAGAAAAGAGCCCTCATCTTCAGCGGTATCGGTAATCCCAACCAGTTCCGCCGGATGGTGACCGGGCTCGGTGTGCAGGTGGTCGATGAACTTGTGTTTCGGGATCATGAAGCGTATGACCCTCCCAGGGTTCAGGAAATATATCGACGTATCGAGCAGAACCGTCCGGATATCGTGCTCACGACGGAAAAAGATCTGATAAAGGTTCAATCGAATTGGTCGGTTCCTATGCCTCTCTTTGCCGTTTGCCTGGAGTTGGAATTTTTGAATGGCCGGAGTCGGTTGGAAAGAGCATTGGCGGCTTTGTAAGCAGGGGGAATGCTGTCCGTTTTACGGAAAAGGGGAGAGGGGGGCATAGGTCATGGGATAGGCGAACAATTCCTCGAGCCAGGCGGTCATTTGCTCCATGGGCAAGGGCATCATATTCAACCGGACTTCCAGTTGATAGTGGTTTTCCGTCCCCATGATTCCGATGATGGCCGCGGCATCTGGGTGATCGGGGAGAAGGGTTTGGGTTCGAAATTCCGACACCGTGGTGTACAGCCGGCCCCCTTTTCCTACAATGTTCAAAAGGGCGGAGAGGTCCGTCAGGCAGATATGCGCGGAGCAGCGGTAGATCGTGCGTACGTTGGGTTCGATGGTTTTGAATTCATTCAGGGCCTCCCGGGAAAAGCCGGTCAAATAGATCCGAACCATGGTCGTGGGCAGTCGATGCGTCGAAGCCAGTCCGCTGGCCGGTACGAGAAAGGCAAATGGATCAGAGGAGTTGAATTCAAATTGGCATGGTCCGAACGCGTCAGGCCAGGAACAGAAAAACGGCACTTCTTCGTGCGTGTTGCGTAGCATGACCCGGTCTTTTTCAATCGAGACGTCTATCGGTAAATCGAGCAGTTCTATTGCTTCATGGAACGCCGTTTGGCGTTCCTCCAGCCAGATTGGCCGTTGGTGCGGATCACAAAATTCACCTTGGGCAATAATCGTCGCGGTCTGGAATCGGATTCTGATGAATGAGTGCGTGTGGCGAAAACCGACCCAGAACATGGCAAGGGGCTGAAGCGTGGCCAAATGGCCGGAAAGATGCCAAGGGTGGCTGATGGAGCAATACGCGCTGACGGATTGGTGGCGTTGGAAAGTCGAATGATAGTGTCCGGCAAGGAGAAAGAAGTCGTCTTTCCACGCGTCGAGCACGTGAACCATCGTCACGTCCTCCAAGGGCCATTGATCGAGTCGTTGGATGGTCTCCGGTGAGGGGACCGGCCATTCTTCGATGTAGCAGATGCCTTCTTTTTCAGGATCGACAGGACGCAATCCCTTGGTCTGAAGTCGATCGAGCAGGTCGAGGACCTGCGGGAAACTCAAGGATTGCCGGGATTCCCAGCGTTGTTCACGCATGAACGCGCTCCTGTCGGAAACGAAAGAGCGGATTGTGCTTCTGTCGAGCTTGCATACTTGAGGCTGAGGAAAAAGGAAGGCAGAAGAGACTTAGGAAGGGGGAACACCCCCTTCAAATCCCGCCTATGTTATGGCAGGCAATTGTAAAATTATTGCATGAATTTTCTGATGAACAATTACGTAAATGGCGGAGAGGGCGGGATTTGAACCCGCGGTAGGGGGTTAGCCTACGACGGTTTAGCAAACCGTTGCCTTCGGCCGCTCGGCCACCTCTCCGACATCACGTTTTTTGCTGATGCATTGCTCTAAATCTTCTGCGTTCAGTCTGTCAACGATACGATGTATCGTAGGCCAAATTCCCGCATAAGTCTACCTTGCACGGCCCCGTAGGTCGGCTAGCCCTTCGACTACGCTCAGGACAGGCGTCGCGTAACCCGACAGATCTTCTCATGCATGACCCGACAACGAATCATCACCTTCGCTTTCAGGTAAGGATGGTGCATCGGTTCCCAGTTGCGTTGCGAGCAACTGGAGTTTTTTTACCTGTGGATGATCGGGTGGGAGAGGATTCCCATATTCGTCCGTGAGTAATTCCTCCATGTCTTTGAGCATGGCCTCCAATTCGGGGAAGGAGACTTTTGGTAACTTTTTTTTGCTCATAAAAACGTTCCTCCGATATGCAATTCATGCAAATCATGTTGCGCCAGTCACGATTTGCTGTAATAAGCCGATGATCTTATGAATTTTTGTCTTTCTTGAGAATGCCGTTGATCAGGGTACGGAGATTATCGATGTTCAGATTCGGGACCAACAGGTTTCCGTCCAGAACGACGGTCGGAGTATGCTTTAGGTCAATGCGTTTACCCCAGGCGATGCCTTTTTCCAAGGCTTTGTACGGCTCGCCACTGGCCATTCCGTCCTCGAAGGTCTTGGCGTCCAGCCCGACTTCACGTAGCAGGAGTGAGCGGAGGCCCCGATCAAATACCTGAATCTCCTCTTTATGGATCGCGCGGAATAGGACCTCCTTCATTTCGGAACCTTTTCCCATGGCCCTGGCCTGCTCATACATTTCAAACGCCGTGGGCAGTTTCCCGCGAATCACGGGAAACCCGACCAACCGGACTTCCAGTCGTTCGCCGAATTCCTTTTTCAATTTTGACGTCACGACCCTTTCGAACAGGTGGCAATGCGGGCAGTAGAAATCTGCAAATTCTAAGAGCAGGACTTTTCCCGGCGTATGAAGAGAAGATTCACCCTCTATCACCTGGTACTCTCCAGGTAAGCGTTCCGCAGCCTGGAAGACCGTGACTGACAGATGGAGGAACACGATCCCGAACAAAAGAACGGTTCTTCCTTTTTGCAAG
>CBDBPE010000001.1:0-4581 GCA_965208595.1 Nitrospirales bacterium
TGCGGGACCTGGCCAGTGGACAAGCCATCACCGGCGACACCAGCACCCTGGAGGATGCCACGGTGCTGGAAAGGTTGCGCCATAGCGTGTAGCAGCGCTGCTACGACCTCAGGCGCACGCTTTGGTAAGATTAAACTGTGAATTTGCCCGACGGACCACCATCCATGAGCACCCAAGCGCACAAACACCTGAAAGCCGAAATCCGGGACATCGCTAACCGGCTGAGGGGACTTACCGGCCTCCCCGGTGCCGGCTGGCGGTCTTGCGGAAGCTTGATTACGTCCTGGATCCCACCCAAGAGGGGCGTGTACGGCACGTGGACAATTTGTGAGGAAGAACCATGAAGATCACACACGTGACCATACACAACTTTCGGAGCATCGAGCATTGCGATTTGCAATGTCGCGACATGCTCGTTCTGCTTGGCCAGAACAACCACGGAAAATCGAACGTCATCAGCGCCCTGGACTTTATGCTCAATTCGTCAGTGAAGCCAGACAAAGATGACCTCTTTGCTTTCCGTGAGAGTGATAAAGATTCGATGTGGGTAGAAGTCACCTTTGACCGGCTAACCGAACAGGAAAATACGACATGGAGCAAATACGTTCAGGATGATGGCACTTTTTGCGTTCGCAAAACAGCTAAATACGATAATGAAGACGAGACAATTGATGTAATATACAACGGCTACGTATCAGAACCGAATGAAGAATGGCTGAAAGCAGACAATGCAAGAAACTACATGAACCGCGAAGCAATTTCTAAAACACCGCTAAAAGATTATGTCCCGGAATCAGGACGACTAAGCACAGCCAAAATTCAAGAAGCCCAACAGCAGTACATCGAAAAGCACCGCGCAGACTTGGTTTTCCAAAAAGATCTGGAGCAAGGCCCATTGCTCGGCCAGAAAAACGTCGCGGCTGGTATTCTGCCAGAGTTTTTCCTTGTTCCCGCTGTCCGAGATTTGAGCGACGAGTCGAAGATAAAAAGCACGGCACTCTTTGGAAAACTCCTTACCTTTACAGTTAAGGAAATGGCTTCTACGGACTCACGCTTCCGCGACGTCAACAAACGACTTGTCGAACTGATCGGAGTTCTCAATGCGGGACCAGACAACAAAGACCGTCCCCAGCAGCTTGCCGATCTTGAGTCTTCCATTGAGCAAGAACTATCTGCATGGGGTGTACGCGTGTCAGTGGAAGTGACGCCACCAGACATCTCGAAAATATTCGAATTGGGAACGGATATCCATCTCGACGACGGCCATAAGACCTTGGCCCAGCGCAAAGGGCATGGTCTGCAGCGTGCCGTGATCTTTGGTCTCATGAAGGCGTGGGCAAAGGTAATGCCTCGGGCGGTGACAGGGAGTCCCAAAGCCCGCAAAGCGTCTGAATCGGTCGTCTTCGCTATCGAAGAACCGGAACTCTTTTTGCACCCCCATGCACAACGTTCATTGGACAAGGCCCTTCGAGTACTTGCCCGCAGCGACAATAGTCAGGTTCTTGTTTCTAGCCATTCCACCCACTTCGTGGACTTGAATGATTACCGCGGTATTGTCCTGATTCGAAAACACTCTGCCAAGGACGGCACCAAGGTGGTGCAATGCACCAATGACTTGTTCGAGGGCAAAAACGATGATGATCGCAAACGTCGGTTCCATATGGCCGCATGGGTCAATCCAGATCGCGGCGAGATGCTCTTGGCTCGTCGTGTAGCTTTTGTTGAAGGCGAAACTGAGAAATCGATCTTCCCGTACCTGGCCGAGAAGATGGGTTGCCACTCGGAAGATGTCTCTATAATTGATTGCGGCTCGAAGAACAATATTATCTTCTACGTGAATATAGCGAAGGCTTTTGACATTAATTACATCGTTGTGCATGATGAAGACCCGTTGCCCAATCCGATTCCCGATACATGGAACATCAATAAGAAGCAAGCGAAAACACATACTTTCAAGTTGAACGAGGAAATCAAAAGTGCTGTAGGTAACCCGAACTCGGTCAAAATCTTAAAGCCAGACTTTGAGGGCTGCAGCGGCGTAACTCCAGGTGGGAAAAAAGGAAAAGCGCTCGCCGCCTTGGACCACTTTGACTCAGTTCCGCTCGGCAAAATTCCACAGGAACTCGCTAAGGTGGTTAAGATGATTTACGGAGAAGTATAGGAAAAGGTAGAGAAAGGCTATCCGATGCAGAGGACTCCATGGGGTATTTAAATGTGGCGGTTGCCTAAGCGGTTCAGCGTCTGCACTGTATGGAGTGCTCCCGCCTATCACCGGAAGATCTGGCTGCTGGCCTTCTGCATCATGACCATCGCCAAGAAGGGTAGCAGCGGCCGAAGGGCTGAAAACCTGCATCAATTGGCAAAACCCATGGCGCCAGCAGCCATGAGGCCCACAACCCAGGCGCTTGCTTGCGAGGCCACACCCCATGGTCTCCCCCCAAAGCCTGCTCCCAGCCCAAAGCCCCAAGCCCCCTCCCTGTGGGTAACATCCCCACATGCACCGAATCGCAACCAGTCCGGAGGTGCTTCGCTGGGCGCGGGAGCGCGCCGGGCTCAGTTTGGCTGATTTGCGGGGCACGTTCCCGAAGCTGGAGGCATGGGAGGCGGAGACCAGCCAACCCACCATGAAGCAGTTGGAGAGATTCGCCAAAGCAACACGAGTGCCGTTCGGGTTTCTCTTCCTCCCGGAACCACCTGAAATGCCCTTGCCTTTTGCGGACTTCCGCAGGGTGGAGAATCGGCGGCGCCAAGGGGTCAGTCCGGAGTTGATGGACACCATCCATCTCATGGGGCGACGGCAGGCCTGGCTGCGGGAGGAGCAGATGGAAGCCGGTGTGGCGCCGCTGAAATTTGTGGGTTCCGCAAGGCTTGCGGACGACCCGGCAGCCACGGGCCGGGACATGCGGCGGGTGCTTGGGCTGCAAGATGGCTGGACGGGGCTGGCAACCAACTGGACAACGGCCGTGGGTGCGTTGCGCAACGCCATTGAGGGGCTTGGTATCATAGCGGTGATCAACGGTGTCGTCGGCAACAACACCCAGCGCAAACTGGACGTGAAAGAATTCCGAGGCTTTGCCCTGAGCGATCCCTACGCACCGTTAATTTTTGTGAATGGCGCTGACGCGAAGTCTGCCCGGATGTTCACCCTTGCCCATGAGCTGGCGCACCTGTGGTTGGGGGCCGTGGGTGAAGGTTTGTCCGGTTTCCAGCAGTTGCAGCCGGATGGTGGCCATGTGGAGCGATTCTGCGACCAGGCAGCGGCTGAATTCCTCGTGCCTGCCGTGGAGATCCAGCATGCTTGGCGAGGCAGCGCCGACACCGGCACAGCTTTCGAGGCCCTGGCCAGACGTTTCAGGGTCAGCCCCGTGGTGATCGGGCGGCGGGCCATGGATCTTGGTTTAGTAGAGCCTGAACAGTTTTTCACCTTCTACGACAACCATATGCAACGCGAATACCAGAAAAAACAATCGGAAACCGGTGGCGGTGATTTCTACACCAACCAAAATGCAAGGGTTGGCCAAATGTTGGCCAGCCACGTCATCCGAGCGGCCAAGGAGGGGCGCATCGGCTTCAAGGAGGCCTATGACCTCACCGGACTCAATGGCGGCGCCTTCCAGAAGTACGCCCGCAAGCTCGGTATCATGTTGCCATGAAGCCTGTTCCCAACTACTTGGTCGACTCGGACGTGCTGATCACGGCGAAGAACCGGTACGATGCCTTGGGGATTTGTCCGGGATTTTGGGACAGCATCCTGTATGGCCATTCATGCGGGCATCTCCACAGAATTGATCGGGTCAAACAAGAATTGCTCCGCGGTAGTAAAGACGATGACCTGGTGCAGTGGGTTGGCCAGTGCGTTCCGGCAGGCTTCTTTCTCGCCAGCGGCGGCAGTGAAGTTGTCGCTTCTTATAGGAGGGTCATGCTCTGGGTCAACCGCCACAAGCAATATCGTGACGAGGCCAAGGCCAAGTTCGCCAGCGATGCGGATGGCTGGCTGGTCGCTCACGGCATGGCAACTGGAAAGACCGTTGTCACCCTTGAGCAATCAAGCCCCGAGTCGCTCACAGCGATCAAGCTGCCCGATGTTTGTCATGCCTTTTCTGTTCCTTGCGGCAACATCTTTGCCATGCTCCACAGGCTCGGTGTCCGGTATCATTACTCGCCCCAGCATCTACTCACCCCAGCCTCAGGACCCATTAAAGTGGAGAGAGTTCCCCTCTGGTGGGGGGAATACCCAGGAGCCCTTCAGGGGGAGGAAGGATGGACGGTTTGTTCCGGCTCAGTGGGGAACAGCTTGACCTGAGAGGATCAATCCCTTCTTTCCCAAGTCTCGTGGGGTGAGCCGTGTGGATGACCGCAAGGTGTTGAGCGGCATCATCCATGTGCTCCGCTCTGGCTTGCGCTCTCGTGGATGCCCCAGCCGCCTGTGGACCTTACAACAACTCCAATTCTGGATAAGATCAGCAGAGGCTGGAGATATTGGGCGCAGGGCCGGGGATGCCGACGTTACCCATTTCGACCTTGGGTTGTGCCAGGGTGGAAGCCGCCAGACAAGCGAGGATGTGGACAAGGGCGTTGCAG
>CBDBPE010000002.1:2500-14912 GCA_965208595.1 Nitrospirales bacterium
TGACAACTTTCCCATAGGGAGTCGGTCGACAGTCGACGGTGAACGGCAGTGTAGTGTCCGCCGAGATTCTGATAATTTTCCAGTAGGGAGTCGGTGGACGGTCGACGGTCGACGGTCAACGGTAGTGTACTGTCCGCCGGGATTCTGACAACTTTCCCATAGGACGGTCGACGGTCAACGGTAGGGTACTCTCCGCCGGGATTCTGACAATTTTCCCATAGGGAGTCGGTCGACGGTCAACGGTCAACGGTAGTGTACTCTCCGCCGGGATTCTGACAACTTTCCCATAGGGAGTCGGTCGACGGTCAACGGTCAACGGTAGTGTACTGTCCGCCGGGATTCTGACAACTTTCCCATAGGGAGTCGGTCGACGGTCAACGGTCAACGGTAGTGTACTCTCCGCCGGGATTCTGACAATTTTCCCATAGGGAGTCGGTCGACGGTCAACGGTCAACGGTAGGGTACTCTCCGCCGGGATTCTGACAACTTTCCCATAGGGAGTCGGTCGACGGTCGACGGTCGACGGTCAACGGTAGGGTACTCTCCGCCGGGATTCTGACAACTTTCCCATAGGCAGTCGGTCGACGGTCAACGGTCAACGGTAGGGTAATCTCGGCCGGGATTCTGACAACTTTCCCATAGGCAGTCGGTCGACGGTCGACGGTCAACGGTAGTGTACTGTCCGCCGGGATTCTGACAATTTTCCAATAGGGAGTCGGTCGACGGTCGACGGTCAACGGTATGGTACTCTCCGCCGGGATTCTGATAATTTTCCCATAGGGAGTCGGTCGACGGTCAACGGTCAACGGTAGGGTACTCTCCGCCGGGATTCTGACAACTTTCCCATAGGGAGTCGGTCGACGGTCAACGGTAGGGTACTCTCCGCCGGGATTCTGACAACTTTCCCATAGGCAGTCGGTCGACGGTCAACGGTCAACGGTAGGGTAATCTCGGCCGGGATTCTGACAACTTTCCCATAGGGAGTCGGTCGACGGTCGACGGTCAACGGTATGGTACTCTCCGCCGGGATTCTGACAATTTTCCCAGTCGGTCGACGATCAACGGTCAACGGTAGGGTACTCTCCGCCGGGATTCTGACAACTTTCCCATAGGGAGTCGGTCGACGGTCGACGGTCAACGGTATCCGCCGGGGTACTCGGTCCGCCGGGATTCTGACAATTTTCCCATAGGGAGTCGGTCGACGGTCAACGGTCAACGGTAGGGTATTCTCCGCCGGGATTCTGACAACTTTCCCATAGGCAGTCGGTCGACGGTCAACGGTCAACGGTAGGGTAATCTCGGCCGGGATTCTGACAACTTTCCCATAGGCAGTCGGTCGACGGTCAACGGTCAACGGTAGGGTATTCTCGGCCGGGATTCTGACAACTTTCCCATAGGGAGTCGGTGGACGGTCGACGGTCAACGGTAGTGTACTGTCCGCCGGGATTCTGACAACTTTCCCATAGGGAGTCGGTGGACGGTCAACGGTCAACGGTATGGTACTCTCCGCCGGGATTATGCCAACTTCCCCATAGGGAGTCGGTGGACGGTCGACGGTTAACGGTAGTGTACTGTCCGCCGGGATTCTGACAACTTTCCCATAGGGAGTCGGTCGACGAACGACGGTCAACTGTAGGGTACTCTCCGCCGATATTCCGCCAATTTTCCCATAGGGAGTCGGTCGACTGTCGACGGTCAACGGTAGGGTACTCTCCGCCGGGATTCCGCCAATTTTCCCATAGGGAGTCGGTCGACGGTCGTACTGTCCGCCCGGATGATGCCAACTTTCCAATAGGGAGTCCGTCGACGGTCGACAGTCGAAGGAAGATATACCCTCCGCCGGTTTGAAGGCAGATGTATATACCTTCCGCCGGTTTCCCATAGAGCGACGGCAGATGTAATGCTTCGGTAGAGCGACGGCAGATGTAACGGTATCCTCGCACTTGAAAATGATGCCAACTTCACCTAGCCTTTGCCTACGGCCATACCACACTGAAAGCACCGGTTCTCGTCCGATCACCGAAGTTAACCAGTGTCGGGCCTGCTCAGTACCTGGATGGGGGACCGCCTGGGAACAGCAGGTGTTGTAGGCTTTCCTTTTGCCTCCAGCTTCACTTGTGCTAACAGTTTTCTTTTGGCCTCAAACATCATCTATCTCTCTATGTCATTGTTCTGTTTCTCTCACATTCACACAGAGACATACTTGTCTTAACTCTCGATCCCTCCCCACCTCCCCACCACCCTCCCTCTTTCTGACATACTTCCCTCCTTCTCTTGTCTCTCATAATATTACACCCATACCTCCTATCCCCCCTCTCTCGGATTGTTTTATTTATGCCATCCTTTAGCCTTTGTTCAGCCAGCATCATCATCCCTCTTTTCCCCCCTGTCTCTGTCTCTGTCTCCATCTTGTTTTACTTACACCATCCTTTAGCCTCTGTTCAGCCAGCATCATCATCTCTCTTTTCCCCCTCTCTCTGTCTCTGTCTCTGTCTGTCTCTCTCTGTCTCTGTCTCTGTCTCTGTCTCTCTCTCTCTGTCTCTCTCCTCCCCACCCCCCTCCCTCTTTCTGACATACTTCCCTCCTTCTCTTGTCTCTCATAACGTTACACCCATACCTTATCCCCCCTCTCTCACCATCCTTTAGCCTCTGTTCAGCCAGCATCATCATCATCTCTCTTTTCCCCCTCTCTCTGTCTCCATCTCTCTCTCCATCTCTCTCTCCATCTCTCTCTCTCTCTCTCTCTCCGTCTTGTTTTATTTACACCATCCTTTAGCCTCTGTTCAGCCAGCATCATCATCTCTCCTTTCCCCCTCTCTCAGTCTCTTGTCTCTATCTCTGTCTCTCTGTCTCTCTGTCTCTCTGTCTCTCTGTCTCTCTGTCTCTCTCTCTCTCTCTCTCTCTCTCTCTCTCTCTCTCTCTCTCTCTCTCTCTCTGTCTCTCTGTCTCTCTCTCTCTCTCTCTCTCTCTCTCTCTCTCTCTCTCTCTCTCTCTCTCTCTCTCTCTCTCTCTCTCTCTCTCTCTCTCTCTCTCTCTCTCTCTCTGTGTTTCTCACACACAAAACACACAACACACACACACACACACACACACACACACACACACACACACACACACACACACACACACACACACACACACACACAAACTCTCTCTCTCTCTCTCCTCTCTCCGTGTGTATGTTTCTCATGCACACAAACCCAACCCCCTCTCTCTCTCTCTCTTCCCGTGTGTGTGTTTGTGTGTGTGTGTGTGTGTGTGTGTGTGTGTGTGTGTGTGTGCGTGTGTGTGTGTGTGTGTGTGTGTGCCTGTAGAGTTATCTCCATAGCATCATGGAACGTGCGAACACTAGTAGAGAGTGCTGGTGGCGACAGGCGGGTCTGCAGGAGCAGGCCACAGCCCTCTGCTAGAGTATCTGACAACACTACAAATGACCCACACCTGGTTGACAGGAAGCTAGATCTACTAGTGAAAGAGCTGAAGCGGTATAACATCTCCATTACTGCAGTTCAGGAAACAAAGTGGTTCGGGAGTGATATTTGGAAAGCGGAGGGACATGTCTTACTACACTCTGGCCAGCCCCTGCCTAGTATTAGCGAGGCAGCAGTAAGGAGAGAGGGGGTAGGGATTCTCTTAGACGAGAAGGCAGCTGAGGCATGGCGACTAGCTGGAGAGACGTGGCAAGCTGTAAGTCCCCGCATTGTCTCAGCAAGGCTGAAACTAGTGAGGGCAGGCCTGAGGAGGCCAGGTGGACTACGAGAAGCAGGTGATATATATATGTCAGTGATCTCAGCTTATGCACCAACTGCCAGAGCACCCCCCAGGGTCAAGCAGCAGTTTATAGAGGACCTACAGCACACAATCGACAACATTCCACCATCTGATGTGCTACTGGTTCTGGGTGACTTCAATGCACGTGTCGGGCGCGGCATACAGGGTGACGTCTGGAGGGGAGTTCGGGGAAGACATGGATTAGGAAATTGCAATGAAGCAGGTGAAGACTTGTTAGAGTTTTGTGCAGTGAATAGATTGACCATCATGAACACCTGGTTCACCAAGAAAGCAGCACACCTGGCTACGTGGAAGCACCCAGCTACCAAACAGCTGCACATGATAGACTACATCATTTTGCGAGCAGAGCAGCGTACTCTCTGCCAAAATGTGCAAGTAATGAGGGGGGCGACCTGTTGGACAGATCACTTCTTGGTTAGGGGGAGGATTAACCTTAGTCTTCCCAAGCCTAGCAAGAGAGGCCAGTCGACCAGACCACTTTCAGCCTACAATCTCCAATACAAGGAGACGAGAGAGTTCTACCAGGAGGAGCTAGACAAGTGTCTGGGGGATCACCCGCATGTGTTGGAGTGTCCAGCACAACAGAATTGGAACACCCTGAAATGTTGCATTGTGTCTGCAGCAGAAGCTGTACTGGGGCGGGGGAAGAAGAGACAGCCAGACTGGTTTATTCAGGCTGCAGACATGTTGCAACCACTTTTACAAGCCAAACAACGCGCACATAATAAGATGTTACATACAAACAGCACTACGAATAAGAGAGAGTTTAGGAGGCACCAAAGAGCTGTCAAGCATGCTGTGGATTCTGCAAAGGAAAAGTGGATATGCAAGGTCGCAGAGGAGGCTGAGAGGGCAAAGACAGACGGCAGGACTAGATGGGCAAGTATAAGACACCTCCAGATGACATATGCAGGTCGACGGCCAACAAGGCACACAGCTATCCAGAAAGAGAATGGAGAGATCACAAGAAGTCCGGAGGAAGTGAGAACTAGATGGTGGGAGCACTTCAACAGAGTCTTGAATGTCCCTAGCGAGGTCGACCAAGATGTGGTTGGTCAAATGCCTAGCTGGCCAACAGAATGGGAGCTTGACAGGCCTCCTTCAGAGGAAGAGATGTTACAGGCCTTAGGGAAGTTAAGGAAGGGCAAAGCTGGGGGAAAGTCTGGGATACTACCTGAGCTACTGGTGTATGGAGGAGCAGAGATGTGCGACAGGCTCCTCATGGTGATGAAAGACATGTGGGAAGAAGGGAGAGTGGTTGATGACTGGAGGAATGCTGAGATAGTCCCAATCCCCAAGAAAGGGTCATGTCATCTGAAATGTGACAACTGGCGAGGTATTAGCCTACTAGATGTTGCAGGAAAGGTCTTTGCCAGAATACTCAAGGACCGGCTGGAGGTCATAGCAGAGAGAGTGCTGCCTGAGTCTCAGTGCGGGTTTAGAAGAGGAAGAGGCTGTATAGACATGATATTCGCCACAAGACAGCTGGTAGAGAAGACCATTGAGCATGATGACTCACTTTTCATTTTGTTCATTGACCTCAAGAAGGCTTATGACTCGGTACCAAGAGACGCTATGTGGACTGTGCTGACCAAGTTTGGCGTGCCTCCAACTATGCTGGGGATCATCCGGTCCTTCCACGAGGATATGAGAGCCGAAATCAGAATAGGAGACCTAACCACTGACTGTATAACAGTGAGGAATGGCCTACGGCAGGGCTGCACCCTTGCCCCAACTCTCTTCAACCTGTACTTTAGTGCTGTGGTTGCATGCTGGAGAGCTAGATGCCCACAGGCAGGTGTATCAGTGAGATATAAGCACGGGAGAAAGCTGGTTGGAGACCGCACCACAAAGTCCAGACTACTGGGAACTACAATCACAGAGACACAGTTTGCTGATGATGCAGCTGTGTTTGCAACTAGTCGAGCTGTCCTGGAGAGTGCAACATCTACTTTCATAAACACAGCCTCCGAGTGGGGCCTCACAGTTAGCATACAGAAAACCAAAGCAATGGCAGTTGGCTCCCATCTCACTTCATCAGACACTCTGCCACTCCAGCTCAGAGAGGGAGAAGTGGAAATGGTTCATGACTTCACCTACCTAGGGAGTACCATCACAAATGACGGAGAAGTGAAGAGTGAGATTGGTACACGTATAGCCAAAGCGGCTAGAGCATTTGGATGCCTGCAGAAGCCAATTTTTCAGAACAAACGGCTCTCAGTGGAGACCAAAAGGAAGGTCTACAAAGCCACTGTTCTATCGGTACTTCTCTATGGAATGGAAACCTGGAACATCAAGGCACACAGTGTGAGGCGCCTAAATGGCTTTCACAACCGATGTGTCAGAACCATCTTGGGTGTCAGCCGACACCAACAGTGGAAGGACCGCATTTCATCACAGCGGCTGGCAGAGAGCTTTGGGATGGAAGAGTCAATGAAGGACATTCTCCTCAAACATCGCCTGCGCTGGCTTGGACACCTCGGCCGTATGGACACTGAGAGAATCCCGAAACAGCTGCTCTTTGGTGAGCTGTGGAAGAAGCGACCATGTCATGGGCCCAGGAAGAGATGGCGAGATCTTGCAGCAGCTGATGTGAAGTCAATAGGTATAGGCGATGACTGGTATGATGTGGCACAGGACAGGAGAGAGTGGAGAGCTGTATGTAGGGATAGACTGGCCCAGCTCAACAACAACAAAGAAAGTGCCCCTTGTGCAGCCAATAGGGTCGACAGTGAGGCCAGAGCCTACACATGTCAATGCGGTCGCTCATTTAGACGCCAAGGTGATCTCACCAGGCACCGCCGCTTTTGCAATGGTCAAGCGACCAACCAACTAGCAGCAGATGAGCCTGTTACACACCATTGTGCTTGTGGAAGGAAATTCAGACGTGCAGGAGACATAGCAAGACATCGACGCTTCTGCAGTGTATCAGTTCGACTCCAGTGACTCTCCCCCTGTCATTTTATCCAGGGTAGTATCACCCAAGGATACCACTATCATCAATAGATGGGTGGCTCCAAGGTCCAAGGTCCAAGGTGTGTGTGTGAGGGAGAGGGGGAGGGAGGGAGAGGGAGAGGGAGAGGGAGAGGGGGGGAGGGGGAGGAGAGAGAGAGAGAGAGAGAGAGAGAGAGAGAGAGAGAGAGAGAGAGAGAGAGAGAGAGAGAGAGAGAGAGAGAGAGAGAGAGAGAGAGAGAGAGAGAGAGAGAGGGAGAGTAGGAAGCAAAAGGGATCAAGGAGGGAACTTAGCCACCACATAAATCCACAGCAACTACACCACCATCACTCTACCACTCAAAATATATTGCCTCACAACCACAGACCAATATGTTGTGGAGAAATTAATCACACACACGCGTGTGTACACACACACACACACACACACACACACACACACACACACACACACACACACACACACACACACACACACCAAAGGCCTTGAATGGGGGTTACTACAGAAGTGCACACTTATGTATGCATGCATAATAACTGCAGTACATGTGCATGCGTGCAACAGTAGACAACTTCTAGTCACATGGGGCAAAATCTAATCTAATATGGTGCAACAAATAATCCTCTGTGGGCTGAGAGACGCACATAATAATGTGTCAAAAAGTAGAGTAGTTAAATATTACTATGAATACTCCTTTGCAGTAATGGTAGTTAGTGGAAGCTCTATAATATAGGTTTGAAACTGTTTTGTAGAATCGTATACACATAAGTCGATTTTAACTTCCTCAAGTGCAATTTTTCTGTCTTCACTGAGATAATAGAGTATATAAAATGCACATACACACACACGTACACACACACACACACACACACGTACACACACACACACACACACACACACACACACACACACACACACACACAGTTTTTGTAAAGATGGGGCTTTTGCAAACTGTATCATGTACTATTTACAGCTGATACAAACACGGAAAAAGGTCGGCATCGTAGCTAACGTATTACCAGTATAAATTGAGTGCAGTGATATAGCTATAGATCTGAATGCGAGAGAGAGAGAGAGAGAGAGAGAGAGAGACAGACATACCTCTTCTTGCTTCTCTCCCTCTCCCTCGGCTCCGTCACCGCCGTCCGCTGCTCCCTCTCCACCATCTTCTCCTCCCTGCTCCTGGGCAGTATCGGCTGCCTGCTCTGCCTGCTCCGGGTCCCCGGCGGCTCCTTCCTGCTGCGCCGTCTCGTCAGTAGCTGCAGTCACGTCGACCGTGGCAGCTTCTTGTTCTTCTTGTGCCTGTCCCTCCTCGCGTTGCTGCTGCTCTCCGCTGTCCGCCATGGCTGAATAGTACACACACTCACGCGCGCACGCACAGAACCTCGCTGCCCGAGAAGAACCAAGAGACTGGGCTCAGAGAGAGTAGAAGAGGAGACACGGCTGATGCAAACTGCAAGATGAAGCGTGTTCCACACTGCAGCTTGCGGCTCCGCCCTGGTGTGCGCATGCACGACGGGCTAGCGTTAAATTCGCGTCATTGTTTACTGATGACTCAGCGCTTTTTATAGAGCACCATCTCTCTCTCTCTCTCTCTCACTCTCTCTCACTGTCTCTGTCTCTGTCTCTAGCTCTCCCTGGACTTAGAGGCAGTTGAACATGAACTTTGGAAACGACCCATTCTTTCAGTGAGTGACTGTGTAAATACGAGAGAGAGTAAACACACGCACTAGGTAGTAAGGCACCGTACGGCCATCTACGGCAATATAAATAATTATTACATCCACTAAGTTGTTTTTATTCTTGCTAATTTATTTGCGTTTAGGGAAGCGGCGGCGCCACCTCCTATGGGACTATTTCCTCACATGACTGCAGGCAGCCTACAGAGCAGGGTGAGAAGTCACGTGACAGAACCTATAGCCCACGTGATTTGATCACGTGACTTGCCCCTTTTCTTCAGAGGCACAACCACCATCAGGCTCTTATGGCGTCGCCATTTGGTGGAATGGGAATGGGAATGGGAATGGGACTGATGCCGTTTGGTGGCCTGAGTCCATTCTCGATGATGAATGGAATGATGAGGAACATGGACACCATGATGAGATCTATGGTGAGCAGAGGTGGGCGTGGTCTTTCCCTGGTTACTAGGCAACCTCTGTGTGTGCAAGTGTGTGTGTGTGTTTGTACAGAGTAGAAGGAAATTTTCTGCAATATCATTGTGTCTACAGTGAAAGCTCTCTGTATGTGTTTTTTACCATGTGTAGTACATGCTGAAAGTGTATACAAGACTACCGCTACTGGTAGCTCAAACAAACACACAAGTGCATGCACACACACACACACACACACACCAGGGTTTATTTCAGCATATTGCTTCCGGGGGGGGGCAATAGGTAGTGTCGGAAATTAAGGGAGGGAAGCTCAAACAACCCAGTGGTATATTATACAGCCCACTATTGCTTTTGTCTCTGTATGCATGGCCAAAATTCAATATGTAAGTTCAACCAATTCCTGAGGGGGGGGGCAAAGACCTTCATAGGGGGGGGCAAAAGCCCCCTCCCCCCTGAAATAAACCCTGCACACACACACACACACACACACACACACACACACACACACACACACACACACACAGGAGAGAGGGGGCAGCAATGCTAACTGTTTCTCCTCCTCTACTACGACTGTGATGCACTACGCATCTGATGGCACAGGAGGCCAGCCCAGAGTCTACCAGGCCACCAGTTCAACCAGACAGGCACCAGGAGGGGTGTGTGTGTGTGTGTGAGAGGGAGGGAGGGAGGGAGGGAGAGAGAGAGAGAGCTGACTCTCTGCCTAGATAGAGAGAGAGAGAGAGAGAGAGAGAGAGAGAGAGAGAGAGAGAGAGAGAGAGAGAGAGAGAGAGAGAGAGAGAGAGAGAGGAGAGAGAGAGAGAGAGAGAGAGAGAGAGAGAGAGAGAGAGAGAGAGAGAGAGAGAGAGAGAGAGAGCTGACTCTCTGCCTCTGTCAGGTGAAGGAGACAAGAAAAGCAGTGAGAGATTCACAGACTGGTCTGCAGAAGATGGCCGTCGGTCATCACATTGGTGAGCAACACACACACACACACACACACACACACACACACCTGTGCTATCTCTCTGTGCATTATCTGTATGTGTGTGTGTGTGTATGTGTGTGTGTGTGTGTGTGTGTGTGTGTGTGTGTGTGTGTGTGAGCAGGTGACAGATCTCATGTGATTGAGCGGAAAGTCAATGCCAAAACTGGGGAGAGAGCGCAGAACCAAGAGTTTGTGAATCTGGACGAGAGTGAGTTCTCAACTTCACTTCACACCCTCACTCCTCCACACTGTCACACCCTCACACTCACACATAAACACCTTTACACCCTCACACCCTCACATACACATCCTCACACACATCACCAGGTGAGGCAGATGCATTCAGCAGTGAGTGGAAGGAGAAGACACATACATTTAATCACACCCACTTGCCCAGTGTGGGCCCATCCCATCGCAATCAATACGCTGATTACAGGGGCTTACCCTCAAGCACTAGGCCTGCTAATCCAGGTAACTGTTATGCATGCGTATATAGAATTAGTTAATTAATTAATTAATTACCTTTAGTGCATTATAAGACCGTTCGTTAAACACTTACATACACCATACACCATTGCATTTCATTTTTGCAGTTAGACCCGAAAAAACCCATATCTGAATTATGCATTTCAATACAAAATAATTATGATTTTTATGGCAAAAGGCTGAGTATGTATATTATACAAGATGTAAGTTACATGTACATTGGCCCTGTTGTGTGTGTTGAAACGCATATACAGTAGTCTCTCTATTGAAAGACTCCACCCACAAAAGACCACCTCCAGTTACAGACCACTATTACCTTGCACGAATGCACTCACCGTACATACTATAAAACCTCCCTTGGAAGACCACCTCTTTTCAGAGGCCAAATTACGTTGGATTTGAAGGTGGTCTCTCAATAGAGGGACTACTGTATGTCCGTGGCATACCACTTACAATGTGTGTCTGTATGTTGATGTATATACAGAGAGTGGTGGCAGAGCTGGTAAGAGAAAGGCGAGACCGGTGTCTGTTGGTGAAGACGGTGATGATTTGCCACACACACATCCTTCCCAACCCACCGGCCACCCTGCCACAAACAGGTGAGGTGAACAATGGTCTTGCGTTGTGTGTGCAACTATAATTGGCGAGCGAAGCAAGCCTACATAGTCGTACAATGCGCACAATTTTTTTGTTATATTATAATTATGGGCGATGCCATAATGCAATTTCTAATTTAGCGATTAACGCACATAATTTTGAACTCGTTCTACAACGCCAAAGATGGCTGCGGTATACACTGCATATAGTGAGCCAACAATGCATTGCATTCTACTAGTGTTATACTGTGTATGCAATTTAGTAGAATGTCGTGCTATAGCTGTGTGTGTGTGTGTGTGTGTGTGTGTGTGTGTGCAGTTTTCAAGAGTTGTCTCAAGAGTATTATAACTTAATTTAGTTCTCACAACACTCTTCCTTGGCTCACTGAAAACCCCTCTCTCTCTCTCTCTCTCTCTCTCTCTCTCTCTCTCTCTCTCTCTCTCTCTCTCTCTCTCTCTCTCTCACTCAATTTACACACACACACACACACACACACACACACACACTATTCCTTTTCAGATCTCCAAAATTGAGTCGAACGAAATCACCTCCCTATGTCCAGAAACCCAGACCAGTTCACCCATACCCCCATTCCCATTCCAGCCAGTTTCATATCGACACTCTGCCCCCACTCCATTCCGATGACCCCACAACTGGTGATGTGTCCAAAGACGCTCGTCCCCGCAAGAAAAAAAGCAGGAAAAAGACAACATTTGCTGACGCTCTATGACTCTATGACTCTATGACTCTATACAGCTGCCATCCACACATAGTGTCTTGTGAATTATTGATGCTGCTTCACATATTTGTATTATGATCATGATACAGTTGTCCCTCTATTGAGAGACCACCTTCAAATCCAATGTAATTTGGTCTCTGAAAAGAGGTGGTCTTCCAAGGGAGGTTTTATAGTATGTACGGTAAGTGCATCCGTGCGAGGTAATAGTGGTCTGTAACTGGAGGTGGTCTTTTGTGGGAGGGGTCTTTCAATAGAGGGACTACTGTACCAACAAAATTGCCCAAAAATTTGCTGAATTATCTCCAGTCTGGCTTGACAGGAAGTGTGCTACTATAATTATGGAATTTTTGCTAAATATAGTGTCATGAACAGCCTGTGTGTCTAAATATAGAACTGCCAGCAAATCTTTATTGCACAACTATTCTTGCAACTCTCTAGTGCTCTATATAAAGAGCACTGCTCAGCTAAAGCTCGTAGCTGCACGGTAGGGAAGTTTCTGACCAACAGCAACTGGAGTTTTTAAAAATGGCTAGTGGCTCTTCAACAAAGAGTGATGGTAAAAGGTCGTCAAGACAACCATCTGGTGGGCGTGGCAAGGGCAAAGGTCGCCATTCTCTATACCAAGTACAGCCTCAAGAGAAATTGGATTTTTTTCCTTGTGCTAGACTTTGAAGGCGTCAACAACAAGTTTCATGGTGGTCCCGATATCATGGAGCTGATAGAGTTCCCTGTGTTGAAAGTGAATGTTAGGA